>NZ_CP107793.1:4800000-7749650 GCF_036345975.1 Streptomyces clavifer | reverse complement strand
ATATCGCTGCGCGATATGCAAGCGAACGGCTTCGCTCCGCGAAGCCGGAAAGGGGCTGCGCCCTTTCCGAGGGTGCGCTTCGCTTACCCTCGAATTCACGCTCCGCGTGAACCAGGATTCCCGCTTCGCAGAAACCCTTCACCGCACTCCGCTGCGCTCCATGCGGGGGTCGTCCGCTGCGCTCCCTCCCCCACCGGCTACGCCGGGCTGGCTAGGTGAGAGGGTGTCCGGGGCCGTCGTGAGAGTGCCCCGGACATAGGCCCGGCCTTTCCGGGCGGGGGCCGGTTTGAGGGTGCATCAAAATCTGACCGTAGCTCAACTCTGGAACCACCCACCCCCACCGTTCACCACCTGATGCACCATGTACCTTTGGCAGATTTGAAGGGGGTGCATCATTTTTGGGTGTAGCTAGAGACTGGAGCCAGCCCACACCACCCCTACCGCACTCCGGCACGCCCGGAACGGCTACCGCACACCCCACCCCCGACCGTGCCGGAACCGGCCGGGCTCACGCGGACACTGCCCCCTCCCGCGGGGTCACAGACCCCTCCTGCGACCCCGCGGCACCCCGACTACCCAACCCCCCTCGCCATGGGGCCCCTGGAGACGCTCAAGCACTTCCAGGAGCCCCGAAAAGACAGAGAAAACGCAGATGCCGGGCAACGCAGTCGGCCGGCATCACGGCCAGGACCACCCCCGCATACGCGGGGAGCAGGTGACGGGGACGTCTTGGACGAGCTGGGTGATGGGACCATCCCCGCGTGCGCGGGAGCAGACTCTGTGACCTGCGTGGAAGTTAGAAGGGGGGTTCGTCACTGTAGCCAGTCTGAGGGGGTGGCTTGGCAGGAGTAGCAGAATCGGCCCAGGGGTCGCCTTCGGGGACCTGCCGGGCAGCAGGTACGGCTGACTGCGGGGTGCCCCAGCCTGAAGTGGGTGACGGGCCACCCCAACCGGAGGACGGCGGTGCCGGAGCGGCAGGAGGAACTACCGGCGTCTCGTTCGCTTCGAGGTCATCGATGTCGTTGTTCCATAACTGGCGCAGGTATTCGCGGCAGGTCGCCGGGTCGTCTTCTTCCCAGTGGTCGTCTGGCTTGGCCCAGCGCCGGCCGTCGGGGTCACGGTCTTGTAGTTGGCACAGGGCACGTAGGAGGGCGTCGACGACTACCCATTGGCTGGTGGTTGTGCCGGTAAGAAGGCGCCGGATCGTTTCCCTGCTGACCGGGTGACAGCCGGGCATGTCCCTGGTGAGAGTGGCGATCCGTGGGAGCGAGGGACGTGCGGCTTCCCGGTAGTGAACGAAGAGCTCGTTCACAAGCTCCCGCTTGGGGCCGGGTGGCAGCACGTCTTTACCGGGCATTCGTAACATTCTCGGCATCTAGCAACTCTGCCACGGATAGGCGCAGTTAGACACAGGAAAGCTCGCTTCTGCGTGAGATGACACCACACAAAGACCTACTGAACCCCATGTCAGCTCGTTCTTACTGCCCTTTCCCTCGAATCGACTCAGACCAGCACGTTAATTGCCAGCTTCCACATGGGAATCCATGTTTGAACAACATGCCGTTTTCGCTGGTCAGAGGGGGTGTAGGGGTGGTTTCGTTGGTGTCGGACGCCTTACTGAGCCGCAAATGTCTCGGTGGGTGGACAACGGCGTGGACGTCGCCCGAAACGGCGACGGCCCCCTGGTGGGCAGGGAGCCGTCTGCAGAGGACATCACCACTACATAAGGAACAGCGCATGTCCGACCACGAGCCTAAAGGCACAGGCCAGCCTGCGGAAGGCCCTCGTAGACGCTGGCGACATCGACTCCGCCGGCTCAGGAACGAAGCGGGCGTCTACCTCGTCCGAGGAGCGGCCACCACCGTGGGCGGCATCCTCGTGACCTACAGCGCCTTCTGGATCCAGACACGCGTCTGACGCCACCGTCCGCGGAGGGGCGGAGGGGGCCTGCTCGCAGGATCACTCCGTGGCCGGGGCCGTGGTCCTGGCCCTGGCCGACCGGTCGGGGCCAGGGTCGTATCGGGCTCCCTACCGCGACCCGCCGTGTGTCTGCACCCGAGCCAGAGGCCAGGACTGCCATGCCGGGGGTGGGGCTCTGGCGCACGCTGGGGTATGAACGCGCCGATAGCCGTCCACCGCCCCTCCGCGACCGGTGGACGGCGGGTCACCATCCGCGGGCAGATCGCCGGTCTCGCCCACGACGACCACGACGTCGTGGAGTTCCTGCGCCGCGCCGGCCTCCCCGACGTCGAGCAGCTGCTCGACGACGCGGCGTGGGTGCAATGGCGCGGCGGCAGAGCACACCGCTACGAAGCCGCGTAGCGGGTCCGGCCGGTGGTCAGGCGGGTGAAATACCGGGGGGACGCCGCGGTCGCGGAGCTGCTGGAGCCTGTCCAGGCCTGGCCGGCCGGTCGCAGGGTGCTGGTTCGCCGTGCGTGCCGTGAGCAGCGGCCAGTCGCGGGCAGCGGCTAGGCCGTTCCTTTCGGATCTTGCATGATGATCGGCATGAACACGGAAACCTGCGACCCTGCCGAGTTGGCCGCCCTCCGTGAGATCTTCGCGCCCCGTCCCGAGGCGTCGCTGCCGGCAGGCTGGGAGGCGGTGCGGTTTTTCGAGGCGGAGCACGGCATCCTCCTGCCGGAGCCATACCGCACGTTCGTGGCGGAGGTCTGCGACGGCCTGCGGGCCGGGCCGCCCTACTACGGTCTGCTGCCCTTCGCGCAGACGCCCTCGGATTGGGGCTCCGACCGCCCCGAGCGCCTGCTCGCCGAGCCGTTTCCTCTCAGGTCGACGTGGATGTGGGAGACCAACGAGGAGGACGAGGAGGCATTGTCGGAGCAGGAGCTCGAGGCCCGGATGGACGCCGTGTTCGACCACGGCTCCCTGTTGCTGGGCACCGACGGCTGCGGCATGTACTGGCACCTGGTCGTCACCGGCCCGCAGCGCGGTCACGTCTGGCTGATCGACGAGTACGGCGCGGTGCCCTTCGGTACTTCGCCGAGCACCTCCCCGATGCCGGGCACCCCTGGTTTCACCGGATGGGTGATCCACTGGACCCAGGGCCGTTCCTGGTTCGCCGGTCCTCCGGGAGATGATCCGGAAGAAGCGGCCTAGCCGCGGGCGGCGGTCAGCAGACTCGCTTCGTGCTCCGTTCCGACGGTGTCCTGGTGCGATGCGCCGCCGTGATGACAGTGCGCGACCTGCGGATGTAGATGGCGTCCGTGAGGCCCGTGGAGGGCGCTGGGACGCCCCGGGGGCCCTGGGGTGCCTGACCGCATCACGGGTGGCCCAGCGGCCGCCGCAACACCCTCAGAGGCCAGCGCAGCGCCGCCCGGTTTCCTTCACGAGGGCGCCCACCACCGCTGCAGGGTGGTCAGCGCTTGACGCGGTTGCGGACCGCGAGGACCGCGAGGCCCAGCAGGATGGGTTCGGTCAGTCGGGAGGTCATTTCGATGTAGGTGCCGGTGGTGGTGAGGTCCTGCCCGGAGGAGCGGAAGACCACCGAGTTGAGCGTGACGTTCAATGCCTTCTCGAAGCGCTCCCCGTTGAACCTGTCGCCCTTCGGGTTCTGTGGATCGGCCTTGTCGATCTCGAAGGTGACCTTGCCGCCGCCGGCCGGGACGGTCCCGGTCGCTTCCTGCTTCGGGGAGTCCTGGGCGATCCCGAAGCCCATCAGCAGCACCACGGTGGCCAGCATGGTGGCAGCGAGCCAGTACAAGGCCCGCGAGGCACGCAGGCCGTACCCGGACAGGGCCCAGTAGCCGTGCAGCAGCCCGCGTTCGGTGCGAGTGGTGCCCTCACGGTCATGGCGGCGCATCTCCATCTCGCCGTAGTAGAAGTCCGCCGCCCCCGGCTCGTTCTTGCTGTCCTCGAACGACTTGCGCAGCGCCCGGTAGACCGGTGCCAGCTGTGCCGGTCCGACGTGGCCGGCACTGAACACCGCCACGTTGGCAGGATCTGAGGGGCGCCCGCATGCCCCGAGGGCTGTACGGCCAGCCGTGGTGGTGGTTGGTGCAGAAGCCAGCGGCCGGCTCAGGGGCTCGGGCGGAACGTGCTGCGGCGGCTACCGTTTCGCCTTCGGTAGCCGCCGCATCGCTGAAGTTCTCGCCGGTTCTCCCGTCAAAGAGAACGGATCACCAAAGAGATAGTCGCCTAAATACGCCTTCCCCCATCCGCAACCTGATCAGGATTCGCCAGAAACTTTTCGATCTCTTCAAATGCGTCCTTGAGATCGTTTCCTGTTTCTCGCTCACGAATGCAGAAATGCATCAAGGAGTTGGACATCAGATGCGCAATCGATTTCTGCACGTCGAGAGGAATGTCCTCGCCTGGATAATCACGCACCTCCAACTCCTCGTCTAGAATCTCTAGATAGCATTTTGCGTCCTCGTCACCGGACACAGCAGCTCTCTTCCACCACAGGTAAGCACCTTTGTCATCGCCGAGAGACTCGACAATCTCAGCTACTCGCCGAAGCTCAGCAGAACTGATTTCATCTTTCGCATCTCTCTCGAGCAGTGCGTCTAGCTCAACGAGACGTTTCAGCTGGCGACGATCAAGGAGCTGGGTAATCTGAAGAGTCTCAGAATCATCCAGCGGACACGCCCCGGCCGGGGGCCGGCCCGAAGGCCAACCCCCTGGTTCCCGGGCAGGTCAGAGACCTCACCCGAGACGGCTTCCTTGCACAATGCCTGGTCAATGAGGTCCAGCAGGACCAGACGGGCGAACTTTTCCTGCTCTTTTCCGAACTTCCAGCTGCTCATGCTGACACCTCCTCAGATGACTCAACCATTGCTTTCTCCAACCGTCGACGCGCCGTCCTGATGTACTTCTGGACGGTCCCCACGTCGACGTCCATCATTCCTGCTACCTGATCCAGCGGAAGTTCCCGCACGATGGCGAGATTGACGACCTCGCGCATACGCTCAGGCAGATCAGAAATAAGTGCATAAATCTTGGCGCGAAGTTCAAGAACCAAAAAAGATTCCGGAATTCCGAGAGAAGATGCTGCATCAGGAATATCTTCTGGGGGCATCGGGGTGATCGAGGGTCTCCCACTCTTTCGAAACTCGTCCACGATCACATGGTGCAGAACCTTGCGACTGTAGTGGATTAGTCGAGTGTCGCTGATGTGCCCCAGTTCGGGAAATCGTTTATAAACTTTCTCCATAGTGATCTGGACCGCGTCTTCGGCGAAGTCTCGGTCAGATGATGTGGCCCTGGCCGCCGTCAAAAGAGGGCGCCGCAGGGTAGCGAACCGATTGTTGGGGTCACTGTCGTAAGTGGGCGGACACGCTTCATCGGTCACGGGGACCTCCGACAGCGCATCGCCTGCCACGGCGTGCTGTGGCAGGCGATGCGCACACCGTCCCTCCATGGGATCTCAGGCCAAGCCATGGGCTCAGCTCCCTTCTCGGCGAGGATCTTCAGCGGTGAAGGCAGTGCCTTCACACACCTACACGCCAGAAGGCTCCGGATCCGGACGCCTCACGACGAAATTTTTCAACAGGGTGCCGACCGGCTGCGGTTGGCGGGTCTGCGCAGCCGGGAAGGGTGCGCCCGTCGTGGAGCAGGTCTCCACAAGGGATTCGAATGTCCGGCGCGGCGGCGTGTGGCGTCAGGACCCGAGGGAGCTGACGTCACACGCCGCGGCGCCGAAGGCCTCAGCGCTGAGCACGGGAACTACAGCTTCAGAAACAGCAAAAGCGCCACGAAAGCGGCTACGGCCAGGGTGAGGGCCGGAATCAGGGACGGCATGGAGACTGCGAGGTAGGCGGCAAAGGCCGCGCCCATCATCGCGATCGCGATGGGCGTGCGCTCGTTGCTGGACACTGGGTTTCCTCCGAGGTGTCGGGACTGCCGTGTTCCGGAGAGCGCGTGTGCCCTCCGATGACCTACACGGCGAACCAACGTGAAAGCGGACGCCTGAATGGCCATCACCCTTCCGCCGACCACGGGCCGCCGCTACGCTGCTGCCGCCCAGGGTCCACGACGACGCTGGCGTCGTGGAATTCCTGCTCGGCGCAGGCCTTCCCGACCGAGCAGCTTCTGGACGACACGTCATGGGTGCAGTGGTGAGGCGGCAGAGCACACCGGCACGAAGCGGCGTAGCGGATCGGCCGGTGGTCAGGCGGGGGGGACGCCGGGGGGAGGATGCCGCGGTCGCGGAGCTGCTGGAGCCTGTTCAGGCCGCCCGGCCGGTCACAGGGTGCTGGTTCGCCGTGCGGGCCGCGAGCAGCAGAGGCTGGTCTGCTCCTTCAGTTGACCTGCGCAACGCGTTTGTTGTCCGGCATCATCACGATATGCCGGTCGATCCCGTACTCAGGGCTCGTCCGCCAGCTGGAGCCGTCACTTATGTTCGTCCGGATCCGTCCGTCTCGTCGCGAGCTCAACCGCTCAGGCGGCCGGGCCCCTTGAGAGATCGGTCTCTTCGCTGATGCCTGCCTCCCTTCTGCTGTCGGCACCGGCGTCGCGTTCTGCTACGACACAGCCAGGGCTGGTGCGGCTCGCGCCGCTGCAGGGTGAGACGAACCTTTCGTATCTGGACCGGCTGGCCGACCGCTACCGCCTTGGCGTCAAAGACCTCATCCCGCCGCTGCTCCAGGACGGCACAGAACTGTTCAGGGGCTTCCGCACGGACGGGGAGGTGTACCTCAACGCCGAAGCGCGCGCCCGTGTCTCCGCGTTCTGCCGCGTGTCCGAGAGCGTCCTGGGAAGGGCTCTGCCCGCCTGGGCCGCCCATGAGCCCCTGTCACCGGACGGGGCGGGTCCGGCGGGGCGGTTCCGCTTCGGAGCTGTGGTGCCGGCCGCGGGGGAAGGCTGCCGGCTGTGTACGTCAGCGCGCACCGGAGGGGCCAAGCCCGCGCGGCTGTATCTGCAGCCGCACACCCGGGTCTGCCCGCGCCACCGGCGCTGGATGCTCGGCACCCAGTGGGTCGACGGCGCGCCGGCGGGCACCGAGCAGATCGGCCTGGCGGGTCTGCCCGAGGTGCTTTCAGCGCACCGGTCCCACCTGCACCTGCTGCGGCGCCGTCCGGACACGGCCCGGGCGTTCGAGGTCGCTCACGCCGTGATCGTCTCCTGGTGGGCGCAGCAGTGGCCGGAGGAGGAGGAGTGGCCCGATCGGGTACGTCAGATGGCGCCGTCGGGGGCAGATGCGGGCTGGTGGCGGCTTTTGGTGCGGGACGCGGTTGTCTACCCGGAGACGGTTGCCCTGGCCCGGGTCCTCACCGGCGCACACGTGAGGCAGCGGCTGCTCGTTGAGACCGGCGGGCATCTGCCCCACATGCTGGCTCATACCCCTGCCTTCATTGCTGGGTTGGCGCGGGTGTTGAGACGGCCGTGGCTGCTTGATCGGATCGCCTCGGCTTCGGTGGGCCCTTTGCTGGTCTGGGTGCAGCACTGTGTACGGGCTGGTGCGGGCTCGGCCGCCGCCGGGAGTCTGTGGGAGCTGCGCACGGCGCACCGGCCTCGCAGCGTCGCCCGTGAGCTGACCGTCTACCGCGGTGCTGCCGCCCGGCGGGAGGAGGCTGCGGGCGGCGGGGGGCAGCGTCTGGGGTTGCGGCACACTTCGGATCAGGCGTTCACGGCCGGTTTGGCCCATGCCCGTGCTTATGCCGCTGTCCACGGCCACCTCGCCGTCCCGATCGGCACCTGGTTCAACGGCTTCGCCCTGGGCCGGTGGCTGTCCGATCACCGTGAATCTGCTGCGCTGCCGCCCGAAAACGTCGCGGCACTCGAGGCGCTGGATCTCTGGTGGCGGCCGCCGTGGCCTGTGACGTGGCAGCGCTTCTACTACCAGGCGCAGCACCACACCCGCGCCCGCGGGGCTTTGCGGCCCGAACACGGCTTCCCCACCACCGGCTTCGGGTTGGGTCAATGGCTCTACCAGCAGTGCGTCGGCTATGAGAGTCTGCACTCCGCGCAGCGGGGTCTGCTGGCCGGTATCGGCCTTACTTGTGAGGCCGTACGGGTGGCCCGCCCCGGTAAGCACCGGGCTGCTTCTTTCCAGCGCGCTCTTGGCTGTGCGCGCGCGTTCGCGGAGGCTCACGGGACGTTGGTGCACGCGACTACCGGCACGGTCCAGGACGGCCACAGGCTGGGGCAGTGGCTGGCCGGCGAGCGCAGCAAGGACCGAGCCCACCAGCAGCGTCACGGCACCCACTCCCCCGGGGCGCTGGCACTCTTGGCGATCGACCCGTGGTGGAATCCGCCGTGGTCACTGCAATGGCAACGCTCCTGGTATCAGGCTCGCGCCTGTGTCCAAGACGGCAAGGTCCTCAACGCGGCGGCGGGGTTTCCTGGCACCGGCAGCAAGGTCGCCACGTGGCTGACCACCCAATGTGCCCGGTACGACACGCTCCTGCCCGAACAGCAGGACCTCCTCGCCCGCATCGGTATCACCGCAGCCGCCGCTCTCGAAGCCACTACCCGGCCCACCGAGAGCGGGACTGACTACGCCACCGCGTTGGGACACGCCCGCTGGTATCACGCGGTCCACAACACACTCGCCGCGGCGACCGGCACCATCCATGATGGCTTCCACCTGGGACAATGGCTACGCCGACAACGCCAGCACGCCCGTGACAACGCCCGCCGGGGCGCGCCTTCGCCGGCCGCCGCGAAAGCTCTGAGCGCGCTCGATCCGTGGTGGTGCCCGGCCTGGAGCCTGGCGTGGCAGCGCTCTTGGCAGCGCATCCACGACCAGAGCGAAACCGGCGCCCGGCCTGGGACCGGTCATCACTCCCGCAGCCTCACTCCCGTCCAGCGCGCCTGGCTGCGCCGGCAGCACACCCGGTACCACGATCTGCACCCCGGTCAGCAACGCCTCCTGGCCGGCATTGGCCTCACCACCCGGACCACGGCCGGACCCGGGCCCGTCCCACCGCACGCCGAGTGACTATCCACCCTGGTGATGGTGGGACGTGGTGCGAGGGCTTGCCAGCTCGGCGGTGCGTGGCGCTGATGGGTTGAGAGCCACACGGAAGTACTGTGAAGAACGCCCGCCAAGGCCGGTGAACGCGAGAGCGTGGTGGAGTGACCCCTCGTCCCGGCCTCCTGTCGACAGTTCCTCTGCAGAGGGAGACGACCTCGTCGCTGATCTGCCGCATCGCGAGCCGCTACGGGCTGGAAGCGAAGGCGTTGCGGTCCTGCTGGAAGTGGCACAGCCACCAGCCCCGGCACGACGGCGGGGGTGCACGGGCAGACGCCGAGGTGCTGTTGAACACAGCCGGCCGGCAACTCCTGGGAGGCTTGTGCGGCGTCGAGGAAGACGTGCTGGCGCGGGCGTTGCCGTCCTGGGGACACCAGGACGCCAAGGTGCCCGCCGAAGAGGGCGGAGTGCCGGCGGCGGTGTGGCGGACCGGGGGGACGGTCGCCGGACCGGTGGCATTCGGCTGCCGCCTGTGCACCGCCCGGCGTACGGGGACGGTCGTGCGGGTGGTGCGGTACTCACCTCTCTGGTCCCGGGTGTGTGTCCGGCACGGGAGGTGGTTGCTGGACGCGGACGCCGACCAGCCCTACGAGTACCTGGACGTGCGGTGTCTGCCGGAAGTTGCCGCGGCGCAGCGGCGGTGGGTGGGGGTGGCGCGGCGCGCGGTGCGGGCGGGGGCCCAGCCGGAGCGGGTGTTCGCGCTGGCGCACGCGGTGGTGACCCGCTGGTGGGAGCAGGCCCTGCACTGGGAGCGGGAGAAGGTCTGGCCGCGGCGGTTGCATCAGGTCGCGGGCGGTGATGCCGGGGGTGATCTGGAGTGGTGGCGGATCGTGGGGCGGGGCGCGGTGGTCTTCCCCGAGGTGGTGGCGGTCGCCGACGCGCTGCTGGATCCGGCCATGGGCGAACTGGTGTGGGTGGACAGCGGGGCCGGGCAGCCGCGGGCGCTGCCCGTCGACGGGTTGTTCTGCCGTCGGCTCGGTGAGCGGGTGGGGCGGGAGTGGCTGGGGCCTCTGGTTGCGGCGGACCATGGCGGTCCGCTGATCGCGTGGATGGGCAGCGTGATCCGGCTGCGCCGTGGGGCCGGTGGGCCTCCCGGATATGACAACGACCCCTGGTGGCTGCGTCGGGAGTATCAGCCGGTGACGATGGCGGGGCAGTTGCGGGTGCTGGGCAAGGAGAAGAAGGCACCCGGTTCGGGGACGATGTGGCGGACGGTGGTGCCGGCTGAGCAGCGGATGCGGATCGGCAGTCTCATCGGCAGTGCCGAGGAGCAGTTGCTGCAGCTGCGCGGCGTGCAGAGCGGGCCGACCGCCGAGGTCGCCCGGCAGCTGCTGCAAGGCCTCGGTCACAGTGCTGGTCTGGTCGAGGCGGCCTGGAAGCGGACCGCGGTGGCGGCGGTGAACGGCGGGGTTCCGTTGGAGGAGGTGGCCCGGTGGGCGGATATGTCCCCCGGGACACTGAGAAGGATGCTGACGGCAGGCGGGCAGGAAGAGGACGGCTGAGATCAAGGTGGGCCCGGGCGCATCGGCTGTTAACTGATACAGCACTCGTTTGTGGCAGAAACCCTGAAAACGACGATGCTTGTCGGCGGGAGCGGCTTGGCTGACGCGGGTGATCAGCACAGGAGAGGCCGCCCGGCCCGGGGGCCGGGCAAGGCGAGCGGCCGTGGATCGTCGGAGCGGCTTCGAGGCGGTGTTCCTCGATCCGGTGGGGCAGCCGGTTCAGCAGCGGTGGGCGGATGCCGCCATGACCGTGGGATTCGAGGAGTTGCGACCGGTGTCGGCGTTCCCGGTGATCCCTGGGCGCCGCTGGGGGCCGGGGCTGTGGTGGTCGGCGACCACCGGGCGGCACGTGGCGGCCGGGTCGAACGCGATGCGCACCCAGCTGATGGTCCTGGACCGCGACCCCGATGTGACCGGGCTCGCGGGGCGTCCGGTGCGGCTGCTGTGGCGCGAGGAGCGGGGCCGGGTGCGTTCCTGGGTGCCGCAGCTGTTCGCCCGGTACCGCGACGGCACGGGTCTGCTGGCCGACTGCCCCAGCCACCTGGAGGCCGGCGGCGACCGCGCGGTGAAGGCCGCCGAAGCGGTGAACGCGGCGTGTGAGGAGATCGGCTGGGCCTACCGGCGTCTTGCGCCGCTCGACGACGTCCTGGCCGCCAATCTGAAATGGCTGGCCGGCTACCGCCACCCCCGCAACGCCGGCCGCCCCGGCCTGACGCCCACGGTGGTGGAGGCGTTCGCGCGGCCGCGGCCGCTGATCGAGGGCGTCGAAGCGGCCGGCGACCCGATCGAGGTCCTGCCGGTGGTCTTCCACGCCCTGTGGCACGGCCGGGTGACGGCAGATCTAAAGGCGCCGCTCCACGAACGCCTCCTGGTCGGTCCCGCGGGCTGGAGTGGCCCGCGTCCGGGCACGGCGGGAGGGGCCCGGTGACCGCGCGGCGCAACGCCCGGCCATCGGTGACGGTCGGGGCGCAGGTCCGGTTCCGCGGTGTGAAGTGGCAGGTGGTCGCCCTGTCCGGGCAGACCATTCACCTCGTCGGCCCGGACGGCGGTGGCGAGGCGGTGCTCGCCGGTTACCTGTTCGCCGATCCCGGCTTCAGCGTCATCGGGGCCGAAGTGCCGCAGGCGGCCCCGCAGTGGGGGCTGTTCGAGACCGCCCCCGCCGCGGCACGTGAGAAGGCCATGGCCTGGCAGCGGCACGTGCGGGAAGTCGAATGCGGCCTTGCCGACGGGCCCGGCAGCGCTGGAGCGGTGCGGGTGCAGTACGACCCAGAGCGGCACACGCTGGCCGAGCGGGAACAGGCCAAGGCCGAGGAGCTGACCGCCCTGGGCTTCGGCCGGGTGTCGCGCACCACGGTGCAGCGCATGCGGCTCGCTTACCGCAAGCAGGGCCTGTGGGGGCTCTTGGACCACCGCACCACTCGTGCCTCCAGCCCCACCGGGCGGTCCGACGAACGGGTCGTCGCCGCCGTCCGTGAAGCACTGCGCCGCCGGCGCGGGCGCTCCAAAGGCACCATCAACGGCCTGTTCCCGCTCATCAACCAGATCCTCGAAGATCAGCACGGCCCCGGTACGGTGCCCGTGCCGTCCCAGGCGACGCTGTACCGGCTCGTCACCACACTCGCCCGCCCCGGTGAACTGCCCAGCGGTCCGGTGCGGCAGGTGCCCGCGAGTGTCGAGGGGCGGGCTTTCACTCCCGCCATGGCGCTGCGGCCGGGCGAGCAGGTCCAGATCGACACCACCCGCCTGGACGTCTTGGCCCTCTTCGACGACGGGCGCCTGGCCCGGCCCGAGCTGACTATCGCCGTCGACGTCGCCACCCGCTCCATCCTCGCCGCCGTGCTGTGCCCCAGCGCGACCAAAGCCGTGGACGCGGCCCTGCTGCTCGCGGAGATGGCGGTCCCGCCCCCGGCCAGGCCAACCTGGCCGGACATCCTGCGCATGGACCACGCCCGCGCACTCCCCCACCAGCGGCTGGCCACGCTGGACGAGCGTCTGGCCGGTGCGGCGGCCCGGCCGGTCGTCCTGCCCGAGACGATCGTCGTCGACCGCGGCAAAGTCTTCATCTCCCGGGCGTTCACCGCCGCCTGCGAGAGCCTCGGCATCAGCGTCCAGCCCGCCCCGCCCCGCGCCCCCACCGCCAAGGGCATCGTCGAGCGCACCTTCGGCTCCATCAACGCCCTGTTCTGCCAGCACCTGCCCGGCTACACCGGATCCAACGTCACCCGCCGCGGCCCCGACACCGAGAAAGACGCCTGCTACAGCGTCACCCAGCTCCAGGACCTCCTCGACGAATGGCTGGTGCACTACCACCACCGGCCCCACGAAGGGCTGCGCCACCCGATGATGCCCAGGAAGGCCCTCACCCCGAACCAGATGTGGGCCGCGCTCCTCGCCGTCGCCGGCTATGTACCCGTCCCGCTGACCGGGCGCGACTACCTCGAACTGCTCCCCGTGCGCTGGCAGGCCATCACCCCCGCCGGCATCACCATCCACCACCGCACCTACGACGCGGACCTCCTCGCCCCGCACCGCAGCCAGGCATCCCCCGTCGCCGGCCGCGGCGGGAAATGGGAAATCCACTACAACCCCCACGACGTGCGCCAGATCTGGGTCCGCCTCCCCGACGGCGAACTCACCGAGATCCCGTGGATCCACCGCGACCATGTCCACCGGCCCTTCGACGAACGCACCTGGCAGCACATCCGCACCCAGGCCGTTGACGGCAACCACAGTGACACCGAGCAGCACGAAGCCAGCCTCGCCGACTCCCTCGACCAGCTCATGCGCCGCGTCCACAGCGGCCACGCCACCACAACGGAGCAGGCACTCCTCGCCCGCACCGCTCACCTCCCTCTCCCCACAGCCCGCGACGGGGACCACCACACCGAAACACCCGCTGACAGCCCGGCGCAGCTGGACGAGGACGACAGCATCGACGACCTCGACGACCTGCCCGACGACGACGTCAGACCCGCCCCGGCCGCCGGATTCGGGCTCTACGACGCACACGAGGAAGCCGACAAGTGGTGAACCCGAGCCCGCCAGGCGCGAGCAGCACACAAGGCGGTCCCGGCGACAGCGGCGGAGCCGAGCTGTCGTGGCCGCTGACCACCTGGCAGGGCTGGCACCGCTTCGCGACCACCGACCCCGTCGTCCCTCCCCGGCCCGGCGACCCACCCCGCAGTACAGAGGAACGCCTGGCCTACCACTCCAGCTTCGTCACCATCCGCACCCCCGCCATCCACACCCTGGCCATCCAAGTCCGCACCCTGATGATCCTCGGCCGTCATCAGCAGACCACCGCACGGCCCTCACTGATCGTCACCGGACCCGCCGCAGCAGGGAAAACCACGGCCCTCCTGAACGTCGGGCGTACCTGCCACCTCGCCCACACCCGCAAAAACCCGCCACCACCGGGATCAGCGCATGCTGCGGTACCCGTCGCGTATGTTCTGGTCCCGCCCGGCGCGACCGCGAAAACCCTCATCACCGAATTCGCCCGCTACCTCGGCATCCCCGTGGCCGCGCGCATGACCCAGACCCAGATCACCGAAGCCGTCTGCCACACCTACACCCAAGCCGGCGTGCAGCTCGTGATGATCGACGAGATCCACCGCCTCAACCCCCGCACCACCACCGGCGCCCAAACCGCCGACCTTCTGAAAGACCTCAGCGAACGCCTCCCCGCGACATTCGTCTACGCCGGCATCAACGTCACTGACACCCCGCTGTTTACCGGCGTGAGAGGCGCCCAACTCGCCGGACGCGCCACCCTCGTCGACTGCGGCCCCCTACCCGCCCGCCACGGCACCCGCCACCCGTTCCGCGACGTCATCACCGACATCGAAAACCATCTCGACCTCCAGCAGCACAAACCCGGCACCCTCCCCCACCACGCCCCCTACCTCCACCAACGCACCGCAGGACGCATCGGATCCCTCACCAGACTCATCCGCCAAGCCGCCATCACCGCTATCAGTGACGGCACCGAACGCATCACCAAAACCACCCTCGACACCATCCGCCTCGACCACCTCGCCGAAACCCAACACCGCTCCCGCCGAGGCCGATAGGCCCACCTGCCAGCCAGGCAAAACAACCCTGACCAGCACAAACACCAACCGGGCCTATACACGCCAGAACTACCTACAACACACCCAGCCCCGCTCAACGCACAACACATAGCCCCAGCTCAGAAGCCCCCACCTACCCGCCCGAGCCGCCGACTCCACCTCTCAGCGAACCAGCAACACCCCAGACCAGCCGCCCCACCACACACCAACAAACCCCCCACCCAGCGTTAGCCGACGGTCGTCGCGGCCGACGGTCGTACGGTCTGTCGCTGAGCACCTGAAGCCTCCCGCCCGGCCCTGCCGCTGGACAGCGCCAGCCGACCGTAGCTTCCGGGACGGCACCCCACCGCCTCCGGCCGCCACGGCGTTGTCACCTGGGAAACCGGTCTCGCGGCTCCGGGGTGGCGGTCAAGCGCGGGCGGCCCCGGCGCACTGCGGCTGCGAGTACGCGCCTGCTGCTTTTCGCCAATGCGTCATGGCGGGGCCGTCCTTGTCACCGACCATCATGTGTGCAGATGGAGGGCTTCTCTGAGGTGCTGTATGGCGGAAGACCTGCGAAGGGCAGGGCATCCCACTCGCTGTGTCGCTGACCGGCGGAAACCGCAACGATGTGACGCAGCTGTTGCCTCTGCTTGCGAAGATCCCGTCCGTAGCGGGCCTGGTCGGCAGACCACGACGCCGGCCGGACGTGCTGCTGGCCGACCGGGGCTACGACCACGACAAGTACCGCCGCCTCGTCCGGGCCCAGGGCATCAAACCGGTGATCGCCCGCCGCGGCGTCCCGCACGGCTCCGGCCTTGGCGTCGACCGCTGGGTCGTCGAACGCACCATCGCTTGGTTCCACGGCTTCCGGCGCCTACGCGTCCGTTGGGAAAGACGCGACGACATTCACGAAGCCTTCCCCGGCCTCGCCACATGCCTCATCACCCACCGCCACGTCCAACGTCTCTGCCAGGGTCCTTGATCCTCAATTCGATCGACAGCTCGGCACATCCTCGGCAACTATGCGGTGCCGTCGAACCTTCACCGGGAGCCATCCGTGTCGTCCAGAACAGCAGACATCGACTTCACCTTCGCCCACGAGCTCACGGTCCGTGCCACCACCGGGGCCCTGGCCGCCGCAGGTTGGGCGCTGGAGGATCCGCTCTCGTTCATGGTGAACGACGACGACCTATACGACTGGCGGACCACGACCCGCGAGCACGCTCAGGATGTCTTGGCCATCCTTGACGCACCCGAGCATGCGAACCACCACGTGGCCGTCTGCATCTACCACGAGAAGGTGAGCGCAGGCGGTCAGCTCCTGTTCTTTCCTGGTCGCATGACCTGCAGCTTCATCCCGACCATCAACCGGCGGCGTCTATCTGACTCGATCGACTTCACCGACCTGGGCTGGTACATGCACACACTCGTGCCGCCCCTGCTGACGGTCGGGCTGAAGAGCTACGAAGCATGCGACATCGGTCACTGAAGCGCCTGATTGATCAGCTCTCGATCCATGCAAAGTCCTTGTTGGGACCTCGCAGAGTCCTGGCAAAGGCGTTGGACGTGGCGGTGGGTGATGAGGCAGGTGGCGATGCCGAGGAAGGCTTCGTGGATGTCGTCGCGTCGTTCCCAGCGGTCGCGGAGGCGTCACTTGCCGCTGTAGACGGGGAACGCGCTGTGTTCGCCGTAGTCCACGTTGCGCAGGCTGCGCAGGGCGTCCATGTCATCGCCGGAGATCTCGAAGTCGGCCTTGGCATTGGTGCGCATGTGCTCGGGGTTGGCCGTCTTGGGCAGCGACACCGTGCCCAGCTGCAGGGTGTAGCGGATGCACAGCTGCGGGACGGACACGCCGTACTTCTCTGCCATCGCCTGGACCTCGGCGTTCCGCAGGATCGCTCCGTGTGCGATCGGCGAGTACGCCTCGACGAGGATCTGCTTGCCCTCGCAGTAGTCCAGGAGTTCCGAGGGGGTGTTGCCGGCGTGGACGAGCAGTTGGTTCACGTGCGGCACGACGGTCGCGCCCTGCAGAATGTTCTCCAGGTCCTGCTGCTGGAAGTTGGACACTCCGATGGAGCGGATCTTGCCGGCTTCGTGCGCCTCTTCGAGCGCGCGCCATGCTTCGCGGTTGCCCTGGGCGTAGTCGCCGCCGCGGTAGTCGTTCCACGGCTGCGGGCTGTGGATGAGCATCAGGTCGATGTACTCGACGCCGAGTTTCTCCAGTGACTCGTCGATCGCGTCGGCAGCCTGGTCGTAGTCCTTGATCTCCGCTGCGAGTTTGGTCGAGACGAACAGCTCGTCGCGGGGGACGCCGGCGGTACGCACGCCTTCGCCGACGCCGCGCTCATTGCCGTAGGCCTGGGCGGTGTCGATGTTGCGGTAGCCGATCTCCACGGCCGCGCGGACCGCCTCAGCCACCTTGTCGTCGTCGATGAACCAGGTGCCGAGCCCCAGTTTGGGGATTTCGACGTTGTTGGACAGGGTGTAGGTCTCGTCCAGGATGGTCATGCGTTCGCTCCGTTCTTCGGCAGCTCGCCGTACACCTCGTCGGTGACGGGCTCGAGCCATTCGTTGCTGACGTCTTCGCCCGGGGTGATGAAGGCGACGTGGGAGAACCACGAGTCGGCCTTCGCGCCGTGCCAGTGCTTCGTGCCCGCCGGGACACGGATCACCGTTCCCGGCTCCATGCTGGTGGGGTCCTCGCCCTGGGCCTGGTACCAGCCGCTGCCCGCCGTGCACAGCAGGATCTGGTCACCGCCGCCGCCCGTGCCGTGGTGGATGTGCCAGTTGTTGCGGCAGCCCGGTTCGAAGGAGACGTTGCTGACGGGAACGCTTCCCGAGGCGAGCGGCGCCAGATAGCTCTGGCCGATGAAGTACTGCGCAAAGGCGTCGTTCTTCTTCCCGAGCGGGAAGATCTGATCGAATCGGTTGACATTCATTTCGTCCTTTCCTTCTGTTTCAGCGCGTCTCGCCGGGCGCCGTGCGGCGGCGCGGCGTCCAGGGATCAGCTGGTCAGGCTGCGCGGCACTCCTAGCGGTTGACGTAGGCCATGTGCTCGGTGTTGTAGCGATCGCCGCTGACGCCGGCCCGCTGGGCAAGGCTGTCGAGGTCGGCGACCTCGTCCGCGGACAGCGCGACAGCCGTCGCGGCGTTGTTCTCCTTGATTCGGGCCGCGCGGCGTGTGCCGGGGATCGGTACGATCCCTGGCTGCTGCGCGAGCAGCCAGGCCAGGGCGATCTGGCCTGGAGTCGCACCCTTCACTTCGGCGAGCCGGCGGACGTGGTCGAGGAGCGCCTGGTTCGCGGCCAGGTTCTCCGCCTTGAAGCGCGGGACCCTGTGGCGGATGTCCCCGTCGGTGAAGGTCGTGGAGGTGTCGACGGTGCCGGTGAGAAAGCCCTTGCCGAGAGGGCTGAACGGCACGAACCCGATGCCGAGCTCGGCAAGCGTGGGCAGCACCTCAGCCCCGGGGTCCCGTGTCCAGAGCGAGTACTCGCTCTGGACCGCGGTCACGGGGTGGACGGCGTGTGCGGCGCGGATGGTGGCGGCCGAGGCCTCGGAGAGCCCGAAGTGCCTGGCTTTCCCCTCGGCGATCAGCTCGCCGACGGTGCCTGCGACGTCCTCGATCGGCACGTCGGGGTCGACGCGGTGCTGGTAGAACAGGTCGATCGTCTCCGTGCGGAGCCGCTGCAGGGACTCCTCCGCGACGCGGCGGATCTGCTCGGGACGGCTGTTGAGGCCGACGCTCCGGCCGTCTTGGATGTCCCACCCGAACTTCGTGGCGATCACGACCTGGTCGCGGATCGGCTCGAGCGCCTCGCCGACCAGCTCCTCGTTCGCATAGGGCCCATAGACCTCCGCGGTGTCGAAGAACATCACACCCTCGTCGACCGCGGAGCGCAGCACCGCGATCATGTCGTCGCGACTGCCGGGGTTGGGGCCGTAGCTCTGCGACATGCCCATCGCGCCGAGCCCGATCGCGGAGACTTCCAAGCCCTGTCCGAGTGTTCTGGTGTGCATGGTCATCTCTCCTGGATCTTTGTCGGGTGCCCACCGACGGGCGGCCTCGCGGGGGACGTCGCGGCGAGGCTCGCCAGCAGCTGCAGGCGCTCCTGACTGGGCGAGCCGGGCTCGGCGGTGTAGATGAGGAAGGACAGCCCGGGTTCGGCGGTCAGCTCCATCCCCTCGTAGGTCAAGGTGAGGTCGCCGACCTCGTGGTGGTGGAACCCTTTGGTACCCGATCCGTGGCGGCGCACATTGTGTGCTCCCCACCGGGTGCGGAACGCGTCGCTGCACGTGGACAGCTCGCCGATCAGGTCGTGCAGTTCCTTGTCCCGGGGATCCCTGCCGGCTTCGGTGCGCAGGATCGACACGGTGACGTCCGCGGCCGCGTCCCAGTCGGGGTAGAACACCTTGGCCCGTTCGTCGAGGAAGCAGTAGCGCGCCAGGTTGGTCTGTCCTGCTCCGTCGAAGACCTCGTCGTAGAAGGCGCGCCCGAGGGCGTTGGTGGCGAGGATGTCCATCCGTCCGTTGCGCACGAACGCGGGCCCGTGGTCGATGACGTCCAGCGCACGGGTCAGGCTGTCCCTGGGCACCCACTTCTTCGACCTGCGCCTGCGCACGGTCCGGGCCGCGCCGCTGGCTGCCCGGGCGAGGTCGAAGAGGTGCTCGCGCTCGGCGTCGTCGAGCTGCAGCGCCCGCGCGACCGACTCGAGGACGGCGTCGGAGACGCCGGCCAGGTGGCCGCGCTCGATCTTGGCGTAGTACTCCGGGCTCACGTCCGCGAGCATCGCCACCTCGCCGCGGCGCAGGCCCGCCACCCTCCGGTGTCCGGAGACCGTCAGACCGGCCTGCTCGGGAGCGAGGTTCGCTCGACGGGACATGAGGAACTCCCGTGCTTCGTTCCTGGCTTCCATGCGTTCCACGTTAAGGCGCGAAGGCCCGGTGAGGGATGCCCTGCCAGTACGTCCTTCACCGGTGACTCCCTCTCTTTGCAGGTGCGGCGATGTCATTGGCATTGCACCTTCAGAGAGCGACCGACGGACATCGACGCTGGTAGGGAAAGATCATGGCTGAGAACACAAGCACCGGCTGGACCGGCGGGAAGAACGCCTTCGGCGACTTCGCTCCGGGGATGGTCCATTACACCGACAGGGTCCTCTTCGACGAAGTCTGGGAGCGTGAGGGCCTGTCCAAGCGCGACCGCAGCCTCATCACCATTTCTGCTCTGACCGCGCTCGGGAAGATGGACCAGCTGCAGTTCCACCTCGGCTTCGCCCGCCAGAACGGCGTCACCGACGAGGAGCTGCAGGAGGCTCTGCTGCACTTGGCGTTCTACTCCGGCTGGCCCAACGGCATGGGAGCGACGAGCGTGCTGAAGAGCGTCGTCGAGCAGCAGGACTGAGCACGCCCCAGGCAGTGGCCTCCGCGTCGGCCGGATGGTCGGCGAGGCGTCCCGATCGCGTCTCGCGGCTTCGGGCGGCGATCAGGCTCCTGGTGACAGTGGCTGTTTCTGATGCCTGCACGTCAGGCGCCAGGGCAGGGGTCTGGGGTATGCCCGCTGGGCTCGGTCTCGTCGATCCGGCTTGCCGTCGTGATCAGCTCTCGACAGGTACGGGTTCCGCGTGGACCGACACGGTGGTGAGGTGGAGACCGTCGCCGCCGAGTCGGAGCGTCGGGGGCAGGCTGTCACCGAGGGCATCCGAGACCTCGGCGGCCGGGTGGCCGAAGAGGTTGATGCTGCGGAGGACAACTGGGCAGGCAGACGGCCCAGTGAGTGTGAAGGGGTCGCGGGTGAGGCCGATGCCGGCCAGGCCAGGGGTGTCTTGGTGCCGGCCGCGGCGGTCCGTGGTGTCGCCGTATACGTCGAGCGTCAGGCCCCGGTACTGCGCGCTGAAGGCCCAACGGGCGCCACAGACCCAACCCTGGCGAACGTCCGCGACGGTGGCGACGGCCCACTGGGCGGTGCGCTCGTCCATGCCGAAGCGGAGGGTGCCGGCACAGCCGGGGAGCCGGAGACCGACTTCGGGGAGTAGCTCGAACATGCGGAGATGGTCGCAATGAATGGCGCTGCGTCACAAGCCGGAACCGGTGATCACCTGCTGCCGACTTCCTAGGGTCGTTTCCTGTTCCTGCAGATGAGGCGGCTTGCGCGAGCTGGTCCGGACGAACGGGTCGTCGACGGCTCGGTGCGACGGGCCGACTTGCGGGTAGGCCGCCTGGTCATGAGCGTGATGACGGCCCAGGTGATGAGCGTCTCGAAGTGCTGAACGAGCCGTTCGTAGTCATGCGTGTAACGGCGGGCGCAGGGGCCGCTCTGCCGGGCGCCTCCGGGCGCAGGAGCACGTCGGGTCGGGTCGGGTCGGGGAGAAGAAGGCCATGGGGGTGGCCGGTGTCTGCGGAGCGCGCGCTCAGGCCATTCGGGTCGCTCCCGGCGAGCTGCGCGGTGTCTACGGGCCGACCGGCACAGCCCCGGGACGTCGGGCCCTGCAGTCGGCGCAGTCCGCGGGGTGGCTGTCACGTAACGGAATTGGGGGCCTACGGGGTGCCCGGAGTGGGGTCGTACGCGGCTTCGGCGGGCCGGCGGAAAGGTTCCGGGCGTGGTGTGCGGCGCCTGGGCCGACTGTTTCCCGGCACGTTCTCATCCGCCCGCCCGCAGCTTCGCCAAAGCGGCTCTGACCTGGCATTTCCTTAGATCTCGCATAGGCTGCGGAGGTCTGCCGGACGCCATGGGAGGGGTCTTCATGAGTGCGGAAAGAGCAGGGTACGGCGCTGTCCGGATCGAGGAGCTGGAGGGGTGGGAAGGCATTCGGAAACGGCCCGGTATGTGGGTGGGCTCGACCGGTGAACGCGGTCTGCACGAGTTGGTGTTCCAGGTCGTCGGCCGGGTGGTGAACGACGTCCTGGCCGGCCGTGGCGGCGACTGTATCGATGTCACGCTCACCCGCGACGGCGGTGTGCGGGTCGCCGACAACGGGCCCGGGTGTTCCTTCACGGCCCCCCGGGACGCCGGCGGCCCCGGCCTCGAAGCCCTGCTGACCAGCGTGTGCGCCGAGGCCGAGCCCTGCGGCCGGCACATCGCGTACGTGAGCCATAGCTGTTTCGGTGGAGGTCTCTTCGTGGCCAACGTCCTGTCGAGCAGGCTGACGGCCGAGGTCCGGTGTGAGGGGAGCCGCCGGGTCCAGGAGTACGCGCGCGGTGTCGCGGCCGCCCCGCCCGCCGCCCTGGGGCCTACGGCCGGCAGCGGGACGACCATCGTTTTCTGGCCCGACACCGAGATCTTCGGGACGACGCGGTGCTCGTTCGCCGTGCTGGCGGAGCGCTTCCGGCAGGTGGCCTTCCTCAACCGGGGCCTGGGACTTTCACTGACCGACGAACGCCCGGCGGGCGGGGCCCGGGCGGTGAGCTTCCGGTTTCCGGACGGAGTGCGGGACTTCGTGGCCGCACTCGACGCGGAGACGGGGGCCGTCCTGCGTCCGGACGTGATGGGCTTCGAGCGGGAGGATCCGCGGATGGCGGGAACGATGGAGGTGGCCCTGTTGTGGAGCGGGTCCGGCCAGGAGCGGATACGCAGCTTCGTCAACAGCCGGGCCACTCGCGAGGGCGGCGCGCACGTGGACGGCTTCAGAGACGGAGTGGTGGCCGCGGTCACCGCGTACGTGCGAGAACGGGGGCTGCCCGCGGCGGACACCGATGGCTGCGCCGACTGGATGGGCGAGGGCCTCACGGCAGTCGTGTCGGTGAAACTCGACCGCCCCGAATACCTCGGCGCCACGCACGAGTTGCTCGGCAACACCGACGTACGGGACTGTGTCGGGGAGGCCGTCCGTGAACATCTCGGCAACTGGTTCGAGGAGCAGCCGTCACAAGCCGCGCAGGTCGTCGACCGGATCCTGCGGAACACCCGCCAGGACTGAACAAGTCCGCGGGGTGGTCCGTGGCCGGCACGTCACGTACCGGGGCGGGACGCTCGAACCGTCGCCCACCGGTACGCCCTTGCCACCGGCAGCCCGTAGTGGACCGCGTCGCCATCCGGAGCGTGTGGTCACCATCGGCCGGGTCGGCTTCTGCGGCCAGGAGGCCGTCGAGGCGTTCCGGGCTGTCCACCAGGGGCGTAGGAACGCCGGGTTGGGCGTCTCCGAGCTCGGGAGCGGCGGCCTCGATGGCGAGCGGGGGTGTCTGTGGGGTGTGCTGAGGTCGTCGTGGTCGCGTGGGGGAGCTGCGCCGGGGCTGGTTGGTGTCGGCGGGGCCTGGCCGTGCGGCCGGCACGTCTACGGCGGCGGTGCCTGAACGTGGGAACGGCCGTCAACATGGCCAGGACCAGGTGCACCGCCGAAGCCGAGCGCCGGGCGCAGCGGCGGGAGTAGGGCGGGAGTGGCGGGGCGGCTGCGTCCTGGCGTGCTGCGTTCCTCGGCCGGCCCGCCGCCCCGCGGTGGGCCGGAGGAGAGGGGTCGGCCAGGGCCGCCGGTCAGCGGTGCGGTTCGGCGAGGAGGTTCTTGGCCGGTTCGTGCTCGTCTTCTGGCTGTCCTGATCGGTCCGGGTTCAGAAGGGGCAGGCCGGGTTCGTCGGAGTGGATCTGGAGGGCGTCGCCCTTGAGCCGGTGCGGCCGGGGGCGCTGGTTGCCCGGCGCTGGGCTGTTGCGGTTTGTCGCTGGTGGTCAGGGGGTGCGGGGGAATAGTTGTTCGACTGCGGTCACTACGGCGGTGCGACGGGCTGCGGTGGTGGAGTCTGCGGCGTGTTCGGTCGCGGCTCGGGTGAGTTCGGGTTGGGCTGCCCAGGTCGTGGCGATCTGGTTGACCAGGGCGAGGATGTCGGCCGGGTCCCAGGCTGGGTCGAGTTGTCCGGCCTGCTGGGCCTGGCGGAGCTGGGTGAGCTTGCGGGTGATGGCAGCCCGGGTGGGATCGGAGTCGGCGGCTTCGGTGTCAGCCAGTTCGAGGCGGCCCCAGGCGAGCAGACGGTGGTGGTCGGGGCGGGCGGTGAAGTAGTCGAACAGGCGGCCCGCGTACCCGGGGAGGTCGGACGGGTCTATCTGCGTGGCTTCGGCGATGACGGAGAGCTCTCGCGTGGCGACGTAGGTGTAGAGCGCTTCCTTGCTGCGGAAGTAGGCGTAGACCCGTTCCTTGCTGGTCCGGGCGAGTTTGGCGATGCGGTCGACTCGGGCGCCGGCGATCCCGTGGAGGGCGAACTCCTCCATGGCCGCGGTGAGGATCCGCTCACGCGTGGTGTCACTGCTGTCGGGGGTGGCAGCGGGCGCGGGGATCCGGCCGGAGTCGGGGGAGTCGAACA
Source organism: Streptomyces clavifer (assembly GCF_036345975.1). NCBI lineage: Bacteria > Bacillati > Actinomycetota > Actinomycetes > Kitasatosporales > Streptomycetaceae > Streptomyces > Streptomyces clavifer. The sequence continues at coordinate 7,725,879 of NZ_CP107793.1, read as the reverse complement.
TGGCCCCAGGATAAGGCAGCGAACTGTTTGGTTTGGTCTTGCGGCTGCCTGTCCGTAGAGTTAAAACCGAACAGTTCGGTTCGACCCTTTCGAGTGGGACCGGCAAAACACTGAGGAAGTGAACTCATGCAGCACCGCACTCTGGGCTCCCAGGGCCTGCGCGTCTCGGCCCTCGGCCTTGGCGTCATGGGCATGTCCATGGCCTACGGGGCATCGAACGATGACGAGGGCACGGCGACCATCCACCGTGCCCACGAACTCGGAATCGACTTCTTCGACACCGCCGAGCTGTACGGCGCCGGTACCGGGAGCAACGAGATCCTGCTGGGCAAAGCGGTCCGGGACTTCCGCGACGAGGTGGTCCTGGCCACCAAATTCGGCTTCGACATGACCTCCCAGCCGATCGGTTCCGGCTTTGACAGCCGCCCCGAGAACATCCGCAGGGTCGCCGAGAACAGCCTGCGCTACCTGCAGACCGACCACATCGACCTCTTCTACCAGCACATTTCCGACCCCGACGTGCCCGCCGAAGAGGTCGCGGGCGTAGTCGGCGACCTGATCGCCGAAGGCAAGGTGAGGTACTTCGGCCTGAGCAACGTCGGCCCCCAGTACATCCGCCGCGCCCACGCCGTCACCCCGGTCTCGGCCCTCCAGTACGAGTACTCCCTCTTCGAGCGCGAGGTCGAGGAGAAGATCCTCCCCGCCCTGCGGGAACTCGGCATCGGCCTGGTTCCCTACTCCCCTCTCGGCCGAGGTTTCCTGACCGGCACGGTCAAGCCGGCGAGTGAATACCCCGCAGACGACATGCGCAACTGGGACGAGCGCTGGCAGGGCGAGAACTACACCTACAACCTGCGCGCCACTGAACAGCTCAAAGAACTCGCCGCGGCCAAGGGCATCACCACCGCTCAGCTCGCGCTTGCCTGGCTGCTCGCCCAGGGCCAGGACGTCGTGCCCATCCCCGGCACCCGCAGTGCCAAGCGTGTCGAGGAGAACGCCGGCGCGGACGGCGTCCAACTCACCGGTGCCGACCTGGCCCGCATCACCGAAATCCTCCCCCACGGCTCGGCGGGCAGCCGATACCCGGCCGCAATGCTGTCCAGTTTCACCACCGCCTGAACCCGCCGGCACCCCAAGGCTCCCTGTTCCGCAGCCCTTCGGGCCCCGCTCGCCGCGCCACCGGTACTGGCCGCGGCGAGCCGCAGCGGCGGACCTGCCTTCCAGCCGGTCCGTCGCGCCGCTGCCGCCTTGCCGTCCCGCCGGGCACGCTGAAGCCGGCTTCCTGGTGGAGTTCGTCCTCCACGAGGATCGCCGGGGCGGCTGCGGCTTCGATGCGTCCGCGCACCCGGGTCGCGCGGACGCTCTGCGTCTCGGTGGGCCTCCCCGGCGCGGCGTGCTCTCCACGACGGTCAGGCGCCCGGGCCACAGGGCCGGTGTCCTGGTCGCGCCGGAGCGGCCCGGCTTCGGACGGGTCGGGCGGCGCGGCGACGGCGCTGTCGTCCCCTTCGCGTGAGTGGTGGTGAGAGCCGGACCGGGACGTTTTCTGAGGGTGCGCACCGTCCTGCGTGCGCCGGCCACGGTCGGACCGTCCAGATGCATCGAGGCAGCCGCCCGCCGCGCCACCCCCTCCGGATCGATCGTCGGGGCGGCCGGAGCGTCCTGGCCGTTCGGGACGAAGGCCACGCCACCGCGGCCCGAGTCGCATGGGACCTCGTAGACCTGATCAGGGAGGCCTGACCGGTGGTGGCCTGGGCGTCATGGAGCCGCAGCCCCCGGCCTGAGACCGGCCCATCAGCTCGTCGATGAGCTGATGGGCCACCGTCTTCGACGGCGAGCGACCGGGCCAGGATCTCCTGTTGAGCCCGAGCCTGCCCAGAGGGTCAGAGAGCCTCAGGGGCCGGCAGCCTGCCGTCGAGGTTCCCTGTGGGCAGAACCGTGGTCGAGTTGTGTTCGCGGACGATCCGCCAGCCGTCCGGCGTTCGGCGCCAGACCAGCGAGGTCGTGGTACGAATGTCCGTGGTGACGTCGGGCATGGTGATCCGCGCGACGAACGTCAGGGTGGACGCGGCCAAATCGTGGTCGGCGATGACGTGCGGGCCGTCATCGACGGCATGGTGTGCGGAGACCATCTTGTGAAAGTTGGGCTCCCAGATCGAGCCGTATCCGGCGGCTGTCTTCGCCACGCGCTGTTCGGGGTCGAAGTCGTCGTAGAGGCGGACGTCCGGAGAGCTGAAGTCGTAGAACTCGTCGAAGGTGCGCCGGAAGTCGAACGGTGCGTCCCCCTCGTTGCGCTCCCAGCCGAACATCCACCGGCTGTGCAGGTCCGCGATCACTTGTTCATCGTTCATGACTCGACGCTAGGACCGCGAGCGGGGTTCAGGGAGGGTCCGTCGCACCCACCCATCCGTCGGACAGCCAGGAGCGCAGGTAGACCGAGGTCATGCGCTGCATGATCGCCTGTCGATCGAAATCCTCGTGGTCCGTCTCCTTCAAGGAACAGCCCATGGCGCCCGCCTGTCGTTCTCAGCCGAGCTGGGTGGGAACGACCGTCAGCTCGGCGATGTTGACCCGGGCCGGCACCGCCACCGAGTACGTGATGGCGTCGGCCACGTCTTCCGCGGTGATGGCCGTGATGGCCGAGCGCATCCTGTCCAGCCCGGTCCGAGTCGCCTCGTGTGCCATGTCGGCGCCGAGTTCGGTGACGGCGAAGGCCGGGTCGACGGACCGTACCCGTACGCCGCGAGGGCCGAGAGAGGCGCGCAGGTTGCGGGTCAGCTGAGTGACCGCCGCCTTGGTCGCGCCGTAGACGGGGTAGTCGGAGAAGATCACCTCCGCCGCGATCGAGCTGAGGTTTACCAGGTCCGCGGGCCGTCCGGCTTCGGCCGCGTCGAGCAGGTCCGTGATGAAGACCCGGCCGGTCGCCAGCAGACCTCGCAGGTTCACGTCGATCATCTGGTCCCACTCGGCCGTGTCCGCCTCCTCGAAAGGCGCTCCGAGCATCACCCCCGCGTTGGCGACGACCAGGTCGGGCCGGCCCAGGGTGGCACGGATCGTCGATGCGGCGGTGGTCAGTGCGGCGGCGTCGGTGACATCGACCGCGAGCGGCAGAACCTTGGCGGAGTGTTCCTTGCGCAGGGTCGCGGCGAGGTCGTCCAGTAGCCGGGATCGCCGGCCGAGCAGCGCTACCGTCGCTCCGGCGGCGGCAAATCGGTGTGCGGTCGCGGCGCCGATCCCGGCGCTGGCCCCGGTGATCACCGCGACCCGGCCGGCCAGCAGACGCGCAGGCCCACCGGCGACGGGCGAAGAGGAGTTGTTCGGCAGGTTGTCTGCAACGTTGGCGTTGGTTGTCATGGGACCGAGCCTGTTCGGTGAGTGGGCGTTCAGCCAGGGCGGTGTTGTCCAGGGTGTGCCACACCCAGGCAACCCCTCGCGTGCGCGCCTATCGTTGCGGCATGGACAGTGCCAACCCCTTGGGTGAGTTCCTCCGCGCGAGGCGAGAGATGACCAGCCCGGACCGGGCCGGTCAGCCCTGGTCGGGCCGGCGCAGGACGCCGGGCCTGCGCCGGGAGGAGGTCGCCCAGCTGTCCGGCGTCAGCACCGACTACTACGCCCGACTGGAACAGGGACGGGAGAAGCATCCTTCCGCACAGGTGGTGCACGCCCTGGCCCGCGCCCTGGGACTGGATCCCGAGGAGACCGCGCACCTGCACCAACTGGCACGAACGGCTCGCGGCACTGTCCGGCGAGGTGGTGGTGTGTCGGTGGGACCCAGTCTGCTGCGCCTGATGGACGGCTGGCATCACACACCCGCGCTGATCCTCGACCACCGGCTGGATGTGCTGGCGGGCAACCGCCTCGGACGCGCCCTCTTCGCCGGGATGCTGGACCATGGCGAGACCAACCTCGTCCGGTTCACCTTCCTGAACCCGGACGCCCGGAACTTCTACCCCGACTGGGACCGTGTCGCCAAGTCCGGGCTCGCGGCCCTGCGCGCGGGTGGCGGCGACCTCGTGAACGATCGCCGGCTCACGGAACTGGTCGGCGAACTCTCCCTGAAAAGCCCCGAGTTCCGCGCTCTGTGGGCCCGGCACGATGTACGGGGCAAGGCGCACGAGGCCAAGGCCTTCCACCACCACCAGGTCGGCGAGATGACCCTGACCTACGACTCGTTCACCGTCGACAGCGCCCCGGACCAGCAACTCATCGTGTACCAGGCCGAGCCCGGCAGCGCTTCCCAGCAGGCCCTCGCACTACTCGGCACAGTGGCCGCCGACCTGCCCATCCTGCCGACGCCTGCCGACTATGTCACTTAGTGATCTGTTCCGGAAATCCTTCGAGGGTTGACGTCAGACCTTCCCTCCGTGGCGGTGGACACGCGTCGTTGATCACGCGGCGAGCATGAGTTCAGCCGCGTGGTGTCGGCGTTCGTATTCGTCGGGGCTGAGACGGCCGTTGGCGGAGTCCCGACGGCGGGCGTTGCAGCGGATCAGCCAGGCGAACACCTTGGTCCTGCAGGTGACCGGGTCGCCGTAGTCGCGGGCGCCTTTGAGCGTCTCGCGTGTGAGGGACGCGTGGAAGCTTTCGCAGGCCGCGTTGTCCGCGCTGGTGCCGACCGCACCCATCGACCGGGTGACCTTGACCTGGTCGCAGAGGCCGGCGGCGGCCCTGGTGTCGGCGTACGGGTCAACGAGGGTGCGGAGGTCGGCTCCGCTCCCCGTGTCCCACACCCGCAGGGAGCCGCTCGCGCCCGAGGCGGCCCAGGCGCCGTCGTGGGCGACGACGAGGGAGGTGACAGGGGCGGTGTGTCCGGTCCGTACGCGCACCGGGGTGCCGGAGGCCGGGTCCCACACGGTCGCATCCGGTCCCGCGGCGGTGACCAGACGGCTGTCGTCCACGGCGATTGCCAGGGCGGTGATCTCCCCGGTGGCGCCTCCCGCGCCGGCGGCGTCGGCGCGCGGCGGTTCCCAGAGTCGTACGGTGTGCTCGCCGGCGACGGCGATCCACGCGCCGTCCGGGGCGACGGCGACGGACGTGGTCCGTCCGTCCAGGGCGCCGAGGAGGGTTCGGGACTCCACGTCCCACACCTCGGTCCGCCGGCCTCCGGTGACGATCCAGCGGCCGTCCGGGGCGACGGCGAGCCGGGCGTCCATGCCCGTGGTGGACCGGATGGCCTGCGGCGCGGCGCCGGGGCCGGTGCCCCAGATCCGCGGCCCGTCGGTGTGCTGGGTCACCAGCCAGGTGCCGGACGGACCGACGGCCACCGAGCCGTGCGCGCCGGTGTAGGCGGTGGAGAGTGTCCGGAGTCCCCGGCCGGTCGCGGTCTCGAACAGGCGGGTCGTGTCGCCGCTGCACGTGGCGAACCAGGAGCTGTCCGGGGCCGTCGCCAGCGCCTCCACGGGGTAGGCGTGGGGCACCTCGCGCAGGCGGTGGCCCGAGGCGGTCTCCCACACGGTGACGACGTGGTCGACGGAGGCCGTCACCAGAAGGGATCCGTCGGGCGAGACCGCGAGGGCCGCGACGGTGTCGCTCAGCCGGGTGTCCGCCTCGACGGAGAACGTGCGGAGCTCCGCGCCGGTGGCGGTGGCCCACATCCGTATCCGTCGCGCGTCGGCCGCGAGGACCCAGGCCCCGTCGGGCACCACGGCCACGCGCCCGACGACGGTGCCGTCGACGGGGAGCACCAGGACGCAGCCGCCGTCGTCGGGGTTCCAGAGGCGGACGGCGCCGGGCTCGGCCGTCGCCAGGACTCCCCCGCCGGTGGCGACGGCGGTGACGGGCCGCGCGAACCCGGTGAGGCTGCGCAGGACGCGGTCGTCGGGCAGTCGGTGACGGTTGGCCAGGTACGGCCGCAGGCCGGGGTCCCGTCGACGGGCGGCGACCTGGCCCTGCCAGTGCGGCAGGTCCTCCAGACGGCTGTGGAGCACGTTCCGCATCAGGCGAGGGGCGTCCGGGGATCCGAGCAGGTGCGAGGCGCGGGTCAGGTCACGGGCCAGGGCGGCGGGGGCGGGACCGGGGAGGCGGGCCAGGTCGCTCCAGGGCGCCGAGGGCCCGCGTTGCGCAGCCGGGTCTCGACCCAGCGGATGTCTCCGGCCAGCCGTTCGGCCTCGCCGGTCCGGCCTGCGGCGTGCAGGTGCTCGACCAGGTGGTCCAGGAGGTACCCGTCGGAGAGCTCCCACCAGGACGGGCCCGCGGCTCCGCCGGCCACGGTGGCAGCCGCCGCGTCCACCAGCACCCCGTGGAGGGCGGTGAGGCGGGTCGGTCCGAGTTCGCCGCGCAGGTAGTCGCGGAGCACGTCGTGGAGGGTGATGCAGCCGCCGTGCGCGGTGGAGAGGGTGACGAGCGACAGGCTGCCGAGCCGTCCGCAGAGGGTCCGGGTCTCCGCCGCCGGCAGTCCTCCGGTGGACTGCCGGCGGCGGGCGATCAGCTCGATCGGGACGGCCTCGTCCTCGACGAACACGCCGAGCTCGGCCAGTCGTTCCGCGCCGCCGGGCGGCAGCAGTGTCGTCGCCGCCTCGACGGTGGCCCGGACGGCGAGGGCGCGGCGTTGCGGATCGTCGAGGTCCAGCGGGGCGGCGGACGGGTCCGCCGCCGCAGGCCCTCGTGCCCTGAGGTTCGCGAGCACGTTCTCCGCGGCGTCGAGCACGGCCGACGGGTCGGCGGTGGAGGCGATCTGGTCGGCCATGAGGCGGTTGGCCAGACGGAGCAGGAGGGCCCACCGTCCGGTGGCCGCCAGCAGCTCCCTGACCGTCGCGGGAGGCAGCGGCGGAAGTTGCCAGGTGAGGACGCGGCGGGCCTGCTCGACGGTCATCTCGTCCACGGTGACCCGGGCGGTTCCCGGCGGCAGGAGGCCGGGCACGCGGGTCGTCACGAGCCGGACGCAGCGCGCGCCGCCCAGCAGGAACGGCGCCAGCTGGGCCGCCTCCCACACGTCGTCCAGGACCAGGAGCGTCCGGGGCCGCTGGTCGAGCAGCCGGCCGAGGTGCGCGCCGGCGAGCGCGGGGTCGTCGAACGCCGTCGTGTCGCCGGTGATGAACCGCGTGGCCTCGGCGACCTTGGCCGCGATCGCCGCCCTGCCCCGCACGTCCCGCCCGACGGTGATGGTGAAGACACGGCGCCGGAAGTGCCGGCGGACCTTCGGGTGCGCGCACACGACGCGGCCAGCGTCGTCTTGCCGAACCCGCCGGCCCCTTCCAGCGAGGTCGTGATCGCGATGGCCCGTCCGTCGGCCTTCGCCCGCACCGCGGCGACGGCGCGGTCGCCCTCTCCCCGGTCGACCACCCACTCGGGCACCCGCGTGGCCGGCGGCGGGGGAGGATCGGCGGTCGCGCCCTGCGCGGTGGCCCAGCTCGCCGCGAACGCGAGGATGAAGGCGGCGGCGAGGTACCCGACGGACTGCCAGGAGTGGGTCCGGATCCAGTCCAGGGGCTTGGGCCACCGCTCGTCCGACGTGGCGGCGTTGGCCGCCAGCGAAGCGAGGACGCCGACGGCCACCGTCGCCGGCGATACGGTCGCAGCCCTCAGCAGGGCGACGACGATTCGGCGCGTCGGCATGCGTCCACCCCCCGGTCGGACGTCCGTCGGGGCTCCCGGCCGGTGACCCGCGAAGGCCCGCGGCGGGAATCCCCTCCGATGCTTTTCGGAGATTGCCGCGGGACACCTCCCGGGGACGCCGACGTGGACGCGGGGTCGACGCACCCGTCCGACCGGGGGCCGCTTCCTCTTGAGGGGCTGCTCCGTCCCCGTCAGCGTCGCGTACACCACCGTGTTGGCGCGGTATCCGGTGTCGCTGGGCCAGTCGCCGCCGCAGGTGATGAGGCGGAGTGCGGGGGGAGGTGCTGTAGACCCGACCGGCCCCGACCCGTCGGGCCGCATCGATGCCTCGTGCATCCTCGTGTACGGCCTGATCCCCGAGACCGAGAAGGGTTCGGTCGTCCACGCCCCGCTCCCGCAGGCCCCGGCCTCCGGCGACATCCGTCAAGCGCCGCCGTCAGCCAGCCTTTTACGAGCTCGTATGCGGAAGAGGGCGCCGTCGGCCGTGCGCGCTGTGTCGAGGGGAGATCCAGCTCACCCGCCTTCGCCACACCTGGACAATGCGGCATATATCAATCCACTTAGGCCATCTGGGGCGTATTATCCCGTAAGCCCAAACCAGGGCGAGACCGGCATCGAAGGAAGGGTGTACCCGCCCCGTTCCGTGGGCGGTCGAACTACCACTGGGAGTGCAACCGTGCGTACCCGTCTTCTCTCCGCAGCCGCCGCCGGCGTCATCGCGGCGTCCCTCGCTGCTCCCGCTCTCGCGTCAGCGGGAGCCGAGCCCACCCCCTTCGGTCCGCGCGGACGTGCGACGGCACCCGGTCTCGTCAGCGTGGGACTGACCTCGGACCAGCGCCTGGTCGGCTTCCGGGTCACGGACCCGGGCGACAGTTGGTCGTTCGGCAAGGTGTCCGGCCTGAGTGCGGACAGGAAGCTGGTCGGTATCGACTTCCGTGTCCAGAACGGCAAGCTCTACGGCGTCGGCGACCGCGGCGGCGTCTACACCGTGAACAGCGACGCGCAGGCCGTCAAGGTGTCCCAGCTCACCGTCGCCCTGGCGGGCGAGAACTTCGGCGTGGACTTCAACCCCGCTGCCAACCGCCTGCGCGTCATCAGTGACACCGGCCAGAACCTGCGCCACAACATCGACGACCCGGCCGCACCGCGAACCACCACACCCGACGGCACCCTCACCAACCCGACCACGCCGCCATCAACCGCGCTCGGCGTCACGGGGGCCGCCTACACCAACAACGACCTCGACGTCGACACCGCCACCACCCTGTTCGACATCGACACGGTCAACGACCGGATCTCGCTCCAGTCCCCGGCCAACGCCGGCACCCTCGCCCCCACCGGAAACCTGGGAGCGAACGCCGGCCCCCAGGCCGGGTTCGACATCTACTACAAGCCCTCCGACGGCTCCAACCGCGGCTTCGCGACTCTGAACACCGGCGGGAAGCAGCGCTTCTACCAGGTGAGCATCCTCGACGGCGAAACGTCCCTCGTCGGCGCGTTCCCGGCCGGCCGTCAGGTCGTCGACATCGCACTCCCGCTGAACCAGAACTGAGGACCACTGCGTCGGTGTCGGCAGAGGAGCCCCGCCGACACCGACGCAGGCAAACCGTGTCGCCTCGCCGGAAGCGAGATCCCCAACCACCGGACGAGGGCACAGCAGCCCTCCTACGGCACCTGCGTCCCCTCCTGCGGAGCCACCGCCGAACGCGTCCTCACCGACAACGGATCCTGCTCCACGTCATCCGGCGCGGATCGCGTCGCACGAGCGAGACGTTCCAGGCGGTGGCGAACAGACACCAGTCGACACAGGGCGCCGGAGCTACGGCGGCGGTACGGTCGCTGGCCGCCGAACGGCGGATCAGGTCGGCGTGGCTGACATCCGACAACACGGTGCCGGCCTGACCGGCCCGCGGGCTCCTGCGACGGAAGAGCAGATGATCCACGCCACGTTCGAGGCCGGATTCCCCTGCTCGTTGTAGAGCGCGGAAGCGGCCACGGTGTTCTCGTGCAGTGCCGTGGTGTGGATCGAGCCCCACGTGCCGTCCAGGCGCTGCCCCTTCGCCGACGGCAGCACCTGGTCTGGAGCAACGGTCGGCCGGAGCGGGCCTCGTGATGGCGGAAGCGGGCGGCGACCAGACCGCCGGGCGGCCTCACCCGGTAGACGCCGTCCCTGCCGTGCCGGATCACCGCGACCTTGTCCTCGATCCACTCCAGCACCCGTACGATCGCCTGCTGGTGCGCGGCCTCGATCCGGTCCGCGTACCGGACTTCCTAGCCGGGCCCGGGCGGGGGACTGTGGAAGTCGGGTCCCGGCGTTCCAGGTCCGTCACGCTTCTCCACCGCGGCGGCTGGGGGCTCCTCGACAGCGATGGCGCGCTCGTCGATGGCGAGGCGGCCCTCGCCGCGCTGTGCGAACCGGACGTGGAACCCGGCAGCCGGCGTGTCCCGCCCGGGGCTTCCCCGGGCGGGACACGGCGTGCGCAGGCCGGCGGTCATGAGGGCCGACTACTTGAGCAGGTAGGCCTTCACGATGGTGACCTGGTAGGTGTTTCCTTGCCTGTCGGTGAGCTTGGCCTTGAGGGAGACCGAGGTGGCCTTCTTGGGGTGGCTGAGGGAGAGTGTCCGCTTGCTCTTGTTGGTGAGAACGGGGGCCTTGGACCAGGTCTTGCCGCCGTTGTAGGAGACCTGTACGGACAGGCTCTTGAAGCTCTTGGCTGCCGGACCCTGGAGGGTGAGCGGGACCGTGAGCTTCTTCCCGGCTGCGGCCCGGCTGTGCAGGTCGAGCTTCGGGGCGAAGCGGACCGAGGAGAGCGGGAGCACCGTGTAGTTGTCGGCCGGGGTCTTCTTGGAGCGGAAGGTCCAGGCGGCGGTGAGGCGGGTGGTGACGCCGGCGACCTTGGTGGAGCGGGTCGCGTCCGTGCTGATCCGGTAGGCGGCACTCTTCGACGGCAGGCCGTAGACGTCCTGGCAGAGGCCCTCTTCGGAGTTGAGGAGTTTCTTGCCGTCGGCGGTGACGCGGGTCTGCTGCTTCGTGACGGTCGACAGGCCGATGTTGCCGGCGCCGTCGGTGTACTCCGCGATGCAGAAGCTGAGGTCGTTGCCCGAGCGGCGGGCGGTGTTGTAGGTGTTGATCTTGGGGCTGAACACTCCGACGTTGAACGTCTGTGTGTAGGTCTTCCCCCGCTGGTAGGCCTTCGGGGTCGGCTCGTTGAAGATGACCTCAAGGCTGTCGTCTCCGCTGCCGGGCTGGTGCTGCCCGGCGGAGAAGCCCCAGGTGACGCCCTTGCGGGTGTCCGGGTCGGCCTGGGTGCCCTTGCGGGTCTGGACCGGTGTCTCCAGCAGGTAGGTGCCCTTGGGTACCCGGGTGCGGAGGATGCCCTGGCCCTTGGTGTCGTAGGCGTCCAGGGCGAAGTCGGTGTTCTGGCCGGGGATGAAGGTGCCCGACTGCGAGGGCCGGCCATCCACGCGCCTGCCCGCACCCGGCATGCGGCCCGCCTCCGCGGCCCGGTGGCTGCGGGAGCAGCGGGCGACGCGATGTCACGGGGTGGCCGGTGCCGTTCCGGTGCTCTCGTCGGCCCGGCGGCGCAGCGCGTCCTCGTCGGTGCGGGCGTCGTAGCTGACGAGCTTCGGCAGCGCGGCGGTGAGCAGGCCCACCGCGGCGACACAGGCGAGTCCGCCGCTCCAGATCGCCGGGCGGGCACCGGTCCAGCCGGCCATCGCCCCGGCGCGGACCTGGCCGAGCTGGGGACCGACGCTGTAGGAGAGGACCTCGATGCCGGCGAGCCGCCCGCGCAGCCGGTCGGGAATGGTCTGGTTCCAGATGGTGGAGCGGCCGAGACCGCTCAGCATGTCCCCCGCTCCCGCGAGGCCGAGGCACGCCAGTACCAGCCAGACGTTCGACGCCCACCCGGCCGCCGCCATGGCCAGGCCCCAGCCGGCGGCGCCGAAGACCACCAGCAGGCCGTGCCGCGGTGTCCGCGACGCCCAGCCGCTGGTCAGACTCACCAGCAGCGACCCGACGGCGCCCGCCGAGTACATCAGGCCCAGCGCCCAGTCGGCGTCGAGCTCGTCGGCGAGGAAGGGGAAGATGGTGTTGGGGAAGGCGAAGAACATCGCCGCCAGGTCCACCGCGTACGTGCCGAGGAGCACCGGACGCGACCAGGCGTACCTCGCCCCTTCCGCGATGCCGCGCAACGACGGCTTGGCGGCGTGCTCGACGGGCGGTACCGGGGAGAGCCGACGGCACATCAGGACCGACCCGAAGAAGCAGACCACGGTGGTGGTGTAGGCGGGGACGTTCCCGGCGTACGCCACCACGAGGCCGGCCAGTGCGGGTCCGCCGATCGCGCCCGCCTGCCAGCGCAGGGCGTTGAGCGCGGCGGCGGCGGGAAGCTGGTCGTGCGGGACGATCCGGGCCAGCAGCGAGTCCAGGGCGGGACGCTGGAGTCCCGCCAGTGCGGCCACCCCGGCCGCCACCAGGTACAGCGGCCACAGCATGGGGCTGGGCAGCAGCGCGTTCAGCAGCAGGAGGGCGGCCAGCACGCCCAGCCCCGCTTCGGTCAGCACGATGACCTTGCGCCGGTCCACCGCGTCCGCGAGCGCGCCTCCGTACAGGCCGAAGACCACCAGTGGCACCAGTTCGACGGCGCCCATCGCGCCCACCGCGAGCGGTGAGCCGGTCAGTTCCTTGATCTGGAGCGGCAGCGCGATCAGCGCCATCACACTGCCGAGATAGGTGACCAGGCCCTGCACCCACAGGAGGCGGAAGTCCCGGGAGGAGCGCCAGGGTGTGAGGTCGGGCAGGATCGCGGCGAGCTTTTTGATCATGGTTCAGCGGTTCCCGGCCGTGTGCTGCGGCGACCCGGCCGTGTGCTGCGGCGACCCGGCCGTGTGCTGCGGCGACCCGGCCGCGGTTTCGGCGGCAGCGGTCGTCGAGTGGTGGCGTCCGATCGGCAGGACGAGGGGCTTGCCCGAGACCGGGTCCTCGATGACGCGGCTTTCCATGCCGTACACGGCCCGGATGGTGTCCTCGATCATTACTTCCCCGGGTGTTCCGGAGGCGTGCAGTCGCCCGGACGCCAGGGCTATCAGCCGGTCGGCGTAGCGGGCGGCCAGGTTGAGGTCGTGCAGGACCATGACGATCGTGGTGCCGCGGGACCGGTTGAGGTCGGTCAACAGGTCGAGGACCTCGATCTGGTGGCTGATGTCGAGGAACGTGGTGGGCTCGTCGAGCAGCAGCAGGTCGGTCTGCTGGGCCAGCGCCATCGCGATCCACACGCGCTGGCGCTGGCCGCCGGAGAGTTCATCGACGGCCCGGTCCATCAGGTCGGTCGTGTGGGTGGCCTCCAGCGCGGCGGCGACCGCGGCGTCGTCCTCGGCCGTCCAGCGGGAGAAGGCGCGCTGGTGGGGGTGGCGGCCCCGGCCGACCAGGTCGAGGACGGTGATGCCCTCGGGAGTGACCGGTGACTGCGGCAGAAGGCCGAGGGTGCGGGCGAGTTCCTTGGCGGGGGTGCGGTGGACCTCCTTGCCGTCCAGGAGGACCCGGCCGGTGCGCGGCACGAGCAGCCGGGACATCGCGCGCAGCAGCGTCGACTTGCCGCAGGCGTTGGCGCCGACGATCACCGTGATCCGTCCGGCCGCGAGGGTCAGGTCCAGGCCCTCGATGACGGCGCGGTCTCCGTAGCCGAGTTCGAGGTCCTCGGTGGCGAGGGTGTGGGACGCGGTCACAGCGAGCCTCCGGCCCGGTTGGTGCGGACGATCAGGTAGACGAGGTAGGGCGCGCCGAGGACGCCGGTGACGATGCCCACGGGGTAGCGGACGTCGAAGGCGTACTGGCCGGTGAAGTCGGCGACCAGCACGAGCAGGGAACCGACCAGTCCGGCCGGGACCAGCAGGGAGCCGCCGGTTCCCGTCAGGCGGGCGGCGATCGGGCCGGAGAGGAAGGCGACGAAGGCGATCGGTCCGGCGGCCGCCGTCGCGAAGGCGATCAGTCCGACGGCCGCGACGATCACGATCACGCGGGTGCGTTCGACGCGGACGCCGAGCGCGGAGGCCGTGTCGTCGCCCAGGCTCAGCGCGCTCAGGTCACGGGCCCGGGACAGCAGCACCGGGCCGCACACGAGCACGGCGAGGACGGCGGGCACGGTCTCCGCCCAGGTGGTTCCGTTGAGGCTGCCGGTGAGCCAGCGCATCGCCTCCTGGAGGTCCCACTCGCCGGCCTCCGACAGGACGTAGGAGGTGACGCTGTCGAGCAGGGCGGCGACACCGATGCCGATCAGGATGAGCCGAATGCCGGCGACCCCGTCCCGGAAGGCGAGGGTGTACATGAGCAGTGCCACCCCGAGGGCCGCGGCTATCGCCACGGTCGACACCCCGGTCCCGCTCATCGAGAAGGTCACGATGGCGAGGGCCGCCGCCGCGCTCGCTCCCGCGGTGATGCCGATGACGTCGGGGCTGGCGAGCGGGTTGCGGAGCATGGTCTGGAAGGTGACGCCGGCCATGCCGAAGCTGAAGCCCGCGGTCAGGGCCAGCACCGCCCGCGGCAGTCGCAGCGTGCCGACGGTGAAGGACGCTCCCGGCACCTGCTCGCCCATGATCACGCGCAGCACGTCACCGGCCGGATAGAAGGTGTGGCCCGCCATGAGGGACGTGAGAAACGCGGCGGCTACGAGGACCAGCAGCGTGAGGACGAGGAGCCGGCGCCGGTTCGCGCCGCGGACCCGTGCCCGGGTGACGGCCGACTGTGTGGACGACGGGACGCGGACCGCTGGTGCGCTCACAGGGACCTGACCTTTTGGCGTCGGACGATGTGGATGAAGAAGGGGGCGCCGATGATCCCGGTCAGGATCCCCACGTCGATCTCGGCCGGGCGTGCCACGACCCGGCCCACCACGTCCGCGGCCGTCAGCAGGACCGCGCCGCTCAGCGCGGAGAACGGCAGCAGCCAGCGGTGGTCCACACCCACCAGGAGCCGGCAGACGTGCGGTACGACGAGACCGACGAAGAGGATCGGTCCGGCGACGGCGGTGGACGCGCCGCACAGCACCACCGCACCGAGCGCCGCGCCACCCCGGACGAGGGCCACCCGCTCGCCGAGTCCGGCGGCCAGGTCGTCGCCCAGTGCCAGCGAGTTCAGGGCGCGTGCGGAGGCCAGGCAGATGACGAAACCGGCGCCGAGGAACGGCAGGACGCTGCCGAGCTGCTCGTAGGAGGCGCCGCCGACGCCGCCGATCTGCCAGAGCCGGAAGGTGTCGGAGATGTCGTTGCGCGGCAAGACGACGGCGCTCACCAGGGAGGTCAGCGCGGCCGTGATGGCGGCACCGGCGAGGGCCAGTTTCAGGGGGGTGGCGCCGCCGCGGCCCAGCGAGCCGATGGCGTACACGAAGGCGGCGGTCAGCGCCGCCCCGAGCATCGCCACCCAGATGTACCCGTCCGCCGACGCGAGCCCGAAGTAGGCGATGGCGGTGACCACGGCCAGCGAGGCGCCCATGTTGACGCCGAGGATGCCGGGGTCGGCCAGCGGGTTGCGGGTCACCCCCTGCATGACCGCGCCGGAGAGTCCGAGGGCGGCGCCCACGACGACGGCGAGGAGGGTGCGCGGTATGCGCTTGGCGACCGCGGCCTCCTCCAGGGTGGCCTCCGCGCCGCCGAGTGCCGCCCACACGTCGGACCAGGCGACGCCGCGGGAGCCGAAGGCGAGGGAGGCCACCATGACGGCGGCCAGGACCGCGGCGACCATGAGGAGCCACAGGACGCGGACGCGCGCCGGACGCCGTATCAGCACGGCGTCCGGCGCGACCGGGGTGGGGGTGACGGTCACTTGGCCTTGTCCGCGGCCTCGGCGAGTGCCTTCACGTAGTCGTCCAGGACGTACGGGATCGACAGCGGGGTGGGGTTGGCGGCGGTGGCCAGCGGGGTGCTGCCGGGCAGCAGGTAGATGGAGCCCCGCTTCACGGCAGCCAGCTTCGAGGTGAGCGGATCGTCCTTGAGGGCCTTGAGCAGTTCGCCGGTGTCGTCGCCGTAGCCGGTGATGATGTCGACGTCGTTGAAGTCGTCGATGCGCTCGGCGCTCTTGGTGAGGACGAACTTCTTCGTGGACTCGGACGGCCCCGAGATGCTGGCGGGGATCTTCATGCCGAGGTCGGTGAAGAACTGGGTGCGGGTGTCGTGGGTCGTGTAGAAGCCGACCTCGCTGACGTCCTTGGAGGACACGTGCGTCATGAACATCGCCGTCTTCCCCTTGAGCTGGGGGTACTTGGCGGCGGTCTTGCCGATCTGTCCCTCGAGGTCGCCGATGAGCTTGTCACCCTCGTCGGCGAGTCCGATGGCTTTGCTGTTCTGGCGGATGATGTCGCGCCAGGGGGTAGCCCAGGCGGCCTCGGGGTAGGCCACCACGGGGGCGATCTGGCTGAGGGTCTCGTAGTCCTGCTCGGTGAGCCCGGAGTACGCGGCGAGGATGACGTCGGGCTTGGTGTCGGCGACGGCCTCGAAGTCGATGCCGTCGGTCTCGTCGAACAGGACGGGCGTCTTGGCGTCGAGTTCCTTGAGGCGCTTCTCGGTCCAGGGCAGTACACCGTCCCCGTCGTCGTCGCCGAAGTTGGCCTTGGCCATGCCGACGGGGACGACGCCGAGGGCGAGTGGCACTTCCTCGTTGGCCCAGTTCACGGTGGCGACACGCTTGGGCTTGCTGGGGACCACGGTGGTTCCGAGGGCATGCTTGACCGTCACCGGGAACTGGCCGGAGTTCTTGGCGTCGGCACCGGCGGCGTTGTCGTCGGTGCCGTCGGTGCCGCCGCAGGCGGTGAGACCGATCAGGAGGGCCGCCGCGAGGGCGAGCGTGCGGAGGCGTGGAGTTCTCATCGGCCCGTGCTCAACTTTCACTCTAGTTAGGTAAGGCTTGCCTGCAAAGAGTATGGAGCTGGGGCGTGTGGATCAATCAAGCTTTCCCGACAGCCCTTGTAGCGATCGGGACACACAGAACGGTGCGGGCGCTCCGGCGCGGCAGCCCCCTCAGCGCACCCGGAACCTGCCGGGAGTCATGCCGGTCGTCCGCCGGAAGGCAGCGCCGAAGGCGCTCGCCGAGCGGTAGCCGACCGCGTCGGCCACCACGTCGACCTCGAAGCCGAGGGACAGCAGGTGCACGGCGTGCTGGGCCCGCACCGAGGCGACCCAGCGGGCGAAACTCGTGCCCGTCTCACTCTGGAAAGCGCGGGTGACGGTACGGGCGCTGCATCCCAGCGCGGCGGCCCATCCGGTCAGCGTGCGCTGGTCGGATGGATCGCCGCGTACGGCGTCCACGATCGGCCGCAGCAACGCGGAGGTGGGCAACTGCACCAGCAGGGCCCTGGGCGAGGGCCGCAGGACGTCGAGCACCATCACCTCGGCCACCGCCCTGGACGCCGGCGGCAGTTCGGGCTCCTCGATCCGCTCCAGGAGCAGCCGCAGCAGCGGGGTGATCTCCACGGCCACCGGCACGTCGGGCAGTGCCGACCGGGTGCCGTGCCGGAAGAAGTGGGCGCGGTAGGAGGTTCCGGCGACCGCGGAGGCGGAGTGCAGTTGTCCCGCGGGCATCCACAGCCCCAGCGTCGGCGTGACGCACCACACCTGGGAGCCGACGACGGCGGTGGAGGTCCCGTACTCGTTCCAGAGGAGTTCGTGCCAGGGGTGCGAGTGCTCGTTCCACGTCGTGTCGGCGGCGACGAACTCCTCGTACCCCTGGATCACGAAGGGCACGTCCCCCTCGCCCGCGGCGAGTGCCGGCAGGTCCCTGATGACACGCATGCCGTTCAGGCTAACCGGCGCCCGTACCGCGCCCACCGCCGCCTCAGGACGTGAGGCCAGCCACAAAGGTCCTGGTCAGAGCTGCCGGTACGGTGATGGCGGCCCCAACGACGAGACCGAGCCCGCCCGCCGCGAGGGCCTGGGCGGCCTGCTCAGGGGGCGCGATCGGCCCTCGGCGATCACCGGGACGGGGACCGCGGCGACGAGACCGGAGACGACGCCCGACCCGTCACCGCCGGACAGATGCGGGACCTGGTCGAGCGCGCGTGCCGCCACGTCGGCAAGCTCACGGCGCGGACCGTGGATTCGCCCGTTCGGGCAGGTGTGTGCGGCGGAGGATGAGCATCGCTGCGGCGGCTGAGAGGACCGCGGCCGCGGGAAAGCTGAGCCAGAGCCATGGGGTCCCCAGCAGGCTGAAGGTGAGCAGGAGCGGGACGTGGACGGCGAGGACCGAGCCGATGGAGATCACGGACGAGCAGGGATTCTGTACCGATCTCGCGGATGCCCCAGTCAGGGATACGCGGACCGGCCACGAGACGTTCACCGGATGCCGACTGCGCACCACCGGCAGCGGACGGCGGCCCTCCGACTTCTCGCCCGGCAGCACGTCGTCGTGGTCGGCGGCGGCAACTCCGGTGCAGAGTGCCCGCGGACCTTGCCGCCCACGGAGACGTGGGCCTGACGCGGCTCACCCAGCGCCCGCCCCGCTTCCTCACCGACGACATCGACGGCCGTGTCCTGTTCGACCCCGCGCCCACGGCCTGGCTCACCGGCTGTCCGACCACCCCGACCACCTCGACCGTCGTGGCAGTGCCGCCGGGGTCAGGGCCCGCTGCGGGCGCGCGGCGCACTCTGGACACGTGTCCGGGCAGCTGCGAAGATCCACGACTGGACCGGCAAACCGTCGGTGGACAAGGGGAGTTCAGCATGCACTTGTTAGCTCTGCGACGCCGCGTCTCCGTCGTCGCCGTCACTGCGCTCCTCGCCGGAGCGGGCACCCTGGCCGCCGCTCCCCCGGCCCTGGCCGGGGATGACTCGACGATCTTCGGCAAGGACAACACCGTCACTGTGGGCGAGGCAACGTACTTCCCTGCGACGACGCAGAACAGGGACGGCATCACGGCCTACGTGACGTACTCCTGCGATCCGGCCCCAACCCTCTACCTGGGTATAGCGTGGCGGCTGGCCGACGAGCGGGATTCGCAGATCAACAGCCCCCGCGGAGTCGCGACCGTGCAGCCCTCCCAACTGACCTGTGACGGGCAGAAGCACACGGTGGCGATCACCGCCCGCACACTGTCGGGCAACCATCTCCCGTTCGGAGAGGGCGACCCGGTGAAAGTCACGGCAAGCGTGAGCAACTTCGAAGGCGCGCCGTACGCCCAGCGCGTGGTGGTCACGACGCTCTGAGGCCGCGGGCGACGATTTCCCCACCGGCACTGCTGTCACCTGCAATCTCGCCGAACCAATCCGCGGATCGTGAACGGCACTGCCATCCCGCCGCAGTGCGGCCGCCCGGATCCGCGGCTCAGGGCTATCCAGCTCGGTGCGTGATACGCCAGGGGGCAGCGGCCGGACACGCGGCAGCCCTGACCGAGGTACTCAGTCAAGTTCATGTTCCCAGTACTCCAGCACACATGACAGTCAGTCATTTGTGCTGGTTGTAACCACACGGAACAATCTCGGCAGCGGGCCGTGGCCCCCACAGCCATAGCTGCCAAGGAGTAGGTCTGCTCCGTAGCCGGGCGGTCCCGCCGACGGCCGGCGTGCAGCGGCCGGTTCGTACCGGCCCAAGAGCTGCCGGGCCACGGTACCGGTACCGAACTCGCGGCCAGGCGTTCCCATACCGGGGGCTCGTACCTTCTGTCCCAGCCGGCGTAGCCGTCGCCGTCCATCAAGGAGGACAGGATGCCCGAGAACACGAACCCTGAGCAGCAGGACGACATCGAGCCGGAGGTCGTCGCGCACAGCGAGGAGGAGGAGCTCGAGGCGGGCTGCATCATCAACGGCAGCAGTGCGCTCTGACCCGTCCCATAGAGTCCTGAGCACCCAGCGGGCTACTTGGCTCCCGCCCAGGGGAACCGGGCAGCCCGCTTCGGTGCCTGCCCCAGGCCACGGTACCGGGGCCTGTCCGCTCGGTCGGCCAGGCCGTGGGAGAGCGCCGAATGGCTGCTACGGGGAGATGACGACGAACGTGTCGATCTCGTCTGCACCGCGACCAGCAGGAGCTTGAACACCCTGATCGATCCCTGAAAGGTCCTGCTGGTTGACAGCCAGGCCGACGTCAGGGCATGCCTGGACAACTCTGTCCTCGTGGTTGCCACGGGGGGGTACTCCCCCACCACCGGGCTACGCGACGTCGGGGCCTCCTCGCCCCCTCGTCATGTTTTTCGCGGTCCCGCAACGGGGCCGCTGGCCTCCTGGCTCGGCATGGCTGTGTCCCTCTGTCGAAGGCATGACCCGGGGGACACAGCCATGCAGGTCGGCGGCACGATTGGCGAAGCGGCTGTGCTTCATCTCCGAGGTGAAGTGCGTCGACGGCCAGGTCGTGAACGCCATCATCGCCGTGGCGGACATCGAGTTCATGTGCCCAAAAACCGCAGTACTAGCCCGACTTCCGGCCAACGTCCCGCCTCATCAAGGGGCGGTCAGCCGTGGCAGCAGCGGAGGAGCGGTGACCATTGCCACGGCCCAGCTCCCGCGGGCCCGCATCACCAACGAGACGCGCCCGGCAACCGGGCGATGAAAAAAGATCTGAATGCTCGAGAACCTGATCTTCCACCCCCGTACTACCAGCGGACTGCGCCGTCTCACGATCCGCACGGAGTCCCCGGCGGGCGTTCTCTGGCTGTCGGCCTGCTCACTGATGCCCCAGGCTGGGGAGGTGAGCACTGTCGGTTATGGAAAACCCTCCCGGGGCGGGGACGACCCCTGGGGCCTGGTCCCGGACGAGGCGGCCACTGCCCGCGCCCTCCTGGACGGCTCCGGCCGAATTACGCACTGGAACGACGGTGCCCGGCGGCTGCTGGGCCACACCGCGGCGCAGATGCTGGGCCACTCGGCAGCCGAGCTACTCGCCGATCCCGTCGCCGCCACCGCCACCGCCCCGTCCGGCGACGAGCGGCCGATGCCCTGGAGGGGCACCGTGGAACTGCGGCACCGCGACGGCCGGCGGCTGACCGTACGGCTGCTGGCCCACCGGCTCCAGCAGCACGAAGACGGCTCCGAAGGGTGGCTGCTCGTCAGCCCTCTGGCCGGCACCGAACGCACCGAGGAGGACGACCAACTGCCCCGCCCAGCGTTCCTCTACGCGCCCAACGCTCTCGCCCTCTACGACACCGAAATCCGGCTGCGGCGCGCCAACCACGCGATGGAGCAGGTCATCGGGCTCACCGAGGATGAGGCTCGCGGCCTACGTCTGTCGGAGATCGGCGGCAAGCCGCAGAGCATCGAACTGGAGGAGCAGCTGCGCCAGGCGATGGAAAGCGGCAGGCCCAGGGACGTCCGCACCCGTCTGCGTACCGGTGGCGAGCCGCGCGAGCACGCCTGGCTGGGACGGATCGCCCCGGTGTGGGACACACGGGGCGAGCTGGTGGGGGTCGCGCTGTCCGCCGTCGACATATCCGGCGAGGACCGGGCGCAGGCCCGGCTCCAGCTGGTCAACGACGCCTCCCGGAGGATCGGCAGCACCCTGGAGATCGGCCGCACCGCCCTGGAGCTGGTCAATGTGTGCGTCCCCCGGCTGGCCGACTTCGGCAGCGTGGACCTGCTCGCCACCCCGTACCTGCACGGCGACGCCCCGCCGTCGCTGGAGAACGGCGTGCTGACCCTGCGCCGGGTCGCGCACCGCTCCACCCGGGAGGACACCCCTGAGGCGCTGGTGGAGACAGGGCAGGTGTGGGACCACGCCATCGCGTCCTCGCCGGTGCGGGCCGTACTCTCGGGGGAGCCGGTGGTGCTGCACAAGGACGATCCGGCCTTCCACACCTGGGCGGAGCAGGAACCGCTGCGGGCGCGGCACGCCAGGGAGCTGGGGGTGCACTCCATCCTGTCTGTGCCACTGTCGGCGCGCGGGGTGACGCTGGGGGTTGCGCAATTCCTGCGGTACCGGCGCCCGGATCCGTTCGCGCCGGACGACGTACTGGTGGCGCAGGAGATCGTGACGCGGGCCGCAGTGTGCCTGGACAATGCGCAGCGGTTCACCCAGGAGCGGGAGACCGCGCTTGCGCTCCAGCGCAGTCTGCTGCCGCAGAGGCTGCCGCAGCGCAGCGCCGTGCAGGTCGCCTCCCGCTACCTGCCGGCGGCCGGGCAGACCGGGGTGGGCGGCGACTGGTTCGATGTGATCCCGCTGTCCGGGGCACGGGTGGGCCTGATCGTGGGCGACGTGGTGGGGCACGGGGTGCGGGCATCGGCGACCATGGGGCGGCTGCGTACCGCGGTACGCACGCTCGCGGACGTCGATCTGCCGCCGGACGAGCTACTCACCCACTTGGACGACCTCGTGCTCCGTCTCTCCGAGGAGACCGGGGGTGAGGAGACGGCCGGGGACATCGGCGCCACCTGTCTGTACGCGGTCTACGACCCGGTCACCGGCGCCTGCACAGTAGCCAGGGCCGGACATCCGCCCCCCGTCCTGATCGACCCGGAAACGGGCGGGGCCACCATCATGGATCTGCCTGCTGGGCCGCCACTGGGCCTGGGGGGGCTGCCGTTCGAATCGGCGGAGTTCTCGCTGCCCGAAGGGTCGGTGCTGGCGCTGTTCACCGACGGCTTGGTCGAGCGCCGCGATCAAGACATGGACGAGGGCTACCGCGTGCTGCACGAGGCGCTGGCCGCCCCGGCCGTCTCGCTCGATGCCCGGTGCGGGGCGGTCATTGAGGCGCTGCTACCGAGCGGGGCGCCGGGCGATGACGTGGCTCTGCTGATGGCGCGCACCCGGGTTCTCAACGCAGCGCACGTGGTGTCGTGGGAGATCCCCGCCGACCCGGCGAGCTGCGGGGTCGCCCGCAAGGACATCGACGGGCAGCTGACGTGGTGGGAGCTCCAGGAAGCGGTGTTCACCACTGAGCTGGTGGTCACCGAGCTCATCACCAACGCCATCCGGCACGCTTCCGGCCCCATCCGGCTGCGGCTGATCCTGGACCGTACGCTCATCATCGAGGTCTCCGACACCAGCAGCACCGCCCCCCATCTGCGCCGGGCGGCCGGGTTCGACGAGGGCGGCCGCGGGCTGATGCTGGTGGCCCAGCTGACTCAGAGTTGGGGCACTCGGTATTCGGCCGGCGGCAAGACCATCTGGGCAGAACTCCCGCTGCCCGACAACTATGCGGGGTTCGATGGATCGGCTGTTCGTTGAGCCGGTCCACCCGAGTGCCGCATACGGTTGATTCCCCGGGCACGACGACGCGTCCGTGCTCGCTGGAGTCCTGGGTGTCCTGCTCGGCCGGGCAGCAAGCTGCGAATTCACCTTCGGGCCGGGCCGCCAGAACACCGAAGCGCATTGCGGCCTCGCCGCGTTCGCACCCGGTGAGTTTTCGCAAGCCGGCGTGCTCGTCGGGGTGCAGGCCGCCGGCGGGCACCAGGCGGGCCCCGGTCATGGCGGAGATGAGGGTCCTGCCGGACCCGCATGCCGCGTGTAGCCGGCCGCGGCCCTCCTCGCGCAGGCCGGCGCTGATCGCCTCGACGGCCTCCTGCTGATAAGGGCGCAGTGCGTGGCTCACCGCCGTACCCCCTCGTTCGTCGTCCGGTCTGCCGCAGTACGGCCCCGGCCGTGCGGCGGGGCTTCGGCTGCGACCGCGTCGGCGAATGCGATGGACGGCGTCGGAACCTCCTGGGCGACCCGCGCGACGACTGCCCGGTGCCAGGAGGCCGGGAACCCGCTCTCAGGGGTGGGCGGCGTGGTACTCCTCGTCGTCCCGGTAAGTGACCACGCCCGGCTCCGGGTAGAGCGTGCCGTAGCTGTCCGGACGGCTGTAACCGGTCAGTGCCGTGACGTGGCGGCGCAGCTCATGGCCGGGCAGGGGGCCTTCGGCGAGGGAGCCGGGGATCGCGATTGCCAGCATGCCTCCAGCGCCCGCATCGCTTCGATGTTCATATCGAAACGGTGTTGCGTTGGGAAGGGCCGAAGGATCTACCGTGGGGACCATCCCCGCGTACGCGGGGAGCAGAAGGCAGCGAACTGTTGGGTGATCCTCGAGCCAGTGAGCCCCGACCGTGGAAGCCGGCCGGGGCTCACGTGATGTGTCGCCGTTCTAGAAAAGGCCCTCGGTCATGTGGCTGACCTGGACGAGCATGACGAACAGCGTCATCACGGTAGTCATGAGGGCCTCGAACCCGATGTGGCTGATCTTCTCGAAAGCCGCACGGATCGGTGTGGCCGTCGGGCGGCCCGCTTCACGGATCTGCGAGATCTTCAGACGGGTGGCTGTGTGGTGCCACATCGTCGTTTCGTCGCGGTCGATACCGCACGCCAGGAGGTAGGCGTGCAGTTGCTCGGTGGTCGGCAGCTTCCCTCCGCTGGTCATGTCATGGACGGCCGACTTGGAGATCGGGATGCCGTGCCTCTGGGAAGCGACGTCGCTTATCTCACGGACGGACAGGTCGGCGTGCTGGCGCAGGTCCCGCAGGAGCCCGGTGAAGTCGGCCGGCGTCGTGCAGAGCATCAGTGCCGTCCGCATCGTGTCGTCGCGCCCCGGGCGCTGATGCGATTGCCGCGGCATCGAGATCGTAGCCGTGCGCAGGAGCTCGGCCAGCGACTCCGAGGGCAGTTCGAGCGGCTGCGGATCGGGGTACCGCTGACGACGGCGGCGCTCACGGCGGTTGGGCGCTGCGGGCGCCACAGCAGGTGCGGCCGGTGCGGGCCGAGGGTTTCCTGCGAGCCGGGCCGCGTCCCAGAGGCTCCTCCACTGAGTGAGGTCGGTGTCGGGGTCGCAGCCCAGGACGTACGCCTTGACGACTTCCCAGCTCGGGACCTTCTTGCCGGAGGCTGCGGTGGAGAGCGTGGCCACCGAGTAGTGGCACAGCGGGGCCAGGGTGGTGTACGGCATCCCCTTCTCGGTACGCAGTTCGCGCATGGCGAGGACCAGGGACCGGTTCTCAGGGCTGGCTCCGACCCAGATGGGGCTTTCGGGGCGTGCCATCTCAGGCCTCCGCCAGGAAGGTGTGCTGCGGGCTGTGCTTGAGGACGAAGCGGCGCGCGGAGCGCTTCCACCGTCGATGGTCCCCGGAGTCACGGGGCCTTGAGGCCGGGACCGTCATCTCGATGTCGCCGGTGGTGCCCGTGCCGGACTGCTCGTCAGCCACGATGCTCTGCTTGGCCGGGAGCGGTGCGACGGCGAACAGCGCAGCCGTGACGTTCAGACCCAGTGAGGTCGCCTCGACGGGGTCGATGCCGATCAGTGTGGTACCGGCGACTGAGGCGGCACCGGCGGCGGCGTACAGAGTGGCACGCAGAGACCGTGCGAACCCGCGTGTGGTGTCGGTGATCCTCTTGCGGGTCGCGCGGACCGCGTCAGGCGCCCGCGGCAGGCGGAACTTGGGCAGAGGGTAGTAGGGATAGGGCAGGCAGATGCCGCCGGGAAGGGGTGCGTAGATCTCCACTGCTTCTTCTCCTGAAAGAAACAGGGTCCCTGCTTAAGGCAAGGGAGTACCTCGACATGAGGACAGGGACCCTGCTCGACCTCGGACAAGGTCGTCACCGCCGACTGACGGGTGCGCCAACACCCCAACGGATCCGACCGCTTACACATTCATACTGCCGCACGTATAGGCGCTTCCACCACGCTGGAAGCCGGCAGAGCATGCGACGGCCGAAATCTTGAATAACCCTGCGGAGAGGACGATGTCCGCGCTTGTTTCCAAGCGATCTTCCTTGGGGTCACAGAGGCACCAACCCGTCGACCGGTATGGGCGGTTGGCCCGCAATGGCCATCACCCGATCGGGTGGCTGGGAATACCCGAACTGGCTATAAGCACGTGGGGTGAAGAACTGAACAACACAGCTCCGAAAACCCGCCACGCTGCTGTCTGTCCAGCTCAACGCCTTGTGGGAGATCTTCAGGAAACTCGCTTTCAAACAATGTTGTCCACTACGCTGGCCCTACTGCTCCTGGATTCGTAACCATGGAGCAGCGGCCCACCGTGGCCGCTATCCACAGCGCTTGTTCCTGACCTTGGACACGCTTGCGGATTACAGAGTCCCTCGCGCCAACGAGGGTCTCGCCGTCGGGGGAAGCCTCGACACCATGAGGGGCCTGCCACGCGGCGGGCCCCTCATGCATCGTGCGGCTTCCTCATGACCTGGGCTGCCCGGTGGCCCACTTCGGCCGGCCTCCACAGCCGATAACGCGGCGTGCCGGAGGGCGGGGCTCGCCGGCAGCGCCGCCCTCCGGTGCGCCGGCCGGACGAGTCGGTCGCGGCAGCCGCTCCGGATCGGCCGGGTGCGGCCGTACGGAGCTCGGATCGGAGAGGACGCCCCGCCGTCCGGCAGCTCATCCTGGAATGAGACGAGGGGCAGCGCGTACACCTGGACCGCGGCACCGGCTCGCGGCCAGGATCAGGCGGGCGACCCCTGGCTCGGAACGCTCGCGCGGCAGGAGATGGACGTAGTCCTCGGTGTCCTGATTCGGGTCTGAGCGCTTGCGGGTTCGGTGGTCAGGCACGCCGGCCCGAGTGGTGAAGACGGTCGGCGATCTGCCGTTCCGGCCGCCACACCAGGGTCTGCTCGTCGCTGTGGTGCACGGCCAGTCTCACGACTTCCTCGAGCAGGTCAGGGTGGGCAGCCGGCGGACGGTGCTCGTGCATCCACCGGGTGAAGCGTGCGGCGCCGAGCAGGAACTCCTTGTCGAGATCGATGGCCTGCAGGTGCAGCTGGTCCACCCAGTGCATGGCTTCGGTACGGGCGCCTTGTCCGGTGTGATGGAGGTAGAGGCAGTAGGCGGCACCGAGGTGGCCGGCGCCTGCGGCCAGTTCCCACCAGAACTGCGCGCTTTGCGCATGACCGGCGAGGTGAAGCATGCAGCCGAAGAGCTGGGCCCCTTCGATGTCGAGGTCTTCGAACGGCGGGTGCAGGTTGCCCTCACCGTCGTCACCCAGGCAAGCGGCCAGCTCTTCGACGTGCTGGGGCGCCCCGGGGCCTTTGAGGTACAGGCGCGCCATCACGGACAGCTGGCGGCGGGCCCGCATCACCAGGGGTGCTTCGCGTGACTTGGGGAGCGCCGCTTCGCGGGCCAGGCGGCGCAGGCCTGTCGCCTCGTCAAAGGGGCGGCGGCGGGCCCTTAGGGCTTCGCCGGTCTTGGCAAGGATCTCTTCGACAGTGTCGGCGGGACGGGGATGATTGAGTTTCGCTCTGCTCACGGCGTCAGTCCTTCGTGTCCGTCTCGCTGCGGTCCCCCGGTGCGGGCCTCGCCGTCCTTCTTGAGCAGCGTGGGCACGGCCTGTTCGAGGCGCTGTTTGCCCTGGCGGCAGTGATAAGCGACTGTCTGCTCACTGATGCCCATGTACCAGCCGATGCGCTGGGGCTTGTAGCGCAGGACGACAGCGTCGAACTGCTGGGGCGGCAGCGCGGCCAGGGCTTCGAAGACGCCCTGCTCGCTGTTCAGGCGGTGCAGTCCCCGGCGGTAGTCGTCCAGGCCCTGCGTTATCGCGGCCCGATCCTCGCGGTCCTGCCGAAACTCCTCCACGGTCTGGCGCATGATCGCCCAGACCTGTTGCTGCATGTTTCTCTCGACCAGCAGTTCGTCCCAGTTGTCCTGTACCCGCAGCATTGCGGTGTGCACGGACTCCTCGGCAGCCTCGTCGTCGTCCAGGACGGCGAAGGCGTAGTCGTGGAAGGCCGTCTGGTCAGCCAGGTACAGGGCCTGGTAACTCAGTGGCAGGCGGAGGTGGACCCCGATCGGGTCCCCGCTGCCACCGATGTGCTTGACGTACTCGTTGTCGTTCATGACTCCTCTTCGCGCGAGGACGAAGTAGCGCCCCTACCGGGCACTTGGCCCGCAGCCGCAGCTATGTGACGACCACTCAAGCGCCCCGAACGCTCGATCGTTCATGCACGAGTACGCGAATTTCATCCCGCCAGGCATCGACGGGACATTCAATACGCAACTACCCTTCGGTAACGGCCCGCTACCTGCCAGTTCCCCGTAGTCATATGACCGAGGAGTGGTCATGGATCCCCTGGTATGTGCCCCAGCTCACACCGGCGCAAGCCGGGCGCCCGCCTCGGCACCTGACACGTAGAGATGAAAACCCACGAATCGACTGGTACTTGACCTGCCCCACGCCGAGCAAGGAATTGCATCCGCCTGGCGGAGGCAAGGCAGGGGCCCTTCGCTGATCGCTTCCAGGAAGCCGTGCAAGGGCGCGCCGACGAGCGGCAGCTCAGCAGGAAGCCTCCTTGGACCCGTAACGGTTCGGGGGCCTCCACTCGTATCGACTACGGCTCGCACACGGTCCTCGCTGAGCCTGCTACGGGCGGGGAGTCCCTCGACCACCAGCGGGCGGCGGCCCCGACGGAACGAGCCCACGTCGGAAAGAGCAGCTTGGAGCTCCTCCCAGGCGCTCGGCGTCAGCCTCTCCGCCTGCGGCCTACGCTTCACATCCAGTTGCGCCGGCGCCGTCCGTCTGTGCACTGGTTGTGCTTCTCGGACCGATCCTGTTCGAACTTCGTTGCTCAGTGGAAGACTTGATGGGTGAGCGGTATACGGTAACGACCGCTTCGTCTCAGGGAAGGCGGATTCATATGATCGCCGTTCGTCGTGCGCTCGCCCCCCTCCGTAAGGTCTTCACCGCCCATCCACCCGTCCCCGTTCCGCCGCGGGACCCGGCCCGGCCGCGGCACAACGTCTTCGAAGCCGCCGCGACCTATGTGACTGCGAGCGCCGAGGACGACGCGGACCGCCTCGACGAGGCGGCGGGATGGGTCGCGCCCGATGCCCTGGCCTTCGGGATCAACGAGCTCGCCTGCCGAGCAGTGATCGCTCTGGCCAGGGAACGCGACCAGCCCGTGGAGGCCGTGGCACGGGGTCTACTCGGCCTGCCCGGCGCGGAACCGTCCAAGGCGGCATGAGACGAACGGCCTACGGCCAGGGCCGGATTCCGGCGATGCCCTTCAGGGTTCCCGGGCCGTGTCGATCGCGGCGACAGCCATTCCCTGACCACGAATGCGGCAATCGATGCCGCTGCTCCGGACGATGCGCATGAGGCCGGGCCGCCCGGTCACCACGGGTCGGCCTGGTCGTGCCACGGGCGGCCTCGGTCGTGGTGCGGCCCGTCCCGTGACCGGGGCCTGTCCCCCACACTCTGTACGGGCACCAGTCGAGACCGGGCCCGGTTCGTCAGGGTAGAGCGAGAGGCTTTCGCTCCCACACCCCCGGCCGGATGGTCACCGTCGAATCCCCGGGTGCCGTGTGCCCGCGCTTCTTGGACGGAAGGTCGAGTGCCTGTTGCCGAAGGTGAGTTCCCTGTCGCGCCTCGGTGCGGCGTCCTCGTCGGGCCCCGCGTCGGTCACCCGCCTGCAGTGCGCCTCGTACCGCCGCCGTCGGAGGCAAGTCGGCAGGGAGAACGCCGTCTTCGCAATCCTCTTCGCAAGGTCGGTGTCCCCACATCGAGATCATCACGCATGGGACAAGCACCACCCGTGTGAAGGCATGGCAGGATCGCGTTCATGTCCCTCCGCGTGCCCCGCCTCCGGATCGGCTCGACCGAGATCATCGCCCTCGCCGACGGCGAGGGCCCGTTCTTCTCCCCGCGCGCCGAGGCCTTCCCCGAGGCCACGGCCGCGCAGTGGGCCGAGGCCGACCGCTACGACCCGGGCGCGGTGGACGCCGAGGACCGCTGGCGGCTCCAGTTCCGCGCGTACGCGATCCGCGGCGACAAGGGCCTCACCGTCGTGGACGCCGGGATCGGTCCGGCGGACAGCCCGGCCGGCTCGTGGGCGCCCGTGCCCGGTGTGCTCCCCGAGTCACTCGCCGCCGCGGGCATCGACCCGGCGGAGGTCGACACCGTGGTGCTCACGCATCTGCACACCGACCACGTCGGGTGGGCGGTCGTGACCGAGGCGGCCGTCCCGCCGGCGGGTGGCGCGGTGGACGGCAGCGCTTCGGCCGGCGGCCGCCGCCCTTATTTCCCGAACGCCGAATACCTGCTCCAGCAGGCCGAGTTCGACGCCATCGACACGCTCAACCCGCAGCTTCGCGAGACCCTCACCGACCCGCTCGCGGCCGCCGGACGGCTCCGGCTCCTCAACGGGGACACGCCGCTGCGCGCCGGGCGTGCGGTCGCCACGCCCGGACACACGCCCGGACACCAGAGCGTGCTGGTCGCCGACGGGCGCGAACGCGCGCTCGTCACCGGCGACCTCCTGGTACACGCGCTCCAGCTGCTCCACCCCGAGCTCGCCTACGCGCACGAGGCCGACCCTGAGGCGGCCAGGCACTCGAGGGAGCGCATGTTCGGCGGCGAGACCGCCATGCCGCTGCACCTGGCGACGCCGCATCTGACGGAGCCGTTCCTCCTCGCGTGATCGCGGCCCCGAACCAGGGCATCGGCCACGCGACGTTCCTCGCAAGCGGGGAGCAGGCTGCGTGGCCTGCAGTCGCGGAGATGGGCCGCGCCTACGGTTCGTCAGGGCGACGGTCGCCCGGACTACGACGGGCCCGGTCCACGGGCCGGGGGCCACGTCTGCACCGGACTGGATCGCCGCTGCCTGCCGGTAAGCGCGCAGCATGGCGTTCCCGTGTGGGCGGGCAGCAGCGTTTCCTGTCCCGCACCCGGCGCAGCGGGGTGCTCGTGAAGGGACCGTGCTCGGACTCCTGTCGGTGTCGATGCGCTCGCGAGGCGAGCTCGACCTGCTGGGCAGGATGCCGCTAGGTGGCGGTGCAGGTGCGATCGCCCGTGTCGTCGAGCTGGAGCGCGGCCCGGGACGTCGTGCCGTCGTGGCTCAGGAGCAGCGCGATGCTGCCCTTCGTGTGGTCCGGGAACCGCACGGCGTACAGCGTCCGGACGCCGTGCGCGGCGGTGCCGACCCGGCGGACTTCCAGGGGGCTGCCGCCACAGGTCGCGGAGGTCACCTGCTGGTGGTCGGTGGCGAAGAGCTGAACCCAGCCATCGGTGAACAGGGTTGCGAGCGGATCCACCTTCCTTGATTTTCCTACGGGCACGGGCTCGACGGTGCAGGACAGTTCGGAGAACCCGGGGCCGGTGGCCGACGCCCAGCACAGCCGCCGGTCGCGGGTCTCCCAAGCGTAGGCGGCGCCGGTCGGCCAGGCCTCGACCAGCATCAGGCCCTGAGAGCCGGGGGCGTCGGCGTCTCCCTGCCGGTCACGGCGGGCGCCGGGTCAGGTTGCGCGACGGCGGCGGGCGCGGAGCAGGTTGAGGCCCTTCATGGCGTAGGAGGCACCACTGAGCACGAGGCCGGCGAGGGCGAGCCAGAACCAGGATTCCGCCAGCAGGAGGCTCAGCAGCAGGCCGCCGAGAAGTACCAGGCTGCCCATGGTGTCCAGCAAGTCGAGACGCGCCTTGGAGCGCACCGCGGAGTCGGTTTCGCGGAGTCGGCGGATGACGGGAACGAGGGCGAGTGCCTGCAGGACGGCCAGAGCGAGAAGGATCCAGCCGAACCAGTCGGGTATGTCCACGACGCGGACTGTACCGCCCGCCGGGACCCCCGGAACGAAGATCCGTAAGAAGCGCCCCGGTTGGGTTGTTCGGCCGGTTGGGGCCATCCCCGGATGTGCGGGGAGCAGGGGTGCGAGGCGTCTGCGGTCACCTCCCAGCCAGAGGGCGGGCTGCCGGAGTCGGGAAGGGATCGCTTCCACGACTGGCGCCTCGGTGGGCGCGGTGTTCTTGCGGTCGGCCCCGCCTGATTCGCTGGGCGGAGTGGTGCCGCTGCTCCCCTCGTTGTCGTTGAGCACCCCTGCCGTGGCCGGGCGGGGGCCCAGGGCGGATTCCGGGGGTCGCGCAGGACGGGGGTACCGGCGAGCGCCCGGCCGCGGCACGACGCCTTCGGAGCCGCCGCGACACGCGTGACGGCGAGCGCCGAGGGCGACGCGGACCGCTCGGCGACGCGGCGGACCGGGTCGCGCCTGATGCCCTGGCCTCGGGATCGACGAGCTCGCCTGCCGAGCGGTGGTCGCGCCGGCCGGGGAACGCGACCAGCCCGTGGAGGCCGTGGCACGTGGTCGTCTCGTACCGCCCGGGGCGGTTCGGCTGCCGGGCGGCAGGAGACGGCTCGGTCACGGCACCGGTGCGTACCGGCCCGGGTCCGGATTCGGTCAATGCCCTTCGGGGTTGCGGCCCCTGGGCGCTGTACCCGGCGGCACGGGCGGGGTACGGCGTCCGGGGGCACACGGCGTACGGACCGGTGCGGGCCGGCGGTGGCTTCTCCTGCGTGGGGGAGGCCACCGCCGGCGTCATGTGCTCAGCGGTTGGTCCACAGGTTCCACACCCAGGGCCAGGCTGAGCCCTCGGCGCACTGGTAGCGGTCCCAGTGTCCGCGCTCGATGCCCTGCTGTCCGGCGGTCTGGCAGCCGCCCAGGGTCATGTACTTGCCTCGGTGGATGTCGAGGCCGTCGGCCGCCTGGACGGCGGCCACCGGGTGGGACGCCGCCCCGGACACCGCGACGGCGGGTGCCGCCGAGACCAGCCCGAGCCCGACCACGGCCATCGCTGCGAAAGCGGACAGTGCGGTGCGTACACGCATGGTGAAGATCCTTCCGGTAGGGATACGAAGTCGGCACGTGCGGCATCCGCCGGCACGGCCACAGCCACCGGCACGCTCACCCCTGGGGGTGATCTGTTCAGCCGGTACGCCGAGTTTGCGCAGGAAGCCGCACCTTTACAACCAGATCCCGCTTGCTTCACCGATGTCGGGATAAATACAGTCCTGACCTGCTGGGACGCATCCGTCCCGGGACGCGGGACAGGCGGCGGGACGCCGTTGCCCCGCCTGCGGAAAGGGCGACTTCGATGACCGGCCAACGGCCCGACCGTGATGCGGCAGCACGGAAGCTGGGAGCGGCGCTGCGAAGCCTGCAGCAGCGATCGGGGTGCACACTGCGCGGCCTGGAGACCCGGGTCCGTATCAGCGACTCGTCGCTCTCCCGCTACTTCCGGGGCGAGACCGTGCCGGCCTGGCCCGTGGTGAGGGACCTGTGCCGGGCGCTGGGGGCGGATCCTGCCGAGTACCGCGCCCTGTGGGAGGCGACCGGCCAGGCCCCGCCCGACGAGCCCGTCGCCGCGGTCGTCCGGCGCACTCCGGAGGAATCGGGTGCCGGTGAAGATGCTGTCGGTCCGTCACGCTCCCGCGGCGGCCCGGCCCGGTGGCACCGATGGCGTGGGCCGTTGTCCGGCCGGGGGGTCATCGCGGTGGCCGCGGCCGCTGCGGGCGGACTCGTGGCGGTGGGGCTCCTGTTGTTCCTGCTTCCCTCGCAGGGGGTGCCGGGTGCCGCACCCGGCGCACGGGGCGCCGAGGGCGGTTCGGGCAGGAGTGGTGATGCGGGTGTTCTCGTCCACAACGTCGAGGAGGTCTGCCAGGAACCGCGCACGACTTCATGTGCGCTCTCCCTGGCCTACAGCCCCTACCGCCCCTACGTCACGACCAACGCGGCCGACCGTGTCTGGCACCACGACCTGCTCCGCGCCCGCTGCACCGTCGCCAACGGGGTCACCGTCACCGACGAGAACCACAAGCACACCAGCATCTGGATCCAGGTCACGCACGGCGGAAGGCGCCTCTGGCTGCCCGGAATCCGGGTCCACCCCGACAGCCTGACCCAGCTCACCACCACCCTGCCCCTGTGCTCCTCGTAGGTGCGGGAGTGGGGGGGTGCAGGGGGTGGGCGGCACGGCCGTCGGGCGGCGTCAGCCCTGCCCGGCTCCCGTGGGCGTGGCGGCCCCGTGGGCGCAGTTCGTCGTGACCGTGATGCAGGACGGCGTACCCGTCGCGTGCGTCGTCAGTGGCCGCAGCAGCATGACGGCCCCGGGGGCGGCGGGCCTCCCGGGGGCGGGCCGCGGCTTTCGCGGGGGAGCGGGTGTCCGGTTCTTTCCCGTCGCCCCGCCCTGGTCGGCGGGGGTGGCGGGTTCGCTCTGCACGGGTAAGGCTTCACGAGGACAACACAACAAACCGCGTGTGTGGTTTCATTTGATGACGGCTCGCCACGCGGCTTCGCGCGCGGCGCGGCCTGCCGTCGGCGCGCCATGACCGAAAACAGGACACCAGGGTTTCGCAGGGAGTTATGGGACATGCACTCGCCCTCGTTCCACCAGATGCTCGCCGAGATACCCATGGACCTGTTCGACTCCCTGCCGAGGAACGACCAGCGGTCGAAGGCCGGGGAGTACGTGGCCGGGCTGCTGGGCGCGCACGGGCGCAAGACCCTGCGCAACGTGGCGAGCCAGTTGGGCGGGCAGGCGGCGCGCAGCCAGAGCATCCATCACTTCATCAGCGAGTCCTCGTGGGAGTGGGAGCCCGTGCGCCGCGGTCTCGCCCGGCGTGCGGACGAGCTGCTCGGGCCCCGGGCCTGGGTGGTGCGCCCCACCGTGGTCCCCAAGGGGGGCGGGCATTCGGTCGGTGTGGCGGAGTACTTCGCGCCGCAGCTCGGACGGACCGTCACCGCGCAGCAGTCCTTCGGGGCCTGGCTGGTCTCACCGGCCGCGGGTGTGCCGGTGAACTGGCAGCTCGCCCTGTCGGCCGACTGGACCGAGGAGCTGCGTCGGCGGCGGGCGCGCATCCCGGCGACGGGCCGGGCGCTGAGTCCGGAGGAGAACGCGGGCGACGTGGCCCTGCGTGCCGTGCGCGCTCGTTCCGGGGTTCCCCTTCCCGTGGTGCTGGACGCGCCGGGGCTCGATCCGCTGCGTATGGTGCGGCGCTTCGGGCGGGCCGGGGTCCCTCTGGTGCAGCGTGTCGAGCAGCGCCTCCGGCTGCGGGTGGGGCCCTTGGCGTTACCCGGCCACGGGGACGTGCCACTCAGCGCGGGCCGGCTCGTCGGCTCGATGCGGCAGCTCTGGCGGGCCCGGCCCGCAGCGGGCGGCAGGAGCTTGTCCATGGCGGTCGCGGTCGTGCTGCCGGGGGCGCCGGACGGCGGCCGGGAGGCGGGCGGGCAGCGGCTCCTGGTGGCCCAGTGGCCCGAATCCGACCTGTCCGCCGCACGGTTGTGGCTGGCGGACAGCCGGCTGGGGCATGCCGGGGTGCTGCGGCTGGCCGGGCTCGCCGAGGTCGTGGACCGCGACGATGCCCTGGTGGCCTCACGCGTGGGGCTGCGGGACTTCGCCGGACGGTCCTTCCAGGGCTGGCACCGTCACATCACGCTGGCGTCGGTGGCCCATCTCGCCTACATGCGGGCGGCCCTCACCACCGCGGCACCGCACCGGACGCCCCTGGTGCCGCTGCTGCCGGGGGCCGGCTGATCCGGCCGGCCCTCCCTCTTCTCCCCCGGCCGCCCGCCGTACGCCGGACCGCCGAAGACGTTCGCATCGAAGGAGAGTGCTCATGCGATTCAACCTGATCGGACCGTTACAGATCATCGCCGACAACGGTTCCGTCCTCCCCGTGGGAAGCCCCAAGGTCTCCCAGGTCCTGGCCGTGCTCCTCACCCATTCCAACGACCTCGTGACGCCGGACACCTTCATCCAGGAGCTGTGGCGGCACGGTCCGCCGCGTTCGGCGCTCAACACGGTGCAGACCTATGTGCACCACGCGCGAAGACTGCTCACGCAGGACGCCCGTCCCGGCACCGAGCACTCCCTGCTGACCACCCGGTTCGGCGGGTACACCATGCGCGTCGACGACTCCGAGATCGACATCAAGATCTTCGAACGGCTCGTCGCCCGGGGGAACAGCGAGCTCCGGGCGGGCCGGTACGAGGCCGCCGCCGACGCCCTCGGCATGTCGCTCGACCTGTGGCACGGCCCCGTGCTCTCCAACGTGCCGACGGGCGATGTCCTCGCCGGCAGGATCGTCCACCTGCAGGAGCTGCGGATCAGGGCGCTGGAGCTGCGGGTCGAGGCCATGCAGCGGCTCGGACGGCTTCGTGAACTCATCCCCGAGCTGCGGACGCTCGTGCACGACTACCCGCTCAACGAGTGGTTCCACGGTCAGTTGATCGCCGCCCTGCACCAGGCGGGACGGCGGGCCGAGGCGCTGGACGCGTATCAGAAGGTCCGGCGCCTGCTGCGGGAGGAGCTGGGCCTCGAGCCGTCGCGCGACATCCAGTGGCTGCACGAGAGCGTGCTCAGCCCGGTCCGGGTCCCGCCGGGTCCCACCACGCCGCTCGGTGGCGGCGTCGTGGTGCCCATGTGGGATTCGGCCCGATCCGGATGAACGCCCCCTCGACGTCAGGGGGTCAGACCGACGAACTCGGATTCCCCCGTCTCGGAACGCCAGGCGGGCATGTCGTCGTGGAGATGGGCCGCCCGCTCGGCCGAGACCGTCAACCGGGACATGACGCCGGGTTCCGCGATGGTCGGCATGAAACGCCGCAGGAGGGAGGCGATCTCGCCCGCCAGGTCGTAACTCCCGGGAAGGCCCTCGGTGACCACCTGGACACCGGTCCAGCAGCACACCAGCATGCGGGCGGTCTCCGTCTCGTCGACGTCCGCGCAGACCTCCCCGCGCTCCTTGGCCTCCTTGAGGAGCGCGGTGAGCAGCTCGGTCCAGTCGACCCAGCGGGTGCCGAACTGGCGCCGGGACTGGGGGTCGATGGCCATGCGCAGGGCGGCGCTCAGTACGGGTTCACGAGGCAGCCGGTAGGCCAGCAGGAGGACGATGTCGATCAGTTCCTGCAGTTTGAGGGCCTGGGGGCGGACTCCGTCCGTGGTCACCGCGGCTGCCAGGACGCCGCGTGCCAGGTGTTCCTTGGACGGGAAGTGGAAGTACAGGGCCCCCTTGGTCACGTCGGCCCGCTCCAGGATCTCGGCGATGGTCGTCGACTCGTAGCCGCGCTCGTCGAAGATCTCGGCGGCCGTCGCCAGGATGACCCTTCGGGTCCGGATCGCTCGTTCCTGCTGCGCCACAGTCACCCCTGGTGTTTGTGTTCTTACCTATCGAAAAAAGGACCGCTTGCGCGGTATATTATCCCGTGCCGAACCCCGGCGCCTCATCTCGGCCTGACCCAGGGGGGGATCATGCCCAAGACACTGCTTTCCGATCGCCAGAGACACAGCCACGTAGTCCGCCGGATCGCGGCACCCGTACAGCGCATCCCCAAAGAGTTCATCCACCTGCACCGGACGGAAGCCGTCCTCCTCACGAACTGGTCCACCCTCGGATCCGGCCGCTACGCCGTGAGCGCGCACTGGCCCCGGGGCGGATTCTTCGGAGACTCGGTGCAGTTACTGCTCGCCCAGACGATCCGGCAGAGCTGCCTGCTCATCGGGCACGCCGAACTCTCGGTTCCGCTTCCGCACCAGACGCTGATGGAGTGGATGGACTTCAGTGTCTCCAGCGATTTTTACGATCCAAAAAATAAACCGGACAACCTGTTCGTTCTTCTGACGTTCAAGCCGAACAACCCCAGGTCACTGCGGGTCGAGCTGTCGATCCTCTCGGAAGGCCGGCTGGTCGCGGAGTCGCTCCTCGACTTCAGCTGGATCGCCCCGGGCGCCTACCGCCGGCTGCGCGGGGCACACGCCGAGGTCCCGTGGGGGGAGGTCGTCGTTCCCTCCCCCGTCCTGCCGCACACGGTGGGGCGCGCCCACGAGCACGAGGTCCTGCTGGCTCCCACGGGGCTTGCGGACCGCTGGGAACTGCGCATGGACGTGTCCAACCCCGCGCTGTACGACCACCGGGTCGACCATGTGCCCGGTCTCGTGCTGATAGAGGCGGCGTACCAGGCCGCCCACGCGGTCACCGGTCCGGGACACGGCCCCGTTCGGGTCATGAGCACCTTCGACTCCTACGTCGAGTTCGACGCGCCGTGCCTGATCGACGCCGCGGTCGTCCCCGCGAAGGACGAGGACACCGTTCGCGTCGAGGTCACCGGCGTGCAGAGCGGCGAGCGCACCTTCTCCATCACCATGGACTGCGCGCAGTAGGATCCGGCCCGCGGCACAGGGGGCGGTGCCGGTCCGTACGGACCGGCACCGCCCCCTCCTCGGTTTCCCCGCCCCGTTCCCGGGGCTGTGCTCACCGGTTGACGTAACCGCCGTCCACCGGCAGCACGG
The DNA here is from genome assembly GCF_036345975.1 of Streptomyces clavifer. NCBI lineage: Bacteria > Bacillati > Actinomycetota > Actinomycetes > Kitasatosporales > Streptomycetaceae > Streptomyces > Streptomyces clavifer. The sequence continues at coordinate 7,688,394 of NZ_CP107793.1, read as the reverse complement.
TGCCGGTGACGTAGGAGGACCGGTCACTGAGCAGCCAGGCCGCGGCCTCGGCCACCTCCTCCGGTGCGGCGGTACGGCCCTGGGGGGTGACCGCGTGGACCGCCTCCTCCAGGCCGGGGTTGCGCGCATACCAGTCCACCGTGATCTCGCTGCGGGTCGAACCGGGCGCCAGCGCGTTGACGCGGATGCCCTGGCGGGCGTACTCGTCGGCCGCGGCGCGGGTGAAGCCGACCACCGCGTGCTTGGACGCCACGTACGGGGCGGCGGTGGGTATCGCGACCAGGCCTCCCACGCTGCTGTTGTTGACGATGGCACCGCCGCCGCTCGCGAGCATCGCGCCTATCTCGGCGCGCAGGCAGTTCCACAGCCCGCGCACGTTGATGTCGACGATGGTGTCGTAGACCTCGTCCCCCATCTCGTGGAGAGGGGCCCGGTCCCCGCCGATGCCCGCGTTGTTGAAGGCACCGTCGAGCCGGCTGTGGCGTTCCGTGGCGTGCCCGACCGCGCGCCGCACGTCGTCGGCGCGCGTCACGTCGCACACCACCGAGGAGGCCTCGAACCCCTTGGCGGTCAGCTGCGCCACGAGAGCGGCGAGCCTCTCCTCGCGGCGTGCGGCGAGGACCACCGACGCGCCTTCGCGGGCGAAGAGGTACGCGGCTGCCGCGCCTATCCCGCTGCTCGCGCCCATGACCAGAATGACCTTGTCCCGCAGTAATCCACCCGTATCGCTCATGGCGCCGATGCTGCCATCGGGCGGTCCGCCGCCGGCCCGCATTCCCGCAAGGCCGGGGCAGGGTATGTCAGGTCGGGGGAGGTCCGGGGCCCGGGCCCCGGGCCCCGGGCCTCCTCCGGGTCCCAGGGTGCCGGGGGGAGGTCCGGGCCGGGCGCTTCGCCCGGCTGCCGGCCCGGACCTCCGGTCAGGCGCGCGCCTGCTCCCTGCCCGGCGCGGGTGGGAAGTGGCCCACCTCGACGAAGAAGTCGACGTACCGGGCGAAGAGGCCGTCGGTGAGCGGCGGGCAGTCGACGCCTGTCCCGGCGAGCGCCGCGAGGGTCTCCGAGGTGTCGATCGGCGGGTAGAAGCCGTCGGTGTCCGAGGTCATCATCTCGAAGGCGTGGAGCAGCGGACGCAGTGCGTTGTCGCTGCTCGCGCTGACCCTCTCGTTCCAGCTGGGCCAGTCCTGCTCGTCCAGCGCGTACCCGTGCGCCCGCAGGTTCTCCACGCACTGGGCGAGGCTGAGGGAGCTCTGGTTGAACAGGTGGAACGTGCGGCCGGCGGTGTCCGGCTGCCGGGAGAGGGTGGTGATGGCGGCGCTGACGTAGTCGACGGGCAGCAGGTGGAAGCGGCCACCGGTGCCGCCGGGCACCGCCGCGGACTGGAGGATGCCCTTGAGGCTGAGCCATACGAAGTCGCGGGTCTGGCAGGCGCCGTTGCGTGTGTCTCCGGAGATCACGTCGACCCGGTAGACGGAGACGGGCAGCCCCCGGTCGCGGGCGGTGCCGATGAGCTGCTCGGCGACCCACTTGCTCTGGAGGTATCCGCTGGGCAGTGCCTCGGCGGGGCCCGTCGGGTCGGTCACCTTCAGGGGGACGCCCTCCTCCCGTACGCCGTCGAAGACGCCGACGGTGGACACGTAGTGGACGGGGACGGTGCGGTGACGGGCCGCCAGGCGCAGCACCTCCTCGGTGCCGCGGACGTTGGCGTCGCGCAGTGCCGTGTAGGGATGCAGCCAGTGGACCCGGGCGCCGTTGTGGTAGACGGCGTCCACCGTGTGGGCCAGGGCGTCGAAGCGCTCCTGCGTGAGGCCGAGCCGCTCCTCGGCCAGGTCGCCCAGGACGAGGGAGAGCCGGCTCTCGTCGACCTCGTCCCACAGCCGGTACCACTGCATGTTGGTCCGCAGCCGGTCCCTCGCCTCGTCCTGGTCGGCGCCGCGGACCAGGCAGTGGATGGTCGCCGTGGTCGTCCGCATCAGGTCGCGCAGCAGGAAGGCGCCGAGGAAGCCGGTGGCTCCGGTCAGCAGGATCGAGTGCGGCTCCTCGGCCGGCCGTACGGTCCCGGCCGCAGGGCGGATGTCGTCGGCGAGGCGCGCCTCGGCCGCGAAGTCCACGGTGGGCGGGGCCGGGGTGGTGTCCGGGCCGGGCCCGCCGGCGAGCTGCCCGCAGACGAAGGCGGCGAGGGCGGCGGGGGTGGGGTGGTCGAAGACCAGTGTGGCGGGCAGTTTGGAGCCGGCCAGGGCGCTCAGCCGGTTGCGGAGATCGACGGAGGTCAGCGAGTCGAAGCCCAGTTTCGTCAACGGCTGTCCGGCCTGGATGCCGGAGGTGTCGGCGTGGCCGAGTACGGCCGCGCTGAGGTCGAGAACCGCTTCCAGGACGGCCTGTTCGCGCTCTGGCCCCTCGAGCCCGGCGACCAGGTCGGCGAGCGAGGCGGTTGCGGGTGTGCCCTTCTCGACGGCGGTCCGGCGTGCGGGGGCGGGTGCGAGACCGGTGAGGACTGCCGGGATGCGGCCGGGCTGTTCGCGCAGGACGGCGATGTCCAGGGGGGTCGCGACGACGGCCGGGTGCCCGAGGGCGATCGCCCGGTCGAGCAGGGCGGGTCCCTGGTCCTGGGGGACGGGGCGGAATCCGCTGCGGGCGATGCGGGCGAGGTCGCTCTCGCCGAGGTGGCCGCTCATGCCGCCGGACTGCTCCCAGAGCCCCCAGGCGACGGAGGTGGCGGGCATCCCGTGTGCGTGCCGGTGCTGGGCGAGGGCGTCCAGGAACTGGTTGGCGGCGGCGTAGTTGGACTGGCCGGGGCCGCCGACGACCGCGGCGATGGAGGAGAAGAGGACGAAAGCGGTGAGCTCCTTGTCCTGGGTGAGGCGGTGCAGGTTCCAGGCGGTATCGGCCTTGGGGCGCAGCACGCGGTGCAGCCGTTCGGGGGTGAGGGTGGTGACGAGGCCGTCGTCCAGGACGCCGGCGGCGTGCACGACGCCGGTGAGCGGGAGGCTGTCGGGGATCGTGCCGAGGAGTTCGGCGAGTGCCGTGTGGTCGGCCGTGTCGCAGGCGGCGATGGTGACCCGGGCTCCGAGGGCGGTCAGTTCGGCCGACAGTTCCTGGGCGCCGGCGGCCGCGGGGCCGGTGCGGCTGGTGAGCAGGAGGTGGCGCACTCCGTGTGCGGTCACGAGGTGGCGGGCGAAGAGGGCTCCGAGGCTGCCGGTTCCGCCGGTGATCAGGACCGTGCCGTCGGGGTTCCAGGCCGGGGCGGTGCCGGGGCGGGGGGTGACGGCCCGTGCGAGGCGGGGGACGTACACCTGTCCGGCGCGCAGGGCGGCCTGGGGTTCACCGGAGGCGGCGAGGGCGACGACGTGCCCGCCGTTCGCGGGGCAGGGTCGGCGGGCCGTGCCGGTGTCGGTGCGGGCCGGCGTGGTGTCGGTGTCGGTGTCGATGAGGACGATGCGGTCGGGGGCTTCCGACTGGGCGGAGCGGAGCAGGCCCCAGACGGCGGCGCCGGCCAGGTCGGTGACGTCCTCCCCCTCACGGGTGGCGACCGCTCCCGAGGTGACGACCACGAGCCGGGTCTCCTCCAGGCGCTCGTCGGCCAGCCACTCGCGCACCAGCTTCAGGACCTTCTCCGTCGTGGCGTGGACCGAGCCGGGCAGGGAGCCCGCCGGTTCCGGCCGGGTGCGGAGCACGACCAGGGGGACTGTCCGGCCGGCGGCGACGGCCGCGGCGACTTCGGCGGGGCTGGTGAAGTCGCCGTCGTCGCCGAGTGCGGCGGGGGTGATGCCCTCCGCCGCTTCTACGGCCAGGGGCGTCCAGCCCATGTGGAACAGCGCGTCGTCGTGCCGGTCGGCGGCCGCCGCGAACGCGCGGTCCTCGACACCGCGCGCCGACGCCGCGGTGATGAGGGCCACGGGCTGTCCGGAAGGGTCGGCTATTTCTATGCGTGCGCCGCCGTCCCCCGGCGTGATGCCGATCCGGAGTGTGGTGGCACCGGTCGCGTAGAGCCGTACGCCGTGCCAGTGGCCGACGAGCGGGCTCCCCTTCGTCACGGCGGGCAGGAGGGGGCGTACCGCCGCGTCGAGGAGTGCGGGGTGCAGGGTGAAGCCGTCGGTGCCGGTCGGCTGGGGCAGGGCGGCTTCGGCGAAGAGTTCGCCGCCGCGGCGCCAGGCGGCTGTGAGGACCTGGAAGGTGGGCCCGTATGCGAGGCCTGCTTCGGCGAGTCCGGCGTGCAGCTCGTCGAGGGCGATCTCCTCGGCGTCGGCGGGCGGCCACGGGGCCGGCTCGAACGCGGGGCCCTGGGCGGTGACGCCGAGCGTGCCGTGGGCGTGCATGGTCCACGGTGCGTCGGGGTCGTCGGGGCGGCCGTGCACGGTGACCGGGCGGCGGCCTGTGGGGTCGGGGGCGCCGACCTCGACCTGGAGCTGGTGGGTGCGGGCCTTGCCGAGGACGAACGGGGTGTCCATGACGAATTCGTCGAGGGTGGTGGCCCCGGACTCGTCGCCGGCCCGGACGGCCAGCTCGACGAGCGCTGCGGGGGCCAGCACCACGGAACCGGAGACGGTGTGGTCGGCGAGCCAGGGGTGGGTGCGGGCGGAGAAGGTGCTGGTGAACACGGTCCGGTCGGCGCCCGCGAGGGTGACGGCGGCGCCGAGGAGGGGGTGGCCGGTCGGGCGGAGGCCGTGTCCGGCGGTGCGGGGGGCTGCGGCCGCCGAGTCGATCCAGTAGCGCTGGTGCTGGAAGGCGTAGGTGGGCAGTGGGATCCGGCGGGCACCGGTGCCGGAGAAGAACGCCTTCCAGTCGACGGGGACGCCGTGCTGGTGGAGGAGGCCGAGTGCCGTGACGACCGTATCGGTCTCGGGGCGGTCGCGGCGGGCAAGGGCGACGGTGGTGGGGACGAGGTCGGCCGCGAGGGCGGAGAGGGTGCTGTCGGGTCCGATTTCCAGCGTGACGGTTACTCCCTGGGCGGCCATCGTGTCGACCGCGTCAGCGAAACGCACCGTCCCACGCACCTGATCCACCCAATACCCCGCCGACCGCAACTCCTCACCCACCGCCACCCGGCCCGTCAGCGTCGACACCACACCAAAACGCGGCACCCCGAACGAAACCCCCGCCAACGCAGCCCCGAACTCCTCCAGCATCGGATCCATCAACGGCGAATGAAACGCATGACTCACCCGCAACCGCCTCGACCCGAACCCCCTCCCCTCAAGCTCCGCCACCACCTCCAGCACACCGGCCTCCACACCCGAGACCACCACCGACCCCGCACCATTCACCGCAGCAACAGCCACCCCGGCCCGACCCCCCAGCAGGGAAACAACCTCCTCCTCCCCCGCCCGGACCGCGACCATCGCCCCACCCACCGGCAACGCCTGCATCAACCCCGCACGCGCCACCACCAACCCCACCGCATCCTCAAGCGACAACACCCCCGCCACATGAGCCGCCACCACCTCACCCACCGAATGCCCCACCACAAAATCAGGACACACACCCCACGACTCCACCAAACGAAACAAAGCAACCTCCACCGCGAACAACGCCGGCTGAGCCCACCCCGTCTCATCCAGACCCACACCCGACACAATCACCCCACGCAACGAACCACCCAAAACCTCATCAAACAACCCACACACCTCATCAAACACCCCCGCAAACACCGGAAACACCCCACACAAACCCACCCCCATCCCCACCCGCTGCGCACCCTGACCCGTAAACAGAAAACCCAACCGACCGTCCTCAACCGCCCCCGTCACCACACCGGCCCCCTGTTCGCCGTCCGCCAGCGCGCGCACCCCCGCCAGCAACTCCCCACGGTCCCGCCCCGTCACCACCGCACGATGCTCCAGAACCGCCCTCCCCGCCGCCAGGGAGAAACCCACATCCAGCGGGGAGAGGCTCGTGTCGGCCGAGATGTGGTCGAGGAGGCGGCGGGCCTGCTCCCGCAGGGCCTGCGGTGTCCTGCCCGAGATCGGCCAGGGGATCACGGGCAGGCCGGCCGTCCCGGCCGGCGCCGGCTCGGCAGGCTCCTCCGCGGGCGGCTGCTCGATGATCACGTGGGCGTTGGTGCCGCTGACGCCGAAGGCGGAGACGGCGGCCCGGCGGGCGCGGTCGGTGGCCGGCCATGCGCGGGCCCCGGTGAGCAGTTCGACGGCGCCGGAGTCCCAGTCCGCCATCGGTGTGGGGCTCTCCACGTGCAGGGTGCGGGGCAGCACGCCGTGCTCCATGGCCTGGATCATCTTGATGACGCCGCCGACGCCGGCGGCGGCGACGGTGTGCCCGATGTTCGACTTGAGGGAGCCGAGGTAGAGGGGACGGCCTTCGGGGCGGCCCTGCCCGTAGGTGGCGAGGATCGCCTGTGCCTCGATGGGGTCGCCGAGGCGGGTGCCGGTGCCGTGTGCCTCGACGGCGTCCACGTCGGCGGTGGTCAGGCGGGCGTCGGCGAGGGCCTGGCGGATGACGCGTTCCTGGGAGGGGCCGTTGGGGGCGGTCAGGCCGTTGGAGGCACCGTCCTGGTTGACGGCGGAGCCGCGGACCACGGCGAGGACCCGGTGGCCGTTGCGGCGGGCGTCGGACAGCTTCTCCACGACGAGCATGCCGACGCCCTCCGACCACGAGGTGCCGTCCGCGTCGGCGGAGAAGGACTTGATGCGGCCGTCGGGCGCCAGGCCGCTCTGCCGGGAGAAGTCGATGAATCCGCCGGGGGTCGCGGTGACCGTGACGCCGCCGGCCAGGGCGAGGTCGGACTCGCCGGAGCGCAGCGACTGGATCGCGAGGTGGAGGGCGACGAGGGAGGAGGAGCAGGCGGTGTCGACGGAGAGGGCGGGGCCTTCGAGGCCGAGGCTGTAGGCGACCCGGCCGGAGGCGACGCTGCTGAGTTTGCTGGTCAGCAGATAGCCCTCGAACTCCTCGGGTCCGTGCAGGCCGAGGTAGCTCTGCTCGATGATCCCGGCGAAGACGCCGGTGCGGCTGCCGCGCAGGGTGTCGGGGTCGATGCCGGCCTGCTCGAGCGCTTCCCAGGAGGTCTCCAGGAGGAGGCGCTGCTGGGGGTCCATGGCGAGGGCCTCGCGGGGCGAGATCCCGAAGAACGCGGCGTCGAAGAGGGCGGCGTCGTGCAGGAAGCCGGCCTGGCGGGTGTAGGAGGTGCCCAGGTGGCCCGGGTCGGGGTCGTAGAGGCCCTCCAGGTCCCAGCCGCGGTCGGTGGGGAAGTCGGTGATGGCGTCGGTTCCGGAGTCGACCAGGTGCCACAGTCCGTCGGGGGACGTCACTCCGCCGGGGAAGCGGCAGGCCATGCCGACGACGGCGATCGGCTCGGACTCGGCCGCCTCGAGTGCGGCGATCTTGCGGTTGGCCTTCTGCAGGTCGACCGTGACCCGCTTGAGGTACTCGACCAGCTTCTCTTCGTTCGACGGGTTGGACATCGGGTTGATGCTCCTCGGGCGGAAGGCTGAGTGGCAGGGGGCCGGCCGGTCCGGCGAGGGGCCGCCGGACCGGCTTGGGGTTCCGTGTCCGCCACCGGGGCGGACCGGTCGCTAGGTGGCGGGGTTGCCGAGTTCGTTGTCGATGAAGCTGAGGAGTTCGTCGACGGAGGCCGACTCGATGGCGTCGGACGGGTCGGGCAGGCCGGTCCCGGGCGCCGGGGCCGTGGCGCCGGTCTCCTCGACTCGGGACAGCAGTGCCCGCAGGCGGGCGGAGACGGCGGAGCGGCCCTGGTCGTCCTGGGGTGCGGCGGCCAGCGTCCGTTCCATCCGGTCCAGTTCGTCGAGCAGTGTCCGGTGGGCGTCCGGTTCCTGCGGTGTGAGGCGGTCCCGCAGGTATCCGACGAGGGCGGCGGGGGTGGGGTGGTCGAACACGAGGGTGGCGGGGAGCTTGACCCCGGTGGCGGTGCCGATCCGGTTGCGCAGGTCGACCGCGGTGAGGGAGTCGAAGCCCAGGTCCTGGAAGGCTCGTCCCGGTGCGATGGACTGGGCGTCGTTACGGCCGAGGACCGCGGCGACATCGGTGCGTACGAGGGTGAGGAGCAGGTGTTCCTGTTCCGCCTCGCTCAGTTCGCCCAGTCGTGCGGCGAGGCCGGCCGCCGGGTCGTCGGCGGAGGGGCCGGCGGGTCCGGAGTGGGCGACGCGCCGGCCCGGTAGTGCCGCGAGTTCGCTCAGCAGGGCGGGGATCCGGGTCTGGGCCCGTACCGCGGACACACCGATCGGTGTCGCGACGAGGGCGGCCCGGCTGTCGGCGGTGGCCCGGTCGAACAGGGCGAGGCCTTCGACGCGTGCGATCGGCCGGAAGCCGTCGCGGGCGAAGCGGTTGAGGTCGCTCTCGGTCAGGTGGGCGTTGATGCCGCCCAGTTGCCACAGGCTCCAGGCGATGGAGGTCGCCGGCAGGTCCTGGGCGTGCCGGTGTGCGGCGAGGGCGTCCAGGAAGGCGTTGGCTGCCGCGTAGTTGGCCTGGCCGGGGCCGCCCAGGACGCCCACGGTGGAGGAGAACGTCACGAACGCCTCGAGTTCCAGGTCCCGGGTCAGCTCGTGCAGGTGCCAGGCGGCGTCCGCCTTGGGTCGCAGTACGTCGGTGAGTCCGTCGTCGGTGAGTGCGGGGATCAGCCCGTTGTCGAGTACGCCGGCGGTGTGCACGACCGCGGTCAGCGGGTGTTCCTGCGGGATGTCGGCGAGTACCCGGGCGAGTGCGTCGCGATCGCTTGCGTCGCAGGTGGCGACGGTGACGTGGGCGCCGATGCCCCGCAGGTCGTCCAGGAGGCCTGCCGCGCCGTCGGCCTGTTCCCCGGTGCGGGAGAGCAGCAGGAGGCGGGTGGCGCCGTGTTCGGCGACGAGGTGGCGGGCGAATTCGGCGCCGAGGGTGCCGGTGCCGCCGGTGATGAGGACGGTGCCGTGCTTCCAGACGGGGGCCCGGCCGGTATGTGTGCCGGTGGCGGGGACTCGTCGTAGGCGGGGCAGGAGTGTCCTGCCTTCGCGCAGGGCGGCCTGGGGTTCGCCGGCGGCGAGGAGGGCGGGCAGTGCCTGGGGGGCGGTGATGTCGGCGTGGGCCGTGGTGTCGGTGTCGGTGTCGATGAGGACGATGCGGTCGGGGGCTTCCGACTGGGCGGAGCGGAGCAGGCCCCGGACGGCGGCGCCGGCGAGGTCGGTGACGTCTTCTCCGTCGCGGGTGGCGACCGCTCCCGAGGTGACGACCACGAGCCGGGTCTCCTCCAGGCGCTCGTCGGCCAGCCACTCGCGCACCAGCTTCAGCATGGTGCGGGTGGCTGTGTGGGTGGCGGCGATCCGGTCGGTGCCGGGGTGTTCGGGGGGCCAGGGCAGCAGGACCGCGTCGAGGTGGGTGCCGGAGGCCAGGGCGTCGGCCACGGCTCGGGGGTGCGGGTAGCGGTTTTCGCCGGTGGTGTCGGGGTCCAGGACGGCCCAGGCGGGCGGTGGGGCGGTCTCCGGCAGTGCGGTGGGGGTCCAGTCGAGGTGGAAGAGGGATTCGCGTCCTGTGCTGTCGCCGCCGACGGCGGCTGTGAACTGTTCGTTGGGTATGTCGCGGAAGACGACGGACTCCACCGAGACGACCAGGTTGCCGGCCGCGTCGGCGAGTTGGAGTGAGTAGGAGTCGTCGTTGATCTCTGCGACCCGTGCCTTGACGGCGGTGGCTCCGGTGGCGTGGAGGCGTACGCCGTACCAGTCGGCGGGGACCGGGACGGTGCCGGATGCCGGGTCTTCGGGGCGGGTGGGCAGGGCTGCCTGCAGCAGGACGGGGTGCAGTCCGTACCGACCGGCGTCGGTGCGGAGGCCTTCGGGGAGCTGGATCTCCGTGGTCCGGCCGGTCGTTTTGTCGTCCCAGGCGAGGGAGGCTGCGGTCTCGGGCTCCTCGGTGAGGTACCAGCCCTCCGCGTGCATGGTCCATGGTGCGTCGAAGTCGTCGGGGCGGGAGTAGAGGCACAGGCAGTGCCGTCCGGTGTCGTCCGGGGTTCCGGCCCTGACCTGGAGCTGGATGTTGCCTTCGTGCGGGAGTACCAGGGGGACCTGGAGGTTGAGTTCGTCGAGTGCCGGGTGGCCGATCAGGTCGCCTGCGTGGATGGCGAGTTCGACCAGGGCCGATGCCGGGAGGACGGGTGAGCCGAGCACGACGTGGTCGGCGAGCCAGGGGTGGCTCTGCAGGGAGAGGCGGCTGGTGAACAAAATCTGGTTGAAGCCGGCCACGGTGATGGGTGATCCGAGGACGGGGTGGCCGGTGGTGGGGGCGTCGTGGCTGTGGGCCCCGGGGACGGGTCCGGGTTCGAGCCAGTAGCGTTGGCGTTGGAAGGCGTAGGTGGGCAGCGGTACCCGACGGGCACCGGTCCCCGCATACAGGGCCCGCCAGTCCACCGGCACACCCCGCGTGAACAGGGCACCCACCGCCGACAGCAGCGACACCACCTCGTCACGGTCCCGGCGCAACGCCGGAACCGCACCCTGCGCCAGCACCGACAGCACCGCGTCGGGCCCGATCTCCAGAAACGACGTCACTCCCTGAGCGGCCATCGTGTCGACCGCGTCAGCGAAACGCACCGTCCCACGCACCTGATCCACCCAATACCCCGCCGACCGCAGGTCCTCACCCACCGCCACCCGGCCCGTCAGCGTCGACACCACACCCACCCGCGGCACCCCGAACGAAACCCCCGCCAACGCAGCCCCGAACTCCTCCAACATCGGATCCATCAACGGCGAATGAAACGCATGACTCACCCGCAACCGCCTCGACCCGAAACCCCTCCCCTCAAGCTCCGCCACCACCTCCAACACACCGGCCTCCACACCCGAGACCACCACCGACCCCGCACCATTCACCGCAGCAACAGCAACCCCGTCCCGACCCCCCAGCACAGCCAGAACCTCCTCCTCCCCCGCCCGGACCGCGACCATCGCCCCACCCACCGGCAACGCCTGCATCAACCCCGCACGCGCCACCACCAACCCCACCGCATCCTCAAGCGACAACACCCCCGCCACATGAGCCGCCACCACCTCACCCACCGAATGCCCCACCACAAAATCAGGACACACACCCCACGACTCCACCAAACGAAACAAAGCAACCTCCACCGCGAACAACGCCGGCTGAGCCCACCCCGTCTCATCCAGACCCACACCCGACACAATCACCCCACGCAACGAACCACCCAAAACCTCATCAAACAACCCACACACCTCATCAAACACCCCCGCAAACACCGGAAACACCCCACACAAACCCACCCCCATCCCCACCCGCTGCGCACCCTGACCCGTAAACAGAAAACCCAACCGGCCACCGGCACGCTCACCACGCACCACACCCGGAGCCGTCCCGCCCTCCGCCAGCGCACGCACCCCCGCCAGCAACTCCCCACGGTCCCGCCCCGTCACCACCGCACGATGCTCCAGAACCGCCCTCCCCGCCGCCAGGGAGAAACCCACATCCAGCGGGGACACGTCGAGGTCCGCGGTGAGGCGGGCGTTCAGCCGTCGCGCCTGGTCCCGCAGGGCGGTGGCGGTCCCGCCGGAGACGATCCACGGCATGACGGGGAGCGTCACCGTCCGCGGGGGGCCGTCCGTGGTTCCTTCGGCCGGGGGCGGCTCCTCGATGATCACGTGGGCGTTCGTGCCGCCGAAGCCGAACGAGGAGACGGCCGCGCGGCGCGGGGCCCCGGTGTCGGGCCAGGGCCTGGCCTCGTTGAGCAGGGAGACGGCTCCCGCGTCCCATTCGACGTGGGTGGTGGGCTGATCGCTGTGCAGGGTGCGGGGCAGCACGCCGTGCTCCATGGCCTGGATCATCTTGATGATGCCGCCGACGCCGGCCGCGGCCTGGGCGTGGGCGATGTTCGACTTGAGGGAGCCGAGGTGGAGGGGACGGCCGTGCGGCCGTTCCTGCCCGTAGGTGGCCAGCAGCGCCTGTGCCTCGATGGGGTCGCCGAGGCGGGTGCCGGTGCCGTGCGCCTCGACGACGTCCACGTCGGCGGGGGTGAGGCCCGCGGCGGCCAGGGCCTGGCGGATGACGCGCTCCTGGGAGGGGCCGTTGGGGGCGGTCAGACCGTTGGAGGCACCGTCCTGGTTGACGGCGGAGCCGCGCATGACGGCCAGGACCCGGTGGCCGTTGCGGCGGGCGTCGGACAGCTTCTCCACGAGGAGGAGGCCCACTCCCTCGGCCCAGCCGGTGCCGTCCGCGGCTGCGGAGAAGGACTTGCTGCGGCCGTCGGCCGCCAGTCCGCGCAGCCGGGAGAACTCGACGAAGGCGACCGGTGTCGACATCACGGTGGCGCCGCCGGCGAGGGCCAGGTCGCACTCGCCGCGGCGCAGGGCGCTGGCCGCGAGGTGCAGGGCGACGAGGGAGGAGGAGCAGGCGGTGTCGATGGTGACGGCCGGGCCTTCGAGGCCGTACGTGTAGGCGACGCGGCCCGAGGCGATGGAGCCCGCGCTGCCGCTGAACAGGTAGCCCTCGAAGTCCTCCGGGGGGAGGTGGGGGCGTGAGCCGTAGTCGTTGTACATGATGCCGGCGAACACGCCGGTCCGGGTGCCCTTGAGCGAGACCGGGTCGATGCCGGCCCGTTCGAAGGCCTCCCAGGCGGTCTCCAGGAGGAGTCGCTGCTGGGGGTCGGCCGCCAGGGCCTCGCGTGGGGACATCCCGAACAGTTCGGGGTCGAAGAGGTCGGCGTCGTAGAGGAATCCGCCCTCACGGGAGTAGGAGGTGCCGGTCTTCTCCGGGTCGGGGTCGTAGAGGCCCTCCAGGTCCCAGCCGCGGTCGGTGGGGAAGTAGGAGACCGCGTCGACTCCGTCGGCCACCAGTTGCCACAGGTCCTCGGGCGAGGTGACGCCTCCGGGGTAGCGGCAGGCCATGGAGACGATGGCGATCGGCTCCTGTTCCTTGTCCTCGACCTCGCGCAGACGCTTGCGTGCGTCCCGGGCGTCGGCGATGGCCCTCTTGAGGTATTCGCGGAGTTGTACCTCGTCAGCCACGTGAATTCAGCTCCCCGGTGATGGTGTGTCCGATTGCCGTGTGCGTGCCGTGGGCGGCGCGTGCCTGGCGGGTCATTCGAGTTCGTCCAGCAGTGCGAAGAGTTCCTCGTCGCTCGCCGTTTCGAGGTTCTGCTCGTCGTCGGTGTCCTGTGGTCCTCCGGGGCTGCCGGCGGCCTCGGCCGCCTTGAGGAGTTCCTTGAGCCGTGCGGCGATCAGGTTGCGCGTCTCCTGGTCCGGTGCGGCGGCGATGGCCGTCTCCAGACCGGCGAGGGGGGCGAGGACCGGTTCCGCCGGTGAGGCGTCCTCCACGGCCAGTTCGGCCAGGAGGTGGGTGGCGAGCGCCTGCGGGGAGGGGTGGTCGAAGACGAGGGTGGTCGGCAGGCGCAGTCCGGTGGCCCGGCCGAGCTGGTTGCGGAGTTCGACGGCGGTGAGCGAGTCGAAGCCGAGTTCCTGGAAGGCCCGGTCGGCCTCGATGCGGCCGGGGTCCCCGTGTCCCAGGACACCCGCGACCTGGGTGCGTACGAGATCGGTGAGGGTGCGTTCGCGTTCGGCGGGGCCGAGGGAGGCGAGGCGTTGGGCGAGGGGGGCCTCCTGAGGCGTCCCGGTGCTCGCGGCGGTGGTGGCGCGGCGCTTGGCCGGCCCGGCGAGGGCGCGCAGGACGGGGGGCAGTTCGTCGCCTGCGCCGTGCAGGACCGCCGTGTCGAGGCGGGTGACGGCGAGGACGGCCTCGCCGGTGGCGGGGGCCGCGTCGAAGAGGGCCATCGCCTCCTGGGTGGCGAGGGGACGCAGGCCGGCGCGGGCCAGGCGGCGCAGGTCGGTGTCGTCGAGACTGCCGGAGATGGTGCTCGCCTGGGCCCACAGGCCCCAGGCGAGGGACAGTGCGGGCAGGCCGTGGGCGCGGCGGTGGGCGGCTAGGGCGTCCAGGAAGGTGTTGCCGGCCGCGTAGTTGGCCTGGCCCGCGGTGCCGATGAGGCCGGCCACGGAGGAGTAGAGGACGAAGGCTGTGAGGTCCAGGTCCCGGGTGAGTTCGTGCAGGTGCCAGGCGGCGTCGATCTTGGGGCGCAGGACGTTGTCGAGTTGGTCGGGGGTGAGCCGGGCGGCGACGCCGTCGTCGAGGACGCCGGCGGTGTGGACGACGGCGGTCAGCGGGTGCTCGTCGGAGAGGGTGGCGAGGACGCCGGCCAGGGAGTCGCGGTCGGTCACGTCGCAGGCGACGGTCATCGCGTGGGCGCCGAGTGCTTCCAGTTCGGTGCGGAGTTCGGCGGCGCCGGGGGCGTCGGGGCCGCGGCGGCTGAGCAGCAGCAGCCGGCGGGCTCCGTGTTCGGTGACGAGGTGCCGGGCGAGGACGGTGCCCAGGGTGCCGGTCGCGCCGGTGACGAGGACGGTGCCCCGGTCCCATCGGGGTGCCGGGCCTTGGGCCGGCGGGGCGGTGCGGGTGAGCCGGGGGACGGTGAGGGTGTCGCCGCGGACGGCGATCTGGGTTTCCCCGCTGGATACGGCGAGGTCCAGGAGCCGGTCCTCCGCGGCGGTGCGGTCTGTGTCGGTGGGGGCGGGGTCGAGGTCGACGAGGACGATCCGGCCGGGGTTTTCGGTCTGTGCGGAGCGGAGCAGGCCCCAGACTCCGGCGTGGGCCAGGTCGGTGACGTCCTCGGGTCCGGCGGCGACGGCTCCCCGGGTGGTGACGACGAGCCGGGTCCCGGCAAGCCGGTCGTCGGCGAGCCAGTCCTGCACGGTGTCGAGGACCTGTCGTACGGCGGTGCGGGCCCGCTGGGGCAGGGTGTCGTGGTCGCCGGTGACGTCGGGGGCGGGGCCGGATGTCTGCAGGAGGAGTACGGCCGGTGGTGCGGCGCCCGCTTCGAGTGCGTTGTCGAGGGCCCGGGCGTTTCGTGGGCCGGTGCCGTCGGGGACCAGGGCCCAGCCGGTGCGGGCCGGGGCCGTGCCGGTGGTGGGCAGGGGCTTCCAGCCGAGGCCGAACAGGCCGTCGCGTGCGGCGGTGCCGGCGGCGCGGAGTGTTTCCTGGGACAGGGGGCGCAGCAGGAGGGATCTGGCGGTGGCGACGGGGGTGCCGGCGCCGTCGGTGGCGGTGAGGGCGGCGTGGAGGGATTCGTCGCCGGACCGGTTGAGGGAGAGCCGTACCCGCAGGTCGGTCGCTCCGGTGGCGTGCAGGCTCACTCCGGACCAGGAGAAGGGCAGCCAGGAGGGGCCTTCTGGTTCGGTGACGCCGGGGAGCAGTGGGTGCAGGGCGGCGTCCAGGAGGGCGGGGTGGAGGCCGAAGTGCGGGGCGTCGGTGCGGTGTTCCTCGCCGAGGGTGACTTCGGCGAAGAGTTCGTCCTGTGTCTTCCAGAGGCGGTCCAGGCCCTGGAAGGCGTTGTCGTAGCCGTATCCGGCGGTGGCGAGCCGGTCGTAGACGCCGTCGAGGTCCACTTCTGTGGCGTCGGCCGGGGGCCAGGTGGGGAGTCCTTCGGGGGTGGCGGTGGTGGTGGAGAGGCGTCCTTGGGCGTGCAGGGTCCAGGGGTGTTGTGTGTCGTCCTGGTCGGGCCGGGCGTAGACGGCGAGGGGGCGGCCTGTGGTCTCGTCGGGTTCGCCGACGACGAGCTGCAGTTGGACGGCGCCTTGTTCGGGCAGGATCAGCGGTGCGGCGAGGGTCAGTTCGTCGACCGTGTCGCAGTCGGTGTGTTCGGCGGCGCGGAAGGCGAGGTCGAGCAGTGCGGTGGCGGGCAGCAGGACGGTGCCGGCCACCGTGTGGCCTTCCAGCCAGGGGTGTGTGCGGCGGGAGACGCGGCCGGTGAGGAGGTAGGCGTCCCGGTCCGCGACCCGTACGGCCGCGCTGAGCAGGGGGTGGCGGACGCCGTGGAGGCCGAATCCTTCGGCGTCGGCGGGGGTGGCTGCGCCCTCCAGCCAGTAGCGGGTGTGCTCGAAGGAGTAGGTGGGCAGGTCGACGCGGTGGGCGTCGGGGAAGTACGAGGGCCAGTGGGGGCGTGTGCCGCGCAGGACGGCGGTGGTGAGGGCGGCTGCGACGGTGTCGCTCTCGGGTCTGCCCGAGCGCAGGAGGGGGGTGAGGAGGGCGGCTTCGTGGGTGAGGCATTCCTGGGCCATGGCGGTCAGGACGCCGTCGGGGCCGAGTTCCAGGTAGTCGGTCACGCCGAGTTCTTCGAGGTGGCGGACGCCGTCGTGGAAGCGGACCGGCTCGCGGATGTGGGAGGCCCAGTAGTCGGGTGAGGTGAGCTGTTCGGTGGTGGCGAGGACTCCGGTGACGTTGGAGAGGACGGGGATGCGGGGTGGGTGGTAGGTGAGGCACTCGGCGACGGCGCGGAATTCGTCGAGCACTTCGTCCATGTGCGGTGAGTGGAAGGCGTGGCTGACGGGCAGCCGCTTGGTCTTGCGGCCCTGCATGCGCCACAGGGCGCTGATTTCTTCGACGAGGTCCTGGTCGCCTGAGATGACGGTGGAGCGGGGGCCGTTGATTCCGGCGATGGCGACGTTTTCGTAGTCGGCGAGTACGGACCGTACTTCTTCCTCGGAGGCCTGGAGGGCTGCCATTGCGCCGCCCTCGCGTGCCGCCTGCATGAGCCGGCCGCGTTCGGCGACGAGGGTGCACGCGTCGGCGAGGTCCAGGACGCCGGCCAGGTGGGCGGCGGTGACCTCTCCGATGGAGTGGCCGAGGAGGTAGTCCGGGGTGATGCCGTGGTGTTCGGCCAGTCGGAAGAGGGCGACCTCGGTGGCGAAGAGGGCGGCTTGGGTGAAGGCGGTCTGGTCGATGAGGGCCGAGTCCGCTGAGCCTTCGGGGGCGAAGAGGACGTCTTTGACGGGCCGGAACAGTTCGGTGTCCAGGTGCCTGCACACGTCGTCGAGGGCGCTGCGGAAGACGGGGGACGTCTCGTACAGTTCGCGTCCCATGCCGAGCCGCTGGCTGCCTTGTCCGGTGAGCAGGAAGGCTGTTTTGCCGCGGTGGGTGGTGGCGGCGCGTATGACGGAGGGTGTCGGTTCGCCGGCGGTGAGGCGGGCCAGTGCGTCCAGGAGTGTCGTGCGGTCGGTGCCGAGGACGGCGGCGCGGTGTTCCAGGGTGGCGCGGGTGGTGGCCAGGGTGAGGCCGACGTCGGCCGCTTCGAGCTCGGGGTGGTGGGTGAGGTGGTGGTGGAGCCGGTCTGCCTGGCGGCGCAGGGCGTTCTCGTCCTTCGCGGTCAGGATCCAGGGGATGACGGTGCTGTCGGCCGGGGTGCGGGTGGGTGTGGGCGGTGTCGGGGTGTCGGCGGCGAGTTCCAGGACGACGTGGGCGTTGGTGCCGCTGATCCCGAAGGACGATACGGCGGCTCGGGCGGGGCGGCCGGTGGCGGGCCAGGGTGTCGCCTCGGTGAGTAGTCGCACCGCGCCCGCGTCCCAGTCGATGTGGGGGGAGGGGTTTTCGGCGTGCAGTGTCCTGGGGAGGATGCCGTGGCGCATGGCCTGGATCATCTTGATGACGCCGCCGACGCCGGCCGCGGCCTGGGCGTGCCCGATGTTCGATTTGAGGGAGCCGAGGTGGAGGGGGCGGTCCTGGGGGCGGTCCTGTCCGTAGGTGGCGAGCAGGGCCTGTGCCTCGATGGGGTCGCCGAGGCTGGTGCCGGTGCCGTGGGCCTCGACCGCGTCGATGTCGGCGGGGGTGAGGCCCGCGGCGGCCAGGGCCTGGCGGATGACGCGTTCCTGGGCGGGGCCGTTGGGGGCGGTCAGGCCGTTGGAAGCGCCGTCCTGGTTGACGGCGGAGCCGCGCATGACGGCCAGGACCCGGTGGCCGTTGCGGCGGGCGTCGGAGAGTTTCTCCACGAGGAGGAGGCCCGCTCCTTCGGCCCAGCCGGTGCCGGAGGCGTCGGCGGAGAAGGAGCGGCAGCGGCCGTCCTCGGAGAGGCCGCGCTGCCGGGAGAACTCGACGAAGGTGCTGGGGCCGGACATCACGGTGACGCCGCCGGCGAGGGCGAGGTCGCACTCCCCCTGGCGCAGGGCGCCGGCCGCGAGGTGCAGGGCGACGAGGGAGGAGGAGCAGGCGGTGTCGATGGTGAGGGCGGGGCCTTCGAGGCCGTATGTGTAGGCGAGGCGGCCGGAGAGGACGCTGGAGAGGTTGCCGGCGAGCAGGAAGCCCTCGAACTCCTCCGGGCTCTTGGCGAGCCGGGAGGCGTAGTCGTCGTACATGGCGCCGGTGAAGACGCCGGTGCTGGTGCCTCGCAGGAGTGCGGGGTCGATGCCGGCGCTCTCGAAGGTCTCCCAGGCGGTTTCGAGGAGGATGCGCTGCTGGGGGTCGGTGGCGATGGCTTCGCGCGGTGACATTCCGAAGAACGCCGGGTCGAACCGGTCGGCGTCGTGGAGGAATCCGCCGTGGCGGGTGTAGGAGGTGCCGGTCTTCTCCGGGTCCGGGTGGTAGAGGGATTCCAGGTCCCAGCCCCGGTTGTCGGGGAATTCGCTGACGGCGTCGGTGCCTTCGGCGACGAGCCGCCACAGGTCCTGGGGTGAGGTGACGCCGCCGGGGAAGCGGCAGGCCATGCCGATGATGGCGATGGGCTCGTCGGCGGGTGCGGTGGACCGGCGGGCGGGTGCGGTGCTGGTGGCGGGCTTGCGGCCGGCGGCCTGCTGGTGCAGGTGGGCGGCGAGGGCGGCGGGCGAGGGGTGGTCGAAGACGGCGGTGGCGGGCATCCGCAGTCCGGTGGCGGTGTTGAGCCGGTTGCGTAGTTCCACCGCGGCCAGGGAGTCGAACCCGATGTCGTTGAAGGCGCGTTCCGGGTCGATGCTCTGCGGGCTCCCGTGGCCGAGGACGTCGGCGACGATGGTGCGTACGAGGTCCGCGGCGGCGGAACGGCTCTCCTCCTCGGGGAGGGTGGCGAGGTGGCGGACCCATTCGGTGCCGTCGTGCGTTCCCGCGGCCGGCGTTCCCCGGGCGGCCCGTGTGGTGGCGCGGGGGCGGATCAGCCCGCGCAGCAGGGCGGGCGGGTCACCGGCCGCGGTGATACGGAGCCGGGCGAGGTCCAGGAGGGCGGGTACGACCAGGGTGTCGCCGCCGGTGAGGGCGGTGTCGAACAGGGCGAGGCCGGTGTCCGGGTCGAGCGGGTCGATGCCGGCCCGGCTCCAGCGGGCCAGGTCGGCCTGGCCGAGCTGGGCGCCCATGCCGTGGCTGGAGTCCCACAGGCCCCAGGCCAGCGAGGTGGCGGCCAGGCCCTGGGCCCGGCGGTGGGCCGCGAGTGCGTCGAGGTAGGTGTTGGCGGCGGCGTAGTTGGCCTGGCCCGCGGTGCCGATGATGCCGGAGACGGAGGAGAACAGGACGAAGGCGGCCAGGTCCAGGTCGCGGGTCTGCTCGTGCAGGTGCCAGGCGGCGTCGACCTTGGGCCGCAGGACCTTCTCCAGCTGTTGTGGGGTGAGGGATTCGACGGTGGCGTCGTCCAGGACACCGGCGGTGTGCACGATCGCGGTGAGCGGGTGTGCGGGGTCGACGGATGTCAGGAGGGCGGCGACGGCGTCCGGGTCGGCGGCGTCGGCGGCGAGGGTGGTCACCCGGGCGCCGAGTTCGGTGAGTTCGGCGGTGAGCCGGTCGGCTCCGGGGGTGGCGGGTCCGCGTCGGCTGGTGAGCAGGAGGTGGCGTATTCCGTGCCCGGTCACGAGGTGGCGGGCGAGGAGTGCGCCGAGGCCGCCTGTGCCGCCGGTGATGAGGACGGTGCCCTGCGGGTCGGGGCCGGGCGTGGGGACGGGTGCGGGGGTCCGGTCGCGGGTGAGGCGTGGGACGTGGAGTTGTGATCCGCGCAGGGCGAGTTGGGGTTCGCCGGTGGCCAGGGCGGCGGGCAGCAGTTCCTCGGCCTCGGGGGTGCCGTCGACGTCCAGGAGGGTGATGCGGTCGGGGTGTTCGCTCTGGACGGTGCGGAGCAGGCCCCAGAGGGGGGCGGTGGACAGGCCGTCGACGTTTTCGCCGGGGGCGGTGGCGACTGCGCGGGTGGTGACGAACGCGAGGCGGGTGTGGGCGAATCGTTCGTCGGCGAGCCACCGCTGGGTCAGGGCGAGGGCGCGGGCTGCGTTCTCGTGGGCTGCGGCCGGGGCGGGGGGAGCGCCGGCGCCGGTGCGGACGAGGAGGACGTCGGCGTCGGGTCCTTGCGGGTCGGGGAAGGCGTCGGTGCCGGCGGGGAGTTCGGCGATGCGCGGTGCGGGGCCGCCCGGCGGGGCGAGTGAGGGCCAGGCGAGGGTGAAGAGGCCGTCCGTGGTGTCCGCGGGGGCGAGCCGGTCCTTGGCGACGGGGCGCAGCATCAGCGAGTCGATGGTGGCGACGGGAGCGCCGGTGGCGTCGGCCAGGTGCAGGGCGACCGTGTCGGGGCCGGTGTGCCGGATGCGAACGCGCAGGGTGGTGGCGCCGACGGCATGGGTGGTGACCCCGCTCCAGGCGAACGGCAGCCGGATGGTGTCCGGTTCGGTGGTGTCGGCGGTGTCGAGGACGACCGGGTGGAGGGCGGCGTCCAGGAGTGCGGGGTGGATGCCGTAGCCGGCGGCGGCCTCGTGCTGGTCGGCGGGCAGGGCGATGTCGGCGTAGGTGGTGCCGTTCCTGCCGCGCCACAGGGCGCGCAGCCCTTGGAAGGTGGTGCCGTACTCGTAGCCGAGGTCGGTGAGCTGCCCGTAGGTGTCGTCCGGGGGGACGGCTTCCGCGTCCCGGGGCGGCCATTCGAGCAGTTCGTCGAAGGCGGGGTCGGTGGTGGCGGGGGTGTCGGCGAGGGCGCCGGAGACGTGGCGGGTCCAGGTGGTCTGCTCGTCGTCGGTCTCGGGCCGGGAGTGCACGGTGAAGGAGCGGGTGCCTGTGGTGTCGGGGGCGCTGACGGCGACCTGGACGCGGACGGGCCGCTGTTCGGGTAGGGCGAGCGGGGCTTCGAGGGTGAGCTCGAGGAGGTGTTCGGTGCCGGCGGTCCGGCCCGCTGCCGAGGCGAGCTCGATGAACGCGGTGGCGGGTACGAGGACGGTGCCGTGGATGCGGTGGTCGGCGAGCCAGGGGTGGTCGGTCAGCGACAGGCTGCTGGTGAGGACGAGGCCCTCGCCCTCGGCGAGGTCGACGGTGGTGGCCAGGAGGGGGTGGCCGGCCGGGTCGAGTCCGAGGCCTCGGGCGTCGGTGCGGGTCCGGGGCCGGAGCCAGTAGTGGCTGCGCCGGAACGCGTAGGTGGGCAGTTCGACGCGCGAGGCGCCGGGGAAGAGCGATGCCAGGTCGAGGGGGGCGCCGAGGGTGTGGGCGCGGGCGAGGCCGGTGGTGAGGGCGGTGTCCTGGGGGCGGCCGGCCCGCTGGAGGGCGACGGCCTGGGAGGTGCCGGCCAGGAACGCGCCGTCTGCCATCGCGGTGAGGACGGCGTCGGGGCCGACCTCGACGAAGACGGTGACGCCCTCGTCCTCGAGCGTGTGGGTGGCGTCGAGGAAGCGTACGGCTTCGCGTATCTGGCGCACCCAGTAGTCGGGGGTGACGAGGTCGTCGCCGGTGGCCGGCCGGCCGGTGAGGGTGGAGACGATCTGGAGGAGCGGTGCGTGGTAGGTCAGGCCCTCGGCGACGGTTCGGAACTCGTCGAGGATGGTGTCCATGTGCGGTGAGTGGAAGGCGTGGCTGACTGTCAGGCGGCGTGTTCTGCGGCCGCGTTCGCGCCAGAGTGCGGCGAGTGTGTCCGCGGCGTCGGCGTCGCCGGAGATGACGACGGCGTCCGGGCCGTTGACGGCGGCGAGGGTGAGCCGGCCGGCGTAGGGGGTGAGGGTTTCGGCGACCTCGCTCTCCGCGGCCTGGATCGCGAGCATCGCGCCGCCGGGGACCGCCGCCTGCATGAGCCGGCCGCGGGCGGCGACCAGGGTGGCGGCGTCGTCGAGGGAGAGGACCCCGGCGACGTGTGCGGCGGCGAGCTCGCCGATGGAGTGCCCGGCGACGGCATCGGGGACCAGCCCGTGGGCCTGGAGGGTGCGGTGGAGGGCGACCTCGAGGGCGAACAGTGCCGGCTGGGTGGCGCGGGTCTCGTGGAGCAGGGCGGCGCCGGACCCACCGGCATCGGCATCGGTGCCGGTGCCGGTGTCGGTGTCGGTGTCGGTGTCGGTGTCGGTGAACATCACGTCGCGCAGGGGGCGGCCGAGGTCGAGGTGCGGGTCCAGTGCGGCGCACACCTCGTCGAGGGCGGTGGCGAACTCGGAGCGCGACTCGTACAGTTCTCGGCCCATTCCGGGGTACTGGGAGCCCTGGCCGGTGAACAGGAACGCGGTGCGGCCCGCGCGGGCGGCGGATCCGGTGACCAGGTTCGGGGCGTCGGTGGTCCGGCGCAGTGCGTCGAGGCCGTCGAGGAGTTCCGCGGTCGCGGTGCCGGTGACGACGGCCCGCTCGGGCCAGGTGGCGCGGGAGGTGGCGAGGGAGAACCCGATGTCGGCGATGTCCTGGGCGCCGAGCTCCGGGCGGTTGTCCAGGTGGGTGCGGAGTGCTTCGGCCTGGGCTGACAGGGCCGCGCGGTCGGGGGCGGAGAGGGCCCACAGGGCGGGCGTTCGGGAGCCGGTGGTGGTGTCGTCCCGGGGGTGGGCGGGGGTGTCGTCGGGGCGGTCGGGGGTGTCGTTCTCCGGCTGCTCGACGATGACGTGGGCGTTGGTGCCGCTGATGCCGAAGGCGGAGACGGCGGCCCGGCGGGCACGGTCGGTGGCGGGCCATGCGCGGGCCTCGGTGAGCAGTTCCAGTCCGCCGGTGGTCCAGTCGACGTGCGGGGTGGGTGCGGTGACGTGCAGGGTGCGCGGGAGGACGCCGTGGCGGATCGCCTGGACCATCTTGATGACACCGCCGACCCCGGCGGCGGCCTGGGCGTGCCCGATGTTCGACTTGAGGGAGCCCAGGTACACCGGTGTTCGGCCGCTGCGGTCGCTGCCGTAGGTGGCGAGGATCGCCTGTGCCTCGATGGGGTCGCCGAGGCGGGTGCCGGTGCCGTGTGCCTCGACGGCGTCCACGTCGGCGGTGGTCAGGCGGGCGTCGGCGAGGGCCTGGCGGATGACGCGTTCCTGGGAGGGGCCGTTGGGGGCGGTCAGGCCGTTGGAGGCACCGTCCTGGTTGACGGCGGAGCCCCGGATCACGGCGAGGACCTGGTGGCCGTTGCGGCGGGCGTCGGAGAGTTTCTCCACGAGGAGGAGGCCGACGCCCTCGGCCCACGAGGTGCCGTCGGCGTCGGCGGAGAAGGATTTGCTGCGGCCGTCGGCGGCGAGGCCGCGCTGCCGTGAGAACTCCGTGAACATGCCGGGGGCGGACATGATCGTCGCGCCGCCCGCGATCGCGAGGGTCGTCTCGCCCTGGCGCAGCGACCTCACGGCGGTGTGGAGGGCGACGAGGGAGGAGGAGCAGGCGGTGTCGATGGTGAGGGCGGGGCCGACGAGTCCCAGTTGGTAGGCGATGCGTCCGGACATGACGCTGCTGGTGGAGCCGGTGAGCAGGTGGCCCTCGACGCTGGTGGGGGCTTCGTGCAGGCGGGGGCCGTAGTCGAGGGCGGTGGCTCCGACGAAGACGCCGGTGCGGCTGCCGCGCAGGGTGTCCGGGTCGATGCCGGCGCGCTCGACGACCTCCCAGGAGGTCTCCAGGAGGAGGCGCTGCTGGGGGTCCATGGCGAGGGCCTCGCGGGGCGAGATCCCGAAGAACGCGGCGTCGAAGAGGGCGGCGTCGTGCAGGAAGCCGCCTTCGTGCACAGAGCTCTTGCCGGAGCGCTCGGGGTCCTGGTCGTACAGGTCGGGTTCCCAGCCGCGGTCGGCGGGGAAGCCGGAGATGGCGTCTTTGCCGTCGGCCACGAGCCGCCACAGGTCCTCGGGCGAGGAGATGCCGCCGGGGTAGCGGCAGGCCATGGCGATGATGGCGATGGGTTCGTCGTCGTGGAGCGGGGTGGCGGGGTGCTGTTCGTCGGTGGTGGCGGAGCCGGTCAGTTCGGCCTCGATGTACGCGGTGAGTGCGGCGGGGGTCGGGTGGTCGAAGAGGAGGCCGCCGGGCAGGCGCAGGCCTGTGGCGGTCGCGAGCCGGTCTCTGAGTTCGACGGACATCAGGGAGTCGAAGCCGAGGTCCTTGAAGGAGTGCCGGGCGTCGGGGCGGTTGTCCTTGTCGTGTCCGAGGACGGCGGCGATGTGGGCGGCGGTCAGGCCGGTGACGGAGTGGGTGCGGTCGGCCTGGGACATGGTGGCGAGCCGGCGGCCGAGTTCGCCGTGGGGGGCGGGGGGCTCGGTGGGTGTGCTCGCCGGGAGGGCGGGGGCCGTTGTCCTGTCGGTGGGGCCGGGTTCGAGCCAGTAGCGTTGGCGTTGGAAGGCGTAGGTGGGCAGCGGTACCCGACGGGCACCGGTCCCCGCATACAGGGCCCGCCAGTCCACCGGCACACCCCGCGTGAACAGGGACCCCACCGCCGACAGCAGCGACACCACCTCGTCACGGTCCCGGCGCAACGCCGGAACCGCACCCTGCGCCAGCACCGACAGCACCGCGTCGGGCCCGATCTCCAGAAACGACGTCACTCCCTGAGCGGCCATCGTGTCGACCGCGTCAGCGAAACGCACCGTCCCACGCACCTGATCCACCCAGTACCCCGCCGACCGCAGGTCCTCACCCACCGCGACCCGGCCCGTCAGCGTCGACACCACACCCACCCGCGGCACCCCGAACGAAACCCCCGCCAACGCAGCCCCGAACTCCTCCAACATCGGATCCATCAACGGCGAATGAAACGCATGACTCACCCGCAACCGCCTCGACCCGAAACCCCTCCCCTCAAGCTCCGCCACCACCTCCAACACACCGGCCTCCACACCCGAGACCACCACCGACCCCGCACCATTCACCGCAGCAACAGCAACCCCGGCCCGACCCCCCAGCACAGCCAGAACCTCCTCCTCCCCCGCCCGGACCGCGACCATCGCCCCACCCACCGGCAACGCCTGCATCAACCCCGCCCGCGCCACCACCAACCCCACCGCATCCTCGAGCGACAACACCCCCGCCACATGAGCCGCCACCACCTCACCCACCGAATGCCCCACCACAAAATCAGGACACACACCCCACGACTCCACCAAACGAAACAAAGCAACCTCCACCGCGAACAACGCCGGCTGAGCCCACCCCGTCTCATCCAGACCCACACCCGACACAATCACCCCACGCAACGAACCACCCAAAACCTCATCAAACAACCCACACACCTCATCAAACACCCCCGCAAACACCGGAAACACCCCACACAAACCCACCCCCATCCCCACCCGCTGCGCACCCTGACCCGTAAACAGAAAACCCAACCGACCGTCCTCAACCGCCCCCGTCACCACACCGGCGCCGGGTTCGCCCTCGATGAGGGAGTCGAGGCCCGCGAGGAAGGTCTCCTCGCTTTCCGCCAGGACGACGGCGCGTGTGTCGAAGGCGGTGCGGGTGGTCAGCAGGGACCAGCCGACGTCGGCGGGCTCCGCCTCGCTCGTGGGGGCGAAGGTGCGCAGCTTCCGGGCCTGGGCGCGGAGCGCTTCGGTGTCCCGGCCGGAGAGGACCCAGGGCAGGACGGCCGGGGCCTCGCCGGTTCCGGCGTCACCGGCTGCGGCGTCACCGGTTCCGGCAGCCGCGGCCGGGGCATCGGCGGTGGGTGCCCGGTCGGGGGCGGGGGCCTCCGTGAGGACGATGTGGCAGTTGGTGCCGCCCATGCCGAAGGAGGACACTCCCGCGACCAGCGGGTGGTCGGGGTGCGGCCAGGGTCCGAGCTCGCGCGGTACGCGGAGGCCGAGTCCGTCGAGGTCGATGGCCGGGTTCGGGGTCTCGAAGTTGAGGCTGGCGGGGATCTCGCGGTGTGTCAGGCTCAGGAGGGCCTTGAGCAGGCCGACCATGCCGGCGGCCCCTTCCAGGTGTCCCACGTTGGTCTTGGCCGAGCCGACGACCAGAGGGTCGCCCGGCGCGCGGTGGGAGCTGAAGACGTCTCCGAGCGCGGCGGCCTCGATGGGGTCGCCGACGGGGGTGCCGGTGCCGTGCAGCTCGACGTACTGGACTTCGGAGGGACTTATTCCGGCCTTTTCGTAGGCCTCCCGCAGGACCTGGCGCTGGGCCTCGCGGCTGGGCACGGTCAGTCCGGGTGTGGCGCCGTCGTTGTTGACCGCGCTGCCCCGGATGACGCCGTAGATCCGGTCGCCGTCGGCTTCCGCCCGGGCCAGGGGCTTCAGGATGACGGCTCCGCCGCCCTCGCCCCGTACGAAGCCGTTGGCGCGGGCGTCGAAGGTGTAGGCGGTGCCGTCCGGTGAGAGGCCGCCGAAGCGCTCCTCGGTCACGGCGCTCTCGCCGAGGATGTTGAGGTTGATGCCCGCGGCTATCGCGGTGCTGGACTCCCCCGAGCGCAGCGACTCGCAGGCCAGGTGCACGGCTACCAGGGAGGAGGACTGGGCGGCGTCGACGGTGAGGCTCGGTCCGCGCAGACCCAGGTGGTAGGAGACGCGGTTGGCGATGATGCCGCGGTTGAGGCCCGTCATCGAGTGCTGGGTGATGGCCTGTTCGCCGTACTGGCCGGCGAGGCTGGTGTAGTCGTCGCGCAGGGTGCCGACGAAGACGGCCGTGCGGGAGTCGCGCAGCCGGGCGGGGACGGTTCCGGCGTCCTCCAGGGCTTCCCAGGCCAGTTCGAGGACGAGTCGCTGCTGCGGGTCCATGGCGGCGGCCTCGCGGGGGGAGATCGCGAAGAAGCCGGCGTCGAAGTCGCCGATGCCGTCGATGAATCCGCCGCGGCGGATCCCTGCGCCGGCCTGTGGTTCCGCGGTGTTCCAGCGTCCGGGCGGCGCGGCGGTGATCGCGTCGGTGCCGTTGCGCAGCATCTGCCAGAAGTCGGCCGGGCCCAGGGCCATGGGGAGCCGGCAGGACATGCCTATGACGGCGACGTCCCCCTCGCCGTCTCGCGGCGTGTGGCTCTCCACAGAATTGCGATTAGTCGTCATGGCGCTCGGCTGCCCTTTCTGACTGATATCGAAGCGGCCTGAGTATCCCGGATATGGAAGCCCGCATGGTGACCTTAGGATCGGCCGCTCTGTTTCTTCTCAATACCTGGTCACGTGTGGGTAACCGGCCGGTTCGGGTGGCCCGTTACTTGTCGGTGGGCGACCGGTGAGGTCCACCCGTTACATTCTGAACAGATCTGCGTGAAACTCCTCGAATTCCCGGGAGTAATGCCGGAAGAAAGCAGGAATGGTCTCACCATGAGTAATCTGACCAGCGATGTCGCACAGCACACCGCGCTGTACGAGGCGGCCTTCAACGCGGGCGACGCCGACGCCGTGAACGCGATGTACACCGATGAGGCCGTCGCGGTCTGGGAGCCGGGCAAACCGCTCACGGGCCAGGCCCGGAAGGACGCGGTCAAGGAGTTCCTGGCCCGTTCTCCGAAGATGAGCGCCAAGCCGCGCCAGACGTTCGTGACCGGAGACACCGCGCTCCTGATCGTGGACTGGTCCATCGCCACGGTGGACGGCTCGGGCAGCCCCGAGCTGCTGACGGGGGTCGGTGTCGACGTGCTGCGCAAGGGTGCGGACGGCAACTGGCGCTACGCCATCGACGAGCCGTACGGCGAGCAGAAGTAACCCGTGCGGCTCCGTGCCCGGCACGGGGTCGCCCCCAACCCAAGGAAATGGTGTCGCAGACCATGAGCATTCCCGGTATCACGGTCGACTTCGATGTCGACAACCCCGACCTGACCGCGGACGCGGATACTCAGAACGAGATCTTCATCCAGCTCTTCAATTCCGGTGACGGAGCGCTGTTTGATCTCCTCTACCGTGACGACGCGATATCGAACTTCTCCGGCTCTCCGCTCACCGGGAAGGAGCGTCTGGAGTTCTTCAAGGAGTTCCTCGCGCCGAAGCCTTTCCTCAAGGCGGAGATCACGCACGCGTACGTGGCCGGCGACGTGGCCCTGATCGGCGTGAAGTTCAGCGTCGACAGCACGGGTCCCGACGGTGAGCCCGTCCGTATCGAAGGCAACTGCACCGACGTGCTCCGTCTCGGTGATGACGGCCGCTGGCTCATGTCCATCGACCGTCCGGTCGCCGGCACCCTGCTCCCCGAGTAGGTCCCCCTTCTCCCGGCCTGCCCGGTCCTTCCCCCCTCGGGCAGGCCGGGTTCCGGATTCCGGACCGTCCGGCGGGTGGTCCTTTCAAGACGAATTCGATCAGCGCCGTGAGAAAACCGTCGCTGCGGTTCATTACGCTGGACGTTCTTGAAGGGCCGTCAGCGGCGCCCCAGGCATCCACGGAGTACACATGGCTAAGCAGGAACGCGCCGTCCGTACGCGGGCGGCGGTGCTCCGGTCCGCAGCGGAGATCTTCGACACGGACGGTTTCGTATCGGCTTCCCTCTCCTCCATCTCCCACCGGGCCGGGGTGAGCAGTGGGGCCCTCCACTTCCACTTCGCCAACAAGGGCGCGCTGGCGGCGGCCATCGAGAAGTCGGCCGAGCAGCGGCTGTGGAACATCACCGGTCCGACCCCGGACGGGTTCGACGGGCCCGGGTCCCCGGGTGGCGTCGACGTGATCCACAACCTGGTGGAAACCTCCCACCAGCTCTTCGACGGGCTGCACAGCGACGTCATCCTGCGCGCCGGGTTCACGCTGGGCTGCGAGCCCTCGTGGCCCAGCCTGGTCGACCTGCGCGGCCAGTGGCAGGACTGGATCGGCGGCACGCTGCGGCACGCGGCGGAGATCGGCGCGCTCGCCGACGGGACCGAGGCGGAGGACGTCGCCACCGTCGTGACGGCGTCGACCGTCGGCTTCGAGGCCCTGGGCCGCAGGGACCCCACCTGGCTGTCGCAGCAACGGATCGCCCGGTTCTGGCAGTTCATGCTCCCCCGTCTGGTGCCCTCGGGTACCGGCCCGCAGAAAGGGACGTAGTGGATAGCACGTGGTTCAGACGCTTCGGAACGGCCCGTGAGGACACCGTGCGGTTGGTGTGTTTCCCGCACGCGGGGGGCGCGGCCAGCGCGTTCCTTCCCCTGTCGCGGGCGCTCGGCGGGCACCTGGACGTGCTGGCCGTCCAGTACCCGGGCCGTCAGGACCGGCGGCGGGAGGAGCCGTACCACAGCATCGCCGCGCACGCCGACGCCCTCGCGGAGGTCATGGAGCCGCTGACCGAGGGCCCCTACGCCCTGTTCGGGCACAGCATGGGGGCGGTCCTCGCCCACGAGACGGCCCGCCGCCTGGTCACCGCCGGGCGGCCGGAGCCCCGCAGGGTGTTCCTCTCCGGGCGGGGCGCGCCCTCGCCGCTGCCCGGCGCGCACGACCGGCTGGGCAGTGACACGGAGATCCTGGCCGCGGTGGGTGCTCTCGGCGGGACCGGCCGCGCGGTCCTCGACGACCCCGAACTGCTCGCCATGGTGATGCCGGCGCTGCGCGCGGACTACGGCGCCCTGGGCACGTACCACTGGGGCGGCGGCTCCCCGCTGAGCTGTCCCCTCACCGTCCTGGTCGGCGACGCGGACCCGGTGGTGGGTGTCGCCGAGGCGGCGGCCTGGCGCGGTCACACCACCGGCGGTTTCGACCTGCGGGTCCTGTCCGGTGGCCACTTCTACCTGGACGACCGTACCGACGACGTCCGCGACATCATCACGACCAGCCTGCTCGTCGCGGGCTCCCCGGCGTGATCCTCCGCCGGGAGCGGGTCTGACCGCGCGCCTTTCAACGGGCGGCGGGCGGTGCGTCCTTGCTGTTCAGTGCCAGGGGGAGCGTCCGCAACGGCGGGTCCTCCCCAGCAGGGCGGGCTCCGGGCTCCGGCGAGGTCTGTCACGCCCCGGCCCGGTGGTGACCGCCGTCGGTCTGCGGTCCGTGGAGTCCTCGCCGTCCACCCCGAACCGGACGCAGGGACGTGAGAGCCGTTCCACTCGACAACCGGAGGACATGATGCGCGACGACACGTACGACGCCGACCTCGGCCACGCGTTCCCCAAGGGCCTGGCGCACGTCCTGCGGTATCCGCCTCTGCAGCTCGCCGGCGCGGAGGACGAGTCCGGCGAGCCCCACATCGTGCGGGGTATCGACTGACCTGCCAGTGGTGGGAGGCGCCCGGTCGGTTCCCCACCGGGCGCCTCCCACCGCCCGCCCGGTGGGGCCGGGGCGGCGCGCGGTGGGCGACGGCCCGGCCGTCCCGGGCCGGGCCGTCCTGTTGCGTCAGGCCTCCACCGCCGTGCCGGTGAGACCGGCACCGTCGTGGGTGCGGAAGAGCCGGCAGGCGCCCCGCAGACCTCGTTCCAGCTGGTCGGTCTCTGTGTCGGTCAGGTACAGCGAAGGCTCGAACCGGAGCGTGTTCACGGCGCTCGCGGTCGGGAAGGTCCGGATCCGGTGCTCGCGCATCAGGTATCCGGCCACCGTGTAGCCCAGCAGGGGGGCGCTCTCGCGGATGGCCTCGGAGCCGGATCCGGACTGGTCGTGGAACTCCAGGCCGAGCATCAGGCCCCTCCCCCGCACGTCCTTCACCACGTCGGGGAAGTCGGCGCGCACCGCCGCCAGCATCCCGAGCAGTTTCTCGCCGCGCTCGCGCACCACACGGTACGCGGCGCCGTCATCGGCCTCGAGGATCTCCAGGACCTTCTTCGAGAGGAAGCACGAGAAGGCGTCCTTCGCGAAGGTGGAGCTGTGCACCAGCTCGAACTCGGAGCGATAGCGGGACTGGTGGGCGAGCATGACGGACGTCTTCGCTATTCCGCCGCCCAGGCTCTTGGCGAGCACGTAGTAGTCACCACGCAGGCCCAGCGCCGAACTCGCCAGGAAGTCGCCGCTCCGGCCCATCCCGCTCTGTACTTCGTCGACGACGACCGGGCAGTCGGCCTCGGCACAGGCCCGCTGGATCTCCTGCGCGAATTCCTCGGTGAGGACGCGGATCCCGCCCTCGCCCTGGATCGGCTCCAGGACGAGGGCGCAGAAGACCGGGGAGTCCCGCTCGATGACCGACACCGTGTCGCGCTCGACGACCAGGTCGAACACGGTCGCCCGCTCACTCTCGAAGATCGCCTTGAGCGCCTGCGGGCTGTCCGCGGAGATGAACCGGGCGGGTGCCCCCAGTGCGGCGAAGGGGGCCCGGTAGCCCTCGTTGTGGGTGAGCTGGACGCTGCCGACCAGCTTGCCGTGGAACCCGCCCTCCAGGGCCAGGAGTACGGGCGGGCGGGCGGTCTGCTCGGCGTTGTGCCGTTCGACCGCGCTCGCCAGCGCCTCGAATCCGGCTGTCCCGGGCCGGGCGTCCACACCGGCGAGGCGGTACGCCTGCGGTGCGACGCCGGCTCCGCCGGCCACCGCGGCACGGGCGGCGGCCAGGTTCTCCTCGAGCCGCCCGCGGAGCTCGGCGAGCCGGAGCCCGCGGTCGAGTTCGGCGTGCTTGATCGCCGCCTCCACCGCCTCGGCACCGGTGTTGGCGAAGATGGCGGAGTAGTTGTCCTCCGTGCCCAGCTCGCGCTGGATGATCCGGTTGAGCGCGACGGCGACGTCGTTCGCGTACGGATGGCGGGAGAACTGCGCGTGCACCGGCGTCCCGGCCGCGAGGAGCTGCTGCGCGTACGTCGTGATCTCCGGATGGTTGTGTCCCAGGATGAGGGAACCGTACCCGCCCGCGAAATCGAGTACGGGAATCTCTTCGCCGCTCGCCCCGAGATAATAGAGAGTGTTTCCTTCGGCCCGCACGTATTCGACATCGAGGCCGAGCGAGGCCAGCCAACCGAGCAGATAAGGTTCCGCGAGCTGCGGATCAGCGGAGACGTTATTCATTTCACCCCTTATGGAGAGTGCACCTGACCGAAACGCCCAGAGCCTAACCACGGGGCACTCATCCGCTCGTGAACCGGCGCTCATGGAACGGTAATCCGGCACTCCCCCGCGCACGGCTGAGCGGACAGTTACTCGACAATGCCCCGCCCGAAGGGATCCCCTCGTACATTCCTCCTCATGGATTACATGAAAGGCGCGGCATGAATTCTGTATCCACTGGCGTCGCCGTTTCCCGGGGGCCCGCGGCGAATCCCGTCCCCCTGCGCGAGGTCATGTCCCTGTTCGCGACCGGTGTCACCGTGCTGTCCGTCGGTGGTGAGGACATCCACGGCATGACGGCGAACGCCTTCACGTCGGTCTCCCTCGACCCTCCGTCCGTCCTGTGCTGTGTCGCGCACAGTGCGGTCATGTACAAGGCGATCACTTCCGCCGGCCATTTCGGCGTCTCGATCATGGAGGCCGGACAAGAGGGTCTGGCCCGCTTCTTCGCCGACAAGAAGCGCCCTCTGGGGCCCAGCCAGTTCACCGGTGTCGACTGGGTCCCGGGCCCACGGACGGGTGCGCCGCTCCTGAGCGGGTCGCTGGCCTGGCTGGAGTGCGAGCTGTCCGCCGCTCACGACATAGGCGACCACACCGTGTTCATCGGCGACGTGGTCGCCTCGAGCCGCGGCGACGGGGCGGACGGGCTGGTCTTCTTCGGCGGCGCGTTCCACCGCGCGGACGCCCCCTCCCGATGATCTCCGAGGCCGCGGTCGGCGGCTTGGAGTCCGTCATCGGCCCCGGTTTCGCCGAGGCGCTGCAGCAGGGACTCGTCCGTGTGGCGCAGCAGGCGTCCTCCGCGCCGTCCGGGTCGCACGTCGCTCGGCAGCTGGCGTCCCGGAATCCGGCGAGTCCTGTCGGGGGGCCCGGCCCCGAGTGCCTGGACGCGGTGCTGCGCCGGTTCGAGTCTGCGCTCCCGGCCACGCTGAACAAGGCGGTCCGCTGGGACAGTTCGGTGCGGCAGGCCCTGAACGACCGGGCCCGGGCCGTCCTGGCAGCCGCTTTCGGCACGGAGCCCGCAGCCGGCGGGGGCGGGTTGCCCGACCCGCCGGTGAAGCTGGCGCCCCATCACCACGCGGCGGCGGCGGTCCTGCTCATGGAGTGCGCCATGCTGCAGATGATGGAGAGCGGCCGTCTCGACGAGGGGGCTGTGCGGGTCCTCGGCGAGGCGGCCCGGCGGGCGGGCGAGAGCGAGGGCCGGGCGAACCAGTCCGAGTGCTGCTGGCAGGAGCAGCGCCGTATCTCCCGTGAGCTGCACGATGATGTCGCCGACGGTGTCATCGCGGCCCGTGAGGCCCTGGAGGAGTGCGAGGGGCTGCTGGATCCGGTCGCCGCCGGGCGGGTCGCGGCGGCCCGGGACGCGCTGCGGGGTACGGACGCGCGGCTGCGGGACCTCGTCGGCGGTGTGCGCGAGCGGTCGGTCGTCCCGCCGCTCGACGTGGCGCTGCGGGAGTTCGCGGTCGGTTCCGCTCCGGGCGGGGTCCAGGTCAGTGTGAGGGTGACGGGTGACGAGGGCCTGATACCCGATGTGGGGCGCCGGGACCTGTACTTCACCGCCCGGGAGGCGCTGCGGAACTGCTTCGCGCATTCGGGTGGTGGGCGTGTGAGGGTCTTTGTGCGTTCCACCCGCTGGTGGGCGTACGCGCGTGTCGAGGACGACGGGCGTGGATTCGACGTCGAGCGGGTGCTGCGGCCCGGCCATTGCCATCAGGGGTTCCGTTCGATGACGGAGCGGATGGAGGATGCCGGCGGCCGGTTGACCGTGAGCAGTTCACCGGGGCGTGGGACCCATGTGGAAGCGCATCTGCCGCTTCAGCCGTACCGGCACGGGGCTCGGACGGGTCCGTCTTCTGGTTGAGCCCTCTTGTGTGGAGTCCGGTCCGGATGCGCCATCAGACAGGTATGTCGTGAGACAGGTATGTCAGACAGGTATGAGGAGCCGTCGTGCGTAAGGTGCTCATCGCCAACCGTGGCGAAATCGCTGTCCGCGTTGCTCGGGCTTGCCAGGATGCCGGAATCGCGAGCGTAGCCGTCTACGCCGATCCGGACCGGGACGCTCTGCATGTCCGTGCGGCCGACGAGGCGTTCGCTCTGGGCGGTGACACCCCGGCCGCCAGCTACCTGGACATGGCCAAGGTGCTCCAGGCTGCCAAGGACTCCGGGGCGGACGCGATCCACCCCGGCTACGGCTTCCTCTCGGAGAACGCCGAATTCGCCCAGGCCGTCCTGGACGCCGGCCTGACCTGGATCGGCCCCCCGCCCCAGGCCATCCGCGACCTCGGCGACAAGGTCGCCGCCCGCCACATCGCCCAGCGCGCCGGCGCCCCCTGGTCGCCGGCACCCCCGACCCCGTGTCCGGCTCCGCGGAAGTCGTCGCGTTCGCCGAGAACAACGGCCTGCCCGTCGCGATCAAAGCCGCCTTCGGCGGCGGCGGACGCGGCCTCAAAGTGGCCCGCACCCTCGAAGAGATCCCCGAACTCTACGACTCCGCCGTCCGCGAAGCCGTCGCCGCCTTCGGCCGCGGCGAATGCTTCGTCGAGCGCTACCTCGACAAACCACGCCACGTCGAAACCCAGTGCCTCGCCGACCAGCACGGCAACGTCGTCGTCGTCTCCACCCGCGACTGCTCCCTGCAGCGCCGCCACCAGAAACTCGTCGAAGAGGCCCCCGCCCCCTTCCTCACCCCCGCACAGAACGCCGAACTCTACGCCGCGTCGAAAGCGATCCTGAAGGAAGCCGGCTACGTCGGCGCGGGCACCGTCGAATTCCTCGTCGGCGCCGACGGCACGATCTCCTTCCTCGAGGTCAACACCCGCCTCCAGGTCGAACACCCCGTCACCGAAGAAGTCACCGGCATCGACCTCGTACGCGAGATGTTCCGCATCGCCGACGGCGAGGAACTCGGCTACACCGACCCCCCCGTACGCGGACACTCCTTCGAATTCCGGATCAACGGCGAAGACCCCGGCCGCGGCTTCCTGCCCGCCCCCGGCACCGTCACCACCTTCACCCCACCCACCGGCCCCGGCGTCCGCCTCGACGCAGGCGTCGAGTCCGGCAGCGTCATCGGCCCGGCCTGGGACTCCCTCCTCGCCAAACTCGTCGTCACCGGCGCCACCCGCGAACAGGCCCTCCAGCGCGCGGCACGCGCCCTCGGCGAATTCACCGTCCAGGGCATGGCCACCGCCATCCCCTTCCACCGCGCCGTCGTCACCGACCCCGCCTTCACCGCCGACCCGTTCCGCATCCACACCCGCTGGATCGAAACGGAATTCGTCAACACCATCAAACCGTTCACCGTCCCCACCGACACCGACACCGACGAGGACACCGGCCGCGAGACCGTCGTCGTCGAGGTCGGCGGGAAACGCCTGGAAGTCTCCCTGCCCTCCTCCCTCGGCATGACCCTGGCCCGGACCGGCCTCGCCGCCGGCGCCAAACCCAAACGCCGCGCAGCCAGGAAAGCCGGCTCCGCCGCCTCCGGCGACACCCTCGCCTCCCCGATGCAGGGCACCATCGTCAAAATCGCCGTCGAAGAAGGCCAAGAGGTCAAGGAAGGCGACCTCGTCGTCGTCCTCGAAGCCATGAAGATGGAACAACCCCTCAACGCCCACCGTTCAGGCACCGTCAAGGGTCTGACGATCGAGGTCGGGGCGTCCGTCACCTCCGGTGCCACCATCTGCTGCATCAGGGGCTGACCGGTCCGCCGGGGCGATCCCGCCCACCGCCACGTGACGCCGCGTGGGCCGGCCGCGTGGTTGTCGGCCCGGAAGCCTGTTCCTCGCGGGCCTCGGGGGCGTCCGTACGCCGGCTCCCCCGCCACCGTGGTGGACGGACAGCGCCTGCGGGGCTCCACGCCGTCCGGTGGGTCCGCCGGGGCGGGTCGGCGGGCGTGGTCCAGCGGCTCCTTGTTACCTCGTTGCCTTTGGCCTGGGTTTCTTCCGGAGCGGCTCAAGGCTTTCCCGGTTGCCCGGCTTTCGTCCTCGGCCCCCTGGAGACAGTTGTGGGCCGCATACGGCCGGGGGGGTGCCGTATGCGGCCCGTATGGGGGGTGCCGGGTGGTCTAGAAGAACTCGGTGTCCGGGTCGAGTCCGACGAGGACCCTGCCGTACGCCTCGAAACCGCCGAGCGGCGCCATCAGGCCGTGCAGCGCCAGCCCCTGGATGTCCCGGTGGACGCGCTGGAACGGCTGTGACCGCTGGATGACCGAGGCACCGCTGACCGAGTGCAGGGTGTCGACGGCCTCCTTCGCCAGCAGGACCGCGTAGGTGATCTGGCTCCGGATCTCCACGCGGTCGTGCATGGACATCCGCGCACCCGCGTCGGCGGCGGCCTGCATGCGCCGGGTCCAGCTGTCGGCCAGTGCCTGGGCCGCGGAGATCTTGTTGGCGGCGGCGGCGACCTGGAACTGGATGTGCGGGTGAGCCCGCTGTTCCTCCCAGTGCGTGTAGGCGATGCCCTTGCCCGGCAGCCGGTCGAGGAAGAGCTCGAGGCCGGCTCGGGCCATCCCGAGGTAGGCCGCTGCGGACAGTGCCATCACGTACGCGGTGAGGCCGTACTCCCGGCCGCTGCCCTCGGTGTGGGCCCGGTCGGGGACCTGGCCCTCCAGCACCTCGAAACCGTCCACGACCCGGTACGCGGGGACGAAGAGGTCCTTGACCGACGAGGTGCAGCTGCCGGTACCCGCGGCGGCGGAGACGTCCCAGTCGTCGGCGAGGGTCATCTCCTCGGCGCGCACCACCGCGTAGACCTCCTCGTGCACGTCGTCGGTGCGCTCGACGAGGGCGGCGAGGATGTTCCAGTCGGCGCCGCGGATACCGGTGTTGAAGCGCCAGCTTCCGTTCAGGACGAAGCCGTCCTCGGTGCGGGTGGCCCGGCCCGTGGGGGTGAAGCCTCCCGAGACCTTCAGCGAACCTCCGCCGGTGCCGTAGATCTCCTCCTGGGCACGGTCGGGGTACTGGGAGATGATCCAGGCGCTGGAGATCCAGGCGTTGGCCACCCACCCGGTGGAGCCGCAGCCCCGGGCGATCTCGGCTATGAGGGCGAACTGGTCGGCGAGCGGCAGGTCCAGCCCGCCGAACCGCTGCGGGACCGCGGACCGGAAGACCCCGGCCT
The DNA here is from genome assembly GCF_036345975.1 of Streptomyces clavifer. Lineage (NCBI taxonomy): Bacteria > Bacillati > Actinomycetota > Actinomycetes > Kitasatosporales > Streptomycetaceae > Streptomyces > Streptomyces clavifer. Next base: position 7,651,576 of record NZ_CP107793.1, on the reverse strand, counting down.
GGTCCAGCAGCTCGATGTTCTCCTGTGTGAGCCAGCCGCGCTCTTCGGTCGGGCGTCCGTTCTCACGGAGTGTGTGAACGCTTTCCCGTACCGCTTTCAGTACGGTGCCGGCGTCGATGTCGACCGTGGCCATCCTGCCTCCTCTGGCGCGAATTCATCCGGTTCCGGGCCGACTGTACTGCCGGTTCATTGAATTGCTTCCAGAATTCACTCACACCCCGGTCATTACCGGGACTGCCAATTGATGAGCATTCGGTTACCACTGTCCGGGAGCCTTGGTGCTTTTCGCGTCCGGGTGCGGGCCCGGGGCGGGCGGAGGCCGGACCTCCTGCCGCCCCGGGGTTCTCGCACCGCGTCCGCGTCAGGGGTCAGGGGTCAGCGGCGGCTCTCGTCGGTCCAGATGCGGCTGCTGAGGTCCGAACCGCGGAGCACCTGCACCCTCCAGGGGTCGATGCGCAGGACGTGGTACTTGGGGTCCTCGGGGCCGCCGCGCCAGAAGTTGAGCGGGTTGTACCCGACGCCGGCGGGGCTTCCCTTGCGGTAGAGGTCCCACGCGTACTGCCTGGTCTCCCGGTCCTCGGCCCAGGTGGAGACGCTGTCGACGAACACCGCGTTCTGGCTGGGGTTCCAGTAGGAGTACGTGGTGTGCGGGTTGTTGGCCAGATGGGCGACCTTGACAGGTGTCTTGTAGGCGGCGAGCCAGCCGACCGGCTTCCCGTCGACCACTTCCCAGATGGGAAGCAGCACGCGGGCGCGCGGGCGTGACTTCCTGTCCACTGTGATCATCGTGCAGTAGACGATTTCCTGGATGTAGGAGAAGAACTTGTTTTCGATTTCCGAGAAGGATTCCACAGTGGTAGCCATAACGATTCCTCCCGGCATCCGATTATTGATGGGAAGGGTCCGGAAAGGCCCTCCGGAATCAGAATGCGGCACTGCCGGACGGGCACGCAAGAAGGCACTTCGAAGTCACTGACTTCTTCCGCGGTTACCGTCAGGGGTGTGCGCGGAACCGGTCGGCGACGGCGGCGTAGCTGTCGCCGCCCCGGCCCTTCGCGACCGTGTCGGCGACCAGGCCCCTGAAGAACCGCGGCAGCGAGACGTCGATGCCGGCGGCCTCGCTCTCCTGGACCAGGTGGTCCATGGCCGCGGCGTGGGTGTCGAGGCTGGCGTCCTGGGCGACGGCTGTGCCGGCGTCGACCTGTTCGGCGTAGGCCGAGACGAACTCGGTGACCGAGAGGATCCACTGGTTGGCCAGGACGGCGAACCGGGAGGCCGGGACGCGCGCCGTGCCCACGAGGGCCGCCCCGTGCAGGAAGCTGTTCAGCACGCCCCACATGACGTTGAGCAGCGCCACGTCGTGGAGTGCGGCCAGACCGGGGTCCGTCCCGATGTGCAGGCAGGTTCCCAGGTCCCGCAGGACCGGCAGGTGCTTGTCGAAGACCTGCTGGTCTCCGCTGTGGAGCAGGACGGCCTCCGGTCCTCCCATGGACTGCGGGACGGCCATGATCGCGCCGTCGAGGTAGGCGGCCCCGTGGGCGCCGGCCCGGGCGGCGGCCTCGCGGGCCTGGTCGGAGGTGCTGGAGGTCAGGTTGACGACGGTGCGTCCGCTCAGCGCCTCGCCCAGGGGGTCGAGGACCGACTGGACCGCCTCGTGGTCCTTGAGGCACACGATGACGGGTCCTGTGGTCGCCGACAGGGCCGCGGCCGGAGAGGGGGCGCTCCGGGCGCCCTGGGTGATGAGGTCCCCGGCCTTTCCGGGGGTCCTGTTCCACACGGTGGTGGGGCGGCCGGCCCGCAGGAACGCGGCTGCGATCGCCTGCCCCATGAGGCCGAGGCCCAGAATTGCCACGTCCGCTTCGACAGCGTTGTCGATTGCTTCGGCTGCGTTGCCGGTCATGAGTTCCGCCTTCTCTTTTTTGTCGGTGCACCTTCGGGGGGGGAATATTCCCGTCACGCGCTGCTCAAGGTTATTCCAAGGTTCTGGTGAGAGGGTGGGGGAAAATCTGCGGGAAGTGCACCACAGGCCTTGCAGTGCGTCAAGGATTGCCAGCCTGATTCGGCCGTGGGTATTTTCGAATGCACTCAAACCTTGGAGCGGGGGGCAATGAGGTTCAGATTGCTGGGGCCGTTGGAAGCGATATCGGCGGACAAGCCCGTTCCTCTGGGTGGGACGAAACAGCGTGCGACGCTCGGCTATCTGCTGTTGAATGCCAACCGCGTGGTGGCCACGAGCGAGCTCGTGGAGGCGCTGTGGGAATCGGAGGATGTTCCGGCCACGGCCCGGAAGATTCTGCACAACGCGATATGGGGACTGCGAACGATTCTGGCCGAAAACGTCGGTCCGGGATCGGCGGAGCTTGTGACCAAGGTGCCCGGTTACATGGTGCGTGTCGATCCCGGTGACGTGGATCTGCTGGTCTTCCGCCGGTGGGTGGCCGCGGGCAGGGCCGAACTCGCCGCGGGTGCGCCGGAGGAGGCCTCGCGGCTGTTGAGGAAGGGGCTGGACCTGTGGGCAGGGCCGCTCCTGGGCGATCTCGCCGAGTCGGGTATCGCCTGGCCGGAGCTCGACGCGGCCCGCCGGGACAGGCTCGATGTCCTGGAGGACCTCTTCGAGGTCGAACTGGAGTGCGGTCGCCATCACGCGATACTCGGTGAGCTGACGATGATGGCCGAGGCGGAGCCCTGGCGGGAGCGGGCCTGCGGGCAGCTGATGCTCGCGCTGTACCGCTGCGGACGGCAGGCCGACGCCCTGAACGTCTACGAGAGGGTGCGGTCCTCCCTGGTGGAGAACCTCGGCCTGGAACCGGGCCGAGGTCTCCGTACGCTGCAGCACGCGATCCTGACGCACGACCCCGTGCTGACCGCGAGGGCCGCGGCTCCTGCGGGCGCGTCGGTCTCCCCGGTCCTCGATCAGCGGGGCCCCGTCGAACAGCCCGCCGGTGCCCCGCTGGTGGTCCCGCGTCAGGGCGGCGCGGCCGTGACCGGGCGGATCCCGGTGAGCGCGCTGATCGTGGGCCTCAGGCTGGGCAGTCTCGACGAGGTGTCCCCCGGTGAGATCGACATGGCACTCCACACCGTCGAGGACGTCATCGCCCGGTTCGGCGGCACCGTGGTCGCCGCGCTCGGATCGCTCACGCTGGCCCTGTTCGGTGTCGACGGGCCCGGGGACGACGATCCGGAGCGAGCGGTCCGGGCCGCCCTGGCTCTGCGCGAGAGGTTCTCGGTCGACATGCAGACGGCCCTCAGGTCGGCGGTGACCACCGGCAGGGCCCTGGTCCGGCTCAGCCCGGCCGCCGAAGCGGGCCGCACCTCCGCCGTCGGGACCCTGCTGGACGACGGCCGGGCGATGGTGGGGCGGGTGCCGGACGGCGAGGTGTGGATGAGTGGCGCGGCACGACTGGCGACCACGGCCTCCGTCGCGGCGAAGTCCGCCGACGACTCGTCCGACGCGTGGCAGGTCCTGGGACTGCTGGGCGACGAAGCCGGGTTCCGTACCGACCGCGAGCACGAACTGGGAGTGCTCAACGGTCTGCTCGACTGGGCCCGGCACAGCTCGGTGCCCCACCTGGTGACCGTCCTCGGTGCGCCGGGGGTCGGCAAGTCCCACCTGCTGGCGGAGTTCGAGCGCAGCATCGCCGTGCAGTCCCCGGCGCCCGTGCGTGTCCTGACCGCCCGGGCCACCGGTGGGGGTGATCCGCTGTCCGTGGCCGGAGTGATCCTGTCCCGTTACTGCGGTGTCCTGGCGGAGGACGCGGCCGAGGTGTCCGGGGCCAAACTCGCCGCGGCCCTCCGGCGCCTTCCCATGGACGAGTCCTGCCGCGCCCTGCTGTACCGGCGTCTGCTTCCGCTTCTGTCCTCGGGCGGGTCCTCGGTGGGCCCGGCCGACCGGGGTGAGGTGATGGGCGTGTGGGCGGAGCTGCTGACCGCGGCTGCCGCACTCGAACCGGTCGTGGTCGTCGTGGACGACGCCCATGAGGCGGCGGACGTCGTGCTGGACCGGCTCGAGTCCCTGTCCGACGGTGCGGGAACCGCCCCGTTGCTCACCGTCACCGCGGCCCGGCCGGAGCTGCTCGAACGCCGTCCCGGCTGGGGCGGTGGAAAGCGCCGGGCGTCGGCCCTGACGCTGCTGCCTCCGCAGACGGACCGGCCGGCGCCTGCGGCGCCTTCGCAGGCGCGGCCGCGGGTACGGAGGATCGCCGTGTGAGGCGGGAGGACCCGGGGACCCGGGGGCCCGGGGGCGTTGCCGGCTGGTTCGGTGCCGTGTGTGTGGCATCGGCTCCCCGGGCCTGTGGTGACGAGGGCCCGGCCGGTCCCTGGGGTGGCGGGTGCGGGTGGTGCTGGTGCAGCCGGCCCCGGACCGCCCCGCCCGGGCGGTCCGGGGCCGGCTGCTTCGCGGGCTTCGCCCCGTCGGCCGCACGACCGGCGGGGCGAAGTGGTCAGGACTCCGGAAGGCCACGGGTGGCCCTGGACGGCAGATGGTGCGGGGGCGTGTCCCGGGTGGGGCTCAGGTGTTCCAGACGCCCCGCGCGGCGGCGTCCTTCACGAAGTCGGAGAAGTCCCGGGGCTCACGGCCCAGTACGCGCCGGACGGTGTCGGTGGGGGTGGCGTTCTTGTTGTCGCGGATCTGGGCCACGAGGTCCGCGACGAAGAGCGCGTAGTCGGCGGGCACGTCGTAGCTGACGAGCTCGTCCACGTAGGCCTGGTGTTCGACGGGGATGTAGCGGATGTCGCGGCCGGTGGCCTGGGCGATCTCCTTGACGGCTTCGTCCAGGGTGAGGGCGCGGGCGCCGCTGAGCTCGTAGGTCTGTCCGGCGTGGCCGTTCTCCAGCAGGGCCTCGACCGCGACGGCGGCGACGTCCTCGGTGTCGACGAACGGCTCGCGGCCCGATCCGGCGGGCAGGGGCAGCTCACCGGCCCGGACGCCGTCGAGCAGGACCCCCTCGTCGAAGTTCTGGAAGAACCAGTTGGGCCGCAGCACGGTCCACTCGGCACCGGACTCCTGGACGGCGCGTTCGCCGGCTATCAGCGACTTGCCGCCGACCAGCTCGGTCACCCGGGCCTGGAGCAGCACCAGTCGGCGGACTCCGCGGGCGACGGCGAGGGTGGACAGCTCGCGCAGTGCGGCTTCGGCGTCCCAGGCGCCGGGCTTGTCCTGTGCGTCCACCAGGTAGGCGGCGTCGGCGCCGGTGAGCGCGGGCTCCCAGGTGCTGGGGTCGTCCCAGTCGAAGCGGACGTCCCCGGAGCGGCTGGCCGCGCGGACGGTGGCGCCGCGCTCCTTGAGCCGGTTCGCGACGCGGCGGCCGGTCTTTCCCGTACCGCCGAGGACGAGGACGGTGGTGTCGGTCATGGCAATGGGCCTTCCTGAAAAAGGGGGGGGTGTACGAGACCGGGCCGCCCGCGTGTGCGGGCGGCCCGGTGGCCGGAGTGTTCCGGTCAGCCGGAACGGTGGATCACAGGAACGGGGTGTCGGGGGCGAGCCCGAGGATGGCCCGTCCGTGCACTTCCTGGTTGGTGTTGAAGGTGAACAGGGCGTGCAGGGCCAGGCCCCGGATGTCCCTGTGGTAGCGCTGGAAGGGCACGTCGCGCATGATCACCGAGGCGCCGCTGGCCTCGAACAGTTCGTCGACGGCCTCCTTGGCGAGCTGGATGGCGAAGGAGGCCGTGCCCCGGGCGGTTGCCCGCTCGTCCACGGACGGGCTCGTTCCGGCGTCGGCGTGCTCCTGGAGCCGGCGCAGCCAGTTCTCCTGGAGTGCCTCGGCGGCCGCGATCTTGTTGGCGGCCGTGGCGACCTGGATCTGGGTGACCGGGGACTGGCTCTGGTCGGTCCAGGAGGTGTAGGTGATGCCGCGGCCCGGCAGGCGGTCGAGGAACAGTTCGTAGGCGCCCTTGGCTATTCCGATGTAGGCGGAGGCGCCCTGGGCCATGAAGAAGGGGACGAAGGCGTAGTTGCGGCCGGTGGCACCGGTGTTGGAGCGGTTGCCGGTGGTGCCGCCGAGTATCTCGATCAGGCTGACCACGCGGTGGGCCGGGACCGTCACGTTCTCGGCGCTGACCGTGGAGCTGCCCGTGCCGGCGGCGGACGAGGCGTGCCAGTCGTCGGCGATGGTCAGTTCGCTGAACGGGACGAGGGCGGCGAAGGGGGCCGGGGTGCCGTCCGGGCCGACGAGCAGGGCGGACAGCAGGGCCCAGTTCGCGCCCCGGGAGCCGGAGATCCACTTCCAGGAGCCGCTGAGGGTGTAGGAGCCTTCGCCCGCTGTCAGCGTGCCGGAGGGGGTGAAGCCGGTCGAGACGCGCACTGCGCCGCCGGCGTACACCTCTTCCTGTGCCTTGTCGGGGAAGAGGCTGGGAACCCAGGCGCTGGACACCCAGATCATCGAGACCCAGCCGGTGGCCGTGTCGGCACGGGCTATCTCGCTCAGGATCCTGACCTGGTCGGCGACCGGGGCCTCGAGGCCGCCGAAGCGGCGCGGGACCGCGAGGCGGTACACGCCGGCCTTGTCGAGCAGCTCGACGTTCTCGTCCGGGATCCAGCGACGCTCCTCGGCCGCGGGGCCGCTCTTGCGAAGCGTGTCGACGAGGGCCGTCACCTCGTCGAGCACCGCGGTGACGGCACTGTCGGTCGTGGTCATCCTGTCTCCTCAGAATTTTCCGCAGCAAATTTACGGCGCGCTTTTTTCTTGCGCCGACTGGATTCCTATTCTTGCGGGGGCGGGGTCACGTGCAGGTAATCCGGCGCTCTCGGGAAACCTTTGGAGCGGCTGGTTACCGGGGAATGGGTGGGCGCAGGAAAAGGCATTGCCCCGGCCGACCGGAGTGCGGGGGCCGGGGCAATGCCGTGTGCGTGGTGTCGCGGGTGGGGCTACCTGGATGCCTCGGCGTGTTCGACCGGGCCCGGGATCTCCGTGGGCCCGGCGTCGTCCGCCCCGGCCCGGCTGCGGAGGCCGAAGGCGCTGATGACGACGGCGATGAGTGCGGCGACCAGGGGCACGACCAGGGCGGCCTGGTAGCCGTCCAGGAGTGCTGCCGGTGAGGTGCCGTCGGTGGCCGCGATGTTGACGGCGGCGACGGAGGACAGTCCGAGGGCGGCGCCGAACTGGAAGGAGGTGTAGAGCAGTCCGCCGGCGACGCCCTGCTCCTCCTCGGCGATGCCGTCGGTGGCGACGATGGTGAGCGGTCCGTAGGCCAGGGAGAAGGCCAGGCCCAGGATGATCAGGCTCGGGAACATCGCCATGTACGTCCAGTCCGCGCCGACCGGCAGGAACAGGGCGTAGGACAGGGCGGCGAGGAGCAGGCCGCCGAAGATCACCCGTGCGTTGCCGAACTTGGCCACGAGCTTGGGGGTGAGGGTGGGCGAGAGGATCGCGTCCACCCCGATGACGATGAGGGCGAAGCTGGTCTGCAGGGTCGACCAGCCGCGCAGTTCCTGCAGGTAGAGCACTGCGATGAACTGGAAGCCGAAGAAGCCCGAGGCGAAGAGCAGTCCGGCGAGGTTGGCGCGGACCAGTGAGCTGTTGCGGAAGATGCCCAGGCGCACCAGTGGCGAGGCGGCCTTGCGCTCGACGGCGATGAAGATGAGGAAGAGCACCAGGCTCGCCGCGATCGTGCCGGTCGTCCAGGCCGCGGAGGCGTGGGTCGCGCGCTCGACGCCGAAGACGAGGAGCAGGATGCCGCCGGTGACGCTGATCGCGCCCGCCAGGTCGACGCCCTGGCCCGTGCGGTCCGGGCGGGGCGACTTGGGGATGAGGGCGATCGCGGCGATGAGGATGAGGAGGCTGAGGATGACGGGCGCGAAGAACACCCAGCGCCAGTTGATGGCGGCCAGCAGGCCACCGACGACCAGACCGATGGAGAAGCCGCCGGCTGCGGTGCCGGAGTAGACGAGCAGGGCCTTGTTGCGCTGCGGGCCCTCGTCGAAGCTGGTGGTGATGATCGACAGGCCTGCCGGGGTCATGAAGGCGGCGGCGACACCGGTCACGAAGCGGGCGACGATCAGCATCCAGCCTTCGGTGGCGAACCCGCCCAGGCCGGAGAAGAGCAGGAAGACCACCAGCCAGAAGACGAACATCTGGCGGCGTCCGAAGAGGTCGGCGGCCCGGCCGCCCAGCAGCATGAACCCGCCGTAACCGAGCACGTAGGCGCTCATTACCCACTGGAGCATGCCGGTCGACATGTCCAGGTCCTCGCGGATCGAGGGCAGGGCCACGTTGAGCATGGCCACGTCGATGCCCTCGAGGAAGATCGCGCCACACAGCACGAACAGCACGCCCCACGCGCGCCCGCTCATGCGGTCGGTGCCGCTACTCGGGGGGGATGGCAGTGTGGACACAGAGTTTCTCCTTGTACGCGAAGGAATAGCCATGAGGAATCAGCCGCATTTTTGCGGAAGGCGCTTGCAGTTCCCTTGAAGTTCGCGTGAGAAACCGGAAGGCCGGGGCCAGTTGCAAAGAATAAGTTCGGGCCGGTTCCCACTTGTAACCACTGGCATCATGCGGCACGGTGGGGAACCATGGAAGAACGCACTTTAAAGTCACCGAGTTCCTGCACGGGTACCGAGCAGGACTACGACATCCACCAGTGGGACTCCCGCGAGGGGTGCGAGGTGAGGCAGATCCTCGACCGCATCGCCGACAAGTGGTCGCTGCTCGCCATAGCGCACCTGGAGCGTCAGACACTGCGCTTCTCCGAGCTGCGCCGCCGTATCGAGGGCATCAGCCAGCGCATGCTGACGGTGACCCTGCGTCAGCTCGAACGGGACGGCCTCGTGCGACGCACGGTGCACCCGGTCGTCCCTCCGCGCGTCGATTACGAGCTGACCCCGCTCGGAGCGACTCTGCACACCACGATCAGCGCCCTCGTGGACTGGACGGAGAACCACCAGGAGGAGATCGCCACGGCCAGAGCGGCGTACGACACCCGGCTGGACGCCCTGGAGTCGGCCACCTGACCCGAGGGGACTGCGGCGGGAGTGCCGGTCGGAGCCGCTCGCGGAGGGCGGCGGCCGGCACGGCCGCCGGGGTGCGAGGTGTCCGTGCCCGGTGATGTTCCCGCCCCCGGACGCCCCTCAGGGCTGGAGGGCTGAGGGGGTGACAGGTCGCCGGGGGACCGGGGTGGGCCTTCTGGGCCGTGGTGCCCGGAGGGCTCCCTTCGTCGTGGTGGGCGGGGGTGGTCCGGCGGTCCGTCCTCGGGTGCTCCGAGGACGCGTCGGGGCGATCACCGGCGGTACCGGGCAGGGCGGGAGCAGCGGGTCCCGGGCTCGGGGTGCGGGCCTGGAATCAGCGGTGCCGGGCCGTTGTTCAGCGGGTGACGCACACGTGGGAGGGGTGCCGTCGCAACAGTGGTTTCGCTGGGCCCGGTGGGGCGGGTCCCGAGGGTCTCGTATGGCTGCGCCATGTGCGGGGCGGCATCATCGGCCGCGGGGCCGTGCCTGAAGCGGCGTGTGGTGCCGGACTGGGGCGAGGGGGCTGTGCGCCGAGGCGGTGTTCGGTCCCCTGACCTCGTCGTCACGGGCGTGGTCTGCCCGCATGTACGTATCGCGTATCGGGGAAACGACGGACGCGCGGCGCCTTCTCGGCCTGGGAGGGTTGTGGTCGGGACGATGAGCCGTGCATGAGGTGCGTGCACCGCGCGACGCCCTGGGGGGGGTGGTCAGTGCCGGGGAGGGTGAGGCAGCTGGTCAGGGTGGCGGCCGGGGTCGGGGCGGCCGCGGGCCTCGCGGCGGCCGGGTGGTTGGTCTGTCTGTTTCCCGGACCTCACCTGCTGGCCGTGCTGGGTGTCGGGCCCGTGGACGGTGTCATGAAGATCACCGAGTGCTACGAGGTGACCGGTGGGGACGGCGAGCAGCGGGGCTTCGACTGCACAGGCGTCTTCACTCCGCGCTCGGCGGTTCAGCCACGGCGGGAGATCACGCTGGACAGTGCGGCCGGTAAGCACAGGGCCGGCAGCATCGTGGAGGTACGCACGGCAGGAGGGGACGCCCACGAACTGTCGGCTGACGGGCTGAGGCTGTGGGTCACCTTCACCGCGGGCATGGTCGGGGTGTCCGTGGCGCCGGCGTTCTGGCTGCTGGCGGGTGCGCGGCACGACAAGTGGGATCACAGCGGTCATTACCTGAGTGTGTTCGTCGTCGTGGCGCCCGGCGTGTACCTGTTCGGTCTCGTGGTCGGCGTCGCGGCCGAGATCCTCATCGCGCTGTTCGGCCGGGACGGCTTCGGCTGAGGGCGGGCGTCCTTCGCCGCAGGGGCGCATCCGTCCGGCCCCCTTTTTCTCGGGCCGCCGCTCCACGCTCCCGGGCCCGGCAACGCGGACAGGCACCTCGGCGGCGAGGGCCGCGTCGGCGGGTCGGTGGCTGCTGCTGCGGGCCGGGTGCACGGTTCCTGACGGCAGGGCACAGACATCGGGGCCGGGGCGGCAGTCCTCCGGGCTGCCGCCCCGGCCCGGGGCCGTGCGGGCGGCTCCGCCGGGCAGGGGTGCGGTCCGGGGGAGGACGCCCGGCCGGCCGGGAGCGTGCCGCGGCGCGGTCCTGCGGCTGGCCGGCGCACGACCGGTGCCGGGGGTCCGCAGGATGACGGGGGGTCAGAGGTCGCTGTCGATCCCGGTGACGGCGGGTGTTCCCAGCAGTGCGTCCTGTTCTGTGTACCCCGTCTCCCGCAGGGCGGCGGACACGAGTCCCAGGGCGTTGAGTTCCGCCTCGTACCGGTCGGTGGCGTCGACTTCGAGGCGGATGGAGAAGGTGCCGTCGTCGTGGAGGGTGAGCAGGCTGAGGCCCTCGTTCTCACTCAGGTCCGTGTGCTGCGTCGCCAGCTTGCGTTCCAGGGCTGCCCGGGAGGTCTCTGCGACGTCGGCGACGAAAGTTCCGGGGACGGTGATGACAAAGGTGGTCATGACAGCTCCTCACGTCTGGTGCGGGTTGGCGTCCAGTTCCGGCTTCCCGCTTTTCCGGAAGTCACCAGGGGTCCTTCGTGCCCGTGCCGGGGCCCGGGCCCTCTTGCGACGCGCTGGTCGTGGCCGGGCAGGGTGGTGAAGGCCTGTCGATCCGGGGTGGTCTCCTCCCGCTTCGCCGGGAGGGAGTGCAGGAGGGGGCCCGGTTTTGCCCGGAGCGGGGACCCTCCCGGCGTTGTCGTCGCCGGGAGGGTGTCGTGGCACCGCGTCGGCCGGTCCTGACGACGGGGTGCCCCTCCTGGAACGGATTCTCATCGGAGTGCTCGCCCGGGACCTGGGCCGAGGAGCGGCCCGGAAAGTATGATCAAGCGATGTCTGACATGACCGAAACCACGACCGGCTGGCTGACCACGGACGAGCTGGCCATGGCCAGGGCTCGGATGCCCATCCTGTACGTCGAGGCCGTGCCTGTGCGCGTGGACGACAGCGGCGACATCACCAGTATCGGACTCCTCCTACGGATCGGCTCTGACGGAAACATCAGCCGCGCACTGGTGTCGGGGCGTGTCATGCACCACGAGCGGGTCCGTGACGCGCTGCTGCGCCACTTGGAGAAGGACCTCGGCCCGGTGGCCCTGCCCCGCGTTCCCGTCTCCCCGCAGCCCTTCACGGTCGCCGAGTACTTTCCGACCGCGGGCGTCACCCCGTTCCACGACCCGCGCCAGCACGCGGTCTCCCTCGCGTACGTGGTCCCGGTGGCCGGCGACTGCCGTCCGCGGCAGGACGCACTGGACCTGGTCTGGTTCAGCCCGCAGGAGGCCGCTTCGCCCGCTGTGCAGAGCGAGATGCCGGGCGGCCACGGGGTCCTGCTGAAGCAGGCCCTCGCGCACGTGGGGCACACACAGTGAGGCATGGCCCCCGGGCGGCCGGCGTCGGCCGGTGCGCCGGCTGACACGGCGCTGCACGCGGACCAGGCCTGAAACGCACCGGTGTTGAGAGCCTGCGCAGCCATGTCCGGCCGCGGTGGCCCAGCCGCTCGGACAGACTCCGCCCCCGGCTCCCTCCCGGGCACCCCGCCGCGTACCGGCCCGGCGGCGGGCTCTTGTCATCGCACCGGATCCCGGCTGCTTGTCACGGTGCTCGCACCCGCGGGCTGCTCCGCCCGCCGCAGGTCCCGGTCGCTCCCCTGCCTGTCGCGGACGGGACGAGCGGACGCCGGAGACCGAGCCGGCGGGTGGGTCCGCGCCCGCCCCGGGCCGTGCCCGGGGGCTGCGGGCCCCTGTGCGCGCCGCCCCGCTCCCGGGCCGGGTCCGGTTGCGGTAGCCGGCCGGCGGCCTGACGGTGGTGCGGTGACCGGAGTGACCGGACAGGCCTGCACCGGTGCCCGGCACGGGAGCGAGGAGAGATGATGCACGACACCCCTGGCGGTCGCCGGACCCGCCGTGCTCCCGGCAGTCCTCTGCGTGGGCGGGTCGCGGTCGTCACCGGTGCCGCTCGCGGCGTCGGTGAAGCCCTCGCGCGAAGCCTCTCCGGTGCCGGGATGCACGTGGCCCTGCTCGGGAGGGAGGAGCAGACCCTGCAGGACGCCGCCGCGTCCCTGCCCGGTCCGAGCCTCTGTATCGAGTCCGACATCACCGACCGTGCGGCGCTGGCGGACGCGGCCCGCCGCGTGGAGGCCGAGCTCGGCCCTGCCTGCGTGGTCGTGGCCAACGCCGGCATCGCGGTGAGCGGGCCGTTCGACCGCACGTCCGCCGAACTCTGGCAGCGGGTCATCGACGTCAACCTCACCGGGTCCGCGAACACATTCCGTGCGTTCCTGCCCCAGCTCGCCGCGACCCGCGGATACTTCCTCCAGGTCGCCTCCACAGCGGCGTTCGGTGCCGCGCCCATGATGAGCGCCTACTGCGCCTCCAAGGCCGGGGCGGAGTCGTTCGCCCTCGCACTACGCGGTGAGGTCGAGCCGGACGGCATCCAGGTCGGGATCGCCTACCTCCACTGGACCGGAACCGACATGCTCAGCGGCCTCGACGACCATCCCGTCCTGCAAGCCCTGCGGCGCAACCAGCCCCGCCCCGCCCGCCGTGTGCACACCCCCGACCAGGTCGCCCGGTGGCTCACCCGGGGCATCACGCACCGCGCCCCGCACATCTACGCCCCGCCGTGGCTTCGCTGGTGCCAGCCCTTGCGCCCCCTGTTCCCCGCACTCGTCGCCCGTACCGCGCGGCGCGAGCTGCGGGGCCGCCCCCGCGACACGATGTCCTCCCCCGTGGAGGTGCTGGGCGCCGGAGGACGTGCCGACTGGGACTCCTACCGGGCCACCCGCCCCTCTCCCCCACGCGACGGGTAGGCGGCAACACCGCTGCTCCGCGGCACGGGCGCCCGCCTGCCCTGTTCCTGCCGGGGCCGGCAGACGGCAGGGCAGGTCCGTTCGGATCCTCAGCGGTCCGGGGCAGGCCGTCTCCTACCGACCGCACGTCCGGGTTCGTTGGGATCAGCGACTGTCCTCGACCCGTTGCGGTCGACAGGACATGGCCGGCGTGACAGCCGCGGTGTACGCGCTGAACCTCGCACGGGCTGCAGCCGCGTCGAGATCTCCAGGAGCCCAGCGAGGTACTGCCCCTGCTCTGTCTGCTCTGCCTGCACGGGCTGCACGGGCTGCCCTCCGGGGACTTCGCGCCTGCGCTGGAGCAGTTCCTGGGAGGCTCGGCCGGGCTGTCGTCGGCGACGGTGACGCGGCTGGCCAAGCAGTGGCAGGCAGAGCACGCCGTCTTCCGGGAACGCGAGCTCTCGGCGTCCGGCTGCGTTTGGGGTGGGCCGACGGTGTGCACCGAGGTCCGCCTCGGTCAGGCCCGCTCCTGTGTACTGGTCCTGATGGGTGTGCGCGTGGACGGCATCAAGGATGCTGATCGCGCTCACGGAAGGGCTGCGGGAGCCCACCGAGTCCTGGGCCGACCTGCTGCGCGACTACCGCCGTCGCGGCTGCGCGATCCCGAACTGGTCGTCGGGGAAGGCGCGATGGGCCTGTGGAGGGCCCTCGCAGAGGTGTTTCTCCAGGCCAGGCGCCAGACCTGCCGCGTTCACAAGATCCGTAACGTGGTCAACGCCCTGCCGAGTCGGCCCAGCGCGAGCGCCCCGAGGCGGCGGCGTGAGCGTCATGACGGCCCGGACCATCAGCACCTGCCGGCTGGACCTGCTGCCGCTGTATGTCGAGGATGCCGGGGAGGTGGCCGCGGTGCTGTCCGATCCGGCCCTGCACACCTTCATCGGCGGCACCCCGGACGGTGCCCCGGTCCTGAGGTCGCGCTACCAGCGCATGAGCGCAGGCTCTCCCGACCCGGCCGTGGCCTGGCTGAACCGGGTAGTCCGGCTGTGTGAGGGCCAGGTCCTGGAGCGGCTTGGTGCGGCGGACCGCGGCTCCTGACCGGTATCGCTCCCTAGGAGGCCTGGGAGGGGGTGTCGTGTTCGAGGATCCGCACCAGCTGATCGACGGTGGCGGGCATGTGCAGGTGCAGCAGGGCGAGGTCCAGCCCTTCGTCACCCAGGACGGTCAGCAGGGCGCGGTCGCCGACGGCCTGGATGAGGACATGACGTCCGGCGCAACGGGTCGTGACGTCGCGCAGCGTGCCGCCGTTGGCCTCGTGGGCCAGCCGCTGGCCGAGGCTGAGGGTGGCGGCGGAGAGCGCCGCGATGGATTCGGGGTGAACGGTCGCGGCGTCCGCTGCAACCAGAAGGCCGTCGCCGGTCGACAGGACGAGGTCGTGCACCCCCATGACCCGTTCCCGCAGAGCGGTCATGATCTCGACAAGAGGGCTGGTGTGCGAGGTGCCGGACATGTGACTCCTGGTGTGAGGGAAAGTGCGTCCAGAGGAGGTCAGGGTTCTGGACTGTCGATCAGGCGGGCGTACACGCGGCGCAGCAGGCCGACGTCGGGCCGGTGGGCGTCGAGGCCGTCCGGCGGACGGGGCAGGGTGCCGGGGCTGCTGGGGCGGCGCACCGGCAGTGGAGAGGGCGGTGGCCGCCGGCCGTGGATCCGGAGACTCCGAGCCAGCAGCAGGTTGCGGGTTTTGGCCCGTGTCCGGCGGCGCGCGTTCACGACCGGCCCGTCCCGCCCAGCTGGTGGGCGCCGGGAGTGCGCCGGGGCAGGGTGACGACCGGGACGGGCTTCGGGTTTCGGGCTTCGGGCGCGGGGGCGCGCGGTGCCGTGCTCGGACGGGCGTCCGCGAGGGAAGCGGTCTCCTTGAGGAGGCCCAGGGTGTGCATCCGTGCCAGGTCGAGCATGACCGCGTACGTTCCGCGCCCCAGGGCGAAGGCCAGATCGCGGGGTGTGCGCCGGTCGTTGGCGGCCCGCAGCAAAGTCCCGTACCGGGGCGGGAGCAGGGAGGGCACCGGTTCGGCAGGCTGCACGCGCAGAGCGGCGAGGGCGCTCGCGGGCATCCACAGGCCGTCGAGGGTGGCGAGGCGGCGGGTGGTCTCCGCGGCGATCCGCCGAGGGGCGAGGGCGGGACCGCTGACAGGTACGGGAACCGGCCCCGTGACCTCCCATCCCTGAGGAGGGGCGAGGGCGAGGACGAAGGCGGCGTCGAACACGGCCGCCACGCAGAGAACTTCGAATTCGGTCGCTGTCAGCAGGCCGCGGGCCGACAGTTCGTCTGCCAGTCGGCCCTCCTCGTCGCGGCAGACCGCCCGGACCGCGGTCCAAGCGGTGTCCGACACGCGCCCGGACTTGAGGAGTATCGATTCTGCGCCGGGGGCGCCGGGGGTATCGATGCTCACGACAAGTCCCTGTCGCACGTGTATCCGGCCACCAGGGGTGCCCGCAACGAGCACCGTGCCGTCGCGCTCCTGCTCGTGCAGGGTGTTGAGCACCGCGGAGACGTTGCGCGGTCCGTCCGCCCGGGTCGTCACGCGGCCTCCTGGGCCGGATAGCGGTCGAGGTGGCGCAGTACCACGGCCAGGTTGGCGCGCTCGCGCTCCAGGGCCACGGCCAGCAGCAGGGGATCACCACAGCCGGGCAGCACGCGCAGTACAAGCTGGTGCCGGGCGCCGGTGACGACTACCGTCTCCAACTCTCCCTCTGCACCGGCTGAATGCAGCCGTTCGTCGATGAGTACGGCCAGTCGGCCGCATTCGTCGGCGCCGAGGTCCTGGGGGCCCGCCGCACCGTATGACAGCCCGGAGACGGCGTCCACCAGGGAAACTCCAGTCACTCCGGGCACCTGAAGCAGGCGACCCAAAGAGTCTTCGACCGAGGACACCGGTCCCATCACTCCCTCGTGAGGCTTCACTTTCGGACAGAAAGCACAGTAGTTTAAAGATCAAGCTCGATACAGGGCTTCTGGATGTTTTTACGACATGACGCCGATGTATGACATGACGCCGATGCGGCGCGAACGTGACCGAGAGGCAACGCAATGACCGTGGAGACAGCACTCAAGGAAGCCATGGCGATCGACGGGGCCCTGGGCGTCGCCCTGGTCGACTACGAGAGCGGTATGTCCCTGGGGACGCTCGGGGGCGACGCGGGCGTGGACCTGGAGATGGCAGCGGCCGGCAACACCGAGGTCGTCCGCGCCAAGATCCGTACGCTGGCGACGCTGGGTATGGAGGACACCATCGAGGACATCCTCATCACCCTCGGCCGGCAGTACCACCTCATACGTCCCCTCGCGAGCAGCAGCGGCAGCCTCTTCCTCTACCTCGCGCTCGACCGCGGACGCAGCAACCTCGCCCTGGCCCGGCACAGCCTGAAGCGGATCGAGTCCTCCCTGGACGTCTGACCGGTCGCGCGGCATCTCCTTGGCCACGCACGGGGCGGCCGCTGCGGCGTGCCCCGGATGCGGGGCCGGTGAGATCTGCTCCGAAGCCGGATCCGGGCCGGTGGCGCAGGTGGCGCAGGTGGCGCGTCAGGGCGGACGCCCGCCCACGCGGCCCGACGCCGTCCGGCAGGACGGCCTTCCCGGCCTCCACGCCCTCGCCACGGGGCTGGCACGCGACCGCGCCGCTGTCGTCGCCGGCCTGGCCTTGCCCTGGAGACCGGGTGACGCGACGGCCGACGCCCTCGCCCTCGCCCTCGCCCAAGGAGTACGCCCTGGTCTGTCCCCGGGGCGGGCGACCGCCGAAGCACGGCAAGGAGTTCCGCTTCACCGAGCCGGAGAACGGGGGCGGGCGGCCGGCTGCCTCACGTTCCCGGTGACGGTGTCACAGAAGGTGTGGGTGACGGTCCGGATGTCTCGGTGCCGGTCGTGAGGGTCCGTAGCGGGCCGAGCCGGCGCTGCGCCTAGGCTGCAGGCTTTGGCCGACGCAGCACACGGGGGTACAGGGCCGATGAACCAGGCGACGGGGGCCTTCCAGCCGCTCAGGGCCGACGATCCGCCCGTGGTGGGGGGCTACCGGCTCGCCGCGCGGCTGGGCGCCGGTGGCATGGGGCAGGTGTATCTGTCGCACACGCAGGGCGGCCGTCCCGTGGCGGTCAAGGTCGTGCGGCCGGAGCTGGCCGACGATCCCGGCTTCCGGCGCAGGTTCGGCCGGGAGATCGAGGCGGCCCGGCAGGTCCGGGGGGCGTACACCGCCGAATTGATCGACGCCGACGCGGACGGCGTACCACCGTGGCTGGCCACGCTGTACGTGCCGGGGCCGTCGCTGACGGAGGCGGTGACCCGGCGTGGGCCGTTGCCGGTGCCGGCGGTGCTGTGGCTGATGGCGGGGGTGGCCGAGGCCTTGCAGGCCATCCACGCCGAGGGCATCGTGCACCGGGACCTGAAACCGTCGAATGTGCTGCTGGCCGCCGACGGCCCACGGGTGATCGATTTCGGTATCGCGCTGGCCGTCGACGGGACCTCGTACACGGCGACGGGAGGAACGATCGGCACGCCTGCCTTCATGACTCCGGAACAGGCGTCCGGGGACGAGACGACGGCGGCGACGGACGTCTTCGCGCTCGGCCAGACGGCGGCGTTCGCGGCGCTGGGCAGGCCGCTCTACGGCTCCGGTTCGGCCGTCAACATGCTGTACCGGATCGTGCACTGCGAACCCGACCTGTCCCTGCTGCCCCAGGCGCTGCGTCCGCTGTTCGCCCGGTGTCTGGCGGCCGACCCGGCGCAGCGTGCCACGCCGGCGGAGGTCGTGCAGTGGTGCCGGCAGCGGCTGGGGGCTGATGCGGACGGGGGCGGGGGGCCCGCTGTGTGGCGGGAGGTCGCCGGGCCGCAGGCCGTGGTTCCGGCGCCGGTAGCCGAGTCGACCCCGGCCTACCCGCAGCCGCCGGTCCCCGCCCAGGCGCTCGCGCAGCCGCGGTTCGGGGAGCCGCAGCCGACGCGGGAGCAGCGCAGGTCCCGCAGGCGGCGCGGTGCTCTGATCACGGCGGCCGGTGTGACGGGAGGTGCGTTGCTGGTGGTGGCACTGGCCTGGTCGGTCATGGATGTGAAGGACCGGATCGGTGACCGGGTCGCGGCCGGGGCCACGGCGTCCGCGACGAGTCCGGCCGCACGGTCGTCGTCGGCATCCGTACCGGGAGGTTCGTCGGACTCCTCCTCGGAGGCTTCGGGCTCGTCGGGGGAAGCCGGTGACGGTGCGTCCGGTGATGGCGCGTCGGGGGACGGTGCGCCC
Organism: Streptomyces clavifer; assembly: GCF_036345975.1. NCBI lineage: Bacteria > Bacillati > Actinomycetota > Actinomycetes > Kitasatosporales > Streptomycetaceae > Streptomyces > Streptomyces clavifer. The sequence continues at coordinate 7,633,093 of NZ_CP107793.1, read as the reverse complement.
TCGTCGTCGGGCTCGGGCCAGGAGCCGCGGCCGCAGGGGTTCGTCCTGATGCGGCTGGACGCGAAGAGCTCGCTGAGCCTCTCGGGCTCCGACCCGCAGCTGGAGGGCCCCGAGGGCGACGTCCGCTTCGGGTGCAAGTCGGTGGGCTGTGAACTGTGGGGCGAGGAGACGGTGTTCATCCAGATGTTCGGAGCGCACGGCACCACCCTGGACGAGTGCCGTCTCCTGCTCGGGAGCACCACGAGGCACAGCGTGAAGCTGGCCGCGGCGGCGGCCGGCACCGAGATCTGCATGAAGGACGCCGAGGGCAACATCGGGCTGTACGTGATCCAGACGAAGTCGACCGCGATACCGGACCTCGCCTTCCTGCAAGGAGACCTGACTGTCTGGCGGGGCGCGGCCCGGTAGGGGTTCGGTGGGTCTGCGGGCAGGTGGGTGCTCGGGGTTTTCTGGTGGGGGCGGGGGCTGTTGGGCGCGGGCCGGCGGGCCGGGGCTGTCCGGGGAGTCCGGTGAAGGGGCCGGGCACGGTCCTGCCCCCGCAGTGGCTTCCGTGCCCGGTGGGTCGTGGCGCCGCATGCCGGAAAGGTGCAGGTGAGCGCAACGGACCGTCAGGCCGCGGCTGCGCAGTGTGCGTGGTGAGTACGGAAAGGTCCGGGGTGTCGACAATATTCCTGTGAAGATTGCGTAGATCACGAGATGGTTACTAGGGTCGGCCGTCGAACCTTCGTACGGTTGATTGCCCATCCGGGGTGACGGCGAAGGGACCGCCGAGTCCGTGACGTGCACGGGGCCGGGGATGCAGGTGTATTCCCCCCGCAGCCCGGTAGGCGGTTCGAGGAAGAAGGAGCTCGCCTTCGTGGCGTCCCACCGTCGTCCCAAGCAGCCGAGCCGCACCCGCGTGACCGTGCTCACCGCGACCGCCGCAGCCGCAGTGGCCCTGACCTCCCAGGCCGCCCACGCCGACCCCAAGCCGACCAGGAGCGAGGTCAAGGCGAAGGTCGACAAGCTGTACCACGAGGCCGAGGAGGCCACGGAGAAGTACAACGGTGCCAAGGAGCGGCAGGACAAGCTCAAGAACCAGGCAGACGCACTCCAGGACAAGGTCGCCCGCGGCCAGGACGAGCTCAACACGCTGCGCGCCGAGCTCGGTTCGCTGGCCACCGCGCAGTATCGCTCCGGCGGGCTGGACCCGTCGGTCCAGCTGCTGCTCTCCTCGGACCCGGACAGCTTCCTCGACCAGGCCTCCGCGCTCGACCAGCTGACGGCCCAGCAGGCCGAGTCGCTGCAGAAGATCCAGGCGAAGCAGCGCACCCTCGCGCAGCAGCGCACGGAAGCGCGCTCGAAGCTCAGCGACCTCTCCGAGGTCCGCGAGACGCTCGGCAGGAACAAGCAGAAGTTCCAGGGCAAGCTCGCCGACGCGCAGAAGCTGCTCAACACCCTGACCGTCGCCGAACGCGCCAGGATGGACCAGGACGAGCAGCGTGCCGGCCGCACCGCAGAGGACCGGGTCGACCTCGGCAACGAGGCCCCCGCCTCCGCGCTCGGCGCCGCGGCACTCCAGGCCGCCGACACACGGGTCGGCAAGCCCTACGTCCGTACCGCCACGGGCCCCGACTCCTTCGACTGCTCGGGTCTGACCCAGTGGGCCTACGCCCAGGCCGGTGCCGACATCACCCGCACGACGTTCACCCAGATCAATGAGGGCACCCGCATCCAGCGCGGCCAGCTCAAGCCGGGCGACCTGGTGTTCTTCAGCAACACCTCGCACGTGGGCCTCTACGCGGGCAACAACACGGTGCTCCACGCCCCCTACCCGGGTGCCTTCGTCCGCTACGAGTCGATGAACACCGTCGGCAGCTACCAGGCCGCGGTGCGCATCTGATCACATCCGGGCGGGCCCGGTGCCCGGCCGACTGCGCTGTGTGTGTGGGGGGCGGCGTTCGTGGGGGCGAGCCCCGCTGTCGGCGACGCCTGTGGCCGGGCTGTTCGCCGGGGGCGGGGCTCAGTGGGTGTCGCGCGGCGGCGGGAGCACGGCGAGGACCGCGATGACAGCCCGGTGGTCCGTCCCTGCCAGGGTGCGTTCCCTGACGGACACCCCTGCCAGCCCGGGGCCGTGCAGTACGTGGTCGAGCTGGACCAGGGGCGGGACGATCCCCGTGCCGACGGGCCAGGTCGGGGCCCATCCCCGGCCCAGTTCGGCGTGGGTGTCGGTGAGGCCGGCGGCCAGCAGTGCCCGCATCGGGGTGTGGTCGAGGGTCGCGTTGAAGTCGCCCAGGAACACGGTGTCCGCTCCCCCGTCCCGGGCCAGGGAGGCGAGGGCGGTCATGTCCCTGGTCCACCGGTCCGCGTCCCCGAGCGGGTAGTAGGTGTGAACGGCCACGAACCGCACCGTGCGTGCGCCGACTGCGACCCCGGCAGTGGTCTGCGGCCACGCGGTGTCGGCACGTGTCGTACCCGCCCGGGACAACGGGAGCCGGGAGTAGATCGACGAGTCGTACTCGGGGTGCAGTTCCCGGTACGGGAGCAGGGCGTCCAGCCCGGCCGTGTCGAGCGCGGCGAGCCCGGCGGACGGTGTCTGTTCCACGGCCAGTACGTCGATCCGCTCGGCACGGACCATCTCCGCCACCGCATGGGGGTCCACCGCCCCCGCATCGGTGTTGATCGTCGCCACCCGCAGCTCGGACGCCGACGGGGGGACGGAGGGCGCGTCGGACACGAACCGCGGTGCCATCAGGAGGATCTGGGCCACGGCCAGGACCGTTGCCGCCGCTGCAGTGCCCCGCGATCGCAGGGCGGGGACACCGGCCGTCACGCCGAGCACCAGCAGGCACAGGACGGCCGAGTGGGGCAACAGCACCAGCGGCACGGCGAGCAGCGTCCCGGCGTCGCTGCCCGTCAGCCGTACGAGGAGGAGGGCGGCAGGCACGGCGAGGGCGAGAGCGCAGGCCGCCCGCGCCCAGGTCCGGCCGCGGCGTCGTGGACCGTGCCCGCGGGCGGGGCGCGCAGCCTTCGGGTCCGTGGAGGTCCTCGTGTCGGCACTCACACCGTGCGCCCTTTCAGGAAGCCTGTCTCCGAGCAGCCTCACCCAGGCCGGTTCGGCCGTCGATGAACGCCGCACCGTCGGGGCCTGCGGGGGGGGCAGGTGCGGTCGCGGCGTTCCCGCCGGGACGAGAGGACATGGGCATCCTCGCGTTGACCGCACACAGGAGGACGGGCGGCTTCCGCACGGCTGCCGCCCCGGCCCCCGTGCGGGCGCCCCGGAGTTTAGCGCGCCGGGCGGATCACGTTCCAGGTGCGGCGCCCGGGCGCCGAAGCGGCCCGGCATCTCGGACACGAGGGCTCGCAGAGGTTTTCGCTGCCCGCACGAATGCGGTGTTCGTCCGTGCGTAGCGGGGCCGCCTGCCGGGGAGGACCCAGCGGGGTACATGCGTCAACCGGGGGGCACAGATGCCTTTTCTGCTGTTTGTGACGGCTGCGGTACTGAGCATCATCTCGTTCGTGACCGGCAACGACACTGTTTTCACGGTGAGTTGGGTGGTCTGGTTCCTGGCAGTGCTGCTGGTGCTGCGCAACCGCCGGGTGCGGCTCAGGTACAGCACACCGGAGAAGCTGCGGGCAGCGATCGCCGAGGGCGATGTGCGGGCCCTGCGGGCCACGGCGATGCTCGCGAAGATCAACAAGGATCTGGATGAGGCGGAGCGGCTGCTGCGCCTGGCGGTGGACCGGGGGGATCGGGAGGCCATGTGGGAGATGGGCCGGCTGGTCGAGGAGCGCGACGGTCTCGCCGCGTCGGAGCGGTGGTTCCGGATGGCGGCGGAGAACGGGCACTTCTTCGCGAAGCGCTTCTTCCGGCCCGGCCACGCACTCAACATGGACGGGACGAACCCGCTGTAGCGGGGGGCGGCAGGGGCTCGGAGAGGACTGCCGGCGGGGGCACGCCACGCAGGTGGAGTGGCTTCGTTCGGGGTTCCTCTCGTGTTCCTGCGGTCCTGGGTGTCCAGGTCCTTCGAGGACCTGTGGGTCCGTCGAGGACCGTGGGCTCCCCGGGATCACGCGGCGGGACGACGCGGCGCGGCGCAGGCGTCGTCATGGTCTCCCGTCAGGCCCTGGTCCGAGGGAAGGTTCTCGCGCGGGGTGGCGATCTGCCGGGTGCACCCCGGGCCGGACCGCCGCGGCCGGCCCCGCCCTTCACGCGCGGCGGCCATGGCATCGCCGGGGTGCCGGGTTCCGGGGCTGCTGTGGAACACGGGGCCGGGTGGCGGGCGCCGGGTGCATGGGGTTCAGTGGCCGAGGGTTCCCGGGCCCTGCCGCCGGAGCGCGGTCGTCAGCTGCCGACGGGCCGGGCGGGGGGAACGGCTCCGCATGTTCGGGGTGGTGGGGCTGGGGTGACGCAACAGGGCCTACAGGTCCTGAGATGCGCGGCCGGAGGCTACTGGTCGGGCCGGGGGCGAGGAAGGGGAGTCCGGCCCGCGACGCCGTTCCTTCCGGGTCACGGCGCCGCGGGCCGGCTGCGCCGCGTGTCAGCGGGGTCGCCGGCGTACAAGCGTCATCCCGTCGGCTCGTCCGGGGCGGGCTGGTCCGTGCGGATGGCGGCGTTACGGGCGGAGTCACGGCCCGAGCCGGCCTCGTCGGGATCGGTCTTCTCGGCGTCCGGTTCCGCTTCGGGACGTTCGGTACCCGGCGGGAGGATCACGTCGAGGGCGTCTTCGCCCTCCTGGGCCTGCTGGTCGGGCATGTCTGCGGGTATCGGCGGCGGGCTGGCCTTCGCCCCGGTGTAGGCGGTTCCCTGAGGCCTGCGGTCGGTCATGTCGTCTACTCCCGTGGGTGCGTGCGCGCCCGCTCCGGTGCGTGCGGGCCGGTGTCGCACCTCGCGTACCCCCTGGGCCCCGGACGACGCATGCCCGCCCGGGCTGCGGAGCAGCGGTGCGGGGCGTTGCGGGGTGCGGGGCGTTGTGGGGTGCGGGCCCTACTGCGCCCGGCTGCGGGCTGTGGCACCTTCCACTGTACGTACGGGGGTGGTTGTGCGCCGGGGGCGGAACACGGTGACGGGGCAGCCGGTGTCCGGTGCCCGGCCGGTCGCGTCGCGTTGGTGCGGTTGTTGCCTCCCGGGCCGTGCGTGGCGTCCGGGTGCGCGTGTGCCGTGCCAGTGGCGCGGCCGGGCATCACCGGGGTCCGGACGGGCCCGGGGTCCCGCAGACAGCATGGCGCCACCCGGCATCACATGGCACCACTTGGCACTGCGTGGCGCCGCACGGTGCCAAGTGGCGCCATTTCATGCCGCGAGAAGTGGGCGAACACGCATGGTGCCACGATTGTCCAGCTCAGCTTCAGCACGTTTCCGCAGGTCAGAGGTACTGGAGCTGATGGCGTGTACAGGAATGGCACCGAGCGCCTTGCGCATGGAGCCAACATGGTGCCATTATGGCGTCATGGACCTCACCCCGTATGTCGACACCCTTCGCCGCGAACTCGTGGTGGCCGCCGAAGCCGGCGGCGACGAAGCCCGCGAGCTGGCGGAGAGGCTCACTGCTCCTCTGGAGTCGGCGACCCGGCTGGCCATGCTCCACATGCTTTCCGCCGCGACGGACGAGATCACCCGTGAGCTCGCCCCCGGCTCGGTGGATGTACGGCTGCGCGGGCTCGACCCCGATTTCGTGGTGACAGCGCCGCCCACCGACGGCGGCGTCCCCGCGGAGCCGGCGGGGCCCGTCGGACCGCTCAGGGCCCAGGCCCCGGCCCCGGCCCCGGCCGACGGTGACGAGGGCGGCACCGCCCGCGTCAACCTGCGCCTGCCGGCCCACCTCAAGGCCCGCGCGGAGGAGGTCGCGGCCGGCGAGGGCCTGTCGGTCAACGCGTGGCTGGTGCGTGCCGTGTCGGCCGCGGTCGACGGTGGCGCCCGGCCGCGCGCAGCGGAGAAGAGCCAGACCATCGGACAGAGCTTCACGGGCTGGGTGCGCTGAGCGCGCCCCGGGCCCGCACCACTTCACCGACACCACGTCCCACCAGCGGGGACGCCCTGAAGACCCAAGAGGACGGGACAGCCATGCCTTCTTTCGACACCCCCGAACCGATCTCGGCCACGGCGCACGTGGATGCCGGCTCCATCCAGTTCACCGCGGGCGACCGCTCCGACACCGTCGTCGAGGTGCGGCCCCGCGACCCGGACAAGGACCAGGACGTGCGGGCGGCCGAGCAGACCGAGACCACGTACGCGAGCGGTGAACTGGCCGTCAGGACACCCAAGCCCAACCTGTTCGGCCGCACCGGCACCGTCGACGTGACGGTCGAACTGCCCACGGGCTCACGCATCGAGGTGACCGGCGCCTGGGCCCAGGTGCTCGGCGAGGGCCGGCTCGGCGAGGTCCGCGTGAAGACCTCCGCCGGCGACGTCCGCCTGGACACGACCGGCCCGCTGCGGCTGACCGCGTCCCACGGCTCGATCACCGTGGACCGGGTCGAGGGCCCGGCCGAGATCACCACCAGTTCCGGCAGCATGCGTGTCGGCCTCGTCGACGGCCCCGCCGTCCTGAAGAACTCGCACGGCACCACGACCGTCGGCGCCGTGACCGGTGAACTGCGGGTGAGCGGCGCCAACGGTGACATCGAGATCCGGCGCGCCGAGGACTCGGTCACCGCCACCACCGCCCACGGCACCCTGCGCGTGGGTGAGGTGGCCCGGGGCACCGTCCAGCTGGAGACCCACCACGGCGCCATCGAAGTCGGCGTCCGCGAGGGCACCGCCGCCTGGCTCGACGTCCAGTCGGGCTCCGGGCAGGTGCGCAACACCCTCACCGCGTCCGGGGCCCCGGAGGAGACCGAGGACACCGTCAGGGTCCGCGCCCGCACCCGGCACGGCAGCATCGACGTCCGCCGCGCCAGGGCCTGACCCCGACCAACGGGCCCCGGCCCACCCGCTCCCCCATCCACTCCAGCCTCCGAACGGGAGAGCCCCATGCCTATTTCTGTCATGCCCACATCCAGATCGGGTGACGGTCGCACGCCGGCGGCCGCCGTATCCGCCGTCGGTCTGCGCAAGTCGTACGGCGACAAGACCGTTCTCGACGGCATCGATCTGCGGATCCCGGCCGGGTCCGTGTTCGCGCTGCTCGGGCCGAACGGCGCCGGCAAGACCACCGCCGTGAAGATCCTGTCCACGCTCATCACCGCCGACGGCGGGCAGGCCCAGGTCGCGGGCCACGACCTCGCCGCCGACCCGCAGGCCGTACGGGCCGCGATCGGTGTCACCGGGCAGTTCTCCGCCGTCGACGGCCTGATCACCGGCGAGGAGAACATGCTCCTCATGGCCGACCTGCACCACCTCTCCCGCAGCGAGGGCCGGCGCACCGCCGCCGAGCTCCTGGAGCGCTTCGACCTCCTCGACGCGGCGAAGAAGCCCGCCTCCACCTACTCCGGCGGCATGAAGCGCCGCCTGGACATCGCCATGACCCTGGTCGGCGGCCCCCGGATCATCTTCCTCGACGAACCGACCACCGGCCTCGACCCCCGCTCCCGCCACACCATGTGGGGCATCATCCGCGAGCTGGTCTCCGACGGGGTGACCGTCTTCCTCACCACCCAGTACCTCGAGGAGGCGGACGAACTCGCCGACCGCATCGCCGTCCTGAACAACGGGAAGATCGCCGCCGAGGGCACCGCCGACGAACTGAAGCGGCTCGTCCCGGGCGGTCACGTCCGCCTGCGCTTCACCGACCCGGCCGCCTACCGGTCCGCCACCTCGGCCCTGCGCGAAGTCACCGCCGACGACGAGGCACTGTCGCTGCAGATCCCCAGCGGCGGCAGCCAGCGCGAACTGCGCACCATCCTCGACCGGCTCGACTCCGCAGGCATCGAGGCCGACGAACTCACCGTGCACACCCCCGACCTCGACGACGTGTTCTTCGCCCTGACCGCCACCACCGTGCCCGCCCGGAACACCCGGAACACCCAGCCCGAGGAGACCGTCCGATGAGTACCCTGTCCCTCGCCGTGCGCGACTCCTCCACCATGCTGCGCCGCAACCTCCTGCACGCCCGGCGCTACCCCTCCCTCACCCTCAACCTCCTGCTCACCCCGATCATGCTCCTGCTGCTCTTCGTCTACATCTTCGGCGACACCATGAGCACCGGCATCAGCGGCGGCGGGACGGGCCGCTCCGCCTACATCGCCTACATCGTCCCCGGCCTCCTGCTGATGACCATCGGCAGCACCGTCGTCGGCACCGCCGTCTCCGTCTCCACCGACATGACCGAAGGCATCATCGCCCGCTTCCGCACCATGGCCATCCACCGCGGATCCGTACTCGTCGGACACGTCGTCGGCAGCGTCCTGCAGTCGGTCGCCAGCGTGGTCCTCGTCGGAGCCGTCGGCGTGGCCATCGGCTTCCGCTCCACCGACGCCACCGCCCTGGAATGGCTCGCGGCGTTCGCCCTGCTCGCCCTCTTCGCCCTGGCACTCACATGGATCGCCGTCGGAATGGGCATGGCCAGCCCGAACGCGGAAGCGGCCAGCAACAACGCGACGCCGCTGATCATCCTGCCCCTCATCTCGAGCGCCTTCGTCCCCGTCGAAGCGATGCCGGGCTGGTTCCAGCCGATCGCCGAGTACCAGCCCTTCACACCCGCCATCGAAACCCTGCGCGGCCTGCTGCTCGGCACCGAGATCGGCCACAACGGATGGCTCGCCGTCGCCTGGTGCCTGGGCCTCACCGTGCTCGGCTACCTCTGGTCGAAGGCAGCCTTCGACCGCGACCCGAAGTAACCAGAACAACCTCCCCACTCCCCGCTTCCGCCTTCCGCGTGAGCGTCCCGCCCGGGGCGGCGCACTCCGACACCGCGTCGGCGTACGCCGCCCCGCCCGCGTTCCCGGCCGCCCGCCGGGACCCGGCAGCCCGGACACCACCGGCCGGAACCCGCACCCCCTGCCGCCGGCCTCCCCCGCGAGTCAGGGACCGCGGGGGCACACCGCCGCGGGCCGGCCCCACCGCGGCGGGCCCGAAGGCGGGGCCGGGCGCACCTGTACGCGGACGCGGCTGGCCACGGGCCCGGGCGTAGGCTTCGCCCAGCATGAACAGGGGGCGCAGCACATGACGGACGAAACAGCGCAGAGGTGGCAGTCGACCCTCGATTCCGTGGTGGTGTACGCGCAGGGTGCGGTGTGCCGGCGCCTGGCGCGGGGCAGTGTGCCGCCGGACGGCAGGGTGCGGGTGACGGGTCTGCCCCGCTCGCTGGACCCGGCCTCGCTGCGGGTGCGTGTTCCGGACGCTCCCGGGGTGCGTGTCAGCGAGGCCAGGGTGGAGGCCGAGGCCGGGCCGTCCGGCGCTCGTGTGCCCGGCGGGCTGCGGGAGGCGGCCGAGGGGCTGCGCGAGCAGTACGCGGCGGCCCTGCGCCGCCGGGACCATCTGCTGGGCCTGATCGAGGAGATCAGGGCTCTGCGCCCGGTCCCGCCGGCCCGCAGGTCCCAGGACCCGCCCCGTCGTACCCCGGTCGGGGCGTGGCTGGAACTCGCCGGGTTCGTGGACGAGCGGCTGGCAGGGCTGCACACCCGGCTGGCGGAGGCACAGGAGGAGGTGCGCAGTTCCGGCCACGCGCTCGGCATCGCCGAGGACAGGCTCGCCCGCGCCTCGACCGGTACACCCCCGGCACATGTGGAGACGACGCTCTCGGCCCTCCTGGCCGTCGACACCTCCGCCGCCGGTGACACCGCGACGGAGATCGAGGTGGAGGTGGAGTACGGGGTGCCGGGCGCCGTCTGGGTGCCCGCCTACCGCCTGACCTACCGTCAGGGTGAGGGCAGCGGCCGTCTGGTGCTGCGTGCCTCGGTCGCCCAGCGCACCGGGGAGGACTGGAGCGGTGTGTCCCTCGCCCTGGCCACGGCCGACCTGCGGCGCAGCACCGCTCTGCCCAGGCTCCGCTCGGTGCGGATCGGGCGCCGTCAGCCCGCCTGCGCGCCCTCCGGCTGGCGCGAGCCCCCGGCGGGTCTCGCCGGCCTGTTCTCCGGGTACGACGCGGCGGGCCCGTGTCCTGTTCCGGACGCCGGGCCGCCGGCTGCCGGGGCCGGCCCCGTCGCGGCGCCCGCCCCGCAGGCCTACGGCGGTCCTCCCGCCGCGTTCGCGGTGCCGGGGGGTGCCCCGGAGCCCTACGCAGGTATCGGGTCCGGGCCCGCGCCGCCGGTCGGGGCGGGCCGGGGTGCGGGGAGGCCGGGTTCCGCCGGCGGGGCCTTCAAGGCCCCCGCCCCCGCGGCCCCCTCCCCCGCGGCGCCCGTCTTCGGGTCGCCGCGGGCGTCCGGGGCTCCTGGCCGGGCCGTGCCTGTTTCCCCTGCGCCACCCGTCCCTGCGCAGGACGTCCCTGCGCAGGGGGCCGGTGCACCGCAACCGAGCGGCGAGGAGCTCGACTACGGCGGGCTCGTCCTGTGCGGGCCCGACGAGGACGGCGGCCGACGTGGCCTGCTGTTCCCCGGCTCCCCCTTCGACCCGGTGGCGGCCGGGTACCGCCGCCGCGCCGAATCGGTGGCCTCGCTGCCGCTGCCCGGGCACGCCGTGCGGCCCGGGGGGCCGGCGGGTTCCTTCGACCACCGTTTCGATCCGCCCGCCCGCGCCGACATTCCCTCCGACGGCACCTGGCACACCGTCACCATCGGCGAGATCCCGGTCGCGCTGCGCACCGAGTACCTCTGCACACCGTCGGTGGAGCAGACCGTGTACGCGACGTCGGTGCTCTCCAACGCCACCGACCAGGCTCTGCTCGCCGGCCCGGTGGACGTCGTCGTCGACGGCGCATTCCTGCTGACCGCAGCGCTGCCGGCGCTCGCCCCCGGCGGTGTGTGCCGCCTCGGTCTCGGACCGGCCGAAGGCATCGGGGTCACCCGCCGCACCAACCTGCACGAGTCCGCCTCGGGGCTGCGCAGCAACATCACCGTGCTCGATCACCAGGTCCGCGTGGAGGTGGCCAACCGCCTCGCGCGGCCCGTCACCCTCGAGGTCCGCGAGCGGGTGCCCGTCACCACCGAAGCGGATGTCCGCATCGAGGAACGGGCCGGCTGGACGGCACCCCAGGACGGCCCGGGGCCCGACCGTCACGCCCCGGGCACCCGCATCCGGCGGGTGGACCTGCCCGCCGGCGGCACCGCCGTCCTCGACGGCGGCTACGAGATCCGGATCCCGGCCGGGAAGGCCCTCGCCGGCGGCAACCGCAGGAGCTGACCCACGATGACCACGGCCCCGAAGCCGATCGCCCTGCCCGTCACCGCCGTCACCTGCCTGGAGGACCGCGCCCACGTCGAGCGTGCTGTCACCCTCGACCTGGAGGCGGGGATCCAGCGGCTGCGCCTGGGCCCGGTCAGTGCCCTGGCCGTCGACCGGACCCTTCACGCCGAGCTGAGCGCCGACCACCCGGCGACCGTCCTGGACGTGCGGATCGTCCGGAGCTGGACACCGCGCGGGCCGCTGCCGCACGCCGAGGACTCCGCCCTGCGCAGACACGCGCACACCCTCACCCAGGAGCAGCTCGCCCTGGTCCGCCGGCAGGAGCGGCTGCACACCCGCCAGGACCTCCTGGGCCGCCTGGCCACCGATCTGCTGCGCGAGATCGGTGAGAGTGCCGGCGCCGGGGAGACGGACGGGCCCCGCTGGGCCCGCGAACTGGACCGGGTGGACCAGGAACGCGACACGTGCGGCGAGGAGCTGCGCACCGTGGAGGCGCGGCTCGGGGCCCTGGGCGAGGAGCTCGGCGAGGCCGGGCAGGCCCTGCACGCAGCCGAGGAGGAGCCCGCCGGACTCGTCGGCCACATCGAGCTGACCGTGCAGAGCGCGGTTGCCGGGCCGGTCGGTGTGCGTCTGAGCCACCTGACCCCGTGTGCGCTGTGGCGGCCCGCCTACCGGGCCGTGCTCGAGGGGGACCGTCTGACGCTGGAGACGGATGCGATGGTCTGGCAGCGCACCGGTGAGGACTGGTCGGACGTACGGCTGACGTTGTCGACGGCCCGTTCCGCGCTCGCCACCGTTGCGCCGGACCTGGTCGAGGACCGGCTGACGCTCACGGACCGCTCCGTCGCGGAGCGCCGTGTCGTAGACGTCGAGGTGCGCGAGGAGGAGATCGGGACGCTGGGCCCGGCACCGGTACGGGGTCTGCCGGGGGTCGACGACGGTGGCGAAGCACAGGTGTTGCGGTCCCCTGCGGGGGTCTTCGTGCCCAGTGACGGAACCGCGCACCGTGTGCCGCTGTCCGCGTTCACCACAGCCGCACGCAGTGAGTACGCGTGTTCACCCGAGCTGTCCGACCTGGTCACCCGGGTGGTGCGGTTCGACGGACCGGCCGGCCATGCGCTGCTCGCCGGGCCCGTGGACCTGGTTCGCGACAGCGGATTCAGCGGCCGCGGCACACTGGACTTCACCGCTCCCGGCGCGCCCGTCGAGCTCGCCTTCGGCAGTTGCGACGACCACCGGGTGGTACGGCATGCCGAGGAGTCACGCAGTAGTGCCGGGCTCACCCAGCGGACCGTCATCACCCGCACGGTGAGACTGCACCTGTCGCGGTTCGGTGCCCCCGGGGAACACGGTGAGCGGGTGGTCGTGGTCCGGGAGCGGCTCCCCGTCTCCGAAGTCTCCGCGGTGGGGGTACGGCTGCTCGAGGAGTCCTGCTCCCCCGCACCCGACCTGGTCGACGCCGAGGGCATAGCCCGCTGGGACGTCCCCCTGTCGCCCCGCGGCCACCGCACACTCACCCTCGTCTACGAACTGACGGCGAACGCGAAAGTCACCGGGCTCTGAGAGCAACGGTGCTGCCGGGCAGGGTCGGGCACCGTACGGAACCGGACCCGGAACCCGGGTCACTGGTCCCCGGCTCCGGGCTCCGGGACCGGGCCGGCTGCCCGGGGTGACACCTCGTGTGGTGCGCTCAGGGGGTGTCGCCGGACCAGTCCCAGCGCCCCGGGTCGCCGGGGCGCTGGTCGTACAAGGCCCGTCCCCCGCCGCCGAACCGCCCGAGCTCGGTCTTCAGCGCGGCACCGGTACGGATCGCGTCCCTCGTCCAGCCGGTGATGTCGAGCAGCAGGCCGTCCAGCGGCCCCCCGACCAGTTCGGCGTAGGTCTGCCCCCGCCTCGGTCCCTGGTCCGGGGCCCCCGGGTCCTGGCCGTACACCCGGCCGCGCAACAGCTGCTCGTCGTCACTGTCCATGCCCCCAGCCTTCCAGCCGCCACTGACAGTGCGGACCTGCCGGCCCCGGCCCCGACCTAGGCTTCGGCTTCGGCTTCGGCGCCGGGTCGCCCGGTGCTCCGGTGAAGGCCCCGCCGCGGGCCGGGGCTGCGGGCGTACGTGCCGGTGTTCTGCCTCGAAGGGTGTGTACGCCCGGGCGGCCCGGGCGTGGTGCGGCCGCGCGGTGCGGGCAGGTGCCGAGGACGGCCGTCCCGTCGCCTCACCCCGCACGTCGTTCCCCGGCCCGGGCGTCGCCCCGGACACCCGATGAGGTACGAAGTCCGGTGTGAACGAACAGACTCGGCCCGCGACCGTTCGCGTGTTCATCGCCCTCGCCCCGCCCGACCACGCGAAGGAGGAACTCGCCCGGGAGCTTGGCCCCGCCTATGGCACACACCCTCACCTGCGGTGGAACCGCATCGAGGACTGGCACATCACCCTGGCGTTCCTCGGGGAGCTGCCGGCCGGGACCGTACCGCTGCTGCGCCGGCCGCTCGCCGACCTCGCAGCCGGCCGCCGGCCGCCCGGTCTGGCACTGCGCGGCAGCGGCAGCTTCGACGACCGGGTGCTGTGGAGCGGAGTCGAGGGAGACCTCGGCGAACTGCACACGCTCGCCGCCGACGTGCGCAGCGCGGTCAGGAACTGCGGTGTCACCTTCGAGGAACGGCCCCTGCGCCCCCATCTGACGCTGGCCCGCGCCCGTCGGGGAGATCGGACCTCGGCAGCGGAGATCGCCGAAGGGCTCGCCGGATTCACCGGCCGCCGCTGGCCTGCCGAACGCCTGCACCTGGTCGGCAGCAACGCCGGGCGCGGCAAGGGGCCGATCCACTACCGCGACATCGAGTCCTGGGCCCTGGGCGACGGGGGCCGCACAGGGGCATGAAACACGACGCTCGTCCTCCCTGCCCCCCGGGGGGCCCGGGCCCCGCAGCCCACGGACGTCCCCGGCCCACGGACATCCCGTCCCGTCCGGTCCCACGGCCCGCCCCGTCCCGTCCGCAGCCCTCGGCCGTTTCGCCGCCCCGGCCTTCCGCAGCCGGCCCTGCGGTGCGGGGGCTCACCCCCGCCCCCGTGCCGAGCCACCGGGGACTCGCGGACGGCACGGCTGCGGCACCGGCTCCGGCTCCGGCCGCCGAGCCCGTCGAAGCCCACCACGTCCGGGCCGGCCGGCGCACCACACCGTCCGGCCGGGCCGGGTCGGGTCGGGCGGGCCTGTGCTGCACGGACCGGGGAGCGGGCCGGCCCGGGTGCGGCGTTGAGATGGATGCGCTGTTGAGATGAATGCCTGCCCGGCCGGGAATAGAGGGCGGGGGTGCCTGTTGATCACACCATGACTTCTCTGACGCATGGGGCATGGGGACGGGTGGGTATCTGGAGCAGTGCTCTGCACGCATCGCGGACGGACGACGCGGGCAGGGCAGCGATCGAGGAGGCGGTCGCCGAGCTCGAGGAACTGGGGTATGGCACGGTCTGGATCGGAGGCAGTCCCACGCCCGACGACGCAGCGGCCGTCGTCGCCGCGACCCGCACGGTGACCGTGGCCACCGGGATCCTGAGCATCTGGGACCACACCGCGAAGGACGTGGCGGCACGGATCGCGGCACTCGAGGCGAGCGCACGCGGGCGGTTCGTCCTCGGCCTGGGCGTCAGCCACGGCCCGATGGTGCCGCAGTACGCGAAGCCCTACAGCGCGATGGTCGCCTACCTCGACGCCCTGGACGCCGCCACCCCGCCCGTGGCCGGCGGACACCGCGTCCTGGCGGCGCTCGGCCCGAAGATGCTGAAGCTCGCAGCCGGCCGGTCGCTGGGCGCACATCCCTATCTCGTCACCACCGAGCACACCGCGGAGGCACGCGAGGCGCTCGGCCCCGGCGCGCTGCTCGCCCCGGAGCTGACGGTCGTACTCGACCACGACCTCGACCGGGCCCGCACCACCGCGCGGAACATGCTGGGCATGTATCTCCGGCTGCCCAACTACACCGACAACCTGCTGCGCCTGGGGTTCACCGACAGCGACTTCGGGGGCGGCGGCAGTGTCCGCCTCCTGGACGCCCTGTTCGCGCTGGGTGACACCGAACGGGTGAGGACGCGGACACGGGAGTACCTGGATGCCGGTGCCGATCACGTCGCGCTCCAGGTACTCACCGCCGGTGAGGGCGGCGCCGGCCTGCCGCGGGCCCAGTGGCGTGAGCTGGCCGGGGTGTTCGCCGGCGAACTGTAGCGGTGTGCCCCCTGCTCCGGGCCGTCCCCTGAAGGTTCCCGCACCGCCCGCGGCTCGTTGCCGCCTCCCCGGCCGCGCGGCCGCGGTCAGCGGCAGTGCGCGAGGCCGGGCGGCGGGAAGGCGGCGGCGCGGGAACCCGTGGCCGGGGTGAGGCCCGGATCAGCGGATCTCGGTGACCCGGCGTTCCTTCAGGGCGGCGCAGTTGGAGTTCTCCACCGACACGTACACGTTGGCTATGTTGCCGCCCCAGCTCACGCAGTGGCCCTTGCCGTAGACGTAGGCGGGCCCGGCGTAGGAGGTGTAGTTCCCGAAGTCGTCGGCCCACGCGTCGGTGTCGGGGACGTAGACGTACACGGACATGCTCTTGGCCGTGCCCGGGTTGGAACGGATCGTGGCGACACAGTTCTTGCCGTTGGAGGAGTTGTACGTCAGGTAGACGGTGCCCAGTGAACCGACGGGCACCGAGTTCACGGTCTTGTAGGCGCTGCCGCAGACGCCCTGGGGTGTGACGTTGGGTGCGGCGGAGGCGGTCGTGGCCAGGGCGGTCGTGCCGCCCACGGCCAGGGCGGCGACCGCCCCTGCAGCGGCGATAGTACGCGTGATTCCCATATTTCCCCCTTGTGTACCTGAGAGCGGTTTGCTCCTACTCGATGTGACCCTCGAACGGTGCGGATGGTTGTGCCGGGATCCGACCGGGATACACGGGCCCTCGGGGTGAAGTGGGTTGGCCCGGCGCCCTGTTGATGGCGTCCACCGGTTCATTCGGGGCCGGTCCGGCCGCGTCCGGGCGGCCCCGAAGGCCGGGGTGGGCCGCGTCCGGGCGGCCCCGAGGACCGGGGTGGGCCGCGTCCCGCCCTGGTCCTGCCGGCCTCCGCCGGACCGGGGCGGGACGGACGGGCCGAGAGCATGCGCCTTGCGCCTGCGGGGGCCGGTTCGCAGCCCCGGGACGAGTGCCCGGGACGGGGGCGCACCGGACGGGCAGGGCAACCGGGCAGAGGACCGGGGCGGGGAGGGGGGTGGGGTGGGGTGGGTGTTCCGGGTGGGTGGGCAGAGGACGGGGCGGGGTGTCGCGGGTGGAGAGGAAGGGTGCCGCCGGGCGGGGCGGGCTCGGGGGCTGCTGTCGTTGCCGGAGGGGTGCCGGCCGGGTGGGCGGTTCGCTGCCCGAGGTACCGGACGGTGTGCGGCCGGGCACCGGCGTGTGCGGCCGGGTCTTGGTGCGTGGTGTGCGGCCGGGTCTTGGCGTGTGCGGGGAGGGCTCGAGCGGGTGTCGAGCGGGAGGCCCTAGGGTCGCCGGCATGCGGATCTTCGTTACCGGCGGTGCAGGATTTATCGGGTCCCAGTACGTCAGGGCGCTGCTGTCCGGCGAGCTTCCCGGGTCGGACGGCGCCCGGGTCACTGTCATCGACAAGCTCGGCCACGGCAGCAACATGGACAACCTCGCCCCGGTCGCGGAGCATCCCGGTTTCCGGTTCGTCCACGGTGACATCTGCGATGCGCAACTGGTCGACGAGGTGGTGCGCGGGCACGACGTGATCGTGCACTTCGCCGCCGAGTCGCATGTCGACCGGTCGATCGATGACGCGCGCCCGTTCGTGACGGCCAATGTGCTCGGTACGCAGGTCCTGCTGGACGCGGCCCGGCGGCACGGGGCAGGGCGCTTCGTCCATGTGTCGACGGACGAGGTCTACGGTTCCATCGCGGACGGGTCGTGGACCGAGTCGCAGCCGCTGGCACCGAATTCACCGTACGCGGCGTCGAAGGCGGGTTCCGACCTGCTGGTCCTTTCCGCGCACCGGACCCACGGGCTGGACGTCGTGATCACCCGGTGCTCGAACAACTACGGCCCTTACCAGAATCCGGAGAAGGTCATCCCGCTGTTCGTGACGAACCTTCTGCGGGGCCGGCGGGTCCCGTTGTACGGGGAGGGCGGAAACGTTCGTGAATGGCTTCATGTCGCGGACCACTGCCTGGCCATTCAGCTGGTTCTGCGGGGCGGGCGGCCCGGTCGTGTCTACCACGTGGGCGGCGGCACGGAGCTGACGAACCGGGAGCTGACCGGGCGTCTGCTGGAGAGCTGCGGGGCGGGCTGGGACAGGGTCGAGCGGGTCGCCGACCGGCTCGGCCACGACCAGCGGTACTCCCTGGACATGACCAGGATCCGCGATGAGCTGGGGTTCGTCCCCCAGCAGTCCTTCGACACCGGTCTCAAGGACACGGTCGAGTGGTACAGGGAAAACACTTCCTGGTGGGACCGGTAGAAGTCCGGTGCCCTGCGCGCAGGGTCCCGGAGGCTTTCTTCGTGATGCGTGCGGTGGCCCCCGGATCTCGTGGTGCGGTCCTGCGGCGGCCCGGGCTTCCCTCACACAGAAATGAACAAGGGTGATAGATATGGCCGACCGGAAGACACCGGGGACCGGCAGGGAAGTACGGCCGGTGCACTGTGCCGGGGACCGGCCCGGCAAGGACGCCCCCGAGGTTGTCGAGGCCGGTGTCCCCGCTTTCCCGCCCGGCAGCGTACCGGCAGACGGCCGGCGCCCGCAGGTGAGCGCCGCCGTCCGGGGCCTGACGGCCCAGCAGCCGGGGCCGGTGATGCTGCCGCCCTGTGCCCACGGGCTCCCCCGGGGGCCGCGTGGCCGTCGGGGTCCCGCGATGACCGGCGCCGGGCGGGCACGGCCCGCACACCGGGAACCGGGCGTGGCCCACTCCCCCATCCGAACAAGGAGTTCTCTGCGATGACCGCTCAGATGACCATGGAGGCCCCGGTCAGGGCGCGCCGGGCCGGACTCGTCCTGGCGGTGTGCTGCCTGGGGCAGCTGATCGTGATCCTCGACGCTTCGATCGTGAACGTCGCCATCCCCTCCATCCAGGACGCGCTGCACTTCACACCGGGCAGCCTGACCTGGGTGTACAACGGGTACCTGATCCCGTTCGCGGGTTTCCTGCTGTTCTCCGGGCGGATGGTCGACCTGTTCGGCGGCCGGCGTCTGCTCCTGATCGGTACTGCCGTGTTCACGGTGTTCAGCTTCGTCGGGGGGATCGCCCCGAACGCGGCGACGCTGGTCCTGGGGCGCGCCGGGCAGGGCTTCGGCGGTGCGGTCATCGCGTCCGCGACCCTGGCCGTGCTGAGCTCCACGTTCACCGAGCCGGTCGAGCGTGCCAAGGCGTTCGCCCTGTGGGGTGCGGCGTCCGGGAGCGGCGGGGCGATCGGTGTCCTGAGCGGCGGGGCGATCGTCGAGTGGGCGTCGTGGCGGTGGGTGTTCCTGGTGAACCTGCCGCTGGGCCTGCTGATCGCGGGTATGGCCGTCATGTCGGTCACCGCCGCCCCGGGCGGCGCGGGCGGCCCGCGTAAGAAGGCCAAGCTCGACGTGCTGGGGTCCCTGTCGGTCACCCTGGGGATCGCCGCCCTCGTCTACGGGCTCGCCGAGGGGCAGCACTACGGGTGGGGATCGGCGCGTATCGTCACGTCGCTGACGATCGGTGTGGTCCTGCTCGCGGTGTTCGTGCTCGACCAGGCCAAACTGGCCGAGCAGCCGCTGATGGAGCTGAGCCTGTTCCGTAACCGCTCGGTGTGGGCGGCCAACCTCACGATGCTGGCCTTCGGTGCGGCACTGCCCACGATGTTCTACTTCCTGACCCTGCTCTACCAGTCGGTGCTCCACTACAGTGCCATCCGTACCGGGCTGGCGTTCCTGCCCCTGACGGTGTTCGCGTTCATCGGTGCCGCCGCGTCCTCGAGCGTGGCACCGCGCACCGGTCCCCGGCCGATGATGCTGGTCGGGCTCCTGCCGATGATCGCCGGGCTGGTGTGGCAGTCGGCGGCCGACGAGCACGCCACCTACCTCGCCGATCTGCTGGGCCCGACCCTGCTGTTCGGTGTGGGTCTGGGCATCGTGGTCACCTCGGTGGCGGGCGCGGCGACGGCGGGTGTGCCGGAGGACAAGCACGGCCTGGCATCGGGGGTGCTGAACACCTCGCAGTCGCTGGGCGGCGCGGCCGGGCTCGCGGTCATGGTGGCCCTGGCCCAGACCCGTACGGCGGAGGTCGCCGGTGACGGTCCCCCGGACGCGCATGCGTTCGTGGCCGGGTACGGGGTCGCGTTCCTCGCGACCGGGGTACTGCTCACCCTGAGCCTCGCGGCCGCGGCGGCGGTACCGCGCGGCCCCCGGTAGCCCCAGCGGCCCCCAGGGCCGCACACCCCCACCCGTACGGTCACCGCCCGGCCCACCGCGGCCCCCCCGTTTTTTGGCGGTCCGCTGTCCGGGACGGGCTGCGGGCAGCCCTCGCCGCCCGCAGCGGACCAGCAGTGAGAAGCCCGCCCGGCCCACCGGGCGGGCTTCTCACTGCCCCCGGGCCCGAGTGAACCCCGAACACCCCCGGAGCAGCACACAGACACCGGACAAGTCGCAGGCCGCAGCAGACGGAAGCGGAGGCGGAGGCAGAGGCAGAGGCGGAGGCGGACGGCCGCAGGTGCAGGCGCGGGGCGCAGGCAGAGGCAAAGGCAGAGGCAGAAGCTGAGGCAGAAGCGGAGGCTGAGGCTGAGGCTGAGGCAGAAGCGCAGGCTGAGGCTGAGGCAGAAGCGCAGGCTGAGGCAGAAGCGCAGGCTGAGGCAGAAGCGCAGGGCGCAGGCAGAGGCTGAGGCAGAAGCGCAGGGCGCAGACGAAGGCGGACGGCCGCAGGACCGCAAGGCCGCAAGGCCGCAGGACCGCAAGGCCGCAGGACCGCAAGGCCGCAGGACCGCAAGGCCGCAGGACCGCAGGCAGGGGATCTGTGGGGAGCCGTGTGCGAAGCGGGAGAGCGAAACCAAATCCGGGAGAACCCTGCCGGGGAGGGCGGGGCCCTTGTGGAACAGGGCCGTGAAGCGGGGCGGGCCCGCGGTGTGGCGGTGGGTGGTCTCCCTGGCCATGACGACAAGAGGGACGCCCAGGGCAGGCACGCAGGCACCATGTCCCTGCCCTGCTCCGCCTCGCACAGCGGGTGGGCCGGCGTCCTCTTCTTCGTGCTCCGCGAGGGAACCTTCCACGGATCCCGGCCGGCCACCGACATCAGCCATTCATCGGGCCGGCACGCCCTCACAAGGGTTGGGCACGACCACGGCCAGTGGCCCGGGGCAAGGCAGGAGTGATCCGGGAAGTACTCGATGTGCCGGCGGCAGCCCTCGTTCGTCTCCGCAACCGACCGGAGTCCGTCACCGCGAACGCTCAGGCCCGGCCGGTCACCCCCGGTGAGCGGAACGCCGCGCCCCGAACCGACTCGGACACACACGCACACGCACCCGGCCCCACTGGTGCCGGCCGCCTCGGCCGAACAGAAGCCTGCCCGTGCCAGTGCCGCCGAAGCCCGCTCAGCCGAGGCAGTGGTTTCCCTGCCCCTCCCCCGAGACACGGCCGGCCGGGTTCCGCAGAGCCACCCCAACCGAAGCATCCGGCCCCTCCTCATCGGAGAAGAACAAAACCCTCGCCCGCCACCACCGCCCTCCCCCCTCCGTCCCACAACGGCCGGACCCGGCAACCAGAGCCGAGCCCCGGCCGGCCGGGCCCGGGCCACCACGCAGCCGGCCGCCACGGACACCCCACACCCCCGACGAACACCACAAGGGCCCCCGGGCCCGGACCGCGCCTGCGGCCCGCAACACCCAGAGCAGCAGCCCGGCGCCCACCCGGCCTCGATCGGCGCTATAGGCGGCGTCCTTAGCCTCCCGAACATGCGAGGCATCATCTTGGCCGGCGGGACCGGCTCCCGGCTGTGGCCGGTCACCCAAGTCATGTCGAAACAGCTCATGCCTGTATTCGACAAGCCGATGATCTACTACCCCCTGTCCACCCTGGTACTGGCAGGCGTGCGGGACATCCTCGTCATCACCATGCCCTCCGAACGGGACTCCTTCGAGCGGCTGCTGGGCGACGGATCGCAACTGGGCCTGCAGATCCAGTACGCGACGCAGCCCAGCCCCGGAGGCATCGCGCAGGCGTTCCTGATCGGGGCGGACTTCATCGGGGACGAACCGGTCGCGCTCATCCTCGGCGACAACATCTTCCACGGCGTGGGCCTCGGGGAACAGCTCAAAGCACACTCCTCCCCCCAGGGCGGGCACATCTTCGCCTACCCGGTCGCGAACCCGAGCGCGTTCGGCGTACTGGACTTCGACCGCGAGGGACACGTCCTGTCCATCGAGGAGAAGCCCGCACACCCCAAATCCAGGTACGTGGTCCCCGGCCTCTACTTCTACGACAACCGTGTCGTGGAGATCGCAGGGTCCCTCCTGCCCAGTGCACGGGGCGAGCTGGAGATCACCGAGGTCAACCAGGCCTACCTGCGCCGCGGTGAACTCGCCGTGACCGTCCTGGACCGCGGAACCGCGTGGCTGGACACCGGGACGTTCGCCTCGATGGTGCAGGCCTCGGAATTCGTCCGGGTCATCGAGGAGCGACAGGGCCTGAAGATCGGCTGTGTCGAGGAAGCAGCCTGGCGCAACGGGCTCATCGGCGACGACCACCTGCGTGAACTCGCCCAGCCCCTCCTGCCCAGCGGCTACGGAACCTACCTGACCGGCCTCCTGGACGCCGCCGCCGAAGACATCCAACAACCCACCCCCACCCCGGCAACGGCATCACCGGCACCGGCTACGGCGTCGGCATCGTCGGCCCCGGTGTCGGATCCGGCGTCGGATCCGGTGCCGGTCTCGGCCCCGGCGTCGGATCCGGTGCCGGTGTCGGTGTCGGGTCCGGTGTCGTCGGCCCTGGCGTCGGAGGGCCCGCGGCAGCCCGCCCCGGCCACGGACGAAGAGACCCGCCACCCCACCCCCGCCGGACACAGCCGGCAGCCCACCCCGCCGCACACCTCCCCCAGCCCACCCCCGCCAAGGAAAGCCGCCAGCCCACCCCCGCCGAACAGACCCGCCGCCCGGTCCCGGTCGGCGCCGGCGCCACC
Organism: Streptomyces clavifer; assembly: GCF_036345975.1. Lineage (NCBI taxonomy): Bacteria > Bacillati > Actinomycetota > Actinomycetes > Kitasatosporales > Streptomycetaceae > Streptomyces > Streptomyces clavifer. Next base: position 7,610,758 of record NZ_CP107793.1, on the reverse strand, counting down.
GGGTGAGAAGGAAACTCATGAAGATCGAAGAACTCGGCATCCAGGGCGTCCACCTCGTCCGGCCACAGGTGTTCGACGACCCGCGCGGCGCGTTCCTGGAACTGTTCGTCGGCCACCGACTGTCCGCGCAGACCGGCCGCCCCATGGACGTGGCCCAGGTCAACTGCTCCGTCTCCCGGCACGGCACGATCCGCGGGATCCACCTCACCGCAACCCCGCCCGGCGAAGCCAAGTACGTGACCTGCGTGAGCGGCTCGATCATCGACGTCGTCGTCGACGTCCGCACCGGCTCACCCACCTACGGGGCATCCCTCGCCATCCCCCTGGACGACACACAGCACCACGCCCTGTACATCGCCGAAGGCCTCGGCCACGGATTCGCCGCGGTCAGCGACACCGCCGTGGTCACCTACCTCTGCGACAACACCTACACCCCCGGCCAGACCATCTCGATCAACCCCCTGGACCCCCAACTCGCCCTGCCCTGGCCCGACCTCGACGACATCGTCCTGTCCGACAAGGACCGCACCGCCCCGACCCTCGCCCAGGCCGAAGCCCTGGGCATCCTCCCCCACTACACCACCCCACACACCCCCGCCCGCCCGGCAGGACAACGGCCCGCCCCCCACAAGTGACACAAGGTCACCCAGGAGCAACCCGCCCACCGACACCAGGAACAGGACCAGGAACACTCATGAAGAGGCACATCGCCTTCCTGAACATCCCCGCCGCCGGTCACGTCACACCGACCCTGGGCGTAGTCGAAGAACTCGTCAAGCGCGGCCACAAGGTCAGCTACCTCGCCGCCGGCCCCGTCGCCGAACGCATCGCCTCCACCGGCGCCGAGATCATCCCCTACACCTCCGCCCTCGACCCCCGCACCATCGCACCGACCGGCGCACAGGACTGGCTGGCCCGCGTCCTGCTCGGCGCGGTCCGCGAAGCAGCCGCCACCGCACCCGTCCTGGAAGCCCACTTCGGCGACGACCTGCCCGACTGCCTCGTCTACGACATCTCCATGCAGTTCCTGGGCCGCGTCATGTCCCGCAAACTCGGCATACCCGGCATCCAGCTCTACCCCGTCCTGGCCTCCCACCAGTACTTCTCCCAAGCACACGACACAGCCGAAGGACTCTTCGGCGACCTCACCCGCGAACTACGCACATTCGCCGACACCCACGGCCTCCACGACACGCCCCTGGACGAACTCATGTCCGACGCCCCCCGCAACATCTCCTTCATGCCCCGCGAGTTCCAGACCGACGCCGGCTCCTTCCCCGACGACCAGTACACCTTCGTCGGGATCCCCCTGCGCGAAAGCGACCTCCAGGGCACCTGGCGGCCCACGAACAACAACCCCGTCGTCCTGATCTCCCTGGGCACCACCTTCAACACCCAACCCGAATTCTTCGCGATGTGCGCGAAAGCATTCGAAGGACTCCCCTGGCACGTCGTGATCGCCGCGGGCCCCGGCGTCGACCTCGAAGCCGTCGGTGAACTCCCCCCGAACGCCGAGATCCATTCCTGGCTCACCCTCCAGGCCGTCCTCGAACACGCCGGCGCGTTCGTCTGCCACGGCGGCGCCGGCAGCACCATGAACGCCCTGTATGCCGGAGTCCCTCTCGTCTCGGTCCCCCACAACGGTGACGAAGAAATGATCGCCGCACGAACCGCCGAGCTGAAACTCGGCCGGGTCCTGACCCCCCACGACATCACCGCCGACACGCTACGCGCAGCCGTCCAGGACGTCGCTACCGACACCACCATCCAGACCAACGTACGCACCATGCGTCACGCCATGCACGAAGCCGGCGGCGCTCCCCGCGCAGCCGACACCATCCTGAACCACCTCACCACCACCCCATAACACCCCACACCCCCACCACCCCACCACCCCCGCACCGCCACCCACACAACCACACCACCCACAACCCCCTGCACCACCACACCCACAACCCCCTGCACCACCCCGGCCCGCACCCACACACCGCCACTCACACACACCGCCACCCACAGGGCTGCCACCACAACCCCGCTCTACAGCACCACCCCAGCCCCCTGCACCACCAAGGCCCGTAGTCACCGGAGAAGAAGGAAACGATGAACACACACGACCTCACCACCAAACTCGCCCCACACAACATCTACCTCGAAATCCAGCAGTTCTACGCACTCCAGCTGAAAATCCTCGACCGCGGCGACGGCGAACAATGGGCCCGCACCTTCACCCCCGACGGCGTATTCCAGGCCGCCGACATGCCCGACCCCCTCACCGGCCGCGCAACCCTCACCAAAGCAATCGAACACCAAACCCTCAAACACGAAGGACTCATCCTCCGCCACTGGCTCGGACAACTCACCATCGAACAACTCGACGACAACACCGTCCACGCACAGAGCTACGTCATGGTCTACGTCATCCCCAACCAAACCCTCCTCGACGGAGACGTCCACTTCCGCCACCACACCCTCTGCAACGACAAACTCACCCGCACCAACGGAACCTGGCACGTCAACAACCGCTACGTCACCACCGACGGCAACTACAAATAACCCCCACACACCAACAACACCACCACCCACCACCCCACACCACCACAACAACAACAGCACTGTCAGCGGCAGCGGAACCGGGACAACCCACACCACCACCGCTGCCGCTGGCGCTGCCGCCAAGCAACACCACCACAACCCCCGAGATGCCCACACCGGCCCGGCCATACCCGCACCACCCACACCCACCTCGGCCCGACCCAGGACCCGGGCTCCCGCACCTACCTCCGCCGGCACACCCACAGGCGCCCCCAACCACCAAGGGAACAAAACCACATGATCCCCCTCTTCAAAGTGGCCATGTCCGAGAAGGCCTCCGCGCTCGTCGGTGAAGTCCTGGACAGCGGCTACATCGGCCAGGGCACCAAAGTCGACGAACTCGAACACGCCCTCGCTAAGCGTCTCGACAACCCCCGCGTCCTGACCGTCAGCAGCGCCACAGCCGGACTCCACCTCGCCCTCCACCTCATCGCGACCGAACACGGACGCGACGGCGAAGTGCTCGCCACCCCGCTGACCTGCACCGCCACGAACTGGCCGATCCTCGCCAACGGCATGAAGATCCGCTGGGTCGACACCGACCCCGAAACCCTCAACATCGACCTCGACGACCTCGCCAGAAAAATCACCCCCACCACCCGCGCCATCGTCCTCGTCCACTGGGGCGGCTACCCCGTCGACCTCGACCGCCTCACCCACATCCTCGACGAGGCCGAACGCCTCCACGGCAACCGCCCCCAAGTCATCGAGGACTGCGCCGACGCGTTCGGCGCGACCTACAAGAACGCCCCCCTCGGAAACCACGGCAACATCGCCGTCTACAGCTTCCAAGCCGTCAAACACCTCACCACCGGAGACGGCGGACTCCTCGTCCTCCCCAACGACCACCTCCTCGAACGCGCCCGACTCCTCCGCTGGTACGGCATCGACCGCAACAGCGGACCAAACCCCTACCAAAACGACATCACCGAATACGGCTTCAAAGCCAACATGAACGACATCAACGCCGCGATCGGGCTCGCCAACCTCGACATCATCGACACCAACCTCGCCAAGCACCGCGAAAACGCCGCCTACTACGACAGCGAACTCGCCAACACCCCAGACCTCGAACTCACCGAACGAGCCCCCGACCGCAACCCCTCATTCATGTACTACACCGTCAAAGTAAAGAACCGAACCGCATTCACCCAACACCTCAAAAGCAACGGCATCGCCACCAGCGAGGTCCACAAACGCAACGACCACTACACCACCACCCACCCCTACAGCACCCACCTTCCCAACCTCGACACCCTCACCCACCAGCACATATCCATCCCCGTTGGTTGGTGGCTCACCCCCACAGACCTCACACACATCTCCCGCACCATCAAAAAGGGCTGGTAACACGAACACCATCGACCAACAGTCACACCTTGCAACCACCCACCGAAACCAACGCTGGAAAGGAAAGGACCGCCGCCATAAGCACCGGACCACATCACTTCCTCCCCCGCCCAGCGGCGACACGCTCCGTGTGCCCGGGCTCCCGCTGATGCGTATCGACAGCGACAACGGCGTCTGAGACAACGTCCTTCAGCGCATGGGCGAGCTGGCCGGCATGCACCCGCCCGGCGCCGACCTGAACGGGATAACCTCCGACGTGGTGCTGATCGCCGACGCCACCACGTTGCGCGAGACCGGTCAACGCGTCCGCGTGATCCTCATGAAGGACGAGATCGGCTTCGCCTTCCGGGTGGCCCTCGATGCCGTGGGGATCGTGATGGTGGACCTGGCGCTGAGCAGCATGGGCATCGAAGACTGGCGAGGGGACGACGCGTAGGCCGTTCTCCGAGCGTGTTGTCGCTGATCCGCGTGGTGGTACGGGCTCATAGGCCACCCGTGTTCCTCTACCGGGAGAACGATAGGCGGGGACCACTATGGCCGATGCAGCCCGAACGGACCGGTCGTCGGCGAGCAGGGCAGCGCTGGAGGACTCTCCGCGCCGCGCCTGAGGCGCTCCGGCCGTTCTTGTGCGTGATGATTTACCCGGAAGGTCATCGCCGCAGCAGACAGGAGCCGGTACCCAGGGCCGGCTCGAAAGGGCCGACAGCCATGCCCCCCTCTGGAACGAATAGATTGACCGCCGGCGCCCTCGCCGCCCTCACGCTCGTCATCTCCGCGGCCTGCGGCAGCCCGGGCGGAGGGGAAGCAACTCCCACGACGGCAGTCGCACCACGCGCCGACGTCCTCGCTGTGAAGATCGACAATGTGGCCGCGGCCCGGCCGCCGACCGGGCTCGAGAAGGCCGACATCGTCTATGTGGAGCAGGTGGAGGCGGGACTGAGTCGCATACTCGCCGCTTACTCCTCCGAGGTGCCGTCCGTCGTCGGCCCCGTACGCAGCGCTCGCGAGACGGATCTCGAGCTGCTCCGGCAGTTCGACGAGCCCACGCTTGCGTACTCGGGCGCCCAATCCGCCCTCAGTCCGTCGATCGACGCGGCTCCCCTCGACGCACTGCCACCGTCGAAAGCACCGGACGCCTATTTCCGCGGCGGTGACCACGCCGCTCCGCACAATCTGTACCTGCGCCCGGGGAGGATTCCCCACGCCTCCACCGGGGTGAACGCGGCTGAGGACATCGGGCTCCGCTTCGCCGCGCCGCCCCCGGGCGGCACCCCGGTCGTCGGGCGCACCGTGTCGTACCCGTCGGCGTTGTTCACCTTCACCTGGGCGGCGGACCGGGGCCTTTGGATGGTGAGCATGGACAGAACCCCGGCCCGTACCGTATCCGGGGAACGGCTCGGGGCCGCCTCAGTGATCCTGCAGGATGTGGACGTGCAGCCTTCACGCTTCCAGGACCGAGGCGGAAACACCTCACCCTTCAGCGCGACCGTGGGGTCCGGCTCGGCGACCATCCTGCGTGATGGCAAGTCGTACGACGTGACGTGGGAGCGGAATACCGCCGAGTCGGAAACCAAGTTCACCACCAAGAACGGCGAGCCAATGACGCTCGCGACCGGTCAACTCTGGATCGTGCTCGTACCCAAGTGACGCGGAGCTGCAGGAGTCATCACACGCGGACTCCGACGGCCCCGGTGTGATCCTCGGGGCTCGGTAGGTGCCCTCCGACTCCAGGTGTCACCGCCCGTATCCAGGCAGCCGGGCGGGCGTCGGCCGCCTGCCGGGCCGCCCCCGCGACTGTCCGGCGCCAGCAGCAGAAGCTCGGGCGGCTGACGCCAGGGATGCTGCAGCGCCGTTTGACGCCGTGACGGCGCTGGAGGTCGGCAACACACTGGAAGTACACCAGCAGGTCTCGCCGGCGAAATACTTGGCGGCCTTCTGCAGGATCTCGCATTCGTTCTCCAGCTCGCGGCCTTTCTCCGCAGGGCCGCGTTCTCCGCCTCCAACGGGGCGGAGGGCTGGGCCGGTTTCTACGTCCGGCGTCCCGGTAACGGCTTGCTCCTGCATCCCTCACCCAGTTCCGCAGGGTCTCCGGATCTATTCCCAGATCGGCGGCGACCGACCTGATCGTCGCCTCCGGCCGCGACTCGTACAGCGCGACCGCGTCCGCTTGAACCCCGGCGGGTAGTTCTTCCTGACCACGAGATGTCCGTTCTCAGATCCTCAGGATCCAGTGTCTCGTGTGTCCAACATCCGGGGTCAAGGCCCGTCGTAAAGCTCCGGCACCTCGTTGAACACTCGGCCGCGGTCGTTTCACTTCGGGCGCGCACTCGGATTATCAGTGAGTACCGTACAAGCTGTGAGGCTCGTCGACGGGGACGCCACTGGTACAACGGCAGCTCCCTCGACAGCAGCCGTGCCAGTTCATTCTGCCTGTTTCGCCAGCATCGTTCGGTCGGAGATCCTCTCCGTACGGAGCATCTGCCTGGCGTGATGGGTGGCCTGACCTATGATTTTCCGCGCCGTGCTGGTCTGTACGCCGAATACCGACTCACGGGAGGCTGACACCATGCGAAAACTGACCTTTGCCATGAACACGAGCCTGGACGGCTACATCGCCGCGCCGGGCAACGACCTCGGCTGGAGCGTGCCGAGCGACGAGCTGTTCCAGTGGTGGTCCGACCGGGTGGGGGCGACGGGTCTGGCACTGTACGGGCGCAAGCTGTGGGAGACGATGAGCTCCCACTGGCCGACCGCCGACCAGCAGCCGGGTGCCACACCGGCGGCGATCGAGTACGCCCGCCGCTGGCGGGCCATGCCGAAGGTGGTGTTCTCCTCAACGACCAGCACAGTCAACTGGAACACCCGCCTGGTCACCGACGACGCGGTCACCGAGATCACTCGGCTCAAAACCCAGAACGGTGGCCCCATGGACGTCGGCGGCGCCACACTCGCCGCAGCAGCCATGCGGGCCGAGCTGATCGACGAGTACGCGATCGTCACCCATCCGGTCCTGGTGGGCGGCGGCACGCCGATCTTCATGGCCCTGGACAACTGGGTGAACCTGAGCCTCGTGGAGACCCGGACGTTTCCTGACGGCGTGGTGCTGACCAGGTACGAGACCAAGCGCTGAGTGCTCGACGTCGGATCAGCGTGGCCTTCGTCGAAGCCCCGCCACCTGCAGCCAACCCGATCCGTCACCAGGGATCGGACGGCACCCGGTCAGATGGCGGCGACCTGGCACCTGGCTGCTGCCATCAGTTCAACGCAGGCTGCCGCCTCGCCTACCAGAGGCCAGGTCCGCCGCTTGGCGCGGACGTCGCTCACCGCAGCGCAGACGTCGTGGATGTGGGATTCGCGGTACGGGGCCGGGCAGCCGGTTCATCCGAGGTCCGACATGATCACCCACCTCGCGGAGCCGGTCACCTCCGTTACCGTCGGACGGATTCCGGCGGTGCGGCAGAGGAGTTCGAGGGTGTCGTGGAACGCGGCCTCCAGGGGATCGTCCACGCCCATCGCCGCCATCGCCGCCCGGACCTCCGGGGTGGTCGGTTCCTCGGATCCCTCTTCGGAGTGGTCGGCCACTATCTCGCCGTCGCGGTACACCATGAAAGTGGTGTCCGCGTTGATGCTCTTCGAGCAGGAAACGGCGAAGGTGCCGCTGGAGAGCGCCGAACTGTCGGTTTCCGAGTGGCCGTTGTCCTCGACGAGCAGGGTGTGCGGGCCGAGGGCGAACGCGGCCACGAGCACGTCGTCCATGCCGGAGTCCTCGATCTCGCTCTGTGTCAGCAGGTCGTCCCAGGTGCCCGTTCGGACCTGCGCCGGGTCTGCGCCCAGGCGTAGCAGGGCCTCGTCGGGTGTCGTGTCGTGCACGACGGCGACGCAGTAGTACTGCAGGCCGTTGAGCTCCTCCAGCCACGCCTCGAATTCCTCGGTCGGCTCTTGCGGGGCAGCGTCCCCTTGTGCCGCCTCTTCGCCGTTGCGCCACACGACCGTGCCGTCCGCGCGGCACAGCAGCACTTCCCCGCTCTCCACGCGCAGTTCGTCGGCCGGACCGGCCAACGCCGGCCGCTCGGTGTCATCGTCGAGGATCCGCAGCATGCCGTCCTCGTCCAGGATCAGTCCTGGCTGCTGTGCTTCTCCCAGGTGTGCGTACCAGAGCCAGGTGCCGTCTGCCCCGAACAGCACCAGACGCCGGTCGTCGTGATGGCCGAGCACCGTGATGCCGTCGGCGGAGGTGAGGGCATGCTGCCGCAGCGTCTGTCCCCGGCGCAGGACCGCACCGTGCGGGGCGTGCACGGAAGGAGCGTCGCAGGACGCGTGGGCGTCCAACGACCACACGGGCCGGCCCTCCGTGTCGAGCAGTTCCACCCGGCCGTCGTCCCGGACGGCGAGCCGCTGGGCACCTGAACCGGCCGTGCCGGAACGCCAGACGGGCGCACCGTGCGGGTTGTGCACCATCAGGTCGCCGTCGACCGTCAGCTCGGTCCATCCGGCGTGGGCCCAGTGTGTGCCGGTCGACCACACGTCGTGGTGCGCGGCGTTGCAGTGCAGCACCAGGTCGCCGTTTCCCCGGTGGGCCAGGGTGTGAGAGCCGGAGGGGGAGGTCAGCGACTGCTGGCGCAGGCGCCCGCCGACCCCGAGCTCCGGTCCGCCGTAGGCATAGGGGGCTCCCGCGGACACCGGCGTGGCCGGCCTCTGTGTGCCTTCGTGCCACAGGACGGTGCCGGCAGCGTCCGTCAGGCACAGCGTCCGGGCCTTCACCCCGGTACCGTTGACCGGCAGCATGCGCCAGCCGAGCACGGTCCCCTCCTGCTCCAGCCAGTCGACCAGCGGCCCGGACAGCGCATAGCTCCCGCCGCCGCCGTTGGGCCAGTGCTCGCCGACCCGGAGCTGTCCGTCCTGTTCTCGTACGACGGTCCGGCGCTTCTTGCCTTCGCTGAGCAGGAAACTGCAGGCGGTGATGTCAGCTGCAGGGGCGGTGTCCCGCAGGGCCAGCGCTTCGACCGGACCAGTGCGCAAGTTGCCCAGGCGCGCATGCTCGCCGCTGAGCAGTTCCAGGTCGCCCCCGTCGGTGAGGATCAGGTAGCGCGCCCCGGGCGCTGCGAAACCCGAGCGCCAGACCGTCTCGTGACTGTCCCCGGCCTCGACCTGGACCTCGTCCCCGTCGCCGAGCAGCAGTCGTCCGGCGGCCCCCGCCCGCCAGGTGACTTCGTCCTGCTCGGTGTCCGTGATCACGGCGATGCCAGCCGAGTCGTGGTGCAGGACGAACCGTCCGGAGGGTGAGCGCAGTTGTTCGCCTGCGTAGAGGCGATTGAACTGGAGAACTTCGCGCATGGTGACTTCTTCCTGTGCCGAGCGCCGCGGGTACGGCGTGCTTGATCGCATCGTGCCGGGTGCCACTGACAACCTGCCGGCTCTTGTACACAACTGCCGTATCAGCAGCGCCCGTGGCCTACGGACATCGATTCGCCGACCGCGTCCGCGCCAAGCACGCGACCGTCCGCGAACTGCTGGCCACCGGCCTCAGCCGGAGGGCAAATCGGCCGCCGACTCCGCATGACCTCTCGCACCGTCAAGCTCTTCGCCGACGCAGCCACCCCAGAGGATCTCTTCCGCGGGCAATGGCAAGGTCGACCGTCCAAGCTCGACGCATTCAAGCCCTACCTGGATGACCGCTGGAACCAGCGCTGCACCAACGCCTGGACGGTATGGGAGGAGAGCGTGCCACTCGGCTATCAGGGCAGTCAGCAGCGCGTTCGAGCCTACTTCCGGGAGAAGAGAACCTCTCCCAACCCTGTCACAGCTCGGCCACCGTCACCCCGCGTCGTGGCCGGCTGGGTCCTCCGGCGCCCCGAGACCCTCGCTGAGATCGACCACCTTCGGCTCAAGGCCATCCTGGTCCACTGCCCCGAACTCAATGCCCTCACCGGTCACGTCCGGTCCTTCGCCCAGACGCTCACCGAACGCCAAGGCGAACGGCTGCCGCAGTGGCTCGACACCGTCCGACAAGACGACCTCCCCAGCCTCCGTACCCTCGCCGCAGGCATCGAGCGTGACCGTGATGCCGTCATCGCCGGCCTGACCCTGCCCTGGAGTTCCGGTGTCGCCGCAGAACATGTCAACCGGATCAAGATGCTCAAGCGCCAGATGTTCGGACGGGCCGGCTTCGCCCTGCTGCGGAAGAGGGTTCTTCTGGCCAGCTGACCACAGCCACCCATAGGGTGTCGGGGACGAGAGAAGAGCACGATGGATCCCCGCATACCCCGCCTGCATCGCAAGCTGGCCACGATCCCTTTCCAGCCACTCCGCAGCTACTCCTTCGGGGAAGAGCAGCACAAGTTCTGCCTCGGTCCGAAGATGGCGGAAGCACGCGTCGCTGCGTTCGAGGCCGAGCACGACATTGTCCTGCCCGACGCCTACCGGCAGTTCCTCACGCATGTCGGAGGATCAGGTGCGGCGCCGTTCTACGGCCTCATGACGCTGGAGCGTTGTTCCCTGCTGGTCATGAATCCTCGCGGAGAGCCGGGTACACCCCGCGGCTTCGACGGCACACACACCAGGGCCGACGGACGCGACCTCTTCCTCCACATCATCGAGATGGGCTGCACGGACGTCTGCGTCATCGCGGTGACCGGACCCCTCACCGGCCGCGTCCTCATTGGTAACAGCGACGGCTTTTGGGGCCCCAACGTCTCCTCCGCCACCGACTTCCTCGACTGGTACGAACGCTGGCTCAACCATATGAGCACCGGCCGTGACAACCGGGCCCTGGAACTCACCTCACCGCGGCTTCGCGCCCATCCAAACTGCCATCGCATGGCTCCGAAGATCTGACTCTCCGTAACGACCACACGGAATGTGAGCCAGAGCCTCGAACGAACCCATTGACGACGAAGAATGGGTGCTACGGCAGATCGACCTGCAAGGACCTCAGCGTCGACCCGTGACTCCGCCCTGTCTGGCGGAGGTTCCCAAAGCCCGGGACCACGCCGATCTCGCGGCGATGGCCGCCTACGAGCGGAAGTACGGAGTCCTCGGGAAGGTAGGTCTGCACGGGTGGCGGCTCGGCCTTGCCACTCTCCCAGGGCACGACCGTCGGGCGACGCACCTCCAACGCGGCGGCAGTGAGTGGCCGCCAGTAGTCGCATGCGTCGCGGGCGACCCCTTCGTGGCCTTCCGCCCGCGCGAAGTATGTGTCCTTCCCCCGGCCCGTCCCGGATGTCCCTTACCGGCCGGCCCGACCTGAACCCTGGAGGTATCCCCACACCGTTCCGGAGGCTGCCACCATGGGCGCAGCCGACCGTCCCGGGCAGGGTGTGAGGGCATGAAGGCAACACAGAAGACCTCGCGGGCCCGCCTTGCCACCGCCGCTCTCCTCGCCGCCGCCGTTGCGTCCACAGCACTCGCGCCTGGTGCTGCGGCCGCTCCCCACCCGGCGTCTGCTGACACCGCGGCCTCCGCGGACGGCCGGCTCACCTCCCGGCAGCTCCAACGCGAAACGGCCCACGTCCTTGCAGAGGGTGGGTTCGTCGGCATCACTGTGCGGGTGCGTGACGGCGCCCGCACGGTACACGCCCGAGCGGGCGAGGCCGAGCTGCACGCCGACCGCCCTGTGCCGCGCGGGGCGGAGTTCAGGATCGGCAGCGTCACCAAGACGTTCGTGGCCACCGTGGTGCTGCAACTCGTCGCCGAGGGCCGCCTGTCCCTGGACGACACCGTCGAGCGCTGGCTGCCGGGGGTGGTGAGCGGCAACGGCAACGCCGGCAGCCTCATCACCGTCAGGAACCTACTGCAGCACACCAGCGGCATCCACAACTACGGCCCCGAAGAGGATACCGGGAACACTGAAGCCGATTTCGAGCGGACAAGATTTGACCACTGGGACCCCGAGCAGTTGGTCGCCGGCGGAGTGCGCCACCGGCCGGACTTCCCACCTGCACCGGCCGATGCCCCCAAGTCCGACTGGAACTACTCCAACACCGGCTATGTCCTCGCCGGGATGATTATCGAGAAGGCCACCGGGCGGCCCTGGGCCGAGGAGGTACGCGACCGCATCATCCGGCCGCTCGGCCTGACCGGCACCTACGCCCCCGGCGACGACCCGTACCTGAAGCCGCCGCATGCCCACACCTACCACCTCTTCCCCGGCTCGGTCACCTGGACCGACACCACGGCCAGGAACATCTCCCAAGCGGACGCGGCCGCTGCCCTCGTCGGCACCGAACGCGACGTGGACCGCTTCTTCACCGCCCTGCTCGGCGGGCGCCTGCTGCCTCCCGCCCAGCTCGCGGAGATGCGCAGGACCGTGTCCGTCGGCGAGGACTTCCAAGTGGGATTCCCCGGCCTGCGGTACGGCCTGGGACTGATGCGGCAGCCGCTGACCTGCGGCGGCGATACATGGGGCCACGGAGGGGACCTGGAGGGATTCACTATGCGCACCGGCTTCACCGCAGACGGGCGCCGCTCAGTCGTCGTCGTAGCCAACGGCACCGGCGGCGAGCAGCTGCTCGCCGCCGAGCGGGCCGTCCGCGGGCTTGTCGACCGCACCCAGTGCGCCGGTGCCGAATGACGCGGGTGGCCGACGGGTCCGTGGCGTGCCGGGGCTGGCGGGTGAATCCCGTCGATCACCTGCCGGTGATCCCGCCACCTGCCCCAACGCCCGTTACTGGCTGGCAGGAACGGCCGCAGCCGTTCCCTGTCGGCATCACTCGGATCGCCCCGCCCCATGCCCACAGGAACGACTAGGACACGTAGTAGTCACATGATCGGCCGGACACGTCCTCAGCGGGTCGTGGTCGGGCGTCGGACCGCAGCGTCCGCTCCACGTGCGGGCCGCGGCCCGCACGTCGGGCACGGTTCCCGTGGAGGCGTCAGGCGATCCCGCCCTCCGCCTCCCCGGGAACCACCGGACCGCCGGCCCCGGGAGCGAGCCAGCGCTCCACCGAGTCCACGAAGGTGAGCCGTTCCGCACAGCCCACCGCGCCCAACGCGCGCCGGAGCTCCGGATCCCCCGTCACCACGACGACCCGGGCCGCGGCGACCGCCTCGGCGACTTCCTCGAGGATCGCCGCACGCAACGACGACCGGCCCGGCTTCACCAGCGGGGCGCTCCAGCCTGTCGCCCTCAGATAGCCCCTGAACCTGTCGAGCTCGGACACTTCGGGGCAGGGTACGACGGCGCGATGCGGCCGACCGCCGGAGAGGTCCGCCCGGAGCGCGCCGAAGTCGAGAAGCCGCCCCTGGCTCGCCCGGTTGCACCACTGCTGGTCGACGACGAGGGTGACCTCGGGGTCCGTGAAGAGCAGCGGTGTGACCGTCGGCGTCGCCGCCGCCACGGCCATCACCTCCAGCAGAGTCAGGCCGCCGTGCCGGTCGGCCACCAGCAGCCGCCCATCCCACGAAGTGACCACGCGCGGAAGCGCTTTGGGCAGCAGCCCCGTGTGCCGCCCCGTACGCGTGTCCCAGCACTCCACCAGACCGGCGTCGTTGACCGAGGCGACCCAGGATCCGTCCGGCGCGACGGCGATCGAGCGGATCCGGGAGGGGCCCCTGCCGTCCCGGACTGCGCCGACGGCGTCCTTCGCGGTGGGCTCCGCCGTCGGCGCGGCACCGCCGGTCCGCCGACTGAGCAGCCGCCCTCCGGGCTCCAGACCGGTGGCGTCCCAGCTCACCAGCCTCCCCCGGTCGTCCCCGGTGACGACCCTCGCCCCGTCCGCGGTCACCGCCAGTGCTCTTGTCCTGCTCCATACCCGGCCCAGAGTGCGCATCGCCCCCGGGCGTTCCAGCTCCCAGCGTGTGAGCTCGCCCGTCTCGCCCACGGTGATCACCCAACGGCCGTCCGGCGCGACGGCCGGCATGCCCCCGCTGCCACGTCCGATCCAGACCGCTTCGACGCCGACCGCGGGTGGATCGCCCGACGGCCACAGCAGCAGGTCGCCGTCGGCCATGACGGTCAGCAGAGTGGTCCCCCCGAGGACCGCCGCGAGGTGCCGGACCGTTCGTCTGCGACCGTCCGGCGGACGCACCACCACCGGCGGATCAGCGGGAGCAGCCGGGTCGCGCACCAGCAGACTCCCGTCCTCCCCGCCGCAGGCGAGCCTGCCGTCGGCGAGGAACGCCAGATGGCTCACCGGGGAGTCCCAGATCAACTCCGGCTTGGGAGCCCGCGTGCCGCCGGGGCCGCCGCCCGCCGGAGCCCAGCGGTGGATCCCGTCCGTACCACCGGTGACGACCGAGGAGCCCATCGGATCGACCGCGACCGTCCACACCTCGATGTCCCAGGGGCCGGCGGGCTCCGGGTCGGATCGGTCCCACACCATGAGGAAGCCGTCCCGCCCCCCGGTCACAGTCACTCCCGCCTCGGCGGACACGGCGGTGACGCCCCGGTCATGGGTGCCGAGCGCCCTTGGCCGCTCCTCCCCCGTATCCGTCGTCCAGTGCATCACACGGCCCTGCGTGGTACCGCAGATCACACCGGCGAGCGGTCCCGCCAACTGGTAGGCCGCTCCGCCCGTGAGGGGGCCCGCCCGGCCCATCGGCCGAGGTTCAGCGCCGGGGGCGGAGGCGTCCCAGGCCAGCAGCGTTCCGTCACGGCCGACGCTCACCACCTTGGAACCGGGCCCTGTGACGAGCGCGGTGATCTGTACCGGTCCGTGGAGGCCCATCAGCGTGGACGCTCCGTCGCCCTGCTCCGGGTCCCAGCGCCGGACTTCGCCACCGCGCCCTCCCGTGCAGAGCAGGCCCGTAGCGGGATCCACGGCGAGCGCCAGGCACCCTCGGCCCGGCTCGCCGATCCTGCGACCGCCTTCGCCGCCACCTCGGTCCCAGCGCATCAGGAAGCCGTCGTCGCCGACCGAGAAGACCGAGCCGTCGTTCCGGTCGACCACGACCGAGCGTACGTAGTCGTGGTGCCGCCCCAGAAGACGGCTTTCGTATCCCCCTGCGGTCGCGCTCCCGCGCCTTCTCCACTCGACGACGTCCCCCGCGTGGTCACCGGTCACGAACCAGGTGCCGTCAGCCCCCCAGGCGAGCGCGCTGACCCAATGGCGCAGCACGCCCAGGGGGGTCGGCCGCACCTGCGTCCCGGCGGTCGGCACGAGCCGGACGAAGTGGTCGGCCGCGGCGAACGCGACCTGCGCGCCGTCGGGCGACAGAGCCAGTGCGGTGATCTCTCCGAATCCCGAGGCCAGCCGCCGCCGGGCCCGGCTGGACGTCCACAGCGTGTTCAGGGCCGGGTCGCCCGCGATGCGCGCGAGCCGGTGCAGCCGGTTGGCCGCGGGACGTGCCAGGGCCTCGTCGCCGGTTCGCGTCCGCGCCTGGTGGAGAAGCTGCTGGGCGAGGACCTGCTGGCCCAGGGAGCCTCCGGGAGAGGCGAGTTCCGCGGCCTGGGCCCGGAGCGCCCCGAGCAGCTCCGCGACGGTGACGGTCAACGAGGCCTCCGACGTGGGTAGAGCGCCGCTTCGGACGCGGTGTGGAACTCGTAACCGGGCTGCCCCTTCCGACCGGTCTTGTAGCCGATGATCCGCGCCTGGATCTGGAAGCCGTCCGGGACGGGGACGATCAGCAGGGCGGTCTCCGTGATGCTCAGGCAGCGTCCGGTGTCCGGACTCAACGGGCCCAGCGGATCGTAGACGTGCGTACTGAACTTCCCGGTCTGCTCGACGACGGCCTTGGGGTAGCGCCCGCGCAACTGCTGCAGCGCCTCGTGGGCGTCGGCGTGGGTGGCGAAGGTGCGCAGGGACTTCTGGCGCCGGGGGTTGCCTTCGAGCCGCGATATGAGCGGGTCCGCGCCCCAGTTCGGGTTGGGGCTGTCCGGCCTGGGAGGGTAGGGGTCCCCCCGCGGCGTGGTGTCCGGCTCGGCCAGGAGGGACCACCGAACCGTGTCGCGGCGCACGGACAGACGGCTGTACTTGCCCCGTACGCGGCCCTTCCGGTCCTCCTCCGTCAGCCCGTGGTCCAGGATGTAGAGCGTCACGTGGTCGCTGCTCCGGCTCTCCTCGTCCTCCTTCGCCGTGGTGTAGGTGGCGCGGATCCTGTCCAGGCGGTCCACCGCCTCCGCGCGGGTGGCAAAGGTGGCGGCGCCGATGAGGATCTCCTCGATCAGCTTGTGCCCGGCCCTGGCGTAGAAGGGCTTGGACGTCCCGGACCGTGAGGGCTTCTTCACCGTCGACGGGGACGCCTGTGCCGCGAGCCCGGAGGGCGGGGACGGCACGCTCGCGCGCACGGCGGCCGGCGCCGGCGCGCTGTCGGGCATGTCCGGGGCCGTCCACAGCTCCTGCTCCGCAAGGGACGGATCCGCCTCCACCATCGCTTCGATCTGATGCACGACTCTGGACGGCCCCAGGGGGAGCGTCCCGTCCGGGCCGGGATGGGCGACGCAGGTCTCCGCCCAGTCCCAGCGTTCCAGGAGGGTCCTGGCCCAGACGCGGGCCTCCTGGGGCTTCCGCCGGTCGCGCAGCGCGTCGGCGATCACCGTTCCCACGTCCGCCAGCGCGGCCCGGCCGGCGACCGGATCCCATGCCGCGCCCGACGGGCCCAGCGGGGTGCGCGTCAGGATCCAGCGGCGGCGTTCGGCGTTCGGACCGGTCCGGTGGTCCGAGGGTTCCATGCCCAGCACGGCCTCACGGAGCGAGGAGTGCCCCAGGCGGTAGGTCCGTTCCTCGCCGGAGACCGTGTAATGGGGCCGGAGGGGCCCTGCGGCGATGCGGTCCAGGGCGTTCAGCCCGTCGGGGTTGACCGGCAGGTCCGCCACCTCCCACGCGTCGAGGAGGTCGTCGAGGGAGCGTCCGTGCGGCAGGACCGAGAGCATCGCGAGGAACCGCTCCATCGAACGCCACTCGGTGAGTTCCTGGCGCACTTCGTAGTGCCGACGCAGGCGGCTCAGTGCCGCGCGGTGGTATTGGACTGCGTTCTCCGCCACGGGCTCACCGGCGAGGTCGTCCGGGGAGAGGATGCCCTTGCGGAGCTCGTGCAGATATCCGGCCGCCACGAGGAAGAGCCCGCCGCTGAGCTCGGCCACACGCTCGGCCTTCCGTCGGCGGTCCGATTCGTCGTCAGGCAGGACCTCCAGAAGGCCGGTGGAGGCGAAGTCGACGATCTCGGCGACCGCGTCGCCGTCGCCCAGGTGGACCTCCTCCGCGGCCTCCAGCCAATCGGGCCGGTACTGGCTCGCCACCAGCACCTTCAGGTTCCACTCGGCGAACCGCGGATACTGTCCGAGCAGACCGCGCAGCGTGCGCAGCGCCGGGGCCCCGAAGGCCTCCCACTCGTCGAGGGCGTCGACGATCATCACGAGTGTGGTCCCGGCCAGCCCTTGTGCGGCTCGGGCGGCGAGCGCCGCGTACAGGGTCTCCGCCGCCGCCCCGGCGACCTCCTGCGCGGTCACCTGTTCGCCGACGACCGAGCCGTGATTGTTCACGACCGAGATGTCGATGTCCCGGACCGGCTGCGGACGACCGGTCAACAGGCTTCCGATCATGCCGGTCAGGCTCATGCCCTCCGCGTCGAACGCGTCGGCCATGTCCTGGATCAGCCTGACGGGGGCCGTCCAGGTCGGTGGGTCCCTACGGGTCCAGTCGCGGACGGAACAGTGGGCGATCCGGACAGCCGGCAGCACCGCGATCGCTTCGGCGGCGTCGTCCAGCAGGAAGGACTTGCCGGTGCCGGACGCGCCGGTCACCAGCATCACGGCATGCGCCGACCGGTCGGTGGCCCATCCAGTGATCCGATCCAGCCGGGAGACCCGCCGGTGCCGTTCCCGGACCTCCACCGTCAACGTACGCGCAGGGACGAACAGATGCGTGTCCTGTACGGACGCGACGACCATGCGGCAGCCCAGTCGGTCGAGCGCGTCCGACGAACGTGCGGCGAAGAGCACCGTGCCGTGGCCGCCGAAGCCACGGATCAACAGGTCCAGGTCATCGACCAGCACCAGGCGGGACGCCGGCGGCCCGGATCCTTCCGGCAGGCCGTGGACGCCGCCCATGACGTCGTGCCGGTGACCTCGTCGCTTCCTCGGTGTGCCGGGGACTGCCCCAGGGGCCGGGCACTCCCCGGCGCCCCGGGCGCCCGGCCCTTCACCGGGCCCGGTGACTGCTGTAGGGCCCGGGCACTTGTGCCGAACGTGCGGTCTGGAGGCGGGGTGCTGCGGTGTGCGGCAGTACCCCGCCCCGGCTTTGTTGGCCAGGAGCCAGAGGGTTTGTCACACCATGGCAAGAGCACCCCTGGACAAGACAGACGATGTAGCCGAGCTTCAGCAACCCGGTTGCTTGGAATGGCACTGATGTTGTGCGTCCCCTGGCTGCGTGCCGCAGACAGTCACCGTAGGCACGACGGGCAAAGCCCTCGCCGCCTGGACCGATGCCTTCGGATGGAGCTGCCAGCGAGCGGCGTGGTCGCCACGTGGCCCGGTCCGGGCGCGCGACGGAGTGGCAGGATGACACGGTGTCCGACCTTCTGTGTGAACTCTGGCTGCGCGGCGTCGCCTTCAATCCGGCGGCGCCCTCCGACGTACTGATACGGCTGATGGATCAAGCAGCCGGCGATCTCGGCCAGCTGATGTGCAAGGACCGCGACCTGCCCGACGCCGTCATCGACGCAGCCCTGCGCCACCCCGAGTGGCGGATCCGCGGCGCGCTCGCCCGCAACCAGCACGTAGATCCTCCGCGACTCGCCCCCTTGGCAACGGACCCGTCAGGACTTGTCCGCGCGCGGCTCGCCAACCCCCACCTCCGCCCCTGGCCCCGCTGGGTCCGGCCGCTGCCGGACGACGTCCTCGTCACCCTCCTGACTGCCCAGGACGGGGGCGAGGACGGCAAGGTCACCGCGAACGAGATCATCTGGGAGCTCGACTCGTCCCGGCAGATCCCGCTGTCCTTCTTCCGCTCCATGGCCGGCCACGAGGACCCTGCACTCCGGATACGGGCCACTTGGCGGTGAGAGTCGCTCACCCCGGCACAGCGGGCGGGGCTGCTCGACGATCCGGACCCCGCGGTCCGTGAAGCGGCGCAGGGCAGGAACTGGGAGCTGGACCCGGAACGGGTGGAGGCCGAGCTGCCGTCCATCCGTCCGAGCAGCAGGCCGTTCGTGCTCGGCAGGTGCGCTCTGTCGCCCGCGCTCGTCGAGCAGTGCTTCGCGGACGACACGGTGCACGCCCTGGCCCGGAACCCCCACACTCCGGCCGACGCCGTCGCCCGGCTCGCCCGGCATTCCGAGGCGAAGGTCCGCGCGATGGTCGCCGCCCGGCCAGACCTGGGACCGGACCTGGTGGCGGACCTGAGGGAGGACCCGGACGAGGACGTGCGGATGCGCGCTCGCCTCCACCCCTTCTCCCGCACCTGGATCGAGTACGACGTGATCGACCGGGTCATCGGGCACGGTCCTGAATGCGTCTGCCCGATCACCGAGCCGGACCCTGACCCGGCCACCCTGCCGTCGCCCGGCTGGTTCGCCGCCTGCGCGGTGTCCGGGGAACCGGTGCTCCGCCGGGTTGCGGCGAGCTGGTCCGGCCTGCCCGCAGAACTCGTCGGGACACTCGCGCAGGACGATGACGAGGAGGTCCGGATCCGGCTGGCCTGCAACCACCCATGTGCTCCGTCACACCTCCTCCTGAGCGTCTTCGTCACCCACCCGGACCACCGTTCGGACCTGCTGAGGCTGCCGGGCTTCCCGCGCACCGGCCTGACCCACCTCATCGGCCACCCGGATCCCGAGGTACGCGCCCTGGCCGCAGCCGATCCCACCCTGCCCAGACCCCCGGTGGACGATCCCGACGAGGCGGTGCGTCGGGCCGCCGCCGCCAACCCGAGCCTGACCCCGGAAGCCCTGGAGACCCTCCTCACCGCCCCCCGCACCGCGGAAGGCGCCGCGGCCAATCCGTCCCTCCCCGTACCCCGCATGCACGCACTCCTCGACCGCTGCCTCAACGGAGCCGCCACCCCACCAACCGCGGCGGGACGCCGAGAGGCGACGCCCGCGTAGCCATCACAGGCAGGGCAACCTCTGCCCGCCGTCAGCCGACGCCAACACGCCAGACAGGCGTTTCCAAGTCTCGTTTCTGGCACAGGCCTTGAGGAGTCGTCGCGGAGCGTTTCCTCGGCGTTCGATCTGCGGGTAGGCGATTTCTGGCGTTCGACACGAAGCCGACACATCGCCATCAGGAGTGATGGGAAGTCAGGGGGTGGCATGCACGGGGTGAGCAGTCGTCTCCTGGGCAGCCGGTCAACCGATGCAGATCGGACGACAGCAGCCACTTGATCATCTCGTGACAGCCGCCCGCCCTGGATGCACGCCCTGCCCCAGGAAACCAGCGTTCTACGCCGCTGCCACCCACCTGCTGGCACCAGCACGCCCACTCACAGTGCCCTCGTCCACGATCGCGACGAGACATCGCGGCTGCCGCAGTTCCACATCCACGGCTCAAGCGTATTGACAGGGCAGCAGCTGCATCTTGTGCAAGGGAGTCACCGCCGCAGCACCGGGGCATGCCAGCAGTCACCACTCCCCCGACCTCGCCCCGAAGCCCGGCTCGGAGCGGCCGGCCGGCGTGATCACCATGCTCGGCAGCGGTCTCTCCCACCAGACCGGCGCCGCGATCCATCCCCTGGCCTTCCCGGTCCTGGGACCGGTGGGTGTCGTCGCCGTTCGCCAGTACGTCGCCGTGATCGTCCTGACAGCCTTCGGACGGCCCCGCCTGCGCACCTTCACCAGGAGACAGTGGTGGCCCGTGATGCTGTTGGCACTCATCTTCGGAACGATGAACCTGTTGCTGTACTGCGCAATCGACCGCATCGGCCTCGGTCTCGCGGCGACCCTGGAGTTCCTCGGCCCCCTCGACCTCGCCCTGGCCACCTCGCGCCGCCGGGTGGACGCGTGCTGTGCACTGTTCGCAGCGGCGGGGTCGTCACCCTCATGCGGCCGCAGCCTTCCGCCGACCACCTGGGGATGGGCCTGGGCCTGCAGGCCGCCGGACTCTCCGCCCTGATGTTCCTGCCGGTCGGCGTCGTCCTCGTCGTACAACGACCGCACACCGCGTGAGCCGTCGCCTGTGCGCTCGCCGCCGGCGCCCTCTCCTCGGCCGTCCCTACCTGGCGGACCTCGTCACCCTGCCCCGGGTTCCCGCCCAGAGGTTTGGGCTCCTCCTGAGCGTCAACCCCGCCGTGGTCAGCTGGATCGTCCTAGGTCAGAACCTGGGCTGGACCGCGTGGGCGGCCATCGTCACCGCCAACGCCAACGCCAACGCCTTGAGCATGGCGCGCCGGCCGGTAACGCCTGATCGCCGCGCGCCGCAGATCCGGCCCGCACTCACCTGAAGCCCCCGCGTGGCAACGCCTGCCCTGGTGGCCCGTAGGCGACGAGCCGTCCGCTGTGGTCGAGGGCCGGGCCTCGGCGGCGTTCAGGCACCCGGTGTGACCTGAGTGGTATCCATGGCCACCCCTGCAGCCGCTCCCCCGCCCCACCCAACTCCGCCGCAGAGCCGCAGAGCCGCGCCGGGACACGGCGACGTGACAGGACAACACATCCGTTCAGGAGGGAAGTTCATGGCAGC
The DNA here is from genome assembly GCF_036345975.1 of Streptomyces clavifer. Lineage (NCBI taxonomy): Bacteria > Bacillati > Actinomycetota > Actinomycetes > Kitasatosporales > Streptomycetaceae > Streptomyces > Streptomyces clavifer. Next base: position 7,589,271 of record NZ_CP107793.1, on the reverse strand, counting down.
CCTCGTCATCACATGCTCCTGGCACCGGCCTTGATGGCTTCACGAATGCGGAGGTAGGTGCCGCAGCGGCAGATGTTGCGGATGCCGTCGAGATCGGCTTCGGTGATTTCGCGTCCTTCTTCCGCAGCCCGGCGCACGAGGGCGACGGCTGCCATGATCTGGCCGGGCTGGCAGTAGCCGCACTGGGCCACGTCCTGGTCGAGCCACGCCTGCTGCATGGGGTGCAGGTCTGCTCCCACCGTGCCCGGAAGGCCTTCGATCGTCGTGACTTCGTCGGTGGGGTTCAGATCCCCGACGGGAATCGCGCACGGGTTGACTGCCCTGCCGTTGAGATGGCTGGTACACGCTTTGCAGACGTTGATGCCGCAGCCGTACTTGGGGCCGGTGACACCCAGGATGTCGCGTAGCACCCACAACAGCCGCACATCGTCGGCGATGTCGACGGTGACCTGCTCGCCGTTGAGGCGGAATGTGTGCTTGGGCACGGAAGACTCCTTGCATCAGTAGGCGTGGTCGCGGCCATCGGTCGGGGACTGCGGAACGGGTGGGACCGTCGGCTTCGGCTCGAAGGAGAGTGTGCCGTGGTTGACGGGAAAGGTGGTGGGCATTGTTCCGGTCGCACGTCCGTACGCGCAGGCGACCGCGGCCATCGTCGCTGCGACGCCCAGCTCGCCCGCGCCACCGGGCTTCCCCGTGGTGTCCGGCATGATGATGATGTCCAGCTCGGGTGGAGTGTTCCACTGCCGGGTGTAGAAGTAGTTGTCCCAGCTGGCTTCCAGGAAGTACCCGTCACGCAGGTGCAGGCTGGAGGTGAGGGCGAGCGCGATGCCATCCATGGCGCAGCCCATCATCTGGGCCTCCAGCCCTCGGGGGTTGATGGTGAGGCCGGCGTCCACGGCGAGGACGATCCTGGTGACACGTGGTCCGGCGACGCCGTCGCGGATCGGCCGGTTCACGGTCTCGGGCCGGCAGTCGATTTCCACCAGGACCGCGCTGGCCGAGTGGTATTCGGAGTGGAGCGCGATGCCCTGCGCCGTTCCCTCGGGCATCGGCCGGCCCCAGCGCCCGGCTTCGGCGACTTTTTCCAGCACCGCGAGGGATCGGTGGTCCCTGAGGAAGTCGCGGCGGAACCGGTACGGATCCTTTCCCATCTTCGCTGCCAGTTGGTCGATGACGAGTTCCCGCGCGCACGTGACGTCGGGAGAGTAGACGTTGCGCATACTGCCGGTGTTGAAGCTCTTGTCGGTCTCGTTCAGCAGTCGGCTGTTGACGCCGAAGTTGTACGGCATCGACTGGGAGAGCTGGAAGAAGGTCTCGGAGAATCCGAGGTCTGCCACCGGAAGTTTCGCCGCCAGGGCGGTGAAGATCTCTCCGAAGCCATGACTGAGGTCGGTGGCGACGCTGGTGTGGCGTTGCTTGTAGCTGAGGACGGTGTCCCCCACGTAGGAGATGCGCACGCGGGACGTGGCCATGGGATGCGTACGTCCCTGGCGGGAGTCGTCGGCCCGGTGCCACATGAGTTTGACCGGTTTGCCGATCCTCTCGGAGATCTCGACGGCTTCCAGCGCCGCATCGAAGAAGAGCTTGCGCCCGAAGGACCCGCCGCCTTCCGTGACATGCACCGTCACCGCGCTCAGCGGCAGCCCCAGCTTGGCCGCGATCGCCTCCTTCGCGACGATCGGCGCCTTGAGGCTGGACCAGATCTCGGCACGGTCGGACCGCACGTCGGCGATGGCGCAGTTGGGCTCCAGCGCACTGTTGCTGCGGAAGTGAAAAGTGAACCTGCCTTCGACGCTCGGGGTCAGCGGCGGGAGCCCCATCGTGATTTCCGCGGCCTTGAGTTCCCTGAGCACGGACTCGTCGCTCTTGCCTTTCGCGCTGCCCGGCACCCACGACACCTTCAGGGCGCGTACGCCGTCGATGCACTGGCCGAAGGTCCGGGCGCGTACGGCCACGCCGCTCTTGATGACGACAACGTCCGTGACACCCGGCATGGCCCGGACCTCGTCGACGTTGGCGACGGATCCGACCTTTCCGTTGATCGTGGGCGGACGGCACACCATGGTCGGGAAGGCGTCGGGAATGGTGAGGTCCATCGCGAACTTCTTGCGTCCGGTGACCGCGTCGAGAGCGTCGATGCGACGCTGCGGAGTGCCGATGACGGTGAACTGCTCGGCCGGCTTGAGTTCGGCGGCGACCTGCTGGGTTCGTACGGCCGCGGCCTTCTCGGCCAGCGCACCGATGCCGATGGTCCGTCCTGCGGGGCCGATGACCACGCCCGCCCTGATGGTGACCTCGGTCAGGGCCGCACCGAATGCCGTCGCCGCGGCCTCCAGCAGCCTCCCGCGCGCGATGGCCGCGGCGACCCGGACGGGGGTGTAGGTCGCGATGGTCGTGTTGGACCCCCCGGTGAGCTGGTTGAACACGAGTTCCGGCCGCGCGTCCGCCAAGGTGACGCGCACCTTGGCGAGGGGCACATCCATTTCCTCGGCGATCAGCATGGCCGTCGACGTGGTGATGCCCTGCCCCACCTCGGCCCGCGGCAGCGCGAAGGACACCGTGCCGTCCGTGTGGACCTGGACGGTGATCAAGCCGGAGGTCGGCAGAGCAGCCAAGGTCATGACATCGTTGAGGTCGACCAGCTCTGTGATGTCGGCCGAAGGCACGTCGGCTCTGGCCTGCTCGGCAGGTACGAGTTCGGCGGCGGTCACCAGGGTCGGTGCCGCCAGTACGAATCCCAGGAACCTGCGCCTGTCGAAGGCCTGGCTCCCGGGCGGCCGCTGGGCCCCCCGGTCGTCACCGTTCGCCATCGGTCTCCTCTCCCGTGCGCCCTTGCGGCGTCATCTGTCCGGGAGTCTGGCGGAGGACTCGTCCCGGCGTCCCGTTTCGGCGCGAACTGGTCGGTGGTTGCATGGTGCGGTTCGGCTCCGGTTGGGGTGATGGGTGGTGCTGCCAGGGGCGGTGGATGGTGCCACCCCTGGCAGCGTCAGGTGGCTGTACGCATGGGCGGTGGGTGCTGCGGAGCCGCTCAGGACGGACGGTTGACGTCCGGGATGTCGATGGCGATGGGCCGCCCTTCGGCGAGGAAGAGCAGGATGAACTTACGGAGCGCTTCCTCCAGCGTCCAGAGGACCGCGGGGACGGCGGGCAGGGGGATCAAGCCCTCACGGAAGGCCACCAGCAGCGGCCACGCGGTCGATATGAGCTTCTCCAGGATCGGCTGCCTGGACAGGCCGATCATGTCGCCGACCTCACCGCCGAGCGTGTACCGGGTGAAGGCGCTGATCAGAGGGCGTGTCAGGCCGGCGTCGAGTTCGGCCACGATCCCGAGAAGGACGTTGGTCAGTGCCTCACCCTCCGGACTGTGGGCGAGAATCGGATCGAGGACCTGCTTGGACTGGGCGTTGGCCGCGTCCCACGAGGCTGGGATGTATTCGTCGCTGACGCCGAGCATGTGCGCACTCACCTGCCACACGTGCAGGTACGCCTCCGAGTCGGCGGCGTTGACCCGGACACCCCACTCCTTCATCCTGCGCATGACAAACGTGGCCAGGCTGTGCCAGGTGACCATGATGTCGGCCTGGCTGATCGGGATCTTCTGACCCCCGCTGGTCTGGGACCACCCCGGGGACTGCGGCAGCAGATGGCGTACCGCGGCGTGCACCATGCGCGTCTTCACGGCGGTCACGATCATCGAGCCCTGCGGCAGGTACGCGTCCAGGTCCCCGATGTCGTAACCGAGCCGCGCGGTCTTCGCGATGCGGTCCTTCATGTCCGCGCCGCCCTTGGAGTAGTAGACGGCGCGCGCCTCCCTGGGAATGGCGGTGCTCATCAGGCCGCTGCCGAGGCCGTACAGAGCCCCGACGTAGATGCCCTTGGTCTTGCTGAACTGGGCAGCGCGATAGAGTTTGCCCTTGTCCGCCCAGGGCGGCATCTGACGGGCGTGCTCCATGAACTCCTTGAGGTCCGCCGGGAGTCCGTCGGGCAGGGGCTGGTCGTTACGGGTCCACCGCTTCAACAGTGTGTTGACCCGGGGTACGTCGCCGCGGTCGATCACGGAGGCGAGCACCGGGTCCGCTTCCTCGTCCCACACCCACTCCGGGTCGACGCCCGCCCCCGTGCCCGCCACCGACGCGCTGGGCGACCAGGTCCACACAGACCGGGCGCGGGCGGGAGATGCCGCCGCCAGCGCACCGATGGCCCCCAGCGTCCCGCCCGTCACCAACATCTTGCGCCTGCTGAGTCCGTCCATTGCTCTGAGCTCCTTCTTGAGTTCTGAATCGGTGAGCACCAGGAGAGGGGGGAACCGAAACGCGCCCGAGCCGTCCGGAGTCCGTACCGGTGCCGAGAACCGCGCCCCGGCCCGCTGCCGGCTGGCGCACCACACCTGACGGGCGTGGCTTCAGCTGGATCCGGGCCGGTTGGTGTCGGGGATCTCGATCCGGGTGCCCCGGCCCTTGGTGAGGTAGAAGAGGATGTACTGACGAGCGGCCTCGTCGATCGTCCAGGCGAGGGGCGGCACGAACGGCAGAGGGATCAGCTTCTCCCGGAAGGCGATCAGCTTCGGCCAGACGGTAGCGATCACCTTTCCCCAGAACGCCTCCTCGGGGATGCCGTTCATGTCGGCGATCCGGTCACCGACGAGGAAGCGGGCGAGTGCGTCGACGAGTGGGCGGTCGATGCCGCCGGGGCTCGTCTGCTCGGCGAGCTGGCCCAGCAGGATGTCGGTCAGCTCGACGCCCTCTTTGGTGGAGGCGAGGATCGGGTCGAGGACCTGCTTGGACTGGGCGTTGGCCGCGTCCCACGTGGCGGGGATGTACTCGTCGCGGACGCCCAGCATGTGCGCGGTCACCTGCCACACGTGCAGATAGGCCGATGAGTCGGCCTGGCTGATCGGGATCTTCCATTCGACCAGCTTCTGCATCGCGTAGGTGGCCAGGCTGTGCCAGGTGACCATGATGTCGGCCTGGCTGATCGGGATCTTCTGGCCGTCGCCGGTCCGGGTCCATCCCGGGGACTGCGGCAGCAGGTGACGGACCGCGGCGTGCACCATCCGGGTCTTGACGGCGTGCACGATGACATCGCCGTCCGGACGGTAGGCGTTGAGGTCTCCGATGGCGAAGCCCAGCAGGCTCGTCTTGGCGACGCGGTCCTCCATGTCGGCGCCGCCCTTGGAGTAGTAAACGGACCGCGCCTCCCTGGGGATGGCGGTGCTCAGCATCCCGCCTCCCACTCCGTTGAGCAGATTGAGGTAGAAACCCCGGGACTTGTTGAACTCGGCCGCGGTCTCCAGCTTGTCCCGGTCGGCCCAGTAGGGCAGTTGCCGGGACTTCTGCATGAAGTCGTGCACGTCCTGCGGGAGTCCTGCCGGTAGCTCCTGGTCGTTGCGGGTCCAGGCGCGCAGCAGCCCGTTGACCCTGGGCACGTCACCGCGGTCGATCACCGAGGCCATCAGCCGGTCCACCTCGTCGTCCCATACCCATTCCGGGTCCAGGCCCTCTCCCGTGCCGGCGATCGACGCAGCCGGGGCCCATGTCCACAGCGACCGCGCGTCGGCCGTCGACGCCGCACCCCATGCCCCGACGGCCCCCAGGGCCCCGCCCGCCATCAACATCTTGCGCCTACTGAGTCCATCCATAGCCCCGAACTCCTCCTTGAGTCCTTCAGCCCTGAGGTTCTCCAGCTTGGTACAATGAAACATATTGGGCATCTCTGTGTCACCAGATGAGCACAGGCGAGCCAGGAACGCCAGAGCCCTGCCGAAATCAGGAGGCGCCTGCGGAACCGGACCTCGCGTGACGTTCCGGCACCCGCTCCATGCCGGAGTTCGCGATGGGTGACGCCGTCGAGGGCGCCCACGCCGATGAGGGGGCGGTGCGACTGTGAAGCACGGTCGTAGCTCACCGAGCGTCTGCACCGTGGTCCGGGAGCGCAGGTGTCCACCCTCGGCGAGCACAGCGCCTCGGTTGCGGCCCTTGAACGGAACCGCGGGCCTCTCCAAGTAGCCACCGGCCCGCGCCCGGGCGGCCCGCTGCTGCGAACGCACCGCGTATGCGTCTGCGGCGATGCCCATGACCTGACCACCCTCCGGCGGGGCGGGCCCCGAACGCGATGCCGTCCGGGCGCGCGGGATCCTGGCCCTGGTGGCGCGGCCGGGCTCGTCGATCAGCCCGATCACCACCGGCACGGGCTTGATCTGGTACAGCGATCCGTTCCCCCTCTGTCCTGGTGGGGTGCGGATCGCCTCGTAGGTGAATGCCTAGGGCCCCGCTCACCGGCCTCGCCCTCCTCCCGTCCACTGCGTGGCGCATTCGGGGAGGCCAGGAAAGAGCTTAATTGGCGAAGTGTCAACAGTACGCACATGAGGCAACTGAACGCCTCGGAAGGCAACTTGCAGCTTCGCCGAGGGTGACTGGCGGGAACGAGGATGGCGTTTGCTCCATCTGTTGACACTCTGCCAAGAGTCGGTTCACTGTGGGCACCGCTCGACAAGTCCGTTCACGGATCGCGGTGGAAGGAGCTCTCCGTGACCACAGCAAAGCCGCTGCCCCAGCCCTCCGAGGCGCTGACGATTCCCCGCCTGCTGCGCCGCAACGCACAGGAATTCGCCCAGCGGCCCGCGCTGAGCACCGGATTCGGACCACATTCGGGGACCCTGACCTGGACTCAGCTGCGGGCCGAGGTCGCCGCTCTCACCCGCGGCCTCGTCACGCTCGGCCTGGACCGGGGCGACCGCGTCCTCATCGCGATGTCCAGGCGCGCGGAGCACTGGATCGCGGACCTGGCCGCGGTTCACATCGGAGCCCTGCCGTGCAGCACGTACGACACGCTGAGCACGGCGCAGATCGGCGCTCTTGCCCGGCACAGCGCGGCCACCGTCCTCGTCCTGGAGGGCGAGGAGCAGATGCGGCGCTGGCGGCCGGTCCTGAAAGATCTGCCGCATCTGCGCGCTGTCGTCATCCTCGACTGGGACGCGGCCCCGGCCGACGATCCGCGCTTCGTCGGCTACACGGCCGTGCGAGGCGCACTGCCGCCCGACGACTCCTCGTTCGAGGCCCTCACCGACGCCGCAGACCCTGACCAGCCGCTGGCACTGGTGTACACCTCAGGCACCACAGGCGACCCCAAAGGTGTGGTGCTCTCCCACCGCAACGTGGTTCACGAGTCATTGATGCAGGACGAGCTCGTCCCCGTTCCGGAGCACCCGCGGACACTCGCCTACCTGCCGATGGCACACATAGCCGAGCGGGTGCTCGGGATCTACGTGCCGATCTGCAACGCCGGTCACGTCACGATCTGCCCGGAGCCCACTCAGCTGATGCCCGCGCTGCTCGCGGTACGCCCGCACGGCTTCTTCGGGGTCCCCCGTGTGTGGGAGAAGCTCGCGGCCGGCCTGCGGGCACAGCTCGCGACACTCCCCGGGGAACAGGCCACGGCCGTGGCCCACGCCCGGAAGACCGCACTCGAGGCGTACCGCCTACGCTCCGAAGGCGAAGCGATCCCGGCGGAGCTCGCCAGGACGCTCGAGCAGCAGGACACACAGGTGCTGCGGCCCATCCTGGCCGCCATCGGATTCGACCGGTGCCACCGGGCCTTCAGCGGGGCAGCGCCGATACCCCCCGCCGTCCTGGAGTTCCTGGCGAGCATCGGGCTTCCGGTGTACGAGGTGTGGGGCCTCGGCGAGACCACGGGCGCGGTGACGGTCAGCACACCGGAAAGCTTCGCGCTCGGCTCGGTCGGGAGGCCGGGGCCGGGCATCGAGGTCAGGGAAGCCGACGACGGCGAACTGTTCGTCCGGGGCCCGGTCGTCTTCTCCGGCTACCTGCAGGCCGACGGCCGCGTCGAGACCGCGACCGACGCAGAGGGGTGGCTGCCCACCGGCGACGTCGGAACGGTCTACTCACGGGGCATCGTCACCCTCACCGACCGCAAGAGGGAGATCATCATCACCGCCGGCGGCAAGAACATCGCCCCGACACGGAACGAGTCCCTCCTGCGCGCACATCCGCTGGTCGCCCAGGCCGTCGCCATCGGCGACGGGAGGCGCTACGTCACCGCGCTGCTGGTCCTCGACGAGGAGGCAGCCCCGCTCTGGGCCCGGGCGAACGGCATCGCGGCTGCCGACCCGATCGAGCTGTCCCGCCACCCGGAAGTGGTGTCGGCCCTGGATGAACTGGTCTCCGAGGTGAACGGGGTGCTCTCCCACGCGGAGCAGGTGAAGCAGCACCGCGTCCTGCCCGGCCCGTGGACCACGGAAACCGGCGAGCTCACCCCGAAGCTGAGCCTGCGCCGCCGTGCCGTCGACCAACTGCACGCTGCCACGATCGAGTCCATGTACACATAGGTCGGTTCATCGCGACCACGGAAGGAACGACCTCATGGACGTACAGCGCCAGGACAGGCGACGCCGGATGGAGCCGGATGCCCGACGCGCCGAGATCCTCGGTGTCGCCCGCAGGCTGTTCGGAGCAGGGGGCTACACCACGGTGTCCATCTCGGACATCGCGGCCGAGGCAGGCGTGGCCCGCGCCCTTGTCAACCACTACTTCGGTGGCAAGCGGCAGCTTTATCTGGAGGTGGTACGACAGATGATGGTCGTCCCCGCGTCCGTCTCGGAACGACTGCCTCCGACCACCCCCGAGGAACGCCTGTCCATCTGCGTCGACCGCTGGCTCGAAGTCGTCGAGCGCAACCGGGACATGTGGCTCTCGGCCATCGGCCTGGAGTCCCTCGGCAACGATCCGGAGATCGACCAGATCATGCTCGAAGCGGACGAGGTCGCCACCGACCGGATCCTCGAGGCCGCCATGATGACCGACGTCACAGAGGGCCGGACCAAGCTCAGGGCGATGATCCGTGCGCACAGCAGCATGCTCAAGGCCGCGTCCAGGGAGTGGCTGGTACGAGGGACGCTCAGCCGCAGCGACCTGCACGTGATACTGACACGCACCGTCCTTCACCTGCTCCACACCGTTCACCCCGCCCTCCGGGACGACTGAACACCCTGGCCGGAATCCTCGAGGGGGAACCGTCGCGCCCCGAGTCCTGTCGGACGAAGACGGCGACCTGGTCAGAGCGACGGGGGCTCTCGGTTGTCCCACCTATCGAGCGCCCATGATCGGGACAACCAAGCGCGCCCCGTGGCACGACAGCGCGTTCACCCGTGCCATGGTTGCTGCCATGACAGTTGGCGCGGTTCCCGGCAGTGAGGTCGTACTCGAGACAAGTCGCCTGCTGCTCAGACCTTGGCGGGTAGCCGAGGCGGTCGTCCAGCATGAGCTGTGGACCGAACGTGATCCACGAGTGCCGCCGCACCGCCGAATCGACGCGGACGGACACCCCACGGTCGCGGAGCTCGAGGGTTCGATCCGCACCAACCAGCTGTGGTCGACCGGGTTGCTGGCGGTCGAGCGGAAGGCATCTCGTGACGTCATCGGCTACTGCGGGCTGGTCGACAGCGAGCGAGGGTCGGCAGGAGAACCTGAACTGGCATTCGAGCTGCTACGCCGAGTTTGGCGTCAGGGATACGCGACCGAGGCATCGTTGGCGGTTCTGGAATGGGCGAGATCATCTGGGTACGAACGTCTGTGGGCCACGGTCTGGGACTGGAACACCGCTTCTCGACGTGTGCTGGCCAAGGTCGGATTCACTGAAACCGAGCGGAAGGAAGTGGACGCGGTGTACGGAACCAACCTGTTCACCACGAGACGGCTCTGACACACCCCGTATTGACCCTGCGGACGCTCTGCGTCGACGGCTGACGCCGAGTCCCCTGGTGCGAATTGCCCTGTGGAGCCGTCGTAGTGGTGCGACAATCAGGTTGGTTTGAGGCCCAGTGATCTCTTGGTGGGACTGATGACCGTCAGTGCCAAGAGGATCAGTCGCGTTGGGCTTCGCGGGAGGGCGACTGCCCGCTGCGGGAGCTTCGGCGGGTGATCCACCTGGTCATAAGGGTGATTGCAACCCAGGTGATGAGTGATTCCGCGTGCTGGACGAACCGTTCGCAGTCCCGTGCGTGCCGACGGGCGCGCATGACCCAGACGTGTGAGCGTTCGACGCCCCGGCGCCGGGGCAGAGCGACGAACCCGGGGACGTTATGTGGGCGGGCTGACGGTCTTGATCGTCGAGTTCAGGTAGGTCTTCACACAGGTCACGAGCTGTCCGGCATGGGCGGAGTCGGCCCAGACGATGATGATCTCGGGGTGCGCCTACGGGACGGCTCGCCTGGCCCGACTGCTGCGGCGCCGGGACGTCCGAGAACCTCGTTACCGCGACCGGCGACCTGAACGTGAAGGCAATGACCGGCGGCAGAGCTTGTGCAACGCGCCGAGGCCGCTGCGTTCGGTGGGGGTGCCGTGCTCGGCCCGGCGGCAGCGACGGGCACCGATCGGGCGGCACCGGGGGCAGCACGCACGGTTCGCATCGTGCGGGCGGGTCGCCGGTCCCCGTACGAAGGGAACGCCGACGAAGGCACTGACGCCGGAAGACGGTGCGCAGGCCCTCTCGCGGGCCCCGGCCGGGCGGCGGCAGGTCGTCTGAGGGGCGTTGGATCTGGTGGGTTCGCGGCTGTCCGAGCTGAGGCATCCCCTCGCGGCCGTCTCGGCGAGCACTACCGGGGCGCCGTGGTCATCGGCGGTCCGGAGGGCGGCGGCGCGTCCACCTCCGAACCGGCCGGCGGATGACCTCCCGGGCGCCGCCGCCTGATCCGGCGACCACCCGCGTGGCCACCCCTGGGCACTCCTGGGACGGCCACGCGGTGGAGCGGTCCGCTCAGCCGCAGCGGACACCGTTCAGGGCGAGATCCGAGGGAGAGGCGCCGGGAGCACCGGATGCCTGGAAGCCGAACGACGCCGAACCGCCCGGGGAGATCGCCTTGTTGTGCGCGGCTCCGGCGGCGGTCACCGCCGAGCCCGACTGTGTGACGGACGCGTTCCAGGCGTTGGTCACCTTCTCCGCGCCGGCGAAGCTCCAGACGAGACGCCAGTCGTCAACCGCCGTGGTACCGGTGTTGCGGACCGTCACCTCGGCGGTGAAGCCGCTGCCCCAGGACGAGCCGACCCTGTAGGCCACGGCGCAGGCACTGCCCGGAGCGGGGGTGGGAGTGGAGGTCGGAGTGGGTGTCGGGGTCGGAGTCGGCGTGGGGGTCGGGGTCGGAGTGGGCCCGGATCCGTCGGGCAGGGCCCCCCACTGGCGTTCGCCCCCGTCCAGCAGCACCAGGTTCGGCGCGTCGGTCGGGGTGGCGCCCGGCGTGGTGGGCAGACCCCGCAGTGACCAGTCGTCCGACGGGTCCCACGCTCCCGCGGAAGCGATGCGGAACTGGACCTCCTTGCGGTAGGCCGACTGACCTGCCGGGGCGATCACGGTGTTGGAGCAGTCCACCTCGACGTAGTACACGTCACCCGCGTGCTGCTCGGGCCCGCCGGCCGTGCCGCACTGGTTGTAGTTGGTGGTGACCTTGATATCCCCCGGCGAGACTCCTGGTTCCAGTGTGAAGTAGTACCGCAGCGACGCCTTCGCCAGCGGACGCGCGGGCCAGGAGGACTTGTTCACCAGGTACGCCTTGATCTCGGTGAAATTCGGCCCGGTGGCGTTCACCGAAGCCTGCGCCAGCACCTGAGGCCCGTCCGGCGTCTCGGCCGGCGGGAACGCGGCGAGCGGGGCACCGCCGTACTCGGCGTACAGGCGGGCCAGTGCACCTGTGAACGCAGCGTTGTAGTCGGTGGCGACCTCGTTGTTCGTGTAGTTCTGCCGGTCGTCGGTGTAGGTGTCGTCCGGGGCGCTCGGTCCGCCGACGAGGGCGCCGTAAAGGACGTGACGGCTCTCGGCGGGGTTGGTGATCTGGTCGGTCCACGAGCCGTGCGAGGTGCGGTGGTGCGGTTTGGTGGGCGGGTTGGCGCCGAAGCCGACGACGTAACTCGACTTGCGCGGGTTGTCGCCGAGGGCGTAGTCGATCTGTCGCACCGCGAAGTCGTGGTAGCGCGTCTTACGCGTCGCGTCCCCGGTCAGCCAGTCGCTGTAGGAGAGCGCGGCGAAGGCCGTGTTGGCGGCGTACCGGAGGGAACCCCACGAGTCCAGAACGGCCTGACCCCCCGGGGAGTAGCGCACCTTCGCGCCGCTCACCCCGGAAGTCCACCAGTCCAACCACCGGTTGGTGTCGTCGATGTACCGCTTCTTCCCGGTGAGCTTGGCGAGCAGAACGTAGGAGCCGTACGAGGTGTCGTCCCACGAGAGGGTCCACCGGTAGGAGCGGGTGGTGGACTGCGGTTCGGTGGAGAGACCGTCGTAGTACGTCTCGGCCTTGGCGAGGTAGGAGGCGTCCCCGGTGGCCTTGTGTAGCCAGATCGCCCCCCACACGAGCTCGTCCTGGTAGCCGCTCCAGGAGTTGTAGTACGACTTCGCGTCGGTGATGCAGTCGCTGTACTTGCCACGGTAGGTGTCGGCGAACGAGTACAGCTGCTTCGCGTGGGTGACCAGCTTCGCCGCGTACGCCGGGTCGTCGTCGGTGAACAGCATCGAGGAGGCGGCCATCGCGGCGGCGGTCTGCCCGGCCAGGTCCGAACCGGGGCAGGAGGCGTCGATCCTGTACGCGGGCCGGGCCATCGGCATGACCTCGGCCGGACCCCACCACTTGTGGTCGTCGGCACCGTTGCCCACCTGCCCGTAGAGCACGGTCGGGGAGGGGTGCGCCTTGACGAAGTAGTCGTTGACGAAGCGCAGGCTGTCCTTGAGGTGCTCCAACTGCCCGGTGGCGCTGTACGCCGCCTTCTGCTCGATGCCGCCCCAGGCCAGGACCGCGGCGCTGTAGGCCATGGGCAGGCCGAACTTCACGTGGTCACCGGCGTCGTACCAGCCTCCGGTCAGGTCCAGGCCGACGTCCTTGCCGTCTTCCGTGCCCGAATCGCCGCGCCAGGGGACGCGGTTGTCCGCAGACAGGCGGCCGGAGCGCTGGGCGTCGTAGAAGTACAGCGACTTCTGCAGGGCCTCGCCGTACGCGAACGCCGGGGCGGCCTCGGCCCGGGCGGCGGTCAGGGGTGTGAGGGCGGCACCCAGCATCGCGGCCACGGCGACGAGGGAGGCGGCCCAGCGGGAGCGGCGTGGACCCCCGGGTGGCGCGGGGCGGTGCAGGGGTGGGCGGGAGAGGGCGTACAGGCGCAACGGATCGTCCTTCCGTGGGGCGGGCGGCACGCCGGAGCCGGCCCGTGGGGCGGCGTCACGGCGAGACGGGGCGGGGATGCGCGGCTCGTGGGTACGACGTGTATGGGAGCGAGGAGTGCCGGGCGTTGCGGTGGCGCGGGTCCGAGAGGTGCCGGGCGTTGCGGTGGCGCGGGTCCGAGAGGTGCCGGGCGTTGCGGTGGTGCGGGGGTGCCTGGCGGATCGGCGTGGGCGCGTGCTCCGCCGATGCCTGCGGTGGTGCGGTGGCGCGCCGCACCAGCCGTCCGGGGACGAGCAGGTCAGGCGGTGCCGGCCAGGGCGAGGCAGCCAGAAGAGGCGTCGGTGACGCCTGCCGTGGGAGCGCTTCCATGGACGTGCCCATGAAGCCAGTGCGGACCCGCCCTGTCAACGGGTCGCGTGCGGAACGGTGCTGCCAGGCCCGCGGGGACAGGCCGGCGTCCGGGGGACGGCCGGACCCAGCCGGGTTGCCGCCGAGACCGCCGAGCGGGCTGGGGAGCGGCTGGGACGGGCCCCGGTACGACTTCAAGTCTGTGGCACCGTCATACGCTGTGGGGGACCTCCGGCCTCGCCGGAGGTCCCCGCGGTCAGGGTGTCCGGAAGCCGCGGAACGTTACCGGCGTCCGTACCTCGAATCCGAGCCGTTCGTAGAGTGCCAGCGCCGCGGTGTTGGCCCGGGCGACGTGCAGGAAGGGGCGCTCCCCCCGGGACTCGATGCGGGTGACCAGGGCGTTCACCAGCCGGCCCGCGTAACCTCGCCCGCGGGCCTCCGGGGCGGTGCAGACCGCGCTGATCTCGGTCCAGCCGGGCGGACGCAGCCGCTCACCCGCCATGGCGACGAGCGTGCCGTCGACGCGGATTCCCAGGTAGGTGCCGAGTTCATGGGTGCGCGGCCAGAAGGGCCCCGGGCTCGTCCGGGCGATGAGGGCGAGCATGTCCCGGACGTCGGCCTCACCCAGCACCACGGCCTCCGGCTCAGTCGCTGCCTCGGAGACGGGGGATCCCTCGCGGGCTCCGAGGTGGACCATCTGGTACCCGTCGAGTGAGAAGACCGGCGCCCAGCCGTCCGGCGGGTCCGCCGGCGAACTGAACATGTCGGCGAGTTCGCCGGGACCGAGCAGGGCGGCCAGGTCTTCCCACGCTTCCGGGCCCGAGCCCGGGGAGACGGTGGCGAAGGTGGTGACGTCCGGCAGGTAGGTGGCCGCCTTTCCGATCCTGCGGGCCAGGGGCGCGTGACGGCCACACAGCGACTGCCCCACGGGGTCGTCGAGTGCCGGATCGGCGAGCACTGGATGGTTGTGAACGGCCTTCATGGACGAGTCCTCCTGCGGTGGTACGGCTGGGCGTAGCGTAGGCCGTCGGCCCTGCGGGTGCGCGAGGGAGGCTGCGTCGATGCAGGCCAGGCCGGTGGTGGCGTGGGCCCAGTCCACGAAGGTCACACCAAGGTGGCGGTCGCGGACCATGTTGTCGGCCCGCAGGTCGCCGTGAACGATGCGGTCTCCGTGGGCGAGGCCCGTCCAGGCCGCTTCCCATTAAGGGAGCTCCGGCTGGAGGGCGCGGACGTGGGGCGCGGTGGGTGCCCAGCAGCTCCGGGGCCGGGGCGCCGGGCGACAGCGAGCTGCAGACGTCGGCTTCATGGAGGTTGGCGGCGGTCAGCGGGTCGTCGGCGGGGGCCGCTTTGACAAAGACCCGTCGGCCGCTGGCCAGGCGGAGCGCGGCGGCAAACTGGTGGCCGAAGCCGCCCGCGGGGGTGACGGTGTCGGTGACGGGCGCCCAGGGCGTCTTCGAGGCGGGGCTGTCGCCGACGAACACCGCACGCTCGGGGTGGACGTGGCGCCGGTTCAGGGCGAGATGCAGGCCCTCGGCAGCCGGATTGGACGGTGCGTCGCGGCGAGTGATGACGACCTCCAGCAGTGCGGACAGGGCCGGTGGCAGCAGCCACGGCAGGCGGTGGGGGCCTGGAGTGTGATCGCCGCCTGGCGCTCATACCGCAACGGACCGATATGGAAAACGAGTTCAGCAATCACAGGGGCCGAGAGACCCGTGATCCACCGGTCGCCGATGATCGCTCTGCGAGTCGCGTTCCCCACCACACCACCGAGCTCCGCGGGACGGTCCCGCGGAGCTGGTGGGCTGTAGCGGGGTGATGGCCTGGTCGTCGTCTGCGGGGCTGGACGAAGGCCGGAGTGTGGCCCCGCCTACATGAGGTTCTCCTGGCGGAACTGCGTCATCGCCCGCCGCGGCACCCCGCAAGGCTCGGGACTGGGCAAGACACGGTAGGTCGTCGAGCGGACCTTCGCCTGCCTCCACCAGTTCAACGACTGCGCATCCGCTACGAGATACGAGCAGACCTCCGCCTCGAACTACTCCGATTCGCCCGCAGCATCATCTGCTTGAGACGACTCCGAACCTCATTCCGAAATGATCAGTCAGCGCAGCACACGGATGCGGTCGCGCTCCGGAACATGCCGAGGCCCGGCCGCCGGAGCGTACGGCCGGACCTGGAATCGGGGCAAACTACCGACTGTCGTCGGATACGGCGTAGCGGCCACCTACGCGGGGGCCACAAGCAACAAGGGTGCGACGCAACAGCTCGTCGGTGATGGGTTCTTCTGCGGGTTCCCTCATCAGTGCGTCAGAACGCTGGGCAGAGGTGCGCGTGTGCCGCTGCGTTGATCTTCGCTGCGGTCTCCGGTGTGCGGCCCTCCGGGTGCGTCGGGCTGGTGAACCGCTGAGCTGCCAGGTCTACCTGCTTCTCCATGTCATCGGGCCAGTTGTGGATCGTCTGGCACTGGCTTCGTCCTCGGCCGGCAGCCTTGTCCGCCTTGCCGTGGGCAATGTCCTTGTCGATGGAGTCGAGCGCTGCGACGAATGCGGCTTCCTGCTCCGGCGTGGTGTCGGGCAGGCCGGTCGCGGCATTGACGCTGGCGCGCTGTTCGGCGGTGAGCGAGGGAGGGCTGCTGGGCTTCGATTCGGTGCTGTTGCCCCCGCATGCAGTAAGGGTGGCGAGGAGCAGGCCGGCGGCGATGACGGCCGAGGTGGTGCGGGTACACATGAGGTCCCCCAAGGACGGGCGCGATGAGGGAATCAGCATTACGGAATCATGGCCACCGCGTGGAGGAAACGCGAAGGCCCGCAGAGTGGCAGTCCCATAAGCTCAGGTATACGGAACTCGCGAAGAGGATACGGCATCGACCCGATTGGTCCCCGGATCCTCGATGTCTGCCAGCAGCTACAAAATGCCGACCGTTGCGCTCCTCGTGACCACACCGCTGTCGGTCTGCCTGGAACGCAATGCCACCCGCCCGCACGACCGGCACGTACCAGAGCAGATCCTGCGTACGCCGACACGTGAGCACCGTGGAGCAGCCTTCCGGGCCGTCCCGGGTGCCGAGGAATTCCTCACAGGTACGTTCCCGGCACCCGCAGCCCCGCTATCCCCCCTTGGCCGTGGGTCGAATACCACCGGTCCAAGCCCCCGCTCCCACAAGGCCTGTGCGGTCACCCACCCGGTTCGCACGACGGACTCCTAAGTTGATGGCTGCACCCGACCCAGGCGTGCAACCGGATCAAGCACTGGCCGCAGCACGCGTACCCTCGAACGCGGCGTCGCGGGGCTGAAGTCCTGGCGAATCCCCCGCAGGTCCCGATGCAGCTCCAACCTCATTACGTGCATCACCGAGGCCATCCTCGCATTGGAGCGGCAACGCTGAGAAATCTCAGTTTTGAGGAGCAAACAGAAACACGTGATACGGCCCGCCCAGGAGGGAGCCCTCTTGAACAGGGAGCCGTCAAAACGGCAGACGATGTTCAGGACTCAACTACACCGCCGTTGACTTGAACGTGTCGGCCGAGCGGGTCTCCAAGGATCGCAACCGCCGGTTCCTCGATCTGGAGCGTCCGGGGGTCTGCTCCACCTGTCGCCCCAACTGCCCCACTCACCACTCCTGACACATGAGCAGAAAGTTCTCGCAGGCTCCATATTGAGGCAGTTTCGAGCCCATTTAGGCCCCATATCAGGGCGAGGCGGACACAGAACCTGTCAAAACCAGCCGACGACCAGGGGCAGCCTGTCGCCACCGATCCGATCCGGTCACGATGTCAGGGCTTCGAGTGATCACATCGACTAAGCCGGCTACGGAGACCGGAATCGGCTGGAACTTGTCCATCTCTTTCGAGCGGAGGAGCGGGTATTCACCCTTCAACCGCCTCGCCCGTAGATGGGCCGCTTAACTGGCCGTGACTCGGAGCCCTATCTTCGCGACCGGTGGTACCCGGTCGCGCGCCCGCTTGCGGAAACCCCTCCTTTTTCGGCGCGATGAGATCTTCGTTGACTGTGTTTTCTGATGAGGGAGAGGTTATGGAGACTGCCATTACGCGAGCCGTGGTCCACGTGGTCACGGATATGCATCACAACTTCAGGGAAGACCTGACCATAGATGACATAGCCCAGGCGGTCGGCTTCAGCAGATTCCACTTCACCCGGGAGTTCACGCACCTGATGGGGGTCTCTCCCAGACGTTTCCTCAGAGCCATCCGCTTCGAGGAGGCGAAGCGGCTCCTCTCTGATTCGCAGCTCAACATAGCGGAGATCAGCTACACCGTCGGGTACAGCAGCGTCGGAACCTTCAGCTCGTGTTTCAAGTCCTGCACGGGCATCACCCCGTCCGCGTACCGGCAGCTCCGCTCGGCGGACCACCTCGCCGCAACGGGCCCGCGCGAGGGCGTTGGCGCCCCCACGGCGCCGATGCCGCTTCACGGGCATGTGCAGGCGCCCGCTGTGGATCAGTCCGGGGTCGTCTTCGTGGGACTCTTCCCCGCCCCCTTCCCGCAGGGGCACCCGGTGCGTTGCACGGTGCTGCCCCGCCCAGGGGCCTTCGTACTCGACAATGTGCCTCCGGGGAGTTGGCACGTACTGGCACACTCCGTGACGCAGAGGACCGGCGAAGGGCATCAGGCCGGTCATTTACCGGCGGTCGGCGGCTTCGGGCCGATCACCGCGTCAGTGGACCGCGCACTGGAACCGGTCGTGATCCGCCTGTACCGGGCGAACCCGGCCACCCTTCGTTCAGGCTCAGCGACCCACCGAGGACTGCTCCCGGCCCCGGCCGGTTCATGACACGATCCGCCCCGGCCTCCGCTTCACCGGGGCGGCCCCTCGGCCGCAAGGCCGTGCTCCCGGAACTGTCTCCTCCAACTCGACCCAGCTAAGGAGGAGTTCATCGACAGGAACGCCTGGAGGCGGGGACGGCAGCTCGCTGATGTCGCCCGGCTCCTCATCGACGGCCATCCGACAGACCTGGACAAGGTGTCCGACAAGATCGCGCACGCTCCAGCCGGGACACGCCGGCACGAGAAGGTCCGCGACCGAAGGGCCCGAGGTGACAAGTCGGGTGATGTTCTCCCGACAGGCGCGGTAGGTGAGGTGGTGCACAGCGTCCGGTTACGGTTCTGCGGTCTGCGGTCTGCGGTCTGCGGTCTTACGGCAGACTCCCCCGAGGGGCCGGCGTTCGCTGATCGGCCGTCCCGGCCCGCGCCCGCCGTGGACGGAAGCGTGCCAGGGGCAGTTGGGCACGTGCTCGTTCGACAGCCCTCCACGCCCGGCGCGACTCCCGGACGACATGTGGTTCCGGCACGACCTCGTCCAGCTGCCGCCCGCGCGCCAACGGGCGCGGGAAGACGAACGCCGACACCAAGGGCACAGGAGCCATCAGTGCGGTGCCTCCGGCGGAGACACCGCCACAGCGGTCACCGACACGGCGAGGATGAACACTCAGCCCGCCTTGCTGATGCCCACGGCCCAGTCGGCGAGCAGCGGGGTGGAGCACACCTCCGAACTGTGTGCGGTCCTGACCGCTGCGGCGCTGATCCCCACCGGGGACGAGCGGATCGTGTACGGGCAGCAACACGTGGGCGCCCGACTGAGGGAGTTCCTCCACCGTGTGCAGTCCAATGCCGGGACTCGCGCCGCGACCACCGCAGTGGTGCCGGTCCGGAACGTCGTCCGTCTCCACCTGCGCCGGGTGCCCATGGCTCGCCCCCTCCTGGGTGGGTGACGTCAGTCCTCCTGCAGGATCCCGCCCCGGTAGCCGTCGGCCACGATGCGCTGGGCGGCGTGGTTGTAGTACTCGTCGTCCTTCGGCAGCTCAGTGGCGAGGCCACTGACGTAGCGGTTGTACATGCAGAACGCCGCGGCGATCAGAACGGTGTCGTGCAGGTCCGTGTCGTTCGCACCCTCGGCGCGCGCCAACGCGATCGCCTCGTCGGAGACCGGACGCGCGGCGTTCTGGACCTCGGCCGCCACGCTCAGCAGCGCACGCAGCCGGCCGCTCACAGGAGCGGTGCCGGGGTCGGCCAGCACCGCCCCGACCAACTCCTGACCTCCCGCCAGCTGCGCGGCGGCGAAGGCCCCGTGCGAGGAGGAGCAGAACTCGGTGTCGTTGAGTCGCGAGACGTACGCCGCGATCAGCTCACGCTCTCCCGGGTCGAGCGAGGACGGCGCCCTCAACAAGGCATCCGCGAGGTCGCCCAGCGGTCCGGCGGTGTCGGGACGGTGGGCCATCAGGCCGGTAATTCCGGGGAGGTCGTTGCTCAGTGCGATATGGGGCATAGCTCTTCCTCCAGAAGAAAGGGGGAGACAGACAGCGGGCGACGGCGAAGTGACCGCGGGACGACAGGGCCTCGTGATGCAAGGAAGCTAATGAACCGACCTGTCGGTGGCAACCGCACACGGGACCACGAAAACTCGCGATGCCGATGCCGGACCGCCAACCGACCGCGAGGCCAGGACGATCGGTCCTCCCGCGATCAAGCCGCTGAGCAGCGGCAGCTGTCCGGCAAGCGCCGGCGGTGGCCGGCGCCGCACACACTGCGGGTGTGCCGCCGAGCCGTTCTGCAGAGCACGGGCGTCCGCGAACCGGCCCTCAAGAAGGGCACGGCGGAAGAAGCCATCCCGCGCACGAGCCTGATGTAATGAGCCACCGTTCTCCGACCGTGGAGGTTCAGACATGGCCATCAGCACGGGAACATCACCGCTGACCGTGCGGGGTGGGCTCGATTCCCTCAACAGCCGTCATCATCAACTCGGCCTGCGCTTATTCCTGTTCATCGTCGTCGCGCACTGGGCGGAGCACCTGGTCCAGGCGTACCAGATCTATGTCATGGGATGGCCAATCCCCGAGGCGCGCGGCGTGCTCGGGCTTCCGTTCCCATGGCTCGTCACTTCGGAATGGATGCACTACGGCTACGCCCTCGTGATGATGGTCGGCCTGTTCCTCCTGCGCCCGGGCTTCACCGGCCGCTCGGGCACCTGGTGGAAAGTGTCGCTCGGCATCCAGGTGTGGCACCACTTGGAGCACCTCCTGCTCCTGGTCCAGGTGCTCGTGGGCGCGCACCTGCTGGGCAAGGCCGCTCCGACGAGTCTGATTCAGCTACTCATGCCCCGAGTGGAACTGCACCTCTTCTACAACACCCTGGTGACAGTCCCCATGGTGGTGGCGATGTACCTGCACACCCGCGCGAACCGGCCGGACAACGCCGCCGCACCATGCGCCTGCGCACCAAAGGACTGAACACATGGCCACGGGCGGGAGTAGGCCCTCCGGGTTCGTGTCCCTGCTGCTCCTGCTGGCCGGAGTACTGCTGTTCTGGATGACGGTGCCGAATCTCGGCACCGCCGCCAGGGCCGCCACAGCGGACGGGCCGCAGGGTATCTTCACCGCGACCCGTCTCGTGTGCGCGGGTCACGCCGGGCACACCACCTGCGAGTGGTCGGGAACCTTCCGGTCCAACGACGGCACCGTGCAGCTCGGGGGCGTCAAGCTGTACGGCAGCGGCCGGGACACGTTCAAGGCCGGAGAGACGGCGCCGGCCGTGGACGTGGGTAACGCGGGGCGGGTCTACGACCCGACCGGATCGCATGCGTGGATCATCACGGTTGTGCTGGTGGTGCTCGCCTACGTCCTGCTCGCGGCCGTGGCCCACCGACACCTGATGCCTCCTCCGCTCCCCCGCAAACACATGTCGACCCCATGAACATCTGCGACCGGTCCGCCCCCAACCCTTCGACGGAGCCGCCCCCTTCGTGAATGCGTTGCAGGAGCCTTCCAGGCACGTACCAACTCGGCCGTAAGCAGGCCTGCCCGCAGCAGACCCGCGACGACGACTTCGCCTACGGGCTTGACCGGGTCCTCGGCGGCCCGGCGTCCCGGTTCGGCGCCTGAACAGGTACCGAGTCGTCGGCCTCGTAGCGGGGATGGGGCGAGGTCATGAACTGCTGCACCTGCTGATGGCCCACAGCGCCCCGTCCAGCCATCGGCTGCGACAGTGTCCGGGCAGCGAGAGCGACGATCACTGTTTCGACGGCCTCCGGATACGCCCGGGGCTCGCCGTGGCCGGCCAGTTCCTGGCCCGCGACCACACCTGCACCACAGGCCGAATGATCAACCACGCCGCCTGCTTCGAACAAGATCCGGTGTGCCACAACGCACTCGGTGTCGCCGACCGCAATCAGGCGGCGGCCCACCTTCTCTACGGACGGTAAGGGCAGTGCGGGCCGGCCTGCTCAGCGGAGGGGGCGCTCGTAGAGGCGTCGGCCCGGGGCCGAGTTCACCTCCCAAGACTTGGTGTACGGGGTGCCGTGGCCGGTGACGGTGGCGCCAAGGCCCATCGCGACCGCACCGACGTCACCCGGCCCGCACGGCGACGAGCGAATGGCCGCCTCGAGGCGGAGTGCGGGCGCCTCGTCGGACTCGGCGCCGCCCGCTTGCGCCGCGACGAGCCGGCACCTCTTACCCGTGCGGGCTACATCGTGGTGGCCGATCCGGAGGGAACCGCGTACTGCTTGGACTGAACGATGGGGAACTCCACCCCGGTGAGGTCTTCGGAGACGCCCCATAGCCGCTGCTGGACGGCTACCTCGTACGACTGAGGGCTGGAGGTGACCAGCCGGGGGTGGCCCTTGACCTCGTTGCGTCCGCCGGGGCCGTAGTACTGGCCGCCGAGCGCGGCCGGGTCGGTGGCCGCGCGCAGGGTCGGCAGCGCGCCCATCGCCGGCGTTTGAGTGATCAGCGGTGCAAGCCAGGTGAGCGGAAGCCGGAGGGCCGCAGGGGTGTTGCGGGCGAGTTCGGTACTGGACATGCCGGGGTGCGCGGCCACCGCGACGGTGGTGCCGTGCGCGGCGAGTCGACGCTGCAGCTCGTACGTGAACATCAGGTTGGCCAGCTTGGACTGACCATAGGCGGCGGCCCGGCCGTATGACCGCTCCCACTGCAGGTCGTCGAAGTGGATCGCGGCTCGGATGCGGTGGCCTGTGCTGCTGACCGTCACCACGCGCGAGCCCGGCACTGGCAGCATCAGGTCCAGTAGCAGCCCGGTGAGCGCGAAGTGGCCGAGGTGGTTGGTGCCGAACTGCATCTCGAAGCCGTCCCGGGTGGTCTGCTTCGGGGTGTACATCACGCCGGCGTTGTTGATCAGCAGGTCGATCCGGGCGAGCCGGGACCGCAGCGCCGCCGCCGCGGTCCGGACGGAGTCGAGCGAGGTCAGGTCCAGCGCCTGCACGGTCACGTCGCCGGTCATGCGGGCCGCGGCCTGCTCGCCCTTCTCGACGTTGCGCACGGCGAGCACTACGGACGCGCCGCGCTCGGCGAGCGCCTTGGCGGTCTCGTACCCCAGTCCGGTGTTGGCCCCGGTCACCACGGCTACCCGCCCGCGCTGGTCCGGAATGTTCGCCGTCGTCCACTTCTCACTCATGTCGCACTCCAACCATTTACGTACCGAAGGTATCTTGTGCCGTGACGTTAAAGTACTGTCGGTACGTTGTCAACGTACCGGTGGTACCTAAGTTAGGATGGTGCTCGTGACTTTCCAGCGGGCGCGAACCGAAGAGCAGCGGGAGATCCGCCGACGGGCGATCCTCGACACGGCGTCGGCGATGCTCGACGAGATGCCCGTGGCCGCGGTCACCCTGAATGAGCTCAGCCGCCGGGTAGGACTGGCGAAGCCGAACGTGCTGCGCTATTTCGAGTCACGCGAAGCGGTGCTGCTAGATCTGCTGGACCGCTTCCTGCAGGAGTGGCTGACGGAACTAGCAGGCGAGTTGGCCGCCGGCACCGACGAAGATCTACCCATGGCCGAGCGGGCAACAGCGGTGGCCCAAATCCTCAGCCGCTCGCTTTCCGGCCGAGTGGTGCTGTGCGACCTCTTCGGTGCGCAGGGCAGCGTCCTGGAACACAACGTCTCCGTCGAGGTCGTAGCCCGCTACAAGCGCGCCTCCCTGGAACGCTTGACAACCATGACCGCCCTGATCCAGAAGTACCTGCCGGAGCTGGGCGAGAACGCAACACTGTTCAGCCTGCAAACCATGGTCATGGCCGGCGCACTGTCTGCGTACAGCACACCCCCACCCAGCCTGCAGGCGGCCTATCAGGCCGAACCCGACCTGGCCCGCTTCCACCTGGAGCTGAAGGACTACCTGGAGCTGGCCCTGACCGCAACCCTCCTGGGCGTGCTACCCCGCCGCTGACCCGCGTCGCACATGACAGGCCAATGCGTATGAGCGTCACGCCCCGGGATTGGCCTCTACACCCTCGCCGCCGACCGGGCCGACCGGAACGCGGCAGATGCTGTTGTCCCGCATCCGGACAGCCGAGGATGCCGAGGGCGGGATGATCCGAAAGACGATGCCCAGCTGAGGGCCAGGTCAGCCAGGCCGAGGGTGCGGGCGGAGGAGCCGCTGGGCAGCCGATGTCAGCTGTCGGTGTCGAGGTGGGCTCGTACGGCGTCGACGAACTCGTCGACGTGTTGGAAGACGCCGCCGTGCCCGGCCCCTGGGTAGATGATCAGCGTGCTGCCGGGGATGCGGGCGTGCATGTCGTGGGACAGGTCGGTGGGGACCATGCGGTCGTGGTCGCCGTTGGCGATGAGCGTCGGGGCGACGATGCGGGCAAGGTCATGGGGCTCGGCCCGGCCCCAGCCCTGAATGGTGGTGATCTGGCGGTGAAAGGACGACAGCCTGAGCCTGATGGGGGCGTCACGGTCCATCACGCGCTCGCGCAAGCGCGCGAGGTAAGCCTTGGCTGCCGCCTTGCCCGTGGGGGTGCGGGGAAAGAACAGGAACTCCTTGGCATCGGTGCGGGCCATCGCGGCACGGGCCATGTCCCAGTAGACGTAGGCTCCACCGGTCGGACGGTCGATGCCGGCTCCCCCGGCGGGGCCGGTTCCGGCCAGGACGAGACGACGCACGAGTCCCGGCGCATCGAGGGCCACCTGCTGGGCGATGAAGCCGCCGAGCGAGAATCCGAGCAGGTCCATCCGGGTCAGGCCGAGGGCGGCCACGAAACCCTCTGCCGAACGCGCCATCGCGGCGACGGTGCCGGGGACACGGCCGGTGGACCCGCCGACCCCGGGGAGGTCGAACGCGACGACACGACGGTCGCGGGCGAGCGCGTCGACGAATCGGGGATCCCACTCGTCGAGCGTGGCGCCCAGGTGAGTGAGCAGGACCAGCGGGACACCGCTCGCGGGGCCGAGGTCGCGGTAGACGAGCGTGTGCGAACCTACGACGATGCGGCGGTTGGGCGCCGTGGCCCACGTGGTCGGGCGGGGGCGGACGTCGGACTCAGCCACGGTTGGTCACCGCCGTCGGGTCGGTGGTGACCAGGACCTTGCCGCGTGTGCCGCCGGCGAGCGCCTCATCGAGAGCCCGCGGGGTCTGGCCGAATGGGAGCACCCGGTCGATGACCGGGCGCAGCACCCCGTCGTCGACCAACCCGGCGACCTGCCGCAGCGCGGCGCTGTCGGGTGTGATGAACAAGAACCGGTAGGTGACCTTGAGCGCACGTGCCCGGCGGCGGGTACGGGCACTCAGGGCCCGGATCGCGAGCCGGACGACCGGGTTGACGCCGACGCGCCGCGCGAAGGCTGGGTCGGGCGGGCCTGTGATGCCGATGACGGTGCCGCCGGGGCGCAGCACACCGAGGGAAGCCTTCAGCGTGGCTCCGCCCTGGATGTCGAGGACGAGGTCGACGGGCGTGCCGGCGAGGCTCTGCGCGAGGTCGTCGCGGCGGTAGTCGATGACGATGTCGGCACCGAGCTCTTGGGCGGCAGCGATGTTCGCCGTCGAGACGGTGGTGGCGACGGTGCAGCCCAGGTGCCTGGCGAGCTGGATCGCGGC
Organism: Streptomyces clavifer; assembly: GCF_036345975.1. Lineage (NCBI taxonomy): Bacteria > Bacillati > Actinomycetota > Actinomycetes > Kitasatosporales > Streptomycetaceae > Streptomyces > Streptomyces clavifer. Next base: position 7,563,929 of record NZ_CP107793.1, on the reverse strand, counting down.
CGATCCCACGCCACCGGTCCCGCCGTGGATGAGGACGGTCTGGCCCTTCTTCACCTTGCCCATCTCGACGAGGGCCTGCCAGGCCGTGAGCGCGACGACTGGTAGCCCTGCGGCCTCGACCAGGCTCACCGACCGGGGCACGGGTGCCATCGTGGCGGCGTCGACCGCGACGAATTCGGAGAAGGTGCCTGTGGCTGCCAAGTCGACATAGCCGTACACGTGGTCGCCCACGGCGACGTCGCGTACAGCGGAGCCGGCCTCGACGACCTCGCCGGAGAGCTCACCACCCATGACTTTGGGTAGCCGGAACGGGAAGATCGCCTTGAACTCGCCGGAGCGGACCCGCTCGTCGGCGTGGTTGACGCCCGACGCGACCATGCGTATGAGCACCTCATGGGGGGCGGGGACCGGTACGGGCATCTCGACCTCCCGCAGGGGGGAGCCGTACCTCTCGAGGACGAAGGCCTTCACGGAGTACTCCTAGCAGAGCGTTTCTGGGGGGGGCGGGTATCTCGGCGGCGCGCATCCCGGATGGCCGCCGTACTTCTCGAACCAGTTTGTGTTGCTTTTCCTGCTGCGGCGCGGGCGCAGTACGTCCTCGGCAGCGTTCACTCATCAGGCGACCGGCACGACCGGGGTGGTGATCCGGTCGGCGGCACCTCCCTTGAGGTGGTCCAGGGAGGCGGCGATCCCCTCGTGGGGCGCGCCGAGCGGCACCGCGCTGACCTCGGTCAGGCGGGTGTACTGCGCGTCGGTCAGCTGGACCTCGAGGGCGCCGAGGTAGCTGTCGAGCTGGGAGAGGTTGCGCGGGCCGATGATCGGGACGAGCGTGGCCACGGAGCGGGCCGCACGCTCGCGTACCCAGGCCACCGCCACCTGGGCGGGCGTCACGCCGGTCTCCTCGGCGACGGCCAGGACGGTGTCGACGACGGCGGTCTTCTGGCCGGTGCTCTCGGTGTGGATGACCATGCCAAGGTCGCTCAGGCGCCCTTCGGCGGAACTGCGGTATTTGCCGGTGAGAAGTCCGCCGCCGAGCGGGGACCACAGGGCGGCGCCCAGGCCGAGGCTCTCGGCCATGGGCAGGAGTTCGCGGTCGGCGGTACGTTCGACGAGGCTGTACTCGTGCTGGATGCCCACGATCGGGGCCCAGCCCTTCAGGTCTGCGAGGGTCACCGCGCGCGAGGTGCGCCAGGCGGGGAAGTTGGACAGCGCGGCATGGTGGATCTTGCCGGCGCTCACCAGATCGTCGAGTCCGCGCAGGAGCTCCTCCATCGGAGTGAGCTCGTCGGGGAAGTGCACCCACAGCAGGTCGATGTAGTCGGTGCCCAGGCGCTTCAAGCTGGCCTCCAGCGAGGCGACCATGTTCTTGCGGCTGTTGCCGGTCTTGGATATGTCCGGCTGCGGGGCGGCACCGAGGGCGAACTTCGTGGCCAGGACGAAGTGGTCGCGATCGGCGGAGAGCAGCTTTCCGGTCAATTCCTCCGACTCGCCGAACTGGTAGCCGTCCGCAGTGTCGACGAAGGTGCCGCCCGCCTCGGCGAACCGGTCGAAGATCCGGCGCGCCTCGTCCGGCTCGGCGCCGGCGCCCCAACCGGTGCCGAAGTTCGCGGTGCCCAGCGCGTACTCGGACACGCGAAGTCCGGTCCGATGTCCGAAGGTCGTATAGCGCATGAGATGTCCTTGCATGAGGGGCGGGAAGGCGGTCGCGCCGGGGTGGAGGGGTGAGCGTCAGCCCGCGGTCGGCTGGGGCGTGGCGGACAGGCTCTGCTTGACGTACCGGCTGGTCTCGTCGGCGAGGATCTCGGGCAGGCCGGTCTCGATGCCGTCGAGCGCCTGGGCCGCTACGTCGGCGGCGGCGACCTTCTGGTCGGCGGGGACGCCGGCGGCCATGTCGGTGTCCATGTAGCCGACATGCAGCGCCGAGACGGCGATGCCTCGCGGCGCCAGTTCCTCGCGCGTGGCCCCGGTCAACGCCCATGCGGCGGCCTTGGACGCGGCATAGGAGCCGAGGGCGGCCGGATGGAACCAGGACAGGGCGGACAGGACGTTGAGTACGGTGCCGCCACCGTTGCCCTCGATGACAGGGGCGAATGCGCGGGTCGCGGCGAGCGGGCCGAAGAAGTTGGTCTCCATCTCCCGGCGCACCTCGTCCGTGTCGCCTCCGATCAGGGTCGCGCCTGTGGAGATGCCCGCGTTGTTGATCAGCAGGGTCACGTCGGACGCGATGCGGGCGGCCTCCCGTACCGACGCCTCGTCCGTGACGTCCAGCCGCAGCGGGATGACGCCCGGCACGTCGACCGTCTCGGGGCGGCGGGCGGCGCCATACACCTTCGCGCCGCGCTCGACGAGCTGGGCGGCCAAGTGCCGCCCGAAGCCCCGGTTGGCGCCGGTGACGACCGCGACCGTGTTCTGCAATTCCATGACTTCTCCTGACCCGGCGGGCACCATCGGCGACCCGCGACGAATTAGATTACGCAACCAATCTAAACACGGGTCTATGATAGATGCCAGTCGACATCCAAATGGGAGGTGGTCATGGGCCGCGTATCGCAGGCACAGGCGGAGGAAAATCGCAGGCGGGTGGTGGACACCGCATCCCGGCTGTTCCGGGAGCAGGGCACACAGGTCAGCGTCGCCGACCTGATGAAGGCGGCCGGCATGACCCACGGCGCCTTCTACAAGCAGTTCGCCTCCAAGGAAGCACTCGTCGACGAGGCCACCGCCCACGCCTTCACCGAGCTCGCCCGACACCACAGCGTCGGGCTCGAACGGCACGACGGGCAGCGCGAGGCCGCCCAGCAGGCGCTGATCGATACATACCTCTCCGTCGAGCACCGCGACGACCCGGCGGACGGCTGCCCGGTCGCCGCACTCGCCACAGACATCGCGCGCGACGGCGAGGGGCGCGAGGCCCGTCGCGTCTACACCGAAGGCGTGGCCGACTTCACCCACTTCCTCACCACCGACGACCAGGACGGCATCGTCCGCCTCTGCACCCTGTTCGGCGCACTGGTCCTGTCCCGGGCCACCAAGGGCTCTCCGCTCTCCGGGGAGATCCTCGCCGCCGCGCACGCCGCCTTGACGGAGGCCGACTGACGAGGAGCACGGCATCGATGCACATCGGACGCACTTGTAAGCGAGGGAGCGTCTGTGACCAGCGGAGGGTGAGGAACCGGGTGGCGCGTCGAGGATGTCGGTAACGCGGGTGACGGCGGCGGAAGACCGCTCAAAGTGCGCGATCTTCGGGTGTGCCATCTCGTGACCGAAGGGGCACCACAGAACCTGGAGGAGCTCAGGACGCCCGGTGGACGGGGCACGGCAGCCATCGACGGCGCCCGGGTACTCAGCTGGTTCCTTGCGGAAGCACCCGCTCGGCCGGGCTCGGTAACATGCGACGCATGGCCATCAAACTTGAGAACGTCGGCATCGCCGTTCGTGACCTCGAAGCGGCGATCTCGTTCTTCACCGACCTCGGACTCACTGTCGTCGGCCGTGACACGGTCAGTGGCGAGTGGACCGACACCGCCGTCGGCCTCGACGGAAATCACGCCAACATCGCGATGCTCCAGACTCCGGACGGCCACGGTCGCCTCGAGCTCTTCGAATACATCCACCCCGAGGCGATCGAGACGAAGCCCACTCGTCCCAACGAGATCGGCATGCATCGCATCGCTTTCTCAGTCGACGACATCGACAAAGCCCTCGAGACGGCCGCAAAGCACGGATGCCGTCCGCTTCGCGGTGTGGCGACCTATGAGGACGTCTACAAGCTCACGTACGTGCGCGGCCCCAGCGGCATCCTTGTGATGCTCGCCGAGGAGCTGAAGAAGAACTGACGGCTGATCGGGGCAATGAGCCTCGCGGTTCCCGAGGCGGCTTTCCGACTCGTGGTGAACAGATCAGAAAACGCCTATTCCCCGCTTCCCAGCCGGAATGAGGCTTGCTGAGGTCGCCGCTCCCCCGCCACCACCGCCGGTGAAGCTCTCCGGAGGAGAGTGCGTACTGCGCCCACCCGACGCGGCAGCCGAAACACCGACGCGCCCACCGCCCGCCCTGAAAAGGTGCAAGGGTACGCCGACTACCTCAACGGACCCTCGCACACGATCGAATGGGGCGCCCACTCCACGGAGTGGGCATCGGAACCCGCGGTCCGAGGTCGTCGGCTGGTACGGAGATACGGATGACATCGGCGTGGCCTCATGATCGGTTGCCGGCCGCCCTGCACTCCCCCGCGTCGCCAACCCCGCTGAACACGTGAAAGCTGCGCCGACGCGCTGACGGCCAAGATGTCAATCACCGTTGGTTATAGAATCGCTCCGTGAGTAGCGAGGATGCCGCCCTCGAGGCGTTGGTCGTGCTGGGTGAACCAGTGCGGCGTGGACTGTATCGGTACGTGGCCGGAACTCCGGGCGATGTGGGGCGGGACGCGGCGGCCGAGGCCGTAGGAATCTCCCGTTCACTGGCCGCGTTCCACTTGGACAAGCTGGTCGAGGCCGGGCTGCTCGAAGTGGACTTCCGGCGGCTTTCGGGGCGCAGCGGTCCGGGGGCCGGGCGGCCGGCGAAGATGTACCGGCGGGCCCGGAACGAGGTTGCGGTCTCCGTGCCACCTCGCGCCTACGACGCAGCGGGCCACCTGCTGGCAGAGGTGGTGGAGCGGGCCGGGCTCGACGGGGAACTGCAGGCGGCGGCAAGGGCGGCCGGGGAGGCCGAGGGTGGCACCGTGGACGGTGAGGCCGAACCGTTCGAGGTCCTGCGCGCACGCGGCCATGAGCCGTTCTGGGACGGCAGGACACTGCGGCTGAACAACTGCCCGTTCCATGCGCTGGCAGAGCAGTTCCCCGCCCTGGTCTGCGGAATGAATCTGGCCGGAATCGAGGGTCTCCTGGCGGGGTTGACGTGCGGTCAGGACTGGAAGGCCTCGATGGACCCACTTCCGCAAGGGTGCTGCGTCTCCCTCGAAGTGGCCGATGCAACCGATGCCGCAGCGGAGGAACTCTAAAAACAGCAAACGTTGACTTTAGAAGGTTCACCCAGGCATGCTTGCCCCGTGAACGACTTCCACCTCGCCCAGGTCAACGTCGGGCGCATCCTCGCCCCGCTCGGCAGCCCTCAACTGGCCGACTTCGTCGCACATCTCCCGGAGATCAACGCGCTCGCCGATCGGGCACCCGGTTTCGTCTGGCGCATGGTTGACGATGACGGTGCCGACTCGACGGGTCTGCGCCCCAAGAACGAAGACGACCTGTTCCTGATCAACTGCTCGGTCTGGGAATCGGTCGAGGCACTGAGGGACTACACCTACCGCAGTGAGCACCTCAAAGTGCTGGCACGCCGCCGGGAATGGTTCGAACGCCTCGCGGACTTCCACCACGCGTTGTGGTGGGTTCCCGCCGGACATCGTCCCGGCGTCAACGAGGCGATGGACCGCATCGCGCTGATCCGCGACAACGGCGAAGGCCCCGCGGCGTTCACCTTCCGAGCACCGCATCCCCCGCCGACCACCTCGCCGTCGATCTGATCGGAACACCCGCCTCCAGCCCGCTGCCGCCGATCCCGCTCCCGGTGACTCTCGCCCTGCGCTCCGGATGCGGTCCGTCCCTGCCGGCGGCAACGTCCTCACCGGCCATCTCGGCCACGGCGCCTGCCGCACAGGAAGCCATGCGCTCCGCCGCCGCCTCCCCGACGCGTACGCCCTGACGCGGATCACGAGATCTTCTCCAGGCTGCAGAGCGGGTGAATGACCCAGGGCACGCCGCACGATCGCCGTACTCGTGGCCCGGCACGCCCGGGCCGACCCCGTGCCGAACAGGTGCCGCCACCGCCTGCACCGCGAGAAGGCGAGAGAAGGCGTACCCCGCATCCGGCCCGCGACATCGATGGGGACGGCCCGTCGGAGAAGCCACAGCCCGCCTGCGGCCGCTGTCCAGGGTGGAAAGGCGGTCTCACCCTCCTCCGATCAGCTCCGGCGGGCCCGCCCACAGCAGAAGGGAGCTCGGACCGGCTCGTCATGCCCTGCCGTCACGCCGGTACCCTTTCGGGGTGACCCAGCCCCATATGCCCGCCGAGCGGCGGCCCGCCAATCACGGGCCGAAGGTGGCTGCCCGCAACCGGGACGCCCTGATCGTCGCCGCGCGAGAGATCTACGCGGCACACGGGCTGGACGCCCCCCTCTCCGCGATCGCGCGTCGAGCGGGCGTCGGGCAGGGAGTTCTGTACCGGCATTTCCCCGACCGGGCGTCCGTGGCGATCGCGGTCCTGGAAGAGAACGTGCGGCAGGTCGAACAGGCAGCCGCGACCGAGGGCTTCGCTCTCACCGACGTTCTCGGTGTGCTGACGTGGCACCTGACGGAGTCGGCTGCCTTTCTGGGCCTCCTGCACGCCCATGGGGCCGCCGGCCACTCGGACGCCCTCGCACACGCCCTGGCGCTGTCGGGCCGCGTCGAGTGCGCTCTGCGGCAACGCCTGCCGGAGGAGCACCCCCTGAGTGCGGCGAACGACCTCATGCTGGCCGTCGCCATGGTCTCCGGCGCCGTCAGCGGCCCCACCCGCGAGGTACGGGAACACCGAGCGGCAGCTGCTTGGCGGCTGCTCGGCGTCCCGGTGGGGCCGGTGCGGCCTTTCAAGGAGTGAGGGGGGCTACGCGAGGGTGAGAGAGGGGTGTCAGCCGCCGTTGGACTGCCGGATCCCCTTCCCCAGCGCGTCGAAGGTGTACAGGTACCCGCCGGCGGACCCGCTGACGGTCATGTACGCCTTGGTCCCGCCGGGTGTGATCGCCACGTTCGTCGCCGATTCGAGCCCCTTCGTGCGGGCGGGGAGCTCGACGGTCGCCAGGCGCTCGCCGTGCTTGTCGTACACGACCATCGCGGCACGCCCGTGCAGCGCCTGGTACAGGTTGCCGTCGGCGTCCACGGCGATCGAGTCGGTCTGGGCGATCCCGCCGTCCACGCGGATGGCGGTGTGCCGGGAGGCCACACCGTCCTTCGCGTCCAGGCGGAGGTAGGAAATCCGGTTCTGCGTGAGTTCACTGATCCACAGGCCCTGATAGTCCGCGTCGAACGAGATCCCGTTCGTCGAGGCGAGCCCTCCGGCCATGACGGTGGACTTCTCGCCATCCCTGTCGATCCGCACCACACGCCCGTGCGCATCGCCCACGGACAGGCTCCGTGAGTCACTGACGTACAGGTTGCCCTCCTGATCGAAGGCGATGTCGTCGGGGTTCATCCGCGCCCCGTCGACATCGCCGGAGAAGAAGGTCTGCGGATCGCTGCCGTCCGGGGCCAGGCTGATGATCTCACCGTGGACGTAGTCGCTCAGATAGAGGCGCCCGTCGTGCGGGCTGAACTGCGCCGAGGTGTAAGCCCCCCGCCCGTCCGTGTGGACCGCCCGTGCCGTCCTGCTCCCGGGATCGACCCTCAGCACTTTCGGCTTCCCCTCAGGTGCGGTGACGTCGACGACGATCAGGCCGCCCCCCTCGTCGAAGGTCGGGCCTTCGAGGAGGGTCATACCGGTCTCTTCGTGCACCTTCGTCACCTGCATGAGCCGCTCGGCGCGGATGGTCCGGTCCGCACCGGTGGCGGACGGTACGTGACCGGCGGTGTCACCGGTTTCCGTACCGCATCCGGTGAGGGCCAGCGTGCCGAGGGTGGCGAGCACAGCGAGGGAACGTCGGGGGAAACGTCGCATGGAGGGATCACGGTTCCTGTCTGCGGGGTGCGGTGGCTCCGCCGGCCGAGAGGTTCGGGGGGCCCGTACGGGGGCGCGGAGGCGCCCGGCATGAGTGTCCTGATTCACCCGTGCCACAACCGGACAGTGCTGTCCGGTAGTTGCTACGGTAGCGGACGGCCGCTCGATCCGGGGCGGCCGATCGATTGGAGTGAGACCCCCACATGACGACCACTCAACCGAACCGGCCGGATGAACTCACCGCGCTGAGGCAGCGATACAGCCTCGAACGTGAGCGGCGCGTGCGCCCCGACGGCGCCCGCCAATACCAGCAGCCCGTAGCGGAGTTCGGCTACTACGCCGCCGACCCCTACGTGGATGACGTGACGGAACGACAGCCGCTGCGCGACGTCGTCGACGTCGCCGTGGTCGGCGGCGGGTTCGGCGGCATCCTGGCCGGGGCGCGAATGCGCCGGCAGGGCATGGAGCGGGTCCGCATCATCGACAAGGGCGGTGACTTCGGGGGCACCTGGTACTGGAACCGCTACCCCGGCATCCACTGTGACATCGAGTCGCACGTCTACCTGCCGCTGCTCGACGAGACCGGATACGTGCCGGAGTGGAAGTACTCCCCCGGCGAGGAGATCCGCCGCCACGCGATGCGCATCGCACAGAAGTACGACCTCTACCCGGACGCGCTGTTCTCCACCGCGGTCACCTCGCTCACCTGGGACGAGGCGTCCGAGACGTGGATCGTGGCCACCGACCGCGGCGACGCGTTCCACGCCACCTACGTCGTCACCGCCACCGGCACTATGTCCGAGCCCAAACTCCCCGGAATCCCCGGCATCGAGACGTTCCAGGGGCACACCTTCCACACCTCGCGCTGGGACTACGCCTACACCGGCGGCACTCCGGACGGCGGCATGACCGGCCTCACCGGCAAACGGGTGGGCATCGTCGGCACCGGTGCCACCGGCGTCCAGGTCGTCCCGATGCTGGCCGAGGACGCCCAGCACGTGTACGTCTTCCAGCGCACACCCTCCAGCGTGGATGTGCGTGCCAACCGCCGTACAGGCGCGCAGGATGCGGGTGCCGACCGTGACGGCTGGGCCAGGGAGCGCCGGGAGAACTTCCTGCGCATCGTCTCCGGTGAGCCCGCCGACCAGGATCTGGTCGCCGACGGGTGGACCGCTTCGGCGGGCCTCCTGGAGAAGCTCCTGCCGAGCTTCCGCCGCGAGAACACCGGGCCGGACTTCGAGGCCGCCTACGAAGCCGCCGACGCAGCGATGATGAACGAACTGCGGGCCCGTGTCGAACAGACCGTCACCGACCCGGATACGGCGGAGAAGCTCAAGCCCTGGTACCGCTACGCCTGCAAGCGCCCCACCTTTTCCGACTCCTACTACCCGGCTTTCAATCGTGACAACGTTTCCCTGGTCGACACCGCGGACACCCATGGCATCGAGCGCATCACCGAACACGGTGTCGTCGTCGGGGACGAGACGTACGAACTCGATTGCCTGATCTTCGCCACGGGATTCTCCGTCGGGGTTTCGGGCATTCACTCGGGGAAGCTGCCCGTGCACGGCCGGGGCGGCACCCAACTGCTGCACACGTGGGCGCAACAGGGACCTCGGACACTGCACGGCTTCACGAGCAACGGCTTCCCGAACCTCATCCAGATGGGATCCCTGCACAATGCCAGCAGCGTGAACTTCACACACATACTCGACGAGCAGGCCGTCCACGCCGCCGCTCTGGTCGCCGCGGCCGAGGCCGAGGGTGCCCTGCTCGAGCCGTCCCCGGGCGCGGAGGACGCCTGGCAGGCCGTTCTGGCCGACGGCGCCCCCGACCACGAGTGGTTCCATGCCGAGTGCACTCCCGGCTACTACAACCGCGAAGGGCTCGGGCGGCCGAACAGCGCGAGCGCCTACCCTCACGGAGCCGTCGCTTTCCACGAACTGCTGCGGCAGTGGCGCAAGGAGTCCATCGCCGAGGTCCTGCAGACCAAGGCCGTCCTCTAGAGAACCTGCGGCGGGGCGTGTCCCGAGCCGTCCCCGGCACGATGAGGGGGTGACGGCTCGGTTCCCTCCCGGACCGAACCGGGAACAAGCGACAGGAGTACCGAGGAGGACGCGGAACGTCCACGAGCCGCCCCCGGCCCTGTCGGGGCAGGGGGACGGGAACGCAATCTGCGCGACCGGGGTGAGATCCCGCTGCCGAGCGTGGTCTCGGCTGTCCTCACCCTGGATCCTGGGCACGGCAGCGGGCCGGGCGAATCCGTCTGCGCGGGACCAGGCGAAAGGCACCGTGAAACCGCGCCAAAGGCACCGTGGTGCCGCGCGAAAGAAACGGTTCAGCGCCGGGGCGGCAGCTTGGAGGCTCGGCAACACTCCTCGTACACATCAGCGATTCTCCGTGGGCAGCACGTGCGTACACCCCGACTGCCGAGGTTTGGTGGGGAGCGCGAATCCCTCCCGTCACTCCTGTGCCGGGAAAAGGGCGAGGAGGCGTTCCCTCTGCCGGGTGCCGAGACCCTGGACCCGGCGGGTCTCCGAGATTCCGAACTCCCTGAGGATCTGGCCGGCACGGATCTTGCCGATGCGGGGCAACGCCTCCAGCAGACGGCGCACGCGGATTCTGGCGACAACCGGATCCTCACGTCCGAGGACATCCCGCAGTGACACCTTGCCGTCCTTGATGTCGGCCAGGAGGTCGGCGCGCTCCTTTCGGACCGCGACAGCTTGCTGCAGGGCTCCGGCACGGGCCTCGGCGGACAGAATGGGCAGGGCCATAGGGCGGTGCTCCCGTTCTTCTCGTAGCGGTGTGCGGCGTGGCCGCCGGCACATCCTTGACCTGGTGGTGTGCATAGTGCCCTGGCTCGGCCGCTATATGACTCCGCAGCACACCCCGTTGGTAACCGCTCGGGCAACCTGCCCGTGGCAACCAGTCGGTGATACGGCTCTCGCGGGCGGAGAAGGCGGGACCGGCAGTGTGGGGCCGTGCGGTCGGGGGCGGTTCCGTCCGTGCGGGCGCACAGGTGGCTTGTGTCCATGCACTGCGGTGTTCAGCCCATAGGGGCTGAGGCCTCCGGCGACACATAGTGGCGCACCACTCAGTCACTGCTGACCGCAGGTTCGGAACATCGGTGCTGAGGCCCGACAACGTATGCGCGGTATTGCGCCAACACCAGCCGGACATCGCGGTATCGGGGTGTGCACTCGCTGGAGAGACGCACCCGGTGGAGCCTTGTGATCAAACAGTGGAGGAGGTCCTCTTCTGTGGTTGATCGGTGGCTTCTGGGTTGTCGCCTTCGTTGGTGTCGGTAACATCAACCGCCATACGTATCCAGACACTGCGAAAACGAGGACTGAATGTCCGAAAACACTTCTACCTCCACGATCAGCGCAGACTATGCGCAGAGGATCACGGATGATCTCGCGGCGAATCGGAGCGAGCAGGACCGGGCGCGTGCCGAGTTGACCCGTCTGCAGGACGCGCTCGTCCAGCTGGAGACGGGTGAGCAGATCCTGGTCAAGATGCAGGAGGTGCTGGGGGGCGGTTCCACGAAGCCGGCAGTGCGGAAGAGCAAGGACCGCAAGGTGGCGGCCGTTCCCGCAGCCCGCAGCCCCAAGAGCAGGACGGCTTCCCCGAAGGGGGGCCGCAAGCAGAAGGCCCAGGCTGACCAGGGAGCTCCCGCCGACGGAGGGGCAGCGACCAAGGGCGCGGGCGATCCGACGTGGCGTGAGTTGGTCACCGGATACCTCACCACCCAGCGGGAACCGAAGTCCGCCGCTGAAGTCACCTCCGCTTTGACCGAGTCCCACCCTCAGCGCAAGACCCAGGTCGCGGTGGTACGCAACACCCTGGAGCAAGGGGTCGCACACGGACTGCTGGAGCGCTCCAAGCAAGGACGCTCCGTCTACTACAGCCCGGTCTCGGCGACCACGTCCGACGCGTAGCGCGTCGGGGCCGGAGAGCCGGCCCGGTAGCCCGGACCGCTCTCCGCCGGCGGGCTTCAGCGTACGGACGTCCTTCGGCGCCATAACCCCGCGGCCCCCGCACCACTCCCCTCCGCGCCCGCGTCCGAACTGATCCGGTGCCAGGACGCGGTGCGCAGAGGGAGCAGGACCCGCTGGAGGCACACTGGCGACTTCCGCCGGATGTGGCAGCAGGCTCGCTCGACATCGCGGCAGCCGTCCGGGCCGACGCCCCGCTGTGGCGGGCACCGCATCTCGGTGTCCATGGCAGGCGGACACCTCGGCCGGCCGCCGCCGCGCCGAACTCCTGGCCCTGAAGGCGGCTCACACGTGACGGTCGAAGGCGGCGACAGGTCCTACTTCACGACGACGAACCGTTCCCGCACCCCGCATTCAACCTGCACGGACCGACTCCCTCAGCCGCTGACCGTGGGAAGCAGCCCGTCGTGGCCGCCTCTCCGCGTGCCGTGACGGTCGTGACCGGAACCGCGGCACCGCGCCGGCGAAGAGCCCGGTCGGAAGCTCGGTCGAAGTGCCCCGCGCGCCTGCTCGGGCCCGGTCACGCCCACGCGGACTCTGCCTCCAGGGGGAAGTGGCACAGCGCTGTGTGCGGTTCGGCGGTGTCACTCGTTCCTCTGGTGACGACCGGAGGCGTTTGGGTCGCGCACAGGTCCTCGGCACGCCAGCACCGGGTGCGGAAGCGGCACCCGGTGGGGATGTCGAAGGGTGAGGGGATCTCCCCCTGGAGGTGGATCTCACGACGGCGGGCGTCGCGGGAGGGCTTCAGGACGGGAGCCGCAGACATCAACGCGGCGGTGTAGGGGTGCTGGGGGCGTTCGAAGACGTCCTCCGTGTCACCCTGTTCGATGACCTTGCCCAGGTACATCACGGTCACCCGGTCGGAGATGTGACGCACCACGGACAGGTCGTGGGAGATGAACACGTAGGTGACACCGAGGCGGGTACGCAGCTCCGAGAGGACGTTCAGGACCTGCGCCTGCACCGACAGGTCGAGGGCGGAGACGGGCTCGTCGCACACGATGAGGTCCGGGTCGAGAGCCAACGCGCGCGCGATGCCGATGCGCTGGCGCTGCCCGCCGGAGAACTCGTTGGGATAGCGATGGGCGTCGCTCTCCCGGAGTCCGACCAGGGACAGCAGTTCCCGGACCCTCTTCTCGCGGGCCTTGGAGTCCGGCACGACGTCCCGGTGGGTTCTCCACGGCTCGCCGATCAGCTCGGCGGCGGACATGCGTGCGTTGAGCGAGGCGAAGGGGTCCTGGAAGACCATCTGCACACGGCGGCGCCAGGCCAGCAGATCCTTGCCGCGCAGGGCGAAGGGATCGGTTCCGTCGAACCGGACCGTGCCCGCGTCAGGACGTTCCAGCCCGAGCAGCACCCGGGCCAGGGTGGACTTGCCGCAGCCCGACTCGCCGACGAGGCCGAGAGTCTGGCCCCGGCCGATCCGCACGTCCACCCCGTCCAGGGCCGTCAGCCGGCGCCGGCCGCTGCCGAAGGTCTTGGTGACCCCCCGGACCTCCAGCAAGGGCGGGCTCTCCCGCGGATCGTCGGCGTACGGGCCGGACGTGGCGGTGGTGGCACGGGACTCAGACACGTGCAAGCTCCTCGGAGAAGTGACAGGCGGCCGTACGTCCGTCGCCCGTGGTACGCAGGGACGGCCGTTCCTGGACACAACGTTCCCGGACCATGGGGCAGCGGGCCTGGAAGACGCAGCCGGACGGCACCGCGCTCAGCTCGGGCGGACTTCCGGGTACGGCGGGCAGCGGGCGTCCGCGCACGCTGTCCTCCGGGACCGAGTCGAGCAGTCCCCGGGTATAGGGGTGGCGGGGTGCGTCGAAGACGTCGTGCACCGGTCCGTTCTCCACGACCGTGCCCGCGTACATCACGACCACGTCGTCGGCGCGCTGCGCGACCACGGCCAGGTCGTGGGTGATCAGCACCACGGCCATGTCCCGCTCGTCCTGGAGGTCCCGCAGCAACCGCATGATCTGTGCCTGCACGGTCACGTCGAGAGCGGTGGTGGGTTCGTCGGCGATGAGCACGTCGGGGGCGAGCGCGACGGCCATCGCGATCAGCAGCCGTTGCCGCATGCCACCGGAGAACTGGTGGGGATAGGAGCGGGCCCGCTGCCTCGGTTCGGGTATCCCCACCCGTGTCATCAGTTCGATGGCCTCCTCCAGGGCCTGGCGCCGGGAGAGTCCGCGGTGGATGCGGAAGGGTTCGCCGATCTGTCTGCCGACCGGCTGCACCGGGTTGAGGGCTGTCAGGGCGTCCTGGAAGACGATGGACAGGACCGGTCCGGCCAGCTTGCGGCGTTGTGCCGGGCTCATGCGGAGTGTGTCGTCGCCCCTGACCCGGACGGCACCGCCGGTGACGGAGGCCGCGGGGTCCAGCAGCCCGACCACGGACAGCGCGGTCATCGATTTGCCGCAGCCGGACTCCCCCAGGAGGGCGAGGGTGCGTCCGCGACGGACGCTGAAGCTGACGCCGTCGACGGCGCGTACCGTCCCGGAGGGCGTCGTCAGGTCCACGCACAGTCCTTCGACGGCGAGGGCCGGGGTGTCGGTGCCGGGCGCGGAGGGGCTGGTGGTGGTCACGGGATCATCTCCGGAGGAACGGGGGCCGACGCGGTCCGGCGCTTCTTCGGCAGCGTCAGGCGCCAGCGCTGGGCGGGGTCGGTGGCGAGGCGGGCCCAGGCGGCGAGCACGGTGGCGGAGACCGTCGTGAGGACGATGGCCAGCCCTGGCAGCACGGTGATCCACCATGCGGTCTGGAGGTACTGCCGCCCCTGGGCGACCATCAGGCCCCAGCTCACGTCCGGCGGCTGGATTCCGATGCCCAGGAAGCTCAGCGACGACTCGGTGAGCATCACGAAGCAGAAGTCGAGGGTGGCGACCGTCAGGAGCGTCGGAAGGGCGATCGGCAGAATGTGCCGGTAGATGATCATCCGGTCGGCGGTACCGAAGGTCCTGGCCGCGTCGACGAACAGCCGGCTGCGCAGCTCCGCCGCCTCAGCCCGCGCGGTACGCAGGTACACCGGGATGCGGGTCACGGCCAGGATCAGTACGAGGTTCAGCGCGCTGGGTGAGAAGACGTACAGCACGACCACCGCGATCAGCAGCGACGGGAAGCTGAGGATCACGTCGGCGATCCGCAGCGTGACGCTCTCGCGGCGTCCCCCGTGGTAGCCGGCCCACAGGCCCAGGGCCGAACCGATCACCAGTGAGCTCAGCACGGCCGGGACGGCCACGGACAGCGTCGTGGCCGAAGCCTCGATCAGCCGGGCCACCATGCTGCGCCCCAGGACGTCGGTGCCGAGCAGCCCGTACACGCCGTCGCCCAGGGACGGTGGCCGCAGGGAGACGGCCAGGTCCTGCCGTTGCGCCCGGTCGCCGATGAACAACCGGCCGAAGAGGGCCACGAGGGCGACCACGGTGAGGACCACGGCCCCGACAGCCGCGGCCCGGTCCCGGGCCAGCATCCGCCACCAGCTCGGCCGCGCCGTGCGGGCGGGGACGGCCGTGTCCCCGGTGGAGGCCTTTTCTCGGGTCATGGTGCTTCCTTCGCTCACGCCGGCACCGCCTGACGCACTCGGGGGTCGGTCAGCGCATGGCAGACGTCGACGAGGATGTTCAGCGCGAAGATCGTCACGGCGGTCAGGAGGACGGCCGCCTGGAGGACGGCGAAGTCACGCTGGAGAATGGAGTCGATCATGAGTTTGCCGATGCCCGGCCAGCCGAAGATCGTCTCGACGATCACCGCGCCGTTGACCAGACCCACCGCCAGGTCGCCCGCCACGGTCAGCACCGGTGTGACGGCGTTGCGCAGGGCGTGGCCGAAGATGACCCGCCGGGGTGTGGCGCCCTTGCTTCGGGCGACCTTGACGTAGGGCGCGGAGAGCGCGGTGACCATGCTGCCGCGGACCACCTGCACCAGGACGCCGAACGGGCGGATCAGCAGGGTCGCGATGGGCAGGATCCAGATCTCGGGGCCGCCGATGGTGCCCGAGGTCGGCAGCAGCCCGAGGCTCACGCCGAAGACCAGCACGCCCATGATGGCGAACCAGAAGTCCGGGATGCTGGCGGCCGTCATCGACAGCAGACTGGCGATCCTGTCGATCAGGGAGTTGGGACGGTAGGCGGCCAGGCTGCCGACGACCAATGCTCCGGTGATCGCCAGCAGCATGGTCACGCCGGCGAGTTGCAGGGTGACGGGAAAGGCCTCGATCGCCATCGAAGCCGCCGACTGTCCGGTCCGCAGCGAGGTGCCGAAGTCGAACTGCACGGCGTCGGCGAGGTAGTTCCACAACTGGGCCGGGATCGAGAGGTCGAAGCCCTGTGCTGCGGAGAACTCCGCACGTTGCTCGGAGGTGGCGCTCAGGGGGAGGTAGAGGTCGACGGGATTGCCGGTCATCCGGGCCAGGAAGAACACGCCGAGGACGACGCAGACCAGGGGGACGGCGCTGGAGAGTATGCGCTTGCGCAGGAATGGGATCATGTCAGTTCTTCGCCCCCTCGGCCGGGCCGACCTCGGCCAGCCGCAGTTCGTCCCCGGTGGCGGAGTCGGGCCTGTACCGGATCGTCTCCGACAGACCGAGCAGTCCGCTCATGTGGGCGATGTGGGTGTACTGGACGACGGATTCGTTCTGGTCCGCGAGGAGGCCGGCGAAGGCCTTCTGACGCTCCTCGCCGGAGAGCACGGCCGACTCGTTGATGCGCCGGTCGAGAGCCTCCGTGCCGAATGTCGACTGGGGGCCGTCGCTCAGCAGGTACTGGCTGGTGGTGAAGGCCGCGTCACCGGCCTGGTTGCCGTGCATGATCAGCAGGGCGATGGGGCCGACGTTCTTGGGCAGTGGGCGGAGCTGGTACTGGAGCTGGGTCGCGGTGTCGGCCATGCGGACCCTTACGCGCAGCCCGATCCGCTCCATCTGGTACTGGAGTGCCTCCGCCGTCTCCGACACCCCGGCGAACATGCCGTTGCGGGCGACCAGGGTGATCTGCCGGTCGGTGGGGACACCGTCCGCGGACGCCTCCTGGATCAGGTTGCGGGCCTTGTCGATGTCCTGCCGCGTGGGTTCGATCGTGTCGCTGTGTCCCACCACTCCGGGCGGAACCAGTTGGCCGGCGGGTTCGGCCAGACCGCCGAGCAGGGCATCGATGATGCCCTGGCGGTCCACGGCCAAGTCGATCGCCCGCCGCACCCGCAGATCGTCGAGCGGGGCTTCGCGGCCGTCGAGCCGCAGGGCCGTCGTCTCGTTGTTGGGGTAGGCGACCGTCGTGGCCTTCTCCGCCTCCATCGGGTCCAGCGCCACAGCGATCTCCGCCTCACCCTTGTCGATCATGGCGGCGCGGACACTGGCATCGCTGCGCCAGACGTAGCGGGCCCGTGCGAAGGGCGGGGACTCACCCCAGTAGTCGCCGAAGCGGTTGAGGGAGATCGCCGCTCCGGGCTGCCAGGAGCGGACCGCGTAGGGGCCGGTTCCGATCGGGATGCGCACCTTGGCCTCGGCGTCGGTCGTGCGGGGGACGATCTCCACGAAGCTCAGGCGCAGCGGGAGGATGGGGTCCGGCTCCTCGGTGGTGACGGTCAGCCGGTGGTCGTCCGCCGCTTCCACCTCGAGGTCGTCGTTGCCGAAGACGTAGCCCTCGACGTTGCAGGCGAGGTCGGAGTTGACGGCCCTGTCGATGGAGAAGGCGGCGTCCTCGGCGGTGAAGGGCGCTCCGTTCTGGAAGGTCACCCCGGGCCGGATGTCGAAGGACCAGGTGCGGGGTCCGGTCTGCTCCCAACCGGTCGACAGCAGGGGGTTCAACTCGCCCGAGGCCGGATCTCGTTCGACCAGGGGTTCGGTGATGTTGGACCGGACGACGACGCCGGTGCCTGTCAGTGATGCCTCACAGGGTTCCAGGGTGGGCGGTTCCTGAGTGAGCACCACCCGCAGGGTCCGGCCGTCGGCGCGGCCGGTGTCACCGGCCGCACTGTTGGCCACGGCGCACCCGCTGGACGTGAGCACGGTGCCCGCCAGCAGTGTCGCCATCAGCTTGCGGGGCCGCCTTGGTGCGGCGCGCTGGGTGGGTGAAACGGAGGACTTCATCGTCACATGTCTCCGGGAATCGCTGATGTGTCGCGTTCCGAGCGCGGGGGTGCAGGTCCGACCATCACGAGGTTGTCTACAGTTACGTACTCAGTCTCTATCTGTGAACGCGAAGCTAAACCGGCGTCGTGGCAGCGTCAAGAGATGTGGAAGATCCGGTATCGCCTCGCCGCATTCCGCACGGACGCCCCCGAGCGCCGCGGACCCCCTCGAAACCGTCAGTGAAGACCGGAGTGCCACCGTGCCGAACGCAATCATCCCCACGAGCACCCCGGACACCGTCCTCCAGGTGTCCGCCCTGCTTCCCTCTCTGGAGAGCGCACTGTCCGAGCACTACCGGACGGTTCGCCTGCCCGAACTGCCCGACCCGGCCGAGTACCTGCGCATCCACGGTGACGAAGTGGTGGCCGCGGTGACGAGCGCACGGGTCGGCGTCAGCGACGCCCTGATGGACGCGCTGCCGCGGCTGGGCGCGATCGTCCACTTCGGCGTCGGTTACGAGACGACGGACGTGGCCCGGGCCCGGGCGCGGGGCACGGACGTCAGCAACACCCCCGACGTACTCACCGACTGCGTGGCCGACCTCGCGGTCGGGGCCCTGATCGACGTCATGCGCCGGATGTCGGCCGCCGACCGGTACGTGCGCGCCGGAGGCTGGAGCACCGCACCCTTCCCGCTCGCTTCACGGGTGACCGGGAAGCGGGTGGGCATCCTCGGGCTGGGACGCATCGGCCGGGCCGTCGCGCAGCGGCTCGAAGGTTTCGGGGTCCAGGTCGCCTACTGCACACGCACACCGGTCCCCGGCGTCGGCTACCGCCACCTGCCCACCGCGGAGGCCCTGGCCGAAGCGTGCGACGCGCTCGTCGTCACCGTCGCGGGAGGGCGGGGCACCGAGGGCCTGGTCTCGGCGGCGGTCCTGGAGGCTCTCGGCCCTCAGGGCTACCTGGTCAATGTGGCACGGGGCAGTGTCGTCGACGAGCCGGCGCTGGTCGCGGCGGTGGAGGCGCGGCGGATCGCGGGGGCGGCGCTCGACGTGTTCACGGACGAACCGAACATTCCGCAGGCCCTCCTGGAGTCGGACCGGGTGGTGCTGCTCCCCCACATCGCCAGCGCCACCCGGGAGACCCGCGCGGCCATGGGAGACCTGGCCCTGCGCAACCTCCAGCGGTTCATGACCGAAGGTGTGCTGCTCACCCCGGTTCCGGAAGCCTCACCGTCGACCCATTGACACCGTCGCACGTACATACATAAGAATGGCGTCCACAGATGAGAACGCGATCATCAAAGTGAGGATGGCCTGCATGGTCCGCAGCTCCGAACGCATCGCCGAGGTCACCGTGACGCCCGTGGCCTTCCGGGACTACCCCCTGCTCAACACCGTCGGTGTGCACGAGCCCTACGCGCTGCGCACCATCGTGGAGATCACCACGGAGAGCGGGCTCAGCGGCATCGGCGAGACCTACGGCGGCACGGTGCACCTGGAGCGGCTGCGCCGCGCCGCAGCCGAGCTGACCGGCATGGACGTCTGGAGCCTCAACGACCTGACCGCCCGCACCACGCGTGCGCTGGGAGCCGACACCACGGGTGGCGACGGCATGTCCGGGATGGTCACCGGCAGCAGCGCCGTGGACCGGGTCATGGCACCCTTCGACGTCGCGTGCCTGGACATCCAGGGCAAACTCGTCGGCCGGCCGGTCTGCGATCTCCTGGGGGGAGCCGTGCGCCCCGCGGTCCCCTACAGCGCCTACCTCTTCTACAAGTGGGCCGGGCACCCCGATCAGGACGACGACGACTGGGGTGCGGCCCTCGACCCGGCGGGGCTGGTCGAACAGGCCCGCCGCATGATCGAGACGTACGGCTTCACCTCGATCAAGCTCAAGGGGGGAGTCTTCCCTCCGGAGGAGGAGATCGCGGCCATCAGGGCACTGCGGAAGGCCTTTCCCGGTCTTCCCCTGCGCCTCGATCCCAACGCTGCCTGGAGCACGGAGACTTCCCTGCACGTCGCACGCGAGCTGGACGGGGTCCTCCAGTACCTGGAGGACCCCACCGAGGGCATCCGGGGCATGGCGACCGTGGCCGGACGGACACCGACACCGCTGGCGACCAACATGTGTGTGGTCTCCTTCGACGATCTGGCTCCGGCCGTGGCGCAGGGGGCGGTGGGGATCGTCCTGTCCGACCACCACTTCTGGGGTGGGCTGCGACGCTGCGGCCAGCTCTCCGCCATCTGCGAGACCTTCGGGCTGGGCATGTCGATGCACTCCAACTCGCACCTGGGTATCAGCCTCGCGGCGATGACCCACCTGGCGGCGGCCACCCCTCGCCTGAACTACGCGTGTGATACGCACTGGCCCTGGAAGCGGCCGGACGAGGACGTGGTGGACCCGGGGGTGCTGAGGTTCAGCGAAGGCAGCGTCGCCGTACCGACGGCTCCCGGGCTCGGAGTGAAGCTGGACCGGGACGCCCTCGCACGGCTCCACCGCCAGTACCTCGACTGCGGGCTGCGTGACCGGGACGACACCGGCTACATGCGCCGCTTCGACCCCTCGTTCTCGACCAAGACCCCCCGGTGGTGACCTGACCGTGCGCATCATGCTCCATCACCGCATCCTCGGCCGGTTCCACGAACCGCTCAAGGAGCGCACGCGGGGCCGGCACGTCTGGCTGGACGCCTGCGACTGGGACGCCGACCGGATCGGGGACGCGCTCCCCGACGTCGAGGTGTACATCGGATCGAAGCTCCGGGCCGAGGACGCCCGGCGGGCCGCACGGCTGCGGCTCGTGCACGTCGTCGGCGCCGGCTACGACGGCATCCCGCTCGACGCGCTGCATCCCGGGGTGACGGTCGCCACCACCCACCACCACGGCCGCTCCATCGCCGAACACGTACTGATGTCCGTCCTGATGCTCTCCCGCGACGTGCTGACGGCCGACCGCGCGCTGCGCACCGGACGCTGGCGCAACGTGGCCGTCGAACCCGGGCTCCCGTTCGGGACGGCGCTGGGCGGACGGCGGGTCGGGATCATCGGCTTCGGCGAGACCGGGACCGAGGTCGCCCGGCTCTGCCAGGCCCTCGGCCTCGGGGTGCGTGCCGTGCGACGTGACCCCACCGCACCGGTCCCCGCCGACCTGCGGCCCGACTGGATCGGCGGCAACGACCGCCTGCCCGACCTGCTCGCCGAATCGGACATCGTGGTGGTCACCGTCCCCCTCTCCGCCGCCACCCGCGGGCTGATCGGCCCGGCCGAGCTGCGGGCCATGGGAGCCGGCGCGCTGCTGGTCAACGTGGCCCGGGGGCCGGTCGTGCAGGAGGAAGCGCTCTACGAGGCACTCCGCTCCGGAGCCATCGGTGGTGCCGCCCTCGACGTGTGGTGGGCCGGTCCGCCGGACCCGCCGAGCCGACTGCCCTTCCACGAGCTGCCCAACGTGCTCATGACCCCCCACAACTCGGGCCACACCACCGACACGTTCGCCGCACGTGCGCTCGAGATCGCCGACAACATCGGCCGTCTGCAGCGCGGTGAACCGCTCGTGAACGTGGTGCGCGCCGGTGACATCCCGGCGGCCCCGGACACCGGCACCCCGTAAGTCCGCCCGTTCGTCCGGCGGGCCTCTCTCGTCCGGCCACTGACGTAAGGAAACCACTCGTGCTCGAAGGCGTTCTCTTCTTCCCCGTCACCCCGTTCACCGCCGCCGGTGACGTCGACCTCGACGCACTGCACCGCCACGTGTCGGCAGGGGCGGACGCCGGCCCCGGCGGCGTCTTCGTCGCCTGCGGAACCGGCGAGTTCCATGCCCTGGACCATGAGGAGTTCGCCGCGGTCACGCGGACCGCCGTCGACGCGGTGGGAGGGCGCGTCCCGGTGTACGCCGGAGCCGGTGGCGCGCTCGGCCTGGCCCGGAGGTTCGCTCGCACCGCGGCCGAGGCCGGCGCCGACGGCCTGCTGCTCATGCCGCCCTACCTGGTCGAGTCGCCCGCCGCGGGGCTCGTCGCCTACACCCGCGCGGTCGGCCGGGAGACGGACCTGCCGCTGATCGTCTACAACCGCGCGAACGCCCGGTTCGACGAGCAGTCGGCGGCAGAGGTCGCGCAGCTGCCGACCGTGGTGGGCTTCAAGGACGGTACCGGCGACCTCGACCTCGTCGCGCGCATCGTCCCCGCGGTCCGGGACGCCCTGAGTGCGTCCGGCAAGAGCTTCCAGTTCTTCAACGGCATGCCCACGGCCGAGGCCAGCCAACTGGCCTACCGCGCACTGGGCGTCGAGCTGTACTCCTCGGCGGCCTTCGCATTCGCCCCGGACATCTCCCTCGCCTTCCACCGCGCCGTCGAGGAGGGGGACCAGCCGCGGATCGACGCGCTCCAGCGAGCCTTCTTCCACCCTCTGGTCCGGCTGCGCCAGAGGGTGCCGGGATACGCGGTCGGCCTGGTGAAGGCCGGGGTGACTCTGGCGGGTGTCGAGGCCGGACCGGTCCGCCCTCCGCTGACCTCCCTCACCGAGCCGGAGATCGAGGAGCTGGCCGGTGTCATCGCAGCGGGACGGGCCGTGCTCGCCGGCTGAGCCGACGGGCAGGACCGCGCGGCGGCAGACCGGGGTGCTGTCCCGGCTGCCATGCGCACCGGCTGTCGTCGTCCCGTCCCTGTCACCGACGCGCTCCCCCGGGCCCCTGGGAGGCTGCCGGGGTCGGGCGGGCCGACGGCCCACCGGTTGTTCTCCGCGGCCCACAGGTTCTCCCCCGCACGCGTGGGCGTCAGTCTTCGCAGTGCACGTCGTGCCGGGGGCGCTGTCCGTGGTTGAGGAAGGCTTCCACCGTACGGTCGCCGCAGCCCTCACGCCGTGGCACATACATGCCGTGTCCGCCGCGGCCGACCGTGACCATCCTCGCCCTGTCCCCGAGAGCCGCGCGCATGCGCAGTGCTCCGGAGAGCGGGGTCGCAGGATCGCGGAGCCCCTGGATGACCAGGATGTTCGAGGGGCCGTCCGGGGTGATGCGGGTGGGCTCGTCGGCGGGGGCGTCCTTCCAGAACGCACAGGGCACGATGTTCGCGGTCATTCCCGCTGTGAGCGGATGGGCGGCGCGTGCCTCGGCCACCGTGCGCCGGTAGTGGCCGACCGTGCGAGGCCAGCTCACGTCGTTGCAGAGCACCGCGATGATGACGGAGGCGTCTGCGTCGGGTACGGGTGCGGAGAGCTCGGCGGGCAGGAC
This sequence comes from Streptomyces clavifer, assembly GCF_036345975.1. Taxonomy (NCBI): domain Bacteria; kingdom Bacillati; phylum Actinomycetota; class Actinomycetes; order Kitasatosporales; family Streptomycetaceae; genus Streptomyces; species Streptomyces clavifer. Next base: position 7,540,970 of record NZ_CP107793.1, on the reverse strand, counting down.
CGGGGGCTCACCGAGCGGGTCCGCCGCCGCTTTGACCAGGGCGGCGAAGGAGGGGAAGAGGGCGTCGCCGTACAGGGCGTTCTGGAGTGCCTGGCGCAGCATGCTGCCGGTCAGCGGCAGGCCGGGGACGTGGGACTGCCGTGGCGTACGGTCCAGCTTCGCTGCCAGGGCAAGGACCAGCGGCTCCACCTCTTCGGGGCGTTCCGCCAGTTGCAGGTCACGGTGGCCGGACGGCGGGTCGGCTGCCCAGGCAGCGAAGTCCGGGAAGCGGTCCTCGGCGCCCTCGGCCATGTTGGCCAGCCATTGGCGCTCGACCCGTCGCGGGTCGGGGTCGCCCACACTGTCCAGGACCAGCCGTCCGGTGTGCTGGGGGTACTTCTGCGCGTAGACAGCTCCCGCATAGGCACCGTACGAGGTCGCCCACGCCGAGATCTTCTCCTCGCCGAGGGCCCGGCGCAGGCGGTCCATGTCGCGCACCTGGTTGGCGGTGCTGAAGCTCCGCACCACCGCACCCCCGTTGCGTGCGCACGCCTCGGCGACGCGGCGGGACCGGGCAGCGTTCTCGTCGATGCTGCCGTCCGGCGCCGGCCACGACCGGAGGGTGAACACGTACCTGTCCCCCTCGGTGATGCCACAGCTCGCCCTGGTGCTGGCGCCCACGCCCCTGGGGTCGAAACCCACGATGTCGTAGCGGCCCTCCGTCTGCGCGCGGAGCGCGGCGCCCCGCTGGGTGAGCCGCTGCACCCCGGATCCGCCGGGACCCCCGGGGAGAGCCAGCAGCGTCCCCTGTCGGGCCTCGGGCCCTTCGCTCCTGAGCCGGGTGACCGCGAGGGTCAGCCGGGGCCCGCGAGGGTCGCGGTAGTCCAGCGGCACCGGCAGGCCGGCACACTCCTGACCGGTGGGACCGCCGGGGCTTTCACAGGGAGTCCAGGCGAGAGGGGGTACGCCGACGGCTTCCGCCCTCGGGGCGAAGGTCACGGCGGGCAGCGTGGTCACGGCGACCACCAGGGCCATCAGCAGGGCTGTTCGCGTCCAAGTCGTCATGGGGCAAGAGTGGTTGCACGACTCGCCGCTGCCCATGGAGCCATCCCGCCGTCCTTCCTGGGGCCAGCACCAGGAGCATGCTCACACGCTTCCCACGACCACTTCAGCGGCACGGACTGTTCGTGGTGGAGCGGCGGCGGGCGCGGCTCTGCTCACGGGCCCTCCCCGCCGACTCCCGGGCCGCCGCCCGGGCCCGTCCGCCCAACAGGCACACGGCACTTCTCCGTGAGCACGCCGGGAGGCGGGAGGTGCGTTCAAGCGGACGTGAGCGACCACCTGTCGATGCGGGCACCACACGTGTCACGGCGGAACGGCTCCCCGGCGTCAGCGACTGCGGAGAGAGGTCGTCCCCGTGCACGAGGCGCTCGGGGACGACCTCATGTGTCAGGGGCGCCAGCCGTCGGCGACACGGCCCTGCTGTACCTGATAGGTGCCGCTGCACTTCCCGTTGTCGGGGTCGCCCCAGATCTTGATGGCGTCGGCGTCGTTCGCCCAGGTGGTGCCGTTGGGGTGAGCGTAGTTGCCGAGGTTGACGGCGGTGTTCCGCGGGATGCAGATGTAGGCGTCCGGGGATGCCTTCCGGTCGATCAGCCAGACGGAGTCGTCGTTACGGGTGTTGACGACCGCGTCCACCCGGTCCCCTCCGCCGATGATGGACTGGTAGGTGGTGTCCTGGTACCAGCTGAAGATGCTGCCGTTCTGGTAGGAGCCGTCGTACAGACACACACGCGGGTACGCGCAGCCGTGCATGCTGACGGCAGCGGCAGGTGAAGCGCTCACGGTCACGGCGCCCGCGGCGAGGGGGGCCACCGCGAGGGCAGCGGCACCCAGGCGGATACGTGTCGTGCGGAACATCATGAGTTTCCCTTCGATGGGCCGGAAAAACAGCGGAAGGAACGGCACGGGAGTTTCCCCCGGCTTCTTCATTTCGGCACGCGGTCCTTTGGTGAGCATTTCCGCTCCGCACGTCGATCGGCAAGAGCTGCACTGCCACCTCGGAGTGACGGCCTCACTCATGGACCTTAGGGCCATCGCGAGTTTCGGACCTTTCCATTCCTGCAGGAAACTTTGTCAGTAGTGCACAGCTCAACGTGGAGACCCCATCGGATGAGGGCCGGCTCTGCGCGTGCCTGCCCAAGGCGTTGCGCAGCGAGAGGGAATGCAGACAGACTGGTGTCGGGACCATCCGTATCGAGGGGGACTTGTGGGGGAACGGCTCCGGGTACTGTCAGGCCGGCTCTATGGGCGACACCTGCGAAGGGCTGCCTCATGAGCCCGGTTCTGGACACGGCGCACATACCGTCGCAGGACCGGGAGGAAGTGATCCGGGGTGCGGTGTGGGAATCGGTGGTGGCGGTCGATATCGACCACCGTCCTCCGGCGGAGGACATCTCCGTTCGTATAGGGCTCGGCACCATCGGGCCCCTCAGGATCTGTTCGGCTCGGGCGACCGCGGTGACGGTCCATCGGACGGAGCAGCTGGCCCGGAAGGACGAGGAACCGGCCGTTTTCCTCGGCGTACAGATGACGGGCACCAGCCTGGTGGCGCAGAACGGTCGCGAGTGCGTCCTCAGGCCGGGGGAATTCGCCATGTACGAATCGATCGCTCCCTACACACTTCTCTTCGACGAGGGAGTCGACCATCACTTCTTGCGTTTCCCCCGCGCCGCACTCGCGCTCCCCGACCGGTTGCTACGAGACACCGCCACAGTCACGTTGGGATCCGACAACCCCGTCGCACGCCTCGCCTTCACCTACTTCTCCCAACTGGCCGTCAGCGACGATCTGCACCAGGACGTGCACGCCGATGCAGTCGTGGAGCCCAGTGTCGAGCTCCTCCGCGCCGTCCTGACGTCCCAGCACGGCGCATCAAGCCTGGCCAGGGCGCCCCTGGAGGCGACACTCACCCTGCGGGTGACTGATTACATCCGACGGCATCTGGCTGATCCCGATCTGTCGGCGGCACGGATAGCCGCCGCACACGACATCTCCGTACGTCACCTCTACGCTGTGCTGTCCCGGTCGGGCATCAGCCTCGGCGACTGGATCCGTACACGCCGCTTGGCGGAATGCAGGCGCGAGTTGGGCGGTCCGAACGCTCGACTCCGGACCATCGCGGCGATAGGGCGACGCTGGGGGTTCGTGAACGCGGCCCACTTCAGCACGGTGTTCAAAGAGGCATACGGGACTTCGCCTCGGGCCTGGCGCGACGAGCACCACCCCCGTTCCTCCGCGTAACGGTCTCGGCCGGCCGCGTCTCGCGTGACGGGCCGGGACGCCCTACGACGCGGGGCCCATCGGCAGCGCGACTCGACGGCGTACTTCGCCGGGGAGGCACGCTGATGAGCCGTGCCCGGCTGCCTCCGGCCGCCGGCGCGGCCACGGCATGAGACCGCTGCGCACTTTCCAGGACACGCACGCTCCAGCGACTCCTACTGGCGCAGCACGTCGTGCGCCGACCCCGCCCTCCAGGCCGCCGACGCCCGTCACCCAGCGGCACAGCCCGTCCCTCAACCCGCCGACGGGGGTTGCGCGGCGCCCTGTCCACACCGCGCGTCGGAGGCCGGCTCGTAGTGCCTGGCCGAGCCAGGTGCTGCCGTCGGCGCGAGAGGGCCGCGGCCGGCGCCCCCTGACGACGGAGATGAGCTGCCGGTACCGCCCGGTCACTGCCTCCGGGCGTACCTCCAGCCCCTGCGGGAGCCCGCGACGCCGGGCGGCCCCGCACAGTCCGGGCCGACGCGGACAACAGGTACCGGGCCCGCGGCGCAGAGCTCGCCGACTCAAGCGTGTTGCGTCCGCACTTACGTAGCACGTATCCGGGAAACCACGGACGCGCGGCACCCCTTCCCCTGGAAGGCTTGTCGTCGGAACGACGTGCGTACACGGGGTACGTGCACTGCGCGGCGGCCATCGTCCGGGAAGGAAGGACGGGGCGCGCCGGGAGGGGGAGGCACCCGGCTCCGGGGGGGGCGGAGGCGGAGTGGTCGCACGTCTGCGGCGGCCAGGTGGTTGATCTGTTCGTTCCCCGGCCTCACCTGCCGGGCACAGAGGGCGTCGGCTCCCGCAACGGCGCGCGAGATTCACCGAGCGCTACGAGATGTCCACTGGGGACGGCCATCGGCGCTTCAGCCACGACTTCGCGGTCCGCGTAGGAGTTCAGCCCGCACGGAACAGAAGCGGTCGAGCCGGGCCGGGGCCGCTGCCGCACGCCTGGAATGTGAATCCGCACCGACCACACGACCGAAAGCGACAGGACTCTGATGCATGCGACCTCTTTGACGGTCGGTTCTGATTCGAAGCCAAAACTGTTCACCACACCCTGGTGGTGGCGGTGGGCGCTCGGCACGTGCTTCGCCCGTATCACCGAGCCCATGGCGACGCTGGCCCTCATCAGCCTGGGAACCTTTGTCAGCGGCTATTCCTATGGAGCGTTCCTGGTCAGTGTGTATGCCTTCACCGGCGCACTGACGGCGACCACTTCCGGCAAACTGATCGACCGCGCCGCGCGCCCACGCCGATTAGTAATGATCATGACTTCGTCGTCGTTCGTCCTCCACGTCGCCCTGGCCGCCTTCGGAACCTTCCGCCTCTCTCTGGTCCTGATCACCGTGACCACAGCTCTGTGTGCGGCATTGCCTGGCGGAATTCCCGGCCTGTCGCGCTCGGTCCTCGTCAAGTACGCCGATCCGCGTCTGCGGAACCTGGCGTTCTCATGGGACTCGATCATGACGGAAGCCGGCTGGATACTGGGGCCGGTCGTCATCGCGGGCCTGACCCTGTTCGGCCTCCCGTGGGTGGAGGTCGCGGCCATGGCCGTCACGTTCCTCGGCGTCCAGTTGTTCCTCGGCCCGCTGGTCGGGAAGGGCAGGATCGAGACGCTGCCGGACGCTGCGGAGACCGCGCCCGGATCCTTGTGGTCGTACCGCACGGCGTGGCCGGGCCTCATCGACTCCGTGTCGGTCGGCATGGCGGTGACGGGAATCGTCTCGGTCCTGCCCGTCCTGTTGCCGGAGACCGGTGCGTCGCCCGCGTGGTCGGGCATCCTCGTCAGTCTTCTGGCCGGCACCGGGATCGCCGGAACGCTTTGCTACGGGAAGGCAGTGGGGCGGATTCCGCTGCACATCACCGTCCAGTCGCTTCTCACACTGGTCGGCGTGCTCACCTCCGTGGTGGCCCTGGCGTTCAGCGACAGCGCGCTGTCGGTTGCGGTGTGGGTCGGAGTGTCAGGGTTCTTCATCACCCCTTTCAACACGCAACGATCGATAAGCCTTGAAGCCAGCATCCCGGCCTCCCTGCACACCCAGGGATTCTCGGCGCAGTTCGCCCTGTTCGGATTGGGATCCGCGATCAGCGCCGGAATGCTCGCACTGATCAGCGGTATCACGGCGGCACTGCTCGCCATTGCAGGATTCGCCCTCCTGATCTCGGCCGTGACCCATGCGACTGCGCGGAAGGAAATCTTCAGGAAATGACGGAGTGACACCCATGCACCCCCGCGCCACTGAATCCCAGGGCTCCTGCCCCGACGGGGCGGTGAACGAACCGATCCGTGGGTGCGGCCGGGCGGGCGACGTCCGAGGAAGCAAAACCCTGCGAAGAGCAATGTGAGGAAACAGTGCACACGTACGGTACGCAAACCGTGAACGATCAGGGGCATCTGGAGATCGGAGGATGCGATGTGCTGGATCTGGCGGAGACCTACGGAACACCTGTCTACGTGATCGACGAGTCGGCTGTCCGTGACAGGTGCCGTTCCTACGTACGGGCGTTCCGTTCGGAATGGGCTCGTGTGGACATCGCCTACGCGTCCAAAGCGTTCCTGGTGGGCGAGATGGTGCGCCTCGCCACGGAGGAGGGCCTCAGCCTCGACGTCGTGTCGGCGGGCGAACTGCGCCTCGCTCTGTGGGCCGGCGCGTCACCCTCGAAGATCACGTTCCACGGCAACTACAAGACCCGGGAGGACATCGAGCTCGCGGTGGACAGTCGGGTCCGGTCCCTGGTGATCGACTGCTTGGACGAGATCGGCCTCATAGATCGTCACGCCCGGGAGGGCGGCCAGGTCCAGGCAGTCGACATCCGCCTGAACCTCGGGATAGACATCCACACGGATCCCAAGTACACGACGGGCAGCCTTGAGTCGAAGTTCGGACTGCAGATCCGGACCGGTGACGCGGCTGCCGCCGTCGCGGAGGTTCTCGGACGGGCCAACCTCCGGCTCCGCGGCCTGCACTTCCATCTCGGTGCTCAGGTGCTGGACACGAAGTTTCACCGCCGGGCCCTGACTGAACTGGGTGAGTTCATACGGGCGGTCACCGCCGTCTCGTCGTGGAAGCCGGAGAGCATCACCGCGGGAGGCGGGATGGGGGTCGACTACGACGGGGTCTCCTCCCCGCCCTCACCGGAGGAGTGGGCACGGGACCTTCTGTCCGTGTTCGGCGACCAGGTCGCACCCTACTGCGCCCCGAACGTGGTGTTCGGGGTCGAGCCGGGCAGATCGGTGATCGCCGAGGCCGGGGTGACCCTGTACACCGTCGGCCCGACGAAGAGGAGCGGCACACGCCGGCTCGTGGCCGTGGACGGCGGGCTCTCGGACAACCCGAGGCCGATCATGTATCAGTCCGTGCACAACGTCGTGCTCCCGTCGAATCCTGAGCTGAAGGACGTGGAACTGCACGAGGTGACGATCTTCGGTCGCCACTGCGAGACGGACAAACTGTTCGACGGTGTGCGGCTCCCCGACCTGCCACCCGGTGAGGTGCTGGCCGTTCAGTGCACGGGCGCCTACACCCACTCGATGTTCAACCAGCACAACAGGTTCGACAAGCCGCCCGTCGTCTTCGTCAGCGACGGCCGCTCCAGGCTCGTCGTACGCAGGGAACGGTTCTCGGACACGATCCTGACCGAGATGCCGAGCGCGGCCGCCGGCTCGTCCGACCGACACGGGGAGAAGTAGTGCGTTTTCTTGTCACCGTCCCGGTTTCCCCCTCCGCGGCAGAGTCAGTGGCCGGGAGCGGCATCCGATGCCGTCCGGATCTGCACGGCGCGGATGACAGCACGCTGGCGGGTGCGCTGAGCGCGATCTGCCCGCACGTGCTCGTCACCGATCGCCCGATCGGCCGGGAGGTTCTGCGTCTCTGGCGCGAGGCAATGCCCGAGAAGCCGATCGCCGTCGTTCGGCTCACGGAGTCCCACGGCACACTCAGGCGCCTCCCGACCATGCACGGGCGACCGACCTCGGCGGTACTTCCGTTCAGCATTCCGATGTACACCGTCCCGCGGCAGCCCGACTCCGAGGGCGGCGTCGACGAGGACGCGAGCCTGTTCGAAGCGCTCGGCGTCGCCGAGCGCTTCGCGCAGGACCGGGAACAGGTCACCGAACCGTCCCACGTCACGGCGCGCTCGCCGGGGGCCGCGCGAGGGAGGGCATCGGTCCTCATGGTGGGCGGCGGCGTCGTGAACCTCGTCACCGCACACTTACTGCATGCCGAAGGCTATGACGTCGCGATGGTCGACGCGGCTCCCGATCCCAGGGCCCGGAGACCCTGGTCCGCGTACGGCGCCTCACGCGGCGGTGGCAACGCGCGCATGTTCACCTACACCGAAATGGACGACTACCACGCCAAGTCGGCCGGCGAAGACGACTGCATGACCCTCTTCGACCGTCCCCCCTCCCAGTCCGGCTGGGACGTCCGCCGCTACGAGGGCGAGGAGGACCGACAGTGGGTGCAGGACTTCCAGCGCGTCCGGCCCTGGCTGGCGAGGGCGTACAACGGGGACATCCTGGGGCTGAACCGGCGGAGCGGGGAGCTGTGGCAGGCGTGGCTGCACGCCCGCCCGCACCTGTTCGATGACGTGGACCTGCGGCACGACATCCTGCGCCTCTACCAGGACGGGCCGCACCTGGAGGCCGCCCGCCATCGGCAGAACGCGGTGGGGGCCACCGTCGCCTCCTACGGGTCCGACGAGGTACGCGAGAGGTTTCCGGCTCTCGCGCAGGCCGCCCCTCACGCCTTCGCCGGCGGCATCGTCGTCGAGGGCTTCACCGTGAACGTGCACGACTTCATGGCCCGCCTGCTCGACGACCTGGAGGCAGACGGGGTACGCATGCGCTTCGACCTGCGGGTCGAGGAGATCATGCGGGACGACACATCCGCCGTGACCGGAGTGCTGACCGCTGACGGTCCGCTGGTCTACGACCACTACGTGGTGTCGCCCGGTGTCGAGTACGACGCGTTGCGCCGTCAGATACCGTCTCTGCGACAGGTGCAAGGGGTCCTCGGTTGCTGGGCCACGATCCCGAACGGCGTCCCCCCGCTCGAAAACTCGCTGAAGGTGGCGCGGCGCGGTCATGTGGCGGAGGACGCGAACATCACCGTCGGTCGTGACGAGTCCGGAGAGAGCGTCCTGATGATCGGCTCCGGCTACGGGTGGACGGGTAGCCATCCGCGCAATATCGACGAGCGGAAGCTCGAGGACATTCACGCCGCCGTCGCGGACACGGTCGAGGTGCTGTTCCCCGAAGCCTACGAGAGGATCGGCGGCCGCGACGGACTGCGCCGGACGCAGAAGCACTGCGTACGCCCGTGGACCTCCTCGAACCTCGGAATCTTCGAGACGAGCGCTGCCGTCAACGGGGCCTTCGTCGTCACGGCCGGGCACAACACAGGCGGCTTCGCCCAGGCACCCGTCATCGCCGAAGCGGTCGCCCACTCCCTACGCGGCGTCGGCCACCCCATGCACACGCTCTACCATCCGCTCCGGACCCAGCGCGTGCTCAACGCGATGGCCGGGCTCGGCGGGGCCTCTCACTGACCGGGACCGAGCCGGGTGGTGGTCCGCCTGTCGGGGTACCGCCCCGCATCGCCGTCCTTGACGTCGGGGGGAGAAGCGGACTGCCCCGGCCGGGACGCCCCGCCCGGCCCGGGCCCCGTTCACGGGAGCGGTCCGCCCACCTCGCGGGCCGCTGCCCCGTCCGCGCGGGCACCGCCACTGGCGATTGCCGGGGTTGCTGGACCCCGTTGCCGTACAGCAGGATCAGACGATGTCCCGATCAGTAGGCCCGCACACAGCCGACCGGTGCCCTCGGTGCTCGGTCGAAGCGGTGCAGCGTGGTGTCCCGATGACCGTTGAGGGATGCGATGTCATCTGCTACCGCTGCGGTCACTGTGCGAAAGCGTGGACGCGCCCGGTCGAGGACGACCTGGAGGTCTACGACATCGTCAGGGTCGACCTCCACGACACCACGCTCTACGGCACCGTTTGGCACGTGGAGGACGACCGCATCCAGGTGCGCGGTTCGGGTGGCGAGTGGCTGCTGTGGGCCGAACGCTGGCGGGTCATCCTCTACTGACCAACCGAGTCCCCCTGGCTGCCTGTGTGGCGGGGGGGCCGGTCCGGGGCAACGGCGGTCGTGCTCGACGCGCACACCGGCGACCGGGTGAGTGCCCGGCACCACAGAGGCGGCACCATGGACGCACGCCGCCGCCAGGTTCCGTCTGGACGGGTTTCGGCTTCAGCCGTGTGAGCCGACATCATTCCGCCTTCGCTCATCGATACGAACGGCAGGCCCTCGCCATGACGGCGCCGGAGCGTGGGTGAGCGGCGCCCACGCTCGAACCACTGGACCTCTCGGAACAGATCACCCATAAGACCGGCCACTGCCCGACAAACAAGTATCCCGTTCTGTCCTATTGTGAGACTGCCCAGCACCAGTCGGCACCGAGGCGGCCAGTACATGAGGGAACCACAGATCGACTACTCGGAGGTCTTCCACGCCCTCCCGGGCATAGTGGCTCTACTCACCCCCGACCTGGTGTACGCCGACGCGAATGAGGACTTCCTCCGCCTGGCCGGGCGCACTCGTGAGCAGCTCCTGGGCCGGTACATCTTCGATGTTTTCCCCGAGAACCCCAATGATCCGGCAGCCGCCGGCATGCGGGAGACCCAGGCGTCGATGCTGCGCGTCGTCGCCACCGGCGAGCGCGACACGATGGCTCTGCTGCGCTACGACATCGAGGACCGCGAGCGGCCGGGCCAGTGGGTGCAGCACTTCTGGAGCCCGGTCAACGCACCCGTGCTCGGCCCGGACGGGAACGTGCTGCTGATCGTGCACCGGGTGGAGGAAGTAACCGAACTCATCCACGCCCGTGGCGGGCACGGCAGCAGCAGCCGTGCCCGCGTACTGGAAGCCGAGCTCTACACCCGCGCCCGTGAGCTCCAGGATGTCAACGAACGCCTGCGCAGGGCCCATGCACGCGACCGCGAGGTCGCCATCGCCCTGCAGGAGGCGATGCTGCCTGCCCCCACACCGGTCGGACACCATCGGGCAGCAGTCCGCTACCAGCCCGCCGTCGGCACCCTGAATGTGTGCGGTGACTGGTACGACCTGGTCGACCTGCCTGGCGACCGCATCGCGGTGGCTGTCGGCGACGTGGTCGGCCACGGCCTCAAGGCGGCGTGTGTCATGGGACAGCTGCGCAGCGCGCTGAGCGCAGCGGCCCGTGTCGCCGACGGCCCGGCCCGTGCCCTGGAGGCGCTCGGCCTGTACGCCCGTCATGTCGACGGCGCCGAGTCGACCACCGTGGTGAAGACCTTCATCGACTGGACCACGCACACCATCACCTACAGCAGTGCGGGCCATCCGCCCCCCGCCCTGCTCCGCGCCGACGGCACCGTGATCTTCCTCGACCGGGCGACCGACCCGCCTCTCGGCGCCCGGCCCGAACACGTCCCCAGGCCCGAGGCCACGACACCGTTCACCGAGGGTGCCACCCTGGCCCTGTACACCGATGGCCTGATCGAGCGCCGCCACGAGGACATCGACGTCGGCCTGGCCCGTCTCGGCAGGGCCCTCGTCCGCCACGGACGAGCTCACCCGGAGGCCTTGGCCGATGCTCTCCTGGGCGACCTCCTCCCGCCGACGGGCAGCGCCGACGACACCGCCCTGGTCATCATTCGTCTGTGACCGCCTCGTCCGCCGCCGTGTCGCGCAGGCGCCCGGCACTGTCGACGTCGGGCGACCGCCGCGAACCAACGCGCCGGCCGCCCGCACGAGGTCAGAGCCGGGTGATCACGATGACATCGTCGTTCCCGTTCCAGCGCCGGACGTCCGTCTTGCGGGGATTGACCCGTACTCCGTAGTCGGGGCCGGTCGTCGCACGGTCACGGCTCCGGTAACCGATCGCGCACTCCCCTCGGCGCGAAGCGGACTCGACGACGGTGGCGAAGGACGCCGTACACCCCGCCCTCACGTAATGGCCGGCCGGCCTGAGCTGGATCGTGTTGCCGCCGGGCGCGAGGAGTTCCTCGAACAGTTCGGCGAGATGCCAGTTCTGTGAGATCTGGGACATCAGGAGGCCCACGAGTTTGCCGCTGACGATGAAGTCGGCGCCGGGGCCGACCGGCGCGATCGCCGTGTTGCGGTCATCGGTCATCTCGGTGACCACGGCGACCGGGCTCCCCGACGTGCGTTCCAGATCGCGCAGGAGCAGCAGGGTGACGAGTGTGCGGTCGTCCGGTGCACCGCCACAGGTCCCACGGTCCGGTCCGAGGACGATGACACCGTCGTACGTGGCGACGTCCAAGGCGTTCACCGTCTCCGGCAGCGCGGGGTCTCCACGGCGAAGTTCGACCGTCAGACCGGCGGAGGCCTGCGGCACTGCGGCCCCTACCTCCGCTGCGGTGAGCTCCTCGCCGTCCGCCACCACGTGCAGGACCGAACCGGGAGCGACGTGGTCGGACAAGTGACGCACGATGCGGCGTGCACGGCGGTTCCACCCCAGCAGGAGCATGCGTTCGGGGCGTACCACCGTCGGTGGCCGGGACACGATCACCGACGTGTCGACGGCCGCGGGCTCGTGGGCTTCCACCGTGGTGTCGTCGTCCTCCGCGATCACGACGAGCCGGTCATCGGCGCACAGCCGGGCGTCGGGCGCCGGGTGGAGCCGCAGCGCCCCGTCCGCCCTTACGATGCCGACCACAGTCGATGTCACATAGGCCGTCTGAGCCTCGCCGTAGGTGCGGCCGGCCTGTGCCGGTGCGTCGACGACGTAGAACTCGTCCCCGGCGAAGTCGAGCAACTCCTGGTAGACGAGCGACAGTCCGGGCTGCCGGGCGCACTGCGCCACGAGCCGTGCGGTGATGTCGTCGATCTCCAGGACGAATGCTCCCGGTCCTGCGGCGAGCGTGGCGGCGAGCCGATAGCGGCTGTCCCGCACCACGGCCAGGATTCGGGCGCGGCAGTCGTCATCGATCACTGCCCGGAGGGACAGCAGGTTCTTGACGATCTCCGCGTCCTCGTCGGGTTCGTCGCGCGGTAGCACGAGGACGACGTCCGCCGTGGCCGGGCTGACCCGCTCGAGTGCGACCGGGTCCGTCGGGCGTCCGTTTCGGCAGATGATCCGGGTGCCCCCCGTATCACCCGCCTCAGTGCGCAACTCCTCCTCCATATCCGTCTTGTCCCGGTCGGCCAGGACGACGATGGCTCTCCGTCCCTGGTTGGTGTTGGCCTCCGCGATCTCGGCCACGACGGTGAAGATCTGGTCGGACCAGCCGAGAACAACGGTGTGCCCCTCCTCCAGGACGGTGGAGTGGCCGCGTCTGAGCGCGAGGAGCTTCTCGGTGATCGCGGCAGTGATCAGGCTGACGAGGGTGGACACGTAGAAGAGGGCGACCAGGGCGAGGAGGACGGACAGGGCCACGCGCAGGGGCGAACCGGCTTCTCCACCCAGTCGGAGAGTCTGTCCGACGCTCCGCCACACCGCTGCGGCCTTCGCCCACCGGTCGTCGGGGGCCCTGTCGTCCGTCCACACCAGCACGGCGCTCGCCGGGACGACGATGACCAGGCACGCGACGGCGAGCCACCCGATGAGGGCGGCGGCCCCGCCTGCCAGCGTGTTGTCGAACCAGTACCGCGCCTGCTTGCTCAGCGCTGCGCGGCGGCGCCCGCCAACTGCGGGGTCCACCGCGTCCGTAGGGGCGTCCTGGCCTTGCCGTTGTTTCCCCACACGGACGTCCCCGGTCCGCCGACGCCTGTCGTGATCGTTAGTCGTCTTGTGCACAGCAGCAGCGTGCGGACTCGCTGACCACGGCATACGGATATCCGGCCAGTGTTCATCCTTTAGAGGACCGGACGCGTCCCGGAGCGGTGCCTTTCCGCCCAGCTCAGACGGCTGCCCACCGCACCGAGCCGGCGCCAACCACTCCGGCCCCCGCCAATGGCCCGGCTTCGGGGCGGAGATCGTTCCGCCGGCCGGTGAACCGGTGCCCGGTCGGGCGTCTCAGCACCGTCGGAGTCCGGACGTGCCTCCCGCCCGTTCCTGCCGTTCGAGCCCGCCGTCGACTACGTGCGGTTCTCGTCGGCGAGCCGCACCACGACGCCCATGTCCGGTACCTCCAGTGCCGGCAACCGCAGCCAGCCGAACGGGATCCCGTACGCGCCGCCTTCGACGCGGTACTCCATGCGGAGCATCGCGCCCAGCTCGCTCTCGTCCTCGTCGGCGATGATGACGCTGTAGCGGCAGGAGGTGATGTCGCGCCAGGGGATCTGCCGGCCGTCGTGGCGCAGCCCGTCCGAGGTGGCGGTCAGCGGGCCGAACTCCACCTGGCCGCCGGCCGCGAGGGATGCCCTTGCCCTGACCAGGTGCAGTTCGGTCACCGGATCGCCGATGCGGGCCAGAAGCGGCGCGATGGCGGAGGGAGCCGAAGGGGAGATCCTGCCGGACCGGAAGACGGACTCGGGTGTGGCCACGGGCGGGTCTGCCAGTCTCAGGGCGACGACCGTGCCGTCGGTGAACTCCAGCCGCCACAGGTGGATCCACTGCGTGACCACCGTGCCGTCCGGCACGAGGCTGCCGTCGACATCGTTGGCGCACCACATGTGGGCGACGTCCGCCCAGCGATATGTGCGGGGGTCGTCGGTGCTCTCGTCCGCGGTCAGCACCACACCGTCGCCGAGCACGGACAGCGTCACCGCCCGTGGCCCGCCAGGCCCGACGACCTCCCCCGGCAGGGTCCCGTACACCGGATCGGCCGGGGACTCGGGCCCCGCGGCCTCCGGCACCGTCTTCCCGCCTGTGTGCTTCCTCCGCCACCAACCAGTCATGCGCCCTCCCGCGCGGGCACGTCCCCCGGGCTCCGGAGCCACTCCGGAGAAACGCCCCCCGACCCACCCGTCGAAGTATCCCCCGGACCAGCGGGTGTTGTCCGGCTGATGCCGCATGGGGCCCGAGTGCCGGCGTCGGCGTTGTTCGGTGGAGTATCTTGCGAAGATGATTACCGGGACGGCATCGCGCCACGCACGGATTGGTGACCCGGTGCTCCTCTGAGTGCCGTACGGGTCGGTGTGGGCCCGCTGTTCGATGGAGGATCGCGCGCTCCTGCGCGGGCTCCGCCTCCGTCGTGTGGAGACCGAAGGTTCGACACGATCACCACGACAGGAGGATTCATGCCCACCAAGACGCTGCAGATTCCCACCGCGGACGGTCAGGCCGACGCGTTCGCCGCCTTCCCCGACCGCGGCACGCGACGCCCAGGGGTGCTGATGTACGCGGACGGCTTCGGCGTTCGGCCCGTACTGCGTGAACTGGCCCAGGAACTGGCCGGGCACGGGTACTACGTGCTCGTCCCCAACGTCTTCCACCGACACGGTCCGGCACCGGTGATCGAACTTCCCGGACACATCGGGGAGGAGGTACGGCCCCGGATCATGGCCCAGTTGATGCCTCTGATCGAGGCACACACCGCCGAACGCGTCCTGAGCGATGCCGACGCCTATCTGGAGTTCCTCGCCGCCCGGCCCGAGGTCGCAGCCGGACCGGTCGCGGTGACCGGCTACTGCATAGGCGGCCTTCTGGCGATGCGCACCGCTGCGGCCCGCCCCGCCCAGGTGGCCGCCGTCGCCGCATTCCACGGCCCCGTGGGCGCCGTCGGGCCCGACCTCCTTTCCGCGCTCACCGCACAGGTCCACCTCGGCCATGCCGAAAGCGACATGACGCCCGAGGCCCTCGGCAAGCTCAACCAGCTCCTGGATGCTGCTGGTGTCGACTACACCTCCGAGGTCTATCCCGGCACCGCCCACGGCTTCACCATGTCCGACACCGACGCCTTCAGCGCAGCGGGGCTCAGGCGCCACTGGGACCACCTGCTCCCGCTCCTGGACCGCGCCCTCGTCAGCAGCTGGGACTCAGGCTCGGAAACCGAGCTGTAAGCACACGCCTCCGGGCGGGAGCTCCCCGCAAGGATCGCCGTCACCCGCTTCCCGGCGGCATCGGTGCCCGGATACGACCCCAGTCTCTGCCAGCCGATGGGCAGGACGTCATTCCCGGCAGCCCTGGCGGTACCGGGCCCACCGAGGACACCGGCGGCTCCGAGGAACCGGCGACGGGAAAGCGGGGCGCGGTTGGGCATACGGGCACTCCTGTCGCGGGCCGGATGTCCGAGCGCGGTCAAGGGTGGCAGCAGCAACAACGGGACGCAAGGTCTACACCACTAAGCCGGTGGGACCAACTGCCCTTTCAGCGTGCCGACTTGACGGCAGCCGACCTGTCGCTCAGCTACGTCGGAGAGCGGCCGGCGAAGCGCGGCTTCCGACTCCGCCGAGCTTGCTGACCATCGGGCCCCGGGCCCCGCTCATGTCCGGTTCCACCGACGCGAGCAGTACTGGTCAGGGCCCACGGCGTTCTTCCACCCGCCGCCGGGGCGACGGATCCGCCGCAGCGGCCCCCTTGCCCGCTTCGTACCAGGGCTGATCGACTCCCTGACCGGCGGAAGCACCAAGCCGACTATGGCCCGCCGCGGCGTTCGGCACGGTGCTGGGCTCGGAATCCATCGTTGGGTCGCACGGCTTCGACGTCTGCGCAGCCGTTGGAACGCTGTCGCGTCGCACGGTGCCCGCGGTGCCCTCGCAGGAAGCCTCCGCCGGGGCTGCGTATGGCGCCACGACACCCCGGGCGCCTCCAGTGACCGCCGCCTGCTCCGGTGACTCCTGGCGGCGACACCTCACTCCGGGAGGCCGGTGTCACTCGGTGTCTCCTCGACCTCACACTGCGGAGCGCTGCCTCAGCTCTGTGCGGTGTCGTCGCCCGTCTGCCCGGCGCCCTCAGCTGTGCCTGCCTTCTCGCGCATCTTGCGCACCAGCTCCGCCTTCTGGTCTGCTGCACCCTGGCGGTCGAGGTTGCGGTGCGGACCGTTGTTCTGCCGTTCGGCACGGGACAGCCTCTTGCGCTGGCCGCCGCCCATACCCACGGGGTTGTTGATGTTCTTGCTCACGGTCATGGGTTCTCCCGAAATAATGTGAAGTGATCTAAGGATTCATCGGTGGGGGACGGTTGCGGCGACGTCGAGGGACGTCAGCAGGGGCCCATCACGCTCTCACCGGTAAATCGGTGTGTGGAAGAACATGACCCAGACGTTACCCGGTTCCGTTGACCCCGTACACCGAGGCTCTCGCCTCCTGGCCAGGCCTTCGGTGAACGCCTGGAGGTCAGCCATCCTTCCAGGAACCTCAGCCCGGCCGGCATCCGCCGGTGGTCGCCACCTGCCCCGGGGCAGACCCGGCTCGGTGCGGATGGAGCTGATGCGCTTGGCCACGGTACCGCCGAGGCGGAGCCTCCCTGCGATGCCCGCACGGGAGGGCGGGCTGAGAACCGGGCCCTGGACAGTGCCGTGCAGACGGCGCCTCGATCATGCGGAAGCCCCGGACCGGTGCGATGCCCGTCCGGAGCCCGTGGCCCGGCAGTACGAGCACCGGGAGCGAGGCCGGGGAGAGCTGGAGCTGCCGTCCGCAAACGAAACGCGCCGGTGAAGATCTTCTTGCCTCTCCCGAGCAGGCGCAGGCGCAGGCAGCCTCAAGGGCTGATGACGGCCTCGTGCGCCGCCTCCCGCCACCGGCCGCCGCAGCGCCGGCGGAGTACAGGGCGGCCTGTTCCGTACTCTGGGGGCATGCGTATGCGGCCTACTCTCAGCTGGACTCCTACCGAGGACCTGGCGCCGGGCACCACGGATCCGGAGCCGGTCACCGACGCGCTGCGCCGAGGTGACGTGCTGGTGCTCAGCGGGGCGGGCATCTCCACGGAGTCGGGTATCCCCGACTACCGCGGCGAGGGTGGAAGCCTGAGCCGGCACACCCCGATGACCTACCAGGACTTCATCGCCGGTACCCAGGCCCGGCGCCGGTACTGGGCGCGCAGTCACCTCGGCTGGCGTACCTTCGGCCGTGCGCGCCCCAATGCCGGCCACCGGGCCGTGGCCGCGTTCGGGCGACAGGGGCTGCTCTCCGGTGTGATCACCCAGAACGTCGACGGCCTGCACCATGCTGCGGGCAGTCAGGGCGTCGTGGAACTCCACGGAAGCCTGGAGCGGGTTGTCTGCCTGTCCTGCGGCGCCTTCAGCCCGCGCCGCGAAGTCGCCACACGGCTGGAGGAGGCCAATGCGGGCTTCGCGCCCGTGGCCGCCGCGATCAACCCGGACGGTGACGCCGACCTCACCGACGAACAGGTCGGGGACTTCCGCGTGGTGCCCTGCACGGTCTGCGGCGGCATCCTCAAACCGGATGTGGTGTTCTTCGGCGAAGCCGTGCCCCCGCAGCGGGTCGAGCGTTGCCGTGAACTGGTCCGTGGCGCAGCTTCCCTGCTGGTCCTGGGTTCTTCACTGACGGTGATGTCCGGGCTGCGCTTCGTCCGGCAGGCGTCCCAGGACGGAATTCCGGTGTTCATCGTCAACCTGGACCCGACCCGGGGGGACCGCTACGCCGTCACCCGTGTCGCTCTCCCGCTGGGAACGGCCCTGACCACGGTGGCCGACGGGCTGGGCCTTCGCGTCGATGACGACACGGCAGGGCCCGGGTGAGGGTGGTGGGGCGTCCGCGACCGGCGCCTCATGGATCGGGTCCGGATCGGGTCCGGATCGGGCCGGCGGTCCGACGATGCCGCGATGACCATGTCAGCTGAGTACGTCACTCCGTTCCGGGACGCCGGTCGCGCTCGTCTTCGGCCGCGTCGGCTGTAGCTTCGAAGGGCAGGCCACCCCGCTGTTCGAGATCGAGCGGGCCCTTCAAGGCGTCGTTGAACGACTCGACTGGCAGCCGTACCGACGTCGGCAACGACTCGCTCCTACGGGGCGCCTCCCGCTTGAACGAATGCCGGAGCAACTCCGCGCCCTGGAAGATGAGCCGTTGTCGAACTTCCTGGAGACGGACTCCTGGTCCGTGGTCAGCCGGAGGACGGGCAGACCTGCGCAACTCGATCCTGCGGCCGAGCACATGGCGCGTACAGATCGGAGCCTTACCAAGCGCCGACCCGTCACCCACAACCAACTGCCCATGAAATGCGGCTCGTTGGGCTTGGCTCGCATGGGGCGCGAGTGATGCGGCGCCCGATAACCCTCCCGTAGCCGGTGGGTCTTCCTTCTGCACCGATCGCCGGGGCGGACTGTTCGGTGGCAGGTGGCAGGCTGACGGGGTGCTGATCAAGGGATACGAAGACGCCCCACTGGTGGCGGGAGAGCCGCTACTGGCTCGCCCAGGCTTCTGGTCGAGCCACCTCATGGCGATGTGCGATGCCGGCGGCAGCACCGAGCGTCCGACTCCGGAGCGCTTCGGCGAGGACGGAGCCGATGTCGATGCCTTGTCCGAGGTCCTCTTCGACCCGGACCGCTGGCCCGTGTTCCGGGTACCTGCGGCAGACGGCCCCGGGGCCGTCGTGGTCTACCGCGATCTGCCCGGTGACTACGGCATCGACTGCTTCCTCACCCGTCCGGACCGGGGCTGCGCACGACAGATCGCCGGCCGGGAAGGAGAACGTGCGGGGACCGGGCTGACCTGGCTCGAACTGATCCGCATCGCCGGCAGCCCTGCGCCCACGGCCGAAGGCGCCGAGGATCCCGATGCCCGTCTCCTGCTTCTCCTCCCCCTCCTCGACGACCTGGATGTGTCCGACGCCGGGCCGGCACGGCTCAGTGCGGCCCTGGCTGCGCACGGGGCCCCTCAGGACACCGCCATGGAGACCGCGGTCCTCCTGCTTGCCCACCTGATGCGGAGAGCGCGACACGATCCCGCAGGGGGTTCTCCCCTGAGCGGTAGCCGGACGAGGTGAGCCTGATCGCTCGGAACGGATACGCGGTTGCCGCCCGGGGGAGAAACCACAGGGGCAGCGACATCCACGGGAGTTACGGATTCGCTTTCCCGAGCCGGGACTCCTTGCTGCCGTCGCCCGACCGGCGGCGCGGAACGAGCCGGATCACGTCCGTGTCAGAAGGGTGCCGGGCCGCTGCCGATCACGCCCATGGCCGCCTGTCCGGGCGCCAGCTTTCCCTTGAGGACGAAGCGGCCTTCCTGTCCGTCGGGGAGACGGACGAAAGCGGTGCCCACGGTGAGGACCTTGAACATGTCGGCGTCCTCGTAGTCGGCGAGACACCCGCCCCAGGACTTCATCCGGTCCCGCTCGGTGATGGACAAGTCGGCTTGCATCGAGGCTTCTACATCACCGGCTACGACGGTCACGGGCCCCTGGTAGGTCGTCATCCGCCCAGTGTGGACCTTGGCACCGACGACAAGGAGCTCGTACGCGGTGTGGCGCCCGACAGACTCACCCGGCCGGAGCCGCGGAGTCACGACGGTGGAGGCGCCGCGGCTTGGATGACCGTGCCGCCCAGCGGCGCCCGGCGGGACGAGCCGGCTGTCGATGACCGAGGAGGCCCCGGTGAAGGCATTCGGCGTGCGCGAGGTGCCCGACCACCCGGTGTCGGCGGGCACCTCGCCCGGTAGTCGTACCTCCGGTCAGGGGGCGTCCACCAAAGTGCGGCCGTCGGCAGGAACGAGCGAGGCGAGGCCGTTGGCGTAGGCGGACTCGACACGGGCCTTCTCAGCCGCGTTCGGAACCGCGTTCCTGCAACTGATGCCTGGGCTCGACCCTGACATCAGCTGGGAGCACGGGCCAGGCTTGGTGTCGGGCAGGCCCAAGCTGTGCCCGATCTCGTGGGCGGCTATGCGGGTCTTGTCGTAGCCCTGAGACACAGCTTGGCTGCCGAGCTCGACACGCACCTGCCCGCCCGGCCGCACCGGGCCCAGCGTCGCCTGCGGCCAACCGGTGGTGGCGACGATCTGGATCTCGGCCCGGGTGCCGGGTGCGGCCTCGACCAGTCTGACGTTGCCGACGTTCTGGTTCCACGAGGCGACACCTGCGGTGATCGCCGCCTCCCAGCCCACCGCCCTGCTGTCGTCGTAGCGGAGTGTCACCACCGCTGCCGCGTTCGTCGCCGAGGCAGGCTCCGGCGCGGGCGCCGCGTGCGCTGCTGTCGCTGCGGCCAGGGTGATCGTGGCGGCGGCGCCGGCGGCCTTCAGCCATAAGGAGTACGGCATTTCTGTCCCTTCACTCGTGGGGACTCGGCTCCGCTCGGAACCGAGAGCGGGGGGACCGCATCAGCGGGGCAGCCGGATGCAGGTCCCCCAGGGCGTCAGAACTATGCCCACCGTTCCGCAGTTATCATGCCCCTGTCATCATGAATGGGCTGGAAAAGTGCGTGGGACGGACTGCGTCAGCTGTCCGAGCCGGACCTCTCGTGTGGTTGGCGTGAGGCGGAGAAGCCACGTGCGCGCCGGTCAGCCGTGGTGCGCGGATGTCGGTGCGGTACCGCGGCGGGCGACGACATCATCGCCGCCGCACACAAAGCCGACGGGCACGAATGGCCCGTACACCGCGTCGGCAAGGTCTTCGCCGGGCGAGTCCCGACCGCTGTGAGCGGTACTCACCCGGCCGTGTCCGGTTCCGCGGGGTGAAGCACTCATGGCCCACAAGGCACTCACCCATGGCCGACAGCAGCTCGACATCGGCGACTCGCCTCGTTCGACGGCCGCCTCGTTCGACGCCCGTCCCAGGGCCGGAAGGCGCCTGGACCACAAGGCCCCGGCAACACCCACGTGGTCCGTGGCCGAAGCCCAGCGGGGCGCTGAACTCCCTTCAAAGGGCATCCGGAGGCGAACTCCACAGCGTCGGTGGAGCCGTGTGGCGTTCACGGTCTCCGTGCCCGCGATGCGGTCACGCAGGCTGATCGGCGAAGGGACCGTCACCGGTGAACGCGAGCTGCGCGAAGTTTTCGCCGATCCGGCGGTGTCCCGCAGGGTCGGGGTGGACCTCGTCGGGTAGCGGGAATTCGGCGTAGTCGCTCTCGCCGTACAGATCACGTCCGTCGAGGTAGTGCAGATTCGGGTCGTCGGCCGCCCGCCGGCCGACGGCGCGGGCAAGTTCGTCGCGGATGACGTTGAGCGTGAGCCGCCCGGCAGCGCGCTCGGCCGGGTCACCCGTGGCCTTGAACCGCAGGACCCCGCCGCCGAAGTCGGGTGCCAGAGGGCCAGGTGTGTCCTCCTGGATCGGGCACAGGATCGGGGACACCAGGAGCACCGGCGTGGTCGGGTGACCCTCGCGGATGGTGTCCAGGAAGCCGTGGACCGCGGGGGTGAAGGCACGCAGGCGCATCGCGTCGGTGTTGACGACGTTGATGCCGATCTTGAGGCTGATCAGGTCCGCGAGGGTGTCCCGCATTGCGCGGGCGATGAACGGGTCGAGCAGTGCGCTGCCGCTGAAGCCCATGTTGACCAGCTCCACACCGCCCTTGGCAGCTGCCAGAGCCGGCCAGACGGCAGTCGGATGGGCGGCGTTCGAGCCGTGGCTGATCGAACTGCCGTGGTGCAGCCACACCCTGCGCCCGCTGTCCGGCACCTTCTCCACGGGGGCGTCGGTGCGCAGGGCGATCAGCTCGGTGATCTCCGTATGCGGGAGCCAGATCTCGACAATCTTGTCGCGCGCCGGCAGATCGGTGAACCGGGCGGTGCCGGCGGGTCCCTCACGCAGTTCGGCGGACTGGGTGACCATGTCGGTGATCGTCCGGAGATTGCCGCCCGCCACGGTGGCCTGAGCAGTGAGGTGGCCGTCGACCAGCAGGTCGTACACGCCGTCCGCAGGGGCAGGAAAGCCCAGGTAGACACGCTTGGTCGGTAGCGTGTCGAGTTCGATCGTCGTGGCCCGGGTCCGGAAGACCAACCGCACGCCGGAAGGCTGGGCCTCGGCCACGGCCAGTTGGTCGTCGGGGATCTGCCGGCGCGCCTGAGCGGGCAGCCGATGCGGCAGCAGACCGTGCGCGGTCGCTTCCACGTCGAGGAAGCCGCGCAGGATGTCCGTGGTGACAGGTGTGGTGATCCAGTCGTGCTCGGTCTTCATGGCCTCAACCTGGTGATCAGTATGTACGGATGCTCGTTCACGCGGGTGGACGGCGCGCTACCGCCTGAGGGGGTGCGGCCCCCGGCACGTCAGGGGGTGGACCTCGTCCTCAGCAGAGCGTCGAGGGAGTCCACCATCCAGACCCAGGACTCCTGCGCATCCGGAGCGCTGTGCTCGAAGCCTCCGGCCTGCTCCAGGCTGACGTAGCCGTGGAAGACGCTTCCCAGCATCCGGACAGCGTGTGTCTGGTCCGGCTCCGTCAGGTCGTAGCCGCGCAGGATCGCCCGCGTCATCTGTGAGTGCCGCATCCCGGCGCTGGCCGCCGCCGTCTCGGGATCCAGCCGAAGCCGTGCGGCGGCGTAGCGGCCGGGGTGCTCCCGGGCGTAGTCGCGGTAGGCGTTCGCGAACGCCTCCAGAGCGTCCTTACCGGCACGCCCGGCCAAGGCGGCCGCGACCCGATCGGCGAGCTCCTCGAGCGCGAACAGGGCGATCCTGGTCTTGAGCTCCTGCGAGTTCTTCAGGTGCGAGTACAGACTCGCGGCCTTGACGTCGAATCGCCGGGCGAGCGCCGAGACGGTGACCTGGTCGAAGCCGACCTCGTCCGCCAGTTCCACGCCCGCTCGGGTCAGACGCTCCGGTGACAGCCCTGCTCTGACCATTGCCTACCCCTCACCCAACTACAATCATTAAGCATTTGCCTACAGCCTATAGGCAAATTAGCCTACCGCTCATGAACCCGCTGACCGAGCAAGAGATACGTACCGCGTTCGTGAACTGCTCCAAGGGCGAGGCCACGCGCCTGTCCGTCCCTCGCGACCTGCCCGAGCAGCCCTGGGAGGACCTGGACTTCCTCGGCTGGCGCGACCCCCGGGCTCCCGACCGCGCCTACCTCACCATCGCCATGGACGGCCGCCCGGTCGGCGTCCAGCTGCGCACCTCCACCGTCGGCTCCTGGCAGACGCGGCGCAGCATGTGCTCGGTGTGCGTGACGACCCACACCGGCGGCGTCTCCCTGATGGTCGCGCCACGATCGGGGAAGGCAGGGAAACAGGGCAACTCGGTCGGCATCTACATGTGCAGCGACCTTGCGTGCTCCCTGTACGTACGCGGGAAGCGGGATGCCGGTGTCGGCGCACGGCTCCACGAGTCCCTGACCCTCGAGGAGAAGATCCAGCGGACAGTCGCGAATCTCACCGCGTTCATCGCCAAGGTCACCGCGTGAGGCATCCGGCCAGCCACCCCTGCCCGCATCGGACGTGACACGGCACCGTGCGCCCGGTCGCCGCCCGGGGGAACGCGAGAGGCGCACGACTCCAGCCCGCCGGGCGAGAGTCGCACGCTACCGGCGACCTGCCGGCCCTTGCCCGACTCCGGGCGCTGCACACCGCGCGTGCACCGGTCCGGCCGGGGGCTCCCACGGCCGCCACCATCGCGGTCGTGGCGCTGGGCCCCGGGCCCTGCTTCGGAGCCGACGCGCTTCGAGCGATCCGTGACCTCGAGGGCTGCCGGCCTACTGGCCCCTGGCCGGATCCAGGCGCCGACAGGCGCCCGCCGCAACACCGTTCAGGTCCGGAACGGCAGATCCGCGACCCGCGGCGCAGAAGGTGCGTTCACGCCAGGGTCTCGGGAAGATGCCGGTGGCCCTCGGTCCACTCGTTGACCCAGCCGCACCCCGAGCACGCGTACCGGCCGTCGAGACCCGCGATCTGGGTCCCGCACTGCGCGCACGCCATGTAGGTGATCTCAGGGGGCACGAACGCCTGCGGCTTCTCGAGCCGGGCCGACTGCTCCTGTTCCGGGGGAATCGCCATAGTCGGAGGCTACCGCCGCAGACGGAGGTGTAACCCCGGACGACCAGCCGCACTGGTTGCTGCACGTCCAGGACCCGTCGGACACCTGCGAGGCGCTCGCCCCACAACTGGGACAGTTCATGGCTCCCCCTCGTCACACTCCGGTCTCTCCTTGGCATCCTGCCGCCGACCGAGGTCTGTGAACAGTGGGCGCGCAGCACCTCTTGAACACCCGTTCGGGCGTCTAGGGCCGCGTCCGCGAAGAAGCGGCGGAACCCGGACGGGTGGACAGTTGCCGCGTGGGCGACCGAGCGCCGCAGGTGAAGGCCGTCACGCGCTTCGTCCGGCGCAAAGCGGCGAGGCTCGGCCGTGTCACGTGGATCTACTGACCCATCCGGGCAGGGAGGGGACATTCATCGGTCCGGAAGCCAGGCTGGAGGCGGTGTGGTCCACGAACGGCCCGACGCCTTCGCACGTCCGATGCGCGTCGAGCAGAACGCACGCGTCGTGGAACCGGGCCCGCCCCGGGCCGCCGGGATCGCATTCGCCCCGTCTCAGCCCTCGTGCGAGGCACAGGCGCCGATCCAGACGTCGACCACGTCCAAGCGCTGGACCGACGGCTCGGGCGGACGAAAACCCAGGGCCGCGGAGACCACCCGGTCCACGACCGGGTGGAGACGCTCGTCGGCGAACCTCTTCCAGTCGGCCTCCGACTCCCAGACATCGGTGTACCGCAACCCGCTGGTTGTGCGCTGGACCAGGTGAACCACCAACCCGGGGGGCTTCTCCGTCCCCAGCCCGTCCTGGATGTGTGCGTAGGTGGCCGGATCAATCGGCACCTCGATGGTGAATGCGTACGTCACAGGGACCACATCCCCTCACATTCAGCCGAAGCCGTTTCGGATGAATACCCTTAGCATCAACCGCATGGGCGAACAGGTCAAGAGGCAGTACGACACGACCAGCCGCCGGGCGGCGGCGCAGGCGACCCGGCAGTCGATCCTGGACGCGGCGACACACTTGTTCGCCGAACGCGGCTATGCAGGGACCACGATGGCGCAGCTCGCCGAGTCCGCGGGTGTCGCGGTCGACACCGTTTACACCGTCGCGGGACGCAAACCGGAACTGTTCCTGCGGCTGGTGGAGTCCGCCATTTCAGGGACCGGCGACACCGTTCCGCCGTCCGAGCGGAACTACGTACGCGAAATGCGCGCCGAGCCGGACGCAGCACGCAAGTTGCGCCGATACGCACGGGCCGTCAGAGAGATGCACGCCCGGCTGGCACCCCTGCTGCGCGTCGCACGCTCGGGCCCGCCGGAGGTCGCAGAGGTCTGGCAGGGCGTGGCCGGACGCCGCGCGGACAACATGCGGATACTCGCCCAGGAGTTGGCCGCGACCGGGCAGTTGCGCCCTGGATTGGACCTGGAGGAGGTGGCAGACGTCATCTGGGCGACGAACTCCCCCGAGTTCTACTGTCTGCTGGTCGAGGATCGCGGCTGGCCACCCCAGCGATTCGAGCGGTGGCTCGCCGAGGGCTGGTGTCGACTGCTCCTCGCCTGATCCCGGCCATCGTCCCCCCGCCGTCATGAGTCCGGCCGCATGGGCCCAGAACAGACGGGACTGCCCGTACACACCTGAGGTGTGTACGGGCAGTCCCGTCTGTTGTGGGCGTTGCACGCCCCGGCGGGCAGACCGTGGTCACAGACCCCGTGGACCGTCACCCGCCGCCGTGGTTTCGGCCAGCTTCTGGAACTCGCCCAAGTCGTAATTGGCCAGTGCGGAGTCGAGATTGGTCAGGGCACCCAGGTGCTCCACGAATCCGCTGGGTTCGTACTCGATCTGCAGGGCGACCCGGCTGGAGGTGTCGTCGAGCCGGTGGAAGGTGACCACGCCTGCGTGATGTACGCCTTCGATGGTCTTCCAGGCGATCCGGTCCTGCGGGACGACCTCGGTGAGCTCCGCAACGAAGCTCTTGTCGGCGCCCGGCAGGGACAACTGCCAGGAGAATCGGCGCTCGTCCATCGGGTCGACCCGTCGCACGTGGCTCAGAAACTTCGGCCACTGCGTCACATCGCTCCACAGAGCCCAGGTGACACTGACCGGCGCCTTGATGTCGACGGTTTCGACGAGGGAGGAGGACATGAGAAAGCAACCCCTTCTTTCGCTCGGTTGGGCCTTGCGCTGCCGACTACCCGATTAGCAACCGCGCACGCATCCCGCTCCGCATACGCCATCCGACCTGACCTCTCCCCCTCCAGAAACCGACAGCCCTGCCCTCGCACAAGTTGCGAGGGCAGGGCTGTCGACGCCTGGCTGTCGCCGGTGGCGTCAGCGTCTGCGGGCGGGGCGCCCGGCTCCGATTCCCGCAACGTGCAGGGCAAGGAGCGTCAGGCCCAGGAGCATGACGTTCACGGAGGAGAAGACGTCGTTGGTCGTGATGTCTGCGGCATTGATCAGGAAAGCGATGAAAAACAGGACCGCCGCGGCTATGCCGAGCATGGGGTTGCTCCTCTCGTAGGGTGAAGTGCGCGTGCCCGGACATCGCACGGGCATACCTCGCTTCCGCCGCCTCTTCGATACGCCGTCCCACTGCGTGCCGGGGTCGGCGTGGTGGGCCTCTCATGCGGGGGTAGGAGTAGGCAGAGTCGAGCGAGGAGGGGCCGATGACGAAGGACGCATCGTTGCGTGCGGTGGGATGGGCACAGTCGTTCCCGGTGTCGCACGGGGTACGCGCGGGCCGCCGCTGGACGCGGGATCACCTGGCGTCCATGGAGTGGACGAAGGACGCTCCCGAAACCGTGGACGCGGTACTGCTCAGTGTTTCCGAGCTGATCACCAACGCGCACGTGCACGCGCACAGTGACGCGCAGCTCGTCCTCACCTGGGACAGCCACTGCCTGCATGTGAGTGTCCACGACTCCGATCCCCTGCCCCCCGCCCAGCAGCCCGAGAACCTCACAACGACCAGTGGGCGCGGACTGGCCATCGTCGACGCGCTCGCCGACGGATGGGCCACGCATGCCCAGGCGTCCGGCAAGACGATCACCGCCTGCTTCGTACCCCCAGGCGCCCCGAAGCCCCAGCACGACGGCCCCATCGCCTGATACTCCGCGGATGTGTCGCTTCGGGCGGAGCAGCACCCCGTCCGAAGCGACGCCGCACACCCTCGCCGTGTGTGCCGTGCGTGCGTGCGTGCGTGCGTGCCGGACATGCGTGTGGCCCGGCACATGCCGGGCCACACGCATCGGGCGGAGCGCTTCGCGCTCCCGCGGAAATCAGCGCTTGAAGGCGTCCTTCGCCTTTTCCTTGGCCTGACGGGCATCGCCCTTGGCCTGGTCGGTCCGACCCTCGGCGGTGAGGCGCTCGTTGCCGGTCGCGCGGCCTGCGGCTTCCTTGACCTTGCCCTTGGCCTGCTCGGTCCGGGCCTGGTTCTTCTCATTGGCACTCATGTCATTCACACCTTGCTGTTCTCGGCATCAGGTACACGACTCGTGTGACCCGGAGCGGCGCGTGCAAACACCGAGCCGGTGATCGGTTCACCAGTGGCCGGACGCCACTGCGTGTCGCCCAGCCCTACGGCCTCCCTCCCGGTCCGCTCCGCCCGTACTGCACCCATGGAGCGCTACCGCCCACGACGGACAAGCCGTTCGCCGCACGTCCACACCCCTGAGGGTCCCGCGCGCGAGCCGGGAACGGATGACGACACTTCGGGGATCGCACTGTTGCCGCGGAGTACGGCGACGGTGTGATGCTCGGGCATCCTGACCGACCGGAGGGCGCCGATATGATCACGGTCATGACTGCATCGGAACCGACCATTCTTGCGACGTCCGGTGGCCACCGTGTCGGAGGACGTACCAGGGTGACGTTCGATTCCTTGGTCCATCACGCGGTTGATCTCTCGGGAGTGCACGGCCGACGGCCACGCGTCATGTATGTCGGCACGGCAATCGGGGACGCCGAGCACTTCACGAGCCGGATGAGCGAGGCCGCGAGGGTAGCGGGATTCGATCTGACGCCCCTCCATCTGTTCCCCATGCCCAACGTGGAGGATGTCGAAGGCGCGGTCCTCGATCAGGACGTCATCTGGGTCATGGGCGGCTCGGTGGCCAACCTGTTGGCGGTATGGAGGGTTCACGGCCTGGACCGCATCATGCGCCGGGCCTGGCAGGCCGGCGTCGTGCTCAGCGGGGTCAGCGCGGGGTCCATCTGCTGGTTCGAGGGGGGCGCGACGGACTCGTTCGGCCCGGAGTTGCGCCCGATCACGAATGCCCTCGCATTCCTGCCCTACGGCAACGGGGTGCACTACGACTCGGACGAGGGCCGGCGTCCGCTGATGCACCAGCTCGTCGCGGACGGGACGTTGCCAACCGCTCACTGCACAGATGACGGAGTCGGGCTGGTCTACCGGGGAACGGAGCTGGTTGAAACAGTGACAGAGATCCCGGGGAAGGGCGCCTACGTGGTCATGCGCGAGGGGGACAGCGCCGTGGAGGAGCGCATCGAGCCCCGCACACTACCCGCCGTGCGACGTTGATCAAGCCGATGAGGGGCGGCTGGAGCTCGTCGTCCCTGTGTGGCCCTCCGGCCGGCACGGCCGCCACGTCGCGTTCCGTGCCCCGCAGGTGCGCTTCTCTCCCTCCGGGAAGCGGCATCCGCCCTCTCCGAACCACGACACGAGTCGCTACTCGGCCCCTCGTAGTACGAGCCGCTGTCTCCGTCGTCGCGGTGGTTCTTCCTGTGGGTAAGACATCCGGATCTTGTCGCTCGGGGGTAAAATCGTCGGCGTACACCCGTATCTGCTCGGGGGCGGCACGTGCCCAGGGCGGTGCCCGGCCCTGGCCTCGAAGACCTGTGCACACGGGAGGCGGACGACCGCGTGCCGTTGCGCGCACGGGTGGCGCGGCGGTGTCACGATGGCGACGTCCTACGGCGTCGGTCTGGCGGCGTGGAGGTCTTCGTCGTCGCAAAGGGTGTGCCGTAATGGACAGGTCCGGTCTGATCGACGCGGTTGCGCGCAAGACCACGAGCAGCAGCGAACTTCCGACCGAGCAGATCGGCCGAGTCGTCGACGCCCTGTTCGGCACCGTCGAGATGTCCGGCGTGATCGCTGAAGCGCTCAAGGCGGACAGGACGGTCACCCTGCAGGGGTTCGGCCGCTTCTGCCTTGAGGAGGGCGACGCCGTCCTGCGCCCGGGCAAGGCCCTGGAGGAGTTCCTCCACGACCAGGTCGGCTGAGCCGAGCCAGCGGAAGGCTGTCACATCGCGTGTGTACCGGCCGCGCGCCGGGGGACGTCTGGTTACGCCGTGACCCGTGTCTGCCGAGCCGTAGATCAGGCGGGACAGACAGACGGTGGGCGGACCGCACCCGGAAAGTGGGACGCGATCATCCCGTGCCGATCGGGCCGCACACCCCGCGCTCGAAGGATTGCAGCGCTTCAGCCGGTCGTGCAAGGACACCACGGTCTCGCCCGCGGCCTCGCGCTGCTGCGGCAACAGGCCCGAGCCCGGGGGGCCGAAGTGCGGCAACGGGAGCGGGCTCGGCTCCCTTTGCGGCACGTCCGGCCCCCAGTTGCGCCGCGCCTGGCTGTTCACTGCATCCGACCGGGACAGGACGGCCCGGCCGTTCAGGTTTCGCGGCGGCGCCGGGACGTTCGCTACTTGCTCACGGCGAAGCGCATCAGGGCACGCTCGTCACCCTGCTTGATCTTTCCGGTCTCGTTGATCACCTGGAGCTTCCAGCTCGCACCGTCCCGAATCGCCTTGGCGACGGCACAACCGTTGTCATCAGTCAGCAGGCTCGGCCAGATGTCGGCGACCTGCTGGGTCGTGCCCCCGGTCGCGTCGTAGACCTTGAAGCTGATGTTGCGCGCGTTGTGGAAAGCACTCCGCTTCTTGTACGCGGCAGCGATGAACACGATGGCGGTGATGTTGGACGGCACCCGGGCGAACTCGACCGTGACCGTCTCGTCGTCGCCGTCGCCGCGCCCGGTCTGGTTGTCTCCGCTGTGCAGCAA
Organism: Streptomyces clavifer; assembly: GCF_036345975.1. Classification (NCBI taxonomy): domain Bacteria; kingdom Bacillati; phylum Actinomycetota; class Actinomycetes; order Kitasatosporales; family Streptomycetaceae; genus Streptomyces; species Streptomyces clavifer. The sequence goes on along the minus strand of NZ_CP107793.1, from coordinate 7,510,910 downwards.
GGAACCGTTGCCCAGCGGGTCCAGGGAGTCGAGGCCGGCCAGTCGTACGGGCTCCGCGCCCTGCATCGCGACAGCGATCAGGTCGAGGTCGGTGCCGGCCTTCTGCCGGAGCTTGCCCAGCAGTCCTCCGCTGCTCCCCACGGTCGGGTCCCAGGACACCCCGATGGACAGGTGGGTCACCCCACCGAGGTCGGCGGGGCCGTCTTCCTTCTTCAGCGTGATCATGCGTGATCCTCTTGGTCGCGAGATTGTTACACCTGAAGTGTGCCTGGTCCCGCGAACGCCCAACTCGCCCGGGGGCGGGTGCACCCGACCGGCATGTCCAGGAAGTGTCGATTTACTTGTTTCGGACCTCGGCGACGAGGCCGCATTCGCGTAATTCGAAGAGGGCGCCCATGACGAGGAGCCGCGTTTCGGAACCGGGACTCACCCGCCGGGACACCTCGGCCAGCCTGACGCGTTACCACAGCGCGGGCACGGAAGTAAGCGCTTTCCCGCCCGTCGCGGATGCGGTGAGATGGTGCCATGAAGCATCCCGTCCCCAATCACCTGGACCACTGCTACCGCGGTGAGCACCCGGTGCGCACCCTCGGCCATCTCTTCCGTCCCGACCGTGGCGCGCTGTTGCTCGCGACGTGCATCTTCGTCGTGAAGCACAGCCCCATCTGGCTGATGCCCCTGATCACGGCGACGGTTCTCGACGTCGTCATCCAGCACGGCCCGCAGGCCGAGTTGTGGCAGGCGACCGGCATCCTGCTCTTCATCCTCGTGATCAACTATCCGCTGCATCAGTGGTACGTACGCCTTCTGGGCGGCAGCATCCGCCGTATGGGCACGGCGCTCCGCTCGGCCCTGTGCCGCCGGCTGCAGCACCTGTCCATCGGATACCACGCGCGCGTCAACTCCAGCGTTCTGCAGACCAAGGTCGTCCGTGACGTGGAGTCGGTGGAGCAGATGGTGCAGCAGAGCTCCGACATGGGCCTGGGCGCGTTGGTGACCCTGACGGGCGGCCTCGTCGTCATCGGTATTCGCACGCCCGAGTTCCTGCCGGTGTTCCTGATCGTCGTTCCTGCGGCCGGACTCCTGGTGATGCGACTGCGGCATCGACTGCGCACCCACAACGAGCACTTCAGGCGCGAGGTGGAGCACTTCTCCTCCCAGGTGGGCGAGATGACCACGCTCATCCCGATCACCCGTGCCCACGGCTTGGAGCGTGCCGCGCTGGGCCGCGTCGACGGCTCCTTGCGCCAGGTCCTCGCGGCGGGCCTGCGGCTCGACGTCATGAACGGCCGCTTCAACTCCGCGGCCTGGGTGATGCTCAACATCCTCGGAGTCCTCTGCCTGACAGGTTCGGGGCTCGTCGCGTACCACGGCCTGCTGCCCGTGACACCGGGCGATGTCGTCATGCTCAGCACCTTCTTCACCGTGCTGACCGGGTCGGTGACGACGCTGCTCGGGCTGGCTCCGATCATCAGCAAGGGACTCGAGTCGGTGCGCTCCATCGGGGAGGTGCTGCAGGCACCTGACCTGGAGAGCAACGAGGGCAAGGCCCCGGTCGAGCGGGTGACCGGCCGTATCGACTTCCAGCAGGCCGGGTTCGCGTACGACGACGCGCCCCCCGCGGTCGACGCCTTCACCCTCACGGCGCGCCCCGGCGAGACGATCGCCCTGGTCGGCGCGTCCGGCGCGGGCAAGTCGACGGTACTGAACCTGCTGATCGGCTTCATCCGGCCGACGACGGGCAGCATTCTGCTCGACGGCGTGGACATGGCAACACTCGACCTGCGAAGCTACCGCCGGTTCCTGTCCGTGGTGCCGCAGGAATCGATCCTGTTCGAGGGAAGTATCCGCGACAACGTGACCTACGGCCTCGACGGCATCGACGAGGAGAGACTGCGGCGAGCCCTGCGCGACGCGAACGCACTCGAATTCGTGGAGGGGTTGCCCGACGGCCTGGACACGGTGGTCGGCGAGCGGGGGGCGCGCCTGTCCGGCGGCCAGAAGCAGCGTCTGGCCATCGCGCGCGCCCTGATCCGCGATCCGCGCATCCTGGTGCTCGACGAGGCGACGTCGGCGCTGGACAACCGCTCCGAGGCACTCGTCCAGCAGGCACTGGCCCGCCTCGTGCACGGACGCACGGTGTTCGTGGTGGCGCACCGCCTCTCCACGATCCAGGGTGCCGACCGCATCATCGTGATGGAGCGCGGGAGGGTCACGGAGGCCGGGACGCACGCGGAACTCCTGTCCAAGGGCGGCACGTACGCGGAACTGCAGCCGGCCACACACAGCTAGGTATCGGCTTCGTCGCTCGGCGGAGGACCGCTCGGCGAGCGCTGCCCGTCCGGTCTCCGCCCAGCGGCCGCGAGGACGTCCCTTCCACCAGCCCCCGGCTTTCCCGCACGTACCGGCCGGGAAGCCCGCGGCACGAACCGCGACCGGACAGGCGCCGTGGGACTGGGGGAGAAGGGTCTGAAAAGGCGGCCCCACTGGCGTTTCGACGCGCAAGGCGGCTCCCTCGTGGTAGACGGTGGAGCCGCTGCCGTGTTCGCGGTGGCGCCGCTACGCCCGTGGCTTCGGTCGGGAGATCTGTTCGGCCGGGCCGCGCGGGCCACGTCGAGGAGGAGCTCCATGAACTGGACGCTCGAAGTCATCCCTGTCCCGGTCACCGACATGGACCGGGCGAAGGAGTTCTACGCCGACAAGGTCGGATTCACGGTGGACCTCGACGACGAGGTCGCCCCCGGAATGCGCGTCGTCCAGATGACCCCGCCGGGCTCCCGGTGTTCGATCGCCATGCTCCAGGGCATGCCTTCGGCACCCGGTATGGAGGAGATGGCCCCCGGCACGCTTCAAGGCCTGCAGGTCTGTGTCACGGACATCGAGGCAGCGAGGGAAGAGCTGGTGGCCCGGGGCGTGGACGTCTCCCCCGTCCGCCACGTGGGAGCGACGGGCTGGGAGGACGGCAAGGGCGACACCTGGAACTCGTTCATGTCCTTCAACGATCCGGACGGCAACGGCTGGGTCGTCCAGGAGGCCCCCAGCGAGCTGTCGGCACGCTGACGAACCGGCCCGGCCCGCCGTCGGGGACCTGCGGCGAGCCGGTGCGCGAGGACGGTGAGGGGCCCCGCCGAAGTCCCCGGCCGGGGCGGCACGGCCCGGTCACGTCGTCTCCCGCACCGGCCGCCGGAACAGGTACACCGCTGCGCCGAGAACCAGAAGGGCCATGCACGCGATGAAGACCAGCCCCGCGTCCTCCAGGCCGATCGGACCGGACAGCACCCCCACACCGATCACCGGCACCGAGATGCCCGCGTACGCCACCACGAAGAGCGTCGAGATCACCGATGCCCGCCGGTCCGCCGGACACGCCTCGGCCACCGCCTGCAGCGCCCCGCGGAACGCCAGTCCCTGACCGGAGCCGCCGACGAACGCACTCAGTACCACCAGCACCAGCAGGTCCCACCACAACGCTCCGGCGAGCAGCGTCAGCCCGCCGAACAGCCCGGCGCACCCCCAGAGCAACGACCGGCCGACGCCGACCCGGCCGGCCATCAGCTGCCCCGCGGTGGATGCGAAGAACGCCAGCGCCACGATCGCTCCGCTCACGGCGTGGTTGTCCACGTCCAGGTACTCGGCGAGGAACGCCGGACTGACCGACGTGAAGACGCCGAAGAGGGCGAAGCCCACGAACGAGGCAGTCGCCGCGGGCCCGAACACCGCGCGCACCTGCAGCGGTACACCGGGCCGTCTGGGACGTGCGGAACGCAACGGGCGCCGCTCCTTCACCGTTTCCGCGAGCCCCACCAGGACGGCGACGGATCCGCCCAGCAGAACGAGGTGCACGGCGAACGGCAGGTACAGCGGCCAGGGCGCGTACTGCGCGAGCACCCCCGCGAGGAGGGGACCGCAGCCGAGCCCGCCCATGTTGGCGGCCGTCGCGACGAACGTGGCCCGGGAGGCGCCGCCGTGCGGTGCCGACTCCATGACGTACGCCGTCGCGGCCCCCGTGAACAGTCCGGCGGACAGGCCCGACAACAGCCGTCCCGCGTACAGCCAGCCCAGCCCGGTGGCGCACAGGAAGCAGACGGCGCTCGCCGCCGCGAACCCGAGGCCCCACAGGAGGACGGGGCGCCTGCCCACCGCGTCCGAGACGTTGCCGCTCAGCAGGAGCACGCCGATGACCCCGAAGGCGTACACGGCGTACACGACGGTCACGGTGAGCTCGGAGAATCCGAACTTCTCCTGATAGAGGCCGTACAGAGGGGTGGGCAGTGTGGTGCCGGCCATGCACACCAGGAACACGGCACCGCTGAGGAAACACTGGCGCCACCTTCGGCGATCACCGTCCATGGGCCGACGCTAACCCCCGAGCAGCGCCGGGACGGGTTCGGCGTGCCCGGCGTGCCGTCCCGTCCGCGGCCGCCGGGGTGGAGTCTCCGCGGGCTCGGTCTCCGGCGGCCCGGGTGGACGGGTACGGCACGGGTCACCGTTTTCGCACAGGGCACGCTCGCAGGACGCGGAGGCGCCCTGCGATGATCGTCCCGAACCGTGCTTCATCCCGTCCGTCCAGAAGTCGGGTCGGCCGTACGCGTGCTGCGCACGCCCAGGCGTACCCGGCTTCGTCCCTGAGGAGCCTCCGTGACGTACGACGTCGATGCCCTGCGCGCCGAGTTTCCCGCTCTGCGAGCCGGAACCGCGCACTTCGACGGTCCCGGGGGGACGCAGACCCCGGCCCCCGTGATCGAGGCGTTCACCGACGCCCTGAGCCGGCCGTTGTCGATCCGCGGAACCGGTCTGCCCGGCGAGGTCAACGCCGAGGCGATCGTCGGCGGGTTCCGCCGGGCCATGGCGGACCTGCTGGGCGCACAGCCGTCGGGCATCGTGTACGGGCGCAGCGCGACGCAGCTCACGTACGACTTCGCCCGCCTGCTGGCGAGTACCTGGGCGCCCGGCGACGAAGTCGTGGTCAGCAGGCTGGACCACGACTCCAACATCCGTCCCTGGCTGCAGGCCGCCGAGTCGGCGGGTGCGCGGGTCCGCTGGGCCGACTTCGACCCGCACACCGGTGAGCTGCCACCGTCCGCCATCGGCGACCTGCTGACCGAGCGGACCCGGCTGGTCGCGGTGACGGCGGCGTCCAACCTGATCGGCACGCGCCCCGACATCGGCGCCGTCTCCCGCCTCGTCCACCAGGCAGGGGCACTGCTCTACGTCGACGGTGTGCACTACACGGCGCACCGCTTCGTGGACGTGGCGGAGCTCGGCGCGGACTTCTTCGTCTGTTCGCCCTATAAGTTCTTCGGCCCTCACCACGGTGTCCTGGCCGCCGCACCGGAGCTGTTGGAAGGCCTGCACCCCGACAAGCTGCTGCCGTCCACGGACACGGTTCCCGAGCGCTTCGAACTGGGAACGCTGCCGTACGAGTCGATGGCCGCCACCCGTGCCGCGGTCGACTTCCTCGCCGGCCTCGGGGACGGATCCGCAGGGGACCGCCGCACCCGACTGCGGTCCGCACTCGCAGCGGTCGAGAAGCACGAGGCATCGGTGAGCACGCCTCTGGAGCAGGCCCTCGCCTCGATCTCCGGTGTCACGGTCCACTCGCGGGCAGCCGACCGGACGCCGACGCTGCTCCTGACGTTCGACGGGCTGAACGCGGCGGACGCCTACCGTCACCTGGCAGCTCTGGGAGTGCACGCGCCCGCCGGATCCTTCTACGCGCTCGAAGCCTCACGGCACCTCGGGCTGGGCAGTGCCGGCGGGCTGCGGGTGGGGGTGTCGCCCTACACCGACGGGACAGACGTCGAGCGCCTGCTGGAGGGGCTCACCTCGTTCCTGCGCGACTCCCGCACTCCGTGAGGCCTTCCGGCGGCGCTTCGACCCAGGCAGCCCCCGTGGCGTGAGCCGGGCGGTCCGCCGCCGCGCGCACCTGCCGTCGGGGGCCCTCGAAGCGCTTCGTGCGGGGCGCGCAGGCCGGCGGCGCGTGCGCCCCGGAGGCGCTGCGGTGTGTCGCTCCCGATGTGTGGCAGCGTAGGAACGCGCGCTCCGGATCACCGTGTGCGGTTCATCGCCGCGGGCCGGGGGCCGCCCGACGAAGAGGAGAGATCATGTCCGAGCCGCCGCTTCCCGACGCCGCAGTCGCCATGCTGAGGAAGCCGAATCCGGCTGTCATCGCCACCCTTCGCGCAGATGGGCATCCGGTCTCCACGGCGACCTGGTACCTCTGGGACGACGGCCGGGTCCTGGTCAACATGGACGAGGGCCGCCGACGTCTCGACCATGTGCGCAACGACCCCCGGGTCACGTTGACCGTGCTCGACGACGGCGACTGGTACACCCATGTGACCCTCATCGGACGCATCGTCGAGTTGCGCGACGACACGGGTCTCACCGACATCGACCGGCTGTCCCGGCACTACCTCGGCCAGGCGTACTCCCAGCGCGATCGTGACCGGGTGAGTGCCTGGATCGAGATCGACCGGTGGCACGGTTGGGGCGGCTTCCGTGACAGTGGCCAAGCGAGCGGCTGAACGCCCGATCCCTCCCCACGGGGCCTCGCCGGGCGCTGTCCCGGTTGCGCTGCCAGGCCGCACAGGTGCTGAGGGAGCACCCGGCCGGCGGTCCCTCACCGCGCAGACGGGTGCTGGGGACGAAAGCCGGGGCCACTTCCGTGCTCGGCACGCAGAAGGCCGCAACGCCCCTGCGCAATCGATGCGGACCCGGATGACGTGGTCGGCCGTCGGCTCAGCCGTCGTCACGGCGGCAGTTCGAGACGCCGGTAGGCATGCGGTCGCCCCCCGGCCCACTCCACCAGGGTCGGGTCGGCGAGGAGGTCCGCGGGTCCGGGAAGTCCGGCGCGGGCAACGAGCTCCAGGACGTCGGCGTCGGAGTGTGCCAGGCCCATGATGCGCCCGCGCACGGTGACGCGCCGGCCACCGGAGGCGGAGATCCGGTGCACGACGATCGGCGGCTTCCCTGCCATACGTCCAGCGTGCGCCTCCCCGCACTCCCCCGGCCACCGGCACCGCTCCCCCGGGCAAACCAGCGCCCGGCCCGTTGACACCGGTGAGACCCCTTGCTTGGCTGGGGGCAAACGCTTTCCGGGCCGGACTTTGGAGCGTTCAGGTGGGGCTCTCGCGTCGTTCCGTACTGTCCGTGATTCCGGCGGCAACCCTGCCGGCCGTCGCCCGGGCGCTGCGGGCCGGGGCATCGGACCTTGGGGACGCGGCATCCTCGCCTTCCCGCGATGTTGCGGCGGACCACGCCACCCTGCTCCGGAACACCGTCGCGCTGTTCGCAGGGACCACCGAGTCCAACACCCGCCCGGAGACCGCTCCCAGGATCGCCTCGATCCTGACGACGGCACGCGCGCGGCTCGCCGCGTGGGACGACGCCGGACAGGACGAGCTCTTCGAGGGTGTCCCCCTCGGTGCCAGTGACGTCAATCTGAGCTTGTCGTACCAATACCTGTACGAGATCGCCCTCGCCGCCCGCCTCCCCGGCACCGGTGACCCGCTGGGGGACGGCGACGCGGTCCGGCGCAGGGTCGTCGACGGGCTGGCCCATCTGTACAACGCGTACTTCGGCAACCAGGCACAGGGCTACTACGGGAACTGGTTCCACTGGGAGATAGGTATCCCCGCTTACGTGACCAGGACGTTCGTGCTGCTGGGCGACGTGCTCGCCCTGTACCGTCCGGGACTGGCGGCTGACTACACCACTTCCATGGACGCGTACCTCCGCAAGGGCAGGGACGGCGACGTGGACCTCGACTCGCGTTTCCACACCGGTGCCAATCTGGCCGACATCACGACGAACCGGGTCCTCCAGGGCGCCGTCCTCGGTGACGACGCCCGTATCCGGAAGGCCGTCGCCGACCAGCTGACCGTCCTGGCGACGGTCGACCCCTACGCCCTGCGGCACGGTGTCACCGACGGCTTCTACGCGGACGGCTCCTTCGTCCAGCATGCGTGCGTCGCCTACACCGGCTCCTACGGGAAGGGGCTGTTGACCCGAGTCGTCCAGACCGTCAAGATCCTCGACGGCACGGGCTATGTACCCCTCGACAGCCTCGTCGGCGTGGTGCGGGACTGGGTGGCCCACGGCTTCGCACCGCTGATCTTCGAGGGCTGGATGATGGAGATCGTCAAGGGCCGTGCGGTATCGCGGACCGGCACGGGGTACGGGGACGTCACCGCTGTCGTGGAGGCCGTCGTGGACCTCAGCGCCTACACCACCGGCGGCGACACCGCCGCACTGGAGGGCTACGTCAAGTACGTCCGGCAGGCGTCGAAGGCGGCCCCGGACGCGGCATCCTTCGTCTCTCCCGTGAGCATCGTCCGCTACGCGGACATCCTGAACTCCGCCGCACCTGCGAGGGATCTCGTCCCGTCCGCCTCCCACACGGCCTACAACGCCATGGACAGGACCGTCCACCGGCGGCCCGGCTACGCCTTCGCCCTGGCCCGCAGTTCGGAGCGCATCAGTACGTACGAGTACATGAACGGCGAGAACCTGACACCGTGGTTCCAGGGGGCCGGCGCCCACTACCTCTACCTGTCGGGAGAGGACCAACGGCAGTCGTTCGGTGTGGACTACTTCACCGCCGTCTCCCCCTGTCGCCTCGCCGGAGTCACCGCCCCCGCGGAGACGCGCCGCACCGTCCCGGAGCTCTACGGCACGCTCTGGTACGACAACCCCGGGCGCGGGTTCACCGCGTCCTCCGAGTCGCAGAACGCCTATGTGTACTTTCCCCGGGGCGGCAACGTGTTCTCCGGCGGTGTCCGCCTCGGCGACTGCGGTGTGGCCGGTTTCGTCCAGAGCGACGATGCCGCGTACACCGCGCAGCAGGCGGGCGAGCTGCCCGACGACTTCGTCGCCCACCGGAACGCCCGCGCCACCAAGTCGTGGTTCATGCTCGACGACGAGATCGTCGTCCTCGCCGCGGGGGTGACGGGGGCGGGAAGGCGCGCGGTGACCACCACCATCGACAGCCGCATCGCCTCCCCCGCCTCCCCCGTGGCCCTCACGGGCGGCCTCCGCGACGGGACGCCCTGGCGGAACTCCGCGACCGGCCCGACGGCATGGCTGCGGTACGCCGATACCGGGCGCGGGTCCGTGGTGGGGTACGTCTTCCTCTCCGGGCCACGGCCGGTCGTCGCGCTCGGCACGGTGACCAGGAGCCGGCGCCTCATCCGCCTGTCCAACGCAGACACGCCGGTGCGCAAACAGGTCTTCACGCTGTCCTACGACCAAGCCGCCGACGCGGGGCCCGCCTCGATGGCCCATGTCCTTGTTCCGAACGCCTCGGAGCGGCAGTTGGCGTCGTACTGCTCCCACGGCCGCCCGCTCTCCGTGCTCGCGAACACCGTCCGCCTGCAGGCCATCGCGCACAGCGGCCTGGGCCTGGTCGCCGCGAACACCTTCGCCCGCGGAACGCACCACGTGGAGGAGCTCTCCATCGACGGCCCGGCGTCGGTGATGCTCCGCCGCGCCCCCGACGGCAGGTGCGCGATCGCTGTCTCCGACCCGACGACGAAGCGGCGCTCGGTGTCCGTCACCGTCCGCGGCCGCTCCCTCCGGCTGCTCTCCGCCGACGAGGGCGTCCGTGCCCGTCGTGTCCCCGGTGGCATCCGGCTGAGCGTCAGGACCCACCACGCGTACGGGCGTGGTTTCACTGCCGCGCTGCGCCGATGAACCGGGCATGAGTACGGCGGGCGGGCATGCGTACGACGGACGGACGCAGACCTGCGCTGTTCGGCTTCTCGTCCGGCTGCTTCTCGGACACATCAACCAGGAATCGCGACATTCCGTTGCATGATGCGAGCGAGTACGCACGACACCGAGCAAGTGAAGGAGTCATCCGTGGCTTTGACCCGTGAAGAACGTGAGCGGTTTCTGGCCGAGCCACACGTTGCCGCACTGTCCGTGGACGCGGCGGAGTCCGGCAGGGCACCGCTGACCGTGCCGATCTGGTACCAGTACGAGCCCGGCGGCGACATCTGGATCATGACGGGCCGCGATTCCCGCAAGGGCACCCTGATCGCCGGTGCGGGCCGGTTCAGCCTGATGGCCGACCGTGTGACGCCGACCGTCCGGTACGTCTCGGTCGAGGGACCCGTCGTCGCGACGCTTCCTGCCACCCGCGAGCAGCTGGTGGAGATCTCGGGGCGCTACCTCCCGCGCGAGAAGGTCGACGACTACGTCGAATTCGCCTGGAAGGAGCACGGCGAGCAGGTGGTCATCCACATGCGGCCCCAACGCTGGCTCAGCTCGGACCTCGGCGAGTCCTGAACGATCCCGCTGCCGCGCCCAGCAGCTCATTCCGGGGCCCGTGGTGACGGCTGATGTTCCTGGTCAGCAGTTCCGTGGACTGGCTGACACCGATCGCGCCCCGGTCGTCCGGGGCCGGCAGGCGTCCGTCGGCGGACTTGAGATCGGCCAGTGCCGCGTCCATGGCCCGGTGCGCGGCGAAGAGGCACGGCGTGCTGTAGATGGCCATGTCCACGCTCAGATCGGCCAGTTCGGGGAGGGAGAGCCGGGGCGATTTACCTCCGGCGATCTGGTTGAACAGCAGCGGCTTGTCACCGACCGCGTCCCGGACCCGCCGGATCCATTCGACGCTGCGTACGCCGTCGACGAGGACGACGTCCGCGTCCGTCGCGGCCAGGGCCTTCGCCCTGCGCAGGATGTCGTCCTCCTCGGTGGCGTCCGTGCGCGCGATCACGAGCAGGTCGCTCCGGCTGTCCAGGACCAGGTGCAGCTTGTCGAGGTACTCGGAGAGCGGCAGCACCTGCTTACCGTCCGCGTGCCCGCACCTGCGGGGACGCTTCTGGTCCTCCAGGATGACGCCGGACGCCCCGATCCGCTCCAGCCGCTGCACGACGTGACAGGCGACCTCCGGATCGACGTAACCGTCGTCGATGTCGACCAGGAGGTGATGGTGCGGGAAGGCTCCGCGCAGCCGCCCGACGAAGTCGACCATGTCCGGCCATGCGATGAATCCGATGTCCGGCAAGCCGTAGTAGGACGCGGCGAAGCCGAAGCCCGAGACGAAGAAGCCGTTGTAGTGCCTCGCCGCGACCGATGCCGAGTACATGTCGTAGATGCCGATCAGGGGTGTCGTCCCTGGGGCTGCGACCTCGTCGCGCAGCGCGTCTCCGTAACTCATGTGCGATGTACACCCCATCTGTGGGCCTGCCGGGCGCGTTCGGCTCGACAGGCCGGACCCCGAGCGATATGTGACGGGCAAGATGTACCAACAACGGTATTTTCCTGCACCACTGAACCGCCGGACGCGGCCGACTCTCCTGAAGTGCACTCCAGGGAGCGACGACCTGGGTGTGGTTGACGCCGCTCGCGTCGCGTCGCCGGACGACGAGTGACCGACGGGTGGGGTGCCGGTCCGCCGGATTCCTGCCTCGCTGCGACCGCATCACCGGTGGCGACCCGACCTCCATGGCCGTCTTCCCACGGGGCGCCCGGCGCCGACTGCCCGACACCGAAGTCTTCACGGTCGTCCTGAGGTGCTCCTCGCTGTCGGTGGTCGCCGTCTTCACCGTGCGGTGCGAGTCGTCGGGCTCCTCATACCGAAGCCTCGCCACCTGCTTCGTGGAGCCGTGGTGGCTCAGGTGCGTGGGCCCGCGAGAGCTTGCCCCTGACGGTGGGCGTCGCCGCCCTTCCGCACCGGCTCGGGCGCTGCGCCCGTCGTCAGCGTCGCGGCGCGCTTCACCCGGAACGCCGCGGCGCTGTCCGAGATCCAGCGGTCGAGCACCGCACGGGACTCTAGACGCGCTCCAGCGGACGGTACGGACCTGCTGGGACCGATACCTCGACCGGATCGCCGGGGTGGATCCCGCCGCCTTGCCGGACGACGCCCATGATCCCGGCCTTGAAGGTGAAGTCCCCGTTCGTCGGGTCGATCTCGAACACCTCTCGCAGGAGGCCCTTCCGGAAGGTGTTGATCTGCGCACAGGGATTACGCAGGCCGGTGACCTCCACGACCGCCTCGGCACCGATGCGGAGCAGCGCACCGGTGGGCAGACCGAGCAGATCGATCCCGCGCGTCGTAATGTTCTCCCCGAGGTCGCCCGCGGCGACGGCGAAGCCCTTCCCTGCGAGTTCGTCGAAGAGCTCCTCGTGCATGAGGTGTACCTGGCGCAGGTTGGGCAGGTCGGGCTCGTACTCCATGCGGAACCGGTGCCTGATCGTCTCGCCGGCGTGGACGTCGCCCTCCACGCCGAGACCGGCGAGCAGCTTGATACCGCTCCGGTTCGGCTTGCTGAAGGAGTACGTACCGTTGCTGCTGACCGCTGTGACCCGCGCTTCCATGGCGCCCTTCCCCGTCCCTCGACCGTGTCCTCGGCGAGCGTAGCGGGTTGCCCTTGTGCGGAGCCGGGCACGGTTCTCAGGCCGCCTCCACCGCCGCCTTGATGCGGCGGCCGAACGCGGGGGCGTCCTTCCGCGCGGCCTTGACGGCGAGACCCACCAGGAGTTTGCCCAGACGGTGGCCCTCCAGATCGTTGAAGATCCTCACCTTCGTCCTGCCGTCCGCCAGGGGTTCCAGGTCGTAGCCGCCCTCCCGGGCCGTCACCAGGTTGGTGGAGAGCTCGTTCCAGCGGATCCGGCTCGGGGCCACGAGTTCACTGATCCGGAATTCCCTCCGGGTGGTCATACCCGCGTCCTTCACCGTGCTGCGGAACACGGTTCCCACCGCCGTCGGCCCGGACGGGGACTTGGAGATGTCCTGTACACGCGGGCTGAACTTCCTGTCGTTCTCGCCGTCCGCGAGAAAGGCGAAGACCTCGGCGACGGGGCGGTCGATTTCGACCGTAGCCTCGAACTGGGCCATGGGTTCTCCTCGGATGTGTCGGTGGCTCCTCGCGTGCACGCTGCCTCCAAGGATCCGGGTCCCGCTACCGCTCCGCAGCCGTACGGCAGAGGCGGCCGGGCCCGGGCAGGGTGCCGGCACGGTCACGGCGGCCACCTGGGCGCATAACGGCGGCTGGGCCGTTCGGGGGGACTGCGGGGCGGGCGGGCGTGGCGGGGCTTGCCCGCAGTCGGCTCAATCCGAGACCGCGCGCTCCCGCCCGACCACTCTGTGTCGTGTGAGCAGAGTCAGAACGGAAGAGAAGAGCCCCGATCGGCTGATCGCACTGTCCGACGGGATCTTTGCCATCGCGATGACCTTGCTGGTCCTTGACATCCATGTACCGACCGGATTGGGTGTCGACGGCTTCCGCGGGGCTGTGGGTGATTGGCTGCCCAAGCTCGGTGCCTATGCTCTGAGCTTCACCATTCTGGCCGGTTTCTGGCGAGACCACCGGCGGATCCTGCACATGATCCAGCGGGTGGACGCGCTGTCCGAGCGCCTCACGCTCGCAGGACTCGGGGTCATCGCTCTGGTCCCCTTCCCCACCGCGATGCTTTCCGAATATGCCTCCCGCCCTCTGGCCGTGGCCTTCTACGCACTGACCATCGCCGTGGTCGACGTGCTGCAGCTCGCCCTGTTCCTGTCGGTCCGGGAGCAGTTGGTCGCGGACCATCCCCTCGCCGGGCGTGCCGGCCGGAACATCGTCGCGGATCTGAGTGCGACCATCCTGGTGTTCGGGGCGACGATTCCGATCGCTTTCGTCTCCCCCGTCGCCGCCATGTGGTCCTGGCTGGTATTGGCCCCCGTCAAGATGACCATCGGACGGCACTTCGCCACCGAGTGAGACGCGGGCCGGTTCCCTTTCGTCCGTCCTTCCCCGTCCCCACCTCGCCCGATCGGGATCCCGTGGCCGGTGACCTGTGGTTCGGCATCAGCAAGCAGCAATCGAGGAAGGGGGGTTCACACCGCAGCACGCTTCCGCTTGGGTGAATCGGAGATACGATCTTCGAACAACCTCTGGTGCAGGAGTGGTTCCTCCCTTGAGACGACGAACCCGGGCGATGCCTATGGTGCCTCCGAGTCGGCGCACGCCCGTGTCCCCGCTCACCGGGCCCTCCCACGCACATCTCGTGATGTCCTACGCCTCGCGGCCACCGGACATCGGCTCAGCGCCGATCCTAAGGTTCTCCATGGTCCGTTCCCCGCGTTCGCTGAACTCCGAGGGGGCGGCGCCCTGCACGCCGTGGCCCCTGATCCCGCGTCCCGCGCATTCGCGGCGATCGTGGTGCCCGTCACCGCCGCGGACCCGGCCTTCGGCGTCGCTTTCCCTGCCGTCTTCGGCTGCCTCGCCCCTCTGCACGGGCAGCGCGGGCAGGCGTGGCTTCGCGCCCACGGGCCCGGAATCGTGAGCGTGGGGCGGAGGCCGCACGTCGCCCACACCCATGTGCGTACGCAATCCGTTGCGGCACTTCAAGGGGTGGGGTTCCTCGTGACGGAGTGGCTTCCGGTTCGCGGCAGGCGTGAGGTTCCTTCTCCTGAGAGCGGCCGGCCGCCCGGTGCGGGAGTCTCCAAGTGGCTCGACCAGTTGCTCGCGCAGGCCTCCGAGGTGATCGACGACCGCGCGGAGTCGCGACGCGTCGCCCCGGCGGAACCTGGGAGCCGGGTTCACGCCTGGGTGCGAGGGGTGCCGGCGACGGTCACGGGTGTGGCGGCACGTCACCCCGGTGACGCGGACGTGTTCGAGGCCATGGCACAGGGGGGCCACGCCGCGCCCCGGTCGGCCGGGCGCACCCCGAGCCCGCGGGTGCTGCGCGGGGAGCGGCCGGGTCGACAGCGGCAGGACCCGCCGGCCGGTGCGGCCTCCTCCGGGGCCGCACTGGCCGCCCCCGATCACAGCGTTCCCGTGCAGGACCCGGCGGCCGGGGCCCGGCATGGCCCGCCGCCCGAGCCTCACCCGCCCGCCGCCGAACAGCACCGTGGGCTGCCCCGGCGTCGATCGCGGCACGACGGACTCGCTCCCGCTGTGGAGGAGGCACCGACCGCTGCCACTCCGCCCGGCTCACCGGAGGACGCCGGCGACTGGATGGAGCAGTTCTTCGAGGGCGGTCGCAGCGCGCTTCCGGCGGTAGCCGCGGCCCCTGCGACCGGGACAGCGCCGACCGGGTCCGTACCCTCGGAGCGCACCCCGTACGGTCCTCGTTACGGCCCCTCCCCCATTCCCCGGAAGGAAAGATGTGAGCATGAATGACGCGGAGAACCCGGAGCAGCGCGACTGGATGACCTCCGAGGTCGCCACAGTGCCCGGCGTGCGGCTGGCGATCGTCTTCAGTACCGATGGCCTCCTGCTGGCCAAGTCGGACGGCATGGAGCGTGACTCCGCCGACCGGCTGTCGGCGAGCTGTTCGAGTCTTCAGTCGCTCGGCCGTGGCCTGGGGCGGGAGTTCGGGGAGGACGGCGGTGCCGTGCACCAGCAGATGGTGGAGTTCAACGGCGGTTTCCTGTTCATGCGCAGTGCTGTTGGCGCGTACCTCGCCGTGGTGACGGGGCCGGACGTGGACCCCAAGCTCGTCGCCCGGCAGATGCAGGTGCAGGTGATGAAGATCGGAGCGCGCAAGCTCGCCGGCCCGCCGCGCCAGAGCTCCGTGTGACGGTCGTCGGCTGTCGATCCTGGCGGCCTCGTCGCGGTGACGTCCCTGCTCCCGGACGCTTCCTCGCCGCAGCCGGTACTGCTCCGGGACGAGTCGGTGCGCGGCCCGGCGGACATGGGGTTTCCGCCGGACCGCGACTGCCGGGCTGCTCGTCCGACGAAGCCCCCGCACCCCGCGTCGAGTGCCGGCACGCCGAGTGACTCGCCGTACGTGCGCGCAGCGGTCACTGCTGGGAGCGCCGTTGCGGTCGTACGCGTCGGGTCGGTCCGGGGATGTCCGGGAGGGGCCCGTTCCCTCCTGGCATCCTGTTGGACCGCGCGTGGGCCGAAAGGGTTGTACGGCGAACGGGGCCGGCCCGCGGTGGGGCGGCGTCGGTCAGTGGGCGATGCTGTCGATGAGCTCGCGCGCTCCTTGGCGCAGCAGGGTCACGGCCACGGAGGTGCCGAGGGTGGCGGGGTCGAGCGGGCCAGCCCATTCGTGGGCGTTCAGCACAGTCTTGCCGTCGGGAGTGAACACACGGGCGCGCAGCGAGAGATCCCCGTTGCGGTGGGCCGTGGCGTAGCCGGCGATCGGCGAGTTGCAGTGGCCCTGGAGGACGTGGAGGAACATGCGCTCCGCCGTCGTCTCCCGGTAGGTGTCGGGGTGGTTGAGGGCGCCGACGGCGTCGATGGTGGCGGTGTCGTCCTCACGGCACTGCAGGGCGAGGACCCCCGCTCCGATCGGGGGGCACATGGTCTCCGGCGAGAGGATGTCGCTGATCACGTCGCCCCGGCCGATGCGGCGGAGGCCCGAGACGGCCAGGAGCAGGGCGTCGGCCTCACCGGCCGCGAGCTTGGCGAGGCGCCGGTTGGCGTTGCCCCGGAAGGGAACGCAGTCCACGTGCGGGTGGGATGCCGCGAGTTGGGCCGCGCGGCGCACGGAGGAGGTGCCGACCCTTGTGCCGGCCGGGAGCTGGTCGAGGGTGAGTCCGCCCGGGTGCACGAGGGCGTCGCGGATGTCGTCACGCTCGAGGAAGGCGGCGAAGGTCGTGCCCGCGGGCAGGGGCCGGTCGGCGGGGATGTCCTTGACGCAGTGCACGGCGAGGTCAGCCTCGCCCGCGAGCAGGGCGGCGTCGACCTCCTTGGTGAACGCCCCCTTGCCGTCGACCTGTGAGAGGTCTCCCATCCACTTGTCGCCCGTCGTCCTGACGGGGACGACCTCGGTGACGGTGCCGGGGTGGAGGGAGGCCAGTTCGGCCCGGACGCGTTCCACCTGGGCCAGGGCCATGGGTGAGTCGCGGGACACGATGCGGATCAGCTCAGGGGCGGACATGCGTCCACGATAGACCTCCGGGCTCGAGCCACGATCGTCCGGCGCGGTGGCACCTGCCCCTCGCGGGCGCCCGGCGTTGTCCACCTTCTCCGCACGACGATTTCCGGCCGCATTGGTGCGGCACCTCGTCCACAGCCCCGGACCCTGCGCAGCGATCCGCAGATTCTCCGCAAATCACCTTTCAGCACCGTGATATGAGGCTTCATCGCCTCGGATCACTCGCGTCCGACCTGTCCCGGGCGGCGAATTCGCGTGCAGCCGCCGCACCGCCGCCTCCGCGACTGGCCGGTTCACCGCCGTACACCCCGCCTCACTCCCCCGAGGACTGTCAGCCCTTCGGCGAGATCCCTAGCATGGCCCCTCACGCATACGAACTACTTCTCCTGGAACTGGCGAGGGGCTGGATGAGCAACGGGGACACCTCCATTCCGAAGAACATCGATGTGAACGTGCCGAGCGTCGCACGTATGTACGACTACTTCCTGGGGGGCAAGGACAACTACCCCTCGGACCGGGTCGCGTGCGAGCAGTTGCTGGAGCACGTGCCGAGCACCAAGGTCCTGGCGGTGAACAACCGGTTGTTCCTGCGGCGCGTCGTGCACCACCTGGCGTCGGAGTACGGGATCCGCCAGTTCATCGACCACGGATCCGGCCTGCCGACCCAGGACAACGTCCACGAGGTCGCCCAGCTCGTGGATCCGGCCGCCCGCGTCGTCTACATCGACAACGACCCCATCGTCCTGGCGCACGGCAAGGCGATACTCGAGGAGAACGACAGGACAGCGGTCATCCAGGCCGACATGCGTGACACCGAAGGCATCCTCGGGCACCCCGAAGTGGTCCGGTTGATCGACTTCGACGAGCCGGTGGCCGCGCTGTTCGTGTCCGTACTGCACTGCATCCCGGACAAGGACGATCCCGCGGGCCTGGTCCGCCGGGTCGCCGACCGCCTGGCTCCGGGCAGTTTCCTGGTGGTGTGCCAGCTCGTCAGCGAGGACGCCGCCACCCGCGACTTCGTCACGGACTTCATGGCGAAGAGCACCGGCGACCAGTGGGGGCGGGTGCGCCGCCAGGAGGACGTGGGCGTCTTCCTGGAGGGCCTCGAGGTCCTGGCTCCCGGCCTGGTGGAGGTGTCCACCTGGTGGCCCGACTCGGATCTCGCGCCGAAGCAGGCGACCCGGGAGTGGATCGAGTTCGGCGGCGTGGGCCGCAAGGGGTGATCTGATCGACGCGCCGGTCCCCGCCCCGGTCAGGTGTAGCGCTCGAGCGCCTGTATCAGCAGGCTTCTGCTCTCCACCGGGCTCGGGGACTGGGCGCTGAGGGAGTCCAGGATCCACCGGTACTCGTCCGTGCTCTCCTGTTTGTTCACGGACGTGGCATTGGTCAGGTGCTCGATGTAGGCGACGTCAGGAAGCCCGGCCATCGCGAACCGCAGATACGTGATGCCGTTGCCCGGGGACGTACGCGCGGTCACCTCGAAGGGCGCGACCTGGACGACGACATGGGGCAGCTCGGTCATCGCCAGAAGGTGGATGAGCTGCTCCCGCATCACCCGCGCACCGCCCGTCGGCCGCATCAGTACGGCCTCGTCCAGGAGCACCCACAGTTTGGGTGCGTCCTGGCGGCGCAGCAACTGCTGCCTTCTCAGCCGTAGTTCCACGCGCCGCCGGGTGGTCTCCTCCGGCTCCAGGTGATGCCCGGAGCGCACGACGGCGTGGGCGTAGTCGGCGGTCTGGAGCAGCCCCGGAATGTAGTGGCTCTCGTAGGTCCGGATGGAGGCGGCTGCCTCTTCGAGGCCCACGAGGGGCTCGAACCAGTCCGGCAGCACGTCCGCGTAGTACCGCCACCAGCCGCGTTCTCCGGCCCTGCGCACCAGGTCCACGAACTCGGCGGTCCTGTCGGGGTCGGTGACGCCGTAGAGCTTGAGCAGATCGGCTGCGTCGCGTTCCTTGCACGGCGAGTGGCCCGTCTCCATCCGGCTGATCTTCGCGGTGGAGCAGCGGATCCGGGCGGCGGCGCTGTCGGAGGTGATGCCCGCCTCGCCGCGCATCCGCCGCAGCTGCGCACCCAGAACCAGGCGCAGCGCGGTGGGACTTGACCCTGCGGCCGGAGCGAGTGTCGACTTCCGAGACGGCTGAAGCGGTTCGATGCCGGGCATGCGGGCTCCTGAGGGCGGGCGGCTGGACGCCAGTGTGCCATCAGGAGCCCGCGCCGGGGCGGGCCGGAGCGAAGAGCCCGGCGCTTTCAGCCGACCATGCCGTCGAAGTCACCGTCCCTCACGCCCGCCAGGAACGCACGCACCTCGGCCTCGGTGTACACCAGAGCAGGTCCGTCGGGGTGCCTGGAGTTGCGGACGGCCACGTCGCCACCCGGAAGCAGCGCCATCTCGACGCAGTTTCCACTGGGGTTGCTGTGATGGCTCTTCTTCCACGTCACGCCGGTGAGGGAGCCGGCCGGGACGCCGTTGTCTATGTGCTGCATGCGGTCCATTCCTTTACGGCAGTTGTTCCTGGCACCGCGCCAGGGTCCGCACCGGGTGAACAGATGTCCCCTGCTCACACCCCGGGGTGCAATTCCGGGTGCAATTGCACGGAAGCGCGGACGGCAGGGATACTAGTGGGCGTCCGGCCCCCACGGCACAACGAACCGGCATTCACCGGAGGGTGATCAGCGCTCATGTACGCGGAGAACGCGCCCCGTCACGGAGCGGCGGCCCACCCACCTCATCTGGCCGAAAACAGCGGATCCCCGCACGTGGACTGGGCGCGGGACCTCGGCGTGGGTGCGCCGGGGTTCATGACGCACAGCCTCGCCGCCGATGCCGAAAGCCTGCAGCAGGCAAGGGCGTTCGTCCGTGAGGCGCTGGAGCGGTGGGGGCTGCGGTCCGGCACGGACGAGGTCGGCCTGGTGGCGGGCGAGCTGGTGAGCAACGCCGTCTGTCACGCGCTGCCGCTCACCGTCCGCCCCGCTGTCCGGGCCACGGCGTGGCTCGGCCTGGCGCGGCAGGACAGCACGCTGGTCTGCGCGGTGAACGACCCGAGCCCCGACGTACCCGTGCTGCGCCGGGCCGACGACTCCTTGGAGCGCGGCCGGGGTCTTCGCATCATCAACGCGTTGAGCAGTTCCTGGGGTTGGTCCCGGCCCACACCTTCCGGCAAGACGGTCTGGGCCAGGATTCCCGTCGCCTGAGGGGTTCCGTCGTCGGCTACGACGCCGCCCGCGCCGCAGCCGCTACAGTCCGACCAGTTCCGTCCATGCCTCTGCGAGCACGGTGTGGCCCAGCGGGGTCGGGTGGACCCCGTCCCCCGCGATGTGCTCGGCCCCTCCCGCCGTACGGGCGGCCTGGTTGAGCAGCCCGTCCGCGGCCAGCAGGGCCGCGTCGAACTCCTCGGCCAGTCGGCGGACCGTTCGGATCCTGGGGTCGAGGTCCTCGCGCCATGCCCACTGCTCGTCCGTCACCGGGACGAGGAAGGGCTCGATCAGGATCAGCTGGGTGTCCAGCCCGTCCCGGATCTGGGTGAGGACGGCGCGGTAGTCGTCTTCGTAGGACTGCAGCGAGGTGATGTCCCCGGAGTCGTAGCGGCGCCAGGTGTCGTTCACACCGATCATGACGGACACCACGTCCGGCTCGAGGTCGACGGCGTCCTCGCGCCACCGGGCACGCAGGTCCGCCGCACGGTTTCCGCTGATCCCCCGGTTGAGGAACGTGATGCCGCTGTCGCCTCGCGCGGCGCGCACACGGTCGGCCGCCATACGGGCGTACCCGTTGCCCAGAGGGCTGTCCGGGTCCGACAGCCGGCCAGCGTCGGTGATGCTGTCCCCCTGGAACAGGACGGTCGCTGAGCCGTGCAGGCTGATGGTCACGCAATGCTCCGAACGGTGAGGAACGCGGAAGTGAGATCGGTGCGCCGCCCACCCGGCGGCGGCATCCGCAACCTAGCAAGTGATCTCCCCGACCAGAAGCCCGGTTCCGCCCACCGGGACCGGGCCACCCTCCGCCACCACGGCGCCGCACGCCGGAGCGGGCACGCGGTGCACGTACGCGGCTGACGCGCTCGCCCCGCAACGGCCCCGGCGAGGGCCTCCCTGGGGTCGCTGCTGCAGGGCTGGGCCGGGATCGGATGAAGGGCCCGGCGCAGCCCTGCGGCAGGGACCTACCGGAAGGACGCCGGAGCGTGCACCGAGCTGAAGTCGAGTGCGCGGTCCACCTCCAGCAGAGTCTGCTCGGCCACCCGGCGCACCTCTGCCGGGACATCTCCCTGTTCCTCCACGAGGCCGGCGTAGATCGGTGCGTCGGATCTGTCTGCGAAACTCACGTCAAACTGCCTATCGATCGGGTATGCCCGCCAATCAGCGGAAACGGGAGCCGAGTGTACGCGGTCCCCGCGGATCACCGCGGGGCAGACCGGGAAGCGGACCGGATCCGGAGGAAATCCCGTTGTCCGCACCCTGCGCGGCTGCCAGACTTAGAGCGCACCGGAGGGGTGTAGCTCAGAGGCCAGAGCGCCGGTCTCCAAAACCGGATGCCGCAGGTTCGACTCCTGTCTCCCCTGCCCGACGACGAGTCCCCCACCCCCGCGCGGGGGTGGGGGACTCGGGTGACTACTCGATGACGAGCTCGACGTCGATGTTGCCGCGCGTGGCCTTGGAGTAGGGGCAGTAGGCGTGCGTCGCCTCGACCAGCCGACGGCCGGTCTCCCCCTCCAGCACGTCCGGCAGCTCCACGCGCATGACGACCGCGAGGCCGAAGCCCGTGTCGTCCTTGCCGATCGAGACCTCGGCCGTCACGGAGACGTCCTTGGTGTCGACCTTCATCTCACGGGCGACCGAGCTCATCGCGCTGGCGAAGCAGGCGGCGTATCCGGCAGCGAACAGCTGCTCGGGGTTGGTGCCCTCGCCGTTGCCCCCGAGGGCCGGCGGCAGGGCGAGCGCGAGGTCGATCCGGCCGTCCGAACTCACTGCCCGGCCTTCACGGCCGTTCGCGGTGGCGGCAGCGGTGTACAGCGCGTCCATGGAGTGACCTTCTCTCGTTCGACGGCGACCGCGAGTCGGCCACCGCCAAAAGGATTGCACATAACTTAATTGCGCACAACTCAATTACGGACGGCAGGTTACTCTGGATCCATGACCTCACCGCCACCATCCGATCCCGGTCTGCCGGACGCCGAGCTTCTCCGGCTGGACCACCAGGTCTGCTTCTCCCTCCAGGCAGCCTCCCGCGCCTTCGGAGGCGTCTACCGGGACGCGCTCAAGGAGCTCGGACTCACCTATCCCCAGTACCTCGCGATGATGGTCCTGTGGGAGCACGGCCCGCTGCCCGTCAAGACCATCGGGGAGCGGCTGCACCTCGACTCGGGGACGCTGTCCCCCCTGCTCAAGCGGCTCGAGTCGGCCGGGCTCGTCAGGCGTGAGCGGAGCCCCGAGGACGAGCGGTCGGTCATCGTTCACCTCACGGAGGCCGGAACCGGGCTGCGTGAGCGCGCCCTCTCCGTCCCCCGCACGATCCTCGGAGCCACGGGTCTGTCGGTGCAGGAGGTCCTCGCGCTGCAGGAGACCCTCGCCCGGCTCACGGACTCCCTGAGCCGGGCCGGCCGAACCGGCTGACGAGATCCCGCCCGGGGCCGGCGGAATCCGCGGCAGGTCCGGCTGGGTGGGCCCCGGCGCCGCAGCACTCGCAGGAGTGTCTCCGGCGAATTAGGATGCAGGGACTTACGTACCGCGGAGCAGCCCATGAACCGGCGTCGAACTCCCCGATCAGCGAGCGCCGAGGACCTGCTCAGTACTCTGCAGCACCTGACGGCCCGGGCCCGGCAGGAAGTGGAGCTGCATCAGGCCCGGGTGGAACTGGCCCAGGCCCTGCAGCGCAACATGCTTCCGGCCACTCTTCCCTCCTTTCCCGGGCTCGACACCGCGGCCTGCTACGCGCCGGCCCGTAACGGGCTGGACATCGGCGGCGACTGGTACGACGGGTTCCTGCTGCCGGACGGCTCCCTGGCACTGGCGATAGGCGATGTCCAGGGCCATGACGTGGAGGCCGCCGCCTACATGGGGCAGATCCGGATCGCCATGCGGGCCATCGCGAGTACGGCTGTCGATCCAGGCGAGGTCATGGGCCGCACGAACGACCTGATCCTTTCGATGGGCCCGAGCCTTTTCGCCACCTGCTCGTTCTTCCGGCTGGATCCGGTGACCCGGGAGCTGGAGAGCGCCCGCGCCGGTCATGTCGCGTCCGTCTGGGCCACCGCCGACGGGGGGTCGGGCATCACGGCGGACGCCGGCGGCCTTCCGCTGGGCATCGAAGCCCGCCAGCACTACCCCGTCACCCGGCGCACCCTGGATGCCGACGGTGCGTTCGTCCTGCTCACCGACGGGGTCATCGAGGGGCCCTCACTGCCGATCAACGAGGGGCTGGAGCTGATCAGGCGTCTGGTGAGCTCGCACTCCGGCGACCCGGCCGCGGACCTGGCGGAGACCGTGCTCAAGGCCGCGGCGCTCACCGGTCACGAGGACGATGCGGCGGTACTCGTTCTGCGCCACGGCGCCGTCCCCACCGGACCGCAGGTGACGTGAGGACCCGCCGCGCGTGTCACGGCCGCCCGCCGTCATGCGCGGTGTCTGATGAGGCGCGTGATCCGAAGCGAGGAAGCCAGACGTCGGACCGTGGCCGTACTGCAGATTCTGGGCATCGCCGCCGCCTACTACGCGTCCGGCCGGGTCGGCCTCCTCAGACAGGTGAGCGTGGAGGGTTCTGTCGTCAGCCCGCTCTGGCCGCCCACGGGAATCGCCGTGGCGTCCCTGCTGTACCTCGGGCTCCGGGTCTGGCCGGGGATCGCGCTCGGGGCCCTGCTCACGGTCATCTCTATCAGTGGCGGTCTGACCCTTTCCGGCCTAGGCATCGCCACAGGAAGCACACTGGCCCCGCTGTGCTCCTACCTCGCGCTGCGCGCGGTGGGGTTCCGCAGTGAGCTGGACCGTCTGCGCGACGGTGTCGCCCTGGTCTTCCTGGGCGCCTTGGGCGGCATGCTTCTCAGTGCGACCTGCGGCACCGGCGTCCTGATGCTGACCGGCGACCTCCCCGTGTCGAAGTTCTGGTCGGTCTGGTCCGCCTGGTGGGCTGGGGACGCCATGGGGGTGCTCATGGTCACCCCGTTGCTGCTGGCCCTGCGCAGGGCCAGGATGCCCCGGCTGAGCGACCCGTGGGTGGAGGCGGCAGCGCTGGCCGTCGTCACCGTGGGAGTGACGGTCGTCGCGACCCGCAGCACGCTGTCGATGATCTACGTCCTCTTCCCGGTGCTCATCTGGGCCGCCCTCCGCTTCCAGCTGGCCGGCAGCGCCCCCTGCGCGCTCCTGATGTCCGTCATGGCGATCGTCGCCGGAACCGACGGGGTGGGCCCGTTCGCCGACCACTCCGTGCTCGAGGTCATGCTCAACCTCTGTGTCCTCAACGGCTGTGTGGCCCTCACCGCGCTCCTGCTGGCTGCGATCGTCGCCGAGCACAACAACATCCGCTACGAGACGGAGCTGGCGTGCGACGAGCTCGCCGCCCTGGTGGAGGAGCTCGCACCGCTCCAGACGAGGAAGGACCGGGCCGCGGAGCTCAGGAACGGGCACGGATCGGCCTGACGGGCCCTGCGGCCGCTCAGCCGGTGCGCTCGGCGTCGGGGCCGTCGGCGGCCCGGGGGAAGTGCTGCTGCAGGAAGGCGTTGCGGAACGTTCCGGTGGGGTCGAGACGGGCGGTCAGGCGCTCGAAATCGGCGTAGTGGCGGTACAGGCCGCGCAGAGTGCCGGACGGGGTGGTGAAGACCTTGCCCCAGTGGGGCCGGGCGCCGAACGGTGCCAGCGCTTCCTCGATCGCCCCCAGGACGGGTAGGACTGCGGCTGTGTCGGGCACCCACGTGAAGTGGAAGGCCACCGCGTCCGTGCCCTGGGCCGGGCTGAGCCACAGGTTGTCGCCGGCCACCGTACGGATCTCGCCGATCTGCAGGAGTGGCGCGATGCGCTCCTTGATCCGGTCGAGGGCCTCGTAGGCCGCCACGGCGTCGTGCCGGGCCACGAAGTACTCCGACTGCAGTTCGTCGCCGTTGCTCGGGGTGAACTCGAGCCGGAAGTGGGGCAGCCGGGCGTGCCAGGGGCCGGGGACCCCCTGCTGCTGCGTGGTGTGCTCGGCCGGCATCCCGGGGACGGGATGCCTCGGCCTGTCCGCGAGCGTGGCGCCGAGCCACCGGGACGGCGCGATGCGGGGCCCCTCCTGGCCGACCCGCTGCTTCAGCCACACCTGATCGACCGGGCCACCGCGCCAGGCAGTGAACAGGCTCACGCTGTACGCCGCGGACATCACCTCGTCGAAGCGGCCGAGCAGCTGTTCCTGGGGCAGCCCCTCGTACACCCACTGCTGCACGTCGAAAGCGGGCACGAGGTCCAGGGTCAGGCGGGTCACCACTCCCAGTGCGCCCAGGGAGACCACGGCCCCGGGGAAGTCCGCGTCGCCGCGCTCCAGTACGAGGATCGCGCCGTCGGCGGTGACGAACTCCAGGGCGCGGACGGCACCCGCGAGGGAGCGGTTGGCGACGCCCGACCCGTGGGTACCGGTGGCGCAGGCGCCGGCGAGTGAGATGTGGGGCAGTGAGCCCAGGTTGTGGAGCGCCAGTCCACTGCGGTGCAGGGTGCCGGTGAGCTCGCCGAAGCGCAGCCCTGCGCTCACCGTGGCCGTCCTGGCCTGCCTGTCGATCTCGATGGTGCGGGGCAGCCCCGCGACCGATATCAGGTCACCCCGGGTGTCGGCCACGGTGTTGAAGGAGTGGCCGGTGCCCAGCGCCCGTACCGCCGTCCCCGCGGCGACGACGGCCCGGAGCTCTGCCACCGAGGTGGGTGTGTGGAGCCTGCGGGCCCCGAAGGTGACGTTGCCCGCCCAGTTCGTCTGTCGCGCGGACGGGGCCGGCGCCGAATGATCGATCATGCCTCAGGAGCTTACGCTCCGCCTGTCCGCTCCCGGCGGGGCCGTGCGTGTCGATTCGGGCCCTGCCCCGTCTCAGGGCTTGCGTCCCACGCCGCTGACCGCGTGGCCGGGCGGAAGGTGCTCGCCGTCGCGGCCGGGCTCGGGGCGCCAGGCCGCGATCCTGACGACGCCGGGCGCGACCACGTCCAGCCCGTCGAAGAACTCGGCGATCCGCGCCGGGCTACGCAGATGGTACGAGCTGACAGAACTGGCGTTGTACGCGTCGATGGCCCGGGTCATGGTCTCGCTGGTGTCGGTGCCGTCGGCGAGCGCCAGATAGCTGCCGGAGGGGAGAGCTGCCAGCAGTCGTCGGACCAGGTCCCACGGGTCCTCCTCGTCGGGGAGCTGGCCCATGATGCCCAGCAGGGTCAGACCGACGGGCCGGGTGAGATCGATGGTGCGGGCGGCCTCGTCGAGGACGCGGCCGGTGTCACGCACATCCGCGTCGACATAGGCACAGGCGCCCTCGGGCGTGCTCGTCAGCAGCGCGCGGGCATGGGTCAGCACGAGCGGATCGTTGTCGACGTACACGACCCTGGATTCGGGGGCCGACCACTGGGCGACCTCGTGTGTGTTGTTCGCCGTGGGCAGGCCCGTACCGATGTCGAGGAACTGCCGGATCCCCGCTTCGCCGGTCAGGAAGCGGACGGCACGGGCCAGGAAGGCCCGTTGATCGCGCGCGATACCCGCGATGTCGGGGAACGTCTTCAGGATCATCTCGCCCGCCGCGGCATCGGCCGGGTAGTGGTCCTTGCCTCCGAGGAGGTAGTTCCAGACACGGGCGGAGTGCGGCCGGTCGGTCTGCAGCCGGTCTGCTGCCGGTGGTTGTCGGGGATCTGTCATGGCAGAAACCTCACCACTCCGCGCTCACCGCGCGGGACGACGAGACCGCCACGGGGATCGGCCGGAGGTCAGTACGGGAGGGTCCGTCCGGACGGGGTGCGCAGGTCCAGCGGGGGCGGCCCCGTGGGGGGCTGCGGACGGCGGACGATCTGGATGCGGCCCACGGCCACCACCTCCTCCTGGTCAACCGGTATCTGCCCATCCACACGGCCTTCACACCTCCGGGGCCGCGCGGACCTGCGTCGCGATCACTCGCGGATGCGGGCGGGGCCATCAGCGGTGACCCTGGACGGGCGGGGGACGCCGAGTCCAGGAGGGAAACCATGTCCGCGTTGGACAAGATCAAGAAGATGCTCAAGGGGCACGAGGACCAGGCCGGGAAGGGCATCGACAAAGCCGGCGACATGATCGACGACCGGACTCAGGGCAAGTACAGCAAACACGTCGACACCGGCCAGGAGAAGCTGCGGCAGCAGCTCGGCGAGGATCAGGGCCCCGACAGTCCTCGGCGTCACTGACCCGAAGGCGGCGACGGTGCCGCCGTACCCGCCGACCTCACGTGCCGGGCCCCGTGACAGTGCTGGGGCCCGGCGCGCGGTATGCCCGGATACGTGAGGGGCGGGCGACCGCGTGGCCGGATTCCTGTTATCGTCCCCGCCGCACAGCGTCTCCCGAGTGTGGGAAGTGACGGAACAGGACCCCGGAAGAGTGAGCACTGTATGGGCGAGGCACGCGAGTCGGCGTTGATCAAGGCGGCGCAGAAGGGGGACAAGCAGGCGCAGGACCAGCTCGTCGCGTCGTATCTGCCTCTGGTCTACAACATCGTCGGCCGTGCGCTGAACGGTCACGCGGACGTCGACGACGTGGTGCAGGACAGTGTGCTGCGCATGCTTCGCGGCCTGCCCTCCTTGCGCTCCCCCGGGAGCTTCCGGTCCTGGTTCGTGGCCATCACCATGAACGAGATACGCGGTCACTGGCGTACGCGCAGGACCGGGGAGATATCCGCCGACCCGATGGAGGTCGCATACGACGTCGTCGATCCCGCGTCGGACTTCGTGGAGCTGACGATCGTCCGCCTCGGCCTGACGGGGCAGCGCCGCGAGGCCGCCGAGGCCACCCGGTGGCTGGACGAGGACGACCGGGCGCTGCTGTCCCTGTGGTGGCTGGAGACGGCCGGTGAACTGTCCCGGAGCGAGGTCGCCGGCGCGCTCGAACTGTCGCCGCAGCACACCGCGGTCCGTGTGCAGCGGATGAAGGCGCAGCTCGAGGCGGCCAGACTGGTGGTACGGGCGCTGGCCGCACGGCCGCGCTGCATCCTGCTGGAGGACCTCACCGCCCAGTGGGACGGTGCGCCGTCGGCTCTCTGGCGCAAGCGTCTGGCCAGGCACGCGCGGGACTGCACGGTCTGCTCGGGGCACGGGTCCGGCCTGGTCCCGGCGGAGGGTCTGCTGGTGGGCCTGGTGCTGGTCCCCCCGGCGGCGTCCGCCGCCGGCGGTCCGGCGGACATCCTCTCCACCGGCGCCGTACGCACCGGGGTCACACGGCTGTCGGGTCCCGGACGCGCCGACCGACGCCGGGACGAGGTCAGGCGCCGCCGCCGCACCATCGTGGTGGCGGGACTGGTGGCGGTCGCGGCGCTGGGGAGCGGTGGCGCCGCGGTCCACCTCTACACGGATGACGGGGACGAGGGGCCATCGACGGCGGTCGCGCCCCTGTCGGGACCGTCGGCCCCGGATACCACGTCGGCGCCGCCGGCCGCTTCACCATCACCCTCGCCCTCGCCCTCGCCCTCGCCCTCGTCGGCATCCGCCTCTCCCTCACCGTCCAGGACCAAGGCCAAGACCGCTTCCCCAACCCCCGAGGCTGTCCCCAGTCCGCGCACTTCGTCCTCGAAGCCGTCCGCCGCGCCGCCGCCGGAGCCCGCGAAGCCGACCTCCGACTCGGATGCGGAGGAGGTCATGAACCTGGTCAACGCGGAGCGGGCGAAGGAGGGCTGCGGCGCGGTGAGCACCAACGACCGACTCGCGACGGCCGCATCGCGTCATTCCGCGGACATGGTGGAGCGCGACTACTTCTCGCACACGTCGCCGGACGGTACGGACCCCGGCGCGCGCATCACCTCCGCCGGGTACCGCTGGAGCACGTACGGCGAGAACATCGCGAAGGGGCAGCCCACCGCGGCCGCGGTGATGGAGGCGTGGATGAACAGCCCCGGCCACAAGGCGAACATACTCAACTGCGCGTTCAAGGAGATCGGCGTCGGCCGGCAGGAGTCGTCGGGCGGCCCCGTCTGGACGCAGAACTTCGGCACGGCGCTGTGACGACGCGCGGGACCGCGTCGGTCCCGCGCGCCGTCACACCGCGGAAATGATCAGGTAGCACCCTCTCCACGTGAGGGATCTAGGCTGGGGGTCACGCCCAGGCCGAAGGCGTCCGCCGGCGATATGACGCTATCCCCGCGCGGACAGGAGCCCGGTGTTCACACCCGCTATTGCGTCCAGTCCTCCTCCCCTCCCCCCGTGGCTCGGTCATGTGCTGCGGGCCCAGCGCGGGCCGGTTCCGTGGCATGCGGTGATGCGGGGGGCGCTGGCCTCGCTGCCGCTGCTCCTCGCGGTGCTCGCCGAACGGCCGACCGCCGGAGTGCCTGTCGCACTGGGCGCGATGCTGGCCGGGATCAACGACCGGCCCGGCAGCAGGCGTGCCGCGGTCACCCGGCTGGGCGTTCCGGCGCTGGCCGGCTCGGCGGGGCTGCTGCTCGGCACGATGATCGCGGCTGCCGCGGGCGGTGGCCGGTCCCTCGTCGTGCTGCCGTTGGTGTTCGGGGTCCTGGGGCTGGTCGCCGGAGCCTTCAGCTCGACGGGGCCGGTGGCCTCCTCGTGTGGGACGCAGGTGCTGGTCGCGGCGGTGATCGGGGCCGGTATGCCGTTGCCGGAGCCCGGCCCGGCCCGCGCGTTGCTGTTCCTGGCCGGTGCGGGCTGGCTCCTGCTGCTGCGGCTGGTGCTCCCGTCCCCCGGCCGCCCGGGGAACGGCCCGTACCGCCTGGACGGGGAGCGGGAGGCGGTGGCCGCCGTGTACGAGTCAGTGTCACGGCTGCTGCGGGCGACAGGCGGACCGCGGGCCCTGGACAGCAGGGCGGCCCTCAGCGCCGCCCTCGACCAGGCGCAGGACGCACTGGCCGGGCCGCGGCTGCGCAGCCGGTCGGGTTCGGCCGCCGAGCGCCGGCTGCACGCCCTGTACGCGGCGGCCTTCCCACTGGTCGAGGCGGCGACCGCGCTGGCCTGGGCAGGTGTGCCGCTGCCCGCCCGTCTCGTGGCGGGTCCCCGCAGGCTGGCGGACGCGGTGCGTACGGGCGGGTCCTGCGGTCCGCTGCCCGCCCCGGCACGGACGGATGCCGGACTGCGCGCTCTCGACGACGCTCTGCTGCGGGCCGCGGCGGTCTTCGACCGGCCTGAAGGGTCGTCCCCGGGTACGGCGAAGGGGCGCCCTGAAGGCTCGGCCCCGAAACGGGCGTGGAGTGCCGCGGGCCGCGAGTACGGCCTGCGGGTGGCGGTGTGCTGCGCGACGAGTACGGTCGTCGCGCAGTGGCTGCATCACGAGCACTGGTACTGGCTGCCCGCCACCACCGTGTTCCTCGTCAAGCCGGATCTGGGACCGCTGGTCTCCCGGGTCCTGTGCCGGGCCGTGGGCACGGTCGCGGGTGCCGCGGTCTTCGGTCTGTCGGCGCTGCTGCTGTCCGGTGTGCTGTCCGGCCCGTACCCGCTCGTCGGTGCGGTCGCGCTCTGCGGTGCGCTCCTGCCGGTCGCCACCCGCCACTTCGCGGTGCAGACGGCGGTCGTCACCGTGCTCGTGCTGTCCCTCGTCCTGCTGGGCGGAGAACCTCCCGCCGCTTGGGGGCGGGTCGTGGAATCCCTGCTGGCGTGCGGGACGGTGCTGCTCGTCGGTCATCTTCCGCTGCCCGGCCGGCGAGGGCACACCGTACGGGCCGCTCTGGACACGGCGGTGGGTGCGGCCCATCGCTATCTCGGCCACGTCCTGGACGCTCCGGAGGACCACGCCGGGCGGGGCGCGCTGCGGCGTGACGCCTACAGGTCGTTGGCCGCGGCGCGTACGGCCATCGATCTGACAGCGGCCGAACTGCCCCCGGTGGCACGGCATTCCGCGGGGTCCGACGGGGTCGCGGGTGCGGTGGAGCGGCTCATCGACACCACGACCGCGTGCGCCGTGCACCTGGGCCACCGGGCCGACCGACTGCCGTCTGCGCATGCCGAGCGGCTCGCCGTACACCTGTCCGAGCTCGACCAGGCGTGGACGGGGCCGCGCCGGGAGATGTCGGCCCTGTGACCCGGGCCGGTGTCCGATCCCCCGGCTGCCCGGTCACCGCTTCGGACACCCGGGGGCCGATCGTCACCGGCCGAGCAGGACCAGTGCCATGAAGGTGCCGCTCACCGCGCCGACGGTGAGCGCCGACACCGCCACGCAGCGCGCTCTCAGCCGGTCGTACCGCGCGGTGTACTCGCCCCGGAGCTCGGCCGCCCGGTCGGCGACCTTGGTGAGGGACTCCCGGCAGGCCGCGACCCGGTCCGTGACGTAGACGCGTTCGACGTTCTCACGTTGCGCGGTGGTGAGCCAGGGCAGCTGTTCGGTGAAACGGACGGCCCGGCGGCGGGCCTCCTCCACCTCGGCGTTCCAGAGCAGGTACCCCTCCACCTGTGCCAGGCCGCGGGCGGCGCTCTCCTTGTCGGGTTTCACGCACTCCTCCTCTCGATGGACGGTCGTCCCGGGCCGGCCTCATTCCTGTTTGTCCCCGGGTGCCACGGTGACGGAGTCGGCGGGACGGTTCGTCTCCTCCTCGAGAGCGCGGATGGAGGGGTAATGCAGGTCGAACGCCGGGGACTCGGAGCGGATACGCGGCAGCGTGAGGAAGTTGTGGCGCGGCGGCGGGCACGATGTGGCCCATTCGAGCGAACGGCCGTATCCCCACGGGTCATCGACCTCGACCTGCTTTGCGTACTTGGCGGTCTTCCAGACGTTGTAGAGGAAGGGAAGCATCGAAAGGCCCAGCAGGAAGGAGGCGACGGTGGAGACGGTGTTGAGCGTGGTGAAGCCGTCGGCCGCGAGGTAGTCCGCGTACCGGCGCGGCATGCCCTCGGCACCGAGCCAGTGCTGCACCAGGAACGTGCCGTGGAAGCCGATGAACAGCGTCCAGAACGTCATCTTGCCGAGCCGCTCGTCCAGCATCTTGCCGGTGAACTTCGGCCACCAGAAGTGGAATCCGGCGAACATCGCGAAGACCACCGTGCCGAACACGACGTAGTGGAAGTGCGCGACGACGAAGTACGAATCGGAGACGTGGAAGTCCAGCGGCGGCGAGGCCAGGATGACACCGGTCAGACCACCGAAGAGGAATGTGACGAGAAATCCGATCGACCAGAGCATCGGTGTCTCGAAGGACAACGACCCCTTCCACATCGTGCCGATCCAGTTGAAGAACTTCACACCGGTCGGCACCGCGATCAGGAATGTCATGAAGGAGAAGAACGGCAACAGCACACCACCGGTGACGTACATGTGGTGCGCCCACACAGTCACGGAAAGACCGGCAATGGCGATCGTCGCGCTGATCAGGCCGACATAACCGAAGATCGGCTTCCGGCTGAAAACCGGAATGATCTCGGAGACGATGCCGAAGAACGGCAGGGCGATGATGTACACCTCCGGGTGTCCGAAGAACCAGAAGAGGTGCTGCCAGAGAAGCGGGCCGCCATTGGACGCGTCGAAGACGTGTGCGCCGAATTTTCGGTCGACTTCCAGCGCGAAAAGCGCCGCGGCCAGCACCGGGAAGGCCAGCAGCACGAGAACACCGGTCAGCAGGACGTTCCAGGTGAAGATCGGCATGCGGAACATCGTCATGCCGGGGGCACGCATGCAGATGATCGTGGTGATGAAGTTGACCGAGCCGAGGATCGTGCCGAAGCCGGAGAATGCCAGACCCATGATCCACAGGTCGCCGCCGACCCCGGGCGAGCGGATCGAGTCGGTGAGCGGGGAGTAGGCGAACCAGCCGAAGTCGGCCGCACCCTGCGGGGTGAGGAAGCCGGACACCGCGATGAGCGAGCCGAAGAGGTACAGCCAGTACGCGAACATGTTCAGTCGCGGGAACGCCACGTCGGGCGCGCCGATCTGCAGCGGCATGATCCAGTTGGCGAAACCTGCGAAGAGCGGCGTCGCGAACATCAGCAGCATGATCGTGCCGTGCATCGTGAACGCCTGGTTGAACTGCTCGTTCGAGACGATCTGATTACCGGGGCGGCCCAGCTCGGCACGCATCACCAGTGCCAGCACACCGCCGACGAGGAAGAACAGGAACGAGGTGACCAGGTACATCGTTCCGATGGTCTTGTGGTCGGTGGTGGTCAGCCACGTGACGACCATTCTCCCCGGCTGCCGCGGCCGGACGGGCAGTTCGTCCTGGTAGGCGGCATCGGCTTCCACCGATTCTGCGGCACCCCTCGTCGTCACTGCGGCACTCCTTCGGTCGACGGCCGATTGTGGACTCGGCGACCAGGATGGACTCCTCCGCAGCGGTACCGCGGTACATCCCCGTGAGCACTGCACCAGTGGCTGGCAAAGGGCACTCCACTGGCCGATGGCGATGATGCCCGTGTTGACGCGCCCCTCAGGCCTCGGCCCAGGCGCGCATCGCCTGCCGGGAGGAGAAGTCGGCCACGTTCTTGTCCAGCGGCCGGTCGGTGTACTGGTGGATGCGCCAGGAGGCTTCGACCCTCGGTCGGCCCTCCGGTACGTAGTCGGCGATCCAGAGTCCGTCGCCCGCGTACGAGGACGTGTCGTGGTCGAGCCAGAAGGTGCGATTGCAGTAGAGCAGGACGCGATGGTGGGGCCGCAGGCGTTTCACCTCGCGGATGAAGCGGTCCTTGTCCGCGTTGCTCGCGCGCGTACCCTCGGCGGTCTGTTCCCAGTCGGCGGCGAGGAGGTCCCCCGCCTTCTCCGGGGTGCTGTCCACGAAATACGCCGCCTGTTCCTTCGCGTGCCCCGGCCACAGGAAGTGGTAGAAGCCGACCAGGCACCCGGCGTCCCTGGCACGACCGACCTGGCCCTTGAGTTTCGGATTGACGTACGAACGCCCTTCGGTGGATTTGATGAGGACGAAGTCCACACCGTCCGTGTCGAAGTCCGTCTGATGCGAGCTGACATCGACGCCGTGCAGCACGGGCACCACCTCCAAGTGGGGCGCTCTGATTCCGTTTGCCTCCCCCTCTAGGTGCCCGTCCCAGCGGTTCTCATCCGTCCGGGCTACCGCAGAATCGATTCGGCAGTAGCGGAATAGTGTGCTCCCGATCGGAGTTCATGATTCGACGACACTCTTTCACCCTCACGCACTCGGCATCGGAAGGTCGGATTCATGAAGATCGGCATCATCGGGGCGGGCAACATCGGCGGCAATCTCACCCGCCGCCTCACCGCGCTGGGGCATGACGTCTCCGTCGCCAATTCGCGCGGACCCCACACTCTGACGGCGCTCGTCGAGGAGACCGGAGCAACCGCTGTCACGGCAGCCGAGGCGGCACGCGGCGCCGGTGTCGTCGTGGTGACCGTGCCCCTCAAGGCGGTCCCGGACCTGCCGTCCGGAATCCTCGAGGAGGCGGCGGAGGGCGCCGTCGTCATCGATACCGGCAACTACTACCCGCAGCGTGACGGGCGGATCGGCGCCATCGAGGACGGGCTGACGGAGAGCCGCTGGACCGAGCAGCAGCTCGGCCACCCGGTGGTCAAGGCGTTCAACGGGACGTACGCCCAGGACATCCTCGACAAGGGACTCGCCCAGGGCGCCCCCGGCCGGCAGGCCCTCCCGGTGGCCGGCGACGACCCGGCGGCCAAGCAGGCGGTGCGGGCCCTCATCGACGAGCTGGGCTTCGACACGGTGGACGCGGGTGGACTGGACGACTCCTGGCGCCAGCAGCCGGGCACACCGGTCTACGGGAACCGGGGCGACGCGGAGACCATCGAGAAGGCACTGGCAGACGCATCACCCGAACGTACGGCGGAGTGGCGCGCCTGACCGTCCGACAGCGTCCCGG
Organism: Streptomyces clavifer; assembly: GCF_036345975.1. Taxonomy (NCBI): domain Bacteria; kingdom Bacillati; phylum Actinomycetota; class Actinomycetes; order Kitasatosporales; family Streptomycetaceae; genus Streptomyces; species Streptomyces clavifer. The sequence continues at coordinate 7,476,149 of NZ_CP107793.1, read as the reverse complement.
GGCCGCGCGGTGGGCGGGGTGCGGCCCGGGGACGCCGAGCGGCGGATCCCGCGTCGGCGACGACCGCGTCCGGCCTCCCGAAGCGTTCTACGGTGGTGCCGAGGGCGGACCGCACCGCATCGCCGCCGGGCGCGTACCCCGTGAGCGTCAACAGGCCTTCGGACGTGCCACGTTCCTGGGCGGAAGCCCGCAACCTGTCCTCACACCCGTGACGGTGGCCGCGGTCCAGCGGTTGGCGAGCCGTTGCGGCGTCGATCCTTTTCCGCCGCCGGTGATCAGTGTGACCGGAGACGCGCTCATGATCCGTCCCCCTGGTGTCCTTGCGCCACACGCCTGCGGCGACGCCGCGGATTCCATCGGCCATAGCGCACTCGAAGTCATGCCCTTCCTCCCGCGGCAGTCGTCCGCCGCACGGCCGGCCCTGCGGGTCCTTCACCTCGGATGGCGGGTTCTTCGCCCCAAGCACGCACCGCCGCTTGGCATCGTCGGCCGCGGGGGCCGGTGCGGCAGTACCGGCGTTCCTCCTCCGTGCCGGGTGGCGCAGTCCACGGAGAAGACGCGGTACGACTTCGGCTCGATGGCACCGTGCTCGTAGTCGCTGAGGAGCTTGTCGGGTCCGGCGTCCGGGACGCTGATGCGTGTAGGCCACACTGTCCAGCGGACCAGCACCGTCAGCCCTTCGCACCTGATCCGTCCGGCTTCCGCAGAGCGGCAGGCCGTACGTGGACAAGGAGTTCTGCTTATGCCCCGCATCATGTCCGTGTCGGACAGCATCCTGGTCGAGGCGACTCCCTCGGCCGTGTACGCGCAGGTGAGCGACCCCACCTCGATGGGGCGCTGGAGTCCGGAGAACCAGGGCGCGCGGGTGCTCGGCGACCGCCGTTCCACTTATGTGGGCATGGTCTTCGAGGGCCGCAACAAGCGCGGTCCCTTCCGCTGGACGACGAGGTGCACGGTGACCGCAGCCGATCCGGGTCAGCGCTTCGCGTTCCGGGTGCACGCGATCGGGGCGAAGCGGCCCCGACTGCCAGGGGCCATCGCCCTGTGGGAGTACCGCTTCGAAGCGGTCGACGGCTTCACCCGGGTCACGGAGACCTGGACGGACAACCGGCGGGCGTGGCCCGATTTCCTCGCCGACGCGTTCGACCGTGTGGCCACGCGGGGCCACACCTTCGCGGAGTTCCAGCGGGGCAACATCCGCACGACGCTGGAGCGGCTCAAGGCGGCGCTGGAGCACGACGGGGACGCGGCCGGGCGGGGCGGGGAGACCGCGCTTCACGACTAACTGATCGTTTCAAAATGAAGTTTGGAGTCGTCTCAAGCAGATTATGCTGCAAGCGAGTTGGAGCAGGTTGAGATGGATGTCCGCGCGTACGGATGACGCTCGCTCGCGCCGTGCCCGCGCTGATCACCGCGACGACCTGATACCGGGCAATAAGCCGTGAGGCCACCACCTACCACTCACCCGCATGACCGGCCAAGCCGTGCAGCGGCACGACCGGTTCCCCCGGCCCGCCCCGGTCCCGGCAGACAAGCCGAACCCCGTCGCGCACCACCACACGCTCGGACCACACCACGACCGCCCCCAAGAATCGTCTCGCCCGATCACGCCCCGACAGCCGCCACGAGCCGCGCTCAAGGCCGCCCTTCTCGAAGGTGCGTCGCCATGAAACACCGGCCACGTCCGCGGCGACGGTGCCCTGCGACCGCAGCGGGGCGACTGCCACTGTCAGAACCAGGTGGCAGCATCACCGAAGTGAACGCCCTGAGGCGTCCTCAACTCACTTCTGTAGCGAACGAAGAGGAGCATTCCCCTTGCGACTGCATCGCGTAGTGCCCGGCATCGCCGCGGGCATCCTTGCCCCGGCCCTCCTGCTCACCACCCCGTCCTTCGCCGCCACGGCGGCACCGGCCGTGGTGACGGTGCCCGCGGTGTCCTCGTCCGCAGACGAGCCGGACGCCGACGACCTGAGAGTCGCCATAGTCCGGATCCTCGCCGACCCGGACAGCGGCCGGCGTGTGACACGAGAAGCCAACGCCCTCCTGGACGCCAACAACCCCGAGGCGATGCGCGCCTGGCTGGAGACCGGCTACCGCATCGCCCAGGCCGAGGACGACCGCGTCGCCATCACGCGTCTGCTCGCCGACCCCGACAGCGGCCGGCGCGTCATCGCTGAGGTCAACGCCCTTCTGGACGCCAACGACTCCGACGCGATGCGCGCCTGGCTGGAGACCGGCTACCGCATCGCCCAGGCCGAGGACGACCGCGTCGCCATCGCCCGCATCCTCGCTGATTCGTCCATCAGCCCGGCCTTGCGCGCGGCAGCCAACGCCGCCCTGGACGACAACACACCCGAAGCACTGCGCCACTTCCTGGAAGTCGGCAGGTACCAGGTCGCCTGACTGGCACGGCGCCGCACCACAGCGCGTCGCCCGGGTGGCACCCCCTGCCGCACGCCCGGTCGCCGGAACGCCGATAATCCGGGCGGGGCCGCCTGCACCTCTGTGTGCTGGCGGCCTCGCCCGGCAAGCCCTGTGTCGGCTCGGCGCCCTCCGTAGAGCTCTGTGGCCTCGCAGCCCGGTGCGGCATGGGCCACTGACACCTCCGACAGCAGAAAGCACATTCTTCGATGACCACACAACCCCTACGCACCGAGCGCAGCGGTCCGCAGACCCCTTCCGTCGTGACCGACCTGCCGTTCAAGCCTCAGCTCGTCAAAGCGGTTTTCAGGGACGTGACCTCGTTGCACGTTTCCCGGCCGGCCGCGTGGGCCGCCGCGTCGGTGACGCAGACCGTGCTGACGGAGATCATCGACGGCGCGAGAAGCGCGGCGGCCGAGGAGGCCAGGAAGAAGCTGATTCCCAAGGACCTCATCTCGGCGATCGAACGGAACGTCGAGGCGGAGGTGGGATCGGCGTGGTACCTGCACAGCCCGACCTTCCACGGCCTGATGGGCGAGGTACGCAACGCCGATGGTGCGCTCGTGTCTCTTCGTGAGCGCCGCGGGGCGCGTACACCGAGTGGTGTGGCTGGCGCCCACCGGTTCGAGGCCGGGGTGAGAAGGCTGCTGGGGAGCCGGGGGGTGAGGGCGGTCCCGGCGATGGTCCGCGACCTGGACGGAATCGCGAGCGTGTTCCTGACGGCCCTGGCCCGGGACGCAGCCAAGGTCGTCCGCGAGGGCGGGGTCAAGCGGTTCGGGACGGTCAGTCTGGTGGTGCCAGGCGAGCCAGCCCCGGGCCCGCTGCTCAAGAACCCCCTCCTCGCCCTGTCCACCCGTCGCGGGGACGGGCGGACTGTTGGCGGGGACGACGTCCTGGCCGCCGTCACGATGCATCTGTTGGGCGATCTCAGACAACGCGCCATCACCGAGGCAGCCGAGATGACACGGAACACGTCGGCCAACTGATCGGGCCCGCCCCTGCGCTCTGCGCACGGTTCCCGGAATCTGCCGCCCGCATTCGGCTCCGGTCGGCTCGCGAAAACGGGCTCGTCGCATGGGCGCGGACCGCCGGCCGCAGGCACCCCACGGGGAAGACCTCCCTTTAGAGGTCCTAACAAAGGCGTTGGACGTGGCGGTGGGTGATGAGGCAGGTGGCGAGGCCGAGGAAGGCTTCGTGGATATCATCACGTCTCTCCCAGCGGACGCGGAGACGTCGGAAGCCGTGGAACCAGGCGATGGTGCGCTCGACAACCCATCGGTGAACACCGAGGCCAGAACCGTGGGCGACGCCGCGGCGGGCGATGACGGGTTTGATGCCCCGAGCCCAGACGAGGCGGCGGTACTTGTCGTGGTCGTAACCGCGGTCCCCGAATAGCGCGTCGGGCCGTCGACGCGGCCGTACAACGAGCCCCGGGACCGACGGGATCTTGGCAAGCAACGGCATGAGCTGGGTGACGTCGTTGCGGTTTCCGCCGGTCAGAGACACCGCGAGGGGGATGCCCTGACCGTCGACGAGGATGTGGTGCTTGCTGCCCGGCCGTGCGCGGTCGACCGGGCTGGGCCCGCTTTTGGGCCTCGCCGAGCGGCCCGGACGTGGGAGGAGTCGATCACCGCCCGCGACCAGTCGAGCTGGTTCGCCGCTCGTAGCCTGGCCAGCAGCACGACATGGAGCCTGTCCCAGACACCGGCCTCATTCCAGGCAGCGAGCCGGCGCCAGCACGTCACGCCCGAACCGAAACCCAGCTCCTGCGGCAGGTACTCCCACTGGATCCCGATATGCAGGACGAACAGGATCCCGCACAGTGCCTGCCGGTCAGGCACTCTCGGCCGACCGGCCACCAGCTTCGGGCCTGGAACAGGTAGCAACGGCTCGATCAGCAAACACAGTTCATCCGAGACGAGCCACGGGCGCGACTCTCCCTTCCCCACGAACAGCCCAACGAGCATCCAAGCCGACAGTCACACCACCAGAGACTTCTGTTAGGACCTCTAAAGGCGGACCGGGAGCCCTGCCCGCGCATGCGCAGAACGCGGGCCGCTGGGCCGGTTACCGGTGTTTCACTCTCCGCCGGGCGGGGTGCCGACCCAGTGCGTGGGCCGGGTGAGGGACGGGGGCAGCCGTGTGGCGGCGTTGCCCTTCGCCGCGTTCAGCTGCGTCTGGGTGAGGAAGAGGGCGCCTGTCAGGTCTGCGTCCGCCAGGTCGGCGTCCCGGAAGTCGGCGCCGATGACATCGGCCAGGCGCAGATCCGCGGCGCGCAGGTCGGCCGCGATGAGATAGGCGCCGCGCAGGTCGGCACCCTGCAGATCGGCGCCCTTGAGGCGAGCTCCGATGAGGTCGCCGCCCCGGTGACTGCGTTTCCTGCCCCGGGGGGCGGTGGCGCGTACGAGCTCGCTCGTCCTGCCCAGCAGGGCGGCGACCCCGTCGCGGTGCACCGACACGTCCAGTTCCACGAGTTCCTCGGCCGTGCCGAGGGTGAGGCGTTCGGTGGAGTCCCGCGCGTTGCGGAGTTCGGTGTGGAGGGGTCCGGCGTCGGGCAGCGCGAGCGCTTCGGTGAGGTACCGCAGGAGTTCATGGAGCCGTCGCATCACCGGGAAGACCTCGAACATCTGCCGGGCGCTGTCAGGGGCCTGCCGCCAGTCCCGGCCGCCGTAGGTCCCCTGGGAGACCTTCTGGCCGGCACCGAAGCAGTCGTACACCGTGCACCCCGCGAAACCCTCCGAACGCAGCCGGGTGTGAATCCCGCAGCGGAAGTCCTCCTGCAGGTTGCGGCAGGGGTCGCCCGCTTCCTTGTTGATCGCGAAGTCCGCAGACGCGGTCAGGGTCAACGCTACGCAGCACAGCCCGAAACAGTTCGCGCAGTCGGCCCGCAGAGCGGCAGGATCCGTCACGGCTGCGGCGGTCGGGTCGTTGTCGGGCACGTGCCTCATTCCTCCGGTGTGTGGGGACGAAGCCTATCCGGGCTGTCACACCACTGTCGGTGGGGCAGCGCACACTGGACTCATCAGCACAGCGGTGTCGGCGGAGGGGACGGTTCATGGGGGCTTCGCAGGAGACCGGGTTCGAGCCCGCAACCGGTGACGGCCCGCCGGATCCCGGGCCGCGGGACGCTCGGGCAGGGGCGGTGCGGACGGCGTTCGAAGGGATGCTGCAGATCCGCCGGCTCACCCACACGGGGCCCGGCGACCCCGAGGGCACACCGGCACAGTGGGAGCTGCACCGGCCGGTGCGGGCCGTTGCGCTGGCGCTGGAGGCCGCCTCGATTCCCGCGTCGGCGGTCCGTGTGTCCGGGGAGCGGACGGCCTCGGGATACCGGGTGTGCGCGGGCGAACGGTCCGGTTCCGTGCGGGTGGAATGGGTCGGTCCGGCGGGGAGCGGCGCGGCCCACGACGAGGAGGAGGCGCTGAGCGGATGCGTCGCGGTGCTGCGGAGGCTGGGCTGGACGGCTCTGCTGTACAGGGGGCCTCGGCGCCGTCGGTTCATAGAGGTCGAACCGCCGGCCGGTGCGGGTCGCGTGGGGCTCGGGTGAGCCCTGCGGACCGGCCGGAAAAGCGTTGTCAGACCTGCGGGGGATGCTTGACGGCCCGACACCTCTGACCAGGAGATGCTGAGATGCGCAATCACGAAGTCGCCGCCGCGCAGGCGTACGTCCGGTTACTGGAGGCCACCCGCGCCGTGCTCGCGGACCCGGCCGAAGCTCCGCTGTACATGCCGCTGCTCGCCTCACCGATCGAGGAGGCGGACGAGGCCCTGCGAAGCGCGGGTCTCAGCGGCAACGAGGACCGGCTCTTCGCCCTCGTGCGGGTGCTGCATCCGAGCCTGTCCGGGTCCGGTCGCTGACGGTTCCCGGTGTTCGGTGGGGGCCGCGCTCCCCGGCAGCGGGAGCCGGCGCCCACCGCCGCGGGGCCTCCGCTACTGGTCGGTGTACATGAGCGAACCGGGTGTCGTGAGGAGCTCGCCCGTCTCCAGCCAGGTCTTGAGGCCGGAGAGGATCATCGGCCAACCGCCGTACAGCTCGTCATTGGCGCCCTCGCGCAGTTCGTCGTGGGTGACGGTGAGCCGGCAGGAGTCGCCGACCTGCTCGATCTCCCAGGTGATGCGCGTGGGCCCCTCGTCCTTCACCTCGTCGCTCCAGAGCGCCACCATGCTCTGGACCAGTCTGCGCGGCGGATCCACCTCGAGGTTCTGGCCCTCCCCCAGCGGCCCGGGGGCTCCCGGTGCGCCCATCTCGAAGCGTGAGCCAGGTGTCCAGTCGGAGGTGACGCGGGCGCCGAAGTTGTACCTACTCCGGATCTCGGGGTCGGTGATCGCCTCCCACAGGCGCTCGGGGGTGGTGTGGATGTAGATCTCGAAGACCTTCTCCATGGGATCCTCCAGTCGGCTCTTGAGTCCGCCGAGCCCTGCCGCCCAGGGTTCCGCGTACTTGCTCACCCACCGGTCGTGGACGAGCCGGATGGGCACCGGGTTCAGGAAGTGCAGCTTCTCCCGGCCTCGCCGTCGGGTGACGACCAGGCCCGCCGCTTCCAGCAGCTTGAGGTGCTTCATCACCGCGAACCGCGTGATCTCGAAGCGGGCCTCCAACGCACTCAGTGTCTGCCCGTCCTCACGGAACAGCTCGTCGAGCAGACCGCGTCGCGTCGGGTCGGCCAGGGCCTTGAATACGGCGTCCATGGAACCAAAATATGTGACCTTTTAGTCACCTGTCAAAACGGCCGGAACAGCAAGCGCTTTCGATGAATTGATTCAAATCCACAAGAAACTTGACTAGCTGCTTGACTAGCAGCATCAGCCAAACCTAGCGTACGTTCCGGATGAAACGATTCACATCCCCGATCCTGACCGGTCGCCGGATGACTCTGCTTACGAGGTGTTCATGTCTGATGTGTCGGCCGTCAAGGCAGCTCTGAAGTCTCAGGTCATCGAGACGCCGTCCTGGGGCTACGGCAACTCCGGGACCCGTTTCAAGGTCTTCGCCCAGCCCGGAGTCCCGCGCGACCCGTTCGAGAAACTGGCGGACGCCGCGCAGGTGCACGCGTACACGGGGGTGGCCCCCAAGGTCTCGTTGCACATTCCGTGGGACAAGGTCGAGGACTACCCGGCGCTCACCCGGCACGCCGAGGATCTCGGACTGCGGATCGGTGCGATCAACTCCAACGTCTTCCAGGACGACGACTTCAAGCTCGGCTCGGTGACGCACCCGGATCCGAAGGTCCGCCGCAAGGCCACCGACCATCTGCTGGAGTGCGTCGACATCATGGAGGCCACCGGCTCGCCCGACCTCAAGCTGTGGTTCTCGGACGGCACCAACTACCCCGGCCAGGACGACATCTCGGGCCGCCAGGACCGGCTCGCGGAGGCCCTCGCCGAGGTGTACGAGCGGCTCGGCGACGACCAGCGGATGCTGCTCGAGTACAAGCTCTTCGAGCCGGCCTTCTACACCACCGACGTACCGGACTGGGGCACGGCGTACGCCCACTGCCTCAAGCTCGGCCCGAAGGCGCAGGTCGTGGTGGACACCGGACACCACGCACCGGGAACCAACATCGAGTTCATCGTGGCGTTCCTGCTCCGCGAGGGCAAGCTCGGAGCGTTCGACTTCAACTCCCGCTTCTACGCGGACGACGACCTGATGGCGGGAGCCGCCGACCCCTTCCAGCTCTTCCGCATCATGCACGAAGTGGTCAAGAACGGCGGTCTCGAAGCGGAGACCAACGTCAACTTCATGCTCGACCAGTGCCACAACATCGAGGCCAAGATCCCGGCCGTCATCCGCTCCGTGACCAATGTGCAGGAAGCGACCGCGAAGGCGCTGCTGATCGACTCCGAGGCGCTGGCCGCGGCACAGCGCTCCGGCGACGTCCTCGCTTCGAACGGCGTGCTCATGGACGCGTTCAACACCGACGTGCGCCCGCTGCTCGCCGAGGTCCGCGAGGAACTGGGCCTGGCACGGAATCCGTTCGCCGCCTATCTCGCCTCCGGCAACCAGGAGCGCATCGCCACCGACCGGGTCGGCGGCGAGCAGGCCGGCTGGGGCGCCTGAGCCCTGCCCCGTACGCTCCGCGCACCCGCCCGCCCTCTCACCTCGAAGGAACCCTCATGACGTCCGCGACGCACGCCGAAGTCGCCGCGCTCCTGGAGCGCGCCCACCGGATCGGATCCGACCCGCGCAACACCAACTACGCCGGTGGCAACACCTCCGCCAAAGCGACGGAGACCGACCCGGTCACCGGCGGCGAGGCCGAGCTGCTCTGGGTCAAGGGCTCCGGCGGCGACCTCGGCACGCTGACCGAGGCCGGCCTCGCCGTGCTCCGGCTGGACCGGGTGCGGGCGCTCAAGGACGTGTATCCGGGGGTGGAGCGCGAGGACGAGATGGTGTCGGCCTTCGACTTCTGCCTGCACGGCAAGGGTGGCGCCGCACCGTCGATCGACACCGCCATGCACGCCCTCGTCGAGGCCGCTCACGTCGACCACCTGCATCCGGACTCCGGCATCGCGCTGGCCTGCTCGGCCGACAGTGAGAAGCTCACCGCCGAGTGTTTCGGCGACAGGGTGGCCTGGGTGGGCTGGCGCCGCCCCGGCTTCCAGCTCGGTCTGGACATCGCGGCGGTCAAGGAGGCCAACCCGCAGGCGGTCGGTGTCGTCCTGGGCGGTCACGGCATCACGGCCTGGGGCGACACCTCCGATGAGTGCGAACGCAACGCGCTCTGGATGATCCGTACCGCCGAGACGTTCCTGGAGGAGCGCGGCAGGCCCGAGCCGTTCGGTGCGGTCCTGCCCGGCCGGGAGGCCCTCACGGCACGGGCGCGCCGGGAGCGGGCTGCGGCCCTCGCACCGGTGATCCGGGGTCTCGCGTCCACGGACCGTCCGCAGGTGGGACATTTCACCGATACGGCGCCGGTGCTCGAATTCCTCTCCCGCGCCGAGCACCCGCGCCTGGCCGCCCTCGGCACGTCCTGCCCGGACCACTTCCTGCGGACGAAGGTCAGCCCTCTGGTTCTGGACCTGCCCGCCGACGCGCCGCTGGACGAGGCCGTGGCCCGCCTCGGGGAACTGCACGGGCAGTACCGCGAGGCATATCGCGCGTACTACGAGCGCCACGCCTCCCCCGACTCACCCGCGATGCGAGGCGCGGACCCGGCGATCGTGCTGGTCCCCGGGGTCGGCATGTTCTCCTTCGGCAAGGACAAGCAGACCGCCCGGGTGGCCGGAGAGTTCTACCTCAACGCGATCAACGTGATGCGGGGTGCCGAGGCGGTCTCCTCCTACGCCCCGATCGAGGAGTCCGAGAAGTTCCGCATCGAGTACTGGGACCTGGAGGAGGCGAAGCTCCGCCGGATGCCGAAACCGAAGGCGCTGGCCACCCGGGTCGCGCTGGTCACCGGTGCCGGGTCGGGCATCGGCCGGGCCATCGCGCACCGGCTCGTCGCGGAGGGCGCCTGTGTGGTCGTCGCGGACCTCCATGCGGAGAACGCCGCCTCTGTGGCGGAGGAGCTCGGCGGGCCGGACAAGGCCGTCGCCGTGACGGTCGACGTGACCGACGAGGATCAGATCACCGACGCGTTCAAGGCGGCGGTACTCGCCTTCGGCGGTGTGGACCTCGTCGTGAACAACGCGGGGATCTCCATCTCCAAGCCGCTGCTGGAGACCACGGCCCGGGACTGGGACCTCCAGCACGACATCATGGCGCGCGGTTCGTTCCTGGTGTCCCGGGAGGCGGCGCGGGTGATGCAGGCGCAGAACCTCGGCGGCGACATCATCTACATCGCGTCCAAGAACGCCGTGTTCGCGGGGCCGAACAACATCGCCTACTCGGCCACCAAGGCCGACCAGGCGCACCAGGTACGACTGCTGGCGGCCGAGCTGGGCGAGCACGGCATCCGGGTCAACGGCATCAACCCGGACGGCGTGGTGCGCGGCTCCGGGATCTTCGCCGCGGGCTGGGGTGCCCAGCGCGCGGCGACGTACGGCATCGAGGAGGAGAAGCTCGGCGAGTTCTACGCCCAGCGCACAATCCTCAAACGCGAAGTGCTTCCCGAGCACGTCGCCAACGCCGTCTTCGCACTGACCGGCGGAGACCTCACGCACACCACCGGCCTGCACATTCCCGTCGACGCCGGTGTGGCGGCGGCCTTCCTGCGCTGACCACGTGCGGCCGGCCGCACCTCGGGGAGCGGTCCTGTGAACCTCCCCGGGGCGCGGCCCCGCCCGGATCGGATGAGAGCTCCATGTCTGCGACTTCACGACACGACCCGGTGTTCGCCGCGGTGGACCTGGGTGCCACCAGCGGTCGGGTGATCACCGGCAGGGTCAGCCCCGACGAGCTGGTGCTGACCGAGGTGCACCGGTTCGCCAACACTCCGGTGCGGCTGCCCGACGGGCTCCGCTGGGACGTGCTCTCCCTGTATCAGGGGATGCTCGACGGTCTGCGCGCCGCGGCCCGCAGCGGCCCCGTCACGTCGGTGGGCATCGACACCTGGGCCGTGGACTACGGTCTGCTGGACTCCGACGGGGCGCTGCTGGGTCTCCCGTTCCACTACCGGGACGGCCGCAACGCCTCCGCTTCCGACGCGGTGCTGGCCGTGTGCGGTGCACAGGAGTTGTATGCCGTCAGTGGTCTGCAGCACCTGCCGTTCAACACCGTCTTCCAGCTCGCCGCCCATCGGTCCACGGCGCAGTGGGAAGCGGCGCGGACGCTGCTGCTCATGCCGGATCTGCTGGTGTACTGGCTGACGGGGACTGTGGGCGCGGAGGTGACCAACGCGTCGACGACCGGTCTGTTCGACGCGCGGACCGGCACCTGGTCCGATGCGCTGATCGGACGGCTCGGCCTGGAGCGCTCGCTGTTCCCGCCGCTGCGTGAACCGGGCGACCCGGCGGGCACGCTCCTGCCGCACGTCAGCGAGTTCACCGGTCTGCCGGCGGGCACGCCGGTGACGGCGGTCGCGTCGCACGACACGGCGTCGGCCGTGGCCGCGGTTCCGGCCTCCGAGCCGGGCTTCGCGTACGTCTCGTGCGGAACCTGGTCGCTGGCCGGTCTCGAACTGGACGCGCCCGTACTGTCCGAGGAGTCCCGGGCCGCGAACTTCACCAACGAGCGAGGGGTGGACGGGACCGTCCGCTACCTCCGCAACATCATGGGCATGTGGCTGCTCGAGGAGTGCCGCCGTACCTGGGAGCGCGAGGGCGGGTCCCCGAGTCTGGCCGGGCTCCTCGCGGATGCGGCTCGTGCCCGGCCGTTCGCCGCGGTGATCGACCCGGACGATCCGGTCTTCCTGGCACCGGGTGACATGCCGTCGCGGATCGACGCCGTGCTCACCGGGACGGGTCAGGCGCCGCCGGACGGCCCCGGCGGCTACGTGCGGTGCGTACTGGAGAGCCTGGCGCTCGCCCATCGCAGGACGCTGCGCCGGGCCGCCCAGCTGGCGGGCCGCGAGCTGTCGAGGATCCATCTGGTCGGGGGTGGTTCGCGCAACGAACTGCTGTGCCAGTGGACCGCCGACGCCACGGGCCTGCCCGTCACCGCGGGGCCGGCCGAGGCGACGGCGCTCGGCAATGTGCTGCTCCAGGCGCGGGCCCACGGGCTGGTGGGCGGGACGGCCGACACGCGGCGTCTGGTCGCACGTACGCAGGAGCTGCGTCACTACACGCCGCAGGGGGATCCGGGGGCCTGGGACAGGGCCGCGGACCGCCTGGGGCCGGCACGGGTGTAAGCGCGCCCCGCTCCCCCGGTGGTGGCGCGTCGCCCGGCGCCTGAGCGCCGGCTGGAACAGATGAAGGGAATCCCGATGTCCGACGTACCCACTGCCGTGCCCGACAGCGCACTCCTGCGCACCGCACGACGACGTACCAGGGTCGGCCTCGTAGCCGGCGGACTGGCCGCCTACTGGCCGCAGTTCCCCCGCCTCCTGGAACAGCTGCAGGAATCGGCACGCTTCGTGACGCGACGGTTCGAGGAGATGGGCTGCGAGGTCGTCGACGCCGGATTCATCTCCGATCCGCAGGAGGCGGCCCGTGCTGCGGAGCAGCTCCGCAAGGCCGACTGCGACATCGTGGTGACGTTCCTGACGACCTACCTCACCGCTTCGATGGTCCTGCCGATCGCCCAGCGCACTCACACTCCGGTGCTGGTCATCGATCTGCAGCCGACGGAGGCGATGGACCACCCGAACACCGGCACGGGTGAGTGGCTGGCCTACTGCGGCCAGTGTCCGCTGCCGGAGGTCGCCAACGTGTTCCGGCGCAGCGGAATCGCCTTCCGCTCGGTCTCCGGGTATCTGCGGGACGAGAACGCCTGGAAACGGATCGGCCGGTGGATCTCCGCAGCCGGTGTGCGGGGCGCCCTGCGCCATGGCCGACATGGGCTCATGGGGCATCTCTATCCGGGGATGCTGGACGTCTCGACGGACATGACGCTGGTGTCCGCGCAGTTCGGGGGCCATGTCGAGGTCCTGGAATTCGACGATCTGCGGGTGCGGGTCGCGGCGGTGACCGACGAGGAGACCGCCGACCGGGTCGCGCTGGCCCGGAGTGTGTTCACGCTCGACGACTCGGTCGACGAGTCCGACCTCGGCTGGGCGGCACGGGTCTCGGTGGGTCTGGACCGGCTCGTCGAGGGCTTCGCGCTGGACAGCCTCGCCTATTACCACCGCGGGCTCGACGGGGAGATACACGAGCGGCTCGGTGCGGGGATGATCCTCGGCTCCTCTCTGCTCACCGCGCGCGGGGTCCCCGTCGCGGGTGAGTACGAGCTCCGTACGAGTCTCGCCATGCTGATCGCCGACACCATGGGCGCCGGCGGATCCTTCACCGAACTGCAGGCCCTGAACTTCAGCGACGGCGTCGTCGAGATGGGGCACGACGGCCCGGCCCACCTGGGGATCAGCGCCGAGAACCCGCTGCTTCGGGGCCTCGGCGTCTATCACGGCAAGCGCGGCTGGGGTGTCAGCGTCGAGTTCGATGTGCGGCACGGCCCCATGACCACGTTCGGCGTCGGGCAGGAGGCGGACGGCTCGTTCGTCTTCGTCGCCTCGGAGGGCGAGGTCGTCCCCGGTCCGCTGCTGGAGATCGGCAACACCACGTCTCGTGTGGACTTCGGCTTCGACCCCGGTGAGTGGGTCGATGCCTGGTCGGCCACCGGCATCGGCCACCACTGGACGGTGTGCACGGGGCACCGTGCGAAGGATTTCAGGGCGGCGGCAGACCTCCTGGGTGTCCCGTTCCGGGTGGTGGCGGGGCCGGGAGAGCTGTGAACGCGTGCCGGTGGCCGGCCGCGGGGTCAGAGTGAGGACAGACCGAGTTCCTGGTCGCCGAGGGGCTCGAAGTGGCGGGCGACGTCGGCGTCGGTGACGTCGCCCGGCAGCGCGGGATTCCACCGGGGGTTGCGGTCCTTGTCGATGATCCGGGCACGGACGCCCTCCACCAGATCGGGTCCGGTGAAAGCCCTGCAGGAGACCCGGAACTCCTGGTCGAGGGCCTCTTCGAGACTGCCGAGGCGCTTGGCCCGGCGCACCGCGGCCAGGGTGACCACGAGCGCTGTGGGCGACTTGGTGCGGAGTGTCTCGGCGGTCTCCTTCGCTGCGGGGATGCCGCTGTCCATGAGCCGTTCGATGATCTCCCCGAGGGTGTCGGCCGCGTAGCAGTCGTCGATCCACGGGCGCTGGGAGACGAGTTCCCCTTCGGGGGGCGTATCCGTGTACCGGAGTACCGTGTCCGTCACCTCGGCGGGGCTGGCGCTCCGGGAGAGCGCCGTGGTCAGGTCCGTCAGACGGTTCGACGGGACGAAGTGGTCGGCCAGGCCGCACACGAGGGCGTCGGCCGCGTTCACGGCCTGCCCGGTGAGGGCGAGGTGGGTGCCGAGCTCGCCGGGCGCCGCTGCCAGGAGGCGGGTACCGCCGACATCGGGGACGAACCCGATACCGGTCTCCGGCATGGCGACGCGGGAACGTTCGGTGACGACACGGACGTCGCCGTGGGCCGACACCCCCACCCCGCCGCCCATGACGATGCCGTCCATGAGGGCCACGTACGGTTTCGGGAATCGGGCGATCCTGGCGTTGAGGCGGTACTCGTCGCGCCAGAAGTCCAGGGAGGCGCTGCGGCCGGCCCGGGCGTCCTCGTAGATCGACCGGATGTCGCCGCCCGCGCAGAGACCTCGGTCACCGGCCCCGCTGATCAGGACCGCGGTGACCGCGTCGTCGTCCTGGGCCGCGCTGAGTGCCTCGTCGATCCTCCGCACCATGGTGTGCGTCAGGGCGTTCAGGGCCCGGGGCCGGTTGAGAGTGATGTGGAGGATACGGCCCTCGGTGTGCAGCAGGACGGGCTCGTCGTCATACATGTGTGCGCTCCGGTCAGCCGTGGGAGATCTCTGCGTGCCATTCTGCGACGTCCGCGGTGAGGGCCCGGAGCCGGGGCTCCGGTGAAACCGCTGTGGCAGTCCCGCAGCCGTGGCTCGACAATTGAGATGTACGGGCCCGCGACGTCCAGCAGGCCCGCCGGACGACCTCCGGAGCGCGCATGACCGACTCTTCACGGCCAGCAGTTCCCGCAGACCCGGACGAGGCCGGGTTCGGCCGGAGCCCCAGCTGCGAGACCGGTACGGCGGAGCGCCTCGCCATGAACCGCACCGGGAGCTTCGAGTGGGACCTGGACGCCCGGATCCTGGACATCGACGAAGCCGGTCTGATGGTCTTCGGGGTGGATCCGGCGGCCTTCGACAGGCGCCCGTCCACGGTGCTGGAGCGGCTGGATCCTACGGAGCGTGCCCGGCTGGAGATGACGATCAACGAGGCCATCAGTGGCGGCCACAATTCGTACAGCGTCCATTTCCAGGTGCCCCTGGCTGACGGGTCGCGCCAGTGGACCCACGTCCAGGCGCGGATCCTGCGGTCGGTGGACGGCCGGGCACACCGTGTCATCGGCGTGGTGAGGGATGCGACGGCGGAGGTCACCCATTCGGCCTTCGTGTCCGATCTGGAAAAACGCCATCAGCGCCAGACCAACATCGTTGAACGCACAACGAGTGCGATGTCCCGGGCGGTGACGGTGGACGACGTGACCGCCGCCCTCACCGGCCCTGGCGGGCTGACCGGTCTCGGAGCCGACGGTGTGGCCCTCGGGCTGGTGGAGAATTCCGTGCTCAACATCATCGCGCTGAGCGGGGACTCCCTGGAGGTCCTGGACGGTCTGGGCTCGGGTGCACTCGACGCCGGCCTCCCCCTCGGGGACACGATCCTGAGCGGACGCCCCCGTTTCATCACCTCGCTCGCCTCTCTGGTCCGGCGCTATCCGGCGCTCGAGCCCCATGTGGGGCGGCTGAACTTCCGGGCGGCCGCGTACCTCCCGCTCGTGGCTCAGGCGCGCTCCCTGGGCGGGCTGGCGCTATTCTACCGCGAGCGCACGGTGTTCAGCGCCGACGAACGCATCCTCTGCCTCGGGCTGGCCGCCATCGTGGCGCAGTCGTTGCAGCGGGCGATACTGTTCGACGAGGAACGTGAATTCGCAACCGGTCTCCAGTCGGCCATGCTCCCGCGGCGGATCCAGGAGATCGAGGGCGGCGAGATCGCGGTGCGCTACCACGCGGCGTGGAGCGGCCGCCAGGTCGGCGGCGACTGGTACGACGTGATCGCCCTCCCCAAGAACCGCTTCGGCATCGTGGTGGGCGATGTACAGGGCCACGACACCCACGCCGCCGCGATCATGGGCCAGCTGCGCATCGCCCTGCGTGCGTACGCGGGCGAGGGCCACCCGCCGTCGACGGTGCTGGCACGCGCCTCCCGCTTCCTCGCCGAGCTGGACACGGATCGCTTCGCCACATGTACGTATGCACAGGTGGACCTCGCCACGGGCACCGTCCGCGTGGTGCGCGCCGGACACTTCGGACCACTGATCCGGCACAGCGACGGACGGGTCGGGACACCTCAGGTCCGCGGAGGGCTTCCGCTCGGCATCTCCACGGCCTTCAGGGACGAGGAGTACCCGGAGACCCGTCTCGATCTGGTGCCCGGCGAGACGCTCGTCCTGTACACCGATGGGCTGGTCGAGGAACCCGGGGCCGATGTCGACGTGGGAGTGGCGGCACTGATCCACGAGGTCAGCGACGGGCCCGCCGGGGCCGAGGAACTGGCAGACCACCTGTCGGACCGGCTGTGGGAACGCTGGGGTTCGGGGGACGATGTGGCCCTGCTCGTACTGCGGCGCAGCCCGGACCTCGGATCGCCTCGCGCTCCGCGGCTGCACCAGTACATCCACCAGGCAGACCCGGAAGGGCTCTCGGAGGCTCGCGCCATCGTGCGCCAGGCCCTCTCGGACTGGGAGATGGCCGAGCTGGCGGACGACGCCGAGCTGGTCACCGGGGAGTTGCTGGTCAATGTACTGCTGCACACGGAGGGCGGAGCAGTACTCACACTGGAGGTCCTGCCCGAGCCCGTCCGACGGATCAGACTGTCGGTCCAGGACCGGTCCAGCGTCTGGCCACGGCGCCGCACACCGGGCGAGACGTCCACCTCCGGGCGGGGCCTCCTCCTGCTGGACGCCGTCGCCACCTGCTGGGGCATCGAGCCTCGTGGGGAGGGCAAGGCGGTCTGGTGCGAGATCGGTCCGGCTCCCCCGCGCCTGAACACGTCGAAAGGCAATGGGGGCGTACCGCATCGGAGTTGATGCGGTACGCCCCCGCCCGGCCCGTCGGAGCGGACCCCTCGGCCGGACTGCCTGGAATGCGTCAGTGCTGCGCGGTGCGGCGCTTGCGGACGGACCACAGGATGCCACCACCGGCGAGCAGAACCGCGACCGCGGCGCCACCGATGACGGGAGTGGCGGAGGAGGAACCGGTCTCGGCCAGGTCCGGCGCGCTGCTGCTCGGCTCGGCCGGGGCGGGCGCGGTCTCCGTGGCGGACTCGCTCGGGGCCGTCGCGGGCTCCGTGGCGGTCTCGCTCGGCTCGGGGGTCTCAGGCGCCGGCGGCTCCGTGCTCGGCGGGGCCGACGGGGTGTTGCCTTCGCACACCTCGGCCGTCTTCGTCTCGTTGCGCGAGAACTTGTCGTCATCGCCCGCCTTGACGACGAGACGGATGGTCAGCTCCTTGTCGTGCGCGGGGAGCTTGATGGGGGTCGAGGTGCGGTACTCCCGGCCGAACTCCGTCGTGGGGAGCAGGACCTCGCCACCCTCGACGGAGACGGTGACTTCATTGACGGCCTTACTGGAGTAGGCCGTCAGGTTGAGGGTGACCTCGGAGCAGGTCACGTCCCAGGTGGGAGTGTGAGCTGCGGCCGGACCTGCGGAGATGACCCCGCCGGCCAGACCGACAACCGCGGCGGCCGCGAATGCTCCCGCGCCACGCCACGATCTCCTGGGTATGGTCATGGATTCTTCCTTCGTACGAGTGCACCGCCGGTATGGCGATGGGCCGCACAGTACTGCCCACGCACCCCGGGCGTGCAACCGGCCCATGCACCACCGACGCCCCAACTGCTCCCACACCACTGCCGTTTATGACATCACGGACAGACGCGACTCCGGACGGCTCCCCTCCGGTTGGCTCGATGAAGGCGGCGATGCGGTACAGCTACCCGCTGCTGTACCACGAGCAGGCCCGGGAGCAGGGCCCCGCGCCGCCCTTCGCGGGTGTTCTGTCATGGTTGAACACGATTTGCGCTGGGCCGCTTCAGAGTCTCGGCACCCGAAACGAGGCCGGAAGATGGCTGGAAGACACCGGGACGGAACGCGCCCTTCCGGCGGACTTCCCATGAAGTCAGAGGGCCTTGTGCATGATGTGCAGTCCGACGTAGCCCTCGGTGGGGTGCTTGAAGCCCTCGGGAAGAGTCCCGATGACCTCGAAACCGAGGGACCTGTAGAGCCGCACCGCATGGATGTTGGTCTCCACCACGGCGTTGAACTGCATCGCGCGGTATCCGGTCGCGCGCGCCCACTCCACGGTGTACTCGCACAGGGCCCTGCCCACACCCCGACCCGCATGCCGGGGATCGACCATGTAGCTGGCACTGGCAATGTGGGAGCCGTTGCCCATGTGGTTCCTGTTCATCTTGGCCGTACCCAGCACCGTCCCGGCGTCGTCGACCGCGACGACCGCACGGCTCGGCGCCGGCACGAGCCACCAGCCCCGAGCGTCGTCCTCACCCAGCTCCAATGGGTAGGTGAACGTCTCACCCGCGGTGACGATGCCCTGGAAGAACGGCCAGATGGCGGGCCAGTCCTCAGGAGTGGCTTCCCTGATCAGCATGGAGCAAAGATGCCTGCGCCGACGGGCCTACGCAATCCATTAATGATCACGGCTACGTCGCCCGCCCAGTCCGACGCGGTCGAGCAGCCTGCGCCCGGCTGCAGGTCGCGCGCTGCCGCAGCCCGCTGCCGGAGCGGCCACCTGCGGCCGCTCCGTCACCGGCCGGAACGCGGGATCGTGGCCCGGGCGGGGCGCGGGGCGGGACTCACGCGCCCGCTCCAGCTCCAACCCGAGATTGACCCTGCGCCAGAGGATCTCGTCCGGATCGTCCGCCAGCATCAGGTGGCCCATGGCTTCCCGCCCGGAGACGGACCCCGGCCGTCCGAAGACGGGATCCGGGCGCACCAGGGCCAGGTAGGCGCGCTCATAGGGATCGTCGACCACCTCCGCGAGCTGGACCGGGTCCAGAGCCGATGCCTGCACCGCCGCCCGGATCCATGGATCCTGAGTGCGGCGCAGCAGCCTGTCGCTCCTGCGTGAACGCCAGTTGCGTGCGCGCCGGTCAGTCCCGGCCTCCAACAGCGCGCGCATCCCGACAGGGCTTCTGCCGGTGAGCAGCTCCGGCTCCTTGGCGGCGAAGGCGGAGAGCTCGTCCACGAGGTAGATCCAGACCACCGCGCGGTACCGGTTCAGGTAGAACGCGACGGGTGAGACGCAGCCGATCCGCGCGAGGCCGGTGAAGCGGCCGGGGCTGATGCCGAGGAGCTCGGCGCTTTCCGCCGTCCCTGCCGTGCGCACCTTGGCCCGAAGCGTCTCGGGAAACCCCTCGGTTGCGCGGAGTCGGTCGATCTCCTCCCGGCGGATCCGCGGCCTCCCGCCGGGTGAGTCCTCGGCACTGATGAGGCCGAGATGGAGGGCGAGCTCGAACTCACCTTGCTTCAAGGCCAGTTCTTGAGCGGCACGCCCCGCGCGCACCGCGCCTTCGGCGATCGCGTCGATTTCCGCGATCCTGTTGCGGCTGCCTGCCGCTCGCTCCCCTGCGCCTGCCGCCCCCGTGCGGGCGCGTTCCGTAACGGTCATGACCGTCCTCCCCCGTGAGGCCCCCGGGTCCCATGCGCTCCCGAGAGGTCGAATACTCTCCGTGACCAAGGTAACCGGCGGAGGACGTTCTCGCGCAGCCTGTGGAAAACTTCGCAGCCTCGCAGGAAGCTGCAGGTCAGAGGCGCCTCAGACCGTCAATCCCTTCGCGTGTTGTCACACCGAGGTGTTCACCCACGCGGTTCACCAACAGAGTCATCTCGTAGGCGACCTGGCCGACATCGGCCTCTGCGGTGCTGAGCACGCACAGGCAGCTACCATCCCCCGCCGCGGTCACGAAGAGTAACGCCTCATCGAACTCCACCATCGTCTGGCGGGCTCTTCCGGCCCCGAAATGCCGCCCCGACCCCCGGGCCAGGCTCTGCAGTCCTGACGAGACCGCGGCCAGGTGCTCCGCGTCCTCGCGGGCCAGATCCGTACTGGCCCCGGTCACCAGGCCGTCGTTCGACAGGACCAGCGCGTGCTGTATGTGCTCCACCCGGCTGGTGAGATCATCAAGGAGCCAGTCAAGTCCCCGGTCCAGCGCCATGTGCTCGTCCTCCCCGTTCACCTGTTCCCCACGTCGTGCGCCAGCCTTGCGTACCACTCCCCTGCGGGCAAGCGTCCCCCTCTCGGCGGGGCGTCGCTTCACGCCACGGCCCTCCCGTCCGTCGAGGATGGGTGCATGGCACACCACATGGCTCAGGACGAATGGCGGGCGTTCCTCTCGGAGGGCACCCGTACCGGCAAGGTGGCGACCGTGCGGGAGGACGGCAGTCCCCACATCGCGCCCGTCTGGTTCTTGCTCGACGGTGACGATCTGGTCTTCAACACGGGCAAGGAGAGCGTGAAGGGCCGCAATCTCGCGCGCGACGGCCGGGTGTCGGTGTGTGTCGACGACGACCGGCCGCCGTTCGCGTTCGCGGTGGTGCGAGGAACCGCGGAACTGAGCGAGGACCTCGGCGCGCTGCGGGAGTGGGCGACCCGCATCGCCTCCCGGTACATGGGCCGGGAGGCAGCCGAGGAGTTCGGCGCGCGCAACGGCGTGGCCGGGGAGCTACTCGTGCGCGTGCGCATGGACAAGGTTCTGGCGATGGCTGACGTCGCCGACTGACAGTCCTGAGTGCCAGGATGCCGGGGCATCACATTGCGCCCGGGCCGGCGCCGTTGGCGCGGGCCGAGCGAAGCGAACGCCCGAGGTCCCCGGTGAGGATGGTGTCGCCATCACCACAGGGCGGGGCCGAGCAGCCCGGGGAACCGCTCGAGCGCTTGGCCCTTCTTGTCTGAGCAGCTTCTTCTCGTGTCCAGGAGACAGGCTCCGACTATGGCCTTCCCGGAATCCCTGGTGGATCGGCGTGCGGCGTCAGATGCGGTGCAGCGCATGGCGGAGGGACGTCCGCACACTGGATGTGTGCGGGCGTTCCGACAACGCAGCGAGGTGCCGTAGCTGTCGTCGTGCGCCCGCCAGGGACTACGGGACAGCCTTCAAGCAACCCAGCAGTACAAGCCGTGGCCAGATCGCTCCGCGCCACGGGCGAGACTGCCCAGACTTGCCAATATCTCTCCGGCCACACCGGAGTCGATCGTCGCGCCGTCCTCCGCCTGCTGCCCTGCCCACACCGTGGCCACCTCATGCAGCCGGGAGGGCTCCGCCTCGGCCAGGGCGTCCGCCAAGCGCTCGGAGAGCGCGACGACGACGGGGCCGTCATCGTCCTCGGCAACGATGCGCGGTTCGCCGGCTTCGAGGAGCTCTTCGAAATCGCTGCCGAGGAAGAGGCATTCCCAATCGACCACAGCTTCTTCTACGTCGAAGTTGCCGAACGAGAGGGACTCGTAAGCGGGTCCCGGGCCGATCCCGACCGCGAGGGCGGCCGACGCGTCGTCCGGTGCCGCGAAGAACTTCACTATGGTGCTCACCGATGCATGATGCCTGGCTGCTCCGTCGCGCCACCATCGTGTGCCGGACCAGTCCTCGCTGTACCGAGCCGTGAGGTTGACGTCGCACCACGTTGTATGCGTACCGCTGGGCCTACGTCGACTTGAAATCGCAGGTCAAAGAGCTGGTGTGACCGGCTCTCGGGGTGCTCCCGCTGGTCGTGGGCGACAGTCTGAGCAGTAGATCGTCCGTCAGCGCGCTTGGCTCGGGAAGAGACTCCAGGCGGCAGTGTGGGCGGATGTGCGAGCCTTCTTCTCCCAGACGCCGGCCGGGAGGACTCCGATGACCCGTGATGACGTCCTCGAAGAGCTCAGCCACATCGCGCGCGAGAGGGCATTCGGTAGGAACGTCGGGTCTGACCGGCTCATCCAGGCAGGGCTGGACGCGGTGATCGCCGGGGGTGAGAGCCCTTCCCTCACCATGCCGGCCGGCCTCACTCGGAGCGAAGAGCCCGACGCATCGGCGCTCTTCGACGAGGTACTGCACTACCGACCCACCGAGGAGTCCTGGTGATCACTTGGCGCCGGCTCGGCGAACCCGACTTTCCCCAGCTGAGGCAGTGGCTGGCACAGCCGCATGTCGCGCGATGGTGGAACCACGAGACCTCTCCCGAGGCCGTCAAGCGCGACTTCGGACCCGCAGCCCGGGGGCAGGAGCCGTCGGAGGACTTGCTCGTCCTGCTCGACGGCGAGCCGATCGGCCTCGTGCAGCGCTGCCATTTCGCCGACTACCCCGACTACCTGGCGGAGTTGGCGGCCGAAGTCGACGTGCCCGACGGGGCGGTGACCATCGACTACCTGATCGGCGATCCATGCCGGGTCGGTCAGGGACACGGCGTACGCATGATCCGCGCGGTCGTCGGGGCGACCTGGACCGAGCAGCCCGACGTCACCGCGATCATCGTCCCCGTGCAGGTGGCCAACCGGGCATCCTGGCGGGCGCTGGAGAAGGCGGGCTTCCACCGTGTCGCCGAGGCCTCGCTGGAACCCGACAACCCCATCGACGACCGGGCCCACTACGTCTACCGCATCGACCGCCCGACCTGCCCCGCAGCCGTTCAGTAGGGGACCTTCCCGTGCCGGAGGAACAGGAACCGGGGCGCTGACCCCGAAGAGCTGGAACCGCTGGCCCACTACGCGCACAACCGGGACGGCGGGGAGCAGAGCTGGGAGTCTGCTCCGACGACCTCCACCAGGAGGCAGCCGAGGCGGCGCAGCAGTTCCTGGGCAAGCGGCCGGCAGCACGGGCAGGGAGCTGACCGTCCGGTTCGTGCTCGCCGACGAACGCGCCTCGGCCGCGCCGAGGCCCGGGCACGCGGGCACGCGGGCGGGCAGGCGGTGATGCTGATCCCGCGCCGGGCGTGGAGGGCGACGGAGTGCATCGTCCAGATCTCGGTGGCGATGGCGGCGGCGGTGAACAGCCAGTTGCGTCGGGAACGGCCGCTGGTGCCGAGCGCACGCACGGTACGGCGCAGTCCGTGCGGCGCCCATCGATGCCATCGCGTACGGCAGCACGGCTGTCAGTCGGCCGAAGGTGGCGTGGTCCAGGTGTCCCATGGACGGGGGATGCCGGCCCGCCCACGGGCGCGCTCCGGGGCTCATGCGAGAACTGCTGAAATGTGACAGCTCGATGTTCCCGACGATCGGGCAACGCGAGAACCCGCGCGCCGTTTCATGCCGTTTCGCTCAGGTCCCGTCTGCGCGATCATGTCCGTATGGCCGACGACCACACACACGTCCAGGAATTCTTCTCCGTGCGGGCCGCGGACTGGGACAGCCGTTTCCCCGACGACGGTCCGGCGTATGCCGCAGCGGTCGTCGAGCTCGGCCTCCGTCCGGGCGACACCGTGCTCGACGCCGGTTGCGGAACAGGGCGGGCGCTGCCCGCTCTGCGAGCGGCGGTGGGGCCCGGCGGCACGGTGCTCGGGGCCGATCTGACGCCTGCCATGCTGGGCGCGGCGGCACGTGCGGGGCGCGGTGGGAGCGGTGCGCTGCTCGTCGCCGACGTCGCTCGGCTTCCGCTGCGCGCCGACGCGCTCGACGCGGTGTTCGCGGCCGGGCTGGTCTCGCATCTCGCCCGTCCCGAGCGGGATCTGCGCGAGCTGGCACGAACGGTGCGCACAGGCGGCCGGCTGGCGCTGTTCCACCCGATCGGCCGCGCCGCACTGGCGGCACGGCACGGGCGTACCCTCTCGGACGACGATCTGCGGGCGGAACCCCGGCTCGTTCCCTTGCTGGCCCGCGCGGGATGGGAGGTGGAGTCGTACACGGACGAGGACGACCGCTATCTGGTGCTCGCCGCACGCATCCGGTGACCGGCGGTCGTCGCACAGGTCGTCTGCGCTGTGCGGCCGTCGCCGCACCCCGGCCCTCCTCGGCTCACTCGGCCGGGAGGCCTGGACGCGGGCCGTGCGGGACCGGGCAGCCACGGACACCGGGAGTGGGGAACGTCCCGAGCCGCGCGATGTCGTAGCCGTTCGGATAGCCCTTGATCTCGGGATTCTGGCGCGCGTGATGGGCATGGGAGCGCGGCGGCAGAAGCCGTACGGCACGGGCCCGCAGGCGGAGTGCTCCGTGGGTCAGACCCCGGGCGACGCGCCCGGGACGCTCGTAGCGGAACGCCCTCAGCAGCGAGTCGTCGAGCAGGGCGAGAGCCGCCGTGCGTACGACCGGCGCGAGCGGACCCGGATACCAGGAGCCCATGAGGGCCAGCGTCGCATCGGAGACCGCACGTGCGCCCTCGTCCCAGCCGAAGTGCTCGTCCTCGTAGCTGTCGAGGGTGCGCTCGAAGTCCTCGTACGTGTGCGGGACGTCCTTGATGCCCAGGTGTGTGCCGAGCGTGCGGTAGTAGGCGGCGAAGGCGCGCAGCTCGTGGTCGGACAGCCTGCGCCAGCCGTAGGTGTCGAGCCAGCGCTTGGGGGTGACGACGAACGTGCACAAGACGTAGCGCATGTCGTCGTCGCTGATGTCGTAGCTGCGGTGCATCCGGTTGATCCGCCGGACAGCCGTCCGTCCCGCCTCGCTGTCGAAGCCGTGCTCCACGACGGTGTCGAGGAGGAGCGTGGTGTCGTCGTACCGCTTCTGTGGGCGTTCCGTCAGTTCCCCCGTCTCCGCGAGGAGTCGGCCGATGCTGGGGACGGCATAGGTGCGGTACAGGGCGAGCTCGAGTGCACGGGTGATGTCCCAGGGGAATTCGTACGTCACGGCGAGCCGGTAGATCTCGAGGAAGTCCCGCTCAGGGTCGAGCCGCTGGATCTGCTTGAGCCGTTCGTACCGCTTCACCCTGGTGTCCCCTCGTCGGCCGGATCCACGAGCCTACGTGCGCGGGATGAGCGCGCACCACGGCGCGGGAACCGCTCCGAAGCGCCGGAGCGGCTACCGGCGGCCTTCCCTCACCGGGGCGGGATCCCTTGTCAGGGCCTCGACGCCGAGGTTACCGACTAGTTAAGGTGCGCCGACGGACCAAGCGATGAGTGACCGGACGACATGGATGGGGAGGGTGCTGTGGCCGGGACGGACGACACGGTCGCCGACGAGGACGCGCTGTTTGTGCTGACCGCGGTACTGATGACCCCGGCGCAGTTCCCGAGCGTGCTCGGCGACGACTACGTGGCGGCGTGCGAGGCGCTCGGGCTCGAGCCGTACGCCGAGGGATACGGTCTCGTGCTCGGCCAGGACGGCGGCGGCGCCCGCTGGACGGTCGTCGTCGAGGACGTCTCGCTGGTGGCCGTCGCCATCGCGTCCTGGGACTGCGGCATGGAGTACGACCTCTCCCCCGACGACCGCTCGGTGGTGTGCGCGCTGCCGGGCTGGCCGCTGGCCCTCGCGGTCGCGGCGCCCGGCGTACCCGAGCCGCACGATCCGGAGCCGGACCCTGCTGCCGGGGAAGCCGGCCCGGCGCCCCTGACGCCACCGGACGCCGAGGTCTGGGGGGCTGCTCAGCGACGCCTCGGCGCGGACGAGATCGCCCAGCAGTGGGCCTCCTGGCGCGAGCAGATCGACGACGGGACAGCGTTCGGCCGGACGGGGGGAAAGACGCCGGAAGAAGAGGGCTCACAGGCTTCCGGGGACGCGGCTGAGGGCGACGCCGCGGATGCGCCGAGGAATGCGGAGGGCGACGGCTCCGGGCGGCATCCCGGGGTGCGCAGGGTGCTCGAAGAGGCCCTCGCCTACGTGGCCACCCCGCCCCCGCCCGGTCGGATACGCTCCGCGTTCGCCCCCGGCGGGGCCCGCACCCTGCGGGTCGACGGTCCCGGCTGGTCCCTGGTCGCCAGGACCGACGACATCGCGTTCGTGCTGTTGGACGAGGAGCCGCGCGAGGTGCTGACCATCGGCCGGGGACCCGGGCTCCCGGGGCTGCTGGAGTCGCTGGAGGCGCTGGCGGCCCGGCCTGCCTGAGCCATCGGCGGACGAGGGCTCCCCCGGCGTCGGGCGGGGGAGACACGATCACCGGCGGGGCGAGACGCAGCTCGTACCGTGCCCCCGCTGTTCCACTTCGGCCGAGCGGGCCGTTTTGTACCCGGGCGACGAGGTAACCCGGATCGCCAGGTCTGTCGTCCCGGCCGGAGCCGGGAGCAGGGCCCCGTGCCCGTCACGATCCGGACTCCGGGGCCCTGGCTAGACCCGCTCCAGCGGACGGTGCGGCTCGGCGGGCAGCTCCGCGGTGACCGGATCGCCGGGCCGTACTGTTCCGCCGGCCACGACGACGCCCATGACGCCGGCCTTGCGGACGACGGCGCCTGTGCCGTCGCGGCCGACGACCTGCTTGAGCAGGCCGTCCTGGAAGTTGTCGATCTGCAGGCACGGGTTGCGCAGCCCCGTCACCGCGACGACGGCTTCGTCGCCGAGGTGCAGCAGGGTCCCCACCGGGAGGGCCAGGAGGTCGATGCCACCCGTGGTGACGTTCTCTCCGAGCTCGCCCGGCGAGACGTCGAATCCGGCTCCGCGCAGCTCGGCGAAGAGCTCCTCATGGATCAGGTGGACCTGACGCAGATTGGGCTGCGTCGGGTCCTGGGCGATCCTGGAGCGGTGCTTGACCGTGACACCGGCGTGGACGTCGCCTTCCACGCCGAGTCCGGCAAGGAGGGTGATGCTTTCCCTGGTCGGCTTGGTGAAGGCGTATACGCCGTTGCTGCTCACCGCTGTGACTGTGCTGTTCAGCGCCCTATCTCCTTGCGGCCGACCCTGCGGAGCCGGCGTCGCTGGGCCGGGTCGAGCATCAGGTAACCCACTGCGGGCACTCCGACGAGGATCAGCAGCGACCACCAGAATCCGATGAACGGAATCAGTATGACTGCCGCGACGACGCCCCCGATGGCGATCTTTGCACCGTTCGACATGATCCGTGCCTCCTTCGCGGCCGGAGCCGCTCCTTGGTGTGAGAACGCCCGCGCCCGTCAGTCGGTTCCTCAAAGCCGGACCAGGCCTACCGCAGGGGCTCGCCAACCTCGTGCATGTGCGCGAGTGCCTGCCGGTAGGACTCGATGAGTCCGGTCTCCGCGTAGGGCATCCCCATCTCCGCACAGTGCGCCTTCACCAGGGGCTGCGCAAGGCGCAGGTGGGGACGGGGCATGCTCGGGAAGAGGTGGTGCTCGATCTGGTAGTTGAGGCCGCCGAGGAACCAGTCGGTGAGGAAGGCGCCGCGGACGTTGCGCGAGGTGAGGACCTGGCGCTGCAGGTGGCCCCAGCGGTCGCCGTCCGGGTCGGGCATCTCCATGCCCTTGTGGTTGGGCGCGAACGCCATACCCAGGTGGAGACCGAAGAGCGCGTGGTGGACGAGGGCGAAGACGACGGCCTTGCCGGGCGACATGACGGTGAGGAGCAGCGTCGCGTAGAGCGCCAGGTGGCCGACGAGCAGGAGGCCGGAGAGCGCGCGTTCGCGTACGGGCTGGTTCCGCAGGTACTGGAAGCCGTAGATCTTGAGGGCGATGCCTTCGAGGAGCAGCATCGGGAAGAAGAGCCGCGCCTGGTTGCGGGTGAGCCAGCGGAGGAAGCCCTCGCGCTCGGCGGCCTGCTTCTGGGTCCACACCAGGGCGCCGACGCCGACGTCGGGATCCTTGTCGATGTGGTTGGGGTTGGCGTGGTGGCGGACGTGCTTGTCGTTCCACCAGGCCTCGTTCATCCCGAGGAGCAGGTTGGCGTGCACGAACCCTATGATCCGGCTCGCCTTGCGGTCGCCGGTTATCTGGGCGTGTCCGGCGTCGTGCCCGACGAACGCGGTACGGGTCCACACGATCGCCAGCGGCAGGGCGAGGAACAGGTTCCACCAGGTGTCGCCGAGGAGCGCCATACCGGTGATCACCGCTCCGAGGGCCACCAGGTTCACGGCGATGCCCGCCGCGTACCAGCCGGTGCGGCGGTCCAGCAGCCCCTGCCCCTTGACGGTCTTGAGGAGGGGTGCGAAATCACTTCCGGAGCCCTGCCGGCCGGCTGGATCCTCCGATCCGTCGCGGGTGTTCTGCGCAACGGTGGCTACCGCCTGGGGCATGACGTCTCCGGTTTCTGGGCATCTGCACTGACCTCGTCAAACGTACGGATCGCGGGCCTGTGGCGACCATGGCGCCATCACCCCGGCCTTACGGGGGCAAGCCCCAGTGGCCGGTGGTGGTGGCGCGGGCCGCACCCAGGCTTCAGAAGGCAGAAACACGTGAGCCGAGTCACTGTGCGTTTCTCCCGGGACGGACCGTGGATGGAGTACCCTCGGCGACCCCGGGCCCCACTAGTCAAATTTGAGGAATCTGACATCGCTGTGCACAGGCTCCCTGCGGCCACACTCAACGAGATCTCCGAACTGTCCCGCTGCTCCGCAGTCTTTCTCCCCGCGGATCCGGCCCGTACCGGCCTGATCGCGTTCTGGAACCCGGACGGTAGCACTCCGCCTGCCGATCACGGGAGTTCGGAGGAGCTGACCGTCGTCGGAAGCGACCTCCGGCCCTGCGCGGTACCGGCGTTGCTCATGCCGGTACCGCACGCCCTGCCGGTCCTGACGCGTGCGCGCACGAGCGCGCACGCGTCCCCCGCCGCGGCGTTCTGGGGCGCTGCCGCGGTGCTCGCCCTGCAACTGGTGGCGCGCGGGCTGCTGCTGCCGGGGCTGAGCGCCGCGGACCACGATGCCTGGCGTGTCGGCCCCCTGACGGCTGAGGACCTGGAGCGGATCCGGGTGCTGGCTGCGTCCATGCCGCCCACCGCCCATGCGGTACCGCTCGACGCCGCGGCCGATCCGGTCGTGCTGGCCGAACCGGAGGCCCTGCTGCGCTCGTTCCTCGACGCGGTGGCCGATGCCCTGCCGCGCTCCCCCGCCGCCGAGTACGCCGCCGGAGGCCCCGCGTTCGCCGCCCCGGCGGCGCGGCACCTGCCGGCGCTCCGGCCGTGGGCGGCCGATGTGGCCGCCGGGCACGACGCGGGTGTGCGGCTCTCGTTGCGCGTCGAGGTGTCGGGGCTGGACCGGGCAGAGGAGGACGGCTCGGCCGGCGGCCCGTCGTTCCGTGCCGTCCTGCAGATCCACAGCGTCCAGGACCCTTCGCTGATGGCCGACGCGGCGGACGTCTGGGCGGACCGGGCCCCCGCCGCCTCCCTGTTCGGGCCCCGCGCCCGGATGGACGCGCTGCTGGCGCTGCGTCGAGCAGCCCGGGCCTGGCCTCCGCTGACACCGCTGCTGTCGGCCGCGGTCCCGGACGCGATCGAGCCGGCCGACGAGGAGATCGCCGAACTGCTCGGCCCCGCCGCGCGGGCCCTCGCCGCGACGGGGGTACAGGTGCACTGGCCCAGGGAGCTGGCAAGGAAGCTCACCGCGCGTGCGGTGATCGGACCGGCCCACGCGTCCGGCCCGGACGACGACGCCGACGGCACCCGGGCTTCCCGGCGGACCGGTTCGCAGCTCCCGTCCCTGATGTCGGCCGACGCCCTGCTCGCGTTCGACTGGTGGTTCGCGCTGGGCGACGACAGGCTCAGCCGGGCGGAGCTCGACCGCCTCGCCGAAGCGGGCAGGCCACTCGTCAGGCTGCGTGACCAGTGGGTCCTCATCACCCCCGAGGACGCCCGGCGCGCACGGGATGCCGGGGCACGCAAGGTGACGCCCATCGACGCCCTGAGCGCCGTGCTGACGGGAACCACCGAAGTCGACGGGCGCAGGGTGGAGGTGGCCGCGACCGGCTGGCTGGAACAGCTGCGGGAGCGGCTCGCCGATCCGGAGTCACAGGACCGGCAGACGGTCGGCCCGCCGCCCTCGCTCGCGGCGACCCTGCGCGACTACCAGCTGCGCGGCCTGAACTGGCTGCACACCATGACGTCGCTCGGCCTCGGCGGCTGCCTGGCCGACGACATGGGGCTGGGCAAGACCATCACGCTGATCGCGTTGCATCTGCACCGGCAGGACATCGCCTCGGCCGCGGGCCCCACGCTGGTGGTCTGCCCGACCTCGTTGATGGGCAACTGGCAGCGCGAGATCGAGAAGTTCGCCCCGGGCACGCCGGTACGCCGCTTCCACGGCGCGTCGCGTTCGCTGGAAGGCCTGGCGGACGGCGAGTTCGTCCTGACCACGTACGGCACCATGCGCCTCGACGCTCCTCGCCTCGCGCAGGCGTCCTGGGGCATGGTCGTGGCGGACGAGGCGCAGCACGTCAAGAATCCGCACTCGGCGACCGCGAAGCAGCTGCGGACCATCGGTGCCCGGGCCCGCGTGGCACTCACCGGTACCCCCGTGGAGAACAACCTCTCCGAACTCTGGGCGATCCTCGACTGGACGACGCCCGGACTCCTGGGCAGGCTCGGTACGTTCCGCACCCGGTACGCGAGCGCGGTGGAGGGCGGCAACGACCCGGCCGCCGCCGAGCGTCTGGGCGCGCTGGTCCGTCCGTTCCTCCTGCGGCGCCGCAAGTCCGACCCGGGCATCGCCCCGGAGCTGCCCCCGAAGACGGAGACCGACCGCGCGGTGTCCCTCACCGCCGAGCAGACGGGGCTGTACGAGGCGGTCGTGCGGGAGACTCTCGCCGAGATCTCCGGCGCCGACGGTTTCGCGCGACGCGGGCTGGTGGTGAAGCTGCTGACGGCACTCAAACAGATCTGCAACCACCCGGCGCAGTACCTGAAGGAGGAGCAGCCCCGCATCGCGGACCGGTCGGGGAAGGTGGAGCTGCTCGACGAGCTGCTCGACACCATTCTGGCCGAGGGCGCGAGCGTGCTGGTGTTCACGCAGTACGTGCAGATGGCACGACTGCTGGAACGGCATCTGGCGGCACGCGGGGTGCCCACCCAGTTCCTGCACGGCGGTACCCCGGTGGCCGAGCGGGAGGCCATGGTGAACCGCTTCCAGGCGGGCGTGGCACCGGTGTTCCTGCTGTCACTCAAGGCGGCGGGCACGGGCCTGAACCTCACCCGGGCCGGTCACGTGGTGCACTTCGACCGCTGGTGGAACCCGGCCGTGGAGGCGCAGGCCACCGACCGTGCGTACCGGATCGGCCAGACGCAGCCGGTGCAGGTGCACCGGCTGATCGCCGAGGGCACCATCGAGGACCGGATCGCCGACATGCTGGTCCGGAAGCAGGGGCTCGCGGACGCGGTGCTCGGCGGGGGCGAGACCGCACTGACGGAACTGACCGACGCGGAACTGGCCGACCTGGTCGAGCTGCGAGGGGGCGCACGATGAACGACGGTCACGAGCCGGAGCGTACGTTTGCCGCTCTGCCACCGTCACGGGGCCGGGGCTTCGCCTCGTCCTGGTGGGGGCAGGCGTGGCTGAAGGCCCTGGAGGACACGGCTCTGGACGGTGAGCAGTTGAAGCGGGGCCGGAAGCTGGCCAGGGAGGGCGGTGTCGGCGCGGTGTCCGTACGGCCCGGCCGGATCACCGCTGTCGTGCAGGACCGCGACTCGACGGCGTACCGCAGCGACGTGCTGCTCCAGCGGCTGGACGACGAGGACTGGGACCGCTTCCTGGACATGGCCTCCGAACGGGCCGGGCACATCGCCGCGTTGCTGGACCGTGAGATGCCGCCGGACCTGGTGGAGGACGCGGCTGCCGCCGGGGTCGATCTGCTGCCGGGGATCGGTGATCTGGAACCCGAGTGCAGCTGCGAGGCGTGGGACCACTGCCCGCACACGGGTGCCCTGTGCTACCAGGTGGCACGGCTGCTGGACCAGGACCCCTTCGTCCTCCTGCTGCTGCGGGGAAGGGACGAGCGGCGGCTCCTCGACGAGCTCCAGGTGCGCAGCACGGCGCGTGCGGTCCGCGGATCCCACGCCCCGGGCCCGCCGGGAGCGGAGCCCTCAGGGCCCGCGCGTGGTGTCCGGGCCGACGAGGCGTTCGCGGCGCGGGACATCCTGCCGCCCCTGCCCGCGCCACCGCCGCTGCCCGTGGAGCCAGGTCCTCCGGCCTCGTTGCACGTGGAGACGGAGCCTGGGGCGGACGTCGATCCTGCGGCGCTGGAGTTCCTGGCGGCCGACGCTGCGGCGCGCGCCTTCGCGCTGCTGGCGGACGCCGTCACCGACGGGCATGAACGGCGGCCCCCGGCAGCCGAGTTGAGTCCGGATCAGGATGCCGTCCGGCTGGCTGCCGCTGCCCGTCCCGGAACGCTGATCACCGCGCGTCTCGCCACGGCGTCGGGGCGGCAGCCGGCCGGGCTGGACGCTGCGGTGGGGGCGTGGCGCCACGGTGGGGCGGCCGGGCTGGCCGTGTACGACGAGGAGTGGCTGCCCGGTCCGGAGGAGCTCGCACGGGCCCAGGCGCAGCTCGCCGCGGCATGGGAGGAGGGCGAGCGCCCGCACCTGCGTGCGGTGCGCAACCGCTGGACCGTGGTGGGCTCCGACGCACAGTTGCGGTACGGGCGCGACGGCCGCTGGTGGCCGTACCGCAAGGAGCGCAGCCGATGGGTACCGGCCGGGCCGGCGGACGACGATCCGGCAGGGGCGCTGGCGGGCGTGTCATTGGAGGCCTGAGCACCACCGCCCGGGGGCGCGTACCGCGTTCGCCACCTGCTGCCCCCACGTTCAGCTCGGTGTCACCGGGTGTTGTGCGTGGGGGCAGAGCCTTGCGACCGTTACCGCAGCCCGCGTCGCCAGGAGGCCCCATGCCCACCCGCGTTGTCCGTCGTTCCCTCGCTCTCGGGCTGCCGCTCGCTCTGCTCTCCATGGTCTGCGTGGCGGGCACCGCAGCCGGTGCGCAGGGCCGTCACGGGCCGGCCGGCCATCCCGAGCGCACGGCACGGGTCACCGGGAGTGCGGTGCTCGGCGATGTCCCCCTAGCCGGATTCAGCAACGGCCTGCTGCCGGGCACGGTCCCCGATGACCGCGGCGTGATGCTGGGCGGCATCGGAAGCGACATCTTTCCGGCGGGCCGCCGGGGCGAGTTCTGGACGGTGACGGACCGCGGTCCCAACGGCCAGATCAAGATCGACGGCAAGAAGCGCCGCACCTTCCCCGTGCCGGGCTTCGACCCTGCGATCGTCAGGATCCGCGTCGACGGCAAGCAGATCAAGGTGCTGGACTCCCTGCCGCTGACGACCCGCTCGGGCGCCGCGGTGACGGGCCTGCCCAATCAGGAGGGCCGCGACGAGGCCCCGTACACCTTTGACGCGCGCACCCCTCTCGGATACGACCCGAACGGCCTCGACACCGAGGGCGTCGTGCGTGCGGCGGACGGGTCGTTCTGGCTGGTCGACGAGTACGGTCCGTCACTCGTCCACGTCTCCTCGCGCGGCCGGGTCGTGGCGCGGTACGTCCCGGAGGGCCTGGAGCTGAAGGGTGCCGACTACCGGGTCGTCGAGGCGCTGCCGGGCGTGCTGCTGCACCGCAAGGTCAACCGCGGCTTCGAAGGGCTGGCGCTGCTGCCCGGCGGCGATCTGGTCCTCGCCGTGCAGAGCCCGCTGTCGCTCCCGGACCAGCAGGCCGGCGAGGAGTCGCGCAACGTCCGCTTCCTGCGCTTCTCCACGAAGAAGCAGAAGGTGACCGCCGAGTACGCGTACCGCTTCGACCCGGTGGGGGTCGTCGACCCCGGTGAGGACGACACCTCCGAGCTGAAGATCTCCTCGGTCGTCGCGCTCGGCCGCGACGGCCTGCTGGTGGAGGAGCGCACCGACAGGTCGGCCCGGCTGCACCGGGTGACGCTGCCCGGCGGCTCCGGCATCCTCGGCTCGGTGTGGGACGACCCGGCCACCTCGCCCGCCTACGAGCAACTGGAGGACCCTTCCGCTTCGGGGGTCCGGGTGCTGCGCAAGAGCCTGGTCGTCGACCTGGGCACGATCGCGGGCGTCCCCGGCAAGATCGAGGGCGTGGCGGTGACGGGCCGGGACACCCTGGCGCTCATCAACGACAACGACTTCGGGATGACGGACGGCGCGGAGGCCTTCGATGCGAACGGCCGTCTGGTGGACAGCGGCATCGAAACGTCGGTGACCCTGCTGAGGCTCCCCCGCCCCCTGACCGGCTGACTCCGCTGCGGGACACGCGGTCGCCCGGCACGTCTCCCGTACTGTGCCCGGCGGTCGCGCGAACCGTTGCGGTACCACCCCCATGGCACCGCGGCATCCACCGCGCGTGGTGCAGCCCGTAGGGTGGGGCGGTCTCCGGCCGTAAGGGGGGACGACGCGGACCGGGGTGTGTCACCGGCCGCACGGGGGCGACGTGGCCGGGGTACGGAGCCGGCCGCACATCAGGGGAGCCGATGCAGCGCAGAAGACTTGTCCAGGGGGCGGCGGCCATCACCGCCGTGGCGCTTGTGCCGGCCTCGGCGCGCGCCGTGGCCTCCACCGCAGCCGGCACGGACCACTCCTCGGCCCGTTGGGCCCCGGCTTCCCCGTCCAACTACACGGTGTCAGGGCGGCCTTCGGGCCAGTCCGTGGACCTCGTGATCGTGCACGTCGCCCAGCAGACCTTCACGCAGACGGTGGGCATCTTCCGCAATCCGGTCAAGCAGGTCTCCGCCCACTACGTGGTGCGCTCGGGTGACGGATTCGTGGCCCAGTGCGTGGGCGAGGAGCACATAGCCTGGCACGCGGGGAACTGGGACTACAACACCCGCAGCATCGGCATCGAACACGAGGGCTGGGTCGACGAACCCGGGTACTTCACCCCCGCCATGTACGAGCGGTCGGCGCAGCTCACGGCGGACATCTGTGACCGGCACGGCCTTCCGAAGGACCGCGCGCACATCATCGGCCACCACGAGGTCCCGGGAAGTGATCACACCGACCCCGGGGTGAACTGGGACTGGGCGCGCTACATGCGTCTCGTCAATCAGTTCTGACCGTTCGGCGCGCACCTCCCTCAGCGCCGACCCGGCGGGGCACACCGCGGCTGTATCGGCTCTCAGCCGGACGGGCCCGCTTCTTCATTCCCGCCCTCTCCCCGTCTCCGCACCGGAGCAGTCGCGTCCGTGGCCCCCTCACCCTCCGACAGGTCGCCTCCGGGGGCCGCGCCGTCCGCGGGCGGCGACACCGCTCCACCGCGCAGGCGTTCCAGGTCGCTGGAGCGTACTTGGATGACCAGCAGGGCGATCAGTGCCGCGACGACGGCCATCACGGCTGCGACGACGAATGCGCTGGACACTCCCGAGGCGAGCACCTGGTCTCCCCAGGGTGCCGGGAGTTCGCCCGTCCTGCGGAACTCCAGCTGCTGGGCCGGAGTCGCTTCCGCCAGGAAGCGGGGTACCTGGTCGGTGGCCTCGTTGCGGCTGGCCGTACCGAAGACGGTGACCAGAATGGACAGCCCGAGCGATCCTCCGACCTGCTGGGTGGCGTTGAGGACGCCGGACGCGGCTCCCGCCTCCCGGGGTACGACTCCGGAGACCGCCATCAGCGTCAGCGACACGAACTGCATGCCCATGCCGAAGCCGAAGACCAGCATGGGGCCCAGGATGCTCCCCAGGTAGGTGCTGTCGATATCGGTGAACGTGAGCCAGCCGAGCCCCAGTGCAGCCAGGATCGCGCCCACCACCATGAAGGGCTTCGGCCCCCACTTCGGCAGCAGTTGCGAGGCGATTCCCGCACTGATCGCGATGACCACGCTGATGGGGAGGAACGCGAGCCCCGCCTGCAGCGGGCTGAAGTGCAGGATGTTCTGCACGAAGAGCGTCAGGAAGAAGAACATGCCGAACATCGCGGCCGCAAGGCTCAGCATGATTCCGTAGGTGCCTGCGCGATTGCGGTCGCGGAACATCTTCAAGGGGGTGATGGGCTGCCTCGAGCGGCTCTCGACGGCGAGGAACAGACCGAGGAACAGCACGGCCGCGAGGAACGATCCGATGGTCAGGGTGTCGCTCCAGCCGTCCTCCGAGGCACGGATGAAACCGTAGACGAGAAGCACCATGCCGATGGTCGAGGTGAGTGCGCCGAGGACGTCGAAATGACCTGGATGACGTTCGGACTCCCTGATGTACCGGGGTGTCGCAGCGGCGATCAGCAGACCGATGGGCACGTTGACGAAGAAGACCCATCGCCAGTCGAGCCACTCCACCAGGACTCCGCCCGCGAGCAGCCCGATCGCGCTGCCGCCCGCGGACACGGCAGCGAACACTCCGAACGCCCTGTTCCGCTCGGGGCCTTCGCGGAAGGTGGTGGTGATGAGGGACAGCGCGGTCGGGGAGGCGATCGCACCACCGACACCCTGCAGGGCGCGTGCCGCGAGCAACTGCCAGGATTCCTGGGAGAGTCCGCCGAGGAGCGAGGCGAAGACGAAAAGCAGGACGCCGAAGATGAACACTCTGCGGCGCCCGAGGATGTCGCCCAGCCGCCCGCCCAGCAGAAGCAGCCCGCCGAAGGTCAGCGTGTAGGCGTTGATCACCCAGGACAGACTCTCGGTCGAGAAGCCCAGTGAGGTCTGGATGTGCGGAAGCGCGATGTTCACGATGGTGATGTCGAGGACCACCATCAGCTGGCACGAGGCGATGACGAGCAGCGCTATCCCCTTGCCGCGGCCCCGCTCCGGGGATGAGGCAAGCTTCGAGGATTCCGCCGGTGATTTCGTCATTGGGCTGCAGCAAATCAAGCCGTTCGAGCCAGGCAGTGAAAGGAAACGTTCACCCATCGACCGTAGGCCGAACGGACGTTCCTCGCCAATCGCATGCGCCCGCCCCGCTGTCGGCGCCGTGATTGGCCTGCTCATACAGCTTCACGGTGGGGTCACCGCCGACCGCAGATGTCCGTGGTCTTCCAGTCACCCCGGCGTCGAGGGAGCCGTGACGGCCGTTCTCGCCGTCGAGGGAGGGCCGCTCGGTCCGCCTGCCGCCGCACAGTGACTGTCGAGCACGCCGCTGGGAAGTTTCCACCGGAGCCGTTGCGGTACAGACCGTTCAGTCCCACGTGGCGTTGCGGCCCGCCTGCCACGCCCGCCAGCACACGGAGTCCACCTGCGCCACGCCCAGTTTCGTCTTGAGCATGACAATTTGCGCAACGATCGAAACCCCTGGGGGCGGAGTGACCGACGCCCCAGGACCCCGGTCAAATCCACCCTGGACCGGCTTCTACAAGAAGGTCACCAGTAGTGCTTCCGGCCGCCGACCGCGCGACCCATGGACCCCAGTAGCCACAGGGCGAGTCCGATCACCAGCAGGATGATGCCGATGGTCCACAGAACGCCGAGCCCGGTCACCAATCCGATGACAAGGAGAATTGCTCCAATAATGATCATCATTCTCTCCGATCACGCGGCCCGCACACGCAGGTGACACTTATGAGCATAGGACTGCCGAGAACACATCGCCCGAGATGACTCCCTGCCTCGTTGCGCCCGACGTCACCAGACGGCGTATACAGGAGGAGGGGTCTTTCCACACGGCCCCGGTACAGCTGCGCAACAGGGAGAAGGGCACGATGAAGGCACTCACCTGGCAAGGAAAGCGCGACGTACGCATCGAAACGGTGCCGGATCCGAAGATCATCGACCCAACGGACATCATCGTGCGTATTACCTCCACGGGTATATGCGGGTCCGATCTGCATCTGTACGAAGTCCTCGGCCCTTTTCTGGATGCCGGCGACATTCTCGGCCACGAGCCGATGGGAATAGTCGAGGAGGTCGGCCCCGCGGTCACCGCGGTATCGGTCGGCGACCGTGTCGTGGTCCCTTTCAACGTCTCGTGCGGTACGTGCTGGATGTGTGATCAGGGACTGCACTCGCAGTGCGAGACCACACAGGTCCGCAAGCGCGGCACAGGAGCTTCACTCTTCGGGTTCTCCAAGCTGTACGGGCAGATACCGGGCGGTCAGGCGGAACTGCTCCGAGTCCCCTTCGGCAACACCCTGCCCGTGAAGGTGCCCCACGGACCGCCGGACGACCGCTTCGTCTACCTGTCGGACGTGCTGCCCACCGCGTGGCAGGCGGTCGCGTACGCCGATGTGCCGCCGGGCGGAAGTCTGACGGTTCTCGGTCTGGGCCCGATCGGTGACATGGCCACCCGGATCGCCCTCCACCAGGGTGTGGAGCAGGTCATCGGCGTGGACCTGGTGCCGGAGCGGCTGGCCAGGTCGCGTGCACGCGGCGTCATCGCACTGGACCTGAAGGAGCACGCCAACGTGGCCGACGAGATCCGTCGGCTCACACAGGGACGCGGCACGGACGCCGTGGTCGAGGCCGTCGGCATGGAGGCACACGGCGCCCCCTTCGCCAGGGGGGCTCAGCGGATCGCGACGCGGCTGCCCGACGCTCTGGGCGCCAAGGTCATGGAGCGAGCCGGCCTCGACAGCATGGCCGCTTTCAACACGGCCATCGACGCCGTGCGCCGCGGCGGGACGGTCTCCATCGTCGGTGTCTACGGAGGCGCGATCGACCCCGTTCCGATGCTGACCCTGTTCGACAAGCAGATTCAGCTGCGCATGGGCCAGGCCAACGTCAGGCACTGGGTGGACGACATCCTCCCGCTGCTCGACGACTCCGACCCCCTGGGCGTCGACGGTTTCGCCACACACCGGCTGCCCCTCGCGGAGGGCCCGCAGGCCTACCGCACGTTCCAGGCGAAGGAGGACGGGATGGTCAAGACCCTTCTGACCGTCTGACACCGTCAACCGTCCGTGCCGGACACTCCGTGCCGGACACTCCGTGCCGGACACGGTCCACCGCGTCCGGCACCGTCAGCTGCGCGGCAGCAGTGTTCCCAGCGGCCCCAGGTCGAGGTTGAGGTCCTCGGGCCGCACGCCGTGCTGCTCGCACAGCTCTGTCATGCGCTGGTCGAGCAGCATGAGTGTGGTCCCGATCTCGTCGACCTGCCGTTCGGTGAGATCGCCCTGGTCGATGCGTCGAATGGCTTGGCGCTCCATCAGCTGCCTCAGCAGTTCCACCACGGTCAGCACGAGCGCCACTAGGTCATTTCCCAGCTGGTCCGAGTCCACGTCGACCCGGGAGGCGGTCACAGCGGGCCCCCGTCCGCCCACGGTGACGGGATCCGTTCGTTGACGGACGACAGCAGGGCGTGGAGCGACAGCCGTACGAGCGGGACGTCCGCGATCGCGATCACCAGGTCACCGCTGACCACCACGCCGGTTGCCAGCACCCGGTCCAGCAGGTCGACGAGCGGTACGCCGATGGGCCCGCTCAAGGGCTCGGGATTGTTCCAGGGCACGACATCGTGCGACATCCGCTACACCTCGCCGACGAAGGAGTACGGAACCCAGGGCCCCGACAGTTCGATCTGCGCCCCGGTGCTGTCCTGCAGCGTCCTGGTCAGCGTTTCCAACTCGCCGGACCGGCGGTCCGCGACCAGGTAGGTGGCGTTGAGCACCTGGACCCGTGGGTCACCGGCCAGTTCGGGGCTGTGCGGCCGCAGCCTTCGAGCAGCCGCCGCCACCCGCTGGAATTCCGCGTCCACCGTCTCCGCCATCCGGAGGGCTTCTTCCTGTTGCTGTTCGCGCCGGGCCCGCACCCCCCGTTTGCGGTCCAGATAGGCGAGACCGGCGCCTGGTGCCGGACGGGTCCGGCCGGCGGGCTCCGCCGGCCCGCGCGGGG
Source organism: Streptomyces clavifer (assembly GCF_036345975.1). Taxonomy (NCBI): domain Bacteria; kingdom Bacillati; phylum Actinomycetota; class Actinomycetes; order Kitasatosporales; family Streptomycetaceae; genus Streptomyces; species Streptomyces clavifer. Next base: position 7,436,601 of record NZ_CP107793.1, on the reverse strand, counting down.
CGGTACCCACCTCCGCCACAGGGCGTTCGGCGTCCTGCGGGGGACGCTCGGCCGCGTAGACCTTCACCCCCCACTCGGAGTGGTCCGCGGTGCGCGCGAGCGCTGCACGGAATCGACCGGTCTCGCCGCTGAGCGCCGACAGCGCCCGTTCCTCGTCGTGATACAGGGTGGCGAGCGGCAGCGGGACGGTGGGGCAGGCCGCTGCGGCCACCGTCACGACGTGGTGGTGGGCACGTGCGTAGCGCTCGAGTTCACGGGTGTCGGACAGACGCGCCTGCCAGGCCTCGTCGGCGAAGTCCGCGGCACGGACGGTCTGGACGACGGCCGTCAGCTCCCCGAACGGCAGGGTGCGTACCGCCGTGCCTGCTGCGACGCCCGGCAGGTCCGCGACCGCGGTCTGGACCGGGGCCCCGCATACAGCGAAAACGTAGACGGCATGGCCGTCCGGAGAATCGGCGCCCGATTCCTTCATGTACCTCGGTCCTCCTCAGTGCGTGGCAGCTGCGTCTTGTCCCACCGGCAGTTCGTCCGCCTTCGACTCGTATGCCTCCAGCCGCTCACGAAGTTCGCGGTTCTCGTCCTGCAGCGCATTGCGGGCCGCGTGCGAACTCAGTGCCGGATCCGTCTCCCACCAGTCGATCCCGGCCTTCTTCGCAGTGTCCACGGAGGCCACGAACAGGCGGAGCCGAATGGTGAGCAGCTCGATGTCGAGTAGGTCGATCTTGATGTCGCCGGCGATGACGATGCCCTTGTCGAGGACGCGTTCGAGGATGTCGGCGAGGTTGGTCGTCTGAGGGCCGGGAATCTGGTACCCGGCCTGCACGAGGTCTCCGTCAGTCACGGCTACGGCTCCGCCCTCGGCGCTTCTTGCGTGCGGGGGCCTCCTCCTCGGGCTCTTCCTCCTCGTCCTCTTCCTCTTCTTCGGGTTCCTCCTCTTCCTCGTCCTCTTCCTCCGGCTCCTCCTCGTCCTCTTCCTCGTCCTCCTCCTCTTCGTCCTCTTCCTCGTCCTCCGGCTCCTCCTCGTCCTCCTCCTCTTCGCCTTCCTCCTCGGGCTCCTCCTCTTCGTCCTCCTCCTGACCCTCTTCCTCGTCTTGCTCTTCCTCCTCGGCCCCCTCCTCCGACTCGGCTTCCTCTCTTTCGACGGCGTCTTCGTGGGATTCCACGACTTCGCCGTCGCGGATTTCGCCGCGCCAGCCCTCGGGCTCTTCCTCGGTGAGCGTGACGTACCGCTGGAAGTGCTTGAAGTCCAACCTCATACGGCGTCCCTGGGCCCGCCACAGGTTGCCTGTCTTCTCGAAGAAGCCCGAGGGGTAGTACTCCACGACCAGCACGATCCGTGTCAGGCTGGGCGCGATCTCATGGAAGCTGACAGCACCTCGGGTGGTGCCTTTCGCGCCTTCGGAGGTCCACACGATCCGTTCGTCGGGTACCTGTTCCTGAACGGTCGCCTTGAAGCTGCGGGACGAGGGACCGACCTTCACCTTCCAGTCGCTGGTCACCTCGTCGCTCGTCGAGACGTCGCGTACACCCTTCGCGAAACTGCTGAACTTGTCGTACTCCGTCCAGTAGTCGTACGCGTCCCTCAGCGGCACACCCACATCAAGGACCTCGATGATGCTTGTGATCTTGCTGCTGCTGGACTTTCGCTTCTTCTTTCCCCCGCCGAAGGCGTCTTTTGCCTTGTCCACGACATTGTCCTTGACGCCTTTGGCCTTCTCGGAGACGAACGCCTTCACCGGCGATTCGCCCTTCAGGACACGGGAGCCGATCGCCGGAAGCGAGCCCCCGTTCTCCGCGATGTTCGTGAGCTGCCCTGTAACGTCGGTCAGTTTTCCGCCGGCCTTCTCGGCAAGCTTCTCCACCTGCGCACTGAGAAAGTTCGATGCCTCTCCGCGGAGCCGCGACATGCCCGACTCCGCAGCCTCCGGCTCGTCCTTGTCCGTCTTGGCCATGACTGGCTACCTCCGCCGTTCGGTGCGCTTGGACGCAGATCGCTTCGTTGACGCGGCCTTCTTGGCCGGGGACTTCTTGGCCGGGGGCTTCTTGGCAGGCGCGGACTTCTTGGCGGGGGCTGCTTTCTTCCCGGCCTTCGTTCGCGGCGCGGACTTCTTGGCGGCAGCCTTCTTCGCCGGAGCCTTCTTCGCCGCCGACTTCTTGGCCGGAGCCGACTTCTTGGCCGGAGCCTTCTTCGCCGGAGCCGACTTCTTGGCGGCAGCCTTCTTCGGCGGAGCCTTCTTCGCCGCCGACTTCTTGGCTGGAGTCTGCTTCGCAGCTCGACCCGACCTGCTCGGCTCCGGCTTCCCTCCGCTCTCTTCCTCGTCCTCTTCTTCCTCGTCCGGCTCTTCCTCGTCCGGCTCTTCCTCGTCCGGCTCCTCCTCGTCCTCGAACTCCTCCTCCGGCTCTTCCTCTCCCTCTTCTTCCTCGTACTCGCCGTCCTCCTCCGGCTCTTCCTCTTCGTCCTCGCCTTCGTACTCGTCCTCGTACTCCTCCTCCGGCTCTTCCTCTTCGTCCTCCTCGCCCCGGTTCGTGAGCCGGGACGTTCGGTCGCTGAGTGCGTCCGCGAGCGAGCTCATGCCGCGGTCCGCCGCGGCCGTCAGAGCCTTTCGGCCCGACTCGAGGACCTCGCCCTTCAACTGCTCCTGCAATTCGGCGAATTGAGGAACCTCCCCCAGCCTGCGCATCCCTTCGGCGGCGAGCTGGCGCGGTTCCAGTCCGAAGCGCCTTCCTGCCAGATAGGTCGCGATGGTGATGGCCATCCGGCCCTTCTTCGTGCGGCCGAGCACATATCCGCCCACGACTGCGGCCGCCAGAGTCACCTTCGTCTGGTCTTCCATGAGTGATTCACCTTCGATCGTTTCGCACGGAGCGGGCCCGAGTGACGTGCAGCCGTTCGAGCAGTGCTTCCTCTTCCCGTTCGAACTCCTCCAGGCTGACGTTGCCGTCCTCGAGCTCCTGGTTCAGTGCCGCCAGTTGCGCTCTGAGCACACCGGGGTCGTGCATCTCGCGGTCGGCTTGTTCGTTCACCTTCTCCGCCACCCAGACCACTCCACGGACCGGTGCGAGAGGGAGCAGGAGGATCCCGCTGATCAGGCCCATCTCAGGTCCCCGCTGCCGTTGCCCGGGCGGGCCGGGAGGGGACGAAGCTGTAGCAGGGCAGAGGTCCGGCGATACGGAGTTCGACGTGGGCGCGGTGGCTGTCCGCGAAGGACTGCGCCGCGATCCGAAAGCGGTCGCTGTCGTGCCGGTCGATGAGGAACGACACGTTCAGCGCGCATCCGTGGACCTCCGGCCCGGCTGCCACCGCCCGGGCCATGGGCGTCAGCGTGCGCAGGATCTTCTTGCCGGCGTCGCCGGCCCTGCGCGAGAGCGCCGCGGCAACGGCCTCCCCCAGTCGCACACTCGCCTCGTAACCGGGGCGTCGGCGTACCTCGTCCCGTAGCCGTCGCACCTGGTGCTCCTCGGCCACGACCACCGCGAGTGCGTCCTGGGCGGGCAGGGCCTTGAGATTGATCTCGACACCGTCGGTGAGGTGCCGCAGGGAGGCGAGATGGCCTTCCCGTGACCCGGCCAATTCCCTGAGCACCGTGGCCTCGTCCGCCGCGACCATTCCGAAGCGCATGGGAAGCACCGGACCCGTGTCCGTGAGGCGCATCAGCAGGTCCTGGTGCGCCATGAGGTCCCTGCGCCGCGCGCGCAGGTTCGGGGGCGCGTCGCTCACCACCGCGGTGACCGGTCCTTCGCTGATCAGCCGCAGTTCGGCGGGCGGGTCGCCCACGCCGACGGCTTTCCGCGGCAGTGGTTCACCCGTCGGGACGATGGCGTAGACGTACACGCCGGTAGCTGTCACGTTCATGCCTCCGCGCGGCGTCGTCGGCTGGATGAGTCACGTGCCGGCGCCCGGCGCTTCCTGGGTCGCTCGTGCTGCTCCTCCTGGCCGTCCGAGTCGTCGTCGTCACCACCGCCCACCGCCTTGCGGACGCTGTCACCGACGGACTCCGCGGCCTTGCGCACCTTGCGCTTGCCGACGGACTTGGCCGCCCCCGCGCCGAACAGCTCGGGAATGGTCCGGCTGCCGGAATCCCGCTCCAGGTCCAGGCGGTTGCAGGCCTCGGCGAATCGCAGGTACGTGTCCACGCTCGCGATCACGATGCGGGCGTCTATCTTGAGGATCTCGATGCCGACCAGCGAGACCCGGACGAACACATCGATGACCATGCCCCGGTCGAGAATGAGTTCGAGGACGTCGTAGAGGGTGCCGGCACGCGGCGGGCACGGGGCGATCTCGTCGGCGTACATGGTGGTCATGGAGTTCCTTCCGGCTGATGGGGCAACACGGGTCACTCGTCGGCGGCGCCCCGTCGGTACCGACGGACCCTGCTGTACTCCAGGAGCTCGCCGTCCTCGTCCAACTGCACCTCGTAGGAAGCCAGCAGGCTCGTCGTGTCGGGGATGCGCGCGACCTCCAGCACATCCACCACGACGCACCAGCCGTCATCGCTCCGCCGCACGGCGGACACTCCCTCCGAGGGATGACCGATAAGGCTTTCCAGACTTCTGCAGGCAGCACGGGCGGCGTGCTCAGGGCCCCGCCGGGACGAAGGTCGCGAGGCCGTCGCCTTCTTCGCGTGCCCGACACGGGTGCGTGGTTTCTCTGCCATGGATCCAGTCTCATGAATGCGGGGCTCCGCGCATCTCGGGGCGGTGCAGGAAGGTTTCCGGCCCTCACCCCTTCGGCGCGCTCGATGGACGAAGGGCGGCGGAAGGGGTGCACAGTCGTAGTCATGCGCGAGACACGTGACGAGAGCGGGCCCGACGACGGTCACAGGCGCCCGCCTGCGGTCGGGGACACCACGGTGGAGGCCCTCGGGGCATTGACGGAGGCGCTGGAGACGGTGGAGCGGGCGCGGGGCCGTCTCTACGACTTCCATCAGCTGACGGGCGGCGCCGACCTCACCCTGGACCGGGCGGTGGAACTGCTCAGGACGGCAGGGCACATGGGCCATGCCGACCTGGTGGAGCGTGAGATCCTCGGCCGCAATGTCCTCCCCGGCCGCTGGACCTTTCAGGTGGTCGAGGAGTACGACGTGACCTACTACCGGCCGTTCGTGGAGGTCGAGGCCCGGGTGCGGGAGGAACTGGCGGCAGGACGGCAGCATCTGTACGAGGCCGAGATGAAGGAAGCCCGTCGCACCCGCGGGCACCCCGACCACACCGCGAGGCCGTGACCGTGGAAGCGTCCAGCACGTTGCGGCGGATCGCGTTCCTGCTGGAGCGGTCCCAGGCGGCCACGTACCGGGTGAAGGCCTTCCGCACCGCCGCAGAGGCGGTCGATGCCATGGGAGGGGACGAGCTGGCGGACCGGGTGGCCCACGGCTCGCTGGAGGCCGTGCGGGGTATCGGCCCCCGCACGGCGGAGGTGATCCGGGAATCGCTGACCGGCGCTACGCCCCGTTACCTGCAACGCCTGGAGGACGAGGCCTCGGTGCCCCTCGCCCGGGGAGGTGAGTCATTGCTGGCGGCCCTGCGCGGCGACTGCCACACGCACTCCGACTGGTCCGACGGCGGGAGTCCGATCGAGGAGATGGGGAGGACGGCGGCGGAACTGGGCCACGAGTGGGCCGTACTCACGGACCACTCCCCCAGGCTGTCCGTGGCCAACGGGCTGTCCCCGGAACGCCTTCGCCGTCAGCTGGACGTCGTGGCGGAACTGAACGAGCAGTGGGCGCCCTTCCGCCTGCTGACCGGGATCGAGTGCGACATCCTGCCGGACGGCTCCCTCGACCAGGAGGACGAGCTTCTGGAACGCCTCGACGTGGTCGTCGTCTCGGTTCACTCGAAGCTGCGCATGGGCGCGGCGGCGATGACGAAGCGGCTGCTCGCGGCCGTGCGTGACCCGCACGCCGATGTGCTCGGTCACTGCACGGGGCGTCTCGTCGGCGGGCGGACCCGGCCGGAGTCGGAGTTCGATGCCGACGAGGTCTTCGCGGCGTGCGCGGAAGCGGGGACGGCGGTCGAGATCAACTGCCGGCCCGAACGGCTCGATCCCCCGCTCCGCCTGCTCAGGCGGGCGGTCGCCGCCGGGGTCCTCTTCTCCATCGACACCGACGCCCACGCCCCGGGGCAGCTGGACTGGCAGATCCACGGCTGCGCGCGGGCGGAGAAGTGCGAGGTCCCGGCCGACCGGGTCATCACCTCGTGGACGGCGGACCGGCTGTTGGAGTGGACCCGCGGTAAGGCGGCCGGCTGACCGTGCGGTCATCGCGCGAAGGCGGTGGCCGGGCCTTCCGCGAGGGCGGCCACCCGGACCGCGATCAGGGCCACGTCGTCCGTACCGGCCGCTGCGAGACCGTTGAGCAGCTCGTCGCAGAAGGTCTCCAACGGCTCACGGGCCAGTGCTGCCGCGTGCTGGCGCAGTCGGGCCAGACCCCGGTCCAGCATCTCGTCGCGACGCTCGACGAGCCCGTCGGTGTAGAGCAGGACGGTCGACTGCGGGGGGAGCACCTCCGTGTCGTCCGTACGGTGTTCGTCCGGGTCGACTCCCAGCATCATGCTCCGGCCGCCCTCGAGGAAGCGGGTCTCGCCGTCCCAGGTCACCAGGAGCGGCGCGGGGTGGCCGGCCACGGCGTAGTGCAACTGCCAGTGCCCGGTCGGGGCCGGTTTCTCGATGAGGCCGTAGATGCAGGTCAGCGTCTGATGGGGGTAGAGGATGTGGGTGGCGGCGTCGAGCCGCGCCAGGATCTTTCCGGGCGGCTCCTTCCGGTCGCAGGCGATGCCCCGCAGCATGTTGCGCATCTGGCTCATCGTCACCGCGGAGCGCAGGTCGTGGCCCGCCACGTCTCCGATGATCAGCGCGGTGGCGCCTTCGTCCAGCAGGAAGGCGTCGTACCAGTCGCCACCGACCTGGGCGGTCGCCACAGCCGACTGGTAGCGGGCGGCGAGCTCCACGGGCCCGTCGGCCGGCAGGTCGGGCAGGAGCGAGCGCTGCAGGCGTTCGGCGGTGTGCTGGGCCTCGAAGTGCAGGCGTGAGTTGTCGACGGCGAGGGCGACCCGGTGGGCCAGGTCCTCGACCAGGGGGAGCACGTCCTCGTCGAACCGGGCCCCACGCGTGGTCCGTGCGAGCGTGATGACGCCCAGCACCTGTCTCCTCGCCCGCAGCGGAGCGATCACGGCCGTGTCGGCCGTCATCCGGTCGAAGAGTTCGAGCTCGCGCGCCTGAAGGGGGTCGGCGGCACGGTCGGGCGGGGGAAAGTCCGTCAGGAGCATCGGCCCGGCGCCCTGCAGGGCCCGTACAACGGCCGCGGCGGAACCTTCGCTGGTCGGGAGGAGTCCTTCGTACAGGCCGGGCGAGAGCCGGTCGGCGTCACGGTGCTCGACGACGATCCTGCGCAGTCGGCCCCGCTGGTCCAGCAGGTCGACGGCGCACCAGTCGGCGAGGCCGGGTACGAGGGTGTCGCACAGTCTGCGCAGGCCGGTCTCCTCGTCCAGGGTGCTGGCCAGCGCCTCCGCCGCGTTGATCAGGAGCGTCAGCCGGTCCAGCGCGTGCTGGACCTCCTGGTCCACTTCGTACGCGTCCTCACCGTCCGACGGATCACTCGGGCGGTCGTCCCGGTCAGCGCACATGCGTGCTCCTTCGAGCGGGACGGTGTTCCCGCCCCTTCTGCGATTGTCTGCCAGGTCGGCGGGCCCGGCACGCGCCGAAAGGCTGCGGCGGGGCCTCCGGCGTACAGTCGATCACGATGTCTGTGTGGTTTCCGCAGCTGACGGGGCAGGAGGGTCCCATGTCCGATCAGCACACTGGACCATCCCTTCCACGAACGCGCGGCCCGGTGTCCGCGGGCGTGATCGGCTATGTACACGGTGACGCGGCCCTGCCGGGCCCGGGCACCGCGGGGGACGCCGATCCGTACGGTGAGGATCTGCATCTGGCTCTGTACGTCTGCTACGAACTGCACTACCGGGGCTTCTCCGGCGTACGACCGGAGCTGGAGTGGGATCCGGGGCTGCTCACCGTCCGCGCCGAGCTGGAGGAACGTTTCCTCACGGCGCTGCGGTCCGACGCCACGGATTCGGCGGATCTGGACGACGTACTGGCCGGCCTGCTCGTGGAGCCCGTACACGGTTCTGGTCTCTCGTGGTTCCTGCAGGACCGGGGCGAGCTGCGGCACCTGCGTGCCTACGCCGTGCAGCGCTCCCTCTACCACCTGAAGGAGGCCGATCCGCACGCCTGGGTGCTGCCCCGGCTGAGCGGTCGGGCGAAGGCGGGCATGGCCGCGATCGAGTATGACGAATTCGGGGGTGGCCGTGCGGAGCGCGTCCACGCCCGGCTCTTCGCCGACCTGATGACCGGTCTGGGGCTCGACAGCACGTACGGCCGCTATCTGGACGACGGCTGCGCCGAAATGCTGGCCCTGGTGAACATGATGTCGCTCTTCGGCCTGCACCGGCGGTTGCGCGGGGCGCTGGTGGGACATTTCGGCGCTGTCGAGATCACCTCCTCACCCGCTTCCCGGCGCCTGGCCCGTGCCATGAAGCGCACGGGAGCGGGGCACGCGGCGGAGTTCTTCTACACGGAGCACGTCGAGGCGGACGCCGTCCACGAACAGGTGGTGCGCCGTGACGTCATCGGCGGGCTGCTGGAGGACGAACCGGAACTGGCGTCCGACATCTCCTTCGGGATCACCGCCACCTCCTTTCTGGAGGACCGGCTCGAGGCCCGTCTGCTGGCGGACTGGCAGACCTGATCCAGTCGCTCGCGGCGCCCTTTCCGCACGGACGAGTGGCGTCGCGGAGCCCGATGCACCGAATCGAAGCCACCCAGTCGTCACACGGATGCTGAGGAGCCCTGGATGTCCACGGAACTGACCGAGGAACCCACCCGCCCGGACCGGCTGCTGACGCTCCCCGGCGTGTACGCGCCGCAGCACGACACACGCCTCCTCATGACGGCCCTGGACCGCGAGGACGTCCGCCCCGGCGCTGACGTCCTGGACCTCGGAACGGGCAGTGGCGCGCTCGCCCTGCACGCGGCGCGGCTCGGGGCGCGGGTGACGGCCGTGGACATCGCGCGGCGGGCCGTACTGACCGCGAGGCTGAACGCGCTGCTGCACCGCCGGCGCGTCACCGTGCAGCGCAGCGACCTCCTGTCCGCACTGCCCGGCAGGTCCTACGACCTGGTGATCTGCAATCCGCCGTACGTCCCGTCCCCGATCGGCCGGCTGCCGGGGCACGGCTCCGCGCGGGCGTGGGACGCCGGGTACGACGGGCGCGCGGTCCTCGACCGTGTCTGCGTCGCGGCTCCGGCCGCGCTGCGTCCCGGCGGCCTCCTGCTGATGGTCCACTCCGGCCTGTGCGACAGCGACACGACCCTGCGCCGTCTGTCGGACGCCGGTCTGGACGCGCGTGTGAGCGAGCGCGCCCGCGTACCCCTCGGGCCCGTACTGCGTTCCAGACTCCGGTGGCTGAGGGAGTCCGGCCTCGTGGGCCGGAACGAGGCGAGCGAGGAACTGGTGGTCATCCGTGCCGAACACCCCTGAGCTTCCCCGGAGGATCTCCGTCGACGACCAGGGGCCGCTGCTGATCGAAGGGCCGGTGGAGATCACCTGTGCCGACGGCCGTGTGGCCGTGTCGGATCGGTTCGTCGTTGCCGTCTGCACCTGTCGGCGGAGCCGCATGTACCCCTGGTGCGACACCAGTCACCGGCGTCGCACGCACGGCGAGGAAGCCCATACCGCGGGGAGCGATACGGCCCGTGCGCCCGGCGACCGCACGGTGCCGGCCCGGCCGCCCCGCCCGGATGGAGGGACGACCACATCCGATGGGCCCGCCGGCCGGCCGCGGTGACGACAAGCACCGTGCACCGGACGGGCGTGCGCTGGCACGCGTGAACCACTGCGGGGCGTGAAACGCGCCCACGCCGGACTGACGAACGAGGCAGCCGACCGCCCTGCGTCAAAACTGCGGGACTGGCGAACCACCGGGAGCAGGAGGAACTCATGGCTGTACGGCACAAGCTGGTCAGGAGGAGCACGGACGCGGTCTGGGCCGTCCTGTCCGACGGAGAGCGCTACGACCGCTGGGTGGTCGGCACGGCCGAGTCCCATCCGGCTGAGGGTCGGTGGCCCGAAGTCGGGTCCACCATCGCCTACCGGGTCAGGATCGGCCCCTTCGAGTTGGACAACGAGACGGTCGTACGCCGGTGCGAGCCTCCCCGAATCCTGGAACTCGAGGTGAACAGCGGCTGGCTGGGTACCGCGAGGGTCGCCATCGACGTGCGCCCCTGGGGCGACGACACCCTGTTGATCGTCGACGAGCATCCCTTGCGCGGCGTCGGCGCCACGTTGCACAACGTGGCCTTCGAGGCGGTGATTCAGCTCCGGCACCGGGCCATGCTCAACCGGCTCGCCGAGCTCTGCGAGGACGGGAGAACTGAACCGTCTCCGGCGAAGGGGTGACCGGAGGGGGTTCCCGGGCCGGCCGACGCAGTGCGCCCGCCCGCGCGACGGCCGTCCTGCCGCCCTCTCAGGTCTCCGCGCGCGGCCTGCTCTGCGTGGCACCCCTCAGCCGACGGGCCACCGCCCGGAGACGGGGGTGTCGTTCGTGCATCTCCGCCGAGCGGCGGTCGAGCTCCTCGCCGAGACGTTCCGTGCGCTTGTCGATGTCGAGTTCGTCGAGGATGCGGTCGATCTCGGCGAGCAGGGCACCGTGCAACTGCCACTGCCGGGGGTGCTCCTGGACGTCCTCCAGGAGTAGGTCCGCCACCCGGTCACGTGTCGTGCGACTGCGGCTGAGCGCCTCGGCGAGACGTTCCTCGGCCTCCTCCCCGCTGGCCGCGATCGGGGTCGTGATCATCACCGCGAAACCCTCGATCGCGTCCGACATGTGTCCGAACAGCTCCCTCAGGCATGCGGCCACGTCCTCCGGGAACAGTGCCTCCTCCGTGCGCGCCTTCGCGAGGTCGGTCAGGGTCCGCGTCAGTACGCGCAGCACCACGGCGCAGATCTCCAGCGTGTCGAGACCGGTGCGCAGGACCACGCGGTACAGGAGCCCCTGGCGGACCCGGGGATTGAGCATCAGGCTCTCCTCGGCCTGCCGCAAGGAGGCGTCCACCTCCACGATGTCGTGGTCCAGCCGACGGGCCTCGTGCAGGCGTGCGGCTGCCTCCGCCACGGGATGGTTGCCGCCGATCTCCTCGCCGAGGACCCGGAACATGCTGCCCATCCGCTGCCCCATGCCGCTGATGGAGGCACCGGCCGTCTCGACCCAGACGGGCGGCGCGAACAGGAGGTTGAACAGGAGCCCCACCCCTGCACCGATGAGCGTCTCGAACACCCGCTCCCAGGCGGTGTCGGCGACCTGGGCGACACCGAGCACGAGCATCGCGCTGATGGCCACCTCCGGCACGAACTCGTTCACCCTGACGAAGCGCCCGATCAGCAGCGAGGTGAAGATCGTCAGGCCGAGGCTCCACCAGCTCAGCCCCACCAGGGAACTGAAACCACTGGCGATCAGCACGCCGACGACAACCGAATTCACCCGTCGGATCCCCGTGGTGAGCGTGGCGTAGAGCGTCACCTGCACCACGAGCAGAGCCGTGAGAGGGGCGGTCAGGGGCGCGGGATGGGGCTCGGGCAGCGCCCACTGGGCCACGGCGAAGGCGATGACGGCCGCAGCGGTGGAGCGCAGCAGCTGCGCCGCGGCAGGCTCGGTGGTGCGCTGCACGAGCTTGATGACGGGCGCGGGCGCAGATACTCCAGGCATTCCTTGACCGTGCCCCGCTTCCGGGCATCGCAGCGCTTCGGAGTCCAGGCAGGCTCCGTACGGACGCATTCGGGCACCCCTCACGCCTCTGCGGTGCGATCCGGGCGGTGCGGAGGGATGGTGGATGTATGGCTATCTCACACACTCCCCCCGGTTCCCTGTCGCCCGCGCGCCCCCTCACGCCGCCGGGCGAGACGCCCCCGTGCGAGGGGTGCATCAGCGAGGCACACGTCGAGCGTGCGGACGGCGGCATCTGGGAGCACCCCGTCTTCTGGGCCTCGCTCGTGATGTTCGGCTCGCTGGTCGTCGCCGGCTACTTCATCGCCCGCATATTCGGCTTCACATGAGTGACCGGACCACGCTGGACACGTTGCTGGACCTGCACGGCACCACGTACGCGGAGGAGGCGGGCATCCGGCTGCGTGACACCCCTCAGCCGCTGTACCAGCTCCTCGTGCTGAGCCACCTGCTGAGCGCCCGCATCCGGGCCTCCGTCGCCGTGGCAGCGGCACGTGCGCTGTACGCGCACGGGATGCGCACCCCGCGCCGGATGGCCGACGCGACGTGGCAGCAGCGTGTCGACGCACTGGGCGAAGGCGGCTACCGGCGGTACGACGAGCGCACGGCGACCCAGCTGGGGGACGGTGCCGTCCTTCTGCTGGACGAGCACGGCGGAGATCTGCGGCGGCTGCGCCGGGAGGCCGACGGCGACGACGGCGCCTTGCGCCGCGCGCTGCAGCGGTTTCCCGGGATGGGTCCCACCGGCGCCGACATCTTCGTGCGCGAGGTGCAGACGGTGTGGCCGGAGACGGCCCCCTTCCTCGACGCGAAAGCGCTGCAGGGGGCCGAGCGGCTGGGTCTGCCCACCTCGCCGGCGGGGCTGACCGGGCTGGCGGAGGGACGGGATCCCGCAGTACTCGCAGCGGCTCTGGTACGGACCGCTCTGGACAAGGACCTCACGGCTCAGGTCCGGTCCGCGGCCTGAGATGCCGGGGTTCAGCGAGGCGGGCGCGGCTTGCCCGGCTTGGTGGAGCGGCCCTCCACGATCGCCCGGCGGATCCACGCGGCGCTGGCCCTCGCGTGTGCCGTGGTCGCCGTGTGGTCGGCCACCGCGGTGACGAAGCGGTGCGTGGGGCGGAGGCACTGTCCACAGGGCGTGTCGGTCGTGATCAGGTAGCCGTCCTCGCACAGGGAGTCCGCGCACCGGCCCGGGCTCAGCAGCGCTTCCGCGATCTCCTGCGGGGCCCAGCGGCGCCGGCCGTCCTCGTCCTTCTCGTGCAGGGCATGGGCCCAGCGGCTGTTCCACCGTCGCTCCAGGCGCTCCAGGAGCTGGTCGGGAGTGCGGCGCACGAGCTCCTGGTGGACCAGGTCGTACACGGACCGGGGGGTGCGGTGGGCGAGGGCCTGGAGCAGCGGCTGGGGAAAGGCCTGCAGGACGTAGCCGACGGGGGTGATCGCCCCGCGTTCCTTCCACTTCCGGCACGAGCAGGGGCCCTCGGCGGGCAGCCGGTTCCCGCACCGGCCGCACTGGCCGCGGCATTCCGCGCAGAGTCCCTCGTCGAGGCCGTCCAGGTGAGGGGCGGGCGCCCTGCCGCAGTCACGGCAGCAGGCGGCGCAGGGGCCGCAGAGGCGCTCGTTGCCCAGGTGCGTCGACCACTGCCGCTGCTGGCACCGGCAGCAGAGGGCGCTGTTGCAGTGCTCGTGGTGGGCGGCGGCCGATTGCCGTCCGGGTTGCGGGAATGACATTGCTGCGTTCTCCAGGTGCGTGGCGAGGAGCGATCAGGTCCTGGCCAGGTCGACGAAGCGTGCGCGGGGCCGACGGCGACCGTACCGCCCCGTGCGGGGCCCGTGCGGCGCTTCTGCCGCGATCGTGTCGATTGTCCCGCACCCGGAGCGTGCGCGGGGTCAGGGGTGCAGGCCGCTGACCACGTTCGCGGTGGCGGTGATCCCCTCATGGATGGTGGGCGCCATGCTCGTACTGGCCAGGAGGAAGCCGAGCAGCGCGCAGACGATCGCGTGCGAGGGCTTGAGTCCGCCGTTGCGCAGGAAGATCACCGCGAGGATCAGCAGGAAGAGCACCAGTGAGATCGAAATGGCCATGGCCAACCTCCTCCGCCGCGCCGGAATGGCGGCTTTCGGCCGCCAGTGTGGCGCAGCGGGGAGGCCGTCCGACGGACTGGCGTGTCCGCCGCACGGGTGATGACGCAGGGTGACGGGCCGGCGGTGGTGTCAGGCGCGGGGGCGGCCGCGGCGGCGGAGGAATGCTGCGAGTCCTGCCAGGTCATCCGTGTTGAGGTGGTCGACACCCGCGGCAAGCAGCTCGTCCCACACGGCGTCGCGGGCGGGACCCGGCGTGTCGGGCGTGGCCCAGAAGCGGACGCGTTGCCCCGCCGCGTGGGCGGCGTCGACGTGGCCGCGCAGCCTGGTCCGTTCGGCGGCGGGGAACGGGCCGGTGCCCTGCCAGCCGAAGCCCTGGGTCCAGTTCGCGCTGATGAGCGGGATGAGGGAGGCGGGCGCCGCCGTGCCGAGGTCGTCGGGCCGGCCGTCGTAGAAGGCGTACCGAGTGGTCTGTGCCTCCATCGGGACACGGGCGGCGCGGTCTCCCGAGATGACAGGGGTGACTGCGCCGGTGCGGATCCGGCCGTGGCTGCAGCGGGTCATGATGTGCCGGTGGCTCCGGAGCAACCGGTCGAGTGCGAGGTAGGCGGCGGCGCCGTCGTTCTTGATGTCGATGAGCAGTTGCAGCGGGGCGCGGTGTCCGGCGTGGACCGAGCCGTGGTTCGCCCGGACCAGGGCGTGGAGCGGGTCCAGGTAGAGCGCGGTGAGGGTGCGGGCCGGGTCGAGGCTGCTCTCCTCGTGGGCGACGAGCAGTTCCCCGTCGACGAGGAAGACGTCGGCCTCGACGCTGGTGAACCCGTGCGCGAGCGCGTCGTGGAGGGGGCGGGGGTGCAGGTAGTCGTTGTGCGCGTGTGCGGGGGCCAGCGGGCGCGGGCGGGCCGGCCGGGCGGGGGCCGCCGCAGCCGCCTGGGCGGGAATGAACGCGCCCGCGGCTGCGGTGGCGAGGGCGGTACTGACGACTCTGCGACGGGTCAGGTGTGCCATGGGGTCTCCCTGAAGCGGTGAGGGGCAGAGCGGGCGGGGGGACGCGACGAGTATGGGGCCCCGGCCGAGACGAAAGGCAGGTACCTGCCAAGAGTTGGGGCGGACGTCGTCCGCCCGTCGGCTGCGTCGCGCCTGCCGTTGTCCGGGGCCCGCCCGGACGACGGAACCCGCCCCGGGCACACCGGGGCGGGGGCACGTGGTGCACGTGCCCCCGCTCCGGCTTCGCCCTACGGCGCGGGCAGCTCCACCAGCTCGGCAACGGCCTCGCGGTGGCGCCCCGCCGTGCCGTACGCGATCGAGTCGGCCTTGGCCCGCTTCAGGTACAGGTGCGCGGGGTGCTCCCAGGTCATGCCGATCCCGCCGTGGAGCTGGACGCACTCCTCCGCCGCGTGGACCGCGACCCCGGAGCAGTATGCCTGGGCGACCGCGACCGCGAGGGGTGCGTCGGGGCTGCCGGCCGCCAGGGCGTCCGCGGCGTTCCGGGCGGCGGCCCGCGCGGAGACGACCTCCAGCCAGAGCTGGGCCATCCGGTGCTTGAGCGACTGGAACGATCCCACCGGCCGGTTGAACTGGTGGCGTTCACGGGTGTGCCGGACGGTCTCGGTCAAGCACCACTCGGCGAGGCCGAGCTGCTCGGAGGCGAGTAGTCCCGCACCGGTCATCAGGCCCCTGGCCACGGCTGCCGCCGAGCGTTCGGCCGGCGCGAGCAGGGTGCCGGCCGCTCCTTCGAGCGTGACCGCGGCGAGGGGACGGGTCAGGTCGAGCGGGACGAGCGGCTCGACGTGGACGCCTTCGGTGGCGGTGCCGACCACGTACAGGCCTTCGGCGGTGGGCACCAGCAGCACATCGGCCGCGGCTGCCTCCGCGACGCCGGTCACGGTCCGGTCGAGGGTGCCGGTCATCGTCGACGCGGCGTCTGTGGCGGACGTGGCGAACGGCAGCGCGAGCACGGCGACCTTGCGGCCCGTGGCCAGGTCGCCGAGGAGTTCACCGACCGGGCCGTCCTGCGTGTCGAGCGCGAGGAGGATCTCGGTGGCGACGACGGCGCTGGTCAGGTACGGGGCCGGGGCGACGCTGCGGCCGAGCTCCTCCAGGACCACGGCGGCTTCGCGGTGGGTGGCGCCCTGCCCTCCGAGCTTCTCCGGCACCAGCAGACCCGCCGCCCCGATCCCGGCGGCGAGCGATTCCCACAGCCGCAGGTCGTACGGCGTGTCGGACTCGATTCCAGCGATCACCGTCGGCGCGTCGGCCCGGTCGGCGAGCAGGGAGCGCACGGCGGAGCGCAGGTCGTCCTCCGCCTCCGAGTAGAGCAGGTCGGGCGCCTGGGCGGGTTCGTTCTGCGCGTTCATCGGGCGAGATCCTTCCAGGCGACGTCCTTGTCGTTGCGCGGTTCGACGGGCAGACCGAGGACGCGCTCGGCGACGATGTTGAGCAGGACCTCGCTCGTACCGCCCTCGATGGAGTTGCCCTTGGAGCGCAGGTAGCGGTACCCGGCGTCGCGGCCGGTGAAGTCGACGAGCTCGGGCCGGCTCATCGTCCAGTCGCCGTACAGCAGGCCTTCGTCACCGAGGAGTTCGACCTCCAGGCCGCTGATCTCCTGGTTGAGGCGGGCGAAGGCGAGCTTCATGCCGGAGCCTTCGGGGCCGGGCTGTCCGGCCACGAGCTGCTGGCGCAGCCTCTCGCCCGTCAGCCTCGCGACCTCGGCCTCGACCCACAGGGTGACGAGGCGTTGATGGAGGTCGTGGGTACGCAGCTCCGGGCGTTCCCGCCAGGTCTTCGCGACGGTCCCGATCATGCCGCCCTCGCGCGGGATCCGGGCTCCGCCGATGGAGACGCGCTCGTTCATCAGGGTGGTCTGGGCGACCTTCCAGCCGTCGCCGACGGGTCCGAGCCGCCTGCTGTCGGGGATGCGCACACCAGTGAGGAAGACCTCGTTGAACTCGGCCTCGCCGGTGATCTGACGCAGCGGCCGGACCTCGACGCCGGGGTCGGTCATGTCGCAGACGAAATAGCTGATGCCCCGGTGCTTCGGGACGTCGGGGTCGGTGCGGGCGATCAGGATGGCCCAGCGCGCCACGTGGGCGCTGGAGGTCCAGACCTTCTGGCCGTCGACCACCCAGTCGCCCGTCTCCTCCCGGACGGCGCGCGTGCCGAGAGCGGCCAGGTCGGATCCGGCGCCGGGCTCACTGAAGAGCTGGCACCACACCTCCTCGCCGATCCACAGGGGGCGCAGGAAGCGCTGCTTCTGCTCGTCGGTGCCGTAGCCGAGGATGGTCGGCGCGGCCATTCCGAGACCGATGCCGATGCGGCGCGGGTCGTTGTCGGGGGCCTGCGCGGCGGCGAGTACGGCGTCGACGACGGGCTGCAGGGAACGCGGCGCGTCGAGTCCGCCGAGCCCCGGCGGGTAGTGCACCCAGGCGAGACCGGCGTCGAATCGCGCCTTGAGGAAGTCGGTGCGGCCGGTGCTGGCCGGCGGGTACGCGGTCAGGAGCTCCTGGGTGCGCCGGCGGATCTCCGTCGCGTCGATGGCGGTGCTCATCGCGTGCCTCCTGCCGGCAGGACGACGACGCGGCCGGTGCTGGTGCCGTCGGCGACCCGCTGGACGCCGCGTGCGGCGTCGGCCATCGGAAGCCGCTCGCTGACCAGGGGCTTGACGACACCCTGCGCGGCGAGCTTGGTGAGCTCGTCGTGGCAGGCACGGACGGCGGCCGGGTCCTTGGTGTTGTACAGACCCCAGTGGAGGCCGACGATCGAGTAGTTCTTCACCAGCGCGTGGTTGAGACCCGGGGCGGGGATGGTCCCGCTCGCGAAGCCGACGACCACGACGCGCCCCTCGAAGGCGATGCACTTCACGGACTTGGCGTAGGCGTCCCCGCCGACCGGGTCGTAGACGACGTCCGCTCCCCGCCCGCCGGTGGCCTCCTTCACCGCCGTGACGATGTCCTCGCTCCGTCGGTCGATGACGAGGTCGCAGCCCAGTCGACGGGCGATCGCGGCCTTCTCCGGTCCACCGACGACTCCGATGACGGTGGCACCGGCAGCCTTGCCGAGCTGGACCGCCGCGCTGCCGACCCCGCCCGCCGCCGCATGGACCAGCAGTGTCTCGCCCGCCTGCAGGTGGGCGCGGCGGTGCAGGCCGAACCATCCGGTCTGGTAGCCGATGTGCAGAGCGGCCGCCTCGGCATCGTCCAGAGCGTCGGGTACGGGCAGCAGGGCCGCCGCGTCCGCGACGACGTATTCGGCGAAACCGCCGTCGGGAAGGGCGGGGGTGGCGAGCACCCGGCGCCCGTCCTCCGTCTCACCACAGATCTCGACTCCGGGCGTGAACGGCAGCGGGGGCCTCACCTGGTACTGCCCGCGGCAGAGCAGCGCGTCGGGGAAGTTGATGTTCGCCGCGAGTACCTTCAGCAGCACCTGCCCGTCGCCGGGGGTGGGCCGGTCCGTCTCCTCGAGCTCCATCACCTCGCTCGGTTCGCCGTTCCGGTGCACTCGCCATGCCTGCATGAGGGGCCTCCACAACACTGTCGGCATTACCACTGCTCCGAGGCATACTAAGCGGTCGCTTGCCCGTCTGGGAACACTTCGGGCCGCGACGGCCGCGGCCCGTTTCAGGAGCGCTTCGGTTTGGCCCTGACGTGCATCCGCTCACCCTGCGGACCGAAGAGGCTCAGGAATTCGACCGGCCCGTCACCCGCGGGCCCGAACCAGTGCGGCAGCCGGGTGTCGAACTCGGCGGCCTCCCCCGGACCCAGGACCAGGTCGTGCTCGGCGAGCAGGAGCCGCAGTCGGCCGGAGAGGACGTACAGCCACTCGTACCCCTCATGGGTGCGCTGCTCGGGCGGATCGGCGCAGCCCGCCTCCAGGATGAACTTGTACGCCTGGAGCCCTCCCGGCCTGCCGGTGAGCGGGAGCGCGGTCCGCCCGCCCACCACGATCGGCTTCGCCCTGACCCGGGGATCACCGACGGGGGGCGCACCGACGAGATCGTCGAGCGGAACCTCATGGGCCCTCGCGATCGGCAGCAGCAGCTCCAGACTGGGACGCCGGCCGCCGGATTCCAGACGCGAGAGCGTGGACACGGAGATGCCCGTCGCCTCGGAGAGCGCGGAGAGGGTCACGCCCCGGTCCTTGCGCAGCCGACGCAGCCGGGGGCCCACTCCGGTGAGCACGGCGTCGAGTTCGGGGTCGTCCTGAGTCTGTTCCTTCATACGGCCATTCATACCGAAGTCCGGCCACGGGCATCGCGCCGGGCATACCCGGCCTTGCCACCGTCCAGGACAGGCCGGCGTGCCCGTGAGGACGAAGAGGGTCCTTCGACCCACCCCCTTGCTCGGGCGGTCAACCATTTGATCGAGAATGGCCGGTATACGACGTGGCCGGCCACCTGGAACCGCAAGGACCGGTTGGCCAGGACGGCGGAGGTGAACTGTTCGGTCTCCCTCCGACCGCTCCAGGACACCGGACGACGCGCCGGGCCTTCCCGTCACCGAGCCGGGACGACCCGGCACAGGAAAGGACACATGCTCATGGCTCTTCGGGTTCTCGTGGTCGGCGGCGGACTGATGGGAGCGGCTGCCGCCTGGCGCCTTTCGGCGCGCGGCCATCGGGTCACGGTGCTGGAACGTTTCGGCCCGGGCCATGACCGCGGCAGCTCGTCCGGCACCTCCCGCATCTTCCGGCTGGCGTACCCGGAACCCTCGTACACGCAGCTGGCGCTCCGGGCACTGCCCCTGTGGCAGCGGCTCGAGGAGGAGAGCGGGCAGTCGGTGCTGACACTCACCGGGGCCGTCGACCACGGCTCGCCCGAGACGGTGGACGTGCTGGCCCGCGTGCTGGCGGGAGCGGGCCGGTCGGTGCAGCGCCTGTCCCCCGGCGAGGTGTCCGACCGGTGGCCGGGGCTCCGGGCCGACACCACCGCGATGTACCACCCGGACGCCGGCCGATTGCACGCCGACGACGCCGTGTCCGCGCTGCTGAAGGCCGCGGCGCAGCGGGGCGCCGAGGTGCGGCACGGGGTGTGCGTGACCGGCATTCGGCACTCGGGACGTACCGGAGAGGGTGTGACCGTGGTGACGGACACCGAGGACGCTCTGACGGCGGACGCGGTCGTGGTCGCCGTGGGCGGCTGGGCGCCCGATTTCCTGCCTGCCCTGGTGACCGGCCTGCCCCCGATGCGGGTCACCCAGGAGCAGCCGGTGCACTTCCCGGCCCCGGACGCGCTGGACTGGCCTTCGTTCATCCACCACCCGGGAGCCGGTTTCGATCAACCGGGTGGTGTGTACGGGCTGGGCAGTGTGGACGGCGTCAAGGTGGGTCTGCACGGCGTCGGGAAGGTCGTGGACCCCGACCACCGTGACCGTACGCCGGACCCCGCGGCCGTCGAATGGCTCCGCGCCTACGCCGACGCATGGCTGCCCGGGGTGGCCGGCACCGAGCCGACCCCCCTCACCTGCCTCTACACCACGACGCCCGACGAGGACTTCGTCATCGACCGGCAGGGCCCGGTCACCGTGCTGGCGGGCTTCTCCGGGCACGGATTCAAGTTCGGACCGGCCATCGGTGACCTGGCGGCCGACCTGGTCGAGGGAAGGCCCGGGACGGCACGGTTCGCCCTCGGCCGGGCGACACCCGGGCACTGAGCATCCGGCCGGTTCTCCCGGGGCGGGGGCATCCCACGTCCGCACAGGCCCGTGATCGGCTGCACCGGCACCGATCCCGAAGGACGGGGACCTCACCCCGGGCGGACCGGCAGCACTCCGGTACTCCGCGGCAGGTCGGCGACTGCCGGACAGGGGTGGGCGTCCATGCCGCGTCCGGCACCCTGCCGATCGCGAACCGTGCCCGTGCCGCGGAAGGCGCGGCGGTAGGCGTGGGGGCTGACGCCCACGACTCGCTTGAACCGGTCGCGGAAAGCCGTGGGCGAGCCGAATCCGACCTGCCCGGCGATCCGGTCCACCGCGTGCGGCGTGGTCTCCAGGAGGTGCTGAGCCCGGCGGATCCGCGCCCGGTGCAGCCACTGGAGCGGAGTGGTGGCCATCTGCTCCCGGAAGCGGCGGTTCAGCGTGCGGGTGCTCACGCCGGCCCGGTCGGCGATGTCGTCGAGGGTGAGCTCGCGTCCGGCGTTGTCCTCCAGCCACCGCAGCAACGGCTCCAGAGCCGCGCCGCCCGGTTCGGGCGGCTGAGGGTGGACGATGAACTGCGCCTGGCCGCCCTCGCGTTCCAGTGGCATCACCGAGAGGCGGGCGGCATCGGCGGCCACCGCCGAGCCGTGGTCGCGCCGGATCAGGTGGAGGCACAGATCGAGCCCCGCGGCGGCCCCGGCCGACGTGAGGAACTGGCCGTTGTCGACATACAGCACGTCGGGGTCCACGTCGATCTCCGGATGCCTGGCGGCCAGCAGCCCGGCGGCGGCCCAGTGGGTCGTGGCCCTCAGCCCGTCGAGCAGGCCGGTGGCGGCCAGCACGAGGGCTCCGGCGCAGACCGAGGCGATGCGGGTGCCGTCGGCCGCGGCGCCTCGCAGGGCGTCGAGCACGTCGGGCGGGACGGGCACGGACGGATCGGCACAGCCGGGGACGATGATCGTGTCGGCGTCGGCGAGGTCGTCGAGACCGTACGGGGCGCGGAGCGTGAAGGCTCCCGCGTCGACCTCCTCGGTGGCAGCGCAGACCCGGACCCGGTAGGCGGGGCGGCCGTCGGGCAGTCGCGTGCGCGTGAAGACCTCGAGCGGCGTGGACAGGTCGAAGGCGATGACGCCGTCCAGGGCGAGTACGGCCACGATATGCATGACGGATCCTCTCCGATCTCCGGGTCCGGTCGCTGCCCGGACCCGTGGGCCCTACGCCCGGGAATGACGATAGGGGCAGGTCGGAGGGGTGGAGACGGCGGTGGCGAGAATCCGTTGAAGGGTGGCATTTTCGCCACTCCCGCCGGTCCGGACGGGCGCCTAGCGTCGGTTCCGGCCGTGCCGGACAGTGACGCGGTCCGTACCGAGGGGACTGATGCCGGATGCTCGCCCAGATCGTGTTGTTCGACGGTTTCGACCCACTGGACGTCGTCGCCCCGTACGAGGTTCTGCATGCCGGAGGTGCCGCCGCGGACGGGGCCCTGACCGTGGAACTCGTGACGGCCGAGGGGCCGCGGGAGGTGACCGCCGGGATCGCGCCCCTGTCCCTCCGGGCCGTCGGCAGGCTCGACCCCGCGCGCGCCGGTCTGGTCGTGGTCCCCGGAGCCGCCGGGCGCATGCCGCGGGGCACGGGCACCACCGATGACGGCAGCGTCCCGGCGATCCTGGCGCGCGCCTTGGACACGGGGCTGCCACCACTCCTCAAGGAGGCGGTGGACCTGCCCGACGTGTGTGTGGCGACGGTGTGCGGCGGTTCGCTGCTGCTCGCCATGGCGGGGCTGATCGGCGGCCGCAACGCGGTGACCCACCACGAGGGGATGGATGCGCTCGCGTCCACCGGGGTGCGTGCGGTGCGGGCCCGGGTGGTGGACGACGGGGACCTGGTGTCGGCCGGGGGCGTGACCTCGGGGCTCGACCTCGGACTGCATCTGCTGGAGCGGGAGCTCGGCCCGCAGCCTGCGCTCTTCGTGGAGCGGCTCTTCGCCCATGAGCGGCGCGGGGTGGTGTGGCGGGCGCCGGCATGAACACCGCAGGCAATCCCTCTCCCCGTCTCCGCCACCGGAAAGCACTCTCGCTGTGACCAAGTTCCTCCTGGCCGTCCACGTGCTGGCCGCGATCGTCGCGATCGGACCCGTGACCGTGGCGGCCAGCATGTTCCCGCCCGCCGCCCGGCGTGTAATGGACGATCCCGGTGACGACCGGGCCTCCGCCACCCTGCACACCCTGTACCGCATCTGCCGTGTCTACGCGGGCGTCGGCATCGTCGTCCCCGTCTTCGGCTTCGCCACGGCGAGCAGCCTGGGGGTCCTGGGCGACGCCTGGCTGATCGTCTCGATCGTCCTCACCGCCCTGGCGGCCGGGGTGCTGGCCGCACTGATCCTGCCCGGACAGAACGCGCTCACCGCCGGGGACGCCTCGGCCGGCCCGGAGGCGACCCGTCGACTGGGCATGTACACCGGCTTGTTCAACCTGCTCTGGGCGACGGTGACCGTACTCATGATCGTCCGCCCCGGCTCGACGACGGGCGTGTGACGAATGCGTGCGCTCCGGACCGCCGCCGGCGTCGAGTTCGCCTCCCTGCTCGTGCTCCTCGTCAACCTTGCGACGGTGCACTGGCCCGCCGTGTCCTCGCTGACCGGCCCCATCCATGGCTGCGCCTACCTCTTCGTGACCGTCCAGGTGATGCGCACGCCCGGTACGAACGGCCGGACGAAGCTGTACGCGCTCCTCCCGGGCGTGGGCGGTCTGCTCGCACTGCGGCAGTACGGGCGGTGGCAGCCGGCCGCCGCGCAGGGGCCGCGTGCGGCCGAGCGGCGGTGAAGGCGCCCGGGCCCGAAGGATCACGCGGTGCGGGCCCAGGTCCCTCGGGCGTCGAGCGGGGCCGAGCGGGTCGCGGTGGTGGACCGCCGTTCGTACGGCGGTCCACGCTTCCGGCGGCGTGTCAGAGTGCTGCGGACACCGGAGGGACGCCTTCGGTGTCCGCGTCGCGAACGCATCGTACTTCGGCCGGAATCCGCCGTGGCCACGTCACCGGCCCCGCGCCCGCCGGTCGACGGGACGATTCAGCTGTGGACCGGGCAGCCCACCGGCCTGAACGGCCTCTGCGAGGCCCGCACCGGCTCCAGGGCCGCCGTCCAGGCGTCCTCCCCGCGGCCCAGGACGACCAGGCGGTTCGTACCGGCGGCCCGGTCGCGACGGTACGAGGCCAGGGCGTTCGCGTCCGGGCCGGCCAACTCGGCCGTCACCTCCTCGACGAGACAGACCGGGCAGCCACCCACCGGCATCACGACGTCCCGCCGGACCGTGTCCCCCCAGATGCCGTCCATCAGCACGGCTCCGCCCGGGGCCACGGCCAGCGTCAGCTGCTGCCGCCCGTCGCCGCTGCGGCAGTCCGCCAGCAGCTGAGCCTTCACCTCGGCCGCGTCCGTACGCGGCATCCGCGCGTAGGACCGAGCGGAGAGGAAGAAGTCCGCCGCCGTCACCACCAGGAGCGCGACGGCCGGCCAGAGGAGCCAGCCCGGCCCCGGGCCGAGCCCCCGCCACAGACCGAGCCCGCCGACCACCAGCGCCAGCAGTAACGACCCCGGCGTCAGCCCGCGGCGCACCACCGCGCGGAGCACCAGCGCCACCAGCCCGACGGCCACCGCGATGTCCACCATGCCCATCTTTCCCCCTCGCCCCCGGCGCCCCGACGGGCCGCCCCCGGGACGTATCGTGCCAGCCGGACCGGCTGCATGTCAGGGCGCACGGCAGAGGACTTCCGGCCCCGAGTACCTGCGTGCCGGGCCTGCTTCGCCCCGCGGACAAGGCTGTTGTACTTGACCGCGAGCACGAGCACGAGCACGACCGCGAGACGGTCGGCCGTGGGGTCACGGTGGCTGGATTCCGGGGGTGGGGGTGGTGCCGACGGGGATGTGGACACCCACCACGTGCCCGGGGGCCGCCCGGGAGACCACCGACGGGACGGCCGCCACACACGCGCCGCCGACTCGCCACACCCTGGAGCCCGCCCGATTCACGGGCTCGACCGCTGATCGCGCGGCCCCCACCCCGCCGCGCAGCACCGCCCCGCTTCCCGATCGAGCCCGAACCGGACGGGAGAGCCCGGCCGCCGTCAGCGGGCGAAGACCTCGAAGGCGACCGCCGGCCGCCCGCCGAACCGCTCCGCGCTCGCGCCGGTCGCTCCCGAGAGGAAGGTGCGGCAGTATGCCTCCGGATCCTCGTCGGTAAGCACTTCGATGTACGTGCGGTGGGCCAGGAGCGACTGGACGGAACGTTCGAATCCCGCCGTCGCGTCGACGGCGTGCGTAGGCCTGTCCGTGCCCGCGACCGCCACCCAGCGCACCCCGTCCCACGGGTGCAGGCCCTGCTCGGTCAGTTCCGGGAAGATCCAGCGGTTGCCCGCGTCGCCCGCGGCGTCCAGCGCGGCCCGGCCGACCGCCCGGTGGTCGGGGGTGTTCCAGGCGACACCGCCCCAGGTGTCACGGTGATTGAGGGTGATGAGCAGTTCCGGCCGGTGCCGGCGGATGGCCGCGGCGATGTCGCGGCGCAGGGCCGTGCCGTACTCGATCACGCCGTCGCGGTGGTCGAGGAACTCCACGGCGCGTACGCCGACGGCCGCGGCACTCGCCCGCTGTTCCCGTTCCCGCAGCGGAGCGCACTCGTGCGGGGCGATGGTATCGATCCCGGCTTCGCCCCGGGTGGCCAGGAGGTAGGTGACCTCGCGTCCCCCGTCGGTCCAGCCGGCCACGGCTGCGGAGCAGCCGTACTCCAGGTCGTCGGGGTGGGCGACGACTGCCAGCGCCCGCTGCCAGTCCGAGGGCATGGGTTCCAACTGCTCTGTCATGACCGGCAGGCTATCCGGGGGACCGTCGCGGCACGGGGCATTGCGGAGGCGTACCGGGGCAGGGGAAGTCGGAGTTGCTCCGGTCGGCCCCACGCGCGAGCCGGAGCCTCGAGAAATACCCCTAGGGGTATTCTGGTGTGCGGGCGTGCGGGACACCGGTCCCTCCCCCGCTCCGGCAACGAAAGGAATCGCTCGTGATCAGCCCCGCCTCCCTCTCCCCCGCCCAGGCCGCGGCACGCCTGGAGGAATTCACCGTCATCGACGTGCGGGCTCCCGGCGAGTACGCGGCCGGGCACGTGCCCGGCGCTCTGAACGTCCCGCTGGACCGGCTCCCCGAGGCGGTGCCGGCCCTGAAGTCGGCCTCGGCCCGCGGCTCGCTGCTCGTGGTGTGCGCCTCGGGGGTCCGCTCCACCCGGGCCTGCGAGATCCTTGCCGATGCCGACATCGACGCCGCCACCCTGACCGGCGGAACCTCCGCCTGGGAGGGCGACGGACACGACCTGGACCGCCCGGAAGGCGCCGGGGCCACCTGGCCCATGGAACGCCAGGTGCGCCTCGCCGCCGGCTCGCTCGTCGTGGTGGGCCTGCTGGCCGGCAGGCGGATCCCGGCCGCGCGCTGGCTCTCCGCGGCCATCGGCGCAGGTCTCGTGTACTCCGCGGCGAGCAACACCTGCGGCATGGCGGCGGCGCTGTCGAAGCTGCCGTACAACAGCGCGCCGCGCTCGGGGGCGGACCTGGGCGCAACGCTGGAGGCCCTGCAGCGCTGACCCGCCCCCGGGCGGCCGGTTCCTACCGGTCGCTCTCCCCCCGTACGAGGCCGAGCAGGCGGTCCAGCACCTGGGGGCCGCCCGCCCGCAGCCCGTCGTGCTCGAATTCACTGGTCACCCACGTGCGCAGGCCGCGGATCGAGGCGGCGGTGCGCAGCGCGTGCCCCGTGTCCACGTACATGTCGTCGTGGTACACGGCGGCCGCCACCGGCACCTCGTTGGCGGCGAGCCGGTCGGCGTCGTACAGGACGGGCCAGTCGGTGCGGGCGGCGAGCAGTTCGGCCGTTTCGCGCAGGGGGCGCAGCGCGGGATCGACCTCGAAGTGCCAGGGGTGGATGCTCTCCCCGGTGAAGATCAGCGGCCCGTCGCCCGCCAGCGCGGCGGCGGCGTCGAACTGCGGGAACTCGGCGCGGACGCGCTCGGCGGACCAGTCGGTGGGCTGCGCGCCCCGGCCGTAGATCGCCTCGTGCATGAGGGCGTACAGCGGGTGCCCGGCGAACGAGGTGGCCGTGCGCATGGCCTCCTGGAAGGTGTCCGAGAGCTCGGCCCCGTGCGCGCCCTCCACGAAGGCGTTCTCCAGGAGGTAGTGCAGTTGGTGGCTGCCGTTGCTGCCGCCCAGCACGATGCCGAGGGACTGGAACCCCTCGGGCGTCAGCAGGTGCCCGCCGCTCTCCGGGCGGTGCTCGGCGAGGTAACCGGCGACGGCGCGGGCACGGGCGACGTCCTGCGGGTAACGGGCGTAGTGCGCGGCGACCTTGCGTTCGATGCGCGGATAGGCCGCCCGGTAGACGTCGTCGGCGTGCGCGTCCAGGGAAGGCAGCCCCCCTGTGATCAGGACGGCTTCCAGCCCTTCGGGCGCGGACGACAGGTACTGGACCGCGCAGAAGCCGCCGAAGGACTGCCCCAGGACCGTCCAGGGCGCCCCGCCGGTCAGCTGCGGGCGGATCACTTCGCAGTCCCGCACGATGCTGTCGGACCGGAAGTGGGCCAGGTAGTCGGCCTGCTCCCGCGGGCCTCCGCGCACCGGCAGGGTCTGCCGGTTGGCCGGGGTGGAGAGGCCGGTGCCCCGCTGGTCCAGGAGCAGCACGCGGAACTCCCGCACCGCACGCCCCAGCCATGCCTCCGTGCCGATGAAACGGCGGGCGCCGAAGCCCGGGCCGCCCTCCAGATAGACCAGCCACGGCAGGTCCTGGCCGACGTTCGCACTCGCCACGGCTTCCCGGCCGAAGATCTCGATCTTCTCGCCGTCCGGGGCATCGTGGTCGAGGGGAACCGTGAACCGGTGGTCGGTGAAGACGAGGCCGGGGTGGCGATAGCTGTTCAAAGGAGCTCCTGTATCCGGTGTTCCCGGACAGTCCAGCACATGCCCCCGCCCGGGACGGCCCCGGGCCGGGCACCCCTCGACGAGGCGGTCCCGCACGCGCCGCCGCCACGGGGCCCGGACGGCACGCCGGCCCGGTCGGCCGCCCCACCCGGCCCATGACCACACCGGGCACGGTCCGCATCGACCGGCACCCGACGGCCACGGGCACCGGCCCTCTCGCCCGGCACCACGCGATCCGCGGCCGGGTGGCCGCGGACGCCCTGCGGATCACCGGTGACCGTGGCACGGTGGGCGGCGGTGCCGGTCGGTCCCGCCTTTCCCTGCGCCCGGAGCCGGCGGACGCACCACGAGGCGCCACGCCGGACGGTGCCAGGGCGGCCGGCGCTGCGGCGACACCTGGTCGCAAACCGCCCAGGTTGCCAGCGTTTGCCATTAACCCGCGCATGCAACTATTGTCGACGCCAGTAACCATCGTACGCAGCTCGGCGCAGCCCGACTCCAGGAAGGACCCACCATGTCCTCGGTCCCCACCGTCACACTCAACAACGGCATCACCATTCCGCAGCTCGGCTTCGGCGTCTTCCAGGTCCCGGACGACGAGACGACCGCAGCCGTGTCCTCCGCCCTGGAAGCGGGCTACCGCTCCATCGACACGGCTGCCGTGTACGGCAACGAGGCGGGCGTGGGCCGCGCCCTCGAGGCCTCCGGACTGCCGCGCGAGGACCTTTTCGTCACCACCAAGCTGTGGAACGCCGACCAGGGCTACGACTCCACACTCGCCGCCTTCGACGCCGGCCTCGCCAAGCTCGGCCTCGACTTCGTGGACCTCTACCTCATTCACTGGCCCACCCCCGCGCGCGACCTCTACCTCGACACGTGGCGCGCACTGGAGAAGCTGGTGGCCGACGGCCGGATCCGGGCCGCCGGAGTCTCCAACTTCCAGCCTGCCCACCTGCGCCGCCTGATGGACGAGAGCCCTCTCGTCCCGGCGGTCAACCAGATCGAGCTGCACCCAGGCCTCCAGCAGAACGAGCTGCGTGCCCTGCACGCCGAGCACGGCATCGCCACCGAAGCCTGGAGCCCGCTGGCGCAGGGCGCACTGCTGGACGACGAGGTCCTGGTCTCCCTCGCGGACCGCCACGGGAAGTCGCCCGCCCAGGTCGTCCTGCGCTGGCACCTCCAGCTCGGCAACGTCGTGATCCCCAAGTCGGTCACGCCCGCCCGCATCCGGCAGAACATCGATGTCTTCGACTTCGAGCTCTCGGACGCCGACATGGCCGCGATCGCCGGCCTCGACCGCGGCATGCGCACGGGCCCGGACCCCGACACCCTCAACTGAACCCTGCCGCCCGGTCCCGGCCGGTCCGGCGGCGCGCGAACCACGTGCGGCCGGTCCCGCAGCGCGCGAACCGCGTGACCCAGGGCTCGTGTGTACGGCCGCTCCCGCGGGCCACGCCACGCAGAGGCCACGGCGAGGAGCGGGAGCCCGGGTGCCCGACCGCCCCGCACGTGGCGGGAGCGGGCACCCGGGCATACTCCGCGTCCAGCGCCGTCTCCCCCGACCACGGCAGCGATTGCGGCCCGATCCGCTGCACCGGCGTGCCCTGTGCTCCGGCGGGCGACGCCCCCTCGCCGCTCCGGGCGAGCGTTACCGCCCCCGCCGGTAGCTGCTGCCGTCCTTCGGGCGTACGAGCAGGCCGGCGACCACGAGGTAGCGGCGCAGGGCCGAGCAGTCCTCGTGCACCGTGAGCAGCGCGTCGTTCACCTCACGCTCCGTGTAGACGCGACCGGGCTCGAAGAGCGTGTCGGCGAGGTGTTCGAGCAGCTGCTCGCGACGGGCCACCTTCCGGGGGATCGCCGTCAGGCGCCCGTGCGAGAAGAGTGCGGTCACCTGATGCGAACTGCGGGTATCCGTGTCGGCCATCCCGGAAGCCTCGCAGGCACCGCATCAAGCGGCAACGCCATTTCCCCCTGCCCGGTCGCCGCGCACTCCCCATCGGATTCTCGCACCGACCGTCGTACGGTATGACCATTCATCTCTACGACACAAGGTGGTCCCGCATGTCCCTGTTCGACCTGCCCCTCGATCAACTGCGCGCCCACAGCAGCCGTTCGGTGGAGCCCGAGGACTTCGACGCCTTCTGGTCGGCCACCCTCGACGAGGCACGGACCCATGACCTGGACGCCCGCTTCGAACTGCGCACCGACACCGGCCTGACCACGGTCGACGTGTACGACGTGACGTTCGCCGGCTTCGGCGGACACCCGGTCAAGGGCTGGCTCGTCATGCCCACGGGCACCACGGAACAGCTGCCGGTGGTCGTGGAGTTCCTCGGATACGGCGGCGGGCGCGGGCTGCCGCACTCGTACCTGCTCTGGGCCTCCGCGGGCCTGGCCCACTTCGTGATGGACACCCGCGGCCAGGGCAGCGGCTGGGCTCCCGGCGACACCGCGGACCCCGTGGGCAGCGGCCCCTCCTTCAACGGATTCATGACCCGGGGCATCGAGGACCCGCTCACGTACTACTACCGGCGGCTGATCACGGACGCGGCGCGGGCGGTGGAGGCGGCCCGCTCGCACCCGCTGACCGACGCGAGCCGCACCGCCGCGATCGGTGTGAGCCAGGGCGGCGGTCTCGCCCTCGCGGTCGGTGGCCTGATACCCGACCTGGCGGCCGTGGCACCCGATGTGCCGTTCCTCTGCGACTTCCCCCGGGCCGTCCGGATCACCGACCGGAACCCGTACCGCGAGATCGCCAACTACCTCAAGACGCACCGGGGCCGCGCCGAACAGGTCGCCCGGACCCTGGCGTACTTCGACGGCGTCCACTTCGCGGCGCGCGGGCGGGCGCCCGCGCTGTTCTCGGTGGCCCTGGAGGATCAGACCTGCCCGCCGTCGACGGTCTTCGCCGCGTTCAACGCGTACGCCCACCCGGACAAGGAGATCGAGGTGTACGACTTCAACGACCACGAGGGCGGCGGCCCGTTCCAGGAAGCGGTGCAGCTGGCCAGGCTGCCGCGGCTGCTGAAGGCCTGACGCCCCGGACCGGCCCGGACCCCCTTGACCGGGCTTGTGCACGGAGCCTAGGTTTCCCGGAGAAAGAAAGCGCTTGCTATCCAGTGGGCGGCCATCTCTCCTCCTCAGGGGGTGTTTGTCACGCCCAGCCATGGTTCCCACCGAGGGACGGTGCGGGTCGCGATCGTCGGCACGGGTGCGATCGCGCGAGGCAGTCATCTGTCCGCGCTGACCGCGCTCGCCGCCGAGCAGCCGCTGGAGATCGTCGCGGCGGTCGATGTCGACGTGACCGCGGTCAGGGCGTTCTGCGCGGATGCGGGAATCGCCCGGCCGTACACGGATCTCGACCGGATGCTCGCTGAGCAGCGGCCCGACCTGGTCGTCATCGGCACCCCGCCCCGGTTCCACCGCGACCAGACCGTGGCCGCGCTGCGTGCCGGGGCGTGGGTGTGGTGCGAGAAACCGCCCTGCCCGTCGCTGGAGGACTTCGACGCGATCGAGGCCGCGGAAGGGACCGGGGACGGTGGGCCGTACGCGGCGATCGTGTTCCAGCACCGCTTCGGCTCGGGCTCCCGGCACGTCCGCGAGCTGCTGGCCGGGCAGACGATGGGCCGGGCCCTGGTGGCCCACTGCCAGACCACCTGGTACCGGGACGAGGCCTACTACTCCGTTCCCTGGCGCGGCAGGTGGAGCAGCGAGGGCGGCGGCCCCGCGATGGGACACGGCATCCATCAGATGGACCTGCTGCTGGATCTGCTCGGCCCTTGGTCGGAGATCCGCGCGATGGCGGGACGGCTGGTGCACGACGTCGAGACGGAGGACGTGTCCACCGCGCTGGTCCGTTTCGAGAACGGCGCGATGGCGACGGTCGTGAACAGCGTCCTCAGTCCGGACGAGGTGAGCCGCATCCGGATCGACTGCGAACGGGCGACGGTCGAGCTCACCCACCTGTACGGACACCGCAACGCCGACTGGCGGATCACACCGGCGCCGGGCGTCCCCACCGCAGAGGCCGCCGCCTGGAACGACTTCGGACCCGACGTGCCCAGCTCGCACGAGGCACAGTTGCGTGGGCTGCTGGACGACTTCAGGGCGGGACGCCGGCCACGCAGCAGCGGCGCCGACGGCCGCAAGAGCCTCGAACTGGTGGCCGCCCTCTACAAGGCGGCCTTCACCGGGGAGACCGTCCGTGCGGGCGGGATCCGCCCCGGGGACCCGTACTACTCCGCCCTGCACGGCGATGCTCCCGGCTGGGCGCCGGAGCCCGGGGCGCCGACCATGGAGGACCCGGCATGACGCATTCCCTGGAGCTCACCCACCATCACGGCCACCACATCGCGGTGACCGTCGCGGACAGCGGCGTCGAGCTGCTGCGCTACGTGTACCGGGCCGAGGACCCCTGGGAGGCCCCGAAGCCGTACATCCACCCCCTGCGCACACTGTCGGGCCGGGTGGTCACCGACTACCGCCCCAACGACCACCGCTGGCACAAGGGCCTGCAGATGACCGCCTCGCACCTGTCGGGCCAGAATCTGTGGGGCGGCAACAGCTACGTACACGGCAAGGGGTACCAGGCCCTGCCGGAGCGTGTCGGTTCCATGGCGCACGCCGGCTTCGACGAGGTGTCGGTGCACGACGACGGGATCCGCCTCGCCGAGCGGCTGACCTGGCATCCGCACAGCGGTGAGCACTGGGCCGACGAGACACGCCGCATCGAGGTGCACGACATCGACGAGGAAGGCCGCAGCTGGACGCTGACCTGGTCGTCCGCGATCACCAACCGGCGCGAGGAGCCGCTCCGTTTCGGCAGCCCCACGACGCACGGGCGGGAGAACGCGGGGTACACGGGCCTGTTCTGGAGGGGTCCGCGCGCCTTCCGGGACGGGCGGATCCTGACCCCGGACGCCGAGGGCCCCGGGCTGATGGGACAGCAGGCGGATTGGCTGGCGTACACCGGGGAGCACGACGAGGTCGACGGGTACGCCACGCTCGTCTTCATCCACTCCCCGGGGAACGATCACACCGGCGCGGGCGGTGCGCACCCGGCGCACTGGTTCGTCCGCAGCTCGCCCTTCGCAGCCGTCGCCCCGTCGCTCGCCTTCCACGAGGAGCTGGCCCTGGCCCCCGGCGCGACGCTGACCCGCCGCTACCGGGTGCTGGTGGCGGACGGCGCCTGGGACCGCGAGCGGATCACTTCCCGGATCGGCCGGCTCTCCTGGTAGCGGTCCGGACCGTCCCCGTCCGGGGCTACCGCGCCCCGGACGGGGAGAGGACGAATACGGGGATCTCCCGGTCGGTCTTGGTCTGGTAGTCGGCGTAGTCGGGGAACGCCTCGACGGCGCGGTCCCACCACACGGCCTTCTCCTCACCCGTGACCTCGCGGGCGGTCATGTCCTGCTGCACGGTGCCGTCGCGCAGTTCCACGTGGGGGTCGGCCAGCACGTTGTAGTACCAGACGGGGTGCTTGGGGGCGCCGCCGAGGGAGGCGACGACGGCGTACTCGCCGCCGTGCTCGACCCGCATGAGCGGGGTCTTGCGGAGCTTGCCGCTCTTGGCGCCGCGTGTCGTCAGGAGGATGACGGGCATCCCGCGCAGTGTGGTCCCCTGGGTGCCGCCGGAGCTCTCGATGAGCTCGACCTGTTCACGCACCCATGTCGTCGGGCTCGGCTCGTACTCGCCCTCGATCGGCATGGCGTTGTCCTCTCGTAGGAGTCCTGCGTCGTGTACCCATCATGACGCCCTCGAAGATCGGGGACGCGCAGGAACCACCGGCGGGCGGGTTCCGTCGGGCAGGCTCCTGCCCACCTTTCGACCCTTCCGTCTCAGCATCCGGGAGGCAATCAGTTGCTCATGGCGGTCCCAGCTCACAGAATCCGGACCCCTTCAGGTAATTACGTCCCGATATTTCCCGAATATGCACTCGCCCCGCTCCAGGGACACTCCGGCGCAGGGCATACCGTGGGGGCAGCGGAGTAAGCCAAGCCTTACTCCGCTGCACTCTGCCCGTGCTCGTCCGCCCAAAGGAACAACCTCCATGACACGCCCCGTCCGCGTCGCCATCGTCGGAGCCGGTCCCGCCGGAATCTACGCAGCGGACGCGCTGCTCAAATCCGAGGCCGCACAGGACCCGGGTGTATCGATCGACCTGTTCGAGCGCATGCCCGCGCCCTTCGGCCTGATCCGGTACGGGGTGGCTCCGGACCACCCGCGCATCAAGGGCATCGTCAAGGCGCTGCACCAGGTCCTGGACAAGCCACAGCTGCGGCTGTTCGGCAACGTCGACTACCCCAACGACATCGGCCTGGACGACCTGCGGTCCTTCTACGACGCCGTGATCTTCTCCACCGGCGCCGACGCCGACCGCGCCCTCGACATACCCGGCATCGAGCTCGACGGCTCCTACGGTGCCGCCGACTTCGTCGCCTGGTACGACGGCCACCCCGAGGTGCCCCGCACCTGGCCCCTGGAGGCCGAGAAGGTCGCCGTGCTCGGCGTCGGCAATGTGGCCCTGGACGTGGCGCGCATCCTGGCCAAGACGGCGGACGAACTGCTCCCGACCGAGATCCCCGCGAACGTGTACGACGGCATCAAGGCGAACAAGGCCCTGGAGGTGCACGTCTTCGGGCGGCGCGGTCCGGCCCAGGCCAAGTTCAGCCCGATGGAACTGCGCGAGCTGGACCACTCGCCGAACATCGAGGTCATCGTCAACCCCGAGGACATCGACTACGACGACGGCTCGATCGCGACGCGGCGGGAGAACAAGCAGGCCAACATGGTCGCCTCCACGCTGGAGAACTGGGCGATCCGGGACGTGGGCGACCGTCCGCACAAGCTCTTCCTGCACTTCTTCGAGTCCCCGGTCGAGGTCATCGGAGAGGACGGCCGCGTCGCCGGCCTGCGCACCGAGCGGACCGAGCTGGACGGCACGGGCAACGTCAAGGGCACCGGCCGGTTCACGGACTGGGACGTACAGAGCGTCTACCGCGCGGTCGGCTACTACTCGGAGGAGCTCCCGAAGCTCCCGTTCGACGTGGCCTCCGGCACGGTCCCGCACGCCGCGGGACGCGTCCTGACCGGCGGGGAGCCGATGGAGTCGGTGTACGTCACCGGCTGGATCAAGCGGGGCCCGATCGGCCTGATCGGGCACACCAAGGGCGACGCCAACGAGACGGTGGCCTGCCTGCTGGAGGACCACGCCGCCGGACGCCTGGCCGAGCCCGCGCAGCCCGGTCCCGACGCCGTCGTCGACTTCCTTGAGCAGCGCGGCGTCCGGTACACCACCCGCGAGGGCTGGCACAGCCTGGACGCCCACGAGCAGGCGCTCGGGGCGGAGCAGGGCAGGGAGCGGATCAAGGTCGTCGACCGTGCAGCCATGCTGGACGCGTCCGGCGCCTGACCTCGGGCCGTGAGCGCCCCCGGAACCCCTGTGGGTCCGGGGGCGTGTGCGTGAGGTGCCCGCGGGGCGAGGGCCTCGCACAGGGCGGGGCGGCGGGCACTCCGGGTATGCCTCCGAGCCTTAGACTCGGCCAATGGCGAAGTATTTTGACGTACACCCCGAGAATCCTCAGCGCCGCACCATCAGCAATGTGGCCGACAGCATCCGGTCGGGTGCGCTGGTCGCGTACCCGACCGACTCCTGCTACGCGTTGGGCTGCCAGTTGGGCAGCCGCGACGGCATCGGACGGATCCGGTCGATCCGGAATCTCGACGACCGCCACCACTTCACCCTGGTGTGCGAGAACTTCGCACAACTGGGGCAGTTCGTGCAGGTCGACAACGACGTGTTCCGCAGCATCAAGGCGGCGACCCCCGGCAGTTACACCTTCATCCTCCCCGCGACCCGGGAGGTGCCGCGGCAGTTGCAGCACCCCAAGAAGAAGACCGTCGGCGTCCGGATCCCGGACCACGCCGTCACCCAGGCGCTCCTCGCCGAGCTCGGCGAGCCCCTGCTCTCCAGCACGCTGCTCCTGCCCGACGAGAAGGAGCCGCTGACGCAGGGCTGGGAGATCAAGGAACGCCTCGACCACGTGGTCGACGTCGTGCTGGACTCGGGTGACTGCGGCACCGAACCGACCACGGTCATCGACTTCTCAGGCGGCGAGGTGGAGATCGTACGGCGGGGTGCGGGCGACGTCACCCGGTTCGAATAGCCCGTGCCGGCGCGCACACCCCGCGCTTCGGGGGTCCCGCCGAGATGCCCCACGCCTCGGGGGCTGGTTCGGTGGAGGGGTCCGCTCCGCACGGCTCCCAGGAGTGATCATGAGCGAGTCAGAGAACGTCCACGGTCGCGCACGGCAGATGCGTGCCGACGCGAAGGATCTGGAAGAGGCCGCCGAACGCGCCACCGACCCCGCGGAACGCCGGCGTCTGAAGGACCGGGCCCGTCGGCTGGAATCGGAGAGCGTGCAGGTCAGCGGAATGGCGAGCGGGGACATCTATCCCATGGAGTAGCGCGCGGCCGGGACCCGCGCGCGATACCCCTGCGGTCGGCCGCAGCTGACGTCCCCGGTCGGCGCTCCGGACCGGGAGTCGCGATGATCCGTCCGCGCGGAGCGGCGGGCCCCTCCCTCTCCGCGGGCGGGGCCGCCCCGGCCCGCCCGTAGGGCTGCTCCTCGCCTCGCCCGTCAGGCCGCCGCCGTGTCCGGCGTTCCTCGCAGCCCTGCGATCCGGGCGAGACGTTCCAGGGAGTCCACCAGAGCCTCCCGGTCGTACGTACTCGTGGTGACCAGCACCTCGTCCGCGCCCGTCTCCCCGACGACCAGCTCGAGTCCGGCGGCCACCGCGTCCTCCGTGCCCGCCAGGTGGCCGCGCAGGCCGCTCTCGTACAACTCACGTTCCTTGGGCGTCATGGTCAGCCCCTCGATGCGCTCGGCCGGGGCCAGCGGCGGGAAGCTGCCGTGGCTGCGCGCGTACGCCATGGACCAGGCCTCGGGTACCAGGAGCCGGCGGGCGGCTTCCTCGGTCTCGGCGACCGCCACCGTGCCGGCCACGACCACATACGGCTCCGAGGCCCAGGCCGAGGGACGGAATCCGCTGCGGTAGCCCTCGACGGCCCGCATCAGCTTCTCGCGACCGCGGAGATCACCGACGACCAGGGGCAGCCCGGCCGCCGCCGCGATGGCGGCGCCCTCGCCGGTCGCCAGGACGTACGGAGGTACGCGCAGGCCCTCGGCCGGCCTCGCGTGCACCTGAGGGTGGGCCCGCTGGGTGCCGTCGAACCAGCCGAGGAGCTCGGAGAGCTGACCGGCGAAGGCGTCGGCGTCCTCCTTGTCCCGGCCCAGAGCTCTGCGGATCCCGTCCGTGAAGCCCACGGAGCGCCCCAGTCCCATGTCGATGCGGCCGGGGAACAGGGAGGCGAGCACACCGAACTGTTCGGCGACGACGAAGGGCTGGTGGTTGGGGAGCATGACCCCGCCCGTACCGACGCGGATGGTGGAGGTCGCGGCCGCCACGGCCGCGGCCAGGACGGTCGGCGCCGAGCCTGCCACACCGGGCACGCTGTGGTGCTCGGCCACCCAGAAGCGGTAGTAGCCGAGCGCCTCGGCCGTACCGGCCAGCCGGACGGTGTCCCGCAGCGCCTGCGGGCCGTCGTACCCCTCCCTGGTGCGGGAACGGTCGAGGAAGGAGAACCGGGTGGATGCGATGGCAGAGCTCACGCATGGTTCAACGCCCCCGGGCCGCCGTGATTCCCGGCAGAGCCGCGCGACCAGCGGTGGCCGTGCGTGCGCGAGATGACTTCGCCACCCTGCTCGGCTGCGCCGCGCCGTTCCGCGCCTTCGGCGGGACGGTCGCGAGGGGCCGGGGCACGGAAGGGGCCGTTCCACGGTGTCGGCTGCCTGCCGGCACCGTGGAACGCCTCTGACCGGTCCCGGGTCGGCCTTCCTGTCCCCGTCGGGGACCGGCCCGCTCCGCAACGGGTGGCGTGCGGCGCCGGGACATGCCTCCGAGGTGTCAGGAACGGGCCATGAGGGCGGCGAGTCCCGCCCGGGTGGCAACGTCGGTCTTTCGGAACACCCGGGAGAGGTGGGTCTCGACGGTGCGAGGACTGAGGTAGAGCCTGGCGGCGATCGCCTGGTTGGTGAGACCCTCGGCGACCAGTTCGGCGACCTCCCGTTCGCGCGCCGTCAGCGAGGCGAGCCGGGGCGGAGTGATGGAGGGCGCGGCGGGTAAGGACGTGGCCGGTGCGGAGGTGCCGGGTACGGGCGGCCGCGTCATCTCCGCCAGGCCGATCAGCAGGCCCGCGCCTCCGGTGACGGCCATCCGGTGGCCCTGCTCCCACATGGCCGCGCCCCGCGCGCCCAACCCGGCGGCCGTCATCACCGGGGCCGCGAGCAGCAGGGACCGCGCCTCCCAGAACACCGCACCGGAGCGTGCACTTTCCGCCACTGCCTCGGTGAGCAGCGTCGCCGCCGTGGCCGGGTCACCGCCGTGCAGTGCGATCTGTGCCGCGCTCCGCAGTGCGGAGGCGCGCTGCACCGGCAGCCCGAGCCGCTCCGCCTCCTTACCGGCCCGCTCGGCCCAGACCGACGCGGAGTCGACATCCCCCGTGGAGAGGGCCGCCGTGACCAGAAGCTCCGACAGGAGGGGGCGCATCGAGGGCTGCAGGCCCTGCAGGTCGTCGCCACCGGCGCGAAGGAGGGCGTCCCGGGCGCGGTGCGGATCGCCGCCGGTGAGCGCCGCGTAGCCGAGCATGGACCAGGCCATGGAGGCCCGCCAGTTGTCGCTGGGCCCCATCGTGGCTACGGCTTCCTCGGCGGCCGCCAGTGCCTTCGGGGCGCCGGGCTCGGATGCCGCCACCAGCACCTGGGCCTTGTTGGCCAGGACGAACGCGAGCAGTTCGCTGCTTCCGATGCCCCGAGCGATGTCCTCGGCCTCGGCCGCCAGATCACGGGCCGACGGCAGTCGGCAGGTCTGGATCCCTACGTGTGCCTTGCACAGCAGCAGGAGCGGCAGGAGGTAGACCTGCCCGCTGCGCCGGGCGATCTCCAGTCCCCGGTCGGCATGGCGCTCGGCGTCGGTGTAGCGGCCGAGGAACGCCTCCGCCCAGCCCAGTCTGGCCAGCGGTTCGCACACCGCCGTGAGGTCGCCGTCGGGAAGTCCGTCCAGCAGTTCGGCCGCCTGCTCCGCGAACGCGCCCGCGGCGGCCACACCGCCCTCGTAGGCCTCGCCGAAGGCGGCGACCGCCAGTGCCCCCGCTTCTCCGAGTTCGTCGCCCAGGGAGCGGGCTTCCGCGAGGGTCCGTGCGACTTCGCCCCGCATCTGCGGGTAAGAGGTGTTGTGCGGTGCGGACGAGCTAAGTTCGAGGCCGATCGACACCCTGTCGGACGGTGACGGTTCGGGTTGTCTGCGCAGTTCGCGGCGCAGGAGCGCGATCGCCTCGGGATACCTTCCGAGGTGCCGCTCCGTCAAGGCGCACAGCACGACCGCCGGCGTCCTGACACCGGTCTCGTCAGGACCGGCCGAGCCGATCACCTCGTGCAGCAGGTCCCTGCACTCCCGCAGCCCGCCGGCGACACCGAGCGCACGGGCCCGCCGCAGCATCAGATCGCGTCGCTCAGGTCCGTGTTCGACCGTGTCCGGCAGCAGCCGGAGTGCGGCCCCGAGCCAGTGTGCGCAGCTCGTGGGTGCCGTCGACGCGGTCTGTTCGGCGGCCTGCCTCAGTACGGCGTACGCCTGCGGGTCCCAGACGGTCACCGACCGTTCGATGTGCTGGGCCTGCTCGACGGCCGGTGCGCCCGCGCGGGCCAGCTCGGCTGCTGCGGCACGATGGATCTCGACGCGCCTGCGGGCGGCGGTGGACTCGTGGACCAGGGTCCGGATCACCGGGTGGCGCAGCGCCAGCCGGCCGCCCGGGCCCGGCCGCACGAGGTCACGCCGCTCCAGGGCGCCCAGATCGTCGTCGAGTGCGGCATCGGTGAGGCCGGTCGCCCTGCCGATCACCTGGGGCACGGCGTGATCGCCGAGTACGGCGACCGCCTCCAGGGTCCAACGCTGCGACGGGGTCAGCGGGGTCAGCTCGTCCAGCAGCAGCGCTGCGAGTCCGGTCGGCAGTTCGCCGAGGCTGTTCGTGAGGACCGTGGCGGACGTGCCGCCTCGCGCCGCGCGCTCGCGGTGCGCGTGCAGGAGGGAGAGGAAGTACAGGGGGTTGCCCTCACCGGCGGCGTAGAGCTGCGCGGCCCGGCCGCTCGGCAGATCGGAGGCCAATCCTTCGACACATTCCTGTTCCGCGAGCGGCGTCAGTCCGATCCGCGTCACCGCGTCGGTGTCGGCTCCGCGGGTGAGCGCCGCGGTGAGCGCGGACGGGGTCTGCCGGTCACGGCGGGCGACGACGAGGACGACGGGGCCGGACACCGGGTGCCGGACGAGATGGCTCAGGAGCTCCAGTGACGCCGGGTCCGCCCAGTGCATGTCGTCCAGCGCCACCACCAGCCCGCCGCCCCGGCCGAGCTGTGCCAACAGCCGTGCCACCGAACGGTGGAGAGCGAAGCGGTCGGCGGTGGCAGACGCCGGCCCGGGGGACGGCCCGGCACCCCGGCCGCCCAGGATCGGGGAGACCGCGTCGAGCAGCGCCGGTGCCGCGCGCAGCGGGCGGTCGTCCAGGTCGGCGAACGCGTCGGCGAACGGCTGGAACGGGAGGTGCCGCTCGTACTCCGTGGCCCGGCCGCGCAGTACCGTCACCCCGCGTCGCCGGACGCGCAGGCACAGCTCCGCCATCAGCCGGCTCTTGCCGATCCCGGCCGCACCGGTGATGTCGACGAGCGACGGGCCGCCCCGGCCCATACGGTCGATCACCGTGTCGAGCTTCCCCAGTTCGGCCGACCGGCCGACGAGTGGGCTTCCGCCGTCGCGGTGTGGGGCGGCGTCACTCGACGCTCCCACGGGTGTGATACCTCTGCCGAACTCCACGGCAATGTCTACCACGTTGAGCGGACAGCCGTTCGACGGCCGCCGGTCCGCAGCCTCGCGCACACCCACCGAGCCCGGCAGTTCCGTGCGCGACCGGCCTCAGCCGAACAGGGCGGTGAAGATCCAGACCGGAATGGCCACCACGACACTGAGAACGAGCACACCCACCACCCAGGTGAGGAAGCCCAGGAAGTAACCGTCGCCGCTCTCCCATCTGCCGTGGCGCGCACAAGCGAACAGCCAGAGCGACACGAAGAGGAACGGCCCGAGAATGAATCCGGAGACGCTGACCCACGTGAGCAACGCATCGCCCGACAGCTCGTAAGCCCTCCCTCTGGCCGTACGCACCTCCACGACGCTGCCGGCCGGGTGCGGCTTCGCTGCCTTGTCCAGTGTGATCTCCCGCTGGGGTTCGCCCTCCTTGCGAGGCATGAAGACACCGATGCAGGCGGTGCCGTCCGCGTAGCCCTGCTCGTCGGTGGCCTCGTGGCACCCGGAGATCCTGACGGACCCGTCCGACGGGCCGACCCCCAGAACAGCCGCGAGGTGGGGTCCCGGCAACAGCCAGATCAGCCATCCGGCCACCGCCAGGATCACCCACCCTCCGGTCAGGGCCGCCCCCCGTCCGGCCCTGACCGCTATGCGCTCCACCTCGCCGCCCCCCTCGCGATGGCCCTCGGGCCGCCCGGGATGAGCGCAGCTCGCTGGACCGCCCACACCCTCCCACTCGGTGCGGCGCCGCGCGTCCGTGGTTTCCCTGACACGTCCTACGTACATCCGCGCGGGTGGAGCGGACAGCCCGTACGTAGCGAGGTGCGGGCTCACACCGACGCCTTCCGTGCGGATCCTGCGAGCATCGCTCTCCGTGCCGCAACCCCACCGTGGGCCCGCCCTCATGCCGGTCTCCTGGACGAGTACGTCCGAGGACAGCTGCAAGGTGAGCAAGGTCCGTGACACCGGGCTGTCCCATCAGGCGAAGCCCGACCAGCCGTGCCGGTGCCCGTCGGGGCCGATGCCGCGGGCATGTCCCCGGCGGATCTCGTCGAAGGCGAACGGCGTCCAGTCGATGCCGCGTTCACGCAGTCAAGCGCGTACGGCCTCCAGCGGCCGTAGGCGCCCCGGCACGTTCTCCTAGGCCGCGACGGTGACCCGGTCGGCGCTCGACGTCTTCGTGTCCATGGCGCCCAGGATGCCGGTCGGCCCCGTCGGTGTCATGGCCTCACGAGGGCACGGACCGGGACGTGCGACCCGCACTGTTCTCACATCTTGATGTTCAAACAAACGCGCTTGTGTTAGAAATGAGCCATGGGTGTCGCCAATCGTCTGGACCTGACCCTGCGGCTGGTGCAGGGCTCCGACCGGGTTTCCGTGTCGGAGCTCTCCCATCGCCTGGGGGTCTCCGAAATGACCGTGCGCAGAGACCTGGACGTGCTTGAGCGCCAGGGGCTGGTGCGCAGGGTGCACGGTGGCGCAGTCGCCACGCGGTCCCGGCAGGAGGACGCGGGCTTCTCGGCGCGCGAGCCGTGGCAGGCCGCGACCAAGGACCGGCTCGGTGCGGCGGTGGCGGCGATGGTGGAGCCGGGCTCGCGTGTCCTGCTGGACGCGGGCACCACGACCGTGCACGTCGCGGAGCACCTGGCCGCACGGGCCCCTCTGACGGTGGCGGTCCTCAGCCTGCAGGCCGCCGTGTGCCTGGCGGACCGCCCCGGGATCGAGCTCCTGATCGTGGGCGGCCGGTCCCGTCCCGGCGAGCGGTCCCTGGTCGGCCCACTGGCCCTGCGCACGCTCGAAGCCCTGGCCTTCGACTGCTTCGTGCTGTCCATCGGCGGTGTGCACGCCGAGCACGGGTGGACGGAGTTCTCGCTGGACGACGCGGCCGTCAAGCAGGCCGCCCTCGCGGGTGCGACCCGCACGATCGCGGTGGCGGACGCGACCAAGCTCGGGGTGCGCGCGTTCAGCCAGGTCGCCGCGGTGGGCGCGGTGGACGACTTCGTCACCGACTCCGCCGCCGAGGACCCCGCCACCCACCCCAACGGCCCCCTGACCCTGACAGCCCTGCGTGACGCGGGCGTCCACACCGTCCTGGCCTGAGCCGGGACCACCGAGGAGTACCTGGCATGACCTCTGCGCCGCACCCCCTGATGATCCTGGTCGCCGGCCCGTACCGCGCGGGGACCGGCGACGACCCGGCCCTGCTCGAAGCCAACGTACGGGCGATGGACCGCGCCGCACTGACACTCTTCCGCGCCGGTCACCTGGCGGTCACCGGTGAGGCCCTGGCCCTCCCCCTGGTGCGTGCCGCGGGAAGCACCGGGCCGGGCGACGCGGTCTTCGACGAGATCTTCCACCCGCTGGCCGAACGGCTTCTCGAGCGCTGCGACGCAGTCCTGCGCATAGGGGGGCCCTCGAAGGGCGCGGACCGGATGACCGAGGTCGCCCGGACCCGTGGCCTGGACGTCTACACCGGCATCGACGACATTCCGGCCGCCCGGTGACCGCCGGCCTGGACACCCCCGACCGGCGCGGCCGCACGGGCCTGGACCGGCACGGCCGCGACCTGTCCGGAAACCCGCGGGTGCGTGTGACGGACGTGGCCGTGCTCTCCTGCGACTGGTACGTCCTGCGCAGGACGACGTTCGACTACCAGCACAGCGACGGGCA
The DNA here is from genome assembly GCF_036345975.1 of Streptomyces clavifer. Classification (NCBI taxonomy): domain Bacteria; kingdom Bacillati; phylum Actinomycetota; class Actinomycetes; order Kitasatosporales; family Streptomycetaceae; genus Streptomyces; species Streptomyces clavifer. The sequence goes on along the minus strand of NZ_CP107793.1, from coordinate 7,393,600 downwards.
CTGGAGCCGGGAGCAGCGCGAGACCTACGACCGGGGCGACGGCGCGACGGTCCTGCTCTACAACACCGGCCGGCGGACCGTGCTGCTGACCCGTCAGTTCCGGCTGCCCGCTTACGTCAACGGGCACCGCGACGGGATGCTGATCGAGACCGCCGCGGGGCTCCTCGACGGCGATGCGCCGGAGGAGGCCATCCGCAGGGAGGCTGCCGAGGAGACCGGACACACCATCGGCACCCCCGAGCCGGTCTTCGAGGTCTACATGAGCCCGGGGTCCGTCACCGAACGTCTGCACTTCTTCGCCGCACCGTACGACCGGGTGGCCCGTGCGGCGGACGGCTACGGGATCGCAGCCGAGGGCGAGGACATCACGACCGTGGAACTCCCCTTCGACGAGGCGCTCGCCATGGTTCGCAGCGGGGACATCGCCGACGCCAAGACCATCATGCTGCTCCAATGGGCCGCTCTGGACGGCCCGTACCGGCATCCCGACCAGCCCTGACCGGCCGTTCCGCGCGACGGAGGGCCGGGGACGCGCCTGCGGTGACCGGCGCGTCCGGCATCGGCAGGATCGTTGCCCGCCGCGCCGACCAGCGCCGACGCCGGGGCGAACGTACCGCCGTCAGGCGCGCCGAAGGGACGGGCTCGCCCCCGCCCTGCTCGCGGGGCCACGCTCATCGACGGCTGACGGGCGAAGAACCCGCGGCGCCGGAAGGAGGAGCGGGGAAATCCGGTGGTCGTGGGGTGAAAGACACTCGTAGCATCCACCCATGACTGAAGACAGCGGCACCGCGGACGCCGGGCTCGACGCGGAGACCGGGCGCGAACTCTGCCGGCGCGCCGAGTCCGTTGGTCTCGCCGCCGTGGACGTGGACGATGCGGAGCTTCTGCACGGCTGGCGATCCGACCCGGTCGCCGCCTACGAGATCGGCATCTGGCCGCGCTCCCTCACCGCGATGCGCGAGCGCATCGAGCGCGACACCGAGGACGACGACCGTGACGACTTCCTCGTTCTCCTCCCTGACGGCACCCCGATCGGCCATATCGCGCTGAGCAATCAGAACATCGTCAACGGCACGGCACAGGTCGAGCTGATGCTGGCCCCCGAGTATCGCGGGCAAGGCCACGGCTCCGCCGCTTTGGACGCCTTGGTGGACCTGGCGTTCGGCGAACTGCCGTTCCACCGCCTCGCGGTGGAGACCCATACGGAGAACGCCCCCGCCCTCGCGGTCCTCACCAAGTCGGGGTTCGTGCACGAAGGGGTCAGCCGCGCCGCCTGTCTCCACCGCGGCCGCCGCCACGACCTTGCAGTGCTCTCACTGCTCCGGCCCGAGTGGGAGGCCCTGAGCCGCCCTCGCGCCTGGGATGCCTGACCGGGATCAGGACACCGGATCGACGACGGCCTCTTCGCCCTCGGCCCGGCGCGGGAACCGAATCGTGCTGCCCTACGGCCGTCGGGACGGGGACGACCACGGGCTCCCTCGAACGCGCTGCGACATCAGCCCCTGCGGCCTGAGCCCTGACCCCGCCCTCCCGGGCCAGGTACGCGGGGCCTCCCCCGGGAGGGCATCGCGTCAGCTCTCCTCGCCGGTACGGAAGTCGGAGACCCACCGCGACGTGGCCCCCAGCCCGCCGAACGTGTAGAAGTGCAGCTTGAGCACGCCGTGGCGGCGTTCGTCGTAACCATCGGCCAGGGCACGGATGAAGCGCTCGGGGCCGGCGGTGCCCATCAGCTGGGTGACCGAGAATCCGTACTTCTTCGCGAGGGACGCACTCGTGCCGACGCCGAAGCGCGCGGCGTACGTCATCAGCCGCCTGACACCCGCGGGGCCGGGGACTCCGACGCGCACGGGCACGTCGATGCCCCGTTTCCGGACCTCCTCGACCCAGGTGAGCACCGGCTCGGCGTCGAAGCCGAACTGGGTGATGACATCGCCGGACAGGCCGTGCTGTGCCAGGGCGGTCGTCTTGTCCTTGACGGCCGACCAGAGCGCCGGGCCCGCGATGGCGGGGTGCCCCTCGGGGTAACCGGCGATACCTACGTGCCGTACACCGTGTTTCTGGGGGAGCCCGGACCGGATGAGCGCGAGGGAGTCGCCATAGGGGCCGTGCGGCGTGACGGGATCGCCACCGATGACGAAGACGCTGCCCGCGGTGCCGTCGGAGCTGAGAGCGCCCAGGAATTGATCCAGTTCCGACCGTGAGCGCAGACGGCGGGCCGATATGTGCGGAACGGGGGTGAAACCGGACTGCTGGACGGCGCGGGCGGCGGCCAGCCGCATAGCGAGGTCCTCGCTGCCGAGGAAGGTGACGTTGATCCGGGTGCCGGCCGGAATATGTGTGCGGGCCTCCTCGAGTCCGGGGATGTCCTTGGCCGTCATCTCCAGCGAGAAGTCCCTCAGCAGGGCGGCGACGGCGGGGACAGAGGTCGTGGAGAGGCAGTCCATGGTGCTCCTTTTTCGTGTGGTTCTCCTGGGCACGGAGTGATGGTGGGAGGTGCCGCTGGTGGAGGCGGGGGCACGGATGACCCGTGCGCTGTGGAGGCGCGGCCGTTCCGCCAGACACATGGTGGAGCGCACGCCGGTGACAGCGGCCGATGCCCTCCCGTACGCGTCAGTCGCGACCGCCGGGGTACGAGAGCAGGTCGCCCGGCCGACCGCCGAGTACGGTGCCGACGCGGGTGAGCGTGGTGGATCGCATTGCCTTGGCACGGCCGTTCTTCAGAACCGAGAGACTGACGTTGGTGACGCCGACACGGAGGGCCGGCTCGGTCGAGGCCGTGCGGCGCTCGGCCGGGAGCCGGTCGAGATGTACCTCGACGGCATGGTCGTCCGCGTCGCCGGTCGCCATTCAGACGGTCCCTTCCAGATCCGCGCGCACATCGGCACCCGCCCGAACGATACGCGCGAACACCAGGAGGCCCCACGCCGTGAGCAGGGAGAAGTACGGCATGCGCCGAGCGGCCGCCCGGCTGCTCTCCGCCCGGCGCGAGGCTTCGCCGCCGGGCTTGCCCGAAGCCGGACACCTACCGGCCGCCCGACAGCACCTCCGCCTCGGCCTGCCCGCCCCGGGCTGTCGGCGCCGCACCCTCCGGGGGTAGGCACCCATAGGGTCTGGCTCGTCTCCGCCCCGGGCTCCAGGATGAAACGCATGCCCCTTCTCGATCCTGATTCCCCCGAAGAACCCACGACTGCGGCTCCGCCCCCTCAACACCCGCTCGACGGGCTCGACCTGACACCGTTCACCTTCAGTCGCCGCTGCTGGGTCGACGCGGCACCGGACTCCGTGTACCGCCTCATCAGTGACGTGTCACTGATCGAGACATGGAGCCCCAGCGCTGCCGCCGTCCGCTACGCACCGGGAGACGGTCCGTGGGCCGGTGCGCGTTTCAGTGGCCGTAACCGGCGTGACGGGCGCGAATGGGTCACTGATTCCGAGGTGGTGCGGGCCGACCTCGGCGTCGCGTTCGCCTTTGTAGTCGGTGGTGCCGAAGACGGCATCGTGCGATGGGGTGGAGCCTCCACGAGCAGGGCAGGGGCAGCATCGTGCGACAGTCGTGGCAAGTGCTGCGCACCGATCCGGTCCTCGGCGACACACGCGCGGACGTCGAAGCGTTGCGCGACCACATGGCCGACAGCGCGGAGTCCACACTGCTCGCCCTGGCGGAGTGGATCGCCGACCACCGCACGCGCTGACACCCCGCGACCCGCCCATCCGGCCGCCCGGAGACCGGCCTCGCCGCCGTTCGGCACGGCCCGGAACCGGATCCGGGGCGAACGCCGCAGCCGGCGCCCGGTGCAGACGCCCCGATCACCCACGACCGAAGAGCCTCGCGCGGAAGCCGCCGTGGAGACCCCTGCAACACAGCCACGGTCCCCGTCGGCACTGTCACCACTGGCTGCAAAATCTTGCTGAAACACACTGCAACCCGTTGCCGGGAACATCCTCGGCTGCTTGACTCACCTGCGGTCACAGGCATCCGTGAACCCGTCGTCGGTGCGAGGGCTGGGTTCGCATACCGGAGGAGCAGCGATGGGCAACGCGTACGACGTCCTCGTCCTGGGAGGGGCGGGCGTCGACACGATCGTGTACGTCCCCGAGCTCCCCCTTCCGTACGCCGACAGCTACATGATCCGGCCCGGTATCGAAACCCGGGCCGGGCAGACCGGCGACTTCGTGGCACTGGGCCTGAGCGCGCTGGGGCTGAGCACGCATCACCTCGACATGATCGGGGACGATCCCTCCGGGGATCTCGTCCGGGCCTTCCACCGCGATCGGGGCATCGGATTCACCGAGGTTCCGCTGCCCGGCGGGACGAAGCGCGCGGTCAACCTCGTCGGCCCCGACGGGCGGCGTCTCTCCCTCTATGACGACAGCCGCTCCCGGGAGTCGGACCGCCTGCCCGAGGACGTGGTCCGCTCCCTGGCCTCGGTGAGCCGCCATGCGCACGTCTCCCTCACGTATCCGTGCGCCTTCGCCCTTCCCCAGTTGCAGGAAGCGGGCCTCTCCATCTCCACGGACCTCCACGACTGGGACGGCGAGAACCCGTATCACGAGCCCTTCGCCTACGGGGCAGACCTCGTCTTCGTGTCCACCACCGCCCTGGCCGACACCGAGAAGACCATGCGCCGCATCCTGGAGCGCGGGCGGGCCGAGGCCGTGATCGCCACCGCCGGCGCGGAGGGCGCATACCTGCTCACCGCCGACGGACTGGTGCACATTCCGGTCGTGGAGCCGCGCAAGCCGGTGGTCGACTCCAACGGGGCGGGTGACGCCTTCGCCTCCGGCTTCCTCTTCGGGCGGCTGACGGGCGAGGATCTGCGCCGGTGCGCTCTCTACGGCTCGGTCGCCGGTGCCTACGCCTGCACCGTCCCGGCCACCGGGTGTGACGCCATCGACCGGGCCGGACTTCTCGCGGAGGTCGCGGAGCTGACCGGCGACCCTGTGTCCGCACGCGGCGTGGGACGCGGCAAGTGACTGGTGCGCGCGCAACGGGCGCTGTTTGACCTTGACACCGTGACAGGGCTTTCACTGCTTGCCAAGGAGGTGATCCCGATGACGATCACACAGCGGGACACGGACACGGCACGAGCGCTCGATGCGTTGGAGGACGGTCATGCGTCCGTACGATTGCGGGCTGCTCTGGCGGTCGGCACGGCACCCGACCCGAGCTTCGTCGACAAGCTCATCGAACGCTGCGCGATCGAGCCCGAGTTCTTCGTCCGCGAGATGTTGACCTGGGCGCTCACCCGACATCCGGTGTCCCTGACGCTTCCCGGGCTGCTCCGAGAAGTCCGCTCGGATCGCGCGCGGGCACGCAGCCAGGCGCTGCACACGCTGTCCAAGATCGGAGACCGGCAGGCATGGCCGGCCATCACACGGACGCTCCTGACCGACGCCGACGACGAGGTGGCACGGAGCGCCTGGCGGGCCGCTGTCGTGCTCGTGGCGGAAGGCGAGGAGTCCACACTGGCCACCGTGCTGGCGACGCAGCTCGGGCGCGGCGAGCGGGAGACGCAGCTCAGTCTCAGCCGGGCGCTGGTCGCACTGGGGGAAGCGATCGAGCCGGCTCTGGTCGCCGCGACCACGGCCTCCGACCCGCGCACGCGCACCCACGCGCTCGCCACCCAACGGCTGCTGCGCGACCCGGACGCCGGATTCGAGTGCGCGATCGAGGAGGCGAAACGCGTCGTGGCCTTCGGGGGAACCGGCATCGAGGGACAATAGAGCGTGTTGATCGGTGAGGTGGCGCGACGGTCCGGGGTCAGTGCCCGCATGCTGCGGCATTACGAGTCGCTCGGTCTGGTGAGTCCCTCGGGTCGTACCGGCTCCGGCTACCGGGAGTACTCCGGCGAGGACATCCGGCGGATCTTCCACATCGAGAGCCTGCGGTCTCTGGGGCTGTCGCTGCGTGAGATCGGACGCGCGCTCGACGACTCCGGCTTCACGCCCTCCGTGCTCGTCGACGACCTCATCCGTCGGACACGCGAACGCATAGCGGCGGAGACCGAACTGCTGACGCGCCTGTGTCGCATCGATGCCGTGGATCCCGTCGGCTGGGAGGAGGTTCTCCAGGTCGTCGCGCTCCTCCAGGCGCTGGAGTCGAAGAGCGCCGACGCGCGCCAGCGCGCGGCCCTTTCCTCGGTCGATCAGGTTCCGGTGCAGGCACTGGTCGATGCGGCGCTGAGCGAGACGGACCCGTACGTCGCCGGTGCCATGAGGTGGGCGCTGGCACGATCGGGCGACGATGGCCCGGCGTTGTTGGCGCAGGGCCTCGGCTCGCCGGTGGCCGCGGTGCGGGAACGCGCCGTCCAGTCCCTCGCCGAGATGCCCGGAAGTGAGGCCGCCGGGCGACTGCGGGAAGCCCTCACGCATCCCGACGACGTGGTCCGCGGGTACGCGGCTCTGGCGCTGGGGGCCCGTGGTGCGGCCGAAGCGCTCCCGACGCTCATCGACATGATCGTGGCGGGACGGAACGACACCGATGCGGCCGATGCGCTGAGCGTGCTGGCGAGCGACCCCGCGACGGCGGACCGGATCGCGGAAGAGCTCGTCGACCACCTCGCCCGTGACACCTCCGAAGCGCCCGCACGCGGACGGCTGACCCAGGCTCTGGCGGGCATCCCCGGGCCGACGGCGTCAGGTGCCCTCGTGGAGCTGTCCCATGACGCGGACCGTGCCGTCGCGCTGACCGCGGCCTACGTTCTTCAGCTGCGCGACGCACGCTGACCGAGCGCCACCCGGGTCGACTGCCACGGCGGCCGTGGGGCGGGCGGCCCGGATGGACCCTGGTGGCCCGGGTGGGGCGGTGAGCCTCCCAGCCCGGCCGGGCCTCCGCGCGCCGGGTACCTGCTCCCTGTCGCCACACCCTTTCAGCCGGTCCTGATGCGTGTCGGGGCCCGGCCCGCCGGGCGCCCGTTCGTACTGCGTTCCGGCTCGCACCGACCCGCACCGGCCCGCGCCCTGCCCGCACCGAAGCCCGCCGGCTGCTCGCGCACCCACGGCCTCGGCGAGAAGAAGGTCCTCTGTGAACATGCGCTCCCGTGACGGCGTTTCACCGACGAGCAGGAACAGTTGGTACGCCATCGACGGGGCACCGCCGCAGGCGAGAACCGCCGCGGACTGAAGGAACGCGGGCCGCCACTCCCCTCGATCCCCGCGTGTCGCACCGGGCGAAGGACGCTGCGCGGACCTTGCCGGCCGCCCGTGCGCGCCCGCCCCGACCCGAGCCCGGCCGGGGCGTCCGAGGCAACTGCCCGCACCGGGTGCGGGCCGACAGCGCCCGGGAGAGGGTGGCCGAAGCGGGGCGCGACCCAACCGTCGGTGGCCAGAACCACTCTCTTGACCCGGTCGGTTCCTGTCAGGACCATGTGCGCGTCGCACAGCTCCACCCCCATCCCACCGGACTCAGGAGACTGCCAGCATGCGACTCGTCAACGCACGGAAACCCCGGCCGACGAAAGTCAGACGCACCGCCACCCTCGCCGTCCTGCTCGCCCTCGGCCTCGCCGCCCCCGTCACCGCCGTGACCGGCGCCGACGCCTCGTCCCGCAGCGCGGCCGTCAGCGCGGACGAACGGACCCGGCAGTACGAGATCACCGGGCACCACACCCCCGCCGACCGCACCGCGATCGCCCGGACCGGTGTCTCGATCGACGAAGTGCACGAGCACGGCGTCGTGATCACCGCCGACTCCGCCCAGGCCAAGAAGCTCCGGGCCGACGGATACGTGCTGGAGGTCCTCCCCGCGCCGAGCGCGGAACCACACGCGCAGAGTTCCGTCGGCGTGCTCGACTTCCCGTCGGCGGACTCCAAGTACCACAACTACGCCGAGATGAACGCGGAGATCGACGCACGTATCGCGGCATACCCCTCGATCATGAACAAGCGTGTGATCGGGAAGACCTACCAGGGCCGGGACATCGTCGCGATCAAGGTGAGCGACAACGTCGGCACCGACGAGGCCGAGCCCGAGGTGCTCTTCACCGCGCACCAGCACGCCCGCGAGCACCTGACCGTGGAGATGGCGCTCTACCTGCTCCGCGAGCTCGGCGAGGACTACGGCACCGACTCCCGGATCACGCAGGCGGTCAACGGCCGTGAGCTCTGGATCGTGCCGGACATGAACCCCGACGGCGGTGAGTACGACATCGCCTCCGGTTCGTACCGGAGCTGGCGCAAGAACCGGCAGCCCAACTCCGGCTCCACCTATGTGGGGACGGACCTCAACCGGAACTGGGCCTACAACTGGGGCTGCTGCGGCGGCTCCTCGTCCAGCCGCTCGTCGGAGACCTACCGCGGCACCGCCGCCGAGTCCGCGCCCGAGACGAAGGTCGTGGCCGACTTCGTCCGCAGCCGGGTGGTCGGCGGGAAGCAGCAGATCAAGGCGGGCATCGACTTCCACACCTACAGCGAGCTGGTGCTGTGGCCGTTCGGCTACACGTACAACGACACCGCCGCGGGGATGACGGCCGACGACCGCAACGCGTTCGCCGCCGTGGGACAGAAGATGGGCGCGAGCAACGGCTACACCGCCGAGCAGTCCAGCGACCTCTACATCACCGACGGCTCGATCGACGACTGGCTGTGGGGCTCGCAGAAGATCTTCGGTTACACCTTCGAGATGTACCCCGGCTCGTCCTCGGGAGGCGGCTTCTACCCGCCCGACGAGGTCATCGAGCGGGAGACCTCGCGCAACAGGGACGCGGTACTCCAACTGGTGGAGAACGCGGACTGCATGTACCGGTCGATCGGGAAGCAGGCGCAGTACTGCGCATGACGTCCCGGCGCACGGGTGCCCCGGGGGACTTCCGCCCCTCGGGGCGTCGCGCCGTCCCCGGCTCCGGTTGTCCGGGCCGGGAGGCGGAGCTGAAGGCGGCTCCTCGGGTACGCCCGGGTACGTCCCCCCACCGGCACAGAGGTACGGTCGTGCCTGTGGGTGTGCCCCTCGAACCGGGGTCAACTGCTGTGCACCCCGGGTGAGTAGGAGAGTGTCGTGTCCGTCGACGACGTCGAGTTCCGCAAGAAGATCCGATCGGACGTTCCGCATTCCGCGCGGGTGTGGAACGCGTGGCTGGGCGGGAAGGACAACTATCCGGTCGATCGGGAGCTGGCGGACGCGGTCACCGCCGCCTACCCGCAGATGGCCGACATCGCACAGGCCTCCCGTGCGTTCCAGGCCCGCGCCGTCCGCCATCTCGCGACGCTGGGTGTGCATCAGTTCCTGGACGTGGGCACCGGACTGCCGGTGGAGAACAGCACCCACGAGGTCGCACAGGCCGTCATCCCGCAGGCACGGATCGTCTACGTGGACAACGACCCCATCGTCCTCGTCCACGCCGCGGCGCTGCTGACCAGCGCCCCGGAGGGCAGGACCGCCTACGTGGACGCCGACCTGTCCAGGACGGACACGGTGGTGGACGAAGCGGGCACGACGCTGGATCTGTCGAAGCCGGTGGCCGTGCTCCTGATGTCGACCCTCGGTCATCTCACCCCGGCGGACGGCATCAAGGTGGTCCGGCAGTACATGGACCGGATGCCCTCCGGCAGCTATCTGGTGCTCTGCGACACGGTGAAGACGCCCCGCACCCTGGCGGCGCAGGAGGCGTACGACTCCGGCGACAACCCCCCGTACCTGGTACGGGAACCGGAGGAGATCACCGGATGCGCGGAGGGCCTGGAGCTGCTCGAGCCGGGCTTCGTGTCCATCACGTTCTGGCGCCCCACGGAGGAGCACCCGACCGCTGTCGACCAGTGGGGGTTCGTGGCCCGCAAGCCGTGAACACCGCCGGTCCGGCCGCCCCGGACTGTCGGTAAGCGGTCGACGCCCGAGCCCGGGCCGAGGGCCCTCCCCCGCGCGGACCGGCAGCGGGGCAGGGCCTTCGAGCCGCGTTCCGGCGGCTCGGATCCCGGAGGCTCCGGCAGCCGGGCTGCGGCGTCCGGGAAGAAGCGCGGGGCCGGTGGCGCAGGTGGCGGCGGGCAGGGCGGGCGGCTCTCCCCGCACCGGACCGCACCGCTAGCGGCCTTCAGAAGCGGTACTCGCCCCGGCACCGCCGGGACTGCGCGAGCAGCGCCTCCACCTGGACCCCGACCTCCGTGGCGTCACGGACCGGGGAGGGGAAGAGCAGGCGTGCGTCGCGGTGACCCCGGGCGTACTCGTAGCGGAGCGTGAATCCGTACCGGTCCATGGCGTACGGGCGGACGGCGACCACCCCGCGGCGGACCTCCGGGGCGGCGAGGCGGGCGAGCCGGGTGACGACGTCGCGGTGGTCGTCGTCCAGGTGCCCGAGCATCGCCGCCTCATGGACGGCGAGGGCGTCCGGCTCCGTCCGGAACACCTCGTCGAGGTCCACGTGTTCGACACGCCCCTGCCAGTGGATGGCGGCGCGCGCCGGGTCCAGGCCGAGGACGAGGACGTTCCCGTCCCGGCGCCCCGACTGCGTCAGACGGCCGGACAGCGTGACCCGCGCACGGACCCGGTCGCGCGCCCGCACGGGCGCGATGTCGGTGAACTCCACGAGCGCGCCCAGCGCACCGCGCGGAGCGCACACCACCTCGGCGGCGAGCGGGGTGTCGTCGGGCACGCGGAGCGTGAACCTCCCGCTGTCGACCACGTGCATGGCGATGAGGTCGTAGGACGCGCCGGCGGTGGTCAGGCCGAGTGAGCCCGCGGCGGCGACGACCGAGCGGATCCGCTCCGCGTGGGAGAGCTCGGCGGTACGGGCAGAGGCGACTGCCATCTCAGCTCCTTAGGTTAGGCTTACCTAAGCTAGCACCCCGTCGCGGGCGGTGTCTCCGATCCACCGAGAAAGCGGAAGCCGGGCGGAGGATGCATCAGGAAGTCACGGTGGGAGATGTTCCAGGCGTAGGCGCCGGCCAGGGCGAAGACCACACGGTCCCCCGCCCTGAGACCGGGCGCGGCCAGCCCTCTCGCGAGGACGTCCTTCGGTGTGCAGAGCTGACCGGTGACCGTCACCCGGCCGTCGGCCGCCGCCGGCCGGGGCCACGGGTGCGGCCACGACTCGACGGGAACCACCTCCGCCGGCTGGTCGTGCCCCTTCGCCGCGGGCGTCCGCAGATGGTGCGTACCGCCCCGGACCACGGCCACGTCCTCGCCGTGGCTGCGCTTCACGTCCAGCACCTCGGTCACGTACCAGCCGCAGTAGGCGGTCAGGGCACGGCCGGGCTCGACCCGCAGGCGCAGGCCGGGGTGACGCCGGGCCAGGGCGTCCAGGCCCGTGCCGTAGGCCGTCCAGTCGAAGCGGTCCCCGGGGCGCGTGTAGTCCACGGCCATGCCCCCGCCCACCCCGACCTCGGGCAGGGCCGTCCGGTGACGACGGGACAGTTCGGCGGCGGCGACCACGATCGCCTCGGCCACGCGCAGCAGGGCCCCGGCGGGAAGACCGCTGGCCAGGTGCGCGTGGACACCGGCGGGTTCGAGGCCGGGGCAGTCGTCGCCGGCGAGCAGGCGGAGCGCTTCGGACGCCTCCTCGGCGCCCATCCCGAAGGGCGTGGGGCGCCCTCCCATGGTGAGGGCGCTGCCCGCCAGCGTCCCGTCCGGGACAGCCGGGTTGATGCGGAGCAGGACCCGGGTGGGCGCGCGGCCCGGGACGTGGGTGCGGGCCGCCAGCGCCCGGAGCATCCGCACCTCGTGAAGACTCTCGGCGTGCACGCGTTCCACCCCGGCGGCCAGTGCGGCGACGAGTTCGTCGGCGGTCTTGCCGGGGCCGGAGAAGGCGAGGGGGTGCCCCGGCACTGCGGCCCGGACATGGGCGAGCTCGCCGCCGGAGGACACCTCGAAACCGTCGGTCCACGGCGCGAGGGCGGCGAGGATCTCACGTTCGGGGTTGGCCTTCGCCGCGTAGTACAGCTCCACCGTGCGCGGGAGGGTGGCACGCACAGTCGCGGCGTGTCGCTGCAGGGCCGTCAGATCGTGTACATAACACGGCAGTTCGCCGGTCGTGAGGGTCTGCGCCTCGACCCGTACGGCGGGGGTGAGCAGGGAGGGGGGCACCGGTGTTCCGTTCGTCGGCGTGCGGAGGGCGCGGGGTCAGGGAGCGTACGGGCGGCCGCCGGGAGGTGGAGCGGCGAGGGGGGACGGCAGTCGGACGTACCCGGCGTCACGGTCCGCCGACCGTTGCCAGCGGGTGAGCAGATTGGCCTTGGCGGGCAGCGGTGCCCCTGCCAGCAGGGCACGCAGCTGCGACGGCCGGCCGAGGGCGTCGGCGCTCCGTTCCACAGTGGCGCGCACCTGCCGCCAGAGGGCGGGTTCGGTCTCGGGGTGGAGATCGGCGACGGCGGCGAGGACTTCGGCCAGGTGATTGACGAACAGGCAGTAGACGACCCGGTCCCAGCCGCGCCGCCGGTCGTACGTCAGGGGTTCGGCGACCTCACCGGGCAGGCTCCGCAGTGCGGCGGCGTAGTGGTCGGGCAGGAGCTTGGTGCCTTCCAGGTCGCGGAAGAGGACCCGTTCCGGCGCACCGTCGCGGCCCACGCAGACGACGACGTTCTGGAGATGCGGTTCGAGGACCACGCCGTGGCGGAAGTACGCGGTGAGGACGGGCGGGACGAGCAGGGCCGTGTAGCGGCGCCACCACTCGGCGGCCTCGTCCGGTCCGGCGCCCGCGAGGAGCGCGGAGACCCGGCCGGGGCCGAGCGGGTACTCGTCGGCGATCGCCGCGGCCAGCAGCGGGGTGGTGCCCGTGGGCGTGTGGCGGGTGAGGCCCTCCCGGACGATCACTCCGAAGCCTTCGAGCAGGGTACGGTCCGGGCGGCCGTCCGGCCCCGGGAGGGCGAGCGAGCGGTAGGCGGGCTCGCGGAGCACGGCGGCGGAGGGATGGCTCCGGGCGAGGTCGGCGAGGACGGGAGCGAGCAGCCGCGTCAGGGCGACCGCGCCGGTGAGCTCGTACGAGGCGTTCTTCCGCAGGCAGTTGGTGATGCGCACGTCCAGGCTGAACTTCAGGAAGGCGTGCCCGTCGTGGATGGTCCGCACGGAGGCGGTGGGGGTGACCGGGGGCCCGGCCGGACCGAGGTCGAGCACGTCCCCGCGGGCGACGGCGGCCCGCAGAGCGGGATGGCCGCCGAGCAGTCGGTACTGCCAGGGGTGCGCGGGCAGCAGCCGGTAGCCGGGCGGCGCCTCTCCGGTCCGGTCGAGGGCCGCCGCTCCCCCGGGCTCGGCGGTCTCCTCGGCCATGAGCCCTTCCCGGACGGCGAGCAGGTGCAGCGGGAAGCGGGCGCCTTCCTCCGGGGCGTACGCCGTCCAGGTGCCGGGGTCGGCGCCGTGGGCCTTCGGCGTGGGGTGGAAGCGGTGCCCCAGGAGCAGGGACTGCTCGGAGGCGAGGTAGGTGGTGAGCGGGTCCCCGGGGCGGCCCGCGGCGCGGACGGCCGGTGGCTCGTCGTCCTCGGACCGGGCACCGCCGTCGGCCGGGTCGCCGGTGGTGTCGGGGGCGGTGCGAGTGATGGTGCCGACAGGGGTGGCGGTGTCCGCGGTGGCCCAGCGGCCGAGGGCGCTGTCGACGGCACGGTGGCCTGCGGCCACCTGGGCCAGGAACTCGTCGTTCTCCGTGCCGGTGCGCAGCGTGAGTTCGGCGTGCACCAGCTCGGCGAGCCGCTGCCATCCGATCGTCGTCCAGGCTCCGCCCGGCAGGCCCTCCAGGATGCTGACGGGGCCGCTGAACCGGTGGGCGCCCAGGACGGAGGCCCGGCGCACGCCGACCCTCAGGAGCATGTCGAGACGGGGCAGGCGCAGCACCAGCCGGCCGTCGGCGAGGGTGCGGTCCTCCGGCGCCGTCGCCTCGCGCAGCAGGCAGTTGAGGAGGGTGTGGCCGACCGCCTCGTCGGCGGTGGGCGGGCGCACCGGTGTGCGTACCGGGGTGCGGGGCGTGGTGGTGCTGGGCATCGGGGTCATGCCTTCCGCAAGAGGTAGTTGGGGCCGGTGGTGTAGTGCTTGTTGATGTCGGCGGCGCCTGACCGTGCCTTGGTGAGCAGGGTTCCGGCCGTCACCATGGCCTTCACGGGCAGTTCGGGGGCGTCGAGGACGCGGGCACGCAGTACGGCAGCGGCGTCGGGCCGAACGGCGGCGGTCCGGTCGATCGCCTCCGTGAGCCGGTCGCGTATCAGGCCGAGCAGCCGGTCGAGGGGCGCGGCGCCGTGCGCGGCGAGGCCGAAGGCCAGGGAGCCCGCGCACAGGTGGACGGTGATGGCGGTGAACAGGTCGGCGAGGGGCCCGTCCTCCGTGACGCAGATCCGCCGGTCGGTGAAGCCGAGGCCTTCCCCGGTCGGCTCCGCGCATCCCCATGCCTCGGCCAGCCGCCGGGTGTGAACGCGCGGACCGTCGTTGTCCTTCAGGAGCAGTCGGGGGCCCTCCGTGCCGCCGCCGAGGACGAGGGAGATGTTCTGCTGGTGGGACTCCAGGGCGATGCCGTGGCCGAAGAGGGTCGTCTGCCAGTCCAGCAGCAGGGTCAGGACGGCGTCGGCGAGGGCGATCCGGTCGCCGCCGTGGAAGCGGTCGGCGAGGTGGCCGATGACGGGGCGCCCGTCCGGGGCGGGCGCCAGCAGCGCGGCGAGCGGGAGGACCACGGCATCGTCGAGCCCGGCCGGCATGGTGCGGCGGAGTACGGCGAGGAGTTCGTGTCCGGCGTGTGCATAGCAGGTCTCGTCGGCCAGCAGGACGCGCCCGGCGAACCGGGGTTCGCGGCGCAGTACCCCCGCCAGGAGCAGCTGTCCGGCGGCACCGTCGCGCAGTGAACCGGGGGTGACGGTACGCCGGTTGAGCAGGCCCAGGGTGGCTGTGGCGAGCGGGAGTTTGAGATGGGTGTCGGGTCGGCCGACGAGTGCGACGGTGCGCATGGACAGGGTCGGTACGGCATCGAGCAGGGGCCGCTCGGCGAGGATCGCGTGCCGGGCGAGGCCGGTCCGGGCCAGCGCGTCGTGCAGGTGGCCGGCCGCGGTGAGGGGGTGGACGGGCAGCAGGACGTGTCCCTCGTGGTGGCCGGCGGGCAGCCCCAGCTCGGCGGGGGTGGGCCAGCCGTCGTGCAGCCGTACGCCTCCGGCAGCCGGAGAGGTCCCGGGCCCCGTGCGGGGCGTCGCGTCGGGGCCGGTGCGTGGAGCCGATCCCGACGCGGCCCCGGTGTGCGCAGCCGGGCCCGTGGCGATGCCGTCCGTGGCGGGCGCGTCCGTGGCGGGTGACGATGTGACGAGCTCGGCAGGCAGGGAGAGCCAGCGGAGTGCGAAGCGGGGGTGGAACTCTGGTGCGTAGGCACGCAGTTCGCGCTCTCCCAGCCCCTTCCGGCCTCGGGGGACGGGGTGCACGGGGTGGTCGGTCCGGGCCGCGAGGGTGTCGTGGGCGAGGGTTCCGGCATGGCCGTGCCAGTGGGCCGGGCGGGGCCCGTGGCTGTTCGTCAGGCGGGTGAGGACCGTGTCCCGGGTCGCGGCGTGCAGGTGGCGGGCCGCGAGGTCGCTGCGGCACTCCTCGGCGAAGGCCGCGTAGCCGGACGCGTCCTCCGGGGCGGCCAGCCCGGCGAGAGCGGCGAGCACGCTTTCGCAGGTGGTCAGTTCGCCGCCTCCGGGTTCCCTGCGCAGGAGGGGCGACCGTGCGGCCCAGGTGCTCTGGAAGCCGTCCTCGCGCACGGGGAGGAGCAGGGCGTGGCCGGGGCCGGTGGCGAGCCGCAGCCAGGGGCCGTCGGCACGGTGGAGGAGGGTGGTGCGGGTGCGCAGCCCGGCCACGTCCTCACGCAGCAGGGCTCCGAGCACGCGCAGGAGTTGGCGGGCTTCGGCCGGCACGGCGCGCGCGGCACCATCGGGCCCGGTCGCCCCGGGTTCGTCGGGGGTACGGGCCGGGGCGGCGGTCACGGGGTGATCTCCCACCGCTGAGCCGCGAGGAATTCGTCGGCGGCGCGGTCCACCGCGTGCTGGTCGGGTCCTATGGTCCGCAGGATGCCGAGGTAGTCGCGGTTGGTGCGGTGCAGCGGGTGGCGTTCACCGGTGGGGCGCAGGGGCCGGTAGGTGAGGCGCACGTCCCCCTCGGTCCGGTCGGACGCGCCGGGCGCGGAGGTGAGCACCCCGGCCCGGTCGGCACACGGGGAGTCGACCCTGGCTGCGCGGTCCGTGCGGGCGCCGAGGTCCTCGGGCAGGGGCTCCCCCAGATGGGTGGCGAGGATGTGGTCGAAGAGCGGTATGTCGAGCAGATCGGCGAGGAGGAGGTCGCATTGGTCGCCGATGGCCCGGTAGTTCACCTCGATGATGCGTGCCCGGCCCTCGTGGACGACGAACTCGGTGTGGCAGGCGCCGAATCCCACGCCGAGCGCGGTGAGCCGGGCGAGGATCTGCTCGCGCACCGGGGCCGGGTGGCCGGGGACGTAGGTCAGCCGCTCCTCCATGAAGTGGGGCGGGGGCGAGAGTCGGGTGTGGAATCCGCCGAGGACGTGCAGGTGCCGGCCGTCGCCCAGGGTCTCCAGGGTGTACAGCTCGCCGGGCAGGAGCTCCTCGACGACCAGGGCGGCGTCCGGCCGGCGTGTGCGGATCTCCGCGCACAGGCGCAGCAGCGCGGCGGGGTCGTCGGCCCGTACGACGTCCTCGCTGGCCACACCCTCGCGCGGTTTCACGACGCAGGGGTAGGGCACTCCCCCGGCTTCGACGCACGCGTCCGGTGACTGGCCGGGCAGGATCTCGACGGCGCGGACGGGCTCGGCTCCGGTGGCGGCGAGGTGGCGGCGCATCAGCGCCTTGTCCTTGGTGCGCAGCGTGGCGTGCCAGCTCTTGCCGGGCAGGCCGAAGAACTCGGCGGCGAGGGCGCCCTGGGTCTGGAGGTGGTCGCTGTTGGTGAAGACAGCGGCAGGTCGCCCTCGCCGGGAGATGTGGGTGATCACGGCGTGGTGGTCGCGCACGTCGCAGGCGGCGACCTCCACGTCCGGCCCGAGTGAGCCGGGTGGCCCGTACGCCGTCGGCTGGTCGGTGAGCAGCGTCACCGCCAGGCCGAGCCGCCCGGCGGCCGGGAGAAAGCCACTGATGACCGAATCGGTCGGATTGAGGGCAAGCAGGTACGTCTGCATGGGCGGTCACTTCCGGCGCGCTGGTACGACGAGAAACGTGTGGAAGCTTAGGTTAGGCAAACCTATTTCCACCAACTGATCGACATGAGCGGGGGGTTCGTCGTAAACGCACCTGACGGGTAGTAAGGTGAGCCTCCCCTAAGCAGCTTGATCCGCAGGCAGCCGCCATTGCCGTGGGTCGCGCCCGTCGTGCGCACTCCCTTCTAGGAGCCATTCGTGATCCTCGCCCCGGCACCGGCATCCCTCCGGCCCGCCGAGAGCTCCGCGGCCCTCCTCGCGTCCACGTACCGGCGTCTGGCCGGGCACTGTCCGGCCCTGGAGGCGGAGATCGCCGAGCCGGGAGCCCCGGCCGGGCAGAGCTGGGTCGATGTGGCCGAACTGGCACTCAGGCCCGGCCTGCTGGATGCCTTCCTCGACGCGGAGGACACCCGGATCGCTGAGCGCTACGACCACCGGGCACGCCCGGACGTGGTCGCCTCCCGCCTCCTCCACGACTGCCTCTGGTCGATGTGCCTGCTGCTCAGCGGGCCCTGGTACCTGGACCGCCGGGTGCCGCTGGCCCGCCCGGAGGACGTACGCATCGGCAGGTGCGAGGACCGCTACCAGGTGGTGCCGGGGACGTTCGCCTGCCTGCCGGGCGACCCGGCGGAAGGGCTTCCCGGGGTGCGCGTGATGCCGGACGAGGCGGCGCTGGGCGATGTGCTGAGGAAGGCCGTAGCCGATCTGGTGCGCCCGTTGTGCGCGGCGTTGGGGCCCCGGGTGCGGCGCGGCCCCCGAGCGCTGTGGGGAATGGTCGAGGACGACCTCGTCTCGGGCATCTGGTACGTGGGCCGCATGCTCGGCGAGGAGGAACGGGCGGTCGCCGCGGCCGGACGGCTGCTGCCCGGACCCGTCTCGCCCTATCCGGCCGGCGCCGGGTTCCGGCACCTGACGGACATCGACGGCAGGCAGCACCCCACCCGGGACCGGGCGGGCTGCTGCCTCTACTACACGATCCGGCCGGCGGAGGCGTGCGGCACCTGCCCCCGCAGCTCCGACGCGGAACGCCTGCGCCGCATCGAGGCCGAACGGGCCCCGTCCACCGGGTGACGCCTTCCGCACGGAAGGCCGCCCGGGCATCGCATCCGGCCGGCCTTCCGTACCGACGAAGTCGGCGTCAGCCGATCTCGATCAGCAGATCGCCCGCCTCGACCTGCTGGATCCTGCCGATCGCGACCCGCGCGACCGTGCCCTCGCGCTGAGCGGTGATGGACGCCTCCATCTTCATCGCCTCGATGGTGGCGACCGTCTGACCCGCCGACACCGTGGCCCCCTGCTCCACCTGCAGCGTCACGACCCCCGCGAACGGTGCGGGGACATGCCCGTCGTTGCCCCGCTCGGCCTTCTCCGCGGCCTTGACCTCGGTGGCGACGGACGTGTCCCGCACCGACACCGGGCGGAGCTGCCCGTTGAGCGTGGCCATCACCGTACGGAAGCCGCGCTCGTCGGCCTCCGAGATCGCTTCCAGCTCGATCAGGAGGGTGACACCGGTTCCCAGCGTGACCGTGTGCTCGGTGTCCGGTTCCAGCCCGTAGAAGAAGTCCTGTGTGGGCAGGACGGACGTGTCGCCGTAGGCCTCCCGGTGGGCGTCGAACTCCTTGGTCGGGCCGGGGAACAGCAACCGGTTCAGCGTCGCCTTCCGTTCCCGGCCCAGTCCTTCGCGGTCCTCCTCCGACAGGGTCGCCGCCCCGGCCTCCGCGGGGCGGCCCTGGAGCGCGCGCGTACGGAACGGCTCGGGCCATCCCCCGGGCGGGTCGCCCAGCTCGCCGCGCAGGAATCCGACCACCGAATCCGGTACGTCGAACTTGCCGGGGTCGGACTCGAAGTCGGCCGCGTCGACCCCGGCTCCGACCAGGTGCAGGGCGAGGTCCCCCACCACCTTCGACGAGGGGGTCACCTTGACCAGCCGGCCCAGCATCCGGTCGGCGGCCGCGTAGCAGTCCTCGATCAGTTCGAAGCGGTCGCCGAGACCGAGCGCGATGGCCTGCTGACGCAGGTTCGAGAGCTGGCCGCCGGGGATCTCGTGGTGGTAGACGCGCCCGGTGGGTGACGCCAGACCCGACTCGAAGGGCTTGTAGACCTTGCGCACGGCTTCCCAGTACGGCTCGAGTGCGCCGACCGCGTCGAGCGAGAGGCCGGTGGCGCGGGCGGTGTGATCGGTGGCCGCCACGAGTGCCGACAGCGACGGCTGGCTCGTGGTGCCCGCCATCGAGGCGACGGCGGCGTCGACCGCGTCGACTCCCGCGTCGATCGCGGCGATCAGCGTGGCGAGCTGGCCTCCCGCCGTGTCGTGGGTGTGCAGGTGCACGGGGAGGTCGAAGCGCTCGCGCAGCGCGGTGACCAGGGTCCGGGCGGCCGGCGGGCGCAGCAGACCGGCCATGTCCTTGATGGCGAGGACGTGCGCGCCGGCCTCGACGATCTGCTCCGCGAGACGCAGGTAGTAGTCGAGCGTGTACAACCGCTCGGCCGGGTCCGACAGGTCCGAGGTGTAGCAGAGGGCGACCTCGGCCAGCGCGGTGCCCGTGGACCGTACGGCGTCGATGGCGGGGCGCATCTGCGAGACGTCGTTGAGTGCGTCGAAGATCCGGAAGATGTCCATGCCGGTCGACGCCGCCTCGGCGACGAATGCCTCGGTCACCTCGACCGGGTAGGGCGTGTAACCGACGGTGTTGCGCCCGCGCAGCAGCATCTGGGTACAGATGTTGGGCACCGCCTCCCTCAGGGCCGCGAGCCGCTCCCAGGGATCCTCGGCGAGGAAGCGCAGCGCCACGTCGTACGTGGCACCGCCCCAGCACTCCAGGCTCAGCAGCTCCGGCGCCGTACGGGCGACGTGAGGGGCGACGGCCAGCAGGTCGCGCGTCCTCACCCGGGTGGCGAGCAGCGACTGGTGCGCGTCCCGGAAGGTCGTGTCCGTCACCGCCACGGCCCGCTGCGCACGCAGCTCCGCCGCGAACGCCTCGGGCCCGAGTGCCGCGAGCCGCTGCCGTGAGCCTTCGCGGAACGGTGCGCCCGGGGGCAGGTCGGGGAGCTTGGCGGCCGGGTCGATCACCCGGGGGCGGGGGCCGTGGGGACGGTTGACGGTCGTCTCGGCGAGATAGGCGAGCATGCGGCTTCCACGGTCCGCAGTGGGTCGCGCCCGGATCAGCTCCGGATGCTCGGCGATGAAGCTCGTCGTGATGCGGCCCTCGCGGAAGCCCGGATGATCGAGCACCGCGCCCAGGAACGGCAGGTTGGTGGCGACTCCCCGGATACGGAACTCGGCGATCGCCCGGCGCGCGCGGCGGGCCGCGTTGGCGAAATCGTGA
Organism: Streptomyces clavifer; assembly: GCF_036345975.1. Taxonomy (NCBI): domain Bacteria; kingdom Bacillati; phylum Actinomycetota; class Actinomycetes; order Kitasatosporales; family Streptomycetaceae; genus Streptomyces; species Streptomyces clavifer. The sequence continues at coordinate 7,373,211 of NZ_CP107793.1, read as the reverse complement.
CCGTGGCAGGTCAGCTTGACCAGCATCGAGTCGAAGTGGGCGGACACCTCGGCACCGGTGTGGACGGTCCCGCCGTCGAGGCGTACGCCGGGGCCGCCCGGGGACCGGTACGCGGAGATGGTGCCGGTGTCGGGGCGGAAGCCGTTCGCGGGGTCCTCGGTGGTGATGCGGCATTGCATGGCCGTGCCGTTGAGGACGATGTCGTCCTGCGTCAGGTGCAGCTCCGGAAGCGACTTCCCCGCGGCGATCCGCAGCTGCCCGATCACCAGGTCGCGTCCGGTGACCTGCTCGGTGACCGTGTGCTCCACCTGGATCCGCGGGTTCATCTCGATGAAGACGTGGTTGCCGCGCTCGTCGACCAGGAATTCCACGGTGCCCGCGTTGACGTACCCGATGTGTTCGGCGAACGCGACGGCGTCGGCGCAGATGCGCGCGCGCAGCTCCGGGTCGAGGTTCGGGGCGGGCGCGATCTCGACGACCTTCTGGTGGCGCCGCTGCAACGAGCAGTCCCGCTCGTACAGGTGGACGACGTTGCCCTGCGTGTCGGCGAGGATCTGCACCTCGATGTGGCGCGGGTTGAGGACGGCCTGCTCCAGGAAGACGGTGGCGTCCCCGAACGCCGACTCCGCCTCGCGCATGGCCGCGTCGATCGACTCCCGCAGCTCGGCGGGCTCGGCGACACGCCGCATTCCCCGTCCGCCGCCGCCGGCGACGGCCTTGACGAACACCGGGAAGCCGATGGAGTCGGCCGCGCCGACCAGCGTGTCCACGTCGGTGGACGGTTCCGACGACTGCAGCACGGGAACCCCGGCCTCGCGGGCGGCCGCCACCGCACGGGACTTGTTGCCGGTGAGGTGCAGTACGGAGGCGGGGGGGCCGACGAAGGTGATCCCGGCCTCGGCGCACGCGGCGGCGAGACCCGGGTTCTCCGACAGGAAGCCGTATCCGGGGTAGACGGCGTCGGCACCCGCCTTCAGCGCGGCCTTGATCACCTCGTCGACCGAGAGGTAGGCCCGCACCGGGTGGCCCTTCTCGCCGATCTGGTAGGCCTCGTCGGCCTTGGCGCGGTGCAGCGAATTACGGTCCTCGTAGGGAAACACGGCCACGGTGGAGATGCCGAGCTCGAACGCCGCGCGGAACGCGCGGATCGCGATCTCGCCCCGGTTGGCGACCAATACCTTGCGGAACATCAATGTCCCCTGTCGTGTTGCGGGCACGGGGCCCCAGGTGGAGATGTCATTCCGGCTGCCGGGTTCGGCATCCGCTGTCCTCGTGGACGGTACCGATCAGTAGCGGTGGCGTCGATCTCCCACCAGAGGGAGATGGCTCACGCCGGTGGGAGATACCTCACGCCGGTGGGGACGGGCGCCGACGCCCCGTCCGATGCGGTGTGCCCGGGACAGGAGCGTCTCGCGCGACGCCCGGTTCGTACGCCACCGACGCGCCTCGGGCTCGGACACCACCGGCGCGGGCGAACGCGACGCTCCGTTGAGTCCGCGCGAGGGGCTGCCGGGTGAGTGCGCGGGACGGACTGTCGGGACGGCCTATCGATCCGGGTCCGGCCGAAGCCCCTGGGAACAGGTCGGGCACAGCCCGCGGTAGGTCACCTCGGCCTCGAGCACGGTGAAGCCGAAGCGTTCCCCGGCCGGAAGGTCGGCCAGCGGATCGCCGGTCGGGTGGACGTCACGGATGGTTCCGCAGCCGGCACACACCAGGTGCTGGTGCGGGCTGTGCGCGTTGGGGTCGAAGCGCTTGGCACGCCCGTCGGCGGAGACCTCCACGACCTCACCGAGCGAGACCAGTTCACCCAGGGCGTTGTAGACGGTCGCACGCGAGATCTCGGGCAGCCGCTGTGCGGCGAGGGCGTGCACCTCCTCGGCCGTGAGGTGCACGTGGTCGCCGTCGAGGACCTCGGCGACCACACGCCGCTGCGAGGTCATCCGCCAGCCACGCCCCCGCAACCGCACCAGCAGGTCACTCATATCGGTTCACCTATTCAGGTTGGGCGGGATACCCGGAGTTCACCGGGCAGGCGTCCGGGATCCGATTGAATACGAGTTTGGCGCGCTTGTTGACCTGGACTGGATCCATCGTAGGATCGGTTCCGGCGATAGCCAAGGGACAGAAAGACTCCAGTGCGGCAGGAGTGGGAGACGTGACGGGACACCCACCGGGCATCTGCGCGGTGCCGGCCACCGGATGACAACCGCGCACGTCGAACTCCTCGAAACCGTCCACGACGGCGACCGCCCCGGCGTCGCCGAGGCCTTCACACCCCGCAGTGCGCGGCACTGCCCGGGCACCTCCCGGCACCCCCGGAGCGGGGCCCTCCTCGCACCTCCCACGGCAGAACGCCCGTACCGCCTGGGACGGGCCGTGGCCCGGGCACGGTCCGTGCGACATACCGTGCCGTCGTCGAGGTCGGACGGGCAAGGGGCGCGGCGCCCCTCGCCGGCCCCGCCCGGCGACGCGGCTTCTCGGCCTGCCGGGCCGGCACCACCCGTCCCTGTCCCCCGACCGCTCGACCGCCCGCAGTCCTGAGCAATGTGATCCGCCCAGCCCGGAAGGATTCCCATGTCCGAGAACCATGATGCAATCGTCGTAGACGCGAAGACGGAGGGCGGAGGTGGCTGCCCGGTCGCACACGGACGCGCCCCTCACCCGACGCAGGGTGGCGGAAACCGCCAGTGGTGGCCGGAGCGGCTCAACCTCAAGATCCTTGCCAAGAACCCCGCAGTGGCCAATCCCCTCGGTGAGGAGTTCGACTACGCCGAGGCGTTCAAGACCCTCGACCTCGCAGCCGTGAAGCAGGACATCGCAGAGTTGCTGACGACCTCTCAGGACTGGTGGCCGGCCGACTTCGGCCACTACGGTCCGTTCATGGTCCGGATGGCGTGGCACAGCGCGGGCACCTACCGGATCAGCGACGGACGCGGCGGGGCCGGGGCCGGACAGCAGCGCTTCGCCCCTCTCAACAGCTGGCCGGACAACGGGAACCTCGACAAGGCCCGCCGACTGCTGTGGCCGGTCAAGAAGAAGTACGGCCAGAGCCTCTCGTGGGCCGACCTCATGATCCTCACGGGCAACGTCGCCCTGGAGTCGATGGGCTTCGAGACCTTCGGCTTCGGCGGCGGCCGCGCGGATGTGTGGGAGCCCGACGAGGACGTCTACTGGGGTCCCGAGACCACGTGGCTCGGCGACGAGCGCTACACCGGCGACAGGGAGCTGGAGAACCCCCTCGGCGCCGTCCAGATGGGTCTCATCTACGTCAATCCGGAGGGCCCGAACGGTAATCCGGACCCGCTCGCCGCAGCCCGCGACATCCGTGAGACGTTCCGCCGGATGGCGATGAACGACGAGGAGACGGTCGCCCTGATCGCAGGCGGTCACACCTTCGGCAAGACCCACGGCGCGGGCCCCGCGGACAGCGTGGGCCTCGACCCCGAGGCCGCCCCGATCGAGGAGCAGGGCCTCGGCTGGAAGAACTCCTACGGCACCGGCAAGGGTGGCGACACGATCACCAGCGGCCTCGAGGGCATCTGGACGAACACCCCGATCGCTTGGGACAACAGCTTCTTCGAGATCCTCTTCGGCTACGAATGGGAGCTGTTCAAGAGCCCCGCGGGCGCGCACCAGTGGCGTCCGAAGGGCGGTGCCGGGGCCGGCACCGTCCCCGACGCCCACGACGCGGCGAAGAGCCACGCCCCGACGATGCTCACCACCGACCTCTCGCTCCGGTTCGACCCCGCCTACGAGGCGATCTCTCGGCGCTTCCACGAGAACCCCGCCGAGTTCGCGGACGCGTTCGCCCGGGCGTGGTTCAAGCTGACCCACCGTGACATGGGTCCGGTCGTGCGCTACCTCGGTCCCGAGGTCCCGGCGGAGACCCTGGTGTGGCAGGACCCCCTGCCCGCGGTGTCCCACACGCCGGTCGACGCCGAGGACATCGCCTCGCTGAAGAGCCGGATCCTCGCCTCGGACCTGTCGGTGTCAAAGCTCGTGTCGACCGCCTGGGCCTCGGCCGCGTCCTTCCGCGGCAGCGACAAGCGCGGCGGCGCGAACGGTGCGCGCATCCGACTGCAGCCGCAGAGCGGCTGGGAGATCAACAACCCCGACGAGCTGGCGACGGTACTGAGCACGCTGGAGGGGATCCAGCAGTCGTTCAACTCCGCCAGGGACGACGGCAAGGCGATCTCGCTCGCCGACCTGATCGTGCTCGCCGGTGCCGCGGCCGTCCAGCAGGCCGCCAAGGACGCGGGCTTCGACGTCGAGGTCCCGTTCACACCGGGCCGCGTGGACGCGTCTCAGGAGCAGACCGACGTGGAGTCGTTCGCCGCACTGGAGCCGACTGCCGACGGGTTCCGCAACTACCTCGGCAAGGGCAACCGATTGTCCCCCGAGTACCTGTTGACCGACCGGGCGAACCTGCTGACCCTGAGTGCCCCCGAGATGACGGTCCTCGTCGGCGGTCTCCGCGTCCTGGGCGCGAACCACCAGCAGTCGCCGCTCGGCGTCTTCACCGCGACCCCTGGATCGCTGACCAACGACTTCTTCGTCAATCTGCTCGACCTGGGCACGACGTGGACGGCGACGTCACAGGACGCAAGCACGTTCGAGGGACGCGACGGCGCCACGGGCGAGGTCAGGTGGACCGGCAGCCGTGTGGACCTGCTGTTCGGGTCGAACTCCGAGCTGCGGGCGCTCGCGGAGGTCTACGCGAGCGACGACGCGAGGGAGAAGTTCGTGAAGGACTTCGTCGCGGCGTGGGACAAGGTGATGAACCTCGACCGGTTCGACCTCGTCTGATCCCGTCGTCCGGGCCGGCCTGTGAGCGCCGGCCCGGACGTCCGGGGGCAGGTTCGCATCCGACGAGCCGGGAGGCACCCGCCGAGGCCCTGCGCCCGCGCCCCGGGCACCCCCGAGAGCCCGGACATGACCGGCCTCGCGGGCAGCCGACCTCGGTGGCGCGGGACGCACAGCCGACGCCCGCTTCTGGCGCGGCGTCGGATGGTGGCACCCGACGCTCCAGCGGCGTCACCTGGCACCGACAACCCGCAGCCACGGGTTCACTCTTCGTCGGGCCGGGTGTTGCCCGTGTCCCCGGTGTCACCGGTGGACGGGACCGCCCTTCTTCTGCGGAACACCACCACCCCGCACGCCCCGAGGAGGAGGACGGCCACGGCGGCCCCCTCGATGGCCGTCCGCTCGGTGAGGAGTCGCACCAGCACTTCGAGCAGGCCGAGCCCCGCCGTCGCGTAGATCAGCGCCCAGGCCGCTCCGCCCACGAACAGGGCAGGGAGGTAGCGCGGCAACGGCATGCGCATGCTCCCCGCGAGAAAGTTGGCGGCGGTCTGGAAACCGACAGTCAGGAAGGAGACCGCCACCACCGGCGCGCCCCACCGCTGGATCGCCTGCTCGGCACGCCGGAACTTCGCCGAAGAGATCCGCCCCGCGAACCTGCTGCGCCGGGCACCGGCGCCCGCGAGCCACCCGATGGCGAACGTCCCTCCGGCGCGCAGCAGGACGATGACGTACAGGACTCCGGCCGCGAGCGCGATCCTATCCACGCTGCCTCGTCCCGGGCGCCCGGCCGAAACCTGCGTCCCCCGCTATCGGCGTGAGCGTTCCCGGCCTGCCGAACGCACGACGCACACGAGCCTGGTCACCGTCTCCCACCTACGCCCTGCCCCTGCTTCCGACCTGCGACACCGGAACCCGCACACTCGGGACCCACACCAGGTAAGGCAAGCCTACCGAACACGCATACGGCGGATACGGTGCACCTGGTTCCCCGAGGGGACAGCAGACTCGGGCAGTGGCCCCGTCGGCCATCCAGCAGGTGGACGCCTGCCGGCAGGCGTCCACCCCCGGCCCGGCACGCGGTCGAAGGCGGGATCAGCCGTCTCAAGCAGCACCGGCCGTGGTGACCCGGTTCGACACACTTGCGGTTCGAGGCAGGGTTCAGGTCGCGGCGATTCATCAGTGGCTGTGAACCCACACTGCCGTCGTGCGGATGCCCCAGCAGGCAACGACGGCCCTGCCGTCACTGCGGAGAGGGCGCATTTCCTGCCGTGGGCGCAGAGCGGTGTGTTCGGACTTGCACCTTCCGTAGCGGCATGTGGTCCGGTGGACTTACGTCCCGATGCCTTGAGGAAAGGTCCATGCTCATGCACTCGTCTTTCATCCCACCCCGTCAGGTCAAGATCGGTGACGCGGCGGCCTTCGTCGGCAGCACGCCACGGGCGATTCGTCATTACCACGAGATCGGTCTGCTCCCCGAGCCCGAGCGGGGCGGCGACGGCCGCCGCCGCTACGGGTACGAGGACATGATCCGCTTGCTGTGGATTCGCAAGATGGCCGACGCCGGGATCGCCCTCGACGACATCCGTGACGCCTTTACCACCGGCACGGCTTCCGTCGGCGCGGACAGTGGAGAAGGTATCGCGGGCATCCTGGAGCGGCTGGAGGAAACCCTCGCCGAGCAGGAGGCGGAATTGCGGCGGCAACGAAACGCCGTGCAGCGGATGCGCACCGAAGGCAGCCGGATGGGCCTGCTCTCCGACTTCGTCACCGAACGCCTCAAGAGCCTGCCCGAGGGCTCCCTGCGTCAGGCGGACCTGGACACTCTGCTGGTCACCGAGCGCATCTTCGGCCCACTCGGCGCGGCCGTCCAGGCCACCCGCTTCATTGTTCTGGCCACGCATCCCACTCTGCGGGAGGATTCCGACCGCATCGACGAAGCCGAGGAGGCACTCGATGACAGCGTCGCCGTCGATGATCCACGGGTGGCTCAAGTGGCCGTCGAGCGGCGCGCCTTCGAAAGCGCCCTGCACGCCGTCATCGAGGAGTCCGGCATGGACGAGGACGACGATGCCCTCTTCGACGCCTGGGACATTTTGCACCCTGCCACCCCCGATGACGGCGAGGCCGAGACCGACCTCGGCTCCGGCAAGCGGGAGGCTGGCTCCATGAGCGCGTTCGAAGCCATCGGCAAGATGCCCTACGACTTCTCCCCAGCCCGCCTGCGTTGTATGGAACTGGCGGAAGAACTACCCGTCCAGGACTCACCCGCAACCTGAGACACGGACTGGTCGGCATGGCACATTCCGGTCGTCATGGGGTGATCACCGTCGACGTCCCGACCTCGTGACAAACCCTTTCGGTACACCGCCCCCATCGCCTGCAGGCCATGGACCCGAGCAGCTGTTCCGGGCCCGGTTCGCTCGGTGGTGAGGACCGGTTCGATCAGAGCCTCAAAGGCGTCGGAGACATCACTGCAGTAGGGGCGAGGCGCGTTCACGCCTCGTCCGACGCCCACCGGCCTCGGCGCAGTCACAGAGTCGTCCCGAACTATCGACTGCACAGATCGGATGACCCCGGAAGACGGCGACTTCCGGTGGTGGACGACGGCGTGGGAGCGGGGTCGGGTCGCACGATCGAGTGATTGACGGAGGTGTTCGGGCGGTGTGACGATACGTCGATGCCTGCTCTGCACACACGGATGGCGCTGCGCGGTGATGACTTCACCGCTGCCGTCGTCGCACGCTGTGTGGCGGAGGTGCCGTTCTACGGCGAGTTGTCGCGCAGGACGCTCGATGGCGAGGTGACGCGGTCGATCACGGCCGTGCACGATCTGCTACTCCGGGCTCTGCGCGAGGACGGTGCGATGGGCCCGGGGGATCTGACCCGGCTCATCGAGTGGTCCGGGCGCCGGGCCGAGGAACGCGTGCCCTTGGAAGCGGTGATCGCCGCCTATCTCATCGGTGCGGAGGTGTGGTGGCAAACCCTGGCAGAGACGGCCGAACCTGAGGAGTTGACCGGCGCGGGCGCGAAGTTGCTGGCCTGCCTGCACGCGGCCATGCCCGCCGTCGTCCTCGCGCACCGCACTGCACAGGAGGACATACACAGCGAGGACAAGCGGGCACGGCGGGCGCTGCTGACCGCTCTGCTGGCCGGGCGGCCTTACGAGGAACTGGCGGAGACGGCACGGATATCGGTGGACGGCGGGCATGTGGTCGTCGCCCTGGCCTTCGAGTCGAACCCGCCGACCAGGCTCGTGCAGTCATCCCTCGAGGCCTACGCGGGCGTCCCCGTGCTGATGGATCACGTCGCCGGGATCGCGCTGCTGCCGGACAGCTGCGACCTGTCCGGCCTGCCGGATCCGCTCAGCAAGGACGTGGGCCAGTGCGTGTTCATGGCCGCTGCCCTCGCTGCGGGACCTGCGACCGTTCCCGCAGCGGCGGCCGAGGCGGGGCGCGTACTCGAACTCGTACAGCGCTTGGGCCGTCCGCCCGGGTTGTACCGGCTCGACGACGTGCTCCTGGAGTACCAGCTCGCGCGTCCCGGTGACGCGCTGCTGCGGCTGGCGGCCAAGCTCGACCCGCTGGCGCAGCATGCGTACCTGCTGGAGACACTGCGGGTGTTCGTCGACCACGGACACAACCGCAGCCGGAGCGCGGCGGAGCTCTGCGTCCACCGCAACACGCTGGACTACAGGTTGCACCGGGTGAGCGTGCTGACCGGGCTGGATCTCGCCGTCCCCGCCGAGGCCCGGCTGCTCCAAGCGGCACTCGTCGCAAGAGACCTCGCATGACGGAGGGCCTACCGGGCGACCTGGCCACGGGAACCGGTCACAGATCCCGCGGGCGGCACGCGTGGCCGCAGTGGTGCCACGTCCGTGATCACGTTGGGGCTGCCGGGAGCACAGGTCTCGGTCAGGTGAGCGGAGAACCCCTTCCAGCTGATGATGTGTCCATGGCGCGCATAACGGGCCGAGGTGTCGCCCGGGTTGCTCGCCCGCGCGATCCGCGCAGTCAGAGACGGTACGTGCTCACCGGAACGCGGGCGCAGGGACAACGGGCACCTCGACAGCTGCATCGGTCATCGGAACCACCCGAGCATGCCCGCTGATCATGCTGGCCCACTGGGAAACTCCAAGATCCCCGGTCGCACCGACCGCCATGGACTCAACCGCGGCGGAGACCGCCAGGCCAACCGTGCGCTGCACACCATCGTGCTGGTCCGCATGCGTCACGAACCGCGCACCCGCGACTACGGGCACGACGCACCCTCGAAGGGCTCAAGACGAAGGACATCTTCAGATGCCTCAAGCGCTTCGTCGTGCGAGAGACCTACCGCCACCTCACGAGCGCATGCACGAGCTCACCGACAACGACTTCGCAGCTTGACGATCCATAGGAGCTTCAGAGTCAAGCTAGGAGCGTCCGCGGTGCGAGCGAGGGCCGCTGGATTCGCCACCGGGGGAGCGGGAGGCGAAGCAGGCGGAATACCGCGGGCGCCGGGCGTGAACCGGGTCAGGGCCACGCGCGCCCGTTCGGTCTGCGCGGGCCGTTGCGCCTCCGCCCGGCCGACCAGGTACTCGTTGGCCCGTACGAGTGCCGGGCCCTGGTAGGACAGCTCGTGCGCGTAGTGCCGGCCCTCGGAGTTGCGGTGCTCCCCCGCGCGCTCCTGGTAGAGCTGGAGCGAGCCTGGTTGCGAGCCGTCCATGAGCGCCATGACCTGGTCCCACTCATGCCGAAGCTGATGCGCTCGGGCCAGGGTGGTGTCGATCCCGCGCAGTCGGCACAGGTCGTCGCTGATCGGCCCCTCGACGTAGTCGGGGCCGTCGGCGCCGGCGCGGACCCCGGCCAGCACCTCGGGTCCGTGGTCGAGGAACACCTCGGCGTGGTTCCACGCTGCGGCGTCTCGCTCGACCCTGCCGTCCGCGTACAGCTCGTCGTCCAGCGGCCAGCCGTCCGCGTCGCAGAGGGAGTCCGAGACCGCTTCCCAGGCGTCGCACGTCTCATTGATGCCGGCGGCGGCCGAGGCCGGCGCCGGAGATGCCGCCGCCACGCCAGGGGATCGTTGGCCGTGGGCGGCTGGTTCTCGCCGGAGGCGGGAGAAGTGGAGGAAGCAGACATGATCGATCCTTGTTCCTGTGCCGGTCGTTGGGCTACGCACAAGAGCCGAGGAGCAGCGTGCTAACGTGACCCGCCGTGAGTGCCCCGGGGCCTGCGGAAGTCCGGCCGCCCGGGCATATCAACCAGGGGAGTCAACTTGGCACTTCACACGGGAACCGGCCGTTGTGCCGCCCTGCTCTCGACGGTAGCGGTGGCAGCCGGAGCTCTCACCGGATGCCAGTCGATCGCCGACGCGTCCGCCTCGGGGTGCGATGGCACCGAGAGCCGGGTCGAGAAGCTGGAGTCGTACGGCGTCCTGGGCTCACGGCCTGAAGGAGCCATCATCCCCAAGGGCTTCGAGAAGCTGGAGTCCGACTGCTGGCAGGACAGCGGCGACGCGCAGCTGTACGCCTCGCGGACCTACGTGCTCCGCGGCGACAAGGCCGAAGTGGCCGCGCACTACCGGACCGTGGCGGAGCAGGAGGGCTGGAAGCCGGCCCGCCCCGACCAGGGGTCATCGAACGACGGACAGTTCGCCGGCCTGTGCTTCACCAGGGCCGAAGGAGACCGGGCGACCGCTTTGGACGTCTACTTCCTGACCAAGGAGATCCTGGAGGCGGAGGAGCGGAAGCCCGGACCCGAGTTCGGCTCCGGATCCGGATACCGCGTGGAGATCACCGCGGCCGCCGACGGCTCACCCGCGGACTGCTCGGACTGAAACAGGTCCACGACAGCCCTGCGCTGCCCACCACCGCGGTCCTCACAGCCTCGCCCTCGAAGAGACCTGCGGCGCCAGGTGACTCAACGTGACCTGGCGCTGCGGTATCTGATGACCCATCGAACCGGGGCAGGGCTGCCTCCGTGCGAAGGAGGGGCGCGGGGAGGGTCAAGAATACGCAAAGAGTGGGCCGCTCGCCACGCTCCACAAATGATCATTTTGCCGCGAACGCCCCTTCCTTTTCGGCCGGATGGCCCGGATGCCCCCTCGTGGGGCTCTGAGCACCCGCCAGGGAAACACCTGCTCCGCTTACTGACTCATTGACACCTGTGTGCGACATGTGAGGATCCCATGTGCATGCGGGGTACACCCGCACCATGTGCGAGGAGTGAGAGTGACAGGCAAGTTCCTGCGGCCAGGAAGAAGACCGAACGCACCGTCCGTTCAGCCCTTCCTGCCGCCTGTTCAGTTGAGGCGTCTGCGCCCGGTGGCAGCGGCCGTCGTGCTGACGATGGCGTTCGAAGCCACCGTCATGGTCGGAACCGCCAATCTGGCGATGGGCGTCGAGCGCACGGCCGTTCCTGCCGACAAGGCCGCCGACGCGAAGGATCTCGGGCCGGCGACCGCGGGGTCGGTGGCTGCCGCCCGGCTGAAGGCGAAGATCCAGAACCGTCGGATCGAGGCGGTGGACGCGCGTACCGAGACCTCGACGGTCCACGTGAACCCCAACGGTTCGGTGACCGAGGAGGCGCACACCGGACCGATCCGGTTCAAGGACGACCGGGGCGCGTGGCAGGACATCGACATCTCCCTGCAGAAGCTCTCGGACGGTTCGGTCGGGGCCCGCAGGCATCCCCACGGACTGCGCCTGGCCGGCCGGAGCGCGGCTCCCAAGGGGCTGAGGAGCACTGGCAGGAAAACCGCTTCGGCCGGCGTTCCCCTGGTGACGCTGGAGGGCCGGACCGGTCAGCGGATTCAGCTGGGTTGGTACGGGGCGCTGCCCGCGCCGGAGATCGAGGGTGAGGAGAACACCGTCGCCCGGTACCGGAACGCCCTCCCTTCGGCGGACCTCCTGATCAAGTCGACGCGCAGCGGCTACGAGCAGTTCCTGGAACTGAAGAATCGTTCCGCCGTCGATGCGAGCGGTGCCATTGCCTACAGCCTCACGGCCAAGGGCCTGACCGCCGAGGCGAACCCGGACGGTTCGGTCTCCTTCAAGGACTCCAAGGGCAGGCCCGTGGGCGCCATGCCCGCGCCGGTGATGTGGGACGCGAGGGTGCACACGTCGTCCGGTGAGCACGAGCGCACCGCCCCGGTGGCGGTGAAGGTGGTCCAGGACGGCGACACCGTCACCTTGACCCTGACGCCGGACGCAAAGTTCCTGGCCGACCCCACGACACAGTTCCCCGTGACGATCGACCCCGCGATCAGCGTCGGGGCCAGCTTCGACACCTTCGTCCAACAGGGCTACACGACCGACCAGTCGACCTCGACGGACCTCAAGCTCGGCAACAACGGCTCCTCGCAGGTGGCCCGGTCGTTCCTCTCGTTCCCGATGAAGAACATCACGGGCAAGCAGATCACCGCGGCGAAGCTCAACCTGTTCGCCTACCACTCCTGGTCCTGCACCCCCGCCAGTTGGGAAGTGTGGTCGACCGGGGCCGCCGGGACCGGATCACGCTGGACCGCGCAGCCGGCCTGGACGACGAAGTACGCCACCAGCACCCAGACCAAGGGCTTCTCCAGCGCCTGCAACGACGGCTGGGTCAACGCGGACGTGACCTCGCTGGCCACGGCGTGGGCGGGGAACGGCAACGGAAGCAACCACCTGGGGCTGCGGGCCACGAACGAGAACGAGCCGGCCGGCTGGAAGCGCTTCAACTCCGGCGACGCCGCCTCCAACACTCCTTATCTCTCGGTCACCTACAACTCGGTTCCCGACCTGCCGACCCTCATAGCCCCGGCTGCCGGAGCCGCCACCAACGACACCACGCCGACGCTGTCGGCGAAGGCCCTGGACGGCGACGGTTCGCAGGTCACCCTCAACTACGAGGTGTGGACCTCCACCGGCACCTCCGCCCTGCGCACCGGCAACAGCGCGGCGGTCGCCTCGGGCGCCCAGGCGGACTGGACCCCCGCCGCGCTGTCGGCCGGCTCCTACAAGTGGCGGGCGCGGGCCACCGACGGCTCCGCCACCAGCGCCTGGTCGGCGTTCCGCACACTGGTCGTGGACACCACGGCGCCTGCCGCGACCACGGTCGCCTCGGCCGACTTCCCTGCCGGTCAGTGGTCCGGCACGCCGGACGGCAACGGCGACTTCACCGGTGCCTTCACCCTCACTCCCCCGGCCGCGGACGTGAAGTCGGTCCAGTGGCAGCTGGACGGCGGGGCGTGGCAGTCGATCGCCACCACCGGCTCGCCGGTGACGGCCACGCCGGTCTTCCGCGCGGGCAAGCACACCCTGGCGGCACGCTCCAGGGACGCCGCCGGCAACGTCTCCGCCACCACTTCCTTCACCTTCTTCGCCGGCTCGGGCGCGGCCCTGCTCTCGCCGGGCCAGGGCGACCGTCCGGCACGGCGGGCCGTGCTGACCGGTCAGGGCAAGCCCTCCGACACCGGGGTGCGCTACCAGTACCGCCGCGGCGAGACCGACGCCTGGAAGGACGTCCCGCTCGCCGATGTGCGTCGCCGGGCGGACAACACCGCCCTCGCCTCCTGGCCGGCCGCTGTGAGCGGTGGCCTGTCCGAGGCGCTGGTGTGGAACATCACCAGCAGCCTCACCGAGGACGGTCCGATCAACGTCCGCGCGGTCTTCACCGACGGCACCAGCACCGACGCCTCCCCCGCCACCTCGATCACCGTCGACCGGAAGGCGGGCGCCGCGCCCACCCAGGCCGCAGGTCCGGGTGACGTCAACATGCTCACCGGCGACTTCGTGCTGACCGAGACGGACAGCTCGGCGTTCGGCCTGACGGCCAGCCGCACGGCGTCCTCACGCCGGCCCTCCGAGGGCGGACAGCAGGAGGGCCAGGTGGCCATCTTCGGTCCCCAGTGGACCGCGGGCGCTGCCGCGGAGCTCTCCGCCACCGAATCGCTGTACCTGCGCAAGACGTCGAACACCTCGGTCGCGGTGGTGGACATCGACGGCGAGGAGACCGGGTTCACGGCGACGAGCGGAGGTGGCTGGAAGCCCGAGGAGGGCGCCGAGGCCCTCACGCTGACGGGCAGTCTGACCGGCTCCTTCACCCTCAAGGACACCGAGGGGACCGTCTCCCAGTTCACCAAGATCGATGCGGCCGCCACGATCTGGCAGCTCTCCCAGAGCAGCCTCCCGACGGACAACTCCACTACCTCTCTGATCTCGGAGAAGGTCGTCGTGGGCAGCGCCGTCCTGGCCCGCCCGAAGTACGTGATCGCTCCCACCTCGGCGGTCACCAACGCCACGTGCGCGAGCACCCCTTCCACCAAGGGCTGCCGGATCCTGGAGTACCAGTACGCCACCACCACAGCCACCGGGAGCACACCGGGCGACTACGCCGGGCAGGTCGCCCGCATCCGGCTGTGGTCCACCGATCCCGGCGCGGCGAACGCCACGGCCACGGTCGTGTCGAACTACGCCTACGACGCCTCGGGGCGCCTGCGTGAGCAGTGGGACCCGAGGGTCTCCCCCGCGCTGAAGACGACCTACACCTACGACAGCGCGGGCCGCGTGGTCACCCAGACCCCGCCGGGCGAGCTGCCGTGGACCTTCTCGTACGGGAAGGCCGGCTCCAGCACGGTCGCGGGCGAGGGCATGCTGCTCTCCGTGTCCCGGCCGACCCTGAAGCCGGGCAGCGAGGACGAGACCGACGGCGGTACGTCGGCCACCTCGCTGGTCTACGACGTACCGCTCACCGGCGCCAAGGCACCCAATCAGCTCTCCCCTGCCGAGGCCCTGACGTGGGGCCAGACGGACGCACCGACGGACGCCACCGCCGTCTTCCCTGCCGACCAGGTGCCCGCATCCCACAACGGGAACGACCTCAACGCCGGTGACTACGACAAGGCGACCACCACCTACACCAACGCCTCTGGCCTCCAGGTCAACATGGGCCTGCCCGGCCGTCACCTGACCACCACCCAGTACGACTCCTTCGGCAACGCCGTCCTGGAGCTGGGCGCCACCAACCGCGAACTCGCACTCGGCAACGCCGACTACCAGGTCACCACGCAGAGCCAACTCGGCATCCTCGCCGACTCGCCTGCGGAACGTGCCCGCAAGCTGGCCACGGTCTCGGAGTTCTCCGCCGACGGCAAACGGCAGCTGCAGCAGTACGGCCCGCTCCACCTGGTCACCCTGACCCAGCAGTTCCAGGGCGACTCCGACAGCCCCACCATCCCGGCCGGAACACAGGTGGCGGCGCGCCAGCACACCATCACCCGGTACGACGAAGGCCGTCCCACCGATGGGTCGGCCCGGGTCGCGGACCAGCCGACCACCACATCAACCGGCGCATTCATCGAGGGGTACCTGAACGACGGCGATGTCCGTACCACCAACACCCGTTACGACTGGGTCAAGGGCCTGCCCACTGCCACGGTCACGGACCCGAACGGGATCAAGCTGACCCGTTCCTCCGAGTTCGACGCCCAGGGCCGCATCCTGAAGAGCATCCAGCCCAAGTCCAACGGCGCGGACGCGGGGACGGTGGCTTCCCGCTACTGGACCGCGGACGGGACCGGCGCCTGCTCCGGGCGTCCCGAATGGGCCGACCTGCTCTGCTCCAGCGGCCCGGCAGGCAAGATCACCGGTGGCGGCTCGAACCCCGACGAACTGCCCACCAAGACCCTGGAGTACAACCGCCTGGGCCAGGTGGCCAAGGTCACCGAGACCGCCAACGGCGTGACGCGCACCACGGTCACCACCTATGACGCCGTCGGGCGCGGTACCAGGAGCACGATCACGGGAGGAGCCGGCACCGCCGTACCGACGCAGACCATCACCTACAACCCGGCCAACGGGCAGGCGGTCACCGTCTCCGACGGGACCACCACGGTGCGCCACGTCACCGACAGGCTGGGCCGTGAGATCTCGTACGACGACGGTGCGGGCAATGTCACACGCACCGAGTACGACCGCCGCGACCGGGTGACGCGGAGGACCGACTCAGTCCCCTCGGAGACCACCTACAGCTACCAGAGCCTCACCGGCCAGCCGACCGGAATGCACGACTCGGCCCTCGGGAGCACGGGCGACGTCAGCGCCTCCTACGACTCCGACGGCCGCCTCTACAAGCAGAGGCTGCCATGGAACATCGACGTCGAATACAACCTCGACCCCACGGGGAACGAGACCTCGCGCTACTGGCACTGGGAATCCGGCTGGACCATCCAGGGCGAGTCGGTCAGTGAGAACATCCACGGCCAGGTCGTGTCCCGCACCACCTACACGGGCGGCGGCGCGTACCAGAGCTACACCTACGACGCGGCAGGACGCCTGACCAGGGCCGACGACACCCAGGCCGGCGTCACCACCCACCGCGGTTACGGGTTCGACGCCAACACCAACCGTACGTCCCTGGTGACCACGGTCGACGACGTGGACGGCGGCGCGCCCACCACGAAGGCGGTCAACTCCACGTACGACACCGCCGACAGGCTGATCGCCACCGGCACGGTCTACGACGCCTTCGGCCGCACCACCGCCCAGAGCAGCGGAGCCCAGAACTCCTACTTCGCCAACGATCTCGTCCGCCAGATCACGGCGGGCTCCGAGCGCACCACCTGGGACCTCGACTCGGCCGGCAGGCTCGCCTCGTTCACGACCGAGAACAAGGATGACGACGGGACCTGGTCGACGGCCTCGACCAAGCGCAACCACTACGGCGCCGACGGGGACAACCCCACGTGGATCAACGAGGGTGACAGCAGGATCACCCGGAACCTGTCGGACCTGACAGGAGACCTGATCGCCACGACCGGCGCCACCGGTGACGTGGTCCTCCAGCTCACCAACATCCACGGCGACGTGGCTACGCAGCTGCCGCTGGTGGACGCCACGACTCCGGTGGTCAACAGCTACGACGAGTTCGGCAACCGCCTTCCCGGCACCGACCCGGCCCGGTACGGCTGGATCGGCGCGGAGCGGCGCTCGTCGGAAACGCCGAGCACCGCCACACTCATGGGGGCGCGCCTGTACGACTCGGCCACGGGCCGGTTCCTCTCCACCGACCGTATCGTCGGAGGCAACGCCAGCTCCTACGACTACTGCTTCGGCGACCCGGTGAACTGCTACGACATCAGCGGGAACTACGCCATCGGCGGGCTCGTACCGGAAGCCGCGATCTGCGCTCTGTTCTTCCTGTGGTGCGCGGACATGATCTACGTGACCAACTGGGCACTGAGCGAGGCCAAGAAGAGGTACTCGAACGGAGCGAAGCAGAACGCCTACCGCCACTGCATCTGGCAGGCGATGCTCACCTGGTCGGTCGGGTCGTACCTCGCGAAGGCCCTCGGCAACGCGCACGAAAAGAACGCCGGCAAGTCCGCCGCGGCAAAGCGCGACTCCAAGGCCGACTCGTACAACAACACGGTCGGCAGGGGTGTGGGAGGAAAGATCACTGCCTGGACCTACGGCAAGGCGAAGCAGACCGCGTGCCGGCTCTGCAAGGACAAGGTCAAGAAGCACAAGTTGAAGTCGAATGCGAAGGGGAAGACGTGGGTCTAAAGGGTGTAGCAGAACGCCTGAGTTAGGGCATTCCTCCTGTACGGGTGGGGTGTTGCCGGCTGAGCCGTTGTCGGTGGAGACATTCACCGGCCTGCGGATGAGCCGGTACGAGAAGTTGGTGAGGGTAGTACGGGAACGGGGTGGGAACGGCCCTGGTGGAGGGCGCCCGTGGTGTCTGCCGCTGGCGGACACCACGGGCGCTGCCGACAGTCCCGCAAACGGATCCTGCCGGACAGCATGATGCGACAGACTCATCCCCACGGCCTTCGTGCTGAGCGTTGTGTGTTCCTTGGTCGGATCACATGCTCAGCCGAAGGCCGCCTGCACGTACGGCAGTTACCAACCCGAGTGATCAAGTACGAGGACTCGTTCGGGCTCCGAGGTTAAAGATCAAGCTGGAGCCAGGCCTCCAGCTCCTCCTGGCGCGGCGCGAGCACGGTCCCCGCGTGCGGATGGTCGAAGACCATGACCGGGCGGCGGGCGTCCCAGGCGGGCCAGCCCGGATCTCCCGTGGTGGCGAAGGCGACCCAGGCCCGGTGCATGGCGTCGGCCAGCGGCTGAGGGGCGTCCGGCCCGGTCAGCGTCTCACCGCGGCGGAGGTTGTCGAAGACGAACCCGATCTCCAGGGCGTGGCACGCCCCCAGTTCCATGACCGGGGAACGCCAGGCGAACTCGTAGAGGTACGTGCGGGCCGGCCGGGAGTCGGCAAGCCGGTTGAGGGGCCCGCGCAGCAGGAAGTCCGTGGCCATCTCACCGAGGATCACACCTGGCTTCGCCCCCGGCCGGGACGCCCGGTACAACCGCGCGACCCGGCCGGAGATCCGCGATTTCAGCAGGGCCAGCCGGAGCGTGAGCCCGTTGACGCGGTCAAGCGCTCCGCTCGGTACGAACCACAAGCGGTACTCCTCCCGGTTGCAGCCGAGCAGGAGGTCGACCGACGGGAGCGGGGGGTCGGCCGGTACCACGTCGTCGTCGACGACGATGTGGAAGCCCGGCCCGCCGCTGATCGGGTTCGCTCTGCCGACCACCGCGTCCTGCGCGTCCAGCAGTCGTTCGCGGTTCACGGCGGCGAACTCCTCCGCCGTGGCCGGCACCCGCAGTCTCTTCGCCATCGCCCTCACGGTCTTCGCGCCCTGGCCGCGCGTCACGGTCTGCGGTGCGCCGCTCTGCAGGACAGCCCGGTGGAACAGTCCGGCCGCACGAGCTCCGGCCATCAGGGCCGCGATGCTTACGGCTCCGGCGGACTCACCGCACACCGTGACGCGTCCGGGGTCTCCGCGGAACGCGGCGATGTTGTCCCGCACCCAGGTCAGGGCGGCGATCTGGTCCAGCAGGCCCCGGTTGTCGGGGGCGTCGGGAAACACTCCGAACCCCTCGACCCCGAGACGGTAGTTGATCGAGACAAGCACCACGCCGTCGCGCGCGAAGGCCCGGCCGTCGTACAGCGGCACGGCGGCGGAGCCACTGCGCAGGGACCCCCCGTGGATCCACACGATCACGGGCAGCGGCCCGTCCTCGCCCGCCGGAGCCCAGATGTTGAGGTTGAGACACTCCTCCCCCGGGATCTCCACCTCGGGGATCAACCGGTCGAGGGGCGGCGGGTAGGGGCATTGCGGGGCCGTCGGCCCGAACTCCAGCGCGTCACGCACCCCGTCCCAGGACTGGACGGGCGCGGGAGCGCGAAACCGGTGGATGCCGAAGGGCGCGGCGGCGTAGGGGATGGCGAAGAAGGAGGCTATCCCGTCCCGGACACGGCCTCGTACCTTTCCCTGGCGTGTGGTCGCGATGATGTCCATGGCGGTCCTCTCACGAGAAGGAACCGCTCCCCCTTCCTGCGGGAGCGGCAGGGGAAGCGGTGGAGAGGGCAGACCGGAACGACGTCTGCCAGGGCGTCGGTGATCGGCTGGAGCGGGTTACGGAGTGGCGGCCGGGACGCTCAGGGCCAGTGCGTTCCGACGGACGTCGGACCAGGTGGCGGTATCGGCGCAGATGCCGCATCCGGTGCCGAAGAACTGCGTACGTGCCGTCCGGTCGCCCATGAGGTGGGCACGGAACCACGCGGTGGTCGGTGCGGCGAACGGGCCTGGGTCGCCCACGACCGTGAAGTGGTCGGCGCCTCGCAGCTCACCGTAGACAGCCGGAATGTGATCGGCGGCGTTGTAGAAGGCCTTGACGAGGAAGGGGAAGACGATGCTGTCCTTCTGGCCGGCCAGAAGGAGCGCGGGTACGTGCACTGCGTTGATGTCGGCGAGCGGGCCGGGCTGGATCGGCAGGATGGCGTCGATGCGGGGGTCCGCTCCGACGACGATCGCTGCCGCACCACCCTGCGAGTGCCCCGATGCGCCGATGTGCTCCAGGTCGACGCGGTGGAGGAAGATGCTGCCCGGGTCGGCGTTCCTGCGGGTGAGCATGTCGATGCCCGCTCGCATGGAGATGCCGAGATTGGACTGCGGGGTGTTGGCGGCTGCCACGATGAACCCCTGGCTCGCCCAGTGGAGCAGCAGGTCCCGGTAGGCGAGGGGAGTGCCGTTGGTGCCGTTGCCCCACACGATCACGGGGTGGCGGCGGTCGCTGTCCGCGATGTCGCGCGGGTAGTAGAGGGTGGTGATCGCTCCGACTTCCACGGCGGTGGCGTAGGGCCCCGGGGCGCCGAAGTCACCGGCGGACGAGGCCGCGGGAGGGCCGGGGGTGGCAGCGGCCGTACCCGTGGGAGCGGATGCCGACGCTGTACCGGCGCCCGCCGATACGGACAGGACAAGGGTGAGTGCGGCCAACGGGGCGAGCAGGCTTCTTCTCCACAGCAAGGCGACTCCTGACGTCAGGGCGAACCGAATGGTTCATCCGGATCACTTCGGTGTGTGATCGCATTTTGCGGCAGCAACCGGCGGCCGTCTCTGCGCAATCGCGGCAATGACCGGCGGCAGGGCTTGTGCAACTTGCCGAGAGCCGTGAGTGCGGTGGAGCGATGCCGTGCTCAGTCCGGTCGCAGGGCCGGCGGAGCACCGGCCGGACGGCGCGGCGAGCGGTGCGCACGGTTCGCGGCGTGAGGTGCGCATGGTTCGCGCCGCGCGGTCGCACGGTCCCTCCCACGCGGCCGGCCCGCCCGTAGGGCATCCGCTGCCGAGGCGGAGGGGCCGGCGAGGAACTCGCGGTGGCCAGTTCCTGCTCACCTCCGTTCGGCGCCGGTCTCCTCACCGTCCTCGTGCTCGGCACGGGGCACCCCCATGGCCAGGAGCGCGGTGTCGTCGTCGAGTCCCTCGCCGAACGAGTCCAGGAGCTCGTTGAGCGCCTCGACGGCGCCGGGAGCCGACGTGGGGGCGAGGCCTCGCGCGAATTCCAGGAGCGCTTCGTCGCCGTAGCGTCCACCCGGGTCCGGGGTACGGGCCTCGGTCAGACCGTCGGTGTAGAGCAGCAGCGTGTCCCCGGGGCCCAGCTCCACGGCGGCCGTGGTGAACTGTGCGTCCGGCACGACCCCGACCAGCTGTCCTCCCGGCGTGGGCAGGTAGTCGGCGCTGCCGTCGGCGCGCAGCAGCACGGCAGGGGGGTGGCCGCCACCGGCCAGGACGACATGGAAACCCACGTCCTCCCCGTCCAGGGTGAGCAGGCCGAAGATCACGGTGCAGAAGCGCGGTTCGTCCTCCTGGAACTCACGGTTGAGGGCGCTGTTGAGGTTGGCCAGAACCGTGACCGGCACGGGGTCCGAGACCGCGGCGGCCCGCAGGGTGTACCGCGCCAGAGAGGTCACCACAGCCGCGCCCGCGCCCTTGCCGCGCACGTCGCCCATGAAGAATCCCCAGCGGCCCGGAGCCAGCGGAAACAGGTCGTAGAAGTCCCCTCCCACCTCGTCGGGGGACGCGAAGTGGTACTGCGCGGCCACTTCCAGTCCTGGAACCGGCTCGAGCGCCGGCGGGATCAAGGTGCGCTGCAGGGTCGTGGCGAGGCGCTGCAGTCGTTCGCGTTCGAGATCGGCCTCCTGCCGGGCTCGCAGCAGCTCGCGCTCGTAGGTGCGCCTGTCCCGTGCGTCCAGGAGGGTGGTGCGGATCAGCAGCGGCTGCCCGTCGCTGTCCTGCTTCACGGTGGAGGTGACCAGGACGGGCAGCCGGCTGCCGTCCGCGGTCCTGAGCTCCAGTGCGATGCCGCTGATCCCGCCCTGCATCTGCAGCAGCGGCGAAAAATGCGTCTCGTGGTACAGCTTGCCGCCGATGGTCAGCAGGTCGGAGAACTGTTTGCGGCCGACCAGTTCCTCCCGCCGGTAGCCGAGCCACTGCAAAAGGGTCTGGTTGACCTTGGCGATCCGGCCGTCCAGCAAGGTGGAGAGGTAGCCGCACGGCGCGTTCTCGTACAGGTCCTCCGCACTGTCCTCCAGCAGGGCGGAGAACGGCAGCTGCTCCTGGTCCCGGTCCCCCACGGCCCAGCATCCGTCGGGTTCCTCCCAGCTCGGGGGCACCGTCACGCCCCCTGCACGAAGGCAATGATCGCCTCGGCCGTCTCCTCGGGGGCGCTCAGCTGGGGGCAGTGGCCCGTCGCGTCCAGAGTGACCAGTTCGCTGCCGGGGATCTGCTCGTGGACGAAGGCGCCCACCTCGCGCGGGGCCAGCGTGTCACGCGCGCTCTCGGCGATGAGCGTGGGGACGCTCACTTCGGCGAGATCCGCCCGGTTGTCGGACAGGAAGGTCACTCTCGCGAACACCCGGGCGATCTCCGGGTCCATCCGGCAGAAGCTGTTGGTCAGCTCCTCACCCAGCTCCGGACGTTCCGGATTTCCCATGATCACCGGGGCCATCGTCGCGGACCAGCCCAGATAGTTGCTGTCCAGCGACTCGAGCAGTTCGCCGATGTCCTGTTCGCTGAACCCGCCCCGGTAGTCACCGTCGTCGATGTAGGACGGCGAAGGCGTGAGGAGGACGAGTCTGTCGAAGAGCTTGGGCTCCCGAGCGGCTACGAGGACACCGATCATGGAACTGACCGAATGCCCGACGAAGGTCACGGGTCCGAGGTCCAGTTCCTGACAGATCTCGATCACGTCCTGCACGTAGCCGTCCAGGGTGGAGTACCTCTTCGCGCTCCAGGCGGACACGTCGGATTGCCCGGCCCCCACATGGTCGAAACAGACCACCTGGAAGCGTTCCTCGAGCACGGGCGCGACGAGGCGCCACAGATTCTGATCGCACCCGAATCCATGGGCGAGCATCACCACCGGGCCGCTATCCCGGCCGGACACCGTCACCCGGTTCCTTTTCCGCACGTCCATAGAGAACATCCTGACACCTGCGGCACGTGACGGCCCGGTCTGCCGGAAGGGCTGCTCAGCGGAGTGACCGCTGAGTAACCGTCTACGTGCAAGGTGTCGCCGCACCGGTTTCACCCCTGGTGTCCGCTCGCCGCATGCGGCCGCTCCCCCCGCGCAGGGCGCCGGCCTCTCCCCCATCGAGGGGACGCCGCGTCGAGCGGCACCCGACATCGGGGCAGGAGGCCGAGCGGCTCCGCTCGGCGCCGGCCGCGATCGGCCGCGCCCTCGCGGGCCGGACCGGGGCAGTCGGTGCACCGGTCGGCCGCTGCACGGTCCGGAACTCGCTGACTGACTCATCAGTCTCCGGTCGGCGGTCCGGCCGGGAACGTCGTGAGTGAAGGATGCTCTTTACATGCTTCTCCGTGCTGTCCTTCAGACCGCAGCGCCCGAGCGATGGCTTCGCGAACCTTCCCGATGATCATTACCAGCGGACTGTACTCAGCCCGTTGCTGAGATCCGTCACCTCTGCTCCAGCAAGAACAGCCGGGACGGCGCTGAGCCGGTCCGTCCGGAACTGCACTCGGTCCGGGCGCGGGCCCATCGGCAGTCGGTCAAACAGGACCAGCGCGTCATCGTCCTCGTCCGTTGTTTCGCCGCCCAGATCGACGAGCAGCGCGACAGTCCTGTCCAACTCCCGCTGGATCAGCCGTTGAACCGCGTCCGTGGCCTGCTTACGCTCGTTCTCGGTCAATCCTCCGAGCACGAAGGTGAGGACCTGGGTGTCCGGCGCCACGTACCTGATATCGCACACCACGTCCGTGTCGGCCGACATCCAGAACTGCATGCAGAGCGGCCCGACCGACAGGCCAATAAGCTCCAGGATGCGCTGGACAGGCAGCTTCACCTGTTCCCCCGCGACGTCCAACAGCATCCCGCAGCCCAGCGTCGGGTGCTCGACGGTCAGCCCGGACTGAGCCAATTGGTTGGTGACCGCGCGGAACGCGGACTCGTCCATCCGGCCCTCGCGGTACCAGGACAGGTAGGTCTCCAACACCGCTGACACTCCTCGTCGTCATGGCCCGCCACGGGGAAGACGTGACGCCCTATACCGGTGGCCACCCTCCGTCAACAAGCATCCGGCATTCTGAGCCCATGGGTGATCATTCAGCAGACACGGTCCAAGACCGCAGAAGGAAGGATCGGGGTGGACCATGGTCCGGGTCCCGACGGGCTTCGGCAGTGCGAACCCTTCAGGAGGGCCGGTCCGGTCGTGTCCGTTCCCGGCGCGTCTCCCCAGCGGCCACGGGAAGTTCGAGGCGGGGCCCATGGAAGCGTTCCCGCAGAAGTCGGTCGTGCGACACCACGACCAGCGTGCCGGTGTAGCAGGCCAGGGCCGCCTCGATCTCCTCCACCAGGGCGGGAGCCAGGTGGTTCGTCGGCTCGTCGAGCAGGAGCAGGTCGAGGGGGCCCGCCGTCACGAGGCGGGCCAGCTCGAGCTTGCGGCGCTGCCCGACGGACAGGTCCCGTACGAGGACCGCGAGGTCGGCGGCGTGGAAGAGGCCGAGCGCAAGCAGTGCCCCGACGTGATCCTCGGGCCGGCCCTCCCTGCCTGCTGCGAAGGCGGCGAGGAGTGTCCGGGCGTCGAAAGCGTCATCGGGCGCACTCTGCTGACGCAGGAATCCGACCCGCCGCGGCCGGCGCACGACACCGGCGTCAGGCATCAGTTCGCCTGCCAACACCTGCAGGAGGGTGCTCTTACCGACACCGTTGGGGCCGGTGACGAGGAGCCGGCCACCAGGAGCCAGTTCCAGGGACGGAACGTACAACCGGTCTTCGACCAGGACGTCTTCCAGGTGCGTCGACATGGTCGCCCCCTCGGCGGTCGGCGTGCCTTCGACGCGGCCTGTGAACCGCAGGGGCTGCGGAGGGGGCGGCACCGGGTGCTTCGTGAGCCGCTGCAAGCGCTCACGTGCGTTCCTGATGCGGCTCTGTGCGCCGTGCGCCCGGGAACGGGCCCGGAACGCCCCGGCGCCGCTGAACGCCCACGGCCCCTTGCGGGGGATCCCGGCCAGCAGCCCGGCCCCGGAGTGGGCGAGGTGTTCCTGGCGGGCGACCTCGTTGCGCCATTGCTCGTGCTCCCACACCCACCGGGCCCGGGCCGCTGCCCTGGCGGTGAGGAAGCCGGCGTAACCGTTGCCGTAGCGCCGTACCGTGCGCCGGTCCTGGTCCACCTCCAGAACGGTGTCGGTGACGCGCTCCAGTAGGGCCCGATCGTGCGTGGCCACGACGACCGTGCCGCGATGCCGGCGCAGATGTCCTTCGAGCCATGCCACGGCCTCATCGTCCAGGTCGTTGGTCGGCTCGTCGAGCAGCAGCAGCTCGGGAGCCGAGGCCAGCGTCGCGGCGAGCGCGAGCCGGGAGCGCTGCCCTCCGGAAAGGGTGCTCAGCTTGCGCCTCCGGTCCAGGGGCGCAAGCTCGCCGAGACGGCGCAGGCCCACCTCGACCCGGCGATCCGCACCATGCCCGCCTCGCGCCTCGAACTCGGCCACCAGCGCGGCGTAGTGCTCGAACTCGGCACTGCCGGCCGTACCGAGTCCGGTCTCGGCGACCCGGATACGGCGCTCCAGGGCGCGCAGTTCACCCAGTACGTGATCCACGGCATCGCCCACACGCGCGGCACCGGGCAGATCCAGAGTCTGGCGAAGGTGACCGATCCCGCCCGGTGCAGTGACGGTCAGGCTGCCGTTGTCGACCGACTCCTGTCCTGCCAGCAGCCGGAGGAGCGTGGACTTGCCGGCGCCGTTGTCCCCGACGACGCCGACCTTCTCGCCCGCCCGGACGGTGAGGGACACACGGTCCAGCACCAGCCGGTCGCCGTAGCGCTTGGTCACCTCGGCGAGAGCGATCTGGGACGTGGCGGGAGAGGGGGCAGTGACGGAGGTGGCGACGGGAGCACGGTGCAAGAGCAGTCCTTTGCTGGGTGAGCGGGGTCATGCGGCAGACAGAGGGGCACCCGCTGCCGGCCGATGCACGTAAGCTAGACGAGACGATCCGTCTCGTCAACCCCTTGCCGCACCTCATACCCGCCGGGGCAGCCGCCAGACCGCGTCGATGACGTCGTCGGTGAGGACTTCCCGAGGATCACCCTCCCCCCACAGGCGCCCCTCCTGGAGCAGCAGAAGGTGCCCTGCAGACCTGGCCACCCCGAGGTCATGGGTCGCCTGGACGACCGTGACGCCCTCCTCCGTCACTTCGGCCAGCACATCGGCGATCAACCGCTGAGCCGTCGCATCGAGGCCCGTAGTGGGTTCGTCGAGCAGAAGCAGGTCCGCCTCCTGCGCCAACCCCTGTGCGATGAGGGCGCGCTGGCGCTGACCACCCGACAGCTCCCCGAGCTGCCGGTGGGCGAGGGAGGCAATGCCGAGTCGCCCCATACTCGTCTCCACGACCTCCCAGTCCCGCCGCGACAGCCGTCGCCACAGCCCTCGACGACCCCACCTCCCCATCGCCACGGCGTCGCGCACCGTCAGCGGGAGCACGTCGGCCGCCTTGCTGCGCTGCGTCACGAACGCGACGCGCCCGGCCGTCCGGTGCTCCACCTCGCCCGCTGTTGCCCGGATCACACCGGCGATCACTCCGAGCAGCGTGGACTTGCCCGATCCGTTCGGCCCGACCACGGCCGTTGTGGTGAACGCCGGTATGTGCAGGGTGAGTTGCTCCAGCACCGCACGGCTCGCATAACCGGCCGACACCCCTTCGAGTCCTACCTGTCGCTGCATCTCAGAACCTCTTCCCGTCCCGCGTCTTTGTAGTGATAATCATTTTCATTGTAGTGTCCGGCGACATGGAATGGTTGATGGGCCCCTTCGAGGTGACCTTTGTCCAACGGGCCCTGTGGGGCGGCATTCTCGTGTCGCTGATCTGCGCCCTGGCCGGCACGTGGGTCGTTCTTCGCGGCATGGCGTTCTTCGGGGACGCCATGTCGCACGGCATGCTCCCCGGTATCGCTCTGGCCTCACTGCTGGGCGGCAATCTGCTCGTCGGCGCGGCCGTGAGCGCCGCGGTCATGGCACTCGGCGTCAGTGTCGTCGGCCGGTCCCCCCGGCTGTCGCAGGACACCAGCATCGGCCTGCTCTTCGTGGGGATGCTGTCGCTGGGCGTGATCATCGTCTCGCGTTCCCAGTCGTTCGCGGTCGACCTGACCGGCTTCCTCTTCGGCGACGTCCTCGCCGTGCGTTCGGCCGACCTCGCCTACCTCGGGGGCGCGCTGGTCATCGCCCTGGCGATCTCCGTATTCGGCTACCGGCCCTTCGTCGCGCTGGCGTTCGACGAGCGCAAGGCACACACACTGGGACTCCGGCCACGCCTGGCGCACGCGGCTCTGCTGGCCCTGCTCACGCTGGCCATCGTGGCGTCCTTCCACGTGGTGGGGACGCTGCTGGTCTTCGGGCTGCTGATCGCGCCGCCCGCAGCCGTGCTGCCATGGGCCCGGCGCATCCCGGTGATCATGATCGGCGCCGCGTGCCTCGGAGCCACCGCGACATTCATCGGCCTGCTGCTCTCGTGGCACCTCCACACGGCTGCCGGGGCGAGCATCGCGGCGACGGCAGTCGTCCAGTTCCTGCTGTCCACCGCGGCTTCCGGCCTCCACAACCGGTGGGCGCGGTCCACTCCCCCTTCGTCCACGACCCACCGCCCGCACATGGAAAACGGACATCCGTCATGACACCCAGGAAGACCCGAACCGCCACAGCGCTCTCCTGCGCCGCTCTTGTCGGCACCGGACTGCTCGTCGGCTGCCAGAGCGGCGGCCACTCGGACACACCCTCCAATGCCTCGGCACCGGCCCGACCCCACGGATACGTCGAGGGAGCCGAGGAAGCCTCGGAGCAGCAGTCCCGGCTCGTGCTCGCCGACGCGGGCACCGGGGCGGTCAAGGTCCTTGATCTGATCACCGAGGACATCACGCCGCTCGAAGACAGGGACGGCGTACAAGGGCTGCGCACCGACGGCCGGTTCGCCTACCTGAGCACCACCGACGACACCCACGTCGTGGACACCGGCGCCTGGACGGTGGACCACGGCGACCACGTCCACTACTACCGCGCCGCGATACGCGACGTGGGGCCGATCGCGGTGGAGGGCACCGCTCACATCCACAGCGATCAGGCCGTCACCGCGGTCTCCTCCACGGTAGATGGCACCCGGCTCCTCGACCGCCGGAAGCTGGAGGGCGGAAGCGTCCCGCGTGGCAGCGTGCTGACCGGCGCGGGCAGCGGGGCGGTCGTCCCCTACAAGGAACATCTGCTGGTCACAGCGGCGGATGCCGACAGTGCCACCGTCGAGGTCCGCGACCGGAAGGGAGCGCGGGTCGCCTCACTGAACGAGCCGTGTGCGCAGCAGCGCGGTGAGGCCGTCACCCGCAGGGGTGTGATCTTCGGGTGTGCCGACGGTGCGCTCCTGGTCAGCGAGGACGAGGGCACGTTCGAGGCCGAGAAGATCCCGTACGGCACAGCGGTCAAGGCATCGGAGCGGGCCGTGGAGTTCCATCACCGGGCGGGCAGCACCACGCTCGCGGCCACATCCGGTGAGGACGCCGTCTGGGTCCTCGACGTCACCGCCCGCACCTGGACGCACATCGACACCGGGCCGGTCGCGGCCGCCAACACCGCGGGCGAGGGCTCTCCGCTGCTCGCGCTCGGCAAGGACGGCGTGCTCACCGCCTACGACACCGCCACCAGGAAGAGCGTCGCGCGCAAGGAACTCCTCGCGGAGGGGGCGGGGCCCGGCGCCATCGAGGTCGACACCACCCGCGCGTACGTCAACGACGCGGCGGGACGCAAGGTCTACGAGATCGACTACAACGACCGGCTTCGACTGGCCCGGACCTTCCGGCTCGACTTCGCGCCGACGTACATGGTGGAGACCGGCCGATGAGCGACGACTGCGCGACGGCACGCAGGCGCCGAGGGCCCGCGCGTCTCCTCCTCGCGTCCCTGACCGCCGTGGTGCTCCTGGGCGCGAGCGGCTGCGGCACGGCCGACCCGGGCCGCCCCTCGGTGGTCGTCACGACGAACATCCTCGGTGACATCACCCGCAACATCATCGGTGACGAGGCCGAGGTGACCGTGCTGATGCAGGCCGGCGCCGATCCGCACTCCTTCGGTGTCTCGGCTCCGCAGGCGGCGTCCATCGAGCAGGCCGACCTGGTCGTCTACAACGGCCTCGGCCTGGAGGAGAACGTCCTTCGGCATGTGGAGGCCGCCGAGGAGGCCGGCGTCTCCACTCTGGCGGTGGGCGACGCCGTGGATCCGCTCACCTATACGGCGGGCGAGTCCGCGGACGAGCCCGACCCCCACTTCTGGACCGACCCCGAGCGGGTCGGCGCGGCCGTCGGACTCATCGCGGATCAGGTCATCGAGCACGTGGAGGGAGTCGACAGGGCCGTCGTCGAGAAGAACGCGTCCGCCTACGGGGCGCAGGTGACCGGGCTGAGCTCGTGGATGCGGAAGCAGTTCGACACGATCCCCTCCGAGCGACGCCAGTTGGTGACCAACCACCACGTCTTCGGTTATCTGGCCCAGCGTTTCGGGTTCCGGATCGTGGGCGCGGTGATCCCCAGCGGGACCACCCTCGCGTCGCCGAGCGCATCCGACCTCACGTCGCTGGCCACCGCGATCGAGACGGCCGGCGTGAAGGCGATCTTCGCGGACTCGTCGCAACCCGACCGACTGGCCCAGGTCCTGAAACACGAGAGCGACATCGAGGTCGACGTCGTGCCGCTGTTCTCCGAATCCCTCACCGAGAAGGGAAAGGGCGCGGCCACGTACCTGGAAATGATGCGCGCCAACACGAGATCCATCACCAAGGGTCTGACCACCGAATAGCCACGTTGTCGCCGGTCATGAGCGACAACAAGGGAGAGGAAAACCACACGATGAAGTATGTAGCCCGCCCGAGGACGGCAGTTGCCGTCAGCGTCCTGCTCGCGGCTTCCGTCGCGCTCACCGCCTGCGGAGGCGACACCGAGGAGTCCGCCGCGACGACGACGGACAAGGCGTCGAAGTCGCCGGCCGCCCGGATCGCGGACCCGATCGTCACCACGTACGACGGGGGCCTCTTCATACTGGACGGGACGACACTGAAGCTCGCGGAGGACATACCGCTGGAGGGCTTCAACCGGGTCAATCCTGCGGGCGACGACCGCCATGTGATGGTGTCGACCGCGACCGGTTTCCAGGTGCTGGACGCGGCAGGGCAGAAGCTCACCGACGTCGAGTTCGAGGGCAGCAAGCCGGGACACGTCGTACGCCACGCGGGCAAGACCATCCTCTTCACCGACGGCACGGGCGTGGTCACGGTCTTCGACCCCGAGGACCTCGGTGCCACGAAGCCGAAGAGCGAGACGTACACCTCCGCCGCTCCGCACCACGGTGTCGCCATCCAGCTCGCCGACGGGAAGCTGGTCACCACCCTCGGTACGGAGGAGAAGCGCGTCGGAATCGCCGTACTGGACAAGGACCGCAAGGAGATCACGCGCAGCGAGGCGTGCCCCGGCGTCCACGGGGAGGCCGCCGCGCAGGACGAGGCGGTCGTCATCGGCTGCGAGGACGGTGTCCTGGTCTACAAGGACGGCGCCATCAAGAAGGTGAAGAGCCCCACGAAGTACGGCCGGATCGGCAACCAGGCCGGGTCCGACGAGTCCCCCGTCGTCCTCGGCGACTACAAGAAGGACAAGGACGCCGAGCTGGAACGCCCGGAGCAGGTGTCGCTCATCGACACGGAGACGGGCAAGATGCGGCTCGTCGACATCGGCACGAGCTACACGTTCCGTTCGCTGGCACGCGGTCCGCACGGTGAGGCGCTCGTCCTGGGTACCGACGGCAGGATCCATGTCATCGACCCCGGAACGGGCGAGGTGACCAAGAGGATCCCGGCTCTCGGATCCTGGCAGGAGCCGCTGGACTGGCAGCAGCCCCGCCCGGCGCTCTTCGTGCGTGACCACACCGCGTACGTCTCGGACCCGTCGGGCAAGAAGCTGCTGGCCATCGACATCGAGTCGGGCAAGCAGCTGGCCTCGGTGGAACTGCCGAAGGCTCCCAACGAGCTGAGCGGCGTCAAGCAGCACTGACCGTGCTCCGAGGCGCGAGGCGCGCGTTCCCGCCGGGCGGGAGCGTGCGCCTCGCGCGCTCCCGCGCCTCCCCCGACAGGACCCGGAGCGACGTCCGGTGGCCGTGGGTGACACCCGGTACCTCCGGCAGCCCCGTCCGGAGGTGTCCGCGCCCGGACAGGCTTACGCTGCGATGAACACCGGAATCGTCTGCAGTGCCCTCTCCGGCGGGCGAGCCCGGCTCTCCCCACGGCAGCGCACCCACAAGGAGTCAGCGAGATGTCCGCGACCACGGCGCACCACCCCCACACCTCGCACGCGCACCAGCACGCCCCGGGATGCGGCCACGTGGCGATCCCGCACAACGACCACATCGACTACGCGCACGACAAGCACCTGCACCGCACCCACGAGGACCACGTGGACGAGTGCGTGAACCCGGAGCACTCGGTGCACGAGGGACACGAGCACCAGCACGGAGTGGACTGCGGCCATGTCTCTGTGCCGCACGAGGACCATGTCGACTACGTCCACGACGGCCACCGGCACGCCTCGCACGAAGGGCACTGGGACGATCACTGAGCTCCACGTGAGACCACAAGCAGCAGGGTGAGCCACGACGTGGTCGTGGCGGGCAGCGGTGAGCCGGCGCCCGGGGGTGCGCGGTTTGGTCTCCGATTGTCGCCACCCAGCCGCAACGGCCCCAGAGGCAACTCGGTTACGCCACACCCACCGGGCCCGACGTGGGAGGGTGGCCTTCGACCCCCGCCCCGGTGCCACGGCGGCCGTTGAGCAAGAGGCGGGGCACGGTGGGAGGCGCGATGAAGGGCCCCGACATGTCCCGTGGTGCTCGTCTGACCGCCCACGGCACCGTTTCCACGTCGCTGGCGCTGCGCAGTGACCGCGGTCTGCGCGCGTTCGTGGACGCCGGCGCACCGCTGGGGTCGGGCATCGGTGGGAATACGGTCCTGTTGGAGGTCGAGGGAACGCCCGTCTTCGTCAAGCAGGTACGGCTGACCGATCTGGAACGACGGCCTGAGCATGTTCACTCCACCGCGAATCTGTTCGACCTCCCGGCCTTCTGCCACTACGGCATCGGTACCATCGGCGGCCCGGGGTTCGGGGCCTGGCGGGAGCTGGCCGTGCACACCATGACGACCAACTGGGTGGTCGCGGGAGAACACGAGGGCTTCCCCCTGATGTACCACTGGCGGGTGGTACCAGATGCCGGCCGGCCACTTCCCGAGGAACTGGCCGATGTGGATCGAGCGGTCGCCTACTGGGGAGGCGGATCGGAGGTACGCCGCCGGATCGAAGCCCTCCAGCAGTCCACCGCAAGCCTCGTGCTGTTCCTGGAGTACATCCCCCAGAACCTGCACGACTGGTTGGGCGTCCGGATCGGGGCCGATGACGAGACGGCCGAGCGGGCCTGTGCCATGGTCGACGACGAGCTGAGAGCCGGCATCTCCTTCATGAACGCCCGCGGGCTGCTGCATTTCGACGCCCACTTCGAGAACATCCTCACCGACGGCCGACAGCTCTTCTTCACCGACTTCGGCCTCGCGATCTCCTCCCGCTTCGAGCTCGCACGGGACGAGGCCGACTTCTTCGGCCAACACCGCACCTACGACCAGTGCTACATCAGCACACACCTGGTGAACTGGCTGGCCGTCGCACTCCACGAATACACACCGGAGGAACGCAGAGCGTTCGTGCACGGCTGCGCCGAAGGCGTATCCCCGGCGGAAGTGCCGGCATCGGTCGCGACGCTCCTTCTCCGTGACGCGCCGGTCGCCGCGGTGATGGGTGACTTCTATCGGGCGTTCCAGCAGGTGAGCCGGGCGACTCCCCATCCGCTGGAAGCCATCTCCCGGATGGAGGCCGACAGCGCGGACAGCGACGGCCGGTCACACGCGGGTGGCGAACCGGCTGTCGGGCAGCTTCCGCAGTGAAACCGCGGTCGACGAACCGACCAGCTCCCCGCGCAGCGGTTCCAGCCCGGCCCGGCCGGTCATCCGCCCACCGCGGTGGTCGTGAAGCGGTCGCCGCAGATGCGGAGTTCGGGGGCACGCAGGGTGGGTGCTTCGGCGGAGCCGGGCGGATAGACCCTGAGGTGGTCGGGCGGGTCCCAGCAGGCGGAGTCGTCGATGCCCCGGTTCAGCGTGTGCAGGGTGACGTGCGCGGTCTTCCCTGGACCGATGACCGTCTGCGCCCTCGTAGCACCCTCTCGCTCGGCCGGTGCGCCGATCACGCCGCCGTCACGCGCTATCAGTGAGACGCCGGGGAAACCGCGCAGGGTGCAGGGGGCCTCGGAGGTGTTCTCGAAGGTGAGCCGGTAGTAGATCTGTCCGGCGCCCGCGTCGGCGCGGCCGAGACCCATGGTCACCCTTTCGGCCGTGCAACGCCGGTCTCCCTGACCGGTGCCGCGGGCTCCGGACGGGTGGAGCCGGCCCGGCCGCGCGTCGACGCACAGCGCGGTCGCCCGGAATCGGCGAGGCCGGACGGGTACGCGCCCGGTGCCCGTTGGCCGCGGGTTCCGGTCGCCTGCCGTTCCGGCGATCCCACGGTGCTCGGAAAGGATCGTCCCGGCACCGGCGAACGAGCAGAGCCGGGTGGAACGGTCCGGTCCGTAGCCCCTCCGCGAGCAGACCGCCTGACTGTTCGGGATGCTCCAGCCGAGCGAAGTACGGCACGGCTCGGGACGACTCGCCGTACTCCCCCGTCCGGACCCCGGCGATCTCGCCCACGATCGGCTCCCGAGCCGATGCCCACCGCAGGTCCCCGACACGACGGAGAATGATGACCGCCGACGGCACCACCCCCGACACCGGCCCGCAGGCACGCGCCGGCGCTCTCTTGCGCCTCCCCAAGCTGTGGCTGGTGCCCACCGTTCTCACCGGGCTGCTCGCCCTGCTGCTGTCCCTGCTCTACATGGGCGGCATCGTCAGCCCGCAGAGCGAACTGCGCGACCTGCCGATCGCGCTCGTCAACGGAGACCGGGGGAAGCCCCTGCCCGGGCAGGAGACGAATCTGGGCACACAGATCACGCGGGCCGTCGTCTCCGACGGGGCGGGCGGAAAGGCCGAGTGGCGCACGCTCACTCTCCGGCAGACCCAGGACCAGTTGGACTCCGACAGGATCTACGGCGCCCTGGTCATCCCGGCCGGTTTCACCGGCTCCGTCGCCGCGCTCACCACCACGAGCGCCACTTCCCGCCCGACGCTGACGGTGCTGACCAACCCCGGCAAGGGCAGCCTCGGTTCCTCCCTCGCGAGCCAGATCGCCACGGCGGCCGCGCACCGGGCCTCCCTGACGATCGGAAAACAGCTGACGTCGTCCGCCCCCGAAGCAGACCCCACGCAGAAGCTCCTGCTCACCGACCCCGTCTCCGTCACCACCCGGGTCGGCCATCCCGTCGGAAGCCACAGCGGTCTCGGCCTGAGCGCCTTCTACTACACCCTGCTGCTGGTACTGGCAGGCTTCATGGGCGGCAACGTCATCAGCAACGGTGTAGACACCGGCCTCGGCTACGCCGACAACGAGATCGGCCCGTGGCACACGCGCCGGCCGACCGTGCCGATCAGCCGCACCCAGACGCTGCTTCTGAAGATGGCCATGACGGCGGGCATCACCGTCCTCAGCGTCTCCCTCGTGGTGCTCGCCTGCGTCGGCATCCTCGGCATGGACGCGACCCACATCCCGCTGCTGTGGATCTACTCCTACTGCGCGGCCCTGGCGGTCGGCCTCGGCGTACAGGCCATCAACGCCGCGTTCGGCGGGATCGGCCAACTCGTCTCCATGTTCGTGTTCATCGTTCTGGGACTGCCGTCCTCGGGCGCCACCGTGCCGCTGCAGGCGGTACCCGGGTTCTACCGCTTCCTCTCCCACTTCGAGCCCATGCGACAGCTGAGCGACGGCGTCCGCGCGATCCTCTACTTCGACGCGCGCGGTGACGCCGGGCTCGCCCGGGCCTGGACCATGATCGCGGTCGGTACCGTGCTCGCTCTGGTCTTCGGCTTCGTGATGACCGCGTATTACGACCGGAAGGGCCACAAGCGACTCACGCCGCAGCCCGCGTGATCCGACCACCGGTGCCTGAGCTCTCGCGGACGACGGCCCGGCGCGAACGGAGCGTCCCTCACTCGATGGGCGAGCCGGGTGCCCGGAGGCGGAAGGACGGGCACCGTACCGGGGGCCGGCGCGTCTGTCGTAGCTCGCGGTCGATCGCCCATGCGTCCGCCACCGGGCCCACGTGCCCGAGCTTGTCGGGGTTGATCACCGAGCGGATCGTCCGGATCCGCCCGTCGAGTACGTCGAGCGCGAGGGTGTGCAGCACCCTGTCGTGCCCCTCCCGGAAGCCTCCGGGAGGGGCACGACCGATGTCGCACCTACTCCGGCCTCCTCCCGGTCAGCCGGAGACCGGCGGAACCGCCGGTGCGAGGTGCTGCCACAGGAAGGTGTATACGAGGGCCCTGTTGTGGGCGGTCCGTTCGTTGTCACCGGCGCCCGTGTGGCCACCTCCCGCGTCCTCGTGGAGCAGGACCGGGTGGCCGAGCTCGCGCAGCCGGGCGGCGGCCTTGCGCGCATGGCCGGGGTGGACCCGGTCGTCGCGGGTGGAGGTCATGAGCAGGACCGGCGGGTAGGGCCGGCCCGCGGTGAGCCGGTGGTAGGGCGAGAGCTCGCGGAGATGCGGGCGATCGGCCTCGTCGTCCGGGTTGCCGTACTCGGCGGTCCAGGACGAACCGGCGAGGAGCCGGTGGAATCGGAGCATGTCCAGCAGCGGCACCTCGGCGACGATCGCACCGAACGACTGCGGATAGCGGGTGAGCATCGCGCCCATGAGCAGGCCACCGTTGCTGCCGCCCATGGCGCCCAGCATGGGCGGGGTGGTGATGCCCCGCGCGACGAGGTCCTCGGCGACGGCCGCGAAGTCCTCGAAGGCTCGCGGCCGGTCCGCGCCGAGCGCGGCCCGGTGCCAGTCCGGTCCGTACTCGCTGCCCCCACGGATGTTGGCCAGCACGTAGGTGCCGCCGCGCGCCGTCCACGCCCGGCCCGTCACCGAGCTGTAGTAGGGGGTGAGAGATACCTCGAAGCCGCCGTATCCGTAGAGCAGGGCAGGGCCGGGGCCGTCGGTGGCACCGCCGGGCCCGACCACGAAGTAGGGCACCTGTGTGCCGTCCCGGGAAGTCGCGAAGAACTGCCGTACCGCCAGGCCTGCCGCGTCGAAGCGGGCCGGAGCCTGCTTGAGGATTTCCGTGTCGGCGCCGATCTGCCCGCGGTGGAGCGTGGACGGCTGCAGGAACCCCGACACGTCCAGGAAGTACTCGTCGGAGACGTCGGGGTCCGTGTCCACGATCGCGGCGGCGGACAGTGCCGGGACGTCTGTGAGCGGCGCACGCGCCCACGGGCCGTCGGACGTGGGGGTCAGCACGTCCATACGGGTGCTCACGTCGTGCATCGTCTCCAGGATGAGGTGATGACGGGTCCACGCGTACCCGGCCAGGGCAGTCCGCGCGTCCGGGGTGAACAGCACCTGAGCGGTGCGGTCGCCCGCCAGGAAGGCGTCGAAGCCGAACACGAGCAAGGAGCCCGCCCGGTGTCCCAGCCAGTCCGACTTGAGGGTGACGATCAGGTGCTCGCGATGGACGTGAGCACTGGCGTCGTCGGGAACATCGATCCTCACGAGCGAGGCGTCGGGGGCCAGGAGGAACGTCTCGCTACGGTGGAAGTCCAGCGAACGGGCGATGAAGTCCCTTTCGAACCCCGGTGTGTTGTCATGCCATCCCCCGACCGACACGTCTCCCGCCCCGCCCTCGAAGACCAGGGCAGCCTCTTCCAGCGGCGTACCGCGTCGCCACCGGCGGACCGTGCGCGGGTAGCCGGAGTCGGACAGCGAGCCGGGGCCGAAGTCCGTACCGATGAAAACGGTGTCGGCGTCGATCCACCCGATCCTCGTCCTCGCCTCGGGCACCTGGAAGCCGCCCTCGACGAAGGTCCGGGTCACCAGGTCGAACTCGCGCACGGCGACGGCATCGGCGCCGTCGCGTGACAGGCACACCAGTGCCCGGTCGTAGTCGGGGCAACGCACCCGTGCACCGGCCCACACCCATGGCTCGCCCTCCGCGGCGACGAGCGCGTCGACGTCGATCAGGACGTCCCATTCCGGGTCGTCCTTGCGGTACTGCTCCAGGGTCGTACGCCGCCAGAGACCGTGCACGTGCTCGGCGTCCTGCCAGAAGTCGTAGAGGAAAGCGCCGCGACGGACGGTGTAGGGGATACGGTCCGAGGCGTCCAGCACCTCCCGCAGGCTTCTCTTCAGGGCGGCGAACCCGGTACCGCCGGCCAGCTCGGCCGCCGTCTCCGCGTTCCGCTCGGCCACCCACGCGAGCGCGGCCTCACTCTCGATGTCTTCCAGCCACAGGTACGGATCACGATCAGTCACACGGTGAATTGTGCAGGTCCGGGACGCGTGGCGGGACCACATTCCCGGTGGCCGTCCCTCACGGCCGACGACAGCGCCGGTCCGGCCGCCGGCACCGGGCCCGGCTGCCCGCTCGTACGGGCAGCCGGCCTCGGCCCTCGTGTGCTGCCGAAGTGTTGGCCGGGTGCCCGGCCGCGGAGGGTGTCCGAGCCCAGCCGGGCACCTGCCGTCCCGGCACTCCGCGCCGAAGACGGTCGCAGGGCCGGGACGGAAGGTTCACGACCTCAGATCGTCGCCGCGTCGATCACGAACCGGTAGCGCACATCGCTGTTCAGCACGCGCTCGTACGCTTCGTTGATCTCGGACGCGGCGATCAGCTCGATCTCCGCCCCGAGGCCGTGCTCGGCGCAGAAGTCGAGCATCTCCTGGGTCTCCTGGATACCGCCGATACCGGAGCCCGAAAGGGACTTACGGCCGCCGATCAGCGAGAAGAGGTTGACGGAGATCGGCTCCTCCGGGGCGCCGACGTTCACCAGCGCGCCATCCGTCTTCAGGAGGGAGAGGTAGGCACCGAAGTCCAGCGGTGCGGAGACCGTGGAGAGGATGATGTCGAACGTGCCGGCCAGTTCCTCGAAGGTCTTCGGGTCGCTGGTGGCGTAGTAGTGGTCGGCGCCGAGCTTCAGTCCGTCCTCCTGCTTGCGCAGGGACTGCGAGAGCACGGTCACCTCCGCGCCGAGCCCGTGCGCGATCTTGACGCCCATGTGCCCGAGGCCGCCCATACCGAGGACGGCGACCTTCTTGCCCGGACCGGCGTTCCAGTGCTTCAGCGGGGAGTACGTGGTGATGCCTGCGCAGAGCAGCGGCGCGGCCTCGTCCAGCGCCAGGCCGTCGGGGATGCGGAGGGTGTAGTTCTCGTCCACGACGATGTGCGACGAGTAGCCGCCGTAGGTGGGCTCGCCGTTCTTGTCCACGGCGTTGTAGGTGCCGGTGTTGCCCTTCACGCAGTACTGCTCGAGGCCGGCCTTGCAGTTGTCGCACTCGCGGCAGGAGTCGACCATGCAGCCGACTCCGACGCGGTCGCCCACGGCGAACTTGGTGACGCCGGGGCCGGCCTCGGTGACGACACCGGCGATCTCGTGGCCCGGCACCATCGGGAAGATGCCCTCGGCCCAGCCGTCGCGGGCCTGGTGGATGTCCGAGTGGCAGATGCCGGCGAACTTGATGTCGATCAGGACGTCGTACTCGCCGACCGCACGACGCTCGATGGTGGTGCGCTCCAGCGGAGCCTTGGCGGCGGGTGCGGCGTACGCGGCGACAGTGGTCATACGGGAGTTCTCCTAAGGAGTGGTCCGGTGCCCGGCAGCCTTCCGTCCGGGCACGTCGTCCAGCCTGCCCCAGCTCGCGGGCTTCACCCAGACCACGGTTCTGCCTACGTCCAGCGGTCCTACCACTGGCGGGGACAGGATGCTGTGCGTACGACGGTGGATACTGGGCCCCATGGACGAGCAGCCGGTTGACGAGCGACGGCCGGGCGGCGGCGCCGCTCCCGGTGACGACATGGGGCGGTCCCTCGACCGGCGTGCAGAACTCAGCGAGTTCCTGCGCAGCAGGCGTGCCCGGTTGAAGCCGGAGGACGTCGGGCTGCCCGACTACGGACGGCACCGCCGGGTCCCGGGGCTGCGTCGCGAGGAGCTGGCCCAGCTGGCGGGTGTGTCCGTGGCGTACTACACCCGCCTCGAGCAGGGAAACGGACGGAACGTGTCCGGGGAGGTACTGGACGCGATCGCGCGGGCGCTGAGACTGACGGACGCCGAGCAGGCGCATCTCACCCACCTCGCGAAGCCCAAGCAGCACAGGAAGAAGTCGTCGGCACGGCAGCAGCGGGTGCGCGGATCCCTGAGCCGGCTGCTCGACACGATGGACGGTGTCCCCGCGTACGTGTCCGGGCGGCGGGCGGAGATCCTCGCCTGGAACCGGATGGCCGCGGCGGTCTTCGGTGACTGGTCGGAGCTGCAGCCGCAGGAGCGGAACTGGGCGCGGCTGGTGTTCCTCAAGCCGGAGTACCGAGAGCTGTTCGTGGAGTGGGACCAGAAGGCGTCGGACATCGTCAGCTACCTGAGGATGGACGCGGGCTGCCACCCCGACGACCCGCGACTCTCCGCTCTCGTCGGCGAGCTCTCGGTGAAGAGCCAGGAGTTCCGGCGGCTGTGGGCCACCCACGACGTCAAGGAGAAGAGCCACGGCGTCAAGCGGCTGCACCACCCGCTGGTGGGTGAGATGTCACTCTCCTTCGAGACGTTCGCGCTGCCCGACGACGCCGAGCAGTCGGTGGTCGTGTATCACGCGGAGCCGGGTTCGGCGTCCGCTGAGGCGCTGCGCCTGCTCGCCAGCTGGGGTACGGACGCGACGCGTGCCGGCACGTCCGTACCCGGGAAGCAGTAGCGCCGTGCGGGGCCGGGGTCCCGGTGCGGGGATGCAACCGGCGCGGAGGACGGCGGCCCGACCGTGAGGGCGGGCGCCGCGTCCGGACACCGTACGGGCCGACAGCCCCTGGGTCAGCCGCGCGTCCTGGACACGCACTCGGCCACGGCGGCGCGGAGACTGCCCGTGCGGGCGAGTGCCTCCCGCTGGCTCCGTGCCCCCGTCCCGCGCTCCAGCAGACTCTTGAGCGCGGTCTCGGTCGATGCGAGGTCGCCGCTCTCCTCCAGGGCGTCACGGACGTGCGCGAGCAACGCGCCCACGACGTCGGACGCGGGCTCGGGGCGCATGGTGCCCGGGTGCAGCAGCTTCCCCTCCAGCCCCGAGCGGCCGGCCTGCCAGGCGGCCATACGCAGGACACCCACCCCGACCGGATCGGCCGGCTCACCGTCCGACCAGCTGCGTGCCGCTGTCTCGACCAGCCCGCGCACGAGTGTGGCGAGCAGCGCGGCGTCGGCCGGATCCAGGCACACGTCCGCCACGCGGACCTCGACCGTCGGGTACCGGTGCGAGAGCCGTGCGTCGAAGTAGATCATTCCCTTGTCGCGCAGGACTCCCGTACCGACGAGGGCGTCGACCTCCTCGTGGTAGCGCTCCGCGGAGCCGAAGATCTCGACCGGTCCGGCTGACGGCCAGCGTCCCCAGACCCTGCTCCGGTAACTGGCGTACGCCGAGTCGCGGCCCTGCCAGAACGGCGAGTTGGCGCTCATCGCGAGCAGCACCGACAGCCAGGGCCGTATGCGGTCCAGCACACCGACGCCCTCATCGTCCGAGTTCACCGAGACGTGTACGTGGCATCCGCCGGTCAGCTGCTCCTGCGCGGTCAGACCGAACCTCTCGGCCAGCCAACGGTGCCTCTCACCGTTACCGATCGCGGGACTGACCGGCAGGGGCGCGGTGGCGAGGGCCGCCACCGCGGCCCCGGCCCGGGCGGCGCTCTCCGCCGCCTCGGCCCGCCACCGGAGTATCTCGTCCGCGAGCTCACGCATGTCGGCGCGCGGTTCGGTGGCGAACTCCAGTTGCTGGTCATGGAGCTCCGCTTCGAAGGCCGAGTCCCCGTCCGCACGGCTCTCCGCGAAGGCCAGCACAGCCGTCGAAAGAGCACGGGGCTCACCGCTCTGTTCGTCGACGAGCAGCAGCTCCTCCTCGACACCCACCGTCCGCACCATCATGTCCTTCCTCCCAGCCTCTCTGACTTTCCAGGTGCCCCGGCAACGGCGTGTGACACCCCGGATCACACGGCCCGGTGGCTATACGGCCCGGCATCCCATGCCGGGCGGAGCGATGCCCCCTACTGCACGACATCCCCCTCGGCGCCCTGCGCCTGCGCGTCCTGCTTCACGTCCCAGGTGCCTCCCCGGTGAGACCCCTCACGGCTCCGACCGGACTCGTGCCGGGCCGGGGTGGTCACACGCGGACACCGGGCAGTCGCAGGACCGCCCCGTTCACGACCGGCGGCCCCCGGGGAGTGGTTCGCGACACGAAGCGATCACGGGGAGACCTGGGCACGGCGGCGGCCTTCCGTGTCATGGAGAGTGGACACTTGAGAAGCTGGACGTCGGCCGCCCCGACTGGCAGCCCCACAGCCGGGGCAGGGAGAGGGTGACCGGAGTGCCATGTCCTGCCGGAGCGCCGGCACCGTCCCAGGCCGACGAGGAGGACCCGATCGACACCGCCGAAGTGGACCCGCTGGACTCCGCCAGTGTCATGAACGCGAAGGAGACCCTCTTCGAACTCCTGGGCCGCGCCGGAGTGTTCCGGGACGAGGCCGAAGAACTGATCGCGCTCGTCGAGGCCGGCGCGGTCGCGGACGCGCGCAGTGAGGCCGGGAGGGCCGAGGGCGTCCCGGACGAGAAGGGGGAGCTGTATGCCGTCGGCTGGCGTGACGGCGCCCGGGCCGTCGGTGACGAGCTCGCCCGCATCGCCGGGCGCGCCCTGGAGCGTGCCATCGGCGCGGGAACACCGGCCCCGGCGGGGGACGCCGCGCGAGGCCATCACCCCGTCGGGAGAGTGGACGTGGAGCGCGCGAAGGTGGCCGTGACGCCGCTCTCCCTCGCATTCGGCGACGTCTCCGCTCTCGACCCGGAGGTCTCGGACGAGGTCCTCACGGCGGCACTCGGCACGATGAGCGTCGTGGAACGGGTCGGGTACGCCGGACGGCTGGAGCAGTTCACCGAGTCCCATCGGGAGCGACTGACACGGTTGTACGCGCGGTACGGGCCCCGCAGCCGCATCGCCGTTCACGGCCGCTACTCCCTCCTCCACTCCCCCACGAGCATCGCCGTGCTCGAACGCCTCACCGCCGCACCGCTGGCGCTCCGGACGGAGTGGGAGCACGCGGAACTGCCCCCGGCGTGGCTGGACGGACTCGGGACGGCATGGCTCGCATCGGAGGCTCCGCCGGGGTGACGCGTGAGGGGGCTGCCCGGGCCCCGGGGGCCGTGCCGGACGGGGGCGCCGGGCATCCGGGGGCCCAGGCAGGGTGCCGGGGGCCGCTCGTACGCCGGTGCCACGCGACCGGGCCCGGGCCGCGGACCCGTGTCCTCGAACTCCGGGCTCCGGGCTCAGGCCAGGTCGGCCTGCTCGCGGGCGCCGTCCAGGAAGCCGCCCGACTGGTGCCGCCACAGCTTCGCGTAGGCGCCTTCCGTGGCGAGCAGCTGCTCGTGCGTGCCCTGCTCGACGATTCGTCCGTGGTCGAGGACGACGAGCCGGTCCATGCCGGCGACTGTGCTGAGCCGGTGCGCCACCACCAGCGCCGTCCGCCCCTCCATGAGGTGCCACAACGCCTT
This sequence comes from Streptomyces clavifer, assembly GCF_036345975.1. Lineage (NCBI taxonomy): Bacteria > Bacillati > Actinomycetota > Actinomycetes > Kitasatosporales > Streptomycetaceae > Streptomyces > Streptomyces clavifer. The sequence continues at coordinate 7,330,861 of NZ_CP107793.1, read as the reverse complement.
CTGGACGAGGACTTCACTCTCGGAGTCCAGGGCGCTGGTCGCCTCGTCGAGCAGCAGGATGGGCGCGTCCCGCAGAATCGCCCGGGCGAGCGCGACACGCTGCCGCTGTCCCCCGGAGAGCTTGACACCCCGCTCGCCCACCATGGTGTCGAAGCCGTCCGCCAGCGCGTCGGCGAACTCCGTGACGTGCGCCGCCTCGGCCGCGCGGCGGATCTCCGCCTCGGTCGCGTCCGGCCGGGCGAAAGCGATGTTGTCGCGCAGGGAGCGGTGGAACATCGCCGGGTCCTGCGGCACGTAGCCGATCAGGCTGCGCAGATCGGCCTGCCGGAGCTTGCTGATGTCCTGTCCGCCGATCAGGATCCGGCCGGCGTCGATGTCCGTCATCCGCAGCAGCAGGCGGCCGAGCGTGGTCTTGCCACCGCCGGACCGGCCGACGAGCCCGATCTTCGCGCCAGCGCGCACATCGAGATCGAGGCCGTCGAAGAGCGGTCTGCCTCCTGCGTGGGCGAAGGTCACCTGCTCGAAGCGGACGCCGGCGGCCTCGGACCGCAGCGGCTCCGGCGAAGGCGGGTCGAGCACGGTCGGCTGTGACAACAGCAGTTCGGTGAACTGCCCCGCCTCCGTCATCGAGCTTTCCAGGCGACGGTAGATCTGGTTGAACTCGAACATGATCCGCGTGGCGTTGCTGTAGTAGGTGAAGGCGACGACGACCGCCTCCACGCCGTGGCCGCCCCCGCCGAGGGTGACCGCGAGCAGCAGGCCCATGGCATTGGTCAGTACGGACATCGGGGCGACCAGCGTGTCGATGCGCAGGTTGCCGTAGTCCCACGACCGCAGGGTGAGCCGGCGGGACTCCGCGACGCGGGAGCGGTGCTCGGCGGCCTCGCGTTCCTCGGCGCCGAAGGCCCGGACCGTGTCCATGTTCATCAGACTGTCGGCCACGTGGCCGGACACCTGGGCGATCGCCTCCTCGCGCTGGTCGACGAGCCTCTGCCGGCGGCGGATGAGTGGCAGCACGCACAGCGCGGTCAGGGCGATCATCGTCAGGAGGCCCACGACGAGCAGCGGTTCGTAGCTCCACAGCACGACCGACCCGAAGATCAGCGGCACGAAGCTGCCCACGACCGAGAAGGTGAGCGTGTCGACGCACTCCTCGAAGCGGGAGGCGAAGCTCAGGACACGCTTGGTCAGCGACCCGGCGAAGTTGTCGTGGAAGAAGGTGGCGTCCTTGGCGAACAGCTCATCCATTCCGATCACGTACAGGTCCTCGATACCCCGGGCGTCGAGGCGGTTCAGGAAGTGCAGACCGACGCGCCACAGGGCCTCCGCGAGCAGCAGGACGCCGGCGAAGGCGACCACGTAGGGCAGCAGCGAACCGAGTGCGGTCCCCCCGCCGTCGGCGATGTGGCCGACGAGCTTGGCGACGATCAGCGGGGCGATGTAGTTGATGCCGATGTTGCCCAGGGCCGGCAGGAGCATCGCGGGTGCCGTAAGCCAGCGGTGGCGGACCAACTCCCTCCCGTAGTAGCGCAGTGCCAGGAGCACCGACCCCTTGCCCGGCCATTCCTCACGCGCTTCGGACAATCCCATCCCCACCCTGTGCGTTCGTGCGGCGAGCCCGCTGCGCGCGCCTCCGGGGAGGCGTCGTCGCGGTACCGGCCGCGGGGGCGATCCGGTGCGGCATGCCCTCGGCCGGTCGCCTCGCGACCGAGCCGGGCATGACGGCGGAGCCTCCGCGCGGCTCGCGGCGAGGTGTCCGCGCGAGTACGGGAGGTCAGGCGTCGCAGTGTCCCGTGGCAGTGTCCGCGGGGTCCACGCGTTTTTATCGGCCACCGGCTACGCCGTGAACGCGTCAGGCCACCCTGGTTCGCTGCGGGGTGGCCCGTACGTATCGCCGGTGTGTGCACGGCCCCGGGAGAGCACCCGCCGTGACGCACCCCTTCCCGGCTGCCGTGCGCGCACGTACGTACGAGTCGGGAGCACCCGACCGTGCACCGTCACACATGTGTCCGGAACCGTTCACCCCTGCAACATGAATGATCTTGATCGACAGTCGGATCATCGGCGCTCGACGTCCCGCGCCGCGGAAAGGTTTCCCTCCCGCCGACAGCACCGGACGCCGCCCCGCCCTGCCCTTCACACACAAGAGCGGCGAGAGGGTGCACGCCTCCCCCTGGGCACGGGGCGCACCCGGGGCCGGATCGTCCCCGGCCGGGCAATCCCCCGACGGGAGTACCCACACCCACAGGAGTGATTCGAACTCAACATCACGTCCCACGGGATGGGCCCCGCCGGGGCCTCGCGGCCGATACGACATCACGTTCGAGATTTCGCCCTCGCGGACCCGTGACGGGGGACGAAGTACCCCCGTTGTCCAAGCATCCGTCCGCTCCACCGCAGCACAGGAGACGTCATGCATCGCTCGCCCTTCCTCCCCGTCCTTCATCCTGTGTTCGAACTGAGCCTGCCCGCTCCCACTCCCGCACGGCGCACCGCCGAGCACCGGCCGGTGGCCGTGGTCTCGCCCCGCCGGGATCCGAGGTACGCGGCACGAGCGCGGCCACAGCCGTGCCGGCCGGCTTCACGCCGGGCCGCGAAGACGGGGGGCCCGATCTCCGGCGTGCGAGCCACGTCGCGGGGGCGAGGGGGTTCCCGGGTCTGGGAGGTGACCGTTCGCACAGGAGTCCGGTACTCCGTGAAGACCACCCCCGAACCGGAGTTCCATACGAGCGAGACCTTCGCCTACCGGCACGCGGTACCGGCGTTCGGCGCGGTGAAGGCAGCGGCCGTGGTCGGCAGTTCGCCCCGGCGGCCGGCCAAGCACGGGCCGCCCGATGCCCGGCAGCGGAAGAGACCGGGACCGACGTCGACATCCGTCACCAGGAGTACGGGCTCGGCGCCGCCCCGGGCCGCTCGGCGGCGGGCGGCCGGGGGCGGTGGCGTCGCGCGGCGCCGGACGGGGCAGCCCTCTGCAACGCGGAATCCGCGCCGTACGAAGACCGCTTCCGGGTTCCGGCGGAGCACCCCGGGCGAGCCGCCGCCACTTCACAGTGGCGATCTTCCGCACCCCGCTTCGAAGGCCCTACGACCCTGACCGGATGAACTCCGACCGAGGAGGCAGCACATGAGGAACTACTTACGACGGGTTCGGATGGTCGAACCGACGATCTCCGCCGCCGAGCAGGAGCTTTTCGGCGGCCCCCTGCGCTACGACATGGGCTTCGCCGAACACGAGGGCGCCCCTCTGGACCTGACCATGCTCTCGGCGATCCGGACCATGCCCCGGCTGGTCGCGAGCACGCTGCGCCGGGCATGGGCTGCCGACCGGCCCGCGCTCCTCGTCGTCGGTATCAGCGAAGTCGGCCAGGGCATCGCGGCAGCCGTAGGTCTGCTGGCCGTCAACTCGGTGATGCACGCCCTGCTCGGCAGCGGGGCGCCCGTCGACCGGCTGCACGCCGCGCTGCCGGGGCTGATCGTCGGCGCGGTGGTCGCGGTGGTGAACGCCGGCTTCGCCGGCCTGTCCACGTCACGGGCCGGTCGTCTGGAACCGCTGGTCGAACGGATCGCCACGACGGAGTACCTGGCGGCGGCAACGGTGGTCGAACTGGAGGCGATCGAGGATCCTGAGTTCCGCCGCCTGATCGATGTGGCCCAGTTCGGGGCCGCCTCGGCACGCCGCATGATCAGCGCCTGTGTGGCCGCGCTGAACGGCACGATCTCCCTCATCGCGACGGCCGGCATCCTGACCGTGCTGCACCCCGCCCTGCTTCCGATGCTGCTGTTGATCGCCGCCCCACGCGGCTGGGGTGCGATGCGGGTGGCGCAGCAGCGGTACGTCTCGGTGATGACCTGGGTCGAGCACGTGCGGGCCGGCCGCCTGATCAGCAATCTGCTGACCGAGCGCACCGCAGCCCAGGAGGTGCGGATCCACGGGGTGGGCGCGTTCCTGCTGGAGAAGTACCGCGGCATGGCGGAGAGCGCCGAGGCCGAGCAGAAGCGGCTGGCGAACGGCAAGGCACTGACCGAGCTGGTGGCCGCAGCGCTCTCCGGGCTCGCGATGGCGAGCACGTACGGTGTGATGCTCTGGCTGATCATGGCGGGTCACATGAGTCTGGCCGTGGCGGGTACCGCCGTGATCGCCGTGCGGTCCGGATCGGCGAGCCTGGGCGCCCTCGTCATGAACGTCAACCAACTGCACGAGGAGAGCCTCTATGTGCGGGACCACGACCGGTTCCTGACCCAGGCCGCGGGGCGGGCCATCCCCGACGGCGGGCAGCAGCTGCCCGAGAGGGTGGGCCAGGTCCTCCTCGAGGGCGTCACCTACGCCTACCCGGAGCGTGACGCCCCGGCCCTGGACGGTGTCTCCCTCGTCCTTCCCATGGGCTCGGTGACGGCCGTCGTCGGCGAGAACGGCTCGGGGAAGAGCACGTTGATGAAGGTCCTCGCCGGGCTGCTGCTGCCGCAGAGCGGCACGGTGCACTGGGGGGATGCCGAGCTGTCCGGGCTCGACCGCTCGCAGGTGTTCGACCGCGTGTCCCTGCTGACCCAGGACTTCCAGCGCTGGCCGGTGACCGCCGCGCTCAACATCCGCATCGGCCGCCCTGGCCGACCCGGCGGGCACGAGGACCTCCAGCCCTCCGTCGACTTCGCCGGGGCTGCTCCCGTCATCGCGAAGCTCCCCCACGGCCTGCTCAGCCTGCTCGCCCGGGTGTTCCGCGGAGCGTCCGAACTCTCCGGGGGCGAGTGGCAGAAGATCGGCCTGGCCCGCACCCACTGGCGTACGGAGTCCTGCCCGGCGGACAGCGTCCTGATCGTCGACGAGCCCACCTCGGCCCTCGACCCCGAGGCCGAGATCGCCGCCTTCGACGCCATCCGCCGGCTCGCCGGCCCGCACCGGGCCGTCGTCCTGGTCACCCACCGGATGTCCGGCGTCCGTCACGCCGACACCATCCACGTCCTCGACCGGGGGCGTCTCACGGAGCACGGCAGCCACGACGAACTCATGGCCGCCCGGGGCCGCTACGCGGCCATGTTCGCCACCCAGGCCGCCCAATACGCCGCCCGGGGCCGCGCGTCCGTGCCGCACCCCAGCGCGCCGCCCGTCCCGGAGCCCTCATGAGGCCGCCACCAACGAACACCGCGCCACCCGTGTCCACCGCCCGCGGCCCGGACCCTGCACAACCGCTACGGAGGATCCGTTCGGGGCAGCGCAGTCGCCCGACGAGCGGAACCGGACCGCACACGGGCAGCGCGGGCCCGACCACGGCTGCGCGCCACCGACGCCGCGCCACCCCGGCCGGGCACTCCCGACCGGCTCAGGACACGGTGCATGTCCGCTTGATAGGCAAGTACATGCTTGCCTATGCTGTGGCGGTGGCCGATGACCTCTTCAAAGCCTTGGCCGATCCCACGCGCCGCACCATCCTCGACGAACTCACGGACACGTCCGGACAGACACTGTTCGAGATCTGCGCGCGGCTCAGCATGAAGCATCAGCTCGGTATCTCGCGTCAGGCGGTCTCCCAGCACCTCGCCGTGCTGGAAGCCGCCGGGCTCGTCGAGACCAGACGGGAGGGCCGCTACAAGTTCCACGACCTGAACACGGCCCCGCTACGGCAGATCGCCGAGCGATGGCTCGCACCCGACAGATCCGGACCGGAAGAGAGCTCCCCATGAAAATCCGTCTGACCAGCGTCTTCGTGGACGACCAGGCCAAGGCCCTGCAGTTCTACACCGAGGTCCTCGGCTTCGTGAAGAAGCACGACGTCCCTGTGGGAGAGAAGGACCGGTGGCTGACCGTCGTCTCCCCCGACGAGCCCGGCGGAATCGAGCTCCTCCTGGAGCCCGCCGGCCACCCGGCCGTCAAGTCCTACCGCGACGCGCTCACCGAGGACGGTATCCCGCTCGCCCAGTTCGCCGTCGACGATGTGCGGGGCGAGTACGAGCGGATGCGCGACCTCGGCGTCCGCTTCACCCAGGAGCCCCTGGACATGGGCCCGGTCACCACTGCCGTCTTCGACGACACCTGCGGCAACCTGATCCAGATCGCGACACTTCCTCAGTAGGGCGGCCGACCGCGCGCGGAGGCGCGAGGCACGGCCACGTCGGCGACGTCCGCACGTCCGCGCTCGTCGCCCCACCGTGCGGACGTCGCCGACGTGCCCCATTCGGTCATGCCCGTCCGGGGAGCCGACGCCGCGCCGAACGCCCGTTCGGCACGGTCGCTCGTCCGCCGGGCGGGGCCTACGGCCCCCGGTGAACCTCCTCGCGGTCGCCGCATCACGTCCGGCAGTGTCAGCATGAAGGTGCGGACAGCCGCACGGCACGAGGAGCAGTGATGCGCACCGACACGTCCGGCGACAGGGAAGACGCGAGGACCGTTGTGGGGGTGGACGGCTCGGAGTACGCCAGGGCCGCCGCACTCTGGAGTGCGGCGGGGGCCGTCCGGAACCACCACAGCCTGTGTCTCGTACACGCAGCGGACCTGGACCGCCTTGAACGATTCGCGTCGTTCGAGACGTCCGAGCACGTCCGGGAGCACGGCAACACCGTGCTGGCGGAAGCCGCGCAGGAGGTACGACACCGGTTCCCCGGGCTCGACCTCACCCTCAAGCTGAGCCGTAGGAGTCCGGTCCCCGCGCTCCACGCGGCGGCCCGGCCGGGTGACGTCATCGTCGTCGGCAGTCGGGGCAGCGGGGGGTTCGGGCCCCTCCTTCTCGGATCGGTCGGCCTCGAAGCGGTCGTCGGCAGCCCTGTACCCGTCGTCGTGGTGCGTGGTGGGACCGAGGACGAGGACGGATCGCTGGTCACAGCGGCGGTCCGGGACGAGCAGGATGCCGCATGGCTGGTCCGGGCCGCTCAGGAGGCACAGGCCCGCAAGGGTTCCCTGCGCCTGCTGAACGTACGGAATCTGCTCTCCCGGTTCGGCAGCCGACAGGCCCGGCCCGACGAGGCCGGACGGCTCGCCGCACCCGGCGAACGCCTCCTGGCCGACCTGGCCGCGCGGATCCGCGAGGACCACCCCGGTCTCACCGTGCGGACCGAGGTGCTCACGGCCCGGTCCACGGCGTCCGCGCTCGTCGAGGCGAGCCGCGGGGCGGGCCTCCTGGTCATGGGAAGCCACGAGCGGCGAGGAGCATCCGTGCTGGGACTCGGCCACGTCGTGCACGCGCTGCTGCACCACTCCCACTGTCCGGTGCAGATCGTTCCCTACCCGCGTGACGAGAGGGGCGTCGTCGAAGAGGGGCCCCGTGATGACGACGACTGACAGTCCGCGCCGCCCGCCAGGCGGGTGACGTCGTCGCCGGCATCACGGCCAGCCGCCGGAACGCCGCGGCGACAGCCGGTACGAAGACCGTTCCTGTGCCGGTGGCCTGCACGACTTACGGGCCGACGGACACACCGCTCCCCGGCTATCCGGTTCTTACGGTTACGTGACACGCCCGCACCACGGCCCTCCGGCCTCCACTCGCGGGCCTAGCGTGGCGGCCATGCGCGTACTGGTCACCGGCGGAGCCGGATTCATCGGAGCACAGATCGTCCGGGCACTCGTTTCGGCAGGGCACGAAGCAGTGGTGTTCGACGCTCTGCTGTCCACGGCCCATCCCGACGCCTCCTACCAGCCCCCTCCGGGGACGCAGGCGGTGATCGCGGACCTGCGCGACGCGGAGCGGGTGGCCGGAGCGCTGACGGGCGTCGACGCCGTGTGCCACCAGGCGGCCATGGTCGGCCTGGGCAAGGACTTCGCGGACGCGCCGGAGTACGTCGGCTGCAACGACCTCGGCACCGCGGTCCTGCTCGCCGGGATGGCCGCGGCGGGAGTGCGCGACCTGGTCGTCGCCGGATCGATGGTCGTGTACGGGGAGGGCCGGTACGACTGCCCACGGCACGGCACGGTCCGGCCCGGGCCGCGTGCGGACGCTGATCTGGCGGCCGGTCGGTTCGAACCGTACTGCCCGCGGTGCGGTGCGGAGTTGCTGCCGGGCCTCGTCTCCGAGGACGCCCCCGCCGACCCCCGCAACGTGTACGCGGCGACGAAGCTCGCGCAGGAGCACCTCGCGTCGTCCTGGGCCCGCGACACCGGCGGGCGGGCCGTCTCGCTGCGCTATCACAACGTCTACGGTCCGGGGATGCCGCGCGACACCCCGTACGCCGGTGTCGCCTCCTTCTTCCGCTCCTCCCTGGCCAGGGACGAGGCACCCCAGGTGTTCGAGGACGGGGCGCAGCGGCGCGATTTCGTGCACGTACGGGACGTGGCGGCGGCCAACACGGTGGCGCTGACCGCACTCGGCGACAGGCGGCGGGGCTCCTTCGCCGCGTACAACACGGGGAGCGGGGAGCCGCACACCATCGGCGAGATGGCGTCCGCGCTGGCGTCTGCCTGCGGGGGGCCGGACCCGGTCGTCACGGGCGGGTACCGGCTCGGGGACGTGCGCCATGTGACGGCCGACTCGCGGCGGCTCCGTGACGAGCTGGGATGGAAGCCGGAAGTGGGCTTCGCCGACGGAATGGCGGAGTTCGCCGCGGCCCCGCTGCGCGGCGGCACGGCCTGACCCCCTTCGCGCCCCGGTTGCTCACACCGCGGGCAGGGTCACTTCGAAGCAGCACCCGCCGGCGACGTTCCGGACCTCGGTGTGGCCGGAGTGGGCCTCGACGATGCCGCGCACGATGGCGAGGCCCAGTCCTGCCCCGGCCGGGGGCGTGCGGGCGTGGGTACCGCGCCATCCGGTGTCGAAGACCCTCGGCAGATCCGGTTCGGGGATGCCGCCGCACCCGTCGGTGACCGAGAGCACGACGGCATCGGCCCTGCCGTGTGCGGCCACGGCGACGGTGCCGTCGGCGGGTGTGCAGCGGATCGCGTTGATCAGGAGGTTGCCCAGGACCCGGCTCATCTCCTTGCTGTCGACCTCGACGGGCATCGAGTCGACGCGGTGCCCGATCAGCCGCACCCCGTGCTCGCGGGCGAGTGGGTCCGCTCCCGCGAGGGCGTCGGCGACGAGGTCGTGGACGGAGACACGGGCCGGGCTCAGGGTGAGCGACCCGGCGTGGATGCGGGAGAGCTCGAACAGGTCGCCCACCATGCCGTTCATGCGCTCCACCTCGGTACGGATCTGGCGCAGGTAGCGGCCGGAGTCTGCGGCCATGCCGTCCTCCAGCGCCTCCGACATCGCGCGCAGTCCGGCCAGTGGTGTCCGCAGGTCGTGCGAGATCCAGGCGACCAGTTCACGACGGGACGCCTCCAGGGCGCGTTCGCGCTCCCGCGACGCGTCGAGCCTGGCACTGGTGGCGGCGAGCTCACGGCTGAGCGCGGCGAATTCGGCGGTGGTCCGCTCCTGCGGGACGGCGAACGTGCCTCCTTCTCCGAACGTACGGGTGGCCAGTGCCAGGTCCCGGCTCCTGGCCGCCACCCAGCGGCCCAGCAGGATCGCGGTGCCCAGGGACACCACGGCGGCCATGGCGACGACGGTCGTGACGACCTCGAGGTCGTGGGGTGACAGGAACATCGCCCAGGCGACGGCGAGGGTGCCCGCGAGCATGGCGACGACCGCGACCGCGGCCACCACGGCCAGGGAGACGGCGAGGGAACGGTGGCGCAGGAGCCGCAGCGCGAGGGCGCCCAGCAGACCGGCGACGCCGGCGCCCAGGAACGCGAACAGTGCGATGAGCAGCGTGTCGGTCATGCCGGCTCCCCGGCGTCCGGCAGGTCGCACCGGTAGCCGACCCCCCACACCGTCCGGATCAGCCGGGGGTTCGCCGGGTCCGCCTCGATCTTGCCGCGCAGCCGCCGGACGTGGACGGTCACCGTCGACAGGTCTCCGAAGTCCCAGCCCCACACCTCGCGCATGAGCTCCTCCCTGGCGAACGCCCGGCCGGGGTGGCGCAGGAAGAAGGAGAGGAGGTCGAACTCGCGGAGGGTGAGGGCGAGTGCGCCTCCGTCGAGCGTGGCGCTGCGGGCACCGGGGTCGAGGGAGAGCCCGGCTCCGGTGAGTGTCCTCAGGGTCCCGCCTCCCTGTTCCGGCGCTCCGGACCTGGAGCGCCGCAGGACCGAGGCGACGCGCAGGACGAGCTCGCGCGGGCTGAAGGGCTTGGTGACGTAGTCGTCCGCACCGGTCTCCAGGCCGAGTACGCGGTCCTCCTCGTCTCCCCGTGCGGTCAGCATGATGACCGGCACCGGTCCGTACGCGCGCATCCGGCGGCACACCTCGAATCCGTTCATGCCCGGCAGCATCAGGTCGAGGACCACCAGGTCGGGCCGGTTCGCGGTGAAGCGCTCCAGGGCCCCGGGACCGTCAACGGCACGTTCCACGCCGTAGCCGGCCCTGTCCAGGTATCCGGCGACGACTTCGGCGACCGTCGGATCGTCGTCGACGACCAGTACCCGCCCGCGCGGGCCGGATCCCCGGGCCGGGTCCGGCTCCGGCACCCGGGCGGGGCCGTCGGGACACGCCCCGGGGGCGGGTCCGGAGAGGGCGTGGGCAGCCGGGCCGGGGGCGGGTTCGAACGGGCTGTTCTGCATGCCGCAACCTTGGCATCCCTGCACCGTGCCTCGGACGGCCGTGCGCCGCCACACGGTCGATGTCCACGTTTCGTAAGAACCTGTAGCCCGAAATGCCGGTTTCTGCTCCGTAGGGTGATCGGCGTGAACGACTCTTCGGCAGAACTCACCGCCCCTGTCACCGCGGACATCGTGCTGCCCTGCCTCGACGAGGCAGCGGCCCTGCCCTGGGTGCTGGGGCGGATTCCGGACGGCTGGCGCGCCGTCGTCGTCGACAACGGATCCACCGACGGGTCCGCGGACATCGCGCGGGCGTGGGGCGCGACGGTCGTGCATGAGGCCCGGCGCGGCTTCGGGGCCGCCTGCCACGCCGGGCTGCTCGCCGCCACCGCCCCGTACGTGTGCTTCTGCGACTGCGACGGTTCCCTCGATCCGGCGCTGCTTCCCGGCCTCGTCGCCCGGGTGGCCGCGGGCGAGAGCGATCTCGTGCTCGGACGGCGATGTCCGGAGCGCTTCGGCGCGTGGCCCGCGCACGCACGCGCCGGCAACATCGCCCTCTCCAGGATGCTCCGTACCCGGACAGGCCTGCGGCTGCGCGATCTGGGGCCGATGCGGGCGGCCCGCCGGGAGGCTCTGCTGGCCCTGGACCTCACCGACCGCCGTAGCGGCTATCCGCTGGAGATGGTGGTCCGGGCGTCGGACGCCGGGCTCAGGGTCACGGAGACGGATGTGCCCTATCTCGCCCGTACCGGCAGGTCCAAGGTCACCGGCACCTGGCGGGGCACCTGGCACGCCGTCCGCGACATGCGGGCCGTGCTGCGGCGGCCGCCCGGCGTGCCGACCGGGACGGGCAGCGTGGGCGCGGGGACCTGCCGGTGACGCCGGGGCCGACGACGCTGCTCGTCCTCGCCAAGGAACCGGTCCCCGGCAGGGTCAAGACCAGGCTCACTCCGCCGTTCACGCCGGACGAGGCCGCGGAGCTCGCCGCCGCCTCCCTCGCGGACACCCTGCGCCAGGTGCGCACGCTGCCGGCCCGTCGCCGGATCCTTGTCCTCGACGGACGGCCGGGCCCCTGGCTGCCGCCCGGCATCGAGGTGCGGCCGCAGTGCGCGGGCGGCCTCGACGAGCGCATCGCCGGCGCGTTCGCGGAGTGCACCGGCCCGGCGCTCCTGATCGGCATGGACACACCCCAGCTGACCGCAGCGCACCTCGCCCCCGCGTTGTCGCCGGGCGGCTGGGACGAGTGCGACGCCTGGTTCGGACCGGCGGAGGACGGTGGCTTCTGGGCCTTGGGCCTGGCCGAACCGCGGCCGGAGCTGGTCCTGGGGATCCCGATGTCGCTGCCGCACACCGGCGGTGTCCAGCGGGCCCGCCTGACAGACGCAGGTCTCACGGTGGGCGATCTGCCGGAACTGCGGGACGTGGACGAGGCCGACGACGCGTGGCACGTCGCGCAGGCCGCGCCACACGGGGAGTTCGCGGCGACCCTGGCCCGGCTGACCCGGACGGCCGTCGGATGAGCACCACCCTGCCGCCCACCGGCCCGCCGCTCCCCACCGCCTGGGCCGCCGATCCGTACGCCAACGCCCTTCGTACCGGCCGGGGCCCGCTCTTCCTGCGCCGCGCGGACGGCTGGCTGCTGCCGCTGGACGTCGAACGCTGGTGTGCGGACGCCGACGCGGCGGACCTCTCCGCACTCCGCCGCTGCGAGGGGCCGGTCGTGGACATCGGCTGCGGGCCCGGCCGGCTGGTGGCGGCGCTCGCCGCACACGGGCACCGCGCCCTGGGAATCGACGTCAGCGAGGCGGCGGTGGCCCACACGCGGCGCCTCGGCGGTTCGGCGCTGCGCCGCAGCGTCTTCGACCAGCTGCCCGACGAGGGCCGGTGGGGCACGGCCCTGCTCCTCGACGGCAACCTCGGGATCGGGGGCGACCCCGGCGCCCTGCTCCGCCGGACCGCCGCGCTGCTCGCCCCGGGCGGCCTCCTCCTCGCGGAGACGGCGCCGGAGGACGTGGACGAGCGCGTACAGGTCCGACTGGACGACGGGCGCGAACCGGCCGTCCCCGGCCCTCCCTTCCCTTGGGCGCGCCTGGGCAGACCCGCTCTGCTGCGGTACGCACGACTGTGCGGCTGGCGGCCCACCGATCAGTGGGAGGCCGACGGGCGTCCCTTCGTCACCCTGCGCCTCGACCGCACGGTGCGCACCACCAGCCAGAGCGCCGACAGTGTGAACAGTGCCGCGGTGATCAGGAGCCAGTTCCCGAGGAACCTGTCGGGGGACATCCCGGCGGCCGGTTCGTAGCGGTGCGAGTGGCGTGTGATCAGCGGCCACCACATCAGCAGGAGCAGCCCGGACAGGAGCGCGGGGACCCGTACGAAGTTGACCAGTCCCCTCCGTCGCCCCAGTGCCCCGGTCACGGCCCGGTCGGCGAGCGTGTACAGCGGCAGCAGGACCAGGTCGTGCAGCAGCGCGGCACCCACGAACCACAGCACGACGAGGTAGGTGTCGCCGCCCTCCAGCAGCCGGATCCCCGCGTACGCGGCGATGGCGAAGGAGGCGGCCATGAGGACCAGGTGCAGCGGCCCTGCCCCGTACCAGCGGCGCAGCCTCCTCATCGCACTCCTCCGAAGGTCATCCGGGCCACCCATTTGGTGTTCATCACCCCAGGGGCCGCCGGTACGACGATCCGTGCCGGGTAGCCGTGGTCCAGGGACAGCTCCTCGCCGTTGACGCCGAACGCGAGCAGTGAGCGCGGGTCCGCCACCTGGTTGCCCCGGAGCGCGACGGTACGGAAGGGGCCGCTGGGCTGGAGCGACTCGACCAGGACGTCCGGCGCCCTCCCGTCCGCGTGTCCGGCGAGCGCGGCGAGGTCGCGCAGGCGCACCCCCCGCCACCACTGGTCGGAGGTCGACCATCCCTCGACACAGGCGATGGGCAGCGCCGCACTGTGCTGGGGCATGGCCAGAAGCTGTGCCCGGGTGAGCCGGACCTCTCCCGCGGGCCCGGCCAGGGTGAGCCGCCACCGCTCCCGGGTGTCCGCCGGGACGATGCCCGCCTTGGCGGCCGTCTTGTTGATCTGGAAGCCGTTGGGCCCTTCTCCCGGCTCGGCGCCGCCGCGCGGGGTGAGGAGCGCGACGCGGCGCAGCGGCCCGTCGAAGCTGCGGCCCGCCGAGGTGACCAGCAGGAGCAGGGACCCGGCTCCGACGACGGTGAGCGCGCCGCGCCGCGAGAGGGTCGGGGGTGCGGGGTCGGGGGTGGCGAGTTCGTCCGCGGCGGGGGGAATGCCGTGCCGGAGGACGCGCAGGGTCCGGGGGAGCTTGAGGCCCACGTGCGCCACGAACCCGGCGACGAACACCCAGGCCCCGTAGAAGTGCAGCGGATAGAAGGACCCGGGGAACAGGTATTCGAGCTGGATGTTCAGCAGCCCGGTGACGAACTCGAACAGGACGCCGCCCACGAGCAGCAACAGGGACACGCGCTCCAGCGCCTGCGCCACGGACCGGGCCGGGGGCATCACGAAGAGCTTCGGGACCACCGACCAGAGCTTGGCCAGCAGGACGGGGACGAGGACGATGCCCACGGTCACGTGCAGCCCCTGCGTCAGGCGGTACAGCCAGTGAGGGCCGGTCGGCCAGGCGAAGAGGTAGAAGCCCAGCAGCCCCTTGTCCGGCGTCTTGTCGTTCACCGCCGCCAGGTCCGGGTTGTACGCCGCGTACGACAGCAGGCCGGTCACGAACAGCAGGGTGATCCCGGCGAGGAGGACCACTCCGAGCACCGCGGTGAACCTGACTCCCCGGACGGGGCTGCGCCAGAACGCGGGCGTGGAGGGGAGCTGCGGCGCGGCGAGGCGCGCTCGGGTCTTGAGACGTGAGTCGTCCATGGGCCGACGCTATGCCGGGCCCATGGCCCCGCGGGGTGTACGACTCCTGACGGAAGTCTGACGTCACCCGGAGGATCTGACAGTTGTGTGACGCCGCGGCGTCGCACCGCGGCCCGGGGCACCGGCGTGCATAGCGTGCCCCTGTGAAGACCGAGGAGCGCAGCGACAGCACCCGCCCCGCCGAGGAGTTCGCACCTCCCGCCGGGCGGAGGGACCGCCGCCCGGACCTGGCCGCCGCCGCGGTGGGCCTGCTGCTGGTGGCGGCGGCGTCCGCCGTGGGGTGGGCGGTGCAGAACGCGAACGGCAGTCTGCAGGTCCACTGGCCGCCGCTGCTCGCCACCTGGGACCCGCACGTGGGCCCCGGCACCCCGGCCGCGGTGGCCGTCGCGGCCGCCGTCGTCGCGTACGGGCCCGGCCTCGCGGAACGGCTGCCGTGGCGGCGCCTGCTGGTGGCCGCGTGGGCGGCGTCCCTGGCCTGGATCCTCTCGCTGGCGCTGATCGAGGGCTGGGACCGGGGTGTCGCCCGCCGGCTCACCACCAAGCACGAGTACCTGCGGGTCATCGACCGCTTCGAGGACGTCCCGTCGGCCCTGCGCGGGTTCACCGACCACATCGTGATCGGCCCGCCGGGGAACTGGCCCGCCCATGTCGCCGGTCACCCGCCGGGCGCCACGCTGACCTTCGTCGGCCTGGACCGCATCGGTCTCGGCGGCGGCGCCTGGGCCGGGGTCTGGTGCATCGTGCTCGGCGCGTCGGGTGTGATGGCCGTCCTGATCGCCGTACGCGCCCTGGCCGGTGAGCGCCTCGCACGCGGCGCCGCCCCCTTCCTGGTGCTCGCTCCCTTCGCCGTCTGGACCGGCACCTCGGCCGACGGCTACTTCGCCGGGGTGGCGGCCTGGTCGATCGCCCTGCTCGCCCTCGCCGCGACCGCAAGGACGCGCCTCGCCCGGTACGCCGCCCCGGGATCCGGTGTGCTGTTCGGGCTGACCTGCTACCTGAGTTACGGCCTGACGCTCATCGGCGTACTCCTGTGCGCCGTCCTCCTGCTCGCCCGGACCGCGCGGCCGGTCCTGCCCTTCCTCGCCGGGGCGCTGGTCGCCCCCGTCGCCTTCACCGTGGCCGGATTCAGCTGGTGGGAGGCCTACCACCTGCTGGTCGAGCGCTACTACCAGGGTGCGGGCGGCGTCCGGCCGTACTCCTACTGGGTCTGGGGCAACCTCGCCTGCGCCACCCTGGCAGCAGGCCTCGCCACCGTCGCCGGGCTGCGGCGAGCGGTCGTGGCGGCCCCCGGAGGCGTACGCAGCCTGCTTCCCGCCCGCGGCGGTGGCGCGGTGACCGGCGGAACGTGCCTGGCCCTGCTGGTGCTGGCGGCGCTGCTGGCCATCGCCGCAGCGGACCTCTCCGGGATGAGCAAGGCCGAGACGGAACGCATCTGGCAACCGTTCCTCCTGTGGCTGCTCCCCGCCACCGCACTGCTCCCCCGGCGCGATCACCGGGGCTGGCTGGCCGCGCAGGCGATCCTGGCGCTGCTGATCAACCACCTACTGTGGACCGGATGGTGAGAGGGGGGCGCAGGGGCCGGCCCCTCGAATGAACACGGCGCCGTAGGCCGCGGGGGCGGACGACGGCCGGCCTGGCCACGGGTCCGGGCCTGCGCGGACGGCTCCACCGAGGGCCGGACGCCCGGCGGCCGGTGGCGCCGATCCGTGTCCTGCCGTTCACCCCGTGGACGACGGAGCGGCTGTTCCCCCTGCGGTGAGGGCGCGGGAAGTCCTTGGCCGGCCCACCACCCGCCTTCGCACCCCCTGATGCCCGAGGGCACGGGAGACTGCCGTCGCACGTCTGCGTGAGCGGTCTTCGACGCCTGCCGGAACGGAGTCGATCGGCCGGGAACTTTCCGGGGCCCCGGACCGACTACTGCCCCGTGGAAGGACGAAGGGGCCGATGCGATCCGCCGTTCACGAGGCTTGTGCGCGGCGGCTGCCGAGGCCGGTCCGCGCCACCCCCCACCGGCCGTCGGGCATGGCCCGGGCCCCTCCCGAGCCGGCCCACGCCGTCCGCCCTGCCGCCTACCGATGAGGACCACGCATGTCTCCGAGAATCGAAGAGCTGCCGCAGAACGACCACGATCCGACGGGTGCCGCGCCGGACCGGACCACGTCGGCCGGGCCGGTGTCCGAGCACCTCGGCCCGGTCCGGTCCTGGGCGGGGCTGCGGCACCTTCTGGTCCGGCTCCACTTCTACGCCGGTGTCCTGGTGGCCCCGTTCCTGCTGGTGGCCGCGTTGACAGGGCTCGCCTACACCCTCGCGCCGCAGCTCGACGCGCTCGTGTACGGCGACCAGTTGCGTGTGGAGCGCGTCGGGGGCGAGACCCGCCCGCTGGCGGAACAGATAGCCGCCGCGCGTTCGGCGCACCCCGAGGGCACGACGATGTCCGTCACCACCCCGCCGGGGCCGGAGGACACCACCCGTGTGGTGCTCTCGGTGCCCGAGCTGGGAGACAAACAGCGCACGGTGTTCGTCGACCCCTATACCGCCGAGGTACAGGGCGAGCTGACCACCTGGTTCGGGTCGACACCGCTCACCACGTGGCTCGACGACCTGCACCGCAATCTCCATCTCGGGGAGACCGGACGCCTGTACTCCGAGGTCGCCGCGAGCTGGCTGTGGGTGATCGTCGCGGGTGGTCTCGTCCTGTGGCTGGGGCGCAGCAGGGGCAGGCGAGCGAAGTCGGCCCGGGGCGTGCTGCTCCCGGACCGCACGGCGGGCGGGGTGCGCCGGACGCGCAGTTGGCATGCGGCCACGGGGGTGTGGCTGGCTCTCGGTCTGCTGTTCCTGAGCGCCACCGGACTCACCTGGTCGCAGCACGCCGGTGAGCGGTTCGGGCAGGCCCTGGACGCGACGAACGGCCGGGCGCCGGCCCTGGACACCGCCCTCCCCGGTGGGGACGCACCGGCCGGCGACCACGCGGAGCACGCCGAGCACGGCGGATCCGGGGGTGAGGCGGGCGACGCCGATCCGGCGGCCTTCGCCGCGGCCCTGACAGCGGCGCGGGGCGCGGGACTGGACGGCACCGTGGAGGTGACGCCCCCCGCCGATCCGGCGAGCGCGTGGGTGGTGGCGCAGACCGACAACGTCTGGCCGGTGCACTACGACCAGGTCGCCGTGGACACTACGACCGGCGAGGTCGTCTCCCACAACAGGTGGGCCGGGTATCCGGTCCTGGCCAAGCTCAGCAAGCTCGGCGTGCAGGGTCACATGGGCGTGCTGTTCGGGATCGTGAACCAGATCGTGCTCGCGGTGATCGCGCTCGGCCTGACCGCGGTGATCATCTGGGGCTACCGCATGTGGTGGCAGCGTCGCCCGACACGGACCGATCGCACCGCGCTCGCCGGCAAGGCACCCGAGCGCGGCGCGTGGCGCCGGCTTCCCCTCACGGCCCTCGTCCTGGGCATTCCGGCCGTGGCCGCCCTGTGCTGGGCGCTGCCTGTCCTGGGCGTGACCCTGATCGGCTTCCTCATGGTGGACGCGATGCTCGGAGCGGCTCGCCGCATACGCACCACGTGATGTAGGTCCAGGTCCAGGTGTCCGGCCCGCGCTGCGGCCACGCCGCGAAGGCGCTGGACGACCGGGCACAGGCCGTCCGGAAGCCATCCTCTCCCGGCACACGGAGGGAACCGCGCCCCGGCGGATGTCCCGTCGCGGCGCGGTCCTCAGCTGTCCAGGATCCGTCGGGCGGCGTGGGGAACCACCTCAAGAGGGTGACCTGCAGCCGGTCCGGCGTCAGCTGCCCGTCGGCCCGCTCCAGCCACGTCGATCCAGCCCTGGTGACCGTCGGGCAGGGTGACGTAATGGAACGGCGGACCCCGACCGCTCCGCGCTCGGCGTCCTGACGAAGCGTCAGGGAACTTCCCGTGCACGGTACTTCACGAGTTGGACGGTCATGCCCGGTTCTGCGGAGAAGACGGCACGTACGACTCCGCGAAGCCCGTGCCCGGACCGAAGAGGCTCCGTCGCCGGAGGAGCGGACAACGTCGGCGCTGAGGTTTGAGCGCCGCGGGAGGGTGTTCGCCACCATCCGTACGGCCGGGCGAGGTGCTCACTCGATGGTGATTTGCTCCCCTCCCGATCCAGGTGCGGCGCGATCCTGAGAGGGACGGCGCTCGACCGGCGCCGCCCGGATGTGCAGTGGGTGTGGGGAGACGGCATGACGCAGGATGCGAGAGACGGTGGGGGCCCGGAGGCGCAGGTGGTGCTCCTGCTGGCCGGGCTGGCGGACCTGGCGGTGAGCACGGTGGGTTCGGCCCTGGGGACGATGCGCGGATTGCTCCGGCGTTCGGACGCCGCGGAGCTGGCAGCCGGGGCCGAACACGACCTGCTGGCGCGCGGACGCCTGGTCCTGGACCGCTACGCCACCGCTCCCCCGGCCCATCTGGAGGTCCTCGCCCGGGAATCACTGGCCCGGAAGGCCGCCGGTGGCGAGTGACCGGTGGGAGCCCGTCGCGTTCAAGGCCCGCGTCGACGACGTACTGCACCGGTTCGTGGCCCAGGAGGCCGACCGGTTCACCGAGATCGATGCAGCCCTGGGACCGGTGGCCGAGCAGTTGGAGGCGGCCGTCGCGGACGGGAAGCGGCTGCGGGCGGCGTTCTGTTACTGGGGCTGGCGCGCGGTGGGCCAGCCGGACAACGACGCGTTGGTGCGGGCGGCGGCGTCGATGGAGCTGGTGCACGCCGCGGCGGTGGTGCACGACGACCTCATCGACGACAGCCCCTTGAGGCACGGCCGGCCGACGGCGCACGTGGCCCTGCGGAGTGCGCTTCGCCGCCGCCCGCGTGCCGCCGGCGCCGCCAGGTCGCTGGCGATGCTGGTGGGTGACCTGCTGATGGGTCTGGCCGGACAGCTGTTCGCCACCAGCGGTCTGCCGGCGGCCTACCTCGCCCGGGCCCGCCCGCTGTGGTCGGTGCTGACCCGGGAACTCGTCGCGGGTGAGTGCCTGGAGATTCTGCGCACCGGAGCGGACCCGGACCTTACGGATTCCCTGAAGGTGATCCGGTACAAGACCGCCAAGTACACCGTCGAGCAGCCCCTGTTGATCGGCGGCGCCCTGGCCGGGGCCGGGGAGCGGCTGCGCGAGGGCTATACGGCGTACGGGTTGCCGTTGGGTGAGGCGTTCCAGCTGCGGGACGATCTGCTCGGCCTGTTCGGAAGCCCCGGAACCACCGGCAAGGCCAACGCCGACGATCTGCGCGGCCGCCGGCCCACGGCCCTTCTGGCGGAAACCTGGCGTGTTGCCGGTGAGGGCGAGCGGAGGCAGTTGCGCACGATCCTGGGCCGCCGCGACGTGGGTGAGGACGGCCTGCACACGGTGCGCGAGGTGATGCGCCGGCTCCACGCCCCCGACCGTATCGAGGAGATGATCACCGTACGGGTCGATGAGGCCCTCGATGCCCTGCACGCGGTGGATGTGCCCGCACCCGCCACGCACGCCCTGACCGCTCTGGCACGTTCGGTCACCGTCCGCCTCTCCTGACCACGCGCTGCGGGAGCTCGGCGGAAACGGGCCCTCCCCCGGCTGCCGCTGCCTCCGCCCTCGTGTGGACGACTCGGAGCAACCCAAGGAGTACTGCCATGACCTACACCGAAACGTCGTTGGACGCCCTGCGCCGGTCCGGGGACGAGCTCGCGGACGCCACTGTCGCCGCACTCTTCGAGCGCGGCGAGGTGGGGAAGTTCAACACGCTGATGCGCTACGTCTCCACCGCCGGCGCCCCACTCCCCGACGGACTGCCCGATGTCGCCCGGGAGTACCTGTCTGCCACCAGTGCACCGCCGGCCTGGGTGGACTGGGAGGAGATGGAGAAGGCCCGGCTGTTCTTCATCGACAACAACGTACACATCTCCACCGCCCTGTCCTTCGCCTCCATGCCCGCCTGCTACGTCGTCCCCCATGTGGCGAAGCTGCTGTCGGCCACCCACGGACTCTCGTACCCGTCCAAGCGAATGGCGGAGACGGGGCAGTTCACCGTCTACCTGATGCAGCCGGACGCCTTCGAGACGGGCAGCCGCTTCATCCCCGCAGCCCAGAAGGTGCGCCTCCTCCACGCCTCCATCCGCCATCACCTGCGGCGCGAGGACCGTTGGGACACCGATGCGCTCGGGACGCCCATCTGTCAGGAGGACCTGATCGGCGGCCAGATGTTCTTCTCCCTGGTCGTGCTGGACAGCCTTCACCGGCTCGGGATCCACATGTCGGCAGAGGGCGCGGACGCGTACTACTACGCCTGGCGTGTGGTCGGCGCGATGCTCGGGGTCGACCAGGACGCCGTACCCAAGTCGCTCGACGAAGCCAGGCAGTTCCTCGATCTGTACATGCTCCGGCACATGGGTCCTTCCGAGGAGGGCGCACACCTGACCCGCCAGCTCATCGACCTCTACGAAGAGGTCGTACCCGGAACCTTCTTCGACCCGGTCGTCTCCGCGCTCATCCGCTACCTCGTCGGCGACACCTGTGCCGACTGGCTCCAGGTGCCGCGCACCACGTGGGACACCGTCGTCGGAGCCATGCCGCATGTTCTCGGTGTCATGGAGGCCATCGAGGACCGATCACCCCTCGCCGCCCGGGCACTGGACCGCATCGGTCACCTGACCACCCTCTTCGAGCTGTCCTCCCTCACCCGCGGGCGGGTCATGCACTACGCCGTCCCCGAGGAACTCAGGAAGGACTTCGGCATCACCGACACGGCGCCCCGCACCAGCCGATGGGTGCCGCCGCCCGCAACGGTCTCCTCGGGTCACTAACGAGCTTGTGCACGGTTAGCCAGGTGATTTCGTCGTCAGCCCGCCCCGGGAACGCCCCAACGCCTCAGCGGGGCTGTGCCCACGCGGGGAACGTCTGCTTGCCAGGGACGCGCGGGTGTAACACCAACGCCCGCCAAGCTGACGTCCTCGCAGCCCAACGCAAGGAGTGCGCCCGCATTCGAATCGAGAAAGGGCATCCGCTGGGGAGGCCGTGTCGTCGCCGAGCCGAATGACAGCGCCCTACACCTGTCCGGCTTCAACCCTGATCGAGCGGATGGGAGAGAGTCCGTTCCGCCCACTCTCCTGCTGCCAGTTCCGAGGCCGCACAGCCCGGTTTGCGTTCCGCCTGGTCCTGGAACAGACGCACGAATGAACGGGCGAAGCCCAGCCGGGGGTAGGCACTGACAAGGGTGTCCGTGAAGGAGATGCCGAACGCCTCCAGTCCCGTTCCAGACACATCTGCGCTGGTCCCCACCTGCAACAGCCGGCTCTCCACGTCCACTTCCGGCGCGATGTCGTCTCGCATGTGGAGCACGATCAGGTCAGCCACTCTGTCGCGTCGCTCAACCGGCCAGCCAAGACCGGCTGTGAAAACGCGGGCCAAGTGCCCACCGGCTTCTTCAAAAGCGAGAGTGTGACTGTCAAAAGGCGGGGTGAGAGCCAGGTCGTGCAGCATCGCTGCAACGAAGAACAGTTCGCGGTCGAAGTCGAGGCCGCGAGCCTCCGCCCAGGCTGCACCGAAGAAGTAGGACCGCACAGAGTGGTGATACAGCGCGTCATCAGCGTATTCCACGCAGACTGTTCGCGCCGCCTCCGCCGCTCGTCCTATGGGTACGCGCACCCCGGCCACGTCGACCAACATTCCGCAACCCCTCACAGCCGAGCGCTACTCCCGAGGTGCAGCATAGCCAGGCCGAGCGCCCGCCCCTGCCCCTGCCCCTGCCCCTGCCCCTGCCCTGGTGAACGTTCACGGCCACAGCACTGCCTTGAACGTCTGCGAGCAGTGTGGGGGCGAGTCCGAACGCCCGCCAGATTCGGGAGATCGCCGACTGTGACATCCCTGTGGCGGCCGCCATCGATCTGGTCGACCGATGGGTGGCGTTTTTCGGCCTTTGCTCAAGGGTTTCGACGATGACCCCGGACGCCCCATACCCGACCAACGACA
The DNA here is from genome assembly GCF_036345975.1 of Streptomyces clavifer. Lineage (NCBI taxonomy): Bacteria > Bacillati > Actinomycetota > Actinomycetes > Kitasatosporales > Streptomycetaceae > Streptomyces > Streptomyces clavifer. The sequence continues at coordinate 7,308,521 of NZ_CP107793.1, read as the reverse complement.
AACCTCCGACTCAGGTCACTAGCCCGGCAGGAGCTGCACGCGAGGCCACCCGCGGCCCGGAGCCTGGAGGCCCGGGGTTCCGGACTCGACGGGCCCGAGCGGCGTCGGCGCGCGCCCGGGCGGTGTGCCGGGTGCGCCGGTCAGCCGGTGTCCCGTCAGCCGGCCGCGGAGATCGTCCCGCCGTAGCGCAGACCTGCTCTCACCTGGTACGGAGCGTCCTGCCGACCGGGTGTCTGACGCAGCGGCCGACGCCTCGCCCGTGAGGCCACCCGAGCGGACGGAATGCCCTGCATGGGAACAGGCGGGAGGGGCAGACGCAGTGCACACGAGCCCGTTGCCGGGCCTGGAAGCGGAGGTCGCGATGCTGTCCCACAGACGTGAACACGATGTCCTCGTCCTCACCGTGCGGGAGGACCCGGGGATCAACGGACGTGCCGAACTGGCAACCAGGATCATGGACTTCACACAGGCGTACCAGCCGTCACCGGTACTCGTCGTCATCAACGACGGTGCCGCGAGCCCTGCCACCGCCAGCGCCGTCCTGCGTGCCCATCGCCAGTGCAGCGATCTGAACGTGCTGTTCTCGGTCGCCACCCACGACGCCCCCGTGCGGCGGCTGCTGGAGGACAATGCCGACTCCCGAGGTGCAAGGCTCGTCGTCCATCCCCGTGTCGATGTCGCTCTCGAGTCGGCATACGCCGCTGCAGCCTGAACCCGCACCGGGCCTCAGGGCACCCGGCCACCACGGGCAGCGGCGGCCCGCCCCCGGCCGGCCTCCCCCTGTCGGCCCGCGTCAACCCAGTTCGTGGCCCGGCGCCCTGTTCGCCGGGCCACGCGCCTGTCCTGCCTCGTTCGCATAACGGGTGCGCGGGCGCGCGACTGGCCGATGGACACGACTGCTGCCACACGCGGGAAGGGTCGGCATTGCGCACACTCGTCATGACTGTATGGCGGCACACGGGATACGAGCTCGACGCGGTGAGACGGAGTGCGAGCAGGGCCCTGCGGCACTCCGGCCCCGAGCGCGCCACTGCCGTACAGGCTCTCAAGGCAGCCGGCGCGGCCATGCTGGCCTGGGCACTGGCAGCATTCTGGATCGAGAGCCCCATGGCCCTGATGGCTCCGTGGACCGCCCTGATCCTGGTCGACACGACCGTCTACAGATCGCTGCGCGCCGGTGTGCAGCAACTCGCCATCATCTCCCTGGGCGCGGTCTGGGCCTCCGTGGCGATGTACCTCACCAATGGCAGCACGTTGCACGCCATGGCCATTTCCTTACCTCCCCTGACGCTGATAGCGGCCTATCAGCGGCTCGGCCCGCACGGCATCTACGGTGCGACCACCGCCCTGTTCGTCATCGCCTACGGTTCCTACCAGCCGGGAGAGATCGGCCACCGTCTCCTGGAGACGTTCATCGGAGCAGCCATCGGCCTCTCGGTCAACGCGTTCGTCCTGCCGCCCCTACGCCTCCACGACGTACGCTCCAACCTCCACGCCCTGGCACTCGAATGCTCCGGTCTCCTGCGAGCGATCGCCGACGGTTTGACGCAGCCATGGGGCGCGGCGGAAGCCGAGGCGTGGGAGGACCGGGCACGCAGACTCCGCAGCGCCGTGGAGGCCGTGGCGGTTGCGCGGCGGCGGTCCGCGGAGAGTACCCGTCTGAACCCGGCACGACGCCTGCGCCGCGCTCACTTCGTGCCGCATCCGCCGCCTCAGGCCGACCACCAGTGGGAGAACGTCGTGCACCACCTCACGGCGCTCATCCGGACCATGTCCGGCATCGCGGCCCGGTCCCACGCCCTCTCCGCCCCGACGCGGAGCTTCACCCGTGACTACGCGGCTCTGGCCGGTGACCTCGCACGCCTGTGCTCGGACCGGGCCGAGGCCCTTGCCCGGTTCGAGGAGCACGGAACCACCCCTCGAAAGACCGCGGTCGCCGCTTGGGAGCGCTACGAGCAGCTGCTCGGCCGGCTGCACAGCCAGGCGGACAATTCGGCGACCGCCGTCGGCTGCGGCCTGCTCATCGAGATCCGTCAACTACTGGTGGCGCTGGCCCCGGAGGAACCGGGCCCGCCCTGACAGCACCCCCATCCTGCTCCGGAAGCCACAGCACCTCACCCCTGCACCCGACGGCCCCGGCTGGCTCTCATCCCACGGCCCGAATCATTCCGGCGGATTTCCGCCACTGCACACCGGTCCGCACCCGGAAGAGGATCACCGTCGGCCAGCGGCGATGATCCTTCCCGCTGGAGTGTCCTGGTGGAGCGGACGGCGCCTTTCCGATACCGCGCGCTTCACGCATCGCCGCCCGGCTGTCACTTTCGCCGGCCCTGCGATGAGCGCCGTGAGCCCTGGCGAGGCCGGGCCGCTGACCGACGCCACGCCACACGCCCGTCCCGCCGTCCACCGCACTGAGCACGGGCGAAAGGACGAGCGTGGACACTTCCCTCGCGACCCCCTGTCCGCCTCTGCCGAATCCGGGTCCGTGCAAGCACGGTGTCCAGCTCCGGCCAGTCGAAGAACAGGCGCGGCGTTGCCCACCGGGCGGGCCGGGGCGGCCCCGCGCACTGTGGGCAATTCAGGCGCGGGCAGCCGCGGCGGCCTCGATCCAGTTCCTGAACTCGACGGCGTAGTGCCGAAGGTGGTGGTCGAGGACCTCGTCCGGGCACGTGACCGGGAAGTAGACCGTCAGGTGGGCCGTGAAGCCGTCGGCGGTGTCGCCGAACTGGATCAGTGACCGTCCGACGACGGTGCCGTCGGCCAGGAAGAGGTTGGAGGACATCTTGCGCGGAAATTCCGACTCCGGGAGCAGTTCGTCGGCGTCCGCGGCCCAACCCAGGGCGTCCGTTCCCCAGCCGCCCATGTAGAAGGAGGCGACGTGGGGACCGATGTTCTCCACCACACGCGCTCCGATGGCGTCGGTTCCCATCACGTAGTGCTCGGGGTGTGCTGCGAGGAGTGCGCTCTCGTCGCCTGCGAACGCCTCGTCCATCCAGGCGAGGAAGGTGCCCGAGCTGAGGCCTCGCGTGGCGAGGACGGTGGTGCCTGCCTTGAAGCTGCCGTCGGAGGTCCGGGCGCTTTCACGCAGGAAGGCGTTGCCTTCCTCGATGTCCGCGGCCAGGAGGTCGAGGAGCCCCTGGCGGCCCAGCAGTGTCCGGAAACGGTCCAGGGCACGGCGGGCGTAGAAGAGCTCGAGGTCGTCGATGCTCCCGGCGCCGGTGGGGCCGGCCTCGAGCGTCACGGTGACGGGCGTAAGAGTCTGGTCGTCGGTCATGGTCGAACCTCCAATTTGATGCGAATGTGAATTCACATTCGCATTCGCATTCTGAGAGTACACCGAGGAGTGCACCAGCACTACGGCATCCCCCACGCGGAGCGCACGTACGTTTTCCCATGCTCAACCTGTTCACGCTCAAGGACGGGAAGATCATCGAGAGGCGGGCCCAGAAGCGGCGGGTAGTTCTCGATCTTCCTGGCGACGGCGGCGGCGGGTTCGGTGTGGTTGTCGACCTCCACGGACATCACCGGCACCCCGTCCTCCGGCGCCGTCAGCACCGCGTCCGCACGCAGACTCCCGGGGCGGGGGTGGTGAACGTCCCTGAGACCGGGAGGGGCACCTCTGTCTCCCAGTCCGCAGATGCCCCAAGCCCGGCAGCCGGGTCAGCAGCGGACGCACCTGCTCAGGGACTGCGGCGATGATGGTGGTGTCTGTGCGGCGGGCGACGGATTTCGTGGGCGACGGTGAGGACTGGCGGAACGCGTCGATCGTGTCCCTGACCGCCAGAGCGTGCGGGGCGCAGGCCTTCGCCGCGTCCCGGGCAGTGGCGCCCATCGCCTTGACCGGACGCCCCACCTCCGTCGCTGCGGACGCGAGGCCGGCGAAGGCCCTGGAAGGGGCATTCCTCTCCGTCAAGCGTCGGGCAAGACGCCTTCCCGAGCTGATGGAGGAGCAGGGCTACAAACCGGGATCCACGCCCGATGACGGCATGGTCAGCCTGATCGACATGGTCAGCACGACCAACCTCACCGACACGGACCGCGCGTTGCGTCTGCTCGACGAAAGCAGCGACGTTGTCCCACGGGACAGCGTGTTGAGAGTGCGCCGGGCACGGGGCACTTCCCGCACGAGGACCACCACACGCAACGGTGTCGGGCGGCGGCCGACTGGGACGCGCTTATCACGTGCCATATCCTCGACCCGCTTACCTGGGCGTGGTGGGAAGCCGCCCACGGGAACTTCCGCCCCCTCCTCGACATCGCTACGGAGGTCATGGCCAAAGTGGCCCGTGGCGCGTGGGAGGAGTGAGGCGTTGGAGGCGTGCAGTCAAGGCAGCACCTCGCTCTCCGTGTGGGCCCGGCGCTTGGTGCCCCACTTCTTCAGAGCGGGACACCAAGCGCGCGTGAGCGTCAGACAGTCGGCGATGCGGAGAAGTTGTAGCTGATCCGCCCCTTGCCGTCGTTCCTCCAGTCGATCTGCATGACGCTGTCGCCGAGGTATCGGCTACCGGCGGCGGCCTTGTGCTTCACGGTCGGGCTCGTGTAGCTCGTGTTGCCGTAGGCGTCGAGGTTGTTCAGCTTGCTGCCCAGACCATTTCCGTATGCGTACTTGGACACGGGGTCGGTCCCGGACACGCTCCGCTTGACCTGGATCAGCGCGCGTGCGTCGTTGACGGAGGACGAGCCGGCGAAGCCCCAGGGGCCATCGACTGAGACGTACGCCTTGGTGTAGATGTAGCCCCCTTCACGCTTGGCGCAGGTCTTGACGGAGAAGTTGAAGTTGTCGTTGACCGTGTTGCCGGGGTGGTCAACCGACTTCTTCGAAGTCGTGCACTTGTAGCTGGCAGCGGACGCGGTGCCGGTGCCGAGGACCGTAGCCCCCGCGACCAGCGCCGCCGTCGCGGCGGTAGCGGTCAGGGCGCGCGCTATGTTCATCAGCTCTCCTTGAAATCGTGTTCGGCAGGATCATCACGCTCAGTGCGGTGCGCGGGGATCTCTCGGGCCCGAGGCGCAAAGGCAGCCGGGGCGGCTCATGGCTCAGCGCGTGCGCGGGGCAGCTACGCGAGCGCGATGTCCACCCCGTGCCTGAGCATGGCTATCGCAACGCTCGACCATCCTGATCGCCCCCTAGATGCAATGATCGTGCGGCCACCCTACGCAACACTCCTTTGCAGTCCGCAACTGGTTTACGTAGGCCGCATATTGGCGCCATGTGTTCTGGGCGATCGTGGGCGCCGGCGAGGTGACGGCGGCGCGCATGCGGCTGAAGCATGCCCACGGGCGCGCGTCATCGGGCCAGTGACTGGTCGGATCTCCCGCATCCGCTGCCGGTGACCACCCGCCCACCGCCGGCAGGCGCGGCGCTGCGGAAGATGGGCGAAGCCCTCGACCGGCCCGTACGCCCGCAGGGCAGGGGCTCAACGCTGACGATGCCATCCCTGTGCTCGACAATCCGAAGACCCTGCGGTGGTCAGGCCGGAAAGGATACCGGTGAACCGGCTTGGACAAGATGCGATATCCGGGGCGGTAATACGGTCATGCCCGCCGGTCACGGAGAGGCTCGCCGGATGACCGCGGAACCGCAGCACACCGACGTCGTCGAGGCGGAGCTGCTGCCGACCGACGAGGCGAAGACCGCCGGGGACGTCGCGACGTACGACAGCGCGACCGGCCGCCGCGCTCGCCGCGCTCGACCAGAGTGCCGTGGAGCACCTGGTGGACGCCCGGCCGCAGAAGACCCGCGCCTCCTTGCCCGCGACTGGGAGCTCTGGGCCGAGTTCCACCGCCGGCTCGCCGGGCGGACCGGCCACACGCTGCCGCTGACCGCGGTCACCAAGGGCACCCTGGTCGCCTTCGTCATCTGGCTCGACCAGATGACGAAGGCCGCGCCCAGCACCATCGCCCGCCGCATCACCGGCGTCACGGTCACCGCCCGCCGGCACGGCATCGAAGTCCTCAAGCAGGCCACGAAGGCGGGCCCGCGAGGCGCTCAAGCCGATGAAGCTCGACCCGGTACGGACGCGCGGCCGCAGCAAGGCGATCGCCGCCACCCCGGCGCACCTGAAGGCGATGAACACCTCGCCCGCGGCCCGCCCGCAGCCCATGCTCGGCCGACGCTGCGGCACCCAAGATCTGACCGAGCTCGCCAGGCTGCGCGACCGGGCCCTGGCGACGCCGGCGTTCGGCGTTGCCGGGCAGTCCGAGGAGGTCTCCTCGCTCGGCGTGGTCCAGTAGCGCGTAGATGGGTGCGACCTCGATCCGCCCAGGGTGCTTCCGCCGGCGGCGGCGTCCTCGATCTCCTGCAGCAGCGCGGCCTTGGCTTCGTCGGCGGCGGCCGCGGCCCGCTCCTCCCGGCGGGCGTCGACGGGGTCGGTGGCGAGGAGCCGGGTCAGCTCCTGGTCGGTGTGGCCGCCGTACGGGCGCTGGTTCCAGGCCCGCGTCACCGCCAGCTCCCGCTCCTCCCGCATGTCCTCCAGGCGCTGCCTCTGCTCGTCGCTCAACCGGCGAGCCGGCTCGCGCAGTTGGCGGGATCAACCCCAGACGGGTTGATCCGTCGGCATGATGATGGCATGAGCAACTGGATCGACCTCCTGACGAGCAACTTCGCCTCCGGTCTTATTGGTGCCGGTATCGGTGGTGCTGCAAGCATCTTGGGCGCCCGTATGCAGGCCAAGTCCTCGGACAAGATCGCGCGCGACACAGCCGCAAGAGCAGCTGCACTGGAGGGGTACCTCATCTTGGGTGACCTGGAAGCCGCACTCCTCGGGAAGACGACGGTATCGGGTGCGGACATGGCCACCTGGAACGCCGAGCAGCGGGTCCTCCTCAGTCGGGCCCGTAAACGAGCCAACGTGCTGCCGATGTCGGAGGAGGCCAGAAGGACGCGGTGCCGAGAGGCCATCGCACTGATTCAGCCTTTCACCGGCTATGTCACATGGGACGACTACGTGTTCCTCACCAGGATGGCCTTGCAGGACGCACAGGAGGCGATGGGGACCTATTCGAGTGGTCGACCCCCGACCCCCGTTGTCGCCGATCTGGAGGCACGGATCGGCATGGAGCGAACGAAGAGACGACGTCTCAAGCTCGCACGTCGACTGCACGAAATCGAAGAAGAGACTGAGTACCACGAACTAGATGACCACAGGCACAGCGAGGCCGACGTAATCAAGGCCGAACTCGGCGTCTCACGGACCGTCGATCTGCCCGGCGAGGAACTCGCCGCCATCACGTCATGACGCCCGCCGGAACAGGCACTTACGCTTTGCATTAGTGCAACGCATATTCTCGAACAACGGGACAATTGCGTCCACGTGCAGGCCCCGACGCCTTTGGAGGTACGGGGCCTTTTGTATGCGCTCGGGAGGGCTTCAGCAGAGGACGAGACCTGGCTGACGACCGAGAGGCTGCCGAGCTGACGGGCGTCAGCATCGTGACGGTCTACTCGTGGGTCCGCTCTTGCGAGCGGGGGACGGGGAACCATCCCCACGTAGGCGGGATCAGCTCCGAGACGTCGTCAGGCGCGGCTGAATCCGGGGGCCATTCCCGCGTGCGCGGGGAGCAGTAGGAAACTCGCACCACGAAGCTCACCACCCGGCCCAGTCGGCGGCCTGCTCACGCAGTTCCTCCAGTCGCGACCAGTCAGCTGGCGGTCGGCGCCCCACGCCAGGGGCTCGCGTTCTCGCACGGAGGACCCGAGGGGTACCCGCGGGCAGGAAGCGTTCGCGCTCCTCTTCGGTGCAATCTTGCCCGGCCGAGGAGCAGAGGTGGGGGAACCAGTTCGCGCGAAGTAGATCGTAGGACTGCCTCCAGCCCTTGGCGTAGGCGGACAGCGGTCTTCGTAGACGACCGCTGTCCGCCTGATGTCGAGCACGGTGGGTAAGGCGCCGATATGACGGCCCGTGTCAGTCGCCCACAGGTCGTAGCCGTCGGCGGATTCCGTGATCGCTGTGCCGTCCGAGGTCAGGGAGACCAAGTTGTCCAGGTGGTCCACGGCCATGGGGTGCCCTGTGGTTTTCCGCTGGTCCACCGACCACCGGCGGACGGTGACGTCCGCACTCTGCACCAACAGACTGCGCCCGTCGGCCGAGAAGACGAGGCTGTGTTGCATGAAGTCCCCCGAGACGGGGCTGATCGCGTCCCCGGACAGGACCCCGATCTGTCGGCCGGCGAGGGTGTCCCAGAGTTGGATGGTGCCCCGGGAAACGCCCGCCCTGGTGACTACCGCGACCTGGTGCGGGTGGTCCGGTCGTGGCACCAACTGTCCGGATGAGCGGAGAGGCCCGACGAGCGCACCGTTCGTGCGCTCGACAGGCACGCGCCGGCTCCCGTCCGCACCAGCTGTCGGGCGGCGAGCGTCAGCGCGCCGGCCTGGCCCGCGCCCTGATGACCTCCCCCGGCGTCCTGCTGGTGGACGAACCAACCTCGGCACTGGACCGGGTACGGTCCGCCGAGGCGGTGCGACTGATCGCCGAGCAGACCCATGAGCGCGGCACGGCCACGGTCATGGTTACCCACGACACGGCGATAATGGAGGCTGCCGACCGGGTGTACGAGATGGTCGACGGCCGCCTGTCCTGACGGGGCCGCCAACCGGCGCCGCATTCCCGGGCCTGTCCCCCCTCCAGGAGCCCGCCCCTCATGCCGAAGATCAACGCCTCCACCGTCGCCGAGCACCGTGCCCAGCAACGCGAGGCTCTCATCGGGGCGGCGATCGACATCCTGGTCAACGAGGGCGCCGCCGCCGTCACACCGGCGGCGGTCGGCGCCCGCGCGGGCCTGGCCCGTTCCAGCGTCTACCAGTACTTCGACTCCTCGGCAGCCCTCCTGGCCACCATCACCGAGGAAGCCTTCAGGCGCTCCAACGAGGCACTCACCCGCGCCATGGCCACCGCGAAAGGCCCACTGGAACGCGTCGAGGCGTTCTTCAGGGAAAGCCTCCGCCTGGGCGCCGAAGGCGCACACCGGCCCGCCGTCGCCCTCATGAACGCCGGCCTTCCTCCGGCCTGCCAGCAGCGGCTGATGGAACTCCACCTGGATCAGGTCGAACCGTTCCGCGCCGCCGTCCGGGAGCTCGGCGCTCCTGAGCCGGCGCTCACGGCCGACCTGATCGCCGGAATGCTGCACACCGCCTTGGCCGCCGTCGAGAACGGCACCCCCCTCGATACGGTCACACAGCGCACCCTCGCACTCGTACGCCGCTGCCTCACCCCGGACGGCAGCACCGCCCGCGCACCGGAGGAAGGGGCCTGAAGCCCCCGTACCGCCGGAGCGCCTCGGGCGTCTGCGGCCCGGCACGCCTTTACCGGTGCCTACTCGCTGTCGGTCGACGTTCCTGTTGTCGAAGGGACCAGCTGAGACCGCCGCGGCTACCATGCGGGACATGACCGAGAAGCCGGATCACCCAGCGTCGTACCGGGAACCCCGGCAGGCACGCAGCGCCGCGACCCTGGCCCGCGTGCTGCGGGCCGCCGAGGAGATCGCCTCCTCGTCCGGCCTGGAGGAGATGACGATCGCCGGGGTCGCGGAACGCGCCGGCGTCTCGGTCGGAACGATCTACCGCCGCTTCGAGGACAAGGAACATCTGATCACCGCCCTGTCCGAGCGGATGCTGGAGCAGCGCGAGGAGTACGTGGCCGAGCGGCTACGCATGGCCGAGGCGTCACTGTCCGGCGTCATGGACGCCTACGCGCACGCCCTGATGGAGTCGTTCGCCGACAGCAGCCGCCTCTTCCCCGAGTTGTTGCGCGCGCGGGGGGCCAGATCACTGGACCGCGGGGCACGCACCATCACGGAGATCCATCGCCTCCTGCTCGAAGCGGCAGCCCCGTACACCGACCAGATCCGGCGCTCCCCACCGCAGACGGCTCTGGACACCGCGGCCCGCGCCATCCTCGGCGCCTGCTTCCACGACTCCGTGCGCCCCGACCCCGTCACCGGCGAAGCGGCAGTGCGCCGGTACGCCGACGAGCTCAGCGACATGGCGATCGCCTACCTCCTCACTCCCGACCGACGCCGGGACACCCCGGCCTGAGTCGAAACACTGCCGGAAGACCTGGACGGTTGACAGTCCAGAGGCCGCTGACGATGCGCCGCTTGCTGTTCGGGCGCGACTCAGCGGCGAGGGTCCGTGGCGGAGGTCCGGCTTCGAGGCGCACCGGGGCGTGCGCCCCTCGCCGCCCTCAGGCCTTCCGGCCGGTCAGCGGTGCGGTGCGGACTTCGGCGTCCGGGGCCGGCCGCAGTCCCGCCATGGCGAGAAAGTCGGCGAGTTCGATCACACCTCCGCCGGTTCCGTCGTCCCAGCTGGTCCAGAGCCTCGACGCCCCGCCGTCCCAGGTGCCGACGTCCTCGCTCGGATGCTGCTCGACGGTCCCCTCACCGTGCCGGTACCGCAGGTACAGGTACCGGCCCCTGGTGGTCCAGGCATCCCACTGCGAGGGGAAGCCACCACAGGTCTGCACCACCCGCGCGATGGTCACGTCCTCGTGCAGGTGGGCCTCGACGGCGCCCAGGTCCTGGGCGCGGGCGACGAGGAGTTCGTCCACGAGCCCGAGCAGGCGGATGCTGCCGCCGGGGAACTGGAGCGTGAGGCCGGCTGTGAAGCCGACGTGGCCGTCATTGTAGTCGATCTCCCGCACCGAACGGACCGGCTGACCGAGGAATCCGGTCACCGGACCATCCGGCGAATCGTCGACCACACTGACGCTGCCGTGCCCCTCCACCGCATACGGTCCGTGCGGCTCATCGAGGAGCAGCCTCAGACCGGTCGACGGCGTGTGGAACAGAACCGGTCCCAGCCCGTCCAGATGAAGCCACAGATGCACCAGGGACGGCTCGTCGTCGGCGTAGTGGAGCCGGGCCGTGGTCACCTTCAGCAGTCGCCTCCCGATCAGGTCGGCGGCGCACAGCTCCTCGTTGTCGTCGGTCACCCGCCGATGCTCGCAAGGCCTCACCGTCGGGACATGTGCTCCTCGACCCGCTGGAGGTCTCGTCGTGGGTCGGCTTCGCCGGACGAGGTCGTCATCCATCGGGTCGCCGTGCCCGGACGTGACACGGCCGCGAGCCCGCAGGCCGCCCGGAACGGACTCACCGAACCCTGGAGGTCGGCCGGATTCCGCGACGGCGGACAATGAACTCTCCGAAGGGCTCCGGCAGCTGAGGCCGGAACACAATCAGGGCATAATCGGCGGATCGTGCCGGGCCGACGGTCGAACGACTGGTACGAGGACTGTGCCGTGGCCACCGCTCGGCTCCGATACGGGCACGATCCGCCGGGCAGCACCTCGGGAGGGGAAGCGTGACCGAGACAAGCAACACCCGATCCGCCGCCGGTGAAGCGCAAGGGGCTCCACGGAGCCGACTGCAGCTCCTGATGCGCTACGTCCCACTGATCGCCCCCGTGCTGCTGTGGGCCGTGCCGTGCTGGGTTCTGCTGCACACCGGCCAGCACTGGCCGCTTCCCGTCGCCCTGATCGGCACCGCACTGTTCGTCCTCGGCCTGATCGGTATGCCGCTCGCGATGACGCGCGGCCATGGTCGGCGCCAGCAGGACCGGGCGGCGATCATCGGTGACACGCTGCTGGGCGGCATCTGGGTCCTGTTCACCTGGTCCGTCCTGCTCGGCGTCCTGCTGCGGCTCACCCTGACCGTGACCGGCGTCGGTGACGGTCAGGACCGGGCCCGCATCGTCACCTGGGCCGTCCTCGGCGTAGCCGCGGTGCTGCTCGTCTGGGGGTACGCCGAGGCAAGGCGCGTGCCACGCGTACGCCGGCTGGACGTGCGGCTCCCGCGTCTGGGAGCCGGGTTGGACGGCACCCGAGTCGTCCTGATCACCGACACCCACTACGGTCCGCTCGACCGCGCCCGCTGGTCGGCCCGGGTCTGCGAGACGGTGAACACACTGGAAGCCGACCTGGTCTGCCACACCGGCGACATCGCGGACGGCACGGCCGAACGCCGTCGCGCCCAGGCCGCCCCGCTGGGCACCGTGCAGGCGACTCGGGCCCGTGTCTACGTCACCGGCAACCACGAGTACTACAGCGAGGCCCAGGGCTGGGTCGACCTGATGGACGAGCTGGGCTGGGAGCCGCTGCGCAATCGCCATCTCCTGCTCGAACGCGGCGGTGACGCCCTCGTGGTCGCCGGCGTCGATGACGTCACCGCCGAGTCCTCCGGGCTGGCGGGCCACCGCGCCCACCTCGCCGGAGCCCTTCACGGCGCCGACGCCGACCTCCCCGTCCTCCTCCTCGCCCATCAGCCGAAGTTCATCGACCGTGCGGCAGCCCACGGCGTCGACCTGCAGCTCTCCGGCCACACCCACGGTGGCCAGATCTGGCCCTTCCACTACTTGGTCCGCCTCGACCAGCCAGCCGTCGCCGGTCTGAGCCGTCACGGCGCCCGCACCCTCCTCTACACCAGCCGCGGCACCGGCTTCTGGGGCCCGCCCTTCCGTGTCTTCGCCCCCAGCGAGATCACCCTGCTCGTACTCCGCTCTCCGCAGTAGTACACCTCGCCGTAGGGCCCGCCTCGAGTCGACGGGTCCGTGGGGTATGCCCGGGCGGGAGCGGGGCGCAGAGGACCCGGCTTCCCGTCCGGGGAGACGGTGTGCCCGCCACGACCGTCACGCCGACGAGCCCGGCCGACGGCCGGCTCCCGCCCGTCCCGAAGACGTGACACGTCCCGCCGTGCCACCGGCTGCCGCCGCAGGGCGTCGCCGCCCGGTCGTGCACGGTGTGCTGAGGGGGATGCCGTACGGCCGCGGGCTGAGCCAAACGGCCGTGCCGGGGAGAGGGGCGGTTGAGAGCCTGGACACTCAGGGGCATTCTTGAACAGAGGTCACCTGTGTGCGCTTCGGTAACGACCTGCCCAGGCGGGGAGGACGAGTGATGGGTCCATGAGCAAGGACGAGATGGACCGTGAAGGTCCGCCTGCGGACGGCGGAGAGCCCACACCGGCTGCTGCGGAGGGCAGCCGAACGACCGGGGTACCGTCCGACGAAGTGCGCGGCTGGATCCTGGACCAGCTGCCGGTACCGGTGGCCTACTTCGGCAGGGACCAGCTGCTCGCCATGGCCAACGCCGCGGCGGCCGGCTCCGTCGGCAGACCCGAGGCGTCGATTCTGGGGCTGCGGCCCGGCGAGATCGAGCCGGGACTGTTCCTGGAGGGCGGCGAGGGGCTGGCGGAAGCCATTGCCCGCGTCTTGAGGACAGGCGAGGGAGAGCCCTACGAGACGCATCTCATGATGGCGGGAAGCGAGCACGTCTGGCAGGCGGCGATGTCGCCCGTACGGAACGCCGCGGGCGAGGTCCAGGGTGTGTCCGTCGTGACACTCGACACGACGGACCAGTTCTGGGCGCGCCAGCGCCTGGGCATGCTCGACAAGGCGAGCAAGCGCATCGGCAGCACGCTCGATGTGGGCCGTACCGCCGAGGAGTTGGCGGCACTCGGCATCGAGGGCTTTGCCGACTTCGTGACCGTCGATCTCCTCGCGGAGGTGCTGGCGGGCGACGAGGCACGCTCCGTGCTGCACCGGGACAAGCTCTCCTTCCACCGGGTGGCCCAGCGGTCGGTGCTCGAAGGGTGTCCTGAATCGGTCGTCCCGCTCGGTAGGACCCACGACTACGACTGGGACTCCGTGGTGGGCCGCGCCCTGATCGACGGAGAGCCGTCGCGTCACACAGTCGACGAAGAGGCTCTGCTGCGCTGGACGACGGAGAAACCGGCGCGCGGGCGGCGCATGCGGGTCAACAAGGTCCATTCCGTCCTGGTTGTTCCGCTACGGGCACGTGGCATCACCCTCGGCATCACGGTGTTCGCCCGGCACCGCACCCCCGCAGGGTTCGGCAGCACGGATCTGCAGCTGGCCGCGGAGCTCGTGTCGCGGGCGGCCGTGTGTGTGGACAACGCCCGGCGCTACACCCGCGAACGGGCCACAGCACTCGCCCTGCAGCGCAGCCTCCTCCCCCGTCGCGCAGCCCGCCAGAGTGCCGTCGAGGTCACGTCGCGCTACCTCCCGAACACCAACGGCGCCGGGATCGGGGGAGACTGGTTCGACGTCATCCCGCTGTCCGGCGCCCGGGTCGCCCTGGTCGTCGGCGACGTCGTCGGTCACGGCCTCCACGCCTCGGCGACCATGGGCAGGCTCCGCACCGCGGTACGGACCCTCGCCGACGTCGACCTCACTCCCGAGGAACTGCTCACCCAGCTCGACGAGCTGGTGCTGACGCTCGACCGTGAAGAGCCGGCGGACAGCGCCGAAGGCGCGACGGTCGCCGGTGCGACCTGCCTCTACGCCGTGTACGACCCGACGGGCGGATGCTGCACGATGGCGAGGGCGGGCCACCCGGAGCCGATGCTGGTCCGCCCCGACGGCACCGTCGAGCAACTGGAACTGCCCTGCGGGCCGCCGCTCGGCGTGGGTGGCCTGGCCTTCGAAGCAGCCGAGTTCGAGCTTCCCGAGGGCAGTCGACTGGCCCTCTACACGGACGGGCTGATCGCGAACGTGGACAGGGACGTGGACACCGTCCTCGCCGAGCTGCGCGACCTGCTCGGCCGCCCCGCACACTCCCTCGACGAGGCCTGCGACACAGTCATGGACGCGCTGGTTCCCGAGCAGCCGAACGACGACGTCGCTCTGCTACTCGCCCGTACCCGCCGCCTGGATGCAGGCCATTACGCCTCGTGGGACCTCGCTGCCGATCCGGCTGTCGTCTCCACCGCCCGCAAAGGCGCCTCCGCGCAACTGATGGCATGGGGTCTGGACGACCTCGTGTTCACCACGGAGCTGGTCGTCAGCGAACTGGTCACCAACGCCATCCGCTACGGCGGTGGCGATCCGGTCCGGCTCCGCCTCATCCGGGACCACGCGCTCATCTGCGAGGTCTCCGACAGCAGCAGCACCGCTCCCCATCTGCGTCGCGCCCGGATCTTCGACGAGGGGGGACGGGGGCTCCTCCTCGTCGCCGGCCTCACCGAGCGCTGGGGAACCCGCTACACCGGCACCGGCAAAACCATCTGGGCCGAACAGCCGCTGCCCGGCTCGGACCAGACGGAGCCGCTCTGACCTCGGCCCCGTCCGTCGGTCACCGGGACGTCGTCGTCGGTCCGCGGAAGCGACCTCCCGGTCGACCGCGTCCACGAATGGTGAGCCGCGCGTCGACGAGGCTCCCGGAAGTGGCCTCGTCTGGACGTCTCCGCGTGCTGCCGAAGCGTGGAGGGGAGATCGTGAGGCTATGGCCCGCACGGCAGACACCTCGGCCGACGTGGTGGAGGGCGCTCCCGGGACCCCGACGGGGCGATGCCCACGGCACGGCAGAGTCCCGGCATCCGGGCGCCGCGAGCGCTTCCCAGTGGTGGAAGGGACGTGGCCCCGGACCACGGGGGACGCGGCGTGGAGTGCCGGTGTCGCCGCACGGGACCGGGCCGCGGCCGCACGTTACCCGGACCGTTGCGGGGGCAGCCGGTGGGGGACAGCGCGGCAGCACAGATGAAGGACACGTGAATGACTCAGGACGCTGCGCGGGAAACCGCCGTACTCCAGGCTTCGCGCCCGCCCGGTGGAGCCGATGACTTCGACGCGCGTACGTGGCGCGCCGAGGTCTCGGCACGCTTCTCCGCGGCCGTCGCAGCCATCGACGCGGGTGAATCGCGCTTCCCCCTGCCGGGGAGCGGGGCGACCGCCGAGCGTTTCGCCGCCCTTCAGGCAGTGGCCGAGGAGGACCTGTGCCTCGCCCGCCTGGTCGAGGGCCACGTCGACGCCCTGGCCGTCCTCGCGGAACTGGACGGACCGGCGCCGGTACCTGGCCAACGCTGGGGAGTGTGGGCGGCCGAGCCCCCTGGCGAGGGCCTGTCCGCGGCACGGGACCCCGCCGGCCGGTGGAGCGTGAGCGGGCTCAAGCAGTACTGCTCCGGAGCGCACAGTTGCACGCACGCGCTGGTCACCGCCCGCACGGAGGAAGGCCGGCGCCTGTTCGCCGTCGCCCTCGCCTCGGACACGTCCGAACCGGTCGAGGGCACCTGGCAGGCGCTCGGCATGGCCGGCTCGGACACACCGGATGTACGTTTCCGCTCTGCCCCGGCGGATCCGGTCGGTGACATCGAGGGGTACGTGAACCGGCCCGGGTTCCAGCACGGAGGCATCGGGGTGGCGGCCTGCTGGCTGGGCGGGGCCCATGCCGTCGCCCGCCCCCTTCGCGCGGCGGTCGCCCGCGGCGCGGGTCCCCACGCCGAGGCCCACCTGGGCGCCGTCGACATCGATCTGCGCGCGGCCGGCCTGCTGCTGTCGGCTGCCGCAGCGGCGATCGACGCCGACCCCATGGACCGCAAGGGTGAGGCACGCCTGCACAGCCTGCGGGTGCGGGGCCTGGTGGAGGCCGTCTGCGACCGGACCCTCGGACACGTCGGCCGCTCCACCGGAGCGGGCCCGCTCTGTCGCGACCAGCGGCACGCGCGCAACGTCGCCGACCTCACGGTGTACACCCGTCAGCACCACGCCGAGCGCAGCCTCGCGGAGCTCGGCGCCCTCGTCAGCGGCAAGGAAGAAGGATGACCACACGTACCGACGGCGCGGCAGGCTACGCGGATGCCATCCAGGCCCCCGGTACCGACGAGAGCGTCTGGCGGGCGTGGACGGGCTGGAAACATCTTCGCGAGTTCCCCCTGCCGCCCGGGGGAAGGGTCGTCGTGGTGGCCGCCCACCCCGACGACGAGGTTCTGGGTCTCGGTGGCACGCTCGCCCGGCTTGCCGCCGCCGGGCGCGGCATCACCGTCGTGACCGTCACCGACGGGGAAGCGTCCCACCCGGACAGCAGGATCCTGCTCCCTCGGGAACTGGCCGACAAACGGGCGGCGGAGACACGGACCGCCCTGGAACGGCTCGGGGCCGGCAGCGCCGAGATCGTACGGCTGCACGTCCCCGATTCCGGAGTGGACCGGCACGAGGACGAGGTCCGGCGAGCCCTCGTCCCACTGTGTTCCGGCGCGGCCCTCGTCGCAGCGCCCTGGACCGGCGACGTGCACAGTGATCATGAGGCGGCCGGTCGTGCGGCCCGTGCCGCGGCCGCGGAAGTCGACGCACCCTTTGCCGAGTACCCGGTGTGGATGTGGCACTGGGCACACCCAGGTGACTCCCGCGTGCCGTGGGAGCGGGCCAGGTGCCTCTCCCTGCCCGCCGAGATCCAGCAGCGCAAGCGGCACGCCGTCGATGCCTTCGTCTCGCAGATCCTGCCGCTGGGGCCCGGGGAGCACGAGGCCGCAGTCCTCCCGCCCGAGGAGCTCGCCCACCATCTGCGCCCTGTGGAGGTGGTCTTCCAGTGAGCACTCCGGCCGGATACTTCGAAGAGATGTACAAGGGGAAGCCGGATCCCTGGGGGCTCCGGGAGCGCTGGTACGAACAGCGCAAGTACGCGTTGACCGTCGCCTCGCTGCCCAGGCCCACGTTCCGCCGGGCCTTCGAACCAGCTTGCTCCGTAGGGCAGTTGACCCAGCTCCTCGCTCCCCGGTGTGAACGGCTCCTCGCTGCGGACCGGGTCGCGTCCGCGGTCGGGACCACCCGCGAGCGCACCTCCCATCTCCCCCACGTCGAGGTCGAGCGGCTCACCGTGCCACAGGAGTGGCCCGAGGGCCGCTTCGACCTCGTCGTGCTCTCGGAACTGCTCTACTACTTCGACGAAGGTCAGCTGAGCGAACTGCTGTCACGTGCGATCGGCTCGCTCGAACCCGGCGGAACGCTGGTCACGGTCCACTGGAACCACCCTGTTCCCGAGCATCTGCACACAGGTGCCCAATTGGCCGATCGGCTCGCTCATGAGCGCGACCTGCTGCTCCGGTCCGACCACAGGGAAGAGGACTTCGTTCTGCAGACCTTCAGCCGGCTCTCGCCCGGCGAGTCCCCGCCCCTCTCCCCCGCCGGCCACGAGGGGCTGGTGTGACGGGCATCGCCGCCGTGGCCGTGGTGATTCCCGCACACAACGAACAGGCTCTCCTGCCCGTCGCGCTCGAGGCCGTGGCCCGGTCCGCCCGGCATCCCGCCATGGTCTCCACCGAGCTGATCGTGGTGGTCGCCGCGGACGCCTGCACCGACGCCACCCGGTCGGTCGCCGCGCAGGGGGGCGCCCTGATCGCCCCGCTGCGATCCCGCAACCCCGGGAGGGCCAGAGCCGTAGGCACTTCGCTGGCGCTTCGCACGCTCGGCCTGGACCCGGCCACCGTGTGGATCGCATCCACCGATGCCGACAGCGAAGTCCCCTCGCGCTGGCTGGCTCATCAGCGAGCACGCGCCGAAGAGGGGTGGGACGCGGTCGTGGGTACGGTCAGGCCGCAGGGCTGGCACCCCGGGCTCACCGAGGTGATCCGCGACCACATACGGGAGTACGACTCCGTCGGCCGCTGCAGCGGCCGACCCGACGACCACCCGCATGTCCACGGGGCCAACCTCGGCGTGCGGGCGGACGCCTACCTGCGCTGCGGCGGGTATCCCGCACTGGCGACCGGGGAGGACCGCGCTCTGGTCGCCGCCCTCCGCACGACCGGGCACCGCGTGCTGCGCACGCGACGGTTTCCCGTCCTCACGTCCGCACGCCTGAGTGCGCGCGCCCGGGACGGGTACGGCGACCACCTCGGGCGGCTGGCGGAGCGGGTACGGACGCTCGACTGACGCCGCCGGACCGGGGCGGAGGACGTCGACGCCCCGGGATCGGGCGACGCGCGCCCACTGACACAGAGCCCTCGTCCGGCTCGGCTTCCGCTTGGCGGACGCCGTGGAAAGACCGCGACGCGGACACCTGAACCGGACCGACAGCGGTTCCAGAGACTCCGAGAGCCGGAGGACGAAGCCTTCATGACTCCTGGCACGACGACCGGACGACCGGACACGGGGCGGTTCGCCGCGCTGACCCACTGGTGGCGGCGCGCTTTCTCGTACTCGGGAGACGAGCGCGACACCCTGCTCGTGATCGGGAAGAGCGCCCTCGCCGCCACGCTGGCCTGGGCGACCTCCTCCTACGCTCTCGACGCGAGCTCGCCCGCGTTCGCCCCGTTCTCGGCGGTGCTGATCATGCAGGTGACCGTGTACCGCTCGGTCGTGCAATCTCTGCGCTACGTCGGGGCGGTCGTCGCGGGGGTCCTGGTGCAGGCCGCTCTCGGCTTCCTCGCCGGCCCCGACCTCCTGACCTTCGTCCTTGTCGCCCTCATCGCCCTCACCATCGGGCGTTGGCCCCTTCTGGGCGTCCAGGGTCCTCAGGTCGCCACTGCCGCCTTCTTCGCTTTCTCGACCTACACCTCTTCGTCCGGGGACTCCGAACGATTCTCCCAGCTGGGAGAGATCGTGCTGCTCGTCCTGATCGGCTGCGCGATCGGCACCGCCGTCAACGTCCTCGTGGCGCCGCCGCTGCGCTACCGAAGCGCCGAGTACAGCATCCGGAGCCTCGCTCACACCCTCCACGGCCTCCTCGCCGACATGTATCCCGTGCTCGCCGAGGGAGTACCCGACCAGGACTCCACAGGGCAGTGGCGGGCCCGCGCCGCACGTACGGGAGGGATGATCGAACAGGCTCGGACGGGGCTCCGGACAGCCAAGGAGAGCGCCCTGCTCAATCCTCGGCGTCTGATGCTGCGCTACCGGGGCCACCCGGGGTTCCAGGGCTACGAGGCGGTGCTCGGCGCCCTGGAACGCACGCTCTACCAGGTGGCGGCCCTCGCACGCGGACTCGACCGGTACCGCGAGGAGGACGAGGCCCGACGACCCTTCCTCCTGCGGTACGCGGCGTTCCTGGAGTCCGTCGGCGCCGTCGCCGAAGTGCTGACGACCCTGGACGAGACGACTCTGCTCCCTCAGGCGGAGGAGCTGGATCTGCTCACCGACAGGGCGGAGGCCCGCCGCGACGAGGTGATCGAGGAGACCCGCCGGTTGTCCCTGTCCCTCGCCGACCCCTCTGCCCCGTACGGCGTCCTCGTCACCGAGGCGACACGGCTCCTGGAAGAGTTCCGGTACACCTCCGACGTCCTGCTCCACGCCGCCCGGAGTGCGGAGTGAGCCCGGGACCGCATCTCGGGACACTCCCTGAGCACGCGGTGCCCGACCACTGACCCCCAGGGTGAAGGGGACGTCGGTAGGGCAACGTGCCGGCTCACCCGGGGGTTGGGGATGAGATTAGCTTAGGCTAACCTTCGTTCGTGTCGAAAACCCCCAGGCTCATGCCCAAGCATCCCGGTCTGTTCCGTGGCGAAGTGGTCCGCAGCGAGCGCTTCACTCCGTCGATACAACGGGTGACGATCACCGGTGCCACCCTCGTCGACTTCCCGTGGCTGGGGTACGACCACTGGTTCCGGCTCTTCCTGCGCCTGCCGCACCAGGTGGAGTTCGTACTCCCCGAGCTGACCGGCGCGCGATGGTGGGACCCCTATTTCGCCATCCCGGAGGACGTGCGGCCGCACTGCGCCAACTACACCGTCGCCGGCTTCCGCCCCGAAGCAGCCGAGATGGACATCGACTTCGTCGTGCACTGCGGGCCGGAGGGTGAACTCGAGGGCGCTGCGGCAATATGGGCGTGCGCGGCCCGCCCCGGTGACCCGGTCGCCCTGCTGGACCAGGGCCTCATCTTCGACCGCCCGGACGACGCCACCGAGGTGCTCGTGGTCGCCGACGAGAGCGGCCTGCCGTCGACGGCGGGCATCCTCCGCTCCCTCCCGCGCGACACCGTAGGACGGGTCATCCAGGAGATCCCGCACGCCGAGGACCGCCGTCCACTGGACGCGCCGGCCGGTGTGTCGGTGACCTGGGTGATCCGCGACGACGCGACCGCCGTGCCCGGCGCAGCCGCCCTGGAGGAACTCCGTCGGCACGACACCGTCGACGAGGCGGGCTACGCGTTCGTCGTGGGCGAGTCGACCCTCGCCGCCGAGGGCCGGCGCCACCTCGTCCGAGCAGGTCTGCCGAAAGGGCGCATCACCTTCTCGGGCTTCTGGAAGAGCGAGAAGAAGGAGAAGGTCGCGCGGGTCTGACACCCGGGGGCGGGTTCGCGGGACCTCCGGCTGAGGTCCTGTGCACGGGGGCGCTCCCACGCTCCCCGCCCTCCGACTCGCAGACGTGTCCGGCCCGACACGGGTCGTGGGAGGATGCCGTGCATGACGTGCATGCGAAGGGGTCGTGCCTCGTAGAAGACCGGCCTCACTTCGACCGCGGCAACTCCCTCGAGGAAGGCCCTGGATCCGGTATCGCGATGTTCCGGGTCTGTCGGGACCGGCGAACGCCGCCATCCGCGTTCTCGAACGGGAGCGGTTGTCTCCGGGCGTCGTGTCAGTGGCACTGAGCGTATGGTCCGTGCGCGTCCACGGAACTGAGCGCCGGTGGAGGCAGTGGGAGGCCGAATTCACCTGCCGGTGCTGCGGAGAGGGGTGGGCCCGGGACAAGCTGCAGGATGCCCTGCGTCTGCTGCCGCCGAAGGCCGCCACCGAACTGCGGGTACAGGTCGAACGTCTGGACGTGGTGCTGCTCGGACGAACGTACCCCGAGCCTCTGGCGGATCCGGATGTGGCGTGGTGGCACCGTAGACGCTGACCGCGTCCGTGCCGGCTGCCGCTCCGCGTACGGCGGAACGTGATGCCGTCACGGTCGCGGGCCTGAGGACCGCGGCCCGGACCTGTCAGAAGGTGGCGACCGGACCTGCGGCATGGCTGACGGCAACGCTGTGGGTGACCCAGGAGGAGCCGGCCAGCAGATGAAGCAGGAACGACGTCGGCTCAGGGACGAAGTCGGGGATGCCGCCCTGGAGAGCCAAACCGCTCTGGAGGTGGGTGCTGGGGGCGATGGCCAGGGTGCTGCCCGCGAAGGGGGCGGTGATGGAGCGGTGAACGTGACCCGCCAGCACGCGCACGACATTCCCGTGCCGGGCGAGTACGTCGGCCAGGTCCTTGCCGTCGTCCAGGCCCATCCCGTCCAGGTACGGAATGCCGACCGCCATCGGAGGGTGGTGCAGGCAGATGATCGCCGGAACCTGCGGCCTGCGCCGCAGCACTTCATCGAGCCATCGGAGCTGGGTGGCGCCCAGATGGCCGCCCGGCGACGCGGGCACCGTCGAGTCCAGGGTGACGAGGGTGAACGCGGCGTAGTCCACCGCATAGCGCGCCTCGGCCCCGTCACCCATGAATCGCGTTCCGGCGAACTCGTCCAACAGGGCTCGGGGTTCGTCGTGGTTGCCGGCCACCAGGTGCAGAGGCAGGGGGAAGCGCTCGATCACCTCACGCAGCGCCCTGTAGTCCTCCGCACCGCCCCGATCCACCAGGTCGCCGGTGATCACCACGCAGTCGGGCGCCGGATCGATCGTGAGAACACGGCCGAGGGCTCGGTACAAACCCTCTGCGGGAGCGCCGGCGAGCGAGCCGGTCTTCAGGTGCGGATCACTGAGGTGCGCGATGGATACGGTCATACCTGCATACTCCCGCACCGGTGGGATCGTCACGGTCGTGTGTCCGCTTCCAGGGTGAACTCGTAGCCGAGAAAGCGTGGTTGTGGCACCACCGAAACCGGGACCGGCTTCCACCAGGCAGTGCGGCCGAGCGGTGCGCGCGGCGCCCCACCCCTGACGGAGTACCTCAGCACAAAGGCGTAGGGCCTTCGTTTAACAGGTTGACCATGCTCGGGTGGCTGGGAATGATGGCGGCCTTCGACCGCGTAGAGCTCAGCAAAGGAACCTTGTGATCAAAAATCGCTCCCTCCGGCGCATAGGCACTCTCGCCGGCACCCTGTCCGCCGCTGTTCTCCTGACCGTCACCCAGGCATCCGCCGCTTCCGCCGAGACCGAACGTGCCACCGCGACCACGGGCCCTTCCAGTGTGGACAGCTGGGAATGCGCCGGCATCGGCGGAAACGACCGGTCGGCCACCGTCTGCTACTCCGCGCTGGGAGACTGGTTCTACCTCTACGACGGAAAGTCGGACGGCTACTCCGCCGTTGTGGACTGGGAAATCCGAGACGGCCAGAACCGCGTCGTCCGCTACGGCGCCACCTTCAATGCGGACGGTGTCGGTGCCGTCCGCTACAAGAACAAGGACTTCCCCGACGGCTCCAACGACAGCATCCGTTTCCGTGCCTGCCTCGGTAACTGGGGACCCAAGACGATCAAGGCAGGCTCGTGCTCCGGTTGGATGACCAGGTCGACCTGACCCGCGTCGAGGGGTGACACCACCGGTCGGCGCCGCTCCGGCGAAGCCGAAGCCTGCCTCGGTCTCCGCATCCCGTCCCACCGCTCACGTACCGGACGTGGTTTCCGGTCATCGGCCCGCGATGACACATCGTCGCGGGCCGGACGCATGGTCGGTGTGCGCACGGGCGGGGAGCGTACTCCGCTCGGAAGCGGGTACACGCGTGACGGCGGCACACGCGATGACGCGCGGCCCGCACCGGACGTGTATCGAATCCCAAGGAGAACACGCTGTGCTGACACCTGGTCCTCAGGACCTGCGAAATGCTCTGGCCCGCTATGCCGACGCGCGCATCGAGGACGCTCGCCGCTCCACGGGTTCGACGGCCCGGGCCGTCGAGGACGCCACGTACACGCTGTGCGTGATGACCGGCACCCGGCAGATCGCGGAGGCCCTCCGTCTCGCCGACAGCATGCTCGGCGTTCAGCCCCTGGGCTCTTCTGCCAGGTGCGGGACCACCGGGACGCAGCAGGACGACAGTCTCCAGAGCGCCTGATCGGTCAGCAGTTCTACGGCGACGGCGGGTTGCCGGTCC
This sequence comes from Streptomyces clavifer, assembly GCF_036345975.1. Classification (NCBI taxonomy): domain Bacteria; kingdom Bacillati; phylum Actinomycetota; class Actinomycetes; order Kitasatosporales; family Streptomycetaceae; genus Streptomyces; species Streptomyces clavifer. The sequence continues at coordinate 7,284,793 of NZ_CP107793.1, read as the reverse complement.
CCCAGGAGGGGCCCGGCGTGCCCGCCGTCGATGCGTTCCCGTCCGGCGGCCGGGCCGCGCCGTCATTCCGCGGCAACGGCCGGCGACTCGTAGTACGCGCCCAGCTTCTGCAGATAGAAGAGATCGCCGGTGTCCTGGTCGCGCTCGAAGCGAGGGGCCTCCTTGATCTGCTCCCTGCTGCATCCGACATGGATCACGCGTGCGGCGTCATCGACGCTGGTCACCATGCCGGCCGGCACGACGACGCTTCTGCCGAACTTCCAGATCCCGGCATCGACCACCAGGTGGTCGAAGCCAGGGACCTGGGAGGTCCTGACGACGGTGCCGACACTCCCGTCCGGGGCTTCCATCTCGTAACCGATCACCTCATCGTCCAGCGAGCGGTTCAGCTGTGCGGGGCAGGCCCAGAGCGTTTCCATGTCGTCTCCTCTTGCAAGAGCCGAATCGTACGGCCGCGGGACTTCCATATGCCCCCGCGAGCCGACTCGATGCGGCCCGGAACCGTCCAATGCCCCGGTCGGCCCTGCAAAGCCGCCTCATCGCCTCCGGGGACCGCCGCGGCCCGGCGCCGGAGGACCGTGGCGCGGCGTCAGGCGGACCAGCTGCAAGGCCGGCTGCATCACACCGCATCGTGAACGTGCCGGAGAAACGGAACCCTGCGACCGGGCACGCAGGACGTACCGGGTGCGGTCGGCGAATTCCGGGGCAGGAGTTGTCGACAAACGATGGGAGGCTGCCATGAATGTGGGAGATCTGGAACTGGCCGAACTTCTGGCCGCAGCGGAGTCCCGGCCGCCCGGAGAGTCCGTCGACGTCATCGCGCACGACCTTCGCAAGCGCTTCGGGGCGCAGTCGGTGTCGTTCCTGTTCGTCGATCTTCTGGGGCAGCGCCTACTACGCCTGAACGCGCCCACAGAAGGAGAGAAGGAGGACACGGCCGAGCAGATCGATTTGCAGGGCAGCATTTACGAGACGGTTCTGCGCAGACAGCTCCAGCAAGTGGAGACGGACGGTCAAGGCGGGCGGCGCGTGATCTCGCCCGTGACCAATCGCGGTGACTGCATCGGCTTGCTGGAGGTGACTCTGCAGTACACAGACGACACCGTTCTGCGGCAGATCAACGACGTGGCCCATGCGCTGGCCTACATCATCGTCACGGATCGCCGCTTCACCGACCTGTACCACGCGGGACGGCGCACCACCCGGACCAGCCTCGCAGCCGAGATCCAGCACCAGCTGCTTCCGTCGTCCTCCTGCTGCGAGGCGCCTCAGTTCACCCTCGCCGCCGGCCTGGTGCCGGCGGACGACATCGGGGGCGACACCTACGACTACACGCTCGACCGGGAGACGCTGCACCTGTCCATCACCGATGCCATGGGCCACGACACGGAGTCCGCCCTGCTGGCCACGCTGGTCACGGGTGCGTTGCGCGGGGCCCGCCGCACCGGTTGCGACGCCCTCCGCCAGGCCCATCAGGTCCACGAGGCCCTGCTGACCCACAGTCGTGGGCTGGCCACCGGACAACTGCTCTGCGTCCGCCTCGACACGGGCGCCTGCGAGCTGGTCAATGCGGGGCATCCCTGGCCGTTGCGGCTCCGGGAGGGAGAGGCCGAGGCCGAGGAGGTCAAGCTGGCCGTCAATCTGCCGTTCGGTGTGGCGGCTCCCAACTCGTACCAGCTCCAGAAGCTGCAGCTGAATCCGGGCGACCGTCTGGTCCTGCTCACCGACGGCATGCAGGAACGAGGCGCCTCGGCTGTCGACCTGGCCTCGCTCGTGCGCGACACCCGCTCCTGGCATCCCAGGGAGGCCGTTCGCGCCCTGACGGCAGCGGTACTGAACGCCTGCCGCGGCAATCTGAAGGACGACGCCACCGTCCTCATGCTGGACTGGCACGGAACGGAGAAGGCCACCCGGTCAGGTGCTCGCGCGGCGCAGTGACCTGCTCCGGCCCTCCGTCACGTCACTGCATCGCACGTGCTTTCCCGGCGCCGGACGCTGCCTGGCACCCATGCGATCCGCGGCGCCGAGGGCCGGGGCGCGTTCGTCCTCCCTCCGGCGCCGGCACCGGCGCTCGGTCCCGGAAGAGCGGCTGCCCGGGGCCCCGTGCTACGACAGTACGAGACCGGTACACCGCCGGCGCGCACTACGGACCCACAGCTGAGCCGGGTCGCCGCGGGGACGGCGACCGACGACGGCGCGACCGGCCCGCCCAGGCGTTCACCTCCCGCCCTGGCTCCCGGCCGGGGCGGGGCCTGGCGCCCGGTCTCCGGGCACCTTGAAGCGGGTGATGTTCCCCGACACGTCGTCGGGGACCCGCCGGCTCCGCCCCGAGGCGGCGTCCGGGGTACCGATGTCCAGGATTCCGAGGAGCCGCTCGGAGCCTCGCAGGCCGAGGAACTCCCCGACCGCGGAGCTGGTGGCGAGCCGGCCCGTCCGCCATATGCTGCCGTAGTCCCTGGCGTGCAGCAGCAGCATCAGCGAGTGCGCCATGCAGCTGGCGGCCGCCAGCTGTTCCCACTCCGGGACCGGGTGCTCGCGGGGGGCGAAGACCAGCGCCGCGGACAAGGGGGCTCGCTGGTACTTGTTCCTCAGCCGTTCCGTCTCCGCCGCACCGGCGTCCGTCTCGGCTGCGATGCTCAGTCCGAGTTCGGCTCGCTCTTCGCTGCGCAGCAGGATCCAGCGCCAGGGGCGGAGCCTGCCGTGGTCGGGAGCGAGGCTCGCCCCCCTGAGGAGGTACGTGAACTCCGCGTCGTCCGGTGCGGGCGCGTGGAGCACGTGCTCACTGCGGCGTGTCAGCACCGCGGTCATGACATCCATGGGGATTCCTCTCTCTGTTCGTACCCGACCCGCGTCGCGTCGAGGCGCTATCGGGCCGGGAACCGCTCGTAGTGGACGAGTTCGACCAGAAGTTCCGTGGGCTCCGGCAGGTACATGAAGGCCACGCTCATGCCTGGCCGGGCCCCGCGGCAGGGTTCGGTGTCGAGCGCGAGGAGCCCTTGTTCACGCAGTCTGCTCGTCTCGTGGGCGAGGTCGTCCACGATCAGGGCGAGGTGGTAGAGACCGGGCCCCTGCTCGTCGAGGCGCCCGTCGACCGCGGAACCCGGGCCGGTCGGGGAGACCAGCTCGATCTCCGTCCCCGAGGAGAGTCCGGGCAGGCCCCAGAACTCGCAGGCGACCCGGTAGGCAGTGGCGATGCCGTGGTCGGTCCTGGTCAGGCCGAGTGCGGCGAGCTGGGCGCCCGCCCTCACGGGGTCGGACGTGACCAACCCGACGTGGTCGATCCCGAGGATCATGGCAGGGCCCCTCGTCTGCGGCGGTGGTCATCCGGCGGGGGTGGCCCGGGCGGCGAGGTGGCGGGAGATCTCGTCGGCCAGCTCCCCCACCGTCCCGATCTTCAGGTAGTCCCGCAGGTCGAGCCGGACTCCATAGGTCTGCTCGATGTTGGCGAGCAGGCGTACGGCCACCAGGCTGCCCCAGCGGCCGAGCCCCGAGAACCGCGAGTCGGCGGTGATCTCGTCCGCCGGGTGCCGGGTGACGCGGGCTACGAGGCCGGGCAGGGTGCTCATCACGTCAGGCATGGTCGAGGGTCTCCTTGGGGGCGAGGGCGATCCAGTCGGGGGTGAGGGGCATGAGCTCGTCGAGCCGTGCCAGGTAGTGCAGGGTGCCGTCGGGGTCCTGTTCTCGGCGGGAGAGGCCGGCGTCGGGGTAGAGGGACGCCGCGGGCCCGTTGCGTTCCGTCGGTGTGTAGTCCGCTTCCAGCAGGGTGGCTCCCTCCGCCCCGGCCCGGTCGGCGACGTGCTGGAGCACAGCCCGTTCGACGCCCCGGGAGAGCACCCGGCAGCTGAGGACCATGTTCCGCACCGTCCAGCGTTCGGGGCCGCGGTCCAGCCACACCCCTCCGACCACGCCCTCGGCGCCGAAGCGGTCGGTCACCTCCACGGTGAGCACGGCGTGGTCGGCCGATCCGGCCATCCGGCGGGTGAGTGCCTCACCGTGGGCTGCGCCGGTCATGTTGAACTGGCTGGTGCGTAACTCCAGTTGGACCAGACGGGGCAGGGTGAACTCGTCGGCCGCACCCACCAGCACCTGGATGCCCAACCCACTGAGATACTCCTCGACCGATCCCTGGGTGGCGCCGAACCGGTGTCTCGCACGCCGCTTCCGGTAGAGGGTGGTGCGCTCGGTGTCGGTGACGGTGGTGCCCAGCTGTGCGAAACGGGCCGGGTCGAGGATTTTCGAGGAGTGGCCCGCCGGGTCGCCCTCCAGATGGACGACGTCCACCTGGGGCAGCGAGCCACGGACCAGGCCGCACTCGAAGGCACTGTCGTCGGCGAACGTGAACGCATCGAGTCCCAGCGAGAGTTCCTCGGCCAACGCGGCGATCCGGGTGTCCTTCGGCTGCCAGTCGGCCAGCACGGCGACGAAGTCGTCCGGCCGCAGCACCATGTCCGGATGGTCGGCGAGCACCTGGTTCACCAGGCCGGCGTCGTTCTTGCTGCACACGGCGAGCAATACCCCTTGGCGCCGCAGGGCGAGGGCGCGGCGCTGGAGGTCGGTGTAGCAGTCCCCCGGGTACAGGGTGCCCAGTTCGATGCCGGCAGGGCCGTCGTCACCGACGACGCCTCCCCACAGGGTGTTGTCCAGGTCGAGTACGAGGACTTTGCGGCCGAGGCCGGTGACACCGCGGGCGAACGCCGCCGCCTCCCGGGCGCAGACGAGTTCGACGTGGGGCGTCCATGCCATCCGGCCGAAGCGGTAGCGCCGTTCGTCCCGCAGCGGACCGGGGGCGTCGGCGAGCGCCGCCTCCAGGTCGAAGGCGTACACCCCGGCGTGCTCTTCGCCCGCTCGCAGCAGCAGGGTGTTGGCCTCCCGCCAGATCCGGCCGAGCGCGGCCCTGGACCGGTAGCCGATCACGCTGTCCCGGTCGGGGCGGGGCAACGGCACCGTGTGCAGCAGGACGGCGGAGCCGGTGCGCTCCGCGAAGCCGGCCGCCGCCATGCCGGTGGCGGCGACCTGTTCGAGGAGGACGTCACGCACCGCGTCCAGATCCGAAGGGTCCCAGTCGGCGGGGAGCAGCGAGCCGGAATCCCGGAGGCAGAGCGTCACCTCGGGCCGGAAGGCCGCCAGGGCGGACGCCGGGTCGGTGAGCTGGTCGTCGAGCCGGCCGTAGGGGCAGAGGTGGATCTCGGCGTCGAGTCCGGAGGCCAGCAGTGCGGTCCGCAGGAGCGGCACCACTCCGTCGGCGGTGAAGGTGGCTGCGACGGCGATCCGCAGCGGCGTCGTACGGCGTGGTGCGGTACGGGAGACCCGCGCCGCGGTGACGTTCTCCAGCAGGATGCCTGCCTCGCAGAGCAGGAGCGGGTCCTCGGCCCGGGCGAGCTGGTCCCCGAGGTCCGGGTCCGTCGCCTCCGGTGACCGGAGCAGGGCGTCGACGCGTTCGAGCAGGTCGTCCGTCGGCGCGGGTCCGGAAGGGGTGGGACCGGAAGAGGTGGGACCGGTCATGACGCTTCGGCCGGCCACTGGGGCCGCTCGAGGATCTCGACCACGGCACAGGCGTAGGTGAATCCCATGCCGATGCCGCACAGGGCGACCCGGTCGCCCGGGCCGACATCACCGGTCTCCAGGAGGTGGGTGAGGCCGGCTATCTGGTCCGCGGCGCCGATGTGACCGACCCTGCGGCCCCACTCCCAGGTGGTCTTCTCCTCCTCGATCCCGAACATCTCCCGGAACTCGACGTCGTCCAGGGTGCGGCCGACGTTGGTGAGGACCCAGCGGTCGATGTCCCCCGCTTCGAGACCGGCGTCGGCCAGGGCGACCGAGACGCTCTCCTGCTGCCGTTCGGTGAGCGACTGGACTATTTTGAGGAGGAGTTCGCCGTTGTCGACGAGGTAGTCGGCGCGCCTGGACCGCAGGTCGACCACTCCGGCGTCCGGAGCCTGTTCCTCGAAGGGGCTGTTGCCGAGGTAGACCGCGCCGTAGGTGCCGTCGCTGATCACGGCCGTCGACAGCAGCCGGGCCACCCCGCCGGCCCGGGAGAGCACCAGGCCGGTGCCACCGTCACCGAACACGACTCCCTTGTCGGAGCGGTACCGGTCGAAGGCGGGCAAGGCGAAGATGTCGCTGGTGGTGAGCAACGCGCTCGACGTGTCGGAGCAGTTGGCGAGATAGGCCGCCGCGATCTCCACGGCGGCGAGCCCGCCGTTGGAGTACTGCTTGACCTCGACCGCGGCGGCGCAGCCGCCGACGGTGCGGCCCTGGACGTAGGAGGCCGGGGCGAAGTGGTCGAGGCCCTGGTAGTTGCAGCTGGAGTGGACGACCAGGGCGATGTCGTCGGACGCCGTGCTGCGGGCCATCACCAGGCCGCCCGCCTTCACGGCGAGCTCGACCGCGGGCCCGTCGTCGATGACGCTGATGGACAGGAAGCCGTCCGCGGCGGCCTCGTCGGCGTCGTAGCGGCCCTCTGCCACGGCGACCGCGGTCTGCTCACCGCGGCCGAGCACGGCCGCGCAGGCATTGACATAGATTCCGTTCCACCGCATGGGACACGGTCTCCTTCCGAGTTGTCGTCCCCGGCTCCCCGTCCGGCACCTGCCGGGCCGGTCCGGGATCGTGGGCCTGATTCGGGTCAGCGTGCGGTCACCGCGCGGTCTCCCTCTCGTTGTCCGCGACGGCTGTCGTCCCGCCGGCGGCCCGGGCCCCGCCCACCGGGCAGCCGCCGACGCCGGGCCCGCCCGGAGGACCGAGGACGTCGGGCCTCGGTTGCAGGTCGAAGGCCCGCTCGATGAACGCCTGCCGTTCCGCACTCGTGCCGCGAGCCATGTCGGCGGCCGCCAGCTCGCGGTTGGCCTCGTCGAGTTCCTGCGACAGCTTGAACCTGCCGGTCAGTTCATGGATGTCGACCTCGAACCCGACGACCTGGCCGCGCAGTTGCTCGATCCGGGTGTCGTCCGGCCGCAGCCAGTAGGAGCCGGACTCCCCTTCGGCCTGTTCGCACAGGCCGTTGAAGACGCGCATCAGTTCGTCCCTGCCGGAGAACAGCCTGGCGTGCCCCCGGACGTGGACGGACATCGAGTTCCAGGTGGGCAGCCTGTCCGCCTTCAGGACGTCCGGCGAGAGATAGGCGTCGGGGCCGTGGAAGACGACGGTGACCGGACGGTCGCGCAGGAGCTCCACCTGGGGGTTGGACCGGTCGAGGTGGCCGATGAGCATGCCGTGCTCGCCACCCCGGTCGCGTTCCACCACCAGCGGGACATGGGTCACCAGGACTCGCGCGTCCCGGGCGACGGAGATGACCGTGGCGAAGTTGAACCGCTCCATCAGGGAACGGATCCGGTCCAGGTCCGTCTCCACGTAGTGGCTCGGCGGGTAGGGGGCCGACTCCTCGACGGCCACCGGGCGTCCGGCGGGGAGCCGGCCCCGGATGTCGTCGACGATCTGCTGTGACCTGAAGGGCAGCAGCGACAGCAGGGTGTCGCCGATGCCGTACGCGGACTCCGCGTACCCCTGGACGTAGAAACCGGCGGTGACGCGCTCGTCGGTGCGCACCCTGCAGTCGGCCGTGACGAGCAGTTCACCCGACTCGTCACGCGACAGCAGCGGGGTGAGCTCCCCGAAGACCGCGGGGTGCAGCTCCCGGGTGTAGCCGGTGGCGAGCACCAGGCCGTCGCAGACCATCGTCCGGTCGGGACCGTCCGTCCGGTCGCGCACCTCGACGCTCAGCCGCTCGCCGTCCTCGACCACCCGGGAGACGTGTGAGGCACGGTGCACCACCAGCCGCGGAGCGCCCCGCACCTCGTCCGCGTAGGTGATGTCGTACAGCTCGTCGAGATGTCCTGCCTCCACCGCACCGTAGTTGGTGTTGCGGAGTTCGGTCCTGAGTATCGTCCGCCGTCGGGCCCCACTGGCGTAGAACTCCCCGGCGTTGCGCTGGTAGAACTGCTCGTTCGCGAAGGGGTTGTTGTCCGTGGCCCGCAGTGCGTATCCGGGGACGAAGAGGTGGACCCGCGCGTTCGGGTAGCCCTTGAGCACATGGCTGGTGATCTCGGCGGCGCTCTGGCCGTCGCCCACCACCCCGAGGTCGAGGGCGGCGTCGTGGTCCGGGAACCGTGCGGGGAAGGCGTCCAGGAAGGTGCTGGAATGGATGACCGACGACGCGTCGCATATCTGTCCCGGCGCTCCCCGGCGCGGGGTGCCGCCGCCCGCGTGGACGACGTTGCGGGCATAGAGGTCACGGAACTCGGCGGATCCCGCGTCACGGACCCGGACGCGGAGGAGGTCCAGTGTCTCCGAACCGGGGCCCGCCACCGGGACGACGGCGACCACCTCGGACTCGTACCTGACGACATGGCCGAAGTGCTCGGCGACCCAGCTCAGATAGTCCTGGTACTCCAGGCGTGTCGGCCTGCTCGCCCCGACGTTGATGAACTTCTCGAGCCTGCCCTTGGCCTTCAGGTAGGAGAGGAAGGTATAGGGGCTGGCCAGGTTCCGCAGGGAGACCAGGTCCTTGAGGTAGGAGATCTGCATCCTGGCGCCCTCGATCAGCATGCCCGGATGCCAGCGGACGCCGGTGTTGCGCTCCAGGAACAGGCAGCTTCGTCCGGGGTCGAGTTCCTCGACCGCGATCGCCAGAGCCAGGTTGGAGGGACCGAAGCCCACGCCGATCAGGTCGTAGGGATCCGCCGGATGGCTTCCCCGGGAGGGCCCGGGTGCGACCTCGGCGGCCGGCCGGCCGTTCGCACAGGGGAAAACAGCGCCTGCCTCACTAGACATGCTCACAGCACTCCTATGGTCCGGGTCTCGGTGAACGCCGCGACGGCCGCCACGGTGGGATCCTCGAAGAACCTCTGCGGCGGTACCTCCACGCCCATCTCGTCCCGTATGCGGGCGACGAGTCGGGTGACGAGGAGCGAGTGGCCGCCGAGGTCGAAGAAGTTGTCGTGCACGCCGATGCGGTCCAGGTGCAGGACGTCCTGCCAGATGCCGGCGAGGGTCTCCTCGGCCGGGGTACGCGGCGGTGTGCGGTCGTGCCGGGAGACGTCACCCGGGCGGGGCAGTGCGGCCCGGTCGACCTTCCCGTTCGGCGTGCGGGGCAGCGCCTCCAGCACCATCAGCACCGACGGCACCATGTAACCCGGAAGCGTGGCTCGCAGGGCTTGCTCGATCTCGTCGAGGAGTCCCTGGCCCGTGGTCCGCCCGGGGCCGGGGACGAGGTGGGCGACGAGGGTGCCGCCGGCCGGGCCGGCCTCGTCCACGGTGACGACCGCCTCACCCACCAGACCCGACCGGTCGAGAACCGCCTCGACCTCACCCAACTCGATCCGGAAACCACGCACCTTCACCTGATGATCGACCCGGCCCCGGAACTCCAACTCACCATCCGGACACCACCGCCCCAGATCCCCCGTCCGATACAGACGACCACCCCCCACACCGAACGGATCCGGCACAAACCTCTCCGCCGTCAGAACCGGCCGACCCAAATACCCCCGCGCCTGACCCGCACCACCCAAAAACACCTCCCCCACCACACCCACCGGCACCAACTCACCCCACCGGTCACACACATAAACCTGCGTCCCCGAAATCGGCCGGCCCACCGTAATCCGACCACCCCCACCCACCTCACACCACGTCGAATACGTCGTGTCCTCCGTCGGACCATACAAATTGAAAACCCGCACCCCCGCATCCACCCCACGCACCGCATCCACCACCGACGAACGCAACACCTCCCCCGCCACATTCACCGCACCCACACCCACCGGAAAAGCCGACGCCCCCACCAACGCCTCCACCGCCGACGGCACCGAATTAATCAACGAAGGAACCGGCACCACCGCCCGCTCCGCCAACTCCAGAACATCACGAACCACTACCACCGACCCACCCACAGCCAACGGCGCGAACACCTCAAAAACCGACAAGTCAAAACACATGGAAGTCGACGCCAGAACCCGCGACAACAACCCCCCACTCACACCACCAAAAACACCGACCGCCCACTCCACAAAAGCCACCGCACTCCCATGCGACAACACCACCCCCTTCGGCACACCCGTCGAACCCGACGTATAAATGCAATACGCCGCACCCCCCGAAAACACCCCCACACCAGGCCCCACAACCGACCCCGAACGAAACACCCCCTCATCCACACACACCACACCCAAACCCCCGGAAACCAACCCACCAACCACCCCCACCACAGACGAATCACACACCACCACACCCACACCACTATCCACCGCCATATGCCGCAACCGCGCCTCCGGATAACCAGGATCCAAAGGCACATAACCACCCCCCGCCTTCAACACCGCCAACATCCCCACCACCATCCCCACCCCACGCGACACACACAAACCCACCAAACAATCAACCCCCACCCCCAACTCCACCAACCTCAAAGCAACCGCATTAGCCCAACCATCCAACTCCCCATAACTCACACTCACCCCACCACACACCACCGCCACCGCATCCCGACACTCCACCACCCGCCGCTCAAACAACTCATGCAAACCAACAACCCCACCACCAACAACACCACCACCCCCACCGAACAACACCAACTCCCCCCGACCCACACCATCCAAAACACCCACCTCATGAACCCCCACACCCACATCACCCACCACCCCCTCCAACAACACCACAAACAAACCCACCAACCGCTCCACAGAAACCCGATCAAACAAATCCGTGGAGAACTCGATCTCGCCCTCGAGACCGTTTCCGGGTCCGGTCTCGGAGAGGAAGAAGGCCAGATCGAATTTGGCTGTCCTGGAGTCACGCTCGTAGAAGCCGATGTCCAGGCCGGGGAGGGTGATGTCCCGGTTACCGAAACCGGGCACCGAGGTGCCGTGGCCCGTCTTCGACCCGTGCGTCGTGGTGTAGCTGTAGGTCACCTGGAAGAGGGGGTGCCGGGAGAGGTCGCGGACGGGCTGGATCTCCTCGACCAGCTTCTCGAACGGCAGATCACGGTGAACGTCGGCACGCAGCATGGACGCGCGGACTTGCCGGAGCTGAGACGCGAAGGTGTCCCCGGGCGACAGTCGGGAACGCAGGACCAGCGTGTTGACGAAGAGGCCGATGAGGTTCTCGGTCTCCAGCCGGTCCCTGTTGCCGACCGCGTATCCGACGCAGAAGTCGTCCTGGCCGCTGTAGCGGTGCAGCAGGATGTTGAAGGCGGTGGCGACGGTCATGAAGACCGTGGCGTCGAACTCGCGGCTGATCTCGCGCAGCGCGTCGCTGAGTTCGGGAGTGAGGGTGAACGACGCCGTCCCCCCGTTGTGGCTCGGCATCGGGGGCCGGGGGTGGTCGGTGGGCAGGTCGAGCGCGTGCTCGGCGCCGTCGAGGTAGGTACGCCAGAAGGCGAGGTGCTCCTCGAGCTCGCGGTCCTCCAGCATGCGGTTCTGCCACCGTGCGAAGTCGGCGTACTGGACGGGCAGTTCGGGAAGGGCCGCCGGCCGGCCCTCGACGAAGCCGCTGTAGAGGGCGGACAGCTCGGTGAGCAGCACCTCGAGTGACCAGTCGTCGCCGAGGATGTGGTGCATGCTGACCATCAGGATGTGCCGGCGGGGAGCCAGCCGCACCAGACCGATCCGGGTCAGCGGCCCCTCGGCCAGGTCGAACGGCAGCTCGGCCTCCGCGGCGACCGCCTCTTCACCGCGGGCCTCCGGATCCGGGGCCGTCGATACGTCGATCAGGGGCAGCCGCCGACGGACGAAGTCCTGCACGACCGGCTGCGGCGTGCCACCCCGCTCGGGAAAGACCGTCCTGAGGACCTGGTGCCGGCGGATGATGGCGTTCAGCGCGCGCTCCAGGGCGTCGACGTCCAGCTCGCCGTCGAGCCGCCAGGCCGCCGCGATGTTGTAGAGGCCGCTGTCCGGGTTCATCCGGTTCAGGAACCACATCCGCTGCTGCGCGTACGAGGCGACCAGCGGTTCGTCCCCCGCGCCCGCGGTCAGGGCGTCCTCACTGACACGACCGGCCGTCTCCACCGTCTTCGCCAGTTCGGCCACGGTGGGTGCGTTGAAGACGTCACGGAGCCGCACGTCCGCTCGCAACACCCGGCGTACGCGGGCGACGAGCCGGGTGACGAGGAGCGAGTGGCCGCCGAGGTCGAAGAAGTTGTCGTGCACGCCGATGCGGTCCACGTGCAGGACGTCCTGCCAGATACCGGTCAGGACCTCCTCCGCCGGGGTGCGCGGGGCCGTGTACTCCCCAGCCCGACCGGTGACGCCGGGGCGGGGCAGTGCGGCCCGGTCGACCTTCCCGTTCGGCGTGCGGGGCAGCGCCTCCAGCACCATCAGCACCGACGGCACCATGTAACCCGGAAGCGCCGCCCGTAGTTCACGTCCGACGGCAGCGAGGAACTGGGACTCCTCCGACGACGGCCCGGGGCCGGGGACGAGGTGGGCGACGAGGGTGCCACCGGCCGGGCCGGCCTCGTCCACAGTGACGACCGCCTCACCCACCAGACCCGACCGGTCGAGAACCGCCTCGATCTCACCCAACTCGATCCGGAAACCACGCACCTTCACCTGATGATCGACCCGGCCCCGGAACTCCAACTCACCATCCGGACACCACCGCCCCAGATCCCCCGTCCGATACAGCCGACCACCCCCCACACCGAACGGATCCGGCACAAACCTCTCCGCCGTCAGACCCGGCCGACCCAAATACCCCCGCGCCTGACCCGCACCACCCAAAAACACCTCCCCCACCACACCCACCGGCACCAACTCACCCCACCGGTCACACACATAAACCTGCGTCCCCGAAATCGGCCGGCCCACCGTAATCCGACCACCCCCACCCACCTCACACCACGTCGAATACGTCGTGTCCTCCGTCGGACCATACAAATTGAAAACCCGCACCCCCGCATCCACCCCACGCACCGCATCCACCACCGACGAACGCAACACCTCCCCCGCCACATTCACCGCACCCACACCCACCGGAAAAGCCGACGCCCCCACCAACGCCTCCACCGCCGACGGCACCGAATTAATCAACGAAGGAACCGGCACCACCGCCCGCTCCGCCAACTCCAGAACATCACGAACCACTACCACCGACCCACCCACAGCCAACGGCGCGAACACCTCAAAAACCGACAAGTCAAAACACATGGAAGTCGACGCCAGAACCCGCGACAACAACCCCCCACTCACACCACCAAAAACACCGACCGCCCACTCCACAAAAGCCACCGCACTCCCATGCGACAACACCACCCCCTTCGGCACACCCGTCGAACCCGACGTATAAATGCAATACGCCGCACCCCCCGAAAACACCCCCACACCAGGCCCCACAACCGACCCCGAACGAAACACCCCCTCATCCACACACACCACACCCACACCCCCGGAAACCAACCCACCAACCACCCCCACCACAGACGAATCACACACCACCACACCCACACCACTATCCACCGCCATATGCCGCAACCGCGCCTCCGGATAACCAGGATCCAAAGGCACATAACCACCCCCCGCCTTCAACACCGCCAACATCCCCACCACCATCCCCACCCCACGCGACACACACAAACCCACCAAACAATCAACCCCCACCCCCAACTCCACCAACCTCAAAGCAACCGCATTAGCCCAACCATCCAACTCCCCATAACTCACACTCACCCCACCACACACCACCGCCACCGCATCCCGACACTCCACCACCCGCCGCTCAAACAACTCATGCAAACCAACAACCCCACCACCAACAACACCACCACCCCCACCGAACAACACCAACTCCCCCCGACCCACACCATCCAAAACACCCACCTCATGAACCCCCACACCCACATCACCCACCACCCCCTCCAACAACACCACAAACAAACCCACCAACCGCTCCACAGAAACCCGATCAAACAAATCCGTGGAGAACTCGAAGCCACCTTCTATCCGGCCCGAAGGTGTCTCGGAGAGCAGCAGGGAAAGGTCGAACTTCGCGGTGCTCTCCGTCAGGTGCACACGCTCGAGGTCGAGGTCGCCCATGCTGAGCTCGCTCTCCGCGAGATAGGTGAAGAGCGCCTGGAACAAGGGCTGGTGGTCGGTCCTGCCGCCGGAGGCGACTTCCTGGACGAGGCGCCCGAAGGGGAGATCCCGGTGTTCGTAGGCGTCGATGAGGTTGCTCCGGACCTGGCGTACGAGTTCCTCGAAAGTGGGACGGCCGCCGAGGTCGGAGCGGAGCACGAGGGTGTTGAGGAAGTAGCCGACGAGGTGCTCGGCGTCGGGGTGGTTCCGGCCGTCCACGGGCAGACCGACGCTGATGTCGTCCTCACCGCACCAGCGGGACAGCAGTGTCTGGTAGGCCGCCAGCAGCACCATGAAAGTGGTCGCGTGGTTGCGGTGGCCGAGGGCGGCGAGGGACTCGACGAGGGGTGCGGGCAGGCTGAAGCGCACCACGTCGCCCCGGAATCCCGGGGTCGCGGGACGCGTGCGGTCGAAGGGCATGTCCAGAGCGGCGGGGGCACCTTCGAGACGGCCGGTCCAGTAGTCGAGGAGTTCACGCAGCCGCTCACCGCGCAGCGTCTCGCGCTGCCAGAGGGCGTAGTCGGCGTACTGGGCCAGGGGCTCGGGCAGCGGTGAGGGCTCACCCCTGCGGAACGCGTCGTAGAGGACGCCGAGTTCACGGAAGAGGATGTCGAAGGAGGTCCCGTCGATCATGATGTGATGGGCCGTGACGGCGATCACGTGCTCCTGCTCGCCGGTTCGCACGAGCTGGAGCGACATGGGGCACCGGGCCGCCAGGTCGAGGTGGGCCGCGGCGGCCGTGCGCAGCACCGCGCGCAACGCCTCGTCGCGCTCGTCGGCAGGTACTCCGGTCAGGTCGTGCCTCTGGAGAACGGGGGCGGTGGCGGGTTCGACCATCTGCCGGGGAACCCCGTCGACATCGGCGTAGTGGGTGCGCAGCGCCTCGTGGCGGCGGACCAGCTCGGTCAGCGCCCCGTGCAGGGCCGCCTCGTCCAGGGCGCCGCCCAGGCGCACGGCCGACTGCTCGTGGTAGGCGGCCCCCGTCTCACCGGTCCGGTCGAGGAACCACAGGCCCTCCTGTCCTACGGAGAGCGGCACTTCGGAAGGACGCTCCCGCCCGGCGAGGCCGACCGCGGCGGCCGGTCGTACACGCGGGGCGGGGCCGGACCCCGCCGCGCCGTCGGTCGCCTCCGCCAGCAGCAACTCGGTGATCTGTTCCTTGGCACCGCGCAACGCGGCCATCCGGCCGGCGCTCAGCCCTTCGTCCGACCGGTACCGCAGACGGTCACCGTGCACCCACAACCTCACACCGTCGGCGCGCAGTTCGTCGAGCAGTCGGTGGGCGTCGGTCTCCTGCGGCGATCCAGTCATGGCAGAGCCCTTCTGGCACGCGGAATCGGCCGGCGCGAGCGGGCGGCCTGGGACGGTCTGGGCGGCAATCGGCCGGTGGCATCCGGAAGAGTCCGGTGGTTCACGCGATCCGGGGAACGGAGGAGACAGGGGAATTCCCCTGTGCCGATACCTTTCGGCGCGATGCCTACGACGGGCCGGAACTGCAATCCCGCCCACCGTAAGCAGCCCTCATGGGCCCGTCAATCGAGTGCGTCCGCGCACCACCGGGCGGCATTCCAACTGATGTACTTCCTCAGTTGAACACCTGATTCCCGGACCGCGCCGCTGGTACCCGGCTGTGTCCGTCTCGTCGGGCGTGCGCCGGCGAGACCACCGGGCCACGCTGAACCGAGAGGGGACGCGCGTCGCTCGGCGCGGTCCGGACATGGGACAGGGGCGTGATCGGTCGTGATCGACCAGCTGCTGCAGGATCTCCGCAGCAACAACGTACGCATCTGGGCGAAGGAGGGCCGTCTGCACTTCGACGCACCCAGGGACGCGATGACCCCGGAGGTTCTGGCTCTGCTGCGCGGTAACAAGGAGGGACTCCTGCGGCGCCTGGAGGAAGGGACCGGGCAACGCCCGGCGGTGTGGGAGGAGATGCCGGGAGGGGAGCGGGAGCCCGGAGGCGGAGTGCGGCTGAAACGGCTGACGGCCGCCACTGACGGACTCGTGGTCTTCGTTCTGCCACCGGCGGGCGCCGGTCCCTCCCTCTTCCATACCTGGGCCGCGGACGCGCCCGAGGGCGTCGAGGTCGTGGTGGTTCACGCGCCGGGCCGTGAGGACCGGATCGACGAGCCGCCCTACCGCAGGGTGGCTCCGCTCGCCGACGCCATCGCCGCGGCGGTCGACGCCTACGGTGACCGGCCGTTCGTTGTCCTCGGGCACAGTGCGGGAGCCCTGATCGCTCATCAGGTGCTCATGCGGGTGCGGTCGGGCCGGGCGCGGCTCCTGGTGACGGCGGCGTCCACGCCCCCCGACCGGGTGGTGGGGGACATCGCGGCCATGAGCGACGACGATCTGCTGGCCGCGATGGCGGCCTGGGGCGGCACACCGGATCAGGTCCTCGAGGACCCGCTCAGCCGGGGTGAGTTCCTGCCGTGTCTGCGCGCCGATCTGGAGGTCGTCGAGTCCTGTGCCAGGGCCGAGGGCGACATCGAGCCCGTCGACGTGCCCGTCCTGGCACTGGTGGGTGCCGAGGACACCTTCGCCCCGCTGTCCGAGAGTCTGCGCTGGGCACGGTGGAGCACCGCGGGCTTCCAGGCGTACGTCGTTCCCGGCGGACACTTCTTCCCCGCCACGGAGGGAGCGGAGATCCTGGCCCTGATCCGCCGGCATGTCGACGGGCCGGTACCGGGCGGCATCTGACGACGGCGCGGTGGGCCCGCGCCGGGCGGTGCGGGCCCACCGCACTCCGGTTCGGCTCGCGACCGGGCCGGGGACCATGACGGTCCCCGGCCCGGTCGCCCTTCCGCGTCCCCTCAGATCTCGTCGAAGACCAGACTCCCCGAGGTGATCCGCCGCAGGCGCCGCGCGAGACCGGCGGTGTTGTCGCCGCGCAGCAGCGTCAGATGGTTGCCGGGGATCTTCTCGCGCACCAGGTCCCCGACCACGTTCCGCCAGGCCCCCTCGTCCTCGTCGGGCGTGGGGACGACCGTGGTGACAGGGAGCGGCTCGTCCGCCCGCAGGAGGTGGACCCGGCCCGCGTAGGGCTCGGGCCGGTGGGCGAGCAGTGCCAGCCGGTTGCGCTCGGTGACCCGCGCGAGGTCCTGGTCGAGTGAACCCAGGTCGACGCCCTCCGCGGCACCGATGTCCAGGTCCTCGATCGCCCTGCGGGTCCGCTCCTGTTCGGCGGGGGTGGTGCAGCACGCCGGCGGGGGCCAGCTGTCCAGCATGACCGTCGCGTCGACCGGGGCCCCGCGGCGTTCGGCCTCACGGGCCATCTCCACTGCTATGGACCCGCCCATGGACCAGCCCACCAGGAACACCGGGCTGAGCCCGCGCACCGGCTCGAGTTCGTCCAGGTACCGCAGGGCCAGCTCCTCCACGGACGAGGCCCCGGGGGTGTCGGGCCCCGGCGCCTGCAGGGCGTGGACCGAGAAGTCCTCGCCCAGGTCCTCGGCGAGTTCGCGGAAGGGCAGCACGGACCCGCTCGCCGCGTGGACGAAGACCAGGGTGGGCGCCCCGGCGCGCGGGGCGAGCGGCACCAGGGACCCGCCGGCGGCGGCCCGCGGGTCGCGGACACGGGCCGCGAGGTCCCTGACCGTGGGTGCGGCGAAGATCTCGGCCACGCCCAGTTCCGTCCCGAACTCCTCGGTGCACGCCGCGATCAGCCGGAAGACCAGCAGCGAGTGGCCGCCCAGGGTGAAGAAGCTCTCGGCGGCGGCGACGTGGTCCACGCCCAGGATCCGCCGGAAGATGGCGGCCATCCGCTCCTCGACGCCGTCGACGTAGGAGGGGACCTCGTCGGACGGCCCGCCCGGAGTTCCTGCCCGGCCGGTCCGGTGGGCGAGCAGCGCCTCTCGATCGGGCTTGCCGTTGACGTTGGTGGTGATGGCGTCCACGACGTGGATGGACGTGGGGACCATGTACCTGGGCAGCATGCGCGCCGCCTGTTCCCCGATCTCCGCGGGGTCGAGCTCGACGCCGCCCTCGGGCACCACGAAGGCGGCGAGCTGCTGTTCCTCGCCTTCGGTGACCACCAGCACCACGCACCGGTCGACGCCCTCCTGCTCGGCCAGGACGGCTTCCAGTTCGGACGGCTCGATGCGCATGCCGCGGATCTTCACCTGGTCGCCGATGCGGCCGAGGTGTTCGAGGACGCCGTCGTCGCGGTAGCGGCACACGTCTCCGCTGCGGTACATGCGCGTTCCGGGCGGACCGTAGGGGTCCGGCAGAAATCGCTCGGCGGTGAGGGCCGGGCGGTTGAAGTAGCCCTGGGAGAGACCTACTTCGGCGGCGATGAAGGCTTCACCCGGCACCCCGACGGGCACCACGTCCAGGTCCTCGTCGAGAACGTACAGCCGGAAGTTGCTGGAGGGGCGCCCGAGCGGGACGACCGGGTTGCCCGGTTCGCGGGGAACGACCATGTCGGTGACCCGGCCGGCCTCGGTGGGCCCGTAGCCGTTGACCAGGTGGGCGCCCAGTCGGGAATGGCAGGCGTCACGCAGCCTGGGGGTGACCGGCTCCCCGCCGGAGATCATCCACCGGAGCGACGAGCACTGCCCCTCGGCCCACTCGTCGAGGAACACCTGGAGCTGGGTGGGGATCACATAGGCGGTGGTGACCTCGTACTCGTCGATCATGCGGGCCAGGTAGTGGACGTCCCAGTGCTCGCCGGGGCGGCAGACGGCGACTCTGGCGCCCACGTAGAGGGGCCAGCAGATCTCCCAGAGCGAGACGTCGAATCCGTAGGAGGTCTTCAGGAGGGCGGTGTCTCCCGGCCGGTAGGGATAGTGCCGCTGCATCCAGAGGATGTCCGCGACGGATCCGGCGGCGTCCGAGGCGACGGCCTTGGGGCGGCCGGTGGATCCCGAGGTGAAGAGCAGGTGGGAGGCCTGGTGCGGCAGCGCGCGTTCGGGGTCGGTGGTGGGCATGTCGGCCCAGGGGGCGGAGTCGTCCAGGGAGATCACCGACCAGGGGCCCCCGGGGACGCGCGCGCCGGCGGTGCCGGCGGTGAGCACCGTGCTCGGGCCGGTGTCCTCCAGCATGAACCGGAGCCTGGCGTCGGGGAGTTCCGGGTCGAGTGGCACGTAGGTGCCGCCGGACTTGGCCACCGCGTAGAGGGCGACCACCATGGCGAAGCCGCGGTGTGTGCACAGGGCGACCCTGGTGCCGGGACCGACGCCACGGGCGGCGAGGTGGTGGGCCAGGCGGTTGGCCTCGTCGTTGAGTCGGCGGTAGGTCATGGTTCCCTCGTCGCCGACCAGGGCGGTGGCGTCCGGGCGCAGGCGCACCTGCTCCTCGAACGGCTCGGCGAGGGAGCGGTAGGTGTGCGCGGGGCGTTCGTAGGCGTTGAGACCGTAGAGGATCTGGTCCCGCTCGCCGTCGGTGATCAGCGGGTGGCTCGCGGCCGCGGCCCCGGGGGCCCGCACCAGCTGCCCGAGCAGGAGCCCGTACATGGCGGCGAACCGGGTGACGGTCGTCTTGTCGAACAGGTCCGCCGAGCACTCCATGAGCCCGCTGAGGCCCTGCGCCGTCCCGGTGAGGACGAGGGCCATGTCCCATTTGGCGGTCCCGTACTCGGCGAGGCCGCTCGGGTCGGTCTCGAACCCGTCGGCATCCAGCGGGTCCGCGTCCTGGAGTGAGAACTGGGCCTGGAACACGGGGTCGACACCGAGGTCGCGCGGCACGCCCAGGCGGGCCACGATGTCGTCGTAGGGGACGTACTGGTGGTCCTGGGCCTCCAGCACGGTCCGGTGCACGGCACGGACGGCGGCGCTGAAGGTGGAGCGCTCGGCGAGTTCGGTGCGCAGGGCGACCGACTTCACGAAGCAGCCGAAGATCCGCTCCGAGAAGGGCTGGTCACGGCCGGCGAAGACGCCGCCGACGACCAGGTCGCGCTGGCCGCTGAGCCTCCCGAGGAACACGTGGTAGGCGGCGAGCATGACGACGTAGAGCGTGGTGTCGTGCTCCCGCGCCACCCGTCGTGCCTCGTCCAGCACGTCCCGGGAGACGCGCACCGGGACGCTGTGCCCCGCGCGCGAGGACACCTTCGGCCTCGGCCGGTCCGCCGGGAGGCCGAGGACGGGCAGCGGCCCGCCCAGCTTCTCGGTCCAGTACGCGAGATCGTCCTCGGCGCGCCGCTCGTCGTGGTTGTCGTGCAGCCAGGCCGCGTAGTCGAGGAAGTCGGGGCCCTCGGGAGCCTCCTGGCCGGTACCGGCGAGCAGCCCGGTGAGCTCCTCGACGAGCTGGGTCCAGGACCAGTGGTCGGCGATGACGTGGTGGAAGCCGAGGACGAAGGCGGCCCGGCCCCGCGGCAGCCGGATCACCGAGAACCGCCACAGCGGCGGCTTCTCCGGTCGCAGCACCTCGCGCGAGCACTCGTTGGCGATGTCGGTGGCGCGGGCCTCGGCCTCGTCCTCCGGGTATCCGGAGACGTCGTACCAGGTCACCTCGGGGTCGTAGGCGCCGCAGTCCTCCTGCACGGGTTCGCCGTGCACCTCGAACAGCCGCAGGCGCAGGGAGACATGGCGCTCCACCAGGGTCCGTAGCGCGGCCCGTAGCCGGTCCTCGTCGGGGGTCCGGTCGACGTGCACGAGGTCGAAGACGTTGTACTCGTTACTCGTCGCGTAGAGCTGGGAGAAGAACCAGATCCGGCGTTGGGCAGGTGTGAGCGGGACCCGGGTGCCGGGGGGCACCCGGGGGATCCGTGTGTTCACCGCCCCGGACGGCGCTCCTGCCAGCAGCTGCCTCAGCAGACGGTCCTGGGCGGATTCGGTGGGGGTCATCGCGCCTGGGTCTCCTTCAGCTCGGCCAGCAGGACCGCCGCGTCGTCCTCCGACATCGCGGCGATCATCTCCCGCAGCAGGCGATTCACCGTGGCGGCCATCCGGCTGATCGTCGGACCGGCGAAGAAGTCGCGCACCGTGAACTTGATGTGGAAGGCGGCGTTGATCCGGTTGAGGATCTGCAGCGACTTCAGCGAGTTGCCGCCCACGGTGAAGAAGTTGTCGTCGCGGCCAGGCCGGTCGATGCGCAGCACGATCTGCCACAGCTCGGCGATCTGCTCCTCCAGCGCGGTCAGCGGCGGTTCCGACACGGTCCGCCGCGCCGCGCGGTCGTCCGCGGTGGGGGCGGGCAGACCGCGCCGGTCGAGCTTCCCGGACGCTCCCAGCGGAAGCGCGTCGAGCGCGACGTAGACGCTCGGCAGCATGTATCCCGGCAGGTACTCCTGGGCGTGCGCGGCCAGGGTCTCGACGGTGGAACGGTCACCCACCACATAGGCGACGAGCTCCGCAGCCCCCTCCTCGTCCGGCCGTGCGACGACCGCACAGTCGGCGCCGCCCTGTGAGAGGACGGCCTCCACCTCTCCGGTCTCCACCCGGCAGCCGCGGATCTTGGTCTGTTCGTCGGCCCGGCCCCGGTACATGAGCAGCCCGTCCTCGTCGAACGAGGCGAGGTCCCCGGTCCGGTACAGCCGCTCCCCCGGCGTGACCGGGTGGGGGTGGGGTACGAAGCGGTCCGCCGTGGTGCCGGGGCGGCCCAGGTATCCGCGGGCCAGCCCGCCCACCCCGGCGACGCAGAGTTCGCCGGTCACCCCGGGCGGGACCGGGCGCAGCGCCTCGTCGAGGACGAACAGGCGGTAGACGCCGATCTGCCGGCCGAGCGGCACACTTCCGTCACCGGCGACGGCCTGTCCCTCCCATGCGGCGACCTCCGAGGTCTCCGTCTGTCCGTACAGGTTGTGGCACTCGGCGGAGAAGTGCCCGGCGAACTGTTCGAGGAGCCGCGCCGACACCGCCTCACCGGAGAGCTGGACCCAGCGCAGGGAGGGGTATTCGGCCGCGGGCGCGTGGCGCAGGTAGGCGTCCAGCATGGAGGGCACGAAGTGGGTGAAGACGGTGTTCTCGGTGGTGAGCAGCTCGCTGAGGTGGGCCACGTCCGACTCCGCGTCCGGGTCGGCGAGGAGGAGCGTGGCGCCCGCACTGAGCGGTCCGACGATCTCCCAGACGGCCACGTCGAAGATCAGGGGCGTCTTGTGCACGACCCTGTCCCCGGCGGCGAGCCCGTATCTGCGGCCCAGCCACTCCAGGCGCACGGCCGCGGTCCGGTGGTCGAGCACCACGCCCTTGGGCTGCCCGGTCGACCCGGACGTGTAGTAGACGTACGCGGTGTTCTCCATCCGCACACCGGGATCGGCGGGGGCGTCGGCGCCGCCCTCGGTCGGCACCGTGACGAGGGGGACCTGTTGCCCGGCGAGCCGGGTCCTGTACCGCTCCTGGGTGACGATGGTGGTGAGCCGGGCGTCACCGGCGATGAACGACACCCGCTTGTCCGGCATCCGCGGGTCGAGCGGCACCATGGCTGCGCCGGTCTTCCAGACGGCCAGCAGTGCCACGATCAGGTCGACCGAGCGTTCGACGAGGACGCCGGCGGTCCGCTCGGGGCCGAGCCCCTGGGCGATCAGCCGGTGGGCGAGGAGGTTGGCCCGCCGGTCGAGCTCCCCGTAGCCGACCGACCCGGAACCGGACTCGACGGCGGTGAGCTCCGGCCTGCTGCGGGCGATCTCCTCGAACGCCGCGTGCACGGGGCGCAGCCCTTCATAGGTCTCGAACCCGCTGTTGATCGCCGCGACCGCGTGCTCGAGCCGGTCGGCCTGAAGCATCTCGAGTGCATCGAGCCCGGCGTCGGGGCAGGCGGCCGCGTGGGCCAGCAGCGTGGTGAAGGACTCGGCCCATCCCCGGGCGGCGCCGGCCCCGGCCTCGGCCGTGCCGTACTCGAGGACTCCGGTCCAGGTGCCGTCCGCGTGTGCGAGGCGGAACGAGACACCGGCCGCGGCACTCGTCACCCGCAGCGGCAGCTCCCTCGCCCCGGTATCGCCGTGCCGGGCCCCACCCGCCGTCCGCTCGGGGGCGGGGCCGGGCGGAACGAACTGGACGCGGAGGGGCGAGGCCTCGGAACCCCCTCTCCCGGCCAGGATCTCGGTGAGCGGCAGGTCCGCCCGTCGGCGGGCCTCCTCGAGGGTGGTGTGGGCCAGCTCCAGGAGCTCGCCGAAACGCAGACCTCGCTCGATCGCGACCAGCAGGGGGACCGTGTTGACGAAGCTTCCGACGGCGCCGCTGCCGGCGGGAGCGGCACGGCTCTCGACCGGGACACCGACGAGGATCTGTTCCTCCCGTACGTAGCGGTGGAGCGTGGCCAGGAACGCCGCGAGCAGCACCGAGTCTGTCGCGGTCGCCGAGCGCCGGGCCAGCTCCTCCACGGCCACGCGGACGTCGGCCGGCACCGTGAAGGCGACCCCGCCGCGCCCGCCCGGTCCGCCGGTCCGCTGCGGACTCTCGATGCCGAAGCGGGGCACGGGCAGGCCGGTGTCCAGCCGGCTGTTCCAGTAGACGCGCTGCCGCTCGGGGGAGTCGGTGGTGAGCGGGGCGCGCCTCGGGTCGGGGGCGGACGCCTCGGGCAGGGCCCCGCCCGCGCACAGCGTGCGGAACTCGTGCCACAGAACGGTCATCGACGACTCGTCGCAGACCGCCCGCGGGGCGGCCAGCGTGAGCAGGGTGGCGTCCCGGCCGATCCGTATCCGGCAGCCGCGCAGGAGCGGGCCCGCGGTGAGGTCCCACGTCGCCCCGGCGTGCGCCTCGGCGCTTTCCAGGGCGGCCTCCTCCGTTTCGGCGTCCTCCGCCCGGGCCCGGACCGCAGGCAGGTCGCCGTCGGCGCGGAGGGCGGGGTGGCGGCCCATCAGCAGGTGGAGCGCGTGGTCGACGTCTTCGACCGGTACCGCACGCGCGAGCCGTACGGCGCGGGCGACCGTGCCCTCGGAGGCCTCGGCCGGACTCCAGCCGGGCAGTGTGCGGGGTTCCTGCCGCGTCGCGGCTGCCGACCCGCGTGTCTGACGATGGTCCAGGTCCACGGACACCTTGTACTCCAGCTCTGTCGTAGTTGGCCGGACGGAACGCCCGACGTGTGCCGTCAGCGGCGGGTGAGCGCCAGCGGGACCGTCCGGTAGCCGCGGAAGAAGTTCGATTCCAGGCGCTGGGGCACTCCGGCGAGCTCGGCGTCGGCCACCTGCTCGCACAGGGCCGTGACGATCGCCTCGACCTCGATCCGCGCCAGCACCGCGGCGATGCAGTAGTGCGCGCCGTGCCCGAACGCCAGGTGCCCACTGCCCTTGCGGTCGAAGCGCAGTTCCTCGGGCCCGTCGAAGACGTTCTCGTCCCGGTTGGCCGACCGCAGCCAGAGGGTGACGTACTCGCCCCGGCGCAGGGTGACGCCGCCGATCTCGGTGTCCTCCAGCAGGACCCGCATCACGTGGCTGACCGGGGCCTCGAAGCGGAGCAGTTCCTCGGTGGCGCCGGCCACGTCGGTGGAGCCCTCGCGCAGCCCCTGCCATGCCTCCCGATGGGTGACCATGGTCAGCGCGGCGGCGCCCGAGGTGTGCCGGGTGGTCTCGTTCCCACCGGCGATCAAGTCGTGACAGTTCATCACGGCGATCTCGCGGTCCATCGGCCTGCCGTACATGGTGGCGTTGGCCAGCACGGTCGCCACGTCTTCGCCCGGGTTGCGGCGCTTCTCCTGGATGAGGTGGTCGCTGTAGCTGAAAAGCTCGGCGTGCGCGGCGAGTTGGGAGTTCGAGGTGGCATAGCCCGAGCCGCTGAACGCCGACCTGGTGAGCCGCAGGACGTGGTCGCGGTCGCTCTCCGGGACGCCGAGCAGGTCGCAGATGACGATGGCCGGCAGCGGAGCGGCGACCGCGTCGACGAAGTCCGCGGACTTCTCGTCGAGCGCCCGGGCGACCAGGGTCCGGGCGATGTCGAGCGTGCTGTCCTTCAGCTTCCGCATGAGGCGCGGGGTGAAGGCGGCGGCGAGCGCCCGTCGCATCTCGGCGTGCGCGGGATTGTCCGTCACCAGCAGGGACATGCCACCGGCCGCCGGGCCGGCCAGGGTGTCCGACTCCTTCTCGCCGAGGTGCATGCCCATCTCGGACGAGAACGCGTCGCCCTGCCGGTAGACCTCCTCGATGTGCCGGTAGCGGGTCACGGCCCAGTGGTCCCGCAGACCGTGGGAGCGTACGGGTTTCCCGTAGGCGCGAAGCGTGCGCCACACCTGTTCGGGGAGCTCGCTCGCATAGAGCTTCTCGTCGGTCAGGTCGACCTCCAGGGCCCGTTCGAGGATGTCGTAGTCGCTGTCGTCCGCCACTGGCGTCTCTCCGTTCCGGGTGCTCAGCGCGCGACGGGCGCGGAGAAGGGACGGGTGAGCACTTCCAGGGGGCTCGGGTCCCGGTTGGCGAGCCACTCGGGGCGGGGGTCGGGTACCGGCCGCAGCGGATTGTGCACACTGTTGTAGCGGATGAAGATCACGGTGCGCGGGTGGCCGGACAGGTTGGGCGGGGAGCAGTGCAGCAGCCGGCCGTCGAAGACGCACACCGTTCCCGGCTTGCCTCGGACCGATTCCAGGCCGTAGGTGTCCGCGAGGTCACCCAGCGCCTCCGGGGTGATCTTGTGGCGGAAGTCGGCGTTGAGCGTGTTCTCCCAGCCGCCCCGCACGGTCCTCGTCTCCTCGTCGAGCGAGAGCCGGTGCGAGCCCGGCATGACGAAGACCGGCCCGTTGAACTCGTTGACCTCGTCGAGGAAGACGGCGACGTTGAGGGCCCTCGGCTCGGCCATGCCGTCGTCGCGCTCCCAGTAGAGGTAGTCCTGGTGCCATTCCCAGACGTCGCCCACGAAGGGGGCCTTGGGGTTGAGCTGCGTCTGGTGGATGTAGACGTCGCCGTCGAGGAGGGTGCGCGCGGGCTCGAGGGTGCGGGCGTCGCGGGTGAACCGCTCGAAGGCGTCGCTGTGGTGGTGGACGGCGTAGACCGACCTCACCTGGGTGCCGTCGCTCTCCATGATGCGTTGCGGGATGTCCAGTCCGGCGAGCCTGCGGGCCTCGGAGAGCAGGAGGTCGGTCTCGGCCGCGTCGAAGCGGCCGGGCAGCAGGAGGTAGCCGCGTTCCCTGTAGGTGTCCACGTCCTGGGAGGTCAGCACGTCGGCCGCCTTTCGCCGGTGGCTGGGTGGGTGGGTCGGCCGGGGGACACGTCGTCCAGCAGCGGGTCGGGGGTCTCGTCGGAGCGGCCGGGCGCCTCCCGCAGGAGGTGCGTCAGCAGCTCCGCGAAGCGGTTCACGGTCGACTCGTCGAAGATGTCCAGGGGAAAACTGATGGAGCCCTCGAGTCCCGTGGGCGCGTCGTCGGGCCCGAACGTCTCGGCGACGTCGAAGCAGAGGTCGAACTTGGCGATGCCGGTGTCGACCTTCTGGAACGTCGTGCCGAGGCCGGCCAGGACGGGCGGCAGGGCCGGCCGCACCTGGAAGGCGAGCATGACCTGGACGAGCGGCGCGTGGGCCAGGTTCCTGACCGGGCTCACCACGTCGACGACCTGTTCGAAGGGGAGTTCCTGATGGGCGAAGGCCGCGAGGTCGGTCTGCCTGGCCCGCTCGACCAGCGCGTCGAAGCTCGGGGCACCGTCCGTGCGCACCCGCAGCACGACGGTGTTGGCGAAGAAGCCGACCATGTCGTCGAGGGCTCGGTCGGAACGGCCCGCGAC
Organism: Streptomyces clavifer; assembly: GCF_036345975.1. Lineage (NCBI taxonomy): Bacteria > Bacillati > Actinomycetota > Actinomycetes > Kitasatosporales > Streptomycetaceae > Streptomyces > Streptomyces clavifer. The sequence goes on along the minus strand of NZ_CP107793.1, from coordinate 7,258,153 downwards.
CACCGCGCCGACGGCGATGTCGGGGCCCGCGCCGAGCTTGTCCAGGAGTGCGGTCACCGCCGCGTGCACCACGGTGAACACGGTGGTGCGGCGGCTCCTGGCGAAGGCCGCGAGCCGGGCATGGGCGTCGGCCGGCAGGGCGAGCGGGACGGCGCCTCCCCGTACGCTTCGGACGTCGGGCCTCGGCCGGTCGGTGGGTACGGCGATGACCTCGGGGATGCCCGCGAGTGCCGTCGCCCAGTAGGCGGACTGACGTTTGACCAGGCTGTAGGGGTCCCGGTCCGGGTCGAGCAGCTCGCGCTGCCAGAGCGCGTAGTCGGCGTACTGCACCGCGAGCGGAGCCGTCGCGGCGGCCGGTTCCGACCGCTCGGTACGGGAGTTGAAGGCGGCGGCCAGGTCCCGCCAGAACGGGGCGATGGACGCCCCGTCGCACGCCACGTGGTGCACGACCACGAGCAGGACGTGGGTCTCGTCCGGCAGGTCCGTGACGCTCAGCAGGCGGGCCCGGATCGGCAGGTCCCCGGCCAGGTCGAAGGGCTGTGCGAGCGTCTCCCGCAGGGCGGACTGCAGCCCGCCCACGGTGACGTCGCTCAGCGGCAGGCCGATCCCGCCCTCCGCCGGATCGGTGACCTCCTGCCGGGGCTCGCCCTCAGCGGTCACGGTCAGCACGGTGCGCAGTGCCTCGTGGCGCGCGACCACGTCGTTCAGCGCCGCGTCGAGGGCCTGGCGGTCGAGCCGTCCGGTCAGGCGCAGGGCGAACGGTTCGTTGTAGCGGGGACCGGGGCCCTCCAACTGGTCGACCAGCCAGAGGTTCTGCTGGGCGTAGGAAGCCCTCACCTCCGCCGGTCTGGGCACCGCGCGGTGCAGCTCGGGACGTTCCTCGCCCGCGGCGGTGAGCGACTTGGCCCACTCGGACACGGTCGGGCACCGCAGGATGACGTCGACGCCCAGGGCGAGACCGAGGTCCACGCGGACCCGGGCGGCGAGTTCCGAGCCGAGCAGGGAATTGCCGCCTAGTTCGAAGAAGTTGTCGTCCACCCCGACCTGACCGCACTGGAGCACCTGCTCCGCGATCCGGCACAGGGCGTGCTCCTGCTCCGTCTCGGGCAGCCTGCTGGACACCACGTGCGGGGCCGGGAGCCCGAGGCGGTCGAGTTTGCCGTTGGAGTTCACCGGCAGCGCGTCCAGCAGGGTGAAGGTGGCGGGGATCATCGGAGAGGGTACGGTGCGGGCGAGCAATGCCCGGGTGGCGGCGACGACGTCGACGGCGCCGGGAGCGGGCACCAGATAGGCGTCGAGTCGCTGCCGGCTGCCCGTGCCCGCCGCGACCACCGCCGCGTCCAGGACCTGCGGCGTCTGCCGGATCGCCGCCTCCACCTCACCCAGTTCCACGCGCATGCCACGGATCTTGAGCTGGTGGTCGGTGCGGCCGAGGAATTCGAGGTGGCTGTCGGCCCGCCACCGGACCACGTCGCCGCTGCGGTACATGCGGCTGCCCGGCGGTCCGAACGGGTTGGGCAGGAAGCGCCCGGCGGTCTGGGCCGGGCGGCGGTGGTAGCCGCGGGCCAGGCAGATGCCCGCGATGTACAGCTCACCGGGAACGCCGGGCGGCACCAGGGCCAGGTTCTCGTCGAGGACGTGGAGCCGGGTGTTCCACACGGCCCCGCCGATGGGAGTCGGCTCCGGCCAGTCGGCCACGTCGTCGGGCATCAGGAGGGCGGTGGCCGCGTGGGTCTCCGTGGGGCCGTAGAGGTTGTAGAGGCGCCGGGGCAGCGCGGCGTGGAAGTTCCTGGCGGTCTCGCTCAGGACCAGGGGTTCGCCGCCCTGGGCGATCTGCCGCAGTTCCGGCAGGTCGACGCCCTGGGCCACGGCGGCCCGGTACATGGCCTCGATCATCACCGTGGGCGCGTACAGGTCGGTTATCCCGTGCTCCCTGAGCCAGTGCACGAACTCCGCCGGGTCGCGGCGCAGTTCCTCCGGCGGGACGACCAGGGTGCCGCCGGCGAGCAGTGTGCCGAGGAACTCCTGGATGGTCGGGTCGAAGCCGAGCGCCGCGAAGTGGGCGGTGATGTGGCCGGGGCCCGCCGGCAGGTGGTGCATGTTCCAGGCGATGAGGTTGACGATCGCCTCGGCGCCCATCGAGATGCCCTTGGGCGTGCCGGTCGAGCCGGACGTGTAGAGGAGGTAGACGGGGCTGTCGCCGGTGAGTCCGGCGACCTGCGGTGCGGTGTCGGGCTGCCGGTCGATGTCCGGGCTGGTGTCGACCTCGAGGCAGGCCGCGGCCGGTATGTCCTCGGGCACGAGGCGCCGGGTAGCGGAGTCGGTGACGACCAGGGCGGGGGCGGCGTCGGCGAGCATGGTCCGCAGCCGTGCCTCCGGGAGCCCGGGGTCGGCCGGCATGTAGACCGCCCCCGCCTTCAGTACGGCGAGGAACGCGATGATCAATTGGTCGGAACGGGGCAGCAGCACGGCCACGACCTGCTCCGGGCCCGCGCCGCGGGCGGCGAGCGTCCTCGCGAGCCGGTTGGCCCGCGCATTCAGCTCCGCGTAGGTCCAGGTCGCCCGGTCGCAGCGGACCGCCATGGCGCCGGGGGTCCGCTCGACCTGCTCCTCGAACCACTCGCCGAAGGTGGTGTCGGGCAGTTCTCTGGACGTGTCGTTGACGGTGTGCAGCAGGTAGTCGCGCTGGTCGTCGTCGAGGATGTCGAGCCGGTGCACCGGTTCGTCGGGATCGGCGAGGGCCGCGGTGAGCAACTGGTCGAGGTTGCGCAGGAACCGGTGGGCGGTGGTGGGCTCGAAGAGCCGGCGGGCGTAGTGCAGGCGGGCAGGGCCCTCCTCGCTGATGCCGAACCACAGCTCCGCCGCGGTGGGGGGCACCGTGTCCGTGGTGGAGACGCCCACCTGGAAGAGGGGCCGGCCCGGTGCGGATCTGGCCCTGTTGACCGCGTCCCGGACCTCGTCGAAGGCGACGGCGGAGTGCTGTCGTGCCTCGGCCCGGCGGGCTCCCACCCGTGCCACCAGCTCGCGGAAGGACGGTCGGCCGGAGACGTCGATCCGGAGAACTGCGCGCCCCTCTCCGACGGCACGGCCTCCGGTGGCCCCGTCTCCGGTGTTCGTCACCGCCAGCGGTATGTCGGTGCCGGCGCCGAGACGGTGGACCAGCGCGGCGACGGCGGCCTCGTGGACGGCGGCGACCGGCACGCCCGCGGAGCGGGCGAGCTCGGCGGCGACCGCCCCCGTCCGCGGATCCGGCGCGTGCTCCGCACACGCGAGGACGCCGTCGGGCACCGCGGGGTGCGGCCGGTCGGTGGGCAGGTCGTGCTGCTCCGCGAGACCGGCGAAGGTCGTGAGCCAGTAGTCGAGCGAGGCCGCTTGTGCCGGTGCGGTGCGGTTGCCGTTCATCAGTACTCTCCACGTGTCCGCAGGGATTCCGGCAGCCGGCCGGTGGGCCGGTACCCGGGCCGGCAGTGCCTAGCTGACGATCACTGCCTTGAGAGCCGTGCCGTTCGCCACGTCCCGCAGTGCGGAGGCGAAGTCCTCCAGCGGATAGGTGGTGACCAGACGTGCCAGGTCGAACCTCGCGGCCAGCGCGGGCAGGAGGCCCACGTACCGGGCGAGATGGGCACCGGTGAAAGCCCACGACCCCACTACGTCCAGCTGCCGGTGAACGATCTGGTGGGGGTTGATCAGGGTGTCGCCGCTGTCGGTGTACTGGCCGACGACCAGGTAGGAGCCGCCCCGCCGGGCCAGCCGGAGGCCCTGGCCGACGGCGGCTGGCACCCCCGCACACTCGACGACCAGGTCCGCTCCGCGCCCACCCGTCAGTTCGAGGACCTCGGCGAGCGCGTCCTCCTGGTCCGCGGCACCGACGACGTCCACGTGGGCGGTGCCGATCCCGAGGTCCGCGGCCAGACTCAGCCGTTCGGCCGGGCCGCCGGCCAGGATCACCCGTCCCGCACCGCCCAGTTGGGCCATTGCGGCGGCGGCGAGGCCCACCGGTCCGCTGCCCTGGACGACGACGGTCTCACCGAGCCGCACCGGCCTGCGTTCGAAGGCGTGCGCCATGGTCGGGCCCGCGCAGGCGAGCGACATGGCGGTGAGCGGTTCGGTCCCGTCCGGCAGCCTGATCACGGTGGTGCCCGCGGCCAGCTCGATGTGTTCGGCCCAGGATCCGGCCAGCGGGGCGTCCTCGGTGACGGACCGGTTCACGCCGTACGTCCTGCGCCGCTCGCACAGGGTGGGCTCCAGGTGGGCGGAGCAGGGCACGCAGGTCCCGCACGCGATCGACGAGGCCCACATGACCCGGTCGCCCGCCGCGAGCGGCGTGCCCCCGGTGTCGTGGCCGACGCCCTCTCCGAGCTCGTACACGGTGCCGAGGCCCTCGTGGCCGAGGACCAGCGGGACGGGCACGTCCAGGTGCCCCTGCTGGAGGTGCAGGTCGGTGCCGCAGACCCCGCCGTACCGGGAGGCGACGACCATGCCGCCGGGCGGGGCCGCGGGCAGGGGGAAGTCCCGTAGGGCGAGGGGTGCCCCGAAGCGCTCGAGCACGACGGCACGGCTGGTCAGGTCGGTCATGGAATGAGATCTCCGTCCACGATGGTTCGGGACTCGTCGGTGGACTGGAGGGTCCGGGTGTCACGGCCCACCAGGTATTCGGGGCGTACCCGCTTCGTCGGGCGCGGCTGGTTGCGGACGTCGTTGTACGTGGCGATCAGCAGACGCCGTGGCAGGGGCGACATGTTGGTGGCGGAGCCGTGCACGATCTCCGGGTGGAAGAGCACCACGGAACCTGCGGGCCCCTTGGCGCTCTCCATCCCGTGCCGGGCGACGAGCTCGCGCATCTCGTCGCGGCCGAGCGAGATCTCGTCGGGGTCGACGTGTTCCCCGGAGAGAGCCGGCTCGCCCGGGGATGGTGCTCCCCCGGCGCCGCGCCGGTGCGATCCCGGCAGGAAGATGACCGGCCCGTTGTGCTCGGTGGCGTCGTCCAGGAAGAGCGCGACGTTGAGCAGCCGGGGCTCGGGAAGGTTGTCCGCAGCGTGCCAGGCGATGAAGTCCTGGTGCCACGACCAGCCGCCGCCGCTGAAGGCCGGCTTGCTGTTGATCTTGAACTGGTACATGTACACCTCGGGACCGACCAGTTGGCGGGCCGGCCCGAGCAGTCGCGGCGAGCGGATCAGTGAGGCGAATTCGGGCTGCCTCTGGTGCGAGGCGTAGACGGCCCTGAGCTCGTCGGTTCCGTCCTCCCGGACACGGTGCGGGCCGGGTGCCCGGGAGTCGCGGGCGAAGGACGCCCGGAGCGACTCGACCTCCTCGGCGTCGAACAGAGCGCGCAGGACGACGAATCCCTGCTCCTGATATGTGTGCACCTGACTGGAAGTCAGCTTCATTTCAGCCTCCGTCCGACGGAAAACACCGTGGTCTTCCGGGTATTCATCGACCATCCTCCGGATTTCGGCGCCGAAATAACATTAGGCGAATCGGTCCACGGGAAGCATTCACCCCTGAACACTGGAATGGAACGGTCTTCATCTCCCGCCCCGGGGGAAAGAGCACCGGAATTATCCGTCCGTCTTTCCCGCACGACGGGATGTGATCAGCGCGACGTGACGGTGACGGGCAGCCGGTCCAGGCCGCCGGTGATGTAGGACGGGATCCGCCGGGGCGGGCCGGCGAGTGCGATCTCGATGCGCTCGTCCACCAGCTCGTCGAGCAGCGCGGAGATCATCAGCCGGGCGAGCGGGGCTCCTATGCAGAAGTGGCCGCCGCCGCCGAAGCTGGCGTGCCGGTTGGGGTGACGATCGAGCAGGAACTCCATCGGCCGCTCGAAGACGCTCTCGTCCCGGTTGAGCGACGGGAGCCAGACGCTGACCGCCTGGCCCGCGCGGATGGGCACCCCGGCGATCTCTGTGTCGGTGACGGCCGTGCGCATGATGTGGTTCACCGGCGCCGACCAGCGGAGCAGTTCCTCGACCGCTCGCCGGTGACTGATCTCCCCGCGTCGCAGCGCCTCGGCCTGCTCCGGGGCGTCCAGCAGTGCGAGCAGACCGGCACCGGTGACCTGTCTGGTCGTCTCGCCCGCTGCCACCACCAGGTTGTCGCAGGTGAGGATGATCTCCTCGTCGCTGATGTCCAGCCCTTCGGCCTGGGCCAGGGCGAAGGCCGAGACCACGTCGTCGCCGGGACTGCTGCGGCGGACCTCCAGGACCTCGGAGTAGTACTGCAGGACCTCGAGGTGGGCCTGCTGCGCGGTGCTGCCGTCGATGTCCACGATGTTGTCGGCTGCCGTGCTGGTGTACGAGGCGACGCGATCCACGTCGCCCGGTGCCACGCCGAGGAGCTCCGCGGTCACTGCCAGCGGGTACCGGGCCGCCACGTCGTTGACGAAGTCGCAGGTCCCGGCGTCGGTGACCGAACCGATCAGGCGGTGGGCGACCTCCTTGGCCCGGTCCTGGAAGGAGCGGGAGGCCCGCGGCGTGAAGAGCCGGCCCAGCACCCCGCGCAGCACGCCGTGCCGTGGCGGGTCGGTGAGGGTCATCATCCGGCCGCCGCCCGGGAACGGGTCGGAGAGGTTGGGGCGCAGGAAGGTGCCCCGGGTCGAGCTGAAGCGCCGGGAGTCGGTCAGGACGTCGAGCCCCTCGGCATAGGTCGTCACCGCCCAGAAGCCCTCGTGGCCCGGCTCGTCGTGCCACGAGACCGGGCAGTCGCGGCGCAGTCCGGCCCAGACCGCGTGCGGATCCCCGTGCGCGTACAGGGTGGGGTCCGTCAGCCTCAGGCCCGGATCCGTCGGCGCGTACTGCTGAACCACCACGGGGCACTCCTTCGTTCAGGCATGGGCAGCGCAGGGGTTTGTCGGTGTTCCGGACCGCGGCAGCGGCCCGGCGACCGTTTCACTCGGCCTCGTCGGGCAGGTCGTGGACGCGCCTGAGGGGTGACCAGAACAGGAACAGCACGCTCAGGAGACCTCCGACGACCGCGAACCAGAGGGTGGGGCGGACCCCGATGAGGGTGCCCATACCACCGGCCACCAGCGCGCCGACCGGACGGACGCCGTAACTGATGGCCATCTGCGCGCCCTGCATCCGGGACCGGAGCCGGTCCGGAGTGATCGCCTGCTGGAGCGTGGCACCGCTGATGTCGAACAGCATCAGTCCGAGGGCGGAGGCGAACTCACCGATCACCAGCATGGTGACGACGATCCACTGGGGACCGTGCGCCAGCGGAGTCAGGACGAGCGCGGCCGGGAAGATCAGGCAGCCGATGAGATAGGTGGGGCCGAGCCCCAGGCGCGCGGAGACCTTGCCGGTGATGGCGGAGCCGATCAGCGCGCCCACCGCGCCGACGCTGATCACGGCCCCGACCAGCCCGGCCGAAAGGCCCAGGTCGCGCGCGGCGAAGAGGATCAGCAGCGTGGAGTAGACGGTGTAGAAGAAGTTGAGGGCGGTGCCGGAGAGGATCTTGGCGCGCAGTACGGCCGACCTGCCGAGGAAGCGCAGCGCCTCACGGATGCCGCGCTGGGACTCGGTCTCCTCCTTCTTGGTCTCCTCGACCGACACCGTGCGCAGCATCACCGCGGCGACGAGGAAGGAGAAGACGTCCAGGAGCAGCGCGAAGGGGGCGGAGAGGATCTGCACGATGACGCCGCCGACGCTGGGCCCCGCGACGAAGGAGAAGGAGTAGCTGGCCCTGCTCAGCGAGGTGGCGCTCAGGTACTGCTCGCGGGGGACCAGAGAGGCGAAGAGACCGGGCACCGCGACGCTGAACACCACTGCCAGGGTGCCGATCACGAAGGAGACGACGTACAGGTGCAGCAGCGTCAGCGCGTCGGTGAAGTAGGCGAGGGGAACGGTGGCCACGGCTGCCGCGCTCGCCAGGTTCGCCGCGATCATCGTGGCGCGGCGACGGCCGCGCCGGTCCACCCAGGCGCCGGCGTGCAGGGAGAACAGCAGGAGCGGCAGCTGCTGCAGCGTCACGAGCATTCCCATGTCCGCTGCCGAGGCGTCGAGCGCCATCACCGCGATCAGGGGCAGGACGATGGACGTGACCTGGTCCCCCATGTAGGAGACGGTCTGCGCGGTCCAGAAATTACGGAAGTTCTTCTGGCGCAGCACGGCGGGAATTCTGTCTGCCATGCGGGGCGGCGAGACAACGATCAACGTCTGGATCCGTCCTTGCTCTGGTGGCGGATGGGCACTTCCGCTCCGGTGGTCGATGGACACTTCTGCGGTACGGAACCGGCGTGTACCGGCGGGCCGGTGCCGGGCGGCCGCCGAGGCGGTCGCCCGACAAGCGGCGGCGGACAGGCGCAACGGTTCGGCGAGTGGTTGCGGCTGATCGGGTCGGTGGCCCGGGGGCGCAGGCCGGCCGGACACCCAGCCGGCCGGCGCCCCCGGGCGGAGCTCACGGGAGGTCGTCCAGGCGCCGCCGGACGGCTGCGGGTCCTGCCACGAGCACCCGGTCCCCGGCGAGGGTCACCGAGAGGCGGCCACCGCGTTCGGACAGTTGCAGGGCCGACATCGTCTCCTTGCCGAGGCGCCGGGCCCAGTACGGTGCCAGCTTGCAGTGCGCGGACACACAGACCTGGTCCTCGTCGACCCCGAGGGCGGGGAAGAACGTACGGGACACGAAGTCCGCGCCGCCCTTCCCGCCGCGGGCGGTCACCACGTGCCCGCGGCAGTCGATCTCCGCGAGCGCCTCGAAGTCGGGCTGGAGGCCGGCGACCTCCTCCACCGACCCGACTTCGACGAGGATGTCGTCCTCGGCACGCTCGCACGACGTCAGCTCCACCCCGAGCGCCTTCTGGAGACCGGGGGGCGCGGCGATCGGCCTGGTGTGCATCACCGGCAGGTCGATGGCGAACTCGTCGCCCGCCCGGTGGGTGTAGAGCGGCCCCGCACCGGTCTCGAACACCAGCGGGAGAGTGTCGTCCACCCCGCCCACCTCGTGCAGGTAGCAGGCGCTCGCCACGGTGGCGTGACCGCAGATGTTGAGCTCCTTGCCCGGGGTGAACCACCGCACCCGGTAGTGCCCCTTGGCCAGGGGGTGCAGGAAGGCGAGGGTCGGCAGCCCTGCCGTACGGGCGGCCTCCTGCATCCGGCCGGCCGTGGGGTGGCCGTCCGGGCAGAGCACCACGCCGGCCGGATTGCCCCGGAACTCGGCGTCGGCGAAGGCGTCAACCAACCAGGTCTCCATCGCGGGGCACCTCACTCATGGTCCGGAACATGCCGTCCACGGCGCGGAACATGCCCCACACCTCGGTGTACGGAGGCCCGTAGTCACCGCTGTCGATGTCGCGCTGTCGCGCGTAGGCCGCGGTGGTCCACGAGGCGGTCGTCGGATAACGGTGGTGATAGTCGTGGTTCGGCAGGTCACCCACGATGACCATGAGCCTGCTGGGCAGGTGGTACAAGAGGAAGCTCAGCAGCCAGCCGGCCCAGGCGACCGCGGCCCGTCCGAGCCGCAGGCCCCGTTCGGGGACGGGCGCGCCGCAGTACCGGGCCGAGGTCGCGGGCACCGTGTAGAAGCGGTTGTCGTAGCCGGGGTCGGAGGGGGTCAGCCAGGCGTGTTCGCCGAGGCGGTCGAGGAGCGCGCTGAGCTGCGAGAAGAAGATCACCGGCAGCACGAAGGCGAGCAGCAGCACCGAAGTCCCGTGCGGCAGCCAGAAGGGCAGCGAGAGCCAGAGACCCGCCCAGAGGACGAAGCCGGCCCGCCGCCAGGTTCCGGTGGTCAGGTTGGAGCGCACCCTCCCGCCGATGGTGACGGCGTAGAAGCGCGGGAGGACGAAGACGACGAGCGTCCTGCGCCACAGCTGGTTCCGTGTCATCGACGGCAGGAATCCGAACCGGAAGAGGAACTGCACCGGCGGGTCCTCCACGGTGGCGAAGACCGACCGCCGGTGGTGGTTGTCGAAGTGTTCCTCCTTGAACTCCTGGAAGGTGTTGTAGACGTTCAGCACCGTGACCAGCTCGCCGAAGAACCTGTCCCGGGCCCGGTTACCGGAGTACTTGCGGTGCAGGGCCTGGTGCGCGATGACCAGGATCATCGTGCGCGCACCCTGCAGGGTCAGGACCCAGCCGGCCACCAGCGCGAGTCCCCACAGGTCGAACCGTGCCGACACGGCCGCCGCGGACAGGGCGAGCCCGCCGAGGAAGACCACCAGGGTCACCGCGGTGTAGCTGGCCCACGTGTGCCGGATCAGCGGCTTCTGGTGGGGCAGGGCCCGCCCCGTCGCCCAGGTCCAGAAGGGCTGCGTCCACCCGGGGAACCGGAGGTACGACGCGCGGACGTCACTCATCGCGGCGCCTGCCCGACGGGGCCGCCACGCCCGTCTCCACGCTGAGGCGGTCGAAGAAGGCGGTCCAGCAGTCCCACATCTCCTCCGCCGCCTTCAGCACGGTCTGTTCGTCCTCCGGGGAGAAGCCGTCGAGCAGGGCGTGGTTGGCCTCCTCGACGTGGTCCGGTTCCTGGGCGACGTGGATGTCCACCCACGCGTTCCTGGTGGTGCCCGACTCCCGGGTGACGGCGTCTCCGATGCTGGACACCATCAGCAGGTCCGTCACCTCGGTCGCGTATATGCCGCCCAGGGCGCTGAACCGCTCGCCGGAGAGACGCTCGTAGCAGGCGACCAGGTCGGCGGTCTCCGGGAACGGCGCGGATCCGGTGACCTTCTCCCGGTCGTAGCCGGCCTTCTCCATGCTCCTTGCGTAGATCACTTCGTGGGCGCCGTGCGCGGACCCGGCTCCGGCCTCCTGGCTGAGGATGCGGGTGATGGCGCTCTTGGACTCGATGTCCGGCAGCACCGCTATGCAGCGCGCCAGGAACGTCGTGAAGTAGTGGAGCGGGTACCACCACTGGCCCAGGTAGGTCTCCACCTGTTCGTGTGCGAGCGTCCTGGAGTGGACCTGCTTGAAGAAGTCGTGGTCGGCGAAGCGCGCGTGCACCTCGTTGCCGGCCAGCCGGCCGGCCAAGGAGGTGGCAGTGTCCTCGGTCGTCATGATGAGCCTCCGTCGGGGGTGGGGGTGGCACGTTCCATCAGGAAGAAGCGCTGCTCCTCCTGGATCTTCGAGCGCACTGCCGGGTCGGGGCACCGGCGCCCGATCTCCGTCAGCGTGCGCCACACGAAGTCGTCACCGCCGTCCCTGCGGTAGTGCTTCTTGATGACGAGGCCGAAGACGTCGCGGTAGTTCTCGAGATCGACGACGTCGGACAGCCGGTACAGCGCCTGCAGTTCGCCGTCCGTGAGCGAGGCCCGCTTGCTGACCCGGTCCTCCGGTATCCGTCCGGTGGGTTCCAGGGGGAACTTCACGACGTCGGCCGCGTCGGCGGCGTCGGTGAAGTCCAGGATCAGGTGGGTGCGGCTGCGGGTCGTCAGGGCCGCGGCCCCGTGCACCTTCGACGCGTCGAAGAACCAGACGTCGCCGAGGGCCATCCTGTACACGACGTTGTCCTCGGTGAAGAGGGCGCCCTCGTTGGTGTCCAGCGGGATGTGCATGCGGTGGGCGTTGCGCGCCTCCTGCGGGATGTCCTCGAGCTCCAGCAGGTCGCGGTGCGGGACGGTGACGCTGTTGGTCATCTCGGCGATGCGCGCGAAGTTCAGGTTCTCCAGGTGGAAGTTGCGCTCCACCAGCTGCCGCAGGTACGGCAGCTGCTCGCCGAAGGCGGTGACCCCGGACTTCCGCGAGTGGTCGTAGTTGGTGATCAGCCCGTCGCCGCCCTCACCGCCGGTGGCGAACAGCATCAGGCTCTTCCAGAGGCCTCCGCAGAGGTAGTCGCTGTAGGCCTCGGAGAAGCGGAGGTTGGCAGCTCGGGCGAGGTCCTCGGTGACCGCCGCGGAGTCGATCTCGACTCGTCCGGCCAGTTGTGTGTCGACCATCAGGCACTCCTCGGACGCGTGGTGAAGGGCTCGTCCCAGGCGTTGGTGGTCCTCATGGTGTTGAGGCCGTAGTCGTCCTGCCCGGCGAGGAGGACGCTGCCGTGCCGGGAAAGATCGAAGTGGTGACCGAATTCGTCGAACTCGGTCATGCCGCCGTAGACCCGGACCGTGGGCGGGACCACCCGGACCGAGAAGCCCATGCGCTGCCGGCGACTGTTGTTCGGATTGGAGCCGTGGATGCAGCGGGCGGTGAAGAGGACCACTTCACCCGGGGCCATCTCATGGTGGACGACCTCCTCCTCGTCGGGGTTCCAGTCCTTGTCGATCCGCAGTTCGCCGTAGTCGTAGCCGAAGAAGGTGTTGTCCTTCCCGGTTCCGTTCCAGGAGATCGGCGCGGTCTCGTCGTACTTCCAGCTGCGGTGACTGCCCGGGATCATCTTCAGGCAGCCGTTCTCCTTGGTCGCCTCGGTGAAGGCCACCCACGCCGTGAGTTCCATGGGAACTCCTTCGGTGCGCTCGCCGGGCTCGAGCATCCCCTTCTCGGCCTCACCAATGGCGTAGGTCTCGACCTGGTGCCATCCGGTGCCGGACTCGCCGGGGTTCTTGGGGAAGAACTCCGTGCGCCAGCACAGCACGTCGGGTCCGATGACGCTCTGCATCCGTTCCACGATGGCGGGTTCGCTGATCAGCGAACCGAGGCCGGGAACGTCCAGGTGCCGGTCGTAGTTGACCGGGTTGTCGAAGACGGCCCGACTCTTGTTGGCGGGATCGAGCAGGTAGGCCCGCTGCTCCTTCCACCACGCCGTCATGACGTCGGGCTCCCAGAGTTTGAAGGGCCCCATGAAGCCCTTCTCGTCGAACTGGCGGCGTTCTGCCTCAAGATCCATCGCTGTCGTTCCCCTTCCCGATGTTTTCCAGAACCGCGTCGATCGCCTCGGCGAGCACCGTGACGTGCGGGGAGGCGAGAATCCCGGTGTGATCGCCGGGCACCTCGTGCACCCGCACGCTGCCGTCGACGACGCCACGCAGCCCGGCCTCCAGCTGGGCGCGCATCCCGGGGCCGGTGGCCCCGGCCTGGAACAGGTCCGTGTCGCCCTCGTAGCGCCGGGCGGTGTACGTCACCAGGGCGCCCATGCTCTGGCGGGCCATCGCCAGACTGCGGCGCAGGTGAGCGGCCTTGACGCCTGCGGCGGGCGCTCCGCCCATCAGCCCGACCCAGTCCCGGTCCGAGGAGAACTCCGCGATGTCGACCGAGTCCTCTCCGTCCGCGGCGCGCCGGTCCACTTCCTCGAGTACCTGGCCGAGCAGCGTCAGGTAGGACGTCTCGACCGGTGGAAGACCGCTCAGCGGGTCGAGCACGGGGTTGGCGTCGATGAGGCCGAGGAAGGCCACCTCCTGGCCCGACTCCCGCAACAGCCTCCCTACTTCGAGCGCCAGCACGCCGCCGAAGGACCAGCCGGCCAACAGGTACGGCCCCTCGCTCTGTACGGCGCGCAGCTGCTCGTGGTGGGCGCGTGCCATCTCCTCGAGGGAGGGCTCGTGGCCCGGCTCGGCCGGCCCCGCGGCCCACCGGACACCGAGCACCCGCACCGGTGACTCCATGCGCCGGGCCAGCTCCCGGTAGGTGAGCAGTTCACCGCCGAGCGGGTGGAAGAGATAGAGCACATTGCCCGCGGATCCGGTCTTGAGCGTGATGAGTTCGGACGCCGGCCTGCGCGTCGGCGAGGTCGCGGGCCCGGCCGCCAGGAACGCGGCGAGCTCCTCGACGGTGGTGTTCCGCAGGATCACCGAGAGTTCGATCTCCCGGCCGGCCAGTTGGCTGAGCTCGGTGACCACCCAGGCGGCGAGCAGCGAGTCGCCGCCGACGTCGAAGAAGTCCTCGTCGTGCTCGAACTCGTCGTGACCGAGGACCCGTTGCCATACGGCGGCCACCGCGTCGGCAAGGGTGGCACCGTCCGGCTCCGTCACTCCGCGGTCCGCCGGCCCGGGCAGCGGCACCTCGGCCAGCTTCCTGCGGTCGGCCTTCCCCGTGGGGCTCAGCGGCATCGCGTCGATGAAGGCGTACCGCGCCGGGACCATGTAGCCGGGCAGCGACTGCTTCAGGGCTGCGGAGAGTCGGGAGACCGACGGTCGCACTCCCTCCTCCGCCACCACGTAGGCGGCCAGCACCCTGATCCCGTCGGCGAGCGTGCGCTGCCCGACCGCCGCCTCCCGCACGCCCGGGCAGCGGGACAGGGCCAGCTCCACCTCGGCGGGTTCGACCCGGTAGCCGCGGACCTTCATCTGGTCGTCGGCGCGGCCGAGGAAGTGCAGCAGGCCGTCACCGTCCAGCCGGGCGAGGTCCCCGGTGCGGTACATACGGGCGCCGGGTTCGGGGCTGAAGGGATCCGGCAGGAAACGGTCGGCGGTCAGGGCGGGCGCGTTCAGGTAGCCGCGCGCAAGGGCCGCGCCCCCGACATGGATCTCACCGGGCTCTCCCGGCGCCACGGGCGTGAGGCCCGGCCCGAGCAGGTGGACGTCCGCCTCGTCGACTTCCCGCCCGATCGGTGGCGTCCGCGGCCAGGCCCCGCGGTCCTCGTCCAGGGTCAGGCTGGTGACCAGATGGGTCTCGGTAGGGCCGTAGTGGTTGTCGAGCCGGCAGTGCGGCAGCGCGTCGAAGAACTCGGCGATCGCGTCCGTGATCACCAGGTGCTCCCCCGCGGTCACCACGTGCTTGAGCGAGCCGGGGACCCGGCCCGTACGCCGTGCAGCCAGGGCCAGTTGCCCGAGTGCCACGTACGGCAGGAAGACACGCTCGATGCCCTCCTTCTCGAGGACGGCCAAGAGCTGCTCGGGGTCGCGTCTGGACTCCTCGGACACCAGGCACAGGCGGCCGCCGGTGGCGAGCGTGCCGAGCACCTCCTGGAAGGTGACGTCGAAGCCGGTCGAGGTGAAGCTCACCGTCGCCAGACCGGCCGGACCGTCCGCCGCCTGCCAGCGGATCAGCCGGTTCAGCCCCCGGTGCGTCATCCCCACGCCTTTGGGCCGTCCTGTGGACCCCGACGTACTCATGGCGTACGCCAGGTTGTCGGGGTGCAGGGCGGGCGGGGTCACCAGCGCTCGGGGCGCGGCCTGATCGGGCAGGTCACGTGGGTGCACGATCCGGCCGACCAGGCGTCTCACCTCCGCGGGTGTCTCCCGGTCGGTGACCAGCACCGGAGCACCCAGGTCCTCGACGATGGCGGCGAACCGCCCGGCGGGGCACGAGTCGTCGATCGGCGCGTAGACGCCGCCGGCCTCGAGGATCGCCAGCATCGCGACGACGAGGTCGGGCGATCTCTCCAGCCTGACCGCCACCGGGACTTCAGGGCCGACTCCCCACTCCCGCAGCGCGGTGGCGAGACGCTCCCACCTCTCGAGCAGCTCCCGGTAGGTGACCCGTGAACCGGCCCCGTCCGTCAGGGCGACCGCGTCGGGCCGGGCCAGCGCGCTCTCGCGCACCAAGGAGTGCACGAAGGCACGGGCGTCCCGCGCGGTGCCGGGTATGTGTGAAGAACGTGAATGTCCCATGTGAAGAACTCCGACCACTGTCGTCGATTCGATGCCGGAAACACTCAACAGGAGAGGGGGAAATCAGGAATTCCCGTTCTCGGTGGCGGCCATGGCAGCGCGCAAGCTCGCCGGGCGCATGTCGGTCCAGAGCTCCTCGATCCGACTCAGACATTCCTCCTTGCCGGCGGGCCCTCCCTGCGTTTCCCAGCCTTCCGGCACCTGCTTGTCGCTGCGCCAGATCGAATACTGCTCCTCGTGGTTGCGGACGACGAAATAGAGCTCGTCCTGACTCTTGTGCGACACACCCTCGCTCACGGTTCCTCCAGTGCCTGGGCGCCTGCGAACTGATAGCGGCATTACGCCGACACGCGGTGACGACTCGATCAGTCGTTCTGGGCGTGCGGATGGGACAGCAGAATTCCAAAGTGCTTGGGCACGAACTCCGGGGCCACACCCCGCGACATCGGCCGGGTACATCGGACAATCGAGGTCCCGCTCAAGTAAAGGCGGTGTTCAACCGGGTGATGTCCTCAGTCGAACAGGACCGGTGACGAACATCCGGAACGCGCCGACACAGGGTTACCCGGGCACCCGGTAAACATCAAGGCGCCGATCTCTTCGAGCGGACGTCACACGGCGGCCGGCCCTCCGGGCCGGACGCGGTCGGGTGGCGACGGCCTCGGCGCGGACCGGCCGTTAGGATCCGCGGATGACCGGAGCCTTCAACGGATGGACGGAACAGGCGTTCGATGTACTGCTGCGGCTGGAGGGAGATCCTCCGCGCCAGTTGCGCGAGAGCCTCCGCAAGGAGAGGGAACTCCACGTCCGGCAACCCATGATCGCGCTGCTGAACGACGTGGCCGACGCGGTCCCCGCCCTCGACGACTTCTCCGTCTGGGGTTTCCGCAAGGAGTCCTGGTGGTGGCAGCACCAGGGTGCGGTGATCCGGATCGCCCGCCAGGTCGAGATCGGGCTCCGCTTCGACCTCGACGGCCTGCACCTCAAGGCAGGTTGGCACTACCCGGACCCGGGGCAGGTCCCGCGCTACCGGGCAGCGGTGGTCGCCGAGAGCAGCGGCGCCCGGCTCGCCGCCCTGACGGGCAGCTTGGGGGCACGGGGATACGGGCTCACCGGCGACCTGATGAAACGCATGCCGAGCGGTCTGCCCGCCGATCATCCCCGAGCCCGGCTGTTGCGGCACCGCTCACTACTGGCCGCTGCGCCGCCGGCCGGGGACGACGTCGCGCTCACCCCCGCCGCCGTCGACCAGGTGGTCGATGCCGCAGAGGAGCTGGCCCCCCTGCTCTCCTGGCTGAGCCACCATGTGGCGGCATCCGCTCGCGCCCACGCATGACGTGCGCGGCGCACAGCCACAGGAGGCGGGGGCCTGCACGAAGGAGGACATCCGGCGGGCAACGCCTCCCACGGCCCCGGTCGGGCTCGCGGTCCGGCGTCTGCCTCGGGCTCACGGTCCGGGGCCTGCCGTCGGGCTCGCGGTCCGTGGCCTGCCGTCGGCCAGGAGCTCACCGGTCACGCCGGGTCGGGTACTGCGGCCCGGCGGCGCCCCAGGGGGCGGCAGCACCGGCGAAATGGGCAGGACCGGCGCATATGCGGAGTCCATGCCGATCCGAGCCAGGGTGTCGCGCCTGCTCACATGGACGAGGGTGACGAGCGCGTGAGTGCGGGGTTCGAGCACAGGACGTCACGGCGATCGCGCGCGTTACGCGCACCGAGGCCGCCTTCCGCCGGATGGCCCCCGGAAAAGCCTACTCCCGGCCCTGACAAATGGGCGTCAACTCGCCATAAATAACCAGCTGGTGGGGAACCGTTGCAGCCCCCATGGAGCCTTGTTAGTCTGAGCCCGCTTCAGACGCCCCTCCCTCCCCTCCTCCACCACCAGACGCGGATATTACTCCCGCTTCCCGGTTCCACACGGCACTTCCCACATCGCAGAACACCCTTGTCCCCAAGGTGTTTCCCATTTCTGACCAGCGCGTCCCCTGTAGTTGCCCGTATCGATCCCCCACCGATACTCGACTGACGGAACGGACCGTAGATGTTCAACGCGCACTCCGCGTCCCCACGGCGCATATCCTCACTCGAGGAATACACGGCCGGCCGGATGGATTTGCCCCGTTCCACTCTGCCGGATAAGAAGGAACCACCGACAGGTCATGTCGAACTCGTCGCCACGAGTGTCCTTCTTCCTGCCGATTCCCCTAGGACAGCGGGCCTGGACGAGGACCATGTGCAAGCCCTGGTCGATGTCCTCGAAAGCCTTCCGCCTCTGCTGGTGGACCGCAATTCCCTACGGGTCATCGATGGAATGCATCGCCTGCTGGCCGCGCGCCTCAAAGGCCAGGAACACGTGCGCGTGCAGTTCTACGACGGTGATTCCGACCAGGCGTTCCTGCATTCCGTCAGGCTCAACGTCCAGCACGGCCTGCCCCTGACCCGTGCCGACCGGCGGGCCGCCGCGGAGCGTATGTTCCGTACACACCCGCAGTTGTCCGACCGGGCCATCGCGACGATCGCCGGGCTCGCCACCAAGACAGTGGCGAGCCTGCGGGTCGAGATGGGCGCCTCCTCGTCCTCCGACGTCCGCATCGGCCAGGACGGCAGGCGTCGGCCCGTGAACACGGCGAACGGCCGTCTGGCGGCGAGCCGGGTCATCGCCCTCCGGCCGGAGGCCTCACTGCGGGAGATCGCCAGCGAGGCCGGCATCTCGGTCGGCACCGCGCACGACGTCAGGGAACGGATCAGCCAGGGCAAGGACCCACTGCCCGACAGCGTGCGCGAGAAGGCCCTCGGGTTCGCTCCCACCCCGCCGGCCGACCCCTCACCCACTGCCATGCCACCACGTGTCCCCGGCCATGCGGTCACTGAGGAGGCACAGGGGGTGCCGGAGGCGCAGGAAGGCCAAGGGATGCAGGAGGTCCTCCAGCGCCTGCGCCAGGACCCGTCCCTGCGCTACACCGAGTCCGGCAGGGCTCTGCTGCGCTGGCTCGGCTCCAGCACGGTGATTCCGGGCGAGATCCCGGTCGCGCTCGAACAGGTGCCCGCCCACTGCGCCGTGAGCGTGAGTCGGCTGGCCCGGTCCTGTGCCGCGGCCTGGCTCGACCTCGCCTTTCGCCTGGAGAGCGGCACCTCCCACTGACACACGAGGAGGCGTCCGGCAGGCGCCGCCCGGAGCGGGTACGGCGGCGGAGCCGCCCGCCCGTACCAGCGTGCCGACACGGCCCGCTCCGTGACGCGAGGTCACGACCCACCCGAAGCCCGGTACGACCCTCAGGGAGTCCCGTCGTGCTCAGCCGGTCCGACCTTCCGGAAACAGCGCCCCGCCGATCGGCCACGTGTCGCTCCTTCGTGGAAGCCGTCCGCCGGCCCACCGGGACAGGCGGACGCTCATGACCGCCTCGCAGACGGTGTATCTCCTCCTCGACCTGGCTCTCATACTCGGTCTGGCACGTGCGATGGGCGCACTGGCCCGCAGGTTCGGGCAGCCCGCGGTCATCGGCGAGATCCTGGCCGGCGTGATGCTGGGACCCACGCTGCTGGGCGAGGAGCTCTCCAGGACGCTCTTCCCCGACGACATACGGTCCCTGCTCGGCGCACTCGCCGCAGTGGGCGTGGCGCTCTTCATGTTCCTCGTCGGCATGGAACTGGATGTCGGTCTGCTCCGCGGCAGGGGACGGGCCACACTCTCGACGTCGCTGTGCTCGACGCTGCTGCCGCTCGCTCTCGGCGCCGCCCTGGCCTGGCCGTTGATGCCCTCGCACCACCAGGGCGAGCCCATCGGGTTCGTGCTGTTCTTCGCGGTGGCCATGGCCGTGACGGCCTTCCCCGTACTGGCCCGGATCATCGCCGACCGCGGACTGGCGGCGACCAAGCTCGGGACCACCGCACTGGCCTGCGCGGCGATCGCGGACGTGATGGCCTGGGCCCTGCTCGCCGTCGTCGTCGCAGTCGCCACGGGCGGACAGCTCGAATGGCGGCTGGCGCTGCTGGTCCCCTACGTCGTGCTGATGGTCACCGTCGTCCGTCCCCTGCTTCGCCGGGCGAGCGTGCTGGGCCCCCGGGAGCCGGGCGGGCCCGCTGCCGGGCGGAACTTCGTGGCTCTGGTCCTGGGCGGGCTGCTGCTCTCGGCGGCCTGCACGGAGTGGCTGGGCATGCACTACGTCTTCGGAGCGTTCCTGTTCGGCGCCGTGATGCCGCGCGGCACGCAGGGGAAGCTGCGCGACGGCGTGATGGATCGCATCGAGCCCTTGTGCGGGCTGCTCCTCCTGCCCGTGTACTTCGTGCTGTCCGGGCTCAAGGTCGACCTCTCCCGGCTGAGCGTGTCGGACCTCGGCGAACTCGCCGCGATCATGGCCGTGGCGATCGGCGGGAAGTTCCTCGGCGCCTACGCCGGAGCACGGATGGGTGGTCTCGACGGCCGCCAGTCGGCGGCCCTCGGAGCCCTGCTGAACACCCGTGGACTCACCGAGCTGGTGGTCCTCGGAGTGGGCCTGGAGATCGGCGTGCTGGACAACAAGCTCTACTCGCTGATGGTGGTGATGGCCGTGACCACCACCGCTCTCACCGGCCCTCTGCTCCGCGTCATCCTCCCTGGGCAGTCAGCCGGTCGCACCGGCGTCCGAGGCGATGCCGGGCCCGGGCCCGTTCCGTTACAGCAGGACGACGGGGCCACGGCCCACGTGCCACCGCGACGGGGCCGGCACTGACGACGCGCCTGAGCACCGCTGTGGCCGGCAGCTCCCGCAGAAGTGTCGGCCACAGCGAGTCTGGCAGGGTTCCCCGCAGGAGCGCAGTACGGTCCCGCCATGGCAGCAAGAATCGATCTCACCCTTGATTGCGCGGACGCGAAGCTCCTCGCCGAGTTCTGGAAGACCACCCTGGGGTACGCGGACGAGCCGCCGCCCGCCCCGTTCGGAACCCGCGAGGAGTGGCTCGCTCAGTTCGACCTTCCGGACGACGACTCCGCGGACGGCGGCGCGTGGCTCTGCGACCCCGACGGCTCGGGGCCCCGGCTCTCCATCCTCGAGGTCCCCGAACCGAAGACCGCGAAGAACCGACTCCACATCGACGTCCGGGTGCCGGGACACGGCAGCGACAGTGAGAAGTGGGACCGGATCAGGGCGGAGTCCGAGCGGCTGGTGAAGGCGGGCGGGGCCGTCCTGGAGGAGTTCGAGGGGCACCACATCGTGATGGCCGACCCGGAGGGCAACGAGTTCTGCGTCGCCGCGGCCGCGGCTTGAGCGCGGCCGCGGCGACCACACGGGTAGTCCGTCGCCCACCCCGCACCGTGACGTCGAGCGCCCGCATGGGCCCCACGGCACGGGCGGCCTCACGGCGATGCCTGTGCGAGCCACCCGGAATTCGCCATTGGTCTCACAGCCACCGCCTCCCGACGGGGCGGCACATGGCCACTCCCGGTACCCACACCACCTCACGTGGTGGCATGCGGAAACAGCCGTGCGGCCACCGTGTGCAGGCAGCCGCACACCACCTTCACCGTCTGACCACTTCCAGCCGCAGGGTGGGCGCGGCGTGCCTCAGGGTGCAGACGGCGTATCGAGGCCGTGCTTAGTCTCCCGGCCCATGAGATTCACTCGCACGAGACGCCTCGGTCTCGCCACGATCATCGCTCTCGCCTTCACCCTCCTCGGCCTGGCGCCCTCCGCGAGCGCTGCCGACCCGGCCCCGGCCGAGCTATCGTTCAGCACCGACGCCGCCACCACCACGCCCGGCGGTGCAGTGAACCTGTCGATGACGATCAAGAACAATCAGACGTACGACATCTGGTTCGTCTACCAGACCATCGACCCGACCTGGCTGACCACCCAGCGCCCCGACCTCAAGTACAGCTTCACCGGCTGCAGCCTGGCGACGGGCACCGGCGCCGTCCCGTGTTCGGGCACCGGGCCGGCGAACCTCGGCGGCAACTACGGCACCACCGTCCCGCCCGGTCAGAGCCGTACCGTCACGCTGACCCTGCAGGTCGCCGCCGACTCCGGCTGCAACGGCAACATCGGCTTCTACTCCTACTTCTACGCCGAGTTCAGCGACAGCACCAGCCTCAGCGGCGGGCCGGTCCACACGCCCGAGACCCGCGTGCTGTGCGCGTGACCGAAGCCCTGCGCACTCCGAGCGGCGCACGACCCCGCTGAGCGGGGGCCTCACGGACGAAGACGGCGGCCGACGTGTGCTCCATGTCGGCCGCCGTCGGCATGCCGCCTCCGGAATGACTTGATCCAGCTCCACACCGGCAGGCACATTGGTCGAGACCACTGGTGTCTCACCTCCGCCACATCCGGCGGCCCGCGTTCCGCAGTTCACCTGCCCCAGCAGCACACGGGCCTACAACAGGCCCCACCCCCGGCGATCAGCGGCACCACCAGCACCCACGACGACTGCCTTGTCGCATTGATGGACACATATGCTTTTCCGTCAAGTTGCCCAGCAGCCACACAAAAGCTCCACACAGACCTCACTATGTGACACACGACGGATGCGTCGACGACCGGCGTCTCAGGGGGCGACGGCGTGGCATTGGGGGTGGGGCAGGCTCCGACAGGAGCCCGACCTCCCCTGCCCTGGGGAGGGGTTTCCACCGCATGAAGCGGACCATTCGCACCACCGCGCTCTTAGTGGGCACACTGATGGCAACGATCGGACTGCCGGCGGCCACGGCCCGGGCGGACGATCCGGCACCTCGCGTCGATCTGCGTGTGCTGGTCGTGAGCGACGGAGGGCCGTCGACCGAGGCCATCGCCGCCGAACTGGAGAACGCCGGAACGCCGTACACCGAGGTGGACCTGGCGGACACCGGCCGGGACGTGATCGACCCGGGCTTCCTCGCGGACACGGTCGACGGCCGACCGCGCGCCAAGTACCAGGCCGTCGTCCTGCCCAACGACAACCCGTTCCCGACGGGATCCGCCGAGATGGCAGCCCTCGTGGCGTACGAGCAGAAGTACTCGATCCCACAGGTCGACGCCTACACCTACGCGCGTCCACAGGTGGGGCTCAACGCGGCGGTCGGAACGGGATACGCCGGCAGCGTCGACGGGGTACGGGCCGAGGTGACCCAGGCCGGGAGGGCCGGGCCCTTCGGCTACCTGGAGGGAGCGGTCCCGTTCGAGGACAACTCCCCCACCGTGGGCGAGTCCTACGCCTA
The DNA here is from genome assembly GCF_036345975.1 of Streptomyces clavifer. NCBI lineage: Bacteria > Bacillati > Actinomycetota > Actinomycetes > Kitasatosporales > Streptomycetaceae > Streptomyces > Streptomyces clavifer. Next base: position 7,235,573 of record NZ_CP107793.1, on the reverse strand, counting down.
CCTCTCGACGCCGGTGGCCGGCGCCGACTTCGTCCCGTACGTCCAGGCCGCCATCCCGGGCAGGCCGACGATGGGCTCCCTGGTGGGCGAGTACCGGCACGACGGGCGGCGCGAACTGGTCGTCACCTTCGTCTACAACCGGTACCAGCAGCAGTACCGGCTGCTGGCCCGGGGGATCGTGGAGTGGATGACCGGCGGGGTGCACCTCGGCGCCGACCGCAACTACTTCGCGGTCCACGTCGACGACGTCTTCGCCGCCGACGACCGCTGGGACTCGGCACTCAACTGCACGCCCGGCGACGTGGACTGCCAGCCGGGTGAGGGCACTCCGAACCCGATCCGCATGGTCCCGGCCGATGTCGACCACGCCACAAGTTGGCAGAACAGCCGCGAATTCACCCTCGACTTCGCCTACAACGCCTCCGGCACGGTGGACCACCGCGAGGACAACGGCGGCCAGGACTCCCTCGCCGACAAGCTGGTGGCCGAGCGCGACCAGTTCCGATGGATCAACCACACCTACACCCACGGCTTCCTGGGCTGCGTGCAGAACACCGCCGTGGTGCCCTGGACGTGCGCGAGGAACGCGGACGGCTCCACCCGGTGGGTCAGCCGGAACGAGATCGCCGACGAGATCGCGACGAACGAGGCGTGGGGCGAATCGGCCGGACTCCCGCTCCAGAGTTCGGAGTTGGTCACCGGGGAGCACTCCGGCCTGAAGGTGACACCGCAGCAGCCGGAGGACAACCCGAACTTGGGGCCCGCCCTCGCCGACACGGGCATCGAGTGGCTGGGCTCGGACAACTCACGTGACCCCGTCCAGCGCAAGGTCGGCACCGCCACGACCGTCTCCCGCTACCCGATGAACGTCTTCTACAACGCCGGGCGGGCCGCCGAACAGGTCGACGAGTACAACTGGATCTACACGGCCCGCGCCCAGGGCGGCAGCGGTATCTGCGAGGACAACCCCGCCACCTCCACCTGCCTGGCCGCGCCGCTGGACACCGCCACCGGCTACACCGAGCACATCGTGCCGCTGGAGACCCGGATCGCGCTGACGCACGTCCTCACCAATGACCCCAAGCCCCACTTCATCCACCAGTCGAACCTCGCCGAGGACCGCATCGCCTATCCGGTGCTCGACGGTGTGCTCGGCGCCTACGACGCCCTGTACACCGATGACACACCCGTGGTGAATCTCCGCATGAAGGACATCGGCGTCGAGATGCAGCGCCGGGCCCTCTGGCGGGCCGCCCTCGACGCGGACCAGGTCACCGCCTACCGGATCGGCGACCGCGTGACCGTGCGGACGCCTGTCGGAGTGGCACTCACGGCCACCATGCCCACCGGTACGCAGCACGACGGCACGGGCTTCGGGGCCGCCTACGCCGGCTCGCTCTCCGGCTGGGCCTCGGCCGACGGCCTGCCGTACACCCTGGACCTCCCCGCGTCCGCCGGTGCGCCGGCCGCAGCGGTCGAGCCGGGCGGCACGCCCGCCCCGACGTCCGCCGCACCCCGGACCGACGTGCCGGCCGGCGTCGAGCAGCAGGTCCCCTACGGCGCGGAGCGCTGACAGGCGTACGTCCTTCCTGTCCCGGCCGCCGGTGCGGCGGCCGGGCCGGGCCCGCGACCGCCGGGCCCGGCACATCCCCACTCCCCGGCCGTGGAGCACCTTGATGCACTTTCCCCACGCCGCGCGACACCCCGGCGTGTCGCGTGTCACCCTGCTCACCGAAGGCACCTACCCGCACAGTCACGGCGGTGTGAGCGTCTGGTGCGACCAACTCGTCACCGGCATGCCCGACATCGCCTTCGACGTCACCGCCGTCACCGGCACCGGCCGCGAGCCGGTCGTCTGGGACGTCCCGGCCCACGTCGGCCGCATCGTCTCCGTCCCCATGTGGGGTCCCGCCCCGGAGGGGCGCGCCCCGCGCGGGCACCACCTCGCGCGGCTCGCCGAGTCCTACGAGCGGTTCGTGACCGCACTGCTCGACCCGCGCGCCGAGGACGGCTTCGGCCCTGCCCTGTACGCGCTCGCGCGGGCCGCCGAGGACGGCCGGCTCAGTCCGTTCCTGCGCGGGGACCGGGCCATCGGCATCCTGACCGCCCTGTGGAACCGGCCCGGGCTCGCGGTCCGCGAGGCCCGGCCGAACCTCCAGGACGCGGTGACCGCGACCACGCTGCTGGAGCACGCGCTGCGGCCTCTGGCCGCGCCGCTCCCCGAGGGGGGTGTGGCACACGCGGTCAGCGGCGGGGTGGCGGTCCTGCCGGGCCTCGCCGCGCTCGACCGGCACGGTGTGCCGCTGCTGCTCACCGAGCACGGCGTCTACCTGCGCGAGCGCTACCTCGGATACCGGACCGCTCCCTACAGGTGGCCCGTGAAGGCGCTCGTGCTGGGCTTCTTCCGGCTGCTGGCCGAGGAGACGTACCGGCGGGCCGCCCTGATCACCCCGGGCAACCGCTACAACCGGCTCTGGGAGGAGCGCGGCGGTGCGGCGCCGGACGCGATCCGGACGGTCTACAACGGGGTGGACCCCGCCGCGTTCCCGCCCGCCGGCCCCGAACCGGCCGACCCCGTGCTCAGCTGGGCCGGCCGGGTCGACCCGATCAAGGACCTGGAGACCCTGATCCGTGCGTTCGCCCTCGTACGGGCACGGGTTCCCGCCGCACGGCTGCGCCTGTTCGGCGGCACGCCGCGCGGCGGGGAGGCGTACCGGGACCGGTGCCAGGCACTGGCCGCGGAGCTGGGCCACGCCGACGCGGTCACCTTCGAGGGACGGGTCGAGGACATCAAGGACGCCTACGCGGCGGGCAACGTCGTGATGCTCTCCAGTATCAGCGAGGGTTTCCCCTTCACCCTGATCGAGGCCATGTCCTGCGGGCGGGTGACCGTCTCCACCGATGTGGGCGGCGTCCGGGAGGCCGTCGGCGACACCGGCCTCGTGGTGCCGCCCCGCGATCCGGCCGCGATGGCCGCCGCGGCGCTGGAGCTGCTGGCCGACGCCGAGCGGCGCCGGACGATGGGCGAGGCGGCCCGGCTCAGGGTGATCGAGCAGTTCACCCTGCGGCAGACCATCGACACCTTCCGCTCCATCTACCTGGAGCTGGCGGTGTCCGGCGGCCGGAGCACGCCCGCGGCCGCCGAGGAACGCGCGCCGGCCATGGCGGGCGGGTCACCGGTGAGGAGCGCGGCCGGATGAGCGGACCCATGTCGCTGGAGCCGGGCGGCGCGGAGCAGGACACTCTGGCCCTGCGCCTCGCCGACGACCGTACTCTCGCGCTGCGCGTCACCGGCCGGCACGCGCCGTCCCTGGTCCTGCCCGGCCACGGGGCGCGCCGCGACGCTGTGGACGGGCTCGCCGCCGAACTGGCCGACAGCATCGCGCCCGCGGTCCACCCCTACGAGGTCGCCGCCCTGCTGGAGTCCGAGGGCCTCACCGGCGAGATGATCCAGCAGAAGTACGGGCACGCCGACCTGTTCTCGCTGGCGACGGCGTTGTACCAGCGCATACCGCGGACGTTCCCGGAACCGCCGCGGCCCGCCGATCCCTGGCGGCCGGACCATCTGCGCTGCGCCGTGCGAGGGCTGCTCTTCGCACTGCCCGGCCTCGCCTACGCGCTCGCCGGGCGACTGCTCCCGACGGACGGCACCGTGCGGGCCCTGGTGGTGGCCGGGCTGATCTCCTGGGCCTGGAACCAGGCACTGGGCCACCGGGCCTACGTACGTCTGGCGAGCGGGCGCCTGGAGGCGGGCCGCACCCTGGCGAAGGGAGCGCCGCTGGGCGCTGCCGCGGCGACCGCCGCCGGAGCCGCGCTCTCGGGTCCGGGCGTGACCGCCCTGGCCGTCGTGGCCCAGTCGGCGTACCTCGCGGCGGCCGGTGTGCTGCTCGTACTGGGCCGTGAGCGGCTCCTGCTGGCGGTCCTCGTGCCGGTCACCGCCGGCGGTGCGGCGCTTCTGTGGTGGGAACCGGGGACGGTGCTCCGGGCCGGTCTGCCGCTGCTGTCTCTCCTCGGCACGGTCGCCGCGGCCGGGTGGGCGCTGCGGGACACCCGCACGGCCGCGGCGGCGCCCGGTGCCACACGTCCGGGCCTGTGGCCGTCGCTGCCGTACGGGCTGTTCGGACTGGCCGCCGGGTCACTGGTGTTCCTGGCGGGCCGGGACCATCCCTGGGGGGTGATCGTGCTGACCCTGAGCATGGGGCCGGCCGAGTGGCTGCTGTACCGCTACCGCGGGCTGTCGGTGGCGGCTCTGCGGTCCACGAGGACACCCCGGGGGTTCCGGGCCCGTTCCGCGGTCGTTCTCGCCGGCTGCCTGCTGGTGTACCTCGGCCCGATCGCGCCGGCGGCGCTGCTCGTGGGCGCCGATCCCGTCACCCTTCTGCTGCTCGCCGGCGCGCTGTGGATCTCCCTGCTGCTGCAGGCCTTCGGCACCGCTTGGCCGCCGGCGGCCCTGTGTCTCACCGCGGCGGTGTTCGCCGGCGCGGTGATGCTGACCGGCGCCCCACCGGGCGCCGCGGCGCTGCCGCTGTGCTGCGGCGGAGCCGTGCTCTGCCTCACCGCGGTGGCCGTACGGCAGCTGGGCCGCCCTGCCGCCCACGGCTGACGCCGCTCCACCGACCGCACACGTCCCACCCGCACAGTCATCCGTCGTCCCGGGCCGCCCAAGGCCCGCACCGCCCACCGGAAGGACACCACCTTGACCGCCCCACCGCTCGCCGCCGTCACCGGAGCCGAGGGCTTCATCGGTTCCCACCTCACCGAGGCGCTCGTTGCCTCCGGGCACCGGGTGAGGGCCATGGCGCAGTACAACTCCTTCTCGTCGTACGGCTGGCTGGAGACCCTCTCCCCCGATGTCCTGGACCAGGTCGAGATCGTCCTGGGCGACGTCCGGGACCCCGGCTCCGTCCGCCACCTGGTCGAAGGCGCCGACAGCGTCTACCACCTGGCCGCCCTCATCGCCATCCCGTACTCCTACCGGGCGCCCCACAGCTACGTGGACACCAACGTCACCGGCACACTGAACGTGCTGGAGGCGGTACGGGCCGCGGGCACACCCCGGCTGGTGCACACCTCCACCAGCGAGACGTACGGCACCGCGCAGACCGTGCCGATCACCGAGGACCACCCCATCAACACCCAGTCGCCCTATGCCGCTTCGAAGGCGGGCGGGGACCGGCTGGCCGACAGCTACCACGCCAGTTTCGACACCCCGGTGGTGACGCTGCGGCCGTTCAACACCTTCGGGCCGCGGCAGTCCATGCGTGCCGTGATCCCGACCGTCATCGGCCAGGTCGCGGCCGGGGAGCGGACCATAACCCTGGGCGACCTGCGTCCCACCCGAGACTTCACCTTCGTCAAGGACACGGCTCAGGCGTTCCTGGCGGTCGGCTCCGCACCCGCCGAGCAGGTCGTGGGCCGCACCTTCAACGCCGGGACCGGCGGCGAGATCTCCGTCGGTGACCTGGTCACCCTCATCGGCAAGGTGATGGAGACCGCGCTCGACGTCCGCGAGGACACGCAGCGGCTGCGGCCCGCCAACTCCGAGGTGATGCGGCTGGTCGCGGACGCGGACCGGCTGCGCGCGGCGACCGGCTGGAGTCCGGCGCACGACCTGGAGGAGGGCCTCGCGCACACCGTGGAGTTCTTCCGGGAGCCGGCCAACCTCGCCCGCTACAAGACCGGCATCTACAACATCTGACCACATCGGGCACGTCGAGCAAGGGGGAAGACCATGTACGCAGTGATCATGGCCGGAGGCAAGGGCGTCCGGCTGCGGCCCTACACCACGGCACTGCCCAAGCCGCTGGTGCCCATCGGCGACCAGCACGCAATCCTCGAGATCGTCCTGCGTCAGCTCGCCTCGGCCGGCTTCACCGGCGTCACCATCGCCATAGGCCACCTCGGCGAGATCATCCGGGCCTACGTCGGCGACGGCTCCCAGTGGGGGCTGGAAGTCGACTACGCCACCGAGGAGTCCCCCCTGGGGACGATGGGCCCGCTGCTCACGATGCGGGAGCGGCTGCCGGAACACTTCCTCGTGATGAACGGGGACATCCTCACGGACCTCGACTACGCCGACGTCCTGCGCCGCCACCAGGCTTCCGAAGCACCTCTGACGATCGCCACGTACGCGCGCCAGGTACGCATCGACTTCGGGGTGCTGACCACCGACGCGAGCAAGGTCGTCGGTTTCACCGAGAAGCCGAGCATGGACTACCGCGTTTCCATGGGGGTCTACGGACTGACCCGGGCCACACTCGACGGGTACACCCCCGGACTGCCACTGGGCTTCGACGAGTTGGTGCTGGACCTGCTGGGTTCCGGCAACCCGCCGCATGCCTACGATTTCGACGGCTACTGGCTGGACATCGGCCGTCCCGACGACTACGACCGTGCCAACGCGGAGTTCACCAGCCGCAAGTCCCTGCTACTCAAGGGAGCCTGAGCACCGCATGCGCATTCTCGTTCTGGGTTCCACCGGCTATCTGGGGGCCCACGTCGCCGAGCGGCTCGGCGTCCTCCGGGGCGCGCGGGTCCTCGGCGGCGGCCGGTCCCCCGCCGCCGACGTCCCCCTCGACCTCGCCACCGACTCCACCGACCGGCTCGCGAAGACCCTGGCGTCGGTGGCGCCGGACGCCGTGGTCAACTGCGCCGGCGCGACCGGAGGCAGCGCGGTGACACTGGCGGAGGCCAACGCCCGGGGACCGGCCGTGCTCTGCGCGGCGATGGCCCTGGCCTGCCCCGCAGCCCGGCTGGTCCATCTCGGTTCGGCTGCCGAGTACGGCCCGGGGGCCGGCCGGGTCCCGACGCCGGAGTCGGCGGCCACCCGCCCGCTCACCGCCTACGGGGCCACGAAACTGGCCGGCACGGTCACCGTCACGACCTCCGCCCTGGACGCACTCGTCCTGCGGGTCGGGAACCCGGTGGGACCCGGGGCGCCACCCGCCGGGCTGCCCGGACGGGTCACCCGGCTGCTGCGGGAGGCGGGTTCGGACCCGGACGCGGTACTCCGCCTCGGGGACCTGTCGGCGTACCGCGACTTCGTCGACGCACGCGATGTGGCACGGGCGGTGGAGCGGGCGGTGACCGCGCCCGGTCCACTCCCCCGCGTGCTCAACATCAGCGGCGGCGACGCCGTACCGGTGCGCCACCTGGTGCGCACGCTCGCGGACCTCGCGGCCTTTCGCGGCCGCATCGAGGAACAGGGTGCCGGCTCCGCCCGCTCGGAGCAGGTCTCCTGGCAGTGCTCCGACGTCTCAGCCGCCCGGACGGCCCTCGACTGGAGCCCCTCGTACACGCTCCGGGAGTCGCTGGCGGCACTGTGGTCGGCCGGCGCCCACCCCCCGTTCCCACGCGAGGAAGGCGAACTGCCGTCGTGAGCCTGCTGATCCCGCTGTACGTCCACCCGACCGTGGACCCGGGGGCCTGGCACCGGCTCATCGCGGCAGCCGACCGCACCTACGCGGTCGTGCTCAATCCCGCGGACGGACCGGGCGGCAGCCCCGATCCCGCCTTCGTCTCCGCAGCGGGCGCACTGCGCGGAGCGGGCGCCCGGCTGCTCGGCTACGTGGATACCGACTACGGCACCCGGCCCGCCGCGGACGTCACCGCCGATGCCGCCCGGCACCGGGAGTGGTACGCGACCGACGGCCTCTTCCTGGACCGGGTCAGCGCGGCCGAGGACGCCCTGCCCGCCTACCGGAAGCTGGTCCGGGCCCTGCGGGGGCAGGGTGCCTCCCCCGTGGTCATCAACCCGGGCGTGTACCCGGCGCCCGGCTACGCCCGGATCGCCGATCTCGTAGTCACCTTCGAGGGCCCCTGGTCCACCTACGTGTCGGCGTTCAGCAGGCCTGACTGGACGGCGCGCCATGCACCCGACCGCTTCTGCCATCTGGTGTACGGCGTGCCCGAGGCACTGGCCCCGCTGGCCGTGCGCACCGCTCACGAGCGTGGCGCCGCCGTGTCCGGCCCGGTCACCGGTGAACCACCCAACCCGTGGTCCCGGCTGACACCGGTACTGAGCGGAGCGGAGCGGTGAGGCGAAGGGCTCGGGCGTGGACGGCCCTGCTGACCGTGCTGGCGGTCTCGGCGACGCCCGCACTGACCGGCTGTACCGATACGGGCGGCAGCCGGGACTCGGCGGCGGACGGGCCGCGGCAGGAGCGGTGGCAGCCCGGACCGGGGCTGGCCTGGCAGTGGCAGCTCGACGGGAAGGTCGACGCCGCGGCAGCAGACGTGCCGGTCTACGACATCGACGGCTTCGAGAACGACGCCGCGGACGTCGCCCGGCTCCACCGCGACGGCCGCAAGGTGATCTGCTACATCAACGTGGGCGCCTGGGAGGACTACCGGCCCGACGCGGACGCGTTCCCCCGCTCGGTGCTGGGCGGGCCGAACGGCTGGCAGGGCGAACGCTGGCTCGACATCCGCCGGATCTCCCTGCTGCGGCCGATCATGGAACGGCGGTTCGACATGTGCCGGGAGAAGGGGTTCGACGCGGTGGAGCCCGACCTGGTGGAGGGGTACGCCGACGACACCGGCTTCCCGCTCACCGCGCGGGACCAGCTGAAGTACAACCGCATGATCGCCGACATCGCCCACGAACGCGGCCTGGCGGTGGGCCTCAAGAACGACCTGCCGCAGATCCCGCACCTGGTGGACGTCTTCGACTTCGCGGTCAACGAGCAGTGCGCGCAGTACGGCGAGTGCGCGCGGCTCACGCCGTTCATCGAGGCCGGCAAGGCGGTCTTTCACGTCGAGTACACCGAGCCGACTCACCGGTTCTGCCCGGAGTCCCGCCGGCTGGGTCTCTCCTCCATGCGCAAGAAGTGGGAGCTGGGGACCTGGCGCAGGGCCTGCTGAACGGGCGGGTCCGGGGCTCGACGGCGCTCGGACACCGGACGAGTCGCTCCGATGGGCCTTGGTCCCGTCGGGTCGGCCTGCGTACGCGGGAGCAGGGCCGAAGGCTGGTCCCCAGCCGCTCATCCAGCTCCGGCCGCGAGGGATCGGTCCCGACGCGATACGCACCCCGGCGGGGCCAGGACCGGCGCCATGTCGGACCCGGGCGCGAGGCCCGGGCGCGGCGTCATGTTCGGGCTTTGTTCGCGAACACCCACCGGTTCCCCGCCAGGGCGTCGTTCTCCTCGGGCAATGGGCCGCGGCCGTGCCGACGGGTGAAGTCGTAGGGGGTGTGGACCGATGTGGACCAGCCCCTGCTCGTCAGATCGGCGTCGGAGTCGGGCCGCGGTTCCCTGTCGAACAGGTTGAGCAGGTCGATGCCGATCTGCTCTGTCGTCGAGGTGTAGAGAGGGCTGTCGCGGTATTCCAGCAGGTCCTTGTCGAGCTTGACCTCGTAGGCCAAGGCGCTCCCTTCGGTGCTCAGTCGGTCCACCCTGTCGATGAGGGACGTCTCGGCGTCGGGCGGCAGGTAGAACAGCAACCCCTCGGCCAGCCAGACACTCGGTGCGGCCCGGTCGAAGCCGGCATCGGCGAGTGCTCCGACCCAGTCGGCGCGGAGATCGATGGGAAGGGGTACGCGCACGGCCCTCGGGGTGGCCGACAGACCGTCGAGCACCTTCTGTTTGAACGCCAGGACTCCTTCCCTGTCGACCTCGTAGACCACGCATCCGGGAGGCCACTCGAGCCGGAAGGCCCGTGAGTCCAACCCTGCTCCGAGCAGCACGACTTGGCGGGCGCCATCCGTGGACACCGACTGGAGGAGGAAGTCGTCGAGGACCCTCGTACGCAGTCCGAAGTAGCGTGCGAATCGTCCCCACAAGGGGTTCGCGTCGCCGTCCGGTACCTGGTGCATGCGGACCGGCCAGCCGGCGGACGCCGGTGCGGCGCGCACGAAGTGCTCCGCATAGACGTCCCGGGCCAGGGCGTCGTGACGGTAGGTCTCGATCGCCCGTGCGGCGGCGACCAGGAGAGCGGTCACCCCTACACCTCCTTCCACGCCTTCCACGCCGGTGTTGCGATGCGTTGTGCCGACCACGTTTCCTCCGTTGGCGAGTGGGGACCGGGCTCCGTCGGACGACGGGCGGTGCGGGTCGGTGCGGGTCGATGCGGGCCGATGCGGGCCGGTGCGGGCCGGTGCGGGCCGGTGCGGGCCGGTGCGGGCCGGTGCGGGCCGGTGCGGGCCGGTGCGGGCCGGTGCGGGCCGGTGCGGGCCGGTGCGGGCCGGTGCGGGCCGGTGCGGGCCGGTGCGGGCCGGTGCGGGAAGGCGGAGGGCGTCGTACGTCTCCGTCACCCGCTCCTCCCCTCCGGGATCACGACGGGTTTGACCACGCGGCCGGCTTCGCAGTCGTGTTCGGCCTCGTTGATGTCGGCGAGCGGATAGGTGCGGATCAGCTCGTCGAAGGGAAACCGCCCGGCCTGCCACAGCCCGATCAGGCGCGGGATCAGCAGTCCCGGTACCGCGTCCCCCTCGCAGATGTGGGAGATCCTCCTGCCTCGGTCCAGCGCTCCCGGTTCGAGCGGCAACGTGGTGTGCAGCCGTGCCACCAGACCGAGATGCCCGGTCGGGCGCAGAGCCAGGAGTGCGTCGTTGATCAGCCGGGCCGAGGCCGTGGTGTCCAGCGCGTAGCACGCGCCGCCGTCGGTCAGTCGCCTGATGCGGCCGGGCAGGTCGGGTGTGGTGGCGTACAGCGGAGTCGCGCCGAATCGTTCGGCAAGAGCCAGACGCTCGGGGTGCCGGTCGACGGCCACGGTCTTCGCCCCGGAGGCTGTGGCCGCCATCACTGCGGCCAGGCCCACCGCTCCTGCGCCGAGGACGGCGAGGGTGTCGCCGGGCCCGGCGGCGAAGGAGTTGAGGACCGCTCCGGCACCGGTGAGGAAGCCGCAGCCGAGCGGTCCGAGCAGTTCGACGGGCAGCGTGGGATCGACCCGCACGGCGTTGCGGGCGGGGACGAGCGCGTACTCGGCGAACGAGGACTGGGCGAACCACCGGGGGGCCAGTTCGTCGCCGGCCAGGTCGGTCAGCCGCGCGGCGTTCTCCGTACGCCCTCCGAAGAGGTTGAGCGAGGCGAAGGAGTCGCAGTAGCCGGGGGCCGCGGCCAGGCAGTTCCGGCAGTGGCCGCAGGAGTCGAAGCTCAGCACGACGTGGTCACCCCTGCTGAGGCCGGTGTGCGGGTCGCCCGTCTCCACCACGACACCGGCGCCTTCGTGCCCGAGGACCGCCGGCAGCGGGGAGCGCCCCGCAGAGTGCCGGACCGCGAGATCGGTCCGGCACACCCCGCAGCCTGCGATCCTGACCAGGATCTCGCCGTCGGCCGGTCCTGTGTGCAGGAGGACCTCCTCCAGGGCGAACCGGCCTTCGTACGAACGCAGTACCGCTGCGCCGAATCTCATCGTCACACCTCCTGCGGGCGGTGCACGACGAAGGGTCTGAGGTTGCCGTAGAGCCCCCATGGCCCGCCCGCGACGCCGACCCCGCTGTCCTTGGCGCCGGCGAAGGGCTGGGCGAGGGACAGTTCGGCGTGGTGGTTGATCCATGCCGTTCCGCACTCCAGCCGGTCGGCCACCTCCCCGGCCCGGTCGAGGTCGGTCCCCCACACCGAGCCGCCCAGTCCGAAGCCGGTGTCGTTGGCTGCCTCGACGGCTTCGTCGAGGTGGCCGTACGGCAGCACCGGCAGGACGGGGCCGAACTGTTCCTGTGTCACCACCGGGCTCCGGGCGGGGACATCCGCCAGGATCGTCGGGGCGAAGAAGTAGCCCGGCCGGTCCAGCCGGTGCCCCCCGGCCACGGCTCGGGCGCCGTCTGCCAGTGCCTGGGCGGTGTAGCGCTCCACCCTGGCCAGTTGGGGGGCGTTGTTGACGGGACCCAGCTGCGTGCCGGGGTCGAGGCCGGCTCCGACGACGGCGGCCTTCGCACGCTGCGCGAGGGCCTCGACCACCTGGGAGTAGAGGCGGGCCGGTGCGTAGACACGCTTGACCGCCATGCAGACCTGCCCGCAGTTGCGGAACGCCGCCCAGAACAGCCGGTCGGCGATCTCTTCCACGTCCACGTCGTCCAGCAGGATGGCGGCGTCGTTGCCGCCCAGCTCCAGGGTGACGCGCGCGAGTGAGGCCGCCGCGCCCTCCGCGACGGCCCGTCCGGTGGAAATCGAACCGGTGAAGGTCACGTGTCGGATCCCCGGATGGGATGCGAGGCGGGCGCCGAGGGGCTCATGACCGGTGACGATCGTCAGTACGTCCTCGGGAAGGGCAGCGGAGAGGACGGATCCCAGCAGCCGTGTGGCGAGGGGGGTGAAGGGGGACGGCTTGAGCACCATCGTGTTGCCCGCGGCGAGCGCGGGCGCGAACTTGGCGGACGCGAGTTGGAGGGGGAAGTTCCACGGGACGATCGCGGCCACGGGCCCGAGGGGGCGCCAGCGGACCTCGCTGTGTACCGGCCTGCCGTCGGTGATGGGCTCCGGCTGCGGGGCCGTCTCGGCGAAGTAGCGGAGGCGGGCCGCCGTGCGGGCGATCTCCTGGTGCGACTCGGCCAGCGGTTTGCCCTGTTCACGGGTGAGCAGAGGGGCGATGTCCGCCCCGGCCGCCTCCACGGCGTCGGCTGCCGCGAGCAGTGCGGTGGTGCGGGCGGCGGGGTCGGCCCGCCAGTGGCGCCATGCCTCCTGGGCACGGCCGACGATGGCGTCCAGCTCGTCCGGACGCTGGTCGGGAGCCTCGCCGAAGGCCTCGCCGGTTGCCGGATCGAGGACGGCGAAACGCCCACCTGGGATCACGGGTGTGCCCGTGTGCTGTCGGACGTGCCCGGGCTGATGCGTGGCCATGCCGACGGTCAGCCCGCAGCCGGGGCGGCGGCGGTGTGTTCTCGGGCGTGCCGGTCCATCTCTGCCCGGAAGGCGGCGACCAGCTCCGGCTGAATCCTTCCGGTGTTGCGGTCACCGCCTTCGCAGACCGCCCCCCGCACCCCCACGATGTCCGTGCCGATACGCGTCAGCACACCGAGGTCTTCCGCCTTGACGCTGCCCGCGAGGGCGGCGAGGAGACCGGCGTCGTGGGAGCGCCGCACGAACTCCGCGCAGACCTCCGGCGGAACGTGGTCGAACAACCGTGTCCCGTCCTTGACCGCGGTGTCGAGCATGGCCGCGTCGGAGCCGGAGCGCAGGGCGATGTCGGGCAGTGCGAGCGGGTTGACGCAGCCGACCCGGTGGGCATCGGCATACCCCGAGGCGACGACGAAGGCGTCCGGCCGATGGTCCTTCACTGCCCGGACGACCGCTCGCATGACGTCGATGGCCTGGTCGGGCGTCGTGCATCCGTAGAGGCCGACCTTGATGTAGGTGGCTCCGGAGACAGCGGCGCCGAGTGCCGCCTGGGCCACTGTGCCGGGCTTGTACGGCACGTCTCCGACGGTCGCGGACACCGGTTTGTCCGCCGGGACCGCGTCGCGGATCTCCCTGATGACCCAGGGGAAGTTCGCACCGAGCGAGCCCTCGTCGGGCTTCTTGACGTCCACGATGTCAAGGTGCTCCGCCGCCTTCGCACAGTCGAGGGCTTCCTCGACGCCGTCCGGGGAGATGAGAAGCAACAACGCGCACTCCTTCCCCCACACATCCGCCTGTCCGTGAGCAGGTGTGCGGAGTCGCTTGGATGACTTGCGGTCTGCTCATCATTGAGGGCGCCTCGTGACCACCGGTAGGGCGCGCGGAGACCGAACGGGGTGCTGTTGGTGTGTCCAGTGCGCCGTGCACGCCGGATCCATGGGCTCCCGCCCTTGCCCCGCGCGATGTGTGGGGCGTGGCGGGCCGGGCAGCGCGGTACGCGTGGTCTCCAGCAGTCCGGGCCGGCACCCCGAGAAGGGCCGCCGACCTTCTCGAAGAGGCGCGGGACGACACGCCCGCTGCGCGGTGAGAAGGTCCGTTCATGCCGGATCGGCATCATGTTCACTCTTTCTGCTGACCGGCTGGCCCTACCCAGGACTTCGGATCCCGCAGCCCGCAGAGTGACAGCTCGAAAGCCGTGCGACCGGCCCACCGCAGACGCGACATCCCCGTCCCGCACGGTGTTCGCCGCACCTGTCGGCGACTCACCGGTATGTCGCCGGTCGCGTCGCACGCCGTACGACGCGACCGGCACGGCCGCCCCGTCTCCCGAACTGACGAAAGGTATGAGCCCATGCGCAACGAAGCGGTCAACCGTGTGAAACTCGTGTTCACCCTGTTCGACGCCGACGGCAACGGGGTCCTGGAATCCGACGACTTCGATCTGATGAGCAGCCGGGTCGCCGCAGCCGTGCCCGGAGCCGACGAAGCACCGAAGCAGGCCATGCGAGCCGGCTTCACGCGCTACTGGGACACGCTGGCCGGTGAGCTCGACACCGATCAGGACGGCCGGATCACCTACGCCGAATACCAGGCGTGTGTCCTGTCACCGGAGCGCTTCAGCGGGGCGATCGACCAGTTCGCAGCCGGCTTCGCCCGTCTCGGTGACCTGGACGGCAGCGGGAGCGTCACCCGGCCGGTGTTCACCGGGATGCTGCGGGGGGTCGGCTTCGACCTGCCGAACATCCAAGCCCTCTTCGAGGCACTCCGTCCCGATGACGCCGACCGGATCGGCGTGGATGCCTGGGAAGCCGAGATCAGGAACTTCTACGCCCCTGACAAGGCCGGCATCCCCGCCGACCTTCTGGCGGCTGCACCGGCATCCTGATCCGAACCCGGTCCGGCGGCTCGCCCCGTAGGGCGTGAGCCGCCTCCCGGATCGCAGTGAGGTCTCCTGACCCCCGCGATGCTGAGGGCTTCGGCCTTGAAAACCGGGGTTGAGATCCGGTCCGGGCCCACTCACCCAATCCGAACAATGGCCAGAGCCCGCCGGCGTCATGTCCTGCGGTCTCAGCCTCGGGTGTGGTGGCGCAGTCCGTAGGTGATGGCCCGTTGGGACAGGGGGCCGAGTTCTTGCAGGGACTGGGCGAGGACGGCGAGCTGCTCGAGGGAATCCAGGGCACGGCCGGCACCCTCGGGGTCGACGCCCTCGTACAGTTCGATGCCGACGAAGGAAGCGGCCGCGGCACGGGCCAGCCCGGCAGGGTCCGCGAAGGCGGCCAGGGGGGTCGCGACGAGCAGCCGGGTCAGAACAGCCTCCAGTTCGTCGATCCACAGCGCGAGCCCTGCTGAGGTCGCGGCCGCGAGAGCGGGCGTGGTCTGACCGGCGGCCAACAGCTGGCCAAGGACTGCCACCTGTCCGGCCGCTCGTTCCTCGGCGTGCATCGCGCGGGCGAAGGCCAGGAGCTCCGTGAGGGAGTCCAGGGTGGCGAGCCTCTCACGGTAGCGGGAGACGCGCTGTTCGGCGCCGTGGACGCAGGCGGCGGCAAGGAGCTCGTCGACGGAACCGAAGTGGTAGAAGATCAGCGCCTGGTTGACCCCTGCAGTGGTCGCGATGGAGCGGGCCGAGGTCTTGGCAATGCCCTGTTCGACCAGGGTGCGCAAGGCTCCGTCGAGGAGTTTGAGGCGGGTGGCCCCGCCGGACGCACTCACGCACGAGCCTCCTCGCGGACGGGCCGCAGGTCGGCGCGGGGTTCGCGCCCGCCCACGTCGACGTACTCGGCGGTGAAGGAGCCCTCGTAGCCGAAGAGGAAGCCGAAGTGCCGGTTGGTCACCCGCACCCGGATACGGAAGCTGCCGGTGCTCTCGTCGAACGACTCGCGGACTTCGGCTTCGCCTCCGATCAGGGACGGGACGCGGACATCGACGGGGCCCTCACGGAAGCGGTGCTCGCCGGAGCGGATGAGGAGCGAGCCGTCGGATTCGGCGCTCATGCGGAGGTCGCTGGCGAGGTGCTGGTGGGTGCCGAGGTAGTCGAGAACGCAGTCGCGTTCGGGGCTGAGGACCATCGTGGCGTCGAAGCGGTGGGGGCCGTCAGGCAGCTGGAAGGTTCGCACGAAGGTGACGGTTTCGCGGCCGAAGGAGTCCGCGTAGGGAAAGTTCTCGATGACGAAGGGCACGTCGCGCCCTTCGCGCGGGACGAGGATGTTGCGCGTCCCGCCGAGCCGGAGGAAGGGCTTCACGAAGAGGGCCCCGTGGCGGATCCGCTCCATCGTTCCGCGCCCGACACAGGCTTCGCCGTTGTCGAGCCCGACGGAGAAGCGGCGCCGGATCTCGGGGTGCAGACGACCGAAGTCGGCTCCCATGTGCGTGTGGAAGATCGAGGGCACGAGGGCTCCAGGGTGGTGAGCAGTCGGGGTGGGCCGACGCGCCCGGACGGGGTGCGCCGGCAACGGCGTGCGGCGGGAGTGCCGGGCAGCGGGGGCAGCAGGACTGCGAGTACTGCGATGCCCGCCGCGAGGGCGAGCGGGGCGGCGGGAGAGGCGACCAGGGCGGCGGGAGAGGCGACCAGGGCGGCGAGGGGCAGGGCCAGGCGCGCGGCGCACTCCCCGAGGGCGCGGCCGAGGGCGGCGCGCGGGTGGATCCCGCGTTCGCACCACAGCCGCAGCCGGTCGAACGACCAGGCGGTGGCCCAGCCCATGAGCGGACGGAAGACCAGCCGATCGGCGAGGGCACCACAACGGCCCCAGCGCGGGCGGTAGTCGTAGCCGGTCAGGAAGCGGACCCCGGTAGGGCCGGGGACGTAGCGCCAGTAGCCGCTGCCCTCGGCCAGCAGCGAGAGCGGGTGACCCGAAGCGAAGCGCAGCGCCGAAACGCGCGTGCCGTCGGGCCGTTGCCGCTCGCCCGCGCTGACTCCCGTGCCGGCGATCCACAGGAGGGGCAGCAGCCGGGTCGCGTAGCGGAAGCGCTGCGGCTCCCCTTCGGTGCGCGGCAGGTAGGAGATCGATGTGAACCTCAGGTCCCAGGACTGGTGCCGCGCCGGATTCTGGGTCCGCTCCCAGAGAACGTCCATATCGGCGTCGATCACTGTTTCCACGTACAAGCCGATATCCGCTCCCCTGGCTGTTTGAGCGTTCGCTCAAACGGCACCCTATCCCGTGTTTGAGCGAACGCTCAAGAGAATCGACGGACAGGGGGACAGGCCGCTCATCGGCGACTTCGGACCATCTGATCAAAATCGATGATCAGGTAGCAGAAACAACAGGTGGGTCTGGGTCCGACGAGGCACTCCCTGTGGCCGAGGCAGCGGCGCTGAGTGCGCCGTCGCGCAGACCTTACGTCGAGCAGGCGTCCCCATTGCGGGACAGCCCTTGGACATGTCTTCGACGAGGAGGACGGCCTGCCGGCAAGCGACGCGACCTGCTCGACCTCCGCGATGACGGCCACGAGATCTGGGCTGCCGGCCTCCTTTCCCGCGAAACCGGACGCCGGAGGCACTGGCGAGGCCCTCCGTCCGGACTGCGTCCGTCGGAGGGAAACAACCCCCGACAGGGCACGCCGTGGTGATCTTGGGCCCGCAGCCGGGCCATCGTGGGACGGAGAACTCGTTCGCGTTACGGATGGAGTACGCAGATGTCGGTATCGAACCAGGCGATGACCCGGCGCGGCCTGCTCATCGCCGGTGGAGCAGCGACGGCCGCCGCTGCCACGAGCGGGTCCAGTGCTCTGGCCCGTGAGGAATCGGCGGTGCAGGGCGGATGGAGCGGTGATGATGCCAGCCGGGCGAGGATTGACGTCCACCACCATTTCACCGCTCCGGCATGGGTGGACTGGGCCGAGCGCGAGGGCCTCGTGGTGCGCAAGGAGTTGCCGTGGTGGGCACGTTGGGATCTGGACTCCACCCTGGCGCTGATGGACCGGGTGGGAATCGCAACCGCGGTACTCAACCCGACCATGCAGGACCGATACCGCTCCGCGGCGCAGGCCAGAGAAGGCCTCACCGTTGTCTTCGAGGCGCTGTCAGATTTGATCGCCGCACACCCGGGACGTTTCGCTGTCCTCGGCCCTGCCGTCCTGGACCATCCCGAAGTGACCACGTGGGCTCTCCGACACGCCTTTGACGAGCTCGGCGCCGTTGGGGTGAGTGTGAAGGCGAACTACAACGGTGTCTATCTCGGTGATCCCTCATACGACAGCCTCTTCGCGCAACTCGACGAACGCGCCACGGTCCTCTTCACGCACCCGCTCGACCTCCCGAGCGGACCACCCGGCAGTCCCACGGTCCCCGGAATTCCGAACTTCATGTGCGATTTCCTGCTGGATACTACGCGTGCCGCTGTCAATCTGATCCGTAGCAAGACCCTCGACCGCTACCCGCATCTGTCGGTCGTCCTGCCGCACGCCGGCGGCTTCCTCCCCCAGATCGCCACCCGGGTGAAGGCTTTCGGCGACTTCTGTACCCCACCCCTCGATGCTGCCCGTGTGCAGGACTATCTCCACCGCTTCTACTACGACACGGCGGGCCCGATGGCCCCCGCAGGCACTCTGGTGTCCACCGCGGGTGCCGACCGGATCCTCTTCGGCACCGACTGGCCGGCTGCCTCCGCCGACATCATCACCGCCTTCACAGTGCCGGCCATCGAGACCGACCCCGTCCTGACGGACCGCCGACGTCGCGGCATCAACCGCGCCAACGCGCTGCACCTCATGCCCTCGTTGGGGCGCGCCTGACCTCGCTGTCCGCCCGGCCTCCCCATACGGTCATCTCCTCCCCGAGCCCCACCAATGACCGCACGGTCGGCCGGTCAGTGGTGCCCGACGTCGAAGCCTCAGACGCCAGCGTCGAGGTGAGATCACCGCACAGTGGGGCCGAACCAGCCCCGTGAACGCCAGGGGATGGGTCATCAGCTGCACGGTCCTTGAACTCAAGGCCCCCCCTTTCGGTACCCGTGCGCTTGTGGACTCTTGCGGTGCAGGACGGTCGCTCGTGGTGCTGGTCCCGCGCGAAGCCCTGACGGTCCATCGCCTGGGTCTACGGCAAGGACCGCGATGAGCCGGCCACTGCGGACCTGGGGCTTGCCCGTACGCGGCCTGAGCGGCCCGGCCGTCCGGCCCGGCCACGGCTCGTCAGGAGCAGGCTGGTGCCGGCCCGTACCCTCTCCCTCTTCCTTCCGAGGACTCAGGCGTCCCCCTCGTCCGCTGGGTACGGACAGCTGTCCCTGAACTCGACCTCCGGTACGTGCTCTTCCCACTCCTCGCGGCTGAGACCGCCGTCCGTGGCCCGGCATGCGATGCGGATGGAGTCGGCCGCGATCTCGGGGTAGTCGCCGATGTCGACGACATGCGCGTAACCCGCACTAGTCGTGATCATCGTCCGTCCCTGCGGTCCGCCCAGGACCACGTCGTCGACGCCCTCGCTGTGGCCGCTGAACGTGAACGCCAGATGCGGCCGTCCGGGGTCGGTGACGCTCCACACGCGTACGGCGCCGTCCTCTTCCGCACCGGCCAGGAGAACGCCGTCGGGATGAAAGGCCAGTCGGGTGAACTTCCTCCCGTTCAGCGCCGAAGGCTGCAACTCCCCCAACAGGTGCACGGAACCGGCGCGTTCGGCGGCCCACAACTGAATTCCGGTGTCGGCCTCTGCGGGCACCTCGGCGACGGCCGCCACCACGTTCCCCCGTGGAGAGAACGCCACCACGGAGCTGCCTTGGTAGAAGCGATCGCCGGACAGCGGCGCCGTCTTCCCTGAGCGCAGGTCCCAAAGGCGTAGGCTCGTCCCCGCGATAAGGAGTTGGCGACCGTTCGGGCTGAAGATGACATCGTCGCCGCGAGCGGCAAGGGATGCGATCGAGGCGGGGCGGGCCGGGTCGGACACGTCCCAGACCTGTACGTGCTTCAGGTCGTTCACGGCGAGCAGCCGTCTGCCGGGGGCGAAGGCCAGCGAGGGCCCTGGAGCGCCGTCGTCGCCGCTGCGCACGGTGCCCGTAACGCGCGGGTGAGCCGGGGCGGAGACGTCCCAAAGGGTAACCCTTCGGTCGTGGTTGATGGTCGCGAGCAGCGTGCCGTCGTGGCTGAACTCGATATCGGCGAGGACGTCACCCACACCGATGACGGAGCCGCCGTCGACCGTGTCGAAGCGCTCCTTCACAGGGTTGCTCAGTTTCGCCAGTCGCCGTGGCTCGGCTGGATCGGCCAGGTTCCACAGATCGATCCGATCGCCTCGGGCAACGGCAAGTGTCGTGCCGTCCCGCGCCAGCGCGAGCAGAGCCCCGTTGGGCAGCACGTCCAGGACTCGAGGTGGTCGGACGTCGGTGAGGTCCCAGTGGATGACCTCGTCGTAGCTCACCGAGACCAAAGAGTCTCCGTCGGCGCCGAACCGCGCCGCGTGGGCGAACGACGAGTGCCTGTACAAGCGGGACTCCCTGGTCATGTCCCTCGGATCTCTGACGTCCCACACAGCGACAGTCTCGTCCCAGCTCGAGCTGGCCAGGCGACGGCCGTCCGGGGAGAAGTCGAGGAAGCTGACCGTGTCGGTGTGAGCTGCCTGTTCGTCAAGGACTTTCGGGCTACGGGGCGAGCGGATGTCGATCAGTTTGACCGCACGGTCGTCGCTCGCCGCCAGCAGATCTCCGTCCGGGCTGAACGCCAGGGCACCACCGGCGTCTTCCACCACGCCCTGCGGCTTGGGTTTGCCGGGGTCCGAGACGTCCCACAGCCGAAGCTCTCCGTGGGTGTCGGCGGTGACCAGCAGGCGGCCGTCCGGGCTGAACGCGGCCCGGTCGCCCTGCACCAGCTCCTGCGTGGTCGAGGAGTCCTCGACGAGCCCGAGCTGCCGCGGCTTCCGGGGGTCGCGGACGTCCCACAGGACGAGCTTGCTGTGGCCGACGTACCGAGACCAGCCGATGGCAGCCACTGTGTTTCCGTCCGGGCTCAGGACCACCGCACTCGGTCCGTGCGCCACGTCCTTCAGACCTGTCGCACGCAGTGTCGCGACCGGACGCGGTTTCCCGTTCCCCCGGCGATCGGCGAGGTTCCACAGTCGCACCTCGTCGCCGCAGACGGCTACGAGCATGCGTTCGCCAGGGCCGCCGAACGTCACCGGCGTATGTGCCTCGTCGTTCGAGGGACACGCCATCCGGACCAGTGGCGTGCGAGGAACCGGATCACGGCTGGTGTCCCAGACTGCCAGGCGGTCACGTTCCGACGTCGCCAGCATGCGCCCGCCACGCGCGAGCGCCATGTCCGCAGGTGCCACGGGCAACTCCGAAACCCCGCGGAACGCGCTGTCGGCCAGCGTGTCGAAGAGCGCGCGGTGAGCTTCGGCACTGGGACGCAAGACGTTTGCGGCAAGTTGGAGCCGTAGGGCCGCGTCAGGGTCCGACGTACCCAGGATGTCCGCCTCGGCCAACAGCGCACGGGCCGTCGCCACTTCCTGTTGCGCCTGCGCGTGACCCCTCTCCCTCACCGCCACGACCGCGGCGACGAGTGCGAGGCACAGGGCAATGGCGACTGCGGACAGCGCTCGCTTCAGGAGAATGGTTCGGCGCTGCTCCCGGCGTAGTTCACTGGTCGCGTGGGACTGCCCGGCCGCCAGGAACTCATGCTCCAATGCGTGCAGTTCGATGTGCTCAGCAAGCTCCTCCGCGGTCTGGAGGCGACTTCCGCGGAACAGGAAGGCTGCGTCTCGGCCTGCGGTGTCCCATTCCTCGGCAGCGGTTCCCACCTGCTGCCGCAGCAGTAGGGCGGCAGCATTCTCCTGGACCCACTGGTGCAGCAGGGGCCAGGCCCGCAGCAGCGCCTCGTGTGCGATCTGGACGCTGTCCTTATCGACCGTCAGGAGCCGTGCAGTGGCCAGCTGGTCCCGGATCTGGCCTGAGCGGTCCGGCAGTGAGGCGAGCGGGACACTGTGCCGCAGCACAGCGGGGCCACCGTCTGGCGGAAGGTGGACCAGGCGCAACAGCAACTCGCGCATCGTCGCCTGCCCGTCGTCGTCCAGGGACTCGTAGACGCGTCGGGTCGTGGTGGCCACCGACTGCCAGATGCCTTCCGTCGCCTGGTACCCGGCGAGGGTGAGTCGAACTCCGCTGCGACTGCGCCACGTTTCCCGTAGAGCGTGAGCCAGGAACGGCAGCCCCGTGGCCGCGTCCCTCGCGGAGCGGCCCGACCGGAGGTCGTCCAGGAGCCGGTCGGTCAGGCCCTGCTCTATCGTCATGCCCACGGCGGCGGCCGGGCCCTCGATCGCCGCGCGCAGCTCCTGCTCGCGCAGAGGCGGGACGGCGAGCTGAGCCCGGGCCAGCACCCGCTCGAGACCAGGGTGCTCCAGGCAGCTTCCGTAGTGGTCCGCCCGCAGGCCGAGGACGACGCGGGGCCGTCGGCCCGGTCCGTCTCGTGTGAGGAGGGAGACGAATGCGGCACACTCCTCGATCGTGTCGCACTGGGTGAAGATCTCCTCGAACTGGTCCACCACCAGCAGCGCGCAGTCGGGCAGCCCGTGGCGTGGTGCCGGGAAGCAACCGTGTTCGAACTCGGCCCTCACCTCGTCCGAGTCCCGCCCGGTGGCTCGGGCCCACGCTTCCGCCAGGGCCCGCATCGGATGAGGTCCCGGGGCCGGCAGTAGAAGCGTCGAACCCGGAGCATCCGTACGGGCCTCGAGGCCGGCCACCAGGCCGGCACGCAGCAGCGATGATTTGCCCGCGCCCGAGGCACCCACCAGCATCAGCTGGCCACCGTCCGGCAGCTCGTCGACCAACTCCAGCAACCGTGCGGTGAGGCCGTCGCGACCGAAGAAGTGCGCGCTGTCCACAGCTCGGTACGGCTCCAGCCCCGGGTAGGG
The DNA here is from genome assembly GCF_036345975.1 of Streptomyces clavifer. Classification (NCBI taxonomy): domain Bacteria; kingdom Bacillati; phylum Actinomycetota; class Actinomycetes; order Kitasatosporales; family Streptomycetaceae; genus Streptomyces; species Streptomyces clavifer. Next base: position 7,212,974 of record NZ_CP107793.1, on the reverse strand, counting down.
GCACGGCACGTCAGCGGGCTGCTCGGCAGCCACGGTCCCATCGGGCTGCTTACGGTAGGCGCGGTTCCGCGCCAGGCGCAGCGAGCCCAATGCGCCCTCGCTCTGCCGGGCGGGATCGACCCGGGGGTCCTCGGCGAAGCGCTCATCGAGTGCCATATGAAGTCGGTCGGCGGTCAGCCACGGCGGTCCGGCCGGATCCCCGTCGTTGAGCAGTTCGAGCAGCCGGCCGGTGAACAGGGTGCGCCGTTCGTCCTCGGGCGCGAAGGAGAGGGCGTAGTGCGAGGCCGACGTGAGCAGGAAGCTCCCCCGCGGCCGTGCGGAGGCGAAAGCCCGACGGACCCCGCCGTCCGAGGCCGGAGCGCCGCCACGTCCGGAGAAGCAACAGTCGAGGACGACGAGACTGCCGCTGCCTGCGTCACCCAGCACGTCGCTGATGGTGCGGTACGAGACCGACTGTGCGACTTGCCGGAAGGACCGGCTGGCGCGGGTGGCGAGGTACAGAGCGTCGCGCGGGCCGAGCTGTCCGTGCCCCACGTAGTAGAAGAGAACGGGGCCGCCACCGGTACGCACCGCCACCTCGACCGCGTCGAGCACTTGGGCGGCATCGGCGTCGGCAGGGACGCGCTCGACGTGTCCGGGTGCCATGCCGCATACATCGAGCAGCGTGCGCTGCAGATCGTCGAGTGTCGTTCCGACGGAGGGGAGGTCGGGCAGATCCGACTCGCGGACGTGGCTCGCGGTGCCGAACAGCACCGCACGTGCGCCGGGGACCGCGAGACCGCCACCCGTCATGTCGTCGGGGAGCCCGGCGGGTTCCCGTCCTGCGATTCCTCCCGAACCACACCGTCCTGCGGGTCCGCCCGGCCGCCACCGTCGGCCGGCGGGCGCGCCAGGCGCTCGGCGAGGTCGGCCGCGTCCTGCGGGCTCAGCGCACGGGCCTGGCGTGAGGAGAGGCTGATCCGGGTGCCGTCGGGGCGGGTCACACTGATCGTGTAGCTGCTGCGGCGGGTCTGCAGCCATGCCACCACCGCCCCCACGAAGACTGCGGCAACGCCTCCGGGCTCCAGGACCGCCACCAGGGCGTCCATGGCCGGACCCATCGTCCCCGGTGGGCCGCCGTCCCGTTCAGCACGGTCGACGCGCCCCCTCAGCTGCGGTACGTCCTTCAACCACGTCCCGAGATCTGCGACGCCGTCGTCGCTGCCCATTTCGCCGCGTACCGTCACGACAAGCCGCATGGTCTCCCCCAGGGTCAGATGCCATTCCCGGTTTCTCGGGCGGGGAGTTCGGGTGTCCCTCCCGGAACTCTCCTCGCCCTGTCGACAGCATGCCGCACGAGGACCACGTACAACATGGGTTCCTCGGATGGTCGCCGACTGCGCACCGACCGAAGCCCTCGGGTCCTGCCGGCCATCCCCGCGGGTGCAGGGAGCACCTGCACGGGACCGTGCTTCACGCGAATGCCGGTCACGATCTACAGCTGGAGTACCAAGGGAATCCCGTTCAGGCTGTACGGGCGTAATCCTGCTTCGCGCCCGCGATGCCGGCGCCCTCGCGCCTGCCGTCACCTCAAAGCGTCATCCAACCGCCATGACCGCCAACTCTGCGAACCTGTGCGGTCACGGCACTACTCCGATGCGGCTCTGAGCCGCTGGCACCACTTTGCCGATCGCAGTGGCGAGCGTGGCTCCGAGGACGCTGATGCCGACCAGGGTCAGCCACATCGCGGAGGCCCCCATGGACAGCAATGCGGAGAGCGCGGCCGGTGAGACCGCTCCAGCGACAGTCACGGCGAGTTGGTTGAGGGCCAAGTACCGGCCGCGGAGAGCGTCTGGGGCGCTCTCCGCGGCGACAGTCGACGTGATGGGGCCGCCGAGGATTTCACCGAAGGTGTAGCTGACCGCGCCGAGCAGCACGACGCCGACCGCGAGGGCGAGCGCAGCCGAGCGGTCGGCGGCGAGGAACAGGAGGTAGCCGGCCGCAAAGCAGGCGTGTCCGGCGACGAGGACGCGGCTGCGGATCCGCCCTCTGAGCCACCTGACGACGACGCCTTGGCCGAAGCCGACCATCAGGGCGTTGAGTGAGAAGACCGCGCCGGCAGTCCAACCAGGCAGTCCCAGCACATCCACGGCGTAGACCGGTATCGCGATGTTGAGCACGAACAAGGAGATCGCGAAGCACAGTTGATGCGCGACCAGTGACAGGTACCTCCGATCCCTGAGCACGCGCCCCCAGCCTCCAGCAGCGTCCTGGCCGGCCTCGGGACGGATATTCGGCACGGCCCGGATCAGCACGTAGGCGGTGACGTAGGACAAGGCGTTGACGACCACGATCGCGGTATGGACGCCGTGAGCACCGAAACTGATGGCGACAGCAGAGAGGAGGCCGCCGAGTGCGTAGCCCAGGTTGCGTACCGACCCCAGGAGGCCGAACCAGCGCTCGCGTTGGCCGGGCGCGGCCAGCGCCGTGACGGTCACGCCGTAACAGCTGAAGGACACCGCCCGCCCGGCACTGTTCAACCAGGCGCAGATGGCGATCTGCCATGTCTGATCCACGAGGAGATACCCGGCGAAGCCGAGCGCTTGGGCCACGTTCGCCGCCTGCAGTACGGGCTTGGCGCCGTACCGGTCAACCAGTCCTCCGACCAGAGGGCCTGCCGGGAGCGCCAGCAGCCCGGCCGTCGTCAGGGCCGCGCCCACCTGCACCAGCGTCAGCGGCGTCGTGGCCAGAAAGTACAGCATCGAAACGGGAACGAAGACACCGGTGCCGATCGAGTCGATGACGATCGCTGCGACGAGACGGCCGTGCCGAGCTGTCGAGGGGCGGACCGTGCAATCGGGAGTAGTCACAGCCCGGACGGTATAGATTCTATACTGGTATCTACAACGCTACCGGGAGTCGTGCATGGGTAACGCCTACAACGTCATGGCCGCGACCTGCCCCAGTCGCACCGTTCTGCACCGGATCGGGGCGCGCTGGACGGTGTTCATCGTCAACGCGCTGGACAACGGGCCGAAGCGATTCACCGAGCTCAAGGCGCACATCCGGGGGATCACACCGAAGGCGCTCACCGAGACGCTGCGCGCGATGGAGTACGACGGTCTGATCTCTCGCAAGGAGATTCCCGCACATCCCCCGCATGTCGAGTACGCCCTCACCGACCTCGGGCGGTCACTGCTGGCCCCCCTGCGTGCCGTCCGGGAATGGGCCGAGAGCCACGTCCCCGACATTGAACGCGCCCGCGCACAAGCCGATGCGCAACGGTAACCCCGCACGCCGGTGGGTGCGGTTGGCCGTACCTCATGGATCACGTCGGTCTGGCCGCTCGGTCATCGCGAGCTCAAGCGGTTCTTCGTAGCCTGGTCGTGAGCTGCCCGCTTGATGCCATTCCGGGCGATCAGGGAGCGCCCGGACACGGCGGCTCGGATCCGCTCACCGCCTTCGGCGGCGACCTGCGGCGGCATCCGGAAGGGCAGGGCCTGAGCATCTGCTGTCGTCCGTCAGCACAGTTTCCCTGAGCGGATTCGAGGCATGTGTGTGACGCTGGATGACGGGCCCGCGGAGCGACGCGGTCTGCGGTCGCGGTGCCTGCGCCACCGGTCCGGTTGGCCTTCGCCAACGAGACCATGCACATGTCCCGGTCCAGAGCCCGGAGGAGTCGTCCCATGAACATCACTCGAGTCCGCCGCTCCGTCGTTGGCGTGTCAGCGGCAGTAGTCCTTCCCGTATCACTGGGAATCGCTGCACCGGCGGCTTCCGCCGACAGCGGCTCGCAACCGTTCGGGCCGGGATGTTCTTCCCTGCCGGCGGAAGGCCAGGGAAGCGCCGCCGGCATGGCCGACGACCCGGTGGCCACCGCAGCCTCCAACAACGCGGAGCTGTCGACGCTCACCGCCGCGATCAACGCGGCCGATCTGGGCGACACTCTGAACAAGTCAAAGGACATCACTGTGTTCGCTCCGACCAATGCTGCGTTCGAGAAGATTCCGAAGGCGGATCTCGACGCTCTGCTGGCCGACAAGGACCAGCTGACCAAGGTCCTCACGTACCACGTAGTGGACCAGAAGATCACCCAGAGCCAGCTCGGCAACGGAGACTTCAAGACCTTGCAGGGCAGCAACCTCACCACGTCCGGATCGGGCGACACCTTCAAGGTGAACAACTCCGCGAACATCGTCTGTGGGGGCATCCCGACCGCCAACGCAACGGTCGAGCTCGTCGACACAGTCCTGATGCCCCAGTAGGGAACTGGGTCTCCCACGAGCAACGCTGCAAGGACGGGGCCCGTCGGCACGAACCGGTCTGCGGTTTCGGTCGCATCAGTGCCTGACCATCACAGACCCTCGCCGGAATGCCGATCGGCCCCGACTCACGCCGGGGGCGGGGTCGGCCCTACGTACGGGCCCGCAGGATTTCCCGCCCGGTGGCGTCCATCTTCGTGATGAGTAGTGGCCACTGAGTTGTTGCCGAGGCTGCCGGCTCCACACCTCACCGGAGCGGATCCTGTGTCACACCTACGGCCGGGGCACGGACCAGCACATTGCTGTTCCCGAGTGGCCGTACTCGATCGTCTGCGCTCTGGAGCCGGGCCGCAGTTGGTGGACCGCACCCCTGGACAGCCGGCGTCTGGAACCTGGGGACGACACTGAGACCGTCACCGCCCGACCATTGCGCGACCTGGTCGAACGGCTGATCTCCGCAGGTGAGTGACAGGCCGGGAACCCGGATGTCCTCGTCATCGCGGACGCCCGATACGACGCACCCCGCCTCGCCTTCCTGCTGAAGGACCTGCCGGTGCAGGTGCTCGCCAGGATGCCCTCGGACCGCGTCCTGCGCAGGCCGGCCCCGCCGCCGCAGCCGCACATTCATGGGTCGGCCGCCCGGGCACGGCGGCGGGTTCGTCTTCGGGCAGAACCCGGCACCTGGGGCACCCGGGACACCGACACCGTCACCGGAACCCGCCTCTACGGCACCGCCCTCGCCCGCTTCTGGGGCCGGCTTCACCCCGAGCTCACCAACCGGGCGTCCTGGGCCGCAGCCGACGGCACTCTCCCGATCGTCGAGGGACCGTCATCCGCCTGTACTCGACCACCTGCCCAGCGGGGCCACACCGAAGCCGGTCCGGCTGCGGTGGTCGGCACCGACGCGGAAGTCGGATCAGCCTGGTGCGCACCCCGTGCGTCGAGGCTGAACCGCGCACTGCGGCGACTACCAACTGACGGTGAGCCGCTGAGGGCTGCGTGAGGTCGTGCCGGCCCGCCAGGAGACCGTCCCCATGGGTTCGGCCAGGCGCAGGCCGGGGAAGCGGGCGGCCAGCCGGTGCAGGGCGAGCTGGAGCTCCAGACGGGCGAGCCACGCGCCGAGGCAGTAGTGGGGGCCCGCGCCGAAGGAGAGTGTGGGGGCCTCCAGTGGGGCGAACAGGTCATGGAGGGTGGCGAGCGGGAAGACCTTCGGGTCGCGGTTGGCCATGCCGCAGTCGGCGAGCACGATCGCGCCGGCCGGGATCGTCACCCCGCCGACCTCGACGTCCGCGGCAGTGTGCCGGGCGCTGCCTCGGTCGTCGCCCAACGGGACAAGGTGGATGATCCGGTCCGCGACGCGTCCGGCGGCCTCCTCGTCGGCGCCGAGGAGGGGCCACGTCTCGGGACGTTCGCCCAGGAGGTAGAACAGCGCGTTGGCGAGCATGGTCATGGTGCTGTCGTGGCCGCCGACGACCAGCCCGCACACGAGGCCGACCAATTGGGCCTCGGGGACGCCCCCCTCCTGGTCGGCGGCCGCGACCAGCTCGCTGATCAGGTCGTCGCCGGGAGCCCGCCGCCGCTCGGCGAGGAGGTCTGCGCCGAAGGCGCCGAACTCCTGCAGTGCGGACGCCACCTGCTCGCTGTCATGAGTCCCGTCCGAGAAGGCGTGCTCGCTCCAGTGCCGCATCCGGTCCCAGGCCGGCTCGTCCAGCCCCATCAGCCGGCTGATCACCGCCACCGGTAGGGGGAGGGCGAACCCCGCGACCACGTCCGCCGGTTGCGGCGAGGCCTCCAGACGGTCGAGGAGCTCCTCCACGATCGCCGCGATCCACGGCCGCCAGCGGGCGACGGCCCGCGGGGTGAACGCGCGGCGCAGTGTGCGGCGCAGTCGCAGATGGTCGGGACCGTCCTGATTGAACATCAGGTCGGGACTGTTCACGAGGTCGGGCACGTCGGAGAGAGCCGGTGCGTCGGGGGCGTACAGGAGGGCCCGGCCGAAGCGGGGGTCGGTCAGCACCTGGCGGACGTCTGCGTAGCGGCTGACCAACCAGGCGGGGGCGCCGCCGGGCAGTTCGGCAGGGCGGGGCGGTCCGGGTTCGTCGAAGTGCAAGCGGTGCATGGGCACCTGCGCGGGATGGTCAGGCTCGGTGGCGGTCAACATACCTCCTGGAACGGGCCGTCGGGGCACGGGCGGTCATAGCTCGATGAGGACCTTGCCCCGGTTGGGCGCATGTCCGGCGTAGAGGCTGGCGTAGGCGGCGGGGATGTTGTCGAAGCCGTGGTGCAGAGTGTGGTCGCAGACGACCTCACCGCGCCGGACCCGGCCGCCCAGCTCTGTGTGCAGGTCCCGCCAGTTCTCTTCGGTGAACCATTCCAGGGAGAAGATGCCGCGGACGGTGGCGCGCGGGAACATCAGGTACGGCAGGAGCCGGGGGCCGGTGTGCTCGTTACCCACCTGGGTCGCCCATTGCCAGCAGACCGCCACCTGGGCCCCGACGTTGAGCAGGGGGAACACCGCGTCGGTGACCGTGCCGCCGAGGTTGTCGAAGTACCGGTCGATGCCGTCGGGGGCGGACTGTGCCAGGGCGTCGCGCACGGTGTCCGCCCCATCCCCGTGACGGTAGACGATCACCGCGTCGAAGCCGAGCGCGGTGAGGCGCTCGGCCTTCTTCGGGGAGGAGGTGGTGCCGACCACCCGGGCCCCTTCGAGCAGGGCGAGCTGGCCGACGAGGGCGCCGACGGCTCCGGAGGCCCCGCTGATGACGAGGGTGTCGCCGGGGCTGATCGTCATGTACTTGGTGAGGGTCCCCCAGGCGGTCATGCCGGGGCCGCCCATCACGCTGAGGGCGGTCGGCAGCGGCAGGGCGTCGTCGTACCAGCCTGGGTCGAGCCTGCGGAAGTCCGGGAAGACCATGGGGAACGTGCCTGTCTGCCAGAGTTCGGCTGCGCCGGTGGAGATCACGTGGGTGCGCCAGCCGCCGAAGCCCTGGACGAGGTCACCGACGCGGTGTGCGGCGTCCGGTCCCGCCTCGACCACCTCCATGATGGAGTCGGCGCCCATGTGTCCGCCGATGGGGGTGTCGAGGGCGATGCCGTGGAGGTAGGGGTCGACGGAGACGTACCGGGTACGCAGGAGCATCTCGTCGCGGGCGAGGGCGACGTCGACGTTCTCGACGACCTTCTCGTAGACGCGGTCCACGTCGGGGACGCCTTCGACGTGTTCGCGGACCACCCATTTGGCGATCTTCATGGCTTCCTCTCCGTCGGGGCGGCGGGGCGAACGGGCACGGGGATGACGCGATGGGTCGGTGGGGGTGCGGTGAGGTCGAGGGTCGCGGTGAAGGGTCTGCCGTCGTCGCGGCAGACGAACTGCATGACGTGGCGGCCGGCTGCGGCGGCCCGGATGAGGCCGCCGGTGGTGGCCCAGACCCCGGACTGGTAGAAGTCGCGCAGTCCGGGGAGCCCCGGGCCGTGCTTCTTGATCAGCTCCTCGAGGGCCTCGCCGCTCTCGACGAAGGGCTGCCAGCCCAGGACGGTGCCGTTGTAGTTGCCGGTGTAGCGGACCTGGGTGAGAGGGCTGGAGACGTCGCGGACGACGATGGCATCCCGCAGGCCGGGGTAGCGCTGGTCCAGGAAGCCGACGAGCGCCGTGCGGGCGCGGCGTTTCGCCGCGTAGTAGCCGCGCCCGTGCCGTACGGGCAGGGTGTGCAGTTCCTGGCCGCCGCGGGTGCGGGTGACCTGTTCGGGGCCCTCGTCCAGGGCGCGCCAAGGAGCGATGTCGCAGAAGTAGGTCGCGTAGACGACGGTGGTGCCGTCCGGGGACAGCTCGGGGTAGTGGCGGCTGCGGAACTGGACGTTGATGCTCGGGTGGCGGATGCCGGTCAGTTCGGCCGCCATGGCCTCGTCGAGGAGGTGCGTCGTGCAGGGTGCGCCCTCCGGGAAGGGGCGGGAGAGGCCGAGGAAGAGGGTGAAGTAGCCGGGGAAGACCATGCCGGGTTCGTGGATGGTCTCGGTGTAGAGCCTGCGGTAGTCCTCACCGAGGTACTCGCCCTTCAGGAACTTCATGGCCGTGGTGTAGCCGTCGCAGGCCGACACGACGATGTCTGCGCGCAGTTCGCCGCCGTCGCTGAGCCGGACGCCGACCGCCCGGTCGTCCTCGACGATCACCGACTCGACCTTCGTGTTGTACGAGACTTCGCCGCCGAGCCGCCGGTAGCGGGCCTCGATCGACTCGGCGAGACCGAGGGAACCGCCCTCGGGGACGCCTGCGGAGAGGTTGGCGTGCGAGGCGAGCTGGAAGTGGAACGGCAGGACGGGGAAGGCCGGGTGCTTCTCGTACAGGATGAAGTTGAACGCCTCCCGCAGCAGCGGGTCCTCGAACCTCGCCGAGAAGTCGCTCATGAGGACGGTGATGGTGGTGCGGACGGCGTTGAAGTAGGGCAGGAACGAGGCGAGCATCCGCCAGCGCTCCCTGCGCCCCATCAGCCCGACGGGTTTGAGGAACGGGTAGACCGCGAGCGCCTTGCGGAAGCTGCGCAGTTGCCCGCAGAACTTGCGCACCAGCCGGGCATCGGCGGGCGAGAGGGCGATGAGGTGGGCTTCGAGCCGGTCGGGGTCCGAGTAGAAGTGGACGGCCCGCCCGTCGGTGCCGCGCACGATGTTGAAGACGTCGAAGTGACGGATCTCCTTGCCCTGGAGGGCTCCGAGTTCCAGCCAGATCTGGTGCATCTCGTTGCCGGGGCCGCTGCCGAGGAGCCAGCTGACGCAGGGGTCCAGGGTGAAGCCGCCGCGCTCCCAGGCGGTGCAGCAGCCGCCGGGCATCTCGTGCATCTCCAGAACGCGGGTGCGGTAGCCGTTCATCTGGGCGTAGCAGCCGGTGGAAAGGCCGCCGAGACCGGCCCCGATGATGATCATCGACTCCCGGGGCCGGGCGCCCCTCGGCCGGGATCGCCTCGTGCTGCGGCTCATGAGTCCTCACTCTCCCGGGCCGACCACCGGTCCAGCTGGGGCAGGTGGCCCAGCTTCCCGGGGTGCCACGGCTCGGTGCCCTTGCTTTCCCAGGCCCGGAATTCCAGACCGAGTTCGCGGCAGAGGTACTGGACGGCGAAGCGGCCGGTGGAGGCCGCGCGGATCAGGCCGCCCATGCCGATCCACTGGCCGGCCATGGAGAAGCCGCTGAGGCCCGGTAGCCTCATGCGGTCTTTGCCGACCAGCCGCGCCGCGACGTCGTCGGCCTCCGAGAACGCCTTCCAGGCGAGGATGGAGCCGCCCAGGTTGCCGGTGTAGCGGTGGGTCGTGGCGGGGGTGGCGACTTCCATGACGTCGATGCGGTCGGCGATGCCGGGGGTGCGGCGCTCCAGGAAGTCCCTGACGAAGTCGGCGACGTCGCGTTTGCGCCGGCGGTACTCCTTGCGGTTCCGGGTGCGCAGCTCCTTCCAGTGGGCGTAGTCGCTGAAGTAGGTGCAGTGCAGGACGGAGTGGCCCGGCGGGGCGAAGCCGCCGGAGTAGCGGGAGCGTGCCTGGACGACGAGGCTGTCCTGGAGCGCGCCGGGCAGGTGGTTCGCGTCGTCCGGGCCGAGGAGGTGCGTGGTGCTGTGCGCCTCGTCGGGCTCCAGGTCGCCGCGCAGGCCGACGAAGGCGGAGACGACGGCGGGGAAGAGGGTGCCGGGGCGGTACAGGAGGTCGGTGTACAGCTTGTCGATGCGGGGGCTGGTGTACCGGCCGCCGAGGAGACCGTAGACGGTGGTGTGGCCGTCGCAGGCGGAGACCACGTGTTCGGCGAAGTACTTTCTTCCGTTGCGGAGTTCGATGCCGATCGCCCGGTCGTTCTCGATCAGGATCCGCTCCGTACGGGCCCGGTAGGTGACCGTGCCGCCGAGGTTGCGGTAGCGCTCCTCGACGGAGCGGGCGAGGCCGAGCGAACCGCCCTGCGGGAAGCCCGCGTTGCCGTGGTGGGCGGCCGCCATGTTGAAGAGGTAAGGCAGCAGCGGGAAGCCCTCCGGGTCCTGGAAGAAGATGTTACGGAACGCCTTGCGGAGCAGCGGGTCCTGGAACCGGTCGGCGAAGACGTGCATGGGGGTGGCGGCGGTCCGCCAGAACAGCCGGAAGGCGGGGAGCACCGTGCGCAGGGTCTGGGCCCTCTCCCGTACGGTCCGCAGGGCGGGCGCGGTCAGGAACGGGTACAGCTCGATGTCGACGAAGCGCCGCAGGTCCCGGGTGAAGGCCCGGATGTGAGGGGTGTCGGCGGGCGAGAGCTCCAGGAGGTGGGCCTCCAGGCGGTCGGGGTCGTTGTAGAAGGTGACCGACCGGCCGTGTTCGTCCTCGACCTTGTTGAACAGCTCGAAGTTGGTCACCGACTTGCCGTCCAGCGCGCCGAGTTCGCTCCACACCTGGTGGGCGTCGTTGCCCGGGGCGGTGCCGATGAGCCACTCGATGCAGTAGTCGAAGAGGTAGCCCTCCCGCGACCAGGCGGTGCAGCAGCCGCCGGGCAGCACGTGCTTCTCGAAGATGCGGGTCCTGGCTCCGCTCATCTGGGCGTAGCAGCCGGTGGAGAGGCCGGCCACACCGGCTCCCACCACGATGACGCGGGGCGGAGTTCCCGGGGTGCGTTGCCTTCTGGTCCAGTCGCTTGCGTCCTCATCCACCATGGGCCGCGTCTCCCGTCAGGACGGAGCGCACCAGCTCGGCGTTGCGGGGCAGGTGCTTGGCGTCGAGCATGTCGGCGTGGGTGCCGGAGCCGCGGAGGACGGTGGTGGCAGCGGTGGAGCTGCCGTGCCAGGTGCCCAGCTCTCCGGCGGCGTAGAGGGCGGCCTTGTCCTCGTCGGTGATCACGCTGACGGTCGCGGTGACCGTGCCGGTGTTGGGCGTGCGCCCGCAGAACGCCAGGTATTCGGCGGCGTGGGCGAGGGTCTCCTGGGTGACGGCCTCGGACCCGGTGTGTTTACGCAGGTGCTCGGCGAGTTCGCTCTCGAATGCGGCGATGCCGGAGGCGTCCGGTTCGTAGGCGAAGAGGATACGGCGGGAGTCGAGGATGACGACGTGATCGACGCGGCGGCCCCGGCGCTCCAGCTCCCTGGCGGTCTCGAAGGCCAGGTTGCCGCCGAGGGAGTAGCCCAGGAGCAGGCAGGGGCCCTCGGGTTGGGCGGTTTCGATGAGGTCGGCGTACCGGGCGGTCTTGTCGTCGCCGGGGAGGTAGTTGAAGCCGATGACGGTGTGGTCCGGGAGGTGGGCGGCCAGGCCCCGGTAGACGAGCCCGTGGCCGCCGGCCGGCGGGAAGCAGAAGAGGGCGGGGTGCTGTCCGGCGTTGAAGGTGAGGAAGGGCAGTTCCTCGGCGCTGGTGCCGTGCAGCACGTCCTCGACGGTGGCGGCCATGCCGTGCAGGGTGGTGACCTGGTAGAGCCTGCTGACGGGGACGCCGACGCCGAACTCGGTGCGCAGGTGGTGGAGGAGTTCGATGAGCTTGGTCGAGCTGCCGCCGAGCTCGAAGAAGTCGTCCTCCAGACCGACCTGATCGCACCCCAGGAGGGCCTTCCAGTGCCGGGCGACGCTGATCTCGTACAGGGTCGCCGGTTCCTCGTGGGGCCGGTCCCCCGCCTCGGCGCGGGGCGTGGGCAGAGCGGCCGTGTCGACCTTGCCGTTGGCCGTCAGAGGCAGGGCGGGCAGTTCGACGAAGTAGGACGGGATCATGTACGAGGGCAGCGAGCGGGTCAGGTGACGGCGCAGGGACCGGACGTCCAGGGCGGCACCGGGTGCGGTCACGCAGTAGGCGCAGAGCGCCGTGTCTCCCCCGGCGTCGGTGCGTACGGTGACGACGGCCCGGGCGAGCGGGGGCCACTGGGCGAGGTGGGCCTCGATCTCGCCGATCTCGATACGGTGACCGCGCAGTTTGACCTGGCCGTCGGTCCGGCCGAGCAGGTGGGCTCGGCCGCGGGCGTCCCAGCGGGCGATGTCGCCGGTGCGGTAGAGGCGTTCCGGGCGGGCGTCGGCGTCGCGGCCGAGGATACGGGTGACGAAACGCTCGTCGGTCTGCTCGGGGTCTCCGGCGTAGCCGAGGGCGACGCCCCGGCCGCCGATCCAGAGTTCGCCGGGCACTCCGGGCGGGACTGGTTCTCCGTGGGTGTCGAGCACGTGGAGGGTGCTGTTGGGGAGGGGCCGGCCGATGGGGACCATGGCGCCGGGCTCCAGGTCGTCGACGGGCCCTTCGAAGTAGGCGCTGTCGATGGTGGCCTCGGTGAGGCCGTAGGAGTTGACGAGGCGGGTGCCGGGGCCGCACAGCTCGGCCAGTCGGCGGTACTCCCCCACGCTCCACACGTCCGAGCCGACCACCAGCAGCCGCAGGAAGTCCAGCCGCAGCCCCTCGCGCACGCAGTGGTCCATCAGTCCGCGGACGACGGCGGGGACGAACTCGACGCAGTCGACACGTTCCTGACGCATCGTGCGGTAGAGGCGGGTGGTGTCGAAGAGGAGGTCGCGGTCGGCCAGGACGAGGGCGCCGCCCGAGCACAGGGCGCGTACCAGGTCGCCGGTGAACACGTCGAAGGACGGTTCGGCCATCTGGAGGTGCACCCGAACGTCGGTCTCCAGCCGGTATTCCTGCAGCCAGGCCGCGTACGCGGAGGCGAGATTGCGATGGCTGACGCGGACGGCCTTCGGGCGGCCGGTGGAGCCGGAGGTGGTGATGACGTACGCGGACGATTCAGGGCCGGCCTCGGACGCCGGACCGTCCGGGTGCGGGGCGGTGCGGGCGAGCGCGGCAAGGGTCAGCGTCGGGACGGTCAGGGCCCCGGTCCGCTCCGGCACGGCGTCGTCCGCCACGACGACGAGTTCCGCGCCGGTGGTCGACACGAGGTGGGCGAGCCGGTCGGCCGGGTGGTCGGGCCGCAGCGGGAGGTAGGCGGCGCCGGCCTTGAGCACGGCCAGCAGGGCGATGACCAGCTCGGCCGACTTCTCCAGGGACAGCACGACCACCGAGCCCTCGCCGACTCCGAGCGTACGCAGCCGGGCGGCAGCGTCGTCGGCACGCTGGTCCAGCTCCGCGTAGGTCAGCCGGTGCGCCTCGCCGCGCGGGGAGGGCGTGGTCACGGCGACGGCGGCGGGTTGCACGGCGGCGACACGGCCGATCAGCGCCTGGACCGAGGTGAAGGGCTCTTGTTCATCGGGCCCGGCGGGCGGCAGAGCCGGGCGGCTCCACTCCTCGAGGAGCCGCTCCCGCTCCCGGTCTCCGAGCATCTCCAACCGGGAGGTGCGCTGTTCGCCCGGGGCGCGGGTCATCCGGTCCAGGAGCCGGGTGTAGTGGGCGGCCATGCGGCGCATGGTCTCCGGGAGGAAGAGGTCGGTGTTGTACTTGAACACGCAGTGGAAGCGGCCTTCCGCCTCGTCTTCGTAGGCGGACAGCGTCAGGTCGAACTGCCCTTCCTCCTCCGGCAGCTCGATGTAGTCCAGGCGGTAGCCGTACTGCTCGGTGGCCACCTTGTGGGTCAGCAGGATGAACATTGCCTGGAAGACGGCGGAGCGGCTGGGGTCGTGCTGAAGGCCCAGCTCCTCGACAAGGAGGACGAAGGGGTACTCCTGGTTGTCCAGGCCGCCGAGCACGGTCCGGCGGACCTGCTGCAGCAGTTCGGCGACGGTCGGGTCCCCGGACAGATCGGCGTGGAGCGGTAGCGGATTGACGAAGTAGCCGTAGACGGAGGCGAGGTCCTGTCGGGTGCGGCCGGTCACCGGGCTGCCGACGACGATGTGCTCCTGCCCGGAGTAGCGGTGCAGCAGGAGGTAGTAGGCGCTGAGCAGCACCATGAACGGAGTGACGCCGTGGGCGCGGGCCAGGCCGTGGACACGGGCGCTGAGCGTGGCGTCGAGGACGAAGAACTCGGAGGCCCCGTTGTGGGTCTGGACCGCCGGGCGGGGCTTGTCGACGGGGAGGTCCAGGAGTGGGACCACGGCCGGCAGGTGGGAGCGCCAGTAGTCGAGCATGCCCGCTGCCTCGGGTCCGGCAAGGAACGCGTTCTGCTGGTTGAGGAAGTCCAGGTAGCGGGCCTCGATCGGTGGCAGCCGGGGTTCCTGGTTGCGGCGCAGCGCCTCGTACACCGTGAGGAGTTCTTCGATGAAGGTGAAGGTGGAGATGGCGTCGGAGATGATGTGGTGGACGGCCTTCATGATGATCCAGCGGTCCGGGCCCCGCTTGAAGAGGCGGAAGCGGACCAGGGGGTCCTGGGCGAGGTCGTAGGGCTTGCGGTACTCCTGGACGATCGTCGCGTGGATGCTTTCCCAGTCCTCGCCCTGGACGTCGAAGAGGGCGAGGTCGCTCGGGCCGTCCTCGCAGACCCGCTGCACGGCCTGCCCGTCCTCCAGGAAGAAGTTGGTGCGCAGCGCCGGGTGGCGGGTGATGAGGCGGCGGACGGCCTCGAACATCAGGTCCGGTTCGAGGGCGACGTTCACCTCGACGGCCCCGCCGATGTTGTAGGCGTAGCCGTCGGGGTTGAGGTGCTTGAGGAACCAGAGCGCCTTCTGATTGTGCGTCAGCGGATAGCTCCGCTCGTCCCTGTGGAGTTCAACGGCGCCAGCCGAGCTGTCGGGACCTTCGGCCGAGGTCAGGGCGCTCAGGCCATCGTGGAGCTGGGCGGCGAGTTCCCCGGCCGGAGTGCCGCTGAGCAGGGCGACCACGGGCAGGGCGACTCCGAGTTCGGCATGGATGCGGGCCCGCAGCTCCATGGCGAGGAGCGAGTCGAGGCCGAGTTCGCCGAGGCCGGTGGTGGGGTCGATGCGGTCGGTGCCGGTGCGCAACACGGTGGCGGAGAGCTCGGTGAACCGCTCGGCGACCAGGGTGCGGCGGGTCTGCGGGTCTGCGGCGCGGAAGGTGTCGAGGAATCCGTTGCCGGAGGCAGCGTCGCGGGGCGGAGCGGCTGCTGCCGCGAGATCGGCGACCAGCGGTGGCGGGGACGGGTACCAGGCGAGGAAGACGGGCCAGTCGACGACGGTGGCGACGACGAGCTGGGCGTGTTCCTGGCCGATGACGCGTTCCAGGACGGCCATGCCGGCGTCCGGTGACAGCGAGCTCATGCCCCGGCTGTGCAGATAGTGGTCGACCAGCCCGAGTTCCTGGATCATCCCGGTGGCCCACGGGCCCCAGTCGAGGCTCAGCGCGGGCAGTCCCTGGGCGCGGCGGTGGTGGGCGAGGGAGTCCAGGAAGGCGTTCCCGGCGGCGTAGTTGGTCTGGCCGGCTGTGGTCAGCAGGGAGGCGATCGAGGCGAAAAGCACGAAGTGTTCGAGGGGTTCGCCCCGCAGGTGACGGTGCAGGAGGTGGGCGCCGACGGTCTTGGGGTCGTGGACGGCGTCGAAGGCGTTCCGGTCGAGGTCGGCGACGAGCCTGTCGCGGACCTGTCCAGCCAGGTGGAACACTCCGCGGATCGGCGGCGCCCCGCTGTGCCGGTCGACGTCGAGCCAGTCGGCCAGCGCGTCCTCCTCGGTGATGTCGAGGGTTGCGAGGACGGGCTGGGCGCCGAGCGCCTCCAACTCGCGGAGGAGGCGCACGGCCCGTCCCGTGGCGGTGGCGGGGTCGGTGCCGGCCCACTTCTCCCGGGGCGGGACGGGGGTGCGCCCGACCAGGACGAGCCTGCGGGCCCCGCGCCGTACGAGGGTGCGGCACAGCAGTCGGCCGAGCGCGCCGAACGCACCGGTGACCAGGTAGCTGCCGTCGGTCCGCAGGCGCAGCGGCAAGGGCCGGGTCAGGGCCTCTGCGGGGCGCAGGCGGCTGGTGCGGCGGCCTCCGTCGCGTAGGGCGATCTCCTCCTCGTCGTCGCTCAGGGCCTCGGCGAGGAGCGCTTCGGCGTCGGCCCGGTTGCCTTCGGGGCCCGGCTGCCGCCGGGGGTCGAGGTCGACGATCTTGCCGGCATGTCCGATGAGCTCCTGGTGCCGCAGGACGCGGCCGATGCCCCAGGCGGGTGCCCCGAAGGGCTCGGGTCCCTCGCCCGGCAGGGCGGGCTGGGCGCCCCGGGTGACGATGTGCAGGCGGCCTTCACCGTCCCGGGCCGACAGCAGCCGGGCGAGGACGACCAGGGAGTAGGCACCCGCGCCTGTGTGGTCGCGCAGGGCGGCCCGGTCGCACTCGGCGAGGGCGGGGGCGTCGAGGTTCCACAGGTGCAGAACGGTCCCCAGGAACGGTCCGCCGTCGCGGTCGAGGTCGGCGAAGAGGCGGCGCAGGTCGAGGTCGGACGCGGGATCGAGGGTGTACGTGGAGCCGTCGGCAGAGGCGGCGTAGGCCAGGCCTCGGCGCACCAGACGGCAGCGTTCGCCACGGGCTGCGGCCAGGGCGGCGAAGGCGTCCGCGACGCCCCTGGTGTCGGCGAGGACCAGCCAGCCGTGGTCCCGCGCGGCTTTCGCCGGGCCGTCCGGCGGTGCGGGGCGCTGTACGCCGTCCGTCCCGGGCGGCTCGTCCCGAACGGTGTCGGGTGCAGCGGCCCCCTGGCCGGTGACGGTGTCGCGGACGGGTAGCGGCGGGCAGTCGGTCCAGACGGGTTCGGCGAGCCAGGAGTCGATCGTGGTGCGGGCGACGGCGGTGGCGGCCTTCTCCACGTCGGCGGCGCGGAATCCCTCCACGCGGCCCAGCGGTGTGCCGTTGTCGGCGTACAGGGCGATGTTGCCGAGCGTGGTGTCCGCGTCGCCGGGGAGCAGGGTGGCGTGGGCCCAGAACGGCTGGTCGCCGATGGGTTCGAGAGCGACCTCGTCCAGCGAGAGCGGCAGCCTGATCCCGGCGTCCCGGGCGGAACCGTCAAGGATGAGGGGGGTCAGCAGAGTCTGGAAGCAGGCGTCGAGGAGGACGGGGTGGAGTTGGTGGCCCGCGGCGTCGTCGCCGATCGCGCGGGGCGGCCGGATCCGGGCCAGGACCTCCCCGGCACCGATCCAGACCTCCTCGACGGCCTGGAAGGAGGGGCCGTAGTGGTAGCCGAGAGCGGCCAGCGCGGTGTAGCAGTCGGGGCCGTCGAGGTGGCGCAGGCTGCGGGCCCGGATCGTGGGAGCGTCGAGCGGCGGGGTGGTGCGGCGGCGTTGCCCGGTGCGGACGATCCCACTGGCGTGCACGGCCCGCTCCTCGTCGTCCCCGGTCGGGGAGACGATGGTGAAGGTGGCGTTCTCCAGGGAGAGCGACACCTCGACGGTCCGGTCCTTACCGTCGGGCAGGAAGAGCGCCCTGCGCAGCTCGATGTCGGCGAGGACGGCCGTGGTTCCGCCGGTGAGCCCGAGGACGGCTTGGGCGGCCATCTCCACGTAGCCGGCGGCGGGGAAGACGACGGTGTCCTGGATACGGTGGTCGGCGAGGTAGGGCAGGTCCTCGATGTCCAGGCGTGTCTGCCAGGTGGGTTCCGTGGCGTCGGTGCGGCGGCCGAGGAGGGCGTGGTCGCGGTGGCCGAGGCGGACCTGGGCGACCGGGCGGGGTTCGGTCCAGTGGCGGTCGCGCCGGAAGGGATGGCGGGGCAGGGTGACCGGCCGGCCGGCGGGCTGGAGCAGCTTCCAGTCGACGGGGACACCCAGGGTGTGGAGCGAGCCGAGGGAGGCCGCGAAGCGCTCGCTCTCGTCTTCCCGGCGACGGATCGAGGGCAGGGTGAGGCCGGATACGCCGGTGGTGTCGAGGCATTCGCGGATCGCGTGGCCGAGGACCGGGTGCGGGCCGACCTCCAGGAACACGTGGTGGCCGTCGTAGACCATTCGGTCGACCGCCGAGCGGAAACGCACCCGGTCGCGAACGTTCTTCCACCAGTAGCCGGCATCCAGTTCCCCGCCCTGGGCAGTTCCCTCCACGCCCGTGAGGTACAGCGGGATCTGGGCCGGGCGCGGAGACAACGGGGCCAGCGCGTCCAGCAGTTCGCCCTTGATGTGTTCCATGCCGATGCTGTGATACGGCACTTCCACGGAGAGGAACCTCGCGAACTGCTGCTCGGCCCGCAGCTCCTCGGCCAGCAGGTTCAGGGCCTCCTCGTCCCCGGCCAGGGTGATCGCGGTGGGGCTGTTGACGGCGGCGACCGAGACCCGGTCGTTGTAGGGCCTCACGCGGCGCTCGGCCTCGTCCTCGGACAGGCTCACGGCGAGCATCGTGCCGGTGCCGGCCAGGGTCTGCTGGAGGCGGCTGCGGTGTACGACGATCCTGGCCGCGTCCCGCAGGGAGTAGATGCCCGCGGTGTGGAAGGCGGCGATCTCGCCGGTGCTGTGGCCGACCACGGCGTCCGGGTACACCCCGTGGTGCCGCCACAGGGCGGCGAGGGCGACCTGTACGGCGAAGTTCGCGGGCTGGGCGAGCCAGGTCTCGCTCATCCGGGAGACGGACTCGTCGGCGGTCATCTCCTCGATGAGGGACCAGTCGGCGAACTCCCTCATCGCCCGGTCGCAGGCGGCGACGGCGTCGCGGAAGACCGTTTCCCTTTCCAGCAGTTGGCGGCCCATGCCCCACCACTGGGGGCCCATCCCGGTGAAGACCCAGGCCAGTTTCCGATCGGCGGTCTCCCGGGCGCGGGCGTGGACGACCCGGGGGTGCGGCTCGCCGCGCTCGTGGGCGGCCAGCGCATCGTCGAGGGACGCGCGCGTGGAGTAGACGACGGACAGCCGCTCGGGGAGGTGCTGGCGGCGGTGGGCCAGGGTGTGGCCGAGGTCGTCGAGGGGTACGGCCGGGCCGTTGTCGCCCGCGAGTTCGCCCCGGATCCCGGCCGCCATCTCCTTGAGGGCGTCCGGGTTGCGGGCGCTGAGCGGCAGGAGGCTCCAGGATCGCTGGGCGGGCGGCGCGGGGTGGGTCTCCTTCGGGGTCGGAGGGGCCTCCTCCAGGACGACATGGGCATTGGTGCCGCCGAATCCGAAGGAGTTCACACCTGCCCGGGCGGGTCCCTCGTGGTCGGGCCAGTCGGTGAGCCGGGTGGGGATCTCGTAGGGCAGGGTCGCCGGGTCGATGGCGGGGTTGAGGTTCTCCAGGTTGATGTGGGGCGGGATGGTCCGGTGCTTGAGACTCAGGACGGTCTTGATCAAGCCGGCGATCCCGGCGGCGGATTCGGCGTGGCCGATGTTCGTCTTGACCGAGCCGACATAGGCGCGGGCGCCCGGGGCCCGTCCGATGGCCAGCGCGCGGGCCAGGGCGTTGGCCTCGATCGGGTCGCCGACCGGGGTCGAGGTGCCGTGCGCCTCCATGTACTGGAGGTCTCCGGGGGTGATGCCCGCTTCGGCGCAGACCCGGCGGATCAGGTCGACCTGGGCGTCGGGGTTGGGGACGGTGATGCCGTTGGTGTGGCCGTCCTGGTTGACGCCGCTGCCGAGGATCACCGCGTGGATCCGGTCCCCGTCCCGTACCGCGTCGTCCAGCCGCTTCAGCGCGACCAGGCCGACGCCTTCGGCGCGGACGTAACCGTCGGCAGCGGCGTCGAACGTACGGGAGCGGCCCTCGGGCGACAGGAACCCGCCCTTCGTCTCGGCGATGGTGTACTGCGGGGCCATGTGCAGCAGGGTGCCGCCGGCCAGGGCGAGGTCGCTCTCCCCGTTGTTCAGCGCCTGGCACGCGAGGTGGACGGCGACCAGGGAGGAACTGCACGCGGTGTCGACGGACAGACTGGGGCCACGGAAGTCGAAGCAGTACGAGATGCGGTTCGACACCATCGTCATCATGGTGCCGGTTGCGGTGTGGGCGGCCAGCGAGGTGAAGCCCAGGTCGGCGAACTGCAGGATCTTGTAGTCCAGGGTGAACGCCCCGACGTATACGCCGACGTTGCCGCCTGCGAGATCCGCGGGCCGCTGGCCGCCGTCCTCCAGGGCTTCCCAGGCCACTTCGAGCAGTTTGCGCTGCTGCGGGTCCATGTGGTCGGCCTCGCGGGGGCTGATACCGAAGAACGCGGGGTCGAACTCATCGAAGCCGTCGATGTATCCGCCGCGGCTCCCGACGAGGCGTCCTGGTTTGTCGCGGTACCGGCTGCCGAGTGTCCCCACGTTGTACCGGTCGGGTGGGGTGGGCGTGATGCAGTCCTTGCCCACCACCAGGTTCCGCCAGAACGTGCGATGGTCCGAGGCGCCGCCGGGGAGACGGCAGCCCATCCCGACGATCGCCACCTTGGCCCGTAACGCCCGGTTGTTCGCATCGGACATGTCGAACTCCTCAAGTCGTGGTGGAGCGGCAGGGTGCGGCGGTCACTCCGGTCGGGGGCCCGGCGCGGGTCGGCGCCGCCAGGGGTGCAGGAAGGCGGCGAAGATCTCGCCGGTGCCGGGGAAGGCGGCGGGGTCGTGGAGGCCGACGGCGGCGGGTTCGCGGCCGGGGCGCCAGGTGAAGGTGCCGAGGAGGTGGTCCCAGCACGACAGGTCGGAACCGTAGTGGCCGGCTTCGGCCAGATCGGTGCTGTGGTGCAGTCGGTGCTGCTCGGGGCTGGCCAGCAGGTGGTTGAGCGGTCCGATGCGGACGTCGATGTTCGCGTGGACGAAGTAGCCCTGGGCGGCGACGAAGAGTCCGACCACCAGCACGGCCGGCCGGGAGAATCCGACGAGGGCCAGGGCCAGCTGGACAAGGCCTTGCGCCAGGACGATGTCCAGCACGTGGTTGACTCCGTTGTTGGCGACGTTGACCTTCTCCGGCACGTGGTGGATCCCGTGCAGCCGCCAGAGCAAGGGGCTGCGGTGGCCAAGCCGGTGCACCAGATAGCTGGCGAGCGATCCGGTGAGGAGCGCGCCCGGGATCTCGATCCCCAGGTGGTAGGTCGGCTCCGCCGGCGAGATGAGGCCGACGGCCAGCGCGACAAGCAGTTGGGCCAGTCCGCTTCCGGCCATGGTGAGCAGGAAGTAGATGCCGTAGAAGCACCATTCTCTCTTTTCGGGGTGCCACTTCCGGTCGTAAGGAATCAGCCGTTCCAGAAGGACGAGATAGGCGATGACCCCGAGCAGGAAAAGCGGGCTGACCCATGCCGGATCCCACTTCTGCCGCACTGCGAACACCCCGACGAGAATGACCGCGAGGAGGAGAGCAGGATAGGCGGCCATACCGAGAAACCGGGCCGCGACTTTACCGACCAGTCTCTTTCGGGCAACCGAATAGTCGGATGAATAGATTTCACCATCAACGGCGCGCCCACACTCGTCCATCCGTGACCCCCACAGGAGACGGCAACCGGGAGAAGGATCAATGCATCGCATCAGAGCAGGTCAGAGCAGGTCAGAGCAGCCTTGAGCACATCGGCGAACCCGGGGACAGTCCCGGCCCTGCGTTGACGGATTTCAGACACCCGGGCCCGACAGAATTCGGCCGTGGCGTGAACTGAAGCCCCCGACCTCTTCAGCCCAGATGATACATTTCCCGGCCTCACGACTTTAATCATGTCCGACTCACAGAAATCTTACGGCCTTATTGGCCATGGAAGGTAATGCGAGAGCAGTCGCACAGCCGAGGCGCGTTCATTTGTGCGAGCAATTACTTTGCAGGATCATCGCGATGCCCGAAGCACGGCGCATTTCGATGCTCCGTTCACGTTCCCCACGCCTGGGCGCGCGTCTGAGGGGAGAGCGATGCGCCCGCGCGAAAGGCGCACCCCCCGGGGGGCCGGGATGCCTCACGGGCAGCCGAGACGGGAACCTGGCTGTTGTGCGGAGAGGCAGGGAAAGACCCACTGTCTGATCGATGCCGTGCAGCGGGCAGCCGCAGAAGGGTCCGGCCCCGCGCTCGCCCCCGTGCTCGGGCAGGAACTGGGCGGACTCAACGCACTGCAAGACGCCGCTCGCCGGAGCGGGGCAGTGCCTTGGCGGCCGTTTGCCGAGCTGCAGCGCGAACATCGGTCCGAGGTCGTCGATGATGCGGTCCATCGCCGACTGTTCAGCGCGGTGGCCCGGAGCATCGAGGTGACGCGCTTCTGGTTGCCGTAGGTGGAGACCGTCACCCGGCCCTTGGGGTGGTGATCTCCGCCGGGCGGTTCGAGGAGTCGTAGCCGAAGAGCGTGTACTTGCCCTCAGTGTCCGTCGTCTTCGCCAGGTCGCCGGCCGGGTGCCGCCCGTTCCTTCTGCCGTGGGGACCTCCGACTCCGCGGTGAGCGGCTGCTGCTCGAACCGGCCTGAGGCCGCGTCGCGGGGGCGGCCCGGGGGCCCTGCCCACGCCACGTCTCCTTGGTTAGGGTGCGACCATGGCCACCGCCCGCGCCCATGAACCCGTCCTGCTGGACCCCAAGGGTCCGGTGATCACAGCAATCGCGTGCACCGTGGGCGCGGCCCTGTTCCTGGGCGCGGGAGGGGCCTGTGCCCATGTCACCGTACGCACCGTCGCCGACCTCGACGAGACCGGCAGTGAGTGGGTGTGGGTCGGCGTCGGCCTCGCCCTGGCCGCGGCGTTCACTGCCTGCGTCGGGTTGTCCACCATCCTCTTCGCCCGCGCGGAACGGCAGGCCACGCTCCAGCTCGCCGCCCTCGGCGTCGACGCGAGCGCCCTCGTTCTGGCGGTCGCCTCCGCCCCGCCGACCAACGACGACTACTACCAGGTCCGGCTCCTGATGCGCATCAGCGGATCCGGTTTCGAACCCTTCGAGTGCGACACCGAAGTCCTGAGGTACCGGTTCGGCAGCGCCACGCAGGGGACGGTGCTGCCGGCCCGGGTCAATCCGGTCACGCGCGCGTTCACCATCGAACGACCGCCTGCGCCCCCGGCCCCCGTAGCTGAAGGCGCATAGCGAGGACGCGCCTCGTTCGACCCGCACCGTCCTGACCGAGATACCCGGCTTGTCGCGATCCCCTGCGACGAGAGCTCGTCCACGTGCAGATCGAGAACGGTGCGCTGACGGGGCGGCAGCTCCCCCGGCGCCCCGCGTACTTCACGGGTCTCGACGCTGAGCTGCGGGTCGGGACGGGGGCGGGGGGCCGGGGGGGGCATCCCCGCTGCGCTTGAGCCAACGCGGAGTTGACACGAACCGGTCCAGCACCCTCGAACCCGGCGCTGGACCGGCAAACGTCCCCATACGAAAGGCGGGTGGCCCGATATAGTACTTCACCCGGGAAGCACCTCGCGCCATGTCAGGAACCAGGACCTCGACACGTCTCGTTCTTGCTGGCCAAGGCACTTTCTTCTCTTCTGCCCGACAGCCCGCTTCGTGAAAGCCCGAGGCTGGTGTGAGTCGGCAGAGCCGCAGTCCCATCCTCTTCAGGGAGGTTCTACCATACTTCGCACAAGTTTATGCCCAAGAGTGCTCATTGTCGGATCGGGCCTGGCCGGCGCCGCCACCGCTATGCGGTTGCTCCGTTTCGCGCGCAGCCCCCTGGAAATCGTTCTGCTCGAGCGGCGTTCCGACTACCGGTGCGCAGGTGTCGCCTACCACCGCGACGGCAACCCCTGGGGTCATGCGTTCAACATCCAGGCGGGTCGGATGTCGGCCTTCCGTGAGGACGTCCACGACTTCATCCGCTGGGCCAACTCCGAGGCGGACCGCGAGGACTGGCCTGCCCCCTGGGCCGGGACGACGTTCACCGAGGGGGGACCGGCGCCCCGGCGGATCTTCCAGAACTATCTGATCGACCGGCTGGCCGAGGCCAGGCGGGAAGCCTGTCCCGGCGTCGTGCTCGTCGAGGCGGACGGCGAGGCCGTCGACATGGAAGTCCGTTCGAGCGGCGTCGATGTGACGGTACGGCACTTCTCCCTGAACAGTGGGGACAAGGGTTCCCGAGGCGGGCAGAGCCGGGAGGCGACGGTGCTCTTCGCGGACCGCGTCGTCCTCGCGACCGGCCTGGAGCTCAGGGAGCCGCCGTACGCCGCGGAAGTGCTCGATCACGAGTCCTTCGTGCGCAACCCGTACTCCGAAGCCGGCGTCCGGAAACTGATGACGCTCCCGCCCGGGGCGACCGTCGCGATCGTCGGATCCGTGCTGAGCGCGTACGACTCGGCGGGCCTGCTGCTGCGCCAGGGCCACACGGGGAAGATCCATTTGGTCTCCAGGACCGGGACGGTGTTCCGTACGTACCCCGCCGACCATGAACACGAGGTGGTGCGGCTGCCCTGTCCGAAGACACTGCTGGAGCCGTACCTCGATCGTCAGGAGTTCCTGGCCCGGGTCCGAAGCGCGTGGGAGGCCGCGTGCTCGACCATCGTCCGCGAGCACCCCGGCATCCATCCGACCGTGGTCGCGGAGCGGGTGGCCAAGGCGTGGGAGCCGCATCTACCGAAGGCCATCGAGCTGATTCCCTCCGCGGAACTGCGGTGGCTGCTCGACGAGTTCGGTACCGCGATCGCCGCCTTCCGGGTGGGTGCGGTGGAGTACACGATGGAGGTGATCGAGCGCGCTATGCACCCGGCGGACGGGACGGTGCAACTGGTGGTCGGCAAGGTGGCCGGGATCAAGCCGACGGAGTCCGGGGGGCTGACCGTCTCCGTCGACGCCGGGAACGGGACGCGGTCCATCGAGACCGACCTGGTGATTTCCCACTTCAGCAGGGAGTCGGACTACGGCAGGGTCGGACAGCCGCTGTGGAAGAACCTCCTGCGCCGGGGCATGGCGGTCCCTCACGGGCGCACCGGGCGCGGTCTGGAGGTCGACGGACGGGGGGCGCTGCTCGGCCCCGGCGGGGAGGCGGTCGGCCCTCTCTTCGCGGTTGGTGTGCTGAGAGAAGGCGACGAGATCGTCCGGAACGGCCGGACCGGTGCGTTCACCTTCAACCTCGCGGCCATCAAGAACCACTCGATCGCGGTTGCCGCGCATGTCATCGAGACGCTGGAACCGGGTGGAGACGCTTTGGCCGAGAGCTTGGCCGAATACTATGCCCGTTCCAGCAATATCAAGGAAGTGGAGCGGGTCGAATTCGAGGAAGCTGTGACTCTGGAAGTGAGGAGGATGGCTACACGTACCCGAAGTGAGCGGGAAATCAAGGATTCCCGTTTGGATTCCTGCATTCGGGCCGCGGGAGAACTGCCGAACCTTTCGATGGACACGTCCCGGCGCGACCGTCTGATGAGGGCTGTCGTCAACCGGGCAGCCGTTGAACGGCTCACCGACATCTCAGTTACGCCGAAGCAACTGCGCAGACAACTCGGGATAGCGAACTCCTAGGACGCGGAGGACCAGTTGAGCGGGCGACGAATTCAAGGGTTCCTGTTGAGCGACGGAACAGAGAAGGTGTTGCGAGGCACTTGTAACCGCACAAGGAGCCCGCTTCAGGGATCCATCCTCGTCGCCAGTTCCCTCGAAGCGGGCCTCTACGACGCGATGGTGGCCTCACGTGCGGTCGTCTGCGGCGCGGGCGGGCTGACCGGGCACATGCAGTCCATCTGCCGTGGCAGGGGTATACCCGTGCTCCGTGTCGACGAGAGCGATCTGGCGGGCGTCACCGGCGAGGTGACACTGCATCTGGAGAGCCAGTCGATCATCGTCGAGTCCGACACGGTCTCCCGGGCCGCGAGCCCGGAAGCGGGGGAACCGTCACTGGACGACCTGGGCTCGGCCTGCGCGGTCATCGCGGACCTGCAGGACATCGCCACGATCAACGCGTGCGGTCCGGACGCGAAGCGGGTCGACTCCTTCTTCATCCGGGAGGAGTTCCTCTGCCTGGCGGCGGGCCTGCGTCCACTCGACTCGATGGGCGGCAGCCCGGCCGACATCACAGCGTACGGGCAGGCCGTCGCGGACCGGCTGTGCGGGTTCGTCGAGGCTCTCCTGCCCGAGCAGCGGCTCGTCCTGCGGTTGCTCGACCTCCGCTCGGACCACGCTGCCCGGGTGACCGAGCTGGCCCAGGTCGCGGTCGAACCGAACCCCGAGCTGGGCCTGCACGGCGCCCGCTGGCTGCTGGGGTCGAACGCGTACCGGGACGCGCTGCACGCGGTCCTCGGATCCCTGCGCGAGCGGCTCGGTGACGAGGCGGGCCGGGTGCACCTCTCGGTTCCCTTCGTCAACGACGCGGAGGAGTTCGCCACGCTGAGCAGGCACCTGGAGCTGCCGGCCGACGTGCCGGTGTCCGCGTTCATCGAGACTCCCGCGGCGGTGCACGCCACCGCGGCGATCTGTGCCTCGGGGGCCAGCGAGCTGTTCGTCGGCACGAAGGACCTGGTGCAGTTCTACCTCGCGGCGGACCGGGGCAACCACCTGGTGGCCGGGTCCTATCAGACCCGGCACCCGGCAGTCATCGACGGCATGAGGAGGGTGGTGCAGTCGGCGCGCGCCACGGGCACCCCGGTGAGGGTGTTCGCGCTGGGGGCGGACCTCGGCCACTACCTGGAGCAGCTGCCGCCCCCGGACGGCTACATGATGTGCACAGCCGAACTCCAGCAGGTGATCCTCCGGTCGTAACCCTGGCAGGGCGAGCGCCCGGTACGGCGGTGGCCGCTGCGGCCGGACCCCACCGGGAGCCGACTACGCGGACGGCGGGGTCCGTGCGGCGGCAACTGGTCCGGCGAGGCCGTCGCTTCCTCGCCGGACCGCTCGTCCGGGCCCCGGGCCGCCCGGACGGCTCGCATCCGTTCGTGTCCGTCTCCCAGGGGCCGGACGCAGGTTCCGCCTATGGTGAGCCCTCCTGCACGGCCCTCAGCCGGTGCGCTCCGGCCCGACCCCACGGATCCGCCTGCCAGTCGCCCTCGCAGGCAGCCCGACCGAACCCGCTGTCGGCGACCCCGGACTCGCCGGACGGGGCGGCGTGCAGGGGCCGGTGGTACGGGCCGTCCAGTTCCGGCAGAGCCAGCAGGATCGGCAGGTCGAGCTGGGTGGCCGCCCGCAATTGCACATCGGCGTTGTACATCCGTCCTCCGCGGGCGCGGACCGCCCACCCCGAGCCGATCAGCCTCGGCAGGCGGACCTGCGGGCCAGGCGCGCCGTCGTGCAGCATCACGGCAGCCGCCCGGATGAACCACAGCCCGTCGGGGACGTTCAGGCGGAACGGGCGGCACTCGTCCAAAATGTCACAGGAGCGCGGCAGTCCCTCCATGATCGGGGTGCTGAACGCGCCCACATAGACCCGGACCGGGCCGACGTCTGCCGGGAAGTGCAGTCGTCCGGCCACAGTGGACAACCCGTGGCGGGCCTGGGCGGCCGGCAGGGTGAGCGGTGGCATGCCGCAGCGGGCCAGGAACCGGTACCTGGTCGGCGCGATGCCGACGCTGCGGGTGAAGCGGCTGGTGAACGTGCCCAGGCTGTTGTAGCCCACCCGGTGGGTGATGTCCGAGACGCTGGCCGCGGACTCCAGCAGGTGCCGCTTGGCCATGAACAGTCTGACCGCGGCGAGGAACCGGCCCGGCGACGTCCCGGTCACCTCGTTGAACATCCGTGAATAGTGGAACTTGCTGTAAAAGGCGGTGTCCGCCAGTTGTCCCAGGGAGAGCGGGTCGGCGTGGTGATTCCACATAGCTCTTATACTGCGCTCGATCGCTACCTCTGCGGCCATCCGTATCCCCTGGCTTTGGATGCTGAGAATGCATTTACATGTGCACGAAATTACCAATTGCCTGTCGGGAATTTCGGAATCCCGATCGGAATTGTTCCGGTGAGCGGCCGCAGCGCACCCCGACCCACCGACGCGTTCATTACAGCGAGTTACCTTGCAGGTTGACGGCTTCGCCTTGGGTTGCCTGATCGTTCTGCACCGGTCGCGCGGTGGCTCCCTCATGTGGCGGTACACCTTCCCGAACGTGTCGAACCCGGCCTATGCCGTGGCGGCCGAGTCCGGCCGACGAATATCGTTTAACTGTTCGAAACCGTCCGCATCTTCAAAATTGCGGTTTGAGATGGATGTTGAGAGAAGATGGCCGAAAATCGCGTTTACGGTACCGCTTCCGTTCACGGTGTTCAGCGCGATGCGAATTAAATCTCCGGCCCCGAACGGGTTTCATCGGCTTCACCTGCTGGTGGAGCGGGGGGCCGGTCGCGGGTGTTCGAGGCGGCACGGCAGAACCGGGACGCGTCTACGCGCCCCCGGCTCCGAGCACCACCTCATCGTCGTGGCCGTGATGAGGTAGTTCCTCAAGTCCGGGGTTCCTACCGAACTTGGGGGCCGGAGCTCCTATCGGCACCGGGACGTCACGGTGCGGTGGCTTGTCTCCGCCGCTGTTCGACACAGCCACGTCGGCGCTCTGCCCGACGCCGCACGCGTCGGCCGGCGGTGCCCGTGGTCCCGCCGTACTTCCACGGCCCCCTGCCCACGCTTCATCGAGCATGGCTTCGTGGTGCTTGTGCACGGCTCTCGCGACGACGCCGAGAATGTGCAGCACGAAATCGCTGAAGTGCTCGCACAACCAGGGCCGCGGCTTTCACGGGCCAGGGCCCGGATCGCGCCCATGAGTGAGCAATTCGCAGTGGCCACCGATGAGGCGACGGCACCGAAGGCGCAACGCACAGGGCGCCCGTGCGTCGAGGAGACATCCGAAGGCTCAACTCATCAGCACGGGCGCCCTATTGGTTCCCTGTCATGCTCATCGCCCTCCACGAGGGCCACCGCCGCGGGTACGAGGGTTCCCGAAGTACGCACTCGACTCCCGGGGGCGGATCCCCACCGAGGAGCGCGGCTACCCGGGCCGGGCCGAATCGACCCGCGAACTTGCGCGCCTTCAACTGCCCGGCGACCCGGTGCGTGATCTGTACGATGCCGACCGGTCCGGCACCGAAGATGCAGTTGCCGACCAGGTGCAGGATCTCCATCCCGAGGGCGGGCTTGCCGGCGTCGACCTGACCCATCCCACGGGCAGAGCTGTCAGCCCACGGAGTCATCCACGCCAGGGCGTAGGGACGGGCGATCCAGTAGCCCGCCTGTGTGACATGTTCCTGGAAGTGGCCGACCTGGCCCACCACGCCGACGCCCACAAGCCCCACGGCGAGTTTGTACAGCCACGGCTTCACCGCCCTCCCGTTCCCGACCGCGAGCACGGCGACGGCGGCCCACGTCGCGACGGCCCAGCCGATGAAGAGAACAGCGCCGGCCGTGTCCACCGTCGACACGGCGGGTGCCATCCCAGGCATGCCGAAGTGATCCGTACGGAGTTTCTCCCTGATTGTTTCTCGACCGTGCGGAAAGGTCACAGAAACAGCTGTCGGCGTTCGGCAGCCCCCTGAGGCAGTGACCGAAATCCGGGACCCCGAGCCCGTCCTGGGTTCCCCCGGCACGAGCAGAACCAGCACCCTCCCGCTGCTTACGATCTGGAACTCCGCCCACGTGCCTCCCACACAGCAGACTGCCCCCAGTCCGCCGGGTTCGCCTCTTCCCAATTGCCCTCTTCAGGTCTCGGAAAGGCGCGGGGATCTCGCCGGTGGCAAGGCCCTCCGCCCGCGTGCGACGCCTGAGAGGCACCTCGGCCGCCGGCACCGCCCCGGAGCGCTCCGCACCGATTCACTGCAGGGCACATTGGGAGAAGTCGACCCGATACAGAAAATGTGATGCTCATATCCGTGGCCGGAGCCACGGACGGTGGATTGGTGAATTGCTGTGCGCGTGCGCACTTCGTCTGGAGAAGAGGCCAAAAAAATGATCACGCTGGACACGGTGAACGTCGAGATCGACGGACCGAAGGCCACGATCTACCTGAACCGGCCGGGCAAGAAGAACGCGATGAATCCGCAGATGCACCTGGATATGAATGAGGCCCTGGACGCGATCGAGGCAGCCGGAACCGTAAAGGCGGTCGTCGTGACCGGCAGCGGTGACAGTTTCAGCTCCGGGATGGACCTCGAAGAGTGCTTCCTGCAGCCTTTCGATGACCCGCAGCTGTTCTACCGGACCAATCTGGTGGCGCTCAATTGGTTCAAGCGGCTGAAGGCTTTTCCCGCGGTGACCATCGCCAAGGTGAACGGGTACGCCTTCGGCGGTGGGTTCCTGGTCGCGGGGATCTGCGACCTGGCCATCACGACGGAGACCGCGAAGTTCGGACTCTCCGAAATCAACTTCGGCATCTTCCCGGCGGGTGGAGCCACCTGGGCGGCCACCCACAACCTGCCGCGCAAGCAGGCGCTGTACTACATCCTCACCGGGGACACTCTCACCGGGCGGCAGGCGGAGACGTACGGGCTGGTGAACAAGGCCGTACCGGCGGATCAACTGGACGCGGAGACCGACCGAATCGTCGGACGGATCATCAACAAGAACCCGATCACCCTGGAACTGGCGAAGCAGGTCTATGAGCGCACCACGACCATGGACCTTCCGGCGTCGATCGACTACGACCAGGCGAAGCTCTGGGAGCTCTCCCGTCTCAGCGGCAACGAGTGGATCAACGTGGCGCTCAAGCAGTTCGAAAAGCGCGACTACCAGCCAGGCCTCAGCACGTACAGCCGGGTGGAAGCCGCGTCATGATTTTCACCGGCCCACGTCCACGCGTCCACGTCCCCGAGACCACGTTCACCGCCTTCATACTGCGACAGGCGGAGCAGTACCCGGACCGCCTGGCGACGGTCGACGTCGACGGGGAGAACGGCCACACCTACGGCCAGCTCGCATCGGCGGTGCGCCGCGCAGCCACCGGGCTTCATGCTCGCGGCTTCGGCAAGGGCGACGTGTTGGCCCTCCTCGCGCCGAACGTGCCCGCGTACCCGATCGCGTTCCACGCCGCCGCCCTGGCGGGCGGCACGGTGGTGGTGCTCAATCCCCTCGATACGGCGGACGATCTCACCGCCCACCTGAACGACACCGGCGCGCGCCTGCTGGTGACCATGCCGTCCGAGGTGGTCAAGGCCACGGCACTGACCGCGCGGACGAAGGTCGAAGAGATCATCGTGTTCGGTGAGGCGGAGGGCGCCACGTCGTTCTCCGCGCTGCTCACCGACGGTGTGTTGCCCGAGCCGGCCGTCGACCCGGCGCACGACGTGGTGGCCGTGCTCCACTCCAGCGGCAGCACCGGCTATCCCAAGGGGGTGCTGCTGACCCATCGGAACATGATCGCCAACGTGCTCCAGACCAGCCTGGTCGCGCCCCTCGATGAGCACGAGACGGTGCTCGCCGTCCCGCCCTTCCACCACGCGTTCGGCCTGATCATGACGATGAACGCCAGTCTGCTCCAGGGCGCGACACTCGTGACGATGCCGCGCTTCGACCCCGAGGCCTACCTCAACGCGATCCAGGACCACTACGTCACACGCCTCTACGTCGTGCCGACCATCGCCGTCCTCCTCGCGAAGAGCCCGCTGGTGGACCGGTACGACCTCTCCTCGCTCCGCTCGATCGTCTCCGGCGGCGCCGCGCTCGACCCCGGGACGGCCGAGCTCTGCCGGCGGCGCCTGGGGGTGAGCATCGGCCAGGGATACGGCCTCACCGAGGCACTGGTCTCGTTCATGCAACTCGCCGACCCGGTGGCATCTGGGTCGGTCGGCCCCAACTCCCCCAATATCGAGTGCAAGATCGTCGACATCACCACGGGCGACGAACTCGGGCACAACCAGGACGGTGAGGTCCTCATCCGCGGCCCCCATGTGATGAAGGGCTACCTCAACGCCCCGGAGGCCACCGCCAAGGTGCTCGAACCGGACGGTTTCCTGCACACCGGCGACCTCGGCCACGTGGACGAGAACGGAGAGCTCTTCCTCGTCGACCGCATCAAGGAACTCATCAAGTACAAGGGCCAGCAGGTGTCCCCTGTCGAGCTCGAAGCGGTCCTGATGTCGCACCCGAAGGTCACGGACGCGGCGGTGATCGGCGTACCCGACGAGGAGGCCAGCGAGATCCCCAAGGGATTCGTGGTGACCGGCGAGCCGGTCACGCCGAAAGAGATCATGGCCTTCGTCGCCGAACGGGTCGCCCCCTACAAGAAGATCCGGCAGATCGAGTTCATCGATCAGATCCCCCGCACACCGGTCGGCAAGATCGAGCGCCGCAGTCTTCTGGCCCGCGAGCGGACCGGCCGGTAATCGCAACTCTGAAGCAGACCAACCAGGGAGAACCGATGAACCTTCCGAAGATAGTTTCCCGATCGGAGTGGCTGGAGGCCCGCAGGGTGCTCCTGGAGAAGGAGAAGGAGGTCACCAACGCCCGCGACACGATCGCCGCGGAGCGCCGGAAGCTGCCGATGGTCAAGGTGGAGAAGGAATACCTCTTCGAAGGACCGGACGGCACAGCGACGCTGCTCGACCTGTTCGAGGGCCGCCGCCAGCTCATCGTCCGGCACTTCATGTTCGGCCCGGACGACGACGAGGGCTGCATCGGCTGCTCCATGCAGACGGACAGCGTCGGTGAACTCGCCCACATGTGGGCACGGGACACCAGCTTCGCCCTGGTCTCCCGGGCGCCGCTGGCGAAGTTCGCGCCCTTCAAGGCCCGGATGGGCTGGGAGTACCCCTGGTACTCGTCGTTCGGCAACGACTTCAACTACGACTTCGAGGCCGCCACCGAGATGGGCGAGTCGCCCGGGGTGAGCGCGTTCATCCGTGACGGCGACGACGTCTTCCACACCTACTCGGTCTTCGACCGGGGCGGGGACATCTTCAAGAACTTCTACAACTACCTGGACATCACCGCCCTGGGCCGGCAGGAGGACGAGCTCGAGCACCCCTGGGACTGGTGGCGCTACAAGGACAGCTACGACAGCGAGGACGCAGCCGTGCCCGGCAACAACTGGTGGAATGGGACACGCTTC
Source organism: Streptomyces clavifer (assembly GCF_036345975.1). NCBI lineage: Bacteria > Bacillati > Actinomycetota > Actinomycetes > Kitasatosporales > Streptomycetaceae > Streptomyces > Streptomyces clavifer. The sequence goes on along the minus strand of NZ_CP107793.1, from coordinate 7,180,226 downwards.
AAGTCGTAGCCCGTCGATTCCCGCCCTCCGGCGACAGCCGGGAGGGCCCGTGACTCCGGCTCCGGGACCTGCTGCCTCCCCGCGACAGGTCCCGGGTCCGGAGTTCTCGACCGTCCGCGACCGGACACGCCCATCACCTGGAGGACATCATGAGCGACCTGTCCGGCAAGACCACCATCGTCGTCGGCGCGAGCCGCGGCCTGGGCCACGGGATCGCCACGGCCTTCGCCGAGGCCGGTTCCCGAGTGGTCGCCGTCTCGCGCACCGCGGCGCCGTTCGCCGACCCGGCCGGCGCCGCCGGCAGCACCGTTCCCGAACTCGCCGACGCCGGCGACCCCACAGTGGCAGGCAGCCTCCTCGACCGATACCGGCCCGACGTCGTCGTCCTGGCGGCCGGTGCGAGCCCGCACATGCGTCCGCTGCAACACCAGACCTGGGAAACCTTCTCGGTCAACTGGCAGACCGATGTCAGAATCGCGTTCCACTGGCTGCGCGAGGCCCTGCTCACTCCGCTGCGGCCCGGCAGCAGGGTGATCGTGGTCAGCAGCGGTGCGGCGATGGCGGGTTCGCCGCTCTCCGGGGGCTACGCCGGCGCCAAGGCCACCCAGCGCTTCATCACCGGATACGCCCAGGACGAGGCGAAGCGCGCCGGACTGGACATCACGTTCTCCGCGGTGCTTCCCCGGATCACCCCGGTGACCGAGCTGGGCAGGTCGGCGGCCCGCGCGTACGCGGCTCGCGACGGCCGGTCCGAGGAGGAGTACCTGAAGCAGATGGGGCCGCTGCTCACTCCGGAGATCGCCGGCTCAGCGATGGTCGAGCTGGTCCGGACGGAGGCGACCGCGGTCGCGCCCGGCTACCTCCTGACCGGGGCCGGCCTGAAGAAGCTGCCCTGACTCGGTTCCACGTCATGGGTACGGGGCAGGGCCGCTGGTCGGCCCTGCCCCGTACGTCGTTACGACTCCCGGATACGGCTTGGCAGGCAGAGAGAACAGACCTGCCGAGCCGTTGAGCACGCATGCCCCGAACCCGACGTCCGTCCCGCCCGGGAACGACGGAGGGCACGTAGGAAGAGGCCGGGAGGGATTCCCGTCTTCGATGATGGCTGAGCAGCACCGAGCCCGTGGGCCGGTCCTTCGCATACCTGTTTCGGCCACGACGACGAGGAGTGGGAACAGTGACGACGAACAGCAGCAGTACGAGCACACCGGACTCCGGCGGGGAAGCCCCGGGAGTCCCGACCGATGCCGAACTCGCGAGCTCCCTGGACGGCGGCTTCAGCAGCGAATACGCCACCGTGAACGGTCTCCGCCTCCACTACGTCACCGGCGGCGAGGGCACTCCGCTGGTCCTGCTGCCCGGCTGGCCGGAGACCTGGTGGGAATTCCGCAAGGTGATGCCCGCCCTCGCCGCGGCCGGCCGCAGGGTCATCGTGCTCGACCTCCCCGGCATGGGCGGCTCGGACAAGCCCGCCACGGGATACGACAAGAAGACGATGGCCGGGGTCGTCCATGGATTCGTCCGTACCCTCGGCTACGACCAGGTGGACATCGCGGGCCACGACGTCGGCGCACAGGTCGCCTTCAGCTTCGCGGTCAACCACCCGGAGGCCACCCGCAGGGTCGCCCTGCTCGACGTGCTCCACCCGGACGCGTCGATGTACCAGATCCCCGTGCTGCCTGCCCCGGGCCTGCCCTTCTTCCCGTGGTGGTTCGCCTTCAACCAGGTCGTCGGCCTGCCCGAACAACTGCTGGCCGGACGCGCCCACTTCCTCATCGACTGGGTCTTCGACAACTTCCTGCTGGACCCGGGCGCGGTGACCCCGGCGGACCGGGCCGTCTACACCCGGGCCTACGACACGGCGGACGGGATCCGCGGCGGCAACGGCTGGTACCAGACGTTCGGCCAGGACATCGCCGACCTCGGCACCTACGGGCAGGTGACCGCGCCCATGCTCGGCCTGGTCTCCAACCTCGCCGACGGCATGTTCGCCAAGCAGATGGAGGCGACGCTGCCCACCCAGGGGAGCGACGTGCGGGTCGTGCTGGTCCCGGACGCGGGCCACTACTTCGTCGAAGAGGCCCCGCAGGCCGTCATCGACGCGTTCAACGCGTTCTTCGTCTGACCCCTGATCCCAAGCCCGTTGAGGAGAAGTCATGTCAACATCCGTCATCCCGACCCGGGAACAGCTGGTGCGGCAGGTGTCCGCGATCGCGCCCGTGCTGCGGGCCAACACCGCGTGGTCGACGGAGAACCGCCGACTGCACTCTGACTCGGTAGAGGCCCTGCGCGACGCGGGTGTCTTCCGGATGCGTATCCCGCTGCGCTACGGCGGGTACGAGAGCGACGCGCAGACCATGGTGGCGGTGGCCGAGGAGATAGCCAAGGCCGACGGGTCCGCCGCATGGGTGGTGGCCAGCTCCTGGGTCGCCGGCTGGAGCGTGGGCCTGTACCCGGACGAGGTCCAGGACGAGGTGTTCGCGGAGTCCGGCACAGGGCTCTGCGCCACCATCGGGCCCGGGACCGCGACGGCCGTCCCCGTTCCCGGCGGCGTCCTGGTCAACGGCTCGTGGCCGTTCATCAGCGGCGCCCTCAGCAGCACCTGGCAGCAGGTCGCGGCGATATTCCTGGACCCGGACGGGCAGCCGTACCCGGTGATGGGCCCGGTCCCGGTGTCGGAGCTGGAGATCGTCGACGACTGGCACACCGGCGGCCTGCGCGGAACCGGGAGCGTCACCACGACCGCGAAGGACCTGTTCATCCCGCAGGAACGCATCCTGCCGGCGCCCATGGTGCTCGGTGGCCAGTCGGTCTCCAAGCTGAACGCCGACTCGCCGATGTACCGGGCTCCGCTGATCATGGTGGGCGCGGCGTCCACGGTCGGGGTCGCCGTCGGCATGGGCAAGGCGGTGCGGGACCTCTTCTTCGAGCGGCTCCCCGGCCGCAAGATCACCTACACCGAGTACCCGAGCCAGAGCGAGGCCCCGGTGACCCATCTGCGGGTCGCCGAAGCGGCGATGAAGCTCGACGAGGCGGCGTTCCACGCGACCCGGCTGGCCGCCCAGCTGGACGCCAAGTGCGCCTCGGCCGAGCCCTGGGAGATGGCGGAACGCGGCCGCAGCCGCGCGGACGAGGGCTCGGCCGTGCGGCTGACCCGGGAAGCGGTGGAGATCCTCGCCTCGTCCAGCGGCGGCTCCGCCGCCTACACCAAGGTGCCGGTGCAGCAGATAGCCAACGACCTCCAGACCTTCGGCCTGCACGCGATGATGAATCCGGATGTCAACGCCGAGACCTACGGCCGGATCCTCTGCGGCCTGGAGCCCAACACCTACTACATCTGACCGGTGCCGAGCCGTCCCCGGCACGAGAGAGTCCACCAAAAATCCTGAGGAGTCGTCATGTCCACCCTTGGAATCATCGGCAGCGGAGTCATGGGCACAGTGATCGCTCGGCTCGCCGTCGGGAACGGCATTCCGGTCGTGATGTCCAACTCCCGCGGCCCCGAGAGCCTCGCCGGCCTCGTCGCGGACCTGGGCCCGCTGGCCACAGCCGGTACCGTCGAACAGGCCTCACGAGCAGGTGACTTGGTCGTGATGGCGCTGCCGGTCACCGACTACCGGTCCGTCCCGGCGGCGCCGCTGCGAGGTCGGACCCTGCTGGACACCAGCAACTACTACCCGATCCGCGACGGCCGCATCGAGGAGCTGGACTCGGAGAAGCTGACCACCAGCGAGCTGATCCAGCAGCACTTCGACGGGGTCCACCTGGTCAAGGCGTTCAGCGGCATTCTGGCCCACCACATCACCCAGCTCGCCCGTCCCTCGGGCCATCCGGAGCGCAGCGCCGTGGCCATCGCCGGTAACGACGCCTCCGCGAAGACCGGGGCATCGGCGCTGATCCACACGATCGGCTTCGACACCGTCGACGTGGGCTCGCTGGCGGACAGCTGGCGCATCGAGCCGGAGACCACCGCCTACACCTGGCTCTACATGGCCGACAAGGACACCGCCTTCGAGGACCGGACCGAAGCCCTCGGGGCTCCCCTGCCGGCCGCCGCGCTGCGAGCGGCACTGGTGAACGTCGAGAGGGTACGGGTGGCGGACCGCACCTTCTGACCCCTGCCCGACACCCGGAGAAAGCAGGGAAGCCCGCCGGCGACAGCGGGCTTCCCTGCGGGGCACAGCCGACGGACCGAGAGCCTGGGGACACCACGATGAGCGAGATCGACCAGCAGCAGACCCATACCGGCGGTTGCCTGTGCGGGAGGATCCGGTACAGCGCGAACAGCCGGCCGTTCTAACCCCATACCTGCTTCCCTGATGATTGAGTGAGTTCAAGGGACTCACAGGGGTGGCAGATGGACGAGTGGTGGCTGGTGTTCGTGCCGGATCCGGAGCGGTGGGGCCCGCTGCCGGAGGAAGGTGTGCTGGGGGTCCACGACTTGCCGGCAGCTGTGGCCGCGGTGGGGCTTCAGCCGGGTGATCCGGTTTTTGTACGGCCTAATTTCGTGGTCGATCCCGAGCTGCTGGAATTCGTACTCTCTCCGTAATTCCATCCGCTGGAGCGGGAAACTCGGCGGAATTATGCGCTGGATATCCGACTGTTGCTGACTTGGTTGTGGCGGCGCGGGATCCCGTGGCGGCAGGCGACCGAGAGCGACTTGCGCGCGTACCGGGAATTTCGGTGTGACTCACCACTCAACCCACGCCGAATCAGCGGGGCGAAGTGGGATCGGGAGGCGCCGGCTTTCACGCGGCTCTACCGGTGGGCGAAGGTCACGCCGTTGCCGGTGGACAGCAGGCGCCGGGCGGACCGCGCCGCGGACGCCCGCAGCTCGCGGGTGTCGTGGCTGACGCCGCGGACCTGGGCTCTTTGGCAGGATGTTGGTCTTCGCGGCCTCGGTCCCGACGGGACACCGGTGCCGGGCTGGGACGGACGGACCGAGCTCCGGAACACCTCGTTCGTCGGGTTCACGCTCAGCTCGGGACTGCGGCGGCAGGAATCTGGCGCCATGTTGACGTTCGAAGTGCCGTCCCGCCCGCTGCGCTCGGGCCGCTACTGCCACGGGGAGGTGGCACGAGCGCTGCCCCGCTCGAAGCGAGACCGGACCTTCTACGCGTCGGTCGAGTCCCTGTGCCAGGTCAGCACCTACGCGGAGTCGGAGCGGGCTTGGGCAGTCGCTCGGGCCCAGGCCCAGGGACGCTACGAGAAGCTGCCGCTGATGCGGCTGATGCGGCTGATCACGAAGGTCACGACGGGCCGCACCACGACGGTCCACTGGGTCGACCGGGACGGCGTCCAAGGCCGATATGACCTGAATCTGCTCGACTGGCGTGAGCGGCAGTGGCTGTTCGTCGAGGGTCCCCAGGGCCCGGAGCCGGCGTGGATGTGGCTGACCGAGCAGGGCCTGCCCATGCTGCCGGACCGCTGGAACACCGTGTCCCAGCAGGCCAACCAACGGTGCGAGCAGGCTCTGTTGACTCCGCAGGAGCGGGAGACGCCCCGACTGCTGCGGGTCGCGGAGATCCGCGGGAGGGTCCCGTGCGCGACACCTCATTCCATGCGTCACTCGATGGCGCTCTACATGTTGATCCTGCTCAACGAGCTGATGGACAAGAAATACGGGCTGACTGCCGCGGACCGGCGCGACTTCGCCCAGCTCTACGGCGACCCGTAGTGGCTGGTGAAGACCCTGTTGGGGCACAAGGACGTTGAGACGACGAAGGAGCACTACCTCCGCCCGGTCATGCATCTGCAGCTGGAGTCGATCCTCACCTTCGATACCGAAGACGGACACGGGGAGGAGACGGACGAGGCGAAGGATCTGAACGGTCTGTTCGCCCGGCTGGCCCGGGAGACCTCTGGGATCCAGGACATCGAGGTGCTGGTTGACGCCCTCCCGTCGCGGAAGCCTCATGAGCGGGCGGGGACGCCGGGCGGTCCTGCCACCGCCGGACTTCCAGGCGACCCAGCGAACAGCCGCCGACGGACTGCAGGTCACGGTGGTCAACAAGGAGGGCTTCAAGCGGGTCTTCGACTTCGCCGAGCTCTCCGTACCGCAGCCACGCTGCCCGCCACCGTGAGCCGGCTGCACGGCGTCACACTGTCCCACCACTACGTCGCCGCGGTCACCGGGTGCAGCCGGACCCAAGTCCAGACCATCGTCGCCCGGCACGGACTCTACGGACTCGCGGCTCAGCGGCCTGGGCCCAGCCCGATGCAGGTGCCGGTTACGGGCCGGATCCAGGGACGGCCATGGCGCGAGTTCATGGACTACGAGGAGACGCCGATCCTGGTGCGGCACCTGGCTACGGCAGCCGCAATCGTGATCTTGTATTCGACCGGGATGCGCTCCCAGGAGGCACGGTCGCTGCGATCCGGCTGCTGCCCCGACCCGCAACCGAATCCCGACGGCTCCAAGCTGCGGCATCTGATCCGCTCCCACCACTACAAGAACGTCCGTGACTCCGACGGGCACCATGTCTCCGCCGGCGAGAAGCGGGCAGTCCCCTGGGTCGCGATCACTCCGGTCGTCAACGCCATCCGCGTCCTGGAACGCATCGTCCCCAAGGGCGAGCTCTTGTTCAGCTCCACCCACCACGACATCGTCTCCCAGCGAAGGCACCACGGTGCGCTGAAGCGGGCCACGCTGGATCGTCGCGTCGAGAACCTTGTGTCGTGGATCAACCAGGAGGCCACTGCTCAGGGCCTGCCGGGTCAACGTGTACCGGAGGACCCGCACGGCAACCTTGGATTGAGCCGTCTGCGCAGAACCCTGGCCTGGCACATCGCCCGCCAGCCCGGTGGCCTGGTCGCCCTCGCCATCCAGTACGGACACATGCGCACCGCCCTGGATGCCCGCACCTCCAGCGGCTACGGCAGCCGCGAGCGTAGAGGCCTCCACGGAGAACTCGACGTCGAGACCGCCCTCGCCGCAGCGACCACCGCTGCACGTCTGCGCGACGCCACGGCGGCCGGCGAGAAGATCTCCGGCCCGGCAGCGCGGCGGGCAATTGTCGGAGCGGCCTCGATCTCCAGCTTCGAAGGCGACCTGACCACCCCGAAGGCCGCCGCCAAGTTCCTCGCGCGCGATGGCCTCGTCCTCTTCGACAACCCGGACTCGTTCCTCATATGCGCCTTCAAGCGGGACACGGCCCTGTGCGATCCGGATCCCGGGGCGACGGCACCCAACCAGTTCGCCTGCGGCAACGCGGTCCGCACCGACAGCCACGCGCAGGCAGCACGGGAGCACGCTGATCGGCTCGATGCGAAGGCAGCCCTCGTGCCCCAGCCCCTGGGCGACCGGTTTCGCCGAACAGCCGGCCGCTTCCGTGCACTCGCCGACGCCCACGACTCCGCCGCCCAATCCGCCGAGGAGGCCATCGCATGAACCAGCAGCACGAGGACGAACGCTCGCGCATCCGCGCGGCCATGGACCGACTCCTGGCCGGCCAGCCCACCAGCTCGAACGGCAGCCTCACGGTGGTCGCGCTCGCCGCAGAGGCCGGTGTTCACCGTATGGCTCTGCAGAAGCGCCACGCCGACCTCAAGGAGGAGTTCTACGCGCGGGTGCGTACGGAAACGCACCAGACGCCGGAAGTCGAAAAGCGGCTTCGCAAGGAGGTCGTCCGCCTGAAGGAAGCTCTCAAGGACTCCCGGGCTGCCGAGGCAGCCTCCCGGCATCGGGCGGAGCAGATGGCCCTCGCGGCAGCCGTCCTCATCCTCCGGCAACCTGACAGCCAGGACCAGCCTGCCCCCGACAACGTCTTCCCGCTCCGCCCGTCCGGCAACTAAATAGAGCCAGCCATCACGCGGCGACGCCGAGTTCCTTGCGGGTCCGGTGGATGAACTCGCGGACAGCCGGCTCGCGCCGCCAGGGCGCGAGAGCGGCATTGAACTCGCGGACATGGTCCTCGGCCCGGCTCAACTGGACGCGGGCGAGAATGTCGACGACCGCGCCGCCGGACTCCTCGTCGAGTACACCGACATGCGAGCGGGCTCTCCCTCTACCTGCACGCCCTGTCGCTGGGCTGGCGACGTTCCTTTGGGCCGCGCGCTTGCGGATGTGCCGGTTCGGAACTGATGCGGGAGGCCGGGGTGTCATGCTGGGCGAGTCGAGGGGGCCAACGTCGTTGGCCGCCAGGGATGTTCGCTCCGGCGCGGGTATGTCCCGGTGGCGGTGGCCGGGGCCGGTGAGCACGCGGCGCCCTCGGGTCGCCCCTCCGACACCCTGACGCGGGGCGGGCCTCGAAGAAGGGTTGAGGCACCTGATGTCCTCACGTTCCGCGTTACGCCCGTCGCGTCTGCGACTCAGATTCTCCGCGCTGGTCGCCGCCGGCGCGCTCGCCATCACCGGGCTGGTCGCACTGCCCGCCCCCGCCGCGCAGGCGCTGGTGGCCGCGCCGGTGGCGTACGTCGCCGACCTGGACGACAACACCGTGAGGGCGCTCGACACGGCCACCAATACGGTGGTCGCGACGATCCCCGTGGGTTCCTCCCCGCTCGGTGTGGTGGTGTCCCCGGACGGTGCGTCCGTCTACGCCGCGAACAACGGTTCGTCCTCGGTGTCGGTGATCGACACGGCCACCAACGCCGTCACCGCGACCGTCGCGGTCGGCACCGGACCCGTCAAGCTCGCGGTGTCCCCGGACGGCGGCACCCTCTACACGGCCAACTCCAGTGCGAACACTGTCTCGGTGATCGACACCACGACCAACGCGGTCACCGGAACCGTCGCGGTCGGCGCCCTCCCGTTCGGCATCGCGCTCTCCCCGGACGGCACCCGCGCCTACGTCTCCAACAACAACGGCAACACGGTGTCGGTGATCGACACCACCAGCAACACCGTCACCGCCACCGTCGGCGTCGGCCAGAAGCCCAACGTCATCAAGGTGACCCCGGACGGCACCCGCGCCTACGTCGGCAACCAGAACTCACACACGGTCTCGGTGATCGACACCGCCACCGACACCGTCACCGCGACCGTCCCGGTCGGTATCGGCCCGTTCGGCCTCTCGCTGTCCCCGGACGGCACCCGCGCCTACGCCAGCAACAACAGCGCGTCCTCGGTCTCTGTGATCGGCACCGCCACCAACACCGTCGTCGCCACCGTCGGCGTCGGCAGCGGCCCGTTCGAGTCCGCGGTCACCCCCGACGGCGCCTCGGTGTACGTCCCCAACGGCTACGACGGCACCATGTCGGTCATCGACACCGCCACCAACACCGTCACCGCCACCTTTCCGCTCGGCTCCTTCCCCTACGCTGTCGCCTTCGCTCCCGCCCCTACCGCGGTTCCCGCTGCGGACCTGAGCGTGGCCGTCGCCGACTCCGCCGACCCCGTCAACGCCGGCGACCCGCTCACCTACACCACCACCATCGGCAACAACGGCCCTGACACCGCCACGGGCACCACTGCCACGATCACCCTCTCCGGCGCCGCCCGCACCATCACCTCCGCGAGCACCTCCCAGGGCTCCTGCGCCGTCACCGCGCCGACCATCACGTGCACCCTGGGCACGGTCGCCGACGGCGCGTCGGCCACCGTCACCGTGAACGTGACCCCGACCGCCGTCGGCACCCTGACCGCCACCACCACCGCCGACGCCACCGAGACCGACCCGGTCCCCGGTAACAACACCGCAGCCCAGTCCACCACCGTCGCCACCCCGCCGACCGCGGACGTCGACGTCGATCTCACCGCCCAGCCGCGGCTGGGCATCCTGGCGCCCTACATCACCTACACCCTCACCGCCCGCAACACCGGCCCCGACGCGGTCACTTCCGCGACTGTGAAGGCGGTACTCCCGCCGGGCGCCGCAGCCACCAGCCTCTCCACCGGATGCACCACCACCGGCACCACGGTGACCTGCACCTACGGGGCCGTCGCCAACGGTGCGAGCGTCAACAAGACCTTCCGTGTCCCGCTCGGCCTGCTGACCCTGGGCCCGGTCACGGTCACTGGCCAACGCACCGCCTCCGCACCCACCGACACCAACACCGCCAACGACACCGCTGCTGTCACCTGCAACGCGCTGTCCATCGTTCTCGTCACCTGCCCCTGACACCAGCCAGGCGCTGAAACCGGCCACCCGATGCCGTTGCCCCCGCCGACCCAGAAGCCGGCGGGGGTCCGCCACCACGCCGTCACCCCTCGCGCAGGGGTTTCCGGTGCGACGGGTGACGGACGAGTGCGTGCCGGGCGAGCGTTCGAACGGGTTCGCCGGTTCCACCCAGGAGTCGGCGAACCCCGCCAGAGCGTCAGCACGCACCAGCAGAGAGCGCGGCCATGAGCAGGACTGGCAGGTTCCAGTCGTCGCCGCCCCCGCTCACCGCGGCACCGCCCGCGTCACCGTGCCGGGCCCGTGTCGACCGCGCCCCGCCGCCTGCTGCCGCAGCGACGCGTTCCGACGCCGGCTGCTCGGCCTGGGAGGCCCGGGGTGCGCGGTCGCCGGCGTTGTGGAGCGCACCGCCGTTGCCCCGCGGAGGATGCGGGACCAGCGTGCTGCTCTCGGCTCGTCGGCAGGCATTGGGGAGCAATCACGTGCTGACTGGGCTACCTCTGGAAACGGAACCCGCAGCTCCACGGGCGAGCGGGCGTGAACCACAGCATCTCGTCGCCACAAGGCGGCAGAGCATGGGGTCACGGGGGCGCGCGGACTGCTGCGCACTTATCTGCCTGCTTGCGGGCACGCCTTCGCCTCCCATCCTCCGCGGGAGACCCACAGCTCAGCAGCAAGACCGGGCGTAGAGGACCACGGCGGATGGGGCGCATGGCCGGCCGGAGCGGTCTCCGTTCGTGCACGCTGAATCCTTACCCGATGTTCACACCAGTCTCACGACTGCGGGTCGTGATTCTGTGCGCCTCTGCCGGAAGCGCGGCCTCACGCCGACTATGGCTCCCGGTCCAGACCGCCCGCACCTGGCGGCATACACCGGCCGGGGTCCACTCGGCCTTCTTCGCGCGCCAGGTCTGCCGTCGGCGGCCCTGGGCGCTCCTCGGGAAGGACGTCCATGTTCGGCAGACCCAGAGCCCTGCTCCGCCTGTTGATACCCGCGTTACTCGCCGCCGGCGCCATCGTGCCGCTGTCGGCAGGCACCGCCTCCGCCGCCTCCCCGATCTGCGTGAGCGGCACGCTGCAGTTCGACTACCAGTCCGCCGAGGAGGGCACCGCGAAACCGCTCAGGACCCGGGGCGCCCGTAACGCCTCGGTCGAGCTCTGGGGCCGGGAGCTGGCGACCGAGACCGACCACAAGCTGAACACCGGCACGCAGCTCACCGGTGCGGCCGACGGCTCGTTCAACCTCTGCTACACCCCGGTCAACACCACCTCCCTGGACCACCTGTTCGTGCGGTTCGCCACCCGCAACAACCAGGTGTGGCGAGTCGCCAACTCCAACGGAACGGTCTACACCCACGACACCCCGACGCTGACGAACGTCTCGGCGAACGTCGCTCTCGGCACCGTCAAACCGGCCGCTTCGGCCCGCGCCTGGCACGCCTTCGACACCGTCAACCTGCTCTGGTCCCAGCGCGCCAACTCGACCACACCGTGCTGGACGACCGCCGAAGTCAACGCCGCGACCTGCACCACGCTGACGCTGCGCTGGCAGACCGGGTCCAACAACGGCCCGTACTACGACCTGGCCAACACCATCTACCTGGCCGAAGGCGACCCCGACTCCGAGCACACCGTGCTGCACGAGGCGGGACACTTCTTCCAGCACCGGCTCTACAACGGCAACTGGCCCAACGTCATCAACTGCAACCCGCACTTCATCCATCTGGCGTCGTCCGCCACCTGCGCCTGGACCGAGGGCTTCGGCGACGCGGTGGCCGCCTACCTCCTGGGCGACCAGCGCTACGTGTTCCCGAACGGCGACTCCACCTCGTTCACCCACAGCGCGGGCTGGCAGACCGGCGACCACGTACAGGGCAACGTGGCCTCCTCGCTGCTCCAGCTGTGGAACCAGGTGGACGGCAGCTGGAACCGCAGCATTGCCACCCTGGCCGCGAACACACCCTCCACCTTCGCGGACTGGTTCAAGAACGTCCGCCCTACGGCCGTCCCGCCCCTGTCCACCACCGGCGCCGCGCTGACCGCCGTGGACTCTCACGCCATCAACTACGGTCCCACGGTCGTCGGTGACAACGCCTACCACGCGCTCACCAACGGCGGTGGCGTCGCGCTCCAGCGAGGAACGGGCTGCAGCGTCGCCGTCTCCGGGGTGGCCCAGTTCGCCGCCCTGGACACCTCCCGGGCATCCCAGCGCTGGAAGTTCGTCGCCAACGGCGACGGCACCGTGCGGATCTACGACAGCTGCGCGATCCCGCTCTACCTGACGGCACCTGCCACCGCCGGCGGCCAGATCGCCCTCCAGGCCGTCAGTCTCGGGGCCGCCAACCAGCGCTGGCAGGTGACGCAGAACGCGGTCGGCACCTACACCCTGACCAACCCGGCCACCGGCTTCGTCCTGGACGGCAACGCCACCGCAGGGCAGGCGGTCACCGCCAATATTGCGTCCGCCGCCTCGGCCAGCCAGAAGTGGGCGTCGGTCTTCTCCATCTCCTGACACCGGCCACACCCTGGTGGCCCCGACCACCGGACCGGAACCATGACAAGGCGGTCCGGCTCGCGGACCCAACGTCGGTGCGTGCCGACGGTGAGTCCGCGAGCATTTCCGTCGGTTCTGACGCACAAGTGCTGAGATGTTTGGTTTCCGGGTGGGGGTACTCAAAAGGGCATTGAGTTCTCGGGCGGTGTCGGTTTCGTGGAATCTGGGTGCGCCAAGCATCGGGGAACCGGTGATGAATGCGAGCCCCCGCGAATGGGCCCTTCAATTTCAGCGAAGCGGCCTCAACGCCCCTGAAAACACGGCAGGATTATCCATACAGAACACAAGCACTTGACAGGGAAGTGTGCAGCTGCCCGCATTGCAGGTAGCTCTCCGGCGGCCCGATGATGGCTTTTGTGGGCTTTCCCCTGTCCGGCTTCGCCTGGGACGGTCCGGGCGGCGAGCCCACCTGGTACGCGACCTCGCCGGGCGCCGGGCGCGGGTTCTGCGGCGACTGCGGCTCCCGGGTGTGCGCGCTCGACGACGGCTCGGACGCCGTGTTCGTGACCATCATGAGCCTGGACGACGACCGTGTGTTCGTTCCGCGGAACCAGCACTTCCGCGACGACGCCGTGTCCTGGCTCCCGCAGGTACCGGAGCCCACAGCCGCCGTGTGACCGCGGCCGGCCCCCTTGTGGCCAGGCACGATGAGAAGAGCGGGCGTCCACGACGCCCAAGAGACCGGACCGGGAGTTCCGCCCGGCGAGAAGGAGCGGTATCCATGGACTACGCCGAGATCCTGCACCTGATGGAGACTGACCCGGTCATCCGGACGCTGATCGAGGCACCGATCCCGATGCGGCTCGGTTACGTGGGGCTGGACGGCCACCCACGGGCGGTGCCGGTGTCCTACATCTGGAACGGCAAGGCCTTCGTCTTCGCCACCCCGACCGGAGCGTACAAGGTCAAGGCTCTCACGGCGCACCCGCAGGTCGCCTTCACGGTCGACACCACCACCTACACGCCGCTGATCATGAACGTACGCGGAACAGCCTCGGTCGAGATCCGGCAGGGGATCCCCCAGGAGCACATCGACGCGTCCCGCCGGAACATCGGCGACGAGGCGCAGATGGAGGAGTGGATGCGGGTGAAACGGGAGAGCACCAGCGAGATGGCCGTGATCACCATCGTCCCCACACATGTAATCGTGTGCGACTTCGTCACCCGCTTCCCGCCACCGCGGACCGTGGACTACGCCCACGCCTACGGCGCGGAGCAGGACTGAGGCCGGCCGGAGACCGAACGCCCCCGGCGGTCTCCACCGCCGTCGGCACGAACGGCGTCGCACGGCTCCGAGGGAAGAGCCGCCGCCTTCGCACGGACGCGGGGTGGGGAGCGGTGCACAAGGGGCAGCCCCTCTTCCGGTCCGCATCGGACCGGAAGAGGGGCTGCGGGAACACCCGGCCTCGGGTGTCCTACTTCCACTGGATGATCTGAAGGTAATTCCCGTCGGGGTCGGAGAACGTACCGAACTTGCCCGGCTCCCGGTCGTCGATCGAGATCCACTCCGCGCCGGCCGCGCTCAGCTGGGCCTCCACCGCGTCGAAGTCGTCGACATGGAAGTTGACGATGGAGCGACCCGGCTGGTCGTTCTTCGCGTCGATGTCGTCGCGCTCGCAGACGACCAGGTGGAAGCCGCCCAGGTCGATCGGGCCTTCGCCGGTGAACCCCGGAGCCAGCGCCTTGATGTACCAGGCCCGCAGTTCCTCGGGACGAGTCGAGCCGACCAGCATGCTTCCGGGCTTCAGTGTCGCCATGTCGAATCTCCTTGATGTGTGATCCGAGGTCGCGGCAGCGGCTGTCGCCACGCCACGCCTCTCGGTGCTGTGTGAAGTCGTCCGCCTCGGTGGCGCGCTCGACGCCCACCGCCCGATGGCACCGGCCGGCCGCGGAGACTCCACCGCAAGGTGCCGTCCGGTCGGGAAGCCGCAGGTTGCCTCACCGCGCGCCCGACCCGATTGCCGAGGGCCAGCCGACCTGCCCGGCGGCTGGCCCGTCGGATTCCGCAACCAAAGTGTTGCACGTTACTCAACCCTTACGCAACCCAACTCTTGCGCGACACGCCGCAGCTTCCGAAAGCGCGGCACCACGCGCACCCGGACCTGACGCAGCACCTCCCTCCGTGGCAGTACTCCGCCCCTCCCATTGAACGCAACCTTTGGATTGCGCCTGACAAACCGATGTGCAACCATCGAGTTGCTGGCAAGAGCACCAATGAAGGAGTCCCTCATGAGCGAACGGCTGATCGAACGCGAAACCCTGATCGCAGCCCCCGTGGACCGGGTGTGGTCACTGGTGACCGAGCCGGGGTTCTGGGTCGCCGACCCGGCCAGTGCGTCCGGCACCGTGGCCGTCGAGGGCGAATCGACTGTGGCCAAGAACCCCGAGCACGGCAGCTTCCCCGTGCGGGTGGAGAAGGTGCAGCCGCAGACCTACGTCGCGTACCGCTGGGCCAGCGCGTTCCCCGGTGAGGAGCTGAGCGAGAACAACAGCACCCTGGTGGAGTTCACGCTGACCGCCGAGGGTGACAAGACGCGGCTGCGCGTCGTCGAGAGCGGGTTCGCGGCGCTGGCCGGGTCCGAGGACCTGCGTGCCAAGGCGCACAGCGACAACGCCGGCGGCTGGCCCCAGGTGCTCGACGCGGTCAAGACGCGCGTCGAGGCGTCGTCCGTGTGACGGACGAACGCCAAGGCTCCGTCGGGGTGGTGGACAGCGTGCTGGTCGCGCTGGCCGACAACACGCGACGCGAGCTGTTGCAACTGCTCGCCGCACAGGGCGAGGCCACGGCGACGACGCTTGCCGAGAGTCTTCCGATATCACGACAGGCGGTGGCCAAACACCTCGCCGTCCTGGACGCCGCCGGACTGGTCTCCGGCAGCCGGGTCGGACGCGAGGTGCGGTACGCGGTGAAGCCGGCGACCCTCGACGCGACGGCGCGGTGGATGACCATGCTCGCCGCCGACTGGGATCGGCGTCTGGCGAAGATCAAGCACATCGCCGAGGCAGCGGAACGGCGAGACACCCCTTAGACCCTGTCGCCCTGTTCCCGTCCGTCGCACGGCCTGCCCGCCGGGCGAACGACGGGAACGGGGCGGCAGTTCCCAGCACTCCCCCAGCTCCAGGTCACCCCGGCAGGGGCAACGGACTGACGGCCCATCAGGCGTCGGCCCGGCGCTCGGTGACGCGTGCCGCCGGGCGGCACGGTCGGCCGACGCGGTGACCGTTCACGAAACCGGACTCTCGATCGAGGGAACCATCTCATGACGACCGATGCAGGCAAGAGCGAAGCGAGCTCAGTTCCACGTTTCACCGGCAGGGAACGGATGATCTTATTCCTCCTGCTCGGGTCCGGATTCATGCTGTCCGTCGACTTCTCGATCCTCAACGTCGCGCTGCCCGAGGTCGGCGCGGGCGTCGGGCTGGGGCTGTCCGAACTGCCCTGGGTCACCTCGGCCTACGCCCTCCCCGCGGCGGGCTTCGCCCTCCTCTTCGGCCGGATGGGCGACCTGTTCGGCCGCCGTCGGCTCTTCATGACGGGACTGGCGCTGCTCGGCGCGGCCTCACTGCTCGGCGGATTCGCCCAGAACGCCGAGGTACTGCTGATCGCCCGCGCACTGCAGGGCTTCGCCACCGCGATGGCGATCCCCGCGTCACTGTCCCTGCTCACCAGCACCTTCGCGGAAGGCGCGCAGCGAGACCGGGTCCTCGGCCTCAACGGTGCGCTGCTCTCCGGCGGCTTCACGGTCGGCGCGCTGGTCGGCGGAGTCCTGGTCAGCCTGCTGAGTTGGCGAGCCGCGTTCTTCATCAACGTCCCGGTGGCGGTGGTCATCCTGGCGTTCACCCCCTCACTGATCAGGGAGAGCAGCGTCCCCGACCGGGTGAAGATGGACGTGCCCGGGGCGGTGACCGCGGCCGGCGGTCTGCTGGCCGTCATCTACGCGATCATCGAGACGAACATCTACGCGGCCATCATCGGCGTGGTTCTGCTGGCCTCGTTCTGGATGATCGAGCTGCGTTCGCCCGCGCCGCTCGCCCCGGTGCGCATCCTCAAGCGGCCGACGGTGAAGTGGGGCAACTACGGGGGTCTCGTGACCTTCTCCATGGGCACCGCCATGATCTTCCTGATGACCCTCTACCTTCAGAACGTTCTGCACTACTCACCGTTGATCACCGGCCTGGTCTTCGGCGTCCCGGGCCTGGCGGCCATGGTGGCCGGGGTCATCGCCGGGCGCTCCATCGGACGCCACGGCAGCCGGAAGGTGCTGGCCGTGGGCATGTCCGTGCAGGGCCTGGCGATCGTTCCGCTGATCTTCCTCGGTACCGACCGGGTGGCGCTCGCGATCGTGATCCCCGCGCTGTTCATCGCGTTCTTCGGGCATGTGACCTCCATCGTGGCCTACACCGTGACCGGAACCTCGGGCCTGCCCAACGAGGAGCAGGGCCTGGCCACGGGCATGACCGCGATGACCCAGCAGGTGGCCGTCACGGTCGGCATCCCGATCCTGAGCGCGGTCGCCGCGACCCAGGCGGTGGAACTGGACGGCCTCCACCGCGCGCTCATCGTGAACGTCGTGGTGACCCTGGCGAGCGTGGTCCTGGTCTGGTTCGGGCTGCGTGCCCGCAGCGCGGACGCTCCGGGGGCAGTCGTGCCGCTGCCGGGGGAGGCCGACGAGGCGTTGGCCCGTCCGCTGGACTGACACCTGGCCCCACGGAGTCGCACTCGACCGAGTGCGACTCCGTGGTGTTTCGGGCCGGATCCGCCGAGTTCGTGCCGGTGGGCCCGGGTGATTGCCCGGTGGCCGTCCCTGGCGGGGTCTTCGTGGGCCTCCCCGCGCCGCTCACCGCTCCCCCGGCACCCACTGCGCGTGGAAGCCGTGCGGCACCCGCACCGGCAGCGGGACCACAGCGACGGGCGGCCCGGTGAATTCGGCGGTGTCCAGGACCACCAGTTCACTGCGGTCGGTCGCGGGATCGTACACCAGGGTCAGCAGCCAGCCGTCGGCCTCCGCGGCTCGCGCGTCGCGCGGCAGGAAGACGGGTTCGCCGGTCAGCCGTCCGCCGGCGAAGACATGACGTTCCGAGCGGCCGGTGGCGAGGTCGTGCCGCAGCAGTGCCGGGCCGCAGAGCGCGGCGCCCTGGCCCGCGTCGAGTTCGACGGTGAAGGCGTACCGATACGGCAGCCCCGTGTACCGCTCGTCGATCAGCGGGAACTCCTGCACCCGGCTGTCCAGTTGCCGTTCCGTCACGGCGTTCTCACGCGGATCGAGGGTCCAGCGCCACAGGGTGGGCGCCGACTCGCTGGCGTGCAGCCGGTCACGGTCGAAGGCACGCTCGTGGCGGATCACGTCCACGGTGATCCGGCCGTCGCCCTCTTCGAAGGCGTTGACCGGGTGGAAGACGAAGCAGGGTGCGACATCGAGCCAGGATGCGGCCGCGTCCGTGCCGCCGCGGGGCACGATCCCGATCCGGGCACCGTGGTCGTGCTGCCAGGAGTAGGGCAGGGGCGAGCCGGCCCGCGCCTCGGCGGGGTCGTGGGTCACCGGCAGGTCGAAGAGGACGGCGTGGCGTTCGGTGAGGGAGAAGGAGTGCATCCAGGGGCGGCCCTTGACCGGGATCGGCAGCGTTTCGCGGACCCGGCCCGCGACGTCGAGGGTGAGCAGAACCGCCTCGTCCCTCGCGTGGTCGGTCGCGACCGCGAGGAGTTCGCCGGTGACCGGGTCGGTGAGGGGGTGCGCGCAGAAGCCGCGGGGGAGGGTGCCGTCGAAGTCGGTGCGGGCGCGGGTGGCGAGGCCGGAGTCGAGGACGAGCGGCAGAGCGGTGGCGGCGGCCACGGCCAGGGTGCGGCCGGCGTGCCGGACCAGGTTCGCGTTGACGTTGTCGTCCGGTCCGTTACGGGGCCCGGGAGTGGGCAGTTCGTTGAGCGCGCCGCTGATCGCGTCGGTCCGCAGCCAGCGGTTGCGGTACGACAGCGCGCGGCCGCCGCCCAGCCGGATCGCGTGCACCATGCCGTCGCCCCCCAGGGCGTGGTCGACGGCGGGGTCGTGGGCGCCCCGGGTATTGGGCCCGATCCGCAGGAAGGTTCCGTCGAGCTGCGACGGCAGCGTGCCGCGCACCGTCAGTCCGGTGTGGTCGGTCTCGGCCGGCACCGGCTGGTAGCCACGCCCGAGAAGGTGCACCGTGCTGTGCGGGAGTGTGCCGCGGGCAAGGTCGGTGGTGCGAGGCATGGCCGCCTCCTCTGTTGAGTATCATCGTTACGTAACGCTGTCACGTAATAGCGTCACAGCCGCCCGCCATACTGTCAAGGGTGAGCCCACGACCCGTTGACCCGAATCTCCGTCCCCAACTCATCGACGCCGCGGCGAAGCTGCTCGGCGAGGAGGGGCCGGCCGCACTGTCCACCCGCAAGCTGGCAGCCATGGTGGGCACCTCGACCACGGCCGTCTACACGTACTTCGGCGGAATGGACGACCTGGTGCGCGCGATGGTCCACGAGGGGTTCAGGCTGCTCGGCGACAGGATGGGGGCGGTCGAGGAGAGCGACGACCCGGTCGCCGACGTGCTCGCGCTCGGCTGGGCGTACCGGGACAACGCCCGGGAGCACTGGCACCTGTACAACGTGATGTTCGGCGGCTCGGGCCTCAGCGGTTTCTCCCTCACCGACGCCGACCGGCAGCACGGCCGCTACACCCTGGACATCCTCGTCGGAGCGGTCAAGCGCTGCGCCGCGACCGGCCGCTTCCGTCCCTTCGACCCCGAACTGGTCGCCCATCAGCTGTGGATCGCCCTGCACGGCCTGGTCACCCTGGACCTCGGCGGCTACCTGGTCGAGCCCAACACCGCGGACGTCTGCTTCGAGGCGCAGGTGAGCGGAATGATCCTGGGCGCGGGGGACGATCCGCAGCGGGCCCAGGAGTCCCTGGCCAGGGCCGCACAACGGCGGCTCCGGACCCAGTAGGGCCCGGAGCCGCCGTTGGTGGTCACGCCGGGGTGGAGAGAAACCCGCTACGCATTCCAGGGAGCCGTCGGGAACCATATGTAGTCGAGCCTGCCCAGCATCCGGATGTCCCAGTAGATGACCGTGAACGCGCCGGCCACCAGGAACGCGGACGCGGTCAGCGTCGCCACCCGGCCCGGCTTGGTGGCCAGCCAGCGCTGGACGGGCCGGCTGAGGGTGTAGGACAGGAGCAGGAAGAGCACCGCCATCACCACGAAGTTGCCGATGGACTGGAGCGAGAAGGCGACTGCTCCGTAGAGCGGGTTGTGTTCCTCGGCCGCCTGCCGGAACAGGTTACGGAACAGCGGGTAGGGGCGGCCGATCAGGAAGGCGCCGACCATGGCGCCGATCAACACCAGCGGAGCGTTCGGGTACCGGCGCGAGACTGCCGCCAGCGGGTCGCGGATCAGACCGGCCGCGGCCAGCCCGAGCGCCAGCATGAACAGGCCGAGCACCCCGTACACGATCATGGCCTGGGCGATTCGGGGTGACATGCCGTGCGTCTGCGCCGCCGAGAACTGCGGCATGTGGGTGCCGATGAGACCGACCAGCACCCCGTAGGCGGCCGAGACCGGCAGCATGCCGGCAACCATCCAGCCCAGCGGCCGCAGTGCGTGTGCCAGCCGCTGACGGCGGGTCAGGCTGATCTGACCGACCAGCGGTCCCACCGCTCCGAACACGGCCACGTTGCAGGCCGTGAAGGAGCCTGCCAGCCCGGACACCAGGGCGAAGAGCACCCCGGAGGCGATGCCGGACAGCGGCGTGTCCTTGGCGTCATGACCGAGCAGTTGGCTGGCGGTGCGGAAGCCGATCTCGTCGTCCGCCAGCTTCGAGGACCATGCGTAGGCGATCAGTAAGCCGCCGAGCAGGCTGAGCACGAGGAGCAGGACCCGGCGGCGCGGGAACAGGCCGTTGACGAAGAGCGACGTGGCGTGCGGTGGGGCCGTCGGGGCCGGAGGGGAAGTGGTATCGGTCACGTGAGGTCTCCTCTGGGGTGGGGCGGTGCCGGAACCGGTGCACGAGGTCCGCGATCCCGGCCGCTCCCCTGCGGGACGGCCGCATGCGAGACCTCGGATGTGGGGACGTGCGGGCGACGCGACTGATTGTCGGGACCCGACCCGTTCCGTGCCTACTCCTGAATTGCCCGGTACCGGCACGGCAGAAGTAGTACGGCGGGCCGCGGAACCGGAGCATGTAACCGGAGAGCTGCGGCCGTCCGGGCGCGCGGCGGGCTGGAGGGCAACGATGAGCGCGAGCTGGCGAGCGGTCAGGCGCCGTCTGATGACACCGAGCCACAACGAGACCAAGCTGTCGACCCGGGGCTTCCACGAGAAGAGCCCCGAGGCGCGGGAGACGCTCGAAACAGTCGGGGCGACCTTCCTCGACGGGTACGCGTTCGCCGTCGAGGCACGCGACCAGGACGAGGCGCACCAGCGGCTGGAACGGATTCCGGTGCGGTTCCGCGGCTTCGCCTACGAGGGCGCGGCGATGGGACTGGCCATGCTGGACGGACTTCCGATACCCGGCAACGGCCGGATATCGGCCTTCCTGGCGGGCCACGGCGCCCCGCACGGCTACATGGTGCACGTCGGGGTCGGCTGGGCGATGGCCCGGCTGCCCCGCTTCCGGTGGGCGTCCATCGCACCCGCCGACCCACTGCTGCGATGGCTGGCCCTGGACGGATACGGTTTCCACCAGGCCTACTTCCGTACCCAGCGCTATGTGCGCGAGCAGTACCGGGACCCGTCCTTCCCGTGGCCCGGCGACGAGACTCGGCGGTACGCCGGGCACGCCGTCGACCAGGGCATCGGGCGGGCGCTCTGGTTCATCGGCGGCACCGACCCTGCCGTGGTCGCGGACCTGGTGGACAGCTTCGCGGCGGACCGGCGGGCCGATCTCTACAGCGGGGTCGGCCTGGCCGCCTGCTACGCGGGCGGTGCCGGCGAGGCCGAGCTGCTGTACCTGCTCGAACGGGCCGGCCAGTACCGGCCGCAACTCGCCCAGGGCGTGGCCTTCGCCTCGACCACCCGGGTGGAGTCCGGGCTGCTGACACCGCACACCGAAATGGCCGCGCGACTGCTCTGCGGCATGAGCCCGCAGCAGGTCACCGAGGTCTGCTCGCGGGCCCGGCCCGAGCCCGTCGTGGACGGCCGGCTGACGGCGTACGAGGTATGGCGCCGGGAGATCGCCGAGCGCGTCTCCAGCGACGCCCCCGAGGCGCGGGCATGACCGGCGTGGACTCGGTACCGGCCCCGGCCCCGCCGGGCGGCGGCCGGCCGCGTCGGCCACCGGGGCCGTCGCGGGCCGGCACCCCGGTGCTCCTGGCCCGGATGGCCTCCGACCGGCTGGCAGTGATGACCGAGGCGGCGGCCACCTACGGCGACGCGGTACGGCTGCCGCTCGGCCCCAAGACCCTGTACTTCTTCAACCACCCCGACCACATCCGCCGGGTACTGACCGACAACAGCGCCAACTACCACAAGGGCATCGGTCTGGTGCACGCCCGCCGCGCGCTCGGCGACGGCCTGCTGACCAGTGAGGGCCCCCTGTGGCGTGCCCAGCGCAAGGTGATCCAGCCGGCGTTCCAGCCGCGCCGGATCAACCGGCAGATCGGGGCCATCGGCGAGGAGGCGCTGCTGCTGGCCGACCGGCTGAGGCGGTCGGCGGGCGCGGGAGCGGTGGACATCCGGCAGGAGATGACCGGGCTCACCCTCGGGGTGCTCGGCCGCTCGCTGCTGGACGCGGACCTGGGCGCGTACGAGTCCATCGGCGAGGCCTTCGAAATCGTCCAGGACCAGGCCGTCTTCGAGATGATGAGCCTGAGTTCGGTGCCCACCTGGGTACCGCTGCCCCTGCAGCTGAGGTTCCGCAAGGCGCGGGCCGAACTGAACCGCATCGTGGCCGCGCTCGCCCAGGAGCGGGAACAGCACCCGGCTTCCGACGGCACTCGCGACGACGTGCTCTCGCGCCTCATCGACGCGACGGCCGACGAGCGGGATCCGGCGGTCCGGCAGAACCGGATGCGCGACGAGCTGATCACCCTGCTGCTCGCCGGGCACGACACCACCGCCAGCACCCTCAACTGGACGCTGTATCTGCTGGACCGGCACCCCGAAGCGGGCGACCGGGTACGCGCCGAGGTCGACGAGGTGCTGGGCGACCGGCTGCCGACCATCGAGGACTTCCACCGGCTCACGTACACGTCGATGGTGCTCCAGGAGGTGATGCGGCTGTACCCGGCGGTGTGGCTGCTGCCGCGCAGGGCGCTGGCGGCGGACGAGATCGGCGGCTACCGGGTTCCGGCAGGCGCCGATGTGGTGCTGTGCCCCTACACACTGCACCGGCACCCGGACTTCTGGGAGGACCCGGACCGGTTCGACCCGGAACGGTTCGCCAAGGGCCGCTCCGCGGACCGGCACCGGTACAGCTACGTACCGTTCGGTGCGGGACCGCGGGTCTGTGTCGGCAGCAGCCTGGGGATGATGGAGGCCACGGTGGTGCTCGCCGTCCTGCTGCGCCGGCTGCGGCTCTCGGTCCCCCCGGGCCACAAGGTGCGGGCCGAGCCGATGCTGACCCTGCGGGTCAAGGGCGGCCTGCCGATGACCGTGGAGGCGCGGAACTGACGGTGTGCCGGCGAGGACGGATCGGTCACGCCAACGGCCGCCCCGGGCAGCAGTAGCCCGGGGCGGCCGTTCGCGTTCCGGAGTCCGCCGGGGGGTGCGGCGGGCAACACGGGAAGCCCGGCCGGGGCAGCCGGCCGGGCTTCCTGGTCGAACCGGGCTCAGGCGGCGATGCGGCGGAAGGCCCCGCCCAGGAAGAGCAGCGGGTCCTCGCCCGACGCGTTGCCCGCGCCCAGTACCGAGCCCACGAAGATGGTGTGGTCACCCCCGTCGTGGATGGCGCTGAGCCGGCACTCCAGCCATGCCTGGACGTGGCCCAGCACGGGGGCTCCGGTGTGCCGGCCGGGTTCGTGGTCGATGCCGGCGAACTCCGCCGCACCGCGCGGGCGTGAGTGGTCGGCGAAGTGGCGGGCCACCCATTCCTGGTCCCGGCTGAGCACCGAGACCGCGAAAGCCCGCTCGGCCAGCACGAGTTGGTGGATGGCCGCCGACTTCACGACGCACACCAGCACCTGGGCCGGTTCGAGGGAGACGGAGGTGAAGGAGTTGGCGGTCATGCCGCGCGGCGCGTCGCGTCCCGCGGTCAGTACGGTCACCCCGGTGGCGAAACGCCCCAGCACCCCGCGCAGTGCGCGACGGTCGTGGATGTCCGCCTCGGGCGCCTCCGCGGGAAGTGGCGGCAGGTCGAGCGGACCGGGCAGCGGAACAGAGGCGGATGGGACGATGGACATGTGGATCACCCCGCAGTAGTGGTGGGCGTCCGGGAGGACGCCGTACCGGAGACGCTGTAAGGGACCAGGGCGAACCGCAGCGGCTCGGGGACCCTGGTCGGGCGGGTGTCTGTGTTGGGGCCGCGCATGCAGGCGATCCTCTGCTGCCCGCGCGCGACCAGGGTTTCGCTTCCGTCAGGCCCGAGCCGCACGTAGTCGAAGGTGAAGGCGATCTGGGTCTGGGTGAGGTCCAGCAGCTGCATCCGGATGGACAGTTCGTCGAAGGCGGTGATCTCGGCGAAGAACTCGCAGTCCACCTTCAGGGTGAACAGCTTGAGGTCGGCCCGGATGTCGGCGAGCACGTCGGGAGCCCGGTCGCGCAGGAACATCTCCCGGCAGCGGCCCTGCCAGCGGAGGTAGTTGACGTAGTAGACGTTGCCGACGAGGTTGGTCTCCTCGAAGCCGACCAGGTGGCGGTACTCGTAGTAGGCCGGTTGCGTCATCGGGTCCCCTCGGTCAGCACGGTGAACGACACGGGATCGGCGACGCCCTCCAGGGCGGTCGCGAAGGACGTGATGCGGTGTGCGCCGCCGCGGAAGGCCACCCAGCCGGCCGGCAGTCCCGCGTCGCCGTCCAGGCTCAGCGCGGCCACCGCGTAGCCCGCCTTGCGCAGTGTCTCCACCGCGCCCCACACCCGGGTGGCGGCCAGGCTCAGCGCCTCGCCCCGCCCCTCGGCGAGCAGCCGTGCCAGCGCCAGGCCGTCGGCGCCGAGCAGCGCTGCCCACGCGTCGGCCGGCCGCTCGGCGGCCACCTCGACGTCGCAGGTGACGGCCTGGTCGGCGACCACGGCGAAGGTGACGCCCGCCGCGTGCGAGGAGGACACCCGTCGCATGCCGGCCAGTTCGGGCCGTCCGTCGGGCCGGTGGTGCACCTCGGTGGTACGCCCCAGCGCCCAGCTCACCGCCTGGGCGGTGCGCTGCCGGCGCTCGTCCACCGAGGACCCGTCCACCGAGCCTCCGGGCAGCACGACGCACCGCAGCGGGTGGCCGAGCGCCGCTTCGGCGCGCCGTTCCAGGAAGGGGCCGAGCAGGGCCGGCAGCCAGGGTCCGGCTCCGTCCTGCTTGCGCACCGCCCGCAGCAGCAGGCCCTCCCAGCGCTCGACCAGCCGGCCCACCTCGTCGCGGACGTCCAGGTCGTAGAGGTAGCTGTCGCCGTCCCGGGACCGCTCGCGGGCGTCGAGGAACAGCAGTCGGCCGGTGTGCTGCGCCGGCCGGGCCGCGAGATGCAGCCGTGCCACGCTCACCGGCAGCAGCGTGGCGTCGGGCACGCACGCCTGGATGGAGTGCATGAGCGCGTCACGGGTGCCCGGGTCGGCCAGTACCAGTTCGCCCGGGTGGTAGGCGGCGAACCAGTCGGCCCGGGGAGTGTCGTCGATCTCGGCCAGGCAGTGCTTGGCGGCCAGGTCCCGGTAGCCGAGCAGCCGCTGGAAGCGGTCGCCCTGGAAGAGCACCGGCCCGTACAGCTCATCGGGTGCCAGTGGCACCCGTGGCACCTGGTCGGTGACCGGCGCCGGGTCACCGACCGGCTCCGGCACGCCGAAGCGCAGGGTGGCCCGGAAGTGGTCGGCCTGGAAGCCGGTCTCACTGCTGCGCACCACCGCCTCGACGGTGCCGGGTCCGGTGACCAGGGCGGCCACCCGCAGGGTCGTCGTGCCGTTCAGCGGGACCACGATGGGCCGCAGGAACCGCATGTCTTCCAGCACCGGCGTATCCCGGTGGCCGGTCAACGCGGTGGCCACCTGGGTCATGGCCTCCATGCCGAGGACCGCGGGGAAGAGCAGGTCGCCGTCCAGCAGGTGGTCGGCCAGGTAGAGATCGCTGCCGGCGCCGAGTTCGGCGTCCGCGACCAGTTCGATGCCGGGGTAGTGGACCTGGACGCGTTCCAGGAACCGCAGCAGCGGCGGTTCGCGCTGCTCCAGGGTGAGCGTCGGCAGGCCGCCGGCCCGGCCCATCACCACCAGGGCCGGCGGGACACCGGTGTCGGCCAGCAGTCGGCCGAGCAGTTCCACGCCCTGGTCTGCGGGGATCGGCTCGATGCCTTCGCGGACCAGCCCCTCCAGGACGCCCAGCCGCTCCCCCATGCCGGCACCGGACCAGACCGACCACTCCAGTGCCAGGCAGCGGCAGTCCGGGTAGTCCTGCTGGAACTTGACGGTCAGCTCGGTGAGCCAGTCGTTGGCGGTCGCGTAGTCCGCCTCGCCGCGCAGTCCCGCCCGGCCGATGATGCTGCCGAAGGTCACGAAGAGCCGCAGCGACGCCGGGTCGATCGCGGCCAGCACGGCCTCCACACCGTCGATCTTGGTGGCCAGTGTGCGGCGGAACGAGTCCTCGTCCAGGTTGGCGAGTGCCTGCGGCTGGTTGCGGCCCGCACCGTGCAGCAGCCCGGTGACCGGGCCGAGCGCCTTGGTGATCTCGCCGACCGCGGCCTTGACCTGGTCGACGTCGGTGACGTCGGCCCGCGCGTAGTACACCCGGACACCCGCCGCCTCCATCCGGGCCAGGTTGTCCGCGAGCTCGGCGTCCTCGGCGGGGTCGGAGCGGCCCATCAGCCCGATCGCCGCACCGCTCGGCCCGGCCAGCGAGATGGCGCACTCGGCGGTGATGCCCTTGCCGCCGCCGGTGATCAGCAGGACGTCGCCGTCGTCCAGCGCCTGGTGGGTGGAGCCCGTCGCGAGCTCCACCGCCCGCAGCACCGGCTCCCGCCGCACGCCCTCGGAGTCGTAGTGCACCTCGCTGAATCCGGTGGTGGCCAGGACGTCCGCGGTGATCCGGACGCCGATCCGTTGGGCGGCGTCGGCCGTCATGTCCTCGGGCAACGGCAGGGTGACGACGGTGACCGGGATGTCCGGTGCCTCCAGGTGCAGCGTCTTGGCCAGGCCCGCCGCTCCCCTGCGGTCGCCGACGGCGACCAGCCGGGTGCCGGCGGCACGCCGTTCCGGATCGAGTGCGGCTCGGGCGGCGTCGAGCATCAGCCCGACGTGCTCCTGACCGCAGTCGCGGGGCAGGGCGAGCAGGACGCCCGCGCCGGGCCCGGTCGCGCGCAGCTTCTCGGCCAGCGGGCCGGCCAGCGGGTGCCGGTCGGAGGCGAAGACCTCCCAGTCGCCACCGGGCCCGGCGGCGGGGCCGCCGGGCAGCTCGGCCGGTGTCAGATCGACCACGAACGGGCGTACCCAGCTCGCGACGCCGGGGGCGGCGGACGGCTGGTGGTCGTCGGGCGACTGCTCGGCCAGCTCGTCGAGGAGTTCGGCGAGTTGCCCCAGCGTGGAGGTGGCGAACGCGGTGGTGACCATGGGGGCGGAGATGCCCAGCTCCTGGGCGGCCTGGTTCATGATCTGGCCGACGGTGATGGAGCTGAGGTGCAGTTCGTCGAGCGGGTTGGCCGCCGGATCGACCGTTTCGACCGGGAGTTCGGCACGCTCGGCGGCCAGCCGGAGCAGTACCTCCAGGCTGGAGGCGTCCTCCCCGTTGACTGCCGTGGTGGCGGCGGTGGCCGCGAGAGCGGTGAGCTCGGGCAGCGCGGCCGTCATCGACTGCTCCAGCACGAAGTCCTCGCCGTTGGACTCGCAGGGGCTGGCGAAGAACTGGAACTCCTTGTCCAGCGGCAGCGGCCGGGTGAAGCGCCCGGCGAAGAGCCGACTGTGCCGGACCGGCGCGCCCATCGTCCAGGCGGCGGCGACCGTGCCGAGCAGCCCGGTCAGTGACAGGGCGTCCGCCTCGGTGGCGACCGCGGGCACATCCGGCAGGATCTCGGCGGCCAGCGACTTCAGTACGTGGCCCGGTCCGACCTCGATCAGCAGGTCCACCTCGCCGTCCATCTCCTGGAGCGCCTCGGTGAACCGGACCGGTTGCAGTACCTGGCGGGTGAGCAGGTCCACCACGTCGGTGTCGGCGGGCAGCAGCCCGCCGGTGACGGTGGAGACCAGTCCCTCGCCGACCGGGCCGAACCGCTCGGTTTCCAGGTGCTCGGCGAGTCCGGCCGCGGCCGGGGCGACGGCCGGTGAGTGGAAGGCATGAGAGACATTGATCCTCGCCGTGCCGACGCCCTGTCCGGCCGCCCGTGCGCAGACTCGTTCGACCGCCGCGACCGGGCCGGACACCACGGTCTGCCGCGGGCTGTTGTAGCCGGCGATCACCACCGGCTCGCCGGCGGTCAGGGTCTCGGCGAGTTCGGGGGTGGTCGCGAGCGCGGCCATCGTGCCATCGCCGTCGCTGGCCGCGGCCATGATCCGGCCACGGGCGCCGGCCGCGCTCAGCACGGTCGGCTCGTCCATCGCGCCCGCCCAGTGCAGGGCCGTAAGTTCCCCGAGGCTGTGCCCGGTGGCCCGGACCGCCTCGATGCCGAGGATGTCCAGGATGCGCAGGCCCGCGACCGAGGCGGCCACGATCCGGGGCTGGGCGACGTCGGTGGCGACCAGGTCGCCGTCGGTGGGCAGCGAGAGCCGGTCGTACAACTCGTCCACGGCGGCGAACCGGCGGCGCAGCGCGCCTCCGTCGCCCCGCTTTCCGGCGCCCTGGCCGGGGAAGAGGAAGGCGATCCGGGGGGCCGATCCGGCGCCGCCCAGGAAGACGCCCCCCTGGGTGTCCAGCAGCGAGCGGGCCCCGGCGGCCAGTTGTCCGGCCAGCTCGGTGAGCCGCTCGGTGGCCTGTTCGGGCGAAGCGACGAGCACCGCGGCGCGCAACGGCCGGCCGTCGAGCTCGCCCTGCAACGTGGCTGCCAGGTCACCGAGTTCGGCGTACGACAGCTGGGCGCAGAACTCCGCGAGGCGGGTCGCCTTCTCCCGCAGTTCCTCCGGGTCGGCGCCGTCCAGCAGGAACAGCTCGGCGTCCTGCCGGGAGGCGACCAGTTTGCGGGTGACGCTCGGCACGGCGCTGCGCCGCAAGCCGTCGGCGTGCTCGACCACGACGTGGGCGTTGATGCCGCCGAAGCCCATGGAGGAGACCCCGGCCCGGATGGGCATGTCCTCGGGCCACAGCTCGGCACGGTCCGGGACCCGCAGCGCGGGCTCGGGGCCGAGGAGTTCGGGGTGCGGGTCGACGTGGCTGGTGGCGGGCGGGATCACCTGGTGGCGGACCGCGAGGATCGCCTTGAGGAGCCCGGCGACCCCGGCCGCCGCCTTGGTGTGGCCGAAGTTGCCCTTGACGGTACTCAGGGCTGCCGGGGCGAGAGCCCCGGAGGCGCGGCGGGCCTCGGAGAAGGCGCGCAGCTCGGTGGCGTCACCGACGGCCGTTCCGGTGCCGTGGCCCTCCAGGAGGCCGATGGTCTCCATGCCGAAGCCGGCCGTGCGGTAGGCGCGTCGTAGGGCGAGCCGGTGGCCGCTGGCCTCGGGCCGGGTGATGCCGCCCTTCCCGTCGGAGGAGTAGCCCCAGCCGGCGATGGTGGCGTAGCGGAACCGGCCCTGCGCGCGGGCGTCCTCGTCCCGCATCAGGACCAGCATGCCGCAGCCCTCGCCGGGCCAGAAGCCGTTGGCGCCCTTGTCGTAGACCCGCATCTCGCCGGTGGCCAGCGCGCCGGTCTTGGCGAAGCCGATCACTTCGAAGGGGTCGATGCTCAGGTCCACACCGCCGGCCACCGCCACGTCCATCGTGCCGCGGGCCAGCGCGTCGCACGCGGTGGAGACCGACAGCAGGGAGGACGAGCACGCGCCGTCGACGGTGAAACCGCCGCCCTTGAAGTCGAAGTGGTTGCAGATGCGGCCGGCGATGGTGTTGGCGAGGCCGCCGGCCAGGGTGTCCTCGCCGATGGGCGGGAAGGCGCTCTTGTAGCGCTGTTCGAGACTGTCGAGGAAGGCGGTGAGCGCCTCGTCGTCCCAGCCCTGCTCGCGCAGCGCGGCGCCGACGGTGCGGCGGACGTACGGCCAGCGCAGCCGCATCAGATTGGCCCGGCTGAACTCCCCGGTGAGGGTGTTGCCGATGATGACGCCGGTGTTGACGTCCGCCAGCCCCTCGCCGAACGGGAAGCCGGCGTCCTCCAGGGCGCGGGCCGCGGTGTCCAGGGCGAGCCAGTGGGTCATGTCGGTGGAGCGGAAGGTGCTGCCCGCCACCCGGTAGCGGACCCGGTCGAACTCGAATCCCTCGATCACCGCTGCCTTGGCGCTGTAGAAGCGGTCGGGCGCGGCGGGATCGGGTGAGTAGTAGTCCTCGGCACGCATCCGCTGGTCGGGCAGTTTACGGAAGGCACGGCGGCCCGCCAGTACGTTCTGCCAGAGCTGTTCGGGGTTCTCGGCGTCGGGGTAGCGGCAGGCGATGCCGACCACCGCGATGCGGCCCGAGGGTGCCCGCTCGTCGTCCTCGGCCGTGGTCACGGGCCTCGGTTCGCTTACGGTCATGCCGCCACCGCCTCGTTGCCGGCCAGGCGCTGTGGCTCGGCGGGCTGCGCCACCGTTCCGCTCGTCGCGCCGTTGCCCCGGCGCCGTTGCAGGCCGTGGGCGACCCACCAGCCGATACCGCGGACGGCACACACGATCGTGGTGGCGAAGAAGAGGGTGTACACGACGTTGAAGACCATCAGCAGCCCGTAGACCATGGCGACCGAGGAGCCGAACATGAACTGGTTGCGGGCCTTCGAGGGGGTGGTTCCGGGGTCGGTGATCATGTAGTTGGTGAAGAGCACGAAGGCGACACCGCTCATCGGCCCGAGCGCGGACCAGATCGCCACGTCCCATATGAAGTGGCGCAGCACCGCTTGGATGACGAAGGCGCCGAGCCAGCCGACGATCAGCGGGATCCGTTTGGTCAGCATGGCGTTGATGACCGTGCCGGCGGTGGCGATGACCAGCGGGATGCCGACCCGGAAGAACGTGTTCGCGTTCTCGGTGAACTCGTACGGCGGGGCGATGCTGATCCAGGAGCCGAACAGGAGCAGCGAGACGGTGATGCCGAAGTTGGACGGGTTCATGTAGTGCCGCATGCGGCCGTTGATCGGTGCCTGGAGGACGTGTTTGCCGGCCACGCCGATGAAGACACCGAGCAGGATGGGCAGCAGCAGGTCGTTGGCGTAGAGCAACATGTTCACCGCGAGCGCGGTGATGTGGGCGGGCAGCAGGAACTCGTACACCCTGCGGAACCCGCCGCCCAGGAAGCGGGCCCGGCGCTTCTGGGCCCAGGCGCTGATCACCTCCAGCACCATCTCGACCGCGTAGGCGAACGGCGCGCAGATGATCGGCCACAGCCAGGGCTGCTCGAAGCCGAGCAGGGTGTAGCCCAGGATGTTGAACACGCTCATGGAGATGGCGAAGTTGCGCAGTGCCAGGTAGCGGGGATCCCGGTTGGGTTTCCTCTTCCCGGCGTGGGGCTGGGCGGCGTGCGGAGCCGCCTTGACAGTCTGGGAACGGTTGTCGGTCATCGGCTCGTCACCTCCTGGATGTCGTCGGTCAGCATGAGGGTGTGGCTGCCCGCGGAGAGCTGCTGGGTCTTGGTGTGCAGGCCGCCCCCGCTGTCGCGCCAGGTGAAGTGCGCTTCCACCGGGCCGGTGTAGGTGCCGAGGCCGAAGCGCACGTCGAAGCTACGGAAGCCTCCGTGCCCGCCGCCGCCGTCGAGCTGGGCGATCTGCCGCCCCTGCGGCGTGGTGATGCTCACCGTGGTGCCGTACGCGGGCGAGCCGGTCGCGGCCAGCCCCTCTCCAGCGGTGGAGTCCGGCGCGGGCCGGTACAGCCGCAGTGTCAGGTCGTTGCCCAGCTTCGGGGCCTGGTTGGCATAGAACGCCGGAGGGCCCCACTGGCGGGCTATCGCGAAGTCCAGCGCGCCGCTGCCAGTGGTGTCGGCGGTGGCGATCCCACGGGTCGGGATCGGGACGTCGAGGCCGAGCTGCTTGCTCACGTTCGCGTACTTGCCGCTGCTGGTCCGGGCGTAGAACGCCATCACCTCGTCGCCGGCCAGGTCGTCACCGGGGCCGACGTGCGGCCACATCGCGGGGTTGGAGAGCAGGTTGTCGTTGGTCATGGCCAATTCCTGGAGCCACGGCCAGCGGTCGATGTCGCCCTTGACGAAGCCGTCGGCCTGCAGGATGTTCTGCTGGCCGTTGTTGAGGAAGTCGCCCATCTTGGCGTCCCAGCCCCAGCCGGTCCAGGCGACGCCGTTCTTCTGCGCCTCCTGCTTGAACGGGGCGATGCCGTCCTGCAGTTTGGCCTTCGCGGCGGCCGGGCTGTCGGCCTGGTTGACCCAGAGGAAGTTGCTCTCCTCCAGGCCCCAGGCGACGGTGATGTTGCTGACCATCATGTCGAAGCTGCCGTTGCTGTCGACGTCACCGAAGTCGACCCCCATGCCCTTGAAGGAGCCGTCGCCGAGCACGAACGACTTCGGGGTCGTCGGGGTGCGCTCGCCCTTGGCCTCCGTGAAGCGGATGTTGCCGGGGGTGGAGCGGTTGTGCAGCAGGTGCCCGTGGCCGAAGTCGTTGGCGATGTAGACGTCGGGCAGTCCGGAGCCGGTCAGGTCGGCGCCGGAGATGGCCAGCGTCCAGCCGGTGGAGTTGTCGTACGGGATGGCGTCCTTGTCCTCGACGAAGGAGACGTCCGGGTTGGTGCCGGCCGAGCCCTTGTACCAGCGCAGCACGCGGTTACCGCCTGCGTTCTTCGCGCTGGACAGCGAGTCGTTCATCTCGACGTTGTTGAGGCCGTTCGGGTCGAGCACGTCGGAGTCCGGGAAGTAGTTCCCGACGATCATCGACGGGTGGCCGCTGCCGTCGAGGTCGGCGACGTAGACGGCGTCGGTGTTCCACCGCGGCCCGTGGTACTTGCCGTCGAGACTCTGCGAGGCGACGACCTCGCGCGGGACGTACGCGGACGCGGACGGGGTCTTGGCGTCGGACTTCGCCAGGAACAGCACCGGAGTGCGTCCCCAGTAGGTGACCAGGAAGTCGTTGCGGCTGTCGCCGTTGAAGTCGCCGGGGGTGCAGCCGGTGGGTGCCATGGCGTCGTCCATCGGCAGCGGCTTGCCGTCCAGCACGAACGGGGTGAACCGGTCGGCGGTACGAGCGGTCGGGGTGTAGGTGACCACGACCGAGTCGGTACGGGTGTCGACGATGCACATGCCGTTGGCGAGTCCGTTGCCGGTGACATCGTTGACCGCGATGCTGGCGCCGACCGAGGAGATCCAGGCGCGGATCTTCTCGTAGGCAGGGTTCACCTCACGGATCGTCTTCTTCGGCTGCGATTCGTATCCGGGCGGCATCGCGATCGGCATTTCCTTGAACTTGTACGCCGCAGCAGCCTCGTCACCGCCCGCGACGGACACCGATGTGCGGACGACGAAGAACAGCGAGGTCGTCACCAATATCGTGACCACCCCTGGTATGAGCCTGCGGAATCGCTGTCGGTACGACATCCCAATTCCCTCCCGTGAACGAGAAATGAACGACTGGCCGAGGTCATTGCGAACGTAATTCCGAAATTACTGTCGCAGTACCTGGCACTTGAGGATCTACCACCCCGGCAAGGGCTGCTTCTCTGACGTTGCCACGGTTCGAAGGGAGCACTCGCCTTCAGTACGGGGAATATCCACGGCCCTGGTCATTGAGCAGTCTCGGAGAAGACCGGATGCGGGCGGCCTGTAAAACTCGGGTGAGATCGGACCCTGTCGAATCACAGTCTGGCGAGGTTTAAATCCATGACGCACACGTATGACGCGATCATCGTCGGGTCGGGCTCCGCGGGTGCGGCGCTCGCGGCCCGGCTGAGCGAGGACCCGGCCCGTTCGGTGCTCCTCATCGAAGCGGGCCCGGACTTTCCCGATCCGGCCGACATCCCGCACGACATCATCAACGGCAACGCCATGTCGATGAGCAAGCACGACTGGCACTACCGCGCGGAGATCATGGACGGCCGGCGCATCCTCTTCCCCCGAGGAAAGATCACCGGCGGCTCGTCCGCGGTCGGTGCCACCATCGCGCTGCGGGGTGTGCCCGAGAACTACGACAAGTGGGCGGCGGCGGGCAACCCGGCGTGGGCGTACGAGCAGGTGCTGCCGTACTTCCGCCGGCTGGAGGACGACCTGAACTTCGAGGGCCGCTACCACGGCAAGGGCGGCCCGGTGCCGATCCGCAGGTTCCAGCCGGACGAGATGACCACCATGCAGCGCGCCTTCACCGAGGCGAGCCTGGCGGCCGGATTCCCCGAGGTCTCCGACCACAACCACCCCGAGGCGACCGGTATCGGCCCGATCCCGTCCAACCGGCGCGACCCCCGCTTCCGGGTCTCGACGGCGATGGCGTACCTGACGGGCGAGGTACGGGCACGGGAGAACCTGGCCATCCGCAGCGGGACGCTGGTGCACGAGGTGCTCTTCGAGGGCGACCGCGCGGTCGGCGTCCTCGTCTCGGCCGGTGCCGGCCAGCCGGAGGAACTGCGGGCGCACAAGGTCGTTCTGTCGGCCGGCGCGGTCAACACCCCGACGCTGCTGATGCGTTCGGGAATCGGCCCGGCCGACGACCTGACCAGGCTCGGGATCGACGTCCGGCTGGACCGGCCCGGGGTCGGCGCCCACCTGATGGACCACCCGCGGACCGGCGTGTTCATGCGGCCCAAGGAGGGGGCCCTGGACGAGAACGTGCCGTTCCTGCAGTCCATGGTGCGGACCACGGCCAAGGGGTCCACTGACTTCAACGACATGCAGTACTACATGGTCAACCACTTCGACCTGGAGCTCTTCCCCGAGCTCCAGATGCTGGCCGGCGCTTCGATGATCTTCGGCGTGATGGTGGTGGACCAGCAGCCGGAGTCGGTCGGCCGGCTGCGGCTGGCCTCGGCCGACCCGGCGGCGGGGCCGGACATCCAGCTCGACTTCCTCTCCACCGAACGGGACCTGGAGAAGATGGTCCAGGGCGTCCGGACCTGCTGGGAGCTGGCCAACCACCCGGGGATCGCGTCGCGGGGCGACGGCTTCATCGTGCTGAACGACAAGCTCATCGAGAAGGACGCGATGGTCGAGCAGTACGTGAAGGTGAGCCTGGACAGCGGCTACCACCCAGTGGGCACGGCCCGCATGGGCACCGCCGACGACGCGGGCGCCGTGGTGGACGAACAGCTGCGGGTGCACGGGGTGGAGAACCTGTACGTGGCCGACGCCTCGGTGATGCCGAGCATCGTCAACTGCAACACCAACCTCACCTCGATCATGATCGGTGAGCGGCTGGCGGACTGGCTGCGCGCCGAGTGAACTGAACCCGCCCGGCCTTCCCAGACGGCCGTTCCGGCGCCTGCCGCGCCGGAACGGCCGTCCGTGTGTCCAGGTCCAGGACCCGCCGGCGGGCGCACGCAGGGCAATTTGAAAGACGAGACGCCGTCACCATTCCTGCCACCATGAGAGAAAACAACGCCGCAATTACCCGCTACACCAGACCGGATATATTCCCGTTTTTCTGAATTGGTTCGCGGGGCGGCTCCCACAATCGGAAGAAAAGGCGATCATCCATGACCGATCCGAATGTGCTGAGCACGGTCCGCGTCCCCCTGGTGGGGGAGGACGAAGCCCAGGGCAGAACCGCGGAGCTGTACGAGGCGATCAAGTCCCGGATGGGCATTCCCTTCGTGCCGGACATGTTCCGCCTGGTGTCCAGCCGGCCCGACCTGCTGGAGGTCGTGATCGCCGGCTACGGCGGCGTGTTCAACGACGGCGTGCTGCCGCGTGCGACCCGCGAGATGATCTCCGCCTGGAGCTCCAAGGTCAACGGCTGCCCGTACTGCGTGGGCACCCACAACTGGTTCCTGGCCCAGTTCGGCGGCGACCAGAAACTCACCGACGCGATCGCCGACTCCGCCTCGGTGGAGGACCTGCCGATCGACGAGCGCACCAAGGAACTCATGCGCCTGGTCACCCAGATCTGCACGGGTGCGTTCCGGGTCACCGACGAGGACTGGGCCAGGACCGAGGCCGCGGGCTGGACCAACGCGGAGATGCTGGAGGCGGTGTTCACCGCTTCACTGTTCGCCTTCATCAACCGCCTGGTGGACGGCCTGGGCCTGGGCGACTCGGTGGCCCGCAGCCGGATCGCCTCGCAGCCGGAGGACGCCACGGTGTCCGAGCAGCGGCTGGCAGAACCCCGATGAGCAGCCCCTCGCGTGCGATCCTGCTGACCGGGGCGTCGTCGAGCACCGGCATGTCCTCCGGCACCGGTAAGGCCGTGGCACTGCGGCTGCACCGGGCCGGCTGGCCGGTCTACGCGACCGCGCGACGGCCCGAGGCACTGGCCGAGCTGGAGGCCGAGGGCATCCGGGTCCTCCAACTGGACGTCAACGACGAGGACTCGATGACGGCCGTCGTCGACAAGATCACCGCCGAGCACGGCTCGGTCGGCACTCTGATCAACAACGCCGCCTACAGCCTCAACGGCACCATCGGCGAGACGCCGATGGACGAGGTGCGCAGCCAGTTCGAAACGAACCTCTTCGGACTGTGCCGGCTCACCCAGCTCGTGCTGCCCGGCATGCGGGCGCAGGGCAGCGGCCGGGTGATCATGATGTCGTCCATCTTCGGTCAGTTCGCCACCCCGGGCCGCGGCTACTACCAGGCCACCAAGCACGCGTTGGAGGCCATCAGCGATTCGCTGCGCCTGGAGGTGGACACGTTCGGCATCAAGGTGGTGCTGGTCGAGCCGTCGCCGGTGCTCGGCGGGTTCGTACCGATGTCGGTCGCCGACCTCGGGATGTCCGGGCAGGAACGTGGCGGTCTGTACGACGACTTCTGGCGGTACTTCGTCGACTGGCACGGCGCCTACCGGGAGACGGAGAAGCCGAGCGGCCGCGGCCGGATGGCGGTGCGCGCCGAGACCGTGGCGAAGGTCATCGAGAAGGCGGTGACCAGCGACAACCCGCGGATCAGGTACCGGATCGGGATGCCGTCCCGGCTGCTGCCGCGGATGCGGTGGACCATCGGGGACAGGATGTTCGAACGCTTCGTCCGGGCGTTCTTTCCCGTCCCCTAGGCGTGCCGTCACCGTGGCTCCGCCCGGGCCCGCCGAAGGTGGCGGCCGGGCGGGGCGCGGCTGCGAGCCCGGCGGCAGGCCGTGCCGGCACATCGTTCGGGACCGGCCGTCAGACCGCAAGAATGAAGAAGGAGGAACCCCGCATCGGTGTGACGATTGACTGACTCACCGAAAGACATCCGCCGAGGAGCTGAGGGAAGTGCCACCGATGTATGAAGGCCACGCGGGGCCACCGCGGCGCGACGTCACCGGTCCGGATCCCGGAGCGGACGCATGAAGGACCCGAGACTGCTCATCCAGTCGCCGCTCAGGAGGCTGTCCCTGCTCCAGGTCCGGCACATCGCGACCGTGCCGTTCGATGAGGCGACCGGCGACACCGGCCGGGTCTACCGGGAGCTCGAACAGGACTTCGGGGTGCTGGCTCCGCCCGTAGCCCTGCACGCCCCGGTGCCGGCACTGCTCGCGGCCTCCTGGATGACACTGCGCGAGACGATGCTGGTCGACGGGCTGGTACCGCGGGCCGCGAAGGAAGCGGTGGCCGCCGCCGTGTCCCGGGGCAACCAGTGCCCCTTCTGCATCACCATGCACTCCACGATGCACAACTCCCTGACTGCCCGGCCCACTTCGTCCGGGCGGGGCGCGAAGGCAGGACCGAACGGCGGCGCGGGGACGGCGCCGGGCCAGTTGACGGCGTGGATCGACTCGGCGGGCAGGCCTCCGTTCGCACCCGAGCTGATGCCGGAGCTGGCCGGGACCGCGTTCTGCCTCCAGTACCTCAACCGGATGGTCAACGTCTTCCTGGGCGCGCAACCGCTGCCGCCGCACGCCCCGGACCGGGCGGTGGGCCCCGTGCTGCGGGTGCTGACCGGCCTGATGCGCAGCTCCGTCCGGGCCAGGCCCCGAGCGGGTACGTCGCTGTCGCTACTGCCCGACGCACCGCTGCCCGAGGACCTGGGCTGGGCGGCGGCCGATCCGCGGATCGCCGCGGCGCTGGCCCGCAGTACGGCGGCCGTCGAGCTGACAGCGGCCGAACTGGTGCCGGAGCCGGTCCGGGACCTGGTGGCCGCCGAACTGGCCCGCTGGGACGGCGGCGACCCCGGCCTCGGCCGGGCCTGGCTGGACGCACCGCTGCGGGAACTGCCGCCGGCCGACCGACCGGCGGGCAACCTCGCACTGCTCACCGCCCTGGCTTCCTACCGGGTGGACGACAAGGTCATCGCGGCCTTCCGGCAGAACGGCGGGGGTGACCGGGAGATCCTCGCGGTCACGTCGTGGGCCGCCCAGCGGGCGGCCCAGCGGCGCAGCGGACAACTGCTCCGCGACAACTGAATACCCAGCTCCCCTCGGGTCGGCAGCTGTTGTTCCGCCCACCGCCTTGCGGTGGTGCTCCGATACAGGGTCCGTGCGCCCTGAATTCTCCAGGTGTTGATACCCGATGCAGCTCAGCGGGATCCAGCACTTTCATGTCGTCGCCCGAAAGCGGGTTCCCTTTCCCGCCGACCTGCGGTCGTCAGGCGCTGGCCTGCACGTCCGGTCAGGACGTACTCGCTTCATCAGCACGCTCGGAGAAACACCGCGCAAATCTTTGCGGTACACATTATCGCACCGACAGAGCGTCAGTTCTGAGATGTCGCTCGGCCATTTCCGTCAGGACGCATTCGATTCATCGACAAGCTTGGAGCATTGCCATGCAGGTCGCCGTTGAGCGCGCGATAGCGACGATGTGGGAGCGATACGAGGAACCACTCTCGCTCGACGAGATCGCCAACACCGCGATTCTCAGCAAATTCTACTTTTCCCGGGTGTTCCGCAATCTCACCGGCACCTCTCCGGGCCGATTCCTTTCCGTGGTCCGGTTGCACCAGGCGAAGAGCCTGTTACTGGAAACCAATCTCAGCGTCACCGAGATCTCCTACCGGGTCGGTTACAACAGTCTCGGCACCTTCACCAGTCGTTTCACCCGCAGCGTGAGCCACTCCCCGGCCCGCTACCGGGCGCTGGCCCGTGCCGGACTGCTCGCGCCGAGCGGCGGGGCCGCCACGGGGCCGCAACAGCTCCTCGACGGTTGCCGGCCCGCCAGTCAGCTCGAAGGCACCATTCGTCTCCCCACCGCACAGCCGGTACGGATCTACGTCGGTGCGTTCCGTGAGTCCATCGTGCAGGGCCGCCCGACCGCCTGCGCGATCCTGGACGGGCCCGGTTCGTTCTCGCTGCGCCTGCCGGAGGGCGCCTGGTACATCCGGGCGGCCGTACTCGCCATGGAGGACCCGCCCTCGCCGCTCGGTCAGCGGCGCCCGCTGCTGGTGGCCTCGAGCCAGGTACTGAACGTACGACGGGACCAGGTCACCCGGGTCAACCTGATCGGGCGTCCGCTGACCCCCCTGGACCTGCCGATCCTGCTGGCGCTGCCGGAGCTGGACTTCTCGGGTCTGCCGAAGGCCGGCGCTGCTCCCTTCGAGCTGCCCGCCATCACCGGCACCTGAGACCGTGGGCGCGAAGGAGAACGCCCGGCCCGTCGTGCGACGGGCCGGGCGTTCTCCAGCGGTGCGGCCCGTCCGTGCGCCGGGCCCGCCCTTGGCACCGGCCCGGCCGGTGCGGCCCGGACAGTCCTGCCGCGGCTCTCGCGGGGCCCGGTGGGTCAGAACCCGCGGACCGGCTCCACCTCGTTCGCGGGCGGCGCGAACGGCCCCCAGGCGAAGGCCGGCATCCAGGTCACCGACGGGTCCCCGGACCAGCGCAGGTCCTCGATCTGGTGCCGGGTGCGGCGGCCGGTCAGCGACCGGAACACGTCGAAGGCCTGGCCGTGGACCGTGGCGACGGGAGCCCCCTCGCCCACCACCCAGTCCCGCTCCGGGGTGTCGATCCGCAGCGCCGGCAGATTCCCTCCGTGCAACGCGAGGCCGAAGCCCATGGTGGCCAGGTCCAGCGCGCCGGGGAACGCCGGATGGCCGGACGGCGCGACCGTCTCGCCCAGACCGACGCGCAGGTCCATCTCGTGCGAGAACACATCGAGCAACATGATGCGCCGCCGCAGTTCGGGGGTGTGGTCCAGTGCCTCGCGCAACTCGCTGTCCAGGGCGTCCCACCGGTCCAGCAGACCGGGCAGGTCAACGCCCTCCGCCGGGCCCAGATCGATCTGGTTGTCCTCCAGGGCGACGAACGACTCGCATATGTGGACCAGGTGTCCGATCAGGTCGCGCACGGTCCAGTCGGGGCAGGCGGGCACGCCGGCGGCGGCCGTGTCCGGCGTCCGGGTGACCAGGCCGGTGATGTTTTCCCTGGTCCGCCGATAGGCGTGGTACTGCTCGGCCGGATCGTGTCCGGTCCCCGCCGCCGTCATGACCCGCTCCGCTCGCCCGCGGTACCGGCCTGGCGCCGCGTCAGCAGGCCGGCCCGGTGGAGCCAGCGAGCGGTGTCGGCCATCGTCGTCGCGACGGGCCGCGCCGTGGGGACGTCGGCCGTAGCGGCCCGGGCCACCGGCACCGCGTGCACGCAGGTGTAGGCGGCGCCGAACTCGGCGGGTATGTGCCACGGCCACCACCGCTGGACCTCATCGGCGACCCGGGCGGCGGGAAGCATGGCCCGCCCCGGCAGCCGTAGCGTCGTGAGCCTGCGGCCGGTCGCCGCGCGGAGCTCCGTCAGGTAGTCGGCCGTCGTCACGTACCGGTTGGGCCCGAAGACCCGTACCGGCTTGTCCGGCGGCGGGCCGAGGGCCAGTCCCCCGAGTACCGCGGCGGTGTCACGCACGTCGCCCAGCGGGAAGCCGCCGGTGGGCCACAGCGGCATCAGGCCGCGCAGCGCGTCGCGCAGCCGGCCGGTCTGGTCACCGAGCCTCGGGTCGTCCGGGCCCAGCAGGGCCGGGGGGTAGACGATGTGGATCGGTGCCCCGTCGTCCTGGTGCCGCCGGGCGACCGTCTCGCAGGCCGCCTTGCTCGCCAGGTAGGGCTCAACGGGGTCCCCCACCGGGCTTTCGGCGCGCAGCTCGGATTCGGTGGTGGGAATCAGCGCGCCAACGGTCGAGACGTACAGCACCGTACCGGTCCCGGCCCGGACCGCCGCCTTCAGGACCGCTTCGGTGCCCGCCACATTGGTGCGGGTGATGTCGTCACGGCGCCGGCGGTCGAAGGAGTAGACCGACCCCAGGTGGATCACGGCGTCGGCGCCGCGGACCGCGCGGGCCGCCGCCGCCTCGTCGGCGACGTCGCCGGTGACGGTCTCCACCGTGTCCGGGTCGATGCCGAGCGGGCCGAGCGCGGGCGCCAGCCGTAACGGGTCGCGCACCAGCAGCCGGATCCGTGCTCCGCCGGCCGCGAGGGCGGCGACCGTGTGCGAGCCGAGGAAGCCGGTGCCTCCTGTCACACAGACCAACATGTCGTTCCTCCTTTTCCGTCCCCTGCTCGACGTGCCGCTTCGCCCGCCGGCACGGCCGGTCCGCAGGCGTGCACAGCCGGTCCGGCAGGAGCTGTCGGGTGATGTCCGCCAAGCGGCGGTTCGTGCCGTCCGGCCCGGGCCACACGAAGGCGGGTACGGGCGTCCGCAGACGGTGCGGGGTTCGGCGGGGCCGGCACGGTTCTCAGGCGGCCCACCCGCTCTCACGGCGCTCGGCGTCCACT
Organism: Streptomyces clavifer; assembly: GCF_036345975.1. Lineage (NCBI taxonomy): Bacteria > Bacillati > Actinomycetota > Actinomycetes > Kitasatosporales > Streptomycetaceae > Streptomyces > Streptomyces clavifer. Next base: position 7,138,705 of record NZ_CP107793.1, on the reverse strand, counting down.
TGGACGTCCTTGGCGAAGGAGGCCATGAGCACGGGAACCGCCTCGGCCTGGAAGTCGACCTCGGAGTCGAACTCCTTGATCATTCCTTCCAGCACCAGCAGCGACAGTAGCGGAAAGGCGAACTCGGCCGCGGCGAAGACGCCGAAATCCTTCTGGAGCTTGAACAGCCGCGGCGCGAACGCCCCGAGGTCGAAGTCCTTCGACAGCGCCCCGGCCACCTCGTCCACCAGCTCCGTCACCGCGCTGCGGAAGCCCTCCCGGTCCATGTCAGCGGGGAGCCGCGCGGCGCTGTCGAGCACGATGTCCGCACACTTCGGGCCGTTGCCCTGGGCCATGTTGAGGAAGAAGCCGGCGAAGGAGCGCCGCACCGCGTCGGGCAGCTGCACCACGAAGCCGGCGTCCAGCACCACGACCCGTCCCTCACCGTCCAGGCAGAGGTTGCCCGGATGCAGGTCGCAGTGCACCACGCCGTCCACGAAGAGCATCCGGTAGACCGCCCGGAGGACGTCGCGGACCACCTCCTGGCGGCGGGCCATCGACATGCCGTGGGGCCGGAACCGGCCGATGTCCGGGACGAACTCCATGGTGAGCACCGTCGGTCCGCACAGTCCCTCGACGGGCGCGGGGATGCGCAGTTCGGTGTGTTCGCCGAGGTTGCCCCGCAGCGCGAGCAGGGAATCGTGTTCGGCGGTGAAGTCGAGCTGGCGCAGGACAGCGCCGCCGAGTTGTCCGATCATCTCCTCGGCGGGCAGGTCCCGCATGCTCGGCAGCAGCCGACCGGCCCGCGCGCCGAGCAGGGCCAGCCGCAGATCGGCCTCCAGCACCGGGCGGATGCCGTGCCGCTGCACCTTGACGGCGACCTCGGTGCCGTCGGCAAGCCGTGCGCGGTGCACACTGGCGATACTGCCGCAGGCCACCGGCTCCCAGTCGAACTCGGCGAAGGCATCCGAGAATCCGGCCTCGGCGAGGGTGCGTGCCACCGCCGCGCGTCTCGGCTGCCGCACCTCGTCGGCCAGTTCACCCAACGCGTCGCACCAGCGTTCGGGGACCAGGTCACGGCGCGTGCTGAGCAGTTGCCCCGCCTTGACGAAGAACGGCCCCAGCGCGGTCAGCAGCCGGGGAGCGCGGAGCGCCAGCCGGGTCCGACCGCCGCGGGTCATCGTGTGCGGCAGGGCGGCGATCAGATGTCCGGTGACGATCAGGGCGGTGGCACAGGCACGCTTCGGCAGCAGCCACCAGCTGGTCCCTTGTTCTCGCACGGCAACCCCAGATCCCTCGTGTCGGGCGGACCGAAGACGGCCCGCCTGCTAGGAAAGCAGCCACCGGGCCGGTGATCTATACGCCATATTGCTCACTGCGGTGCCCGGCCCGTGCCGGGCGGTCCGACGTAGGACTGTGCGATGTCCAGCCACTGGTCGGCCTCCGTCCCGACAGCGCTCAGCGCGAGGTCGTCGCGGTGTCTGCGCCGGGTGACGAGCAGACAGAAGTCCTGGGCCGGGCCGGCGATCCGCTGCCCGGCCTCCGGCGGGCCGAAGGCCCACAGCTCCCCGGACGGGGCCGTCAGCTCGAAACGGAACGGCTCGGCCGGAGGCCGCAGGCCGCGGGCACGGTAGGCCAGGTCCCGGGTGCGGGTCCCGAGGAAGACGATGTGGCCGATCCGGTCGGTGAGCACGCGCGGACGCCCGAGGCCGTCGCGGATGTCCTGGCCGTGCGCGAACAGCTCTGTCAACGCGACCGCGGCGAGCACGCTGCCCGGCAGCGGCCCGGCCGGCCACGGCACCAGGTCACGCCGCTCCAGTGCGGCCAGCCCCTTCTCGGCGGCGGCCCGTTCCTCGGCCCAGCGACGCAGCAGACCGGGAAGCGGCTCCGCGACGTACTCGGCGAGCCTGGCGTCCAGCCCGGACTGGAAGTCGTCCCGGACCGGCGCGGTCTCGGCCTCGAACGCCTCCGCGTCGCTCACCGCGAGCCGGACCATACGGGAGACGTACGCCAGGTGAGCCACCTGGTGACGGACCGTCCAGGAGGCGGCGGGGGTCTCCGCCGCCCATTCCTCGGGGCTCAGTCCTGACACGAGATCACCGAGTTCGGTGCCCTCCACCGCCAGATCGGCGTACACGTCCTGCATCGCGGTCACGTGGCCGTTCCTTTCGGGGCGCCGAAGAACACAGCGGGCGAACCGTGTCCATCTTCCGGAAGCGGGCGGACCGCCGCTTCTTCGCACGTGCTCTCCGCGCCGCCTTCGACGTCCTGGAAGTGACGGACTGATTTGTCCTCCACGGCGAGGCGCCGCAGCGCGAGCAGCGCCGGTTCCAGCAGGAGACTCACCAGCACGGCGCGTTCGGCGGCCTCCTCGGGCCCCCAGGCGCCTTTCAGCTGCTCGATGTCCAGCTCCGATGCGCGGTCCGCCAATCGCGCGTAGGGCAGCAGCGTCCGCCAGTCGATCCCCGTACTCAGCTCCGACAGGGCGTGCAGAATCTCGCCGAGACTCCGGGTGGCGGCGGTACCGGTGTCGACGTCCCAGCCCATCTCGGTGACCAGCCTCCGCGCGCCCGCGACGCCCGGAGCCTTCGCCCGTTCGCGGTCCCCGTCCGGCGACTCCGGCCCGCCGTCGATCGGCGTTCCGAGGATCCGGTGCGGATCCGGCTGCCGCGCCATGGTGCCGAGAACCCTTTTGGCCGCACCGACCGACAGCCGGCGCACACCGATCAGCGCCCGGATCAACCGCAGTCGGTGCAGGTGCGCCTCGCCGTACTCGGCACGGGTCGCGGTGACGCGCCGGCCCGGGGGCAGCAGCCCTTCCCGGAGGTAGTACTTGATCGTCGCGGCCGGCATCCCGCTGAGGCTGCTGAGTTCCGCCAACCTCATGGGGCCCCGCCGATCTGCCGCGATGTCGCCGGAGTGCCGGGTCCCGTCCTCACGTACGGACTCCCCCGACTGCCGCCGGGCTCCTCGGCGAGGTGCTGCGGGCGTGCCGGCGTGGGCGGCTGCCGCCGCTCGTCGTCCGGACCGGGCGGCGGGCCGGTTCCCTCACCCTCGGCCACCGGATCCGCGCATGCGTGAAGTGGTTTCGTCAAAGGGGTCCCTCCTCGGAAAACGCGCTCCTGACCAGGCCGGTCGACGCGGCGGAACGAGTCTGTCGCCGGACCCCGCGATCTGTCTTCTCGTCCGTTGCTCGGTGCGGACCATCTCCACGTCGGTGCGGGACCGACCGGCAGTCACGAAGGAGCGCGCTCTCCGGGGCACGGACGGCAACGCGCGTCGCCGTCAGGTGGCCGCAGGGGCCGTGGGGTCCTACACGCTCACAGCAGCCCGAGCGACCACAGAGCCCGGCGCTGAGCCGGGGAGGGGGACGTCTCAGCCGTTCGGCGGGAACAGCGTGTCCGGGAGGGGAAGAAGCCGCCCCGGTCGCGAGGCAGGGCAACCGCGGACAGGACGCGGCCGGGGCGAGGGGCCTCTTGTATGTGGCCGGTGCCGGACAGCGGGGTGTGCGCCCGCCCTGCACCGCGACACATCACCAGGCAACGGGTCAAGACCGCAACAGCCTGCCCTCATGGCGCCGCACCGCCGATCTTCAACAAACGCGCAGGTCAGCGCACACGCCCGCGAGGCTTCAAGGGCACGGGGGGCAACGCAGGAGCAGGGAGCCGCGCACCGTCGTAGCCGCGTACCGTGCCGAACCGATCGCCGTTCATCCACTCCTCCCGGGCCTGCGTGATCTCGTCCTGGGTCCTGCCCACGAAGTTCCACCACATGACGATCTCCTCCTCGAACGGCTCACCTCCGAGAAGCATCAGTGCCGCGTCGGAGTCGGCTCGCAGCGGGAGCTCCGTGCGGCCGCAGCCGAGGTAGAGCATCGAGCCCGGCAGCACCGGGACGCCGTCGACCTCGGCCTCACCGGACATCGACAGGACGGCGTACTCGAAGTCGGGGTCGAGTGGCAGTCTGGCCTCGGCGCCGCGGGTCAGGGCCAGGTCGGCTCCGACGATCGGGGTGTAGGCGGTGCCGGGCGACTCGGTGCCGTCGAGCGCGCCGAGGATCACCGTGGCCGTGAGGCCCGGCGCCGTGACGGTCGGCAGGTCGGTGTGGTGCTGGAAGTGGGCTTCGACGTTCCTGTGGGCGTCGGGCAGGGCCACCCAGAGCTGGGCGCCGTGCAGAAGCCTGGCGTGGGGCTTCGGACTCTCCTCGGAGTGGCTGATGGCCCGGCCCGATGTCATGAGGCCCAGTTCGCGGGGGCGGACGGTCTGGAGGCTGCCCAGGCTGTCCCGGTGCAGCACCTCGCCGTCGTGGAGCCAGCTGACCGTCTGCAGACCCATGTGCGGGTGCGGGGGCACCTGCATCCCGGGCTCCTCGGCGATGTCGTCGGGGCCGTAGTGATCCACGAAGGCCCAGGCTCCGACCATGCGGCGTCCGAGGTTGGGCAGCAGGCGGCGGACCTCCGTGGACTCACCGAGCTGCACACGTCGCGGAGTGAGGAGTTCACGTACGGGTTCGGCGACGACGAAGCCGCGGCCTCCGCAGACGGAGAGTGCGGCCTGGCGATCGAGATTACTCATGGCGCTCAACCTATTCCCGTGCGGACCCGGAGCACCGGTCCCCACGCCGAAATTTTAGTGGAATGTTGAACTACCCTACGGTGTTGACGCATCTGCAAGCGCTCGACCGAGGAGGACAAGTGAACGACACGTACTACGAATTCGGCACCCCTGCCGACCGCTGGGACCGGGCGCAGCTGTTCTTCGAGGCCAAGGAGTACATGACCGCGGCCCGGATCCTCGGCGGGCTGGTGGAGGAGGTGCCGGAGCAGGTCGCCCCGCGACTGCTGCTGGCGCGCGCCTACTACCACTCGGCGCGGCTCACGAAGGCCGAGGCCGAACTGCGTGAGGTGCTGGAGCGCAACCCCGTCGAGGACTACGCGCGGCTGATGCTCGGACGCACCCTCGAGCGCCAGGGCAGGTCCGCGGAAGCGGCACCGCATCTGCGGATGGCCGCCGCCCTGACCGGTGACTCCGGCCTGGAACCGGGGCAGTAGCGGAGCGAAGCTCCGGGGGTGGAGGGCATGTCCCTTCACCCCCGGGCACCGCGCTCTCATCCGTGCTCGTGTGCCGAATTCGACACGCGGTCCAGCCATTCGGTCATCAGCGCCGACTCCGCCGTACTGAGCCCGGAACCCTGCGACCTGCGCAGCAGGGCACTCAACCGGGCGGCGGTGGAGGGAACATCCGTGTCCGCCGGTGTGGCCACCCGTACATCCGGGGTGAACACCGCGGCGTGCACGGCGTCGCGCACACGCGTCGAGGTGCCGGCGTCCGAAAACGTCCCGGGGCGGGATACGAGCATGAGCGCCACGCCCGTCGTGGCCGACATGATCATCTGGGCTGCGAGTCCGGGGGCGATGCGCAGCCTGCCCTGCTCCGCGGCCCGTTCCAGGTCCCGGGTGAGGATGCGGTGGGACTCGGCCGCGGAGGCCGGTGGGGTCCGCATCGCGGGGGAATTCATCAGCCGATACAGATTCGGGTTCCGCAGGGCGAACTCCACGTGGCTGTCCCAGCCGTTACGAAGGTCCTCGACGGGATCCGTGGTGTCGCCGCGGTCCCGTTTCGTCGCCAGGTAGGCGTCGAAACCGTGGTCGACCACGGCTGACAACAGCCCCTCCTTGTCACCGAAGTGCCGGTAGAGGGCCGGTGCTCCGACCTGGGCGGCCTCGCACACGGCTCGCGTGGAGATGTCCCCGTCGGGAGACTCGGCGACCAGCCTGGCCGCCACTTCGAGGATGCGTGCTCGTGTGCTCATCGCATGGACGCTATCAAGCGGCGCCCGGCCCGGGTCAGGCTGCGGCACGGGAAGCCGGCAGGTCGTCGAGCCGCGTCCAGGACGGGAATGGCGCCACGGATCCGATCGGCGGGAACAGGGGCGGCTTCACCATCGTCGTGCGCCGGGCCCAGGTGTCCACGGAAGGGGCGCTTCTCCCTGCCCGGTGTCCACCACCTCGGCAAGGTCCTGGCAAGGATGCCGGCACCCATGGGACACCGGTCACCGGCGGGTGCCCGACCCCTGTCCCAGGCCCGCCACCCCGTCCGCGGCCAGCCCTCCGCCCGCGGCCTGCCCTCTGCCCGCGTGCGCTCCGAAACCGCTCCGCGCACCGGTGCTCACGCTCGGCCTCCGGGCCGCCGCTCAGACGATGCCGCCGTTGGCGCGCAAAACCTGACCGTTCACCCAACGGGCGGGGCCGGCGAGGAAGGACACCACTTCCGCTATGTCCTGAGGCGTTCCGAGCCGCTCCAGGGGCGGCTGGGCCGCCATCCGCGCGATGGTCTCCTCATCCTTGCCGTCCAGGAACAGCGCGGTCGCGGTCGGCCCCGGGGCGACGGCGTTGACCGTGATGTCCCGGCCGCGCAGCTCACGCGCCAGGATGAGCGTCATGGCCTCGACAGCACCCTTGGTGGCCGCGTAGGCGCTGTATCCGGGGAGGGCCAGCGACAGCACCGAACTCGAGAAGTTGATGATCGCCCCGCCGGCCCTCAGGCGGCGCGCCGCCTGCTGGTCGACGACGAAAGTGCCGCGGATGTTGGTGCGGTGCATCCGGTCCAGCGCGTCCAGATCGGTGTCGACCAGCGGGGCGAGCGTCATGACGCCCGCGGCGTGGACGACCACGTCGATACCCCCGAACGCTTCCTCGGCCGCGTCGAACAGAGCAGCCACGGCCGCCTCGTCGGCAACGTCCGCCCGGTGCGCGATGGCGTCGCCGCCCGCGGCGACGACGGCGGCCACGGCGGCCTCGGCCTCGGTGTGGTTGCCCGCGTAGTTGATGACGACGGCGAATCCGTCCGCCGCCAGCCTCTCGGCACTCTCCCGGCCGATGCCTCGTGATCCCCCGGTGACGAGAGCGACCCGGCGCACAGGGCTGGTGGTGTGCTGTTCAGTCATGGCGTTGCTCCTGGCAGAAGGGGGCTGCGGCCGGCTCCGCGAGCCTCGACCTAATCAACGCTAACACTCTCGCGTTATCAACGCTACCCCTCAGGACGGCGCCGCTTTCTTCCATGGATAGCATCGCTACCCCCGACGCACTTCGCGCGTCGGACATGCCCCACCCGGGCCGGCCGGGACGCCCGGGAACGCGACAGGACGGAACCCGCCGGTCCTTCTCCGGCGGGTTCCGTCCTGTCGGCAGCAGGCGTGAGGGTCAGCTCACGGCACCCGCCGAGCGGGCCGTGGAGTGGTCGGACACCCCGGCACTCCCGGTGCTCGCCTCCGGCACCAGCAGCCGTTCGGTGAGGTGGCCGAACACGAGGCCGAAGCTGACCCACAGCGTCGTCTGGACGGCGAGCGTAGCCAGCCGGAACTCCCACAGCAGGCCGGCGGGGAAGTCCGTCCCGACCTCGTTGAACGAGGGCAGGAAGGCGTACGCGAGCCCGATCAGCAGCACGTAGGCCCCGGCTGCGGTGATCGTCGCGTTCCAGTTGCCCAGGCGGGGTGCGAGCCGCTTGCCGACGATGACTGCGGCCACCGCAAGCAGCACGCTGAGCGCGACCATCAGGAAGAACAGCCCTGTGCGCTGCCCGATGGTGTCGGGGTTCCCGACCGCCGGCGGGTTGGCCGGGTACTTCAGGAACGGCACGACGTACACCGTCAGCAGGGCGGCGCCCGCGACGAGCGCTGCTGTGGCCCGCGGCCCGAAGGAGCCGATCCTGCCGAGGGCGTAGCAGAAGACGAGTGCGGCGATGCCACCGACCGCCACACCGAAGACCAGGACGCCGGTGGCGAGACCGCCGGTGGCCTGCATCGTGCGGCTGACGAGTTCCTCGCCGTGCTCGTGCGTGTGCGTGTGTGCGTGGGCCTCTTCCAGCGCGATGGCGGCGTCCACGCGGGACTCACCCAGGAAGTAGGCCACGGCAAGGGCGAGCGCACCGGCCAGGAGGCCGGCCAGCATGCCGCGGATGAGCAGGGCTCTGACCGATATGGAGTTCATGAGACGTTCCTCTGGTTCCCGGAGTCTCAGTGGCAGGGGAAGCCGAGGAGGTGACGGCCGTCATGGACCCACTCGTGCACGGCCTCGCCGGAGATGACCGCCGTGGCTCCCTGCTCGGCTCCGACGAAGTAGAGCAGGACGAGCATGAGGATGCCGAAGAAGGCGGCCCAGGGCGCGATGGCCTTCGGCGAGATGGGGGTGATGACCGGTGCGACGGTGGTGGGGGCGGCAGAATGTGCCATGGCAGAACCTCCTGTGGGAACACGCGTCCCTGTCGTGGTGCCTGAGACGAAGGTGGCGGGTCTGACTCCCCGCGGAGATGCGGGTTCACAGTGGCGCGACCGTGCCGGATTCTCACCGGACTTCCGTCACACCCTCGTCATGGTGCGGCGACCATACCGCCTGCGGTTCGGCCACCGCCATGGTGCGGCGGGCCGGACAACCGGCCGTGGGACGGGCCGTGTTCCCATGGGGCGTCTACGCAGGAGACTCCGGTTCGGCGAGTGGGGGCAGATGATGACGGTGCGGGTGATGTTGATCTCACCGGCCATGAACCCCGCGCTGCGGGAGGCCCGCTTCGAGGCGGACGACGCTCTGGACGATGCCGGTGCCCGCAGAGCCGTGGCCGCCGCTGCCGCCGGTGAGGTGCCTGTCGCCGACCACCGCGCGCACGGCCCCTCGGTCCGCTGCCGGCAGACCGCCGAGGCGCTCGGGCTCACGACCACGACCGGTCCCGCCCGCCCCGAAGCCGCCCTCCGTGACTGGGACATGGGGCGCTGGCGCGGCCGGCGTCTCTCCGAGGTGAGCGCCTCCGAGCCGGCTGCGGTGTCGGCCTGGCTGACCGATCCCGCTGCCGCTCCGCACGGTGGCGAGTCGCTGCTGGACCTGACCGCCCGGGTGGGCGCGCTCCTGGAGTCCCCGGCCTGGACCGGCGGGCGGCTGCTGGCCGTCGTCGAACCGGCGGTCGTACGCGCCGCGTTGCTCCACGCCCTGGGTCTGCCGATGGAGACCTTCTGGCGGCTGGACGTCGCCCCGCTGACCCTGACCGAGCTCAGTGGCCGTTCCGGTCGCTGGAATCTCCTGTGCGGCCGACCGCTGGGCTGAGAATCGGGCCGCGCGACGCCCGGAGGGCGTGGCGCGGCCCGCACGGTACCGGTGCCCTCACCCGTGGGGAAGCGCGATCGCGGTGACCGCGAAGCCGCTGTCGACCAGCCACTTCCCCACGTACGACCTCGGCATCCCCGGCGCCGTGCGCAGCAGCTCGGCGGTGAACGTGCCGTGGGTGGCGGCCTCGGAGCTCCGGTGGAAGGAGATGTCGGCCTCGTCGAAGTCGAGTTCCGTCCGGGTGAGCGGGAACCACGTCTTGAACACGCTCTCCTTGGCACTGAACAGCAGGCGGTCCCAGTGCGGCAGCGCTCCGCCCGCCCCGTGCGGAGTCCCCGGAGGGACTCCCTCCGCGCTCCCCCGGGAGTCCTCCGAAACGCCCCACGAGGAGAGCCGCCGCCGCTCCGAGGGCAGCGACACCGCCTCCCACACATCAGGCGGCAGCGGCTCGTTCGGCTCGGCGTCTATGCCCAGCGCGCGGACATCGGACGCCCGTGCCAGCACCGCCGCCCGGTAGCCGTCGCAGTGCGTCATGCTGCCGACGGTCCCGGCCGGCCACAGCGGCACGCCCCGGTGACCGCGCAGCACCGGGTGCGGCGGCAGCCCGAGGGTGGCCATGGCCCGTCTCGCACAGGCACGCACAGCCGCGAACTCGTGCTTGCGCCGGTCCACGCTCGTGGCGACCAGCCGGGCCTCCTCCGGGTAGAGGGTTCCGGCCGGAGCCTCCGTCTCGTGCGTGTCCGCACACGCCACGTACGCGGGGAGCAGTCGCTCGATCACGACGCGACACCCGCATCACCGGCAGGGCCCGAAGGGCCGGGCGAGTCGGCATCACCGGAGCCCGGGGCTGCCGGAGCCTGTTCCCCCTCGTACGGAAGGATCTGACGCAGCAGCCCGCGCGGGTGCCCGCGCTTGCGCCACTCCCTCGGGTAGCCGATCGAGACCTCCTCGAACCGCACTCCGTCGTACCAGGTCGTCCGGGGGATGTGGAGGTGGCCGTAGACGACGGCCGCGACGTTGAAGCGGCGGTGCCAGTCGGCGGTGAGTTCCGTGCCGCACCACTGGGCGAACTCCGGGTACCACATGACCGACGTGGGTTCGCGCACCAGTGGCCAGTGGCCGGCGATCACGAGCGGGATCTCCGGATCGTGCGCGGCCAGCCGCTCCTCGGTCAGCGCCACCCGCGCCCTGCACCAGTCGTCCCGGGTCGGATACGGATCCGGGTGCAGCAGGTATTCGTCGGTGCACACGACGCCCGCCTCGTGCGCCCGCGCCAGGGAGTCCTCCTTGGTGGCCGCTCCAGGTGCCCTGAACGTGTAGTCGTACAGGAGGAACACCGGGGCGACGGCCACGGGGCCGTCCGCTCCACGCCAGTGCGGGTACGGGTCCTCGGGGCTCGTCACGCCGAGCTCGGCGCACACCCGGACGAGGTGCTCGTACCGCGCCCGACCGCGCAGGGGCAGGGGATCGCGGTCCACGGTCCACAGTTCGTGGTTGCCAGGGGTCCAGATCACCTGGGCGAAGCGCCCGGCCAGCATGGCCAGGGCGCGCTCGACCTCTTCGGCCTGTTCCGCCACATCGCCCGCGACGATGAGCCAGTCCTCGTCGGACGTCGGGCGCAACTGGTCGGCGATCGGGCGGTTGTCGGCGATCCCGAGGTGAAGATCGCTCACTGCGAGAAGCCTTCCCTGACCCTTCGGCGGGTGCGGGGCGGGACCGCTGGGTGAACTCATTGTTCGAATTTACCCTCTCGCCGGTCCTGTTGGGGGTGAGCGCGAGCCGTGGCTCACCCGACCGCTCGGGTACGGGGCTCGTCCTCGCCCGGCCCGCCGGGCGCGGTGAACGCTCGGCGGACGCCGGGCAGGGCGGGGCCGCCCGAGCACCCCTGCAGGAGTACGCGCAGGAGGACGCGCCCCGGGCGCGTGGGCCCGCCGTCCGGCCCTGCCGGACGCCCGGGGTATCTCCACCGTTGCGGTGTCACTGCCAGACGCGGATCCAGTCCACGTACATCGTCGACCGGTGGTCCAGCGGCGCCGTCGTCACGTCCCCCTCGGCCCAGTCCAGTACCTCGTGGGAGAGGATCGGATACTCCTTCACCCGGCTGATCAGGTGGGGGTCGGTAACAGTGCGTGCGACCGTGCCGTCGTAGGTGAACTCCATGCGTGCGGCTGTCCAGTTCAGGCCGATGGTGTGGTAGTGCGTGGCGTGCAGGCCGGGTGCCGCGACGACCTCGGCGGATTGCCGGTGGTCGGCGCCGTAGCCGTCGTAGTGGATGGTCGCGGCGTACCGGTCGGCCTTGTAGGCACTCTCGATGAGGTCGATCTCCGCACCGTCCTCGGCGCTCCCGGCGATGCCGCCCCAGCTGTGGGTCTGGAGCCAGACGGCACCCAGGTGCCCTTCCGTGGGCGGTACGTGGACGCGGACCTCGAGCGTGCCGTGGGTGTAGTCGAAGATGCCGTCGGTGTCGACACGGCCCCCCGCGTACTGGTTCGCTGCCGGGTTGCGCAGGTCGATGGCCAGGTTGCCGCCGTTGTCGGGGATCACCCGGACGTTCGCGGGCCTGTACCACCAGCGCAGGCCGTCGGTGCGGTCGGTCTCGGTGCGCTCCTGGTCGCGTACGTTCCACTTCGCGGTGTCCAGCGCCGAGCCCGTGAACTCGTCGCTGAACACCAGCGTTCCCCGGGGGCCGGCCTCCGGCTGGGCCGAGGCCGGAGTGGCGGCGTCCACCGGTGCGGTCGCGGCGGACTCCGTCGCGTACGCGCCGGAGTCGAGCAGGGCGGCGAGCAGCGCGGCCGCTGCCAGGGGCCGGAGTACGCGGGTCATCGTGTCTCCCTCGTCAGACGGCATTCGACGGGGCGGCCGTCGACCGTGCGGAAGGCCACTACCGTGCGGCCGCCCCGGATGCGCGTGGTGCAGGGCTGGTCCGACGCCGCGGGGTGCCAGCGGCCGTCGAGCGTGACGTGCAGGGTGTGCGGGCTGCTCGGATCGGCCAGCCACGGTCGGGAGAACGGGCTGTAGTGCCCGGTGTACTCGTGCCCGTCGTACTGGGCGTGGTCACGGCCCTCGTAGAGGCGGAGGTCCGGGTCGCACACGGACAGGACCAGGGACTGTTCGCCGGCCGGCCCGGACGGGGTTCGCAGGAGCAGCATGCAGGGGGTGTCGACGGCGCGGACCGGTCCGCTACCGGCGAGTGCGGCGGTCGGGTCGAAGACGGCGTACCCGGTGATGCCGGTGGCCCGGTCGGTCACGATGTGCGCCAGGGTGTCCGCCCGTTCGACCGTGTACGGCGCCCGCGCCCCGTCGGACATCGCCTCGGTGAAGTCCTCCATCGCCTCGGCGGTCGCACCGACGAGCATGGCGTACGTGTACGAGGCGTCGCGCGGCGCGGTCCCGTGGCGCAGCCACGCCGTGGCGAAGTCGCCGCGTGTCTCGGCGTCCGTGCCGTGGTGGCGCGAGAGCTGGGTGGAGCGGGTCAGCGCGAGACGCTGACCGGGCGGGAGGTAGTAGCCGAGCCCCTTGTCGTCGAGCAGCCACCGGGCGGAGGTGAGCTCCTGGTCGGTGAGCGCGTAGGGGAAGGACGTGACCGGCTCCCCGTCGACGAGGGTCGGCGCGGAGGTGGCGGCAAGCCGGGTCTGGAAGAGCGTGGTCTCCGTCTCGTGCTGCCGGTCGCTGTTCTCGATGCCGGTCCCGAGGGCGACGACGAGGTTGTCGAAGAGGAAGACGGATGTGCGGGCACGGTGGCTGCCCTCGTACTTGGGGTGCTCGCGCAGCCGCATCGCGAACATGCCGTTGCGCCCCTCGATGGTGTGCGCGCCGGCGAACCTCTCGTCGGTGAGCAGGACCTCCTCGATGGTGCCGGTGAGATCGCCCTTCAGTCGCGCCCATGGCTTGTGCAGGGTGGTGGTGCCGGGGCGGCGGTTCCAGTCGTATCCGTCGTGGCTGTAGCCGCTGTCGAGGTTGGTGACGGGGGTGCCGCGGTGCAGGACCTGGATCTGGCCGTACGTGTTGTAGCGGCCGTACCAGTTGGAACCGTCGTAGATCTCGGTGGACCACAGGTACCGGTTGTGGCCGCGTACGGTGACCTGCCAGGCGTCGCGGCGCTGCACGGCGAGCGCGGCGTAGTTGTAGGCCCAGGCACCGGAAGGCGCGCTCTCGGCGGAGACTCCCTCGGCGGCGAGCCTGGCCGCGATCTTCTTCTGAGCGGTGGTGGGGGCGGCGGGCAGCAGGCGGAGGAAGGCGGCGCCCAGCTCCGGGTCCAGGTCCCTGGAAGCGTCGGGGGTGCCCGCGACGGTGAGCCACTGGAAGGGCGAGATGACCAGACCGGTGGTGCCTCCGGGGTTGCGGCCGCTGAGCGAGACCGGCCAGTGGTGGGTGTTGGCGACGACGCGCAGGGTCAGGACGGCCTGCTTGAGGGACTCGTGGGCCTCGGTCGAGATCCGGAAGGGGCCGCCGCTCAACACGTACACGAGCGGGGCGAGCCCCACGAATCCGTCGCGGGCGTAGTCGGGGAAGAACCCGACGTGGTGGAAGGTGGTGCCGTCCGTCTTGACGCCGTCCTGGATGCCGGTGGTGGGCAGCAGATACGTACTCAGCCAGTCGCGCAGCGCCTTCAGGTACGCGATCTGACGGGCCTCGCCGTCCTGGAGGAGCGCGACGGCGAGCTTGCCCCGCACGGTGGTGTTGATGATGTCCGACGTGGAGCCGTGGGCGTTGCGGTGGTCGAAGCCCCGGAAGATCCGGCCGAAGCCGGTGAGCCAGGTCAGGTCGGTGCGTACGGCTTCGAAAAGGCCCGCCGCCGCCAGCACTTGGCGCATGAGGTACACGGAGTCGTAGTAGCCGCGGATGTCGTAGCCGACGTGATGGATCGTGCCGAGGCAGCTTCCGTACGTCCAGCCCTGCTCACGCAGCCGTTCCACGAGCCGCACGTAGAGGCTGCCGAGAGCCGGCCTGTAGGCGGTGCCCCCGGCGTCGTGGGCCTGGGCGATCTTCTGCATGAGGTCGGTGACGGTTCTCAGGGTGACGGCGCCGACGAAGGACTTGAGGTCGGCACTGATCTCGGGCGGGTAGATCTGGGACTGGTACGAGAACACGGGGCGGCCGGTGAGGACGGCGTCCGCCTGCCCGGTGAGGGTGGCGACGTACGCGTCGTCGACCTTGGGCGCGGCGGCGAGGTAGTCGGTGTGATAGCGGGTCTTCAGGACACCCAGCGCGTCGGCTTCGGCAGTCGACGGGGCGGGGGTGGGGATCGTGGTGCGGGTGAGGATGCGGTCGAAGAGGTACAGCGCCTGCCAGTGCTGCTGGTCCCAGTCGTCGCCCTCGACACAGATCTCGGGGACCTGGGCGTCGCGGGTCGGGGCGTCGGGGCGCAGCGCGACGTTGAGCAGCAGCTGGTCGATCCAGAGCGTCCCCGGCCTGCGGGGCGCGATGATGCGGACGGTGTCCATGGCGGGGTGCGGACGGCCGTGCATGTCGTAGGCATAGCGCACCCACGCGGTGCGCCAGCCGGTGAAGTCGAGGCGGAATTCGAACCAGCAGTCGGTGCGGCTCCCCCGCCCGAACTCGAAGCGCACGACGTCGTCGGGGTCGGCGGGTGCCTCGTTGTAGATCCACACCGAGAAGGTGTCGACGGTGCCCTGCCACGCCTGGTCGGCGAGCGGCCTCGGCTCGTACGGGTCGGCGGCCCAGGCGGGCTCGGCGTCGACGGTGATCACGGAGCGCGGGCCGTGGTCCCACCGCAGCGCGTGCGTGCCGCACACGGACCGCACGCCACTGATGCCGAGCCGGGTGCCGGGACTCGCGGTGATCTGGCGCGGTACGGCGGACTCGAGGAGGAAGGCGGGCGGGCGCAGCGCCAGGGCGCGCTCCTCCAGCTCCGTGAACGGCGGCGCCGTGGTGGCCCCGGCGGCCGGGACCGCGACGAAGGGCAGGGCGACGGCGCCGGTGGCTGCCACGCCGTACGCCAGGAGTCTGCGGCGGGAAACGGGCAGGGCGGGTAGCGCGTCCATGGGCGTCCTCCACTGAGCTGAACCAGGGCTCCGAACCGGGATGTGAACCGGTGCTCGTCCTGATGCCGAATTGCCTGCGGACGTTAGGGAGGCCCGAGGATAGGATTCAAGGAGCATTCCGTCGCTGTTCGGGAATTGCTTCTTCATCGGATGTCCCAGGGGGGACCGTGTCGGCCCGAGAACTGAAGTTCCGCAAGCTCACCGCCGATCTGCGGCGCGGCATCCATGACGGCACCTGGCCGCCGGGCAGCAAGCTGCCCACCGAGCGGGCCCTCGCGGTCGAGACCGGTCTGTCCGTCACCACGGTCCGCAGGGCGTACGAGGACCTGGTCGCGCAGGGGTTGGTGGAGCGACGGCAGGGCGCCGGTACGTTCGCGCTGGGAGGTCCTCCGCGCGTGCCCGACAGGCGCAGGATCATCGGCGTGCTCGTGCCCGACACGGCGCTGTACTACCCGCGCGTCCTCCAGGGCATACAGGAGGTGCTGGCGGACGCGGGTGCCCAGTTCGTGCTGGCCTGTTCGCACTACGACCCGGCGGCGGAGGACGCGGCGATCGCCGAGCTGCTGGCGGCGGGTGTGCACGGCCTGCTGCTCGTGCCGGGCCTGCACGCCTCCGGGGATCCGGCAGGGCGCGCGGACGAGCTGCTCCGCCTTTCCGTGCCCGCCGTGCTGGTGGAGCGGCGGCTGGCGACGGCCGGCCCGGGCGACTCCACGGAGCACGTCTGCACGGACCACGAGGGTGGCGCCTACGACGCCGTGCGCCACCTCCGCGACCTCGGTCACAGCCGTCTCGCGCTGGTCGTCCGTGTCGACGCCCCGACCGCCGCGCCCATCCGGGCCGGATTCGCCCGTGCCGTCGCGGACTTCGCGCTGCCCGCACCGGTGTACGACAGCGCGGCCATGGACGACTGGGACCCCGGCCGTGCGGACGCCACCGTGTCGGAGCTCGTCGCCGCGGGGGTCACCGGAGCCCTGTGCTTCGGTGACCGCGAGGCGGCGCTGGTGCAGTCGGCGGCCAGGCGGGCGGGGCTGCGCGTCCCTCAGGACCTCGCCATGGTCAGCTACGACAACGAGTTCGCGGACGTGGCCGAGATTCCGCTGACCGCGGTCTCGCCGCCCAAGTTCCAGGTGGGCCGGCTGGCAGCGCAGATCCTGCTGCGCCGCCTGGCCGACGGTGACGCGTCCCCGCTGCACCAGGTGCAGTTGCGGCCCCGTCTGGTGATCCGTGCCTCCTGCGGAGGTCGCACGAGCTGACCCCCGCCCCGCTTTCAGGCGATGCGGGGGAGGTCCTCCGCGCGCACCTCCCCCAGCAGCGGGTCGCCTGCCGCGAATCGCTCCGCCTCGGCGACCGCGAACGCCCCCAGCAGCCGTACCTCGGTGCCCATCGCGCCCGCGATGTGCGGGGTGACCAGCACGTTCGGCAGGGTCAGCAGCAGGTGCCCCGGCGGGAGCGGCTCCGGTTCCGTCACGTCGAGGACCGCGTCGATGCGCCCTGCGGAGCAGTGCCCCGCCAGTGCCTCCGTGTCGACGAGTCCGCCTCGCGCGGTGTTGATGAGCACCGCACCGTCCCGCATCAGGCCGAGGGCGCGCGCGTCGATCAGGTGTCGCGTCGCGGGCAGGAGCGGGGCGTGCAGCGAGACGATGTCCGAGCCTGCCAGCAGCTCGTCCAGGCCCACGAGCCGGGCGCCGAGCCCTTCCGCGCCCGCGGCGTCCAGGAACGGGTCGTGCACCAGGAGCCGCACGCCGGCGCCGGAGAGCCGTTCCAGGACCAGCCGTCCGATCTTCGAGGCGCCGACGACGCCCACGGTGCGGCCGAGCAGACCGGTCGTGGGAGAGACCGTCAGGTCCCGGGGGCGGCCCGCCCGGTACTCCCCCGCTGTGCGGAACGCCCGCTTGGCGGACAGGTGGATCGCGGCGAGCGTGTAGTCGGCGACCGGCGCCGCGTTGGCGGGCGCGGCCGACGAGACCGTGATGCCGCGCCCCCACACCTCCGGGGTGAGCACGTGCTTGACGGAGCCCGCCGCGTGCATGACGGCACGCAGCCGCGGGGCGTCCGCCAGTACGCTCGCGTCCACCTCCGGACAGCCCCACCCCGAGATCAGCACGTCCGTACGGGCCAGCGCCTTGCGCGCCTCAGGCCTCCTGAAGTCGTCGACCACCTGGTCCGGGACGTCGCAGACCGCGTCCAGCCGGGCCCGCACGTCCGCGGGGAGTGCCAGGGCCGCCACGTCCTGGCGCATGGCGATGAGAGCCGTAAGTCGGGGTGACACCGTGTGTTTCGCCTTTCATGACCGGCAGTCCGATGCGTGTAGGTGCTACTTGCCGGAGCCGAGGGTCATGCCCTCGATGATGCGGCGGCCGAGCCAGATGTAGAGGCCCACCAGCGGCAGGACGACCACGGCGATCCCCGCGAAGAGCCCGCCCCAGTCGGCGCCGTTGTACTGCATCTGCTGCATGAAGCCGAGCAGGGCCAGTGGCAGCGTCTGGAGGTCCTGCTCCTGGATGAAGACCAGCGCGAAGAACGTCTCCCCCCAGTGGTTGATCACGTTGAGCAGGACCAGGGTGATCAGTCCGGAGCGCGCCAGTGGCAGCATGATCCGCCAGAAGGTGTACGACGGGGAGGCCCCGTCCAGGGCCGCCGCCTCCTCCAGCTCCGCGGGCAGCGACCGGAAGAACCCCGTCAGGAAGAAGACGGCGAAGGGCATCGAGGTCGCGGTGTACAGCAGCCACAGTCCCCAGAGGTTGTTGACGAGGCCCAGCGGTGCCATCACCTGGTACAGGGGCAGGAACACCGCGTGCGCCGGAATGCCGAGGCCGATGGCGAACAGCGAGGTGGCCGCCCCCGCGCTCCGGGCCCCCAGTCTGCTCAGCGCGTACGAGGCCGGGGCTGCGAGGAGCACGGTCGCCAGCGCCGTGCCACCCACCAGGACGAAGGAGTTGAGGGCGGCCGGGCCGAAGTTGCCGGCGTTCCAGGCCCGCTCGAAGTTGTCCCAGTGGAGGGCGTCGGGCAGTGCCCAGGGCGACGTGATGATGTCCCTGGTCTCTTTCGCCGAAGAGGCCAGGATCCACACCAGCACGAGGACGTTGAAGGCGACGAACGCCCAGACCAGAGGGGCGCCGAGCAGGCGCTGCGCCCGTCCGGCACGCAGAGTAGATGCAGTGCTCACAGTGTTCCCCGTTCAGAATTCGAGCGCTTCGCGCCGCATCAGGCGGCGGATCAGTACGACGAGGACGCCCACGAGAGCGAGCGTGACCACGGCGGACGCCGCGGCGATGCCGTACTGCGGTACACCCGTCGGTGCGAAGACCGAGGTGTAGGCGTACAGCGACGCGGTCCAGGTGGACGTACTGGGCATCGAGCTGGCCGAGCCGGCCATGGCGAGGATGAACTCGAAGGTCTTCATCGCGTTGATGGTCCACAGCACCGCGCAGATCCCGATGACGTCCCAGGACAGCGGCAGGGTCACGTGGCGGAAGCGCTGCCAGGCGTTCGCTCCGGCCAGGGCGCAGTCCTCGTACAGGTACGGCGGGATGCGGTCCACCGCGGCCATGATGATCGTGGTGTAGTAGCCGGTGCTCATCCAGATGATGCCCAGCATGATGACCTTGAACTGGTTCTCTTCGGCGAGCCAGGCGGGCGGGTGGGCGATGCCGATGGAGCGCAGTGCGGAGTTGAGCAGCCCGTCGGCCTGGAAGAGGAATCCCCAGAGGATCGAGATCACCAGCGCGGGGACGATGTTCGGGAAGAAGATCACCGAGCGGGCGGTGGACCGGCCGGCCAGATCGCGCAACAGCATCGTCAGGACGAAGCTGAGCAGGAAGGTGACGGTTCCGCCGCCGAAGAGCAGGAGCAGGGTGTTGCCGAAGGACGTCCGGAAGACGGGGTCGAGGAACATCCGGGTGTAGTTCTCCGCGCCCACCCACTCCATGGGCCCGGCGCCCGCCCATGCGTGCAGGCTGATCCAGGCGGTGGCGACGACGGGCGCCAGCAGGAACGCGGCGTACAGGAGGAAGGCGGGCAGGACGAAGGGCAGGTACAGCCGCTTGCGGTGGGCGGCGAACGGGCCCACGGCGGCCCGGCCCGCCGTACGGCGCCGGGTCGGGGCGGTCGCACGGGCAGCGTCGGGGACGGCGGTGGTCATCAGCCCGCCCGCTTCCAGAAGTCCGCACTCTGCGCGGCGAGCTGCTCACTGAAGTCCGCCGCGGAGATCTTGCCCGTGACCAGCTTGGTGCTCAGCGGGTGGAAGGTCTTCGTCCACCACTCGGCGAAGTCCATGTCGACACCGTCGAAGGTGGGGTAGGGAGTGCCCTCCTTCAGGGCCCGGGCGACATCCGCCATGGCCGGGGCCGTCTCGATGTCCTCGCGCGCGACGATTCCCTGCGCCTGGTCGGCGTAGGCCTGCATCTGCTTCTTTCCGTACAGGAACGCTATGAAGCGGCGGGCCGCCTCGCTCTGCCGGGCCTTGGCAGGCACGACCCAGCCGAAGGTGGCCGCTTCTACGGGCGTTCCGGCGCCGGGTGCACCGTCCGTGGGGAACGGCAGCATCCTGAAGTCGAATCCGGACGCGGCGTACGGCTTCGTCTCGCCCGCGATCCACGAACCCATCAGCAGGAAGCCGGCCTTGCCCGTTGCCCACTTCTGCTGGATAGCCGGGAACTTGCTGGCGTCGTAGCCGTCCGCGAAGTACCCGTCCTCGGCCAGGGCGGCGACGCGCTCGGCGGCCCTGACGTAGCCGGGCTGCTTCCACACTGTGCCCGTCCGGTCGGCGGCGGCCTCGTGGAGGGATCCGGGGCCCATCGCGCCGACGACGAAGTTGCTGTACCAGTAGGCGCCGTAGTCGGGGATGTCCGCGTCGAGGGCGAGCGGCGCCCTGCCCGCCTTCTTCTCGGCGGCGAGTGTCGCCCGGAAGGCGTCCCAGTCCTTCGGGGGCTTCTCCCGGAGTCCGGGGAACGATGCCCCGTCGTACCAGAGGCCGTTGGCGACGATCGCGTAGGGCAGGACGACCTGCTTGCCCTCGGCCCTGCCGAGCTCGAGGTACTTCGCCGGCACCACGTCGCCGACGGTCCTGCCGGGCTCGCCGGGGATCGGCTCCTTCAGCACCCCGGTCAGGTCGGCGGCGGTGCCGGTGGACACCATCATCGACTTGACCTGGGGAAGGCTGCGGTCGACGAGGTCCGCGGCCGGCACGCCGTGGAGGGTCGGCTGCAGCTTCTTCAGCACGTCACGCCCCTGCCACTGCACGTCGACCTCGATCCCGGTCTCGGCGGTGAAGTCCTCGATGGCCGCGGACAGCGCCTTCTGCTGCGGTTCGCCCTCCTTCCACATCGACCAGTAGGTGAGCTCCCTGCCGTCGCCCGTGGAAGCGCCGCCTGTCGGACCGCCGCACGCGGCCAGCCCGAGGGCGAGCGCGCCGGCCAGGCCCATGGCCGCGGTCCGCCGGATCAGCCGTCTGTTCATCGCCCTGCTCCTCAACACCGGTGTTGCCCTGTTGAGCCGCAGGTCTACTCACTCCTCACGGGCGCAATCAATAAGCAATCACCGAAATACTGTCGAACTTCTCGATGATTGCTCGCTTATTGCTCATTGCAGTGGCGTGCGGACCGGGATAGAACATGACCGTCGGACACTGGCAGACCCACGGAGAAGAGCCTTCTGACGACCCGCCTCGCCGACGAGGCGGCACTCAAGCTGCGGGAGGCCGCCCGCGCCTGGACCGAGTCCTATGCCGCCATGGAGTACCGCCACGGCCCCATCAGCATCAGCGACCGGTCGAGCCTGGTGTGGTCCTTCGGCGAGCCTCCGGCCGGACTGAAGGACGAAGTCGCCACCACGGGGGCCCTGTTCACCGCGGATGCTCTGGATCCGGTCGCCTCCCTGGTCCGCGCCCAGCGGCTGGCCGTGGAGGTCGCCGCCCACCGCGGCATGAACCCGGACCGCCCCCGGAATCTGTCGCGTCCGGTGATCCTGACCGGGGCGGCGGCCTGAGCACGGCCCGGGGCCGATCGGCCGTCACCGCCGATCCGCGGGGCGGCGATGAGGCAGCCCTGCGCAGGCCGTTCCGCGAGCCGCCCGAAACGGGCCTCGGGCCGCCGCCCGGAGGCGTCCCAGGCACTGCTTTCCGGCCGAAGCCCGCCTTCCCACTCGCGTACCACATCGACGTCATTGCAGGTCAGGCGGTAGTTCGCGGTTGTACCACTGCGATCTGTCCACATGCCGGACACCCGGAACGAGGCGCGCGCACCACTCCCCAGCTGCCCGAACGGCCATTCGGTAGACCGCTTTCACGCGGGTAGGGCCGAAAAGTACTGATCGATGTGCGTTCACTCCGCGCAGGCGCCAGACTCCCGACCGCAATCACCACCCCCGGCTAAGGAGTTGCTTACATGCGTCACCGCCTCGGCAGAATCGGCGTCATCACCACGGTGTCCGCACTCGTCATGTCCGGTACGGCAGCCATGGGCGTCGCCCAGGCCCGTCCTGCTCAGCCGACCGGCCTGTACGCCCCGTCCGCACTCGTCCTGTCGGTCGGGAAGGGCAGCGCCGCCTCCGCGGTCACCGTCGAGCGAGCTGTCACCCTGAGCTGCGCACCCCGGCCGAGCGGCACGCACCCCTCCCCCACCGCGGCATGCACGGAACTGCGCTCGGTGGAAGGCGAGTTCACGCGGCTCACCACAACTCCGTCGCAGGGGAACTGCACACGCCAGTGGGACCCCGTCGTCCTCGACGCGACCGGTGTGTGGCAGGGCCGCAACGTCTCCTGGTCCGCCTCCTACGGCAACGCGTGCGAGATGCGGGCGAGCCTGGGCGAAGGACCGGTCTTCGCCTTCTGATCGAGCTGTCCGCCGGACGCACCGCAAGGGCCCCGGGCGTCGCGGAAGCCGGCAGGCGCAGGCGATGGGTCCCCCGCCGTTCGGCACCGGCGCAGAGGGACCCCCTGTGCAGGCGAGCAGCGGCACGGGGCACCCACGGTTCGTGGGTGCCCCGTGCCGGGATACGGATCCGGAGCCTCAGCCCAGCGGTTCGATCCGGATGTTGCGGAACCGCACCTTGTTCCCGTGGTCCTGGAGACGGATCGCTCCGGCCGACGGCCCCTCCGGCGCGCCCGCGCCGGTCGGTCCGTCGATCACGAGGTCGTCGTGGACCTTCTTGCCGTTCCACACCACCGTCACGCGCGCGTCGGAGGTCTTGCCGCCGCTGTCGTCGAAGCGTGCCGCGCGGAACGTGACGTCGTACGTCTGCCACGTCTCCGGAGCCGTGGCGGCGTTGATGTCCGGTGCCTTCTTCTGGTAGATCGCTCCGGCATCGTTCGTGTCGAGCGTGGTGTCACCGTACGAGTCGAGGATCTGGAGTTCGTAGCGGTCCTGGAGGTAGACGCCGCTGTTGCCCCGGTCCTGGCCGGTCACGTCGTCGGGCAGCAGGGGCACCCGGAACTCCAGGTGCAGCTTGAAGTCCTGGTAGGCGTCCTTGGTGCGGATGTCACCGCAGCACACCTCCATCGACTGCTCTGCCGCCTGCGGCCATTCCACGCGTCGGCCGTCCGTGTGCTGCCACTGTCCCTGGGAGGCAGTGCTGCCGTCGAAGAGGGCGACGGGGACATCGTGGGGAAGCACGGTGACCAGGTCGAGGTTGACATGACCGGTGTCGCCCGGATCGAAGCGGTACGAGAGGGTGTTGGGCCCCGCGTGCAGGCGGATCCGCTCGGTCCGCGTCGACCAGGTGTCCCACGTGCCGGTCGAGGGGAGCTTCGTCTGTCTCAGCTTCTTCCCGTTGACGTAGAGGGAGAGGGACTTGGTGCCCTGAAAGGGGTTGGGACCGTTGGAGTACCGCAGGTTCACGTCGTAGTCGCCGACCCTGGGGACTGCTATGTCGAAGGTCGTGGCGCCCTTGCCCTCCGTGTCGTAGCGGTCCACGAAACCGCTGCCCGAGTATCCGGTGTGGTCGGTGTCCACGCCGGCCGTGCCGGTCTGCCGCGCCTCCTCCGCCTCGTACAGCGTGGCCGCCGGGGGCTGCTTGCCCGGCAGGGCGTTGAGCGTGTACCAGGCCTCCGTGCTCCACAGCGTCTCGCCGGACTCGGAGGCGAAGGGGCGTGGTGAGCGGAGATGCACGACCCGGCCCGGCTTGAGCCCGTCGAGCCTCAGTCGCACGGTACGGCCGTCGTCGGCGAGGGTGGCCGAACCCACGGCGAGCCGCTCCTCCGCGATCTTCGGACCGCCGTAGTCGGTGGTCGGGGTGTAGCGCCACTGTTCCGCCTGGTAGCGGGACGCCAGCTGGTCCGCGGTCGCCTCGGACAGCGGTTGGGTGTATTCCAGGTCGAACCCGCCGGGGACGGCGCGCATCTCCTTGACGTCGAAGGTGTTACCGCCGTTCGGTGTCAGCTTCTGCAGGCCGAACTTCAGCTTCCCCTCCTGGCCCCAGTTCCCGTCGGCACCGAGACCGCCCGTGTATATCGCACCGTCGGGCCCCATGGTGATGCGGTTGACGCCTGCTTCGAGTCCCTGCGTATAGCGGAAGACGGCACCCTGGTACTGACCCTTCACCTTCTCCAGGAACGCACGTTGGAGTCCGCCGTACGTGACGTCGCCCACGAGCATCTGGCCGGCGAACCGGCCTTCCGTCAGCTGCAGCGGGGTGCTGGGCGAGTTGGCGATCTCGTTCTGGGGCAGCCAGAGCACCGGTTCGGTGACGGGCCGGTTGTCGAACGGGCCCGACGGCTCCGTGTAGTGGTTGAAGAAGCGATCCTGCTTGATCTGGACCAGCTTCGACGCGGGCAGCCACCCGCCCTGGTTGTCGGTGGTGAAGATGCTGCCGCCGGGGCCCCAGCCAATTCCGTTGGGCGTCCGCAGGCCGCCTGCGACGGGTTGGATCCTGCCCGTCTTCTTGCTGACCTTGTAGGTCGTGCCGCGGCCCTTCGCCGGCTGCGGGGTGGTGGTCGCACCGCCGTAGTTGATGGCGACCGACAGGTTCACGTAGAAGTAGCCGTCGCGGTAGAGCAGTCCGAAGGCGAACTCGTGGAAGTTTCCGCCGTACGGCCAGGTGGCGACCGTGCGGTACTCGTCGGTGACGAAATCCTTGTCTTCGTCGACCAGTTGCGTCAGCTCGTGCTTCTGCGAGACGTACAGCGAACCGTCGACGTACTTGATGCCCATGGGTTCGCGCAGGCCCTCGGCGACCTTCTTCACGGTCACCTTGTCGCGGCTGGTGTCACCCGTGACGTGGTCGAGGAGGTACACCTCTCCGGTCCGGCTCTCGGAGCCACCCCAGGTCGAGAGTGCCAGACGTCCGTCGGGCAGCCAGTCCATCCCGGTGACCTGTGGTTCGAAGCCGGGCGGGCGCAGGTCGGTGAGGTCGAGGTCGGGACGTACGCCGGTGAGCGGCAGGCCGTCGCCGGGGCTGTCCGCCCCGGATTCGCACTCCTTGCGGCCCGGCGCGGTGACCCTGACGACCCCGGCGTCGGTGCTGAGGGCCTCGCGCGGAACGACTCCGAAGTCCGCCGCGCCCGGTGGCTTCCACGCGAGCGTCAGTTGCTGCTCGCCGCCCCGCTCGAAGTAGTCGACGCGGAACGGGTGTGACCCTGCGGTGAGTTGGACGGAGCCGTCCTTCGGCTCGGCGCCGTGCAGACCGTCGTGGTCGATGACCGCCTGGTCGTCGATGGTGAGCCTCGAGCCGTCGTCGCTCGTGAGACGGAAGGTGTAGGTCCCGTCGGCGGGGACCACCAGGTAGCCGGAGGCCTCGGCCACGAAGTTGTCGGCGAAGCCGCCGAAGTCACCGACCGTGGACCAGTCCACGGTGGACATCAGCTTGTCGTGATTGGGCGTCTGGCCCGGCTTGAGCGTGCACAGCTTGCTGAGCGGCACCTGGGTGTCGAAGACGCGCAGGGTGACGCCCGGTTCCTGGGCAGGGATGTCGTCGGGTGCGGCGGCGGCCGGGGCGCCGGCCCAGACACCCCCCGCGAGGAAGCCTCCGACGAGCACGGTGGTGAGCTGTTTTCGGGCACGCTGAAACAGCCGTGGATGCATCGGTCCTCCAGAAGGGGGGTCGCACTCCGGTCGGGCTGTACGGATCCTCGAATGAGCACTACGCCTGCGGTTGCGCCCGCCAGGCTAGGAGACTTCTGCTGAGGAAGTCCATACTTTGTCATCTGCGAGTTCAAAGTTCGGCTTGCCTCCGCGCCCGCGCCCGATCGCACCCTCATCTCCTCCGGGTGGCGAGAGCGGTGAGCGCCACACCCGCCGCGCGCGCGACGAGTGCGTCCTGCGGCTCCGCTCCGTGTGCGGCGCGACGGGAGAGTACAGCGATGGTGATCGGAGCGGAGCCCGGCGGCCATACGACGGCGATGTCGTTACGGGTGCCGTAGCCACCCGTGCCGGTCTTGTCGCCCACCACCCAGCCGTCGGGGGCGCCCGCACGGATGAGGGTGTCGCCGGTCGTGTTGCGCCGGAGCCAGTCGGTCAGCAGAGCGCGCGCGTCCGGGGCGAGGACGTCGCCGAGCACGTAGGCGCGCAGATCGGCAGCGAGGGCGCGAGGTGTGCTGGTGTCGCGGGGGTCCCCGGGCGCCGCCTCGCTGAGATCGGTCTCGTAGCGGTCGCAACGGGTGGTGCGATCGCCGAGGGCGACGAGCGCGTCCTGCAGGCCACCGGGGCCACCGAGCTCGCGGAAGAGGAGATTGGCCGCGGTGTTGTCGCTGAAGCGGATGGCGGCTTCGCACAGGGCGCGCAGGCTGAGGCCCGAGCGCACGTGCTCCTCCGTGACCGGGGAGTTGGCGACGAGATCACCGGGGCCGTACCGTACGCGCCGGTCGAGTCGGCGGAGCGGATGGGCGTCCAGCAGTGCCCCTGCCAGCAGCGCCTTGCAGGTCGAAGCGTAGGCGAAGCGCTCGTCGGAGCGGTGGGTGACGGACAGACCGCTCCCGGTGTCGACCGCGTACACACCGAGCCGGGCGTCGAACTCCCGCTCCAGCCCCCGGAACGCGCGCGCCGTCCGGTGCGCGGCGCCTCCGGACCGCGAGGACTCGGCCCCGGAGCCCACGGGCGGTACGGCATCCGACGCGGCGACGCGGCACGCGGCCAGAGGAAGGGCGGCGAGTCCGACCAACGCGGAGAACGCGGCACGGCGAGGAAGTGGGAGGGCCCGGTCGCCGGCCTCCTGCGCCCGAGGGGCCCGGTGCGCGGCCGTCCGCGGATCCGTCCGGATCACTCCGGTGTTCGGGGCGCTCGGCTCGGCCGTCCGGATCATTCCGGTGTTCGGGGCGCAGGGATCGGCCCTCAGGATCGCGGCTGCCCGGCGCACCCTGACATCAGCGAGATCCTCACCCATGGCCGGACCAACGACGGAGGTGACCGCCGGTCACGGTCACCTGCCGCGGACGTGCGGCCGACGGCCGTCTCGGGGGCCTGCCCCCACCGCCGGGGCAGGCGTGGGCGCGGCGCGCCTCCCGGAACGTGAGGTGCGGACAGCGGGGCCCGCCCCAGATCCTTCGCGTGGTGGTCGTCCCGGGGGCGGGCCCATGGTCGCGCCGGGGCTCGTCAACCGGCCTTCGCATAGCGGCCGACGGGGCGCGGGAGGCGCAAGTGGCCGCGCAGGGTGGTGGATTCGTACTCCGTGCGGAAGGCCCCGCGCCGTTGCAGCTCCGGGACCAGGCCCCGGGTGATCGCCGTCAGATCGTGCGGCAGTGCGGCCGGCCGCAGACGGAATCCGTCCAGTCCGACGGAGTGCCGGTCGAGCAGAAGGTCGGCCAGTTCGCCGGGGGTGCCGGTGAAGATCTCGGCGTCGGAGGTGAGCTCGGCGCCGGCCGTCTCGTCCAGGCGTGCCAGGCGCCGGGCTGCGGCTCCCGGCTTCTCGTCCAGGAGGACGAGGAGGTCGGCGAAGGTCCGCAGCGGCCGGCTCGTCACGTCCCTGCCGGTGCGTTTCACCGCCTCTGCGACCTGGGCGAGGATCGCCCCCGTGCCCGCCCGGTCGTGCGGCGTGACGTGGACGACGTCGGAGCTGAGAGCCGCGAACTCGTACGGCGTGGAGGCGTGGGCGAGACTCACCACCGGTGGCTGCCCCTGGGGGGTGCGCGGGGTGATCGACGGGCCCTTCACGCTGAAGTTCGTGCCCTGGAAGTCGATGTGGTGGACCTTGTCGCGGTCGATGAAACGGCCTGTCGCCGCGTCACGTATCTCCGCGTCGTCGTCCCAGCTGTCCCACAGCCGCCGTGCGGCCTCCACCACCTCGGCGCCCTCCGAGAAGAGTTCGCGCAGCCGCTTGGCGATCAGCTCCGAGTCGGTCACGTCCTCCTCGGTGAGCCGGGGCGTGGTGCGGCGGCCGAAGTGGGCGGCGTCGGCCGCGCGCGACGATATCTGCGGGCGCCAGCCGGCGCGGCCCTTGCTGGCGTGGTCGAGCGTGGCGATCCCGATGGCCAGGTGGAAGGGTTCGGTGTGGGTGACGTTCGTCGTCGGGACCAGGCCGATGCGGGTGGTGAGCGGGGCGAGGTGGGACGCGAGCAGCACCGCGTCCACGCTGCCCCTGACCTGGTCGGTGCGGTCGTCGGGTTGGTGGAAGGCTGCGGACTGGAGCCCGAGGGCGTCCTCGAAGGTGACGAAGTCGAGCAGGCCCCGCTCGGCCTCCGCGACCAGTTCGGCCCAGTACGCGGCGGTGAGCAGTTCACCGGGCCGGGCGCCCGCCTCGCGCCAGGCCGCCGGGTGCCAGCCCGCGCCGTCCAGGGCGACGGCGAGGTGCAGCGGGGTGCCGGGTGCGCCCGTCGTGCCGGTCATGCGGGGATCTCCTTCTCGTCGGGGTCGTCGGACTCGTCGCGCGCGGTGGGGCCACCCCACCCGGCCGGGCGGGGCGCGCCGGACAGGCCCAGGTGGTCGCGGAGCGTGGTGCCGGTGTAGTCGTCGCGGTGGACGCCCTTCTCCTGGAGCAGCGGCACCACCCGGTCCACGAAATCGTCCAGGCCGCCGGGGGTGAAGTGGGGCACGAGGACGAAGCCGTCGGCGCCCTCGCTCTGGACGTAGTGGTCGATGGCGTCGGCGACCGTACGCGGACTGCCGACGAACGTGTGGCGGCCGCCCACTTCGATGACCAGCTCCCGGATCGAGAGGTTGCGCTCCTCAGCGATCTTGCGCCACTGCCGGGCCGTCTCTCCTCTGCCCTTGCGGAAGACCGAGTGCCCCTTCAGGAGGTGGGCGTCGTCCTCCGGCTCGATGTCCGGCAGCGGCCCGTCCGGGTCGTAGGCGGACAGGTCGCGGCCCCAGACCGCCTCCAGGTGGGCTATGGCGGTCTGCGGGCTCACCAGCTCACGGCTGATCTCCGCGGCGTAGGCTGCGGCCTCGCCGTCCGTGTCGGCGACGACCACGTTGGCGGTGGGAAGGATCAGCAGGTCGTCGGGGCTGCGGCCGTACCGGGCCAGGCGCCGCTTCACGTCCCGGTAGAAGGACCGGGCCGCGTCGATCCGGTTGTGCTTGCTGAAGATGACCTCGGCGTCGGACGCGGCGAATTCGCGTCCCGCGTCGGACTCACCGGACTGGATGATCACCGGGTGGCCCTGCGGGCCGGGCGGGGTGGTGAACCGGCCGGATATGTCGAAGTGCTGCCCGTGGTGGGCGAAGCGGCCTGCCCCGGCCCGTGCGAACTCCCCCGTCGCCGCGTCTGCCCGTAGGTCGCCCTCCGCCCAGCTGTCCCACAGTTCCCGGGCCGTGTTCAGGAACTCGGCGGCCCGGGTGTAGCGGTCGGCCTCGGGGAGGAAGCCGCCCCGGCGGAAGTTCTCGCCGGTGAAGGCGTCGTAGCTGGTGACCACGTTCCAGGCGGCCCTCCCGCCGCTGAGCCGGTCCAGGGTCGCGAACCTGCGTGCCACCTCGTACGGCTCGTTGAAGGTGGCGTTGACCGTGGCGGCGAGACCGAGGCGGGTGGTGACGGCTGCCAGGGCGCTCAGCACGGTCAGGTTCTCCGGTCGCCCCGCGATGTCCAGGTCGTAGACGTGGCCCTTGTGCTCGCGCAGCCGCAGCCCTTCGGCGAGGAAGAAGAAGTCGAACTTGCCGCGTTCGACGGTCTGCGCGAGCCGGATGAAGGAGTCGATGGAGATCTGGCTCCCGGAGCGCGGGTCCGACCAGACGGTGACGTTGTGGATGCCGGGCAGCTGGGCTGCGAGATGCACCTGTTTCCTGGGAGTGGCGGGCACGGTGCGGTCTCCTCCTGCGAAGTCGGGCTGCGGGGCGGAAGGTCGGAGTGGGGTCGGGGGGTGGCTCTCAGAGCGTGCACGGGCCGGTCCGCTTCTGCACAGCGCAACCGGCCCTGCTTCATGAGGTGTTCATACCGTGGCGACAGGCTCCGGGGCCGCGGCCGCTGCGGCGGGAGCCGGGGCCGCGGCCGGGGTGGCGGAGGGCGCCGGGGAGACGTACCGCACCTGGTTCTCGAAGGCGACGCCGTGGCTCTTCACGTCGATCGCGACGCGGTCGCCGTCGGCGATCCGGAAGCCGTCGTGGAAGCTGGCCTCGTCGGCACCCAGGAGGACGTAGTTGACCAGCCCGGGCCGTCGCACCGCAGGGAAGGTGAACAGGTGGTCGGCCATGTCCTGCACCCGGTAGTAGAGGGCGTCGTCGCCACAGTCGAAGGTGCCCTCCCACGCGGTCGCGCCGTCCCGGACGAT
Source organism: Streptomyces clavifer (assembly GCF_036345975.1). Classification (NCBI taxonomy): domain Bacteria; kingdom Bacillati; phylum Actinomycetota; class Actinomycetes; order Kitasatosporales; family Streptomycetaceae; genus Streptomyces; species Streptomyces clavifer. Next base: position 7,109,004 of record NZ_CP107793.1, on the reverse strand, counting down.
GGTGACCCGGCCGGTCACCGTGCGGGGCGGGGGGCCGAGGAAGAGCCAGGGGGTGAGCGCGGTGTCGCACAGCTTGCAGTACGGGTTGTAGCCCGGGTCCTGGCGGTGCAGGCCGATGTCGCACAGGTCGTTGCCGAAGGTGTAGCCCGCGTAGTGCGGAGTGCCGTCGGCGTCGTTGACGTAGACGAGGGCGACCTCCGGCTCCTCGATGAGGGCGACGGGGCGTGCGGGCACGTTCAGCGCCTCGCCTGGCAGCCGCACCCAGTCGCCGAATCCCTTGAAGAACCACTTGGGCGGGGTGAACTCTCCCCCCTCCGGTGCGGTTTCGCCGCCCCACTTCTTCTTGTGCGTGCCCATGAAGCCGCTCAGCAGGGCGTTGCCCGTCGCCGCCGGCAGCAACGGAGGGAGCAGCCGCAGCCCGGGGTCCCCGGCGGTGACGGTGACAGCCGTGGAGCCCTCGGTGAGTGCCGCCCGCAGTGCCTCCTCCGAGCCGTCGGTGGCGATGAAGGCAGCGGCTACCCGGCCGTCCTCCACCCGGTACAGGGTCTGCTCGGCACCGTCTTCGTGGCGGCCGAAACCGACGTGGCGTTCGCCGTTGTACAGGCCTTCGAAGAGGACGGGGAGGTCGGGGCGGGACATGGGTGGCTCCTTCTGTACGAGGATGGGTCGAGGCGGATCAGGAGTGCGGGACGAGGGCGGGCACGTCCGCGCCCGTGAGGTCGGCCAGGACCTCGCCGACCCGGTCGACCGCCGTGCGTATCCACGGCAGGGCGAGCGGGTCCGCCGCCTCCAGGGCGGCCGTGCGCCGCTCGTCGGTCGTGCCGTAGAAGTGACTGGTCGCCGCGCGGATGCGCAGGGGGCGTCCGGGCTCCCCGAAGGCGCTCGCGGGCAGCACACCGACCCCGTAGCGCTCCGAGAACAGCCCGGCCAGGGCGTCCCCGTCGTGGACACCGTGCACCTGGGCCAGGTGCTCCCGCAGGGGCTCGAAGTCCGGGTAGAGGTAGCAGGTCGCGGCGACGGGGGCCGCCTTCGCGCCCGCGGCCGCGAAGTGGGCGGCGACCGCGCGCACCACCTTCTCGTGCAGGCGCCGGCTCGCCGCGATGCGCTCGGTGACCTCGGGCGGTTCCCCGAACGCGTACGCGGCCGCCGTCTGCACCGGCGCGGGAGGGCTCGACCAGATCTGGCTGGCGACCGCGACGAGCCGGGTGTGCAGAGCGCGTCCCGGCTCGCTGTCGGGCAGCCGGGCCACTCCCGTCCGCCAGCCGCCCAGTGCCAGGTTCTTGGTGAGCCCGGTGGTGACGACGGTCCGCTCCGGCGCGTGCAGGGCCGGGGAGACGGCCGGCTCGGAACTGTCATACACCAGGTCGCCGTAGATCTCGTCGGAGACGATGACGAGGTCCAGTTCGCGAGCCGTGTCGGCCAGCCGCCGAACGGTGGCGGCCGACGCGACCGTTCCGGTCGGGTTGTCCGGGACGGTCACGACCACGACGCGCGGGTCCTGCCCGGCGGCCCTGGCGTCGACGACGGCCTCACGCAGCCGGTCCGGGTCGGGCACCCCGCCCTGCCCCGGCCGGATCGGTACGGGGATGGGCCGTGCTCCGGCCAGCCGGGCCTGGGCCGCGTAGCTGACCCAGCTCGGGACCGGCACGACCACGTCCCCGCCGATGGCGAGGAGCAGCGCGAACAGCAGCGACTTGCTGCCGGGGCCGGCCACGACGAGCCCGGGGTCGACGGCCAGGCCGCGCCGCTCCCAGTACCCGGCGACGGCGGTCCGCAGGGCGGGGCTTCCGGCGACGGGGCCGTACGCGTTCTCGGCAGCCGCGGCGGCGAGCCGATCCCTGAGCGCGGGAAGGACGGGCAGGCCGATCTCCCCGCCGGCCATCGACAGGACCCGCTCCCCCGCCCGGCGCCGTCGGGCCAGGGCCTCGTCGGCGGCGAGGGTCGCCGACATGGGGATCGGTGCGGGTTCGGGCATGACAACTCCAGCGGTCGGGGTGAAGGGGCGCGTCGGGTGGCGGGGCTGCGGGTCAGGAGGCGGGCATCGGCGTGGCGTACCGTTCGCGCAGCTCCGCCTTGCGGACCTTGCCGGTCAGCGTCTTCGGGAGGACGGGGACCAGCTCCAGCCGGTCCGGCAGGAAGAGGGTGTCGTGGCCCGCTTCCGTGATCCGGGTCCGGACCTCGTCGAGTGTCGGGCCCTGACCACCGCGTGGGACCACGACGGCCACGATGACGTTCCGGGGCGCGGCCTCCCCGGTACCGCCCGCCGGCGTCTCCAGGCCGACCAGCGCGGCCTCGACGGCCTTCGGGTGGCTGCCGATCACCGCCTCCAGCTCCGTCATCGGCGCCACCCGCCCGTCCCGCAGGACCGCGTCCCGGGCCCGGCCGATGATGCGGATGCCGCCCCGGCCGTCGTCGCGGGCGAGGTCGCCGGTGTCGAACCAGCCGTCCGCGCCGAGCTCGGCCGCGAACGCCTCCGGACGCCGGTGGTACCCGAGCGCGAGGGACGCGCCGCGCACCTTGAGCAGGCCCACGGAGCCCTCCGCCCCTGCGGTTCCGTACGCCCCGGACGTCTCGATACGGGTCTCCATGGCGTCGATGGCCCTGCCGTTGCTCCGCGCCGCCCAGCCCTCGGGGTCCTCGGGCCGGGTGGTGGTCACCGGCCCGTTCTCGGACATGCCCCACAGGGAGTGGACGCGGGCGCCGAGTGTCTCGTGGACGTCGTCGGCCAGCTCCTTCAGGACCGGTGCCGAGCCGATCACCACGTGGCGCAGCGTGCTCGTGTCGCGCCGCCCGAACCGCTGTGACGCGGCGACGTCGGCGAGGGTGGCGGGCGGCCCGTACAGGAGGGTGGCCCCGTACCGCTCCACCAGGTCGAGCAGTGCCTCGTTGCGGCGTACGTCCTGGAAGGCGACGGTGCCGCCCAGCATGACGCCCGCGAGGACGCCCTGCGCGAATCCGGAGTAGTGGACCAGCGGAGTGGAGACCGCCGCCACCCAGTCGTCGCCCGCGCCGAACGCGTCGACGTATCCGCGTACGGCCGAGTGGACGGTGTTCTGGCTGTGCAGGACGCCCTTGGACGGGCCGGTGGTGCCGGAGGTGAACAGCACCACGAAGGGGTCGTCGGCGCCGAGCGCCAGTCCGTGCAGCCGGTCGGCGGCGCCCTCACGCCTCTCCCGTTCCTCGGCCACGAAGTGCTCGTGGAAAGGAAGCGCGCCGGCGGGTGCCGGGCCGTCGACGACCGACACGTGCTCGAGGGAGGGCAGTTCGCCCTTGAGCCGGGTGACGATCTCCGCCAGCGGTGTCCCCGACCACTCCGGGAGCGTCACGCACACCCGGGCCCCGGTGAGGGCGAGGCGATGGCGCAGTTCCTCCTCCGTGCAGAGGGGCGAGACCGGGATGATGACGGCGCCGACCCGGATGGAGGCGAAGATCAGCGGCACCGTCTCCCACCGGTTGGGGAGCTGTACGGCGACGAAGTCGCCGGTCCGCACGCCGAGGTCGAGCAGCGCCAGGGCGAACCGGTCGGTCAGACGGTTCAGTTCGGCGTAGTCGAGCGTGTCGGTGCGGGACTCCGCCACGCGCCGGCCCGCGACGGCCAGCCGGTGCGGACGCAGGCGTGCCTGGCGGTGCAGGTCGTCGAGGAAGGTCTCGTCCCGCCACCAGCCACGGCGGCGGTACTCGGCGGCGCGTTGTCCGAGGACGGGGGGAGCCGGCCGCTCCCCGGCGGCCTCGGCCGACCCCGCCGTCGTGGTCGTCGTGGTCGTCGCGCTCATCAGCGGTCCTTCCGGCGGGCGGCGAGCAGCTCGGGCAACGGGTTGCCCGCACGGGCCGCCGCGATCTCCAGCAGGTCCCGGGTGTTCTGCCGCACCCGGTCGCCGACCCAGTCGAACACCCACTCCTTGCGTGCCTCGGCCGGTAGGCCGAACGGGACGACCCGGGTGACAGCCAGGGCCGCCGAGGCGGCGCCTCCGATGTTGGCGATCACTCCGGGGATCAGGGCGGCACCGGAAGCGGCCACCTTCTCCTTCGCCGCCGCGCTGGAGGCGAGGTTGGCGCCCTCCACCACCAGGCCGGCCCGCAGGCGGTGGGTGTTCTCGGCGGTGAGGGCGTTCTTCTGGGCCGCCAGGACCAGGATGTCCGCGTCGACGTCCAGCCAGGCCTCCGGTTCGCTGGAGAGCGTGACGTCCTGTGGCAGGCGGGTGCGGTCGATGCGCCCGAACTGATCGGTGATGTCGACCAGTCCGGCGACCGGCAGCCGGTCCGCGCTGATGGTGCCCTGCACGTCGGCGATGCCCACGATGATGTGCCCGCGGTTCTCCAGGAACCCTGCCACGGCCCGGCCCACCGCGCCGAAGCCCTGCACGACGACCCGGGCCGGTCCGCTGCGGCCACGGGCCTCCAGGGCGGTGACCGCGGCGACGCCGACGCCGTGGCCGGTGGCGTCGATCAAGGGCTCGTAGTACGTACGCCAGTCGATCGGCATGTCCGGGGCGCCGAGGCGGTAGCGGGGGTCGTAGCCCGCTTCGGCGAAGAAGACGGCCCGGTCGGCGGGGGTGACGCCCATGTCGATGCCGAGGTGGATGCCGCCGTGCAGGAGCGGCTTCACCGTGCGGCCGAAGGTGCGGAAGGTCTCCTCGCGGTGGGAGCCGTCGGAGACGATCCCGGCCTTGGCACCGCCGATGCGCAGCCCCGCCAGGGTGAATTTCTCGGTCATGTCGCGTGCCAGGCCCGCTACTTCCTCCTCGGTCACCCCGGCGGTCATCCGGGTGCCGCCCATGGCCAGGCCGTCGACGAGCGTGTCGATCACCACCCAGCCCTTGATGGTGCCGCCGCTGCCGTTGAGGTGGACGGTGAGGGCGGGGTCCTGCGGCTCTTCCGGAGCGCTCATGGCGAAGTCCTTGCGTCTGGTGTGTGAGGGGTCTCAGGAGCTGAGGGACGGGAGGAGGCGTACCGGCTACGGGTCACCGGTAGAGCTGCGCGAAGCCCCGGAGGATCTCCAGCCCGTCCTTGCGGAACTCCAGGTGGGCCTGGGAGCCGAAGATCCGGCCGTCGTCGGAGCGCAGGAACTCGACGGGCGCGTGCGCGGAGCGGCCTATGGTGCGGTAGCCCGCCGGGGCTTCCTGGAGGTAGAGGGTGTGGCGGTGGAAGACGGTGACCGTCGGCTTCACGTGGGCGAAGAGCGGCTCCTCCGTGTCGACCTGTGCCTCGTAGCCGCCGACCCGCTGCGGCCCCTCCACGAGGCGTCCGCCGGCCGCGACGGCGAGGATCTGCAGACCGCCGCAGATGCCGAAGACCGGAACGTCGGCGTCGGTGACCAGGTCGATGAGCGGCTTGTAGTACTCGCTGTCGTACGCGCGTACCTTGGTGCCGCTCAGCACGATCGCCTGGTAGCGGCCGTCCACCCTGGCGGGTACGGACCGGGCGTCGGCCGCCTCGGTCTGCGACCCCAGCGCCTCGAAACGTGAGCGGAGTTGCCTGAGGGACAGTGTTCCGTTGTTGACGACCAGTACGCGGGGCCGCGTCATGCGCTCGCTCCTGAGGTGTGGGTGGTGGCCGGTGCGTCGGTGATGACCGTGCCGGTGCGGCCGTCCAGCAGCTCCGTGACGGCGGCGCCGCCGATGACGACGCGTTCCACGCCGTGGTCCAGTGCCTCGCCCGCGGCCCGCAGCTTCTTGCGCATGCCGCCCTTCGCTCCCCTGTCGCGGAAGGCGGCCGCGTCCCGGCTGCTGATCCGGCACACCGGCTCCCCGTCGATCAGGAGGTGGCCCACATCGGTGACCAGGACCAGGTCGGTCGCGCCGGTGGCCCCGGCGATCGCGGCGGCGGCCCGGTCGGCGTCCGTGTTGACCTCCTGGCCCGCCGCGTTCCGCGCGAGCGGGGTGACGAGGTGGGCGTGGCCCGGCCGGAGGTCCTTCAGCGGAGCCGTGTCGACCCCGGTGATCGGGCCGACGAGATTCTCCAGCTCGACGAGCCGCTTCTCCCGCCACCACCAGCGCTCGCCCTCGCCCGCCCTCACCAGACCGTCACTGCCGAGCAGCCGCTCGGCGGTGATGCCGCGGTCCTCCAGCTGCGCGAGGACGTCCGCGGCCAGTTCGGTGCTGACGGCCTTGATGTCGTCGATGACCTCGGGCGTGGTCCACCGGCTCTGGTTGCCGTACCGGTCGCGGAGGATCGCCGACGGTTCGCCGTAGCGGGCGCTGACCCTCCTGAGCGGCTTGGACCAGCCGTGCACAAGAATCAGGGGGCGGCTCCGGCCGTGGCGGGCCAGGTCGTCCCACCAGCTGCCGTCGAGATCGTCCAGGCAGCTCCCGCCGAGTTTCACCACCGTGGGAACAAAGTGCGGTGCGCTCACGCCGGCATCACCGGCTGCTGCGTCAGCCCCGTCTCCTCCGGCAGGCCGAACCGCAGGTTCACGGCCTGCACGGCCTGGCCCGCGGCACCCTTGACGAGGTTGTCGAGCGCGGCGAGCACGACGATCCGGCCGCCCTCCTCGTCGTGCAGGACCGTCACATCGGCGAAGTTGGAGCCGAGGACGACCTGCGGGTCGGGCACCGGAATCAGCGTCTCGTCGTGCCGGCGCACCCGCACGAACGGGTGGCCCTTGTAAAAGCGCAGATAGGCCCGTGACAGCTCGCGCTGGTCCACCTTGTCGTCGGTGAAGACGTACGAGGAGGTCAGCAGTCCCCGTACGTGGGAGACGCCGTAGGCCGACATGGACAGATTGCCGACGGCACCGGGTCTGCTCCGCTCCAGGAAGTCGCCCACCTCCGCGGCGTGCCGGTGTCCGGTCGGGGAGTACGGGGCGATGGCCCCGGCCCGGAACGGGTGCAGGTCGGAGGTGCGCAGTTGGAGCCCGCCGCCACTGGACCCGCTCTTGCCGTCCACCACCACCGTCTTCAGCGTGAGCCCGAGGCCGAGCGTGAGCGGGGCCAGGCCCAGGGTGATCGCGGTGGCGTAGCAGCCGGGCAGCGAGATCAGCGCGGCGTCCTTCAGCTGGTCGCCGACCAGCTCCGGCACCCCGTAGACGAAGCGGTCCGTCAGGTCGGTGCGCCGCTTGACCTTCGGGTACCAGCGGTCGTGCAGTTCGGGCGTACGGATGCGGAAGGCACCGCTGAGGTCGACGAGGGCCGGGACCCGGTCGGCGAGCAGGCCGGCCAGGTCGGCCGAGACCGTCGCCGGGGTGGCCAGGAAGAGGACGTCGACCTTGTCGGCGACCTCCTCGGTGACGGGCTGCACGGTCAGGTTCTGGTGGATGCGCAGGCCGGGGTGGAGCTCGGACGGGCGCCTGCCGATGCTGGAGGAACCGCCGAGGAAGGTCAGTTCCAGGTCGGGGTGCTGGGTGATGAGTCGGATGAGTTCGCCGCCGGCGAGCCCGGAGGCACCGACGACTCCTGCACGGATCATGTGAGCAGCTCCTGCAGATGACGGCCGATGGCCGAGGGGATGTCCGCCCCGGTGGCGGAGGCCACGGCCCGGAAGCCGGGCGCGTGGTTGACTTCGTTGACGACGTAGCCGTCGGGGGTGCTGAAGAGGTCGACCCCGTAGATCCCGGGTCCGAGCACGTCCACCACGCCATCGATGATCTTGAGTACGTCGGGGTCGTGGTCGACTGCGCGGTTCTTGTTGCCGAGCGCGGCGTTGTTGCGCCAGTCCTTCCCGCCGCTCTCGAACTCCGCCGCGCCGATCAGCTCGCGCCCGACGACGAGGCAGCGCACCGAACTGCCGCCCAGGTAGGGCTCCACCACGCTGGCCTGCTCGAAGGCGTGTGCCAGATCCTCGATGTAGTCGTACACGGAGTGGGCGGTGTCGGCGTGCCGGATCAGCGTGACCCGCTTGCCCATGCCGCCGAAGACGGGCTTGAGGACGAGGGGCAGCGGCAGATCGGCGAGTGCCGTGTCGAAGTCCTTGCGCGAGAGCACGAGTCGGTGGTCCGGCACCGGTACGCCCGCGGTGTGCAGCAGGGCGCGCAGGGCGGCCTTGTTCTCGCAGGCGTGGATGGCCCGGGCGGTGTTCAGCGTGGGGACGCCGGCCGCCTCGGCGAGGGTGGCGATCAGTCCGCCGCGGGTGTAGCTGCGGCTGCGGATCAGCAGCGTGTCGTATCCCTTGACGGCCGGGGCGTCCGGGTGGCCGAGGGAGAGTGACTCGTCGTTGACCCAGTCGAGACGGAGGCCGAAGGCCGGAGCAGCCTCGATCAGCAGACGTTCCTCCCAGGCGAGACGGTCGGCGACGACCGCGACGGTGCGGTGGCTTCCCATGTCACTGGCCCCAGTCGCGGAGCTGCACCTCGATCATCTCCAGCGTCAGCCGTCCGTCCTCGACGGCCTCGACACGGAGGGTCAGGATGCACTCGGGGCAGGAGAGGGTCTCGCCCCTGGTGACCGGGGGCACGGTCAGGTCGGTCTCGCACTCGGGGCAGACACCGGTCAGGGTGACGGTGGACATGGGTCAACTCCGTTGATGAGGTGGGATTGGGGAGAGGGGGGATGCGTGGGGGTCAGACGTACACGGGGCGGAAGTCGATAGCGGCCTTGCGGATCGCGTCCCGGTCGAGCGGCGGCCGGCCGTCGCGCTCCTGCCGCTCCGCCAGCCACGGGGTGAAGGCGTCGACGTCGACCTCGAGGCCCGAGCCGGTCAGGGCCCAGGTGACCAGTGCGGTGGTCAGGCGGCTGCGGACCCGCAGCTCACGCTTGTTGCCCACGAGTTCGGCGGGCAGCGTCTCGTACGCCTCCGGGTGGTTCAGCTGGCCCGGGAGTTCGTACGCGAAGGCGTGCGGGGTGGTCGGCCCGGACTGGAAGGCGTCCCCCAGGCCGGCGCCCCTGAGGGTGATCCGCGCCAGTTCGGTGAGATGGGTCAGGTCGAAGCGGGTGTCGCCGTGGATCACACGCAACGAGGTGAGCAGCTCGGCGAGCGGGGCGTTGCCGCCCCGCTCGCCGATGCCGCCGACGGTCGCCGAGATCCACTGCGCACCCGAGCGGACGGCGGCGAGGGAGTTGGCGACGGCCATGCCCAGCATGTTGTGCGAGTGGATCTCGATCTCTGAGCCGTCGATCGCGACGATGTCCGCGATCACCTCCTCCATCTGCCAGGGGGACAGCTGGGCGACAGTCTCCGCGAGCCGGAACCGGTCGGCCCCGGCCGCGAACCCCGCCTCCACGTAGGGGACGAGCCGCTCCCTGGGGGTACGGGCGCCGTCCTCACCGCTGAACGTGACGTGGAAGCCTCGCTCCTTGGCCTGGGAGATCGCGGAACGCGCGAGTGCCTGGAGGAACTTGGGGCTGGCCGAGTCGAGCTTCAACTGCGCGTGCTGCTCGGAGGTGGGGATGGAGTACATGATGTGGCGCACGCCCAGGCGCTCCGCCTCGTCGAGAGCACGCGCGACCTGCCGGCGGTCGCGTACGACGAGGAGCGTCATGCTGCGCTCGGGGCCGACGGCCGCATGGGTGGCGAGGACGAGGTCGGCGTCCTTGGAGTCCGGGCCGGAGACCATGCCCACCTCGACGAGCTCGACGCCCGTGCGCACCAGCAGGTCCGCGATGGCGGCGGCGTCGTCGGGGCCGAACTCGACGCCCGCCATGTGTGCGGAGTCCCGCAGCGTCGCGTCGGATATGCGAGGCAGCCTCTCCGGTTCCTCGGGGCTTTCTCCTGCTGTCATTTCCTTCACTCCTCGCTCCCGAAAGGGTCTGCATTACCGACGGGGTCCGTGAATAGAAATTCGGGGTACCACCGGCGTTGATCGCCGGCCTTCATCCTTCGCCGCCCGGCTGAATAGAGCAACAGCGTCCGTGTCAGGCCTGCGTGGTGGAGTGTCAAGGAATGTCAAGAAGGAAAGGGAATGCAAGACGGGTGTGGTGCGGATGCCAAATGCCGGTCGAAGAACGGCCGTCGGTACGGCCCGCGTCCTACGGTGCGGACATGGATCTTTTCTCGCTGCCCCGCCTGGGGGTCGTCGTGCCGCCGGAGAATCCGACGGCGGAACCCGAGTTCAACCATCTGCTCGGCACCGCGATGAATGTGTACACCTCCCGCTTCCCGGTGACCCCGGGCGTCGGGCTCAGGGCCATGCTGGAGACGTACAACGAGGTGCTGCCGGCGCTCCTCGGCAGCTTCGGCGCGCTGCGCCTGGACGCCGTCGTGGTGGCGTGCAGCGCGTCGCACTACCTGCTGGGCCCCGAGGGCGACCGGGCCTTCTGCGATGAGCTGTCCGAGCGCGCCGGCTGCCCCGTACGGTCCTCCACGCAGGCGATCCTCACGGCCTGCGAGGGCCTCGGGGTGACCCGTCTGACGCTCGTCTCCCCGTACCAGCCGTGGCTCACCGACACCTCCCGCGCCTTCTGGGAGCGAGCCGGCCTCACGGTCGACCAGGTGGTGCTCGTGCCGGCCCGCCCGGGCACCGCGGGCCCGGATGCGGGCGGCGCCGCGCACTTCGACCCGTACGTGGTGACGACCGGGACGATCCTGCGGCACATACGGGAGCGGGAGCTGCCCGCCGACACGGCCCTGCTGTTCACGGGTACGGGCATGGGCACGCTCGCCGCCCTCGCCGAGCTGGTCCGGCAGGAGCCGCGGCGCACACTGCTGACCTCCAACCTCGCCTCGGCCTGGTGGGCGCGGCGGGTGGCGGGAGTCACCGACGGGGCGCGCCACCCGCTGCTGCGGAGGCTGGAGCGCGCGTCGGTGCGACGGTGACGGCGAGGGCCTCGACGGACGCGGAAACGCCCCTCGAGGCCCTCACACGCCGGACCCCCCTCACCCGGCGGACGTCTCGGGCACGCGGTAGGCGTACCCCATGCGGTAGCCGACGCCCCGGACCGTGATGATCCAGCCGCCGCTGCCGAGTTTCGCCCGGAGGCTGCTCACATGCGTGTCGATGGTGCGGCTGGTGTGCCCCCAGTTGCTCCCCCAGACCCGGGCCATGAGCTCCTTTCGCGTCACGACCGTTTCAGGGGTGGCGGCCAGGGTGTAGAGCAGCTCGAATTCCTTCGACGTGACTCCGACGAGCCGGTTGTGCAGTCGCACTTCCCGCAGACGCGGATCGATATGGAGCTGGTGCAGGGAAATGGCGCCCGGAAGGACGTGCCGGGGCTGCGCACGGCGCAGCACCGCATCGATACGGGCACCGATTTCACGGAAGCCCCAGGTTCTCACCACACAGTCGTCCGCCCCCGCATTCAGGGCAAGGACCCGCCCCATTTCGTCGCCGGCATCGGTGACGGCCATCAGGGCTGTATCGCCACCGTCCCTGAGGGACCGGCACAATTCCAGTCCGTCGATATCGGGCAGCTCCAGGGAGAACAGCACGAGATCCGCTTCGACGTGCGCCCGCAGGGCCCGTTCTCCGGTACCGACGCTGCGAGCCGTGAATCCCTGCCGCCGGAGATCGCTCACCATGGCCGCGGCGGCTTCGGTGTTCTGCTCCACCACGAGTACCCGTTTCACGTGCTCACCCTCGCTTCTCTCCTTCACGTCAGTTCAGGGCGCTGGTGAGCGCGGCGACCGGTGCGTGCGGCGGGTCCGGTGGCCCCGCGGTCGGCGCCCGGGGAGGGTCGGCGGGAACGGCGGTCCCGCCGGGGGCGCCGAACAGGTGCTGGTAGACGTGGGCGGCCGAGGCCATGGTCATGTGGTGGTGCCATCCGGGGAAGGAGCGGCCCTCGAAGTCGAGGAGGCCGAACCGCTGGACGAGCGTGGCCGTTGCCGAGAGCGCCGCGGCGTGGCTCCGGGCGAGCCGCAGGTTCTCCTCCACGCGGCGGCCCGCGAGCGTGGTGAGCCAGTAGCGGGCCGGCTGCCGGCCGTCCGGGTCGGGCCGCTCCACGGCGCGGTAGGGGCGGGAGCCCGCGTCGCCGGCGTTGCCGGGTCTCGGCAGCCCCACCGCGCCCGCGTGCGTGTGGACCGGGACGGCTCTGACGCGGCCGTCGGGGGTCTGCCCGCGGAGCACGTGTGTCTGCCGGGCGTGCCGCACCTCCATGAGCGCGCTCACGGTACTGACCACGGCGGCGTGCTGCCCAGTGAGCACCTGCTGCTCCGCGGAGACCTCGCACACGACGTCGGCCCGGAGTCGGGCGAGGCCCGCGAGGACCCCGGCCACGTCCTCGCACCGGGTGAGGTCAAGCACCCAGGGCAGGCGCGGGAGTTGAGGCTGCGCGGTGACCTCGGCAGCGAACCGGACGACGTGGTCGGCGGCGGTGCGCGCCCTCTCGGTCCCGGGGATGCGCGCACGGCGCCTGCGCTCCCGGTCCGATTCCCACGCTCCGCCGAGCACGAGGCTCCAGTCCACCGGGTAGGACTGGGTCCCGGAGACAAGGAAGAGGCCGAGCGCACGCTGGCAGTTGACGGTGCGCCCGGTCGCCGTGTCCACGCGCCGGTGCACACCGGCCGAGTGCTCGCCGCGCTTGGGGATGATGAGTTCGGTGACGGTCCAGGCGAGCGGCGTCGTCCGCGCGGCCACCAGCCGGGCGAGCCGCCTGCGGACCGGAACCCAGTCCCATGGGCTGACGTTGACGAACTGGTGCAGGCCCCGCGCCGCGGCCGACGGCAAGGGGCTCGCCAGCGCGATGCGCCGCGGCGTCTTCCTGCCGGACACATGGATCAGGGCCCACAGATACGTCTGGGCCCAACGGCGCTGCTCGGAGCGCCCGAACGCCCGGAAGACCTCGTCCATGAACGGCTGCATGTGCGCGCCGTCGCCCGGCACCCCCGCGCGCACCTCGCTTGACGACATCTGACGCTACGCCCCCTCGATACCCGTCACCGCTCGCATCCGAGTGAATGCATGGCACATACGTACGAGGTGAAAGTACCGTCCGGGACGGAGTTTGCCCGGGTCGGCCGTCTACTTTGCAAGTTCACGGGCTGACCTGCGCAGACTCCCTTCGCCGGGGCTGTGGCGAGTGACGCGTGGGCGGGAAGGAACGGGCTTCACCAGTGGCGAAACCCCACCACGGACATGTCAGGTGAAGTGTTAACAAATCATGAACATGCCACCGAGCGTCCCCGAGGGCACGGACTTCGGCGGCGATGTCCCGATCACGAGAGGGCTGGACGACCGGCCACCGGGGGACGGACTGCCCCGGCGGTCGGTCGTCGTGCTTCCGGTGCGTCAGGCCGCCGGGTCCACGCCCGCGGCCGGATCCGTCGGCCGGCGGACGGGGAAGCCCGCCTGACGGGCGTACAGGACGACCGCGATCACCGGCAGCAGGAGCAGCAGAACGGTCCAGGGGAAGGACTCGCTGCCGACCCCGTCCAGCAGGATGCCTCCGACGATGCCTCCGCCGGCCATCGCGACGTTCCAGAGCGTGACGAGCATGGCCTGTGCCGAGTCGGCCGACTCGCCGCCCGCGTCACCGGCAGCGGTCTGGAGCAGCGTGGGCACACCGCCCCAGCCGAGACCCCACAGCACCGCGGCGACGTAGACGAGGGCGGTGGTGTCGGAGAGGACGGCCAGGAGCGCGGCTGCGAGGGCGACGAGCAGGGCGCCGGCGACGGTGAGGCCGCGCAGCTGTCGGTTGATCCGCGCGCCGACGATCCAGATGCTCGCCAGCGAGGCGGCGCCGAACACCAGGAGCACCAGGCCGGTGCTGCGGCCAAGACCCAGGTCGTCGAGGTACGTCGCGATGTACGCGTACAGGATGGTGTGGGCGAGGACGAAGACGAGCGTGACGAAGAGGACCGGGGTCACTCCGGGGATGCGCAGGGTGCTCAGCATCTTCGGCCGCTCGCCGCGCCCCTGTCCGGGGAAGTCCGGCACCGCCGCGACGATCCACACCAGGAGCAGCAGCGTGAGCACCGTCATCGCCAGGAACGCCACGCGCCATCCGAGCCAGTCACCGAGGAAGGTGCCCGCGGGCACGCCGAGGGACAGCGCCACGGGGATACCCGCCATGGCGATGGCCATCGCCTTGCCCTGGAGGTGGGCGGGGGCCATGCGCCGCGCATACCCGGCGAGCAGGGCCCAGGCGAGACCGGCCGCGACACCGGCGACGAACCGCGCCACCATCGTCAGCTCGTAGACGGACGACACGGCCGTCACCGTGTTGGCGACGGCGAAGCCGGCCATGGCGCTGAGCAGCAGCTTCTTGCGACGCCAGCCGGCGGTGGCCGCGGTGAGCGGGATCGCGGTCAGGGCGGTGCCGATCGCGTAGACCGTCACGGTCTGTCCGGTCGCGGACTCGCTCACCCGCAGGTCCTGGCTCATCGCGGGCAGCAGACCGGCGGGGAGGGTCTCGGTGAGGCTGGTGATGAAGACGGCGGTGGCGAGGGCCAGCAGGGCGAACAGCGGGAGTTTCTGCTGTCCCTCGCCTCCGCTCTGCGGGTCCGGTGCCGCAGCGGCGGGCGCCGTGTCGGGTGCGGTGCTCATGGGATGTGCTCCAGGTCTTCCGGAAGGGAGGTGTGGGGCGTCGAGTGGGTGCGGGGGCGGTGGGGGCCGGGCCGCGGGGGTGGTCCTCGGTGGCCGGTTCACGGGGGGCCGAGTCCGCCGTCGACGGGGAACCGGACCCCCGTGGTGAACGTCGCCTCCGTGGCCAGGAAGAGCGCGGCGCGGGCCACCTCTTCGGCGGCGCCGAGACGGCCCAGCGGAGGCAGGGGTTCGGTGCGGGCGCCCGGCGCCTCGATACAGCCCGGGGCCACCGCGTTGACGCGGATGCCCCGGGAGGCGAGTTCGGCCGCGAGGGCCCGTACGGCGTCGGGGCACGGGGTGGGGGCGGTGAGCACGATCGCGCTGCCGCCCTTGAGGTGGCGCAGCAGTGGCTGCACGGTGGCGACGGCGTCGGAGAAGAGCAGATCGACGCGGCCCTCTCCGCCACCGGGTCCGGTGCCGGACTGTGCGGCGAGAGCGGCTTCGAGGGTGTCCGGGGTGACGACGCGGGCGGTGGAGCCCAGTTCGGCGATCGCGTGGGCGCGCTCGTGTGCGGTGCGCACGGTCAGCAGGACCGTCGCCCCGCCCTCCACGAGACGTTTGGCGATGGCCAGACCGATGCCGGTGACCTCACCGACGACGAGGGCTGTTCTGCGCGCGTACTTGGTCATGGGTGCTGCTCCCTCCGGGGTGCCCGTTCCTCGCCGGTGCGTGGTGCCACCCATGGGGACGACTCTGCGCCCAGACGCTTCGGGGAACCTTCCGGAAACCTTCGGGACGGAGGGCCGGACGGGCGTGCGGGCGGTGGAGGGAGGGCTGCCGGAAGCCTGCCGGGCGCCGGTCACCCGGCCATGTACGGTGGTGCTCATGCGGTTTGGGGTGCTCGGGCCACTGGTGGTGTGGGACGGCGCGGGCCGGGAGGTCAAGGTCCCCGAGGCCAAGGTCCGGGCCTTGCTGGCGGATCTGCTCGCGCACGACGAGGGACCGGTGTCCGCCGACCGGCTCATCCACGACCTGTGGGGCGACGTGCCTCCGGGCAACCCCCGGGCGGCCCTTCAGGCCAAGATCTCCCAACTGCGCCGGGTCATCGGCCGCGACCGGGTGGTGCGGCAGCCGCCGGGCTACCGGCTGCGGCTCGAGGGCGGCGACGAGGTCGACGCCGTACGGTTCCGCGCCCTGGTGACCGGGGCCCGCCCCGCCCAGGACCCCCGCGCCCGGGCCGCGCTGCTCACCGAGGCACTGGAGCTGTGGCGTGGGCCCGCGTACGCGGACTTCGGTGACGGCGGGTTCGTACGGGGGGCGGCGCAGCGCCTCGCGGAGCAGCGGTTGTCCGTGCTGGAGGAGCAGGCGGAGGCGCGCCTGGAGGCACGGGACCATGCGCTGCTCGCCGGGGAGCTCACCGACCTCGTGGCGCGCCACCCACTGCGGGAGCGGCTGCGCGCCGTCCAGATGAGGGCCCTGTACGCGGCGGGGCGGCAGAGCGAGGCCCTCGCCTCGTACGACGATCTGAGGGCGCTGCTCGTCGAGGAGCTGGGGGTCGACCCGAGCCCCGAACTGGCCGCCCTGCACGGCGCGGTGCTCCGGCAGGACCCGGGTCTGAGCCAGGGTGCGGCCGGGACGGTGGCGGCGGACCCCCCACCGGGGGCGGCCACGTCGAGCACTCCGGCGACCGCGCACAGCACGGAGACTCCGGATGCCGCGGACGCGGCCGGGCCGGGCTCCTTCTCGAACCTTCCCGTCCCCCTCACTCCTCTCATCGGCCGCCGCCAGGCCCTCGCCCGGATCTCCCGGCTCCTCGCCGAGAAGCGGCTGGTGACCCTCACCGGCACCGGCGGCGTCGGCAAGACCCGGCTGGCCGTCGCCGCGGCCACGGCCGAGCGGGACGGCGCCGCGGCCGGTGAACCGGCCGGCGAGACATGGCTCGTGGAGTTCTCCGGCATCCACGCCGGCACCACCGCCGACCTGGCGCAGGTCGTCGCCGCCACCCTCGGCATCCGGGACGACGTCCCCCGCTCCCTGCCGGGCACCGGCACCTCCACCCCCTCTCTGCCGCACCGCCTCGCCGCCGCCCTGCGCGACCGCCGCACCCTGCTCGTCCTGGACAACTGCGAGCACGTCGTCGACGCCGCCGCCGCTCTCACCGAGCTGCTCCTGCGCACCGCCCCCGGCCTGCGCGTCCTGGCCACCGGGCAGCAGCCGCTCGGCCTGGCGGGCGAGGCGGTGTTCCTCGTCGAGCCACTGCCGCCCGCCGACGCCGTCCGGATGTTCATGGACCGTGCCGCCGCCGCGACCCCCGGCTTCTCGCGCGACCCGGGTGCCCCGGACGGGCCCGAGCGCCGGGCCGTCGCCGAGATCTGCCGCCGCCTCGACGGCATCCCGCTCGCCCTCGAGCTCGCCGCCACCCGCGTGCGGGCCCTGGGGGTCCAGGGCCTGGCCGCCCGGCTCCACGACCGCTTCCGGGTACTGACCTTCGGGCAGCGCGGTGCGCCGGCGCGCCAGCAGACGCTGCGGGCGGTGATCGACTGGAGCTGGGAGCTGCTCAGCGCGCCCGAGCGCATCGTTCTGCGCCGCCTCGCCGCGCACAGCGACGGCTGCGACCTGGAGGCGGCCGAGGCGGTCTGCGCGGGTGACGGCGTCACCCGGGACGAGGTCCTCGATCTCGTCACCCGGCTGGTCGACCGGTCCCTGGTGGTCGTGGTGGACGGGCCCACCGGCCCCCGGTACCGCCTCCTGGAGTCGGTCGCCGCGTACGCGACCGAGCAGCTCCACGAGATGGAGGACTTCACCGCCGTACGGGACCGCCAACTGCGCCACTACCGGGCCCTGGCCGTACACGCCGAGCCGCATCTGCGCGGGGCCGCGCAGCGGCCCTGGCTTGCCCGGCTGGACGCGGAGGCCGGCAATCTGCGCACGGCGCTCGATGAGGCGGTGCGCCGGGCGGCCACGGGTGAACCGGAGGAGGCGGTCCGGCTGGCCACCGCTCTGGCCTGGTGGTGGCTGCTGCGGGGCCGCCTCACCGAAGCGCGCCGCAGCCTCGGGTCGGTGCTGGCCGCGACGTCAGCCCCCTCCGCACCCGCCGAACTCGCCCTCCTGCACACCGCCTTCGCACTGCTGACCGGAGATCACGCGGCGGTCGCCGCCACCACGGCACACAGTGGCGGCGCGAGGGGAGCCGGCCTCGCCGCTGCCGGTGACGCCGTCCCCGATCCCGTACGTCGTGCCCGTGCACTGTGGCTGTGCGCGTACGGCTTGTACAGCGCCGGTGACGCGGCCGAGAGCAATGAGTTGAACACCCGAGCGCTCGCCCTGTTCACCGCCGCGGAGGACCAGTGGGGCACCGCCGCCGCGCTCGGCCTGCGCGCGACACTCGCACTGGTCTGCGGCGACCTCGCCGGGCTCGGCCGCGACGGCCTGCGGAGCGCTCTGCTCTTCCGTGAACTGGGCGACAGCTGGGGTGAGTTGCAGACGGTCTCCCCGCTCGCCGCGCTCGCCGAGATCAAGGGCGCGTACGCGGACGCGGAGCGCCGCCAGCACGAAGGGCTCCGGATGGCGCGGGAGCTGGGTCTGGAAGCGGAGGTGTCCGCGCGGCTCTCCGGCCTCGGCCGCCTCGCGCTGCTCGCCCGCGACTGGGACCATGCCCGTGACCTGCACGAACAGGCCCGCCGGATCGCTGCCGAGCAGGGCTACAAGTACGGCGAGATCCACTCCGTGATGGGCCTCGCCCTCGGCGCCCGCCGGTCCGGCGACCTCGACGGGGCACAGGCGCACCTGCTGCACATCCGCGACGGCTACGCCGATGTGTCGTCCCGGGCGGGCGATCACCTGCTCCTGGCCGAGCTCGGCTTCGCCGCCGAACTCCGCGGCGACGCGCGCGGGGCCGCGGACCACCACCTGGAGGGACTCGAGATCGCCCGCGCCCTCGCCGAGCCCCGCGCCCTGGCGCTCTCCCTGGAAGGTCTCGCAGGTGCGGCGGCCCTGCACGGCCACGCGCCCGCCGCCACCCGCGCGGCCGTGCTCCTGGGCGCGGCGGCTGCCGCCCGCCAACGGGCCGGAGCCCCGCTGCCGCCCGCCGAACGCACCGACGTCGACCGCGTCGCCGCTTCGGCGCGGGCCTCCCTGGGGGCCTCCGCGTTCACGGAGGCCTACGACCACGGCGCCCGGCTCACCTCCGAAGAGGCGGTCCGCATCGCTCGTGCGGCACTCGCCGCGGAACGGGACCCCTCCGGCTGACCGGAGGAGGGTGCGCACGCTCCGGCCCCCGAGCCCTCTTGCGCTCCTCCCGTCCCACGGGTAGCGGTGGCCGGTGTGCTGTGGGTCACGTTCACGCGTGGCGGGGTGTGCCCCTGCCGTGAAGGTCGGGCATCCTCTCCCGGCGGCCGTACGAAGAGGTACGGCCCGGTGACCGGCTGGGGGAGAGATGTCGCGACACGCGGGCGGGGAGCAGGAGCGGGGAACGGACCGCGGAAGAGGCGTGATCGAGGGGGCGTTCGCGCTCCTGGAGGCGTTGCGCAGGTGCGGCGGGGAGGCGGGGCTCACCGAGATCGCCTCGGCCTGCGCCCTGCCCAAGGGGAGCGCGCACCGACTGCTGGAGCAGTTGCTGCTGGTGGGCGCGGTGGAGCGGCGGGGCAGCCGCTACCGGGTCGGCTCGCAGCTCTACCGTCTCGGGCAGGCGTGGGAGCCGCACCCGGGCTTACGGGTGGCGGCCCGTCACCCGCTGCACCGGCTGCGGGCGGCCACCGGGGCGAGCGCCCTGCTGACCGTCCTGCACGACGGCCGGGCGCTCACCGTGGCGTCCGTGCCGGGCGAGGTGGAGCCGTTGGTGCCGGTGCGGAACGGGATGAGCTTCCTGCTGGACACGGCGGCCGGCCAGGTGCTGAGCGATCGGGGCCGGGCCGGCTCCGCGGGCCGGCTGCCGGGGGCGGTTCTGGAGTGCGCGGAGGTGATGGACGGGGTGTGCTGCGCGGCGCTGCCGGTGCGGGGACGCGACGACCGGACCGTCGCCGCGATGGCCGTCATGACGTTGTCCGCACAAGGGCTGCAGCGGGCGGCCCAGGAGGCGGCGCGGGCGGCCGCGGCCGTCACCGCGGCCCTCGTCCGTGCCGGCGCCTCGCCCCGCCTGCCTCCCGTCCTGCACTACTGACGCATCGTCAGAATTGGCGCCCCTGACCTGACGGACCCTTCTCCGCGCGCCGGTTCCGCTCAGTGGAACGCGCGTAGAACGACGGACGGCGGTCCGGCAGTCTGTTCTTCGAGCCGGTCGGGGGACCGGCGAAAACCTGAGACCACGGGGGACAAGATGACCGTCCGACGACTGACCACCTTCGCCCTGGCAGGCGCGCTGGGCCTCACCTCGCTGGTGGGCGCCGCCGGCGCCGCGCAGGCCGATCCGGTCGACTACGTGCAGATCCAGCTCGTCGACCTGTACTGCAGCGACGAGAGCGAGGGCGACCACGACGAGGCCTACCTCAACATCGCGGCGAACGGCGGCAAGGCCGTGAAGCTCTGGCCCGCCAACACGTCGTACCAGACCATGGGCACCGGCTACCGCCGCGCCCTGGACGGGAGCAACGGCAACGCGCTGCTGGTCCTCGGCAAGACCGAGTCCCGCACGCTCTCGCTGTGGGACTACGACAGCACCAGCAGCGACGACCGGCTCGGCTCGGTGACCATCACGGGCAACGAGTTCGGCGCGGAGACGCAGTACCGGGTACTGGAAGGCTCCGGTGGCGTCTACACCATCGCCTACCGGGTCATCGACATCTGATCCGCCGTTCCGGCCGGGCCCGACCGGTCCGGCCGGGCCCGACCGGTCCGGCCGGACCGCGGCAGGAGCACGGACGTGGTATGGGGCTTGAGGAACATCGGAACGAAAACCGGCACAAAAAGTCATCTCATTTGGTGAGCTCGGTAGGCTGTCGTTCGTCGCGGGGATCAAAGCGGCTGGAACGCCTCGCATGCTGCCCTTGGACGTAGACTCCCCGCCAGCAGTGGGGGCTCCAGCCCTCAGGGGGAGGACGTCGTGCGGGCGAGCGACAACGAGCGCCACTGGGTCAGCCGGTGGCACGTTCCGTTGAACGTTGCCGCCATGCACGTGAGTGGCGTTCTGCTGTACATCGGCTTCTGCTGGATTCCAGCCGCGTCCGCGGAAACCTATGCCCAAACGTTCGAGATAATGATCTCGGTGCTGATGCTCCACGTCGCTATCCAGATTCCCGCCGGCCTTCTCGCCTCCCGTTGGGCAGTCCGCGGCCAGGTAGCCAAAGCTGGCCTGGTCGCAGTGGGAGTAGCCACGGCAGCCACATGGATGCTCTACCTGCGCACTGGGCAAGAGCCAGCGGAGCAAACCTTTTTGGGGCAGACCTTGGGATGCCTCTGTGTCTCCCTGAGCAGCTACGTGTGGCTGTGTACCCTGCGCCGCTCCACTGTCGAGCGACTCGTCGAGCGAGTCACATACTCTGCCCAGACACTCGCCGTGTGGGCCCTGCTGCGTCCACCGCGGCGCGGCCCTCACTGACCGGAAGATCGCCAGGGCTCGCACCACATCCGTGCCAGAACGGACGGGGCCGCAGTGGCGATCGGGGTGCCCAGAGGGCGACCCCACGAACTTCGCCCGGGCGGAGAATTCCCAAGTGACACCCATGACCGCCTATGGGAAGTCCTCTCATTGGGCGAGCCTGCGGTAGCCGATGAGGGCCCTCGGTCGGTACGCCCCCGCCGTGGGCGATCTCGTGAGACGTGAGAGCCTCCGCCCTCCGCCCTCCGCCCTCCGCCGAGGAGCCTCCTGGCCATCTATCTCGGCGGCGCTTCTCCCGGCGCTGCGGGCCGCGGCGTCGAAGGTGAGGACGAGTCCGCCCGTCCCGGTGACGAGGGCGACGACGACGGCAACCGCCCGCCCCGCACCAGGCCCTCACCGCTGTTCCGCCGCCACGGGGTACGGGATTATGGTCCAGACCAGAACATTGACGCGTCCCTGACCGGTCGATACGCTCCAGGAAGTCTCCTGAGAGCGCTCTCAGAGTCGCCTCGGGTTTCTCACACCGGCTACCCCCACAGCACGGCCTTCCGGATGAGGAGAAGAGCTTGTCTGCCACCCTTCCTTCCGCCCCACGTACGCACCGGGCCCGCCCCAGGCCCGCCGCCCTGGTTGCCGCGCTCGCGCTGGCCGGCGGATGTCTCGTCGCCACCCAGGTCACCGCCGCCACCGACGCGGCGGCCGTCCCCACGACCATCCCGCTCACTCTGACCAACAACTCCGGGCGCGGCGAGCAGGTGCACGTCTACGTCATCGGCACCGAGCTCTCGTCCGGGCGCCAGGGCTGGGCCGACACGAACGGCGCCTTCCATCCGTGGCCCGCCGGCGGCAACCCCCCGACGCCCGCTCCCGACGCGTCCATCGCGGGCCCGGCCAACGGGCAGTCGAAGACGATCCGGATGCCGAAGTTCTCCGGCCGGGTCTACTTCTCCTACGGGCAGAAGCTCGTCTTCAAGCTCACCACCGGCGGTCTGGTGCAGCCCGCGGTGCAGAACCCGAGCGACCCGAACGCGAACATCCTCTTCAACTGGACCGAGTACACGCTCAACGACGCCGGCCTGTGGATCAACAGCACGCAGGTCGACATGTTCTCCGCCCCTTACGCGGTCGGAGTGAAGCGCCCGAACGGCACCACCCTGAGCACCGGCCACCTGAAGCCCGGCGGCTACAAGGCGTTCTTCGACTCCCTGCGCAGCCAGCCCGGCGGCTGGGGCGGGCTCATCAGGACCCGCTCCGACGGGACGATCCTGCGGGCGCTCGCCCCCGGCCACGGCATCGAAGCCGGGGCGCTACCGGCCTCCGTCATGAACGACTACGTCAACCGGGTGTGGAGTAAGTACTCCTCGCAGACACTGACCGTCCAGCCGTTCAAGGACCAGCCGAACACGAAGTACTTCGGGCGAGTTCAGGGCAACACCATGAACTTCACCAACAGTTCGGGAGCGGTCGTCACCAGCTTCCAGAAGCCTGACTCCGACAGCGTCTTCGGCTGCTACAAACTCCTTGACGCGCCCAACGACCTGGTCCGGGGGCCCATCTCCCGCACACTGTGCGCCGGCTACAACCGGTCGACGCTGCTGAGCAACCCCAACCAGCCCGACGCGAACAACGCGAACTTCTACAAGGACGCGGTCACCAACCACTACTCCGCCAAGATCCACGCCCAGATGGCGGACGGCAAGGCCTACGGCTTCGCCTTCGACGACGTGGGCGCGCACGAATCGCTCGTGCACGACGGCGACCCGCAGCAGGCGTACATCACGCTGGACCCGTTCAACTAGGGGTCTCTCGTGTCCGGTTGCTCATGGACCCCTCCGTACCGAGTCGTTCCCGCAGGCAAGGGACGGGGGATCCGAGTGACCCGCCACCAGCCGACGCCCGGCGTGCGCCTCGGGTCGGATGAGCAGGACGGGGTGGCCGTAGGCGGTCCGTCGAGCCACCCCACAGTGCGACCGGACGGTGAAGTCGTCGTCCGTCTGTGCGGGCGCCCGCGGTCCCGGCCGCGGCATCGGGCCGGCAGCGCCCGACGCCTCCCCGGCGTCCGCCCGCGCGACGACGTGCCCGCCGCAGCCTCCGGACTGCGGCGAGCACGTCTTCACGCCGACGCTCAGGGGGAGGACGTAGCGGCCGGCATCGGAGAGGGACGGCGGACACCGACCAGGCGACGTCCGCCACCGCCGTCGACACATGCGGTCACTCCCACCGCGACACCGCGTACGCGCACCCCGCCCCCGGCTGCCCTCAGCCCCTGAACGACTCCAGCAGCCGCAGCCAGACCTCGCTGATCGTCGGGTACGCCGGAACCGCGTGCCACAGCCTCTCGATCGGCACCTCGCCCGCGACCGCGACCGTCGCGGAGTGCAGCAGCTCACCGATGCCCGGGCCGACGAAGGTGACGCCCAGCACCACCTCGCGGTCCAGGTCGACGACCATCCGGGCGCGCCCCCTGTACCCCTGCGCGTACAGGCCGGAACCAGCCACGGAGGCCATGTCGTAGTCGACCGCCCGCACCCGGTGGCCGGCGGCCTCCGCCTCCGCGAGGGTGAGACCGACCGAGGATGCCTCGGGATCGGTGAAGACGACCTGGGGCACGGCGGCGTGGTCGGCGGTGGCGGCGTGGGCACCCCAGCGGTCCGTCTCCAGGAGGGACGCGTCCTGGGCACGGGCGGCGATCGCGGCCCCCGCGATACGCGCCTGGTACTTGCCCTGGTGGGTCAGCAGCGCACGGTGGTTGACGTCCCCGACCGCGTACAGCCAGTCGCTGTCCTCGACGAGGCAGCTGTCGTCGACCGTGAGCCAGGAGCCGGGCTCCAGCCCCACGGTGTCGAGGCCGAGGTCGTCGGTGCGCGGGGCCCGGCCGGTGGCGAAGAGGATCTCGTCGGTCTCCAGCCGTTCACCGTTGTCCAGTTCGACCGTGACCGGTCCGTCGTTCCCCGCCCGGCTCACGGCGGTGGCCGACACCTCCGTGAGGATCGTGACGCCCGCTTCGGTCAGGGCCTCGGCGACCAGTTCGCCCGCGAACGGCTCCATCTTGGGCAGCAGGCCCTTGCCGCGGATCAGCATCGTGACCTCGGCGCCGAGTCCCTGCCAGACGGTGGCCATCTCCACACCGACCACTCCCCCGCCGACCACGACGAGGCGGCCCGGCACCTCCTTGGCGCTGGTCGCCTCGCGGCTGGTCCAGGGGCGGACGCCCTCGACCCCGGGAAGTGCCGGAACGACGGCCCGGCTGCCGGTACAGACGGCCACCGCGTGCCGGGCGATGAGATGCTGCTCCGACCCGTCGGAGCCGGTGACGGACACCTTGCGGACACCGGTGAGCCGGCCCTTGCCCCGGTAGATCTCCGCGCCGATGCTGTCCAGCCAGCCGACCTGCCCGTCGTCCTTCCAGTGCGAGGTCTGCTCGTCCCGGTGAGCGAGGACGGCATCCGCGTCCAGCGGCCCCTGCACCGACCCGCTCAGCCCCGGCACGCGGCGCGCGTCGGCCCGTGCCACCACCGGCCGGAGCAGCGCCTTGCTGGGCATGCACGCCCAGTACGAGCATTCGCCCCCGATGAGCTCGGACTCCACCACGGCGGTGCTCAGCCCCGCTGCCCTGGCCCGGTCGGCCACGTTCTCCCCTACGGGGCCGGCGCCGATCACCACGACGTCGTATTCCTTGTTCTTCACAGCATCAGCGTCAGTCATGGGAACAGTGTGGTCGTGGGTGTGCGCAGCGGCCACACGGGCAGGCGGAATAGGACAACCGACGTCGCCGTTGTGCGGGACAGGTCCGATCGGTCCCAGGGAGAGGTAACAAAGCATGAGCACCGTAGAGCTCACCAAGGAAAACTTCGATCAGGTCGTGAGCGACAACGAATTCCTGCTGATCGACTTCTGGGCTTCCTGGTGCGGCCCGTGTCGGCAGTTCGCGCCGGTCTACGACTCGGCGTCCGAGCGCCACCCCGACCTGGTCTTCGCCAAGGTCGACACGGAGGCGCAGCAGGAGCTGGCGGCGGCTTTCGAGATCCGGTCGATTCCCACGCTGATGATCGTCCGTGACAACGTGGCGGTCTTCTCACAGCCCGGGGCCCTCCCCGAGGCGGCGCTCGAGGACGTCATCGGGCAGGCGCGGAAGCTGGACATGGACGAGGTGCGCAAGTCCGTCGAGGAGCAGAAGCAGGCACAGGGGCAGGCTCAGGAGCAGCAGTAGCCCCCTGCGGGTGCGGCGGACGCGGTGCGAGGGCCTGGCCGGGTACGGCTGGGCCCTCCGGTCTGCTCAGCGGGCTTCTTCGTTCGGCTCCGGCTCCCCGGTGCCGTTTCCGCCCTCCGCGGCCGTGGCTGCCACGGCGCCCGGCTCCTCCGCTCCGCGCGGCGCCGCGGTGCCGGACTGCTCCGCACCCCGCGGCTCCCCCTCGCCGCCGGGCACCCTCACCCCGCCGATGCGCTCGGCGATCCTGACCGTGAGTCCGTAGTCCAGCTCCGCACCGTCCACCAGCAGGGCCTCCACGGTGTGGGTCGCTGGGTCGATGTCGGCCTCCATGCCGTCCCCCGCGTAGCGCGGGTAGCCCGACGCGCCCGTGTCACCGGTGGCCGCCACGACCGCCGAGCGGATCGCGGAACCGGGCGCGGGCGCCCCGGTGACGGTCTTCCTGAATTCCGGGAACACCAGGATCTCGTAGCTCTGCGGATGACTCATGCCGACGACGCTAGACACCCGCCGTCGGCCGCGCATGTCGTGGACCCCGGCCGGTCAGCCCGATTCGCGGGCCACCGCTCTCGCCCGCAGCAGGTAGTGGCGCTCGGGCGCTCCGCCCGGGTGCTGCACCAGCCGGTCGATCATCTCCGCCAGTGGCTGTGCGGTGGCCAGTTCCATCCTGACGCTGCTGAGCCGGGGCCGCAGCAGCCGTCCCAGCATCAGGTCGTCGGCGCCGATGACGGCCGCCTCGGCGGGCACCTCCACCCCGGCGTCCTGCAGGGCCCTCATCAGCAGCATCGCGTATTCGTCGTTGTAGGCGAACACGGAGTCCAGGCCCAGACTCCGCCACCGGGCGGCAAGGTCCTCGGCGGATGCCTCCTCGTACCGCAGCGGCAGCGGCTGGATCCGGGCGTCCGCGCCCGTTTCGTCGAGGGCGCGGAGCGCTCCGGCCAGTCGTGGTTCGGAGAACGGGGCGAGGCCGGGTTCCTGCGGCATGACCACCCCGATCCGGCTGCGGCCGCCGGACAGCAGGTGGCGGACCGCGCAGCTGCCGACCTCGCGCTGGTCCATGACGAGCGCGTGCGCGCCGTCCACCGGCTGCGGTCCGAGCGTGATCACCGCCTTGGCGCCCGAGCGGGTGAGGACGCCTATGCCGACGCGGGTGAGAGCCATCCCCACGGGCGACACGACGGCGACGGGCCGGAGTTCGGCCCACGCCCTGGCGGCCTCGTCGGGATCGAGGCCGCCGCTTCCGTACTGGACGACGGTGTAGTCGAGACGGCGCAGATCCGACTGCAGGTCGATGAAGAAGCGCTGCTGGAGAGGTCCGGCCGGAACGTGCGCGGCGGGCAGCAGCACCGTTCTGGTGTGCCCTGCCCGCAGACTGCGGGCCGCCGCGTGCGGGACGTAGCCGAGATCGGAGGCGGCTTCCCTGACCCGGCGGCGGGTGGATTCACTGATCCGCACCGTCGTGTTGTTGTTCAGAACGTAGGACACGGTGGCCCGGGAGACTCCGGCGAGTCGCGCCACATCGGCGCTGGTCGGTACGGACGTGTCGGCGGGCTGCTCGGGTAACTGGCTCATCGCGTCGGGCAGTCTTACAGACCCTGTGGTGCCCCCCGTGGGCCGGGGCACCGGTACCCGGAACGGGCGTCAGCTACCGGCGAGTACCGGCCAGACCTGCGGGTCCTCGAAGTTGAGGGCCCACAGCACCGTGTGGGTCACACCGTGCTTGCGGACCACCGGCAGGTGCGTGGCGACCCCGCGGGCGTCCTGGTACCAGACCTCGCGGAGCTCCGTGCCGTCGTCGTAGGTGAAGTACGGCGTCCCGGAGACCTCGTCGAGCCGGTAGGGGGCGCCCTGTTCCGCGCGCAGCGCCTCGGCCTCCTTCCAGGTGACGTGCTTCGTGGCGGCCGTGCTGTCGCTGTCCGCGGGCCAGTCCCAGCCGTAGGCGGGGAGCCCCATCTCCAGCTTGGCCGCCGGTACGAGAGCGGTGGCGCGGGTGAGGATGTCGTCGTACCAGCGGGTGTCGGCGAGCGGTCCGGGGTCACCGCCCGACCAGTGCAGGTTGTAGCCCATGATGCGGACCCGGTCGGCGACACGCCCGAGGGCGGCGTAGTCCCAGATGCGCCCGGTGGTGGCGGTCTTGGGGAACACGGTGATCACGCACTGCTTTCCGAGGGACCGGAGCCGTCGGCAGAGGTCCGTCGCCAGGGTGGTGAATCCGTCGCGGACCGAGGCGTACGTGGCGTCCCCGGTGGCGGCGATCGACTCGTAGTCGAGGTCGAGGCCGTCGTAGTCGCGGGTGGCGACCGTGCGCATCAGGGCGTCGGCGTGCTCGGTGCGCCGGGCGGGGCTGGTGAGGATCGCCGCCAGCGCGCCGGGCTCCATCGTCTCCATGACCGTGGGGACGACCTTCACCCCGGCCCGGTGCAGGCCGTCGATGATGCGGCGCTCTCCCGCGCCGGGATGGCTGTCGATCCGGCCGGCCGAGACGGCCTCGTACCAGAACGGGCTGACGGTGTGCAGCTGGTCGGCGTGGCGCAGGGCGTCCTGGTAGGCGCCCTCCTGGTCCCAGTAGGGCAGCCATCCCGACACCGTGCGGGGTGGTGGTGCCGCAGCAGGGTCCACGGCGGGCTCCCGGGCGGCCGGTGAGGCGGAGGACGGCCCTGACGCGGCGACAGAAGGCGCGGGCAGCAGGGCCGCTGCCGCGAGGAGCCCGACGGCCGCGAAGGCGCGGGACAGACGGGCGGTGACGACTGAGGTGATCATGAGATCGAGCCTGAGGCCCCGTTCGCGGACCCGCTGGGCGGATTGGGCCGTCCAGGTTCTACGGTGTGGTGATGACGTTCCAGCACGACCACAGCAGTGATCCCTCGACCGACTTCCCGGGCCGTAGCGGACCGACCGCCACGGCGGAGGCCGACCCGCGCGAGGCGGGACCGGTCCGCACCTCGTACGCCCCCGACCGCGACGGTGCTCCCGATCCCGGCGAGATCGTCTGGACCTGGGTGCCGTTCGAGGAGAACGACGGTCGCGGCAAGGACCGGCCGGTTCTCGTCGTGGCCCGCGAGAGGGAGGGCACGCTGCTCGCCGTCCAGTTGTCCAGCAAGCAGCACGAACGGGAACACGAGTGGGTCGCGCTGGGTGCGGGGCCGTGGGACAGCTCGGGCCGTGCGTCCTGGGTGGACCTGGACCGGGTGCTGCGGGTACACGAGGACGGTATGCGGCGCGAGGCCTGTGCGCTGGACCGGGACAGATTCGACCTGGTGGTGGTACGACTGCGGGATCGTTACGGCTGGAGCTGAGGGGCGAGGATCCTGGTGAAGGCGGCCCGTACGGCGGAATCGGGGTTGCGGTCCAGGATGCCGAAGACGATCTGCTCGAAGTGGCCCGCGAACCGTCCGCCGTCGGCGAGCAGCGCACGGAAGGCGCCCGCCACCTCGGCCGGGTCGTTCTGGAAGACGCCGCAGCCCCAGGCTCCGAGGACCAGCCTCCGGTAGCCGCGGACGGCCGCGACCTCGAGCACCCGTTCGGCACGGCTCGCGAGCGCGGCGGGGATGCTGTGCGCGTGCTCCGGCTCCCGCCTGCGGATCACTCCGGCGTTCGGCGCCGGCGAGGTGAGGAATCCCGCGGTGTACGGGGTGTCGAGGAGCCGCCCCCGGTCGTCGCGGAAGACCGGCACACCGGGTGAGTGGATGACCCGGTCGGTGTAGAAGGCGCTGCGTTCGGCGCGGTGGTGGGCGTAGTACTCGGGGGCGCGCAGCAGCGTCACGTACAGCGCGGAGCCACGGCACAGAGCCTCTTCCTGGGCCTGCGCGCCGTTCAGATATCCACCGCCCTGATTGCGGGCCGAGGCGTAGTTCAGCACGGCCACCCTGCCCGCCGAGGCACCCGTCATCCGGCGTGCCGCCTGCAGGCTGCTCTCACCGGTCACCTCGATGACGGGTGTGCGGTCCGTGTCCAGGACGGCGACGGGCACCGGCTCGGGACCGTACAGCCGCGTCCCGGACAGCGCGGCGGTCAGCGCGCGCTCGATCGTCACCTCGCGCCCCTCCGGCGTCCGGTAGTACCCGGCCTCGACGATGGCCTCGGTCTCTCGCGCGATCCCGCGCAGTCGTGCGCTCATGGGCGCGCCCCCGTGTGGTGCATACGGGGCATGCTGGACGTCCAGCGGCATGGACGCAACCGGTTTTCCGTCCCGCAGGGGCACCCTTGTGCGAACTCCCGGTAAGGGTTTGGGTGGTAAGGAAGCACCCGAAGAGGAGGACCAGCATGCTCCCGGACACTCCCGGCGTTCATGGCTCGACCGTTGACGTGGAACCCCTCGGCGAGGACGAGGCGGAGGATCTGCTCCGCGGCATATGTTTCAAGACGGGACCGCCCAGGACGGTCGGTGTGGAACTCGAATGGCTCATCCACGACCGTGAGGACCCCGGGACGGCGGTCTCCCCCGAACGCCTGCGCGCCTGTGCCGACGCCGTGCGCGCGGTCCCGCTGGACGCGTCCCTGACCTTCGAACCCGGCGGTCAGCTGGAGCTCAGCTCCCGGCCGGCGGATTCCCTGATGGCGTGCATCGACGCCACTGCCGCCGATCTGGCCGCCGTGCGCGACACCCTCGGAAGGGCCGGACTCGTGCCGGCCGGCCTCGGTGTCGATCCGTGGCACTCCCCCCGCCGTCTGCTCAAGGAGCCCCGCTACGCGGCGATGGAAGCCGCGCTCGACCGTTCCGGGACCGCCGGGCGCGCCATGATGTGCACCTCCGCCTCCGTCCAGGTGTGCCTGGACGCCGGTGAGGAGGAGCCGGGCCCGCTGGGCTACGGGCGGCGCTGGCAGCTCGGACACCTGCTGGGCGCGGTCCTCGTGGCGGCGTTCGCCAATTCGCCGTTCCGGCAGGGACGCCGGACCGGCTGGCGCTCGACCCGGCAGGCCCTGTGGGCCGCTCTCGACCCGGCCAGGTCGCTGGCCCCGACGAGCCGTCTCGCACCGCGGGACGCCTGGGCGGCCCACGTACTCGACACGCCCGTGATGTGCATCCGGAACGACGACGGCCCCTGGGCCGTGCCGGAGGGGCTGTCACTCCGGGACTGGATCCGCGGCGGCGGGCCCCGGCCGGTGGTGCGCGCGGATCTCGACTACCACATCACGACGCTCTTCCCCCCGGTGCGCCCCCGCGGGCATCTGGAGCTGCGCATGATCGACGCCCAGTCGGGCACCGACGGCTGGCTGGTGCCACTGGCCGCGACCACCGCGATGTTCGACGACCCGGAGGCGGCCGAGACCGTGTACCGCACCGTGAAACCGCTGGCCGAGACGGCGGGCCCGGCCGCCGCACCCCGCAATCCGCTGTGGACGGCCGCCGCCCGCGACGGGCTGGGCAACCCGGAGCTGGCCTCGGCCGCCGCGGCCTGCTTCGCCGCGGCTCTGGACGCGCTGCCCCGGCTCGGCGCGAGCGACCACGTGCAGAACACCGTGGCGGCCTTCACCGACCGTTACGTGGCCCGGGGCCGATGTCCCGCAGACGATCTGCCCGACCCGGCACCGTGGCAGCAGGCCGCAGGACCGCAGCACGGAAGGAGTCCGCGCCGATGACCGGCACATCTGTTCCCCCCGGGCACGGGGACCTCGACACGGAGGCGCTGCGCAAGCGCGCCCTGGCCGCGCTCCTCACCGCCCGCGAACGCACCGCGCTGCTCACCGACAGCGTCGACGACCATGACCTGACCGCCCAACACTCCCCCCTGATGTCGCCCCTGGTCTGGGATCTGGCGCACATCGGCAACCAGGAGGAGCTGTGGCTGCTGCGGGCGGTGGGCGGGCGGGCGGCGCTGCGCCCCGAGATCGACGGACTGTACGACGCCTTCGAGCATCCCCGGGCGAGCCGTCCCTCGCTGCCGCTGCTGGCACCCGCCGAGGCGCGTACCTATGCCGCTGACGTACGCGGCCGGGCCCTGGACATCCTCGACGGGGCCCCGCTGCACGGCGGGGGACGGCCACTGGAGCAGGCGGGCTTCGCCTTCGGCATGGTCGCCCAGCACGAGCAGCAGCACGACGAGACGATGCTGATCACTCATCAGCTGCGTACCGGGCCCCCCGTGCTCAGCGCACCGGAGCCGCCGGTGGCCGACGACGCGGTGGCGCTTCCGGCAGAAGTGCTGGTTCCGGGTGGCCCGTTCACCATGGGCACGTCCACCGAGCCGTGGGCACTGGACAACGAACGGCCCGCGCACCGGCGGGAGGTCGCGGCGTTCTTCGTCGACACCGCTCCGGTCACGTGCGGTGCCTACCAGCGGTTCATCGACGACGGCGGGTACACCGACGCCCGCTGGTGGGCCCCGGACGGCTGGGCCATGGTCCGCGGGCACGAGCTGACCGCGCCCCTGTTCTGGCATCGCGACGCCGGCCAGTGGCTGCGGCGGCGCTTCGGCGTCACCGAGCCCGTGCCCCCGGACGAGCCGGTGCTCCACGTCAGCTGGTACGAGGCGGACGCGTACGCCCGCTGGGCGGGCCGGCGGCTGCCGACCGAGCCCGAGTGGGAGAAGGCGGCCCGTCACGACCCCGCCTCCGGCCGGTCGCTGCGCTACCCCTGGGGCGACGGTGACCCGACGCCCGAGCGGGCCAACCTGGGCCAGCGGCATCTGCGTCCCGCCGCCGCGGGGGCCTACGCGGCGGGCCGGTCCCCGGCTGGAGCCGGGCAGTTGATCGGTGATGTGTGGGAGTGGACGTCGAGCGACTTCCTTCCCTACCCCGGCTTCGCCCCCTTCCCGTACCGCGAGTACTCCGAGGTGTTCTTCGGGCCGGAGCACAAGGTGCTGCGCGGCGGCTCGTTCGCTGTGGACCCGGTGGCCTGCCGGGGGACGTTCCGCAACTGGGACCTTCCCGTGCGGCGCCAGATCTTCTCCGGTTTCCGCACCGCGAGGGATGCCTGATGTGCCGCCACATCGCCTATCTCGGGCCCTCCGTGGCCCTGGGTGAGGTGCTGGTCACACCCCCGCACGCACTCGTACGGCAGTCCTGGGAGCCCCGGCGCCAGAGGAACGGCACGGTCAACGCTGACGGATTCGGGGTCGGCTGGTACGCCGGTGACGACCCCGCGCCGGGCCGTTACCGGCGTGCCGGGCCCGTGTGGGGCGACGAGACCTTCGCCGACCTGGCGCGCGTGGTGCGCAGCACCGCGCTGCTCGGGGCCGTCCGTGACGCGACGTGGGCGGGCGCGGACGGGGAGGCCGCCGCCGCGCCCTTCGCCGAGGGCACGCTGCTGTTCAGCCACAACGGAGCGGTGCGCGACTGGCCCGGCTCCCTGGCTCCGCTGGCCGGCACGCTGCCGCCCGCGGCCCTGCTCTCGCTGGCGGCGCGGAGCGACTCCGCACTGCTCTGGGCGCTCGTGCTCCACCGGATCACGGCGGGCGACGACATAGCCCGGGCAGTCGCCGACACCGTTCTCGACGTCGCGGCTGCCGCCCCCGGGTCACGTCTCAACCTGCTGCTCACCGACGGCTCCACGATCGTGGCGACCGCCTGGGGCGACTCGCTCTGGTATCTCGACGAACCGGGCGGTCGCACGGTGGTGGCCTCCGAGCCGTACGACGACGATCCGTCCTGGCACGAGGTCCCGGACCGCACCTTGCTGGCCGCGACCCGCACCGATGTTCTACTGACCCCGCTCAAGGAGCCCACTGCGTGAGTCCCTTCCTGCTGACCCGCACCCTGCCGGTGGACGCGACGGACGCGGCGCTGCGCGCCGATGTGCTGAGCGGTCTGACCCGGCAGCCGAAGACGCTGCCGCCCAAGTGGTTCTACGACGCGCACGGCAGCGACCTGTTCGAGGAGATCACCCGGCTGGACGAGTACTACCCGACCCGTTCGGAGCGGGAGATCCTGATCGCCCGTGCCGGGGACATCGCCGCGGCATCCGGGGCCCGTACCCTGATCGAGCTGGGGTCGGGGTCGTCGGAGAAGACCCGGCACCTGCTGGACGCACTGCCCGGACTCCACACGTACGTGCCGGTCGACGTCAGTGAGAGCGCCCTCACGGGTGCGGCCCAGGCACTGCTGGCCGAGCGCCCCGGGCTCTCCGTGCACGCCCTCATCGCCGATTTCACGCACGTCCTGGAGCTGCCGGACAGCCCCGGGCCCCGGCTGGTGGCCTTCCTGGGTGGCACGCTGGGCAATCTGCTGCCCCGGGAGCGCGCGGAGTTCCTTCGGTCCGTACGAGCGCGGCTCTCGCCCGGCGACGGGCTGCTGCTCGGCACCGACCTGGTCAAGGACGAGGCGACGCTGGTCGCGGCCTACGACGACGGGGCCGGGGTGACGGCGGCGTTCAACAAGAACGTGCTGACGGTGGTGGACCGTGAGCTGGGGGCGGACTTCCAGCTCGACGACTTCGACCACGTGGCCGTGTGGGACCCGCACCACGAGTGGATCGAGATGCGGCTGCGCGCCCGCCGGGCGCTGACCGTGAAGATCCGCGAGCTGGACCTGGTCGTGCCGTTCGAGGAGGGCGAGGAGCTGCGCACGGAGATCTCGGCGAAGTTCCGCAAGGAAGGAGTGCGGGAAGAACTGGCCGCGGCGGGACTGCGGCTGGATCAGTGGTGGACGGATTCAGGAGGCCGGTTCGCGCTGTCGCTGGCGACGGCGGACTGAGCAGCGCGCGCCAGCGCGCGCCGGTCGGGCTCACCGCCCGCGGGTATCAGCGGCAGGACGCGGATCTCGGCGGTGAGCCCGGCAGCCGTCACCACCCGCCAGAGCGAGGCGGCCAGTGGGTCCTCGCCGACGAACGCGGCGGCGCCCGCGGGGCGCTGTTCCGCGGTCCGGTACCGGATGCGGACCGGCCGGACCGCGGCCCCCGCGTCCATCGCCGCCTGGAAGGCGGCGTGCCGGAAGCGGCCGCCGTCGCCCCGGCCGCACCAGGTGCTGCCCTGCGGGAACACCGCGACCCGTGACCCCGAGGCCAGCGCCCCGGCGAGCGCCCGTACCGCGCCGGGCAGGGCACGCAGCCGGTCCCGCTCGATGAACAGCGTGCCGCCGAGCGCGGCGAGCGGTCCGAGCAGCGGCCAGGTCCGGATCTCGCTCTTGGCGAGCATCCTGGCCGGGAACACGGTCGCGACGAGCGGGATGTCCAGCCACGAGACGTGATTGGCGACGACGAGTTCACCCACCGGGGCCCGGACCGGGTCCGCCCCGTGCCGGACCGCGTCCGCCGTTGGTCCGGTGGCCCGTACGCGTACGCCGAAGGCCCTCACCACGGCGTACGCCCAGCCGCGGATCAGCCGGTCGCGGAGTGCGGGCCCGAGGAGCAGCACGGCCGGCACGCACACGGCACCGAGCAGGGTGAGCGTGCACCCCGCGGTCAGCAGGACGGCTGCGGGCAGGGGTGCGCGCCGCGCGCCCCGGTGCCCCGCGCACGCGCGCGGGGTGCACGGGGCGGAGGGCAGCCAGACGCTCACCGCAGCGGGGCGAGCGAGAGGAAGTGGCGGAGGTAGCGCGGGTCGGCGCGGCGCATCGAGAGCAGGACGTAGAGGTCGGCGACGTCGAAGTCCGGGTCGTGGGCGGGGGCCCCGCAGACCCAGGCGCCGAGGCGCAGATAGCCGCGCAGCAGGGGCGGCAGCGCCGCCCGGCCCCCGGGGCCGTCGCCGGGATGTCCGGTGGTGTCCCAGAGGCGGTGGGGGGCTACCCAGTACTCCTCGGGCGCCAGGTTGTGGGTGCGCACGGTGTTCCAGCTCGTGGCCGCCAGCGCGCCCCCGTCGGCGAGGGGTACGGAGCAGCAGCCGGCCAGCCAGTTGTGTCCGGTGCGCTCCATGTAGCGGGCGAGTCCGGCCCAGATCAGGGCGATGACGGCTCCGTCCCGGTGGGCGGGGTGGACGCAGGAGCGGCCGACCTCGACGAGGTCGTCGCGGATCGGCGCGAGCCGTGAGAGGTCGAACTCCCCCTCCGCGTACAGGCCGCCGGCGAGCCTGGCGCCCTCGGGCGGCAGCAGCCGGTAGGTGGCGACCACGTCTCCGGTGGCCGCCTCACGCACCAGCAGGTGGTCGCAGTAGGCGTCGAAGGCATCACTGTCCAGGCCGGGTTCGAGGCTGTCGAGCCGGGCGCCGAGCTCTCCGGCGAACACCTGGTGGCGCAGGCGCTGGGCTGCGCGTACGTCTTCCGGGCCGGTGGCCAGTGACACCCGGTAGCCGGTGGGACGGGCGGGGGCGGGCACACGGGCCGGCGGGACGGTGGCAGCGGGCGGAGGGGCGAGGGGCAGCACGGTCATGGCGGTCTCCGGGGACGGATCGGCTGGGGCGGCTGCCGGACCTCCGCGGCTGCGGGACGGCCCGGCCCCCTACTTCTTCCGCGACCGGCTGGACTTGACATGACCGCCACGGGGAGCGGGGATGTGATCCTGCTGAATCCCCAGGTGGCCGGATCGCGCCCTGCCCGGCCGGCCGAGCACGCCGGCCCGAACGCCGGGCCGCCGGGCGCGCCACGGTCCGGATCGGCGGGCCGCCACCGGGCGCGCGGTCCGTCAGCCGGTGATGAGCTTCGCGGTGATGCGGGCCGACGCCTTCTTCGCCGCTTCCGCGGCGTCACCCCCCTGCAGCACCGTCGTCATGTACGGCTTGATCGGGTTGTCGGCCTCGACGGCCGCCCAGTGGGGGGAGTTGGGCGTGGCCCTCCCCTCGGCGGCGCCCACGGCCATCGCGGCCGTCCCTTCCTGGCCCTCGATGACACGGGCGAGGGCGGGCTTGTTGGGCACGTAGTTCATGGCCCTGGCGAGCTCCGTCTGCCACTTCTCGCCCGCCAGCTCCTTGACGACCTCGATGCCCTCGCTCCGCCGGTCGGCACGCTCCGGCACGATGAGGTCCGAACCACCGGTGAAGACCGCTCCCGGCCTGTCCGCGCTCTTGCCGGGTATGGGGAAGTAGCCGAGCTTGCCCTTGAGCTCCGGGTTCGCCTGCTCGATGAGCGCGGCGCTGCCCGGCACCGCGATGATCTGGGCGACGTCGCCCCCGGCGAACACGTCGGTCTCCGGGGGTGTCTGCTCGTCGGCGTCCTTGGGGCCGGCGCCGAGCGCCTGCAGCTCCTTGTAGAAGTCCATGCCCCTGAGTGCGGCGGGCGAATCCAGAGCCCCCTGGTAGTCGCCGCCGGTGTCCTCGGCCAGCTCCCCGCCCTCGTCCCAGATGAACCCGGCCAGGACGTACCAGTTCTGCCCCGCGAGGTAGATGCCCTGCTGGTCCGCGCTGTCGTCCAGCCTCTCGGTGATCCCGACCCATTCCTCGCGGGTCGTGGGTGGAGCGGTGATGCCCGCCTGTGCGAAGAGGTCCTTGTTGTAGATCACGACGCGGTTGGCGGCGTACCAGGGAATCCCGTACTGCCCGCCGTTGATGCTGCCCGGTTCGGCGAGACCCGGCAGCCAGTCCTCCCCTCCGAGGTCACGCATGGACTCCAGGGTGAGGTCACGCAGCTTCCCGCTGTCCGCGTACTGGGCGACCTGGGTGTTGCCCACCTCGATGACGTCGGGCGCGTCGTCCCCCTCGATCGCCTTCAGGACCTTGGGGCCGATTCCGCCCCACTCCTGGAGAACGAACTCCAGTTCGACAGAGGGGTTCTCCTCCTCGTACGACCGGGTGAAGCGGTCCAGGAAGTCCGGGGAGACGCTGCCCTTCATCAGCCACACCGTCACCGTGCGGCCGTCGCCGCCCGAGCCGGGGAGGAAACCGCAGCCGCCCAGCGTGACGGAGGAAACGAGCGCGAGGGCTCCGGCCAGAGTGCGGATCTTCACGGGGGTCACCTTCTGCGAAACGGCACGACGAATGACAGGACCCGGGTGGGGGGACTGCGGGCGGCGCTCGCACGGGCGTATGGACCGGAGTTTGGTATGGACCAATGCACAGGTCAAGCCCCGGTCGCGAGCGGATCACCGATCGCGGTGCCTCGCGCACCGACGGAGGGTGAGGCACCGTGGAACCACGAAAGGAGACATACATGTCCAATCACACCTATCGGGTCACCGAGATCGTGGGAACCTCCGAGGAGGGCCTGGACGCGGCGATCCGGAACGGCATCGCGAGGGCGTCGGAGACGTTGCACCATCTCGACTGGTTCGAGATGACGCAGGTGCGCGGCCATATCGAGGACGGCCGCATCGCCCACTACCAGGTGGGCCTCAAGGTCGGCTTCCGGCTCGACGGGAACGCCTGACCGGACGCGGACCCTGGCGTGACGCCCGTCCCCGGCCGGATCAGGTGCGGCCCGCACGCTCCCCAGCGGGCCCGCACCACCCGACTCCGGCCGGCTCGGCGGCGCCGCGGACCAACTCGTCGCCATCGACCGTGGCCGTTCGAGATGCGTGTGCGCCCGGCCGCTGATTCGCTGATCGGGTCCACTCCCCCACCGACCCAGGAGTGATCATGAGCGTTGCAGGTGAGTCCGGCGGCCGTGCGCGGCAGCTGAAGGCCAAGGCAGAAGAACTGAAGGAAGCCGCAGACCGCGCCACGGACCCGGAGCAGCGCCAGAGGCTCCAGGACAAGGCCCGTCGCCTGCGGGAGCAGGGCGAGCAGGAGAGCAGTATGCAGGACCGCGGCATGGATCCCATGGTGTAGGGGACCCGCGCCCGCGCCTGCCGGCGGTCCTCCCGCGAGTGGCATGCGGGAGGATCACCGGCAGAGCCTGTCCGCCCCACTGATCCGTACGGAGCCGTACCGCCCATGCCCACCCCACACGATCCGTACGTCCGGGTGCGAGGCGCCCGGGAGCACAACCTCCGCGATGTGGACGTCGACATCCCCCGGGACACCCTCGCGGTCTTCACCGGCGTCTCGGGCTCGGGAAAGTCCTCGCTGGCGTTCGGGACGATCTACGCCGAGGCCCAGCGCCGCTACTTCGAGTCCGTCGCCCCCTACGCCCGCAGGCTGATCCATCAGGTCGGCGCTCCCGATGTCGGTGAGATCACCGGCCTGCCGCCCGCGGTGTCCCTGGAACAGCGCCGTTCGGCGCCCGGATCACGGTCCTCGGTGGGCACCGTGACGACCCTGTCGAACTCGCTGCGCATGCTGTTCTCCCGCGCGGGTGACTATCCGGTGGGGGCCGCACGGCTCGACTCCGACGCCTTCTCGCCGAACACGGCGGCCGGCGCGTGCCCCGAGTGCCATGGGCTGGGGCGGATCCACCGCACGACCGAGGAACTCCTCGTGCCGGACCCCTCTCTGTCGGTGCGGGACGGGGCGATCGCGGCCTGGCCGGGCGCCTGGCAGGGGAAGAACCTCCGCGATGTGCTGGACGCGCTCGGATACGACATCGAACGGCCGTGGCGGGAGCTGGACGCGCGGGACCGCGAGTGGATCCTGTTCACCGACGAGCAGCCGGTGGTGACGGTGCATCCGGTCCGTGAGGCCGGGCGGATCCAGCGCCCCTACCAGGGCACGTACATGAGCGCACGACGCTATGTGATGCACACGTTCGCGGATTCCAGGAGCCGCGCGCTGCGGGCGAAGGCGGAGCGCTTCCTCACCAGCTCCCCATGTCCGGTCTGCCACGGCAGCCGGCTCCGGCCGGAGGCGATGGCGGTGACGTTCGCGGGCCGCACGATCGCCGGCCTCACCGCTCTTCCGCTCTCCGCCCTGACCGAGGTGCTGCTCGCCGCGGGCGGTCGCAGCGACACCGCACGGGTACTGACCGCCGATCTGCTGGGGCGCATCGAGCCGGTGACGGAGCTGGGCCTCGGCTATCTCAGCCTCGACCGCACGGCCCCGACGCTGTCCTCCGGCGAGCTGCAGCGGCTGCGGCTCGCGACCCAGCTGAGGTCGGGGCTCTTCGGCGTGGTCTACGTGCTGGACGAGCCGTCGGCCGGGCTGCACCCCGCCGACACGGCGTCCCTCCTCTCCGTCCTCGGCAGGCTCAAGGAGGCGGGCAACTCGGTGTTCGTGGTGGAGCACCAGATGGACGTGGTGCGGCAGGCCGACTGGCTGGTGGATGTGGGTCCTCTGGCGGGCGAGCACGGGGGCCGGGTGCTGCACAGCGGACCGCCGGACGAGCTCGCCGGCGTGGCCGCGTCCGCGACCCGGCGCTTCCTCTTCGACGAGGACCCGGCTCCGGCGCGGGAGCCGCGCACCCCGTCCGGGTGGATCCGGCTGCGCGGGGTCGACCGGCACAATGTGCGCCGCGCCGACGCCGACTTCCCGCTCGGGGTGCTGACGGCCGTCACCGGGGTGTCGGGATCGGGGAAGTCGACGCTGGTCGGCCAGGTACTGGCGGGTGTGCTGGCCGACCGGCAGGCGGACGCCCCCGGGGCACCGGTCGGGGAGGGGAGCTGCGCGTCGGCGGAGGGCCTGGGTGCGGTGGACCGGCTGGTGCAGGTCGACCAGAAGCCCATCGGCCGGACGCCCCGGTCCAACCTGGCCACGTACACCGGGCTGTTCGACGTCGTACGGAAGCTGTTCGCGGGGACGGCGACGGCTCGGGAACGGGGCTACCGGGCCGGGCGGTTCTCGTTCAACGTGGCGGGCGGACGGTGCGAGACCTGCCAGGGCGAGGGGTTCGTCTCCGTCGAGCTGCTCTTCCTGCCCAGCACGTACGCCCCCTGCCCGGACTGCCACGGCGCGCGCTACAACCCGGCGACGCTGGAGGTCTCGCTCCGCGGTCTCACGATCGCCGGGGTGCTGGACCTGACGGTGGAGGCGGCTGCCGGATTCCTTGCGGGGACACCCGCGGCCGAACGCAGTCTGCGGGCTCTGCTCGACGTGGGGCTCGGCTATCTGCGGCTGGGACAGCCGGCGACGGAGCTGTCGGGGGGCGAAGCCCAGCGGATCAAGCTCGCCACCGAGCTGCAGCGCACCCGTCGCGGACACACCCTGTATCTGCTGGACGAGCCGACCACGGGCCTGCATCCGGCCGACGTGGAGGTGCTGATGCGGCAGTTGCACGGTCTGGTGGAGGCGGGCGACTCGGTGGTGGTCGTGGAGCACGACATGGCGGTGGTCGCGGGTGCCGACCACGTGATCGACCTGGGCCCGGGCGGCGGTGACCGGGGCGGCCGGATCGTTGCCACCGGCACCCCGCGGGAGGTCGCGCGAGCGGCGGGGAGCCGGACGGCCGCGTACCTGGCGAAGGCGCTGCGGACGGCCTGACTCCCCGCCGGGGCACGGGCCTCGGTCAGCGGCGCACCTTGCGGGTGGCCCGGAGCCACTCCTTGTTCATCGCGGCGATCGAGGGCAGGGGGATGCCCTTCGGGCACGCCGTGGCGCACTCCCCGGTAAGGGTGCAACCGCCGAAGCCCTCCTCGTCCATGGTCGCGACCATGTCGAGCACGCGTGTCTCGCGCTCGGGTGCGCCCTGCGGGAGCACGTTGAGGTGGTTGACCTTCGCCGAGGTGAAGAGCATCGCGGAGCCGTTGGGGCAGGCCGCGACGCAGGCGCCGCATCCGATGCACTCGGCGTGCTCGAAGGCGAAGTCGGCGTCCGGCTTGGGTACCGGGGTGGCGTGCGCGTCGGGCGCCGTGCCGGTGGGTGCCGAGATGTATCCGCCGGACTGGATGATCCGGTCGAAGGCCGAACGGTCGACGACGAGGTCCTTGACGACGGGGAAGGCGGAGGCGCGCCAGGGCTCGACGTCGATCGTGTCGCCGTCCTGGAACGACCGCATGTGGAGCTGACAGGTCGTGGTGCGCTCCGGGCCGTGGGCGTCGCCGTTGATGACGAGGCTGCACGCGCCGCAGATGCCTTCGCGGCAGTCGTGGTCGAAGGCGACGGGTTCGTCCCCGCCGAGGATGAGCTCCTCGTTGAGGGTGTCGAGCATCTCCAGGAACGACATGTCCGGGGAGATGCCGTCGACTTCGTAGGTGGCCATGGCGCCGGGCGTCTCGGCGTTCTGCTGGCGCCAGACGCGCAGGGTGAGCTTCATGCGTAGCTCCGCTGGGTGGGGTGGACGTACTCGAAGACGAGGTCTTCCTTGTGCAGGACGGGGGCGTCGCCCGTGGAGCTGAACTCCCAGGCGGCCGCGTAGGAGAACTCCGCGTCCCGGCGGGCGGCTTCGCCGTCCGGGGTCTGCGACTCCTCGCGGAAGTGGCCTCCGCAGGATTCGGCGCGGTGCAGGGCGTCGAGGCACATGAGCTCGGCGAGCTCCAGGTAGTCGACGATGCGGTTGGCCTTCTCCAGCGACTGGTTGAACTGTTCGCCGGTGCCGGGCACCTTGATGCGGCGCCAGAACTCCTCGCGGATCTGCGGGATCCGGTCCAGGGCCTTGCGCAGCCCTTCCTCGGTGCGGGCCATTCCGCAGAACTCCCACATGAGCTCGCCGATCTCGCGGTGGAAGGAGTCCGGGGTCCGGTCGCCGTCGACGGCGAGCAGCAGGTTGAGCCGGTCCTCGGTCTCGGCGACGGCCTCGGCGACCGCCGGGTGGCCGGCGTCGACCGCCTCGGCGTGCGGGTTGCGGGCCAGGTAGTCGTTGATGGTCGACGGCAGGACGAAGTAGCCGTCGGCCAGGCCCTGCATGAGCGCGGAGGCGCCGAGCCGGTTGGCGCCGTGGTCGGAGAAGTTGGCCTCGCCGATCGCGAAGAGGCCGGGGATCGTGGTCTGGAGGTCGTAGTCGACCCAGAGCCCGCCCATCGTGTAGTGCACGGCGGGATAGATCCGCATGGGCGTCTCGTA
Source organism: Streptomyces clavifer (assembly GCF_036345975.1). NCBI lineage: Bacteria > Bacillati > Actinomycetota > Actinomycetes > Kitasatosporales > Streptomycetaceae > Streptomyces > Streptomyces clavifer. The sequence continues at coordinate 7,067,326 of NZ_CP107793.1, read as the reverse complement.
CGGGTTCTCCGCGGTGATCTGCGCGTACATGTCGAAGAGGTTGCCGTACTTCTCCTCGACCTTGTCCCGGCCCATCCGCTGGATGGCCTCGGCGAAGTCGAGGTAGACGCCCTGTCCGCCGGGTCCCACCCCGCGGCCCTCGTCGCAGACGTTCTTGGCGGCGCGGGAGGCGATGTCGCGGGGTACGAGGTTGCCGAACGCCGGGTAGATGCGCTCCAGGTAGTAGTCCCGCTCCTCCTCCGGGATCTCGTTCGCCGGCCGGGTGTCGCCCTTGGCCTTCGGGACCCAGATGCGTCCGTCGTTGCGCAGCGACTCGCTCATCAGCGTCAGCTTGGACTGGTGGTCGCCGGTGCGCGGGATGCAGGTGGGGTGGATCTGCGTGAAGCAGGGGTTGGCGAAGTAGGCACCGCGCCGGTGGGCCCGCCAGATGGCGGTGGTGTTGGAGTTCATCGCGTTCGTCGACAGGTAGAAGACGTTGCCGTAGCCGCCGCTGGCCAGGACGACCGCGTCGGCGAAGTACGTGTCGATCTTCCCGGTGACGAGGTCGCGGGCCACGATGCCGCGGGCCTTGCCGTCGACGACGATCAGGTCGAGCATCTCGGTACGCGGGTGCAGTTCGACGTTGCCGGCGGCGATCTGCCGGGACAGTGCCTGGTAGGCGCCGAGGAGGAGCTGCTGTCCCGTCTGGCCGCGGGCGTAGAAGGTGCGGGAGACCTGGACGCCGCCGAAGGAGCGGTTGTCGAGGAGACCCCCGTACTCGCGGGCGAAGGGCACGCCCTGGGCGACGCACTGGTCGATGATCTCGACGGAGATCTCGGCCAGGCGGTGGACGTTGGACTCCCGGGCGCGGAAGTCGCCGCCCTTGACGGTGTCGTAGAAGAGCCGGTGCACGGAGTCGCCGTCGTTGCGGTAGTTCTTCGCCGCGTTGATCCCGCCCTGCGCGGCGACGGAGTGGGCACGCCGGGGCGAGTCCTGGAAGCAGAACTGGACGACGTGGTAGCCCTGCTCGGCGAGCGTCGCGCCGGCCGACCCTCCGGCCAGTCCGGTGCCCACGACGATGACGGTGTGCTTGCGGCGGTTTGCCGGGTTGACCAGCTTCGCCTCGAACCGGCGGGTGTCCCAGCGGTCGGCGACGGGCCCTTCGGGCGCCTTGGTGTCGACGACGGGTTCCCCGGTCACGTAGTTCGTGTAGTCACTCATGTCAGTTCACCACTCCGGTCATGACGGCCACGGGCACGGAGACGAAGCCCGCCGTCAGCACCACTGCCAGGACGTTGCCCACGGTCTTGAGCATCCGGTCACGGGTCGCGTTGCCCACGCCGAGGGTCTGTGCGGCGCTCCAGAAACCGTGCTGGACGTGCAGGCCCACGGCGAGCACCGCGACGATGTAGATGACGTTGCCGTACCAGGTGGAGAAGGTGTCGAGCACGTTCTGGTAGGGGTGTCCGGCCTGGAATCCGCCCGGGTGCACGGTGCCGGTGGTCAGGTCCAGGATGTGCCAGACGATGAACAGCGCCAGGATGATGCCGCCCCAGCGCATGGTGCGGGTGGCGTAGCTCGCGCGCGCCTTCCTGTGCACGTACGCGTTCGGGCGCGCCCTGATGTCACGGCGGCTCAGCTGGTACGCGGAGACGGCGTGCAGGACGACCGCCGCGACGAGCACCACACGCACGATCCACAGGGCCCACTCGTAGTGCAGGAAGGGCTCGCCGAGGGTCCGGAGCCAGTGGGCGTAGTGGTTGAACTCGTCGGATCCGAAGAAGATCTTCAGGTTGCCCAGCATGTGGACGACCAGGTACCCGAGCATGATCAGACCGCTCACAGCCATGATCGTCTTCTTGCCGACGGACGAGTCCCAGAGCGTGCGCGTCATGGACGACCGTCGGTCCGTCCGGGTTGCCAGTGCCATGGACACGACGCTAGGGCCACGGGGCATCATCAGTCCAAGACATGAAGTGATTGATCTCCATAGCCTTTGGCTATGCGACCGCTATGGTCGACCTCATGCAGTTCCAGCAGCTCACCTACTTCGTGGCCGTCGCCGAGGCGAAGCACTTCACCCGGGCTGCCGAGGAGGTGCACGTCTCACAGCCGTCGCTCTCCCAGCAGATCAAGGCGCTGGAAAACGAGCTGGGTGCCGAGCTGTTCAGCCGGGCGCGGGGCAATATCGCGCTGACCGATGCGGGTGAGGCACTGCTGCCGCTGGCTCGCCGGATCCTGGCGGACGCCGACACGGCACGGCACGAGGTGCAGGAGCTGGTGCGGCTGCGCCGGGGACGGATCAGGCTCGGTGCCACCCCGAGCGTCTGCACGGGCCTGCTTCCCGATCTGCTGCGCGCCTTCCACGACCTGCACCCGGGGGTCCGGCTCCTGATCGAGGAGGGCGGCTCCCACGACCTCGTACGGGAGCTGGCCCGGGGCGCGCTGGACCTCGCGTTCCTCGTGCTGCCGCTGCCCGCCGCGTCGCCCGCGCTGACCACGGTGGAGCTGCTGAGGGAGGACCTGGTGGTGCTGTCGTCGCCCGCCCGGCCGGCCCCGGGCCACGGGGGGACCGTCCGCATCGCGGATCTCGCGGGCGAGCCGATGGTGATGTTCCGGCACGGCTACGACCTGCGGGAGCTGACCGTCGCCGCCTGCCGCTCGGAGGGCTTCGAGCCGTCGTTCACGGTGGAGGGCGGCGAGATGGACGCCGTACTGGGCTTCGTACGGGCGGGGCTCGGGATCGCCGTGGTGCCCCGCATGGTCGCTGTGCGGACGGGCCGGGACCTGCGGACGACCCCTCTCGCCCCTCCCGGCCTGCGGCGCACGATCGCGCTCGCGCACCGCAGCGACGTGCCGCCCACACGGGCGGCACGCGAGCTGCAGCGCATGCTCCTCGCCCACGCGGCGGACGGGGCGGGCCGGGCGGCCGGGACGGACCGGCCGTAGCCGTACGCCGCGTGCCCGGCAGCCGGTCGGACACGACCCGTCCGGCGGCCGTGAGCAGGCCTCAGACCGCGTCCGCCAGCAGCAGCGCGTGGATCCGGTCCGGCGCCCCGGGGCGGGCGTAGTACCACCCCTGGGCCGTGTCGCAGCCGAGCTGCTTCAGCTGCTCCGCCTGCGCTCCCGTCTCCACGCCCTCCACCGTGACCGCGAGGTCCAGGCTGTGGGCGAGCGAGACGATGCCCTCGACGATCTTCATGTCCACCGGATCGGCCGGGTGGTGCTGCATGCCCTGGGTGAAGGAACGATCCAGTTTGAGCACGCTCACCGGGAGCCGGCGCAGATTCGCCAGATTCGAGTAGCCGGTGCCGAAGTCGTCGAGCGCGATGTCCACGCCCATCTCCGCCAGTTGACGCAGCGGCTTGAGCAGGTCGTCGTCGGCGCCGATCAGCGCGGACTCGGTGACCTCCAGGCAGAGCGCACCCGGTTCGAGCCCGGAACGTTCGAGCACGTCGACGGTCTCGGCGACCAGCCGCGGGTGGTGCAGCTGGGTCGGCGACAGGTTGACGTTGATCCGCAGCGGCCCGCCGTCCGTGTGCCGCTCCTGCCAGAAGTTGGCCTGCCGTACCGACTCCTCCAGCACCCAGCGGCCGAGCGGCACGATCAGCCCGGTGTGCTCGGCGAGCGGGATGAACCGGTCGGGGCCGAGCACGCCGTGCTGCGGGTGGCACCAGCGCACCAGCGCCTCCGCGCCGTGCACGCTGCCGTCGCCGAGGTGGACCAGCGGCTGGTACTCGATGAAGAACTCACCCCGGTCCAGCGCCGTGGGCAGGGCCGTCGTCAGACCGTGCCGGGTGATGGCACGGGCGTCGGCCTCGGCGTCGGCGAGCGCGAAGCGGTTGCCCCCCGCCGCCTTGGCCCGGTACATCGTGATGTCGGCGCTGCGCAGCACCTCCGCGGCGGTGCGTTCGCCCGACGGCCCTTCGACGACACCGACGGATCCCCGTACGGTGAGCTCCCGGCCGTCGAGGCGGATGGGCGTGGCGAGCGCCGAGAGGATACGGCCGGCCAGTTCGTCGACCTCCTGCTCGGTCCGCGGGCCGGTCGTGAGGGCGACGAACTCGTCGCCGCCGAGCCGGGCGACCATCTCGCCGGGAGCGGTCGCGCAGCTCTGCAGCCGGTCGGCGACCTCGACCAGGAGCCGGTCGCCCGCCGCGTGCCCCAGGCTGTCGTTGATCGCCTTGAAGCCGTCGAGGTCGAGATAGCAGAGCCCGAAGCGCATGCCCTCCTTGTGGGCGAGGGCCTTCTCCAGACGTTCGAAGAACAGGGTCCGGTTGGGCAGTCCGGTGAGCGCGTCGTGCGTGGCCTCGTACCGCAGCCGCAGGTTGAGCAGCCGCCGCTCGGTGGTGTCCTCCATGAGGGCGAGCTGATACTCCGGTCTGCCCTCCGAGTCGCGCAGCAGCGAGACCGTGAGGTTGGTCCACAGCACGGTGCCGTCGTTGCGGTAGTACGGCTTCTCGACGCTGTAGTGCTCGCGTTCGCCGCGCACCAGCTCGTTGTAGTACTTCCAGACGTGCGGCGAGTCCTCCGGGTGGACCCACTCGTTCACCTTGTGGCTGCGGACGTGGTTCTCGAGTCCGCCGAACATCCGGGTGAGGGTGTCGTTGATCTCCAGGATGTTGCCGTCGAGGTCGGCGATGCCGATCCCGACGGCGGCGTCCTTGAACACGGCGCGGAAGCGTGCCTCGGTCGCGTGGAGCGCCTCCTCCGCGTGCGAGCGGGCGGTGAGTGCCGACCGGGCGATGGCCTCCTGTTCGGCGAGTGTCCGCTCGCGCAGCGCCTGGGTGAAGCCGCCGGCGAACGCGTGCTGGATGCGCGCGCAGCGGGCCCGGCTGTCCTCGGTGGACAGCTCCACCGGCCCGTTTCCTCCGCAGTACAACACCAGGTACGAGTCGACGACTCCGAGCGTGGAGCTGAGGGCGTCGGGATCGGTGCAGTGCGCGTCGACGAGCGCCGCACCCACCCGTTGCGCCGACGCCGCGTCGAACGGCCGCGCGTGCAGGATCGTACTGAGCTCCCGGGCCATCGGCAGCAGGTGCTGTTCGAACTCCGGGCGGGTCATCGAGGTGGCCGTCGAGGGGAAGATCGCCCGGCTCCAGATGGTGGCGAATCTCCGGAGCCGGCCCTCGGGCCCGTCCGGTTCCGCGTCCGGCGCGCCGGACGCCTGGGCGGGGATGCTCACGCCTTGCGCCCGACCCCGGCGAAGCCCGAGAAGGCGAACGGGTCTTCCTGCGTCTGCGAGCCGGGGGACTCGGGGCGCCAGTCGGGCATCGAGACCAGTCCGGGCTCCACCAGGTCGAAGCCGGTGAAGAAGCGGCTGATCTCCTCGCGCGACCGCATGATGAGCGGATTGCGGATCGTGCGGTAGACGCCGACCGTACCGCCCGCCTCCTCCTGGGAGAGCGGAATGCCCTCGTACGAGGCGTGGGTGAGGATGAGCAGGCTGCCCGGGGCGAGTGCCTCGTGCAGGGCGGCCACCGCCCCGTACGGGTCGTCGGTGTCCTCGATGAAGTGGAGCACCGCCACGAGCAGCAGGGCCACCGGCCTGTCCAGGTCGATGAGTGCGCGGACCTCGGGGTTCTCCAGGATCTCCGCTGGTTTGCGCAGATCCGCGGCGGCGACCACGGCCCGCTCGTTGCCCTCCAGCACGGCCTGGCTGTGCGCGACCGCGACCGGGTCGTGGTCGACGTAGGCGATCCGGGCCTCCGGGTCGTCCGCCTGGGCGACTTCGTGGACGTTGCCGAACGTCGGTATGCCGGAGCCGATGTCGAGGAACTGGTTGATGCCCGAAGCGGTGGCGTGGCGCACGGCCCGTCGCATAAAGGCGCGATTCGCCTGCATGATCTTGGGAAGCCCCGGCATGAACTCCATGGCCTTGCGGGCCGCTTCGCGGTCCACTTCGAAATTGTGCGAACCGCCCAGATAGAAGTCGTACATGCGAGACACACTCGGCACCGAGATGTCTATGCCCTGCGGTGCCCAGGAGGGACGCTCCATCGATGTCTCCAACAGTCGCCACGGCGATCCGGCCATGTTCATGGTCAGTGTGGACCAGAGGCTACTGATCGACCGCCAAGAGAGCGAGTGGAAACGGAAATTAGAGATCCGTTATTGGTCACACACCGGTGGCATGTGCATCGGTCCGTCGCTGCGTGTGAACAATCAGCGACGGACCGGTACGGCGAGCTTCGTCGGTGCTACTTGGGGGCTCCGACCAGTTTCGCCTCGGGCGACACCGCGTACCATGTGCCCCCGACGCCTTGGCCGTTGGTGTCTCCGGGCTCGGCATCGCCGGAGAAGGTGTAGATCGGCCAGCAATCGAGCGACTGCTGCTTGATGCCGTCCGGGCGGTCGAAGGTCGTGAATCCCTTGGTGGTGACGCCGTCGACGTCATTCTTCTCCACCGGACTCACAACGGGCCACTTCTTGAGGCAGTCGCCGGTGCACGCGGACTTCATCGGCCAGGCCGAGTCCTTCTTGAACCGGTAAACCGTCATGCCCCGCTTGTCGACGACGATATCTCCGAGTTTCGGGTCCTTACGAACCGAAAGCCCGGCGAGATCCGCCGGTTCGGCAGCGGCGGGGCCATCCGCGTTCACCGCCGCCTTCTTTCCGTCCGGCGCCGAGGCGAACCATGTGTCGCCGACACCCTGTCCGTTGGCGTCGCCCGGCCCCGCGTCCTTGGCGTACCGGTACATCGGCCATCCTCCGACGGTCAACTGCTCGGTGCCGTCGGCCCGTGTGACCTCGCCCAGCAGCGCGGCGTCGGTTCCGGCGGCGGCCGTGGCATCGCCGGCGGGCACCACCGGCCAGACCTTCGCGCAGTCGTCCTCGCAGTTCGACTTCGGCGGATCGGCCGTGTCCTTGTCGAAGCGGTAGAGCGTGAAACCCGCGCTGTCGGTCAGCACCTTGCCCAGCTCCTTGCTGTCCCACACCGCGAGCCGGCCCGCCGGCTTCGGCGCCGACGCATCGGCTTCCGTGTCGGTGCCGTAGCCGCCGTCCGAGCCGTAGCCGCTGCCGGCCGGCTGCTGGGCGGGGGCGGCGTTGCCCACGGCCTGGCCGTTGGGCGACGAGGTGCCGTTCTCCTGACCGCACGCCGTCGTCAGCGTCAACAGGGCCGCGGCCGTGACCGCGAGCGAGGCGTTCCGCCAGGTGTTCATGTCGACTCCCGTTGTCCTTCTGCCGGTTGTGACGCGAGTCCGCGCCTTTCATGGCCCTAGGTACGGGCGATCGGTGGCCGCTTGTTCAATCGGTCACCGATAAAGTTTCTCCGGCCGCAAACGTGAATCGCCGAATATCCCCCCATCAGGCGAATCATCTCCGTGCTCGGCGCGTCCCCCGCCGCCGGGGACCATGATCCCCCGCGTGTACGGATCACGTATGGGGCGCCTCACGGCCGCTGCCGCTCTGCTCTGGCTCTTCGCTCTGCCGATACCGGCGGCCGGTGAGGACTGCGCCGTCGCCTCCATCGGCCTGGGGGACGGCGGCTCGTCCATCGCCGTGTCCGGCGAGGGCGGATGCGCGGCGGTCATCGCCGAGCCCGAGCCGCCTCCACCCCCGCCGCCGGCCCCGCCCGAGCCCCGGCCCGCGCCACCGCCACCCCCTCCACCGCTGCCGGAACCCGCTCTCCCGCCCGCTCCACCTCCCCCGCCTCCCCCGCCTCCTCCACCACCCCCTGCGCCGACCGAACCGGAGCCCGAACCGGCCCCCGCCCCGCCGCGCCGGCCGCGCGCCACCCCGCCCGCGCCCGTCGCGCTCCCCACCTACCGGAGACCGGCCCGGAAGGCACCCCGGGCCGGTCCCTCACTGGTCTCGCTCACCCTGCTCATCACCGCACCGGCCGTCTTCGCCGTAGCCGTACTGCGGCCCCGTTCGTCCCGCTGACCACCGAAGGGAACACATGTCGGAATGGCTTGTTCTGACCATCGCGATGGCCTCGGCCTGTGCCGTCGTCCTCACCATCGCCGTCCTCAACAACCGCCGCATCGGGGAGGACGACGACCCCTCCGAGACGCCCGACGTCATCGAGTACATGACGATGATGATCGGCGTGGTGTACGCGATCGTGCTCGGTCTCGCCATCGCGGGCGTCTGGGAGGGCCGCAGCGCAGCCCAGGAGTCGGTACGCCTGGAGGCCCAGGCCCTGCACGAGGTGAGCGCGCGGGCCGCCGTCTATCCGGCAGAGGTCCGGGACCGCATCCGCGGCGATGTCGACGCGTACGTCTCGTATGTCGTGAACGACGAGTGGAAGGCCATGACGGACCACGCCACCCTCACCGCCGAGGGCACCAGGCTCCTGGACCGGCTGCGTGCGGACGTCACGGAGTACCAGCCGAAGACGGACCACGAGGGGCAGGCGTACCAACCGCTGGTGGACCAGGTGGCCGCCGTCGACGACGCACGGGGCTCACGGGGACAGAACGCGGGCGCGACCATGCCCGGCGTCGTCTGGTTCGGCCTGATCACCGGCGCGCTCGTCACGGTCGGGCTGATCTTCACGCTCCAGATCCGCAGAACATTCCGTGAGCTGCTGCTGGCGGGCCTCTTCAGCGTCCTGATCGCCTTCCTGCTCTTCCTGATCTGGGACTTCGACGCCCCCTTCGGCCGGGGGATCTCGGCGACCACCGCCCCGTTCGACGATCTCTTCCCGCACGCCACGGGGGGCTAGGGACCAGTCCCGGTCACGGCGGGCCCCCGGAACGGGGTCCTGCCGAAGGGCCCCGGACCGTCCCTCAGCGTCACGGCTCGGGGCCCCGCGCGATCCGCACAGCGGACCCCCGAGCCCCTCCCCCGGCCGGTGCGCCGGCCGGGGGACATGGCTGCCCCATTCGCCTGACCCCGATCGCGGGTCATATGTGGCACTTCTACCGTTTCGGGCATCGAGGTGCATTTCTCTTTCCTTGCGGAAATCCGTTCCGCAGCTGCTCCTCGGGACCCGGAGGATTCACCATGCGCGCGATACGTGTCGCACCCGCCGCCCTGCTGGGTGCTGCCGCTTGTCTCCTGACGGCGCCGGCCGCATCGGCCCACGTGCCCACGGGAGGCACGTCCACCTTCACGCCGACCATCACTCCTTCGACGGTCGCGCCGGGAGGCCGGGTCACCCTCGGAGCCATGGGGTGCACGAGCGACGCGACCGCCTTCTCGGGCGTGTTCGACACGATCACCATTCCGAGGGGGAGGTCGGCCACCGCCACCGTCGACTGGGATGCCAAGCGGGGCTCCGTCTACGAGGTGACCTTCCGCTGCGGCACCACCACGCGGACGGCGGACCTGTCCATCACGAGTGGTGCCACGGCCACTCCTACGACGGCTCCCACCACTGCTCCCACCACCAGCTCCACCGCGTCTCCCAGCGGTGTGCTGGGCGGGCTCGGGGGCAGTGTCGACACCATGGACCCCGGAGAGATCGCCGCCGGTTCCGCCCTGGTGACTGTCGCCGCAGCAGGCGCCTTCTTCGCGTTGCGCAAGCGGCGCACCGGGCGTCAGCACTGACGCCCCGGCACACTCCGCACGACAGTCGCCCCGGGTCCTGATCCAGGACTCGGGGCGACGGGCGTATCGGGCCGGACGGGAGGTTCGACGCGTCAGACTGCCGCATTGCTCATCCGGCGACGCATGACGAAGACGGCACCGCCGACGGCCGCCGCGGCCACGAGACCGCCTCCGACCTGCATCTCGACGGAGCTCGGGCCCATCGAGCCACCGAGGCCGCCCTGCGCGCCCCGGCTGGGGAGCACGGTGAACCGAGCCGTCGCGACCGAGTCGCCCCCGTCACCGCGGTTGCCGCGGTCGCCTCCGTTGCCGCGGTCGCCTCCGTTCCCGCGGTCGCCTCCGTTCCCGCGGTCGCCCCCGTTGCCTCCGTTGCCGCCGTTGCCGCCGTCACCCCCGTTGCCGCCGCCGAAGTTGTTGTCGCTGTCGTTGCACCGCACGGACAGGCTGTACTGACCGGGCGTCGCATTGTCCCGGATGTGAGCGGTGGCGTAGCCGACCCGTCCCGGTGAGAGGTTCACCGTCGGGAACGCGTTCGACCAGACCTTTCCACCGGCGCGGCCGCAGCCCTCGGCGCTGACCTGCATGGTGGCGCCCTGGTGCACCGAGGACGGGTTGACGGTGACGTTGGTGGGAGCGGTGCTCGGGTTGCCCGGTCCACCGCCGGCAGCGGCCATCGGCGCGGCGAGCCCGACCGCAGCGAATGCGGTCGCGGTCACCGCGAGAGTGCGTGAAGCACGCATCGTTGAACCTCCAGCGGGAAGCGCCCCGGAGTCCTGTTCTCCGGGATCGTCGACGAGAACGCGTCCCATGACGAACCCTCACCAGATGCCGATGAAGTCGCACTTCGGCACTGCTCCACCCCGGTGAGCCGACACGCCGTGCGACGTCTCCCCAACCTGATGGAGCCGCAGGTCACGGACCGTCAGTATTTTTATCCGCTCATTACTCCGAAGAGGAGTCGGCTCCGTGGCCGGCCCGGTGGCCACCACCCGTTCGCACTCCCCTGATCGCCCCCGCACCACCGCGCACCTAGCGTGTGCGGTGTCGCGACGAAGGGATGACCATGGGCCGGGACCAGTGGGGCACCGTGCGGGGCAGACACACACCGTGGGGCGCGATCGCCCTCGTGATGCTCACCGGGCTCGCTCTGATGCGTAACGGTGTGGAGACCTCTCCCGGACCCCCGCAGCCCGCCGCCGCGGCCTCGGTGTCCGGGTCCCGGGACGCGGTGCGGGCCGAACCGGTCGAGGGTGAGCCGGTCCAGCCGCTCGCGTACGCCCCCGCCGCCCGTGTACGGATCCCGTCGATCCAGGTCGACGCGCCCGTGATCGATGTGAACCTGGATCCGGCCGGCTGGATCGAGGCGCCGCCCGCGCAGGACCCGAACCTCGCGGGCTGGTACCAGAACGGCATCTCCCCCGGACAGCGCGGAACCGCGGTGGTGGTCGGGCACGTCGACAATCTGTCCGGTCCGGCGGTCTTCTACGGCCTGGGCTCCCTCCAGAAGGGCGGGCGCGTCGAAGTGTCCCGCTACGACGACCGGGTCGCGGTGTTCGAGGTCTACGGGGTGGAGGTGTTCTCCAAGAACGACTTCCCCGGGGCCCGGGTGTACGGCGACACCGGGTACTCCGAGCTCCGGGTCATCACCTGCGGCGGCGGCTATTCGAAGGCCGACGGCTACGACGGGAACGTCGTCGTCTTCGCCCGGCTCGTCGAGACGCGATAGCCGGTACGACGACCACCGGGGCCCCGGTGGTCGCGCGGCGCGCGGGGGCGCTCAGCTGCGGTGCGGCACGGTCGGGCGGTACCCGTCCGCGATCAGCGCGGGCAGATACCGCCGCAGGGCGGCGACGCTCTGGGCCCGGTTGCCGCCCGCGTCGTGCGACAGCACCACGACACCGGGCCCGGCACCCTGCTCGACCTTGCCGACGATGGCATCGGCACCCGGTCGCGTCCAGTCCAGGGTGTCGACGGTCCAGGCCAGTGGTTCCATGCCCATGGCCGCGCCGATCTCGAAGGAATTGCGGTTCCAGGCCCCGTAAGGAGCCCGGTACCAGAGCGGCGGGGTCCCGAGCGTCTTCTCGATCAGCTCACTGGTGCTGCCCAGTTCGTCACGGATCCTGCGCCGGGAGAGCTTCGGGATCAGCGGGTGCGACCAGGAGTGGTTGCCGACCACGTGTCCGTCACCCGCCATCTCGCGCAACAGGTCGCGGTTGTCCACCGCCATCTCGCCGCAGACGAAGAACATCGCCCGCACCCCGTACCTGCGCAGCGTCGCCAGGATGTCCGGCGTGTAGCGCGGGTCGGGGCCGTCGTCGAAGCTGAGGACCATAGCGTCGGCACCCAGCTCCGGCATCTCCTCGATCGGCCGGGTGCGGACCCGTGGCGGGGCGGGAAGGAAGCCGGGCGGGGCCTCCCCGGTCATGGGCCGCAGCCGGTAGGTCGTGGTGGGGCCCGTTCCCGCCCTCGCGGGGGGCCCTGCGGCCGGTCCGAGAGGCTCACCCCCGGGGCGGGCGGGCGTACCGGCCGGGTCCGCGACGATCATGCGCACGACGGCGGCGGCGCCCAGCGCGAGGCCGAGGCGCAGCAGGATGCGGCGTTCCGCGGGAATCTGATCATTTTTCATGACCAACTGCTTGCACGGATCTCCGCTCGGATACGTCCACGACACCGGATGAACGGTGATCTGCACCCGATGGGCGGAGCCCGGTGTCCGGAGGGCACCGACCGGGCCGCTACGGACCCGGCACGGCCGGCCCGCGACCGCAGCGGCTAACCTCGTGGCCGTGACAGACCAGCGACACGACCGGTTCGAGCGCGGCACCGACGGCCCCAAGGTGATCGTCGCGGGCATCGACGGGTCCGACTCCTCGATGCGCGCGGCGGCGTACGCGGCGGGCCTGGCCCGTCGGCAGAACGCCATGCTCACCCTCGTCTACGTGCAGCCGGTGATGCCCGCCGGCGCCGCTCTGGGCGTGCCGGTCGCCGATACGACGGGGGAGGTCGCGGAGGAGCTGGTGAACGAGATCAGGACGGCGACCGAGCACCTCAAGGACATCTGGAACGTCCGTTGGGAGTTCCACACGTTCCGCGGTGACCCGTACAACGGGCTCGTGACGGCGGCCGACGAGCTGAAGGCGGACGCCGTGGTGGTGGGCGCCTCGGAGTCCGCCGGGCATCGCTTCATCGGTTCGGTGGCCGTCCGGCTGGTGAAGGCCGGGCGCTGGCCGGTCACCGTCGTGCCGTAGCCCCGCCGTACGGGCCTGCCGGAGCACCGTGGTGTTCCGGCCGCGCCGCAGCGCACCGTCCCGCCTCCGGTGCCGGCGCCTCCGGAGCCCCGTCGCGTCTCGGCTCAGCCCTCGTGTACGACGTGCCGGCCCGTCACTTCCCCATGACAAGACCCGCCTGGGCCGCTCCGCGGCTGAGGACCACGCCGCGGATCCGGTCGCGGACCTCGCGCAGGTGCTCGGCGGGTTCGCCGAGGCCGACCACGCGCCCGGCCCGGGGGTCGAACCACTGGGGGATGAACTCGGCCTTGCTCACGGTCCAGCGCTTCGCCGCGCCCTTCGGCGGTGCGAAGGTGAAGCGGCCCATCGAGCTCTCGTTGCCCCGCGGGTCCTGAGCCCCTTCGTGATTGACCATCGCACCGGCGATCTGGTCACCCATGCCGTAGATGATCCAGGTGCCGTTGACCTTCTCGTACGCCTGCGGAACGTGGGCGTGCGTGCCGAGGATCAGGTCGATGTCGGGGCGCCCCCCGGTGCCGGAGGCCGTGAGCTCGCGACCGAGGTCGAGCTGGACGTCGTCGGGCGCGTCCTGCCATTCCGTCCCCCAGTGGAGGGAGAGGACGACCACGTCGGCGCCCGCGCGGCGCGCCGCGCGGGCGTCCGCCACGATGCGGTCCTTGTCGATCAGGTTGACCGCCCAGGGCCGGTCGGCGGGCAGCGGCAGGTCGTTGGTGCCGTACGTGTACGCGAGGTGGGCGACCTTCGCCGCGTTCTTGCCCGGGCCCGCCCGGAGGAGGGTGGGGCGGCCCGCCTCGGCGGCGGAGCGGGCGGAGCCGGCGTGGGCGACGCCGGCCTCGTCCAGGGCGTCCAGCGTGCGGTCGATGCCGGGAGCGCCGTCGTCCAGGCTGTGGTTGGAGGCGGTGGAGCAGGAGTCGAAGCCGGTGGCGTGCAGCGCCGTCGCCACCTCGGGCGGTGATTTGAAGGACGGGTAGCCCGTGTAGGGGCCGCCTTTCTGCCCGTACACCGTCTCCATGTGACAGATGGCCAGATCCGCACCGGAGACGAGGGGCGCGGCGCCCTTGAGCATCGGGCGGAAGTCGTAGCCCCTGCCGCCCGCGTCAACCGCGGCCCGGTCGATGACCGAGGAGTGGGGCAGGACGTCCCCCGAGGCCAGCAGCGTGAAGGGCCGCGCACCGCCTTCTCCCCCGCCGGCCGCGCCGCTCGCGCCGTGCCCGGCGGACGGGTTCCGTCCGGCGAATCCGGGGGGCGTGGACTGCTGGCCGGTACAGGCCGTAGCGGCAGCGAGGAGGCCCGCGACGGCGATCAGCGTGGTTTTTCGGATGCGCTTCGCCATCTGCACGACTCCCGGTTCGGATGATTTCAGCCATCCGAATACACATATATTCATACTGCCGAGTCAAGGACAAAGCAGATGAAGTACCTGAATCGGCCGTATCGCCATCCCTCGACCGTTCACCGCACCACTCGCCGCTCTGTGCGACCGCTCGGCGCAGACCTCGGCGCACCGCCTGTTCCCCCGCGCCTCGATGCGTTCGTATACGCCAGGCGGGAGCGAGGCGGCAGGAGCCTCTTCGGGAAAGGACGTTCACGATGACCACGGCGACAACCGATGAGCGCACCCTCGCGGAGCTGCAGCGGGAGCACGGGCCCGCGCTGCTCCACTTCCTGCTGGGACTGACGTTCGGCGACCGTCAGCGGGCGGAGGACCTCTCGCAGGAGACGCTGCTGCGCGCGTGGCAGCACCCGGAGGCGTTCGACGCGCCCTACGACTCGATGCGGCCCTGGCTCTTCACCGTCGCCCGGCGTCTGGCCATCGACGCCCGCAGGTCCCGCCAGGCCCGGCCGACCGAGGTCAGCGACGTCGTCCTGGAGAGCGCGCCCGCCCGGGAGGACACCGCGGACTCGGCGGTCCGCGCCCTCGATGTGCGCGAGGCCGTCAGGACGCTCAGCCCCGAGCACCGGGCGGTGCTGGTGCAGATCTACTTCCGCGGGCTGAGCGTGGGCGAGACGGCCCAGATCCTCGGCATACCGGCGGGCACGGTCAAATCGCGCTCCTACTACGCGCTGCGACTGCTGTCCCGCAACCTGCCGGGCTACTCCAGCAGGTCCTCCTCGTCGAGCAGCGCGAGCAGGGACACGGCGTCCGCGACCTCCACGTAGGCCGCGGCGCACGCGTCGCACCGCTGGAGGTGCCGGGCGACCGGGCCCGTCTCGTCGGCGGGCAGGGCGTCGAGCACGTACGCGCCCAGCAGCTGCCGCACGTGGGGGTCGTCACCGCGGTCGGCGGTCATCTCACCTCGTATCTCCCGACGGATCCTGCCCTTCTGCCCACGCGGGGCATCCGCCCCCGGTTCAATGCTGCGTGAAGCCCGGTACCGAGTCGAAGGAAGAGGCGAGACGGGATGCGTCCCGAACATGATGACGGACCCGGCGGGGGCGGGCTGCTGGTCCCGATGGCCTGGATGTACGCCGAGTACGTCGCGGACGAGTTACTGGTGACCGGTGACCTGATGGAACCGGCCACGCTGGAGTACCGCGCGGGACGCGATGCGCTCGCCCTGACGCTCTTCCTCTCCGACGGGGCGGTGGCCGATGCGCTGCCCGCGGCCCGGGTGGACGAGCTGCGGCTCCTCACCGCGTACGGCGCGTCCTGGAGACGCTGGGTCTGCGAGCGGCTGACCGCCCTGACGCTGCCCGCGCCCCCGGCCGGGCAGCCGGATCCCGACCTCGCACTGGCGCGTGCGGCCTGGCGGTGGCTGGAGGAGACGGAGCTGCTGGCCGCGGATCTCGACGCGATCGGGCCGCCCCCCTGGGAGCCGGTGGGCGACGACAGGGCCGGGGAGTACGGGGAGGCGCGGGTGTGGACGCCCGCGTGGCAGCTGGGACTGCCGCTGGGACACCTGGCGATCCATCTGTACTGAGCGCCGGGCAGCCGCGGCCGGTCACGAACCGTGTACTCCCGCGCGGTACTTGGGCAGCCGCAGGGTGATCCTCATGCCCGCCCCGACGCCCGTCTCGATGACCAGCCCGTAGTCGTCGCCGTACACCTGCCGCAGGCGTTCGTCCACGTTGAGCAGGCCGATTCCGGTGGAGGCGCCGCCCTCGCCGCGCAGGATCCGCCGCAGCCGCTCCGGCTCCATGCCGGTGCCGTCGTCCTCGATGACGACCTCCGCCTCGGCACCCGCGTCCAGGGCGCTGATGGTGATGCGGCTCCTGGTGACGGCCCCCTCCAGGCCGTGCTTGACGGCGTTCTCCACGAGGGGCTGGAGACAGAGGAACGGAAGGGCGACGGGCAGCACCTCCGGGGCGACCTGGAGGGTGACCGAGAGCCGCTCACCGAAGCGGGCCCGCACCAGCGCGAGGTACTGGTCGATGGAGTGCAGCTCGTCCGCCAGCGTGGTGAACTCGCCGTGCTTGCGGAAGGAGTACCGGGTGAAGTCGGCGAACTCCAGCAGCAGCTCGCGTGCCTGCTCGGGGTCGGTGCGGACGAACGAGGCGATGGCCGCCAGCGAGTTGAAGACGAAGTGCGGCGAGATCTGGGCCCGCAGTGCCTTGATCTCGGCTTCGATCAGCTGCGTACGGGAGCGGTCGAGCTCGGCGAGCTCCAGCTGGACACAGACCCAGCGGGCCACCTCGCCCGCCGCCCTGGCCAGGACGGCGGATTCCCGCGGGGCGTAGGCGACGAGCGTGCCGAGCACCCGGTGGTCGACCGTCAGCGGGACGGCGACGGCCCAGCGCAGTGGGCAGTCGAGGTCGCCGCAGTCGCTGCGGAAGGCGGTGTCCCGGCCGCTGGCGAGAAGTTCACGGACGTGCTGCATCACGTCCGTGCCGTGGTGGTCCCCTTCGCCGTCCCAGACGAGCACCCGGTCCCGGTCGGTGAGGCACAGGGCGTCGGTGCCGAGCAGGGAGCGGAGCCGGCGGGCCGACCTGCGGGCGCTCTCCTCGGTGAGTCCGGCGCGCAGCGGCGGCGCGGCCAGGGAGGCCGTGTGCAGGGTCTCGAACGTGGCGTGCTCGACGGGTGTGCCCACGTCGCTGGGGCGCACGGGACGGGCCGTGCGCCCCAGGAGGAAGCCGGTGCCGAACAGCAGCAGGGCGAGCACGGCGATGACGCCGACGGCCGCTCCGGTCAACGTCCCCTCCCGGAGGTCAGGGCTTCCGGCAGGTGGAAGCGGGTCATCGCGGCGTTGGTGCCCGGCGGTATCCGTCCGGGGGTGGCGAGGGAGACGAGGATCATCGCGAGGAAGCCGACCGGCACCGACCAGACGGCGGGCCAGGCGAGCAGGGCGTGCGGCCAGCCGGGCGGACGGACCGCGCCGCTGACGGTGATGGCCACGGACAGCAGGGCGGAGCCGCCGCCGAGCAGCAGCCCCGCGATCGCACCCGGCGGGGTGAGCCGCCGCCACCAGATGCCGAGGACGAGCAGCGGGCAGAAGGAGGAGGCCGAGACCGCGAACGCCATGCCCACGGCGTCGGCCACCGGCACCCGGCTGACCAGCAGCGAACCCGCCAGGGGCACGGCGATGGCGAGGACGGTGGCCACCCGGAAGTGGCGTACGCCGCGGGAGGGCAGGACGTCCTGCGTGATCACTCCGGCGACGGCCATGGTGAGCCCGGAGGCCGTGGAGAGGAACGCGGCGAAGGCCCCGCCCGCGACGAGCGCGCCGAGCAGGTCGCCTCCGAGTCCGCCGATCACCCGCGCGGGCAGCAGCAGTACGGCCGCGTCGGCGTCACCGCCGTGGATGAGCTCGGGGGCGTACAGCCTGCCCAGCGCCCCGTACACCGGCGGCAGCAGGTAGAACAGGCCGACCAGGGCGAGCACGGCGACCGTGGTGCGGCGGGCGTCGCGGCCGTTGGGGCTGGTGTAGAAGCGGACCACGACGTGGGGCAGGCCCATCGTGCCGAGGAAGGTGGCCACGATCAGCCCGTACGTCGCGTACAGCGGATGGTCGGCACGGAAGGCGGAAGCCTGCTCGTCGAAGCTGACACGGGGCTGCCCGTCGCCCTGCCAGGCCAGCACCAGGAAGATCGCCGGCACGAGGAGCGCGGTCAGCTTCAGCCAGTACTGGAATACCTGCACGAAGGTGATCGAGCGCATGCCGCCCGCCGCGACGGCGAGCACCACGACGGAGGCGACGAGTACGTCGCCGAGCCAGCCGGGGGCTCCGGTGAGGATCCTCAGCGTGAGGCCGGCGCCCTGCAGCTGGGGCACGAGGTACAGCCAGCCCGCGCCGACGACGAAGACACTGACCAGCCTGCGCACCTGGCGTGATTCCAGGCGTCCTTCGGCGAAGTCGGGCAGGGTGTACGCCCCCGAGCGACGCAGCGGCGCGGCGACGAAGATCAACAGCAGCAGGTATCCGGCGGTGTAGCCGACCGGGTACCAGAGCATGTCGGGTCCGTGCACCAGGACCAGGCCCGCGATGCCGAGGAAGGAGGCGGCGGAGAGGTACTCGCCGCTGATCGCCGCCGCGTTGAGCCGCGGCCGGACGGTGCGCGAGGCGACGTAGAAGTCGGACGTGGTGCGCGAGATCCGCAGTCCGAAGCCGCCGACGAGCACGGTGGCCAGGACGACGAGCGCGACCGCCACCACCGATGCCGGATGGCCGGGTGCGTTCACGGTGCGGGGCGGCCTTCCACCAGTCGGGCGAAGTCGCGTTCGTTGCGCTCGGCCCGCCGCACGTACCACCACCCGGCGAGGGTGAGCGGCGGATAGGTGGCGAATCCGAGCACCGCCCAGACGACGGCGTTGCTGTGGAGTGCCTCGAAGACGAGCGGCAGGGTGCCGGCGGCGAGGGCGAGCCCGGCGAAGGCGGTGAGTCCGGCGCGGAGCTGGCTGCGCATCAGCGAGCGGACGTAGGCGCCGCCGAGCGCGGTCTGCTCGTCGATCTCCGACTGGGCACGGTAGCGGGGCAGCGGACGCACCCGCCGGGGCTCCCCCGTGACCACTTCGCGCCGGGGTGTGCTCTCTGCGGACATGGGCTCGGAGTGTAGGCGGCGCGGAGGCGGCTGGGAAGAGGTCGAAGCCGGGTCGGCCCAGGTCAGCGGCCGGTCTGGCGCATGAGGAGATCGCGCAGGGCGCGGGTGTGACGGCGGCTGACCGCGAGCTCCGCGTCGCCGATGCGCACGCTCATGCTGCCCGCGTCGAGGCGGAGCTCGTCGATGCGGCCCAGGGCCACGAGATGGCGGCGGTGGATGCGGACGAAGCCCCGGGACCGCCAGCGTTCCTCGAGGGTGGTGAGCGGGATCCTGACCAGGTGGCTGCCGGTGGCGGTGTGCAGCCGGGCGTAGTCGCCCTGCGCCTCGGCGTACGCGATGTCGTCCACGGGGACGAAGCGGATGACGCCGCCGAGTTCGACGGCGATCTGGTCGGCGGCGGCGTCGTGGACGGGGGCGGAGCGTTCGCCCACCTGGTCCGCGACGCGTCGTACGGCCTCGGCCAGCCGCTCGCGGCGGACGGGCTTGAGCACGTAGTCGACGGCCTTGAGGTCGAAGGCGTGCACGGCGAAGCCCTCGTGGGCGGTGACGAAGACGATGAGCGGGGGTGCGGCGAAGCCGGCCAGGAGCTGGGCGACGTCGAGTCCGGTGAGGCCGGCCATGTGGATGTCCAGGAAGACGACGTCGATGGCCGAGGGGTCTTCGGGTCCGGCGTCGACGGCGCCGCCGATGCGGCGCAGTGCCTCGGTGGCGCCGGTGGCTCCCTCGGCACTCCGGATGCGGGGGTCGGCGCGCAGGAGGTAGAGCAGTTCCTCCAGGGCGGGTTCTTCGTCGTCGACGGCCAGTACGCGCAGCATGAGGCCGGAGTTTAGGTGGTGTCCGGGCGAAGCGGGGTGAGTGATTCGCGGGTTCTCCCCGTATCCGAGGGCATGCGCATCATCGAACCCCACCGCGACGCCGGAGCCTATGCGCTCAGGGTGCTCGGCGCTGCCGATGTCTTCCGCTTCGAGGAGCATCTGGCGGAGTGTTCCGCGTGCGGGGTCCGGGTGCGCGAATTCCGCGCGGTGGCGGCCGAGCTGGCGGCGTACGCGCGCCGGACGCCGGCGGGGGTGGCTCCGGTGGTGTCTCCCGGGCCCGAGGTGCTGCGCCGCATGGTCGCCGCGGCCGCGGTCGGCCGGCGCACGTCCCGCAGACGGCGCCTGGCCCTGGTGGCGGCCGCCGTGGCGCTCGGCGTCGGAGGCCCGGCGTTGGTCCTGCAGGGCGTTCCCGCGGACCGGGCCGGGGCCGAACGGTGGACGGCGACGGGCGGGCTTCCGGGGGTGAGCGCGGTGGTGACGACCGGTGCCCGGGAGTGGGGGACGGACGTCGGCCTGGAGGTGGCGCGCCTTCCGGTGGCGGCCGGGGTGTGCGCCCTGGTCGCCGTGGGCCGGGACGGCAGTGAGCAGACGGTGAGCACCTGGTCGGTGGCGGGGGCCGGCGGGAAGCCGGCGACCGTGCGGGGCGGCGCGGCGCTGGATCCTGCCGATATCGATCATTTCGAGGTACGGGCGTCGGACGGGCATCGGCTCGCGACCGTGACGCGCTGAGGGCCCTACTTGAGCAGCCGGGACAGGCGCCGGTCGGCGAGGGGTCTGCCGCCGGTCTGGCAGGTGGGGCAGTACTGCAGCGCCGAGTCGCTGAACGAGACCTCGAGAACCGTGTCGCCGCACACCGGGCAGGGCTGTCCGGCACGGCCGTGGACGCGCATGCTGCTCTTCTTCTCGGCCTTGAGCCTCCCGGCCGCGAGGCCGCGGGAGCGATCGACGGCTTCCCGCAGGGTGGTGCGCATCGCCGTGTAGAGGTGGGTGACGTCGTCGTCGCCGAGGCTGGTGGTGAGCTTGAACGGGGACATCTTCGCGACGTGCAGGATCTCGTCGCTGTAGGCGTTGCCGATGCCGGCGATCAGCGACTGGTCGCGCAGCGCTCCCTTGACCTGCCGCCGTTGCCCGCCGAGCAGCCTCGCGAACGCGTCCCGGTCGAAGGAGTCGGCCAGCGGATCGGGCCCCAGCCGTGCGACGGCCGGCACGTCGGCGGGGTCGTGAACCAGGTGGACCGCGAGGCGTTTGGTGGTGCCCATCTCCGTCAGGTCGAAACCGTCGCCGCCGCTCAGGACCGTACGCAGGGCCAGCGGCCCCTTGCCCGGGCGGGGCGGTGTGGTGGGGAAGCCGTCCTTCCACTGGAGCCAGCCCGCACGTGCCAGGTGGATGAGCAGATGGAGCGGGCCCGCCGCGATGTCCAGGAATTTGCCGTGGCGGGCCACGGAGGTGACGGTGGTGCCCTCCAGGGCGCCGAGCGGCGGCTCGTACGTCTTGAGGACGCTGATCGCCAGCGGCAGGACGCGGGCGATCTCCTTGCCGACCAGATGGTCGTCGAGGAATTCCCGCAGGGCTTCGACTTCCGGTAGTTCGGGCATGACACCAGCCTGCCGCAGCGGCCCGGCGGATGCCTCCTCCGACGGTCAGGTGGGTCCGCCCAGACCGTAGACACGGCGCGCGGTCGCCGAGAACACGGCCCGCTGCCCGTCCTCGCCGAGTCCGGCAGTGAGCGTGCGCGCCGTGTCGAGGACGTCCGCGTACGAGGCGGCGAGCCGGCACACCGGCCAGTCGGAGCCAAACATCAGCCTCTCGGGTCCGAAGGCGTCGATGACGGTGTCCGTGTACGGACGCAGATCCTCGGCGGTCCAGGTCCGGGGGTCGGCCTCGGTGACCAGGCCGGAGAGTTTGCAGACGGTGTTGGGCAGCGCGGCGAGCGCCCGCAGCCCGTCGGCCCAGGGGTGGGTACGCCGCTGGGCCACCGGCGGCTTCCCCGCGTGGTCGAGCACGAAGGTGAGCCCTGGTACCAGGGCGGCGGCTCGGACGGCGGCGGGCAGTTGATGCGGCAGGACGATCAGGTCGTAGGCGAGTCCGGCGGCGGCGACGGCCCGGAGTCCGCGCAGGACGTCGGGGCGCAGCAGCCACCGGGGGTCGGCCTCGGCCTGCACCTGGTGGCGGATCCCGACGAGCAGCTCCCCGCCGGGCAGGCCGCGCAGGGCCGCCAGGGTGCCGGCGACGTCGGGCGCGGTGAGGTCGGTCCAGCCGACGACGCCGGAGACGAGGCCGCTGCCGGCGGCGAGCTCGAGGAACTCGGGGGTCTCCTCGGCGACGGTGACGGTCTGGACGAGGACGGTGGCGCCGACACCCGCCGCCCGGGCCTCCGGTTCCAGGTCGGCGAGCGTGAAGGTGCGGCGGAGCGGGGCGAGTTCCTCGCCGGTGATCCATCCCTGGTCGCGTACGGAGAGATCCCACACGTGGTGGTGGGCGTCGACGAACGGCGGCTGCGTCATGTCTCGGTCAGCTCCGTGGGGGACTTCGCGGTGTGCGGGACCGTACGCCCGGCCGTGGCCGTCATGCCGGCCCCGGCGGCTCGGCCTCACTCAGGAGACCTTCGGCGCGCAGGTCGTCCCAGAGGGCGTCCGGGACCGGGGTGCGCAGCAGGGCGGCGGCGTCGCGCACCTCGTGCGGGGAGCGGAAGCCGACGAGCACGCCCGCGACGGCGGGGTGGCCCAGCGGGTGGTGCAGCGCCGCGGCGCGCAGCGGGACACCGTGCCGCGCGGCGACGGCCTCCATGCGCAGCGCCCGGTCGACGAGGGGCGCGGGGGCGGCGGCGTAGTCGTACGTCGCATCCGGGCGCGGGGCGGCGAGGAGCCCCGAGTTGAAGACGCCGCCGACGACGACGCTGCGGCCCCGTGCGGCGGCCTCCGGCAGGAGTGCGTCGAGGGCGCTCCGGTCGAGGAGGGTGTAGCGGCCTGCGCAGAGGACGGCGTCGACGTCGGTGTCGCGCAGGAAGCGGGTGAGCATGGCCGTCTGGTTCATGCCGGCGCCGATCGCCCCGACCATTCCCTCCGCGCGCAGTTGCTCCAGGGCCGGGTAGCCCTCGCGGAAGGCCGCTTCCTCGTGGTCGTCGGGGTCGTGGAGGTAGACGATGTCGACGCGGTCGAGGCCGAGACGTCCGAGGCTGTCCTCGATGCTCCGGCGAATGCCGTCGGCGCTGAAGTCCCAGCGGCGGCGGTGGGTGTGCGGCACGGCGAACCCGTCCGACAGTCCTTCGGTGGCGGCCGCCTCCGCCGCCGGCAGCGGGTCGAGCACCCGGCCGGCCTTGGTGGACACCGTGTACGCGTCACGGGGTCGCGTCCGCAGCGCCTCGCCGAGGCGGCGCTCCGAGAGGCCGAGGCCGTAGTGCGGTGCGGTGTCGAAGCAGCGGACGCCCTCGTCCCAGGCGGCGTCCACGGCGGCGGCGGCCTGCTCGGGCGCGACCTCGGTGAAGAGGTTGCCGATGGCCGCCGCTCCGAAGGAGAGCTCGGTGATCTCGACAGCGCTGCTTCCGAGCCTGATGCGCCGCATGTCCGTACCGCCCCCGCTGATGATCGCCTGTGGTCCCACAGCGAATATTCATCGGATCACTGGGGTGCGTCAACACCTGTGACCGCTCTGAGGCGGCGGATTCTCCGCTATCTGTCCGACCTATGGATGGGCGGGGCCCTATGCGGGAGCGGGCACGACGGGGAAGAGCGCCCGCAGGTCACGGAGTTCGTCCCCGACCGCCGACACAAGGCGGTCGAGGTCGGGCAGCGCCTTGCCGTCGGCCACCAGGCCCACCTGCACCCGCCCGCCGTACGTGGACAGGGCGACGGCCAGCGACTGCCCGCGGGCCAGCGGGGCCATCGGGTAGACGGCACGCAGCGGGCATCCGCCGAGCGACAGCGCGGAGCGCGGGAGGGGCACGCTGGTGACCAGGATGTCGAAGAGCATCCGGGCCGCGTTCCCCGCCAGCGGTGCCCCGAACCGGTGCGCCAGCGCGGGCAGCTGGTCGGCCAGCACCGCGACGGCACCCGCACCGCGCATCGGCCCCGCGGCCTTGTTGCGCACCATGCCCGCACGCACCAGGCGCAGCCGCTCCCGGGCGTCGGGTTCACCGACAGGGAGGCCGAGGAGGTAGGCGGAGAGCCTGTTGCCGTCGGCCGCGCCGCCGGGCCTGCGCCGGGAGACGGGGATGAGGGCGCGCGGGTCGGCGCCGGGGAGCACCTCACCCCGCTCCAGCATCCAGCGCCGCAGCGCCCCCGCGACCACGGCGAGCAGGACGTCGTTGGCCGTACCGCCCTCGGCCCGCCGGATCCGCCGGACCGCCTCGGCGTCCATCTCGGCGACGGCCAGCCGCCGGGTGCCGCTGGAGATCGCGGTGAGGGCGGTCGACCCGCGCAGGTCCAGGCGGCTGGCCCGCACGACGGAGGCGCCGACCCCCAGCGCCCGGCCGACGTCCCCGATCCGGTCGAGCGCCATGCCCGCCGCCTCGTACGGGCCGGGCAGCCAGGAGCGCGGCGGAACCGGCCGGCGGCGAACGGCGCCCCGCCCTGCCCCGGCGGCGGCGATCTGGTCGAAGATGCCGGCCCCGATGGCCACGGCCCGCATCCCGTCGGCCAGCGCGTGGTGCAGCTTCACCAGGACGGCGAAGGTTCCGTCGCCGGCTCCGTGGAGGAGGTACATCTGCCAGGGCGGCAGCCCCCGCCCCAGCGGCCGCTCCATGAGCTCGCCGGCGAGCCGGGTCGCCTCCGCCATGAAGTCGCCCTCGGGGAGCACCACCTGCCTGACGTGCCGATGGACGTCGAAGTCCTTGTCGGTGAACCAGGCCGCACCGCCGACCGGCAGCAGGACGTCCCGCACCCGCATCCGCAGGCGGGGGATCGCGGCGGCGCGGGCACCGAGCAGGTCGAGAAGGTGCTGCGGCGAGATCCCGGGCGCCGGGGCGAAGACGGCGAGCGCGCCGAGGTGCATCGGGTGGGCATCGGTTTCGAGATGCCAGAAAGCCAGATCAAGAGGTGCCAGTAGCTCGGTACTCAACGGGGCCTCGCGTCATCTACAGCAGAACTGCGGGATCGCAGTCAATCCCTGATGGCCGGTTACGGTCAAGCATCGCCATATTACGTACTGTTACGGTCTCGCGCCGTCCGGACTCCTCCGCGTTACCGGTGCTCGGGGACGATGAACTCGCACCACACGCATTTGCCGTTGCCGCGCGACTCCACGCCCCAGACGTCGGCCAGCCGGTCCACCAGCATCAGCCCGCGGCCGGACACCCCCGACTCCCCCGCGTCCCTGCGGCGGGGCAGCGCGCTGGAACGGTCCTCCACGTCGACACGGAGCCGGCGCTCGGGGCCGGTGAGCACCCGGATGGTGACGATCGCGCCTCCGTCGGTGTGCATGAGCGCGTTGGTGATCAGCTCGTCGGCGGCCAGTTCGACCTCGTCCGCCCGGTCCCTGGCACCCCAGGCGCGCACCGCCGCCCGGATCATGTGGCGGGCGGAGCTCAGCGCCTCGGGGTCGTTCTGCGCCACGTGCTGCTGGAGACGGCCGCCGGGGTGGGGCGCGTGGGCGGCGTCGCGGCGCAGCAGGAGCACGGCCACGTCGTCCTCGCCGCCCCGTTCGTCGACGACCTCGCAGAGCCGGTCGGCGAGTCGCTGCAGGTCCTGCGGCCCGTCGCGCACCATCGACGTCAGCAGCCGCATGCCCTCGTCGAGGTCGACGCCGGGAAGCTCCACCAGGCCGTCGGTGTAGAGGACCAGGGTCTGGCCGGGGTCCAGCTCGACGGCGCTGACCGGGTAGTCCAGCTGACCGAACTCCGCCGAGAGCCCGAGCGGCAGTCCGCCCTCGGCGGGCAGCTTGCGGCAGCTCCCGTCGACATCGCGTACGAGCGGGTCCATGTGCCCCGCCCGCACCAGCTGCACCACACCGGTGGTCAGGTCGGCCTCGGCGTAGGAGCAGGTGGCGAAGCGGTCGGTGTCCAGCTCGTGGAGGAAGACCGACGCCCGCGCCATGACGGTGGCGGGGCTGTGGCCCTCGGCGGCGTAGGCGCGCAGCACGATGCGGAGCTGCCCCATGACCGCGGCGGCATGTGTGTCATGGCCCTGCACATCGCCGATGACGGCGCCGACCCGGCCGCCCGGCAGCGGAATGATGTCGTACCAGTCGCCGCCGATGTCCCGGCCGAGCCGCGCGGAGCGGTAGCGGACGGCGACCTGGGCGCCGGGCACGTCGGGGATCCGGCGGGGCAGCATCGCCTGCTGGAGGCCTTCGGCGAGGTCGTGCTCCTGCTCGTAGAGCATGGCCCGCTGGAGGCTCTGGGCGATCGAGCTGCCGAGGGCGACCAGCAGGTTCCTCTCGTCACCGGTGAAGCCCGCCTTGTTGCCGTAGAGGAGCCCGAGCGCGCCGATGGGACGGGCCTGGGCGATGAGGGGCAGATAGGCCGCGGCGGTGATGCCGAGGTGGCTGATGTGAGGCCAGAGGATCGGGTACGAGGTCGCGAAGTCCTCGGAGGACTCGATGAACCGTGGAGTGAGCGTGCGGATCACTTCGCTCATCGGGTACGGCTCGTCCGTCCGGGTGTAGCGGGTCCCGGGCACGTACGCGCCCTCGGGTCCGTCGGCCACCAGGTGGATGCGTCCGGACTCCAGCAGGCCCATGACGAGGCTGGTGGCGCCCAGGTTCGCCAGGCCCTGGGAGTTCTTCAGCACGTCGGTGACGTCCTTGACGGTCCGCGCGTGGGCCAGCGCCGCGGTGGTGCCCTCGACCAGACTGGTGCGGCGGCGCCGCTCCTCGTCCACCGACCTGCGGGCGGTCGAATCCGCCAGCTCCTGGGTGGCGTCGCGGACGATCCCGATGATGCGCCGGGGCCGCCCGGTGCCGTCCCTGCGGATGAATCCCTGGGTGTGGGTCCAGCGCAGGGAACCGTCGCGCCGGGTCCTGCGGAAGTAGGCGCCGTAGTTGCTGCGGCCGCTCTTGAGGGCCTGCGAGACCATGCCGTCGAGCCGGATCGCCTCCTCGGCGGGTACGCGCGGGGCGAGGGACGCGGGCCGGTCGTCGTACTCGTCGGGACGCAGGTCGAACACGTCGAGGGCGGGCTGGTCCATGTGCATGCGCCCGCTGTCCAGATCCCAGTCGAAGCTGCCCATTCGGTTCAGGGCGAGGCTGAGGTCCGGGTGGGCGGGCCAGTCGTCCGGGAGTGACGGGGTGCCCGCTACCCGATCATCCATGTGCGTCACTCTGCCATTATTTGTCCGATTCCTCGACCGAACCAGCCACCTTGAACGCGTTCAAGAAAACCTCTACGCTCGGCGCGACACCGATTGAACACGTTCAAGTCTGGGGGGGTGGCGCCCTGTCCGTACTGGTCGGCTCCGACCGCTCCCCGGACACCCTGCTCGTCCTGGTCGGCCACGTCGTCGGGGACCGCGCCCACCCGGAAGGCAGGACCGCATGACCCACCTGACGTACCCCGAGGTCGGAGCCACCCGGCTGGGGCCGCTCCCCGACGGGTACCACCACCTGCACCACCGGACCGCCGTCGGCCGGGGCCGGGCCGACTTCGAGGCCGCGGGCGCCGCCGTCACCGAGTGGCGGATGCACCGCGCGGCCGGAACCCGGGTGAACGCCTCCGCCGAGCGGGCGGCGCCCGGAGAGCGGGTCGCGGTGTCGCTGGGCCTGGGACCGCTCCGCATCACCGCACACTGCGAGATCGTCTGGACCGCGTACGACGAGAGGCGCATCGGCTTCGGCTACGGCACCACGGCCCGGCACCCGGAGCTGGGCGAGGAGTGCTTCGTGGTCGACCTGGCGGACGACGGGACGGTCTGGTTCACCGTCATGGCCTTCTCACGACCCGCCTCCTGGTACGCACGCCTCGCCGGACCGCTCGTTCCGGTGCTCCAGCGGTGGTACGCGCGCCGGCTGGGCGACACGCTGCGCCGGAGCGTGCCCACGGGCCGATGAGCCGATACTGGAGGTGATGCAGTGGTTCACCGCAGACGGGTACTGGCTCAGCCGGCTGATCTTCCAGCGGGCCCTCGCCGCCGTCTATCTGGTCGCCTTCCTCTCGGCCGCCCTCCAGTTCCGGGCGCTGATCGGGGAACGGGGCATGCTCCCCGTGCCGGAGCTGCTGCGGCGCACTCCCTGGCGGGCCGCGCCCGGCCTGTTCCGGCTGCACTACTCGGACCGCTTCTTCGCCGTCGTCGCCTGGACGGGCTGCGCGCTCTCGCTCGCTCTCCTGGCGGGCCTCGACGGGTACGTCCCCCTGTGGGCGGCCCTGGTGCTGTGGGCGGCGCCCTGGGTGCTGTACCTCTCGATCGTGCAGGTCGGACAGGTCTGGTACGGCTTCGGGTGGGAGTCGCTGCTGCTGGAGACGGGCTTCCTCGCCGTGTTCCTGGGCAACGGGGACACGGCGGCACCGGTCCTGGTGCTGTGGCTGCTGCGCTGGCTCCTCTTCCGGGTGGAGTTCGGCGCCGGACTCATCAAGATCCGCGGCGACGCGTGCTGGCGGCGGCTGACCTGCCTGGACTTCCACCACGAGACCCAGCCCATGCCGGGGCCGCTGAGCTGGTTCTTCCACCACCTGCCGAAACCGGCCCACCGGGTCGAGACGGCCGCCAACCATGTGACCCAGCTGGTGGTGCCCTTCCTGCTGTTCACCCCGCAGCCGGTGGCGAGCGTCGCGGCGGGGCTCATGGCCGCCACCCAGCTGTGGCTGGTGCTCTCGGGCAACTTCGCCTGGCTGAACTGGCTGACCATCGCCCTGGCGCTCTCCGTGATCGACTGGTCACCGCTCGCCGGGCCGCCGCCCGCGCAGCCCGCATCGCCCCTCTGGTACGAACTGCTGGTCATCGCCGTCGCCGCACTCGTCCTGACCCTCAGCCACCGCCCGGCGCGCAATCTCATCTCCCGGCGTCAGGTGATGAACCGCTCCTACGACCCGCTGCACCTGGTCAACGCGTACGGAGCGTTCGGCAGCATCAGCAGGGTCCGTCTCGAGGTCGTGGTCGAGGGCACCGACGAACCGGTGATCCACGAGGGGACGCACTGGCGCGAGTACGGCTTCCGCGGCAAACCGGGCGACCCACGCAGGCTGCCGCGCCAGTTCGCCCCGTACCACCTGCGGCTCGACTGGATGATGTGGTTCGCCGCGCTCTCGCCCGCGTACGCCCGCTCCTGGTTCGGACCGTTCGTCGAACGGCTGCTGCGGGGTGACCGGGAGACCCTGCGGCTGCTGCGCCACAATCCGTTCCCGGAGGCGCCGCCCGCCCACGTCCGGGCCAGGGTCTTCCACTACCGGTACACGGACCGGCACGAGCTGCGGGCCACCGGATGCTGGTGGCACCGGACCTTCGTACGGGACTTCATGCGGCCCGTGGCCCGGCCGGTGCCGCTCCGGCCGCGGGGGCCGGCATGAGAACGCCCCGGCCCCCGCGGCTCAGCTGCAGCTGCGGGGGCCGGGGCTCGGCTCTGTGCGAAGGGTGCGAGCGGTCAGTCGATGCCCGGCAGGATGTGCGGCTCGGCGAGATCGTCCTCGTAACCGGCCAGCCGGATCGGCGCCGACCTGGCCCAGACCTCGATGTTGCGGAGCTTCTCGGGCCCACGGGCGCGCGCTCCGGCCCGTTCGGCGGGGCACGGCTCGGTCTTCGTCATTTCAGGTGTCACCGCGGACTCCTTTGTGTCGCGTAACCCCGGGCGGTGGCGACGCTGCGGCTGTGAGAACCGTGTATCGGCCGCCCTCTGCGGGGCAGGGGCAGAAACAGTTCGGTCGCGGTGGCGCCGGTATGCGGGGCGGGACGGCGGTCTGCTTACAGACCTGTCCCAGGACGGCCGAGGAAGTTTCGTGGATCCCTTGGTGGCGTCCGTTGACCTCAGACTAACCAAATGAGCGCGATCCCGCTCGACAGAACGTATGGCCTGGGTCACTTTCAGCCAACGGAGTTCACCTCCTGTTCCCCAGGAATCACACAACGGAACACGAACGGCGGCAACCCGTGGGCACGGGTCGCCGCCGTTCTGCGTTCTGCGTTCTGCGTTCTGCCGGGGATCACCAGCCCGCGGGGGCGTAGTCCTTCAGGAAGCAGCCGTACAGCTCGTCGCCCTCTTCGCCGCGCACGATCGGGTCGTAGACCCGGGCGGCGCCGTCGATGAGGTCGAGCGGGGCGTGGAAACCCTCCTCGGCGAGGCGGATCTTGTCGGGGTGCGGACGTTCGTCCGTGATCCAGCCGGTGTCGACGGCCGTCATGAGAATGCCGTCCTTCTCGAACATCTCCTGGGCGCTGGTGCGCGTGAGCATGTTCAGCGCGGCCTTGGCCATGTTCGTGTGCGGGTGGCCGGCACCCTTGTAACCGCGGCCGAAAACACCCTCCATGGCGGACACGTTCACCACGTAGGCGCGCTTCGCCGCCGTCCTGGCCATGGCCGGGCGGAGCCGGCTGATCAGGATGAAGGGCGCGGTGGAGTTGCAGAGCTGGACCTCGAGGAGCTCGATCGGCTCGACCTCCTCGACCGTCTGGATCCAGCTGTTCGTGTCGTGGAGGTCGGGCACGAGGCCGCCCGCGTCGATCGCGGTGCCCGCGGCGATGCGGGCCGGCGACGCCGATCCGGTGACCAGGGCCAGGCTCGTGACGTCGTCGGCGGTCAGCCCCTGGCCCTCCTTGCGGGCGGCGGGCAGCGCGGCGACGCGGTCGACGGTGCCGCTCCCGAACGTTCCGATCACCTCGGCGACGGGCAGCTCGCCCGCGGGCAGCGGGGCGGACTCGGCTCCGAGGAGCTCGCTGTAAGCCTGTGCGGAGCGGCGGACCGTCTGCGCGGCGTTGTTGATCAGAATGTCCAGCGGCCCCTCGGCGGCCACGGAGTCGGCGAGCGCGACGACCTGGGCGGGGTCGCGCAGGTCGATTCCCACGATCTTGAGGCGGTGGATCCACTCGTCGCTGTCGGGCATCGCCTTGAAACGGCGGATCGCGTCGTTGGGGAAGCGGGTGGTGATGGTGGTGTGCGCCCCGTCGCGCAGCAGCCGCAGCGCGATGTACATGCCAATCTTGGCCCGGCCGCCGGTGAGCAGGGCCCGGCGTCCGGTGAGGTCGGTCCGGGCGTCGCGCCGGGACCGGTTCTCCTTGGCGCACGACTGGCAGAGCTGGTGGTAGAAGGCGTCCACCTCCACGTACCGGGTCTTGCAGATGTAGCAGGACCTGGGGCGCTGGAGTATGCCCGCGATCTCGGCGGTGGCCGAGGACGACGGGAGCACGCCCTGCGTCTCGTCGTCGATGCGCTCGGCGGAGCCGGTCGCGGTGGCCTCGGTGACGGCCTTGTCGTGCGCGGTCTTGGCTGCGCGGCGCTCCTGGCGGCGGCGCTGCTTCACCGTGCGGTAGATGCCGGCGGTCGCCCTGCGTACGGCGATCGCGTCCGGGTGGTCGACCTCGATGGAGTCGAGCTCGTCGAGCACGCTCAGGCAGACGGCCAGCCGCTCCGGGGCGATACCGGGACCGAACTCCTCGATCACGGGAGCGAACTCCGGGCTGTCCTCTGTCACCGTCATTGCCGTTCCTCTGTTGCTCGTCACTCGCGCCGCTGCCGGGCTCCGGTGGTGGGGAGGATGTCCGGCCCTGGGCCGGCGGGGGCCGGCGCGCCATGGGCCGAATGCCCCGGTCAAGTCTGCCATGGTTCGGACGTCGCTCCGCGCGGCTGTGACCGGCGCCTCCCCGGGGCCGTGACCGGGCCGCCGTACGGGCTGTCGGGGTGCTCCCGCGGACCGCGTCCGGCGCCCCGGCACGGGTGGACGAAAAAAAGTTCGGAATTGGCAGGCATGACTTCTGGAATGCCGGGCAGATGCCGGTCGGCACACAGGATTCCAGGGAGGGCGAGATCATGACGGCCATGTCTGTGCGAACCACCGGAGCGACCGGCACAACGGCGTCGCGGTGCGACGAGGCCGCTACGGGTTCCGACGGGTCCGCGCTGCCCTGGATCGAGGACGCGGGCAAGGTGGCCCCGCAGGACGCGCGGGCCATGTCGAAGCTGTTCTTCGACCGGCTGCAGGTGCTGGAAGAGGGCACCCGCGAGTACCAGTACGCCCGCAACACCCTGATCGAGATGAACCTCTCACTCGTGCGCTTCGCCGCCTCGCGGTTCCGCAACCGGGGCGGCGACGACTCCGAGGACATCATCCAGGTGGGAACGATCGGCCTGATCAAGGCGATCGACCGCTTCGACCTGTCGCGCGAGGTGGAGTTCGCCACCTTCGCGGTCCCGTACATCGTCGGTGAGATCAAGCGGTTCTTCCGCGACACCACCTGGTCCGTCCACGTTCCGCGCCGGCTCCAGGAGCTGCGTGTCGAGCTGGCCAAGGCCAAGGAGCAGCTGTCCGCCGAGCTCGACCGCGACCCGACGGTCGCCGAGCTCGCCGCCCACCTGGATCTCCCCGAGGAGGAGATCATCGAGGGTCTGGTCGCGGCCAACGGGTACTCGGCCGGTTCGCTGGACACCCCGAACGCCGACAGCGACTCCGGCAGCGACCAGCGCGCCTACGCCGACCTGCTCGGCGAGGAGGACCCGGCCATGGAGAGCGTCGAGAATCTGCACGCCCTGGCTCCGCTGCTGCGTGAGCTGGACGAGCGTGAGCGGAAGATCGTCCGGATGCGCTTCGGCCAGGAGATGACGCAGGCGCAGATCGGTGCGGAGTTGGGCGTTTCCCAGATGCACGTCTCGCGGCTGCTCAGCAGGATCGTCCAGCGGCTCCGTGCGGGCATGTGCGTCGAAGCCTGAGAAAGCGGAACACGAGCGAAATGACCGAGGTCCGGCAGGCCGCCGGACCTCGGTCGCATATGCTTCCTGGCGATATGGCGCGGGGTGACCTCCGTGCCGTCCGTTCGAGGGGGTGGAGCGTGGACGAGTTGTTGTCGGGCGCCTCTGCGCAGCTGATGGAGTCCAGCGGGATTCCGGAGCAGCTGGCGGGCCCCGCCGCCGAGGCTTCCGTCTGGGACCTGGACGCGGCCCTTCTCCTGGTCGAGGACGACTCCGGGGACGCGCTGCTCGTCGAGGAGATGCTGGCCGACAGCGAGCTGGACTCCTCGCTCACGTGGTGCAAGACGCTGGCCGAGGCGCGGCGGTTCCTGGCGGAATGCCGCACGCCGGTCTGTGTCCTGCTGGATCTGCACCTGCCCGACGTGCACGGTCTGGATGTCGTGAGGCAGCTCGTCGAGTCGGCGCCTGACGCGGCCATCGTCGTGCTGACGGGTATGGCCGAGGCCGAGACGGGACTGTCCGCGGTGGCGCACGGCGCCCAGGACTACCTCGTCAAGGGCCGGATCGACCCCGAGGCACTGGGACGGGCGGTCCGCTACGCGCTCCAGCGCAAGCACGCGGAGCGTTCGGCCGCGGCGATGCGGACGAGCCGGCTGATAGCTCAGGAGAACGCCCGGCTGGAACGCGCCCTGCTGCCCATTCCGCTGCTGCTCGACGACAATTTCGGAGTGGCCGCCCGCTACGAGGCGGGCCGCGCCCACGGGCTGCTGAGCGGTGACTTCTACGACGTGGTGCAGACCGCCGACGGAGTGGTGCACGCGGTGATCGGCGATGTGTCGGGGCACGGCGCGGCAGAGGCCGCCCTGGGCGTCTGCCTGCGGGTGGCCTGGCGCACGGCCGTGCTGACCGGCGTCTCGCAGCTTGAGAAGGTCGCTCTGCTGGAGGAGATACTCGTCGCGGAGCGTTCCGATCCCCATGTCTTCGCCACCGTCACCATGCTGGTCTTCCCGCCGGGCCGCGACCGGGTCCACATCGCCCGGGCCGGCCACCCGGGACTCCTGCTGCGGCGCGGCACGGACGTCACCTGGGTGGAGCCCGACGTGGGCATGGCCCTGGGACTGCTGCCCGGGTCCGGCCGCTGGACGGTCACGGACCTGGACCTCGCTCCGGGCAGTGAGCTCGTCCTGTTCACCGACGGCCTGTTCGAGGGCCGGACCGGGCCGCAGTCCCGGCTCGGTGAGGAGGGTCTGCTCGCCCTGGCCCGCAAGCACGCGGCGCAGGAACCGCGGGCGTTCGTCGACGCGCTGGTCGCCGAGGCCACCGAGAGCGCGTCGCCGTACGGAGGGCTGGCCGATGACGTCGCCGTCCTGCACCTGGGCTGGCGAGGGGACTCATGAGGTCCGCAGACACCGGTGACGGGGCGGCCGGGCGGCCGGGTCCGTTCGCGCGGCTCTCGGTGCAGAACTGGGTGCATCTGATCCTGGCCGGCTTCGTCGTGGTGGTCTGTGGCTGCCTCGTCGTCGGCGGGCTCGTCCTCTCCCGCATCTCCGACCGGACCACGGACCTGGTGGACCGCATCCAGCCCGCCCGTTCCTCGTCGTTCCAGCTGCAGAACTCGCTGCTCGACCAGGAGACGGGGGTGCGTGGCTTCGCGCTCACCGGTGACGACTCGTTCCTGGAGCCGTACGAGGCCGGGATGCGTGCCGAGCGGCTCAGGCTGGACCGGGTGCGCGTACTGGTCGGGCACGAGCAGCCGTTCGCCGCGGACCTGGACCGGATCGAGGAAGCCGCCCGGGTGTGGCGTCGGCAGCAGGCGGAGCCGCTGATCGCCTCGGTCCGGAAGGACGGTCCGGCCGGTGAGTCCTCGGCCCCGATCCGGCGGAGCAAGTCGGAGTTCGACACGCTGCGGCGGCTGTACGCCGTGCAGCAGGGGCATCTGGACACCGCGCGTGACCAGGCCCGTGCCGAGCTCGACGACGCGCGCGTCACCCGCGACCGGGTGCTCCTCGCCCTGGTGGTCGGCTTCGTGGTGGCCGTCGTGTCGCTCGCCCTGCTCCTGAACCGGATGGTGGGCCGGCCTCTGAACGCGCTCACCGCAGCGTCGGACAAGGTGCGTTCGGGCGCCTTCGGCAGCCGGATCGTGGTCCGCGGGCCGTCCGACGTCCGGGCGGTCGCCGCAGCGGTCGAGGACATGCGGCGGCGCCTCGTGGCGGAGCTCGCCGAGTCCCAGGAGCGCGAGACGCTGCTGGCCGAGCAGACCGGGGAGCTGCGCCGGTCCAACTCCGAACTGGAGCAGTTCGCGTACGTCGCCTCGCACGACCTGCAGGAGCCGTTGCGCAAGGTGGCGTCCTTCTGCCAGCTGCTCGAGAAGCGGTACGGCACGGAGCTGGACGCACGCGGCAAGCAGTACATCGACTTCGCGGTCGACGGTGCCAAGCGGATGCAGGTGCTCATCAACGACCTGCTCACCTTCTCCCGGGTGGGGCGGGTGCACGAGAGCTGGAAGCCCGTCGACCTCGACCGCTCCCTGGACCGGGCCCTCGCCAATCTGGCCCTGATCGTCGAGGAGTCGGGCACCACCGTCGTGCGCGCGGACCCGCTGCCCGAGCTGCTGGGTGACGCGACGTCGCTGGCCATGGTGTGGCAGAACCTCATCGGGAACGCGGTCAAGTTCCGCCGGCCCGACGTGCCGTGCCGGATCACCGTCGGATGTGTGCGCGAGGGCGAGGAGTGGCACCTGACGGTCGCGGACAACGGGATCGGGATCGCCCCGGAGTTCGCGGACAAGG
The DNA here is from genome assembly GCF_036345975.1 of Streptomyces clavifer. NCBI lineage: Bacteria > Bacillati > Actinomycetota > Actinomycetes > Kitasatosporales > Streptomycetaceae > Streptomyces > Streptomyces clavifer. The sequence goes on along the minus strand of NZ_CP107793.1, from coordinate 7,032,262 downwards.
TGTTCGTCATCTTCCAGCGCCTGCACGCCCGCGACGAGTACGAGGGAACGGGCATCGGCCTCGCCCTGTGCCGCAAGATCATCGAATTCCACGGCGGCAGGATCTGGCTGGACCCCGGCCCCGCCGAAGGTACGCTCATCCACTTCACCCTGCCCGTCGTCACCGATGCGCCCACGCACACCACGGCGGAGCTCCTCGCCCCCGCCCCGCTCACCCCCCAGTCGGGAGACGCCCCGTGAACGACTCCGCCCAGCCCATCGAGGTCCTGCTCGTGGAGGACGACCCCGGCGACGAGCTGATGACCCGTGAGGCGTTCGCGGACAACAAGATCCGCAACACCCTTCACGTCGTGCGCGACGGCAAGGAGGCGCTGGACTTCCTCTACCGCAGGGGTGAGCACGCCGGTGCGCCTCGCCCGGATCTGGTGCTGCTCGACCTGAATCTGCCGAAGTACGACGGCAGGCAGGTGCTCGAGCGCATCAAGACGGACCCTGAACTGGCCCTGATCCCCGTTGTGGTCCTCACCACGTCCTCGGCAGAGGAGGACATCCTGCGCAGTTACAAACTGCACGCCAACGCCTATGTCACCAAGCCGGTCGACCTGGAGCAGTTCATCGGCGCGGTCCGGCAGATCGACGACTTCTTCGTGAGCGTGGTCCGGTTGCCGGGTCGTGCGTAAGATCAGGAGAATCTACCGGAGTGGGATCTCTCGACACGGGTAGACGAACGGCGATAAAGAGGTCGTTTCGACCTCACCCTGCGGCGCCCTGGCTGGAGCACATGAACGATCAGGCCATCTCACGGCCGGACAACCCCCGGCAGGGGTCTCCGTCCTCGGAGGTCCTGCTCACCGCCGAGGTGTTCGACGGCGAACAGGGTTGCATCGCGCAGGCCCGTGCGCTGGCCGACCGTTTTCTGGCGCGGCTGGTGGCGGAGTGGCTCGCGGTCCTCGGCGAGCACACCCGCAGCGATCTGATGCTGGCGGTCAGCGAGCTCGTCACCAACGCGGACCGCTACAGCCACGGCCCGTACCTGCTGGAGCTCGAGGGCAACGCGGAGCGCATCAGCGTCACGGTGTACGACAGCAGCACGGCACTCCCGGTGCTCTACGCCCCCGATCCGGCCCGCCTCGGCGGTCACGGCATGGAGATCGTGGTGGCCCTGTGCGACCGGCTGACGGCGGAGCGGGTGCCGGTCGGCAAGCGCATCCGGGCGGAGTTCCAGCTCAGTACCTGAACCGCACACGAGCGGCCCGTCCCGGACCAGGTGGTCCGGGACGGGCCGCTCGTGTGCCCGGTTCAGCGCAGGGCGGGCGGGGCTTCGGCGGGAGCCGTGCCCCACGCGGAGGGTTCGCTGCCCACCTCGAAGGAGCGAGCGGCCCGAGCGGATGTCGTCGGTGGTGAGGTACGTCCGGGAGCGCTCCGCGCCGTCGAGCCGGGCCGACTGGATGTAGCGGTCGGTGTCCGAGGTTCCGGGAGCCCGTACGGTGAACGAACCCCGTGGGTAGTACCGGCGGTCCAGGGTCAGGTCGACCCGGTCGAAGACGGGCGTGGACAGGCCCCACGTGTCGGTGCCGGGCTGGACCGGGAAGATCTCCCTATCGAGGAGAGCACGTCCCAGGCGGACATGGCGCCCACGTCGTCGTTGCCCGTCATCCCGGTCGGGGTGTCGGTGAAGAGGGTGGGCGCGCCGTGGACCACGTCGGTGGTCTTCCAGGGCTGCCCGGTCGACAGGTAGGTGTACGGGGCGATCAGGTCGGGCTCGTTCTGCGGGTCTGCGGTAGCTTGATCCGTCACCTGCGGTGACGCTCTCCGGGCCGTACGTGAAGCTGCCCTGTTATCTGTGGCAAGGGAGAAGCGGTGCCCACCGTCGTACAGATGCCGACCGGCAAGGCGCTCACCGTCCGGACGGCGGCCGACGTGTTCCTCGACTCGCTCGGCAACCCGAACACAATCCGCAACTACGGGATCGGGGTCGACAAGACCGCCGAACGGCTCGGCGAGTCCCGACCGCTGGTCTCGGTCGCGGACGACGAGATCGGCCAGGCCCTCGAACTCCTCTGGGGCACCTCCGCGGTGAACACCTGGAACTCCCGGCGCGCGGCGGTTCTGTCCTGGCTCAGCTGGTGCCGCGAGCGCGGCTACGACGGCCCCGCCGTCCCGGCCTGGGCGAAGCGACTCGCGGTGCCCGACTCCGAGACCCCCGCCCGCTCCCGCATGGCCATCGACCGGCTGATCGCGCGGCGCGAGGTGCACCTGCGGGAGAAGACGCTGTGGCGGATGCTCTACGAGACCGCCGGGCGCTCGGAGGAGATCCTGGGCGTGAACATCGAGGATCTGGACTTCGCCGGCCGCCGCTGCCCGGTCAAGGCCAAGGGGGCGAAATCGAAGTCCCGCCGCCGGGGCCAGGCCCGCGAGGACTTCGTGCTGGAGACCGTCTACTGGGACGCCGGCACCGCCCGCCTGCTGCCGGGACTGCTCAAGGGCCGCACGCGGGGGCCGGTGTTCGTCACCCACCGCCGTCCGGGACCGGGCAAGGCCGTCAGCCCTCGCGACGTATGCCCGGACACCAGCTTCGCCCGGCTGTCGTACGGGCAGGCCCGCGCGCTGCTGGACGAGCACACCGCCATGCGCGGGACCGGGACGGGCTGGGATCTGCACGAGTACCGGCACTCCTCCCTGACCCACCTCGGTGCGGCGGGGGCGAGTCTGCTGATGCTGATGGCGATGTCGAGGCACAGGAAACCGGAGAACGTCCGCCGGTACTTCAAGCCCTCCCCCGAGGCCATCGCCGAGCTGACCAGCCTGCTCGCCCCGGGGGATGCCCGGCGCTGATGACCTCGGGCTGTTCAGGCAGAGCGGCGAGCTGGACACGGATCACCGAACGGTAAGGCCAGACGGCAGGGCCCGTTTCGACCGCGGGGGCTCATTCGGCGGTTTTGTCCACGCGGATCAGGGTCTGCTGGCCGTTCGCAACGAGCTTGCGGGCGCCGTCGGCCTGGACGCCGTAGACCTCCAGCTGGCAGACGGTCAGGGTGCGGCCCGGCTTGAGGACGGTGCCGATCGCCTCCAGGTGATCACCGGCGGCAGGCGCGAGGAGGTTGATCTTATACTCGACGGTGAGGACCTCGGAGTCCTCGCCGAACAGGGTGAGCGCGGCGTAGCCGCCGGCACTGTCCGCGATGGCGCTGGTGGCGCCGGCGTGGACGTAGCCGTGCTGCTGGGTCACCTCAGGGCGAGCCGGGAGCACGATGTGTACCCGGCCGGGGCCGATGTGAGCCAGACGCGCGCCAAGGTGGGCCATGAGGCCCTGCCGGTCGAAGCTGTCCTGGATGCGCTTGTGCACTGCGGGGGGCTCGCCTGTTCCTGCTGCGTCCGGTCGTCCACGTGCGTGCTCTCCTTCGGGTCCGTGTCGGGCGGAGCGGGTCGGGTTCCTCAGCCGGCCAGGCGCTCCACCAGCAGGAAGGCTCCGATGGCGATCATCATGGCACCGCTGATGCGGGTGACGACCCGGGCGGCCGAGGGCCGGGTGCTCAAGACCGTACGGGCCAGGACACCGACGGCGAGGTAGACGACGGCGCACGCGGTCAGGTGCATCGTGCTGAGCAGCCCGGTCTGCGCGGCGACCGGCCAGCCCGTGGCCGGGTCGATGAACTGCGGGAACAGCGAGAAGTACAGCAGCAGCACCTTCGGGTTCAGGCCGCTGATCCCGGCTCCCTTGAGCAGTACCTGCAACCGGGAGGCGTCCGTGCTCTCGCCTGCGGCTGCCGGAATGGCCGGCTGCCGCAGGACGCCCCAGCCCAGCCACAGCAGGTACCCGGCCCCCGCCACGGTCAGGGCGGTGAGCGCGGCCGGGGAACTCGCCACAATCACCGCCAGGCCCGCGACGGCCACCAGCGCATAGGCCGCGTGTCCGGCGATCAGCCCTGTGACGGCCGGGACGACTGAGCGTCCCCGCACTCCGGCGGAGATCGCAAAGGCCCAGTCCGCGCCAGGGGTGAACACCAGCAACAGGTCCACCGCCAGGAAGGCCGCCAGCGTCGTCGTTTCCATCGCTCGTTCCCTCTCACATGTTTTGCCCTTGAGGGAAGGCTAGGGTGGATATGCCCGAAAGTGTTTGCGTCTTTACCTCATGATCGCGTGCTGTGGGGAAGAATCTTCTTCATGGATGCCATGGACCGGAAGATTCTTGCCGAGCTGCAGCTCGACGGCCGCCTGACCATCACCGAGCTGGCCGCCCGCGTGCAGCTCAGCGTCTCGCCCTGCCACCGCCGGCTGCGCGACCTCGAACGCGAGGGCGCCATCCGCGGCTACCGGGCAGTCGTCGACCCCGGCGCCGTCGGCCTGAACTTCGAGGCCCTCGTCTTCGCCACCCTGCGCTGGGAAACCCCCGACACCGTCACCGCCTTCGAAGAGGCCGTGACCGCCGTCCCGCACGTGCTGCAAGCGCAGCGCCTGTTCGGCGAGCCCGACTACCTTCTGCGGGTCGCAACCGCCGACCTGGCCGCGTTTCAGCTGCTCTACGACCAGCAACTGGCCCGGCTCCCCGGCGTCCAACGCCTGACCTCCACCCTCGTCATGAAGAACGTCGTCCAGGACAGACCGCTGCCCGAATAACCGCACCCCCGAGCCCCGCACCTCCAGCAGGTCCAGCGCGTCGTCCACGGCCCGGGTCGTCAGGTAGACCGCGGTGGCCAGCAGCGTCGCCAGCCGCCGCGAATCGCCGTGCCGCCGCAGCAGCGACGCCTTGCCGTCCACCCCGTACCGCGACAGCTCCGCCAGCCGCCGCGGCGGAACCGCCGAGACGTCCAGCACGCCCATGCCCAGGTCGGCGATCTCCTCCGCCCGCTGAAGCGACCACTTCATCTGCGGCCCCGACACCCGCACCGGGCCCCGGCGCAGCCGGTCCAGCTCCGAGACCCGGGCGCCGGGCGGCACGGTCAGCAGCGAGTCCAGTACCGCCCGCTGCCCGGTGTTCAGCAGCCCGTACAAGGCGTCCCACAGCCGCTGGTTCGCCGCCTCCCGCACGGAGGCGACCAGCCGGGCCAGCGTCGTCACGCCGGGCAGCAGCACCCGGCGCTCGCCCAGCCAGCCGGCCGCCGCGTCGAACAACGCTTTCGGGCCCTCGCCCGTCGTCCAGGCCCGCGCGTCCTCAAGCCCCTGCTCGTAGGCGAAGAAGGAGTCGAGGCGCTCGTTCGCCGCGTCCGTCACGCTTTCCGGTGCTTGGCGTAGCCGCACCTGCGCACAGTGTGTCCCTCGCCGTCATCTTCTGAGCCCTGAGGGAAGGAGGACTACCGTCGGGAGGAGGACCCAGGAGTGACGTACGTACTACCGCAGCAGTACGCCGAATCGCCACCTCAAGGACGACGACACGGCGGCTCCTACGAGACATCGTGGTGTACATGAGTTCCCTCGCGCTCGCCGTGCTTCTCTCGCTGGTCTCCGCGGTCGCCTACGCGGCCGGGGCGATCGTCCAGGAGCGCGTGGCCGCAGCCGGTGACGGCCGCCCGTACGCACCCCTGCGCAACGGCGTGTGGTGGGTGGCCGTGGCCCTCAACGGTGTGGGAGCGGTGCTGCACGTGGTGGCACTGGCGTACGGGCCGCTGAGCCTCGTCCAGCCGCTCGGCGCCCTGACGATCGTCTTCGCACTGCCGATGGCGGCCCTGTTCGTCCGCCGCCGGGCCGGCTGGACCGCCTGGCGCGGCGCCCTCATGGCGACGGTCGGGCTGGCCGGGCTGCTGGCCCTCACGGGGAGCGCCGGGTCGCACACCCTGGCGGGGGCGGAACAGCTGATGCTGGCGACGACGACGGCGGGAGCCGTGGTAGCGCTGCTCGTACTCGCCAAGGGACTGCACCGGCCGATGCTGCGCAGCGTCGTGCTGGCCACGGGCGCCGGAATCGCGTTCGGCATCGCCTCGGTGTTCACCAAGACGGTCGCGGTGGAGTGGACGACCGGTGCGGTGACCTCGGGCCTGCCGACCCTGCTGGTGATCGCGGGCCTCGCCGCCGCGGGACTGCTGCTGTCCCAGGCCGCGTACCGGGGCGCCGGACTGACCGCGCCGCTGGCGACGGTCACCGTGGTGAACCCGGTGGTGGCCGCGGCGGTGGGCCTCACGCTGTTCGGGGAGCAGTTCCGCTACGGCCTGACGGGCACACTGCTCGCACTCGCCTGCGGCGCGCTGGCGGCTGCCGGGCTGGTCCTGCTGACCACGGAGCGGGTGGGCGCGGAGCGGCGTACGGCAGAGCGGCTCGGCGCCGGGCCGGACGGGGACGACAGCGCCGGCCGTGCGGGCCGGCCGCCCGTGACGCTGCCCGGCCCGGTGACGCGGTCCTCCCCGTCCGGGAAGGATCCTTCGGACCCGTTTCCGGCGCCGTCCTCGCTGTCGCCGCCCCTGACCGGACCGCTGCGCCACGGCGCGCGGCGCGTGGAGTTCGGCGAGGGGCGGCCCACGGGCGGGTCGGCGCGCCGGGGCGGCTTAGCCGCACCGGGCACCGGACCGGACGGGACCGTTCAGACGTTGGCACCCCCGGCCCGGAGGTAGGCGAGCGGGTCGATGTCGGAGCCGTAGCCGGGGCTGGTGCGGATCTCGAAGTGCAGGTGCGGACCGGTGCTGTTGCCCGTCGAACCCGAACGCGCGATCCGCTGGCCGCTGCCGACCTGCTGGCCATCGCGCACGTGGAGCGACGAGAGGTGTGCGTACTGGCTGTACTTGCCGTCGCTGTGCCTGATGACGACCTCGTAGCCGTACGCCCCCGCCCAGCCGGCCGAGACGACCGTTCCGGACGCCACCGCCTTGACCGAGGTTCCGGTGGGGACCGGCCAGTCGACGCCCGTGTGGTAGCCGCTCGACCATGATCCCGCCTGGTGGTACGGCGTACCGGTACGGGCGGAGACGGGTGCGGTGAAGCCGGACTGCGGCTTGGCCGCCGGCTTGCTGTCGCGCTTGGCCGCCGGCTTGGTGTCCCGCTTGGCCGCCGGCTTGGTGTCCTGCTTGACCACCGGCTTGCTGTCCGCCTTCGCGGACTGCTTCGGAGCCGAGGCCTTCGGTGACTGCTTCGTGACGGTCCGCTCGGAAGTGGTCCGCTCGCTGGGCTTCTTCTGCGTGGCCTTCGGGCCCGCGCCCGTCCTCGGCGCCCCGGCCACGTCCAGGCTCAGGCGCTGTCCGGGGACGATGAGGTCGGGGTCGGCGCCGACCACCGTGCGGTTCGCCTCGTACAACTTCTGCCAGCCGCCCCGGACCTGCTCGGTGGACGCGATGCCGGACAGCGAGTCGCCGCGCGCCACGGTGTACGAATCGCGTGCGCCGGGCACGGAGGTCGGTGAGGCGGACGCCTTGCCCGCCTTCGTGTCCCGGGTCTTACTCGACGGGCTCGATTCGGGGGCTGCGGTCGCGGCCTTGCGGGGTGTGCCGCGCTCCCCCTGCGGGGCGATGTCGGGTGCGTCGCCGCCCCGCGTCAGCCCGGCCCGCACGGAACAGGTCGGCCAGGCGCCCGGGCCCTGCCCCTCCAGCACCTTCTCGGCGACGGCGATCTGCTGGTCCTTGGTCGCCAGATCGGCCCGCGCCGCGTAGGCGGAACCGCCGTACGCCGCCCAGGTCGAGCCGGTGAACTGCAGGCCGCCGTAGTGGCCGTTCCCCGTGTTGATGTGCCAATTGCTGGTCGACTCGCAGGCGGCGACCTTCTCCCACACATCGGTCGAGGCGGCGCCTGCCGACCCTGCGGTGAGCAGCGGAAGCGCTATGCCCGCGCCGCCCGCCGTGACCGTGAGCGATGCACGGTTGATCCGACTGGGCTGATATCTGCGGTGCCGTCCGTTGGCGGCCATGACTGTTGCTCCCCCCACTGACTGTAGGACACGTCCCAAGCGGCCAACTTATTGGCAGACAAAGGGTGGTGACAAGTGAACAATTGACGCGTGCTACCCATGCGCCCCCGGTGCACGTCGAGTGCGACGGCGCACCTCCTTCCGTCGATGCTCTGCGGAGGGAGGGTGGAGAGCGCTCTCCACCAGCGTTTCCCTGATGCTATAAAGGCGCTCATGACGGATGCTCTGCGATCTGCCGGTGCCGCACCCACCCTCGAAGACGTGGCGCGGGCGGCCGGGGTCTCGCGCGCCACCGTGTCGCGCGTCATCAACGGGGTGCGCAACGTCGACCCGGCGATCCAGGAAGCTGTGCGGCAGGCGGTCTCCGTCACCGGCTACGCGGGCAACCGCGCAGCCCGCTCCCTGGTCACCAGGCGCACGGACGCCATCGTGCTCGTGGTGTCGGGCGCGGGGGTCGAGGAGGGTCCGGGGGGCGGGTCGGTCGCACAGGACGGGACGGGCTCCACCGCCACCGGCTCCTTCACCTCCCGCGTCTTCGCAGATCCGTTCTTCGGCCGGGTGGTGACCGGTGTCGTCAACCACCTCCGGCCGCAGGGCATGCATCCGGTACTGATGTTCGCGGAGACGTCGCCGGCGCGCGAGGAGGTGGTGTCCTACCTGCGGCAGGGCAGTGCCGACGGCGCCCTGATCGTGTCGACCCACGCGAAGGACCCACTGCCGGGAATGGTCACGGAGGCAGGACTGCCCGCCGTGCTCTACGCGCGCCCTGCCCGGCCGGTGCCGATCAGTTACGTCGATCTGGCCCACCGGGACGGTGCCGGACTGGCAGCCGAACACCTGCTGGCGCGTGGCTGCCGCCGGATCGCCACGATCAGCGGCCCGCTGGACGTGCCGGCGGGACAGGAGAGGCTGGAGGGGTTCCGCGACACGATGGCGCGGCGCGGGCACCCGTACGTCCCGACGGTCGAGGGACAGTTCACCCAGGAGAGCGGCGAAACCGCGATGGAGCGGCTGCTGGTCGAACATCCCGGTCTGGACGGGGTGTTCGCGGCGAACGATCTGATGGCGGTGGGCGCCTGCCACGTCCTGCGGGAGCACGGCAGACGGGTACCGGAGGACGTGGCCGTGATCGGCTTCGACGACAGCAGCGCCGCCTCCACGTGCCGTCCGCCGCTGACGACGGTGCGGCAGCCGGTGGAGGACATGGCGGCGGAGATGGCCCGGCTGCTGGTGGACCGGCTGGCCGCACCGGACCGTCCGGCAACCTCCGTGATCTTCGAACCGGTGCTGGTGGTAAGGGATTCGGCGTAGACGGGCCTTGCGCTACCGCCCTCCGCCGGTCCTGAGGGGCGAATCCTCGGAACCGGGCAGGCCGCCCCGGGAACAGCCGGGACGCCAAGCGTTGGTGTCGGTCATCAGCGGGCCCCACCGCACATGGGGCCGGGAATGCTCCCGCGTGACACCCACGGGTGGAGAGCGCGGGAACGGCGACGACTGGGCCCTTCGGCCGGCGGATGAGATGTCTCGGTGGCGCAGCCGTGCGTCGAGGTTGGCGGGTGGACCCGAACCCGGCTTCGCCTCGCTGTTCGCGTGGGAGGACCTGTTCGGTGGCTCGGTGGCGATGCGCCGGGCCTATCGCCCGATGGGCTCGGGTATCAGCTGCGCCATGACGGCCGGTGGCAGGGAGGGGTTGGCGGCAGCGGCTTCGACCACGTGGGGGTCTTCGTCGGCGAGCAGTTCGACGATGGCCTCCGGCGGCAGGGCCGGGTGCCCCGCGGCGACTCGGCGTGCCTTCGTGTCCGCCAGACAGGCGAGCAGTGCCGGCCCGGTCGCACCGGGGTGCCGGGCGATCTCGCGCAGCGCCTTCCGCACAGGCGGTAGGTGTCTGGTCAGGTCCTCCAGCAGGGCGGGCGGGGTCTCCGGGTTGGCCGCCACCCCTGCGAGGACCCGGACGCCGTGGCGTTCGACCATGGACCGCAGCTGCGTCTCCGAGAGGCCGGGGTGACGTGCGAGGGACTTGACCACCTTCTCGTCGGGGTCATCGGCCAGCAGGTCGCGGATACCGGCCGGCAGATCGCGCCGTTCGGCCAGGAGCATGCGCACCACCGGATTCGGCGACCTGGACAGGCTCTCGATCTCGGAGGGAGAGGCGGCGGCTGTGCGCCGCGGCAGGGCCGAGCCGATCCTGGTGGTGGTGACCAGGCAGGAGAGTACGTCGAGCGGCACGCCGGGATGGTGTGCCAGTCTGCGCTGTACGTCGTGGTCGGGGTCCGCGGCCAGCACACGGATCAGCGTGTCGTCGATGGCCGGGTTCTCCGCAAGCTCCGCTCGAATGCCCGGGACGGTGTCGCCGGCGAGCCGCGCCGCAGGTTCCAGCGGCAGGTCGGGGCGGGCGGCGAGCTGCCGGCGCAGCAGCGCCGAGGGGTGGTCGGCGAACCCGAGGAGGGCCCCGACCGGTGTGGCGGGGTTCCCCAGTGCCTGCTCCGCCAGCTCGTGGAGGGTGGACTCGTGCGAGCCGGTGCACGAGGCACCCGAGCGCAGCTCGCAGTCGGGCCGCGCACAGTACGGATCGTGCGTGTAGGGGGTCTCCTCGCTGTCGCAGACCAGGCACCGCTCCACCGGTGGCAGCCCCTCGCCGGTCAGCAGCGCGGCAAGTACCTGCGGTGGCGTCGCCTCGTTGGCCGCCACCGCGCGGCGGACCTCGGCATGCGGGTGGCGCGCGAGGCGGGCCGCCAGGTCCGCTGTCGTCCACATGGCGAGTTCCGCGACAACCCGTACGTCCGGGTCGACGGCGAGCGTCTCCTTCACATCGGCCGGGAGTCCGGGGCAGGCCGCCAGCTGCGCCCGGTGACCGGCGTCGGGGTCCCGGGCGAAGAGCCGCGCCCAGTCAGGGTCGCCGGCACACTCGTCGAGCAGGGCGAGCGCGGCTCGCGGCTGTGTACGGGGGTTGATGTCGGCAGCGGTCAACCGGCCTTCGTACGCGAGTCGCACAGTGCTCTCCTCGTCCCGCGCGGCCAGGGCGACCGCCTGCTCGCGGTTGAGGTCAGCACGGCAGGCGAGGGCGTAGGCGATGTCCGCGTCCGCGACCGTGATCAGGTGCCCGACCATCTCGACGGGCAGAGCCTCGTTGGCGGCGAGGCCGCACAGTACAGGGTTCACGGGATGACATCCTGCCCTGACCGCGATCGAACGGCCGACGAATTTCGACCGCTACGGGCCGCCGCCGTCGCTCGGCGGCGAGGCCGTGCCGTTGTCCGCGCGAAGGGAGCACCGTGCCGGGCCCGGCTCTCGCCGTGACGGATGAGGGTGGCTCCGGTCGAGGTCAGGTTCCGGGATGCCTCTCATCGGCGGGCTCCGTTTCCCTGGACCGGGTGGCTGCCCAGCTGGCGAGGAGTTTGAGCCGGTCTTCGTCCGGTGTGCCCGGCTCTGCGGTGTAGATGGTCAGGGAGTGCGCTTCGTGGGGGGAGATCGGCAGGTCCAGCGGTTGGTAGGTGAGTTCCAGGGGGCCCGCGTCCGGGTGCTGGAAGCGTTTGACGCCGCCGTGGTGGACACGCACGTCGTGGGCGGCCCACAACGTACGGAACTCGGTGCTGACCGTGGACAGCTCGCCGACCAGTTCGCGCATCGCCTTGTCGTTGGGGTAACGGCCGGCTTCGGCGCGCAGCACGGCGACGGTGGTTTTGGCGGCGCTCTGCCAGTCGTCGAAGAAGTCGTGCGAGCCGCGGTCGAGGAAGTGGTACCGGGCGAAGTTGGGACGGCCGCGCTCGTCCGTGGTGAAGCTGTTGAACATGGGGGCGAACAGAGCGCGGGTGAGTGCGTTGCCGGCCACGATGTCCCGGCGGCCGTTGCTGACGAACGCCGCGGACAGGGTCATGGAGTCGAGGAGCCACTGGACGCGGGGCGGGACGTCGACAGCCTTGCGGCGGCGCCGGGACGCGGGACCGGGCTGAGCTGCCCTGGCCAGGTCGAACAGGTAGGTGCGCTCGTCCGCGCTCAGCTGCAGGGTGCGGGCCACCGCTTCCAGGACGTCCTCGGACACGCCGCTGATGTGGCCCTTCTCCAGCCGGGTGTACCACTCGGTGCTCACCCCGGCGAGGACGGCGACCTCCTCACGGCGTAGCCCGGGCACCCGGCGTCGTCCGCCGGTGGGCAGCCCGACCTGTTCGGGGGTGAGCTGGGCGCGGCGGCGCGCGAGGAAATCCCGGATCTCGGAGCGGTTGTCGGCGGGGCCGGCGGGGCGGTGGTCCATGTCCACCACGCTAGCGGCGGTTACCGGGAAAGGGAGGTTGAGCTTGTACCCCCGATAAACGCAGCCTTCCTCACCCCCTGCCGGGGCGGTTTCGTGGTGTGTGCACCTCGATCTCAAGCCGTTGCGGAGTTGAAAGTATGAGTACGCGAGGAGGGACCCTGGCCCCGTCAGTCGTGCGGGCCGAAGGCGATGCGCGTTCGCGCACCCGCCTTCCGCTCGTCGTTCACGTGCTGGCCATGGGCACGTTCCTGATGGGCACGACCGAGTTCGTGGTGGCGGGCCTGCTGCCGGAGATCGCGGGAGACCTGCAGGTCGGCGTGGCCCGCGCCGGTCTGCTGATCACGGTGTTCGCCGTCGGGATGATCGTCGGGGCCCCGCTGATGGCGATGCTCACGCTGCGGCTGCCCAGTCGGCTGACGCTGATGATCGCTCTGGGCGTTTTCGCGGCCGGGCACGTCGTCGTGGCGGTGGGCTCCAGCTTCACGCTGCTGGTGGCCGCGCGGTTCGTGACCGCGCTGGCGACCGGTGCGTTCTGGGCGGTGGCCAACGTGGTGGCCGCCCGTGCCGTCGGTCCGGCCGCGAGTTCCCGCGCGCTGGGGGTCGTGGGCGCGGGAGCGATGCTCGCCAACGTCGTCGGTGTGCCGCTGGGTGCTTTCGCCGGGCAGCTCATGGGCTGGCGCGGACCGTTCTGGGCCCTCGCGGTCCTCGGAGCGGCCGCCGTGGCGCTGATCGCACGCCACGTCCCGCACGAGGGCCGCGCGGGCAAGGCGGTGTCGATCCGCACCGAGCTGTCCGCGCTGCGCTCGGGACGCCTCTGGCTGGTGCTGGCTGCCTGCGCGACCACGACCGGCGGTGTGATGTCGGCCTACACCTACATCTCACCCCTGTTGACCGGCCGGGCCGGTCTGGCTGCCGGCCTCGTGCCGCTGGTCCTGGCCGGTTTCGGTGTCGGTGCTCTGGCTGGCTTCCTCGCGGGAGGCCGTCTGGGAGACCACCGTCCGTACATGACGACGATCGTGGCCCCCGCGGTGACCACGGTCCTGCTGCTGGCGATCTGCCTGCTGTCGGGGCGGGCCGCACCCACGATCGCGCTGGTCGTCCTGCTGGGGCTGTTCGGACTCGGCGCCAACCCGGTGCTGATCTCCCTGGGCGTCCGCTTCGCGGGCCGGGCCCCCACCCTGGGCTCGGCGCTCACCGTCTCGGCGTTCAACCTCGGCACCGCCATCGGCTCCTGGTCCGCCGGTCGCGCTCTCGTCTCCCCCCTGGGGGTCACGGGCCCGGCCGTGGTCGGTACCGCCATCGCCGCGCTGACGCTGATCCCCACGGTCGCGATCGCCCTCGTCCAACGCCGCCGCGGCGCATCGACCGTCGTCGCGGGACCCCGCGCCGCAGTCCAGGACTGAGACCCGAGACTTCCCCGCAGGCCGCTCGGCCGGCGGGGGGCCTGGCCCGGAGCGGACGCTCGGGCACACAGGTGACAAGGGCGGCGACACCCGTACGCACCACCGGCGCGCACCGGTCCGCTCCCTTCAATTGCCCCATACGAATCCGGCCGCCTCCGCGGCCGGCCCGGAAACATCAGGAGTACCCCTCATGCGCGCTGCAGTACTGCACGCTCCCGGCGACGTCCGGGTGGAAGAGATCGCCGAGCCCGCGATCACCGCCCCGACGGATGCGATCATCCGGCTGTCCGCGGCCTGCGTCTGCGGATCGGACCTGTGGCCCTACCGCGGCATCGAGCCCATCGACGCTCCGATGCCGATGGGGCACGAATATGTCGGCGTGGTGGAAGAGGTCGGCAGCGAGGTGAAGAACGTCAAGCCGGGCCAGTTCGTCGTCGGCTCGTTCGCCACCTCGGACGGCACCTGCGAGATCTGCCTCTCCGGCTACCCGTCCTCCTGCGTCCACCGCGTCTTCCAGTCCGGCACACAGGCCGAGCGGGCCCTGATCGCCAACGCCGACGGCACCCTGGTCCCCACTCCCGGGATGCCCGACGCGGACCTGATCCCCCACCTGCTCGCCGCCTCCGACGTTCTGGGCACCGGCTGGTTCGGCGCCGTCGCCGCCGAGGCGGGCCCCGGCAGGACGGTCGCGGTGGTCGGCGACGGCGCCGTCGGCCTCCTCGCCGTCCTGGCCGCCGAGCAGCTCGGCGCGGAGCGCATCATCGCGATGAGCCGTCACGCCTCCCGCCAGAAGCTCGCCCGCGAGTTCGGTGCCACCGACATCGTCACCGAGCGCGGTGACGAGGGCGTGGCGAAGATCAAGGAGCTGACCGGCGGCCTGGGCGCCCACTCCGTGGTGGAAGCGGTCGGCACCCAGGAGTCCATGAACCAGGCCATCCGCTCCGCCCGCCCTGGCGGGCACGTCGGCTTCGTGGGCGTCAACCACGACGTCACCCTCAGTGGTGAGGAACTCTTCTTCTCGCAGGTCCACCTGCACGGCGGCCCGGCACCGGTGCGCCAGTACCTGCCCCACCTGATCGACCTGATCTGGCAGCGGAAGATCAGCCCGGGCAAGGTCTTCGACCTCGCCGTCCCCCTCGACGAGGCCGCCGAGGCGTACAAGGCCATGGATGAGCGCCGCGCCATCAAGGCCATGCTCACCGTGTGACCGACCCTCCCCAGACGGCTGCCCGGCCCGCCACAGGGCCGGGCAGCCGGACTTCGCTACTTCCTGGAGCTGATCATGACCACGTACGCCCTCATCGGTGCAGGCCCCGGCCTGGGCCTGGCCGCCGCCCGCCGCTTCGGTGCCGCGGGCCACAGCGTCGCCCTCGTCTCCCGCCGCAGCGAGCACCTGGACCAGCTCTGTGCCGAACTGGACCGGGACGGCATCAGCGCACGCGGCTTCACGGCCGACGTCCTCGATGCCGCCTCCCTCGCCACGGCGCTCGACGCGGCAGCCGCCGCTTCGGGGCCGGTGGAGGTCCTGCAGTACAGCCCCGTACCGCGCGCCGACTTCATGAAGCCGGTCCTGGACACCGGCGCCCCTGATCTGGACGCCCCCCTGGCCTTCTCGGTCAAGGGTCCGATCGCCGCCGTCAACGCGGTACTGCCGGGCATGCGGGAGCTGGGCCGGGGGACCCTGCTGTTCGTCAACGGCTCCAGCGCGGTGCGCCCGAACCCAGGCGTGGCCGGTACCTCCATCGCCTTCGCCGCCGAGAGCGCCTACGCGGCGA
The DNA here is from genome assembly GCF_036345975.1 of Streptomyces clavifer. NCBI lineage: Bacteria > Bacillati > Actinomycetota > Actinomycetes > Kitasatosporales > Streptomycetaceae > Streptomyces > Streptomyces clavifer. The sequence continues at coordinate 7,017,011 of NZ_CP107793.1, read as the reverse complement.
TGCTCCACGACGCGCTCGCCCCGGAGAACATCCATGCCGCCCAGCTGATCATCCCCGGCGCGATCGACCCCGCCTCCGAACACAGCAGCCCCGACGTCCTGGCCGAGCGGCTGTACGCCATGCACAGCGGGCGCGGCGGCTTCCGGCACTACGCCGAGCCTCTGCCCGCGTGAACGGGAGGAGGGCGCGCCCCGTGCCACCGGCGTGCCGCCCGGTGCTCGTCCTCCTGCCGACCGTGACGGCCGGCTCCGACCGCCCGTCGTCCGCCGCGCCACAGACGACCTCAGTCGGCCCGTCGCCTTCTGCGACGGGCCGGCCCCCCGACAGGAGCACCGACGTGGACATCCGCCTGACGATCGACGGCCATGGTGTCGACGCCACCTTGAACGACAGCGCCACCGCACGGGACTTCGCCGCCCTGCTGCCGCTCACCCTGCGGATGGCGGACTTCCACCACACCGAGCGGATCGCCGACCCGCCCCGCAGGCTGGACACCTCGGGCGCACCGGAGGCGTCGGAGCCCAAGGCCGGCGATCTGGCCTACTACGCGCCATGGGGCAACCTGGCGTTCTTCTACCGCGACGGTGAGCATTCACCGGGCCTGGTCATCCTCGGCCGGCTCGACGACATCGGTGACACCGGACGCCTCGCCTCGGCCGGCCGCGTCCGCGTCGAAAGCGTCTCCTGACCTTCCGCGTGCTGTCCGCGAGACTTTCGCCCGCACCACCCGCGTCCCCGTCACCGGCCGGGCCCCGGGGCCCGGCCGGATCCACCCCGGTCGGCGCGTTCTTCGCCGTCCTCACCCGCTGTCGCGCGCTGATCGCACCCGCTCTCCGCGGCACCCGCCGGACTTCCCGCCTCCCGCCCCGCACATACGAGACACCGGCGGCGGCGCCGGGCGTGCGCCGGAGTTCGCCGCGGGGCCTCGGGGCAGCGCGGCGCAGGCCCATCGTGCGTCAAGCGACCGGGCGCCCCTCACCCGGCCGGGGTGCGGGCAGCCGGGGCGGGTGCGCGGCCGGGGCCCGGCGTGGTGTCCGGGCGGGGGGCCGGTGCCGGCCGGGTACCGCCGCGGGCCAGGAAGTCGGAGAGGGGCAGGGTCGCCGCACCGACCGTGACCGCGTCCGGGCCCAGGTGTCCCATCGCGATCGTGGTGCGGGCGATCGCGTGCCTCAGTGCGTACTCCTGGGCGTAGCGGCGGATCTCCGGAAGCAGGTGCGGTCCGATCAGCAGACCTGCCCAGCCGCCGAGCAGGATGCGCTCGGGGAGGAAGAGGTTCACCAGATCGGCCAGGGCGGCGCCGAGGCACGCGGCGGTCTCGTCCATGATCGCCACCGCCACCGGGTCCGGCGCGGGCCCTCCCGGGCCGGGGTAGGCGGCGGCCAGGAGCGCGGCGAGGGCGGTCTCGTCGTCGGCGTCCGGGGGCAGTGGGCCGCCCGCCTCGTGCCAGCGTTCACGCATGGCCTCCGCGCCCGCGTACGCCTCCAGACAGCCGATGGAGCCGCATCGGCAGCGGCGGCCCCGCAGCTGCACCGTCGTGTGACCCCATTCCAGGGCCGCGTTGGAGAGGTCCTCGTCGAGGACGTCGCCCCTGTTGACGCTCGCGCCGACTCCGGAACCGATGAGGGCGACGGCGGCGGATGCCGCGCCCCGGCCGCCGCCGAACCACATCTCGGCCTGCCCCAGCGTCTTGGCGCCGTTGTCGATGAAGAACGGAACCTCCGGCGGCACGTCCACGGCGGCGCGCAGCATCCGCTCGAAGGGGACGGCGCTCCAGCCGATGGTCTGGCCGTGCACGACCGCGCCGGGTTCGCCGGCGGTCCCCCGGCCGTCTCTCTCGATGATTCCGGGCACCCCGATCCCGATCCCCAGCAGCCCTGCGGGGTCCGCGCCCGCGTCGCGCAGGACGTCGGAGACCCCCGTACGCACATGGCTGACGATGCGCTCGACGTCGTAGCCGTGCTGCGCGAGCAGTCGGTCGGTGCGGGCCAGCTCCGTGAGCGCGAGGTCGAACAGCTCGACGCGGACCCTGGTCTCGCCGATGTCGATGCCCACGAACAGACCGCCGCCCGGGGCGACCCGCAGCAGGGTGCGCGGGCGTCCGCCGTCGGAGTCGACGATCCCCGCCTCCTCCAGGAGACCCTCGGCGGCCAGCTCGGCGACGACGTTGCTGATGGAACCCGAACTCAGCCCCGTCGCGGGGCCGAGCTCCTGACGGCTCAGCGGGCCGTCGAAATACAACCGTTGCAATACCCTCGCCCGATTGCCCCTTCGCAGGTCACGCACGGTCCGTCTGCTGCGCTCAGCCATGTTGCTCCCTTCGTTCCGGAAACATACCCCGGCCCCAGCTCTTGACGCACACTTCCTTCACCTCTTAAATCACGTCATAAATTAAGTGAAGGAAGGCCGTTCGGACCCCGAACGCCGCCCTCCCGGAAAGGGGCCACCTTTCATGCGTCACCTCAGAGCCGCAGCAGCCGTCACCCTCGCCATAGCCGTCGCCGCCGGAGTCACCGGGTGCGGCGGCAGTACGTCGTCCTCCGGCGCCGGCAGCAACGAGTCACCGAAGACCCTGACGTACTGGGCGTCCAACCAGGGCCCGAGCATCCAGGCCGACAAGAAGATCCTCGCTCCCGAGCTGAAGAAGTTCGAGGAGGAGACCGGGATCAAGGTGAAGCTGGAGGTCGTCCCCTGGGCCGACCTGCTGAACCGGATCCTCGCCGCCACCACCTCCGGTCAGGGCCCGGACGTGCTGAACATCGGCAACACCTGGTCGGCCTCGCTGCAGGCCACCGGCGCGCTGCTCCCCTGGGACGAGAAGAACTTCGAGTCGATCGGTGGCCGTGACCGCTTCGTCGACTCGGCCGTCGCCTCGGCCGGCAAGGAGGGCGAGCCGCCCGCCGCGGTACCGCTGTACTCGCTGGCGTACGCGCTGTACTACAACAAGGCGATGTTCGCCGAGGCCGGGATCACCGAGCCGCCCGCCACATGGGACCAGCTGGTCGCCGACGGCAAGAAGCTGTCGAAGGACGGCAAGTGGGGCCTGGGCGCCGAGGGCGCGAACCTCTCGAACAACATCCACCAGGTCTTCGTCCTCGGCAAGCAGCACGCCGCCGACTTCTTCGACGAGTCCGGCAAGGCCACCTTCACCTCCGACGGTGCGGTCGCGGCCGTCAAGCAGTACGTCGACCTGATGGCCGAGGACAAGGTCATCGCACCGGGCAACGCGGAGTACGCCCAGAACCAGTCGCTCACGGACTTCGCGAAGGGCAGGACCGCGATGGTGCTGTGGCAGGCCGCCGCGTCGACCTTCGCCGCGCAGGGCATGAAGCCCGAGGACTGGGGGGTCGCCCCCGTGCCCGTGCGGTCGGGCACCCCCGGCACGGGCACGCACACCAACTCGATGGTCGCCGGAATCAACATGGCGGTGTTCAAGAACACCAAGAACATCGACGGCGCCAAGAAGTTCGTGAAGTTCATGACGAGCGACGCGGAGCAGAAGCTCCTCAACAAGACCTACGGCTCGATTCCGCCGGTCAAGGCGGCCCAGGCCGACGCCGCGTTCGCCGCACCCGACCTGAAGGTCCTGCGCGACACGCTCTCCACCAGCGCGGCCCCGCTCCCCCAGGTCCCGAACGAGTCCCAGTTCGAGACGGCTGTGGGAACGGCGGTCAAGGAGTTGTGGGCCGAGGCTGCCGCGGGGAAGCCGATCACCACCGAGACCGTCAAGGCGCGCCTGGACAAGGCCCAGCAGACGATGCAGCAGTGAGGCACTCTTCATGACCGCCGTGACCACCGATCCCCGGGCCGCCGAGTCGGACAGGGAGAGGAGCACGGGCACCGGGGGTGCGCGCAGGAGACTGCCGCGCATCCCCGACCGGATCCGCCGCGGCGGACTGCCCTATCTCCTGCTGCTCCCCGCCGTACTGCTCGAACTCCTGATCCACCTCATCCCGATGATCATCGGGATCGTGATGAGCTTCCGTCAGCTCACGCAGTTCTACATCAACAACTGGGGCGGGGCGCCCTGGACCGGCCTCGACAACTACAGCATCGCCGTCGACTTCAACGCCCCGATCGGCGAGGCGCTGCTCCACTCGTTCCTCGTCACCTGTGTCTTCACCTTCTTCGCCGTCGGCCTGTCCTGGCTGTTCGGCGTCGCCGCGGCGATCATGCTGCAGGAGAACTTCCGCGGCCGGGGCTTCCTGCGGGCGGTCTTCCTCGTCCCGTACGCCCTGCCGGTCTACGCGGCGGTCATCACCTGGGCCTTCATGTTCCAGCGGGACAACGGGCTGGTGAACCACGTCCTCCATGACCAGCTCGGGCTGACCGACCAGCCGTCGTTCTGGCTGATCGGCGACAACAGCATCTACGCCCTGATCATCGTGTCGGTCTGGAAGGGCTGGCCGTTCGCCTTCCTCATGCTGATGGCCGCGCTGCAGAACATCCCGCGCGAGCTGTACGAGGCCGCCTCCATCGACGGCGCCGGTATCTGGCAGCAGATCCGCAGGATCACGCTGCCCTCACTCCGGCCCGTCAACCAGGTCCTGGTGCTCGTCCTGTTCCTCTGGACGTTCAACGACTTCAACACGCCGTACGTGCTGTTCGGCAAGTCGGCTCCGGAGAACGCCGACCTGATCTCGATCCACATCTACCAGTCGTCGTTCGTCACCTGGAACTTCGGCAGCGGCTCCGCGATGTCCGTCCTGCTGCTCCTCTTCCTGCTCGTCGTGACGGCCGTCTACCTGTTCCTCACCTCACGCGGAAGGAGGGGCGCCGATGCCTAGCCCCGCCCGGTCCCCCATGGCCGCGCCGCAGTCCTTCCTCTGGACCCGCCGCGTCGTCCTGACCCTGCTCGCCGGCTTCGTCCTGCTGCCCGTGTACGTCATGATCAGCAGTTCGCTGAAGCCGCTCCAGGACGTGTCGGGGAAGTTCCAGTGGGTCCCGACCAGGCTGACCGTCCAGCCGTACTTCGACATCTGGGAGACCGTCCCGCTCGCCGAGTACTTCGTGAACTCGCTGATCGTGGCGGGTTCCGCGACGGTCCTCTCGGTGGTCATCGCGGTGTTCTCGGCCTATGCCGTGAGCCGCTACAGCTTCCGCGGCAAGCGGGTCTTCACCGTCACGGTGCTCTCCACACAGATGTTCCCGGGGATCCTCTTCCTGCTCCCGCTGTTCCTGATCTTCGTCAACATCGGCAACAGCACCGGCCTCGCCCTGTACGGCTCGCGCGGCGGGCTCATCCTCACGTACCTGACGTTCTCCCTCCCCTTCTCCATCTGGATGCTGATCGGCTACTTCGACTCCATCCCGAAGGACCTGGACGAGGCCGCCATGGTGGACGGCTGCGGCCCGATCAGGGCCCTGTTCCGGGTCGTCGTGCCGGCCGCGGTCCCGGGGATCGTCGCCGTGTCCGTGTACGCGTTCATGACGGCCTGGGGCGAGGTGCTCTTCGCCTCCGTGATGACCAACGACGCCACCCGCACCCTGGCCGTGGGGCTCCAGGGATACGCCACCCAGAACGACGTGTACTGGAACCAGGTCATGGCCGCCTCGCTCGTCGTCAGTGTGCCCGTCGTCGCGGGATTCCTCCTCCTGCAGCGCTACCTGGTCGCCGGGCTCACCGCGGGGGCCGTCAAGTGACCGACAAGGAAAGGCAGTCAGTGAACGACCTCAACTCCCTCCCGGCCGATTTCACCTGGGGGGTCGCCACGGCGGCGTACCAGATCGAGGGAGCCGTGACCGAGGACGGCCGCTCCCCCTCGATCTGGGACACGTTCTCGCACACCCCCGGCACCGTGGACAACGGCGACACCGGCGACGTGGCCTGCGACCACTACCACCGGGTCCCCGAGGACATCGGCCTGATCGGGCAACTGGGCGCGGACGCCTACCGCTTCTCGGTCGCCTGGCCGCGGATCGTGCCGGGCGGCGACGGCCCCGTGAACAAGGCGGGCCTCGACTTCTACGACCGGCTCGTGGACGGCCTCCTGGACGCCGGGATCACCCCGTTCGCGACGCTCTACCACTGGGACCTGCCGCAGGCGCTCCAGGACCGCGGCGGCTGGACCGTGCGGGAGACCGCCGAGCACTTCGCGGCGTACGCCTCCGTCGTCGTCGAGCGTCTCGGCGACCGGGTGAAGGACTGGGCCACCCTCAACGAGCCGCTCTGCTCCGCGTGGATCGGCCACCTGGAAGGGAGGATGGCACCGGGTCTGACGGACCTCACGGCCGCCGTCCGTGCCTCGTACCACCTCCACCTCGGCCACGGTCTGGCGGTGCGGGCCATCCGGGCCCAGTCCCCGGACGCCCGTGTCGGCATCGTCAACAACCTCAGCCCGATCGAGCCGGCGAGCGCCAGCGACGCCGACCGCGCGGCCGCGGTCCGTGCCGACGGACATGTCAACCGCTGGTGGCTGGACCCGATCCACGGCCGCGGGTACCCGCAGGACATGGTCGACCTGTACGGGGTCGAACTGCCCGTACGAAATGGCGACATGGAGGCCATCGCGGCTCCGCTCGACTGGCTCGGGCTGAACTACTACTTCCGGCAGGTCGTCACCGCGGACCCGCACGGACCCGTCCCGCACGCCAAGCAGGTGTACCTGCCCGGCGTCCGGCGCACCCACATGGACTGGGAGGTCCACTCGGACGGCATGGAGCAACTGCTGCTGCGCCTCACGGAGGAGTACGGCGCCCGGCGGATCTACGTCACCGAGAACGGCTCCGCCTACCAGGACGTCGTCCGGGACGACGGTTCGGTGCACGACCCGGAGCGCACGCGGTACCTGGAGGAGCACCTGGCCGCCTGTGCCCGCGCGGTCCGCGGGGGCGCGCCGCTGGCGGGCTACTTCGCCTGGTCGCTGCTGGACAACTTCGAGTGGGCGTACGGCTACGACAAGCGCTTCGGCCTGGTGCACGTCGACTACGCAACCCAGCGCCGGACCATCAAGAGCAGCGGCCGGCGCTACGCGGAACTGATCCGTGAGACCTCGGGCGGCAGGCCCCGCAAGGCGGCCTGAGCCCCTCCCCCGGGCGACGGCCCGAACCCCCGGCGCGGCATCCCCACATGCCGGCGTCCGGGGGCGCCTGCCGTCGCACGTCCCCTCCGCATTGATCAGGAGGGGAGGGCCCCGGCACATATGCTCACCGTATGGAGCAGAGCGAAGTCCTCAAGCGAGTGATCGGCATCCTCACGGAGGCGAGCGAGATGCAGCGCCAGGCCGTGGAGGACGACGGGGGCGCCGCGGAGGCGGACGGCAGCATCGTGACGAGTCTGCTCAATGAAACGATGCCCCACATCGCCATTCCCGGTGACGCGACCGTCGAGGAGATGGCCGCGCTCGTGGGCCGGGAGGTCGGCGGCGCCGTCGAACAACTGGTCGGTGCGTTCACCCTGGCCTTCATCGCACTCGCGCAGATCCACGACTCCGGGCAGCAGGACGTGACCTCCTCCGACGTGCTCCAGGACCTGGCGCTGCGCGCCGAGGAGCTGAGCGCCGACGACGACGGCCCCGAAGACTCGCTCTAGGGTCGGTGCGCAACGGGGCGCACGAGCCCGGTCCACATCGCACGGGGCCCCCGGCGGCCGTGGGCCGCGCGGGCGGTGTGGAGCGCTCACCCGGCCCCGCGTGGTCGCGCGCCCGACGGGCACGAGCGGCGCGACGGCGTTGCGACCGAGGTGGACGGGCGGCGCGCCGGTGTCGCGGACACGCGTGTCCCCGTGGCAGTCCGGCGTGGGACGTCCCGCGGATCGCACCGGCGTCCTTGCGGCCGCTGTCCGGATGGACGAGGGCCCTGCCCCTGTCCGGATGGACGGGTCCCTGCCGGAACGACGGGGCCGCGCCGGCCATCGGTTGACAGGCGGCTGCCCGGTGGGAAGGTGGAGGAGGTGCCGCTGCCCGTTACGGGCCCCGGTGGACGCCGGCGCGGCCGGTCGATGCGGGAACTCCGGCAGCGGCGGCGGCTGCCGGACCGACGCGGCCCCGGGCGGATCCCCTCGGGGACCGTGACCGACTCGAAGGAGGGTCCACCATGACGGGCGAGCCCATCTGCGGCCACCTCGACCAGGTGCGGAGCGTCACCCCGGACAGTGCGGACTCCTGCCCGGAATGCGTCGCACGGGGAGACACCTGGGTACATCTGCGGCAATGCCAGACCTGCGGACACATCGGCTGCTGCGACTCCTCCCTGAACCAGCACGCGACCGCTCACCACACCTCGACCGGCCACCCGCTCATCCGCTCCTACGAGCCGGGTGAGACGTGGTGGTGGTGCTTCGAGGACAAGGTCTCCTTCGAGATCGAGGGGACGCAGCCCGCCCGGAATCCCTGAATGTGACGGCGTGGCCCTCGCTGAGCGGGAGCGCCGCTCAGCCGTCGCTCACACGTGCGGTGCGGCACTGCGCCGTGCGGTGCGGTGCGGTGCAACAGGCGAAGTGGAGCCGGTATGCCCCGTCCCTGCGGAGTGCCCGGGCAGGAGAGCGACTACACGACGAGAGGGTCCGCGGCGGACCATGGTTTCCCTGGTCCGCCGCGGACTTCCCGTCGCACCGACAGCGGGGAGCGGGACTGCGCGGCGGGTCCTGCGAGCGGTCAGTGCCGGTAGACGCCGAACTCGTAGAGCGAGTAGCCCCAGGGGGTGCCGCGGACCGAGGTGCTCACCCGCACGTAGCGCGCGTTGCCCGCGACGTCGATGTCATCGATTCCGCCGTTGCCGTCGGTGACGGTGTGCACAGTGGTCCAGTCCTGGCTGTTGTCCGAGGTCTGCACGGTGTAGCCCTTGGCGTACGCGGCCTCCCAGGCCAACTGCACGTGGTCGAAAGCGGTCTTCGCTCCGAGGTCCACCTGCAGCCACTGCCGGTCGGACCAGTCGCTCGCCCAGCGGGTGTCGAAGGAGCCGTCGACGGCGTTGCCCGCGGGGCAGGGGCAGCCGACGCTGCCCGGCTGGTAGCTGGACGCGGCGGCCTGCTTCCCCGCTGCCACGTTGGTTCCGCCGACCTGCGGAGGCACGACCTCGAAGGACTTCGTCTCGATGCCGACGTTGCCCTTGCCGTCCGACGTCTTGAGGTAGACCTTCCAGACACCGAGCCGGTCCGGTGCGGTGACCTCGAAGGTGCCCCTTCCCCTGTCCGTGAACCGGACGTCCGTCAGCTGCCCGCTGTCGTCGACGTACCTGCTGCCGAGGAGCACCTGGTGGGTGAGCGCGTCACCGTCCGGATCCGAGACGGACGCCCTGAAGGTGAACGGCTTGCCCGCCTGGACCGCGGAGTCGTTGTCGACCGTCATGCCCGAGATCACGGGTGGTGTGTTGTCGCGCGCGGTGTCCGCTCCGTAGGCCTCCTTGACCGCGTAGTACGACAGCCGCTTCTGGCCGGCCGGAAGCAGGTTGAACCAGACGCCGCCGAAGTCGTACTCGGTGCCGTAGTGGAAGAGTGTCGCCCCCAGCGCCACTCCGGCGTGGCCCGTGACGCACTGCCATGCCCGCCGGTAGCCGTCGGCCTTGGCCACGTCGGACGGCTCGTCCGGTACGCCGTGGGCGTCGTCCGGGACCTCCCACTCACCGGCGGGCCCGCCCTCGGTCACGATGTAGGGCTTGTCGAAGCCGCCGTCCTTCCACGTCTGCTCGATGTCGCAGACGGCGCCGTAGGAGTTCACGGCGTACAGGTCGAGGTCCGGGGCGTTCCTCTTGTAGTACGGCCAGGCACCGGTCCAGGCGTCGGTCGAGGTGACGGGGTGGTGGGAGTCGACCGCGTGGATCTTCTTCGTGATGTCGTTGACGAACGTCGTGTACGCGTTGCGCTGTTGCTCCAGGGCCTCGCCGCTGTAGCAGTTCTGCAGACCGAGCACGGACTCGTTGCCGACGTTCCACATCAGGACGCCCGGGTGGTCCTTGTAGGTCTCCACCCACTTGGGGAACTCGGCGAGCATGTTGTTCTTGTACGCGGTGTCCGTCAGGTAGTTGACGCACCCGCCGCTGCCCGGGCCACCGCCGGGCTGGAGCCAGAAGCCGGCGACGACCTTGATCCCGTGTTCGGCGGCGCTGTCGAGCAGCGGCTTCGTCGTGGCATCGGTGCCCCACGTACGGATGGTGTTGACGCCCATCGATCTGACGTCCGGCATGTACCGGCCGGCGTCGGCGACGGCCGGACCCCAGGTCAGCCCTTTGACCGTGTACGGCGCCCCGTCGACGGTCAGCCGCCAGGCGCCCTGTGTTCCCTCGACCTTCACCACGCTTCCGGCAGCTTGGGCGGCGGGCGCGGGCAGGACGGCCGCGCCGGCGACGACGAGGGCGGCAACGGCGAGGCGTGCGGTGGTACGTCCGCGGACGCGACTTCGACCGCCGGCGACCGACGGGACGAGACGTGGGATGTTCATGGGGCGGTAGCTCCTCGTGGGGGGATCGTGGATGGAGAGCGCTCTCCCTCATGGGCGCACGGCACCCATGAGGGAGAGACGCAGGAGGTCAGGGCAGTTCGTAGTTCTCGTCGAGGGCGGCGCCCTCTCCGGGGTGGTTCTGGTCGTACCCCCGGGCGTCGCACTGGAGGCCGCCGACCACGCAGTGCTCGACCATGGCGCCCAGCGTGGCGTCGTCCCAGGCGTTGAAGAAGTCGTAGTGGAAGGAGTGACCGGTGCCGCTGGCCAGCCTCACCTGCGACATGTCACCGTTGACCGGCCAGGCCATCTTGAACTCGATCATCGGCAGGGCGACCGGATGGCTGGGCGGGCACACGTTCTGATTGGCTCCCTGAGCCCGCGGGTAGGCCATGTGCGCCTGGTGATCGGGGGTGTCCAGGTACTTCCCGTCCCAGCAGCTCGGCGCCTGCATACGGAGGTTGAGCTGGACGTCCGGGCGGGTCGGGCAACTCGCGGGGAAATCGAAGTTGTTGTAGCTCTCCCCGCACTCCCATCCCTCGACCTTGCCCGGATGGTTGCGGAACTGCTCCGCCGTCTGGGTAGGACTGCCGACGACGAACCGCAGCCCCTTGGGGAACGGCCGGACGCTCGTGTAGTCGGTCACCCCCGCCTTGTAGTAGATGGTCTGAGGGCCGACCGGGCGCACCTCCCGGTCTCCGTCGTAGAGGGTCGGCATCCAGTACGCGGACAGGTCACCGGGTGCCTTGCAGGCGGTGCCGCCCGCGCCGAGCGAGGCGGTGGTGCTGTTCTCGTCCGTGGTGTCGTTGCCCATGAAGGTGTGGTTGTGGGACTTCCCGGTCTGGCCCGGGTAGACGATCGGGTCCACCGAACCGGTGTGGCCGACCGAGCAGTTCGCCTGGAACTCGTGGAAGTACCGCGGCGCGGGAATCCTGGCGGACGGCTCGACCCCGGTCACCGGCGGGTTCGCCGGAATGTATCCGTCACCGTCCGGGTCGTCACCCGACGGGACGGGATCGGCCGCCGCCATGACGTGCCCCTGCATGACAGGTGACGCCGCCGCGCCTTGGCCGGCCGCCCGCGGGGCGGCCTCGGCGGTTCTGGCGCCGGCGTTCGTGACCGCCGTGAGCCCCATGACCACGAGGGCCAGAGCTGTCGCGACGATCAGTGCGGACACCAGGGTGATTCTGCTGGATCTTTCGGCCATGCGGACCTCCATGCCGCTCTGCGTCCGCGCGCATCGGGCGCGCGGTGGGGGGAGAGTGGAGCTGGATGGTGCACCACGAAGGCCGCCCGCTCGGTGCGGCGCGCAGCCCGGGGCCCTTGCGGGCATCCCCGGAAGCACAACGGGAGAGCGCTCTCCGAAGCGGTGTCAGTGTTGCGCCGCCGCCGAGAACATGTCAATAGCCGGTGAACGGTGCCCCGTGCATGGGCAGTTCCCGTCGTGGTGAGGCGGAGAGCCCGGACACGGGCTGGTGCGCGCCGGACCGACTTCCCCGGAGGGCGGCGCGTGCTTCATGGTCGCGCCCGGTACCGGCCGAGGCGCGTGCGCGCGCCGCGGGGGCGGGAGGCACGTCCGGCGCGGGGGCCATCGGCAGAGATGCCCCGGACCCGCTGCGGGAGGCTGGAGGACGACACTCAGGCGTGTCCCGCCGACCGGGAACAAGCCGGGGACGGGGCCGGGTTCGGGTTGCGCCCGGCACCACGGGGCGGTCACTGGGGGCGGGCGCCGGCGTGGGGCTCGGACGCGGCCGGCCAGGAGGGCGGGGCGACGGAAAGCAAGGAGACGAACAAGCAACGAGGTCTGCCGCGACAGGGGGCCACCCTTCTGTCGCGGCAGACCGGTCGCACGACGCCGGATCACCGGATCACCGGATCACCGGATCACCGGATCACCGGATCACCGAGGATCCGACGCCATCACGCGTCATGCCGTGTGGAACGCGGTGCGGTGCGGAGCTTTCGAGCGTCGAAGCGCCGTCGAGCGTCAGGCGGTGTGAAGCGTCAGCCCATAGCGGTTGAGGATCTCGTTGATGGGCTGGTACCAGGTCTCGCCACCGCTGCTGCAGTTGCCCCAGCCACCCGAGGTGACGCCCTGCGCCTGGTCACCACTGATGAAGGAGCCGCCCGAGTCGCCACCCTCCGCGCACACGCTGGTCTTGGTCATCTGGCGGACGGCGCCCTGGCTGTAGTTCACGGTCTCGTTCTTGGCCAGAACGTTGCCGCAGTGCCAGTGCGTGGTGGAACCGGAGCGGCAGATCGAGGCACCGATCGGAGCCTCGTTGGAGCCGCGGACGAGGCGGTCGGAGGTCGTGCCCCAGCCGAGGACGACCGGGACGGTCCACCAGCCGCTGCCCACGTTCACCCAGGCGTAGTCGTTCTCCGGGAAGGACGAACCCTGGAAGTTGCCGATGGCGGAGCCGTCCCAGCCCCTGACCGCCCCGCCCGTCTGACCGCAGTGCCCGGCCGTGACGAAGCCGCCGTGTACCGAGAAGCCGATGGAGCAACGGACGTTGCCGGTGTAGTACGGGTCGCCGCCGACCGTTCCGGCGGCGAAGGTCTGCGGGGCCTCGGAGGTGTGCTTCACCGTGACCGGGCCCGCCTTGCGGGCCTTCGCGACGAATGCGCGGACATCGTTGTCACCCTGCTCGGAGGCGACCACGCCGACCACGACACTGTTCGCCCGGGGGTCGACGTGCCAACTGCTCACCCCGCTGGGCGCGTCGAGCGCGTCTATCCGGGCCTTGGCGGCGTCGAGCTGCCGGGCCGTGTGGTCGACCAGGCGGACGTCCGCACCGGTCGCCCGGACGGAGGCGGCCTTCGCGCCGTCGGTCACGGCGACCGTGAGCTTGCCACTGCCGGCGTCGAACCAGGAGCCGCCGAACGAGGCTCCCGCCGCGCCCTTCGCGGCGCCCTGCAGGGCCGTCGCCTTCGTCTCGGCGGTGAGCCTCGCCTCGGCCTGGCGCTTCGTCAGCCCCAGGTCCTTCTGCATCGCCGCGAGCAGGCCCGCGGAAGCCTTCGGTTCGGACTTCGAGGGGGAATCGGCAGCCGAGGCCTGGGAGATGCCGGCGGTTGCCCAGGTGCCGATGATGAGCAGCGCGGACAGACCGGTCCGCACCATCGTGGTGTGTCTCAAGGGAGTGGCCCTTCTGTTGTTCCAGCTTCGTGGGGGTGGAACAGAAAGCGTCCGAGAGCGGTGGGAAGAGTCGTTGAGAGCGCTCTCAAACGAGTAGCAACGGACTGTAGTCCAGTTCGCAAGGCAGGTCCATGCCAATGACGGTCCAGTTGAGTAGGCGTACTCATCCCACATGCCGTCAGCGGTCCTACTGTCACAGGAAACACACGTCGCGGACACCGTGAGGAGCAGACCATGGCCGGATCACGCCGTAGGCAGCTGAAGGCCGGGATCACCGGCGCCCTGGCCGGTTCCCTCGCACTGCTGCTCGGCGCCTGCGGGGTGCTCGGCACCGAGGAGGACCGCGGACTGGCCGCGGAGCTGGCGGAGAAGCACTTCCCCGGCCAGCTGGAGGTCATCGGGGCCCGCACCCTCTTCCCCGGAACCGGTGGGTCGGAGATCACGTTCTCGGTGACGGACGACCGCGACGCCGTGGTGCGCCTGAGCGTCGATTCCGAGAAGGGGACCTGCGCCTACGGTGCGTGCGAACAGGCGATGGGTGCCGCGATCGCGCGGGGAAGGGCGGAGGCTGCGGACTCGCGCGTCATGAGGAGTGCCTTCGCGGAGTGCGGGCACGAAGTCATCGCGGTCGACCCCGCGGGAGGCGCTCCCTACATCGCCGTCCGGCCCACGAACTCCACGGTCACCGAGGTGATCGCCGAGGTGGGCGGGTGCGTCCAGCGCTGGGTGACGACGAGCGGCGCGGGGTCGCCTCTCGCGAGGAAGAACGGCGCGGCGGTGAAGCTCGTCTCCCCGGGGGTGGCGGAGCGCCGCGAGACCGGAAAGGCCTCCTGGCCCACGGCGATGCGTCTGAGCCACTCCGGCCTGCTGGCATCCCTGGGCGAGCGCCCGTACTACTCCGTGGGGTACGACATCGCCGGAGGCCGGGTCGACACGAAGGGCCGCGCCCGGATCGTCCGGCCGCTCGAGCTGAGGCGGGAGTTCGGCCGGACCGTCGAGAAGGCGGTGCGGGAGGAGCTGCGCGCCACGTATCCGCAGGTGCGGACGAACGTCTTCGCCGGGGTGTGGATGCTCGAGCCCGGCACGGTCGACCGGCAGACCGGCTACGTGCTCTTCTGCGAGCGCCCGGACGGGAAGAAGCGGTGCCTCGGCGACCACGCGGTGGTCGTGACCACGGACGTACGGGGCAATCCGGTCGGTGGACTGCGGATCGTACGTGATGTCCGTGAGGACGGCGGCGCGCTCAGGCTGCCGCCGCTGTAGCCCGGGGCCGTCGGCCTCGGTCAGGGCTCCAGCAACGGAAGCCCGGCGACACGCCACCCCGCACGGAACGCGGCCTCCGCGCCGGTGGTGTCCGCACCGGACGTGTCCCAGATCCTGACCGCACCGGCGGAACCACCGATCGCCGGCCAGCCCGGCTCGCCGCCGGCGGCGAAGTCGGCCCAGGCGCGCATCATGCGCTGCGAGAGGGCGTGGTCGTCGGGAGCCGGCGGGCCTCCGACGAGGAAGTGGACGCTCTCCTCGTGGAGGTTGCCGAAGGCGAACGGGATGTCCGCGCAGTGCCAGGCCCTGACCCGCTCCCCCGAGCCACCGCGCTGCCGGGCGAACCGTGAGAGGAAGGCCCGGCCGCCGGCACGGGCATGGGATTCGGCGAGCCTGCTGCTGTACTCGCCGAACAGCAGGTCCCCGTACACGGCGAGGAACACATCGAGTACGGGAGCGCCCGGCATCGACGTGCGGTGGGCGTGCATCAGCGAGGGAGACAGCTGGAAGTCCGCCGCGAAGACGGCGAGCTGCTCCTCGGTGGTGATCTTCGCGCTGCTGCCGACGGCGTCCAGCAGCCAGTACTCCTCGGTGGTGTGACAGACCAGCAGGTCCACGTCGGCCGCGACGCCGGCCGCGGACGCCGTGAGCGGATCCAGGGGAAGCGTGTCACCGCCCGCCACCGGCCCGTAGACGGCCGGGTCGTAGTGGCGCGGGCCGGACGCGGGGTCGTGGCGGTAGCCGTCGGCCACCGCGTCCGAGGCCGCCACGAGGGCGCTCGGGGCTACGGACAGGAGCCCGTCGTACGTGGCCGGAACTCCCGCCGCGGCGGCCACCTCCCGCGTGGTGCGCGCGGCTGATTCCGGTGAGGCGCAGGCGTTCACGGCACTGTGGGCGATGGCACGGCGGAAGAAGCCGCGCGCGCGGTCCATCGCCATCAGGCAGGCGACCGAGGTCGCTCCGGAGGATTGTCCTGCCACGGTCACGTTGTCGGTGGCGCCGCCGAAAGCCGCGATGTTGTCCCGCACCCACTCCAGGGCGGCGATCTGGTCGAGCAGACCGCGGTTGTCGGGGCAGGGCTCCCCGCCCCCGCCCGGTGGGACACGACCGAACCCCTCGAAGCCGAGGCGGTAGTTGAGCGTGACGACGACGAGGCCCTGTCCGGCCAGGGCGGTGCCGTCGAAGTCCGGCTGCGCGGAGGAGCCGAAGACGTGAGCACCCCCGTGGATCCACACGAGCACCGGAAGCGCGTCGCCGGCACCGCCCCGGGTCCAGATGTTGAGGCTGAGGACGTCCTCGTCGCCCGGTGACCAGACCGGTGCGCCGGGCAGTTCGGCCGACTGGGGGGCGACGGGACCGAACGCGTCACAGTCCCTGATGCCGTCCCAGGCTGTGGCAGGGCGCGGGGCCCGGAACCGGCGGGTGCCGAACGGCGGCGCCGCGTAGGGGATGCCGAGCAGCGCGACGACTCCGGGGTCACGTGCCGCCCGCCGCCCCCGGACCGCTCCGGACTTCGTCCTGAACACCGTCATCCCGCTCCCCCGTATCCTCCGCCGCCGCCCTCCGGTCGGCCCCGTGTCACCCTTTCACCGGGCGGTGGGTCCCGGCCAACACCGAGATCCCGCCCGTTGACGCACTTCCGATGTGAATCGGGCACTGAACCCGACCGTCCGCGTCTGTGGATCCGTTGTGCCACGACCCGGGCCCCGGCGGGCGGTTCCCTTCCGAGCGGGTGCCGTTTCGAGGTGGACGGTGCGGACGAGGCGCACCGCTACCCACGGGCGCACGGGTGCCGGAGGACAGCGTCCGGCGGGTGTGGACGGCCATCGCCCTGCACACCGCACCGGGCGTCCGCGCCCTCATGGAGCCCGAGGTGGCGCCGGGGACCGCCGGGGTGGAGCACTTCGTGCTCGGTATCGGCTGCGGGGACGTCTGAGGGCGTGTGCCCCTCCGGGACCTACAGCAGGCCCGTCGACCGGGCACATTCACGCACCGTGGCCATGTCGCTGAACGGGCGCAGCTCGTCGCCGACGATCTGATGCGGCTCACTGCCCTTGCCTGCGATCAGCACGATGTCGTCCGGGCCTGCCTCGGACAGGGCGTAGCCGATCGCCCGGCGGCGGTCGGCACACCGTTCGAACGGGGTGCCGGTCGCCTCGATGCCCGGGGCGACGTCGTCCAGGATGGCCTCGGGGTCCTCGTGGCGCGGATTGTCCGAGGTGAGGACGCACAGGTCGGAGTAGGTACCGGCGATCGTTCCCATCTCGGCCCGTTTGGTGGTGTCCCTGTCCCCTCCGCAGCCGAAGACGGTGATGACCCGGCCTCGTGCGAAGCCCCGGATGGTACTGAGGACCTTGTCCAGGGAGTCCGGGGAGTGGGCGTAGTCCACGATCACTGAGGTGCCCTGCGCCGTCGTCAGGCGTTCGAACCTGCCGGGGATCTGCGGCATCCGTTCGAGCGCGGCGACGAGTCCGGCCAGGTCGTGGCCCAGCCGGTGGCAGGCCGCGACCGTGGCGAGGGCGTTGGCCACCGAGAACCTGCCCGGTGAGGGGATCGCCGCCGGGTACTTGCGGCCTTCGTGGTGCAGGGTGAACCGGGTGCCCGAGGCGTCAACGGTCAGGTCGGTGGCCCGGTAGTCGGCCTCGGTGTCGAGCGCGTACGTGGTCACCGCGCCGGGCATCATCGTCCGGATGGAGGCGCCCACGGGATCGTCCGCGTTGACGACGGCGTGTCGGCACAACCCCTGGAAGAGCCGGAGCTTGGCGTCGCGGTAGTGCTCCATGGTGCCGTGGTCGTCCAGGTGGTCCTGGCTCAGATTGGTGAACACCCCGACGTCGACGAAGGTGCGGTCCACCCGGTGCGTCAGCAGGCCCATCGACGTGGCCTCCAGCACCACGCTGCCCACGCCGCGGTCCCGCATGCACCCCAACAGGTACTGCAGGTCGGGTGATTCCGGTGTGGTCAGCACCGACTGCGGCATCGGAATCAGCTCGTCGCCGATCCGGCTGCCGGCCGTGCCGATCACCCCGGCCTTCACGCCCTCGGAGATCCGCAGCACGGACTCGACCATGTACGAGACCGAGGTCTTCCCGTTGGTGCCGGTGACGGCCACCACGTCCATCTGCCGTCCCGGCTCGCCGAAGTAGCGCGAGGCGAGGACCGCGGCCGCCGTACGGGTGTCCGGGACGCGAACGACACAGACGCCCTCCTGCACCGTGGGCAGTACGCAGCTGTCGTCCACGACGACGGCGGCCGCACCCCGGGCGATGGCCGGCGCCACCGCGTCGGGGCCGCCCTCCAGGTGCCCGGGCACCGCGATGAACAGCGATCCCGGTACGACCCGGTCCGCGTCGAAGGTCGTCCCCGCGGTGATCCGCGTCGTGTCCGGGTCGCCCCGGAGGGTGTGGTGGGCCTCCCCGGTCAGCAGCTCGCTCAGCTTCAAGTTGATCCCTTCGAAGGGCTGGGGCCGCGGGCGGCCGTCGCCGGAGCACAGCGCCGGCGGTACGCCGGGGCTGCGGTGGTGAAGTGGAGCGCGTGCGATGCCCGATGTGCCGGGTGATGCGTGGAGGTGCCGCGCGCCGGACGGCGGCAGTGTCAGCGGGACGGGGCAGTGCCCCGGTCACGGGAACCGCTGAAGATCGCTAGCCGTGCCCGTGCAGGGCGGTGCGGCAGTTCGCGGGCGCGCCGAGGACTGCCTGGTGCAGGCAGGTCCCGGGACCACTGGTGCGGCGCATGGGCCGAGTGTACGTCCGTATGGGTGGTCCGGATTCCGCTTCAGGGGCGGACGGCGGATCCCCGGCGCGTGGAGGCCCTGAGCAGGGCGACGGTGAACGGGTGCCGCGGAGCGGTCAGGATCTGTTCCCTGTCCCCCACTTCCACCACCTCGCCGCCGTCCAGGACGGCGATGCGCGTGGCCGGGGCGGCGGTGTCCAGGTCGTGCGTGATCAGCACGACACAGAGCCCGTCCCGCTGCCGGACCAGCACGGTGAGCAGATCCAGCAGGGAGCGCCGGGTGACCGGATCGAGCCCGGAGGTGATCTCGTCGCACACCAGTACCCGGGGGCGGGCCAGGAGGGCCCGGGCGAGGGCGGCACGCTGGAGCTCGCCGCCGGACAGCAGGCCGGGAAGCCTGCGGACGAGGTCGTCGCCCAGTCCGAGGTCCGCCAGGGTCCGCCGGGCCTCCGCCGTCGCCTCCTCCCGGCCGGCACCGCGCAGCCGCACCGCTGTGCGCGCCACCTGGTCCAGGACCGGACGGTGTCCGTCGAACGCGGCCCGGGCGTCCTGGAAGACGTACTGCACGGCCGCGAGCTGCTCCCGGCTCCTGTCGCGCAGGCTGCGGGGCAGCGGTTCGCCGTCGAGCAGGACCTGTCCCCGGTGGTCGCGGTGGAGTCCGGCGAGGCACCGCGCGAGGGTGGTCTTGCCGCTGCCCGAGCGCCCTACGACGGCCAGGCATTCGCCCGTACGGAGGGTGAGCCCGGCCACCCGCAGTACGGGGACCCGGCTGCCGCCGGCCCCGTGGTGGGCGACGAGCCCGTCGACGCGCAGCACCTCCGTGCCGGCACGCCCCTCCTCCGCGTACGGCACGGTCCGGGGCTCGGCGAGGAGTTCCCGGGTCCACGGGTGCACGGGGTTCTCCAGGACCTTGTGCGCGGGGCCCTTCTCCATCACGCGCCCGCCGCGCATGACCACCACCTCGTCGGCGAGCTCCCGTACGACGTCGAGGTCGTGGCTCAGCAGGAGGACGGCGATGCCCCTGCGCGCCACCGAGGCCAGCTGGTCGACGACACGGCGCTTGGTCAGGGCGTCCTGCCCGGTGGTGGGTTCGTCCGCGACGAGGACGCGGGCACCGAGCAGCAGGGCCTGTGCGAGGACGACGCGCTGCTGCTGGCCACCGGACAGCTGGTGCGGGTACCGGCGCAGCAGTTCGGCGGCGTCGGGAAGCTGCGCGTCCGCGAGCGCCTCGGCCACACGCTGCCGAGCCGCCGCGCGACGCCGCGTGCGGGGCAGGTCCCGCACCTGCTGCCGTGCCATGTCGCGCAGCAGGGCGCCGACGCGCCGGGCCGGGTTGAGGACGGACGCGGGGTGCTGGGGGATGAAGCCGATCCTGCCGTGGACCACCACCTCCCCCGTGACCCGGGCTCCCGCGGGGTACTCGCCGAGCAGGGCGAGACCGGTGGTCGTCTTGCCGCTGCCGGAGGCGCCGACCAGCGCGGTCACGGTGCCGGGCCGGATACGGAGGCCGACCCGGTCGACGAGCACCTGTCCGTCGACCTCGACGGTCAGCCCGTCGATGTCGGCGAGCACGGGGTCCTGCTTCATGGACGTCTGCCTTTCCGGGGCGGTACGGGGGCGCGCGGGGCCGGTTCGCTCCGGACGCGGTCACGCGGGGTGCGGCCGGCCGGGGCACGGTGCTCCATGGCCGCGTCGACGAGCAGATTGCTGCCCATGGTCAGCGCGACAATGAGCAGGGCCGGCACGACGACCGCCCAGGGCTGGATGAACAGCCCGGCCCGGTTGCGGTCGACCATCACGGCCCAGTCGGAGGCGTCGGGGGCGACCCCGATGCCGAGGAACGCGGCGGTGGCCACCAGGTAGAGCGCTCCGGTCAGCCGGATCCCCGCGTCGGCGGCCAGGGTCCGCAGGATGGACCGCCCTACGTAGCCGACGGCCAGCCGCCACCAGCTCTCGCCCTGCATCCGCAGCGCCTCCACGGCCGGCCGGGAGGCGGCCTCCGCGGCCGCCGCGCGCACGATGCGGGCGGCGTCCGGGACGGAGACGAGGGCGACGAGCAGAGCGAGTCCGACGGCACCGGGCGGAAAGGCCGCGGCGACCAGCAGGAGCATGAGCAGCGAGGGCACGGCGAGCAGCACGTCCAGCGGCCGCATCAGGGTTTCCTCCAGCCACCTGCGGTGGGTGAGGGCGCTGACGAGCCCGACCGGCAGGGCGACGAGATAGGCGAGGGCCGTGGCGGCGAGCGCGACCAGGACCACGGGCCGGCCGCCGAGCAGCACCTGGTCCAGGACGTCACGGCCGACGAAGTCCGTGCCGAGCCAGTGGCCGCCGCCCGGGGTGAAGGAGGCGGCGCGGGCCCCGGGTTCGCCCACGAAGAAGGGACCGAGCACGGCCAGGGCGAGCGGCACCCCTGCGACGGCCGCCCCGGCCGCATACCTCCCCGGACGCTTCACGCCGCCACCCCCGACCTCGGTGCGAGGCGGTGGGTGACGAGGTCGGCGCCGAGGTTGAGGACGACGGTGGCGAGGCCGAAGACCACGGCCAGCCCCTGCACCACGGGGATGTCGCGGTCCGCCACCGCGTTCATGAGGACGGTGCCGAGTCCGGGGATCACGAAGAGTGCCTCCACGACGACGACGCCGCACAGCAGCCAGTCGACGGTGCGAGCGAGCTGCTGGGTGGCGGGGGCGAGGGCGTTGGGCAGGGCATGGGCGTAACGGACGCGGAAGCCGGGGATCCCGTACCGCTGTGCGTGGGCGGTGTACGGGGCGGCGAGCGCGTCGATCATTCCGGCGCGCACCAGCCGTGACAGGGAGCAGACCGGCCGCGCCAGCAGCACCAGGACGGGCAGGACGAGTGCGGCCGGATGGGCGAGAAGGTCGGTTCCGTAGCCGACCGCGGTCGGCGGGAACCAGCCGAGCCGCAGGGCGAAGACGGTCACCAGCAGGACTCCGAGGGCGAATTCGGGGACGGCGTAGACCCCCAGGGTCGCCGAGCTGATCAGCCGGTCCGTGAACCGCCCTTCCCGGCGGGCGGCGAGGACCCCCAGGCCGACCCCGACGGGTACCAGGAGCAGCACCGTGACGGTCGCGAGGAGCACGGTGGGCCCGAAACCGTCCGCGAGGAAGCCGGACACGGGACGGCCCGAGGCGAGGGAGGTCCCGAAGTCGCCGTGCAGCAGCCCTCCGACCCACTCCCCCAGCCTGATGTGGGCGGGCCGGTCGAGTCCCATCGCCTCACGGACGGCCGCGATGCGTTCCGGGTCGGGCTGGTCGCCGGCGAAGGCCACGGCGGCGTCGCCCGGCAGCGCCTCGGTGAGCACGAAGACCAGCAGCACGACCGCCACGGTCTGTGCCACGCCGAGGAGCAGCCGCCGGGCGATCCAGGAACGCAGTCCGCTCACGCCAGCCAGACCTTGTCGAAGCGCGCCCAGTCCAGGGTGTTGGCGGGCGCTTCGCGTGCGACGCCCCGGACTGAGGGCGCGACGCCCAGGATCCAGTCCCCGAAGCCCCAGACCAGGAAGCCGCCCTCGGCGTGCAGCCGGCGCTGCATCCGGCCGTAGAGCGCGCCCCGCTCTGCCTTGTCCTTGGTGGACTGGGCCTGCTGGTAGAGCGTGTCGAAGCCCTTGTCCTGCCACTTGGTGGCGTTGGTCGTGGAGTCGGTGAGGAGTCGCTGGGAGATGTGCGACTCGATGGGCATGGCCCCGGAGCGGTAGCAGCACAGGGTGCCGGAGTCGAGGATGTCCTTCCAGTAGGAGTCCTTGCTGCCCATCCGCACCTCGACGGTGACCCCGGCGCGGGCCGCCTGGTCGCGGAAGATGCCGGCCGCCTCGGTGAAGCCCGCCGCGACGGCCGAGGTGTCCAGGGTGACCTTCAGGCCTTCCGCGCCGGCCTGTTTCAGGAGGTGGCGGGCACGGTCGATGTCCTGTTCGCGCTGCGGGAGTTCGTCCGCGTAGTACTCGTATCCCTTGCCGAAGAGGTCGTTGCCGATCTCTCCCGCGCCGGAGAGGGCGCCGTCCACGAGTTCCTCGCGTCCGGCGATGTGGAAGAACGCCTCGCGCACCCGGGGGTCGTCGAAGGGCGGCCGGTCGGTCTTCATGGCGAAGGCCTGCATGGCGCTGTTCGGCAGCCGGACGATCTCGATGCTGCCGGCCTTCTCGTGGGCTCGGCCGGTGGCGGGGTTGAGCTCGTGCGCGTACTCGACCTGCCCGCCGAGAAGGGCGTTGATCCGGGCGGACTCCTCGTTGGCTATGACGAATTCGAGCTCGTCGAGGTGCGGTGCGCCGTCCCAGTACTCCTCGTGACGGCGCAGGACGGTGGAGCGCCCGGGGGTGAAGGAGACGAAGCGGAAGGGTCCCGAACCGACCGGTCCGCTGTCGAACCCGGTGGCGCCCTCCGGCACGATGTAGGTGCCGAACGCGGCCATGATGTTGGGGAATTCGGCCGTGGGCCGCTTCAGTACGAACTCCAGGGACCGCGCCCCGGTGGCACGGCTCGCCTTCAGGTCGATGGGTTCGAGGGACGCGCGGGCGCGGTACGCCTTCGCCGGGTCGGCGATGCGCCGGTAGCTGTACAGCACGTCGGCGGCGGTGACCGGCTTCCCGTCGTGGAAGCCGGCCTTCCGCAGGGTGACCGTCCAGCGGTCGAGCGCGGCGTTCGGCTCCCACCTCTCGGCCAGCCGCGGCTCCGCGGACAGGTCGGCACCGTAGTCGGCGAGCTTGTCGAAGAGGGCCTTGCTCCGGGCCGCGTCGGCGAAGAGGTTGCCCAGGTGCGGGTCCAGGGTCTCGCTCGCGCCGCCTCCGGCGAACGCGGCGCGCAGCCGGCCTCCGCGCTTCGGGACGCCGCCGTCCTTGCCGGCGTCCCTCGTGGCCGGACCGGAGCCGGAGCACCCGGCGAGTGCGAGTGCGCCGAGGCCGGCCGCGCCTCCTGCCGCCGCGAGGAAGCCGCGTCTGCGCAGGGCGGGGAAACGCGTCGACGAGTCAGTCGGATCGGACACAGTTGATCTCCTGTTGATGGGTGGAGCGGGCAACGAGGTGGAGCCGGTCGCCGTCGGCCTCGCTGCCCGGCACGGCGCCGGGCTGCCACGGTGGTTCGGTGCGCGGCCCCGGGCCGTCGTACAGACCGAGGACGTCGAAGCCGTGGCGGCCGAGGAAGTGGCGCAGTTCCTGGGGGAAGAGCAGCCGCCACGCGGACCGCTCCTCGACGGGCGGGGTGCCGTCGTCCGCGGTCCAGTTGCGGGTGCGCCGCAGGAGCTGCGCGCCGCGGTCCAGGTGCAGGACGGTGGTCGAGCGGTAGGTGGTGCCGTTCCAGGTGAAGGCGGAGACGGAGGGGGTGGCGGAAGGTTCGTCCCGGCCGAGGAAGTACGCGCCGCTGCGCATCTCCGCGACCAGCAGGCCGCCGGGCACCAGGGCGCGGCGGCAGGACGTCAGGAATCCGTCGAGCTGCTCGTTCGTGTGGCAGTACAACAGCGAACTGTCGAGGCACACCACGGCGTCGAAGGCCCGCTGTCCGAAATCGAACCCGCTGAGATCGGCCCGCGCGTAGACGGGTCCGGGGTGGTGGACGCGGGCATGGGCGAGCATCGTCGCGGAGAGGTCGACGGCGGTGACCCGGCGTCCGGCGCGGTGGAGGAACGCGGCGTCGCGTCCGGTGCCGCAGCCGAGGTCCAGGACGGCGGGACCGCTCCCGTACCGCCGCAGGCAGTCCTCGGCCCAGCGCCCGGCGAGCTGTGCGGGGTCGGGGAAACGGGCCTCGTACAGCTCGGGGCGGTCGGTCAGCAGGTTTCCCTGCCTGCCCTTCACGCCGTCACCGGTACGGGTGCGCGGTGTGCCGGGGGAAGGGTGCCGACGCGGTGCAGCCAGGTCACTCCGCCTGCGGAGGCGAGCCCGAGGAGCAGGCAGCAGGCCCAGGGCAGGAGCGCGACGGCACTGCCCGCCCCGCCGCGTTGCGCCTCGTCCATGGCCCAGCCCACGGCCGTGTTGCCGACGGCGGCCACGACGCCGGAGACCGCGTAGAAGACGCCGAAGTACGTGCCCGTCAGCTCGGACCGGCCGAAACCCGGGATCAGCTCCATGACGAACGGCTGCGCGGTCATGATCCCCAGGTGGAGCAGGAGCGCACCGGCCAGTACGGGCAGGGCGCGCAGCACGGCGTCCAGGGGCCCGGCCGGAGGCGCGCCGGTCCCGGCGACCAGCATGGGCGGTACGAAGGCCAGCGCCATCAGGGCCAGTCCGGCGGCGATCCAGCACGCCCGGCTGCCGCGCCGCTTCAGCGCGCGGGTGAGACGGATCTGGAGGGTCAGGCCGGCGAGCGTGCCGACGAGGAAGACGAGTCCGGCCGCGCCGTCCCAGCCGGTGGCCTGCCGCGCTCCGTCGGGGAGCAGCAGGTACAGCTGGTTCTCGAGGGTGAACATGCCGACCATGACCAGCGCGAACAGGACGAAGGCACGGTTGCCGGCGACCTCGCGCCAGTCCGCGACGACCGTGCCCCTGGCCGGTGGCACGTCCCTGGCGGGCAGCACCAGGGCCTGGGCGACGGTGAGAACGGCGAAGATCCCGGCCGCGGTGAGCGCGGAGGCACGGAAGTCGACGAGGAGCAGGGCACTGCCCAGGAGGGGGCCGATGAGGGCGCCGGTGGTCGCGAAGACCTGGAACAGCGCGAACGCCTCGGCCCTGCGCTCCTCCCCCGCCTCCTGCGCCAGGTAGGTGCGGACGGCGGGGTTGAACAGGGCCCCGGCCACTCCGCTGAGCACGGATGCGGCGAGCAGGACCGGCAGTCCGTCACCGAGGGCGAACAGGGCGAATCCCACGGTGCGTACCGCGCAGCCGGCGATGATGACGCCGCGGGCTCCGAGCCGGTCGGCGGCGGAGCCCCCTATGAGGAAGAGGCCCTGCTGGCTGAGGTTGCGTACGCCGAGCACGACGCCGACGACGACGGCCGACATGCCCAGGTTGTCGCCGAGGTGGGTGGCGAGGTAGGGGATGAGCAGGTAGAAGCCGGTATTGACGCCGAGTTGGTTGACCAGCAGGAGGCGGATGGCGAGCGGGAAGCTGCGGATCTCGTCCCAGGTCCTCATGACGCCACGTCCCAGGCCCCGGTGTCACGAGGTCCGGTCTGTTCGGCATCCTCGGCGGCACGTGGCCCGGCGCCCGCCGTACCGGGTCCGGATGCGGCGGTACGGGGTCGTACGCCGAGACCCGGCTGTGCGGACGCGCTCACGAAGCCGTCACCGCCGCCGATCCCCGACCAGGGGTCGTGGGCGAGCAGGAGGTGCCCGTCGAGGTCGGTCCAGCGGGCACGGTCGGCGATGTGGACGGCCGGTGCGATACCGAGGGTGCTGGCGGTCAGGCAGCCGAGCATCAGATCGGTGCCACTGCCCTCGATCAGCGCGGCGATCCTTAGGGCGGCGTGGACTCCGCCGCACTTGGCGAGTTTGACGTTGATCCCCTGGACGCGCCCGGCCAGCCGGCACGCGTCCTCGTAGGTGACGGCGTCCTCGTCCGCGATGACGGGCAGGGGCGAGCGGGCCGCGAGGCGCGCCAGGGCCTCCGGGTCGCCGGGCGCGAGGGGCTGTTCCACGGCCTCGACGCCCAGTTCGGCGAACCGGGGCAGCAGTGCCCGTGCCTGCCCGGCGGTCCAGGCCCCGTTCGGGTCGAGGAGGAGGCGGGCCTCAGGCGCCGCCGCGTGGACGGCGCGTACCCGGTCCAGGTCGGCCTCCTCGTCCCGGTCGCCCGCCTTGATCTTGATGACGGAGAATCCCGCCCCGGCCAGTCGGCGGGCGTGGGCAGCCGCCCGGCCCGGGGAGGTCAGCGAGATGGTGCGGGCCGTGGCGACCCGCGGGGCGACGGCAGAACCGAGGAAGCGGTGGACGGCGGTGGCGGTGCGCTTGCCGACCAGGTCGAGGAGCGCCGCCTCCACGGCGGCGGTCACCGCCGCGGGGGTGTCCGGGGCGGTGAGTTCGCCGACGCGCAGGGCGTGCAGCGCGGTCTCCGGTCCGGGGAAGCGGGCGAGGCACTCGGCGGCTCCCGTGAGGAGCCGTTGCAGGGCGGGCGTGTCGAGGCCGTAGAAGACGCTGGTGACGGCCTCCCCGTGCCCGCTCAGCCCTTCGTGCGTGACGGTCAGCCGCACGGCGTCACGGGCCGCCATGGTCGACCGCGAGATGCGGAGCGGCTCGGTGAGGACGAGTCGCACGGTGTGCTGGGTGACCTTCACGGCTGCCTCTCCGGATGTTCTGCGAGGGGGTCGGTGACGGTGGTGCACCTGGCCCAGCCGCCCGCTTGGGCGGCACGCGGGTGCGGGAGGTCGACGGGGCCGGTCGCCGCGAGGTCCGGGTCCAGTCCGTGGGCGGTGGCGAAGTCGTCGTCGTAGACCGTGCCGAGGTAGCGGTGCGGCCCGTCGGGGAAGACCGTGGCGACGGCGGCCCCCGGATGGGTGCGGGCGGCCCACGCGGCGACGCGCGCGACGGCGCCGGTGCTCCAGCCGCCGCTGACGAAGTTGCCCCGGGCGAGGCGCCGGCAGGCGTCCGCGGCCTCGGCGGGGCCGATCCAGTGCACCTCGTCGAAGGCGTCGTAGGCGACGTTGCGCGGGTGGATGCTGCTGCCGAGTCCGCGCATCAGCCGGGGTGCGGCCAGCTGGCCGAAGATGGTGGAACCGGTGGAGTCGACGGCGATCAGGCGCAGGCCGGGCCAGTGCCTGCGCAACGGTCCGGCGATTCCGGCACTGTGTCCGCCGGTGCCGACGCTGCACACAAGGATGTCCAGATGGTCGAGCTGGGTGGCCAGTTCGGCGGCGAGCGAGGCGTAACCGGCGGTGTTGTCGGGGTTGTTGTACTGGTCCGGCCAGTACGCGCCGGGGAGCCGGCCGAGCAGGTCGCGGAGGCGTTCCAGCCGCGCGCCCTGCCAGCCTCCCCGGCGGGCCGGGCGGTCCACGAGCTCCAGTCTGGCCCCGTGGGCGCGCAGCAACTGACGCATGGACGGCTCCAGTTCGCTGTCGCCGACCAGGACGACGGGGTGGCCGAGGGCCTGTCCTGCGAAGGCGAGCCCTATCCCGAGGGTGCCGGAGGTCGACTCAACGACCGGTGCCCCGGGGAGCAGTTCGCCGCGTTCCTCGGCGCCCAGGAGCATGGACACGGCTGCCCGTGCCTTCATGCCGCCGACGGCGTGCCCCTCCAGCTTGGCCCAGAAGCCGGGGTGGGGGCCGGGGAGCCCGGTCGTGATCCTGGCCAGCGGTGTGCGGCCGAGCAGGGCGAGCAGTTCGCGGTTGGGGGCGAGGCTGTGCAGCGATGCCGTGGTCACGGGGTGCCTCCGTCGTCCGCGCGGTAGCGGTGGATGGTGCCGGGTCCGCCGTCGAGCCAGAAGAAGGGATAGGGCTCCGCGCACACGGCGCTCACGCCGGCCCCGAGGAAGCGGGGCAGCACCGCGCTGCCGGTCTGGGCGAACATGACCAGCGGTTTGCCGTACTCCAGGGCGTGCTGCCGCAGCGGATCGAAGGTCCCGTTGCCGAGCGTCATGCCCGAGGCCAGCACGGCGTCGCACCGCCCCATCTCCGCCAGGGCATCCGTGCCGACGGCCTCGCCCCACTCGGTGGTGCCACCCTTCAGATCGCACGGGAGGGCCACGTGTCCGCGCGAACGCAGCTCGGCGAGGAGGGAGTTGACGACTCCGACGACGAGTACGGTGCCACCGGGCGCGACCGCGTCCAGCAGCTCGACGACGGCCGCCGCCCGCGCCCGGGACCTCTCCAGCGAGGTACCGGCGGGGACGGTCACCGGCTCCGCCCCGTGGGCCGGGGCGTGCGGCGTGACGTCCATCAGATAGGCGTCCAGCGCCGCGACCCGCACAGCCGTCAGCGGGTGGTCGAGGAGCCCGGCCACCTCCGCTCCGGCGCAGTCCTCGACCGTCCCCGCGGGCAGGGAGCCGGGTTCGACGGAACAGGAGCCGACGGCCCGGTCGAGGCGGAGGCTGAGGACCTCGTTGCGGTATCCCCCGCTCCGCCCGTCGTGCCGGACGGCCTGGGACGTCGTGAAGGCGACGGCGATGCGGCGGGTCCGCGGGTCGGGGCCCAGCTCCCCCGCGAGGGCCCGGTCCACGAGCCCGTCGAGCGTGCGGCCGTCCGTGCGCGCGCCGGCGTTCACGACAGCACCAGCCTGGGGCGCACTGCGGCGAGCAGCGACTCGACACGGTCCCGGGCGCCCAGCCCGGCGGCGTCGCCCGCCATGACGTGCCCCAGGTAGGCGTTGTTGCTGTCCGCCGCCCCGACCTTCCGTCCGGGCTCCGCCATCTGCACCTCCAGCACGCCGTCGGCGTCCCGCATCCCTGCGGCGCCCTCGACGGACGCGAGCGTGCCCGCGGCCTCGGGGACGAGGAATCCGATGGCCGCACTGCGCAGCCCGGTGTCGCGCCGCCGGAGGTCGGGTTCCCGGCCGAGGGCCACGTCGACGCAGGCCGCGGCGAGGTCGATCCCGGTGACATGGCGGACGAGCTCGGTGATGCGGTTGCCCGCGGGCCGCGGGTTGACCTCCACCACACGGGGCCCGTCGGGGGTCAGTTTGATCTCGGTGTGCGCCACGACGTCGTCGAGCCCGAGGGCGGCTCCGGCGCGCAGGGCTGTTCCGGTGGCGGCCGCGAGGTCGTCCGGGCCGAGGGCGGCCGGGAACATGTGGCCGGTCTCGATGAAGGCGGGTGCCCCTCCGACACTCTTGTCGGTCACTCCGACGACGTGGGTGGTGCCCGCGTACGACACGGTCTCGACGCTCACCTCGGGCCCCCGGAGGAATTCCTCCAGCAGGATGTGCGGGGTGCGCAGCTGACCCCGGGCGTTCACGGGGAAGCCCGCCAGGGCGTCGCAGGCGGCGGCCAGCTCGGTCTCGTCGTCCACGCGGCGCACGAGCATGCCCGCGCAGAGGTCGACCGGCTTGACCACCAGCGGGTATCCGATGGCGCGCGCGGCCTCGGCGGCGGCGACCGCGTCCGCACAGACCGCGAAGCGGGGGCCCGGGAGCCCGGCGGCGTCCAGGATGCGGCGGGTGGCGTCCTTGCGGCAGGCGTTCTCCATCGCCTCGGCGGCGGGGCCGGGCAGGCCGAGCCGGGCGGCGATGCGGGCGGCCGTCGGCAGGTAGTAGTCGCAGGAGGTGATCACTCCGTCGAAACGGAGCGCCTCGTGCAGGCGCTCCGCCTGCGGAAGGAGCGTGCCGACGTCATTGGTCGGTGCCGTGACGACGTTGCGTGCGGTGAGCAGCGGATGCTCCGTCCCCTCGGGTGCGGAGCGGAGGTAGTGCTGCAGGTCGCGGGTGAGGAAGGTGAAGTGATGGCCCCCCTCCCCCAGGGCCCGGGGCAGCAACCTGCTCATCGATCCGACCCAGCTCTCGACCACCAACAGGTGAGCCACGAGCTCCCCCTTCTCACAGTGCCGTTGGGAATGCGGGCAGGCAGAGGCCGGCCCCGCGGAGGGGGCCGACCGACCCGACCGGACACACGCTATCGATAATCATTTTCATTGTCATCTAAAACCCCGTCACAACCGTTGACGACCTTCTTCCGTTGCGCCACCGGCAGGACCGGAGTGGAATTGCGTACAGGGACCCGGAACGGGCGCGACCGACCCCGGCGTCCGCGACGAGGCGACAGCCTCGTCCACCCCCGGACCGAAAGGACACGCCATGACCGACACCGACCGGGGGGACGACGTCTACCAGCCTCAGGAACCGGAGGCCTCGGACCCCGCTGATCTTCTCGACCTGGAGGACACCCTCGACACCACCGGAATCACCGACGTCCTGGACGAGGGGTACTCCCCGCCCGACCGGCCGTGGGCCGTCGACGACGAGGGCACCACCGCAGCGGAACAGCACACCGGCGAGTCCCTGGACAGCCGTCTGACCAGGGAAGTCCCCGAGAACGCCGCGTCCGCCGACGGACCAGGGGATCTGGCGGAGGGCGACGGAGAGCTCTACGACACGGAAGTGGGCACCGACCGGGCCGGACGGCTCACCCAGGGTGGCGACGGCCATGTGCCGGCCACGCTGACCGCCCAGGACGTCGGGATCGACGGTGCGGCGGCGTCCGCCGAGGAGGCGGCGATGCATGTGATCCCCGAGGAGGAGGACCTTTTCGGGGAAGAACCTTCGTACTGAACGCACCACTCCCGGCACCCGTATCCCTGACCGGCCACCCTCCGTCACCACCGAACAGATTGCAGGAGCACACAGATGAGCGGCACTGCGCAGATCGGCGTCACAGGACTCGCGGTGATGGGCCGCAACCTCGCCCGGAACTTCGCCCGCAACGGCTTCACCGTCGCCGTGCACAACCGCACCACGGCAAAGACGGACGCCCTGGTCAAGGAGTTCGGTGACGAGGGCACTTTCGTCGCCGCACACACGCCGCAGGAGTTCGTCGCCGCCCTGGAGCGCCCCCGCCGCCTGGTGATCATGGTGAAGGCGGGCGAGCCGACCGATGCCGTGATCAAGGAGTTCGCCCCGCTCCTCGAGGAGGGCGACGTCATCATCGACGGCGGCAACGCCCACTTCGAGGACACCCGCCGCCGCGAGAAGGAGTTGCGCGAGCGCGGTATCCACTTCGTCGGCGTGGGCATCTCGGGCGGCGAGGAGGGCGCCCTGAACGGGCCCAGCATCATGCCGGGCGGCTCCGAGCAGTCGTACGCCTCACTGGGCCCGATGCTGGAGAAGATCGCCGCCGTGGCCGAGGACGGCACCCCCTGCACCACCCACATCGGCCCGGATGCCGCCGGCCACTTCGTGAAGATGGTCCACAACGGCATCGAGTACGCGGACATGCAGCTCATCGCGGAGGCGTACGACCTGCTGCGGTCGGTCGCGGGATACTCCCCCGCACAGATCGCCGAGACGTTCCGCTCCTGGAACACCGGCCGCCTCGACTCCTACCTGATCGAGATCACCGCAGAGGTGCTCGCCCACCAGGACGCGGCCACCGGCAAGCCCTTCGTCGACATCGTGCAGGACCGGGCGGAGCAGAAGGGCACCGGCCGGTGGACGGTGCAGATCGCACTCGACCTGGGCGTGCCGGTGTCGGGCATCGCCGAGGCCGTCTTCGCCCGCTCCCTGTCCGGGCACGCGGACCTGCGGGAGGCCGCCCGCGGCCTCCCCGGGCCCTCGCCCGCCCCCTTGGGCCAGAAGGAGGCCGCGGCTTTCGCCGACCGGGTGGAGCAGGCGCTGTACGCGTCCAAGATCGTGTCGTACACCCAGGGCTTCCACCAGATCCGGGCCGGCAGCGAGGCGTACGACTGGGGCATCGACCTCGGCGCGGTAGCCTCGATCTGGCGCGCCGGGTGCATCATCCGCGCGGCGTTCCTGGACCGGATCAGGGCGGCGTACGACAGCCGGCCCGATCTGACGAGCCTCCTGTCCGACCAGCAGTTCGCCCAGGAGATCGGCGCGACACAGGACGACTGGCGCGGGGTGGTCGCCGAGGCCGTGCGGCAGGGGGTGCCGACGCCCGGCTTCGCCGCCGCACTCTCGTACTACGACGGCCTGCGTGCCGACCGGCTGCCCGCGGCTCTCACCCAGGGGCAGCGGGACTTCTTCGGGGCCCACACCTACCGGCGCACCGACCGCGAGGGTTCGTTCCACACGCTCTGGGGCGGCGACCGGTCGGAGACCACCGCCGGCTGACGGCGGCGAGGGCCCCGCGCGCGGCCTGCCGCTGCGGGGCCCTCGCCCGGCCGGACGACGGAATCCCGCACGGTTCGAGGCGCGGGGCTCTCGCCCGGCCGGACCGCCCGGAGTGCGTCCGGGGCAGGGGTGTGGATGACTGGCAGGGAGTCCCGGCCACCACACAGGGAGTGCGCGCATGCCCGACGCCGTCCCGGATCCCGTCTCGGTCCAGCCCGTCGTAGCCCCGCTGACCAGCGCCGCACTGGTCCTGGTCGCCACGATCGAACCGGGCGGCGAGTCGGCCGTGCGTGAGGTGCTGCCCGATATCGCGGCGTTCGCCCGCTCGATCGGCTTCCGCGTCCCGAGCGCCGGGCTGGCGTGCGTGACGGGTTTCGGCTCGGAGGCGTGGGACCGGCTGTTCTCCGGTCCTCGTCCGGCCGGCCTCCACCCCTTCCAGGAGTTGCGGGGCCCGCGCCACCATGCACCGGCCACCCCGGGCGATCTGCTGTTCCATGTCCGGGGCGAGCAGATGGACGTCTGCTACGAGTGGGCGTCCCAGCTGCTCGGCCGGCTCGGCGACGCGGTGAGGATCGTGGACGAGGTCCACGGCTTCCGCTACTTCGACCACCGGGACCTGCTCGGGTTCGTCGACGGGACGGAGAACCCGGTCGGGGACCGGGCCCGGGCCGCCGCCCTGGTCGGGCAGGGCGATCCCGCGTTCGCCGGCGGGAGTTACGTCGTCGTGCAGAAGTACCTGCACGACCTGGGCGGCTGGAACCGGCTCCCCACCGAGGAGCAGGAACGCGTCATCGGCCGTACGAAGTTCACGGACACCGAGCTCGCCGACGACGTCAAGCCCGCCGATTCCCACGTCGCCCTGAACACCATCACCGACCCCGACGGGACCGAACACGACATCCTGCGGGCCAACATGCCGTTCGGCACCTTCGGGAAAGGCGAGTTCGGCACCTACTTCATCGGGTACGCGGCCGACCCCGGGGTGACCGAGCAGATGCTGCGCAACATGTTCCTCGGCAGCCCGCCCGGCACCCACGACCGCATTCTCGACTTCTCCACGGCGGTCACCGGCACGCTCTTCCACGCCCCCCGCGCCGACTTCCTCGACGCCCCTCCACCTCCGCCCTCCCCTGCCGGAACGACCGCGGTCCCGGAGCCCTGCGCCCCGGTCCCGGCGGTGGTGAGCGACGGTTCGCTGCGGATCGGCAGCCTGCGAGAAAGCGCTCAGCGATGAACAACCTCCACCGCGAACTGGCTCCCGTCACCGCCGCCGCCTGGGACGAGATCGAGGAGGAGGCGACCCGGACCTTCAGCCGTCATGTGGCCGGACGCCGGGTCGTGGACGTCAGCGACCCGCAGGGACCCGGGCTGGCGGCGATCGGCGACGGACACCTGCGCGACATCGACCCGCCGACGCCCGACGTGTTCGCACGCGCCCGTACCGCGTCGCCTGTCATCGAGTGGCGGGTGCCGTTCACCGTGACGCGGGCGGCCGTCGACGACGTCGAGCGCGGCTCCGAGGACAGCGACTGGCAACCCGTCAAGGACGCGGCCCGCACCTGCGCGTTCGCCGAGGACATGGCGCTCATCGACGGGTACGCCGCGGCGGGCATCACCGGTCTGCGGGACGGCTCCTCGCACGAGCCGCTGCCCCTGCCCGCCGACGCGCGCGACTACCCGGCCGCGGTGAGCCAGGCCCTGACCCGGCTGCGGCTCGCCGGTGTCGACGGTCCGTACCGGCTGCTGCTGGGCGCGGACGCCTACACCGAGGCCACCGAGACCTCCGACCACGGCTACCCGGTCGCCACACACCTCGCCCGGCTCCTGGACGAACCGATCCTGTGGGCTCCGGCGGTCACCGGCGGGGTACTGCTGTCCACCCGTGGCGGCGACTTCGAGCTGTGCCTGGGCCAGGACCTGTCGATCGGCTACCTCGATCACGACGCGACGAGCATCCGGCTCTACTTCCAGCAGGCATTCACCTTCCGGATGCTGACACCGGAAGCCGTGGTCCCCCTCATCGCGTGAAGGGACCCTCCTGATCGTCGCGGCCGCCCTCGCGGACAATGGCCGTATGACTACATTTCCCTCGAACACCATCGGGTCCCCGTCCTCCGCGGCCTCCACCCGTTTCGACGCCACGGTCCGCCGGGCCGTGGCGGAGGGACTGCTCAGCGAGGAGCAGCCCGTCGCCGGTTTCCTGGACGCCGACGGGGTGCGTGGCTCCGTCACCGCGCTGCACGACGCCTTCGCGGCCGTGCCGGGCGTGCGGGTTCTGCACACGTTCGCCGCCAAGGCCGCCTCGCTCGTGCCGGTGCTCCGGCTGCTCGCCGACTGCGGCATGGGCTGCGAGGTGGCGAGTCCGGGCGAGCTGCGGCTCGCCGTCGAGGCGGGTTTCGCGCCGGAGAGGATCGTCCTGGACTCCCCCGCCAAGACCCGGGAGGAGCTGCGCACGGCGTTGGCCCTCGGCGTGGCCGTGAACGCCGACAATTTCGACGAGCTCCGCCGCATCGAGGAGCTCCGCCCGGCCGGATCGGGGTCGGTCGTCGGCCTGCGGATCAATCCCCAGGTGGGGGGCGGCTCCATCGGAGCGATGAGCACGGCCACGCCCACCTCGAAGTTCGGCGTGGCCCTGCGCGATCCGGGGGCCCGCGAGCAGGTCGTACGGGCGTTCGCCGAGCGGCCCTGGATGACCCGGCTGCATGCCCATGTCGGCTCCCAGGGCTGCCCGCTGGAGCTCATCGCGGAGGGCATCGCCGAGACGTACCGGCTGGCCGAGGAGATCAACGGGGCGGTGGGTGCCCGGCAGATCACCAGCCTCGACATCGGCGGCGGCCTGCCGGTCAACTTCGCCGACGACGAGGTCCGCCCCTCGTTCAGCGACTACGTGGCCGCGCTCAGGACTGCGGCTCCGGGGCTGTTCGACGGCCGCTACGACCTGGTCACCGAGTTCGGCCGGTCCCTGCTCGCCAAGAACGGCTTCATCGGGGCGCGCGTCGAGTACACGAAGGACGCGGGCGGAACCCGCATCGCACTCACCCACGCGGGCGCGCAGATCGCCACCCGGACGGTCTTCATGCCCGAGGCCTGGCCGCTGCGGGTCGGCGCGTTCGACGCGGAGGGACGCCCGCGGAGCGGTCCGGCCATGGTCCAGGACATCGCGGGGCCCTGCTGCTTCGCGGGCGACGTCGTGGCGCACGGACGCGAGCTCCCCGAGCTGAGGGAGGGCGACTACGTCGTCCTGTACGACACCGGCGCGTACTACTTCTCCACCCACTGGGCCTACAACAGCCTGCCCCGGCCCGCCGTGTACGGCTTCGCGGGGGGCCACGGCGGAGACGGAGACGATGTGCGTTTCGTCCCGGTGCGCGACGCGCAGTCGCTGGACTCGGTCGCGGAGGAGAGCGGGCTGGGTCACGCCGGCGCCCTCACGGGATTGGGGTCGGCAACCATGTAAGAGTACGTATTTAGTAGCCATGTACATAATATCCATGTACTTTATTTTCCATGGACAGCCCACCCCTGAGCAGCGTCCCCGAAGGACCGTCGCCCGGCTTTCTCGTCTGGCGCCTCTCCATGAAGTGGCGCGTCGCCGTGGACAGAGCACTCGCACCTCTGGGTCTGACCCATGCGCAGTACTCGCTGATCGGATCACTCCTGGGCATGCACACCGCCGGCGTGCACCCCAGCCAGCGCCGGCTCGCGGACCACACGGGCCTTGAGCCCCTGTACGTGTCGAAACTGGCCCGTTCCCTGGAGTCGGCAGGCCTCGTCGAGCGCGCGCCCGACCCTGCCGACTCCCGAGCGGTCCGGTTGGCCCTCACCGACGAGGGAGAGGCGGTCGCCGTGCGCGCTGTCGCGGCCGTGCGGGAGCTCATGGACCGACTGCTGGCGCCGCTGGGCGGGGCCGGCGGGGCGGGCACCGAGTCGCTCGTCGAGGAACTGACCGCACTGCTGAACGAGCCATCGCACCCCGAGGAGCAGCCATGACCACTACCACCACCGTCAACGGCCAGATCATCGGCCGGGCGCACTACGCCACCCGGGCCGTGCTCGACGGTCTGCTGACCGAGTCCGGGACCACGTTCCACCAGGCCGTGGCACTCAACGCGACCGCGGACGGCGACGGAGCCATGGAGCGGGAGCTGCTCACCGGTCTTATGACCGGCACACTGAAGATCGACGCGGAGGCCGCCCGAGAGGTGATCGATTCACTGATCGCGGCGGGTCTGCTGACGCACGCCGGGACTCGTGTGGAGCTCACAGCATCGGGGCGCGCACTCCAGGACGGGATCCGGGCCGGGACGTCCCGGATCACCGCCCTGCTCTACGCGGATCTGCCGGCCGAGGACCTGGCCACGGCCGGACGGGTCCTGACAGCGGTCACGGAGCGTGCGAACGCGGCCCTGGCCGCGGGATAGGACCGCCTCGGCGGCTCCTTCCCGCGACCCGGCGGCTCACCCCGTCGGCTGGGGCGAGGGTTCCGGCTCGGGCGCCGGGTCCGGATTCGGGCCCGGCGGCTGCGGGATCGGGTCCGGCGCCGGACCGGGCGGTACGGGGCCCGGCGGCACGGGCGGCGGGGAGGGCACCGGCGTCGGAGGGCCCGGAACGGGCGGGGGCGTCGGAGCGGGCGGTACGGGGTCGGGGAAGGGGTGCGTCATCTCAAGCCTCCAACAGCGGGCGAAACGTGCGCGTGGATCTCATCTCCACCGTCTCCCCGTGCGGCTGCCCGCGCCTGCCGAGTCCACACGTCCGGCCGTACCGCCCGCCGGTACCCGTGCGCCGCCCGTCGGTACCTGCCAGGCGCCTCAGAGCAGCTCGGGATGCGATTCGAGCTGTCGACGCGCTCCCTGCACGAGCTCTTCGGAGACCGCGGGGGCCTGCTCGGGGTGGCGCTGGGCCCACTTGGCGACGTACGGGCAGAGCGGGACGACCGGAACACCCTCACGCGCGGCCATGCGGTAGAACTCCCCGGCCAGGGAGCCCGCGATGCCCTTGCCCTCGTGCGCCCGCTCCACGACGGTGTGCACGGGGACGAGCGCACCGGGCTCGGGGTCCATCACGAAGTACGCGATGACTCCGGCGGCCGCACCGTCCACGTACGCCACGAGTTTGCCGTGCTCGCGGTCGTCGCGGATCTCGACCGCGGTCTTCTCTGCTGCCATGGAGGGTGCTCCCTTGCCGGGTGGACGCGGATGGTGAGTGGGTTCAGCTGCCTGCGGGAACCGCGTGCGGGCTCCGCTCGGTGCGGGTGCCCGGCACGGGCGCCGACGCGTCGGCGCCCAGCGCCACGATGCGGTTCCCCGCGTCGACGTGCACGATGCTCGGCACGAGGGCACGGGCCTCGGCGTCGTCGACCTGGGCGTAACTGATCAAGATGACCAGGTCACCGGGGTGCACGAGGTGGGCGGCGGCGCCGTTGATACCGATGACACCGGAACCGCGCTCACCCTCGATCACATACGTCTCGAGCCGGGCGCCGTTGTCGATGTCGACGATGTGGACGAGCTCGCCGGGCAGCAGGTCGGCGGCATCCATCAGATCCGCGTCGACCGTCACGGAGCCGACGTAGT
The DNA here is from genome assembly GCF_036345975.1 of Streptomyces clavifer. Taxonomy (NCBI): domain Bacteria; kingdom Bacillati; phylum Actinomycetota; class Actinomycetes; order Kitasatosporales; family Streptomycetaceae; genus Streptomyces; species Streptomyces clavifer. The sequence goes on along the minus strand of NZ_CP107793.1, from coordinate 6,979,290 downwards.
GGAGGTCGGCCTGGGTGACGGTGGCTCGGTGGATCTTGGATTTGAACATAGTACGCATCATCGAGGGGCTCCCGGACTAGGCTTCCTGCCTGCGTTCTTGCAGGTCAAGTGCTGTTTCCCTACCTTACAACGAGTCGCGGGCCCGGTCAGCTTCCCCCTGCGTTCCGAGGACTGGTGCCGACCACTCGCTGACTGCACTGACGCGTCGCCGGGCGGGCCCGAGGGCGTCCACTGACCGTCTGCAGCTGTCCCGCCACGACGACGACACCAGCCTACGCAACCGCGGTGCGGGCCCCGCCGGGGCGTTGCGCACCGTATGCTCGCCCGCCCCAGCTCGGCGATGACCGGCACGTGGTTCCCGCCGGCCGAGGTCGGCAGCAACATGGCGCGGCGGACGGCAGCCAGCGGGCCACCGGCTTCGGCTTCAGTGTGCGTGATCTTCGCCTGGACAGTGCCCGGGCCCAAGGGAAGGCTTGTCACCTTCCGCCGGGACATGGAGTTCCCCGTCTCCTGTGGCCATGGAGTTCCCCGTCTCCTGTGGCCGCCGACGAAGTGACCGCGATCAACCCGCGACGAACCCCCAGACACTTCGGGACATCACCCCCTGCGCGGAGCGCCGCTACCTGCTCCTCCGAACGACTCAGGGCGTCCATGAGGGACGGTGGGTCGATCCGCTCGGCGCAGAGGGTGTGGACATCGGCGCCGAGTCTTCCACAGGTCGTTCGAGGTCGACGTCCGCCCTGGCTTCAACACGACCCGTCACCCTCGTGACGACGCGGCACAGCGCGTCACGCCGGCTGACACCCGCAACACCCCCCTGCCGCCGTCAGCACGCCCGTACGCAGGGGGCACCGCTCATCCGACCTCAAGGGCGGGGCGCGGTTTCCTCAGAGGGGGAGCTCGCGGAGCTCGTCCTCTTACTAGGGTCGACCCATGACGAATGAGGGTGTGGTCGTGAATGAGGCCATCCGTGCAGCGTGGGACTCGTACCGGGTCCTGGAGAAGCGCACTTCCCCTGAAGAGCGCCGGCAGTCGCAGCAGCGGGTTCAGGCTGCGGTGGACGCCTACGGGCGTGAGGAGGTGTCCCGGGGCACGGTCTTCCTGGTAGGGGTGCTGACCGGATTCCTGATCGCCGAGCAGGACGGTCGGGAGGACCGCTTGGATCCGCTCGGTGATCTGATCCCCGCGGTGATCCGCAGACTTCCCACCTTCGAGTTGGCCGACCCGGCTCAGGTTCCGATGGCCACCGGTGTCCTCATGGCTGCGGCGATGGGCATGGACACTGTCGCGTGGCGCGACCGGTTCGGACAGGTACCGCCGGAGGAGGCCCTGGTGCACAGTTTCGTGCTGTGGCTGCTCGCCGACCTCTTCGACTCCCTGACCGAACGACCTGGCGCCATCGACCAACTGATGCGGGAGACCTTCGACTCCATGGCCGAACACCATTGATGTGCGAGCGCGCCCGAAGAAAGCGACCCCTCGCAGTCCCATGGCAACCAGCGGTCCGTCGAACGCGCTGCTGAGGTCTCCGGTGCCGTCGATGAGGACGAATACGCAGGAGTCGTCCTCGGACAGGTGAGGGCCGCAGCAGACCTTGGCCACCCGGTCAGGGCAGCCGGGCACAAGGGCCCGGCTGCCCTGGTCGCGGTTACAGGCCGGGCGTACGAAGGTAGTGCCAGGTGGTCGGGCCGACTATGCCGTCGGCGCCGATCCCTCTGGAACTCTGGAAGCGCTTCACCGCGGATTCCGTGGCGGCACCGAACTGGCCGTCCACGCCGGTGGAGCCTACGGAGAAGCCCTTGAAGATCAGCAGCGCCTGGATTTCCTGGACCTTCGCACCCGAGTTGCCACGGTCCGCACGGGTGTTACTGAGGTGGTAGCCGCAGTAGTACCCGATGAAGTCCAAGAGCCTGCACGACACGGCGGCGGCCGCCGCCTGGGGCGCTGCAGGCGCGGCCGTCGCAACGCCCACCGCTGGTACGGAGAGCACGCCGACCAGGCCGAGTGTCACTGCTGTCTTTCCCCACCGCATGAGCGGCTCCTTTCGATCGATGGTCGATACGCCACCCACTATCGGGGGACGGGTGGGGTCTGTGTGCCTGAACGACCGTAAAGGGTAGGGCGGTTCGGAAGCGGCCTGCGTCGAAATGGGTAGCCCAAGGGCCGGAAGCGAGAGGCTTCCTGCTACCAGGGGTCGGGCTCGGCGAATGCTCGCCGGGCGTGCACGAGCAACTCACGCACCGCGGGGCTGTGCGTGCTCTTCCAGACCAGGGCGAGCAGGGCGGGTGTTTCGACATCGTCGATGGCGCGGGCCGTGAGCCGGTCGCGATGGCTCGCGGCCATCGAGTCGCTGAGAATGGCGACCCCGAGTCCGCGGGCGGCGAGGTCGGCAATGGCATCAGCGGCACTGGCTTGCAGCGACATCGCGGGGCGGAGGTCCTGTGCGGCGCAGGCACGGTCGAACACGGTACGCAGGCCGGTGCCGGGCGGCATGCACACGATCGGGTGGGCGACCACGTCGCGCAGAGTGACCCGCCGCAGTCTCATCAAGGGGTGCGCGGCCGGAACCGCTACGACGAGCCGCTCACTGATGATCGTCAGCGCCTCCAGCCCGTCAGGAGTGGCAGTTGCGGTCCCGATGAGAGCAAGGTCGACGGTGCCGGCGCGCACCCCCTCGACGAGCCGGTCGGAATGGTCCTCCAGCAGTGAGATCTCCACCCCGGGATGCGCCCGGTGGAACACCGAGAGCGCGTCGAACAGTGGCGTCAGGGTGCAGCCGATGACCATCCCGACCCGGAGCCGGCCCCGGATCAGGTCGGTCACCTCATCCACCGCCTGACCGAACGCCGCGGCCGCCGCGAGCGCCGCGCGGGCGTGTTCGAGGGCGGCCTGCCCGGCAGCGGTAAGAGTGGCAGTGCGCGCCGACCGGTCGAACAGCTCGGCACCGAGTTCACGTTCCAACTGGCGGATCTGAGCACTGACACCGGACTGGCTGATGTGCACCCGCTCTGCCGCCCGGGTGAAGTTCCGTTCTTCAGCGACCGCGATGAAGTATTCCAGCTGCCTCAGTTCCATGACTGGAAATTCTAGTTACTAGTGGAACCATCTGTTGGACTTCCGGATTGTGGGCGACCACGCTGGGAAGCACCGAAGCCCGACGTCAGGAGGAACCCATGCCGCAGTACGAGAAGGCCATGCACCCCGAAGACCTCACCCGTCTGTTTGTCGCACGATCCAACGCCGGTGACGCGGATGGGGTCGCCGCACTGTACGAAGAGGATGCGGTGATGGCCTACCCGCCCGGTGATCGGACGGTGGGCCGGGAAGCGATTCGTGCGCTGTGGGAGAAGGTGCTGGCCAACAACCCCCGCTTCGAGCCGGAACGACCGCTTCCGACGCTGATCAGCGGCGACATCGCCCTCACTTCGACCCCGCCGAGGGACGGGGCGGGCGCCCGGGCGCAGGTCGTCCGGCGCCAGCCTGACGGAAGCTGGTTGCGCCTGCTCGACCAGCCCGAGTTCGTTGTGCCCACCCGCTGAACCGTGTACACCCTCTGGTGGGCGGACCATCCGATGAGAAGACCCGGACGAGCCACAGCGAGACCCTACAACTCGCCCTCAGGACCATGCAGTTCATGAGTCGTCGCAGATCGGAGCCGGATCGCAGGCTCCTGTGGTCGGTGGACAGGAAGCCGGCCGCGCCGCACTGTTGCGGGGAGGGCTCGTTCCGTCGGGGCGAGCCCTCCCCGTAAGCGGGGGCAGAGGGTCAGACGCGGTCGGCAGCGATCAGGACGTACTGGAAGGACCCGTCCCTGTAGGAGTTGATGAACGCCTCCTCGATCCCCGTGACCAGCGAAGACGTGGCGCGCAGCTCCCAGTAGGGCAGAGTGTCGGGGGTGAGGTCGATGACCGTCTGCGGCACGAGGCGGTTGTCGGCCATGGCGCGCATGTACTCGCGGCGCGAGTGGATGTTGCACTCGAAGTGCGCGTTGATCTGCGAGACCCACTTCGAGGGCTGGCCGTACCGCGGGTTCCAGCAGCCGGTGATGGTCACGTAGCGACCGCCGACCTCCAGCATGCGGGAGTGTTCGGCGAAGAGGTCGTGCAGGTCGACGTACATGCTCGACTCGTTGTTCCACGAGGCCGCGACCGACCCGGTCTCGAAGGGTGTGGCGAGCATGTTGCAGACGCGGGCGCGGACGTGGTCCTGGAGGCCGAGCTCGGCGGCACGGCCGTTGGCGAAGTCGGCCTGCTTGGCCGACAGCGTGACGCCCTCGACCTTGCACCCGAAGCGCTGGTGCGCCATCACCATCGAGCCGCCGCGGCCGCAACCGGCGTCCACCAGGGTGTCGTCGGCTCCGATCTCGCCGAGGTTCCCCAGGAGGACGTCGGCCTGCGCCGACTCCAGGCGGTGCAGCTCCGCGATCAGCTTCTTCTCGCTCGTGCTGTCCTCGGGGTCGCCGAGTGCGGCGTGGTCGACCTCGCCGATGCCGTAGTGGTGGTGGTAGAGGCCGTCGACATCCCCGAGACGCAGGTTCACGGGCCTGGCCTCCCCGTCCCAGTAGCGGGCGATGTCCCCCTGGTAGGGCGACGCCGGACGGGGGATGCGCAGGGCGGTGGAGGTGGCGGTGAGCTCGGTGTTGGTCACGGATGAGTCCATTCTCTTACCAGAAATCGGGCAGGCTGTAGCGATAGGTGTTGGACTGGTGCCAGGCGTGGTTGCCGTCGACCCAGGCGGCCACGCCTCTCAGGAAGCGGCTCACCTGCGGGGCGGGGCATTCCACGGCCAGGGCCGCGGACTCGGACTCGAAGTCGCGCATGAGGTCGTTGTGGACCTCGACCGACTTCAGGTAGGCGTCCCGGTCGGAGAGGCCTTCCCGTTCGGCGATCACCACGGGCAGATTCAGGTGCTGACCTGGGGAGTCGAGCTCCTTGGTGTACGAGTACAGGTCGTTCACGATGGTCGTCGCGTTCCCCGCGAGAGCGATGACCTTCTGCATCCCTGCCTGGGCGTGCAGGTCCGCCGGCAGTTCGTAGCCGCCGACGGTGTCGGTGATGGTCGGGCAGGGGCGGAAGTTGTTGAACTGGCGCATCGCCAGGTACTCCCACACCTCCGGTACGTGGTCCAGCTGGGCCCAGGCCGCTTCGGCGAGGTACCCCAGGTGCAGCCGGGCCATGTCGTGCCGCAACCGGTCCGCCTGGGAGGGGCTGGCGGCCCGGACGAAGTACTCCATGGCGGAGCGGTAGGCGCGCCGAGGAGCATCCGCGTGCAGCGACTTCGCCCAATGCGGCTGGTACTCCTGTGTCGTGTGCAGGGGGTCGAGGGCGGTGTGCGCCAGCAGAAGGCGTTCACCGAGGCCGATCGGAGAGCCGCCGTGGTCCTCGCAGTAGCAGTCGTCCACCGCGTTCTCGGCCACCATCAGGCGCGTGGCGAGCATCAGGTGGTCGACCGTGGGCGCGTCCGGATGGCAGCCGACCATGTAGCGGCCCACGGAGAAGCCGTCGAACTGCTCCTCCCAGTCATCCGGATACAGGGCGACCTCGTCCAGCGCCCAGGCCTTGATCTTCCGGCTGACCTCCTCGACCCGCACCGGGTCGGGCTCCGGCACCGGGTGGTGGTAGAGGCCCGGGACCGGCTTGCCCTCCGGCGTACCCGCCTGCGGGGCCGAGGAGGCCGGCGCCTCCTCCCGCGGAACCAGGCGCAGCCCCGCCGTCCCCAGACCGCTGGGGCCGCGCAGGATCCGCTCCAGGCCGGCGCCCGGTACGGGCGACCCGGCTGCCGGGGCGGGGAGCGGGGGCGGGACGGACGCGGAGATCGGGTGCGGGGCGGGCACGGAGGGCGGGCCGCCGGTGGCGGCCGTGATGTCGCGGGCGCGGGCCGCGGCCGAAGCCAGTACGTGCGCACCGAAGTGGGCGGCGGTCTCTGGCAGGCTCGACTGCGGCGGTGGCAGCTCAGGCGCGGGCATCCATGGCTCCTTGGTGGGGTGGGCGGCTGTCCCGAGGCCCTCGGGGCGTGCGCGACCGCCCCGGAGGGCCTCGGGGTGTCGCACCTGGCCGATCGGGCCGGGTCGCTACTTGGGCCAGCGGGCGATCTGCACGTTCTCCAGCACGCCGACCGCGTCCGGGACGAGGATGGCGGCGGAGTAGTAGGTGCTGACGAGGTAGGACGTGATCGCCTGCTCGTCGATCCCCATGAAGCGAACCGACAGACCCGGCTCGTATTCGTCCGGCAGTCCGGTCTGGCGCAGGCCGACGACGCCCTGGCTCTCCTCGCCGGTCCGCATGACGAGGATCGAGCTGGTCTTCTCCTTCGTGACGGGGATCTTGTTGCAGGGGAGGATCGGGACCCCGCGCCACGCCGGGACCTGCTGGCCGCCGAGGTCGACGTGGTCCGGATAGAGACCGCGCGCGTTGAACTCACGCCCGATCGCCGCGATCGTCCGGGGGTGCGCCAGGAAGAACTTGGAACCGCGCCGCCGGCAGAGCAGCTCGTCCATGTCGTCCGGGGTCGGCGGGCCGGAGTGCGGCTGGATGCGCTGCTTGAAGTCGGCGTTGTGGAGAAGGCCGAACTCCCGGTTGTTGATCAGCTCGTGCTCCTGGCGCTCGCGCAGCGCCTCGATGGTGAGCCTGAGCTGCTCCTCGGTCTGGTTCATCGGCCCGTTGTAGAGGTCGGCGACCCTGGTGTGGATCCGCAGAATGGTCTGGGCGACCGAGAGTTCGTATTCGCGCGGCTTCAGTTCGTAGTCGACGAACGCGCCGGGCAGCTCGTGCTCGCCGACGTGCCCGGCCGACATCGCGATCTCCGCCTCACCGCGGTGGTTCTGCCGCTGGTGGGAGAGCGACGAGAACGCGTCGAGATGGCTCCGAAGGCCCGGCGCGGCGGACAGCACGGCCGCGAAGTCGGCGCGCGACAGCGTGAGCAGCGTGCCCGAGGTCTCGGCGGTGGCGGTCTGCTCCCACCGGGCGTCCTCGTCCAGCAGGACGTTCTCGCCGAAGCGGTCGCCGTCGGCGAGGACGTCCAGGACGACCTCTTCGCCGTAACTGCCGAGGGAGGTCTGACCGATGCGGCCGTGGGCGACCAGGTGCAGCGCGTCCGCGGGCGTTCCGCGCTCGACCAGCGTCTCGCCGGCACGGAAGTCGTGTTGGACGCACCGGTCGGCGAGGGCGGTCAGCACCTCCACGTCGTCGAAGCCGCGCAGCAGCGCCAGTTCACCGAGCTCTCGGGGGATCACCCGCACGTCCGCGCCGTCCTGGACGAACTCCACGGTCCCGTCGCCGACGGTGTAGCTCAGGCGGCGGTTCACCCTGTACGCCCCGCCCTGGGTCTCCACCCAGGGAAGCATGCGCAGCAGCCAGCGGGAGGAGATCTCCTGCATCTGCGGGGCGGACTTGGTCGTGGTGGCGAGGTTGCGGGCGGCCGCGGTGCCCAGGCTGGACTGCCGGGGCAGCTCCAGTCGGGTTTCGGGGCTCGATTCAACAGTCATCGGACAAGCTCTCCTTGGTCAGGGCGGTGACGCGGCCTGTGCGGACGCCACCGGGCAACAGGAGGGAAAGGGGGGTATATGAACGGGAACCCGTCCAGATCCAGAGGAACACTAATGGCCCCTCCGCCCCCTGAACCAAGGGAAGTTGCGGACATTAACTCGATACGATGATCATGCACTCGCGATGTTTGCCCGGGTACCGGCGTGATCCGGCCGCGACCGACGGTGCATTCCTGCGAGCGGCCGGGCGGGCCGTCTTCGTCCCGCCACGCGCGCGCGGTTCACTCACGCCCGAACGCTGCACCACTCGCGAACGATTCGGCCCACGCAAGATCGAACGGACTCATGACCCCTGAAACGTTGCTGGACGTACTCCTGGACGCTGCCCGCCGGGCACCTGGGCAAGTCGTCGTCCATGTCCGCGGCGACGGCAGCGAGGAGGTCGTGACGTTCCGGCAGCTCCTCGACGAGTCCCTGCGTGTCGCGGGTGGCTTCCGCGCGGCCGGTGTCGCCCCCGGTACCTGTGTGCCGCTGCTCGCGGAGCGCAGCGAGGACTTTCAGCCGATGTTCTGGGGTGCGCTGGCTGCCGGCCTGGTACCGGTGCCTCTCGCGCCCGACGTACGGCGCGTCGGCCCGGTGTGGGAGCACCTCGGATGCCCGCCCGTCGTGGTGGACGCCGCCTGCGCGGACGTGGCCGGGGAACTGCCCGGTCCTGTCACGGTGTTGCGGCTGGATGTCTTGCGGGAGTGCCGTACGCCGGCTGCGCCCGTCACGCCCGCCCCGGATGATCTGGCGTTCCTCCAGTTCTCGTCCGGCAGCACCGGCACCCCCAAGGGTGTGGAGTTGACCCATGCCACCGTGGTGGCCAACCTTCGGCAGATAAACGCCGCCTCGGCACTCTGCGAGCAGGACGTCCTGGTCAGCTGGATGCCGTACTTCCACGACATGGGCCTCATCGGCACCCACCTGGCACCGCTGGCCGCGCGGGCCGGGCAGGTGAAGATCGGTCCGCTGTCGTTCGCGAAGAACCCGCGCCTGTGGCTGGAGGTGGCTGACCGGCACCGGGCCACGGTCCTGTCGGCCGCCAACTTCGCACTGGCGCTGACCGTCCGCCGCGTCCCCGGCCACGTGCTCGCCGGACTCGATCTGAGCGCGGTGCGGTTGATCCTGGTGGGGGCCGAACCGATATCGGCGACGGTGTGGCGGGACTTCGCCGCGGCGATGCGCCCCGCCCGGCTCGACCCGCGAGCGGCGACACCCGTGTACGGACTGGCCGAGGCGACCTTGGCCGTCACGTTCCCGCCCCTGGGCGAGGTGGCGGTGCCCGTCCGCCTGGAGCGCGCGGCACTCGGCCGGGGTGTGGCCGTGGACCTCGCATCGGCCGGTGACGCCGTGGAGGTGATGGACGTCGGCCTGCCGGTCCCCGGCTGCTCGGTCCGTGTCACCGACGACGCCCGCCGGCCGCTGGGTGACCGACGCGTGGGTCACATCGAGGTGCGTGGCCCGCAGGTCGCCCGCGGCTACCACCGTCTTCCGGAGGCGACGGCCCAGTCCTTCGCGGACGGCTGGCTGCGGACCGGGGACATGGGGTTCCTGCGGGACGGCCGCCTGTGTGTGAGCGGCCGCCACAAGGACGTCCTCTTCCTCAACGGCCGCACCTTCCACGCCCCCGACATGGAGGAGGTCGCGAGCGCGAGCCCGGGACTGCCGCCGGGCAGCCCGGTCGTGGTCGGTTCGACGGACCCGGCGACGGGCGGTGAGCGGGTGGTGGTCCTCGTGCCCTGGGCCCGGCCCCCACGTGGCGCGACCGCGGTCCTCGACCTGGTGGCGCAGCGGGTGCGCACCGCGCTGGGGCACGACGACGTACGCGTGCTCGCACTGCCGCCGTCGTCCTTCCCCCGCACGACCAGCGGCAAGCTGCAGCGGCAGCGGATGCGGGCCCGCTTCGAGGCGGGCGTGTACCGGCCCGTCGCGTCGTCCGGGACGCCTGCCGCCACTGCCGCGACGGGGCTCGTTCCCGGTGGTCCGGCGGCAGGGCTGCCCTCGGACGGGCCCGGCGAGCGGCGGACGCCGCCCGGGCCGGAGGAACCGGGGTCCGCCGTACCCCGCGCGCGCGAAGACGTGCGGCGGTTGGTGCGCGGCGTCTGGAGCAGGGTGCTGGGGCTGCCCGACGAGTCCTTCGCCGACCGGGACGGGTTCCGCGCACTGGGCGGTACCTCGCTGAAGGCCATGGAGGTGCTTGCCGAACTGGAGGAGGCCCTGGGGGTCACGTTGGCGCCCTCCGTGATGCGCCACGACACCGTCGCCGCGCTCACCGGCCGTCTGCTGACCGAGGTCGACGAGGTCACCGCGCCGCACAGGCCCGCGCCGGACGGAGAGCCGGCTCCACCCCCGTCCGATGACGCGTCGTCCGCGACGGCTGTCGTCGCGATGGCCTGCCGGTTCCCCGGCGCGAACACGCCGGAGGAGTTCTGGGAGCTGCTGACGGCCGGGCGTGACCTCGTCACCGAGGTCCCACCGGACCGCTGGGGTTCTCAGGTCCCCGGTTCGACGGACGACGGACCGCTTTCGGCCACCTCCGAAGGGGCCGACAGGCGGTGGGGGGCCTTCCTCGAGGACCCGGCCGCCTTCGACGCCACGCACTTCGGCATCGGCGGCGAGGAGGCCCGCACCCTGGACCCCCAGGCCCGGATCTTCCTCGAACTCGCCCACGAGGCACTGGAGCGGGCCGGTTACGCCGGGCCCCGCAGACGCGGGCTGCGCATCGGGGTCTTCGCCGCCGTCGGCGAGAGCGGGTACCGCCAGGTCCTCGCCGACCACTCCCCCGCACTGGCGGCGTCCGCGACGGCACTGACGGGCAACCTCCCCAATCTGATCGCCGCGCGGGTCTCGCACGTCCTGGACCTGGACGGCCCGGCGCTCGCGGTGGACACCGCGTGCTCGTCGGGCCTGGTCGCGCTGCACCTGGCCCGGCGCAGCCTCGCGGACGGCGAGTGCGACATCGCGGTCGTCGGCGGGGTCAACCTCCACCTCACGGCGGACGGATACCGCGCCCTGGAAGCCGCGCAGGCCCTGTCGCCCACCGGCCGCAGCCGCGCCTTCAGCACGGCCGCCGACGGGTTCGTCCCCGGGGAGGGCGGGGCGGCCCTCGTCCTGCGACGCCTGAACGACACTCGTCGGGACGGCGACGACGTACTCGCCGTCGTCCGGGGCACAGCCGTCAACAACGACGGGACGTCGTTGAGCCTGATGGCACCCAACCCGCTGCGGCAGCGCGAGGCGATCACTCGCGCGTACGAGGTCTGCGGTGTCGATCCGGCGTCCGTGACGTATGTCGAGGCCCATGGCACGGGCACGGCCGTCGGTGATCCCATCGAGCTGCGGTCCCTGGCCCACGCCTTCCCTGCGCGTCCGGACGGCCGTCCGCGGCTGCTCGGCTCGGTCAAGACGAATGTCGGGCACCTGCTCAACGCGGCCGCCCTGCCCTCGCTGGTGAAGGTCGTACTGGCGCTCGGGCACGGCCGGCTGCCCGCCTCCCTGCATCACACATCGCCCTCGCCCGCCCTCGGTCGCGCCGGGTTCGCTCTCGTCACCGAGACGGAGGCCTGGCCGTCCGACGGGCCCCGCAGGGCGGGTGTCAACGCATTCGGCTTCGGCGGCACGAACGCGCACGCCGTGGTGGAACAGGCGCCGGCACGACCCGCGGCCCACGGTCCGCGGGACGACGCCGGCGGACCGCACCTGCTGACCCTGTCGGCGGACAGCGCGCCGGGCCTGGACGCCTGGGCCTCCCGTCTCCTCGCACACCTGCGCGACCATCCGGAGCTGGACGAAGGTGACGTGTCCCGGGCCGCGGCGACCGCCCGGGACGAGGGCTCCCACCGCCTGGCCGTCGTGGCCGACGGCGACCTGCCGGAACGCCTGGCCGCGGCCGTCGCATCCGGAGACGACCGGCTTGTGGGGGTGGCCCACGGGAGAGTGTCGAACCGGCCGCGGACCGTCTTCCTGTTCCCGGGTCAGGGTGCGCTCCGGCCCGCCCAGGGCCGTGCGCTGTACGCGACGGCGCCGGTCTACCGCGACACGCTCGACGAGGCGTCGGCCCAGGTCGGCGCGGTGCACGGCCGGGAGCTGACGAGCTGGTGCGTGGACGCCGGCGTGGACGCGCGGGCCCAGGCCGCGACGGAGGTGGCGCAGCCGCTGCTGGTGGCCCACGGGGTGGCGCTCGCCCGGCAGTTGCTGGCCTGGGGCGTACGGCCGGACGCACTCGTCGGGCACAGCGTCGGCGAGCTCGCCGCCGCCTGTGCCGGTGGGATGCTGACGTTGGCCGACACGTTGGCGTTCGCGGTGGAACGCGGTCGTCTCATGGGGGTTTCGACCCCTCCCGGCGCGATGGTGGCGGTACGGGGAGCCGACGAGGAGGAGGTGGCGGCCCTGGTCGCCGCGGCCGCCGGGGAACTCGCGGTCGCCGCGTACAACGGTGAGGGAAGACTGGTGCTCTCCGGCAGCCCCGACGCGGTCGCGCGGGCGGTGGAGAGGCTCTCCGCACGCGGAGCGGCCGTACGCGCGCTGGACGTGACGCGTGCCTTCCACTCGCCGCTGATGCAGCCCATCGCCCACGACCTGGCCGAAGCGGCCCGTGCTCTGGAAGGCGCGACGGGCGGGCCTCCGGTGATGAGCACGCTCACCGCCGACTGGCTGCCGCGCCTCGGCCCGGACCACTGGCGCGAGCACGCGCTGCGGCCGGTGCTGTTCGGGCGGGCCGTGACACGACTGCTCGACGAGGGCTACGACACGTTCGTGGAACTCGGTTCGCCCGGAAGCCTCGCCGGACTCGTCCGGGCGGCCGCCACCCGTCGCCGGACCGCCGGCGCGGACGGCTCGGTGTCGACGGCCGCACGGGGGCCGGTGCGTACGGCGTCCGGTGCCACCATGCCTGCGGACAGCACCGACGGGGATGTCCTCGTCCTCCCCGCGCCCCCGGAGGCGGAGTCTTCCGCCGCTCTCCCCGAGGGTGGCGCGGGCGGGGGACGCGAACTGCTCGGGACGGTGGCGCGTCTGTGGGTACGCGGTGCCGTGCTGCACCGTACCCGATCCGACACGGGTCAGCGGCGGGTACCGCTGCCGCCCTACCCCTACCAGCGGCGCCGCCACTGGCCGGGGGCCGCGCACCACGGGCTGCTGCACCGGGTGGGCTGGGAGCCGGCCCCCCTGCCGCAGAAGGCCGCAGGGCCGGTGCTGGTGACCGGCCCGGACCCGGCGGCCGTGGACGAGCTCGGCCGACGCCTCGCGGACCAGGGGGTGGGGACCACCGTGGCCCCGGGGACACGTCCGCAGGCGGTGGTCCTGCTGGCCGGGCCCGCCACGGGCGGCACGTCCGCCGATATCGAGCGCGTCCAGGGTGAGCTGGTCTCCGCGTTCAACGAGGCTCTCGCCCTGCTGGACCTGACCGGGGCCCGCCGTCTGCTGGTCGTGACCGAGGACGCGCACGCCACCGGGCACGGCCCTGAACGGCCGGATCCGGTACAGGCGGTGCTGGGCGGTCTGGCTCTGGCCGTGCCGTCGGAGTCCGCGGGGGTGGTGGCCAACTGGGTCGACCTCTCTTCCCTCGACGACGCCGGGCAGCGGCTTCGGGCCGTCCTCGCCGAAGCCGCGGCACCGCAGGCGGCCGGGGCCGTCGCCTGGCGGAGCGGACAGCGGCTGGTGCGGACCGTCGCCGGGGAGGCGGCGGACCCGCCGGACAGCCGCGTCCTGGACCGGCTGCCCGCCGACGGCACCTTCCTGATCACGGGCGGCGCCGGAGGGCTCGGTTCCGCCCTGGCCCGGGACCTCGCCGGCCGTGGCCGGCCGGTGCTCCGGCTCACGGGCCGTTCCCCGCACCCGCCCGAGGGCCTGCTGGAGGAACTGGCCGCACTCGGCGCCGACGCCCGCTACCACCGGGCCGACCTGACCTCACGGGACGACGTCGAGAAGCTGGTCGCCGCACTGCCCGCGCCCGACGCCGTCTTCCACGCGGCCGGAGTGGTACACCCCGGCAGCCTCCGCGAGACGAAGGCGGAGGAGACGACGGAGGCACTGGGGGCGAAGACGCTCGGCACCGTGCTGCTGTCCGAGGCACTGAGGAGGCACGGTCACAGCCCCGGGGTGTGCGTGGCGTTCTCCTCCGTCTCCTCGGTACTGCCGGGACTCGCGGGGGCACTTGGTGCCTACGCGGCCGCGAACGCCTTTCTGGACTCGTTCGCGGCCGCCGAACGGCAGGCGGGGCGGCCATGGCTGTCGGTGAACTTCGGGCCGTTCGCCCGGACGGGTCTGGCCGCCCCGCTCGCCGCCGGTCCCCACACCCGCGACGCCCGGGACGGAGACCGGCCACTGGCGACCGCACCGGCACTGGCAGCGCTGCGGTCCGCCTGCGGCGGCGAGGCCACCCAATGGGTGCTCGCGGATCGGACGCCCCGACCGGATCGGACGGTCCGACCGGATCGCACGTCCGCGCAACCACGCCTGCCGCAGGGTCCACTGCCCGCGCCCCGGCTCAGCGTGGCGCACACGTCCCTCGCGGCCGGGAGGGACGCCTCCGCCGCGGGCGACGAGGTGACGTCCCCGTCCGGCACCGCCGCGGTCCTGCGGGAACTGCTGGCGCAGTCCCTGGGTGTCCCGGCGTCCTCGGTCGACGACGACGTGTCGTTCCTGTCCCTGGGCCTGGACTCGCTGGGCGCGGTCGACCTGGTCAAGCGACTCGAACGCCGGACGGGCCGGTCCCTGCCCGCCACACTCTTCTTCGAGTACCGGACCGTAAGCGAACTGGCTGCCCGCCTGGATGCGGAGGCCCTTTCCGACCCGGCCCCGCGAGCGGGAGAGGTGGAGGCCGCGCTCAGCCCCGTACTCGCGGCAGACCAGGCCTCCTTCCCCCTCACCCCCGTGCAACTGGCGCTGTACACCAGCAGTCGGCTGCATCCCGGCGTCCCCGCCCGCGGCCATCTGCGGATGACGGTCCACGGCCCGTTGGACACACATGTCCTCGGCCGGGCACTCGCAGGCCTGGCCGAACGGCACGGCATGCTGCGCCTGCGCATCGACGACTCCGGCGCGGAACCGGTGCAGCGCCTGGCACCGGCGGCGCCGCTGTCGACCTGGTACGAGGTGCGCGCGTGCGGTGCCGGGCAGGTGGCCGACATCGAGACGGCCCTGTGCAACCAGCCCTTCGACCTGGCCTCGGAACCGCCCGTCCGCGCCGTCCTGCTCCGTCAGGAGCCGGGTCTGGCGCATCTGTTGCTCGTGGTCCATCACGCGGCGGCCGACGGATACAGCCTCAACGTCCTGGCCGAGGAGCTGTGGTCCTCGTACACCGCGCTGTGGCGCGGTGAGCGACCCGCCCCGGCTCAGGACGCGACCCGTTTCGCGGCGTACGCGGCGACGACCGCTCGCTCGTCCGGCAGCACCGCGTCGGACGCCGACCGCCGCTACTGGGCGGGACGCCTGGCCGCACACGGCGAAGAACCGCTGCGGCTGCCCTACGACGGCGATCCGGACGCACTTCCGTCCGGCCCGCTCGTGCAGCACTACGGCTCGCTCGACGCCGCTCTCACCGCCGGCCTCGAGCGCACGGCCGCCGCGCACGACGTGTCCCTGTTCCACTTGCTGCTCGCCGCCTACGTGCGCTGCCTCGCCCGGTGGGCCGGGCGGCCGGACGTCGCGGTCAACGTGGCTCGAGCCGGGCGGGAGCAGCGCTTCCCGGACATGGACCGGCTCGTCGGTCCGCTCGCCGACACCCTCCCTCTTATGTGCGAGGCGGAGCCCGGTGAACCGGTCGTGGCGCTGGCGCAGCGGTTGCGCCGCATCTGGCTGGAGAGCGAACGGCACGCCGGGCTGAGCAGCCTGGACCTCGCCGGGCTGCTGCCCGGCGACGGCCGCCGCACGGCGAGCCCGGCGGGCTTCAGCTTCGCCCGGTTCCCGGTGCGTCCGGCTGACGACTGCCCCGTGGAGGTACGGGCCGGCGCGGCCGGCACCGGATCGGCCGCGACCCGGCTGAGCCTGCTGTGCTGGGCCGACGGACCCGTGCTGCGGATGTCGTGGAACTTCCCGCAGCCGCTGTTCGCACCGCGGACGGTGGCACGGCTGGACCGGGAGTTCCGCGACGAACTGGCCGCCCTGGGCGCGCTCCCGGAGGAGCGCCTGCCGCTGCCGGCCGCACCTGCGCCGCCCTGCGGGACGGATGCCCCGCTCGGTGTGGTCGCGCGGCTGCTCCGGCAGTTCCTGTCCACCCCCGGCGCGACTGCCGTGGAGGCAGGTGGGACGACGCTCGCCTACGCGGACCTCGACCGTGCCTCGCACCTGCTGGCGACGCGGTTGCGCGACGGCGGTGTACGCGCGGGCGAGCTGGTCGGGCTGCTCACCGAGCCCGGGCCGGACACCGTCATCGGTGTGGTCGGCATCCTGCGTGCCGGGGCGGGCTGGGTTCCACTGGACCCGACGTACCCGCCCGCCCGGCTCGCGGACCAGCTGCAGCGAGCGCATGTCCGCACCCTGGTCTGTCACGGACCGACCCTGGACACGGCGGGCTCGCTCGGCCACGTACGGACGGTACGTGCGGACGGCCCGCCGGACGTGCGGGTGGACGACCTCGCGCACGTTCCCGTACCCGACCCCACAGCGATCGCGTACGTCATCTTCACCTCCGGTTCCACGGGCCGCCCCAAGGCGGTGCCGATCACGCACGGGGCGATGGAGAACTACCTCGACTGGGCGCTCGGAGCGTTCGGCTACGGCGCCGGTGACCGCCTCGCGCAGACCGCGTCGCCGTGCTTCGACGCCTCGGTGCGTCAACTGCTCGCGCCGCTCCTTGTCGGTGGCACGGTGGTGACCGTGCCGAGGGACCTGCTGCGGGACCCCGAGCTGTTGCTGGCCTACGCGGAACGGACGCGGATCACCGTGTGGAGTTCCGTGCCGACACTGTGGGAGCAGTTGCTGTCGGCTGCCGAGGACCGGGAACGGCGGGGAGCGGGTCGGCCGGACCTGTCGGCGTTGCGCTGGGTGCACGTGGGCGGTGAGGCCCTGCCGGCCGCGCACGTACGCCGGTGGTTCGACCTGTTCGGCGACGGGCAGCGCATCGCCAATCTGTACGGCCCCACCGAGACGACCATCAACGCCACCTGCCACGTCATCACGACGCGTCCGGCCGACGACGTGCGGACTCTGCCGATCGGGCGGCCGCTGACCGGTACCGACCTGTCGGTGGTCGGCCCCGACGGCGTTGCCTGCCGGGCGGACGAGCCGGGTGAACTGCTCATCGCGGGTGTCGGGCTGACGCCCGGATACCTGGGTGAACCCGAGTTGACCGCGCGGGCCTTCACCCTGCGGGACGGGCAGCGGTGGTACCGCAGCGGCGACCGCGTCCGGCGCCGCGCGGACGGGGTCCTGGAGTTCCTCGGCCGGGTCGACGGCCAGGTGAAGATCCGCGGCAACCGGGTGGAGACGGGTGAGGTGGAGGCGGCACTCCAGGCGTATCCGCGCATCGCCCAGGCCTCGGTCGTCGCGCGGGAGGGACGGCTGCTGGCGTTCGTCACCGCGCGACCCGGGGCCGGTCGCCCCGAACCACGCGCGGTACGGCGCCACTTGGCGACCATGCTGCCGTCCTACATGATCCCGCCGCGGATCACCGTGCTGGACGAACTGCCGCTCACCGGCACCGGCAAGGTCGACCGGCATGCGCTCGTCGGTCCTCCCGCACCGACGGAGAGGGGCGGCGTCTCGGCCGGGGATGCCGTGCCGCGGTCCGAGCGCGCCCCGGCGGGCCGACGGGAGTCCCGGCCCGGGCCCGCGGCCGGTACGGCGGTGGCCGCCGGCGGGAGCACGCGCCCCACCACGCCGACCGAGATACAGCTCGCCTCCATCTGGGCCGCGTTGCTGGATGTCGACGCCGTCTCCCGGGAGGACGACTTCTTCGACCTGGGCGGCGACTCGATGCTGGTCCTCCAGGTGTTCGCCCGGCTCGGCGAGGTCAGGGCGCCCCTGCCCCGGCCGACCGTGATCTACGAGCACCGCACCCTCGCCGAGCTCGCGGCGGCGGTGGACGCGACGGCGGTGGACGCGCCGGCCTCGGAGCGGCACGGCATACCCGCGGCCACCCGGGCCGCCACGGACCACGCGGATCCCTTCCCTCTCACACCGGCCCAACGCGGTTTCCTCCTCGCGGAGGCCCTCGCACCGGGTGGGGGTGGTTCCTGGCCTGCGCGGCTGCGGCTGTCCGGGCCCCTGGACCCCGAGGTGTTCCAGGCATCGGTGGACCTGCTGGTGGGGCGGCACGGGATGCTGCGTACCGTCTTCCCCGCCGGCGCCCGGCCGCCCATCCAGCAGGAGTTGCCGCCCTCGCTCCGGCTGCGGGTCGACTTCGAGACGCTCAGCGACCCCGCCGAGGTGGACGTACGAGCGGCGGCCGAAGCGCAGCGGCGCTTCGAGCCGTGGGCCTGGCCACTGCTGCGGCTGCGCGTCCTCACGCTCGAGGAGCACGAACACGTCCTCCTGGTGCACGCCCATCACCTCATCGGCGACGGATACAGCGCCGCACTGCTCGTACAGGAGCTGACGGCGGTCTACGACCGTCTGGCCGCGGGCCGCGCCGCCGATCTGCCCGCGCCACGCGCCACCTTCCGTGACCACGCGCTCTCTTCGGCCGCCGCGGAACCTGACAACGCGCCGGGCACGGTGGCGCGCCGGGCGCGTGTCGAGGCCACCTACCGGCCGCCGGTGCTGCGCACCACCGGCGGGGGCGGCGGTGCGGGAGCCGACGCCGCCCCGTTCCATCCGGCCGGTTTCGTGCTCGACGCCGGGCGGACGGCTGCGCTGCGGGCGCTCGCGGCGAGGGCGGGTGCCACGCTGTACGCTCCGCTGCTGGCGGCGTATCACCAGCAGTTGGCGCAGCTCACGGGCCGGGCGGACCTGATCGTCGGCCTCGCGGTGAGCGGGCGTGACCGTCCGCTCACCGATGTGCACCGGATCCTCGGTCCGTTCGCCACCGCCGTCCCGGTGCGACCCGTCGCCCCGCGGGGCGACGGGCGGGCGGAGGAGGATTCCGTTGACGCCGTGCGGCGGATCGTCGCCGAGGCCGAGGAGGCCCGCAGGCACGAGGACATCGTGCCGCGCAACGCCGACGGGCTTCCGCTGACGTCGCAGTTCTTCTTCACCTTCCTGGACTTCTCCGTCCTGTCGTCCGCACACGGGCAGGTGCTGACCGCGTCGTGGGACGACGGGGACAGCGCGTTCGCGCCTCCGTCGTCGGCGACTGACGTGTTCGTGGCCGTACGGCCGGAAGGTGCCGGGCTCCACGTGACGGTGCGGGGATCCGCCGCGGCGTTCTCCCCGTCCGCGGTGAAGGACTTCGCGCGGGCGCTCCGGGAACGGCTCGTGCGGGCGGTGACCCCCCACGGCTCGAGCCGTCCGGCAGCCCCGCGGGGGACGATGGACGCCGCCCTGGTCGGCTATCTGCCGGCCCCCGGCCACCTGGCTCGCGTGGCGGGCCTGCCCGAGGACGCCTGGCAACGGGACGACCTGCGCGCGATGCTGTTCCCGGACGGCGCGCCACGGCTGCTGGAGACGGTCCGGACTCCCCTGGGCACGTCGGGTTTCGTCTGCGTCCCCCTGTTCGCCGACGAACTGGCCCGCGATCCCGGGCTCGCCGCACACGCCGCCCGTGCGGTGTCCCTCGCTTCGTCGCTCGGAGCGCGCTGTGTCTCGCTGGCCGGGATGATCCCGTCGCTGACCGGTTACGGCTTCGACGTGCTGAGGTACGCCGAGGGGCCGGCAGCCGTGACGACCGGGCACGCGGCGACCGTCGTCTCGGTGGTCCGGACGGTACACGCGGCACTCGACGCCACAGGGCGGGAACTGGCGGACCTCGACGTCGCGTTCGTCGGGCTGGGGTCGATCGGCGCCTCCTCCCTGGAACTGCTGCTCTCCCGGGCCTCCCGGCCGCCACGGCGGCTGCTGCTGTGCGATGCGCCCGGCAGCGCACCCCGGCTGCGCCGGCTGGCCCGACGGCTGCGGGAGCGCGGTGCGGCCGGTGAGGTGGAGGTCGCGGAGTCCGGGCCCGCACTGCCCGATGCGGTGTACGGGGCCGGTCTGCTGGTGACGGCGGTGAGCAGTTCCGGCGACCTCCTGGACGTCGACCGGCTGGCGCCGGGGGCCGTGGTCGTCGACGACTCCTTCCCGCACTGTTTCGACACGGGCCGGGCCCTGGCCCGTATGCGGGAACGCCGGGACGTGCTCCTCGTGGGCGGCGGGCTCCTGCATCTCGGCGACCTCACCCGGGAGACAGCCGAAGGGCTGCCGGCGGCGGCAGCGGCCGGATACACGGCCCAGCCGTGGCTCGACGGCACCCTGGCTTCCTGCCGGGTCGAGTCCCTGCTGCATGCGGCAGATCCCGGACTGCCGCTGGTGCACGGACTGGTCGACGGGGCGGCCCTCGCCTACTGGGAGGGTGTCGAACGCGCGGGGATCACGGCGGGCCCGCTGCACCTGCTGGGTCACGCAGTGGGGACGGAGCTACTGGCCGGAGTGCGGGCGGCCTCCTGAAGTGGAGGTGCGGGGGCGGCTGTGTACCGGTGCGGCCCCGCACGTCCGCGAAACGTGTGGAGGGGCCCTGGTGCCGTACGGCACCAGGGCCCCGAAGGAACTGCTACACCATCTGCCGACCTTGGTCCTGCGTCGGCCCTCTGTGTCCGTGTCCCCGGCCTGAAAGGCGTCGGGGGTACGGGGATCGCGGTTGCTCGACCGGAGACCACCTCACTATCGATGTCCTGCGGTACCCGGGCTCAAGGCTTCCGCCCGGGCGATCCTGATGGCGCTCAACTCCTCCGTTCTTTCCCTCTGAACCCAATCATTAGCCGAACCTGTACTGCGTACTGCTGGTACCGCCGGTGGCGGCCCCTCATCACTGCGGGCCACCCGGTCCGGTCGTCAGTCCCGTCGCCGTCTGCAACAACCCTGGCTTCGGAACTCCACCACCGCACCGTCCTGCGAACTGCACCTACTGATACCGCTACCCGGCAGTTCATCCCTGCCGGGCCTTGCTCGATCTCGACTACATGAGAAACCGTACTCACACCCACCACCCAATGTCTACTCTCGTCGGCATAGATTTTCGCGCGTTCGACAAGGAGGTAGTCACCCTCGGACTGGGCAGGCAAAAGATTGCGGAGAGCTGGACCGGGCAGGAGGTGTCCATAGACGGATCGAGCAGGAACGGACGACGAAGAGAGCGGGAGTACTGATGGACACGATGAGCATCAGAGCCGCGGCCGGACGTTCGGCGTCCTCGATCGCCGACGCACGCGATGCGGCCCGGGCGTTCCTCAAGGCCCTTGGGCGGCCGGGAATCGCTCCTGGAGCGGCGGACACCCTCGTCCTGGTCGTCTCCGAACTCGTCACCAACGCCCTCCGTCACGGTGGCGGAACCTTTACGCTCCACCTGACAGCCCATCCCGAGACGATCGAGGTGGCCGTTGACGACACCAGCCCCCACACGCCCCGCACACGCACCCCCGACCTGCGCGGCACCGGCGGCGGCTTCGGCTGGCCGATGATCAACCGTCTCGCTCGCGCCACTGCCGTGACCCCCCTGGCGGCCGGGGGAAAGACGGTGAGCGCCGTGCTCGCCAGGTAGCGCCGGAGGGGCACTGCGCCGGCTTCACGGACGACCGCCCCACCACCCGCGCTCCAGCGCGGAAACCGACACCCGCCGACCGTGGCCGCGTGGCCCTCCCGACGGGCGGGAGCCCGCACACGGCACGGTCGGCGCCGGGGGCACGCCCGAGGTCTGCCGCTGCGCATCGATACGACCGCGCGCGGGCCGGCCCGCCGTATCGCCCCTGCGGCGCGGCAATCGATGTGCCGGACCGGGCGACGGCCGGCTCCGACCGCCACCCGGCTCGGACCGCAGGAACGATCCAGGACCTTCTACGCCGAGGAGCCGACGGCACTCGGTGCGGCATCCGGGTCCGGCTCCGAGTCCGGCTCCGGGCCGGGGTCCGACAGCGGGTCCGGGCCGGGAACGCTGAGCTGCTCGCGCAGGTAGTTCCAGGCCACCGCGAACAACGCGGCAACGGGTACGGCGAGCAGGCTGCCCACGATGCCGGCGAGACTGCCGCCCAACGTCACAGCCAGCAGGACCACCGCGGCATGGAGCCCGAGCCCACGACTCTGGATCATGGGCTGGAACACATTGCCCTCGAGCTGCTGCACCACGATGATGACCGCCAGCACGATCAACGCATCGGTCGGACCGTTCGACACCAGGGCGATGAGCACCGCGACGAAACCGGCGAACAGTGCGCCCACGATCGGAACGAAGGCGGACACGAAGGTCAGCACGGCCAGCGGGAGCACGAGCGGCACTCCCACGACCCACAGGCCGAGCCCGATGAGGACGGCGTCGAGCAGGCCGACGTACGCCTGTGACCGCACGAAGCCGCCCAGGGTCTCCCAGCCACGGGCCGCGACAGTCGGAACATCGGTCGCGAGCCGGCCGGGCAGCTGACGCGCGAGCCAGGGCAGGAACCGGGGCCCGTCCTTGAGCATGAAGAACATGAGGAAGACCGCCAGGACGGCCGTGACCACGCCGTTGACCACCGTGCTCACCCCGGTGACGACCGTGGTCACCATGCTGCCGACGCTGTCCTGGATGCGGGCGGTCGCGGAGTCGAACGCACCGGTGATCTGATCGTCGCCGATGTTCAGCGGCGGCCCGGACGCCCATTCGCGCAGCCGCTGGATGCCTTCGACCACACCATCGGCCAGCTCACCCGACTGGGAGGCCACCGGCACCGCGATCAGCGCTACGACCCCCACGGCGACCAGGAGAAACAGCACCGTCACCACGGAAGCCGCGAGGGCGGGGGGCCATCCGAGTCTGCGCAGGTACCGCGTTATGGGCCAGGTCAGCGTGGTCAGCAGCAAGCCGACTACGAGCGGCCAGATGACCGACCACATGCGACCCAACAACCACACCGTCACCGCGGCCATGACAAGGACGAGAAGCAACTCCCCCGAGACACGTGCCGACACGCGGAGGGCGGCGCGGGTCTTGGTGGAACTCAACGTGAAAGACATGGGGGTCACCCTATGGGCCGCCGCTCCCTCCGCCGACCGCCCCCACCAGGAGCCCACCGGACACGGGGCGTTGACCGTTCAGCCCGGCCCCGGAGGTGACCCGCGCGGGTGTCGTCGGGCTCCCGGTAAGCGGACCGGAGACGGGCGCACCCTGATGTCACGCTCTCCGGCAGGCACGCGCGATCCGATGCCGTTCCGGTACTTCCCCGCTCTTCCTCACTTTCGCACTCCTGGCCCTCCCGGACCGGCCGCCGGTCCCCTCACCCCGGCCATGCGGAGCACGGCCGTGAAGGCTGCCCCCGGGCGGTTACGACGGCGTGGGCCGAGGCTCTTCCCGGCGGCATGGGTGTTGAGCCGGTCCCGGGGTAGTCGAGCCGAGACACCGGCAGACACGACGCAAAGAGGAGCTTTCGTCATGAAGGGCTCGCTTCGAGGCGGACGACACGGGGCAAACCGGTTGACCGGCCCGTCGGACGCTCCGAGCCGGCCGCCGAGGTTTCCAACAGATCGAGTGAGGCAAGGTGACCCAGCGATGAGTACGGCAGAGCAGCAGAAACACGCCACCGACGAACCGGTGAGCGTGCTGGTTTCGCGGGCCTCGCAGCAGATTTCGGAGCTGGTACGCGAGGAGATGCAGCTGGCCCGGGCGGAGATGACCGAGAAGGGCAGGCACTTCGGGAAGGGCGGCGGTCTCTTCGGCGCAGCCGGCCTCGTCGGCATCCTGGCGGCCCAGGCTCTGATCGTGACCTGTATCGCGGCCCTCGCGCTGGTACTGCCGGTATGGGCGTCCGCCCTGATCGTCTCAGCGGTACTGGCGGCAGTGGCGACTACGGCCGCCCTGGCCGGAAAGAAGCAGATCGCCGAGGCCGGCTCACCCACCCCCGAACAGACCGTCGACAGCGTCAAGGCCGATCTGGCCGAGATCAAGGAAAGGGCACACCGATGAACAACGAAGAGTCCCGGACCAACATAGGCACTCCCGTCCCCGACGCCTCCAGTCCCGAGAAGCTGCGTGAGCAGGTCGAGCACACCCGCGACGAACTCGGGCACACCGTCGAGGCCCTGGCCGCCAAGGCCGACGTGAAGGCACAGGCGAAGGAGAAGGCGGCCGCCGCGAGGGAACAGGCCTCGGAGAAGGCCGCCCTGGTGGCCGACCAGATCCGCGGGAAGACGGAGCAGGCCACGCAACTCGTCAAGGACAGGACGCCCGATCCCGTCCTGGAGAAGACGGCCCAGGCAGCGGCCCAGGTACGGGAGTCCGCGACCCGGGCAGGACAGTACGTGGCGGACAAGGCTCCCGATCCGCTGCTCGAGAAGGCCGACCGGGCCGCGTCGCTCGCGCGGGCCAACCGCACCCCGCTCCTCCTGGGCGGCGCGCTGCTCGCCGCCTTCCTGCTGGTGCGCCACAGCCGGGGAAATCGATGAAGGCGTCCACGATCGCGTACAAACCGGTCGGGCTGGCCCTCGGCGCGGCGGGCGGCCTGATCGCGACCGCCGTGTTCAAGCAGGCGTGGAAGGTCATCGAGGGTGAGGGCGACGCCCCCGACGCAACGGACGAAGACCGTTCCTGGCGGCAGATCATGCTCGCCGCCGCCCTCCAGGGCGCCATCTTCGCCGTGGTCAAGGCCTCGATCGATCGATCGGGTGCCGTGGCCACGCGGCGACTCACGGGCACCTGGCCGGGGTGACCCGCCGCAGTGCCGGCCCCGTGCCCCCGGGAGGGGCACGGGGCCGCCCGGCTGCCGCCTCTCCGACGGCTCCCCCGGCGATCTCGTCGACGGCCCCGTGAACCTCGTCGCGCGCCCCACACGCCTGCTCGGCACCGATCCGCCCTCCCGATCACGAGCCGCAGGCCTTCACACCGTGGGGCGACGACTCACCGCCCTTGGCCCGGCCCCGGCGAACGGGACCGCACGGTGGCGCCGGGCCGCTGAGGCGTGACAACTGCCGTGCACAGCAGCCGTATCGAGGTGACCGCGTCCGGCGACAGCTTGCAGCAGCGGCCGCGGAACGCGCACCCGGCGAGCCGGACGGCTGGTCGCGCGGCTGACCTGAGAAGGCGAGCGCGCTGCACGCGGCTGCACGTCCGCCGAGGCCCCGCCCCGGCGGTCCGGCCGACCCATGGGTGGGCGTCGCGACGGCCCCGAGAGGTCGGCGGGCCCGGTGGTCGCACCACCGACTCCATGCTGTGGACCGGCATGTGGGATCGCCGTGGATTCCTCCGGCGACCCAGGAGCCCACCCAGCAGCTTTGTCCCGCTACTAGAGAAAGTTGCGACCCGGCGCGTCAAAGGGGTATCTGGCCGGTGTAAAAGCCATTACCTTCCTGATCTGAACCGGACGACAAGGACCGGGTGCCCTCCCCTCCCCCTGTGGGCACCCGGTCCTCCCCGGCGCGACGGCGCGCGCCTGTGCTCCACCTCGACCCCGTCACCATACGGAGGATTCGCGTGCACAGGAGACCCACCCGACCCCTCGCGGCGCTCGTCTGCACCCTGCTCATCGCCGCGGGCGCCCTCACCGCACAGCAGACACCGGCCGAAGCGGCACCGGCGGCCGCAGAGGAATTCCAACAGGTCACCCTCGCCAAGGGGGTGGCCGAGACCGGTGAGCCGATGACGCTCGCCGTCCTGCCCGACAGGTCCGTCCTCCACACCTCGCGGGACGGCACCCTCCGCCTCACGGACGCCGCCGGCGCCACCGCGGTCGCCGGCAAGCTGGACGTCTACTCGCACGACGAGGAAGGCCTGCAGGGCGTCGGAGTGGACCCGGGGTTCGCCACGAACCGGTTCGTCTACCTCTACTACGCCCCGAAGCTCTCGACTCCCGCGGGGGACGCCCCCGCGAACGGCTCCGCGGCGGATTTCGCACTGTTCGACGGCGTCAACCGGCTCTCACGCTTCGTCCTCACGACGAGCGGCAAGCTCGACACCGCCACCGAGAAGAAGATCCTCGACGTTCCAGCGAGCCGCGGCCTGTGCTGCCACGTCGGCGGCGACATCGACTTCGACGCCCAGGGCAACCTGTACCTCTCCACCGGCGACGACAGCAACCCCTTCGCCTCCGACGGCTACGCCCCCCTCGACGAGCGGTCCGACCGCAACCCCGCCTACGACGCCCAGCGTTCGTCGGGCAACACCAACGACCTGCGCGGCAAGGTGCTGCGCATCAAGGTCGGCGCGGACGGCGGCTACTCCGTCCCGCCGGGCAACCTCTTCGCTCCCGGCACCGCGAGGACCAGGCCGGAGATCTACGCCATGGGCTTCCGCAACCCGTTCCGGATGAGCGTCGACAAGCCCACCGGTGTCGTCTACGTCGGTGACTACGGCCCCGACGCGGGGACCGCCAACGCCTCCCGGGGGCCCGCGGGCCAGGTCGAGTTCAACCGGATCACCACAGCGGGCAACTACGGCTGGCCCTACTGCACCGGCAAGAACAACGCCTATGTCGACTACGACTTCGCCACCTCCACATCCGGCTCCGCCTTCTCCTGTTCCGCGCCGAGGAACACCTCGCCGAACAACACCGGCCTGACCGACCTGCCTCCGGCCCAGCCCGCCTGGATCCCCTACGACGGCGGCTCCGTACCCGAGTTCGGCAGCGGTTCGGAGTCACCCATGGGCGGCCCCGTGTACCGCTACGACGCGGCGTCGGCCTCCGCGGTCAAGTTCCCCGAGAGCTTCGACGGCGACTTCTTCGCCGGTGAGTTCGGCCGCAAGTGGATCAAGCGCGTCGAGCAGGGCGCCGACGGAACCGTGCAGTCGATCAACGCGTTCCCCTGGCAGGGCACCCAGGTCATGGACATGGCGTTCGGTCCGGACGGTGCGCTGTACGTCCTCGACTACGGCACCGGGTACTTCAACGGTGACGCCAACAGTGCGCTCTACCGCATCGAGAACGTCAGCGGAGGGCGCTCACCGCTCGCCAGGGCCACCGCCGACCGCACCTCGGGCAAGGCCCCACTCACGGTCCAGTTCTCCTCCGCGGGCAGCTCCGACCCCGACGGCGACCCCCTCGGCCACGCCTGGAAGTTCGGCGACGGAGGCACCTCGACCGCGGCGAACCCGGCGCACACCTACACCGCCAACGGCCGTTACACCGCGGAGCTGACGCTCTCCGACGGAACCGGGAACACCGCGACCGCCTCCGTCGTCGTCACCGTCGGCAACACGGCGCCGACGGTCCGCCTGGAGCTTCCGGCCGACGGCGCCATCATCGACCCGGGCGCCGCCGTCCCCTTCAAGGTGACCGTCACCGACCCCGAGGACGGCACGATCGACTGCTCCAGGGTCAAGGTCACGTTCATCGTCGGCCACGACAGCCACGGCCACCCGCAGACCTCCGCCACCGGCTGCTCCGGCACCGTACAGACCATCGCCGACGGTGAACACGACCCCAACGCGAACATCTTCGGCGTCTGGGACGCCGAATACACCGACAAGGGGGCGAACGGCCAGCCCGCCCTCACCACCCACGACCAGAACATCAGCCAGGGCAGCAAGCGCCAGGCCGAGCACTACGGCGGCTCCGCCGGCGTGACGGTCATCGACAAAGCGGCGGCGAACGGCGGGAAGACGGTCGGGACCATCGACAACGGTGACTGGATCTCCTTCGAGCCGTACATCCTCGGCAACGCCACCTCGCTGACCGCGAGGGTCTCCTCCGGCGGCAGCGGGGGCACCCTGGAGGTCCGGACCGGCTCCCCCACCGGCACCCTCATCGGCTCCGCGGCCGTCCCCGTCACCGGCGGCTGGGAGACGTTCCGGAACGTGACCGCGAACCTCACCGACCGCCCTTCCGGCACCACCACGCTCTACCTCGTCTTCAAGGGCGGCAGCGGATCCCTCTTCGACCTCGACGACTTCACGTTCAGCACCGGTGACACGCCCGCACGCAGCGGCCGGATCACGGGCTTCGGCGGCAAGTGCGTCGACGTCGCCAACGGGGCGAGCACGGACGGCACACAGATCCAGCTCTGGACCTGCAACCAGTCGGCGGCCCAGACCTGGACGATCGCCACGGACGACACACTGCGCGCACTCGGCAAGTGCATGGACATCAGCGGCGGCGCCACCGCCGACGGCACCAAGGTCCAGCTCTACGGCTGCAACAACACCGGCGCCCAGAAATGGGTACCGCAGCCCGACGGAACCCTGAAGAACCCGCAGTCCGGCAAATGCCTCGACGCATCCGGCGTCTCCTCGGCCGACGGCACCAGGCTCCACCTCTGGACCTGCCTCGCCGCCGCCAACCAGAAGTGGATCCTGCCATGAGCGGACGACTCGTACACCTCGCTGCCCGGGCCGTCTGCGGCCTGCTCGCGGCAGCCGCTCTGCCCGCGACCGCCTCCACGGCAGCCGAGGCCGGACCGGCCCCGTCCGCCCGCCCGGCGCCTGCGGTCGCCGACCCCGCGTACGACGTGCTGGTCTTCTCCAAGACCGCCGGTTTCCGCCACTCCTCCATCGACGAGGGCGTCGCCGCCCTGCGCGCGCTGGGGACCGCCAACAACTTCACCGTCACGGCGACGGAGGACGCCACCGCGTTCACCCCGGCCAACCTGGACGGCTACGAGAGCGTCGTCTTCCTCTCCACGACGGGCGACGTGCTGAACGCCGCCCAGCAGACCGCTTTCGAGGGCTACATCGCGGCGGGCGGAGGCTACGTCGGCATCCACGCGGCAGCCGACACGGAATACGACTGGAGCTGGTACGCGGGGCTGGCAGGCTCCCTGTTCCAGTCGCATCCGGCGATCCAGCCCGCGACGGTGAAGGTGGAGGACCGCGCCCACGACGCCACCGCCCATCTCGGCCCTGCCTGGCAGCGGACCGACGAGTGGTACGACTACCGCACCAACCCGCGCACCACCGCCCATGTGCTGGCCTCCCTCGACGAGTCCAGCTACAGCGGCGGTTCCATGGGCGGCGACCACCCCATCGCCTGGTGCAAGGACTATCAGGGCGGCCGCGCCTTCTACACCGGTGGCGGCCACACCGAGGAGTCCTACGCCGACCCGTCCTTCCGCCGCCATCTGCTCGGCGGCATCCGCTGGTCCGCCGGAACGACCGAGGCGGACTGCCGCCCGGAGACCGGCTACACCACGCTCTTCGGGACCGCGGGAACGACGGGCTGGAAGCAGGCCGGGCCGGGCTCCTTCGCGAACGCCGACTCCACCCTCACCTCACAGGGCGGTCTCGGAATGATGTGGTACCAGGCCAAGGAGTTCACCTCCTACTCACTGAAGCTCGACTGGCGGCAGGCCGGTGACGACAACTCCGGTGTCCTCGTCGGCTTCCCGGCCTCGGACGACCCCTGGTCGGCCGTCGACAACGGGTACGAGATCCAGATCGACGCCACGGACGCCCCGGACCGCACGACAGGCTCCGTCTACGGCTTCAGGTCCGCCGAAACGAACGCCCGCGACAGGGCGCTGAACCCTCCCGGCGAGTGGAACACCTACGAGATCCGGGTCGAGGGCGAGCGCCTGCGGGTGTACCTCAACGGAGTCGAGATCAACGACTTCACCAACACCGTCCCCACCCGCAGCCTCCGACAGGGACATATCGGCCTGCAGAACCACGGCGACGGCGACGACGTGTCCTTCCGCAACATCCGCATCAAGGAACTCGGAGGTACCACCGGCCCGAAGGCCGGCGCCATCACGGGCTTCGGCGGCAAGTGCGTCGACGTCGCCAACGGGGCGAGCACGGACGGCACACAGATCCAGCTCTGGACCTGCAACCAGTCGGCGGCCCAGACCTGGACGAACGCCACGGACGACACACTGCGCGCACTCGGCAAGTGCATGGACATCAGCGGCGGCGCCACCGCCGACGGCACCAAGGTCCAGCTCTACGGCTGCAACAACACCGGCGCCCAGAAATGGGTACCGCAGCCCGACGGAACCCTGAAGAACCCGCAGTCCGGCAAATGCCTCGACGCATCCGGCGTCTCCTCGGCCGACGGCACCAGACTCCACCTCTGGACCTGCCTCGCCGCCGCCAACCAGAAGTGGATCCTGCCCGGCTGAGCGGCCTCTCGACTCCGTCGTCACCTCGGGAGGCGGTGCCGGCGGATCCGGCCGCGACAGCGGTCCGGTGACGGCGGTGGGGCGCGACGCCGAAGCGCCCCGCCGCCGTTCTCCCAGGGAGGCGGCACGCCGTGCCGCTTCCCGACCTCGGCGTCGCGGTCCCCCGGCCGCTTCAGGATCGCTTCAGGTTGGGATCGCTACCGTGGTCCGCATGACCGACAGTGGCGTGACGCAGTGGGTGAACGACCTGATGGGCACCCTCGGGGCTCCAGGAGCCGGACTGGCCATCGCTCTGGAGAACCTCTTTCCGCCGTTGCCCAGCGAGGTGATCCTCCCGCTGGCCGGCTTCGCCGCGAGCACCGGCCGGATGAGCCTCCTCGCCGCCCTGGTGTTCACGACCCTCGGTTCGGTCGTCGGCGCCCTCGCGCTGTACGGGATAGGCGCCGCACTGGGCCGGGACCGGACGGTCGCCCTCGCGGCCAAGATCCCGCTGGTGAAGGTCACGGACATCGAAAGGACGGAGGCGTGGTTCGAACGCCACGGCACCAAGGCGATCTTCTTCGGCCGGATGATCCCGGTGTTCCGCAGCCTGATCTCCGTACCGGCGGGCGTCGAGCGCATGCCCCTGCCGATCTTCCTCACGCTGACCACCCTGGGCAGCGCGCTGTGGAACACGGCCTTCGTGCTGGCCGGATACTTCCTCGGAGCGCAGTGGGAGGTCGTCTCCACCTACGTCTCCGCCTACTCCAAGGTCGTTCTCGCGGCAGCCGTCATCGCGCTCCTGGTCTTCGTCTGGATCCGGGTGTCCCGAAGGTCCCACAAGCAGGAGGGTGGTGTCAGGGCCGGACGCACCGAATAGCGCGACCGGTCGGCTCCGCCGAAGGCCTGCGCCCCTGCCCGGCCCCGGTCCGCCGGGGCCGTTCCCTGTGATTCCCCCCGGACACCGGCGCGTCGTACACCTCCGACGGGCCGCACGGTGCGGAAGTATCGGTAGCCGCCAACCGAGAGGGGAGCCGTGCCCGACCCCGAAGTCGTCATCGTGGGTGGCGGTGCGGCCGGACTGAGCCTCGCGTACCGCCTCTGCGCGCCGGACGCCGCCACTCCCCTGTCGGTCGTCCTGGTCGACGCCCCGCCCGGGCCCCTGCGCCCGGCCCCGCGGACCTGGTGCTTCTGGGAGCCTCCCGGCGGGGCGTACGACTCCGTTCTGTCCGCCTCCTGGCAGCGGCTACGGGTGCGGGGTGCCGACGGTACGGCCACCGAGACCCGGCCCGCCCCCTTCCTGTACAAGATGCTGCGGTCGGACGCCTTCGAAGCGCACGTCCACCGGCGGCTCTCCCGCGCGGCCGGGTTCCGCAGGGTGGAGGCGACGGTGACCGCCGTACGCAGCACGCCGGACGGCGGCGAGGTCCTCGCCCGTGACGGGCGGGGCGCCGAGCTGGTTCTCCGCGCCCACCGCGTCTTCGACTCACGGCCGCCCAGCCGCCTGCCACCGGCCCGCACCGTCCTGCTCCAGCACTTCGCGGGCTGGTTCGTCCGCACCGGGCGTCCGCTCTTCGATCCGGCCACCGCCGACCTGATGGACTTCCGCACCCGCCAGCCCTCGCGAGGGCTCTCGTTCGGCTACGTCCTGCCCCTGGGACCCGACACCGCCCTGATCGAGTACACCGAATTCTCACGAGCCGCTCTGGACCCCGACGGCTACCGGCGCGCGCTGGACCACTACACCCAAGAGGTCCTGCGACTCGGGGAGTTCAGGATCATCGCCGAGGAGCGGGGCGTCATCCCCATGACGGACGGCCGCTTCCCGCGCCAGGACGGGCGGTCGGTCTTCCGCATCGGAACCGCCGGAGGCGCCACCCGCCCGTCCACCGGCTACACGTTCGCGGCGGTGCAGCGGCAGAGCCGGGCCGTCGCCGCGTCCGTGCGGGCCGGCCGCGCCCTGCGGATGCCGGCGCCCCACGGTGCCCGGCCGCGCGCCATGGACGCGGTCATGCTGCGTGCCCTGGACAGCGGCCGCATCGACGGCGCCGAGTTCTTCACCCGCCTCTTCCGAGACGTCCCCGGTGAGCGGCTGCTCCGGTTCCTGGACGGCGGCACCCGCCTCCACGAAGACCTCCTGATCGGTCTGCGGACACCGGTCGCCCCCATGCTGCGGACCGCCCTCGAGCTCCCCTTCCGGTCCAGACGCGCACCGGACACCGAACATCCGGCCCCTCCCACGCCCCGACCAACCGGTCACGAGGAGAGCACCCCATGACCCTGTTGCGCGGCGCCGCACTGTCCGCCGCCTTCGATCGCGGCTCCGCCTCCTACGACCGCCTCGTCGCGGTCAGCCCCGGCTACCACGCCCATCTGCGCCGCTCCGCCCGCCGTCTGGGGCTGCCGAACGGCGGCGACGGACTGCGTGTGCTGGACCTGGGGTGCGGTACGGGCGCCTCCACGGCCGCGCTCCTCGCCGCGGCCCCGCACGCCCGGATCACCGGCGTCGACGCCTCGGCGGGCATGCTGGACCGGGCTGCCGGGAAGCGCTGGCCGGACACCGTCGAGTTCCTGCACGCCCCGGTGGAGGAGCTGGCCGGCCGCTTCGATCCGGGCTCCTTCGACGCGGTGTTCGCGGGGTACCTCTTCCGCAACCTCACCGACCCGGACGCCACGCTGGCCGCGGTGAGCGGCCTGCTCACCCCCGGCGGCCGGCTCGGCGTGCACGAGTACACGCTCGGCGGTTCGCCGGTCCATCGCCTCGTGTGGCACGCGGTCTGCGGCGCCGTCGTGCTGCCCGCGGGACGTCTCGCCGGAGACGCGGGGCTCTACGACCACCTCCGGCGCAGCGTCGTCGGCTTCGACACGGCGCCCGCGTTCGCGGGCCGCCTGCGCAGGGCCGGGTTCTCCTCCGTACGTGTGCTCCCGCTGCCCGGCTGGCAGACCGGGATCACCCACACCTTCGTCGCACGGGCCACCAGCAGTGCGGAGGGACGGGCATGACAGAGTTCCGGGCCAGGGGTACGGGCCACCGGCGCGGCCGGGACCGCCGGGCCGCCGTCGTGCACGCGCCGCAAGGGCGAGCCCGGTTCGCGGCGCAGGCGCCCGCGGTGGCGGTCGTGGGCGGCGGGATCGCCGGGATCGCGGCGGCCACGCTGCTCGCCGAGCGCGGCGCTCACGTCACCCTGTACGAGCGCGAGCCGGCTCTCGGCGGACGGCTGTCGGGCTGGCCGACGCGGCTCTCCGACGGCACGACCGTGACCATGAGCCGCGGCTTCCACGCGTTCTTCCGGCAGTACTACAACCTGCGCGGCCTGCTGCGCCGGGTGGATCCCGGGCTGGACTCGCTGACCCCGCTCCCGGACTACCCCCTGTGGCACAGCTCCGGGCTGTGCGACAGCTTCGCCCGGGTGCCACGCACTCCTCCGCTCAGCGCCCTGGGGTTCGTCGCGCTGAGTCCCACCTTCGGCCTGCGGGACCTTCTGCGCATGAACCCCCGCGCCGCACTGCCGCTGCTGGACGTCCGGGTGCCCGGGGTCTACGACCGGCTCGACGGCATCAGCGCCCACGACCTCCTGACGCGCATCCGCTTCCCGGAAGCGGCCCACCACCTGGCCTTCGAGGTGTTCTCTCGCAGCTTCTTCGCCGATCCGCGCGAACTGTCCGCGGCGGAGCTGGTGCTGATGTTCCACATCTACTTCCTCGGCTCCAGCGAAGGGCTGCTCTTCGACGTGCCCGACGAGCCGTTCCCGACGGCGCTGTGGGACCCGCTGCGGCGCTACCTGGAGGGCCACGCCGCCCGCGTGCGTACCGGGACACCGGTCCGGCGGGTGACCCCGCGCGCCGACGGCGGCCTCGACATCGCCACCGACGCACGCACCACGCGGTACGACGCCCTCGTCCTGGCCCTGGACAGCGGCGGCCTGCGCCAGGTCGTCGCCGCCTCACCCGGGCTGGGCGACGCCGCGTGGCGGTCGCGGATCGGCCGGCTGCGCACCGCCCCGCCGTTCCTGGTCTCGCGGCTGTGGCTGGACCGGCCGGTGGCGGCCGACCGGCCCGGTTTCCTCGGGACCAGCGGCTACGGGCCGCTGGACAACGTCAGTGTCCTGGACCGCTGGGAGGGCGAGGCGTCCCGGTGGGCGCGCCGTACGAAGGGCTCGGTCATCGAGCTGCACGCCTACGCCGTGCCACCGGAGGCCGAACGCGCCGCCGTACAGAGGGCCGCGCTGCAGCGGCTGTACGAGGTCTACCCGGAGACGCGGAGCGCCAGGATCGTCGACGAGCGTCATGAATGGCGGGCGGACTGCCCGATGTTCCCGGTCGGCGGCTACCGCGACCGGCCGGGCGTACGCACCCCGGACCCCGCCGTCACGGTCGCCGGGGACATGGTCCGCACGGAGCTGCCGGTGGCCCTGATGGAACGCGCCGCGACAAGTGGTTTCCTCGCCGCGAGCGCCCTGCTGGAGCGTTGGGGCGTGCGCGGGCAGACGCTCTGGACCGTACCGCGGGCCGGCCGCTCCGCGGTCCTGCGGCGGCTCGCCGCACTGGAGGCCGGCTGACGCGTTCCGGCCGCAGCCGCCGGCCGGGCGGCCCGGGTTCGCACGCACCCGGGCCCACCCCGTCAGCCAGGGAACCGCCCGCTGTCGCGCAGCTCCCAGCGCCTCTCCGCATACGCCAGGTCGTCCCGCCACAGCCGGCCGGCCGAGGCCCTCATCAGCGGGCGCCACAGCCGCGCGGTCGCCCGCGCGACGGCGAACCCCCTGCGGTCGGAGGCGGCGAGCAGTGCCTCGGTCACCGCGGTGCGCGGCCTGCCGTCGCCGTCCGGGGTGAGCGGCGTGGCGTGCGTCTCCACCACCGACCCCTCGCCCTCACCCTCGACGATGTGCATCACGACCGTACGGGGCCCGGGCGCCGTGAAGCGGGCCCGGACCGGCACCACCACCCGCCCGGCCACCTTGAACGACACGTCGACGGCGAAGCCGTCGTCGTCCGCTCCGCCCCCGGGCGTACCGGTCACCTTCAGGTCCACGAAGGAATAGGGGTGGAACCACGCCCCGTGCCACGGGTCCAGGCGATTCGCCACCACGTCCTCCGGCTCGCACCTGCCCACGCCCTCGTACACGGCGTCGACGGCCTCCCGGACCCCGGGGCGGGGCGGCACGAAGGGCCGTTCGGACGGGCTCTCGCCGCCCACCGCGTCCAGCCGCACCCAGAGCAGGACGCCGTCGTCGAAGGCCGGGTAGGGCTCCCAACCCGCCACCGGCCCGCCGTCCAGGGCCATCCCGTGCCAGTGGCAGATCAGGGTGCCGCAGCGCACGGGGCTGTCGCGCAGGGGCGCCCCCAGGTGCGGGCAGGCACCCGGTCCCGCGCGGAGCCGGCCCCCGGCGTCACGCCAGGCGACCACTTCGGTGCCCGCGACGGTGACCCCGGCCGGACTGCCGGGAGCGAGCGCGCGCGAGCCGCCGATCACGTACCAGTTTCCCGACGGACGGCCGCGGGCCCGTTTCAGGGCGTCGGCGATGAGCCCCGGCCGGGCCTCGCGCCAGGTGGGGGCCTGCCGCTCCCACGGGACGGGGTCGCGACGCAGCCGCAGCGGGACGCGCCACCGGCCGGCAGCACTCATGCCGCCCCCTCCTCCACCGGCCGCACCGCACGGGGCGGCCGGTACCGGGCATCGCGGCCGGTCTCCGCGCTCCCTCCCCACGACGCCCCCGCTGATCGGTGCAACACGCGGTACGCGACCGCGCGCACCAGCCCGTCGAACGCCACGGTCGCCCGCCTGCCGCGGGACACCACCGCCCGCCGGTGCAGGACGGCGTACCCGTCTGCCTCGATCGCGTCGAGGATGCCGCTGTAGAGCACGAACGCCGTGCGGATGCAGGGCCGCGACACCGGGGACAGCATGGCCAGTCCGGGCAGCGCCTGCCGGTACACCGCGCGGTTGTGCGCCGCGGCGGCCCGCAGGACGTCGGTGATCCGGGAGTCCCGGGCCCCGGTGCGGCGGCTCCACTCGAACCGCCGCCGGTCCACCCCGTACGCGGTCAGCAGATCCGCGGGCAGGTACAGCCGGCCCCGGTCGAGGTCCTCACCCACGTCCCGAAGGAAGTTGGTGAGCTGGAACGCGACGCCGAGCGCGGCCGCGTGCGGCGCGGCCTCCTCCCTCGGCACCACCGTGCCGAGCACCGGCAGCATCTGCAGACCGATGACCGCGGCCGACCCGTGCATGTAGCGCCCGAGTTCCTCGTACGAGGCGTAGCCGCCGACCGTCAGGTCGCTGCGCATGGACGAGAGGAACTCGGTGAAGTGCCGGTGGTCGATGCCGTACCGGCCCGCGGTGTGGGCGAGCGCGAGGATCACCGGTTCGGTGGTCCCGCCCTGCCGCAGCCCCGCGTCCAGCTGGGCCTCCAGAGCGAGCAGCGCGCGGGCCCGCTCTCCGGAGGTGGCACCGCTCTCCAGGTCGTCCACGATGTCGTCCGCCCACCGCGCGAAGCCGTACAGCGCGTGGACGGCCGGCCTGCGGTCGACGGGGAGCAGCCGCGTCGCCAGGAAGTACGTCCTGCCGTGCCGCGCGTTGAGCCCGCGGCAGTGGGTGTACGCCGCGCGGAGGGCGGGATCGTGGATGCCCGCTGCGTCGAGTTCACGGCCGGTCATGCGTGAGCCCCTTTCGGAACGGAACGCGCCGCGTCGAGGGTGGGGCGGGGCCCTGTGATCCTCGCCGCGGCCAGCTTCCCGGAGATCAGTACGGTCGGTACGCCGACGCCCGGCGTGGTTCCGCAGCCCGCCAGGACCGCGTTGGCCGTGCCGCGCACCAGGTTGCGCGGGCGGAAGGGGCCCGTCTGGGGGAAGGTGTGGGCCACGGAGAACGGGGTGCCCGCCGCGTGGCCCTGGGCGCTCCAGTCGGCGGGGGTGATCAGTGCTTCCTCCTCGATCGCCGCGCCGAGGCCGGGCATCTCCCGGCGTTCGAGTTCGGCCAGCAGCTCGTCCCGGTAGCGGGGTGCCAGCTCACCCCACTGCCTGACGCCCGGTCCGATGTCGGTGTTCGGGCACGGCGCGAGCACGTAGTGGAGGTGCTTGCCCGGCGGGGCGAGCGAGGCGTCGGCAGCGGTGGGCCGGGTGATGAGGAGCGAGGGATCCGACATCAGCCTTCCGGTCCGGGTGAGTTCACGGAAGGTGCCCTTCCAGGCCGCGCCGAACGAGATCGTGTGATGCGCCAGGTCCGGCCAGGTGCGGTCCGTCCCCGCGTGCAGGATCACCGCCGACGGCGAGTGGCGCAGCGGCAGGGCCCGGCGCGGGCTGCGGTCCAGCAGCCGGTAGCTGACGGGCAGGTCGGGCGTCAGCACCACGGCGTCGCAGGGGATCCGCTCCTGGTCGGTGATCACGGCGGTGACGCGTTCGCCCGAGCGCTCGAGCCGGGTGACGGTCCGGCCGTAGCGGAGGTCCGCGCCCGCCTCCCGCGCCGACTCGGCCATCGCGCGGGGCAGGGCGTGCATGCCGCCCCGCGGGAAGTACACCCCGGCGATCGTGTCCATGTAGGCGATGACCGCGTAGGCGGCCAGTGCCCGGGCCGGCGGCACACCGGCGTACAGGGCCTGGAACGAGAAGACCCGGCGCAGCCGTTCGTCCGACACGAAGCGCCCGATCCGGGCGTCGAGGCGGCCGAAGCCCCCGAGGGCGGCCAGCCGCACCAGGTCGGGGTGCAGAAGCTGCAACGGCGAGTCGAAGTTGGCGTCGATGAAGCGCCGCATCTGCACCCGGTAGAGACGCTCCAGCCAGATCCGCAGCCGTCGGTAGCCGGCCGCCTGCGCGGACCCCGCGAACTCCTCCACCGCCGCTTCCATCGCGGCTCCGTCGGTGTGGACGTCCAGCTGTGTCCCGTCGGCGAACCGGGCCCTGTACGCGGGGTCGAGCCGGACCAGGTCCAGCCGGTCGACCATCCTGTGGCCGACCGCCGCGAAGGCCTCCTCCACCAGGTCCGGCATGGTCAGCACGGTCGGGCCGGTGTCGATGCGGAAGCCGCCCTTCTCCAGGAGCCCCGCCCGGCCGCCGGGAACCTCCTCCCGTTCGACCACCGTGACCCGGCGGCCCGCGCCGAGGAGGTGAAGCGTCGCAGCCAGCCCCGCGAGCCCGGCGCCGACCACCACCACGTGGTCGACGGGACCCTTGACCGTGATCACCTGTCGTCTCCTCCTTCTGCTGTGGTCAGGGTCCTTGCGGCGGACCGGTCGGCGGCGCACCGCCACGGGCCCCGGAGGCGGCGGGGGCGGGGGCGGAGTGGACCGGGGCCGCGGAGATCGTGCGCAGCAGCTCGAGCAGTTGGCGGCCCCCCTGCGCACGGACGTCGACGGTCTCGGCCACCCGGCGCGCGGCGTGCTCTCCGAGGCGGTCCGCGTTCCGCTCCACATGGGCCCGCGCCCCGGTCGCGTCGAACACGCCGCGTACGGCGGCGAGTCCTTCCCTGGTAAGTTCCCCGTTGCCCACCGCACCGTCGAGCACGGCCAGCGCCTTCTTGTCGTCCGCGGCGGCGGCGCGGGTCCGCGCGACGGCCAGGAGGTAGGTCGGCTTGCCCTCGCGGATGTCGTCCCCGGACGGCTTTCCGGTCTGCGCCGGGTCCCCGAAGACCCCGAGGAGATCGTCACGGAGCTGGAAGGCGATGCCCGCGGCCCGGGCGGCCGAGCGCAGGGCTGCCGTGGTGCGCTCGTCGGCACCGGCGAGGGCCGCCCCGATCGCCAGCGGGCGCTCCACCGAGTACAGGGCGCTCTTGAGGCAGGCAGTCCGTATGGCACGGGCGGCGGAGCCACCACCGGTGACCTGGCCGTGCAGGTCCAGATACTGTCCGGCGACCATCTCGGTCCTCATCGCACGCCAGATGCTCCGGATCCGGTGGTGCGCGGAGGTGGCCGGCGTGGTGTCGGCGACGGTGTCGTCGGCCCAGGCCAGCGCGAGGTCCCCGACCAGTACCGCGGCCGAGGTGCCGTACGACGCACCCCACTCGGAGTCCGGTGAGAGGCCCGCCCGGGTGGCGAGACCGATGTGCACGGCGGGCCGCCCCCGGCGCAGCCGCGAGCGGTCCATCACGTCGTCGTGGACGAGGGCGCAGGTCTGGATGAGTTCGAGCGCGACCCCCATGCGCAGGGCGGCTTCGACCGACGCGGCGTCCCCGCCGCCACAGGCGCGCATCCCCCACCACACGAGCCGGGGGCGGATCCGCTTGCCGCCCTCCAGCGTGAAGTCGGCCACTCGCCGGGCAAGGTCGTCGGAGAAGGAGGGATCGAGCTCCGAGGCCTCCCTGACCCGTTCTCCCAGGATCGTCCGGGCCGTACGCAGCACGGCCCCGACCACATCGGCGTCCACGGCCCCGGCCTCGTGGAGCGGCGGACCGTCGTCCGGTCCGGGGCCGTAGGCGTGCGGGGCAGCGACCCGGCCGGTGCCGACGGGCCCCGCCGGTGGGGGGTGCTCGTCGGAGGAGTGCTCCACGGCCTGGGTACGGGCCATCTCACGTCCTTCCGGTGGGGCGCGAACGGTTCGTCGTCCTTGCCGTCCGCACGCCTTTCGGATGCGGTGCACGGATCGACTGTTCGGGGCGGGGTGCGAACACGCACACGAGGGGCCGGTGCTGACAGACGATCACGGCAGAGGACGCGCCCGAGTGTGAAACACCCGGGCGACCGCCGCCCCCGCCCGTTCGGCCCACTCGGGAACATGCGTACGCGTCGGGACCGGGCGGGGGGTACCACCGGGGGCGGTGCCCCGCGGTGAGCTCAGCCACGCAGCACTTCCACGCGGGCGTGGAGGGAGCCGGAGCCGGAGGTGTCCGGACGCGGTCCGCCACCGGGCATCGCGAGGGCCGGGCCCTCAGCGCGTGGTGCGCTTGCTCGCCGTCGTCTTCTTGGCCGCCCGCTTGACGGTCTTCTTCGCCGCCGGGGGCAGCGCCGTCTTCTTGGCCGGCGTGCGCTTCGCGGCGGCCTTCTGCGGCGCGGCACGGCGGGCCGCCTGCTCCTCCGTGGTGGCACCGGCGTTCGAGAGCGAGCCGGAACCGCTCTCCAGGTGGGCCCGGACGAACCACTGGAACTGCTCAAGCCCCCTCAGGTGTTCGATGAGGAGGTCCTCGGTGATGGGGTCGATCCCGCCCGCCTCCTGCACGGCCCGGCGGTGGTCCTCGATGATGCCGGTGTAGACCAGGTCCAGCGCGCCGAGGTGGGCGATGGCGTCGGCGCGGCCCACGCTGTAGTCGTCCCAGGTGCGCTCCGCGACCAGGGCGCCGGGCGTGCCGTGCGGTTCGCCGCCGAGCGCGGAGATGCGCTCGGCGGCCGAGTCGGCCATCTCCCGTACGGCGGCGGTCTGCGGGTCGAGCATCTCGTGGACGGCGATGAAGTGCGGGCCCACCACGTTCCAGTGGATGTGCTTGAGGGTGAGTGCCAGGTCGTTGAGGGCGTGCAGCCGCAGCGTCAGCAGATCGATGACCTGGCGCCCCTCGTCGAGGCCGAGGCCGGGGACGGTGTAGCGGGGGGCGGAAGCGGAGGGGGACATATAGCTCCTTCAACGATGAACGGCTCATGGTGCTCCGGGATGGTTCTCAGCGTTCTTCTGCCCTGCCCGGACGCGCTCTCACGCTTGCCCGCCCGGTAACCCTCGGACGGCTGCGGCACAGGGAGGTACGTGCGGTCCTCCCGGGTACCTCCCTCCGTGGACCGCACGTGGGGCCGCGGGGTGCCGTCGGCCGCACGTGGTCGGTGCGGCCCGGGGACGTACGCGATCAGCGGGTGCGGCCGGCCGGGAGCGCGGCACAGGTGGCCCGCTCCTCCTCGGGCGCCCCCCGGGCAGGTGCCGTGCGCGTGCCCGGGGACTGCCCCCCCGTGGAGAGCCGGCGGCCTACCGGCACGTCCCGTACGGGTGGTGGCGTCCTCGTGCGCGGCCCCTGGGCCCCGGTCGCACCGCGGCGGGAGAGGTGCCGCGCGGCGGGTACCGCGCGTGTGCCGGGTCCGGCGGTCACTTCCCGAAGTCCCCGAACTGCCGTCCCCGGAAGGGCCGGAAGAAGTCTTGCGCGATCTCTTGACCGCTGCGGGCCGGAGGTCCACAGTACTCGTTAATGCGCATTAGTAATACGCATTAACGATCCGGAGGAACACCGTGGAAGAACCCAGGCAGCGGGCCAGGCCCGGCCGGACGCCCGCACCCGCGGGCCGCACGTCCCGGCCTCGGCAGGCCGAGGTCGCGCGGCTCGCCGGGGTCTCGCAGGCCACGGTCTCGCTGGTGCTCGGGGCGCGGAAGCAGGGCGCCACGATCTCCGAGGAGACCCGGCAGAAGGTCCTCGACGCGGTGCGTACCCTCGGCTACGTTCCCGATCCGGCGGCCAGCCGGCTGGCCGCCGCACGCAACAACCTGCTCGGGGTCTTCAGCTTCACCTCCACCTTCCCGACCGACGTGCAGCACTCGTACTACCCGTTCCTGGTCGGCGTCGAGCAGGAGGCGGCGGCCCGCGGCTACGACCTGGTGCTCTTCACCGGTTCCAGCACAGGCGGGGCCGGGGCAGCCGGGCCCCACGCCCTCAACCGGGTGCGGCTCGCCGACGGCTGTCTCTTCCTGGGGCGCCACGCGCCCGCCGACGAGCTGCGGCGGCTGGTCGCCGACGGCTTCCCCGTGGTCCATCTGGGCCGCAGGGACGAGCTGGAGGGGCTGGCCTGGGTCGGGGCCGACTACATCAGTGCCGGCCAGGAGGTCGTCGCGCACCTCGCCGCCCTGGGACACCGGCGCATCGTGCTCGTACGGGAGGACGACGAGGCCCCCGCGTCCACCGACCGTGAACACGGCTTCCTCAAGGGCCTCGAGGAGGCAGGGCTGCCCGGCGGCCCCGCGGCCGTCTTCCGCTCCGCCGACCCGGAGCGCGACCTCACCGCGGAGCGTCTGCGCGGCTGGCTCGACGACGGGGTGACGGCGTTCGTCGCGGAGGAGACCGACACCGGCGATGCCTGGCGGGCCCTGCACGGCACCGCGCACTTCGTCGGCATCGACGCGCCGCGCGACGCCTCGCTCGCACTGCTCGGCAGTCCGCCCCCGGACCTGGCGGACGGCCCCTCCCCCACCGGATTCGACGTCCCCCGGCCCCAGTTGGGCGCGGCCGCGGTGCGCATGCTCGCCGCGCTGGTGTCCGGGGAGAAGACGAGGGAACCCCTCGTGGCCTGCACCTTCCGGCCCGGCTCGACGGCGGGCCCGCCACCCGTCCGCCCCTGACCCGGCCCCGGGCCGGTATCGCTTCACCGCACCGAAGCACATCCAGCACTCCAAGGAGAACCGTGACATCCGAACCCGACATCCTCATCGTGGGCGCCGGCCTCGGCGGCGTGGCCGCCGCCCTCGCCGCCTGCCGGGCGGGGCGCTCCGTCGTCCTCACCGAGGAGACGGACTGGATCGGCGGCCAGCTCACCTCGCAGGCGGTCCCGCCGGACGAGCACCCGTGGGTCGAGGAGTTCGGGACCACCGCCTCGTACCGCACCCTGCGCGAGTCCATCAGGGACCACTACCGCCGCTGGTATCCGCTGCGCTCCGAGGCCCTGGCCCTCACCACCCTGAACCCGGGGGCCGGCCGCGTCAGCAAGCTGTGCCACGAGCCGCGCGTCGCGCTCGCCGTCATGGAGGCGATGCTCGCACCGCACCGCTCCTCCGGCCGTCTGACAGTCCTGACGGAGCACCGGCCCGTCGCCGCGGAGGCGGGCGCGGACGACACCGTACGGTCTGTCACGCTGGCGGACATCCGCGGCGGCGGACGTCGCACGGTCAGCGCCCGGTACGTCATCGAC
Organism: Streptomyces clavifer; assembly: GCF_036345975.1. Lineage (NCBI taxonomy): Bacteria > Bacillati > Actinomycetota > Actinomycetes > Kitasatosporales > Streptomycetaceae > Streptomyces > Streptomyces clavifer. The sequence continues at coordinate 6,936,909 of NZ_CP107793.1, read as the reverse complement.
GCCACCGAGACGGGCGAGCTGCTCGAACTGGCCGGGGTCGAACACGTGATCGGCGCCGAGGCGCGGAGCGAGTTCGACGAGCCGCACGCCCCCGAGGAGGCCCAGCCCCTCAACCAGCAGGGCATCACGGTGTGTTTCGCGCTCTCCCACCACGAGGGCGAGGACCACACCATCGACCGGCCTGCCGACTACGACTTCTGGCGCTCCTACCGGCCGGACTTCTGGCCGGGCCCGCTGCTCGGCTTCCTCGCCCCCGATCCCCGCAGTCTGGAAGCCGTTCCGCGCACCTTCGTCCCCAACCCGGACCTCGATCCGCTCGACGTCAGCGCGGACCAGTCGGCCGACGCCGGCGACAAGGAACTGTTCGGCTTCCGCCGGATCCTGGCCCGCAAGCTCCACCGGCCCGGCGCCTTCGACTCAGACATCACCCTGGTCAACTGGCCGCTGAACGACTACTGGCTGAAGCCCCTGATCGGCGGCGGCGAGGAGACGTCGGCCGCCGCCCTGGCCGAGGCCCGCCAGCTGTCGCTGTCGGTCCTGTACTGGCTCCAGACCGAGGCGCCGCGCGCGGACGGCGGCCAGGGGTTCCCGGGCCTGCGACTGCGCCCGGACGTGACCGGCACCCCCGACGGCCTGGCCAAAGCACCGTACGTACGCGAGTCGCGCCGGATCAAGGCGGTCACCACCGTCACGGAACACGACGTCTCCATCGACATCGTCGGCCCGTACGGCGGCACCCGGTACCCGGACTCCGTCGGCGTCGGCAACTACCGCATCGACCTGCACCCCTCGACCGGCGGCGACAACTACATCGACATCGGCTCCGTGCCGTTCGAGATCCCGCTCGGTGCGCTGATACCCCGCCGGGTCCGCAACCTGCTTCCCGCCGGGAAGAACATCGGCACCACGCACATCACCAACGGCTGCTACCGGCTCCACCCGGTGGAATGGAACATCGGCGAGGTCGCGGGCGCACTGGCCGCGCACTGCCTCGCCGAGGACGTCGAGCCGCACCGGGTCCAGGCCGAGGACAAGCGGTTCGACGCGTTCGCCCGGGTGCTGGACCGCGAGGGCGTACAGCGCCACTGGCCCGACGTCCGCGGCTACTGATCCCACCACCGGGCGGCTCACGCCGCCCCGGACGACACCACCGCTTCACCGCACGGCTCCCGGAGTGACGGCGGAGCGCCGGGCGGGCGCAGCTCCACCTGTACCCGCCCGGCCCAGGGCCCCGGCCGTCTCACGACGGCCGGCCCTGCCGCCCTCGCCCCTGCCCACCCGCACAAGGAGGTGCCCAGCCATGAACACCCACCGCATCCGCGTCGGCATCGACGTGGGCGGAACCTTCACCGACGCCGTGGCCGTAGACGCCACGACCCTGAATCTGCTGGGGCAGGTGAAGGTTCCCACCAGCCACCACCACGAGGACGGGGTCGCCCACGGCATCGTCGAAGCTCTCGACCGCCTGCTCGAACAGACCGGCCACACCCCGCAGGACGTGACCTTCCTCGCCCACGGCACGACACAGGCTACCAACGCCCTCCTGGAGGGCGACGTCGCCACTGTCGGACTGATCGGCATAGGCGCAGGTCCGAGCGCGACGCTCACCCGCAGGCTGGCCGCGTTCCGAAAGCTGGAACTCACCCCGGGCAAGCGGCTTCCGCTCGTCTACGGGCATGTGGCCGACCCGGACGACGCGCCCGCCGTGGGTGCCGCCCTCGACGCGCTGGTCCGGGAGGGCGCCGAAGTCGTCGTCGCCAGCCAGCCGTTCAGCGTCGACCGCCCCGAGGGAGAGGACACCGTCGCCGCCGCGGCCGAGGAGCGGGGGCTGCCGACGACCGCCGCGCACGACATCACCTCGCTGTACGGGCTCCACAAGCGCACCCGGACCGCCGTGGTGAACGCCGCGATCCTGCCGCGCATGCTCGCCACCGCCGACCTCGTCGACGCCTCCATCACGAAGGCGGGTGTGAGCGCGCCGCTCATGGTGATGCGCTGCGACGGCGGAGTGATGTCGCTGGACGAAATGCGGCGCAGACCGCTGCTGACCGTGCTGTCCGGGCCGGCGGCGGGGGTCGCCGGCGCGCTCATGCAGGAGCGCATCAGCGAGGGCCTGTTCCTGGAGACCGGCGGCACGTCCACGGACATCAGTGTCGTGCGGCGGGGCAAGGTCGCCGTCCGGCACGCCACCATTCTCGGCAGGACGTCGTACCTGTCGGCGCTCGACGTCAGGACCGTCGGGGTCGGCGGCGGCTCGATGGTCCGTGTCGCGGGCGGCAGGATCACCGGCGTCGGACCGCGCAGCGCGCACATCGCGGGGCTGTCGTACGCCTGCTTCGCCGGCTTGGACGACCTGCGCGACGCGCAGGTCACCACGATCCGCCCGATGGACGACGACCCCGCCGACTACGCGGTGATCGACGCCGCAGGCGGGCGCTTCGCCGTCACCATGACCTGCGCGGCCAACGCCCTGGGACGGGTGCCGGACGGGGACTTCGCCCAGTGCGACCCGGCCGTGGCCGAGGCCGCGATCGCCCCGCTGGCCGCCCTGCTCGGCACGGACGTCGCCACGGCGGCAGCGAGGATCCTGGACGCGGGCACCGCACAGGTCAGGTCCGTGGTCGACGCGATGATGCGCGACTACCGCCTGGACAAGGACACCGCGGTGCTCGTCGGCGGAGGCGGAGGCGCTGCCTCCGTCACTCCCCACCTCGCGTCCGTCACCGGGCAGGAGGGCAGGATCGCCCGTCACAACGAGGTGATCAGCCCCATCGGTGTGGCCCTCGCCCTCATCCGGGAGCAGGTCGAACGCATCATCCCGGGGGCCGGCCAGGAGCAGATCCTGGCCGTGCGCGCCGAGGCGGAGGCCGCTGTCGTCGCCCAGGGCGCCGCAGCCGACGGTGTGGAGGTGGAGGTCACGGTCGATCCGCAGACCAGCACCGTGCGGGCCGTCGCGACCGGCGCCACCGAGCTGCGTACGCAGGACCGCGCCCACCGGGCCGACGAGACGGACCGGCTGCGCGCCGCCGCCGACAGTCTGAGAGCAGACCCGGCATCGGTGCGGATACTCGCGGGCACCCCCGCCCACACCGTGTACGGCACCGACGTGCGCCGCCGGTTCCGACCGGACCGCCACCCGGTGCGGGTCGTCGACGCGGACGGCGTCGTGCGGCTCCACGCACCGGACGCCCGGGTGGAGACCACCACGGTCGGGCGGGCCCCCGAAGTCCTCGCCGGTCTGGTGAAGGAGGCCACGTCGTACGGCGACGGCGGTGTCCGCGCCCCGGCACTGCGACTCCTGCTCGGCTCCCGGATCGCCGACCTGTCCGGTGTGCTGGACCCTCAGCCGCTGCTCGCGCTCGCCCGCAGCGAACTGCGCGCCCGCGCTGCCGACGAGCCCGTCGTCGCCGTCGTGGAGATACGCTCATGACGGCCGTCCCGCCCGGCCGGGGGGCACGCGCGGCGATGGAGGAACTCGCCGCTCTCGACGACGTCGAGTTCGGTGTGCGGCTGCTCGCGAACACCCCCACGCACGAGGGCCGCGACCCGGAGCTGCTGCGTCGCTGGGCGCGGGCGGCCGACGCGTACGGTTCGGCGCTCGCGCCCGCGGCCTCCACGGCCCGGGTGGTGGAGAGCGACGGCGGCCTGGCGAAGGGCCTCCTCGCGCGCTACACGTCCAAGCCGGTGCCGACCGTCGAACTGTTCACGGACACCCTGGCTCTCGCCGAGGAGCTGACGGACCGGCTCGGCTGGCGCCACTGGTACCCGGCCGGGTCGGTACGGGCGGCGGCCATCGCGCACGAGGCGGTGCACGAGCGGCTCCACCACGGTCAGGCGAAGAAGGACCTGAAGCTGGCTCTGGACCATGTCGTGCTGCGCGCGGGCCGTCACCGCCTGTACGGCCATGTCGCCGGCGCCGACGAGATCGCCGCCCATTCCCACGCCCGTACCGCCTGCGGTCTGGGCCGCAGCCCGCTCCTGCTGACGGCCGCCCTGGCCACCGCTGCCGAGCCGCAGCACGGATCCCCGCACGGAAGAGAGAAGTAACGCCATGGGCGTCGTCATCCTTCTTGTCATGGCGGCCGGAGTCGCCGCGATGCTCACCCGCAGACTGCCCACCGCCTTCGCGCTCGTCATCCTCGCCGTCGTCATCGCCTTCGTCGCGGGTGCCCCACTGACCGGCGAGAACAGTGTGCTGGACACGGTCGTCCAGGGCGGCGCGCCGATGCTCGCCGCCACGATGATCGCGATCCTGCTCGGTTCCTGGCTGGGCAGACTCCTCGACGAGACCGGCATCGCGGGCACCCTCGTCCGCAAGATCGTCGAGTTCGGCGGGGACCGGCCGGTCGTGGTCGCCCTCGGCGTCCTCGCCGTCTCCACCCTGGTCGGAACGGTCACCGGATCGGCCCCGGCCGCGATGCTCGCCGGCATCATCGGCATTCCCGCCATGATCGCCGTCGGCATCCCCAAGGTCACCGCGGCCGGCACGATCCTGATGGGCATCGCCGCCGGGATGCCCTTCGAGCTGCCCATCTGGCAGTTCTTCTCCACCGCTCTCGAACTGCCCGTCGACACGGTGCGGGGCTTCATGATGAAGCTGTTCCCCTTCGCGTTGGCCGCCGCCGTCCTCTTCGTCCTCGTCGAGACGCGGCGACGCGGAGTGGAGCACGCGTGGTCCCTGCGGTCTGCTTCCGCCGCACCCGTGTCGCGGCGCAGGCAGTTGGGCGACGCACCCTGGTACGCACTGCTCACCCCGCTCGTTCCCCTGGTCCTCGCGCTCGGCTTCGAGGTCGCGATCCTGCCCTCGATGCTGGCCGGTGTCCTGTACGCGCTGGTCACCACCACCCGGCCGCGCGAGATGAACAAGCGGCTGCTGCGGACGCTGTACGGCGCGTTCGAGGTCGCGGCGGCACCCATCGTGCTGTTCATCGCCATCGGCATCCTGCTGGCCGCGGTGAAGCTGCCGGGCGCCGTGGAGTCGCTGGAGCCGCTGGTCAAGGCCGTCAGCCCGCAGAACCCGGTGCTGTTCGTCGTGGTGTTCACCCTGCTCGTACCGCTCTGCCTGTACCGGGGACCGCTGAACGTCTACGGCCTCGGCGCGGGCATCGCCGGTGTCCTCATCGCGGCCGGCATCTACCCGGCGGTGGCCGTACTGGGCCTCGCCACCTCGTACAACCAGGTCTTCGGGGTGTCGGACCCCACCAGCACGCAGACCGTCTGGAGCGCCCAGTACGCCGGGGTGACCCCGCAGCAGGTGATGCTGCGGACCCTGCCGTACGTCTGGGCCGTCGCCCTGGGCGGATTCTGTGTCACCGCCGCCAGTTACCTGTGACCTCCGCCCTCGGCCACCTGCACTGCCTCACCCCCAGTCACCTGTGATCTCTCACTCCTCGGGACGGAGCACGACATGACACAGCACGACCACGACGCACAGCACGACGACCCGCAGGCCGCTCCCGGTGCGCGGCAGCCGAGCCGGAGGGTCTTCCTGCGGGGCACGGTCGCCGGAGCCGCGGCCACCGCCGGACTGATCGCCACCGGCGCCGCGGGCAGTGCCGCCGCGGCCCCGGGCCTCGCCGGGGAAGGTACCGGAGCGGTCGCGGCGGCCCCCGGAGGATTCCCCGACTACCGCTACGTGAAGACGCTGCTGACGCCTTCCCGGTTGAAGTACAACCCGACCGGCGAGATCATCTTCCCGTGCGTCCGGGGCGTCTACGACAAGCTGGCGAATCCGCTCGGCCGCTACTACCTCTACTACGGCCCGCACGACGCCCCCGGGGGTATCTGCCTGGCCTACGGCAACTCCCTGGAGGGCCCGTTCACCGAGTACAGGGCGAATCCGATCGTCTCCAACAACTGGCAGCCGCACTACAAGGTCAGCCATGTCGCGTCCCCTCACGTCCTCTGGAACGAGGACGTCAAGGAGCTCTGGCTCTACTTCCACGGCGAGAACGGCACGACCCGGCTCGCCCGTTCCAAGGACGGCATCACCTTCACGTACGACAAGGTGGTGCTCACCACGGCGATGATGCCGGCGGGCAGCAGCGAGACCTCGTACGCCCGCGTCTTCCGGCACGACCTGCCCTCGCGCGGCGCGCGCTACGTGATGCTCTTCATGCTCAACAACCAGTCCAACCACCGTGACATCGCCTGGGGCTGGTCGAAGGACGGCCGCGACTGGGCCTTCGACCAGCAGCCGCTCGTGCGCCATTCCGACGTCGGCTCGAACAACATCGGCGGCCCGCACCTGCTGAGCCGGAACGGGAGCACCTACGTCGTCTACAACACCGGCAAGGAGAACGGCGGCAATCTGCTGATCACCGAGGTCGGCAACGACTTCACCCGCCGCGACCACCTCGGCGTCTTCTACGACTCCGGCGCCGCCGCGCCGGAGAACGGCCGCAGCGCCTCGCCGAGCTTCGGGACGGACCGGGGAGTGCCGTACATGGTCTACGAGGCGGGCGAGCGGCTCCAGGGCTCCATCGCCGTCGCACGCGGCTGACGAGGGTGCGGGGTGCGACGGTCCGGGTCCGTCGCACCCCGTGCCGTCCTGCGCCCGGTCGAAGGCGGCGCGCGCATCGCCCGGTACATGGTCGCCGTCGCCGGGAGGGCTCCCGGCCTCGAGCTGGAGGAGCGGTCGGTCAACGGTGTGGCGGGCCTGGTGGCCCCGGCGTGCGGGCGCCGTCATGACGGTGGCCTCGTTCGCGGTCGCCGACGGCCGGGTCACCCGGATCTGGGCGGTCCGCAATCCCCAGAAGCTGCGGTCGTGGGGGTGAGACGGCTGCCCTCGGCCGACGGCGAAGGAGTACGTGGCTGCGACGATGTCCCGGTGAACTTCTTCTCGTACTCCAGCATCGGCCCCGGTCATGACGGGCGGCATCTCCCGGAGCCCCGGCGCGCGGAGCCCGGCCGGTGGCCCGTGCTGGAGGCTGCGCTCGCCGCGGTCAACCGAGACCTGCTGGCGGCCATGCCGGGTCGAGAGGCGCTGGTGCTGTTCGTCGTGCCGTCCGCGTCCGGGCAGCCTGTGCAGCCGGGTGGGGCGGACTCGGATCAGGTCTACGTGGCGATGCCGGACGGCCGTTGGCACGGCAACCAGGTGAATGCGTGCGATCCGGAGGAGGGCGACCCGCCGGAGCCGGACGATGCGACGACGGTCCTGACGGTGGTCGCCGACGCGGCGCAGTCGACCGTCATGGAGTTGCTCCGACAGGTGTGGCCGGTCTGCCCGGAACACAGGATCGGGATGCACCCTCGCCCCGCGGGGACCACTGACGGCTGGTACGAGGGTGCAACGGACGCGGCCGGCCCACCGGTGTGGTGGTGCCGCGGCGGCCGGGACAGCGTGTGCCATGACGTCGCCCTGGTGGGCGAGTTGGCCGACGCCCTGCCGGGTGCCCGGCGTCGCGCACTACGGCGCAGCGAACGCCGACGGGGCGCCCACCGGTAGCCATGGGCCGGGCGGCATCGCGCGCTGCCGCCGGGATCCGCCCCCCGCTGCCGCCGGTGACGGGCTGAGCCAGGTCGTCGACAGCCGGCGGTCACCCCGGAGCGCGAGCGGCGCGGCTTGCCCGCGAGGCGGGCCGGCCCTGTAAGCCCGCTCATCAGGGCCTTGGGCGCGGGCCCAGACGGCCCGTGGTGCGGGCGACCGAGTCGTAGTACCGGGCTTCGGTCCACCGGCCCGTCGCAGCTGTCGACGCGTCCACCGTGGCGGGAAGCAGCCTGTCGTCCGAAGTGGTCCACACCGCGTCGCGTCCACGGCCGAGGGTGATGTGCGGGACCCAGCGCGCCGGGTCGAGGAGCGGGTTGGGACGGCCGCTCTCCGGCGCCTCGCGCACGATCCGCCACACCGTCTCGTGCAGGTGCAGCAGAACGTCGTCGGGCCGGACCGCCCAGGCCAGTACCCGCGTCCGGCCGGGAAAGCGCAGGAGCCCGTCGAGGTGCAGCGGGACGGGCAGACCGGCGAACACCTCTCCGAGCCGGGCACGGACCTCGGCGGGGAGGGCATCCGACGTGGCGAGGGTGAGGTGCGGCCGGTTGGTCGGATGCCGGTGCGCGGCCTGGCTGGGCAGGCCCTCGTCCGCCAGCCGGCGCCACACGTCCCGGACGGCACGGTCGGTCGCCCGGTCGGGCAGCAGTTCCACACTGTGCACACGGGCAGCGTACGACCGCGCGCCGCTGCCCGCACAGGGGCGCCGGGGGCACGGAGGTGTCACGACGGCGCCGTCACGCGGGTGCGGAGGCCGAGTGCCGGAACGTCCCCAGACCTGCTCTTGACCTGGTGCGCGCTCCAGGTCCGAGCATGGGGACATGAACACCAACGACCCCCAGATCGTCCTCGGGACGATGGACTTCGGCACCCGCGTCGACTCCGACCGGGCCTTCGCGATCCTCGACTCCTTCGTCGCCGGCGGCGGGACCTGGCTCGACACCGCGAACTGCTACTCCTTCTGGACCGATCCCAGCGGCGCGGGCGGCGCCAGCGAGCGCGTCATCGGCGCGTGGCTCAGGGCCCGCCCCGGTGCGCGCGACTCGGTGCGGATCGCGACGAAGGTCCGGCAGAATCCGCTGGTTCCGCACTCCTGGCCGGAGAGCGCCGAAGGACTCTCGGCCCGCGCCGTCCACACCGGCGTCGAGGAGAGCCTGGAGCGTCTCGGGGTCGATCACGTCGACCTGCTCTGGGCCCACGCCGAGGACCGGACCGTACCGCTTGAGGAGACGGTCGGCGCCTTCGGGGACCTGGTCGCGAAGGGAGTGGCTCTGCGGGTCGGCGCCGCCAACCATGCCGCCTGGCGCGTCGAGCGCGCGCGGTCGCTCGCGCGGGAGCAGGGCGTGGAACTGTGGTCGGCCCTGCAACTGCGCCACTCGCTCGTGCAGCCGCGCCCCCTCTCCCCCGTCGCGGAGGGCGGCCACCGCCTGCTGACGGCCGAGGACTTGGACCTCGCACGGTCGGAGGGGCTCGCCGTGTGGTCGTACAGCTCGCTGCTGTGGGGTTCCTACGTACGCGCGGACAAGCCGCTTCCGCGAACCTATGATCACCCCGGGACCACCCGGGTGCTCGCGGTCCTGGACGACGTCGCCGGCGAGCTCTCGGCCACGAGGAATCAGGTCGTCCTCGCGTGGCTCATGCGTCAGGGGATCGAGCCCATCGTCGGTGCGAGCCGGGTGGAGCAGATCGAGGAGGCACTTGCCGCACGCCGTGTACGGCTGAGCGACGAGCACGTGGCGCGCTTCGCCGAAGCGCGGTAGCGGCCCTCACCAGAAGGAGTCCGATGAGTCCGACGACCACTCTCACCCCGGCAACGACTGCCGACCGCACCGGCGTCTCCATCGACACGCTGCGCTACTACGAGCGTGAGGGGCTCATCGGACCGATTCGACGCACCGGCGGAGGGCGCAGGGAGTACACCGAGGAGGACGTCTTCTGGATCGGCCTGGTCACGTGCTTCCGCGAGGCGGGACTCGGTATCGCGGACCTGCGGGGGTTCGTCGCCATCCTGCGCGCCGAGCACCCTCCGCAGGACCGGGTCGCCTTCCTCCAGGATCGCCGTGCCGCACTGGAGCAACGGGTGGCGGCACTGGGCCGGGCCATGAAGGTCCTCGACGAGAAGATCGCGTACTACAGCTGAGCGCCGGCAGCGAAGCCGTCACTGCAGCGCGCAGCGCAACACCCGGCGTCGAGTAGGCGGACCCCGTCGGACGACCCGCTCCGCTGACTGCCGCCCGGCGAGTGGGCCGGTCCGGAGTCTCCGACCGTCGCTCACCGCTGCCCGCCGGGAGCCCGGTACTGGATTCCCTCGGCCTTCCGCAGGGCTTCGATCGTCTCGTCGACGGTCAGGAGAACGGTCGTCTCGAACGAGCTGAGCGCGCCGCCTCCGCCGATCGACAGTGCCACCGCGGCCATGGACACGTTGTCCGGGGCTTCCCACAGGTTGTAGCCGTCGTGCGTACCGAAGGCGTACCAGAAGCCGTGGAGCTTGCCACCGACGGACTCGATGTACGTCCGGGCGGCCTCCGCCCGGTCCTCGGGGTGGTCGATCAGCCGTGCCCAGGTCCGGGGCGTGTAGCTGAACCTCGACAGATAGAGGGGCATGGTGTCTCTCCTTCGTCTCACGAGGGGTGCCCTCGCGGGGCGGCAGAAGCACCTGAACCGCCCGTGCGTCCCCCGAACGGCCGGAGCCGAACGCCTGGTCGCACACTGCGGTGAACAGGGCCGGGCACCGGCTCCTGGTGTCAGGATCTGAGCCGGTCGAGCTCCTCGCCGATCGCCCTGCGCAGTGCGTCGTGCCGCGGGCCGAGCCGGTGGCGCTCGTCGCTCCACCTCTCTGCGGGTACAGCCACACGGGCTTGCGCACGAGGTCGGGCGGCTCCCATGCGAACCGCGGCCAGACGTGCGCGTGCAGGAACGGGTCGGTGTTCCCCAGAATCTCGAGGTTGACCCGCCGAAAGGCGGGGTCGGACTGTGCGCAGGTGCGTTCGACGGCCTCCGCCAGCATCTCCATGTCGGACAGGAACGCCAGCCGCTTGCCGCGAGGAAGCTCCGACAGCCTCCGCACAGCGGGATCGTCCACGAGCAGCACCGAGTATCCGGGCAGGAACTGCACATCCCCGATCACCGCGAACCCTGCCTCCATCCTCCGGAGAACCGTCGGATTGCCGCCCCTGCGTGCGCTGCCGATCCGGTCCTGCCGCCAGTCACCGGTCATGATCGGCGACCGGCGCGTGGGAGGGCTCCTGCCCCACGGAAACACGTGAGCTGCCGGACGTGGTGAAGGGCGTCGTGTCCGGGTCCGCCCACCGCTCGGGCAGGCCCGGTCCGGTGGGCCTGCCCGTCGGAGCGACCGCGGGGCGGAGGACCCCCGAGCGCGCGCAGGCGTGCAGTGATTCGTCGTAGCCCGTTGTCCCCAGGTCGTTCCACATGCTGTTCACCATCCCAGAGGCTGCAACGGCGCGGCTTCGCATGCCGGCGGATTTCCACCGGCCGCCGACGACCCGCGAGGTCCCGGAGGGCCTCCTTCGGTGCACTGCGTGCAGGGAGGTGCAGGCCACCTGCGTCCGGAGGTCACCCGAGCGCACGGCCCGACGGGCGGAGCCCTGCCGGGGGTGCCATGTTTCCGACGTGCACCAGCGGTAACCGGAAGGGAGGACGGCATTTCGTCCCCGTGCCGCCCACCCCGTGCACCTCCGGGCCGAGCCCCCGACGAGAACGAGGAGGATGACGCCATGCCGGCAGGATCCAGCCCCAAGCGTGAGCGCCAGTACGAGCACGTCAAGGAGAGTGCCGAGAAGCGCGGCACGTCCGAGAAGCGTGCGAAGGAGATCGCCGCCCGCACCGTCAACAAGGAGCGCGCGCGCTCGGGTGAGTCCGCGACCGCGAGCCGGACGTCGACGCGCGACCCGAAGTCGGCCTCGCAGCGCGGTGGTGAGCGCTCGCACAAGGGCGCGCAGGGCCGTACCAGGGACCAGCTGTACGAAGAGGCGAAGAGGAAGAACATCGAGGGCCGCTCGACGATGAACAAGGAACAGCTCCTCAAGGCCGTCAGCCGCTGAGCCGCCGGCAGCGAGGCGCGCGGGCCCGCCCGCAGGACGTTCGCCGTCCCTGCGGGCGGGCCCGTTCCCGTCCCGGCCGGCGGCCCCGGAGTCCTGGAGACCATTCCGCGCGGGCCCTGGATCGGCTGCCAGGAGGACGCCTCAGAGTGTGCGCAGCGCGGGCAGGAGCTCTTCGTGCGCCCAGCGGATGAAGGGCTGCTGATGCGCACCGCCGACCTGGACGAGCGCGACCTCGGTGAACCCCGCCTCGGTATAGGCGCGCACCGCTTCGACGAACTCCTCGAGGTCGTCGCCGCACGGGACGGACTGCGCCACGTCCTCGGGCCGGACGTACTGGGTGGCCTGGTCGAAGGCAGCCGGGCCGGGCAGTTCGGAATTCACCTTCCAGCCGCCGACCGACCAGCGGAACTGATCGTGCGCCCGCTCGACCGCCGTGTCCCGGTCGAGGTCGTAGCAGACCGGGAGCTGACCGACCCGTGGCTTTCGCGCACCGCCGTGCCGGTCGAAGTCCGCCAGCAGTTCCGGTTTGGGTTCAGTGGCGATGACGAGGTCGGCCAGGCGGCCCGCGATCGCGCACGACCGCCCGCCCGACACCGCGATGCCGAGGGGTACGCGCACCTCGGGCAGGTCCCACAGTTTGGCGTTGTCGACGTCGAAGTGGGTGCCGTGCCGACTGACGTATCCACCGTCGAAGAGGGCACCGATGATCTCCACTGCCTCTTCGAGCATCTCCAGCCGCACGTTCGCGGCCGGCCACCCCGCACCGACGACGTGCTCGTTGAGGTTCTCGCCCGAACCCAGCCCGAGCCGGAACCTTCCCGCGGAGAGCAGTTGCAGCGTCGCCGCCTTCTGCGCGACGAGCGCGGGATGGTAGCGAACGGTCGGGCAGGTCACATACGTCATCAGCCCGATGCTGGACGTGGCCTGCGCGGCCGCGCCGAGCACGCTCCATGCGTACGGGGCGTGTCCTTGTGACTCCAGCCAGGGAAAGTAGTGGTCCGAGGTGACGGAGAAGTCGAAACCGGCACGCTCTGCGGCGACCACGTCGTCGACGAGCGCCCTGGGCCCGGCCTGTTCGGTCATCATCGTGTATCCGAATTGCACCATAGGTGACGAGTTTCCGATTGTGCGCTGCCGAAACGCACGTTCAGATCAATGGCCCAGCGATCGGACGTCCGGCGCGCGGAGCGCGTCCCGTCCCGCTGCCGCCACGCCCGCGTCAGGCAGCCGCGCCGATGCGGGCGATGACGCCGGTGTCCAGGCGGGAGAGAAGATCTGCGGGACCGCTGTAGACCTCCACCGCCCCGGCACGTTCGAGGTCGGCCCGGGGGATTCCGCCCGACAGGAGCCCGACAGCGGCCACCGAGGCGCTGGTCGCCGCCTTCATGTCCCATACGGAATCGCCGACGTACACCGTCTCGCCGCTACTCGCACCGGCGAGCTCCATCGCGTGCCGGATCGGCTCCGGAGCGGGTTTCCCCTCGTCGACGTCGTCGGCGCTCGCCGTGTCGGCGATGGCGTCGTCGGCCCCGAGGGCCGCCCTCAGGGAGGTGAGCTCAAAACCGGTGGCCGATGTGGCCAGAACCACCGTCCAGCCCCGTGCGGACAGGGTGCGCAGGAGGTCCGCGGCCCCTTCCAGCGGTGCCAGCCGTTCGAAGTACGTGGCGTACAGAGCCGAGTGCACGGCGCTGATCCGCGCGTCCTGCTCGCGGTCCCGGTCCGGGCCGAGGAGGTGCTCGACGAGGTCGCCGGAGCCGAGCCCGATGGCCTGGTGCACCGCGGTCGTCGGCACCGTGTGGCCCGCCTGCCGAAACGCCTCCCACCACGACACCACGTGGAGGTAGTTGGTGTCCACGAGGGTCCCGTCCACATCGAACAGAGCGGCACGTGTCATACCCGCTCCCTCCTCCATCGGCGGCTGTGCACGGAAGCGGTGCGGCGCTGCGCCCCGGGGATCAGAATGCGACCGCCTCGGCAGCGCATACCCGGGCACCCATGTTCCGCTCCATCATCCGAAGGGCCGCCTGCGCGAGATCCGGATGGATATGGGCCACTGCCTCCTCAGGAATCGTAAGACCTATGTGACGGATATGCGCATCGAGCGCCGAGTAGAGAATGCATTGCTCGGTCACCTGACCACAGAGGACGAGATGGTTGACCCCCAGCTGGTCAAGCAGATATGGGAGGGGTGTTTCATAGAAGATCGAGTGTCTGGCTTTCACCACGAAAAGCGATTTCTCGTCCGGCTGCAGGGGTTCGACCAGATCGGGCCGCGCGCCGGAGAGCGCCTTCTCCACGATCTCCCCGTGGTGGGACCGCCATTCGCCGAAGTTGTCGTTGGCGTAGATCACCGGGGTGCCGTTCGCCCGCGCCGCCCGCAGCAGCTCCGTGATGACGGGAACCGCGCGCTCTGCCGATTCGAGGAGAAGCTCGGCATCCTGGTGATCGTAACTGTTGATCATGTCAGTGACGATCAGCGCCTTGCGTAGCATGAATCCCATGGTGGCATTCGCTCGCCTCCGCTGCGAACTTCGCGCGACGGGGAGCGGGCGGTGGAGCCGCGTACCGGGACTCCGCCGCTCATCGCCACCCGCTGCCGCCCGAGCGCGAGTCCGAGCCGATGAAGGACTGGATGGCGGTGGCCGCGGCCCCCCGCGCCCATGCCTCGAAGGGCAGCGGGTGCGTGCTGACCTCGCACCGAGCCGCCGTGCCGAAGGCGGAGACGGTGAAGGCGTCCTGGATCCGGTCGGCGAACAGGTCGTGGGCGGCGAGGCCTTCGCCGGAGATGATCACGCGCTCCGGGCCCAGCAGATTGACAAGTGACCCGATGGCCCGCCCGATCGCCTCGCCCGCTCGCGCGTACACCTGGCGTGCCGCCGTGTCGCCGCCGCGGGCCAGGGCCAGGGCCTCGGCCGCATCCGCCACGTGGATACCGGTGCGGGCCCGGACCTCGCGCACGATCGCCGGGTCGGAGGCGATCGCCTCCACGCAGCCGCGGTTGCCGCAGTGGCACGGAGGACCCGTCGGATCGATGGAGAGGTGCCCGATCTCACCGGCCACGCCGTGGGCTCCCGAGACGACCCGGCCCCCGACGACGAGACCGCAGCCGATGCCCGCGCCGACCGTCACCAGTGCGAAGTCGGTGAGGCCCGCACCGGCTCCGAACCACTGCTCGGCCACGGTGAGGGCCCGCACATCGTTCTCGACGGTGACCGGGAGCCCGGTGGCCGCGGCGGCCCGTTCCCCGAGCGGTACGTCGCGCCAGTCCAGGAAGGGCGAGTAGCGCACGGTGCCGTCGGTGCGCACCACATCCCCCGATACCGCGAAGCCGATGCCCCTGACCTGGACCCCGAACCCCTCGGCCTCGACGAGCAGTTCCGTGACGAGGTCACCGGTCGTGGCCAGCACGCCGTCGGGCGACCGGTCGTCGAGGGGCGCCCGACGGGTGACGCGGATGCGGCAGCGCAGGTCGGTCAGGACCGCGATGGCGGAGTCACCGGTGACCTTGACGCCGATGAACAGGGCGCGCCCCCCGTCGACCCGCAGGGCGTTGGCCGGCCGTCCGAGGGCCGGGGGGAGATCCTCACCCGCCTCCTCCACGAGGTAGCCGGCTTCGATGAGCGGCCGGACGGCCTTCGTCACCGCCGCCGGGGAGACGCCCGCCCGCCGGGCGATCTCCGCACGCGTCACAGGCCCGTGGGAGAGCACGATGGTGAAGATCTGCGGGACGGCCGGCGTGTGGGCCGGGAACGCCTCGGGGAGGGTCGTTCGCATGGCGGGGAATCTACGGTTCATTCTTTTCTGTTGTCAATGAAAGAAGTCCTCTCCTTCGAACTCCCCTCCCCACCACTTCACACCCACATGAACGAAGCCCAGGTGAGGGGATTGACAGATCTTCCAAGGTGGCGCTTGGGTGGCACCTGACTGCGCAACGCTCTCGAGTGAGGACCACGACGGTGATCTCCTACGACCCGGACACCGGGATCTGGCTGATCCGCACCCCGCGCACCTCGTACGCGGTGCGGGTGGACGGGACCGGGGCCCCGTGCCATGTGGCCTGGGGGCCACGGCTGACCCCGGCTCAGGCGGCAGAGCTCGCCACAGCTCCGGCTGTGCCCGCGAGCAGCTTCGAGGGGACGTCCGGGGTCGGCGAGGAACTTCCCGTGGACGGCGGCGCCCGCTACGGCCCTCCTTCGCTGCAGGTCCGGTTCGCCGACGGTTCCCGGGCCTTCGAGTGGCAGCCGGAGGAACACCGCGTCCACCGGCCCGAGCCGGGGGTCCACGAGCTCCGACTCGCCTTCCGGGACCGGCTCCATCCGCTGCGGACGGTCCTGCACTACCGCGTCCGGGAGGACAGCGACGTCATCGAGCGCCACGTCACCGTGCGCAACGACGGTGACCGCCCGGTGCGTCTGCTCCGCGCGGACTCCGCGGCCTGGTCCCTGCCCGCCCTGCCCGGCTACCGCCTCAGCCACGTCACCGGGCAGTGGTCGGCGGAGAGCCTGCTGCACAGGCAACCGCTCCCCCACGGCGAGACCGTCCTGACGAGCCGGCGCGGCACCACGAGCCATCACGCCAACCCGTGGGTGATGCTCGACGACGGCGGCACCACGGAGCACCAGGGCAGGGTGTGGAGCGCCGCCCTGGCCTGGAGCGGCACCTGGCGCATCACCGCGCAGCGCACCCCCGACGGCCGGGCGGGTCTCACCGGTGGCGCCGGGCACGACGGCACGGTCGTTCCGCTGCGGCCGGGCGAGGAGTTCGTGTCCCCGGTCTTCGCCGGCCTGTTCAGCGAGGGTGGGTTCGGTGCCGCCACCCGCGCCTGGCACGACCACATCCGTTCGCACGTCCTGCCGCACGGGGACGAGACGGCTCCCGTGCTCTACAACTCCTGGGAGGCCACCGGGTTCGATGTGGACGAAGCGGGCCAGATGGCGCTCGCCGCGCGCGCCGCGCGCCTGGGCGTCGAGCTGTACGTGCTGGACGACGGCTGGTTCGGGGGCCGCCGCAGCGACCGTGCCGGCCTCGGCGACTGGACCCCGTCCCCGGACCGCTTCCCCGGTGGTCTCGGCCCGCTGGTGACGGAAGTGCGCCGCCTGGGGATGAGGTTCGGCCTGTGGGTGGAGCCCGAGATGGTCAACCCGGACAGCGACCTGTACCGGGCGCACCCCGACTGGGTCCTGCACGTCCCGGGCCGCTCACGTACCGAACTGCGCAACCAGCTGGTCCTCAACCTCGCCCGGGCCGATGTCGCCGAGTTCACGTACGACTGGCTCGACCGCCTCGTCACCGAGCACGGCATCGACTTCCTGAAGTGGGACATGAACCGCGCCTTCAGCGAGGCGGGCTGGCCGGACGGGACGGAGGGGCACGACCGGCTGTGGGCGCGGTACGTGCACCACCTGTACTCCATCATCGACCGGCTCCGCGCCCGGCACCCGGGCCTGCGCATCGAGTCCTGCAGCGGCGGCGGCGGCCGGATCGATCTCGGCATCCTGGCCCGTACCGACCAGGTCTGGACGTCGGACAACACCGATGCCATGGACCGGATCTCGATCCAGCACGGTTTCGGCCAGATCTATCCGGCGCGCACCATGGGCGCCTGGGTCACCGACGTGCCCAACCAGCTGACCCACCGGCACGTCCCGCTGCGCTTCCGGTTCCACGTCGCCATGGCGGGCCTCCTGGCCATCGGGGGCGATCTGCACGCCTGGTCCGAGGAGGAGATGACCGGGGCGGCCGCCTTCGTGGCCGAGTACAAGGCCGTACGACACCTGGTGCAGCACGGGGCCCTGCACCGGCTCTCGGGCCCGGAGGGCGAGGAGACCACGGTCGTGCAGTACGCCGCCGCGGACGCCGGCGAGACCATGCTGCTGGCCTGGCGGTGCACGCACCGGCACGGAGCCCCCGTGCGTCCGGTCCGGCTACGGGGTCTCGACCCGGGGGCGCGCTACCGCGACACCCGTACCGGTGCCGTCCACCACGGGGCCGTACTGGAGGACTACGGACTGGCCCTCGGCCTGCCGCCCGGGGACTGGGCCAGCACCCTCGTCCATCTGACCCGGGTCGGCTGAGGCGGGACGTGGTTCCGCCGCCCGGGACGGTGCTCCCGGGCGGCGGAACCGTCCCTCAGGACGTGAGGGCCGGAGCGTTGGGACGTGAGGTCCCGGTGCGGTGCCTCAGGGCCGGGCGGCGAGGCGGAAGCTCTGCGCGGTCGAACCGTCGCAGGCCCGCTGCACCAGCTGCACGCCGTCGGCCGTACCTCCCGTCGTGCTCAGGCACTTGCCGCTGTGCCGTGCGGTGAAGCGGTAGCTCCCGGAGGCCTCGCGCACCGGTAGCCACTGCTGGTTCCCGGTGCCTCCGTAGGACCACAGCTGCAACGGGGCGTTGTCGGCGGTCGACACGCCGGCGACGTCGATGACCTGCTGCGGGTTGCCGCGGATCGCGATCCTGCTGTATCCGCCGTCGGTGGCACGGAACTGGAACTGCTGGGCGAGGGTCCCGTTGCACGTGTACTGCTGGACGGCTGTGCCGTTGGCCGTGGCCGCCGCACGCGCGTCGACGCAGGCACCGCTCGCGTCGCCGGCCAGTGAGTACCACGCCGTCCCGGATATCGGATCCTCCGGCGCGGGACCCCCCGCCGCTCCACCGAGCCACTTGAGCCCGTCGAGGAGGAAGCGGTTCTGCGTGGGGCTCGCGAACGTCGTGGAGAGCCGTGTGCCCGAGGCGTAGTCCATGGCGTTGTGCCCGAAGTTCGCGTACAGCATCCGGTACCGGGCGTTGGTCCACACGAGGGGGTAGTCCCCGCTGTACCAGGACTGGTTCGGGTCCGTCCCGAGAGGGAAGCTCGTGGGGTCGACCGACGCCAGGATCCTGATGTCCGGGTTGGCCCGCAGATCGCCGGACCAGCTGTACCACTCGCTGACCGCCGAGGTGAACGTAGCGGGGAGTCCGGTGGTCGAGGGGTGCGTGCGGTCGTCCGTGCGCAGCACCGCCGACGTCGGCCCCCAGGTGTTGCTCCTGAAGTTCCCGCTGCCGAGGAACGTGTGGTGGTACCACGGCCAGGACCCGGCATCGGTGGTGAACGCCGAGGAGTGGAAGCCCATCCACCCGCCGCCGGCGCGCATGTAGCGCTCGAATCCGGACCGCTGGGCGGCCGTCTTGGGTGCGTCGTCCAGGAACAGGACGACCTGGTAGTCGTTCACCCCTCCGTTCGCGAGCAGTTGCCAGTCGGTCGTCGCCGTGTAGGTGAAGCCGTTCTCCGCTGCGGCCCGCGGGAACCACGCGTTGGCTTCCTTGACGAAGTCGATGTGTGCGGCGTCCCAGGTGCCGTTGTAGAAGGCGACCACCTTGAAGGGCGCCGCAGCCCGGGGCGCGGCTGAGGCGTGGGCCGGGGCGGCGGTCAGCCCCAGCACCGTCGCCAGCAGGACCAGCAGCCGTATCGCGAGCCGCCTCACGGGTGGCTCACCAGGTTGGCCACGTTGGTGGACGCGTTGGAGGGGCCGCCCCTGCCGTTGATGACGTGCCGGATGGTCCCGGTGCCGCCGAGCGACACGGTCACCATGTTCTGGAAGCGCACGTTCGGGTGATCGGGGACCTCGAAGGCCCGCTCGGCGGTCACGCCCGGGTCCACGTTGAAGAAGCAGTAGCTGCCGAGCCCGTACGCCTGGTGGCTGGTGACGGAGTTCGCGACCTTGTACGCCGACCAGCCCTGGGTGGAGCCGTTCATCCAGGCGGCCTGGTTCGGCGGGTCGTAGGGCATCTCGTTCTGGTAGAAGTAGGTCCGGCCGCCGTTGCCGTTCCAGACGGTCTGGTGCTTCTGGTAGTGCTCGACGAACAGGCCGTACATGGTCACGTCGTCGCCGTTCACGACGAGTCCCGTGTCCGCCGTGTTGGTGTTCCAGCCGATGCCGCTTCCGTGGTCACCGCGCCAGATCCACAGGTGGTCGCCGATGACGTCGTCGCTGTTGACCACGAGGCTGGTGGTCGCCCTGCCCACGGCCGCTCCGCCGACCCGGAAGTAGACGTCGTGCAGTGAGGTGGGGTTCGCCGTGTGGTCCGCTGCGGCCCCGGCCGGGCCGACCTCCATCAGCGTCCGGGAGTTGGTGGTCCCGGCGTCGAAGAGGACCCCGGCGACCTTCACACCGTCGACATCGGCGACCGTCATCGCGGTGACGCCGTTGTCGGGGATGAACGTGGCGAGCCCCAGGCCGAGCACGACGGTGTCGGGGCGCGTCACCCGCAGCGTCTGGTTCAGACGGTAGACACCCGGTGTGACCAGCAGGTTCTTACCCGCGTCCAGTGCGGCGTTGATCTGCGCGGCGGTCGCGCCCGCCTTGACGACGAAGAACCGGTCCAGGCCGAGCGAGCTGCCCGCGGCGTTGCCGCTCGCCCAGCTGGTGCCCGAGGAGGCCGTCCGCACGGCGGGGACGAACACCTTGTAGGCGCCCGCGCCGTCGACGTACAGGAAGGGCTTCTCCCGCACGGTCGGGGTCTGGGCCACCGTGGTGTGGGGCGGGTTCGGGAACGTGTTGCCGGGCACGCCCTGGCTGCCGACGAAGACCATGTTCCAGTTGGAGCCGGTCCAGCTGCCGAGCTGGGAGTTCCGGGTCAGCCACTGCTGCTGGGTGCCGGAGCGCACCTGACCGTCGACCTTGCTGTCGGCCATGAATCCGCCGCTGGACCAGCCGCCGTCACTCAGCTCCAGGTTGCCGCGGACATGCATGCGGCGGTATCCGGACGCCTGTGACACGGCCCACCGGTCGGTGCCGCCCGTCGGGTTGACCGACAGGTTCTCGGCACCGCGCCAGAAGTTGTGGGTGGCGTTCTGCGGTGGGAACCAGTCCGCCTCCACGTGCACCGCGCCGTTGATCGTGACCGAGTCGGGCGACTGTCCGAGGCCGAGGACCTGCGTGTAGAAGCCGACGTTGACGTCGTTGCTGTACGTCCCCGGCTTGAACATGACCGCGTAGCGCTGGGAGCCGAACTGGTTCGTCTCCTGCTGCTGGAAGATCGAGTTCAGTCGGCTCTGGATCGCGGACGACGGCATCGAGGGGTCGAGGACGACGACGTTGGGACCGAGGTCGACGTCCCCGGGTGGGGTGTTCACGGGCGCCACCTGGAAGCGCTGGGCCGCCGAGCCGTTGCAGGTGTACTGCACGAGCTGGACGCTGTCGGCGGTCGAGGCGGACGGGACGTCGAGGCACTTGCCGCTGTGCCGGCTGACGAAGCGGTAGGCACCGCCGCCCTCGTCGACGGCCTGCCACTGCTGGTTGTTCCCACCGCCGTACGTCCACAGGTGGACAGCCGCGTTGTCGGCCGAGGACGTGTCGCTGACGTCCACGACCTGCTTGGCGTCGTTGCGGTTGTTGATCCGTACGAATCCGTCGGCGGTCGGCGTGAAGCTCCACTCCTGGGCGGTGCTGTTGTTGCAGGCGTACTGCTGGACCGCCGTGCCGTTGGCGGTCGCGGCGGCGCGGGCGTCCAGGCACTTGCCGCTGCCCGCGTTCACCACCGTCGACCAGCTCGTGGGCAGGGCGGCGGCGGCTGCCGGTGCGGCCTCCGGCGTCGCGGCCCGGGCGGGCTGGACGGCGGTGAGGATCGAGGCGGCCGTGGTCGCGGCCACGAAGGCGGCGATCCAGGGCCCGGTGATCCTGCTCGGTGACGGGCGGCGGCCGCCCAGGGGTGGTCGGGGGAATCGGAGCACGTCTTCTCCTGTGCCGGCGGGGCGGCGGGTTGTGGGGGGCGTGAAGGGCGGGGGCGGGCGGGGACGGTCAGCCGGTGTACTGGGCGAGGACACGGGTGAAGTCCCACGGCTGCTGGGAAACGCCCGAGCAGGTGTCCGCGCCGCCGCCGGTGCAGGGCCGGTCACGGTTGACCGACCAGAAGGTCAGCCGGGCCGGACGGCGCTGCTGGGCATAGCCGAGAATGGTGCGGAAGTCGCACCGGTGAGCCCCGTGAGGAGAACGGCGGCGGCCGTCAAGCCCAGGGCCCCGCGCACCGCGGGCCTGCGCGGGAGCCCGGTCGTCATCGCGTCACCGTCCACTTCTGGTTGGCCGCCCCGGTGCACGTCCAGATGTGCAGCCGGGTCCCGTTGGCCGAGTTGTTGCCGCTCACGTCCAGGCACTTGTTCGCCTGGGGATTGACGATGTCGCGGGCCGCGGGGACGGCCCACTGCTGGGCGGCGGAGCCGTTGCAGTCGTAGAGCTGCACGGGCGTACCGTCCGCCGTTCCGCCCGACGCCACGTCGAGGCACTTGCCGAGCGCGCGCAGCGTGCCGTCGGAGCCGACGGTCCAGCGCTGGGCGGCGGTGCCGTTGCAGTCGTAGAGCTGCACGGGTGTGCCGTTGGCGCTGTTGGCCCCGGCCACGTCCATGCACTTGCCGGCGAGGCCCGTGACGGGACCGCCTCCACCGGGCTGGCCGCTGTCGGTGCTCACCCGGACGTAGTCGACCAGGAGCTGCTGCGGGAGGACCGTGCTGCCGTCGGGGTCTCCGGGCCAGTAGCCGCCGACCGCGAGGTTGAGGATCAGGAAGAAGGGCTTGTTGAAGACCCACTGCCGTCCGCCGAGGTCGGCGGGGGTGCGCCGCTGGTACACGGTGCCGTCGACGGACCAGGTGATCGCCTCGGGGCTCCAGTCGACGGCGAAGGTGTGGAAGGCGTCGGCGAACGCCTGACCGCCGGGCAGGGTGTAGCCGGCGCCGATGCCGCCCGAGCCGGAGTAGCCGGGGCCGTGCAGGGTGCCGTGGACGGTGCCCGGCTCGAAGCCGACGTTCTCCATGATGTCGATCTCACCGGAGTTGGGCCATCCGACCTGGCCGATGTCGTTGCCCAGCATCCAGAACGCGGGCCATATGCCCTGGCCGCGCGGGATCTTCATCCTGGCCTCGATCTTGCCGTACGTCGTGGTGAACCTGCCGGCGGTGTTCAGCCGTGCGGAGGTGTACTCGCACCGCCCGTACCAGCACTGGTAGTTGCCCGGGTTCTCACGACGGGCGGTGATGACCAGATTCCCCTGGCCGTCGAGGACGGCGTTGCGGTTGCCCGCGGTGTAGTACTGCCGCTCGTGGTTGCTGACGTTGTCGCCGGTCTCGGTCTGCCATTTCGAGCCGTCGACGGTAGAGCCCGCGGGCCCGTCGAACTCGTCGGCGAAGGTGACGGCGGCCGCCGCGGCGGCCGTGGACGCCGGAGGCTTCTCCACGGGCGCGGGTGCTCCCTGCGCCATGCCGGTGGAGAGCGTGGCGAGAGCGAGGACCGAGACGAGGGACGAGAGCAGGCGCCGGGGAAGGCGTGAGGCGTCCATGGGTCTCCCTTCGAGGAACGTGTGGGGGTACACCCACAAGCCATGCGCATGACAGGCTTGAACGGAACGGGTGCCGATTCAGGTTCGTACTGCGCCGACCAGGAGTGGGCGGTGACGACTCGCCCTGAGGGGGACTTACTTCACTACGTGATTTAAGAAGTGAACGCTACCCGTGTCAAGGGTCTGGTATGGACCAGATGCAGGCACGAAAGCCTGTTCGGGCCGCTGTCGCGGGCCCGTCCGGCAAGGATTCCGCGGGGCGGCGGGCAGCGGCGGCACGACGCTCGGCCCGCTCCGCGCCGGTCGGTGGCCTCCGGCACCCGCACGCCGGCCTCGGCCGTGTTCCGTGTTGCCGGGTCCGTCCCGGTCAGCCGTTGGGCAGAATGACCGCGCGTCCGTTGATCTTCCCGGCGTGCAGCCGTTCGTAGGCGAGCGGGGCCTCGTCGATGGAGTAGGTCTCGACGTGCACGTCGACCGCACCGGCGTGGGCGAGTTCGATCACCTCGGCGAGTTCCTTGCGGGAGCCCCAGTACGGAGCGGAGACCGAGGTGGAGAACGGCAGGACCCCGAAGCCGACGGGCAGCATGCCGCCGCCGATGCCGACGATGGTGATGTCGCTGTCGATGGAGGCGACCGCACCGGCCGTCTGCACGGTCGGCGGGGCACCGACGAAGTCGAACACGACCTTGGCGCCGATGCCTCCGGTGAGCTCGCGGACCTTGGCGGCCGCGTGCTCGTCGGAGAGCACCGTCTCGTGGGCGCCGACCGTACGGGCGAGGGCGAGCTTCTCCTCGGTGACGTCGAGGGCGATGACCCGGACCGCTGTCATGGCCCGGAGCAGTTGGATGGCGACGTGGCCGAGGCCCCCGGTGCCGATGACCACCGCGGTGGCGCCGGGCAGCAGCTTCGGCAGCGAGCGCTTGATCGCGTGGTAAGGGGTGAGGCCGGCGTCCGTCAGCGAGACCGTCTTGACGGGGTCCAGGTCACCGATCGGCGTCAGATGACGGGCGTCGTCGACGATCATGTACTCGGCCATGGCACCCGGGTTGCCCAGTCCGGGCGGGTTGATGCCGAGGTCGGCGGCGCGCAGGCAGTAGTTCTCCCGGCCCTCCGCGCAGTTCACGCAGGTACCGCAGCCCCAGGGGCCGTAGACGGCCACGGAGTCGCCGACCGACACGCCCTGGGCCCCCTCGCCGAGTGCGGCGACCGTCCCGACGCCCTCGTGGCCGAGGGTGAGCGGGAGTTCGTAGGGAAATTCCTCGGCGGGCCAGCTCATCACGGCGATGTCGGAGTGGCAGACGCCGGCGGCCGTGACCTTCAGCAGGATCTGGCCGGGACCCGGTACGGGCTTCGGGATCTCGACGACCTCGGGGGCGGCGCCGACGGCACGGTACTGGACGGCTTTCATGGCTCTCCTTCGTTGTCCCTCTTACCTTTGTGCCCCCCGTGGTTCCTGTGCGCCAGTCGGGGTTCAGGACGCGGAGTAGCCGCCGTCCACCAGGTGGTAGCTGCCGTGGATGAAGGAAGCGCGGTCGGAGAGCAGGAACGCCGTGAGCTCGGCGACCTCCTCCGACGTGCCGAGGCGGCCCGCCGGGTGCAGCGAGATCAGGTGGTCGCGGGCCGGACCGTCGGTGTTGCGGAGCAGCGGGGTGTCGATGAAGCCGGGACCGACGGCGTTGATGCGGACGCCCTGTGCGGCGTACTCGAGCGCGGCGGTCTTGGTGAGGCCGACGACGCCGTGCTTGGCGGCGGCGTACGCCGGGGAGTTCGCGAAGCCGTTGGTGCCGAGGATCGACGAGATGTTGACGACGGCGCCTCCGCCCGCGGCGAGGAGGGCCGGGAGCTCGTAGCGCATCGAGTAGAAGACGCCGCTGAGGTTGGTGGCGACGACCTTGTTCCAGTCCTCGATGCCGTACTCGCCGGTGGGCAGGGCGGGCCCGCCGATTCCGGCGTTGTTGACGGCGAGGTGCAGGGCGCCGAACGTGTCGACGGCGAACCGCACGCCGGCCTCGACGGATGCGGGGTCGGTGACGTCCAGGGCGACGGCGGCCGCGCGGGCTCCGGTGGCCTCCAGCTCGGCGGTGGCCTTGCGGGCGCTCTCCTCGTCGTAGTCGGCGACGACGACGGCCGCTCCGCTCGCGGCCAGCCGACGGGAGACGGCCAGGCCGATGCCGGAGGCACCGCCGGTGACGAGGGCGACCTTGCCGGTGAACTCCGCCTCGTAGGCGGTGGGGAGGTTGGTGCTCATGATGTGCTTCCTTGCGTGGTGCTGTGGGGCGCCGACCCGTCCTGCGGGGATTCCTGCAGGTCTCCGGAGAGGGCGTCGAAGGCGTGTACGACGAACTCGGGCAGAGCGGCCGGCCGGCCACCGCGGACCCATGCCGCCTGGGCTGCGAGCAGCGCACCGGCTCCCGCGGCGACGGCCACGGCGGGACGGATGTCCCGCAGCGGGTCGACGCCGAGCCGCTGCGCGATGATCGCGACCGACTCCTCCTGGGCGTCCACACGGATGTGGTGGTACGCCGCGTACAGAGTGGGTTCCTCCTCGGCCATGACCAGCAGCTCGAAGATGCGCGGCCGCTGGTGCCAGGGCTCGGCGCCGGGGTCGTCGAGCCAGTCGAGGACGGCTCGTCGATAGGCGGTGAGCGGTGGTTCGGCGGCGGGCCGCGCGCGGAGCGCCCGGTTGATCCGGTCGCCGCCGCCCCGTACCGCGTCGAGGGCGGCGGCCTCCTTGTTCGGGAAGTGGCGGCTGAAGGTGCGCCGGTCGACGTCGGCCGCCTGCGCGATCTCCTCGACCGTCACATGGCGCACCCCCCGTTCGAGCACCAGCTCGAACGCGGCCTGCGCCAGCGCGTCCCGAGTCCTGCGCGCCTTCCGGCTGCGCCGTTCGGGAACGTCTCCTGTCCGGTTCACAGATGCAGCGTACACCCAGAAGTGTCCCAGTGGGACACATGTCTCACTGGGACACTTCAGGGTCGTTCACGGCTCACGCACGGGCCTTGCCGTGGCGCCCGCCGCTTCAGGAAGCGGGGCGCTCCGCGGGCTCCGCTCCGGGACCGTGGTGACCGGCAGGCACTTCCGGCTCCCGGCTCAGCTTGCCCGGCCACCACGCGACCCGTCCGATGTCCCTGACCAGGGCGGGCACCAGGAGCGAGCGGACGACGAGGGTGTCGAGCAGGACGCCGAAGGCGACGATGAACGCGATCTGGACCAGGAACGCCAGCGGGATCACGCCCAGCGCGGCGAAGGTGGCCGCCAGGACGACACCGGCCGAGGTGATGACCCCGCCCGTCGTCGTCAGCCCGCGCAGCACGCCCTGCCGGGTGCCGTGGATCAGGGACTCCTCCCGGACCCGGGACATGAGGAAGATGTTGTAGTCGACCCCGAGGGCGACGAGGAAGACGAATCCGTACAGCGGTACGGAGGAGTCCGTGCCGCTGAAACCGAACACGTGCTGGAAGACCAGCGACGAGATCCCGAGGGTGGCCAGGAAGTTGAGGGCCACCGTCGCGACGAGGAGGAGGGGCATCAGCAGGGAGCGGAGGAGCCCGATGAGAATGACCAGAATGATCAGGAGGACGACCGGCACGATGAGGGTGCGGTCGTGTTCCGCGGTCTTCTGGGTGTCGTACTGCTGTGCGGAGGTTCCACCGACCAGCGCATCCGCGCCGGGCACCGCGTGCACCGCGTCGCGCAGGCGCGTGACGGTCTCCTTGGCCTCGTCGCTGTCGGCGGCGCTCGTCAGGGTGGCGTCGATGCGCACCCGGCCGTCCACGACGAGCGGTTCCCCGTCACCCGGCCGTCCGGAGGCGGTCACCACGGAGACGTCCGCGACGCCTTCGACCCCTTCGGCGGCCTCGACCACCTTCTCGGCCTGACCCGCGCCCGCGATCATCACGGCGGGGCTGCCCGATCCGCCGGGGAAGTGCTTGCTCAGGGTCTGCTGGGCGGCGACGGACGGCGCGTCGTTGACGAAGATCTCCTCGAGGGGCACGCCCTTCGAGTTGAGCGTCGGCACGAAGGCGGCGCAGGCGAGCAGGACGACCAGGGTGATGCCCCACACCTTGCGCGGGGCGCGGTCGACGAGGGCGGCGATCCGCGCCCAGATCCCCGACGAACCGGATACGGCCTCGCCCTCCTTGGGCTTGGCCGGCCAGTAGGCGGTCCGGCCGAGGAGGACCAGGACGGCGGGCAGGAAGGTGAGCGTGCTCAGAACGGCGCAGACGATGCCGATGGCGCCCACCGGACCGAGCGCGCGGTTGTTGGTCAGGTCGCTGAGGAGCAGTGCGAGAAGCCCCAGGGCGACGGTTGCGGCACTGGCGACGATCGGTCCGATGGACTCGCGCAGCGCGGCGCGCATCGCGGTCCACCGGTCGGAGTGGCGGCCGAGTTCCTCGCGGAACCGCGCGGTGAGCAGGAGGGCGTAGTCGGTGGCTGCGCCGATGACGAGGATCGACAGGATTCCCTGCACCTGGCCGTCGACCCGGACGATGTCGTGATCGGCCAGGACGTACACGATCGCGCAGGCCACACCCAGGGAGAACACGGCCCCGAGGATGATGGCCAGCGGCAGCAGCACGCTCCGGTAGACCAGCAGCAGGATGACCAGCACGGTCACCAGGGCGACACCGAGCAGGATGCCGTCGATTCCGGCGAAGGCTTCGGAGAGGTCCGCCTGACTGGCTGCGGGGCCCGCGACCTGGGCCTGCGTTCCGGGTACCCCGTCGGCCGCCTTCTGGATCCGCGCGACCGTGTCGGGGAGTTCCTCCTCGAGGCCGGAGTCCAGCTGGACGATGCCCTGAAGGGCCTGGCCGTCCTTCGCCGGCAGCGCCGGGGACACCTCACCCGCCACCCCCGGCCCGCCCTTGAGCGAGGCCAGGGCCGCCGTGGCCGCCTGCAGTGCCTCCGGTCCGAGCTCGGCGCCGTCCTTGTCCGATGTCCAGACCACGATGGCCGGCACGGTCTCCTGTCGGCTGAACGGCTCCTGCTCCTCCACGACCCGGGTGGACTCGGCGCTCTGCGGGAGGAAGGAGGCCTGGTCGTTGGTGGCCACTTCGCCCAGCTTCCCGGCGTACGAGCCGAGCGAGCCGCCTACGGCCAGCCATACCACGACGAGAAATACGGGGATGAGCCAGCGGACCGGCCTCGATGCGATGGGCATGGTGCTCCCGGGTCGGGGGAAACTATTTCAATCATCGAGTATCTCAATGATTGAAATATATTAGCGTGCTTTTGGCACCCGACTGCCCCGAGGCGGCCCGGCCATGACCAGAAGGGGTGAATCAGCGCCCGGGGGGTTGCATCCGGGCCAGTTCCTCATTCATACGGGCGAGGAAGCGCAGCGCGGCGGCCAGCTCCTGCGCGTCGGACGCCCTGCGGGCCCCCGACGCTGCTTCGGCGAGGGGCATGAAGAACGAGCGGGCGGCGGCCCTGGCCGTGGGCTCGTAGTGCAGGTGCACGACACGCCGGTCGGCACTGTCCCGCGAGCGCCGGATGTGACCGGCGCGCTCCAGCCGGTCCAGACAGGCGGTGACCGCCCCGGAGGACAGCCCCAGATGGTCGCGCAGCCGGCCCGGGGTCAGCGGCTCGTCCGCGTCCAGGATCGCCCCGAGCGCCTGGACGTCCGTGGCGTGCAGCCCCTGGGTGTGCGCGAAGGAGTGGACCAGACGGTTGATCTCACCGTTCATCCGGCGCAGCTCCACCGCGAGGGCCTGGAGCCCCGGGCCGGCGGACGCGTCCGCACGTGATCCGTCGCGAGCGTCGTCTGCACTGTCCACCGCACCATAATAGGGCGTTCGTCGATCATCTCCCCCCTATGCTTCTACAGTTGTGTAGAGACGCGACTGAACGCGTTTCCCGCGTACGGAAGAAGGAGTGAACGCCACGATGGTGTTCAAGAAGCTGCTCGGCTCACTCGGCGTCGGCGGCCCGACCGTGGACACGGTCCTGGAGACCGCGACCGCTCTGCCGGGCGGCAGCCTGAGCGGCGAGGTCCGCCTGACGGGCGGCAGCGCCGACTTCACGATCGAGCACATCACCCTGGAGCTGGTCGCCCGCGTCGAGGCCGAGCACGAGGAGGTCGAGTCGGAGGGGACGGTCGCCTTCGAGCGCTTCACGGTCGGCGGTGCCTTCGTCCTTCCGGAGGGCGCCGAGGTCACGGTGCCCTTCGACGTGGTGCTGCCGTGGGAGACCCCGGTCACCGCGCTCTACGGCCAGGACCTCGGCATCGTCCTCGGCGTGCGCACGGAGCTCGCGGTGGCGGGCGCCAAGGACAAGGGCGACCTGGACCGGCTCACGGTGGGGGCGCTGCCCGCCCAGGAGGCGGTCCTCGAGGCACTCGGGCAGCTGGGCTTCGGCTTCAGGTCCGCCGACCTGGAGCTGGGCCACGTCCGCGGCACCGGCCAGCAGCTCCCGTTCTACCAGGAGATCGAGCTCTCCCCCGCCCCGCAGTACGCACACCAGGTCAACGAGGTCGAGCTGACCTTCCTGGCCGGCCCGGGCGGCCTGGAGGTCGTCCTGGAGGCGGACAAGCGGGGCGGACTCTTCTCCGGGGGAGGGGACGCCGTCGGGCACTTCACCGTCGGACACCACGAGGTCCACGACCGCGACTGGAAGGCCGACGTCGACGCGTGGATGCGCGCCCTCACCGAGACCCGCGCGGCATACGGCACCCCTGGGGCGTACGGACACGGCGACGACCACGAGCACCGCTCCGGGCCCGGCATGGGCACGGTCGTCGCCGCCGGTGCCGCCGGCCTCGCCGTGGGTGTGGTGGGGGGCATGGTGGCCGCCGAAGTCGTCGACGAGGTGGGAGACTTCTTCGAGGGCGACGAGGACGAGGAGGGCGGCGAGGACTGAGGTCCGGCCGGCGCCCCGCCGGTTCGTCCGGAAGTCGTCGCGGCAGGGCCGGAACGCCCCGCCATCAGCTACTACAGTGCTGTAGATTCAGTCGGGCGGTCCCCGGACACCGAGGACCGCCCGGCACAGCCGAGCCGGCCGGTCAGGGGAGGACACAGACGTCATGTTCGGTATCAGCGAGATCGCGATCTTCCTCGTCATCGTCATCCTGATCTTCGGCGCCAAGAAGCTCCCCGAACTCGCCCGCTCCCTGGGCAAGTCGGCCCGGATCCTCAAGAGCGAGGCGAAAGCCATGAAGGCGGACGGCTCCTCCTCCATACCCGCGGACCGGACGCGTCCCGGGGCTGACATGCCCGGCGTCATCCGGGGTACCGCCACGGAGAAGCCCGAGGCACGCTGAGGACGCGGCATACGCCCCGCTCTCCCACCACCTCACCCGCCCGGCCGCACCGCGGCAGCGCTTCGGCCGCGCCCGGGCTGCGCACCCACGACGGCGGCCGGTATCCCGGCCCGCGATCTCCGACAAGCGGAACGGTCCGCGGGGGGACACCGTGGACGAAGGACATCCGAGCCGGATCGGAGAGGCCATGGAGAGCACGAACGACGACGACGGGCTGCGGTGCCTGGTGACCGGGGCGACGGGATACATCGGAGGCCGCCTGGTGCCCGAGCTCCTGGAGGCCGGCCACGCCGTACGCTGCCTGGCGCGCAGCCCCGAGAAGCTGCGGGACTACCCGTGGGCGAGCAGGGTGGAGGTGGCCAAGGGCGATGTGACGGACGATGAGTCCATCGGCGCGGCGATGCGGGACATCGACGTCGCGTACTACCTGGTGCACGCCCTGACCAGCGGGCCGGACTTCGAGAAGACGGACCGCACGGCGGCCCGTATCTTCGGCGAGCAGGCCCGTGCCGCCGGCGTCCGGCGCATCGTGTACCTGGGCGGGCTCACCCCCGCCGACGTGCCCGCGAGGGAGCTGTCCCCGCATCTCCGCTCGCGCGCCGAGGTCGGCCGCATCCTGCTCGACTCGGGTGTGCCGACGACCGCGCTGCGCGCGGCAGTGATCATCGGATCCGGGTCCGCCTCGTTCGAGATGCTGCGCTACCTCACCGAGCGACTGCCCGTCATGGTCACCCCGAGCTGGGTGTCGACACGGATCCAGCCGATCGCGGTCCGGGACGTGCTGCGCTATCTCGTGGGCAGCGCGCACATGCCCGACGAAGTGAACCGCACCTTCGACATCGGCGGTCCCGACGTCCTCACGTACCGGGACATGATGCAGCAGTACGCACAGGTGGCGAAGCTGCCGAAGCGGCTGATCCTGCCGGTGCCGATGCTGAGCCCGGGGCTGTCCAGCCACTGGGTCGGTCTGATCACCCCCGTTCCGGCGTCGATCGCCCGCCCGCTCGCGGAGTCCCTGCGCTACGAGGTGGTGTGCCACGAGCACGACATCGCCGACCACGTGCCGGACGGGCCGGGTCAGCCGTTCTCCTCCGGTACCGCCCTCTCCCTCGCCCTGCAGAGGGTGCGCGAGGCGAGGGTGACGACGCGGTGGTCCTCGGCGTCCACCCCGGGCATCCCCAGCGATCCGCTGCCCACCGACCCCGACTGGGCGGGCGGCAGCCTGTACACGGATGTGCGCGAGCTCGATGTGGACGCGCCGCCGGACGCCCTCTGGCAGGTCATCGAGGGGATCGGCGGCGAGAACGGCTGGTACTCGCTCCCCTGGGCGTGGGCGGTCAGGGGCCGGCTGGACCGGCTGGTCGGCGGGGTGGGGCTGCGCCGGGGCCGGCGGGACGCGCAACGGCTGCGGGTCGGTGACTCGCTGGACTTCTGGCGCGTGGAGGCGATCGAGCCCGGCCATCTGCTGCGGCTGCGCGCCGAGATGCGGCTGCCGGGTCTGGCCTGGCTGGAGATGTACGCGGAGACCGGCGAGGACGGCCGGGCGCACTACCGGCAGCGTGCCGTGTTCCACCCCGCCGGCCTGCTGGGCCATGCGTACTGGTGGAGCGTGTCGCCGTTCCACGCCTTCGTCTTCGGCGGGATGGCGCGCAACATCTCCCGGGCGGCGGGCCGTCGAGCGGCAGGTGGGTCCGTATGACCGTCTCGGTCGTCCTGTTCACCTCCGATCTGCGGCTGCACGACCATCCGCCGCTGCACGCGGCCCTGGCGGCGGCGGACGAGGTGGTCCCGCTGTTCGTCCTGGACGACGCCATCGAGGACGCAGGTTTCGGTGCCCCCAACCGGCGCGCGTTCCTCGCCGACTGCCTCCGGGACCTGGATGCGGGACTCCGCGACCGGGGCGGACGCCTGGTGATCCGCTCGGGGGACGTGGCGGAGGAGGTCTGCCGGATCGTCTCCGAGACCGGAGCGGGTGACGTCCACGTGGCGGCGGGTGTCAGCGGCTACGCCCAGCGACGCGAGGAGCGGCTGCGCGAGGAGCTGGGGTCCCAGGGCTGCCGGCTGCACGTCCACGACGCGGTGATCACCGCCGTCGCGCCCGGCACGGTGACCCCCTCGGGTGCGGGCCGGGACCACTTCGCCGTGTTCACGCCGTACTTCCGCCGCTGGTCGGACGCGCCGCAGCGCACCCCCTTCGACGCACCGCGCACCGTGCGGGTCCCGGCCGGACCCCGGTCCGCGGCGCCACCGGCACGGGCCGGGGTCGCGGGGGTGTCCGCGGGACTGGCCCAGGGTGGGGAGGCAGAAGGACGCAGGAGCTTCACAGCATGGCGCCGGCACGGTCTCGGGCAGTACGAGGAGCGCCACGACGATCTCGCCGGCGACGCCACCTCGCGCCTCTCGCCGCACCTGCACTTCGGCACGCTGTCCCCCACCGAGCTGGTCCACCGGGCCCGCACCGCGGCCGGGCCGGGCGCGGAGGCCTTCGTACGGCAGTTGTGCTGGCGGGAGTTCCACCACCAGGTCCTGGCCGCCCGCCCATCGGCCTCCCGCACCGACTACCGCTCGCAGCACGACCGCTGGCGCACCGAGCAGTCCGCGGCGGACGACATCGCGGCCTGGCGGGAGGGCCGCACGGGGTATCCGCTGGTCGACGCCGCGATGCGTCAACTGCTGCACGAGGGCTGGATGCACAATCGGGGGCGGCTGCTCGCGTCGAGCTTCCTGGTGAAGACGCTCTACGTGGACTGGCGCGTGGGCGCGCGCCATTTCCTGGATCTGCTGGTGGACGGCGACATCGCCAACAATCAGCTCAACTGGCAGTGGATGGCGGGGACGGGCACGGACAGCCGGCCGAACCGGGTGCTCAACCCGGTGCTGCAGGCCAGGCGGTACGACCCGGACGGCACGTACGTGCGCCGCTGGGTGCCCGAGCTCGCGGGTGTCGACGGCGGCGCCGTCCACGAGCCGTGGAAGCTGGGGGCCGAGGAGCGTGCCCGGTGCGACTATCCGGAGCCGTTGGTCGGCCTGGCCGAGGGGCTGGCCCGTTTCAGGGACGCCCGCGGACTCGACTGAGCCGACCCGGTGCGGCTGCCGCTCAGACCTTCCGCCAGCGGGCGTTGGCCCAGGAGAACATGCCGAAGGCGGCCAGGCCGAGTGCGATCAGCGCGAGCAGCCAGGGTCCCGCGGGGGTCTCGGCGAAGGACCGCAGCGTGTCGTCCATGCCCTTGGCCCGGCCCGGTTCGTGCTGGACGGCCGCGGCGACCGCGAATCCGCCCGCCGTCGCGAAGACGATGCCGCGGATGGCTCCGCCGAACACGCCGGTGAAGTCGACGGCGCGTCGCACCCGCTTCGTCATCTCGGACATCTTCAGGTGCTTGTGGTACTTGCGCATCACGGCTCGGACGCCGATCCAGAGCCCCGCGCCGACGACGACCGCGCCGGCTGTCCCGACGATCCACTGGCCGCCGGGCCATTCGAGGGCCTTCGCCGTGACGTCGGCGGTCTGCTGGTCGCTCGATCCGCTGCCGCTGCCCTTGTCCCCGGCGGCGTAGGAGAGCACGGAATACGACACGAAGCCGTAGAAGACGGCGCGGCCGGCGGCCATGGCCCGCTTGGCGGGCTTGTCGCCGTCGGGGCCGGCCTGACCGAAGACGGCCTCGGACAGGCGCCAGAGGGCCATTCCGGCCAGGGCCACACCGAGCACCCAGAGCAGGACGCCTCCGAACGGCTTCTCCGCTATCTCGGCGATGGCGCCGCCCCGGTCGGCCTGCTTCCCTCCGCTGTCGGAGAATGCGATGCGCAGGGCGAGCAGTCCGACCAGGAGGTAGATCACTCCGCGCGCCACGAATCCTGCGCGGGCGCCCGCGGCCACAGCCTTGCTGTTCGCCGCGCGTCTGGCAGTACCACGTCCACTGGTGGACACCACGTTCGTATTCATGCACTGGCGGTTGCCCCCGAAGCGGCGATCAATGCCCGCCGTCCGGCCAATGCCTCAGGCGTCGTCCACGGCCGCCGCCGCCTGCCCCTTGGCACGCCGGCTCAGGACGGAGGCTGCGGCCAGGGCGCTGCCGGTGAAGGCGAGGGCGAGCGTCCACGGCCGGTCGAAGACGTGGTGGGTGGCGTGGTCCAGGGAGTAGCGCCCCGCGCCCGTCAGCCCGATCGCGGCGGCGGTGAAGCCGAGGAACGCCGGGTACTCGTAGCCGCCGCCCATCGCGAAGAAGCCCGCGGGCGCGTGGACGGCGACCGCGCCGGCCATCGTGCCGGCCGCCGCCGCCCCGGCCGCCGGAGTGGCGAGGCCGAGGGCCAGCAGGACCCCTCCGCCCGCCTCACCGAGGCCGGCGGCCATGGCGCTGTACTTCGGCGGGTGGAAGCCCATGGCCTCCATCCCCTGGGTGGTGCCCTCGATACCGCCGCCGCCGAACCAGCCGGCCAGCTTCTGACTGCCATGAGCGGCCAGGACGGCTCCCGCGCCGATCCTGAGTACGAGAAGTCCGAGGTCACGCCGGTTGATGCAGGTCATGGAGGTCTCCCGTCGACACGGATCGAGCAGAGGTGCGCACACCGCACGGATCCACTGTCGTCGGGCGCGGGCGGCGGCGTGCGGCGGAGCTGGGCCGTTCGGGGTCGGCCCCTTGCGAGGACTGGGCCCCGGGGCGGCCGAGTGCGACGTACGTCATTGTGCAACTAGTTGCACAATGACGTACGTCTCGTCTACAACTGGCACGACGACACTGTGCGAGGAGACCCGGATGAGCCCTTACCCCACTCTGCTGAGCCCGCTGGACCTCGGATTCACCACCCTCCCCAACCGGGTGCTGATGGGCTCGATGCACATCGGCCTGGAGGAGACCGAACGCGGCTTCGAGCGGATGGCCGCCTTCTACGCTGCGCGCGCACGCGGCGGGGTGGGCCTCATGGTCACCGGCGGCATCGCACCCAGCGAGCGGGCCGGTTCCTTCATCGGCGGCGCCAAGATGACGACGGAGGCCGAGGCGGAGCAGCACCGGGAGGTCACCACCGCCGTGCACGCGGCGGGTGGCCGGATCGCGATGCAGATCCTGCACTTCGGGCGCTACGCGCACCACCCGGACCTGGTCGCACCGAGCGCGCTCAAGGCTCCCATCAGTGCGTTCACCCCCCACGCACTCACCGACGACGAGGTCGAGGAGACCATCGAGGACTTCGTCCGGGCGGCTGCGCTGGCACAGAGCGCGGGCTACGACGGGGTCGAGATCATGGGCTCCGAGGGCTATCTGATCAACGAGTTCATCGTCGCCGCGACCAACCACCGCGACGACCGCTGGGGCGGCAGTTACGAGAACCGCATCCGCTTCCCCGTCGAGATCGTGCGCCGGGTCCGGGAGCGGGTCGGCAGCGCCTTCATCCTGATCTACCGGCTGTCCATGCTGGACCTGGTGCCCGGCGGCTCCACGCTGGAGGAGGTCGTGCGACTCGCCCGCGAGATCGAGGCGGCGGGCGCGACGATCATCAACACGGGCATCGGCTGGCACGAGGCCCGCATCCCCACCATCGCGACCTCGGTGCCGCGCGGCGCCTTCACCTGGGTGACCGAGAAGGTGCGCGGCGCCGTGTCCGTACCGCTGGTGACCAGCAACCGCATCAACACCCCGGAACTGGCCGAGGAGGTCCTCGCCTCGGGCCGTGCGGACATGGTGTCGATGGCGAGGCCGTTCCTCGCCGACCCCGACTTCGTCGCCAAGGCCGCCGCGGGGCGTGCCGACGCGATCAACACCTGCATCGGCTGCAACCAGGCCTGCCTGGACCACATCTTCAGCCTGCAGATCACCTCCTGCCTGGTGAATCCGCGCGCCTGCCACGAGACCGAGCTGGTGCTCTCGCCGACCCGTACCCGTAAGCGCGTGGCCGTGGTGGGTGCCGGTCCGGCCGGACTGGCCTGCGCGGTCACCGCTGCCGAACGCGGGCACGCGGTGACGCTGTTCGACGCGGCGGACGAGATAGGCGGCCAGCTCGACGTGGCGCGCCGGGTCCCCGGCAAGGAGGAGTTCAACGAGACGCTGCGCTACTTCCGCACGCGGCTGGCCGAGGAGGGTGTCGAGCTCCGGCTCTCCACCCGTGCCGGCTCGGCCGACCTGAACGGGTTCGACGAGATCGTCCTGGCGACCGGGGTCGAGCCCCGCTCCCCCGCGATCCCGGGCGTCGGGCACCCCAGCGTGGTCAGTTACCTGGACGTCCTGCGCGACGGGGCGCCGGTCGGCGACCGGGTCGCGATCGTCGGGGCCGGAGGCATCGGCTTCGACGTCGCCGAGTTCCTGACCGACGGCGGCGACGCGGCGAGCCTCGACCCGGAGGTGTTCTTCCGGCAGTGGGGCGTGGACACCGACTACGCGGAGCGGGGCGGGCTGCGCGCGCCGGATCGTCCGAAGACGTCCCGCACGGTGCATCTGATCCAGCGCAAGGCGAGCAAGGTCGGGGCCGGACTCGGCAAGACCACCGGCTGGATCCACCGCACCGAGCTGCGCCACCGCGGCGTGACCATGATCGCGGGCGCGTCGTACGACCTGATCGACGACGCGGGTCTGCACCTCACCGTCGACGGCGAGCAGCACCTGCTGCCGGTCGACACCGTGGTCCTGTGCGCGGGCCAGGAACCGCGCCGGGAGCTCTACGAGGAGTTGCGCGCGGCCGGCCGGCCGGTGCACCTCATCGGCGGCGCCGACGTGGCCGCCGAGCTGGACGCCAAGCGCGCGATACGCCAGGGCACGGAGCTCGCCGCCGGCCTGTGACCTCCTGACCGGCGACCTCCTGACCGGCCCCTCCTTAGGATGCACTGCATGTCACTCCCGCACGCGATCCTCACCGCCCTGCTCGAGAAGCCGTCGTCGGGGCTGGAGCTGACCCGCAGGTTCGACCGGTCGATCGGTTACTTCTGGCCGTCCACACACCAGCAGATCTACCGCGAACTGGGGAAGCTCGAACAGGCCGGACACATCCGGGTGCTGCCCGCCGCACAGCCGGCCCGTGGACAGCGGAAGGAGTACGAGGTGCTGCCCGCGGGCCGTGAGGAGCTTGCGGCCTGGGTGGCGCTCGCCGAGGACCCGCGGCCCGTCCGTGATCCGCTGCTGCTGCGGATGCGGGCGGCGGCGGTGGTCGGGGCGCCCGGCCTGGCCGAGGAGTTGCACCGGCACCTCGCGCTGCACCGGAGGCAGCTCGAGGAATACCTGGAGATCGAGAAGCGGGACTTCCCGCCGGAGCGGACCGCGGACGAGGACCGGCTGCGGCGTCTGGTGCTGCGCGGGGGCATCGACCTGGAGACGTTCTGGACGGGCTGGCTGACGGGGGCGATCGACGACCTGGAAGGGCCCGGCGCGGCGCCGGACCGGGTCTGACGAGCTCGTGGACGGTCAGTGGTGAGACGCCGGGCTCCGGATCGGCGATCCCGGATGTGCGGTGGGGCAACGTCGTCGTCCCCAAGAGCCGGGACCGCTCCATCCCCGGCAGGAACGAGCGGAACACCCGCGAAGGCGATCCCCGGGGGTTCACCGACCGTGCCGCACCCGGCCCAAGGGCCCACTGGACCGCAGGCAAAGCATCAGAACGAAGTACCCACTCACGAAATGATAGTTCGAACAGAAACGTTCACGTGTGCTCACAAGAGGGATAGACTGGCGCTCAGGCACGCGTCGACGAGGGGGTACTGAGGCATGCATGCCGAAGAGAGGCACCAGGCGATACTGCGGAGGCTGCGCGAGCGGGGCACGCTCCGGGTCACCGAGTTCGCCGAGGAGTTGCAGGTCTCGCCCGTCACGGTCCGCCGGGACATCGAGACGCTGGCGGACCGAGGTCTGGCCGCCCGCGTGCACGGCGGCGCCGTCCTGCCGACGGCCCGCGCCGCGACCACGGGGACGGAACCGGCCGTCAGGACCCCGCCGGGCCGCGGGCAGTTGTCCTTCGGCCTGATCGTGCCGGCCGCCGACTACTACTACCCGGAAGTGATCAAAGGCGCCCAGGAAGCCGCGGCCGAACGTGGTATCCGGCTGGTTCTCGGTATCTCGCAGTACAGCCCGCAGGAGGAGCGCGCCCAGGTCGAGCGCATGCTGGCCGACGGTCTCGACGGACTCCTGATCGCTGCCAGTGACATCACAGCGGCGTCGTCCTGGCTCGGTGAACTGTCCATCCCGCACGTATGGGTGGAACGCCGCCCGGGGGACGAGATCTCCGGTGCCGAGCGAGTCGTCACCGACCACGTCCACGGCGCCCGGCTCGCCGTTCACCACCTCGCCGCGACGCGCCGGAAGATCGGTCTCATGGTGCGCGACGACAGTCCGCACGGCGAACCCCTCGTGGACG
Organism: Streptomyces clavifer; assembly: GCF_036345975.1. Classification (NCBI taxonomy): domain Bacteria; kingdom Bacillati; phylum Actinomycetota; class Actinomycetes; order Kitasatosporales; family Streptomycetaceae; genus Streptomyces; species Streptomyces clavifer. The sequence goes on along the minus strand of NZ_CP107793.1, from coordinate 6,898,472 downwards.
GGTACCTGAAGGGCCTGGCCGCGGCCGGGCTCGACGCGCCCGCCGACGGCGTCTTCCGCATGCCACCACCGGCCGGCGGTGCCGTCCGCCGTGAGGAGGTCCTCGGCGGGTTCGCCGACGCCGTCGCCGCCGGTCTGCTGGACGGCGCCCTCATCCACAACGACCACGACGCGCTCGTGCTGCTCCAGCGCCTCCGGGCCCGTGGCGTCGACGTGCCCGGCGACCTGGCGCTCGTGGCCTACGACGACGAGGTCGCTTCCCTCGCCGACATCCCACTGACCGCCATCGCCCCGCCGAAGCTCGCCGTAGGCATCTCCGCCGTAGAACTGCTCGCCAAGCGCGTCGCGGACCCGAGCCGCCCCCGCCACCTGCTCTCGATCCTGCCGGAGCTGCACGTCCGCGCCTCCACCTGATCCCCGTTCACGCGGTACACCCCCGAGCGAGCCTCCGACGTTCCTTATCCCGCCCGAGGGGTTCTCCCTCGACGGCCGTCCCCTGCGTCCGCTGCCGGGTGCGCTGCACTGATCGGGTCTGTGTCCCACCGGGGTTTCCTCGATGTGCGTTCACGGCGACGCCTACCTCACGCGGCCCGGGGACAGGCACGGGTCAACGGCGTCTGCCCGGAACGCCACCGGGGGGCGAGGGGCCCCGCAACGGACGCCGTACGAACCGTGGCCGCGCCTGCGCGCGGTACGCAACAGCATCGTGATCCTGGGGCTCGACGGCGCCGAACGACCGATGGTCGAGCTGTGCGACGTTCCCGAGCTCGGCTGAACCCCCGCGTGACCGCCCCTCCCCGACCGGCATCGACCCGCTGTGCGGCGTTCACCGGCGCCGGCGTGCCCGGGTCCGGTTTCGAACACCACGGCGCGCGCCTCTCCCCAGGCGCCCCGACCCGGGCGACAGCAGCACGCGCTTCCCGCACAGCCGCACCATGCGCACGGTGCTGGGCCACCCTTCACACATCACGGAATCCGATCAATATCGGTTCTTGATGTTCGTTTGTTCATTTTCTATTGACTCTGATCGTTCCTGGCCGAAAGATGTCGTCAGCTCGCCGCCACCGTTGGTCTCTCGTAGGAGTACCGCCATGCAGCCCAGCACCCGTTCCTCCTCCACGGCCCTCGCGGCCGCGGTCGCCTCCCTGGCTCTCCTCGTCACCGCCTGCGGGGGCGAGGACACTGCCACCACGTCGGACGCCGGAACCGGATCCGCCGCGAAGCCCGTGGAGATCACCTACTGGTCATGGATGCCCGGCACCGCCGACATGGCAGCCGCGTTCAACGCGTCGCACCCCAACATCAAGGTCACACACGCCGAGATCCCCGCCGGACTCAACGGCGGTTACGACAAGATCTCCAAAGCGGTCAAGGCGGGCAACGCACCGGACGTCGTCAACCTGGAGTACCAGGCCGTGCCCGACTTCGTGACCCAGGGGCTTCTTCGCGACTCCAGCACCGAACTCGGCGAACTGGTCGAGGGTTACGCCCCCGAATCGGTGAAGAGCCTGGTCACGCTCGGGGACAGAACCTGGGCCGCCCCGTATGACGTCGGCCCGCAGACGCTCTACTACCGCAGCGACCTCTTCGAGCAGTACGGCATCGAAGTCCCCGCCACCTGGGCGGAGTTCAGAACCGCGGCGGAGAGGGTCAGGACGGCCTCCGAAGGCAAGGCGAGGCTGCTCGACTTCTGGGGCGACGACACCGCCACCTGGGCCGGCCTCTCCCAGCAGGCCGGCGCCCGGTGGTACAGCGCGACGAGTGACGCATGGAAGGTCAACATCACCGACCCGGCCACCAAGAAGGTCGCCGACTACTGGAAGGACCTGGTCGAGGACGACCTGGTCCTCAACCACAAGGGGTGGAGCCCCGAGGCCACCAAAGCGGTCACCGACTCGAAGGCCATCGCACTGATCGGGGCTTCGTGGAGCGCCGGTTCCATCAAGACCACGTACCCCGGGCAGGCAGGCAAGTGGGCCGAGGCCCCGCTCCCCCACTGGGGCACACCGGTCACCGGCGCTGTCGGCGGCTCTGCTTTCGCCATAACGAAGGACAGCGAGAAGGCCGAGGCCGCGGCCCGGTTCATCGCCTGGGCCACCACCGACAGCAAGGCGGTAGAAGCCCGTCTCGCGGCGGGCACCTCGAGCGGGCTGCCCGCTGCTGAAAAGCTCCGTGCGGCCGCAAGTTCCACGTTCGACACCTCGTTCTTCGCCGGCCAGGACATCTACGCCCTCGCCGGGGCCCAGGTACCCAACATCGCCAAGGGCTGGACCTGGAGCCCGGTGCACAACTCCACGACGATGACGATGCAGGCGGCATTCGGCAAGGCCCAGAAGACCGGCGACTTCTGGCCGGCGTTCCAGGCGGGTCAGGCGGCTGCCGAGAAGGCCATCACCGACCGCGGTCTGAAGCTCGCCCGCTGATCCCCGCTTTCCCGAGCCGTCGGGGCGGGGACCGGCCCCGCCCCGACGCTCCGACCCCTCCAAGGAGCTAACGCCGATGACTACCCGGCTCGGCCGCGGGCAGCGCACCATCCCCCTCCTCTTCGTCGCCCCCTTCTTCATCCTCTTCCTCGCCACGCTCGTCGCCCCCGTCGGGTACTCCCTGTGGATGAGCCTGTTCCGCGAACAGGCCACGAGCGGACTCGGATTCGGCGGCACGGAGACCATCTTCGTCGGCGCCGGGAACTACGGGCGCGCCCTCGGCGACGCGTCGTTCCACCGCGGATTCCTGCACATCACGCTCTACTGCCTGATCTACATCCCGGTGATGGTCGGCGGGGCGCTGGCGCTGGCCCTGCTGGTGGATTCAGCGATGGCCAGGGCGAGGAAGTTCTTCCAGCTGGCGTACTTCCTCCCGCATGCCGTGCCCGGTCTGATCGCCGCGATCATCTGGGGGTTCCTCTACACGCCGGGACTCAGCCCGGTGGTCGATCTCCTGCGGACCGTCGGCGTCGAGTGGGACTTTCTCGGCCCGGACGGAGTGGTCTTCTCCATGGCCAACGCCGCCGCCTGGCAGTGGATCGGCTACAACATGGTGATCTTCTACGCCGCACTGCAGGCCGTACCGAAGGAGACCCTCGAGGCTGCCACGGTCGACGGCGCCGGCCAGTTGCGCACGGCCCTGTCGGTGAAGCTGCCGATGATCCGTTCCTCCGTCGTCCTCACCATGCTCTTCACGGCCGTCGGTGCGATCCAGCTCTTCAACGAGCCGGAGGTGCTCCGCAGCCGGTCGTCCGCGATCTCACAGGACTGGAGTCCGGTGATGTACATCTACCAGGCCGCCTTCACCGAGCACGACTACGGACTCGCAGCTGCGGCCTCGCTGCTGCTGGCGCTGCTGGGCGCCGCGCTGTCCTTCGTGATCACCAAGTTCGGCAACCGCTGGAAGGAGGCGTGACCATGGCTGCCACCGCACCCCCGCACACCCCCGCGCCCACCGGGCCCTCGGCCGTCCGTGACAGCACCGTCCCGTCCCGGCGGCCGCGGCCCTCCGGCACGGCCTGGGCCTCGAAGACCGTCGTCAACACCCTGCTCGCCATCGTCGCCGTCTACACGCTGATGCCGCTGAGCTGGCTGCTGGTCAACGCGACCAAGAACAACGGCGACCTGTTCGCCAGTCCCGGCTTCGAGCCGGCCGAGTTCAATCTGTTGACCAATCTCACCGGCCTCTTCACCTACCAGGACGGGGTTTTCGGCCGCTGGCTCGCCAACAGCCTGCTGTACTCGGTCATCGGCGCCCTCGCCTCCACCTTCATCTCGCTCCTGGCCGGTTACGCGTTCCGCGCTTACGACTGGTGGGGCAAGGAGAAGCTGTACGGCCTGGTGCTGCTGGGCATCCTCGTCCCGCACACCGTCATTTCTCTGCCGATGTACCTGATGGCGTCCGAGGTCGGGCTCGTCAACTCGTACTGGTCCGTGCTGATCCCCGGTCTGGTGAACCCCTTCGGCGTGTACCTCGCGAGGGTGTTCGCGGAGAGTTACGTCCCCGGCGAGACGCTGGAGGCGGCACGCATCGACGGCGCGAGCGAACTGCGCGCCTTCCGTTCGGTCGCCCTTCCGATGCTCTCCCCCGCCTTCGTCACGGTCTTCCTCTTCTCCTTCACCGGCAGTTGGAACAACTTCTTCCTGCCCCTGGTGATGCTGAACGACTCGACGCTCTACCCGGTCGGACTCGGCCTGTTCAACTGGAACGCCACGCTCCCGCAGGAACCGCAGCTCTACTCGTTCGTCATCACCGGATCGCTGGTGTCCGTCGTTCCGCTCGCCATCGCCTTCGTCGCACTGCAGCGCTACTGGCGCTCGGGCCTTACCGCAGGAGCCGTCAAGTGACGTCCGCGTCCCCCTCTCCTCACCACCGCCCGCGCACGGTCCTCGCGATGGATCCGTCGGTCAGGGACGCGCTGTTCGACCAGGAGTCGCTCGCCCGGCTCTCCGTCGTCGCCGACACCGATCCCTCGGTCGTGGTCGACGACTTCACGGACCCGTCCGCCCTGTCCGCGCTCTCCGGAGCCGAGGCGCTCCTCACGGGCTGGGGCTGCCCGCCCCTCACGGCAGAGGCTCTGGATCTGATGCCCCGGCTGCGTACCGTGGTCCACGCCGCCGGTTCGGTGAAACAGCACATCACCGGGGCCTGCTGGGAACGGGGGCTGACCGTCGCCTCGGCCGCGGGGGCGAACGCCCGGCCGGTCGCGGAGTACACGGTGGCGGCGATCCTCTTCGCCGGGAAACGGGTCCTGGCCGCCCGAGAGACCTATCGGCGCGAGCGCGCCCGGGTGAACGCCATCGACGTGATCGGGTCAGGCGGCAACCACGGCCGCACCGTTGGCGTCGTCGGGGCGTCCCGCATCGGAAGGCGGGTCATCGAGCTGCTGCGCCCGCACGACCTGCGCGTCCTCCTGTACGACCCGTACGTCGACGAGGTGGAAGCCGCACGATTGGGCGTGGTCGCGGTGTCACTGGACACGCTCGTCCGCTCCAGCGACGTGGTGACCGTTCACGCCCCCGAACTCCCGCAGACCCGTCATCTCTTCGACCGGGACCGTCTGGCGCTGCTGCGGGACGGCGCGACGCTCATCAATACGGCGCGCGGTTCGCTGGTCGACACCGCGGCACTGACCGACGAGCTCGTGTCCGGCCGGCTCGACGCGGTACTCGACGTGACCGAGCCGGAGGTCCTGCCCCCCGCATCCCCGCTCTACGATCTCCCCAACGTCCTGCTGACCCCGCACATTGCCGGTTCGCTCGGTAACGAACTGGCCAGGATGACGCATGCCGCGCTGGACGAACTGGAGCGGTACGGCCGTGGCCTCCCGTACGCCGACCCCGTACGGGGCGAGGCGCTGTCCCGGACGGCTTGAGGGGGAACAGGGTCCTGCGGAGGGGATGGTGCGTGAGTGAGTCGACGGCCGATGCCCGGCGAAGGCCCCGTGGGCTTCTGTCTCCGCCGGGCGTGTGAACGGTGCGGGGTTCAGCTGACGTCGGCGTACGACGTGCCCATCCTCAGGCCGTCGATGCGGTTGATCAGGGTGGTGGAGCCGTCGTCGCGGTCGTAGACGCCCCACTTGGGCTCGTTCGCGCTGTCCCAGGTGCGGCAGGTATACCGGGTCCCGCTGTCGGCGAGGGTCTGCTTCCCACCGTTGAAGTACAGCTCCACCCAGCCCGAGGAGGCCGAGCCGGACGTGTGGATCCCGATGGCGAAGGCGTTCCACTCGCCGGCGGCGACGGGCCCGGACCAGAGCAGCGTCCAGTCTCCGCCGGTGGTGACGTGGAAGAGACGTACCGAGCCGTCCTTGACCGTCATGATGAGGGGGTAGTTCTGTTGGGCGTTGGGGTAGGACTTCCACTGCCAGACGACGAAGTCACCGCTCACGGACGATAGTTGGCTCTCCCACCCGATGTAGTAGGTGGAGTCGTCGGAGAAGGCGTGGCGCGAGGAGCCGTTCACTGAGATGCCACGCGATTCACAGCGGATGTCGCCGCCCGGCTTGGTGTAGCGGAATATGGTGCCGTGCGCGCTGTCACCGGCGGCCGTGATCAGGCTGCCGGGCGCGGGACACTCGACGCTTCCGAAGACGCCAGTGCCCTTGGAGGCGTCGCCGTCCCAGATGCCTGCCGCCTGGGCGGAAGCGGGAGACAGCAAGGTCCAAGCAGCTGCTGCGGCAAGGGCTGCGGCCGTGGCCGCGAGGTCCGCCGGGGTGCGTTTGCGGGCGCGGGTCGTCATGTGGGGGGCCTCTTGTCTCTGGGGGCGGCCAGGAAACCGCCGAAGCAGCGGGCATCGGGGCACGTGGACCGCCTGCACGAGTGCGTTCAAAGGGGCGACGACGTCCCTTAGGACGGGGGTCTCTGCCGGCAGTGAGCAGCCTCGGAGGCCGGAGTTGGCGCTCAAGGGCTGCCTGTTGGTCCGCCATCCTGGAGAACGGAACATTCGAAGTCAACTGTTCGATCAAACAATCCGCCTGTTGATCGAATCCAGTCAGTTTCCCGCGACCACCACACCGGCGTCGGGCCGCCCGGTCGGCCGCCGAGGCAGGACGCGCCCGGCTGCACTGCGGCTCCACCAGCACCCACAGGACGGAGACGCGAGTCGCCCCGGTCTGCCGCCGGACAAGAACGAGGCGGAACAGCCTGCGACCCGATGTTCGATCGATCAATAATGTGTGCACCATTGTTCGTTCGATCGAAGCGTGCTAAAAACCGCCTACCCGGTGTCTGTCCGCCTTCGAACTCGGAGTACTCATGACGACTTTCTGGTCACGCCGCGGAGCTCTCACCGCATCCGGTGCCGGCGCGCTGGCTCTCGCACTGCCCGCCACAAGTTCCGCCGCACTTGGGATGACGCCCGTGGCGGCGCCGATCACCGACGATCTCTCGGCCCTGCGGGAGAAGTGGCGGGCTCTGCTGCTCGGCCAGGGCTTCAATCCCGCCGCCGAGCCCTTCAGGACGAAGCTCGCGGCGCTCGGGGCGACAGCGCGCGGGTACCTGGCCGCCATGGCCCCTTCCGAGGGGTCGTTGTTTCCCGGCAACGTCTATGCGGACCCGGACCCCGACACGGACACCGAGTCCTACAACTACTCGGCGCAGATCCAGAACTCGTACGCCAAGCTGAAGACGATGGCCGAGGCGTTCGCACAGCCGGGCACCGGCCTGACCGGCGACCCCGCCCTGCTGGCCGCCGTCCTCCTGGGCGTCGACCATCTCGGTGCCCAGGTCTACAACGAGTCCCGGGCGCGGTACGGCAATTGGTACAACTGGCAGATCGGCGCTCCCCAGGCGCTGCTGGACATCTGCCTCATACTCGACGACCACCTCTCCGACGAACGCCGGTCGGCGGCCGCCAGGGCCATCGACCACTTCGTGCCCGACTCCTCCGTGGCGCGGTACACAGGGACCAGCACCGGTGCCAACCGGATCGACCTCTGCCGGGTTCTGGCTCTGCGGGGCGCCCTCGACGGCACGGCGGCGAAGTTGGCTCTCGCCAGGGGCGCCGTCTCACCGGTCTTCCCGTACGTCACATCCGGCGACGGTCTGTACGCGGACGGTTCCCTGGTTCAGCACACCTGGGTTCCGTACACAGGTTCGTACGGCGCTGTGCTCATCGACGGACTGGGCAAACTGTTCGCGCTGCTCGGCGACTCCGCCTGGGCCATCACCGACCCGCAGCGGCAGATCTTCCTGGATTCCGTGGAACACGCCTATGCGCCCTTCCTCCACGACGGGCTCATGATGGACGGCGTCTCGGGCCGGGCGATCAGCCGCGGACTCGTCGCCGGTGACCCGGCGAAGGTCCAGCAGGACGACCATCTGCGCGGCCACGCCGTCATCGCGTCGATCCTGCTCCTGGGGCAGGGTGCGAGCGCCGAGGAGAACGCCCGCTGGCGGGCGATGGCCAAGGGCTGGTTCACCCGGGACCGGTACAGCGAGGTCACCACCGGCCGCACCCTCGGCGTAGCGCCACTGTCACGGGTCGTCGAACTGCTCAACGACTCCTCGGTCCGGCCCGCCCCGGAGACGAGCGGCCACAGAGTGTTCCCCGGCATGGACCGCGCAGTGCACCGGACCAAGGACTTCACCGCCTCCGTCTCGATGGCCTCCAGCCGGATCACGTACTACGAGAACGGGAACGGCGAGAATCTGCGGGCCTGGCACACCGGTTCCGGGATGCTCTATTGGTGGGGACCGGAGGGGGAGGGCCAGTACAGCGACGGCTACTGGCCGACCGTGGATCCCTACCGCCTGCCGGGCACCACGGCCTCCGCCACGTCGCTCGCGGACGGCGAGGGCGGCATCTGGGGCGCCGCGCGGCCCGACGCCGTGTGGGCCGGCGGCGCCTCGGACGGCACCTACGCGAGTCTGGGCCAGCACCTCAAGGGGCTCTCCTCGACTCTGGAGGCCAAGAAGTCGTGGTTCTTCCTCGGCGACAGCGTGGTCTGTCTGGGGGCCGGTATCACCGGTCGCGACGGCAGCAGGGTCGAGACCGTCGTCGACAACCGCGGGCTGGGTGAGGGCGGGACGGCGGAGCTCACTGTCGACGGCCGGCCACAGCCCGGCGGCTCCTGGTCCGACTCCCTGGACCGGGTGCGGTGGGCGCACCTGGCGGGCCACGCGGGCTACGTCTTCCCCGGCGGCACGACGCTGACCGGACTGCGCGAGGAGCGCACCGGCACCTGGAAGGCGATCAACGGCGGTGGCTCCGCGGATCCGGTCACCCGCCGCTACCTCACCCTCCTCGCCGACCACGGCGAGGATCCGACGGACGCCACGTACGCCTACATCGTGCTGCCGGGAGCGAGCCGGTCCCGCACCGCCACTCGGGCGGCCGACCGCCGTTGGCTCGACATCCTCGCCAATTCCGGCGCCCAGCAGGGCGTCCGGGTGCCCTCGGCCGGCTTCACCGGGATCAACTTCTTCGCATCGGGCACTGTGGGGCCGGTGACGGCCGACGCGCCGGTCAGTGTGCAGATCCACGAGAAGCGCGATGGCACGGCGGTGCTCTGCGTGGCGGACCCCGGCCGCACCGTCAAGGCCCTCACTCTCACGTGGAGGCGTCGGGTGCGCTCGGTGCTGACCAAGGCGGCCACGGTCGCCGAGGCCCGCACGGGCTCCGAGCTCACGCTCCGTTTCGGCGACCTGAGCGCCACTGGCGGCGTCACCCAGACCGTTCGGGTACGAACGCGCTGACCCGACCGACGACCCCCGAGGAGCACGTCCGTCACTGGGCAGCGGGAAGGTACTGGGACCGGGGGCCGCCACGCCAACGGGACCCTGCGTCCTCCCAGCCCGGCAGAGGGAAGGGAGGACGCCTCGCTGCCGGCCACCGGGGGCCGGGCGCACAGTCGGGCGGCGGGGCGGTGACACCACCGCACCGCGGGTTCGGGATCAGGGACTGCCGATGTGCGCCCTGACGCGTTCTGGTCGGGGCACACGCCTGCGCAGGGCCCGCGGGCTGCCGATGACGACCCGCGCGGGTTCGCTCGCGGCGCCGGCAGGGCTCTTCGCGTGGGCGGCCTCCGGGGCGCTCCGCGCCTGCGCGCGGGTGAGCAGGACGACACCCCGTACGGCGGCCGCCGCGCCCAGGAGCGCCGGGATGAGACCGGCCGGACCGCCCTGGACGCCTTCGCCGAGCAGGGCCAGCCCGATCACGGCGGCGGCGACCGGGTTGGCGAGGGTGACTACGGCGAGCGGGGCGCCGAGGCCTCCGCGGTATGCGGTCTGGGAGAGCAGCAGGCCGCCCATGGCGAAGGCGGACACGAGCAGCGCCACGGTCACCAGCCGCCAGCTGAGGAGCGGCCCCTCGTGGCCGGAGGTGGCGACCGTGAGGGTCTGGGTCAGCGCGGAGGCCACGCCCGAGGTGATGCCGGAAGCGGCGGCGTGCCGGAGTCCGGGACGGGCGCCGGGCCGGCTGAGCACGGCGACGAGCGCCATGGTCACGCCGCTGACGCCGAGGGCCTCGGCCAGGCTGAGCGTGTCGCGGGGCGCGGCGCCGCCCGCCGCGGCCAGCAGTGCGCCGAGACCGAGCAGGGTGAGGATCGTGCCGCGCCATTCCGTGCGGCTGACCCGGCGCCCCGCGGCGCGTGCGCCGAGCGGGACGGCCAGGACCAGGGTGAGCGCGCCGAGCGGCTGGACCAGGGTGAGCGGTCCGTACTTCAGCGCGGCGACGTGCAGCAGCGCACCGCCGGCGTTCAGCCCGACGGCCGACCACCAGGCACCGCGGCCCAGCAGGCGCAGCAGTCCGTCGGACGGTTCGGTGCGGCCGGCGAGCCGGGACTGGGCCACGGCGGCGGCCGCGTAGGCGCCGGCGGAGACGAAGGACAGCGCGACGGCTATCAGTGTGGCGTTCATCGCGGCCCTGCGGACCGTGCGTACGCGGGGGCCGCGAAGGCCTGCGCGGGGACCGGGGCCGACGACCACGGCAGAGGTGCGCGGACCGGCGCGGGGCGGGGAAGCCGCAGCGCGGCGAAGGCGACCCCGAGCAGCGCCGAGACCACGATCGCGTCGAGCCAGTAGTGGTTGGCCGTGCCGACGATGACGACCAGGGTGACGAGCGGGTGGAGCAGCCAGAGCCAGCGCCACCGGGAACGGGTGGCGACGATCAGGCCGACCGCGACCACCAGGGCCCAGCCGAAGTGCAGTGAGGGCATGGCCGCGAACTGGTTGGCCATCGAGTCTGTGGCGGGCGTGTCCCCGTACACCGTCGGGCCGTACATCTGGCCGGTGTCGATGAGTCCTGCCGGGGGGAGCATCCGCGGCGGGGCGAGCGGGAAGAGCAGGTGCAGGGCGAGCGCGGCGCCGGTGAGCGCGGCGAGGATCCGCCGCGACCAGACGTAGTGGCGCGGGCGCCACCGGTACAGCCAGAGCAGGAACAGCAGGGTGGCCGGGAAGTGCACGGTCGCGTAGTAGGTGTTCGCCACCTGGACGAGCGTCTGGCTGTGCAGCAGCACGCTCTGCACGGCCCCCTCGCCGGGGAGGTGCAGGGTCCGCTCGAGGTCCCAGACGTGCCCGGCGTTGCGGAACGCCTCCTCGACATGGCCGTTCGCGGCCTGTCGGCCGAGTTTGTAGACGAGGAAGAGTCCGGCGACGAGAAGGAGCTCGCGGACGAGCGGAGGCCGGACAGAAGCTGCCTGGTCCCGGTCCGCGGACTTGTTACGGGTGCGTATCACCCCCGTGCCTCCTGTCTGCCGAAGTGCTGTCGTGACGGCAGGGCCGAGCTCGTGCCGTATCGATACGCCAGTGTACCGATACGCGAACGTATCGGTACACACGCGTATCGGTACACTGGCGTATCGAGGTCCTCGTCGCAGATCCGCAGAGAGGGAAGCAGATGTCGTCGCCCGGTTCCGCCCAGGAGTCAGCACTGGCGTCACGCCGGTCGAAGATCACGCCGGAGCGGGCACAGGAGCTCTACACGGCCGTGCTCGACCTGCTCAGGGAGAGCGGCTACGAGTCGCTGACCATGGAGGGTGTCGCCTCGCGCACCCGATGCGGGAAGTCGACCCTCTACCGCCAGTGGGGCTCGAAGCCCGAGCTGGTCGTCGCCGCGCTGCACAGCACCCGCAGGACCCTGCTCTCGCACATCGACACCGGCAGCCTGAGCGGCGACCTGCACAGGGCGGCCCGGCTGATCGACGAGGCGTCCACCGGCGACACCACCCTCATGCACGCCCTCAGCCATGCCGCGCTCCAGAGCCCGGAGCTGCTGTGCGCCCTGCGCGAGACACTGCTCGCACCGTCCATCGCCGCGATCGACGCCATGGTCGGGCGCGCGGTCGATCGCGGGGAGGTCGCGGCGGACAACCCCGCGACGAAGTACGTCGCGGCCCAGCTGCTGGGCGTCGTGCGAGCCCGACCCCTGCTGGAGGGGCGGCACGCGGACGACGCGTTCCTGTCCGACTTCATCGAGTGCTCCGTGCTCCCCGCACTCGGTCTTCCACCGACCCCACCGGGGTCCTGATGAACGTGGGTCGCCGTCCGAGCGGATGACGACGGCCCACCGCGCCGAACCGTGGGGACGGGGACGGCGCACACCCGGCCGGCCGGCGTTTCCACGGAAACGGCCGGCCGGCCGCATGTCGTCCCCGGGGCCCTTTCTCGTCCCCTTGACGCTATTCGCTCGATTGCTTATCGTCGTGATGACGAGAAAGAGGGGGTCCAGACATGGCCGACATCACCAGGCGCTTCGGCTGGCGGCACCTGCGGTCCGCGCCCACCGCGCACATACGCCACCACAAGCGGGGACGGCTCACCCACGACGGCCCGGGACTCAGTTTCTGGTACCGGTCGCTGTCCGCCGCACTCTCCGAAGTACCGGTGAACGACCGCGAGCTGGCGATGGCGTTCCACGCCCGGACCGGTGACTTCCAGGACGTCACCGTCCAGGCGACCGTCACCTACCGGATCAGCGACCCCGCCGAGGCCGCGACCAGGCTCGACTTCTCGGTGGACCCCGACACCGGGGCCTGGCGGAGCGCGCCGCTGGAGCAGATCGCCACCCTGCTCACCGAGACCGCGCAGCAGCACGCGCTGGACGTCCTGGCCCGCACTCCGCTCGCCGTGGCCCTGGTGGACGGGGTGGCCTCGGTGCGCGAGCGGGTCGCCACCGGCCTCGCCTCCGAACCCCGGCTGCCCGCCACAGGCATCGACGTCGTGGCCGTACGCGTGGTCGCCATCCGCCCCGAGGCCGAGGTGGAGCGGGCCCTGCGCACCCCGGCCAGGGAGCAGATCCAGCAGGAGGCCGACAGGGCGACGTACGAACGGCGGGCCGTCGCCGTCGAGCGTGAGCGCACCATCGCCGAGAACGAGCTCGCCAGCCAGATCGAACTGGCCCGCCGCGAGGAGCAGTTGGTGGACCAGCGCGGTATCAACGCCCGCCGGGAGGCCGAGGAGAAGTCCGCGGCCGACGGTGTGCGCACCGAGGCCGAGGCGGCCCGGAAGGTGCGCCTGGCCCGAGCCGAGGCGGAGGCCGCCCGCGACCTGGGCGCCGCCCGCGCCGAGGCCCAGACGGCCTGGCTCCGGGCGCATGCCGAAGTGGACCCCCGCACGCTGCACGCCCTGGCCGCGACCCGGCTGGCGGAGAATCTGCCCCGCATCGACAGCCTCACCCTCTCCCCCGACGTGCTCACCGGCCTGCTCGCCCGGCTCGGCGGATCGGGCCCGGAGGCGCGGGCGTGAGTCTGGCCCCGCGTGCGGTCCTCGTGCATCGCACCACCGAGTACGAGGAGTTGCTCGCCCGGCACGGGACACACGGCCAGGCGGCGTTCTTCCTCTCCACCCGCGGCCGGTCCATCGACGAGGTGGCCGGGCGGCATCACCGGATGCGGCAGGCCCTCACCGACGCGGCCGCCGCGGTGCCCCTGCAATGGCGCAGGTCTCGGGTGGAGCGCGCGGACCTCGACCGCTTCCTCTTCGGTCCGGAGGACGTGGTGATCGTGGTCGGACAGGACGGGCTGGTCGCCAACGCGGCCAAGTACCTGTCCGGCCAGCCGGTGGTGGGGATCGACACCGACCCCGGCCGCAACCCGGGGGTCCTCGTACGTCATCGGGTGTCCGACGCGGCGGCGCTGTACCGGGCCGCCGTCGCGCCCGGGGGGCGTCCGGACCCGCTCACCATGGTCGAGGCCGTCGCCGACGACACCCAGCGGCTTCTCGCCCTGAACGAGATCTTCTCCGGTCCCGCCGGCCACCAGACCGCGCGCTACCGCATCGGCCCGGACGGCGCCCCGTCCGCCGGTGAGTCGCAGGCTTCCTCGGGCGTGCTCGTCGGCACCGGCACGGGTGCGACGGGCTGGCTGCGCTCCCTGTGGGCCGAGCGCGGCAGCGCGCTGCGGTTGCCGGGGCCGTCGGATCAGCGGCTGCTCTGGTTCGTGCGCGAAGCATGGCCGTCGCCCGCGACCGGCACGTCACTGGTCGCGGGCGAACTGGGGCGGGGAGACGGGCTGTCGCTGACGGTCGAGTCGGACCGGATCGTGGTGTTCGGCGACGGGATGGAGGCTGATTCGCTCGAACTGACCTGGGGTCAGACAGTCCGGTTCGGCATCGCGTCCAGCACGTTGAACCTGGTGGTGTGAACGCCGGGACGCGTCGGCCGCACACGGGCCCGCCCCGGGCGAAAGCCCCTAGGATCGGGCCATGAGCAGAACCGACCGCGTCGGCCGGGTGATCGCGGCACCACCGGCGGCCGTCTACGGCGCCCTCCTCGACCGGGAGTCCCTGGAGGCCTGGCTGCCGCCTGACGGTATGCGCGGGCGGATCGAGCGGTGGGATCCCCGTCCCGGTGGCGGCTTCCGGATGGTCCTCACCTACCTCGACCCCGCCGAGGCCCCGGGCAAGACCTCGGAGGCGACGGATGTCGTCGACGTCGGGTTCGCCGAACTGGTGCCCCTGGAGCGCGTGGTGCAGCAGGCCGTGTTCGAAGCCGACGACCCGTCGTACGCGGGCACCATGACGATGACCTGGCGCCTGGCCGCTGCGGGCGGGGGGACCGAGGTCACCGTCACGGCCACGGACGTGCCGCCCGGCATCGGCCGGGCCGACCACGAAGCCGGGATCGCCTCCTCGCTGGCCAACCTGGCGTCGTACGTCGAAACGCCCGACTGACCCGGACGAGGACTGCCGGTGGTATGCACCGGCGGTTCCTCCCGCACCGATGAGTTTCCGGACCGCACGATGTCTTCAGGGCGGGACGCACGTCCCCGACCCGGAGGGAGTGGTGCACGATGAGACTCGTACTGCAGGAGTTCCTGTCGCTGGACGGAGTCAGCCAGGGGCCGGGATCCCCGGACGAGGACACCAGTGACGGGTTCACCCGGGGCGGCTGGTTCGTACCGCACCTGGACGAGGAGTTCGAACGGGTGGCGGGCACCTGGCTCGGCACGGCGGACGCGTTCCTGTTCGGCCGCCGCACCTATCTGAACTTCGCACGCGACTGGCCGAAGATGACCGAGCACCCGTTCGCGGGCACGTTGAACGGCCTGCCGAAGTACGTCGCCTCCCACAGCCTGGACCGGGCCGGGTGGGACCCCACCACGATCCTGTCCGGCGACGTCCCCGCCCAGGTCGCCGAACTGAAGCGGCGGCCGGGCCGTGACCTGCAGATCCACGGCAGTGCACGGCTGGCCCAGTCGCTGCTGGCGGCCGGCCTGATCGACGAGCTGCGCCTCGCGATCGCCCCGGTGGTCGTGGGCACGGGCCGCCGTCTGTTCCCGGACGGCGGCGCCCCGGCCGGCCTGCGGCTGCTCAGCAGTGCGACGACACCGGGCGGACTGGCGATCCAGATCTACGAATCGACAGGCCTCCCGGCCTACGGGACGTACGGGGCCGACGCGTAGACGGAACAGGACGCGTCCATGGGGCCGGGGCCCGGCGGACGTACCGGGGAGGGACGCGCTGCCCTCGGAGCCCCGGGAGCGGTCACACCCCCGGCGGACCGGCCGCACACCGCCTCCCCGCGGCACCGGCTTGCGGCGGTCACGGAGAATGAGGTGCGGTGCCCCACCGGCACCGCACCCGGCCCGACACGTACAGGGAGCAGTAGGCATGGCAGCCGACTCCGTGAGCACCGCCCCGCGCAACACCCTGCCGCCGAAGGCGCAGGCGGGCTTCGGGGTGGGGGTCGTCGTACAGGCCCGGGACGGCAGGATCCTGCTCGGCAGACACCGCGACGGCACGTGGGAGCTGCCCGGCGGGAAAATCGATCCGACGCACGAGTCGGTCGCCGCGGCCGCGGCACGTGAGCTGCGCGAGGAGACCGGCCTGACCGTGGCCGAGGAGGCCGTGACGATCTTCGCCATGGTGCACGACGTGGTGGCCGGGATCAACCGGATCAGCATGGCGGCGCACGTGGCGGTGGGGGCGGAGGTCGCCGAGGTCACCGAGCCGCACCTCATCAGCGCGTGGCGGTGGACCGAACCCGACGCGCTGCCGGGCCCGCTGTTCCACCCGTCGGCCCAGATCCTCGCCGTCTGGCGCCCCGATCTCGGCATCGCGCACCCTCCGGCGCACCATCTGGCGATCGCTCCCTCGTCCTGCACGCCTTGACGCCTCGAGCACGTGTCCGGGGCTCGTGAGCACGCCTGGCGTTCACGACCGTGCAGGCCCAGGGCGAGCAGTCCGGGAGACGCTGGGAGAGGTCCCCGCCGTCGGAGCAGCAGACCGGTCGGACCGGGACGAGCCGCGCGCCGCCCTGGACGCCCTCCCGGCTGATCCCCCTCGGCTTCCGCTTCCGCTTTCGCCAAGGATGCGGGCGGACGGGAGTAGAGGTACGAATGAGGGACGATCGGCACGAACGGAGTAGGCCTGTGGACGACTATCCGCTCCTCAACGTCTTCCTGACCATGATGTACCTGTTCCTCTGGGTCATGTGGTTCTTCCTGCTCTTCAAGGTGATCACAGACATCTTCCGGGACCACTCGATGGGCGGTTGGGCCAAAGCGGGGTGGCTGGTCCTCGTCATCGTGCTGCCCTACCTCGGCGTGCTCATCTACATGATCGCCCGGGGCCGGGGCATGAGCGGCCGGGACGTCAAGCAGGCCGAGGACCGGGAGGCGGCCTTCCGGGAGTACGTGAAGCAGGCCGCCGGGCCCGAGGGCGGTGGCAAGGCCGACAGCCATGTGGACGACCTGGCGAAGCTGGCCGAGCTCAAGGACAAGGGCCACCTCGACCAGGCCGAGTACGAGAGGGCCAAGGCGAAGCTGCTGGCCTGAACCGGAGGAGCCACGCGACGTGACGTGACGCGCCGACGCGCGACACGTCACGTCGGCGCGTGCCGGCGGCCCAGGCCCCGTCGGCACGGCACCCACCAGCGATGAGCCGCCCGCAGGGTGCACGGAGTGTGTCCGTGTCCACGGCCTGGAGCCCTCTCGCCGGCCACCTCGTCGCAACCGGCACCGCGCCCGTGGCCGGTCAGCCGTGGTGGATGTCCCAGACGACATGGGGTGGCAGGCCTCGGGTGTCCTCGATGCGCGGGACGGCCTTGGAACCGCTCGCCGTGGCGATCGGCGTGCCGTGGACGAGAGCATCCAGGACCGAGTCGAATAACTGGGACAGGCTGTCCCAACGCTTCACCCCGTTCAGCCCTATGGACGGGTCCAGCTCCAGGACGGCGCCGAACGCGGGGCCCTCCCGGTGGTCGACCACGAGCCGGCCGCCGGTGTGGTTCAGCGCGACGGGCAGCCAGCGCGCGTCCGCCCTGACACCGGCGACGCACGCGGCGGCCTCGTCGTCCTCCACCGCTCGGGCGGACTCCTCCTCCATGGCACGCAGCCCGTCGCGGATGCCCACCGCCCCGAGGAGAGGGAAGTCGGTGGGCACGAAGGTGCCCGCGACACCGGCACGGTCGAGGGCCGAGCCGTCGTGCAGAGCCAGCCAGGTCCGGACGTCCTGATGGAGCTCGAACCGGTTCTCCGTCACGGCGGCGATCAGCTCGGTGTCGGCGGGCGGGGCGAGTTGCCGGAAGTCGCCGGGGGCATGTTCCTCCAGCCACCGGCCGAGCCGGGCCACGGTACGGGCCAGTTCCACGGAGTCCATCCCTTCGTCAGGTGGGGGTCCTGCTGGTCCTCCCCATGGTCCCCGGAAATGATCAGTGGCCGTGGCGGATTGCTCCGATACGGCTCCTTCATCTGCGACCTTTCGCCGTCGGGGCGCCAGGAGTTGCGCCTGCGGCCCGCCGACTCGGTGACCGGGCACCGTCCGCCGGGCCGGCGGGTTCCGGCACTTACGGACACCTTCCGCCCGACACGGCGATGGACGTGTCGGCCCGTGCAGCCCCGAGTGGCCGTCACCACCTCCGGTGCACGGCGGCTTTGGCGCCGGTCACCAGACTGGCCGGCGGGACGTCGTCGGCCACGACCGCACCGGCGGCGACCACGGCGTCACGCCCGATGCTGACACCGGGCAGGATCGTGGCACCGGCCCCGATCCACACGTTCTCCGCCACGTCGATGGGCGCGCCGGTGAGGTACAGCCGGCGCTCCGCGGGATCGACCGGGTGGCCGCCGGTGATGAACGTGACCTTCGGGCCGACCATCACGCGCGCGCCGAGCCGGATGCCCGCGTAATCCAGGAACGTGCAGTTCTGGTTGATGAACACCCGTTCGGCCAGGTCGAGGTGAAGGCCGTGGTCCGTGTAGAAGGGCGGATAGATCGTGGCCCCCGACGGCAGCGGCTTGCCGAGGATCTGTTCGAACAGTCGCGCCTTGCCCGCTTCGTCGTCGAAGGGCAGGACGTTCAGGCGGGAGGTGAGCTCGGTGACCCGCAGGACCCGTTCCGCCATCGCGTGGAACTCGGCGCTGTGGATGCGCATGAGACGGTCGCTGGACACGCCGCGCCCCCTTTCTGGTGTAGCGGTAGGTGGACAGGACTCGCCGGGGACCGGTGGCCATTGCTGCCGATACAGCCGACCGGTCGCGCTGCGGACCCGCGAACATTCCGGTGTCGCTGACGCCCCGTCATGGCTTCGCCGCCCACGACGGGCGCCAGACCGCCCCATGGGGACGTGGCAGGTTTCCGAGGTGGGTGATGATCCCCCGGAGCCCTGGATGGGGATTCGTTCTGGGGAGGATGAGCGAGAGCGGGTACGCGAGCATCGGATTCACCAGGGGGATGCGGCGCAGGTCGTGGTCCTCCGGCCACAGATACCGGTCGCGTGCCCCCACGAGGGTGGCCACGTCCGAGGAGTCCGCCAGGGCGTCCAGGAGTACTTCGTCCCCGAAGTGCGGACCTGCCGCGTCGATGCGCAGGTCGAAGTGGGTGACGAGCTGGTCGTAGAACTCGGCCCATTCGCTTCCTGCTGCGATACCCGGCACCCATATCCGGTGCTTGCGCAACTGCGACGGCCTCAGCTCACGCGCGGAGGCGAGCGGATGCCCCGGGCCGACGAGCAGTTCCAGCGGGGAGTCGAACGCGTGCATCATGCACACGTCGGGCGGCAGTACGGCCGGGTCGGTGACGGTACGGAACGAGGCGTCGACATCACCCGCTTCGACGGCGGCGACCGCCACGCGCGGGTCGTCGGCCCTGAGGGTCACCACGTCGAGATCGACTTCGGGATGCGACCGCCAGTAGTCGTGCAACACGACGGCCTGCGCACTCCGCAGGCCGAGCACGTCGATCCTCAGGGCCCGCGAACCCGGCCTGACCGCGGTGACGGCGCGCTCGACACTCGCGACGATGCTCCGCGCGTGGGGGAGGAACGCCTGGCCGTCGAGCGTCGGCTCGACCCCTCGGGAGGTACGGGTGAACAGGCGTACCTGCAGCTCACGCTCCAGGGCGGCGATGCGCTTGGAGACCGCCTGCTGTGTCACGCCCAGCTCGTCGGCCGCATGCTGGAACTGCCCGAGCTCGGCCGCCCGGACGAACGATCGCAGTGCTTCGGTGTCCACTGCTTCACCCTAGGCGTGCCCAACCGATCGTTGTGGCTCACCGAGGGTCGGTTGTCCGATCGCGCTCCGGGGCAGCTGTGTGGTGCGACGTCCACGCCGCCACCTGCGACGCGGAGCCCTGCGCGTCGCAGGTCCGGAGAGCGGGCCCGGTGAGGATGGACTGCCGGTGGCGGTCGTAGAGGTCCGCCTCGGAACTCGGTGCCCACGAGTGGGAGAGGACGAACAAGGGCACACGCCTGACCGGTACGGGCGGTGGCTCCCGGCCCGCAACCCGCCCGTGTGATCCAGTGGAGCAATGAAGCAGACCCGCACACCCGATGCCCTCGCACGGTTCTCCGCCGGGATCCCGTTGTTCGTCGTGGCGCTGCTCCTCACCACCGGCGGGCCGGTCCACGGAAGCCACCCGCCGCCGGCGGTCGATGGGTGCGCCGGGATCGAGGTACCTGATGGCTACACCTGCGAGCCGGCTCCCAAACAGTGCTTCACCACGCCATGCCCGCAGTACGCGCTGGTACCCCAAGGTTTTTCGCGGTGACGAGTGGTTGGCCTCCGGTGGCGTGTGTCCGCGTTGTCTGCAGTGGCTGATGCGGACTTGATGGCGTCGTATATGGCGCCGGGTTACCCGGTGGAGGATGGGCCGACGGGGTTCACGACCAGACGAGTCGCCCCTCGGCGACCTCACAGACCAAATGGTTTCCATCGGCGATCTTCGTCAGCAGTTCCGCCACGGAGTCGAAATAGTGAGCCAGCGATTCGTACTCGCCCGTGATCGTGATCTCACCCACGAACCACCTGCCGACACGCCCGTCCCGCACATCGATGAACTTTCCCGTCCAGCCGTCCTGATCCGACAGGAACGGGATCCACTCATTACGCCAGAACGGATTGTCCGGCTGGTCCGGAGGGTCGAATCCACCGGGCATGGAGCGGTTCGCGTAGAGCCCCTCCACGGCCCGGATGCCCAGAAAGAACGTGCCCTCATCCGGGAACCCGGCGAAGCCGCAGCATGCCACATCGTCGTCCACATTTTCTTCGGGAAGATCCAGATTGTTCTGCAACAGCCATGCCCGCAGATCCTGCGGGAAGGAGATACCCATCCGTTCCTCGGCGGCCGCGAGCATCTGCTCCGTGGCGGGCCCGGGCAGATCCGCGTGATCGGCCGGGGCGTGCTGCCGCAGAAGATCCATCACACGGGACCAGCTCTCCACCACACCCATTTCGCCCTGCCCTCTCACACGGATGCCCGACCGGAAAACCTCGCGGGGATGGTACTCCGATCAGGCATCCTGCCCCCACGACCACCCTCTGGCCCGAAGTGCAGGACCGGCCACTCGGCAAGGTGACCATCCGTCAACTCCTCACCAACGCGGCTGCTGTGCCCGGCGGGCGGAGCCGAGGAACCTCCGCGGCACCAGCGAGGACGACTGGTTCGGATCGCGGACTGCTGCCCCGCGCTCAACAGGAGCGCACCCGGAGAAGTGGAGATGCCGTCGTGTCCACGCTCACCTTCACTCGCCGAAGCCGGCGGTGCCGCCGGTTCGGCCGAGGGATCTGACCCCGTACCGGGAATCAGACCGCGACGAGCTCCTGGTCGCGGTCCGGCGTATGGGCCTTGGGCTTCTTGTTGGGCAGCGAGAGCCGGAAGACCTTGTGCCACGCCGAGGCCACCTGCTTGGGCAGCGGCCCGGTGACGTACTCCAGCTCGTACTTGTCGAACAGCGCGCGCACCTTCACCGCGACCTCGGCGTACCGGTTGCTCGGCAGGTCCGGGAACAGGTGGTGCTCGATCTGGTGTGACAGGTTGCCGGTCATGAAGTGCATGGCCCTGCTGCCGCTGATGTTCGCCGAGCCCATCATCTGGCGCAGGTACCACTGTCCGCGCGTCTCGCCCCTGATCGACCGGCGCTCGAAGACCTGCACGCCCTCGGGGAAGTGCCCGCACATGATCACGGAGTGGGTCCAGATGTTGCGGACCAGGTTCGCGGTGAACGTGGCGGCGAGCGTGGTGAAGAACGACGGGCCCGACAGCAGCGGGTGTATCACGTAGTCCTTGAGCACCTGCTTGCGGATCTTGCGGCCCACGGCCTTGGCCCGTGCGCGGAACTCCGGGTTCTTGCGTCGGCGCTTGTGCAGGTTCTTGCCGAGCTCAAGGTCGTACGCTGCGATGCCGTACTCGAAGAAGCAGGCGTTGATGAAGTTCCACAGCGGCTGGCCGAGGTGGAACGGGTGCCACTTCTGGTCCTCGTCGACGCGCATGATGCCGTAGCCGAGGTCGTTGTCCTTGCCGATCACGTTGGTGTACGTGTGGTGCAGCTCGTTGTGGCTGTGCTTCCACTGCTCGGACGGCGAGACGTGATCCCACTCCCAGGTGGTGGAGTGGATCTTCGGGTCCCGCATCCAGTCCCACTGGCCGTGCAGGACGTTGTGGCCGATCTCCATGTTGTCCATGATCTTCGCCACGGACAGGCCGGCGGTGCCGATCAGCCACGCGGGCGGGAAGATCGAGAACAGCAGCACACCCCTGCTGGCCAGCTCGAGCTTACGCTGCACCGAGATGACCTTACGGATGTAGGCGGCGTCCTTCTCGCCGCGGTCGGCGATCACCTCGTCGCGGATCGCGTCCAGCTCGCGACCGAGCTCGTCGATCTGCTCCGCGGTCAGGTGGGCGGTGGGGTCGATGGCGGTCAAGATGCTCCTACCGTTCGATGTCGCAGGGGCCCGCCGCGGCGGACACGCAGGTCTGGATGAGGACGCCCGGCTCGGCCTCGGTGATCTCGCCGGTGCGCAGGTCTCGGACGGCGCCCGCCCTGAGCGGCGTGACGCAGCCGAAGCAGATGCCCATGCGGCACCCGGAGGGCATGAGCACGCCGGCCTCCTCGCCGATGTCCAGCAACGGCGTGGCACCGTCCGCGTCGACGGTCTTGCCGGTGGCGCTGAACGTGACCTCGCCGCCGTCGCCGGCGACGACGATGCTGGGGCGGAAGCGTTCGGTGTGCAGGCGCTCTGGTACGGCGTGCTCGGTCCAGTGCTCTTCGGCGGCGTCGAGCAGGCCCGCGGGCCCGCAGGCCCAGGTCTCGCGCTCGGCCCAGTCGGGCACGAGTTCGTCGAGACGGGCGATGTCGAGCATGCCGTCCGTGTCGGTGTGCCATTCGGTGAGCCGCAGCTTCTTGTCCGCGACCAGGTCGTGCAGTTCGTTGCGGAAGATCACGTCTTGCGGCTGTGGCGCGCAGTGGACCATGACGGCATCGTCGATCTCGGTGTCGCGCAGCATGCCCATCACAGGCGTGATGCCGCTGCCGGCCGTCAGGTAGAGCACCTTGGCGGGCTTGGCCTGCGGCAGCACGAAGTCACCGGTCGGCTGGTCGAGCTGGATCAGCGTGCCCGGTTTCGCCCTGCGGACCAGGTGGGTGCTGACCTTGCCGTCCGGGATCGCCTTCACGGTGATCGTGATGCGGCCGTCCTGGCGGTCGGTCGGCGACGTGACGGAGTAGGCACGCCACAGGCGCACCCCGTCGACGTCGACCCCGATCCGCACGTACTGACCGGCTGTGTGGCCGCGCCAGCCCCGTCCCGGCCTGATCACGACAGTCGCGGCGTCACCCGTCTCGGGGTGCACGGCCTCGATGCGCCCACGCAGGTCAGCGCCCGTACGCAGCGGGCTGACCAGGTCGAGGTAGTCCGACGGCAGCAGCGGCGTCGTGACCATCTCCAGCAGTTTCCACGCCCTGCTGCGAAGGGCTGAACTCGTCATGACTCCAGCTTGCTGCGCCCCCAGGCGTAAAGTCCTGACCACAGGATGTAAATCTGATCGACTGAATTGTTCGCAAGGAACAAAAAGTGAGCCATGCAATCCGGAGGGCCAGCGAACTGGCCCTGGATGAGACGACGGTCACCGCACTTCGGGCCGCGCTGAGGACCACCGCGGAGGAGGTCGTCCAAGCGATCATCGACGAGGTCCCTCCCTACGCCAACGCCCTTTCGGGCCGCATGGGCGTCACCATCCGCCGGGCCGTCCGTACCGCCCTGGGGCACTACCTGGACCTCGCGAGCGGGAACGCCACGGGCGGCGACGCCGGTGAGGCAGCCTACGAGCTGGGCCGCGGCGAGGTGCGCGACGGCCGTTCGATGGACGCTCTGCTCGGCGCCTACCGCGTCGGCGCCCGCGTGGCCTGGCGATGCCTGGCAGCGGGTGCCGTGCCCGCAGGCCTGCCCGCCGCCGAGGTCGCCAAGTTCGCCGAGCTGACGTTCGCCTACATCGACGAGCTCTCCGCCGCGAGCGCCGCGGGCCACGCCGACGAACTGGCCGCCCGGGGCAGGGCCCACGAGCGCCACCTGGAACACCTGGCCCGCGACCTCCTCGCCGGCGCGAGCCCCGACGTGCTGCTGGCCTCTGTTCAACGGGCCGGGTGGCAGCCTCCGGTTTCGCTCACCGCGGTCCTGCTGCCCGCCGACCAGGCCCGGCCGGTCTACCGCGCACTCGACCCGAGCACCCTCGTCCTCGACGATCTGCCGGACGCCACCGGTGTGCTGCTCGTCCCCGATGCCGACCGATCACATCTCCTGCGGCAGCTGACCGACCGCAACGCCGTGGTCGGCCCGGCCCGCCCCTGGACTCGCGCGTCCGCCTCGTACGCACGAGCCATACGCGCGCGCTCCCTCTCCTCTGATATTCGCGACACCGAGGACCACCTGCCCGAGCTGGTGCTGAGCGCCGACGCGGACGCGTTCGCGGACCTGCGTGCCCGAGCCCTCTCACCGTTGCGGACCTTGCCCGCCGCGACCGCACGGCGGCTGGAGGAGACGTTGCGGGAGTGGCTGCTGCATCAGGGCAGGCGGGACGAGGTGGCGGCGGCGTTGTTCGTCCATCCCCAGACGGTCCGGTACCGGATGTCGCAGCTGCGGGGGCTGTTCCCGGATCTCGCATCGCCACACCGGGTCCTCGAACTGACGCTGGCGGTCGGTCTTCGGGCCGGCTGACGCGTACGTCGACCGTCCACGACCACGTCCGCGAGCGGTCCGGGAACCGTGCCTGACCGGCTGAGGGCAGGGGGTGCCGTGAAGACCGGACAAGCCCGGCAGGGGTCACCCCCAGGGGCGGGGACCGGGCCGCTCGCGCCGAGGACCACCGTGGTTCCGCGACGCCCCGTGCCTTCCCTCCGACAGGTCGATCGGACGACCGACGGGCCGGCCCGGCAGATCGCGCGGGGGATGATGGGGAGGGAATGACGGAACGTGAGGTCAGGAGCGGTCATGGCGAAGCGGGTTCACCGACCCCGTGAGGACGCGGAATTCGATTTCATCCTCGGGATGAGCGGAGTCCCGGTCCTCGCGTACTTCACCGGGACATGGCCCAAGGCAGTCGAACCCTGCCGGGCGATGGATCTCGTCGTGGGTGGCATCGCCGACGAGTACACGGGCCGTCTGACGGCCGTCCGCGTCGACATCACGCGTTGTCCGGCCGCAACCGCGCGATACGGGATCACCGGCGCCCCGTCCTGCGTCCTGCTGAAGGAGGGAGAGCCGGTGGCGCACGGCACGGAGCCCATGACCATCGCCGAGCTACGGAATTTCCTGGACGGCCACCTCTGAGCGGCCGCTGCGGCGCGTGGCCGCGACGCCCGTCACGTCAGGGGATGGACATGCCGCCAGGTCAGCTCCACCGATCGTCCCTCCGGCCTTGGGACGGAGGCCCCCGCTTCGTGATCCGAAGAGAACGGCCCGGTGCCGCGACGGCGTCGGCTCCGAGTCGGCGCGCGCCTGCCATCGCGCGCAGGAGGTACACCCCGCGGCAGCCCTACCGGCCTCCGCGCACGTGACCCTCTCAATTACGCCGTGCGACCGGCGCGTATTCCCACGCCCCGGTCGCACGAGGGGATCAGCGCAGCCCGGCGAAGAGATCGTTCTCGGGTATGGCCGCGCCGGTGCCGTCCTTGACACGCACGAAGGTCTCCATGCCCATCAACTCACCGAACCTCTCCTTGCCCATCTTGAGGAAGAAGATGTTCTCGCCCTGGCTGGCGTGCGCGGCCAGGGCATCGAACTTCTGCCCGCTGAACGCCGTCGTGTCCACCCACGTGGTGATCTCGTCGTCAGGAAGGCCGATCTCGGCCATCGCGGCGGCCTCTGCGGGGTCCGGCTCCGGCATGTCCTCTTGGAATTCGCGCATGGTCTCCCCGAACCGCTGCATCAGCGAGCGGGGCATCGTCGTCCAGTACACCTTCGGTGTCAGCGTGGTCATCTCCAGCGCAGCCATCGTGATGCGGTGGGCCTGGATGTGGTCGGGGTGACCGTAGAAGCCGTTCTCGTCATAGGTGACGACCACATCGGGCCGATAGTGCCGCATGAGCTCCGCGAGCCGGGCGGCACCCTTCTCCACCGGGGTCTGCCAGAAGGATTCGGGGGCGTCGTTGCTGGGCCAGCCCACCATCCCGGAGTCGGCGTAGTCCAGCATCTCCAGATCGCTGACCTTCAGGACCTCACAGCTCGCCTCGAGTTCTTGACGGCGCATCAAGGCGACGGCCGCCGGATCGTGCCCGGGATCGCCCGGCTTGACACCCCCCGGTCCGTCTCCGCAACCGCCGTCGGTACAGGTCACGAGTACCGTGCGCATGCCTTCCGCCGCGTACCGTGCGAGGACCCCTCCGGTTCCGGTGGCCTCGTCGTCGGGGTGGGCGTGCACTGCCATCAGCGTCAAGGGGCGGTCAGTCATGAAGCAGTCCTCCTGCAGAAATACGTCGTGGTCAGAGGGCGCGGCGGGCCTCCTGCGATTCTGGGGCCCCGATCCTGGTGGGGCGGACCACCATGCGGCCTCCGCGTCCTCGCTCGTGCGGCGCCGGCACCTCGGTCGATGTAACCGTGCCGACAGGACAGGCTGTTCCCGGTACGGCACATCGGTCTTCCGGTCGTCCGAGTTTCGACGCGAACGAGGTACGGGCGCGACCTGCGCCCCTCCACGCCGATCGGCCTCTGCGGGTGGATGTCCCGCGCCGCGGGACCGACCCCCAACGGCAGCGACGGGTTGCGCACCACCCTGGGCGGCGCGCCGGCAGCGGTAGGCACCCCCGCCCGCCGCGGCACGTGGAGCAGCCCGTGCCGCCCTGCTCCACTGAATTCGATCACCATGGTTCGTGTGCGCCGGTTGACGAAAGCCAGGGTTTCCCGAGACGGACAACTCACCAGCATCGTCAGTTATGAGGACAAACACTGCGGACCACCGCGGCCGGCCCGAGATCCGACGCATCGCGTTCTTGCCGCGAGTCGCCGTTCGAGGGGCCGTGAGTGACGGGGCCAGGCCCCTTGAGGCACGGGGCCTGGCCCCCGGGCGGTGGTCGGGGCCACCACCGCTCGCGCGGACACCGCCGAGCCCGCGCGAACGCCCGCCCCCTGTTCGCTGGCTGCCTGCTCCTGTGCCTGGCCGTGCTCACGGCCCTCAAGGTGCTCTAACTGATCGTTTCAGAATGAGATACGAAGGCGGCGGAGGCATATGAGGCTGCAAGCCAGGTCGAGCAGCCCTTGGTGGAGATCGGCGCGGCGTTCGTAGCGGGTGCGGAGCCGTTTGAACTGGTGGAGCCAGGCGAAGGTGCGCTCGACCACCCAGCGGACCTTGCCCAGCCCGGAGCCGTGGGCGACGCCCCGTCGGGCGATCATGGGTTTGATGCCGCGTTTCCACAGCAGGCGGCGGTACTTGTCGAAGTCGTAGCCCCGGTCGCCGTACAGACGCCGGGGTTTGCGGCGTGGCCGTCCCCGAGCTCCCCGGATCGGCGGGACCGCGTCGAGCAGGGGCAGGAGCTGGGTGATGTCGTGTCGGTTGCCGCCAGTGAGTGTGACGGCGATTGGGGTTCCGTGGCGGTCGACGATCAGGTGGTGCTTGGATCCGGGGCGGGCACGGTCAACAGGTGAGGGTCCAACGTGGTCCCCCCTTTGAGGGCCCGGACGTGCGATCCGTCTACGGAACAGTCGTCCAGGTCCAGCAGCCCGGCGTGCCGAAGCTCAGCAAGCAGGGCGGCGTGCAGGCGTGGCCAGACGCCAGCCTCGGTCCAGTCCCGCAGCCGGCGCCAGGCCGTCACGCCGGAACAGCCCACAGTCTCAGCCGGGACGTCCCGCCAGGCGACACCGGTCCGCAGCACGAACAGAACGCCGGCGAGTGCTGTTCGGTCGGGAACACGCAACCGCCCGGGATGCCGGTGGCGTCGTTCGGGAGCGGGTGGCAGCAACGGGGCCACCCGCTCCCACAGGTCGTCTGGAACAAGATCAGCTCGCACCCGAACACCTTGCCCACCAAGATCGTCAAGCACAAGACCAAGGCATCTGCCCGTCCTTCGAGCGCGGAGTCTGGCGCCGTTCGCCAGATCGAGCGCTCAGCCTGAGGCGCCCTCCAGTGGAAGGTGGTCCCGGAAGTACTGCGAATCCAGCCACTCCTCCTTCACGAAGAGCGGCCGCGTCAGGCGCGCTGCCCCGACCTGCTGCGAGCGCAATAGAACCCCGAGATCAGTCAGGGAAAGCGAGTCATCAGGCGTATAGAGAACCCCGTTCCCATGCTCCGCAGCGTGGTCCAGCAG
The DNA here is from genome assembly GCF_036345975.1 of Streptomyces clavifer. Classification (NCBI taxonomy): domain Bacteria; kingdom Bacillati; phylum Actinomycetota; class Actinomycetes; order Kitasatosporales; family Streptomycetaceae; genus Streptomyces; species Streptomyces clavifer. Next base: position 6,870,543 of record NZ_CP107793.1, on the reverse strand, counting down.
GAACTGCTGCCCCCGCTCCGGATCGCTCCCCGCCAGCGGGAAGCCGGACAGGAAGACCTGCGGACCTGTGACAGCGTCCAGCGCAACGCAGGCGAGCTTGCCCGCGTCGTAGAACGTCTTCACCCCATCCGGGAAGTCTTCCTGCGCATACGGACCGCCAACCCGTTCCTGCGGTCCGGAGACCGAAAGTGCCTGGGCGACCCCGGCCGGAGACATCCCGAACTGCAACGGACCCACACCGACTCCCGACCGCAACTCCCAGCATTCCCGCTCCGCATCTCCGCCCATACACCCACTCCTACGTCCGATCCGTCCGGATTGGCCTCTTTTACTCAGGCCGCAGACACGCGGCCATGGGCCAAGGTGCCAACTCAGCCGCACAAGTGCCAACAGGAGTGCTGCTCTCAGCCAGAGTCATTCTGAAACGATCAGTAAGACGCCGGGGCCCCGGAAGCCGAGACGGCTTCCGGGGCCCGTCGATCGCGCTTTCGGTGAGGCGACCGTTGCGGCGTGCTGTGCGCTGCCAGGCGTCCAGGCGCAGGCCGGCGGCGCTGTGTAGGCGTGGGACTTCAAGGTCTCCGTCCGTACGGAAGTATCCGGCCGCAGTTCGGTATCCGCGGTCCCATGCCTGCGCGCGGCATACGAAGCCTTTGATGTTGCAGTTACCGTCTGCGGGGATTTTCCGACCCTCGTCCAGCACAACGTCGGCCTTCATGCCGCGAATGGACGTGAAGGCCGACATGGCGCTCGTCCGCAGGAACCGCCCTCAAGATGCAGGTGAGTTTCTGCCTCTGCAGAGTCTGTCGCCCTCGGCGGGGTTCATTCGACTCAGTTGATGGTGACGAGGCGCTGTGCGGACAGGCTGCGTGAGGACCGACCGACGTGGACGGTGCAGGAGCCGGGGGTGAGCTTCCAGGCGCCGGCAGTCCACACCGACAAGTCGCGGGCAGTGACGCTGAAGGCGATCCGGGTACTCGCACCGGCGGCGAGCGTGACCTTGCGGAAGCCGATCAGTCGCCGTGGCTCGGCCTGGGCGCCGGCAGGCAGCCCCGCGTAGAGCTGCACGACCTCGGTACCTTCGCGCGATCCGGAGTTGGTGAGGGTGACAGCGGCAGTCAGCGTCTTGGCCGCTGTGTTGTAGGACGTTTCCAAGGAGCCGAGGTTGAAGGTGGTATAGGACAAGCCGTGCCCGAAGGGGAACAGCGGGCTCTGGTTCTTCGCGTCGTAGTAGCGGTAGCCGACCAGGTGACCCTCGCTGTGGGAGACCGTGGGGCCATTGCCCGGGTAGGTGGCCTCCGTGGTCCCGGGTCCCTGCGATGCTGTGACGGGGAAAGTGACCGGAAGACGGCCTGAAGGGTCTGCGTCGCCGAAGAGGACGGCTGCCAGTGCGGTGCCCGTGGCGCGGCCGGCGTACCAGAGCTGGACGACCGCTTCGACATCGTTGATCCATGGCATGGCGACAGGGCCGTCGGTGTTCAGGACCACGATGGTGCGGGAGTTGGCCGCTGCGACGTCGGAGATGAGTTTGTCCTGGTCACCCGGCAGGTTGAGGGAGCCGTGGTCCATGTCCTCGCCCGCGACCCGGTTGACGATGACGACGGCGCCGTCGCTGGTCCGTGCTGCGGCAACCGCGTCGGGAATGAGGGACTTCGGCTGCCAGCCGAGGGTGAGACCGCAGGTACCGGAGTCTGCGGTGCTGTTGCTGTACTCGACGCTGATGCTCACCGCCTTCCCAGCTGTGAGGTCGATGGTGCCCTGGAGCGGGTAGTCGTACGGCCCGAGGAAGAACCGGCGGCTGTGCCGGGTGCCGGAGATAACCGTCTTGCCGTTGATGACGAGCTTGGTGGTGCCTGCGGGCAGCAGTGAGAAACGGTGCAGACCCGCGGTGGTCGGCGTGAGGGTGCCGCTCCAGCGGGCCGACCACACGGCGGGCAGACCGGCCACGGGCGCACTGGTGAAGTCGATTCCGGCGCTGACCTGTGTGGCGACGGGAGTACCGGACGGCTGGGCCGCGGCGTAGAAGCTGCCGGTCAGCCCCGCCGCGCCGGAGGCTGTGCGCAGCACCGTCGCCGGGACGGCGGCGAGGGGGATGTCTCCGAGGGTTCCCTGACGGTAGGTGACGGCGATCCCGGTGCCGGCCCGGTCCTTGATGGCCGCCAGCGGGGTGGTCCAGGTGCCGGGGTTTACGTAGGTGGAGCCGGAGACGCCTGTCAGGGCGGTGTTCTCGGCCGGGCCGATCACGGCGAGCGACTTGATGGTGGAGGGCAGTGGGAGGGCTTGGCTGCGGTTGGTGAGCAGGACCGTGGAGTTGACGGCGAGGTCGTGGGCGAGGTCCTTGTGTGCCTGGGTACTGACGTTCGCGGCGGGCGCCGGGACGGGGTGGTCGAACAGGCCGTTGACATACATGGTGTTGAGGATGCGCAGGGCGGCGTCGTCCAGGCGGGTGGTGGGGACGCTGCCGTCGGTGAGGCCGCCGACAGGTATCTTCACGCCTCCGGGGCCGAGTCCGCCGAGGTCCACGCCTGCCTTGACGGCTCCCACGGGGTCGTCGCCGGCCCAGAAGTCGGGGACGGTGTAGCCCTCCAGACCAATGGTCTTCTTGAGGTCGTTGAACAGTGCGGGGCTCTGAGTGGCGAACGTTCCGTTGATCTTGGGGTAGGCCATCATCACCGAAGTGACGGGCACTGCGTCGATGATGCGTTCGAAGGCGGCGTGGTAGATCTCGTGCAGTGCCCGGTCGGAGATCTGCGCGTCGACGAAGAAGCGGTTGACTTCCTGGGTGTAGGCGCTGAAGTGCTTGACGGTGGCGACGACGTGCTGTTCCTGGATGCGCCGGGTGAGCGCCGCGCCGAGGGTGCCGGAGAGGAGCGGGTCCTCCCCCATGCTCTCGGCCTGCCGGCCGAAGTGCCACGTGCGGGCGGTGTCGACGGTGGGGCCCAGAAGGTTGTTGTAACCCTTGGCGCGTGCTTCGGCGCCCAGCGCCCGGCCGAGCCGGCCGGCGAGGTCGACATCGAATGTCGCGGCCTGCGCGAGGGGGACGGGAAAGGCCGTGACGCCGGTTTCCCCGCGCAGGCCGGCTGAGGCGTCCACCATGGTCAGTGCGGGTATGCCGAGGGAACTCAGGGCTGCGAAGTCGCAGCGGACGAGGGCCTCCTTCTGTGCGGCGGTCATCCTGGACAGGAGGGCGACGGCCCTACTGTCGGGGGCGGCTCCCGCGGTACGGCGGGGCGCTGCGGCGGCCGGTGCGATGCCGGAGGCCAGAGCGGTGAGGACGGCGGCTGAGAGAAATGTGCGACGGTTCATGGCGGCTCTTCCATGAGGAATCGGGGCAGGGCAGAACAGCGCCTTGGTCGGCGCGAGCAGCGTGACGCCGCACCTTGCGGGGATGAGGGTTGCTCACTGGCGCGCGCCGCCTGGGCACGGCGCCTGCGGCCTATCCCTTCTGGTAAGCCTCATCGAGGGCGGCAAGGACGCCGTCGATATCAGTGCGCCCGGAGAACAGCTTCTGGATCTGGATGAAGTGCTCCTGCTGGACCTTGGGGTTGGGCCACAGCTGATCCATGAAGGGCACGGTGGTGCCGGCCTTCTGGTGTGCGACCAGTTCCTTGAGAACGGGGTCGGCCGTGAAGCGGTCGTTGGGGATGGCAGGCAGCGTGCCGCTGTCCTGGTTGTAGAGGTTCTGGCCGATGTCGGACCCGAGGAACGCGGCGAACTTCATGGCCAGCTCCTTGTTGTCACTGTCGGAGTTGACTCCATAAGCGGCCGACACGGCGCCGGGCATGTGGGTCTGTGCCGCATTGTTGCTCGCGGGCAGGGCGAACATGGCCAGTCGTAGTTCCGGAGCTGTGGCGGTGATGGCCGAGGTGCTGCTGGCGACGTGTATGACGCCCACCGCCCTGCCCTCGGCAACGTCCTGGATGGACGTCTCGTAGCTCGTTCCCGAGGGATCGCTGCTGAAGCAGCCCCGCTCATCGAGCTCGACGTACTTCTCCAACGCCTTCCTCCAGCCGGAGTCGGCGAAGGTGGCCCTGCCGTTACCCATCTCCGTCGCGAACTCCGGATGATCGGCGTAGACAGTGGTGGCGGCCAACGCGTAATCGACGAGCTGGGTCACCCACGGCGTCTCGATACCGAGCGCAAACAGCACCTTGCCGCCGGCCTTCGCCTTGTCGCACAGCTGCAGCAACTCGTCCCACGTCTCCGGGGTGGTGCCGCCGATATCACGCATGGCCTTCTTGCTGTAGATCGCACCGATACCGCTGTAGTTGGCCGGCACTGCATAGGTGGCGCCGCCGACCCGGGTCACCCACTTGGTGTCCTCCGGGACTCTGCGCGCGAACTCCAGACCGGACAGATCCGCAAGTCGACCGGCGGACTCCAGCGTCCGCACAGCGGCAGGATTGCCGTAGCCGGGCCAGACGGTGAAGACGTCAGGCGCCGCGCCCGTGGACAGTTGGGCGGGAAGGGAGCTCTGGAGCTGGTCGGTGTCGGCATAGGTCACCACGACCTTCACCCGCGGATTCTCCCGCGCGAAGGCCGCCACGACGGTCTTCATGGCTGAGCGGTCGGTGACATTGGCGGTGATCTTCAGAGTGCCGTCGTCGGCGGATGCCGAGCCGGACCCACCGCAAGCGCTCAGGCTCATGGCGAGGCTCGTGACCATGACGGTGGCACGGACGCGGCGGGAAGTTCTCATCACAGGCTCCGTGCAGGAGAAGGGGAGAAGGGGATGTGCGGTGCCGAAGGGCAGCTGGGACCAGCGGCTCCCGAACCGATCGGCAGCCGCTCGGCGGGCGGCCGTGGGGGCCGACCGAGCAGTCAGGTACTCGGTCGGCCCCGGCTTGAGGAGGGCCTTCTGCGAACATCTCTTGGAGGCGAAACGCATTTCTTCAGCTCTTTCGAGACGACCGCCGTCGCGTCCCAGGGCAAGCAATTTTGGTGCCCGGCGATAACCGTTCGTGAAACGTTTCGACCAACAAAGGGGAAACTAAGGCCTCTCCCGGCTTCAGGTCAACCCTCGGGGAGCACGCGCCTCAAGGAAATCTCACAACCATCAAGGCAGTCCCTTTCATAGAGCAAAGCGATCTGAAATTTCAATTGAAACACTTTACGAGACCGTCCTTTATCAACCCAATGGATGGATGCCATCCATAGGGCGAATACTGAAGAGTTCGACGAACCGTGGAATGCCAATGACAAAGCCCGGCGCATGCAGGCATGCGCCGGGCTTGCTGTAGCTGATGCGTGAGGGTTCGTTCAGGCAACCTTTATGGCGAGTCTCGCCGTGTCGAGGACGTGGTCGCCTGGTCCCAGAGCGACCGGTGTGCAGCCGGGCAGTTCTGCGGTTGCTTCACAGCCTTCCGGTACGACGATGTCGGCTGTCAGCCCCGTGGCAGTCTGCTCCCATGAGATGGCCACCGTTCCGTAGGGGGTTTCATGCCGGGTGCGGGCCGATGTGATGCCGCCGCCGGGGCGTGGGCGGAAGGTGATCTTCCGGTATCCGGGGCCCGTGGCGGTGATGCCGCCGACCACGCGGTGGAGCCAGTCGGCGACGGCTCCGAGAGCGTAGTGGTTGAACGACGTCATGCCTCCGGGGTTGAGGGTGCCGTCGGGGCGAAGGCTGTCCCAGCGTTCCCAGATCGTCGTGGCGCCCATGGTCACGGTGTACAGCCAGGACGGGCATTCGGTCTGCAGGAGCAGGCGGTAGGCGACGTCGAGGTGCCCGGTGTCGGTGAGCGCGTCACAGATCAGTGGGGTGCCGACGAAGCCGGTGGCGATGCGGGCGTCGTCCTTGACGACCAGCTCGGCCAGGCGGTCGCCGGCCGGCTGCCTCTGCGGCGGGGTCAGCAGACCGAAGGCGAGTGCGAGAGCGTAGGCGGTGGGGCTGTCGCTCGTCATGCGTCCCGATGGAAGGACGTACCGGTGGCGGAAGGCATCGGCCACCTCGTCGGCGAGTGCACTGTATCGCTCGGCATCCTCGTCATTCCCCAGCGCGGCTGCCGACAGGGCGAGGTGGCGGGCGGAGTGCGCGAAATAGGCGGTGGCGACGAGGTAGCGGTCGGTCCGGCCTGCGGCCGGGTCGTCGGGTGGTGCGGCCGGGTCGAGCCAGTCCCCCAGCTGGACGCCTGTGTCCCACAGCCGGGTCGGCCCCGCGAGACCTTCCACGAGGTTGACCCATCTCTTGGCCATGGGGTAATGACGACCTAGCAGGTCAAGGTCGCCGAAGCGCTGGTGGAGCGTCCAGGGGGTGAGCGTGGCGACGTCGCCCCAGGCGGCCCCCGGGTGGATCGGCGTCCACATGGGTTCGCCCGGGATGACGGGGACGTACCAGGGGATCGTGCCGTCGGGCAGCTGCTCGAGACCGACGTCGGTGAGCCAGGAGTCGAGCATGCCCGCGCAGTCGTAGAGGAAGCTTGCGGTGGGGGCGAAGATCTGGATGTCGCCGGTCCAGCCGAGGCGTTCGTCGCGCTGTGGGCAGTCGGTGGGAATGTCGACGAAGTTGCCGCGCATGCTCCACACGACGTTCTCGTGCAGGCGGTTGACCAGGGGGTCGCTGCATTCGAACCAGCCGGTGCGGCGCATGTCCGTGTGGTACACCCGGGCGGTCACCATGTCGGCGGTCAGGTCCGCCGTCCAGCCGCTGACTTCGGCGTAGCGGAAGCCGTGGAGGGTGAAGCGTGGTTCCCAGCTGAGCGGGCCCCGTCCGGAGAGGATCAGGGTGTCGGTGGCGTAGGCCTCGCGCAGCGGCCGGGTGGCGAGTTCGCCCTCCTCCAGGACCTCGGCGTGCCGGAGGGTGACGGTGGTGCCGGCCGGGCCGTCAAGGGTGACGCGGAGGCGGCCGACAAGGTTCTGGCCGAAGTCGAGCAGGTGGCGGTCGTCGCCGGTGCGGGTCACCTCGACCGGTGCGATCTCCTCGGTGCAGCGCACCGGTGGGCCCGTAGGGGCGACGAGAGTGCCGAGGTCACGGCTGTTGGTGCGTACCGGGGTCCATTCTCCCGCGCCCTGGCCGGTGGGGGTGGCCCAGCCGGGGTCGTGCAGCCGGGCGTCGAACGTCTCGCCCTCGTAGAGGCCGCTGGTCAGAATCGGCCCGGGGGCGGCCCTCCAGGTGCCGTCCGTGGCGACGATGGCCATGGTCCCGTCCTCGTACGTCACCTCGAGCTGGGCGATGAGCGACTGATCGGTGCCGTAGATGTTGCGGGTGCCGCCGTCGAAGCCGTACTTGCCGCGGTACCAGCCGTCACCGAGCCACGCGCCGATGGTGTTGGCGCCTTCGGTGAGGTGTCCGGTGACATCGTGGGTGCGGTAGCGCAGACGGTGCGGGTAGACCGTCCAGCCTGGAGCGAGGGTCTCGTCGCCGACCCGGCGCCCGTTGATCTCCGCCTCGTACAGGCCGTGAGCCGTGATGTAGAGGCGGGCGCTGGTGACACGGCCGTCGAGGTGGAAGCCCTTGCGGACGCGTGCCGGGCGACGGCCGGCTTCCGGGTCCTCGTCCCAGGCTGCACCGACCGGGACCGCGTGCCAGTCGGCTGCGTCGAGCAGGCCCGCCTCGACCACGCTTGGCCCGCTCCAGCCCGAGGGGGCATCGGAGTCCCTCGTCCAGACGCGAACACGAACGGTTACACGTTCGCGGGAGGTCAGCGGTGCGCCGGGCCAGGCGACGAGCACCTGGTCCCGGCTGGCGACGCGGCCGGTGCGGTCGGCCCGTCCGGCGCGGGTGAGTTCGACTTCGTACGCCTCCTGGGAACCGCCGCCTTTCGGCAACGTCCACGTCAGGCGCGGGGCGGAAGCCCCGATTCCGAGGCCGTCCGGGAGATGTTCGAAGGACACCGATGAGGGCTGAGGGGGGAGCAAGGAAAGCCTTTCGTCACGTACACGGGAGCGGGGGTCGCGGGCGTGGCTCAGCCCTTGACCGCTCCCGAGGTGAGGCCCTTCATGACCTTCTGGTTGAGGAAGAGATAGATCAGGAGGGTGCCGAACACGTTGATGCAGATCGCGGCGAACAGCGGCCCGTACTGCGTGGCGCCGAAGTCTCCGGTGAAGTTGAGCAGACCGACCTGGATGGTCCGGAGGTCCTGGTTGTTGGTGAAGGTCAGCGCGATGAGCAGGTCGTTCCAGATGAAGAAGAACTGCACCAGGCCGACCGTGAGCAGGGCGTTGCGGACCAGGGGCACGCTGATGGTCCAGAAGGCGCGCAGGATGCCGGCGCCGTCGATGGTGGCGGCCTCGAAGAGTTCGCGGGGGACGGTGCGGTAGTACGTGGCCATCATGAAGACGGTCAGTGGCAGGCCGGTTCCGGTGTAGGTGAGGATCAGCGGCCACAGGGTGCCGGACAGACCTGCCTGGAAGTACACCGTGAACAGCGGCAGGAGGATCATCTGCGGGGGGACCATCATGCCCGCCAGGAAGACGAGAAGGGTGAGGCTGCGGCCCTTCCACACCATGATCTGCAGGGCGAATCCCGCGGCCGTGCCCAGGAGCAGCATGAGTGCCAGCGCGGGCAGGACGGCGAGCAGGCTGTTCTGGACGTAGAGACCCAGGTGGCCGGTGGTCCATGCCTCGGAGTAGTTGCCCCATTCCCAGGTCGTGGGCAGGCTCCAGGTGGAGTTGTTCAGGTAGTCGTCGTTGGACTTCAGGGAGGTCAGGAACATCCAGATCAGCGGGTAGATCTCGACGACCAGCAGCAGGGTGACGACGATCTTTACCCACAGGCGCCGCGGCGCCCGGGCCCTGCGGCTCGGCCCGGTGTTCCCGGACGGCCCTCGGCTCCAGCGGCCTGCGGAGGTCTTCACAGGTGTGTCGATGGCCATGTGTTCAGCCCTCCGTGATGTCGCGCTGCGAGACGCGGTAGACGACCAGGCTCACCAGCAGGCACACAACCGTCAGCAGCAGGGCGATGGCGCTGCCGTAGCCGTAGTCGCTGTAGGTGAACGACGTCTGGAACATGTACAAGGTCAACGGGGTGGTGCCGTTGCCGGGGCCGCCGTTGGTCAGGGCGACGACGGAGTCGAAGACCTTCAGGGTGCCGTTGATGCTGAAGATGAGCGACGACATCAGCACCGGCAGGGACAGCGGGAGCACGATGTGGCGGATCAGCCGGAGCCCCGAGGCGCCGTCAAGGCGGGCCGATTCGAGGACCTCGTCGGGGATGTCCACCAGGCCGGCGAAGAGCAGCACGGCGTAGAAGCCCATGGATCGCCAGATGTCCATGACGATCAGCACCCAGAATGCGCTTCCCGCGCTGCCGAAGAAATCGATGGAATCAAGCCCGACCGCGTTGAGGAGCGAATTGACCGGGCCTGTCTGCGGGGCGACCTGGAAAAACTTCTGGAAGAGCAGGCCCACGGCGACGGTGGGCAGCACGACGGGAAAGAAGGCCAGGGTTCGGATGAGCGCGGAGGACTTCTTGAGGAAGAACACGTAGAGCAGTGCCAGCAGATAGCCGGCGACGACCTGTCCTACCGTGACGATGGCGGCGTATTTGAGAGTGAACCACAGGGCGTCACGGACGGCCGGGTCATCGAACAGGCGGGAGAAGTTGGCGGCCCCGTTTCCGGAGAAGCCGTCGATGGTGTTGCCCTTGGTGAAGGAATACCCGAGCGACCACACGATCGGGACCAGCATGATCAATGAATAGACCAGAAGGGCGGGACCGAGGAGGATCGCGATGGCCCTGCGGTCACCGAGTACGCGGTGCATGGATGGTGTCCACTTCGTTTCCGTTGAAGACTTGTCGGAACGGAACCGGGGGCGGCCCACGCGTACGGCGCGAGGAGGCCGATGGACCGCCCCCGGTTGATCACTGGGCGGCCAGCGCGTCCTGGACGGTCTTCATGAACTGCTCGGGGCTCATGCTGCCGCCGACCAGGCCGGCGGCGTTGGTCTGGCTGACCGTGGTGGCCTTGGTGCTGAACAGGGCCTCGAACCACAGCACGTTCTGCTTCGAGGCGCCGATGGTGTCGCGGACCTGCGCGGTGACCTCGTTGGCGTCCTTCACCTCGGTGTTTACCTTGAAGCCCGATATTGAGCCATGGTCCTTGAGGGCCGTGCTGCCGTAGTTCTTGGCGATACAGGACACCCACTCGCCGGTCTTCTTGTCGAAGGACTTCGCACCCAGGGTGATGCCGAGACCGACGTTGGAGGGGTACTGGTCGACGGAGCCCTCGCCGCCGGCGACTGCCGGGAAGGGCATGAAGCCGACGTTCTCCGCGCCGCCCTTGTTCTGCTTCGCGTCGGAGATGTTCGCCAGTGCCCAGCTGCCCATGTAGAACATGGCGGCCTTGCCGTTGAGGAACTGGTTCATGGCGGTGTCGTAGTCGATGGATCCGACGCCCTTGCCGAAGTAGCCCTCCTTGCCTAGGGCGGCGATCTCCTCGGCCGCCTTCACGTACTCGGGGTCGGTCAGCTTCGCCTTGCCGTCGGCCACGTTCTGGAGGGCGTCGGGTCCCAGACTGCGGTACAGGTAGGTGCTCACCAGGCGGGTGATGGGCCACCCTTGCTGGCCGGAGGCGGAGAAGGGCTGAATGTCCTTGGCGTCCAGCTTCGCCGCGCCGGCCACCAGCTCGTCCCAGGTGCCCGGCACGGCTATGCCGTTCTCCTGGAAGAGCTTCTTGTTGTAGAAGATGCCCTCGATGTTGTATTCGTACGGCAGCACCTCGACCTTGCCGCCGTACAGCGCCTTGATCGTGGAGACGGCGGCAGGCTCCAGCTGGTCGAGGACGCCGAGAGACTTGAGCTCCTTCTCCAGGTCGGCGACCTTGCCCGACTTCTCCAACTGCTGTGTCAACGCTGGAGCGTTGCCCGCAGCGAACTGCACCGGCAGCGCGTCCTGGCCGGCCAGCAGTTGCAGCTTCTGGTCCAGGCTCGCCTGCGGGACGGTCTCCACCTTCAGCGGCAGCGCGTCGTTCGCCGACTTGCACGCACCCTTGGACATGGTGGTCAGGGCGGTCTTGACGGTCGTGTTCTCGGTGACGCTCAGGTAGCTGAACTCCTTGGGCGCGGCCGAGGATCCGGCGCCGCTACCGCCACAGGCGCTGGTGAGCAGCGCCAGCGAGGCGGTGCCGGCCGTGAACAAGCTCAGACGCGCACGACGAACGCGGGGCATGCGAAGGGACACGGAAGACTCCCGGAGGTCTTTGAGAGAGGGGCGAGGAACGGCGAGCGGCGCTGAGGAAGGTAGACGGGTCCGACCGCGCAGAAGGCTGTGTGTAACGTTCTCCACCACGAAGTGAGCAACACCCTGCACCGCACCGATGGATCCGTCAAGACACGGAGCTGTAACACTGAGGCATGGGACAGTAGCCTTGTCGTCATCCAGGCGTCATTATGTAGACCGTTACACCGACGCCTAGGAAATCCGGAGTGCTGACGATGGGCGGGTCCGCCACACCGAAGCAGAACAAGCGTGTGACCATCACCGACGTCGCGCGGCATGCGGGCGTGTCCGTCGCCGCGGTGTCCAAGGTGTTGCGCAACGCCTACGGCGTGAGCCCGGGCATGCAGGAGAAGGTGCGGACTGCCATCGCCGAGCTGGACTACCGGCCGCAGGCGGCGGCCCGCGGGATGCGGGGACGGACATATACGATCGGTGTGCTCCTGGACAACGTCCGCAACGCCTTCTTCGCGGACATCCTCGACGGCATCCAGGAGGAGCTCCGTACCAGCGAGTACACGGTGCTGATCGGCGCGGCCGGCTTCGACCCGGATGAACAGGCGAAGACCATTCGTTCCATGGTCGACCGTCAGATGGACGGCCTGATTCTCATTGCTCCGGGGACCTCGCGCGCAGAAGTACTGGCGACGGCGGCGGCCACCCCGACCGTCGTCATCGGCCACCACGACGGCACCGACGCTCATGACTCGGTGGTCGACGCCGACGACACGGGCGCGGGACTGGTGGTGGATCACCTGGTGGCGCTCGGCCATCGGGACATCGCCCTTGTGTCCGCCCCCGGCACCAAGGCCAATCAGTGGAAGCGCACCCCCGAGGTCGTCCTGACCGCCGGCTACCGCTCTGCCATGGAACGCCACGGCCTCGCCGAGCGCGTGCAGGTCCATCACGCCGCGTACTCCGACGAAGGAGGCTTCAAGGCGGGCATGACCCTGCTGACGGACGAGCGACGGCCGACCGCCGTCATGGCCGGCGCCGACGTGGCCGCTCTGGGCATCTATCGGGCGGCCCACGAACTCGGGCTGCGTATCCCGGAAGACCTTTCGCTCGTCGGCTACAACAACACCGCCCTCGCCGCGCTCGCCACCGTCCAGCTGACCAGTGTCGACCAGGCCGGGCACACCATGGGCTCTTCCGCCGCGCGCATGCTGATCGAGCGCGTGGAGGGCCGACGCGACAGGGCCATGCAGACCTCCATGACACCGCGACTGGTGGTACGGGGCAGCACAGCCGCCCTGAGCGGCAGTTAGACCGCGTATGGAAGCGGGCCTGCCGTGTGCTCCCCGACGTGTCTGGAACCAAGGCTCATACAGGGGGCTCTGATGAACCATGAGAATGCCGCACGCCGCAGAGTGGGCATAAAGGATGTCGCGCGGGAGGCCGACGTCTCCCTCGGCACCGTTTCCAACGTGCTCAACCGCCCGGAACTCGTCGCTGGGCCCACCCGGACCCGCGTACTGGCAGTAATCGACTCGTTGGGGTACGTAAGGACAGAAGGAGCCCGGCAACTGCATGGATGGGCGGCCCGTGTCCTCGCAGTGCTCGTGCCAGATCTGGCTCACCCGTTCTTCACCGCCCTGGCCATGGGCGTGGAACAGGCCGCCCGCGAGGCCGACCTCGGTGTGATGCTCTGCACCGGCACCCGCGACCCCGAAGAGGAGACGCGCCATCTCTCCCTGATCACCTCGCACCGGATCCGAGGTGCCGTGCTGACCTCCGGAGAGGCCGTCGGGCGCACAGTGGCTGCCTTCCGGCGGAGTACTGTTCCCTTCGTCATCGCCGACCAGCACGGCCCCCAGCCCGGCGCCTGCTCCGTCGGCATCGACGATGTGACGGGTGGGTACGCCGCGGTACGCCACTTGATCGACCAAGGGCATCGCTCCATCGCCTATGTCAGCGGTCCGGACCTCCAGCAGGTACGGGACCGCCGCAGGGGAGCAGTCAACGCCGTCACCCAGGCCGGACTCCAGCTCACAGCCCTGAGGGAGTTCGCCTGTGCGGACCTGACCGTGGGCGCGGGTAAGGACGCCGGGCACCGCATTCTCGGGCTCACCCACCGCCCTTCCGCCGTTTTCTGCGCCAACGACCTGCTTGCCCTGGGCGTACTCCAGGCGCTGTACGAAGCCGGGCTGAAGGTGCCGGAGGACCTCGCGGTGGTCGGCTACGACGACATCGAATTCGCCGCGTCCGCCGTCGTCCCGCTCACCTCGGTGCGCCGGCCCGCCGTGGCGATGGGCCGGCAGGCCGGCCGCCTGCTCGTCGAGGAGACGACCCGCGGCGCCGGCCACGAACACGCCCACGTCGTACTGCAGCCGGAACTGGTCGTGCGCCGGTCGACCCTGGCCGTACCGGCGCGGTGACCTGGATCGGTCAGGGCTGTTCAGGAGCATGGTGATGCAGCTCCCGCTGCCTTGTACGGCGCGTCAAGGGCAGCAGTGCGGCCGAGACCAGCAGGGTGACCAGTCCGAGTAGCCCGACAGCTGATGCCAGGTCGCCCAGAACTTCCTTGCCTCCCAGGAGGACCAGTGGGCAGACGAACTCACCGAGAAAGAACGCCGCCGTCCACAGTCCGGTACCGCGCCCTCGGTCGGCGAAGTCGAGCCGGGACATCGCCAGCGTCAGCAGCGAGGGCAGAAGCAGCCCCGTCCCGACGCAGTTCAACACGGCGCCTGCAATCAACACGGGGAGACTTTCGGCGGTTCCCATGACAAGGAAGCCGGCGGCACACAACAAGAAGAGTGCCGGCAGTCGACGTCGCGGCCGGTCGGTGAGCCGGGTGAAGACGATCGAGCCGACAACGGTGGCGGCGCTGGCGATCGCCGTAACCCCTCCGATGACGCCGGTGGACTCCACACCCAAGTCGTCGAGGAGGTAGGACATCTCCACAGGGACGGCGTAAAAGACAACCGCACCGAACACCGTCAGCAGACACAGGCCGGCCATCCGGCGCACGGGAAAGGGCCGACGCTCGGCCTCGACGGGCTCCTCCCCTGCAACACGCTTCGCACTGGGCGCCGGTGCCGGCAGCACCCGGGCCATGACGGGGGCAAGCAGCAGACCCACCGCGTACAGCCAGAAGGGTGCACGCCAGCTGACCGCCCCGAGAGCACCTCCGCATACGAAGAAGACGGTGGCGGATGCCGACGCGCACATCGTCTGGAGGGCGAAATAGCGGTCACGGACCTTGCCGGTGTAGTAGTCACCGATCAGGGTGGTGCAACAGGTCATGATGGCCGCTTCAGCGATCCCCAGCAGCACGCGGCTGACCACGATGCCGGGCAGGGAGTCCAGCCACAGCGGCACTGTTCCGAACAACGTGTACAGGATCGTCGCCACGACCAACAAGCGTTTACGGCCGAGTCGATCGACGATGACACCCGCGAACGGGGCAAGGAGAGCCAGTGACAGCGCCGGGATCGTCAGCACCAGGGGGACCAAAGCCGCGTTACCCGGTACACCCTCGAAGTGGTCCTGCATGCGAGGCAGAACCGGAGCAAGCAGCACAGCGCCGAGGATGGGCAGACAACTGCCGGCCATCAGCAGAGCAGCCGGCAGCCTGCCCGCCACAGCCGGGTGGTCATCGCGCTCACTGACAGGCGGGTCAGCAGAAACCGGCATGGCGGTACTCCAGGATGCGAGGCGGGAAGGTCGCGCCATGAAGCGTGCGAGTCCGGCTGTCGGAGATCGCGGCGCATGGGCGCGTGACGTGCCATGACTATGCGGTCCGGGCGCTGCACTGCCCACCCCTCACGCGATCCAAGTTTCGGATGACGTCGATCCAAGCCGTGGATGGCGCGATGTTTCCCCGCCAGGTCTCACTTCTGGCCGTCGGGACGCACACTCATCGGTCTGCGGTCGGCGCCTCGGCCACGTCGGCCATGCGCCTGCCTACGCGGGCAGTCGTTTCACGCAGCCAGATGTGGGCCGCGTCGTGCGTGTGCACCGGGTGCCACCACATCGCCTCCCGCAGCGGGACCGCTTCGTAGGGCGGCTGCACCACGTGCACGGCTGCGAGCGGTGCGAGGAGCCGCGCGAGACGGGCCTGGATCAGGGCGACGCGCCGAGTGCCCGCCACCAGCAGCGGCAGCAGTTGAAAGCTGTCGACGGAGACTTCCACGCGTGGCTCGATGCCGAGCATGCCGAGCTGGCGCACGGCGGGGGCGTCGTAGGTCCGCTGGTAGGTGACCCACGGCAACCGTCCCAGATCGTTGAGGGTGAGCCGGTCCTCGACGCTCGGGTGGTCGTCCGAGACGAGGAAGACCCAGCTGTCCTCGTAGAGGTCGGTGGCGGGGAAGTCACTGATGACGCCGTGCGGCATGAGCAGACCGTCGGTGGTGCTCAGCAGCGTGGCCGTGTCGTCGACCACGGTGGGCGGGGTCTGGACGAAGCGCAGCCGGATGCCGGGCGCCTCCTCGTGGACCACCCGGGCGAGTTCGGCCCCGAACACGGCGACCGCGTAGTCGGACGCCACCAGTTTGAACTCGCGCTTCTCGCTGCCCGGATCGAAGTCGGCCTGACTGGCGAAGAGGCGTTCCACCACTTCGTAGGCGGTGGCAGTGCGATGCAGGAGAACTTGGCCGAGGGCGGTGAGTTCGTAGTGTCCGCCGACACGGGCGAGCAGATCGTCGCCGAAGTGGCGGCGCAGCCGGGCGAGGGAAGCGCTCATCGCGGGCTGACTGAGCCCGACGCGCTCCCCGGCGCGCGTGACGTTGCGCTCCTCCAGCAGGGCACGCAGAGCGACGACGAGGTTGAGGTCGAGGCGGGCCAGATTCACGAGATTTCCCCTTGCGGTAAGGCGCTGACCAGGAAGGAATAAACACGATGGATGAGGGCCATCCACAGAATCGATTTCCGTGATCCCGGGTGCTGGGTCCAGATTAGTCACACCGCAATCAGGAGGACATGTTCGTGAAATCTGCATCCGCGTCCGCGCTGTTCGCCGGGCCGTTCGCTCTGGCCACGCTCTCGGTACCGGACGGGCCGGCCTTTCCCGCGCTCGTCACGGCGGACGCCCAGGTAGTCGACCTGCGCGCCGCCTTTGGTGACGAGGCCCTGTCCATCCGTAGTCTCCTGGAGACCTGGGACACGGCTGCGGAGCGGCTTACGGCGCTGGCAGGCGACAGTGCTCAGGAGCGAAGGCCTCTGGCGGACTTTCGGGTGCACGCACCGGTCGAGCCCCGCCAGGTGTTCCAGTCGGGCGCCAATTACCGGCAGCACGTGATTGACCTGCATGTCGCGCACCGGGACCCCTCCGACGACCGTTCCGAGGAGGAGCGCCGTGCGGAGGCCGCGGAGATCATGGACCGCCGGGCGAACGAGGACCTGCCCTACGTCTTCATCGGTCTGCCGAGCGCGATCACCGGCCCGTACGACGATGTCGTACTCCCCTCCTGGGCCGAGAAGCCCGACTGGGAGCTGGAGCTGGTGGCGGTCATCGGCCGCCCCGCCCACCAGGTGACCGTGGCCGAGGCCCTCAGCCACGTCGCCGGCTACACCATCGCCAACGACCTCACCGACCGCGCCACCGTCTTCCGCCGGGACATGCCGCAGATCGGCACCGACTGGCTGCGCAGCAAGAACGCCCCCGGGTTCACCCCGCTCGGCCCCTGGATCGTGCCGGCCGAGTCCGTCGCGGACACCGACGACCTGCGTCTCGTGCTGAAGCTGAACGGCGAAACCATGCAGGACGAGACCACGAAGGACATGATCTTCGACGTCGCACGCATGGTCTCCTACGCTTCGCAGACTGCCCGGCTTCTGCCCGGTGACCTGGTACTGACTGGCTCCCCGGCCGGGAACGGCATGCACTGGGGGCGGCTGCTGCGCGACGGCGATGTCATGGACGGCTCCATCACCGGACTCGGTGCTCAGCGCACCCACTGTGTCGCGGAGGCGTCATGACCCTTGACCGCACCGATCCCGAGGGCTCGATCGCCGAGGCCGCCAAGGCGTACTCCAATTGGGGACGTTGGGGCGCGGACGACGTATTGGGCACCCTCAACTTCCTGGACGAGGCGAAGCGGCGTGAGGCCGCCGCGCTCATCCGCCGGGGCGCCAGTTTCTCGCTCGCCCAGAGCTTCGACATGAACGGCCCGCAGAAAGGCTGGCGCCGCCGCACCAATCCGGTGCACACCATGCTCGACACCGGCACCGACGCGGCACTCGGCCTGCAGGGCTTCCCGCACGGCCTCGGCGGTGCCGACGACGTCATCGCGATGCCGCTGCAGTGCTCGACCCAGTGGGACGGGCTCGGCCACATCTTCGACCACGGCAAGACGTGGAACGGCCGGGACGCGGCGAAGACCGTCACCTCCGAAGGCGACCTGGTCACCGGCATCGAGCACATGGCCCCGCACGTCGCCGGACGTGGCGTGCTCCTGGACGTCGGCCGCACGATCGGTGAGGACGGTGAGCTGCCCGACGGCTTCGCCATCACCGAGGAACACCTGACGGCGACTGCTGAGGCCCTGGGCGTGAGCGTCGGTCGCGGCGACATCGTCCTGGTCCGTACCGGACAGCTCGCCCGCGCCCGCCGCGACGGCTGGGGCGACTACGCGGGCGGACCCGCCCCCGGCCTGTCCTTCACCACCGCCGGCTGGCTGCACGGCAGTGAGATCGCCGCGATCGCGACCGACACCTGGGGCTTCGAGGTGCGGCCCAACGAGTTCGACGTCGCCTTCCAGCCGCTGCACCAGGTCGCCATCCCCAACATCGGCCTGCTCATCGGGGAGATGTGGGACCTGGAGGCACTTGCCGAGGACTGTGCCGCCGACGGCGCGTACGAATTCTGGCTCACCGCAGCGCCTCTTCCCATCACCGGTGCGGTCGGCTCCCCCATCAACCCGGTCGCCGTCAAGTAGTCCCAGCCAGGAACAAGGGAGTTCCCCCAATGAATGAAGCTCGTACGGTCCTGGTGATCGGTGGCGGCGCGGCCGGGAACGCCGTGACCCTACTGCTGCGGCGAGCCGGCCTCGACGTACACCTGATCGAGGCCAAGGACGACTGGAACGCCACCGCCGGCTCCGGCATCACCCTCCAGGGCAACGCCCTGCGCGTGCTGCGTGAGCTGGGCGTGTGGGAGCGCATTGAGGCTTCCGGCTTCGGCTTCGGGTCGGTCGGCATCACCGCCCCTGACGGGACCGTCCTGCACGCGCAGGACGACATCCGCAGCGGTGGCGACGACCTCCCCGCCACCGTCGGCATGCAGCGGCCCCAGCTCCAGCGCATCCTGATCGAGGCCGTACGCGCAAGCGGCGCCTCCGTCCGCCTGGGGGTCACCGCAGAGATCATGGACCAAGACGCTGACGGCGTCTCCGTCCGCTTCAGTGACGGCTCCGAGGGCCGCTACGACCTGGCGATCGCCGCGGACGGCCTCGGCTCCACGACCCGGGCCGCCATCGGCATCACGGCGAAGCCCGAACCGACCGGCATGGCCATCTGGCGCGTCGCCGCCCCCCGCCCCGCAGGCGTGGAGCGCACCGACCTCGCCTATGGCGGCCCGGCCTTCATCGCCGGCTACTGCCCGACCAGCGACACCACGCTCTACGCGTACGTCGTCGAGTCCAACCGCGACCGCGCCTCGATCCCCCCGGAGTCGTACGCCGACGAGATGCGCCGCCTGGCCTCCGCCTACGGCGGCAACTGGCCGGAGATCACCGAGCACATCACCGACCCGGCGCAGGTCAACTACACGTGGTTCGACCGCATGCTGGTCGAGGGCTCGTGGCACCGGGGCCGGGTCGTCCTCGTCGGCGACGCCGCCCACTGCTGCCCGCCCACCCTCGCCCAGGGTGCCGCCCTGTCCCTGGAGGACGCCTGGGTCCTCGCTCAGCTCCTGACCGAGTCCGACACCTGGGACGACACGCTGTTCCAGCAGTACTACGAGCGGCGGATCGCAAGGGTCCGGCCGGTGGTGGAAGCGTCTGTACAGATCGGGCAGTGGCAGCTCGACGGCGTACGCGATGCCGATGTTCCCGGCCTGATGGGCCGCACCATGACGATGCTCCGGGAGCTGCCGTGACCGCCCCGACCGTGGACGTACACGCGCACGTCCTGCTTCCCGCGATCGAGGCGCTCGTGGCCGGCCTGCCCGGCCACGAGGCGGCGAAGGCCCTGGACGCCCGTCGCAACGGCGCCGAGGCCCTCGCGGTGAGCGGCCCCATGGTGGGTGAGCGCATCCCTAAGCTGACCGACGTTGCCGTGCGCCTCGCGGCGATGGACCAGCAGGGCGTCGACGTGCAGTTGGTCAGCCCGTCCCCCTCGCACTACCACTACTGGGCCGACGAGGAGACGGCCGAGCAGGTGTACCGGCTGGCCAACGAGACGACCGCGGCGCACTGCGCGGCGTCCCCCAAGCGGCTGCGGGGGCTCGGACTCGTACCCCTCCAACACCCTGACCTGGCTGTCGAAGCCCTCGACGACGCCCTGGGACACGGGCTCCTGGGCGTGGAGATCTCCAGTCATGCACCGGGGCGCGAGTTGTCCGACCCCGCGTACGAGCCTCTGTGGACCCGGGCGGAGGAGAGCGGTGCGGTGCTCTTCCTGCACCCCTTCGGGTGCACGCTCGACGAGCGCCTGGACCGGTGGTACCTGTCCAACACCGTCGGCCAGCCCACCGAGAACGCCGTCGCCCTCTCCCACCTCATCTTCTCCGGGGTGCTCGACCGGCACCCCGGGCTGAAGCTGATCGCCGCCCACGGCGGGGGCTACCTGCCCACCCACATCGGCCGCTCCGACCACGCCTGGTCCACCCGCCCCGACGCGGGCGCCGGGTGCGCGCACCTGCCGAGCAGCTATCTCAAGCGGCTGTACTTCGACTCGCTCGTCCACGACCCGCACGTCCTGCGGGAGCTGATCCGGGTGGCCGGGGCCGATCGCGTCCTGCTCGGTTCCGACTTCCCCTTCGATATGGGTGCCGACGACCCCGTCGCCGCTTTGCGGGCAGCCCGGCTGTCCGAGGCCGATCTCGACGCCGTACGCGGCCGGAACGCCTCAGCCCTGCTCAACCTCACCCTCGCCTGAGGAGGAAACCACCATGAGCGCACGCCTGCTCACCCACCTGCGTCACGTCGACCTGGCGGTGCCGGACTACGACAAGCAACTCGACTTCTACGCCGGCGTCTGGGGCCTCACCAAGGTCACCGAGGACTCCGGGATCTCCTTCCTGGCCGCCGAGGGCTCCCCCGAGCAGTACGTCGTGCGGCTGCGCAGGGCCGAGGAGAAGCGGCTCGACCTCGTCTCCTACGGCGCCGCGAACCCCGCCGACGTGGACACCCTCGCCGAGCGGCTCCTCGCCGGCGGCGTACAGCTGGTCTCGCAGCCCGGCGCCGTCGACACCCCCGGCGGGGGGTACGGCTTCCGCTTCTTCGACGTCGACGGCCGCACCATCGAGGTCTCGGCCGACGTCGAGGTCCGGCAGCACCGCAAGATCGAGGAGAAGGAGGCCATCCCGGTCAAGCTCTCCCACGTCGTCCTCAACTCCCCCGACCTGAACCGCACCCGTGAGTGGTACGAGCGCCACCTCGGCTTCGCCCTGTCCGACACGCTGTCCTCACCGCACATGGGCGAGGTCATGCACTTCATGCGGATCAGCACCCAGCACCACTCCATGGCCATCGCCCAGGGCCCGCACACCGCGCTGCACCACGTCTCCTTCGAGATGCGCGGCATCGACGAGTACATGCGCGGTTCCGGCCGTGTCATGCGGGCCGGCTTCCGCAAGATCTGGGGTCCCGGACGGCACATGGCGGGCGACAACACCTTCACGTACTTCCTCGACCCGCACGGCAACACCGTCGAGTACACGACGGAGCTGGAGAACCTCGACGAGGACACCTGGCACCCGCACGTCTACGACTTCTCCCGTCCCGAGGTCACCGACCAGTGGGGCACGGCCAACGCGATGAACGAGATCGTCGCCAAGGAGTCCTTCAACGACCCCGACCGCGGCCTGTTCGTCGCCCCGCCGGTCTGATCCAGGACCACTCCCCTCCTGTCGGGGGCCGCTGCGGCCGTGTCACACACACGGCCGCAGCGGCCCTTCCCCGCCCCTTCTGGAGCCGCACCATGCGATTCGCCGCTTACGAACATCAGCACCGCCCCCGGGTGGCCGTCGTGGAAGAGGACGGCACGCTCTTCCCCCTGCCCGGCGTCACCTCACTCACCACGCTGCTCACGGAGACCGACGGGCTGCCCGGCCTGCTCGCCGCGGGCGCGGCGGCCCTCGACGTGCCCGCCGGGCCGCACGTCTCCCAGGTCCGCCTGCTGCCCCCGCTCCGGCCCGCCTCGGTACGCGACTTCGTGACCTTCGAGGAGCACGTCGAAGGGGTGCGCCGCGCGGTCGACGGCGTCGCCGGAGTGCCCGAGCAGTGGTACGCGGCACCGACCTTCTACTTCACCAACCCGCACGCGGTCTACGGCCCCCACGACGACGTCCCGGTGCCGCCCGGCTCTGCCGCGCTCGACTTCGAACTGGAGGTCGCCGCCGTCATCGGCCGCGAGGGCCGCGACCTCACCCCGGAGCAGGCCCGCGACCACATCGTCGGCTACACGG
The DNA here is from genome assembly GCF_036345975.1 of Streptomyces clavifer. Lineage (NCBI taxonomy): Bacteria > Bacillati > Actinomycetota > Actinomycetes > Kitasatosporales > Streptomycetaceae > Streptomyces > Streptomyces clavifer. Next base: position 6,848,824 of record NZ_CP107793.1, on the reverse strand, counting down.
TCTTCAACGACTGGTCCGCACGCGACCTGCAGTCCGCGGAGATGAAGGTCGGCCTCGGCCCCTGCAAGGGGAAGGACACCGCGACGACCCTCGGCCCGTACCTCGTGACCCCCGACGAGCTGGAGCCCCACCGCGACGCCGACGGCTTCCTGCGCCTCGCGCTGACGGCCGAGGTCAACGGCGAGACCGTCGGCACGGACCTGCTCTCCCACATGAGCTGGACCTTCGAGGAGATGACCGCCTACGCCTCACGCGGCACCCGGGTCGTCCCCGGTGACGTGCTCGGCTCCGGCACCTGCGGCAACGGCGGGTGCCTCGCCGAACTGTGGGGCCTGCGCGGCACGCAGGACCCACCGCCGCTGAAGCCGGGTGACACCGTCACCCTCACCGTCGAGGGAATCGGCTCACTCACCAGCACCGTCGTCCCGGGCGCCGAGCCCGTGCCGCTGCCGGCCGGCCGCCGCCGCGGCAGGGAGCGGCCGTGACCGGCCCGGGCGCGGGACGGCTCCGGGACAAGGTCGTGGTCGTCACCGGCGCCGCCCGCGGCCAGGGAGCAGCCGAGGCCTCCGCCCTGGCACGCGAGGGCGCCCACGTCATCGCGACGGACGTCGAACCCGTGGACGAGTGCCGCAGGCTGGACGTGACCAGTGAGAAGGACTGGGCTGAGCTCGCCGCCGACCTGAGGGAGGCATACGGCCAGGTGCACGGCCTGGTCAACAACGCGGGCATCACCTGGCGGGCCCGCGTGGGCGACGTACGCCCCGAGGACATGGCTCGCGTCCACGCAGTCAACGTCACCGGCCCTCTCCTGGGCATCCAGCACCTCGTGCCCCTGATGCCCCCGGGCTCCTCCATCGTGAACGTCGGCTCCTCCGCTGCTCTCACCGCCCATTACCCGGTCGCGTACACGACCAGTAAGTGGGCGCTGCGGGGCCTGTCCAAGACGGCGGCGCTGGAACTCGGCCCGCGCGGTATCCGTGTCAACACGGTCCATCCCGGCTACATCGAGACCGAGATGACCGCTTCCGCCGCCCCGGCTTTCCGCGAGACAAACATCCGCGAAACCCCGCTGGGGCGTACCGGAAGCGTCGACGAGGTGGCTCCGCTGGTGGTCTTCCTGCTGTCCGACCAGTCGTCGTTCATCACCGGGGCCGAGATACCCGTCGACGGCGGCCTCACCGCACACGGCGGCGTCAAGTCCGTCTCCGACGCCCTGCGCCCCGAGGCCGCTGAGTGAACCGGCTCGAAGGCAAGGTGGCTCTGATCTCCGGCCCCCGCCCGAGCAGCGGCCTACGCTTCGCAGCCGGGCGCCGACCTCGTCATCGACAGCGGCTGGACTACGGCCCTGCCCGGTGCCATCACACGAAAGGAACCACGCACGTGAACAAAGTCAGCGGCAGTGCCGCCGAGGCGGTCGCCGACATCCCGGACGGCGCCTCAATCGCCGTCGGCGGTTTCGGACTCTCCGGAATTCCTGACGCTCTCATCGACGCCCTGCACAAACAGGAGGCAGCCGGGCTGGAGATCGTCTCCAACAACTGTGGCGTGGACGGCCGCGGCCTGGGCGTTCTGCTCGCCGCGGGGCGCATCGCCCGGGTCACCGGCTCCTACGTGGGCGAGAACAAGGAGTTCGCCCGGCAGTACCTCGGCGGAGAGCTCGAGGTGGAGCTGACCCCACAGGGCACACTCGCCGAACGCCTACGGGCCGGCGGCGCAGGCATTCCCGCCTTCTACACGCCGGCCGGCGTCGGTACCCAGGTGGCGGAGGGCGGCCTGCCCTGGCGCTACGCACTCGGGGGCACCTCCCGGCCGGAGGCTGGGGGAGGTTCGGTCGCCGTTGCCTCACCGCCCAAGGAAACCCGGGTCTTCTCGGGGCGGCCGTACGTCCTGGAGCACGGCATCACCACCGACTTCGCCCTCGTCCGTGCCTGGCGCGGCGACCGGCACGGCAACCTCGTCTTCCGCCGCGCCGCCGCCAACTTCAACCCGCTCGCTGCCATGGCCGGCCGCGTCACCATCGCCGAGGTCGAGGAGCTCGTCGAACCCGGCGAGCTGGCACCCGACGAGGTCCATCTGCCCGGCATCTACGTGCAGAGGATCGTGGAACTCACCCCCGGACAAGCCACTGACAAACGTATCGAGAAGAGGACGGTGAGCAACTGATGCCCTGGACCCGTGAACAGATGGCCTCCCGTGCGGCCGAGGACCTCGCTGACGGCTCCTACGTCAACCTGGGCATCGGCCTCCCGACCCTCATACCCGGCTACCTCCCGCCCGGGGTCCACGTCGTCCTCCACTCGGAGAACGGCATCCTCGGCACCGGCCCCTACCCCACCGAGGACGAGGTCGACCCGGATCTCATCAACGCGGGGAAGGAGACCGTCACCGTCCTGCCCGGTGCCTCCTTCTTCGACTCCGCGCTCTCCTTCGGCATGATCCGCGGCGGGCACATCGACACCGCCGTGCTCGGCGCCATGCAGGTCTCGGCCGGGGGCGACCTCGCCAACTGGATGATCCCCGGCAAGATGGTCAAGGGCATGGGCGGGGCGATGGACCTGGTCCACGGCGCCCGCCGCGTCATCGTCCTCATGGAGCACACCGCGAAGGACGGCAGCCCCAAGATCCTCCAGGAGTGCACGCTCCCCCTGACCGGCCGGCATTGCGTGCACCGCATCATCACCGATCTCTGTGTGCTGGATGTGACCGCTCGCGGCCTTGCCCTCGTCGAGACAGCCCCGGGCGTCACCTTCGCCGATGTCACAAAGCACACCGACGCTCCCGTGCACGCGGACAGCCACACGGCCGCATGTTGATCCCGTGGACCTGAGTCGCTGCTGACCCTTCTCTGCGAAACCGTTGACACCGGGGTAACACCCTCGCAATATGATCCGTACACCAATGATTAACGTACTGATCATTCAGGGGCGCTTCTCGTCGCCTTCCATCGGTGTCCTCCACTTCCCTGCCAAGGAGGCCATATGTCCGTGACCCCTGTTCCACTCCGCATCGCCGTAGTCGGCGGCGGCATCGGCGGTCTGGCCGCAGCACTGTCCACCGCCCGCGCCGGTCACCATGTGACCCTGGTGGAACGCGCCGCCCAGTTCGGGGAGATCGGAGCCGGCCTGCAGCTCGCCCCGAACGCTTCTCAGGCCCTCGAAGAACTGGGGGTGCTCAAGGCGGTCCGGCGCACTGCGGTCGCCCCGCCCCGGCTCGTGATGATGGACGCCCTGAGCGGAGATCAGGTCACCTCTCTCGATCTCCGCAGCCCGGCGTACACCGAGCGCTTCAGCCATCCCTACCTGGTCACGCACCGCACGGACCTGCATGCCGCGCTCCTCACCGCCTGCGAGGAACACCCCGCCATCACGCTGCGCACCGGGCACACCGTTACGCACGCCGAGCAGGACGACTCCGCAATACACCTGCATTTCGCCGAGACGACGACGGAGTTGAGGGCCGACGCGGTCGTGGCGGCGGACGGCCTGCACTCGCGGCTGCGTCAGGCCTTGGTAGGGGACGGCGAGCCGCTCTGCTCGCGCTACGTGGCGTTCCGCGGCGCTCTTCCCGCGGACAGGATGAGCGGCCGCATGTCACAGCACGCCGCGTCGGACGCGGTGATGGTCTGGGCCGGGCCGCGCATGCACCTGGTGCAGTACCCGGTACGTCGCGGAGAGCTCTACAACCAGGTCGCGGTGTTCGAGAGCGACCACTACACACCGGACTCGGACGCCTGGGGCACCGAAGCCGAGCTCGAGGAACGCTTCGGAGGAACCTGCCAGGCCGTGCGTGACGCCCTGCCCCTGATAGCGCGGGACCGGCGCTGGCCTCTGTTCGACCGTCTCCCCATCGACAACTGGGTGCACGGCCGGATCGCACTGCTCGGTGACGCCGCGCACCCGATGCTGCAGTACCTGGCCCAAGGCGCCTGTCAGGCACTGGAAGACGCGGTCGCCCTGGGAGGGGCTCTCGGCCGGTTCACCGACCCTGCCGACGCCTTCGCCGCGTACGCCGATCAGCGCAGGGGGCGTGCGGCACGCATCCAGACCAACGCCCGCCGCTTCGGCGAGATCTGCCACCTGGAGGGCATGGGTGCCACCTTGCGCAACCAGCTGTTCGCGTCGCGTGAGCCCGAGCACTTCGACGACGTCTCCTGGGTGTGGACACCGTCCCCGGCCACCCTCGCCATCACGTGATCCAGCAACCGCAGGAGGACCTCATGACGACCGAAGAACTCGCTTACAAGGCCCTGCCGGGCCTGGGTGCGGCTCCGCTCTGGCGTTTCTACGGGAACCTGTTCCCCGCTCAGCCGAAGAGCCGTGCCGTTCCCTACCGCTGGAGCTGGCAGGAACTGCGGCCCCTCCTGCTGCACTTCTCCCAGACCCTCTCGCTGGAAGAGGCCGAGCGCCGGGTTCTGATGCTCGTCAATCCCGGCCTGACCGATCCCCCGGCCACCGTCAACACGCTCTACGCCGGGCTGCAGGTCATCCTGCCCGGCGAGACCGCGCAGGCCCACCGGCACACCTCCAACGCCTTCCGCTACATCCTGGAGGGCAGCGGCGCGTGGACGACGGTCAACGGGGAGCGCGTCTTCATGGCTCCGGGTGATCTGCTGCTCACCCCGGGATGGCACTGGCACGACCACACCCACGAGGGCGACGCGCCCATGATCTGGCTCGACGCCCTCGACTACCCGCTGGTCAACGCCCTGGAAGCCGGCTTCTACGAAAAGTTCCACCAGCGCCTCCAGCCCGTTACCCGGGCGGACGACGCGGGCAGCAGGCAGTTCCTCCACGGCAGGCTCAATCCCGTCTGGCTCTCGCAGGACGGGCCCAACTCCCCCGTCACCCGTTACACCTGGCAGGAGACCCAGCGGTCACTGGAAGGCATCGCCGACACGGCCGCGGGAAGTGACGTCGACGGCATCGTCCTGGAGTACACCAACCCGTGGACGGGCGGCCCGGTCATGCCCACCATCGGCTGCCGCGTCCAGCGCCTGCGCCCCGGATTCCAGGGAGCAGGCCGCCGGCACACGGCCTCCACCATCTTCAACGTCGTCCGCGGTGAAGGCGCCACGATCGTGGACGGCGTGCGACTGGAGTGGGCCGAGCACGACACCTTCGCGGTGCCCGGCTGGGCCTCCTACCGTCATCTGAACGCCTCCGCATCCGACGACGCGGTCCTGTTCTCGTACAGCGACGAGCCCGTCATGCGCTCCCTCGGCCTCTACCGCACCGAAGACGCCGACCCCGGCGCCTGATCTCCCCCACCCGATACTTCACAAGGAGGCCACGATGCGCCTGGCCCTGTTCAACAAGGGACGCCTCGGGATCGTCGACGGCGACGACCTCGTCGACGTGACCGAACAACTCACCGGAACCAGCACCCCGAGTGCGGCCGGTGCGCTGCACCAGCACATCGAGACCGTCGCCCGCGACGGAGCAGTACAGATCGATCTCACCGGCTGCGCACGCGTTCCGCTCGACGAAGCAGCCCTCGAAGCCCCCCTGCCCCGGCCCGGAAAGGTCGTCGGCGCACCAGTCAACTACCTCGACCACAAGGCCGAGATGGCATACACCACCTCGGTCGCTGACCTCGGGGTCTTCCTCAAGGCCAACTCCTCCGTCATCGGCCCGGGCCAGGACATCGTCCTGCCCTACACCGACAAGCGCACCGACCAGGAAGGTGAACTGGGCGTCGTCATCGGACGCACCGCCAGCAATGTCGACGCGACCGACGCACTCGACCACGTCTTCGGCTACACCTGCGTGCTGGACATCACGGTGCGCTCCGGTGAGGACCGCTCCACGCGCAAGTCGTTCGACACGTTCACTCCGATCGGTCCTTGGATCGTCACCGCAGACGAGATTCCGGACCCCGGCTCCCTCGACCTGCGCTGTGATGTCGGTGGTGCCACCCGGCAGCGCACCAACACGGCCGATCTGATCTTCGGGGTCGCGGAGCTGATCGCCTACACCTCGTCCGTCATGACACTCCACCCCGGCGACGTGATCGCGACAGGTACGCCCGCCGGAGTGGGACCGCTCAGCCACGGGGACCGGGTCGTCCTGGAGATCGACCGGGTCGGCCGTCTCGAAGTGGGTGTCGACGGCTCCCGGGCCACCCCGTACGAGCAGCGCCCCGGACGACGGGACCGCTGACGGAAGGTCGCACACAAGGTGGTGCCGCGCACTTCTAGACTCCATCCAGACCGGCTGTCTCTCGGCCGGCACCACCTAGACGACGGACGGAGGGAGCACCATGGCGCGCGCACTGGAGCTGCCCAACTACATCGGCCATCTGATCCGGCGTGCCGAGCAGGTGCACACGGCTCTCTGGGCCCAGCACGTGTCCAGGGAGATCACCTCCCAGAAGTTCGCCGTCCTCAACGCGCTGAGCCGGGAGCCCGGCGTGGACCAGCGGACTCTCGGGCGCCTCACCTCGCTGGACCGCTCCACGGTCAACCTGATGATCCGCCGCCTGACCGAGCAGGCTCTCGTGAGCCAAGTGCGCGACGACGAAGACCGCAGGCGGACCCTGCTGAGTCTCACCGACGAGGGGGCCGCGCTGCTCGACTCCCTGATCGCTCCGGCAGAACGGATCAACGAACTACTTCTCAGATCGCTTCCCGAGGGTGAACGGGCGATAGCCGTTGACATCCTCAGCAGACTTGCCTCGCTGGACGAGGGGTCGCTCCGCGGCGGAGCACGAGCCTGACAGGGCGTCCTTCGGATGCGAACCGCCCAGCGCTCGGACCTCACTCCACGTGTGAGGAACAGAGCCTGTCGGACGACCGCACCACGGGCGAGGAAGGTGTCACACATTGACATACGACCGCCTCAAGAGCGCTGCCCCGCTGAGCCGACAGCCCAGACAGAAGCCTGCATCGGCCGCTGGCACGGGCCCTGTCATCGGCCGCGCCCTGCAGATCCTCGGCGCCTTCACCGCGGAGCATCCGTACCTGTCACTGAGTGACTCCCGGCCGCGCCACCTCAGGGAATCACGGGGAGTCGATCTACGAACGGCCTGAGGCGTCAAGCCAGTACGTGGAGAGCATCTCGCCCGGCCAAGTCGGCTGACGTACTTCACCTCGCGGCCCCATCTCCTCGAAGTACGGAGCCAGGTCGATGATCGGTGTCCCGTCGACGGCGTCAAGATCCGTCACCAGGAGATCCCGGCCCTCCACTTCCAGCAACCGAGGGTGGCTGGTCGCCAGCTGGTTAGGCCTCCGATGCGCTCCCTGCCGAGCCCGGTCGTCATGACCCGCTGACACCGGTCAAGGAGGCTGGTCCCCGGCTGGCCCCCAAGAATGATCAAGGGCCGGTTTCGGATTGCTCCGAAACCGGCCCTGACCTGCGACTGTCTCCAGTCGGGACGACAGGATTTGAACCTGCGACCCCTTGACCCCCAGTCAAGTGCGCTACCAAGCTGCGCCACGTCCCGATGCGATTCCCCCCGGTGCTCCCGGGTGACCGCGCAGGACAAACATTACCTCACTCCGAGGACCGGATCGACGTGCGTACCTGTTGGGCCAGCGTCGCCAGTGTCTCGGCTCCGCAGGTCGCGGCGAGCTTCTGGGCGCGGGCCAGTTCCCTCGGGGAACGGATCGCCCTTCCGTACTCGAAACGGGCCACGGCGTGCTCGTATGCGGACGACGACGCCTCGAGGTGGCGTACGGACTCGGCCAGCAGGTGAACGGCCTCCTCCGGGGGTACGAAGAGGGCCACGCAGCGCAGGGCCTCGCCGATCGCCGTGTCCGTGCCGAAGCGCTCCGCGTGGACGCGGGCACGGGTGGCGAGCTGGGCGGCCCGCACCGGATCGGTGTCGGCCAGGGCCCGCGCGAGGTCGCCGGCCCAGGGTGCCCAGATGCCGTTGAACCGGCCCCGGGGCTCCAGTGCCGCCCCGGCGGACTCCAGCTCGGCGACGGCCTCCTCGAGACGGCCTTCGGCCAGCAGCAGCTTCCCGCGGACGCACGGGCCGTCCGGCAGGACCATCGCGCTCGGATAGGGCGGGCCGAAGTCGTACCGGTCGGCCACGCGCCGGGCCTCCGTCGTGCGGCCGCGGGCGATCAGGGTGTCGACGAGCAGGCAGGTGGCGTCCCAGTGGACGGGCAGTCCGCTGCCGGCCCGGTCGGCGAGGCGCAGCCCTTCGCGGAGGAAGCCCTCGGCCTCGGCGAGACGGCCGCGCCGACGGTGGACGAGGCCCAGGAGTGTGTGGGCGAACGCGAGGTGCGCCCCGCTCCAGCCGGAGATCTCGAAGGCGCGCACGGCCTCGCCGAAGAGTTGCTCCGCCCGGTCGAGCCGGTCGGTGAAGGCGTAGGTGATGCCGACCATCGTGGGGAGCTCGAAGCCCCACTCGGTGTCGGTCCAGCCGAGTCCGCGGGCAGGCCGACCGTCCACGAGCGCGCGTTCACAGAGGTCGACGACGAGTTGGGCGTTCTCACCGCGGAGCATGGCGTCGAAGGCACGCAGGGTGAGCAGAGCGCGCTCGGCGTTGTCACGGCCCTTGAGGTGATCGGCGTTGCGGGCGAGCCGGGCCGAGCGGGTGGGGCCGTCGTCCTCGGTGGCCTGCATGCCCTCCCACAGGAAGTGCGCGGCCTGGAGGCGCATCAGACCGGGCCCGGGAGCCGTACGGGATGCTTCGGCGGCCAGGGAGAGCGCCGCGTCCTTGAGCTGGTTGTTGTGGGCCAGCGCGGCGGCGAGCCGGAACGTGGCGTCGACGCGCGCGTTGTCGTCGAGCCCCGGTGTGTCGAGTGCGGCTCGCAGGTGCTGCACCGTGGTGGGCGGTGAGCTGAGCAGCGTGGCGCAGCCCAGTTCGTACAGCAGGGACGCTCTGTCGCCGCGCCGCGGCGGTTCTTCCAGGGCGCGTTCGAGGCAGCGCCTGGCAGCTTCCGGTGCGCCGACCGCGAGGTGCTGTCCCGCGGCCTCGCGGAGCTGTGCGACCAGCTCCTGGTCATCGTCCGGATGAACTTCGAGCAGATGGCGGGAGGCCGCCGCGGCACCGAGCCCGGCCTGGTTGATGGCCCAGGCGGCACGCCCGTGCATCGCGGTGCGGGTGGCGGGCGGGATGGAGCGGTAGACGGCGGTGGCGATGAGCGGGTGCACGAATTCCAGCGGGTCGAAGCCGCTGACGATACGGGCGTCACGCAGGCGAGCCGTGCAGTCGGCCGCCTCGGCCGAGCTCATCCCGGCCAGGGTCGCGGCGAGCTCCTGGGAGATCTCGGTGCCCAGGACGGCGGCGGCCCACGCGAAGCGGTTGGCGTTGGTACCCAGGCGTTCGAGGCGGGCGACGAGACCGCTGCCACGGGCCGACGCTCCGAGCTCGCGCAGCAGCCCGGCGGACTCCTCCACCGGCGCCAGCTCGCGGTCCTGCGCCTTGGCGACGAGCTCGACCACCTCGTAGGGGTTGCCGCCGGTGACGGCCCACACCTCGCGGCAGAAAGGGTCGTCCGCGTGGTCGCCCAGGCCCGCGCGGACCAGCTCGGCGGTGGCGTCGGGGGTGAGGGCGCGCAGCGCCACGCGGATCTGAGCCGGATGTCCGGCGGCACCGCCTGACTCCGCCTCACGGGCGGGGCCCCAGTCGGCCTTGCGGTCGGCGAGCTCCTGCGGGCGGTGCGCCTGGACCACCAGGACGGGCAGTTCGGACAGCCGCACGGTGAAACCGGCGAGCCAGGCCAGCGATTCGCCGTCCGCCCAGTGGGCGTCGTCCACTATGAGGAGTAGGGGCCGGTGGCTGAGGCGTGAGGCGAGGCGTGCCACGAGGTAGTCGAGGCCGTCCCTGACACCTTGCGGGTCGGGCTGCGGGCCCCGGGGCTCGGCGAGTCCCAGGGCGGGTGCGGTGATCTCGAACCAGTCGCCGAAGAGCGCCCTGGTCTCGTCGGCGGGGAACTGGTCGAGTGCGGGCTGCAGGAGCTGGCGTACGACGTGGAACGGGACCGAGGTGACGGTCTCGCCGCCGCGGGCGGACCAGATGGTGCAGCGATCGGCGGCCATGGCGCGGATCTCGCCGAGCAGGGCGGTCTTGCCGATGCCCGCTTCGCCGCTGAAGACCAGCAGCCCGCCGGCCGACTGACCGCCGCACAGGGCGTTCACCGCCTGTGTGGCGGCGGCGAGTTCCGGTTCGCGCTCGTACAACGGCCGGGACGGCTTCATGCCTCCCCTTCCCAGAGTGGTTGCGGAGGACTCCGAGCCTAGTCGTGCGCGGGGGTCCACGGACAGGGTTCACGCAGTTCGTCGCAGGTGCGGGGCACAATCGGTGGGTGGACGAATCTCGCAGGGACCGCGATGACGAAGGGCGGGCGCGCAATGCGCGCCCCCGTGACGGACTGGGGCGCCCTCTGCCGTACGGGACTCCGGGTGTGGAGCGCCAGCCCGAGGGGGTCGTGCGCTCCCCCGACGAGACGGTGCGCGAGGCCCAGCGGCTGCTGGACGCGGGCATGCCGTTCCATGCGCACGAGGTCTTCGAGGACGCCTGGAAGTCGGGGCCGGAGGCGGAGCGGGAGCTGTGGCGGGGACTCGCGCAGATGGCGGTGGGACTGACGCACGCGGCCCGGGGCAACAGTGCCGGCGGAGCACGGCTGTTGAGGCGTGGTGCGGCCGCCGTGGAGGCGTTCGGGGAGTCCGGTCCGCACGGGATCGGGGTGGGCGCGCTGATCGTCTGGGCGCGGGAGCTGGCCGGACGGGTGGACACGCCGGGGGACGGAACCGCCGGGCGGGCGCGCGTCGTGGACGCCTCGACGGAGGCCCCCCGGTTGCGGCCGGGGGGCCGGGCCTGAGGGTGAGCACGGGCGTGCGATAGGTTTTGCCCTTTCTTGACGGCGTGTTGATCACACACGCCTCGCCCCAGCCTCGACCACTGCTCAGGAGACGGACGCCCCGATGACCGACATCATCAACGGCCTCGGCCGTGCCACTGCTTACGGGGCCCTCGGCGTCGTACTGCTCGTTCTCGGCATTTTTCTGATCGACGCGCTCACCCCGGGCAAGCTCGGCCGTCAGATATGGGAGGAGCGCAACCGCAACGCGGCACTGCTGCTCAGCTCCGCCCTGCTGGGTATCGGCGGCATCGTGTTCACCTCGATCTGGACGACGTACGAGGACTTCGGCAAGGGCCTCGTCTCGACCGCCGCCTTCGGGCTGCTCGGTCTGGTCATGATGGCCGCGGCCTTCCTGGTGGTCGACCTGGTCACGCCCGGGAAGCTCGGGGCCACGCTGGTCGAGCGGGAGCCTCATCCGGCGGTGTGGGTGACGGCTTCCTGCAATCTCGCGGTGTCGGCGATCGTGTCGGCGTCGATCGCCTGATCGAACAGCTGATCCCGCCGACCGGCGAACATCATGCTGCGCAGCCATTACGATCCGGCGTCATGAGCACTTCTGACCAGGAGCAGGACCAGGCCCGGGAACGGGAGCAGGACCGGGAACGGGACCGGGCCCCACGACCGGAGCGGATAGCCGGGCCCGGCGGTGAAGCCGGGCCCGACACGGCGGCCACACCCGGAGAGGCGGCCGTACCCGGCAGGACGGCCGAACCCGCCGAGCCCTCCGAGCCCACCGGGGCGGTCGCGGCCGACCAGGCACCCGGGTCTTCCGAGGCAGCTGCGGCACCCGAAACACCCGAGGCCGAGGCTGTCGTCGAGCCGGGCGACGACGCGGCCGGGTCCCGTACCGGAGAACAGCGACTGACGCCCCGTCAGGCGAGGCACCTGCGGATCGCCCTCTCCTCGCTGGGCATGGCGGCGATGGCCGTCGTCCTGGCGCTGCGCATAGCGAGCCGGTCGTCCGTGCTGGTCGTCGGCGTGTACGGACTCGCGCTGATCCTCTGCGGCGTGGTGATCGAGCTCAGCAGGAACGGCCGCACCCGCCTCGGCAGCTGGCTGCTGGGCATCGGCCTGGTGGCGGCCGTGTGCGCGGACCAGCTGCTCATCCCCTGACGCGGACGCGCCCGGGACCCTACGACGCGGAGATGTGCACGGCCGGACCCTCCGGATCGACACGGTCGAGCCATCCGGCCGCCAGGTGGAGGGGCCGCCCCGGCACCGCGGGCAACAGCAGCCGCTGCCGGTGGAGTTCGCGCCTGCCCTGGCTGACGACGAGCAGCGGCAGGGCGAGCCTCCGTGCGGTGCGCAGCACGAACCGGTCCCCCGCCGGACGCGTCGCGGCGTCCGGGCCCGTGACGTTGGGCGCGATCCACCGCAGGGGCGCGTCGGCCACGAGGGGCCTCCCCTCGCCGGCGGGTTCATCGGTACCGGCCAGCCGGTGCAGGACGGATACGGCCACGGCGCGCCCCTCGTCCGCCGCGACCCCCGCGGGCTCCACGGCGTGCAGGAGGTTCCCGGCGGCGAAGACGCCCGGCCGTGAGGTGCGGTACGCCGCGTCGTGGGCGGGCCCGCGCGTGCCGGGGTCCAGGACGATGCCCGCGCGCCGGGCGAGCTCGTGGTCGGGGACGAAGTCCCCGGTGAGGACGACGGTGTCGCAGTGCAGGGTCGTGGTGCGGCCGTCCGTGCGGCGCAGGGTCACTCCGGTCAGCCGTGTCCTGCCCTCGATGCCGGTGACGGTGGCGCCGGTGAGCAGCGGAACGCTCCGGCGTACGCGGAGGGGGGCGGCCGGCTGGTCCGTGACCATGGCGACGATCCGGACCCCGGCGGCGCGCAGGGCGGCGACGGCCGCGTGGGCGACGGGTTCGTCGCCGACGACGACGGCACGGGTGCCGATCCGCTGTCCGTACCGGTGGACGGCCTGCTGGAGTTCGCCGGTGGTGTAGACGCCGGGCGGGCGGCTGCCGGGGATGAGGCGGGCGCTGCGGGGCCGTTCGCGGGCGCCGGTGGCGAGGACGACGGCTTTGGCGGTGATCTGTTCGAGCCCGGTGGGTCCGGTGGTCTCCACGGTGAGGGGGCCCGCCCAGCCGGTGACGCCGACTCCGGTGCGCAGGTCGGCGCCGGCGCGTACGGCAGCGGCCACGCTCTGCCTCGCGTACGCCGGTCCGCTCGTCCCGCCCCGGGTGAGGCGTCCGCCGAATCCGCCGTGCCGGCAGTGGCGGGGGATGCCGCCCGCCTCCTGATCCCGCTCCAGGATCTCGACCCGGCCGGCACCGGCCGCGGCCAGCTCGGCCCCGGCGGCGAGACCGGCCGGGCCCGCGCCGACGATGAGTACGTCGACGGTCCGCTCGGTCCGTCCGCTCCCCGTCATGGCCGCGCCTCCTCGAACAGGGCGCGGACGGCGGCGCCGCAGTGGAAGCCCTGGCACCGGCCGCCACGGGCGCGGGTGCGGCGCCGCAGGCCGTCCAGGGACTGCGGCGGGACGGTGGAGTCGAGGGCGTCACGGATCTCGCCGAGGGTGACGTACTCGCAGTGGCAGACGAGCGTGCCGTACGCCGGGTCCCTCGCGATCAGGTCGGCCCGCCGGTAGGGCCGGGGGACGGCCTCTCCGAGGTTGGGCATCGTGATGGGCGGCAAGCCGTGCGGGGGGCCGAGCTCGAGGCCGGTCCCGGCGAGGAGTGCGGTGACGTGTACGGCGATCGCCATGGAGGCGGTCAGTCCGGTGGACCGGATGCCGCCGACGGCGACGTACCGCCGGCCCGGGTGGTCCTGGATCCGGTAGTCCTCCTGTCCCGTCGCGGCGCGCAGTCCCGCGTAGACGGCGGTGACCTCCTCGTCGACGAGTGCGGGCATGATCCGGCGGCCCTGCTCGCGCAGGAGGTCCAGGCCGTCAGCGGTGGATCCGGTGGCGGTCCTGTCGTCCAGGTCCTCGGAGGTGGGACCGAGCAGCACGTTGCCGAACACCGTGGGGGCGACGAGGACGCCCTTGCCGGCCGAGGTCGGCACCGGCAGGAGGATGTGGCGCACGAGGTCGCGGGCGAGCTTGTCGAAGACGATCAGCTGACCTCGGCGCGGGGTCACGGTGAACACGTCGTGGCCCAGGAGCCGGTCGATCTCATCGGCGTACAGTCCGGCGGCGTTGACCAGGTACCGGGTGCGCAGCGGGCCGCGCGAGGTACTCACCGTATGGCCGTGCGGAGCGCTGCCGATGTCCGTCACCCGGCAGTTCAGGTGCAGGTGGACTCCGGCGCGGACGGCCTGGGTGGCGAAGGCGAGCGGGGTCGTCCAGGGGCAGATGACGCTCTCGTCGGGGATCTCGAGCGCGCCGAGCGCGCCGGGGCCCAGGTGGGGTTCGCGGGCGCGCAGTTCGTCGGCGCCGATGAGGCGTGCCGCGTCGTAGCCGTTGCGCTCCGCCTTGGCCAGCAGCTCCGGCAGCACGGCGAGCTGGTCGGTGTCCCAGGCCACGAGCAGGGCACCGGTGCGCTCGACGGGGATGCCGGTCTCTTCCGCGTAGGCGGCGAGCAGCCCGCGGCCCTCACGGACCAGTCGGGCCTCCAGCGAGCCGGGCACGGCGTCGAAACCGGTGTGCAGGATGGCGGTGTTGGCCTTCGAGGTGCCGTTGCCGATGTCGTCGGAGGCCTCGACGAGGGCGGTGCGCAGGCGGTACCGGGCCAGTTCACGGGCGATGGCCGCACCGACGACACCGGCTCCGACGACGGTGACGTCGTACGTCCCCTCCGGGCCGCCGGCCCCGGGCAGACGGCCGGCCGTGGTGATCGTGACCGTCACGTGCGCTCCAGCAGGGTGTCCACCGCGGCGCGGAACCCGTCGAGGCGGGCTGCAGCCTCGTCCGGGCCGATCCGTGGCTCGTAGACGGCGGAGGGCTTCCACTGCGGCATCACCTGCCGCGCGTCCAGCCGGGGGTCGAGTCCGAGCCGGGCCACGGCACCGGCACCGAGCGCGGTGACGTCGGGCAGCGCGGACACCTCGACCGGCCGTTGCAGCAGGTCGGCCTGCGTCTGCATGAGCAGCGCGGAGCGGGTCAGGCCGCCGTCGACGCGCAGTGCGGTGAGCGGTGAGCCCAGGTCGGCCGCGGCTGCCTCGGCGAGGGCGACGACCTGGGCGGCGATGCCCTCGCACAGCGCGCGCACCAGGTGGCCCGCGGTGGTGTCGAGCCCGAGGCCCGTCACGGAGCCGCGCAGGTCGCCGCGCCACCAGGGGGCGGCGAGCCCCGCGAGTGCGGGTACGAAGGTGACCCCGCCGCTGTCGGGGACGGCGGAGCCGACGGGGTCGAGGTCGGCGGCACCGGAGATCACCCCGAGGCCGGTGAGCCAGCGCACGGCGGAGGCGGCCGTGTAGACCTGTCCGTCGAGGCAGTAGCTCGCGCGTCCGCCGAAGCGCCAGGCGACACAGCTGACGAGGCCGGACGAGCCGGTGCTGGGCCGGCTGCCGGTCTGGGCCAGGAGGAACGCCCCTGTGCCGTACGTGCATTTGGCGTTGCCGGGCTCCACGGCGTTCTGGGCCAGCAGGGCGGCCTGCTGGTCGACGAGGAGTCCGGTGAGGGGGATGTCGCCGCCGAAGGAGGTGGTGGTGCCCACCGGCCCGGCGCAGTCGACGACGGCGGGGAGACGCTCGTCGGACAAGCCGAAGATCTCCAGCGCCGGGGGCGACCAGTCGGTGTCGTGGAGGTCGAGCAGTTGGGTGCGTCCGGCGGTGGCCGCGTCGGTGACGAAGGCCCCGGTGAGCCGGTGGACCAGCCAGGAGTCGCTGGTCGTCACGACGCCCTCTCGGGTCAGTTCGCGGCGGATCCAGGCCATCTTGGGCGCGGCGAAGTACGGGTCGAGCGGCAGCCCGGTGAGCCGTCTCAGCTCCTCGGCGTGTGCGGCCAGGCCGGTGCAGAGGCCCTCGGTCCGCCGGTCCTGCCAGACCAGGGCTTCGGTGAGCGGCCGGCCGGTCGCGGGGTCCCAGGCCAGGACCGTCTCGCCCTGATTGGCCAGACCGACCGCCGCCACGGGCTCGCCGGCCTCGGCCAGTGCCTGCGCGCCCGCGTCGAGGACGGAGGCGAGGAGCTCGGCGGGATCGGCCTCGACGGTTCCGCCGGAGCCGTACCGCGGCCGGACCGGCGCGGAACCGGAACCGATCACGCCGCGCTCGGGACAGATCACCAGGGCCTTGGTCCCGGAGGTTCCCTGGTCGATGGCGAGTACGGGGTCCGTCATCGTCGCTCCAGCCGTGCGGGCCGCCCGGGGCGGGCGGCACGTGATCATCTGGTCCTCGGGCCCACAGTCGTGCAGACCACGCCGTGCGTCAACCCTCACCCGAACATCCCGTGGACGAGGGTATTTGGCGATCAACGTCCTGTATGTAAACGCTACTTGAGTAAGATCCGCAAAGTCGTCCGACGGTGGGTGCATGGCGCTCTACACTCACCGCCGAGTGGTCAACCGGACGCTCGACGGCGGATCCGTGACCGGACCCGCCCAGCCCCCCACGTCCTTGAGGATTCATGACGAGCAGACCACGCACCGTGCCGCGGTGCCCGGCACACCGCCCCGCCCCCACAGGCCGTTCAGGGGCGGGGCGCGCACATGGCCCCCAGTGAATTCAAGCCGGTCTACCACCCCGCGGGGCACGATCACGACTTACGCACGGCCCTGCAGGACCTGCGCACCGGACGCTGGCTCTCCATGCGGGACCTTCTGGAGAGCACGCCGGACTGGTCGGCATGGACCCGGCGCACCCAGGTCCTCGCCGCCGTGGCCGCAGGCTCCGACGCGGTGCAGGCCTGGCAGGCCGAGGAGCCGCGGAGCGTCGCGGCGACCGTGATGCACGCCCGGGTGGTCGTGGAGCGGGCGGTACGCGCCCGTCGCGAGAAGCACGCACGCGCGCAGGAGTTGTGGCAGCAGGCCTGGGAGGGGTGCCGCGCGGCCGCGCACGCCTCCCCCGCCGACCCGGTTCCCTGGGTCTGCCTCCTGGCCCTGTCCCAGCTCGACGAGCGCCAGCGGCTGGAGGAGCACCGCCTGCCGCCGCCGGGCCCGATGCTCTTTCCCGGGCCGTGGGGCCTGCTGGCGGAGGCCGACAGGCGCGATCCGTTCAATCGCGAGGCGTACCACCGGATGCTGCAGTTCGTCTACGCACGGCAGACCGGCAGGAACCTCTCCGAGGCGGTCGACTTCGTGCAGTGGGCGGCCTCGTCCGCGCCGGAGGGCTCCCCGCTCCACGCGCTCCCGCTGTATGTGCGGGTGGAGCGCTACCGGCACGAGCAGGGCAACGAGAAGGCCCTGGACCTGCACTGGGTCACCGAGGACGGCGAACGCGACGCCCGGCGCGCACTGCACATCTGGTTCGCCCACACCGACCCGGCCACCCAGTCGCTGCTCGATCTGAACCATCTGGCCCACGCCCTGTGGGGGTCGCTCCAGTTCGTCGACGCGGCGCCGGTGTTCCGGGCCCTCGGGCCGTACTACACCTCCGTCCCGTGGGCGTACCGGAATCGGCACCCCCGGGATCCGGCCGGTGCCGAGGACGTGTTCCTGCGGGCCCGGAGCCGGTGCCTCACCGCCGACGTCAGCCCCGGCAGGGGCCCTCGCGGCTGAGACCCGCCCCGCTTCCTCCGCTCCATCCCCCCATTCCCTCCCGGAGGTTCTCTCCCATGTCCATATCCGCCTCGACCGCGTCGAGCCCGGAGTCCGCACCGCAGAAGGACGAGGAGCAGCGGCTGCGCGAGCTCGGCTACCAGCCGGTGCTGGCCCGCCGCATGGGCGGCTTCGGCAACTTCGCGATCAGTTTCTCCGTGATCTCCATCCTCTCCGGCTGCATGACGCTGTACGGCTTCGGCATGTCGACCGGCGGCCCGTCCGTGATGCTCTGGGGCTGGGCCGGTGTCGGCCTGTTCGTCCTCTGCGTGGGCATGGCCCTGGCCGAGGTCACCAGCGCGTACCCGACGTCGGGCGCCCTGTACTACATGGCGGACCGGCTCGGCGGCCGCAAATGGGGCTGGTACACCGGGTGGCTGAATCTGCTCGGTCTGCTGGGTGCCATCGCCGGTATCGACTACGGAGCCGCGCTGTTCACGGGGGCGCTGCTCAACCTGCAGTGGGGATTCGACCCCACCCCCGGCGCCACGATGGTGATCTTCCTCTGCATCCTGCTGCTGCACGCCGTGCTGAACCTCTTCGGTGTGCGCCTGGTCAGTGTGCTGAACTCGATCAGCGTCTGGTGGCATCTGGGCGGTGTCGCGGTGATCGTGTCGGTGCTGGCGATCGTGCCCTCGGACCACCAGTCGCCCTCGTTCGTCTTCACCGAGTTCGTCAACGACACCGGCTGGGAGAACCCGCTCTACGTGGCGGCGATCGGCCTGCTCCTGGCCCAGTACACCTTCTGCGGCTACGACGCGTCCGCCCACCTGTCGGAGGAGACGTCCAACGCGTCGGTGACGGCGGCCAAGGGCATCGTCCGGGCGATCTGGGTCTCCTGGGTGGCCGGCTTCGTCCTGCTCGCCGGGCTGACCTTCGCGATCCAGGACTACGCGGGCACCCAGAACAGCGCCACCGGCGTGCCACCCGCCCAGATCCTGATCGACGCGCTGGGCACGGCGGGCGCCACCGCCATGCTGCTGATCGTGATCGCGGCCCAGCTCTTCTGCGGCAACGCTGAGGTCGCCGCGGCGAGCCGGATGGTGTTCGCGTTCAGCCGGGACAACGCGCTGCCCGGCTCCGCGCTGTGGCGCAAGGTGAGCGCGCGCACCCAGACGCCGGTGCCCGCCGTCTGGCTGTCGGTCTGCGTGGCCGCGCTGCTCGCCGTGCCGTCGCTGTACTCCGCGACCGCGTACGGCGCCGTGACGGCGATCAACGTCATCGGTATCACCCCGGCGTACGCCATCCCGATCTACCTGAAGCTGCGCGCCGGTGACCGCTTCGAGCGCGGGCCCTGGCATCTGGGCCGCTGGTCCAGGCCGATCGGCTGGATCGCCGTGGTCTGGGTCGCCATCGTGACGGTGATCTTCCTGCTGCCCCAGTCCTCGCCGGTGACGGTCGACTCGATGAACTACGCGTCGATCGCGCTGGTCGCCGTGCTGGTCCTGGCCACGGTCTGGTGGTTCGTGGCACGCCGTTCGTACGGCACTCCGGCCGCGTACGGGAACGCCCGCGAACAGGCGGAGATCGCCGAGGGCATCGTCTGAGCGTCCTCCCCCGGGCGGCCTTCAGTGCAGCAGCAGCTGGAGGCCGCCCAGGACGGTGGCACCGATGACGATCCGCTCGAAGAGCTTCTGGTTGATGCGGCCCACGCAGACCCGGCCGAGGTACGCCCCGGGGATGACGAACAGCACCAGGGCGGCGTCCAGGAGCAGGGACTGGGCGTCGATGAGGCCGAGTCCCACACTGAACGGCACCTTGGACGTGTTGACGATCAGGAAGAACCACGCCGACGTCCCCAGGAAGCCGAGCTTGCGGAATCCCGCGGAGAGCAGGTAGAGCGACATCACCGGGCCGCCCGCGTTGGCGACCATGGTGGTGAAGCCGCCGAGCATCCCGTACGAGCCGGCCTTGACCCGTCCGACGCGTGACGGCCCCTGTGACCGTACCGCCGGCGAGGAACCCGCCTCCGGCTCCGGTCCCTCGGCCGCTTCCCCGGCCCGGGTGGCGGCGCGTCGGCGCCAGACGGTCACGCCCGACATGAGGAGCAGGATCGCTCCGATCGAGGTGCGCACGGCGCCGTCGTCGGCCCACATCAGGAAGACGGTGCCCGCCACCACTCCCACGGCGACGGCGGGGAAGAGCCGCAGCAGCGTCGGCCAGTGGGCGTGGCGGCGGTAGACCAGCACCGCGAGGATGTCGCCGGCGATCAGGATCGGGAGCAGCACTCCGGTCGATTCGCGGGCCGGGAGCACGGCCGCGAAGACCGCGAGGCTGATCGTATTGGCACCGCTGACGGCTGTCTTGGAGAAGCCGACGAGCGTGGATGCCGCCGCGAGCGCGGCCAGTTGCCAGAGTGTGATGGTGTCCATTCCGGATCAGATGGTAGACACACCGGCTTTCCGGCGGGTGGTCGTTCCAGCCCGTGACCACCCGTTTCCGGTCGCTCGCTATGCTGCGACCGCTCAGGGAAACGTTCAAACGACCACGGCACAGCAGCACGGCAAGGGGGCCGGCACCATGCGGGAGCCTGTTGAACTGAGGCGCAAGCGCATCCTCGCGGTGATACACGCACGCGGAGCCGTCAGCGTGAGCGCGCTGGCCGCCGAACTGGACGTCTCGGTGGTCACGCTCCGCCGGGACGTCGAGGAACTGTCCCGCGAGGGGAAGCTGCGGCGGGGCCACGGGGTGGCCCGTCCGGTGGGTGACGCGGAGCCGACGACGCCCGTCCCCGCTCCACGGGCCGGGAAGCGGGACGAGGGACCGTCGGCGGACGGAGGCGCCGTCGCCCTGGTCGTGCCGGAACGGCATTCGTATCTCTACGAGACCCTGCACGGCGCCCGGACGGCCCTGGAGCAGGCCGGGATGCGAATCGCCCTGCACATCTTCCCCCAGTCGGCGGGGGCCGAACGGCCACAGGTGGAGCGCGCCCTGCAGGGCGGGGCGCGCGGTCTGCTGATCGCCCCCCGGTGGCGCAGTGCCGCCGAGGAGGAGGCGGACTACGGCTGGCTCGCCGGGGTGACCGTGCCGACCGTGCTGATGGAGCGCCGGCCGCGGCCGGGCAGCGCGCTGCACGCCCTGGACTCGGTCTGTTCCGATCACTGGTACGGGACACACCTGGCCGTGGAGCACCTGGTGGCGCTGGGGCACCGCCGCATTGTGCTGGCCGCCCGGAACGACAGTCCCACGGCCCGCTCCATCCGGGCGGCGTTCGCGGAGATCGCGGCGGCCCGGCCCGAGGTGGAGGACTGGGCGGTCGTGCTCAGCTCTCCGAACGCGGGGCCGGACCGGTCCGCCGCACCGGACGGGGCCGCGCCGGATCTCGCCGCCCTGCTGCGCGAGCGCGGCGCCACGGGCGCCGTGCTGCACGGTGACGAGGACGCGCTGATGCTGGTCCAGCGGCTGGCGGAGAGCGGGGTGCGGGTGCCCCAGGACTGCTCGGTCGTGGCGTACGACGACGTGGTCGCCGCTCTGGGCGGCACTCCCCTGACGGCGGTCGCCCCTCCGAAGGCCGACATAGGCCGGGCCGCGGCCGAGCTGCTGCTGCACCGGCTGGCGCACCCCGCCGGTGCGACCGGTCCGGTGCGCAGGACGGAGCTTCTGCCCTCGCTCGAGGTGCGCGGATCGGCACAGCGGCTGCACCGCGCGGAGCAATGAGCGTTTGACCGTTTCAAGCTTCTTTTGATCGATCTATTGACCGGTATCGATCAGCCGATCAGTATTCCCCGTGTCTCGAATCAGGAGCCGCGGGAGGCACTCATGCCTGGTCGACAGAGCCGTCGATCCGTGCTCGCCACGATCGCCGCACTGCCCCTGACAGGCGCGCTCAGCGCCTGCAGCGGCAGTGACGGAGCCCAGCGATCGGGCAGCACGAGCAGTACCGGAAAGACCAGCAGCAACAGCAGGACCGGCAGGAAGACGCGTGTCACCTTCTGGTCGGCCCTGCGGGGCAGCCAGGAGGTCGTGGACGCGTTCAACCGCGGACACGACACCATCCAGGTGGATTTCCAGCAAGTCCCCTCGGGGGGTCAGGGCGGGTACGCCAAGCTCAGCAACGCGGCACGGGCGGGCAACGCCCCCGACATCGCCACGATCGAGTACCCCCAGGTGCCCGGTTTCGCCATCGACGGTGTCTGCCGCGACATCACGGACCTGGTCGGCGACAGCCTGCGGGCGAAGCTGCTGCCGCAGGCGCTGGGCCTGACCACCTTCGAGAAGCGGGTGTTCAGCGTCCCGCTCGACATAGAGCCGATGGTGATGCACTACCGCACCGACCTCTTCGACCGGTACGGGCTCTCCGTGCCGCGTACCTGGGACGACTTCGAGGAGGCTGCCGCGACCGTGCGCCGCAAGGACGGCGAGCGCAGGCTCGTACTGTTCCCCACGGACGGTGCCACGCAGCTCGCCGCGTTCGCGTGGCAGGCCGGTGCCCAGTGGTTCGACACGGCGGGCGGCGCGTGGAACGTCTCGCTCGCCGACGCGCCGACCCGTCGGGTGTCCGCGTACTGGCAGCGGCTGGTCGACCGCGACCTCGTGTTCATGAACGCGGTGGAGAGCCGGCAGAGCGATGCCCAGATCGGCAACGGCCAGGTGCTCACCCGGCTGAGCGGGGCCTGGGACGCCGGGGCGCAGATGAAGGCCAGGCCCGGCCAGAAGGGCAGGTGGGCCCTCGCACCGCTCCCCCAGTGGGACGCGGCCGACCCCGGTGTCGGCACCCATGGCGGCTCGACCTTCGCGATCACCAAGGACAGCCGCGATCCCGAGGCCGCCATGGAGTTCATCGAATGGCAGGTCACGCACCCGGACGCGTTGCGCGCGCGGCTCTCCAGCGGCACCAGCAGCCAGTACCCGGCCGCCCCGGGTCTCGTGGACGTCGGCCGCGAGGCGTTCGACCGCGGCTACTACGACGGCCAGGACATCTACACCCTCTTCGAGCAGGAGGCCCGCACGATCCGGGACCGCTGGATCTGGGGCCCCCGCATGACCGCCACAGGGAAGGTCATGCAGGACGGGTTCGCACGGGCGAGCGGCGGCCAGGGCTCGATCCTCGGCGCGGTCCGGGAGGCGCAGCGGGGCACCATGCCCGACCTCAAGGCGCTCGGACTGTCCACCACGCAGCGTTCCACCTGACCGGCGATCCCCCATCCAGCAGCAGAGAGGCAGGTGACACCCATGACCAGCGCCACCCCCGTTTCCGCCGCGCCGGACGCCCCCGCACGGCCCTCGCCGACGGTTCCCGCCGCCGCACCGGCACCCACGGGCCGCAGGTCCGCCCGGCGCCGTGAACTCGGCGCCTGCGGCGTCCTGATGACACCGTTCTTCGTCCTCCTGGTGACCGTCTTCCTGATCCCGGTCGGCACCGCCGTGTATCTGAGCTTCTTCAGCGACGACCAGCCGGGCCTCGGTTTCGGGCCCGAGCGCACGGTCTTCGCCGGCCTGCGCAACTACAGCGCCGTGCTGACCGACCCGACGTTCCTCGGCGGTCTGGGCATCGTGGCCCTGTACTGCCTCGTCTACATCCCGCTCATGGTGATCGGCGCCCTCGCGCTCGCACTGCTCCTGGACTCCGGCGTGGTGCGCCTGCGCGGCACGGCCCAGCTGGCGCTGTTCCTGCCGCACGCCGTGCCCGGGATCATCGCCGCCCTGATCTGGCTGTACCTCTACACCCCCGGCATCAGCCCGGTCATCGAGCTGCTCGGCAAGGCCGACATCACCGTCGACTTCCTCGGGGTGCACACCGTGCTCCCGTCCATCGTCAACATCGCGCTGTGGAGCAACCTCGGCTACAACATGGTCGTGTTCTACGCGGCCCTGCAGGCCGTCCCCCGCGAGGTGATCGAGGCCGCGGTCGTCGACGGCGCCGGCCCGGTCCGTACCGCCCTGCGGGTCAAGGCCCCGCTGGTCCGGTCCTCGATCGTGATGGTGGCGATGTTCACCCTCATCTTCGCCCTCCAGCTCTTCACCGAACCGATGCTGCTCAGCCAGTCGACGCCGATGATCAACTCGCGTTTCTCGCCCAGCATGTACATCTACGACGCCGCGTTCACCCGCAACAACTACGGACTCGCGGCAGCGGCCTCGGTCGTCCTGCTGCTCTGCACGATCGCCCTCTCCTACGGCGTCACCCGCTGGACCAACCGCGCCAACGCCGCCGAGGAGGACACCCGATGAGTACGTCGACCGCACCCCGCACCGCCGCGTCCCTGCGGCCACGGCTCCTCGGACGCTCCGTCGTCAATCTGGTCGTCGGCATCTCGGTGCTGTACACCCTGCTGCCGGTGCTCTGGCTGGTGCTCGCCGCGTCCAAGGACCGGGACGCGCTGTTCAGCAGCAGCGTCCTGTCGCTGACCGACTTCTCCTTCGTCCAGAACATGAAGGACCTGTTCGCCATGGACGGCGGTCTGTACGGGCGCTGGTACGGCAACAGCCTGCTGTACGCGGTCCTGGGCGCGGCGCTCGGCGCGCTGATCAGCATCGCCTGCGGCTACGCCTTCGACAAGTACCGCTTCCCGCACAAGGAGAAGATGTTCGGCCTGGTGCTGGCAGCGGTCATGGTGCCGCAGACCGTCCTCGCCCTGCCGCTCTACCTGATGGCGTCCGGCACCGGTCTGGTGAACACCTTCTGGGCGGTCTTCATCCCCGTCCTCTTCAATCCCTTCGGCGTCTACCTCGGCCGGATCTTCAGCCAGGGGTACGTGCCCGACGAGGTGCTGGAAGCGGCCCGGATGGACGGCGCGGGCGAGCTGACCGCCTATGTCCGGGTTGCGCTGCGGATGCTCGGGCCGGGACTGGTCACCGTCTTCCTCTTCCAGCTCACCGCCATCTGGAACAACTTCTTCCTGCCCATGGTGATGCTCTCCGACCAGGACCTGTACCCGGTCAGCCTGGGCCTCTACTCATGGAACAGCTCCGCCTCCGTCTCGCCGGAGTACTACCCCGTCGTCATCATGGGCTCACTGCTCGCGGTGGTGCCCCTGATCCTCGCGTTCGCCCTGCTCCAGCGCTTCTGGCGGTCCGGTCTGACGGCGGGCGCCGTCAAGTAGCCGCACCGCCGAACCGCCCCGGACCACCGCACAGGAGAACCATGCCCAGCACTTCCCCCGACCGCCGACGTCCGCGTGCCGCACTCGCCATGAGCCGGGAGGCCGCCGCCGCGGTGCTCTCCCCGGACTCGCTGGCCGCACTGGCAGCGTCCTGCGCCCTCGCACCGGGACCGGTGATCGACGACTTCACGACCGGACCGGCCCGCGCCGCCCTCGCGGACGCGGAGCTGCTGATCACCGGCTGGGGCTGCCCGCCCGTCCACGCCGGCGTGCTGGCCGACGCGCCCGCGCTGCGGGCCGTCGTGCACACGGCGGGCAGCGTACGCGGCCACGTCACGGAGGCCTGCTGGGACCGGGGCATCGAGGTCTCGTCGGCCGCGGCCGCCAACGCGCTGCCGGTCGCCGAGTACACGGTCGCGATGATCCTGCTCTCCGGGAAGCGGGTCCTGGAGCGGGCCCGTGACTTCCGGGCGTCACGGCGCCGCGACGCCTGGCTCGCCACCCCGCCGGATGTGGGCAACTACCGTCGTACGGTGGGGATTCTGTCCGCCTCCCTGATCGGCCGGCGGGTCATCGAGCTGCTCCGCCCCTACGACCTGCGGGTGCTGCTCCACGATCCGTACGTCTCCGAGGCGGAGGCCGCCGCGCTCGGGGTCCGGTCCGTCACGCTCGACGGTCTCTTCGCGGAGAGCGACGTGGTCAGCGTCCACACCCCGCTGCTGCCCGCGACCACCGGGCTCGTCAGTCGTGGCCTCCTCTCCTCGATGCGGCCCGACGGTGTCCTGATCAACACCTCGCGGGGCGCGGTCGTCGACCAGGACGCCCTCACCGACGTCCTGCGCCGGGGCCGGATCCGGGCGGTCCTGGACGTCACCGACCCCGACGCGCTGCCGGCCGGGCATCCGCTGTGGGACTGCGACAACGCGCTCATCACCCCGCACCTCGCGGGGTCCCAGGGCAACGAACTGCGCCGGCTGGCCGATCTGGCGGTCGCCGAGGTCGCCCGCTGGGCCGCGGGCGACGGCTTCGCCCATCCCGTACGACGCGAAAGGCTGGCCTTCCTCGCATGACCTCTCCCTCCTTCGAACTCCCCGCAGAGGACCGCTCATCGAGCCCGTACACCGGATTCACCCGGGCGCATTGGGAGGCCGCGGCGGACGGTCTGCTGCACGCCGCCTGGAAGTGGGCCACCCCGGGCCGGGCCATGCTCGACCTGCCGGGCCGCCCCTCGCGCTCCGGTGTCCGCTCCGACGGTCTGGAGGGCTACGCCCGTACGTTCCTGGCCGCCGCGTTCCGGGTCGCCGGGGCGGACGGTAAGGACCCGCACAACTGGCTGGAGCGCTACGCCGACGGGATCACCGCGGGGACGCGTACGGCGGGACGCGACGACGCCGAGTCCTGGCCTCTGATCCTCGACCACACCGTCTTCGGGCAGCCGATGGTCGAGTCCGCGTCCGTGGCGATCGGACTGCGGCTGACCCGCCCGTGGCTGTGGGACCGGCTCGATCCCGGGACCCAGGACCGGGCCGAGGAGTGGCTGCGCGGCGCCCTGCGGCACTCGCCCGCTCCCAACAACTGGTACCTGTTCCCCTTCTCCGTCGCCGGCTTCCTGGAGTCGGTCGGCCGGGGCGACGCCGAGACGGCACGGGCCCGGCAGCGGGCCCTGGACCTGCTGGAGGTCTGGTACCGCGGTGAGGGCTGGTACGCCGACGGCGACGGGCGGGCCTTCGACCACTACAACGGCTGGGCGCTGCACCTGTATCCGGTCCTGGACGCGTACCTGTCGGGCGACGCGGAGCTCGCCGCGCACTACGGCGCACGGCTGAGCGAGCACCTGGAGAGCTTCTCGCTGATGTTCGGCGCGGACGGGGCACCGCTGCACTTCGGGCGCTCCCTCACCTACCGGTTCGCGGCGGGCGCGGCTGTCGCAATGGGTGCGGTGTCCGGGCACACTCCCCTGGCCCCGGGCGTATCGCGGCGGCTGATCAGCGGATCGCTGCGGTACTTCCTGGACCGCGGGGCGACCGGGGGCGACGGTCTGCTGAGCCTCGGCTGGCACGGTCCGCACGACGCGACGCTGCAGGTGTATTCGGGCCCCTCGTCGCCGTACTGGGCGTCGAAGGCGTTCGTCGCGCTGCTCGCCCCGGAGGGCCATCCGCTGTGGACGGCGTCCGAGGAGCCCGCGCCGAGCGAGAGCGCCGACCGGGTGCTGTCCCTGCCCTCGCCCGGGCTGCTGGTGCAGTCGACACGGGCGGACGGCATCGTCCGGCTGCACAACCACGGCAGCGACCACGCCCGGCCCCACGAGGGCGATTCGGCCGCCGCGTCGGATCCGCACTACGCGCGTCTCGCGTACTCGACCAGGACCGGTCCCACCGCGGCGGAGAACACCCCGGACAACCACCTGTCGGTGCGGGTGGCCGGCATCCGCAGCAGCCGCTTCCGCATCCATCCGATGGGCGCCGGGCACGAGGACGGCTGGGGCTGGGCCGCCTCCTGGCACTGCCCGGTCTTCCCGGCGGGCGCGCCGACGATGCCGGGGCTGCGGGTGGAGAGCGTCACGGTGGTGCGGGGGCGGTACGAGCTGCGGGTGCACCGGATCCTCGGCGCCCCGCCCGGCTCGCTGGCGGAGCAGACGGGCTGGGCGACGGCTCCCGGCGGCGAGGTGCGTTCGGCGCTGCACGGGCTGCACGGCTGGACGGAGCTCGACGAGGTACGGGCCCCGCAGGGCACGGCGTTCACCCGGTGGGCGGTCCTGCCCCGGCTGGCTGCCGACGTGGAGGGGACGGCGGTTCTGGTGGCCCTGGCGTCGCTCACCGCGGAGCCGGCACCGGTGGGTCTCGACGTGGCGGTGAGCGGGGTCGACGTGGACGGCGGCACGGTGAAGGTCGCCTGGGCGGACGACGGTTCGGTGACGCGAATCGGTTTCGCACCGCTGGAGGTCGTGCACGCCGGCTGAACACGGAGGGCGCCGTCGGGTGAACCGACGGCGCCCTCCGTGTTCCGGCCTCATGTCATACCGCCGGGCTGTCCGGCCCCTCCGCACGGGGACCGGACGGAGGGGCCGGGGCTCACGCGTCGGTGCGGATCACCACCGCGAGGGTGCGCGGGCCGTGCACGCCCTCGACCCGCTCCAGCTCGATGTCGGACGTGGCCGAAGGACCGCTGATCAGGGTCGTCGGCCGCTCGGGCACCAGCCGGGCGACCGCCTCCGGGACCCCGACGACGACGGAGGACAGGCTGACGACGCACACGTGCAGGTCGGGGACGAGGGACAGCGCGCGGCGGCCCTGGTCCGGCGATCCGTCCAGGAAGATCGTGCCCGTCTCCGCGCAGCTGACGGCCGAGGCGGTCACCACCCCGTCGAGCGCGTCCAGGCCCGGTGCCGGGATGTCCGCGGAGTCCCGCTGCACCTCGCCGTCGTAGGCCGTGAGCCACCCTTCGTCGAGCCCGGCGGGCACCCCGATCCGCCGGGCGCCGTGCGCCGCGAGCACCTCGGCGATCACACGGGCCGTGTCGTCGGCGGTGCAGGGGTGCACCCGTGCCTTGTAGTCGACGAGCCGGTCGGTCAGGAGCGCGAGGCGTTCCCCGTCGGGGAGGGTGCGGCCGGTCCGGTAGTCGCGGGGGACGGTGGTGGCGGGCGCGGGGGCCAGGGCCAGGGCGTCCCTGATCCGGCCGAGCACCGTGTCGCGGGCGGTCGCCGTCACTGGTCCTCCGTGTGGGCGTCGGTGGCGGGCAGGACGCCCTCTTCCGCGGCGGCGCGCAGCGTCGCCGCGCCCTCGGCCGATGCCAGCCAGGAGCGGAAGGACTGCTTGGGCGGGGCGGCGGTGTCACGGCTGTCGCTCCAGCCGTCGAACGGGGCGGGCAGGTGGGTGATCGTGCCGTCGCGTCCGCCCACGACCCGGCCGAGGGCCGCGGCCTTCTGCGCGGCCGTGTACAGCTTCGGCCTCTTCATCACGGCGGCCGCGGCCTTCATGGCCAGCTTCTCCGCCGAGGCACCGGACTGCTCGGTGTGCTGGTGACGCAGCTCGACGAGCATCGACGGGATGTCGATCTTGACGGGGCAGGCGTCGAAGCAGGCGCCGCAGAGGCTGGAGGCGTACGGCAGGGAGCTGTTGGGGTCGTCCTTCGCCGCGTCCATCCCGGCGAGCTGCGGGGTCAGGACCGCACCGATCGGACCGGGATAGGTCGATCCGTACGCGTGCCCCCCGGTCCTCTCGTACACGGGGCAGACGTTGAGGCAGGCCGAGCAGCGGATGCAGTTGAGGGCCTCGCGGCCGATCGGGTCGGCGAGTGCGGCGGTGCGGCCGTTGTCGAGGAGGACCAGGTGGAAGTCCTGCGGTCCGTCGCCGGGTGTCACACCGGTCCACAGGGAGGTGTACGGGTTCATCCGCTCCCCCGTCGAGGAGCGCGGCAGCAACTGGAGGAAGACCTCCAGGTCCTGATAGCGCGGCAGGACCTTCTCGATGCCCATCACGGTGATGAGGGTGTCGGGCAGCGTCAGGCACATCCGGCCGTTGCCCTCGGACTCGACGACGGAGAGGGTGCCGGTCTCGGCGATGCCGAAGTTGGCGCCGGAGACGGCCACCCTGGTCGTCATGAACTTCTCGCGCAGATAGGCGCGGGCCGCTGCGGCGAGGTGTGCGGGCACGTTGTCCAGGTCCGGGTCGACACCGGGGATCTCGTCGAGGAAGATCTGCCGGATCTCGTCACGGTTGCGGTGGATGGCCGGCACCAGGATGTGCGACGGCTTGTCGTCGGCGAGCTGCACGATGAGCTCGGCCAGGTCGGTCTCGTACGGGGTGATGCCGAGCGATTCGAGGTGCTCGTTGAGGCCGATCTCCTGCGTGGCCATCGACTTGACCTTGATGACGTCGCTGCTGCCCGTCGCCCTGATCAGCCGGGCGACGATCTCGTTGGCCTCGACGCCGTCGCGTGCCCAGTGGACGGTGCCGCCGCGCTCGGTGACCTTCTGCTCCAGCTGCTCCAGGAGTTCGGGCAGCCGGTTCATGGTGTCGGTCTTGACGGCCGATCCCGCGTCGCGGAGCTGCTCCCAGTCGGGGAGTTCACCGGTGACGACGAGCCGTTTGGTGCGGATGGTGCTGGTCGCCCTGCCCAGGTTGCGCCGCAACTGCCCGTTGGCCAGCTCGTCGTGGGCCGCCTTCGGGAACTTCCGGTCACCCCGCAGGTTCCCCGTCCCGTACGGGGAGCGGGGCGGGGTGGCGGGCATGCCGAGGAACGTGTTCATCGAACCGCCTCCGTCAGGGCGTACGGCGTGGTGCGGGTGGACCCGAGGATCTGGGCCAGGTGCAGGGTGCGCGTACCCGACCTGATGCGGGAGAGCCCGCCCCCGATGTGCATGAGGCAGGAGGAGTCCCCGGCGGTGCAGACCGCGGCCCGCGTCGTGCCGATGTTGCGCATCTTGTCCTGCAGCATCGCGGTGGAGGTCCCTGCGTTCTTGACGGCGAAGGTGCCGCCGAAGCCGCAGCAGGCGTCGGCTTGCGGGAGTTCGACGAGGTCGATCGCCTCCACGGCGCGCAGGAGCCGCAGCGGCTTGTCACCGACCCTGAGCATGCGCAGCGAGTGACAGGTGGGGTGGTAGGTGACGCGCTGCGGGAAGTACGCGCCGACCCCGGTGACGCCGAGGACGTCGACGAGGAGCTCGGACAGCTCGTACGTCTTGGCCTTGACGGTGGCCACACCCGCGCGGAGCGAGGCGTCCCCGTACCGCTCGGCGACGATCTCGTGCTGGTGCCGGACCGAGCCGGCGCAGGATCCGGACGGCATGACGACCGCGTCGATCGAGGAGTCCCCGAACTGCTCGGCGAAGTTGCGCACCAGCGGGACGGGCTCACGCTGGTAGCCGGTGTTGACGTGCATCTGCCCGCAGCATGTCTGGCCCGGCGGGAACACCACGTCGTGGCCCAGGCGGGCGAGCAGCACCGCGGTGGATTTCACCGCCTCGGGGAAGAGCGTGTCTCCCAGACAGGTGGCGAAGAGTCCGATGCGCATGAGGCCTCCTCGGTCGTTTTATGGTCCGACCATACTAGCCTCGGTCCGTATGCGGAACCGTGGACGCGCCCGGGAACGAGAAAGGGAGTGGGGACGGTGCGCACCGTCCCCACTCCCTCCCGCGGGGGCACACCCCCCACGGGTCACGTCTCGTCGACCAGCGTTCCGTGGAGGCCCCTGATGTGCTCCTCCACCAGGTCCGCCGCCTCTTCGCCCCGACCCGCGCGCACCAGCCGCAGCAGCCGGGTGTGCTGCGCGTTGAGCGCACCCGCGGTGGCCGGCCAGTCCTCGGTCTCCTCCAGCGCCCGCAGGATCAGCGGGCGCACGGACTCGCGCACCGCGGACGTGAGGGTGGAGGTGAGGGCGTTGCCCGAACTTCCGGCCAGAAGTACGTGGAAGCGGGTGTCGAGGTCGTTGAACTCGGCCACACCGACGTCGGGCTCCCCCATCCGCCGGAGCAGTTCCTCGGCCTCGTCGAGGTCTTCGGCCGGGGCGTGCCGCGCGGCGGCCTCGCAGCTCGACCGCTCGAGCACGACCCGCGCCTCCAGCACGTCGTGCAGGCTGTAGCTGCCGAGCGCGAAGTGCAGCCGCAGCAGCCGTCCCAGGGCGTCGTCCGGGTTGCGCACGATCCGCGCCCCGGAGTCCGGGCCCCGGCCGGGCTGGGCGACCAGGACGCCGATGGTCTCCAGCACCCGGAGGGCCTCGCGCAGCGCCGAACGGCTGACTCCGAGCACGGGCGCGAGCTCCCGCTCGGGGGGCAGCCGGTCACCGGCCTTGAGCTCTCCGGCGAACACACGCTCCTCGATGCTCTGGAGCACGAGTTCGTGCGTGCGGGACTGCCGTACGGGTTGCCACTCGACGGGCATCCGCTACTCCCTGCTCCGGACGGTACGCATGATCCGACTATGTCACACAGAGTGTGTGGTCGGACCAATGCGACAGGGGCCGCCGGACCCACCGTCACGGTGGGTCCGGCGGCCCCTGGGCAGCTGCTGGGGTCAGCGGGGGTGCGGCACCCGGTCGCGCGGTGCGCGTTCCCTGCGCCGCGGATCGAAGAGCTGTCCCGCCACTCCGGCCACCACGAGTCCGGCGGCGATGAGGACCCCGTGCCCGATGCCGATGCCGACGCCCAGGGCAGCGAGCCCCGCGGCGAGCCACACCCAGGCGAGTCCGCGCCGGTAGGTGCGCGGAGCGCGGGGCGCGCCGCGGCCGAGAGCCTCGGCGGCAGCGGAGACGTCGGCGGCGCGTGGGCTGTCGACGGCGTAGGGTTCGTCGCTGCGGCTCCGGTCCTCAAGGCCGCGCAGTCGCTCGTCGTAGTAGGCCATGGTGACTCCCTCCCGGTGCGGAAACCCGTTGAGCACCTGGCTCCATCGTCGTCCGGGGAGGGGGCCGCGGACCATAGGTGCTGACACCCATCTTCGGGGGTGCCCACCATGCAGACACCCCTGCCGACCGTGCCCCGCACCGGCCGGAGCCCCTCGGCACCGGCCATAGTGGGGGCAGTCAACCGCTGATGCAACCACCCGAAGGAGGTCATGCGGTCTTGTCACTGTTCTGGCGCATCTTCCTGCTCAACGCCGCGGTGCTGGTGGCGGCCGGCGCCCTGCTGCTCCTCGGCCCGATCACCGTCTCCGCGCCGGTGGTGCTGACCGAGGCGCTGATCCTGGCCGGCGGCATGGCCTCGATGCTGGGCGCGAACGCCCTGCTCCTCAGGCTGGGCCTGGCTCCGCTTCAGCGGGTCACCCGGGCGATGACGACCATCGACCTGCTGAGCCCCCGTCCGCGTCCCGAGGTCGCCGGGGAGGGCGAGATCGCGGATCTGATCGAGACGTTCAACAGCATGCTCGACCGCCTGGAGGCGGAGCGCGCGACCAGCAGCGCCCGCGCGCTCTCCGCCCAGGAGGGCGAACGCCGCCGGGTCGCGCAGGAACTGCACGACGAGGTGGGCCAGACCCTCACGGCGGTCCTGCTCGAACTGAAGAGGGTCGCGGGCCACGCTCCGGAGCCGCTGCGCGAGGAGCTGATCCATGTCCAGGAGATCACCCGGGGCAGCCTGGACGAGATCCGCCGGATCGCCCGCCGGCTGCGCCCGGGGGTGCTGGACGAGCTGGGCCTCGTCAGTGCGCTCACGGCCCTGATCACCGAGACGCCGCCCCCGGAGGGCCTCGTCATCAGACGGCAGATGGAGAAGGACCTGCCCGAACTGGGCCACGAGGCCGAGCTGGTCGTCTACCGAATCGCCCAGGAGTGCCTCACCAACACGGTCCGGCACTCCGGGGCCACCCTGCTCGAACTCTCCCTGCGCCGCCGCCCGGGAGGGGTGGAGCTGCGCATCCGCGACAACGGCCGCGGCCTCGGGGGCGCCCCCGAAGGAGCGGGCCTGCGCGGGATGCGCGAACGAGCCCTGTTGATCGGCGCCGAACTGAGCCTCGGTGACGGCCCGTCGGGTGGCACCGACGTGCGCCTCGTCGTGCCTGTACGAAACGGAAGCACCTGAGATGCCCACGTCCCCGGCCACATCCTCCACCACCGGTTCCCGGCCCGCCAGGACCCGGATCCTGCTCGCCGACGACCACGCGCTGGTCCGCAGGGGCGTACGGCTCATCCTCGACGGTGAGCCGGATCTCCTGGTCGTCGCCGAGGCGGGTGACGGGGCCGAGGCCATCGAACTGGCCCGCTCGGAGCAACCGGACCTGGCGATCCTCGACATCGCCATGCCGCGGCTGACGGGGCTTCAGGCGGCCCGCGAGCTGTCCAAGGTGATGCCGGAACTGCGCATCCTCATGCTGACCATGTACGACAACGAGCAGTACTTCTTCGAGGCGCTCAAGTCCGGCGCCTCGGGGTACGTGCTGAAGTCCGTCGCCGACCGGGACCTGGTGGAGGCCTGCCGGGCCGCGATGCGGGACGAGCCGTTCCTCTATCCGGGCGCGGTCACCGCGCTCATCCGGAACTACCTCGACCGCGTGAGGGAGGGCGGCGACGTCCCGGCCCGGGCGATCACCGACCGCGAGGAGGAGATCCTGAAGCTGGTCGCCGAGGGCCACTCGTCGAAGGAGATCGCCGATCTCCTCGTGATCAGCGTCAAGACCGTGGAGCGGCACCGGGCCAATCTGCTGCAGAAGCTGGGACTCCGCGACCGCCTGGAACTCACCCGCTACGCGATCCGGGCCGGTCTGATCGAACCATAGGCGCCGTCGTGCCCCGTCCGGGGTACGACGGCGGCCGACAGGGGCCCAGGGTGCCACGACGATCCCGGGACGTGACTACGGCCACGCTGTGCGTTTCATACGATTCTCACTCAGTGCGCCTACGGTTCTCTCGTGACCCAGACGAGCCCGCCCGGATGGCATGCAGACCCCGGGTATTCAGGAATCGGCCCCGTACAGGAACGCTGGTGGGACGGGAGCCGGTGGACCGACCAGCTCCGCGTACCCCCCGCGACCGTCCGCCGCCGCCGGATACGCATAGGCGCCGGCATAGCCGCCGGTGTCGTACTCCTCGCGGCCGTGGGCGGCGGCGCGTACCTGCTGGGGGAGGACGGCTCCGGCACGAACGACACGTCGGCCAACGCCCCTTCAGAAGCCCCCGGCGCACCGGACGGTGGCGGACGGGACGGCGAGGGGGGCCAGGGCCCCGGCCAGGGGTCGCCGCAGACCGAGGAGGGGTACGCCACCGACCTGGCCAGTGGCATCAGCATCCCGGTGCCCGACGGCTGGACCGGCCAGTCCGGGCCGGTGGGCGCCGGGGTGACCACGGGCGAGCACAGCTGCCCCGGTGACGAGACCCAGAAGTGCGTGCGCGGCGGGGTGTTCTCCGCCCCGGCGCAGGCGCTGAAGGTCACGGCGACCACGGCGAAGGCCGCGGCGGAGGCGGACATCGAGGCCAACGCCGAGGAGTCGTACGGCGAGAAGATCTACGGCGGCATCACCTCGCACAAGCAGCTCAGGTCCGAGGCGGTCACCGTGGCCGGTCAGAAGGGCTATCTGGTGCGCTGGAAGGTGGTGACGAAGGACGGCGACGACGGGTACGTCGAGTCGCTCGCCTTCCCCTCGCCGAACGTCGAGGAGATGCTCGTGGTCGTGCGCTCCGGCTTCGACATCAACAGCGAGGCACCGAAGCTCTCCGTCCTGGACAGCATCACCAAGGGCATCAAGGCGGCGGAGGGAACCGGCTCCGGCCGGACCGCCTGACGACGGGCCGCAGACGCCTCGGAGGCCGTACCGGGAACATCCGGTACGGCCTCCGGGCATACGGGGAGGACGAGGTGGCAGCAGGCTGCCGCCCTGCTGCCGTCCGGTCCCGCGTCAGGCCGCCGTGACCGGCACCGGGAACGTCGGGTACTCCACCCCGGAGACGTGCTGCACGACGCGGATGACCTGGCAGGAGTAGCCGAACTCGTTGTCGTACCAGACGTAGAGGATCGCGTTGTCGCCGTCGACCTTGGTGGCACCGGCGTCGATGATCGAGGCGTGGCGCGAGCCGATGAAGTCGCTCGAGACCGCGTCGGGAGCGGTGGTGAAGTCGATCTGGCGCTTGAGCGGCGAGGTCAGCGACACGTTGCGGAGGTGGTCGAGGACCTCTTCACGGCTGGTCTCGCGCCCGAGCCTCAGACTGAGGATCGCGATCGACACGTCCGGGACGGGGACCCGGATCGAGCTGCCGGTGATCGGCGCCTTGAGGTCGGGCAGCGCCTTGGCCACCGCGGAGGCGGCGCCCGTCTCCGTGACGACCATGTTGAGCGGCGCGGACCGTCCGCGGCGGTCGGCCTTGTGGTAGTTGTCCAGCAGGTTCTGGTCGTTGGTGAACGAGTGGACGGTCTCCACGTGACCGCGCAGCACGCCGTACTCGTCGGCCATCGCCTTCAGCGGCGGAACGATCGCGTTGGTGGTGCAGGACGCGCAGGACAGGATCCGCTCGTCCGGCTTGATCGTGTCGTGGTTGACCCCGTGCACGATGTTGGGGACGTCACCCTTGCCCGGCGCGGTCAGGACGACCTTGTCGACGCCGGGGCGGAGGTGCTCCGAAAGACCCTCGCGGTCGCGCCACTTGCCGGTGTTGTCGATGAGGATGGCGTTCTTGATGCCGTACGCCGTGTAGTC
This sequence comes from Streptomyces clavifer, assembly GCF_036345975.1. Classification (NCBI taxonomy): domain Bacteria; kingdom Bacillati; phylum Actinomycetota; class Actinomycetes; order Kitasatosporales; family Streptomycetaceae; genus Streptomyces; species Streptomyces clavifer. Next base: position 6,813,222 of record NZ_CP107793.1, on the reverse strand, counting down.
GATCTCCGACGGGTCGTCGGCGTAGATCACCCGGATCTCGTTGCCGTTGGCGATGATCTTGTTGTTCGCCTCGTCGACGGTGATCGTGCCCTGGAACTGTCCGTGGATCGAGTCACGGCGCAGCAGCGACGCACGCTTGACGATGTCCTGGTCACCGGCCCTGCGGACGACGACGGCACGCAGCCGGAGGCCGTTGCCGGAGCCGGACTTCTCGATGAGGAGGCGCGCGACGAGGCGGCCGATGCGGCCGAAGCCGTAGAGCACGACGTCGCGTCCCTCGCGGCGCTCGATCTTGTTGGCGCCCGTGGCGTCGGCGACCGCCTCCGCGGTGAACTCCTCCGCGGAGAGCCCTCGGTCGTCGGCCTTGTACGTCGCGGCGAGCATGCCGATGTCGATCTGGGAAGGGCCGAGATCGAGCGCGGCGAGAGCCTGCAGGAACGGCAGCGTCTCGGTGACCGAGAGCTCCTCACCGGCTATCTGCCGGGCGAACCGGTGGGTCTTGAGGATGCTGACCACCGACTTGTTCACCAGGGAGCGGCTGTGGAGGAGGACGGTGACGTCCCGCTCCCGGTGCAGCTTCCCGATGACGGGGATCATCGACTCCGCGATCTCTTCGCGGTTCTTCCAGTTGGTGAACGAGTCGTCATTGACAGTCACAGGGTTATCTTTCGAGCTAGGCGGTGCTCATATGGTAACCCGCCGATATTTCGAGCATCCAAGCAGTGTCACCGAAGCGCGATCCCCCTCATGATTAGTTGCTTTACGGGGCAAAACACCCCTCTTCCAGGCGGGGTGGGACGCGCGTACGCCGCCGAGGGGGCGCCCGGCCCGCCCGGACGGGCCTCCCCGTCCGGGCGGGCCGTCGGTACTGCGGCGGGCCGGGCGCCCGACGATCAGCCCCGTGCCCGGGTCCCGGGCACGGTCCAGGTCTCCCTGCCGCGGAGCAGCGTGGCCAGATCACCCTTCCCGTCACGGTCGACGGCCGCCTCGAGCTGCTCGGTCATGAGGGTGTCGTAGACGGGCCGCTCGACGTCACGGAAGATCCCGATGGGCGTGTGGTGGAGGGTGTCGGGGTCGGCGAGACGGGAGAGGGCGAAGGCGGTGGCGGGGCTGGTGGCCGTCGCGTCGTGGACGAGGACGTGCGCCTCGTTCCCGGGGGTGACGGCGACGACTTCCAGGTCTCCGGTGACGGGGTCGCGGACGACGCCCTTGTGGCCGTCGGCGCCGAAGCGGATGGGCCGGCCGTGTTCGAGGCGGATGACCGCCTCCTCGGCCTTCTCCTTGTCCTTGAGGGCGTCGAAGGCGCCGTCGTTGAAGATGTTGCAGTTCTGGTAGATCTCGACCAGTGCGGTGCCGGGGTGGTCGGCGGCCGCCCGCAGCACGCCGGTGAGGTGCTTGCGGTCGGAGTCCACGGTGCGGGCCACGAAGGACGCCTCGGCGCCGAGAGCCAGGGAGACGGTGTTGAAGGGGGCGTCCAGGGAACCCATCGGTGTGGACTTGGTGATCTTGCCTCGTTCGGAGGTGGGCGAGTACTGGCCCTTGGTGAGGCCGTAGATGCGGTTGTTGAAGAGGAGGATCTTGAGGTTGACGTTGCGGCGCAGGGCGTGGATCAGGTGGTTCCCGCCGATGGAGAGCGCGTCGCCGTCGCCGGTGACGACCCACACGGACAGGTCGCGGCGGGAGGTCGCGAGCCCTGTCGCGATGGAGGGGGCGCGGCCGTGGATGGAGTGCATCCCGTAGGTGTTCATGTAGTACGGGAACCGGGACGAGCAGCCGATGCCGGAGACGAACGCGATGTTCTCCTTCGCCAGCCCGAGCTCGGGCATGAAGCCCTGCACCGCCGCGAGGACCGCGTAGTCACCGCAACCGGGGCACCAGCGCACTTCCTGGTCGGACTTGAAGTCCCTGGCCGCCTGTACGGCCTCCGCCTTCGGTACGAGCGACAGGGCTTCACTGCGCACGGCGTGCCTCCTGGATGGACCGGGCCAACTGCTCAGCCTTGAAAGGCATCCCGTTGACCTGGGTGACGGAATGGACGTTCGTCAGGTACCTGGCGCGCAGCAGGGTGGCGAGCTGGCCGAGATTCATCTCCGGGAGCACCACCTTCCCGTAGCGCCCCAGCACCTCGCCCAGATTGCGGGGAAAGGGGTTGAGGTGGCGCAGGTGGGCCTGCGCGACGGCGTGTCCGTCCGCGCGCAGCCGGCGCACAGCCGCCGTGATCGGGCCGTACGTGGAGCCCCAGCCGATGACGAGGGTGCTCGCGCCGTCCGGATCGTCCACCTCCAGATCGGGGACCTGGATGCCGTCGGTCTTCGCCTGGCGGGTGCGCACCATGAACTCGTGGTTGGCCGGATCGTACGAGATGTCGCCCGTGCCGTCCTGCTTCTCGATCCCCCCGATCCGGTGCTCGAGCCCGGGCGTGCCGGGGACGGCCCAGGGGCGGGCCAGCGTCCCTGGATCGCGTTTGTAGGGCCGGAACACCTCGGTGCCGTCGGCGAGGGTGTGGTTGGGACCGGTAGCGAAGGGGGTCCGCAGGTCGGGGAGGTCGTCGGTGTCGGGGATCCTCCACGGCTCGGAGCCGTTCGCGAGGTAGCCGTCGGACAACAGGAAGACGGGGGTGCGGTAGGTGAGCGCGATCCGGGCGGCGTCGAGTGCGGCGTCGAAGCAGTCGGCGGGGGTGCGCGGCGCTACGACGGGCACGGGGGCTTCGCCGTTGCGCCCGTACATGGCCTGCAGCAGGTCGGCCTGCTCGGTCTTGGTGGGCAGCCCGGTGGAGGGCCCGCCCCGCTGGATGTCGATGATCAGCAGCGGCAGTTCCAGGGACACGGCGAGCCCGATCGTCTCCGACTTCAGCGCCACTCCGGGGCCCGACGTCGTCGTGACCCCGAGAGCGCCGCCGAAGGCCGCGCCCAGCGCCGCGCCGATTCCGGCGATCTCGTCCTCCGCCTGGAAGGTCCGCACACCGAAGTTCTTGTGCCTGCTCAGCTCGTGCAGGATGTCCGATGCCGGGGTGATCGGGTACGAGCCCAGATAGACCGGCAGGTCCGCCAGGTGTCCCGCGGCGATGATCCCGTACGACAGGGCCAGGTTCCCGGAGATGTTCCGGTAGGTGCCGGCGGGGAACGCCCGGGTGGCCGGGGCCACCTCGTAGGAGACCGCGAAGTCCTCCGTCGTCTCCCCGAAGTTCCAGCCCGCCCGGAGGGCGGCCACGTTGGCCTCGGCGATCGCGGGCTTCTTCGCGAACTTCTCCCGCAGGAACGTCTCCGTACCCTCGGTGGGCCGGTGGTACATCCAGGACAGCAGGCCCAGCGCGAACATGTTCCTGCTGCGCTCGGCCTCCCTGCGGGACAGCCCGAAGTCCTTCAGCGCCCCGACCGTGAGCGTGGTCAGCGGCACAGGGTGCACGCGGTACGCGGCGAGGGTTCCGTCCTCCAGGGGGGAGGTCCCGTAACCGGCCTTCACCATCGGGCGCTTGGTGAACTCGTCGGTGTCGACGATGACCTCCGCGCCGCGCGGCACGTCCCCGATGTTCGCCTTCAGCGCCGCCGGGTTCATCGCCACCAGCACATCGGGCGCGTCGCCCGGCGTGAGGATGTCGTGATCGGCGAACTGCAGCTGGAAGGAGGAGACACCGGGCAGGGTCCCGGCAGGTGCGCGGATCTCGGCGGGGAAGTTCGGCAGCGTCGAGAGGTCGTTCCCGAACGAGGCCGTCGCCGAGGTGAAACGGTCACCGATGAGCTGCATGCCGTCGCCCGAGTCGCCCGCGAAGCGGATGACGACCCGGTCCACGCGCTGCACCGTCTTCGCCGAGGCGTCGACCACCACTGAAGTCTCCTTGTGTATCGCTGGGAAGGGCGGTGAGGAGGGCCGGCCCCCGAACGGGGGAGTGTCGGGGACCGGCCCGGTCCTGGGAGTGGTGACACGGAGTCGGGGGAGGCGGCCGGGCCGGGGCGCGTACGTCTCCCGGGCGGTAGCGGGCCCGTGCTCGGCCGTGTCGTACGCGGATCAGCCCCAGGTGAGCAGTCGCCGGGGCCTCTCGAGAACGGCGGCGACGTCCGCGAGGAACATGGACCCCAGCTCGCCGTCGACCAGTCGGTGATCGAAGGAGAGCGCGAGGGTCACCACCTGACGGGGTTTGATCCGCCCCTTGTGGATCCAGGGCCGGGGGCCGATGGCGCCGACCGCGAGGATCGCCGACTCCCCCGGGTTGAGGATCGGGGTACCGGCGTCGATTCCGAAGACGCCGATGTTGGTGAGGGTGATCGAGCCGCCTCGCAACGCGGCGGGTGACGTGCCGCCTTCCCGGGCCGTCGACACCAGCTCCGTGATGGCGGAGGCCAGTTGCGGAAGCGACATCGTGTGGGCGTCCTTGATGTTCGGCACGATCAGCCCGCGGGGCGTGGCGGCGGCGATACCGAGGTTGACGTAGTGCTTCCGCACGATCTCCTGCGCGGCCCCGTCCCAGGTGGCGTTGATCCCCGGGTTCCTCCCGACCGCCACGAGAAGCGCCTTGGCCACGAGGAGCATCGGGGTGACCCGGCAGCCGGCCAGCTGCGGATCCTGTCTGAGCTCCGCCACCAGTCTCATCGTGCGCGTCACATCGACGGTCACGAACTCCGTGACGTGCGGCGCGGTGAAGGCGGACGCGGTGACCGCCGCCGCGGTGGCCTTGCGTACCCCCTTGACCGGTGTCCGGGTCTCACGCTCCGCCGGCACCGGCGGGGCCGCGGTCGCCGCCGGGGCCGCTTGCGGGGCCGCGGTCGCGTCCGGTGCGGGAACGGGCAGCGGAACGACCGCCGCGTGCACGTCGTCGCGGGTGACGACGCCGCCGGGTCCCGACGGCACCACCGTAGCCAGATCGACGCCGAGGTCCTTGGCCAGCTTGCGGACCGGCGGCTTCGCCAGCGCTCGTCCCGGCACCGGGGCGGGGCCCGGCACGACCGGCTTGCGGGGCCGCCGCTTGGTCGAGCTCCGTCCGACCCCGTACCCGACGAGGACCGGGAGGCGCTCCGGTGGCGGGGGCTGCGGCGCGGTCCGTGGCGGCGGGACGGCCGCCGCCTCGGCCACGGAGACCGAGATGATCACCTGGCCCACGTCGACCGTCTCGCCCTCGCCGCACCGCAGCTCGTGCACGACGCCGTCGAACGGGACGGGCAGCTCCACCACCGCCTTGGCCGTCTCGATCTCGCAGACGACCTGGCCGTCGGTCACCGTGTCGCCCGGCCGGACGTGCCAGGTGAGGACCTCCGCCTCCGTCAGGCCTTCGCCCACGTCGGGCATCCTGAACTCGCACACACGGACAGCTGTGTCAGTCATTGCGTGGTCCCTCAGTATCCCAGCGAGCGGTCAACAGCGTCCAGCACCCGGTCCAGGCCGGGCAGGTACTCCTCCTCCAGCCGGGCCGGGGGGTACGGCGCGTGGTAGCCGCCGACGCGCAGGACCGGTGCCTCCAGGTGGTAGAAGCACCGCGTGGTGATCCGCGCGGCGATCTCCGCGCCCGCGCCGAAGAACACCGGCGCCTCGTGCACGACGACCAGCCGGCGCGTCCTCTCCACCGAGGCCTGCACCGTGTCGAAGTCCACCGGTGACACCGACCGCAGGTCGATCACCTCCAGGGACCTGCCCTCCTCGGCCGCCGCTTCCGCGGCCTCCAGGCACACCTTCACCATCGGCCCGTACGCGACGAGGGTCACGTCCGTCCCCCGGCGTACGACGTCGGCCCGGTGGAGGTCGACGGGAGGCACGGCACGGTCGACCTCCGCCGTGTCCCAGTACCGCCGCTTCGGCTCGAAGAAGATCACGGGATCGTCGCTGCGGATGGCCTGCTGCAGCATCCAGTAGGCGTCCGCGGCATTCGACGGTGACACCACCCTCAGTCCGGCCACGTGGGCGAACAGGGCTTCCGGGGAGTCGCTGTGGTGCTCGACGGCACCGATCCCGCCGCCGTAGGGAATCCTGATCACGACGGGCATCGTGAGCATCCCCCGCGAGCGGGCGTGCACCTTCGCCAGCTGCGTGACGATCTGGTCGTACGCCGGGAAGACGAACCCGTCGAACTGGATCTCCACCACCGGCCGGTAGCCGTTGAGCGCGAGCCCGATCGCCGTGCCCACGATGCCCGACTCCGCCAGCGGCGAGTCCATGACCCGTTCCTCGCTGAAGTCCTTCTGCAGACCTTCGGTCACGCGGAACACGCCGCCGAGCCGGCCGACGTCCTCCCCCATCACCAGCACCTGGGGATCGTCATCCAAAGCCTTGCGCAGGGACTGGTTGAGCGCCCTCGCCAGTGTCATGCTCTCCGTGGACATGCTTACTTGACCTCCTGATCGGCAAAGGACGCCTGGTAGGCGGCGAACTGCGCGCGCTCCTCGTCCACGAGCGGATGTCCGTCGGCGTACACGTGGCCGAAGACCTCCGTGCGGTCGGGGTCCGGCATGGTGCGGACCTGCCGGCGGATGCGGAGGGCGAGCTCGGCGCCCTCGGTGGCGACGTCGTCGAAGAACTCCTGCGTGGCGTGGCCCGCCTCGGCCAGATGGGTCCGCACCCGGTCGATGGGGTCCTTGGCCCGCCATTCGTCCAGCTCGGCCGCGCGCCGGTACCGGGTCGGGTCGTCGGAGGTGGTGTGGGCCCCCATGCGGTAGGTCGACGCCTCGATGAAGAACGGCCCGTTGCCGGTCCGTGCGTGCTCCAGCGCCGCCTCCGTCACCGCGTGCACGGCGAGCACGTCGTTCCCGTCGACCTGGACCCCGGGGAAGCCGAATCCGGCGGCACGGCGGTAGAGCGGCCCGCGCAGCTGCCGTTCCACGGGTTCGGAGATGGCCCACTGGTTGTTCTGGCAGAAGAACACGACGGGCGCGTCGTGGACCGCGGCGAAGGTGAACGCCTCGGCCACATCGCCCTCGCTGGTGGCACCGTCGCCGAAGTAGGCGATGGCCGCGGCGCCGGAGCCCCTCTTGGCGAGGCCCATCGCGTAGCCCGTGGCGTGCAGCGCGTGGGACCCGACGACCAGTGTGTACAGGTGGAAGTTCTTCTCCCGCGGGTCCCATCCGCCGTTGGTGACACCGCGGTAGAGCCTGACGACGTCCACCGGGTCGACTCCCCGGCACCAGGCGACGCCGTGTTCGCGATAGCTGGGAAAGGCGTAGTCGTCGGCCCGGAGCGCGTGGGCCGACCCGATCTGAGCCGCCTCCTGGCCGGCCAGCGGCGGCCACAGGCCCAGCTCGCCCTGCCGTTGGAGCGCCGTGGCCTCGGTGTCGATGCTCCGGGCCATCACCATGTCCCGGTAGAACGCGCGCAGCCTCAGCGGGTCGTAGCCGGGGGTGTCGTCGGGGTGGTGCACGAGTGTGCCCTCGGGTGTCAGCAGCTGGATCGGCCCGGGTGGCTCCTCCGCCCGCGACGAGAAGGCGCTCAGCACGCGGGAGAGGTCCGGCGCGTGGGATCGCTCGGTTCCGGGCACGGTCACATCACTTCCATTTCGGCGTAGTCGGCGGGTTCGTCGAGGCGGATGGGGACGTCCGGGCCCGCACCGTCCGCGTACGGCCGCCGCCGCGTGACGTCGAGGGTGTTCTCGGGCGTCCAGTGGCCGTACCAGCCCGAGTGGTGGACGTCCTCGGGAAGCCCGGAGGGACCGATGGCGACCAGTTCGCCGCTCCTTCCGTGCGGCAGGGGCGCTCCGCCCGGCCCGACCACCCGCAGCAGCACGGGTGGAACCGGGCTTCCCACGCCGAGGGCGTAGGGCCGGTAGGCGTCGTGGGGGTGGAGCTCCTGTGCCGTCCAGGGCACGGCTCCCCCGCCCGGCGCGAACTCCGCCCACAGCCGGGTGCCGGGGCGGGCCCGGAAGTGCCGGGCGACCAGGTCGCGCGAGCTCGGTCCCCCGATGAGCACCACGGTCGCGGGACCCGCGGCGGACCCGCGCGGTGGCGGGGTGCCCCTGACGGGCGCCGCGGTCGCCAGACCGCGGGCGTAGCGGGCCGGGGTGAGCACGGCGGCACTCTCGCGCCCGCCGGTCAGCGGCCAGGCCCCGTCCTCCTGCCACGGCGCGGTGCGCAGCGTGCCGCCCGTGGAGCAGGCCCACCAGGTGGCGGCCAGTGCCACGGGGGACAGGGGCGGTTCGTCGATCGTCACGGTGGGCGGCGCACCGCCGGTCCTGCGGCTCCGGTCGGCGGCGGAGCGGAGCCAGGAGCGGTGGTCGACCAGCCGGCCGTCTCCGGTGACGTCGGTTCCCCGGCCGGGCAGGAGGTACGCGGCTCCCTCGGGGGTGGACCTCGGCAGCGTCGGCTCCGCCGGCGCCGAGGCGATCTTCCGCCACGTGACCGGGTCGTCCAGCGCGAGTGAGGGGATGCCGCGCACGTCCTCGTCGTACGTGGAGCGGCTGCACAGGACCGCCCGGGCCATGGTCTGCCGGGCGGCGGCGGGGAGCCCGCCGCGGCACGCCGTGCGGGGTGCCGGGACGCACACCCCGCCCGCCTTCAGCACGGCGAGCTGCGCCACGAGGGCGTGCCGGTGGTTGCCGCAGTGGACGATCAGCGGATCGCCGAGCTGGACTCCCCCGCGCACCAGGGCCGATGCCAGACGGCCGGCCTGACGGTCGGTCCGGGCGTACGTCAGCTGGTTCCAGCCGTCCTGCACCGCGATCCTCGTCGGGTACCGGCGCGCGGTCGCGGAGAAGACCTGGTCGAGCGTGGGCGCGCCCCCTGCGGGGTGCGCTCCCGCCGGTTCGGCGGGACGGCTGGTCGTCGATGGGTGGGTGATCACTGTTCCCCGCCGGTTCTGGTCCATGGCCGGTCGCTCAGGAGATGAAGTCGTACGAGAGGTGGTCGTCCGTCTCCGGCCAGGTGGCGAAGCGGCGGAGCCCGTAGAGCAGCGGGTGCTGGTCCCCGCCGAGCCGGCTGACCGCGGTGACACCGCCCATGATCACCACGTGGTCGCCGACCACGTGGTGGGCGGTCACGGTGCAGTCGGCGACGGTGTGGGCCGCCTCCGACAGGTGCGGGCCTGCGGCCGGATCGTCCGCCTGCCACGCCACCCGTTCGAACCGGTCCGGGGCTCCCGACGCGAAGAGTTCGGCGGTGGCCCTGGCCCGGAGGTGCAGCAGGTTCACGGCGAACGAGCCGCCGTCGAGGACCGCGTCGAGGGTGGGACTGCCCTGTCGCATGCAGACCAGCAGGACCGGTGGCTCCAGGGAGACGCTGCACAGGGAGGTCAGGGTCATTCCGCGGGGAACGCCGTCGGCGCCGCACGTGGTCACGATGGTCACGCCGGTGGGGAACCCCGCCATCAGCGTGCGGAAGTCCGTGGGCTGCTCGTGCGGCACGGCCGGCGGGCGCGCGCGGGAGGCCGGGCCGGCGGCGGATCCGCGGACCGCGTGCTGTTCTGACGTCATACCGGTCTCTCCTGGCGGGTCGGTCTGTCCGATGGATCTCAGAGCGGGGCGGAGTCCCCGTTCCGGACGGCTCCCGGCACGTGGCAGGCGCTGTGCCGGGGCCGTGGTGTGTCGTGCGTCAGGCACCGGGTACGGCCGCTTCGACAGCTCCGAGCGCGTGCTGGATCTCGGTGGCCAGGGTCTCCGTGAAGTCCGGGAAGGTTCCGCCCAGGAAGTGGAAGTGCCCCCCGTCGAAGACCCTCTGCCGGAAGTGCCCCGTGGTCTCCCTGCCCCAGGCGGAGGCCCCGGACGGAGGGGCCATGACGTCCTCGGTGGAGGCGAAGACCGTGAGCGGGCAGTGCAGCGGCCGGCGCTGCGGGTCGGGCCGGTAGGAGTCCAGGGCCCGCAGGTCGGCGCGGATGAGCCGCAGGAAGCGGTCCCGGAACTCCGGCAGTTCGTCGAGGCGGTCCGGCAGACCGCCCAGCCGGCCGAGTCTCCGGGCCAGCTCCACGTCGGAGAGGCTGGGATCGAGCAACCGGTTGGCGGGCTGGAGCATGGGCGCCTGCCGTCCGGACACGCCGACCCACACCGGTGCCGTGCCCTCGGCCTGCAGGGACCGGGCGGTCTCGGAGGCGATCACCGCACCCAGGCTGTGGCCGAAGAGGGCGATCGGCGTCGCGTCGTCGACCGACAGCACGTCGTCCGTGACGCGGTCGACGATCGCGCGCATGTCCGCCAGCGGGGGCGACGTGTACCGCCTGCCGCGCCCGGGCAGGTCGAGCAGCAGGAGGTCCCAGGAGGACGGCAGGTGGCGGGACATGGGGTAGTAGACGTTCCCCGAACCACCGGCGTGCGGGACCACGACCAGGCGCAGCTCGGGGTCGTCGACCCTGCGGGCCCGGATGAAGGCGTCGGCGGCGCTCATGCGTTCTGCCCCCGTCGGCCCGTTGCGGTGGTGACGGAGATGCTCTCGGCGAGTTTCCCCATCAGGTCGCGCAGCGGCATGTCGAGGGAGAGCTGGTCCGCGGTCAGCCCCACGTCGAAGTGCTCCTCGACCCGGGTGATGAACAGCGTGGAGATGAACGAGTCGCCGCCGACGTCCAGGAACGAGAGTTCCGGGTCGATCTCGTCGGCCTGGAGCACCTCCTGCAGTTGGGCCAGGAGATAGCCGATGAGGCTGTCCTGGTCGAGCGGGAGGGCCTCCGGGGCGCCCTCCGGCGGGCCGGCAGCCCCGCCGGTCCCGACGGGTTCGTCGATCCAGTACCGCTTCCCCCGGAAGGGGTACGTGGGCAGGTCGTCCGCGAACCGGGTGCCGGGGCCGCGCAAGGCGTCCAGGCGCAGGTCGGCCCCCGCGGTGAACAGCGCGCCGAGCGCGGCCCGGAGCAGGTCCGGTGCGGTCTCCGCCCGCTCGCCGGCCAGCGGGAGTGTCTGCCGGCCGTCGGCCGCCTCCCACCCGACGGAAGCGAGGACGGCGGTGGAACCGGCGGGTCGGACGACCGCGGCGGACGTCTGCCGCACACGGAGGCCGAAGCGTTCCAGCAGGTCCCGCAGCCTCTCGCCCGCCCCCTCCCCTTCGTGGCCGCCGGCCAGGGCCGGGAAGGCCGCGGTCAGGGCGGCCAGTGCGGGTTCGAGCCGGTCCTGCTCGCCGTGGACGGCCAGGGTGACGGACCGCGGCGGTGCCGGGCGGGCACCGGACCCCGCGGCCGGCCGGCCGGTGGTGAGCGCCGTGCGCAGGGCGTCGGCCAGGTCGCCCGCGGTGGCGCCCGTGACCGCGACCCGGTGCGCGAAGGGGGCGCGCCCGGCGCGCAGGGTGTGGCAGACGGCCGGGACCGAGGCGGCGTCCGTCTGTTCGAGGTGTCCGGCGACCTGGTCGGCGAGGCGGGCGAGTGCGTCGGGGTCCTTGGCCGACAGCGTGAGGAGTTCGAGCCCGGGTGCGCCGTGTGCGTCCACTGCCGGGGCGGTGGGTTCGTAGGCCTCCAGGACGGCGTGGACGTTGACACCGCTCATGCCGAAGGAGTTGACACCGGCCACCCGGCGCGGCAGTTCCGCGGGCCAGGACCGGTTCTCCCTCGGCACCGTGAAACGCAGCCGGTCCCACGGGATGTGGGGGTTGAGTTCACCGTCGTCGGGTGAGGCGGCCGCCGGGATGACACCGTGCCGGAGCATCAGCACGGTCTTCATCACGGAGGCGATGCCGGAGGCGCCTTCGAGATGCCCGAGCCGGGACTTGACGCTGCCGATGGAGAGGGGCGTGCCCCGGCCCCGCACGGCCTTGCCCAGGACCCCGTCGAGTGCCCCGATCTCGATCGGGTCGCCGAGCACGGTGCCGGTGCCGTGCGCCTCCACGAATCCCACGTCCTCGGGGCCGATCCGGGCATCTGCCAGCGCGGCCCTGATCACCTCCTGCTGGGCCGGACCGTTGGGCGCGGTCAGGCCGGAGGCCGCACCGTCGTGGTTGACCGCGGAGCCGCGGATGACCGCCAGCACGGGGCGGCCCTCGCGTTCGGCGTCGTCGAGGCGCATCAGCGCCACCACTCCGACCCCCTCGCCCCGCCCGTAGCCGTCGGCGGAGGCGAGGAAGGACTTGGAACGGCCGTCGGGGGAGAGCGCCCTGGTCTGGCACAGCGCGACCATGAGGGTGGCGGACAGCAGCAGATTGGCGCCGCCCGCGAGGGCGTAGTGGCATTCGCGGTTGCGCAGCCCCCGGACCGCGAGGTGCAGGGTCGTCATCGAGGAGGAGCAGGCCGTCTCGACGCCCATCACCGGGCCCGAGAAGCCCAGCAGGTGGCTGACCCGCCCGGCGCCGAAGCTGAGTCCACCGCCGGTGACGTAGTACGGGTCGATGCGGGAGAGGTCCGACCGGTCCTCGTTCCGCTCGCTGTATTCGGAGGTCATCACGCCGAGGTAGATGCCGACGTCGAGGCGGTCGGCACGGCGGACCGCGACACCGGCCCGCTCCAGGGCCTCCCAGGACGTCTCCAGCAGCATCCGCTGCTGGGGGTCGAGCAGCCGGGCCTCGCGCTGCGAGATGCCGAAGAAGTCGGCGTCGAACCGGGCGATCTCCCCGAGGAAGCCGGCGTGCCGGACGTACGAGCGGCCGCTCCGGCCGGGCGTGGGGTCGTACGCGGCGCGCAGCCCGGGTCGGTCCTCGGGCACACCGGCCAGTGCGGTGTCGGTGCCGCACAGGAACTCCCAGTACTCCTGGGGGGTGTTGATGGCCGGGGGGAGCCGGAGCCCCATTCCCACGACGGCCACGGGGGCGTGCCGTTCGTCCTCCAGCTCGGCCACCCGGGCGCGCAGCCGCTGGGAGAGCCTCAGCTGGTCCTCCATCAGGGACCGCACGCTGTCGGTGCTCATGTCGTCACTCATGCGTTCCTGTCTCCTTCCGGGGCCGAGACCTCGCTCCGGACCGCCCGGACGAGGTCCTCGAAGGACAGCTCGGACAGGTCGTCCGGGCCGGCTTCGGTCAGGGGTGCCCGTTGCGGGGCCGGTGCCGGTGGGGTGTCCGGCTCGTTCTCGTCGAGCAGGCCGAGGATGTGGGCCGCGATGCGCGGAATGGTGGGGTGGTCGAGTGCCACGGTGGCCAGGAGATCGACCCCGAGGGCGTGGGACAGCCGGGTCCGCAGGTCGATCACCATGATCGAGTCCAGGCCCATGTCACCGAAGGTGATGTCGTCGTCGATCCCGGCCGGGTCGCCGAGGGTTTCGCCGGTCGCCTCCCGGATGAACTGCCGGAGTGCTTCGGTGCGGGCGTCGGCGTCCAGTCCGTCGAGGCCGTCGCCGCCGGCGCGCAGCCAGCCGCGCGGCCGGCCGGGCGGTCCGACGGGCCCGGCCGCACCGCCGTCCTTCCCCGCGTGGTCCGTGAGGCCCGCCAGCAGCGCCGCACGGGGGTGGTCCCCGAGGTGGGCCACGAAGCGTTCGGGGACCAGGTCCACCGCCACCAGCCGTTCGGGGCCGTCGGTGAGGGCTGCCAGCAGCAGCCGTTCCGCGGTCTCGTCGGTGAGGGAGCCGATGCCGAGCTTCTCCGCGGCCCGCCGTACGGATTCAGAGGCCGCCAGACCGCCCTTGGCCTCCGGGATCCACGGTCCCCAGGCCACGCTCGTGGCCGGGACCCCGTCCGCGCGAAGGGCGTCGGCCAGGCCGGAGAGGAAGCCGTTGGCTGCCGCGTAGTTGGTCTGGCCGGCCGAGCCGAGCACGCTGGAGGCCGAGGAGAACAGCACGAAGGCGTTCAGGGTGTGGCCGCGCAGTGCCGCCGCCATGTTCGCGGCGCCCCGGGCCTTGGCCGCGAAGACCAGTTCGAGGGCGTCCCGGTCCACTCGTCCGAAGGCCCGGTCGTCCGTGGCCCCCGCCAGGTGCAGGACCGTGCGCAGTGGTGCGTCCAGGCCCGCTTCGCTGACGGCCCGTGCGCAGTCCGCCGGGTCCGTGACGTCACCCCGTACGACTCTCACCCGGGTGCCGGCGGCGGCGAGTTCACCGATGACGCGCTGTGCCGCCGCGTCGGGGGCCGACCTCGCCATGAGCGTGACGGCGGTGCAGCCGTGGCGGGCCAGGATCGCGGCCGTGCTCAGACCGAGCGCCCCCAGTCCGCCGGTGACCAAGGCCGCGCCGGCCTCCTGCGCCGGTGCCTCGTCCCGTACCGGGTGGCCCCGGTACGGGACGAGCCGGGCGGCGCGGACTCCCCCGCCGCCGACTTCGATCCGGGTCTCGGCCGGATTCCGGCCGAGGGTCCGGTCCAGGGCCGTGACCAGGGCCGTGCCGTCCCATCCGGGGGCGAGGGTGACCCTGATCAGCAGGCGGTCGCCCTCCTCCGCCTCGAGGGAGGCCAGGAGTCCCCAGAGCGTCTCCCGGACCGGGGCCGCCTCAGGGCCGGCGCCGCCCAGTACGGCGTAGGGGATGTCCCGGGAGGCCGCCTGCAGGGTCCGGCCGAGGCCCAGGGCCGCGTCCAGGGCGGTGTCGGGTCCGGTGGGCCCGGTGGTCAGGTGGAACCGGGCGTCGATGATCAGGTCGGCCGCCGGGCCGGCCGTGTCCTCCGGGAGCGCGGTCATCAGGTGACCGAGGTCCTCGCCGGCCTTGAGCACCTCCCTGCCCGCCTGGGTGTCGGCGCCCGCGACGGCGATGTGCAGCGGCCGCACCGCCACAGCACCGGTGGGGGCCGGGGAGCTGTCCGTCCAGGCGAGTTCGTACGCGTGCCGGGTGCCGTGCCGCAGTGACGACCGCAGCACCGCCTTGGAGGCGAGCCGGAAGCGGAAGCCGTCCATGGCCAGGACGGTCGCACCCGAGCCGTCGAAGATGTGCAGGTCCGCGGTGTCCACCTGGTGGAAGCCGCCGTCCGGCAGATCCCTCATGACGGCCCGTACGTGCCCCCAGAGGGGTTGGCCGGGGGTGGGCCGCCCCGGGAAGGAGACCCTCGCGGCGGCGAACGGGATCACCAGGGCCTGCTCCTGGTCCTGCGGCTCCGGGTCCTCCTCGTGCACGGCGAAGGTGACGGAGCTCTGCAGGCACGAGTCGAGCAGGCCCGGGTGGATCTGGTAGTCCGCGGGGTCCTCGTTCATCCCCTCCGGCGGGTCGAAGCGGATGAGCGACTCGTTGCCGCGGATCCACGCGTCCCCGACCCATCGGAAGGACGGGCCGAGCAGGTAGCCGATCCCGCGCAGGTAACGGTAGAAGGCCTCGCCGCTGAGGTGGCGGTCGGCGCCCGCGATGAACGCGGCGGGATCCGGCGCGTTCCTGGCGGCGACCGGGTCGGCGGCCGGCATCCTCGCCGTCAGGTGCTCCTGCCACCGGCCGCGCTCCGGGTCGAGCAGGCTCTGCACGCTGACGGTCCGGGTGCCGTGGTCCGCCTCCCCCTCGATGATCTGGAGCTCGTAGCGCTCGCCGTCGTGCAGCACCAGGGCCCGGGGGAAGTGCAGGTCCTCCAGGACCACCGGCTCGCCCGCGCTGCCGATCGCCGACAGGACGGTGGCCGTCTGCGAGGCCCCGGCCACCTGGACCGTGCCGAACAGGCGGTGGTCGTCGAGGTGCGGCGGGTAGACGGTGCTGCGCTCCGTGACGAACACGCGGCCCTTGACCGCGGGCGAACGCAGCTCTGTCCCCCACGGCGGGCCGGCCGGCGCCGTCCGGCCGTCCGGTGCCGCTTGGCCGGCACGCGGCTCGGCGGCGCGGCGCCAGTGGACCGTGGCGGCGAAGGGGTACAGCGGCGCGCTGCTCCTCGGGATCCGCCGCGGGGCCTGGACGGCCTGCCAGTCGATGTCCTGGCCCAGCTCGTACAGGGCCTTGACGGCGGCGAGCAGGGCCGCCCGGTCCCCGGCGCCGCGGTACAGCGACGGGACGACGCCTCCGTCCGGGGCGAGCCCGGCCGCGCGCACCAGGTTCACCAGCGTGCGGTCGGGGCCGATCTCGAGGCAGACGTCGATGTCCTGGTCCTCGATCCGCCGGGCCCCGTCGTGGAAGCGGACGGGGTTGCGGGCGTGGCGGACCCAGTAGTCGGCGTCGATGGTGGCGGGTCCGGCGAGTTCCCCGGTGAGGTTGGAGATCAGCGGCACCTTCGGCGGAGCGAACTCCGACGACGCGAGGAAATCGCCCAGTTCACCGAGGACCGGGTCGAGCAGCCGGGAGTGGAACGCGTGCGAGACGCTGAGTCTGCGGGTGCGTACGCCGTCGGCGCCCAGCTTCTCCGCCAGCCGGTCGATCTCGGCGGGCGTACCGGAGACGACCGTAGCGGCCGGGGTGTTGACGGCCGCGACGTCCAGCTCCGTGCCGGCGGTCCATGCCAGGACCTGCTCCTCGGTGGCCGTGACGG
Organism: Streptomyces clavifer; assembly: GCF_036345975.1. Lineage (NCBI taxonomy): Bacteria > Bacillati > Actinomycetota > Actinomycetes > Kitasatosporales > Streptomycetaceae > Streptomyces > Streptomyces clavifer. Next base: position 6,797,062 of record NZ_CP107793.1, on the reverse strand, counting down.
CGAGCATGGCCCCCCGCTCGGTGGACTGCATCAGGGCGGCCCGCCGGGCGATCAGCCGGAGCCCGGACCCCAGGTCCATGACCCCGGCGTGCACGGCGGCGGCGACCTCGCCGACGCTGTGGCCCATCACCAGGGCGGGTGCGACTCCCCAGGACTCCCAGAGGGCGGCGAGCGCGATCTCCAGGGCGAACAGGGCCGGCTGGGTCACCCGCGTCTCGTCGATGGCGCTCTCGTCCTGGCCGTACAGGGTCAGCTCCACCAGGGAACCGCCGAGGACGGGGGCGAGTTCGCGGTCGCAGGCGTCGAAGACGTCCCTGAAGACCGGCTCCGTCTCGTACAGTTCGCGGCCCATACCGAAGCGCTGGCTGCCCTGCCCCGAGAAGAGGAAGGCGATGCGCGGGCGGCGGGCAGGCCGCGGCGGAGGCGGTGTGGAGAGCTGGGCGAGGAGCTTGTCCCGGGTCGTGCCGAGCAGCGCCCTGCGGTGCGGGAAGTGGCCGCGGCCCGTGGTGGCGGTCGCGACCAGGCCCGCCAGGTCCTCGTCGGTCGCGCCGGTCAGGCGCTGTTCCCATACCTCGGAGAGCCGGGAGAGCCCGTCCTGGTCGGGGGCCGACAGCGGGAGGAGGTGGGTGGCACCGGCCGGCTCGCCGCTCATGACGGCCCGGGCGCCGGCCGGTGCTTCGGCGAGCACGATGTGGGCGTTGGTCCCGGTCAGCCCGAAACCGGAGACGCCTGCCACACGAGGCTTCGCGCCGGAACGCCAGGGGGTCGGGGTGTCGACCACGCGGACGTTCATTTCCGGCCAGTCCACATGCGGGTTGGGTGCGCCGAAGTGGAGGTTGGCCGGGATGAGATCGTGTCTCAGTGCCAGGACGGTCTTGATGACCGCCGCCATGCCCGCGGCGGATTCGAGGTGGCCGATGTTGCTCTTCACGGAGCCCACGTGCAGCGGCTCGCCGGGCTTGCGCCCGGGGCCGAGGACCTTCCAGGCGGCACCGAGCTCGATCGGGTCGCCGAGCGAGGTGCCGGTGCCGTGCGCCTCGAGGTACGAGACGTCCGCGCCGCTGACCGAGGCGTCGGACAGGGCGTCGGTGAGCAGCGTCTGCTGGGCCGGGCCGCTCGGCGCGGTGAGGCCGGACGACGCGCCGTCCTGGTTCACGGCGGTGCCGCGGATCACGGCGAGCACCTGGTCACCGTCGCGCTGCGCGTCGGCGAGCCGCTTGAGGACGAGGACTCCGCAGCCCTCGGCCCGCACGAACCCGTTGGCGTCGGCGGAGAACGTACGGCAGCGGCCGTCGGGGGACAGCATGTGCGCGCGGCTGGCCGAGACCGACGCCATCGGGTCGAGGATGACGTTCACCCCGCCGGCGAGGACCGCGTCGGACTCACCGGACCGCAGCGACCGCACACCGAGGTGCAGGGCCACCAGCGACGAGGAGCACGCGGTGTCCACCGCCAGCGCGGGGCCGTTGAGGCCGAGACTGTAGGCGAGCCGTCCGGCTGCCGCGTTGAGCGAGGTCCCGGTGCTGTAGTAGGCGTCCAGGTGTTCGGGGCCCGACTCGGCCAGCAGCCGGGCGTAGTCCGCGTAGCTGATGCCGACGAAGACACCGGTACGGGAGTTCTTGAGCGAGTGGGGATCGATCCCGCCGTTCTCCAGGGCGTGCCAGGCCGACTCCAGGAGCAGCCGCTGCTGGGGGTCGAGACTCTCGGCCTCCCGTGCCGGGATCCCGAAGAACGAGGCGTCGAAACGGGCGATGTCCCGGAGGAATCCGCCCTGGTCCGTGGTGACACGGGCGGGCTCGCCGCCGCCGCCGTGGAAGGCGGTCCTCTCGTACCGGCCGTCGGGGACCCGGCCGACCGGGTCGCGTCCTTCGCGCAGCAGGTCCCAGAGTTCGTCGACGGAATCGGACTGCGGGAACCTGCCCGCCATGCCGACGATCGCGACGGGCTCGCGGTCGGCGTCCCGGGACGGGGGCGCGTCGGCGGCGGGCACGACGGCCGCCGGGTCCTGGGGGGATGCGGGACGCTCCCGTACGGCGGCGACGGCCGGGCCGGTGGTCGCGGACGGGGCGGTGGGCTCCGGCGCACGGTCCGCGGTCAGGAGGTGTTCCGCCATCCGGGACACGGTCGGATGGTTGAAGACGTCGGCCGTCAGGAGGACGACCCCGAACGCCTGGGACAGTCGGCCGACCAGGTCGACCGCCATGATGGAGTCCAGCCCGAGGTCGAAGAACCCGGTGTCGTCCCCGACGGCCTGGGCACTGTCGTGCCCGAGCTGTGCCGCGACGATGCGGGCGACATGGCCCCGGGCCGCCCCGGCGCGGGCCCGGTCCGGAAGGGCCGCCAGTTCACCGGTGACGGAGGGCTCCTGCCGGATCACCGCGCCGGCCGGGGCGCCTTCGGCCACCGCCGCGACGCCGAAGAGTCCACGGCGGCGGAAGCGGGACATGATCGTGAGGAACCGGGACGTGTCCAGCGGGCAGACGATCAGGTGGCCCGACCCGTCGGGGGCCCGCCCGTCCAGGGCCGCCCGGCCGGTCGCCGCGTCCAGCGCGCCCACCCCGACGCGGGCGAAGGTGTCGCGGGACGCCGAGTCGGCCATCCCCGAGCCGCCCAGGTCCCACGGCCCGTAGGCCAGGCTGATCGCGGGCAGGCCGAGCGAGACCCGGTGTGCGGCCAGGGCGTCCAGTCCACCGTTGGCCGCCGAGTACGCCGCGCAGCGCTCGGTGCCCCACACGGCGGAGACGGACGACACCATCACGAAGAAGTCCAGCGGCCAGTCCCGGGACGCCCTGTGCAGCAGCCAGGCGCCGGCGGTCTTGCCGCGCAGCGAGGCAGCGAACTCCTCGACGCCGGTCTCCTCGGCGGGAGCGCGGTCGAGGGTTCCCGCGGCGTGCAGCACACCGCGTACGGGGGGCAGGCCCTCGAGGGCGGCGCACGCGGCCCCGACCGCCTCGGCCGTGTCGCAGCCGCCCCCGCGGTACACGGCGCGTACGCCCGCACCGGCCAGCTCGTCCAGCAGCGCGGTCGCCTCGGCGGACAGCTGGTCCTGCGGCCGGCGGCCGATGAGCAGCAGGTGCCGGGCCCCGCGGGCGACCAGCTCGGCCGTCAGCTCCCGGCCGACGCCGCCGAGTCCGCCGGTCACGAGGTACGTGGCGTCGTCCCGCACCTCCAGGGTGCCGGCCGGTTCCGCGCTCTCGCGGAGCCGTGCCACCCGGAGCGCGCCACCGCGGACGGCCGCCAGGTCCTCCAGCGGGGAGTGCCCGTCGCCGGGCGCGGCGGCCTCGTGCACGGCGAACGCCAGCAGGGTGTCGAGGTCTTCGGCGGCCGGTTCGTCCGCCAGGTCGACGACTCCGCCCCAGGCCGCGCCGAGTTCGAGGCCGAGCACGGGCGCGAGGCCGTGCAGCAGTCCGTGGTCCGTGGGTGCCACCCGGTCCCCGGGCCCGGACCGGCAGGCGGAGCGCGTGACCGCGAAGGCCCGGTGCGCCCGGCCGCTCTTGGCCAGGGCACCGACCGCGACGGTCACGGACGCGCAGAGCCGGGCTCCCGGTTCCGCCGGGTCGGCGGTGCCCGGTACGCCGTCCTGCGCGCCGGGCATCGCCGTCGCCCGGAACGCCAGCACCAGGGGGGCCGGGCCGGGGGTGGTGTCACCCTCCCAGAACCGGGCCCAGCCGGCGCGGTCGCCGGGCAGCGCGGCGTGCCGCCAGCCGTCGGGCAGCACCGCCGGTGCGGGGGCGAGGACGGTACCGCGCAGACCGAGCCGGGCCGCGCGGTCCACGAGCGCTGCCAGCAGCGCCGCGTCGTCACCCGCGAGGACGAGCTCGGCTCCGGGGACGGCCGTACGGGGCTCGGCCGCCTCCCACACCACCGCGTGGCGGGTGGGCAGCGCCGGTACCCCGGAGGCGGGGTCGGTCGCCGCCTGTTCGGGGGCGAAGCGCCGACGCTGCCAGGGGTAGCCGGGCAGGTCGACGAGGCGGCGCGGCAGCCCGGCGGCGGGGTCCTCGCCGCCGCTGTCCTGTCCCTCGGTGAGGGTCAGCAGGGGCGACGGCTCGCCGGCGGCGAGCGCGCGCAGTGCCGCGGCGGCGGTCTCCGGGTCCGCGGCCGAGATCCGGGCGCGGACGTCCAGTCGGCTGCGGCCGGCGGTGGCGGTGTAGGCGAAGGCGGGGTAGTCGGCCGGGGCGAGGGAGGCGACCCTGTCGGCGTACTGCGCCGCGCGGGCCCGCAGGGCCTCGGAGGTCTTCGCCGAGATCTCGAACCCCGTGACGGCCGGGGGGTGCCCGGCGTCCTGCCGGGCGGGCAGCTCGTCCGCGTGCAGCGGGCCGATGATCGCGTGGGCGTTGGTGCCGCTCATACCGAACGAGCTGACGGAGGCGCAGTCGCCCGACTCCGGCGACCAGTCCTGGAGGGTCCCGGGCACGGTCATGCCGGTGCCCGACAGGTCGATGCGGGGGTTGAGGGTGCGGAAGTGCACGACCGGCGGCACCTTGCGCCTGGCCACGCAGAGCATGGCCTTGATCAGCCCGGCGACACCCGCCGTGCCCTCCAGGTGTCCGAAGTTGGCCTTCACGGCGCCGACCGGCAGGGGCGCGCCCCCGTTGCGGCGGCCCAGGGCGGTGGCGAGCGCGTCCATCTCGATGGGGTCGCCGAGCGCGGTACCGGTGCCGTGCGTCTCCGCGTAGCCGACCGCGGAGGGCTCGAGTCCGGCGTCGGCGAGCGCCGTCTCGATGAGGGACACCTGGGCGAGGACGTTCGGTGCGGTGAATCCGCTGGAGCGGCCGTCCTGGTTGACGGCTGTACCGCGGATCACCCCGAGCACCCGGTCGCCGTCGCGCAGGGCGTGGTCGAGGCGCTTGAGGAGTACGGCTCCGACGCCCTCGCCGCGGGTGAAGCCGTTGGCCCGGGCGTCGAACGTCTTGCACAGGCCGTCCGGTGACAGGGAGCGTGTCTCCTGGACGAGCTTCATGGTCTGCGGGGACATGATGAGGTTGGCGCCCGCGGCGAAGGCGATCTCGCAGTCCCCCCGGCGCAGTGCCTGCACCGCCAGGTGGACGGCGACGAGCGAGGAGGAGCAGGCCGTGTCGACCGTCATGGCCGGACCGGTCAGTCCCAGGGCGTACGCGACGCGGCCGGCGGCGAAGTTGTGTCCGTTGCCCGTGGCCCAGTAGGCGTCGGGCTCACCCTCGCACCACTCCCGGTAGTCCTGCCACATGACCCCGAGGTACAGGCCGGTACGGGCGGCTGCCAGGGTGCGGGACGGCAGTCCGGCGTGCTCCATCGCCTCCCAGGCGACTTCGAGCAGCAGTCGGTGCTGCGGGTCGAGGTGCCGGGCCTCGCGCGGGCTGATGCCGAAGAACTCGGCGTCGAAGTCGAGTACTTCGTCGAGGAATCCGCCGCGCTGCGGCAGACCTTCCCAGTCTTCGGCGAAGGGGCCCTTGCGGTGGGCCGGCATGGGCCGGACCCCGTCCCTTCCCTCCGCGAGCGCCGTCCAGTAGCCGTCGAGGTCCTCGATGCCCCCCGGCAGTCGCAGTCCCGCGCCGATCACGGCGACGGGCTGGTTCCCCCGCTGCTCGCCGAGTTGCTGCCTGAGCGTGCGAATGGTGTCCAGAGCCCTGGTCAGAGGGGTCTGCTTGCCTCCCCCGGAGGCAGGTGTCTCGAGCATCGGGGTTCCTTGCGGTAGAGGGCCGGGGTGCGCCGGACGGCCTGTCGTGCCGGCCATCACGGCGCCCCGTCCGTCGGAGTCGTCCGGGCGAGCAGGGCGCCGGAGAGTGCCTGGAGGGTGCCGTAGGTCCACAGGAGGGTCGGCGAGAGCCGCAGCCCGAAGGCCGCTTCCAGCCGGTTGCGCAGTTCGAGGCTCATGAGTGAGTCGAGGCCGAGCGAGTCGAACAGGGCGTCCCGTTCCAGGCGTTCGGGATCGAGCCTCAGCACCCGCGCGGCGAGCTCCCTCACCTTGGCCTCCACCAGGGCGGCGCGGTCGTCCTGCGGGGCCCGGAGCAGCGCGTCCAGGAAGGCGCTGCCCGAGACCGCGGTGCTGTCCTCCTCGAGGGCGGCGTACAGCTCGCTCCACGCGGTGAGGGAGACGGTGCCGGGGTAGGCGTCGAACCACCGGCGTGTGTCGACGGGGACGTATCCGACCACCGGCCGGTCCTGGTGGAGCAGCCTGACGAGTGCGGCCCACGCCTCGCCGGGCGAGAAGCTCTCCAGGCCGCGTTCGCCGAGGCGAGCGCCTGCCTGGGTGTCCTTCGCCGCGAGACCGATGCCCGCGAACGGGCCCCACTGCACGCTCAGGGCCGGCAGCCCGCGCATGCGGCGGGCCTCGGCGAAGGCGTCCAGGTACGCGTTGGCCGCGGAGTACGCCGCCTGGCCCGGGTTGCCCACCAGGGCCGCCGCGGAGGAGAACATCACGAAGAGGTCCAGGGGGTCCTTGGCGGTGACCGCGTCGAGGTTGCGGACGCCGTCCACCTTGGGCTGGAGCACCTTGGCGATCTGACGCGGTGTGACATGGGCGATCGTGGCGTCGGCGAGCACACCGGCCGCGTGCACCACGCCGCGCAGCGGTGGCAGGCCTCCTTCGCGCAGGCCTTCCAGCGCCTGGCGCAGGGCCGGACGGTCGGTGACGTCGCAGCGCAGGGTCTCGACCCGGGCTCCCCGCTCGCGCAGTGCGGCGATGCGCTCCGCGGCTTCGGCGTCCGGGGCCGAGCGGCCGACGAGCACGAGGGAACCGGCTCCGTCCGCGGCGAGGAACTCGGCCAGTGACAGGCCGAGGGCTCCCAGCCCTCCGGTGATCAGGTAGCTGCCGTCGGCGCGGAACCGGCCGCCCGGCATCGGTTCGGGGGCGACGTGGCCGACGCCTCGGAGACCGGTGAGCACCAGCCGTGCCAGACCGTGGTCGTGTGCGATCCCGGCGCTCCCGCTCTGCTCGGCGCAGTCGTGGCTGTGCGTCGGCAGCGGCGTGAGCCGGCCCTCGGCGGCCATGGCCCAGACGGCTTCGAGCACCCGGGCGAACGTGGCGGGTTTGCGCTCGCGCAGTCCGTCCACATCGACGGAGCAGAAGCCTGCACCCTTGCGGAGGACCTCTCGGTCGAGGGACGGGCCGACGGCGGCGCCGGCTGCGGCGATCTCCATGAGGCGGCCGTCCTCGGCGAGCAGTTCCCGGGCCTCCGGCGCGGCGGGACCCGTCCGCGGCCCCACGACCACGTCGGCGCCACGGCCCCCGGTGGCCCCGCGCACCGCGTCCGGCCAGCCGGAGTCCTCCGCGTCGAGGGCGAGTTCGGCGCCCGCGCCGAGGAGCAGGTCGCGTGCCACCGGTCCCGGCACCGCGGCGACGAAGACCCGGGCGCCCCGGCCCCGTGCGACCTGGACGGCCGCGAGGGAGTCCGGGAGGGAGGACGAGTGGACGAGTACGGCCTCTCCCGGGGTGAGGCGGCCCACCTCGGTCAGCGCGTACCAGGCCGTCATCGCCGGCAGCGGCAGGGCCACCGCCTCCGCGTCGCTCAGCCGCTCGGGAACCCGGTGGACGTGGGCGGCCGGAGCCAGGGCGTGTCCGGCGAGTGCGCCGGGGCACACGGCGACGACCCGGTCGCCGGTGCGCAGGGCGGAGACGTCCGGCCCCACGGCGGTGATCCTGCCGACGCACTCACGGCCGGCCCTCGGGGCGTCGGTGGCCGGAGCCCTGCCGGCGGCCGCGGGTTCGCGTACGTCGGCGGGCGACAGCACGGCGGCGGTCACCTCGATCTCGACCTCCCCGGGGCCGGGTGCCCGGCGTACCAGCGGCAGGAACTCCGCCGCGGTGTGACCGCCACGCCGGACGGGGTCGATCCGGAAGGGCTGCTTCACGGTGCGCCGGGCGGGCAGGGCCGCGGAGGGGACGGCGGGTTCGTCGGTGGCGCCCCGGGTGATACGGGCCGCCAACTGCCGTCCGTGGCGCAGGGCCAGCTGGTCCGCTCCCCCGGTGGTGACGATCGCCGCCGCACACGCTCCGGCCCAGTCGGGGTCGGAGGCGTCCACGTCGATGAGGCGGGGCTCCAGCTCGGAGTGCTCGCGCTGTGCGACACGGCCGTAGCCCCAGTAGAGCGCGGCGCCGGGATCGGGCGTCTCCGTGCCGTCGGCCGCCTGGGCGCGGTCGGTGACCACCGTGAGCCGGGGCAGGGTGGCCAGGCCCGCACAGGTCCGGATGACGGAGGTGAGGTGGCCCAGGCCGCGCTGCTGCGCGTCGGGGCCGGCCGAGGAGCGCGGCGCGACGAACACGACACCGGCGGCGTCGGACACGTCGCCCAGCGACTCCGCCGGGCAGGCGTCGGTGCCGAGGTGGCTGACCTCCGCACCCCTGCTGCTCAGCGCGCCCGCCAGTGCCTGCGCCATGGCGTCGGTGCCGCCGCAGACGATCCACCGTCCCTGCACGGGCACTTGGGCGGTCGCGTCCGCGGCGGTCTCGCTCCAGCGGATGCGGTGCAGCCGGTCCGCGTCGGCGTCGTGCCCGTCGCCGCCGGGCAGCGGCTGGAGCACCAGGCCCTCCATCACCAGCAGCGGGTTCCGCCCGGCGTCGAAGATGTACACGTCGAGCGTGCCGTCCTCGCGGCGCAGTACGTGCGACCAGAGGGATCCGACGGGTTCCGGCGGGGCGGAGAGGATGTGGACGGACCGTACGGCCGTCGGCATCAACGCCGCATCGCCCTCGTCGAGCGCCAGGCAGACCTGTAGCGCGGCGTCCCAGAGGGCCGGGTGCAGGACGTGCGGCCGGTTGCCCGCCCCGAGTTTCCCGTCGAGGTGGACCTCGCCGAGCGCCTCGTCCGCCGCGGGGTTCCGGTACAGGCTCCGGACGCGCTGGAAGGCCGGGCCGTAGACCTGGCCACGCTCGGCGCACCGGCGGTAGAAGTCCTCCGGGTCGGCGGACTCGAGTCCGGTGGCCCACTCGGGGAACACGGGCGCGGACACGGTGCCCTCCCGCTGGTGCGCGCGCGCCGTGGCGATGACGTCCCATGCGGCGGCGCCCTCGGGGAGGGACAGCAGCCGCAGGTCGCCCCCTGCCGGGGTGTCCTGCCATTCGGTGGTGAACCGCGCGGCCTCCTGGCCCAGCGTCACCTGCTTGCGGAAGGCGACATCGGCCAGCCTGCCGGGCACCGCGCCGGTCCGGGCCAGAGCGGTGTGCAGCACCAGGGCCAGCATCCCGGCACCCGGCAGCACGGGGGTGTCGTACAGCTTGTGGTCGCCCAGCCAGGGCTGGTCCTCCAGGGAGAGTTCCAGGGCGCCCTGCCAGACGCCGGGCCGGCCGGGAGCCGGGGTGAGCGGGGCCTCGAAGCCCTGGGCGGCTCCGGTGGTGCGGCGTCTGCCCGGGGCGGGCCAGAAGCTGTCCCGCTCCAGGGGGTAACCGGGGACCGGGTAACGGCTGTCCCGGGGCAGTGCCCCGAACGGTTCGAGGCCGGTGGTGTAGCCGCGGGCGAGGGCACGGGCGAAGTCGTCGACGCCGCCCTGCTGACGGCGCAGGGTGGTCAGGACGGCGGGCGTCGTGGAGTGTCCGGCCGCGAGCTGTTCCAGCGACGGGAAGATCACCGGGTGCGGGCTGACCTCCACCACATGGGTGACGCCGCTGTCGAAGAGCTCCGTCATCGACGTGACGAACTCGATGGGTCGGCACAGGTTCTGGACCCAGTAGTCCGCGTCGAGTTCGGTGCCCTCCACCAGTCGGGCGTGGACGGTCGACATGACCGGAGTGGTTCCCGCTCCCGGCCGGACGGGGGCCAGCGCGGACACGAGATCCTCGCTCAGCGCGTCCATCCCCGCACTGTGCGAGGCGTAGTCGATGCTGACCAGGCCGCAGTAAGTCCCCTCGGCCTCCAGCAGTTCCTTCAGGGCCAGGATGTGGTCCCTGTCGCCGGAGAGCACGCACGAGCGGGGGCCGTTGTGCGCGGCGAAGGACACCATGTCCTCGAACCCCTCCATCGCCCGCACCGCGGCCTCGCGGTCGAGGTCGACGGCGAGCATCAGCCCGTGCCCCGACACCCGGTCGGCGATGAGGGCGCCGCGCCGGGCCAGGATCAGGGCGGCGTCGTCGTAGGAGAGGACGCCCGCGAAGGTGGCCGCGGTGATCTCGCCCTGACTGGTGCCCACCACGACGTCGGGGGCGACGCCCGCCGCCTTCCACAGCTCGGCCAGACCGAGCGACATCGCCCACAGGGCGGGCTGGAGCACGTCGGTGCGCCCGGCCCAGGTTCCGGCGATGCCGTTGCCGGCCGCGAGGCCGTCCGGTGTGCTGCCGTCCGGTGCACCACCGTCCGCCGTGCCTCCTTCAGCCGGGACTCCGACGAAGATGTCCAGCAGGTCCCAGTCGACGTGGGGGGCGAGCGCCTTGGCGCAGCGGTCGATGACGGAGGCGAACAGGCCGCTGTCGCGGTAGAGCCGGTGTCCCATGTCGCGCCACTGCGAGCCCTGCCCCGGGAAGACGAAGGCGGTCCTGCCGCGCGGTGTCGCACGTCCGGTGACCACGCCGGCCGTCTCGGCGCCTTCGGCGGAGGGCCCGGCGAGTGCCGCGAGTGCGCTGCTCAGCTCCTGGGTGCCGTGGGCGACGAATGCCGCCCGGTCGGCGAAGTGGTCGCGACGCCACGCCAGGGCGCCGGCCACATCGGTGGCATCGGCTTCCTGGGCGGCGAGCTGGTCGTGCAACTGCGCGGCCCGCCGGGCGAGCAGCGGCGCCCGCCGGGCGGAGAGGGTGACGACCGGGGGCAGACCGGTGGCCGGGGACGCCGGGGTGCGCGGAGCGTCCGCCGCCTCCGGAGGCGGGCTCGCGACGACGACGTGGGCGTTCGTGCCGCCCCATCCGAAGGAGTTGACGCCGAGGTAGACGGGCCCGTCGGCGGGCAGCCGCAGGGGTTCCCGTACGACCTGGAGATTCAGCTCGTCGAAGGGGATGTCGGGGTTCAGCTCTTCGGCGTGCAGGGTCGGGGGCACGATCCGGTGGCGCAGCGAGAGCAGTACCTTGATCAGCCCCGCCAGTCCGGAACTGCCCTCCAGGTGACCGATGTTGGTCTTCACCGAGCCGATCGGCAGCGGATCTCCGGCTGGTCGTGCCAGGCCGAGGACGGCGCCGAGCGCGCCGGCCTCGGTCGGGTCGCCGCGCTTGGTCCCGGTGCCGTGGGCCTCGACGTACGAGAGGGCCGCGGCGGGCACGGTCCGGTGCCCGTAGCTGCGGCGCAGCAGGTCCTCCTGCCCCTCCTGGCTCGGGCTCACCAGGCTGTGGCCGCCGCCGTCGTTGTTCGTCAGGGTGCTGACGAGGACACCGTGCACGCGGTCGCCGTCCTCCAGCGCCCGGCTCAGCGTCTTCAGGTACACCGCGGCGACGCCCTCGCCCCGGACGAAGCCGTTGGCCGACTTGGCGAAGGAGGCGCAGCGCCCGTCGGGTGACAGGCCTCCGAAGTGGGTCAGTCCCACCGTCACATGGGGGTCCATCATCAGGTTGGTGCTGCCGACGATCGCCGCTTCGATGTCTCCCTGGCGCAGGGCCCGGGCCGCCAGGTCGAGCCCGACCAGTCCGGAGGAGCAGCCGGTGTCGACGGCCAGGCTCGGTCCGCGCAGCTTCATGAAGTACGACAGCCGGTTGGCGAGGATGTCGCGTCCGGTACCCACCAGCGTGTGCGAGGTGTGGCGGGCGCCGCGCGCCTTGCGCAGGAGTTCGTAGTCGTGCCAGACCGTCGCCACGTAGACACCCGTACGGCTGCCGGCGAGATCGGCGACCCGCTGGCCCGCGTCTTCGAGGGCACGCCACCCCACCTCCAGGAGCAGACGCTGCTGAGGATCCATGGCGGCGGCCTCGCGGGGTGATACGCCGAAGAATCCCGCGTCGAAGAGGTCGATGTCGTCCAGGAAGCCGCCGACCGCGGGGATGCGCAGTTGCGGGTCGAGCTGGGCGGCGCTGTCCCAGCGCTCCGGCGGGACGGGGCCGACGGCTTCCCGACGGTCCGTCATGAGCTTCCAGAGACTGTCGGTGTCCGGCGCTCCTGGGAACCGGCCGGCCATGCCGACGACGGCGATCAGGTCCGCGGGGTCAAGCGGTGCGTGCGGGTTCATTCGCTGCCTTCTCGTCCTGGAGTGATAGGCCGGTCCCGACCGTGCCGCGCCGGGAGGTGCAAGCGCGTTCCGGGGCCTCGACGGCTGCTTTTCCCTAGCCGGATATCCGCTGCTCGCCTGCACTTCAGAATATGAGCCGACCATCCCCGGGAATACCCCCTCCCCCATCGAGTGGCGGGAATTCCCGGGGTCCCCTAGAGGAGCGATAGGGGTGGGGTCATCTACCGGCCCGAAGGCGCATCCGCACGAGCCCCTTACTGGCGTTGATCATGCGCTTTCCGATTTCCGGCGGGGCGTCGTTCCGGCACCATCGGGCATTCATCGCCATCTTGGCGGGAGACATGGCGAAGCACCGGGTGTCGCGTTCTCCGAATTTGAATGACGGGGCGATGAAATCTGCGTCACGGATGTAGGTCAGAATCTTCTGGGCAGCGTCACCGGGCCGTTCGGTGCCCGCCTCGACCTCGCGGCACAGCTCCCTGGTGATCCGCCCCATCTCGTTGAAGCCGGAGCTGACCGGGAGCGGTGACCCCGGGTGCCCGTGCGTCTCCAGCTCCCGGAACACGGCGTCGTCCCCGGTGCGTTCGAACCGGTAGTAGGCGTCCTCCAGCATGACGTTTCCGAGCATGGTGCCGAGCATCCAGGTGCGGTTGACCGCGTTCCACAGCTCGTAGTCGCCGAATCCCACGAACGAGCTGTAGACGATGTCGTCGTGGAAGTCGAACAGGCCCTGCTGGAGTTCTTCCAGGTATCCGAACCGCTCCATGGACCAGTCGCCGTCCTTGGATGCCTGGATGATGCGCCAGCCCAGGGAATTGACCAGTTCGAGCGTGTTGGTCAGGCCGCGCGAGTACAGGGCGTCGATGAAGCCTGCCGCGTGGGAGGTGAGGCAGAACCGTTCGCCGACGACCTGCTTGGCGGAGTACTGGAGCCGGCCGGTGGAGACCCAGGGGCGCACCGACCTGGCACCGCGGAACTGGTGGGCGATCTCCGGGAACCGCTGCAGGAAGTCGTCGAACTCCTGCTGGGGGGTCTGGTCGCCCTTGGGGAACACCCGCGGGTCCAGGGTGAGGCCCACGCTGCACAGCGGGTTGAGGGAGTCCGCGTGGTTGTCGAACGGGATGACCCACAGCCAGCCGCCGTCGAAGACGTGGTGCAGTGTGCCGTGGTGCCAGGGGTTCGGCTGGTCGTGGGCCCGCGCCGCGGGCGACTTGTCGAAGGCCTCCACGCCCGTCATGTGCGTGAACAGGCACCGCGAGTGCGTCCTGGCCCGGGTGGGCGTCTCCCGCAGGGAGAACTTCTCGGCCAGCGGTGAGCGGAATCCGCTTCCGTCCACCACGTAGCTGGCGCGGAACTCCTCGCCGCCGTCCGTGCGCAGCACGGCGCCGGTGTCCGGGTCCGTCTCGATGTCGACGATCCGGGTGTTGAGCCGCGGGTGGGCCCCGTACTTGACCGCGACGTGGAAGAGGTACGCGTCGATGTCCTGCCGGAACAGGTGGGTCTCCGTGCGCAGCACGGAGGGCACCACCAGCTGATTGATCTCCTGGGCGTTCTGGGACCGGCCCTCGCGGTGGTAGACGAAGCCGAAGTTCTGCTTCTGGCCGCAGTTGCGCGACACCTTGTCCCGGATTCCCTTGAAGCTGGAAAGCGCCCTGAGTTCGGGAACCTGGTAGCGATCGGCGACGAGCCGGGTCATTCCCGAGGTATACGGAATAGTCGACTCACCGACGGCGAACCGCGGGTGCGTCCCGGCATCCAGCAGCAGGACCTTGACCCCGTTCCTCGCCAGGACGGCACCGAGCATACCGCCGGCCATACCGCTGCCGAGGATGGCCACATCGTATTTCTCTTTACGCCCCATGGTGTTCTTCATTTCTCCTCGATCACTCGGTGTCGTAGATCCTGTCGGTGCGCCCGTGGTCACGGCGCATCAGCCGGCGGCCGCTTCGATGACGTCGCCCCGAGGGAGATCACCACGGGCGCGCACGCCGAGCTTCCGGAATATGCGGGTGAGGTGTTGCTCGACCGTGCTGACCGTGATTCCCAGGCGGTCGGATATCTCCTTGTTGGTACGGCCCCGGGCGGCGAGGGCGGCCACCCTCCGCTCTGCCGGGCTCAGCAGGTGGAAGACCCTTTCCGCGGGCCCGTGTTCGCTGCGCGCGGATCCGATCGGCACGGGCAGAGCCGAGCGGAGCTCCTCGGCGGGGTCCGGCGTACCGCACTCCTCGGCGAGCCCGGCGGCGCGGCCGAGCAGAGTCTCGGCCCGGTCGAACCGGCCGGCTCGGGCGTGGGTGGCACCGAGGTCGGCCAGCGCCCCGGCCAGCTGGAGACGGTCGCCCGACTCCTCCAGGATCGCCACGGCCCCGGTCAGCAGGCTGCCGCGCTGTGAAGGGCGGCTTGCCGCGGCCAGGGTCCGCAGGGAGATGCCCCGGGTGCGGGAGAGCCCGCTGCCGGCCAGCGCGAGCTGCTCGCGGGCGAGGGTGAGGGCGCCCGCGGTGTCCCCCAGAGCGAGCCGGGCGCGTGCCGCCCCGGAGCGCCACGGGACGAGGGCCGGCTGGTCCAGGCCCCACCGGCCCATCAGTTCACCGCAGTTGAGGAAGTCGTCCAGCGCCGCCTGGGGCTGTCCGGTCGCCACGTAGTGACTGCCCCGGGCGTGCAGGTAGTACAGCCCGAAGCGGCTGTGGAAGATGCCCGGCGGGAGGGGGACCTCCAGGTACTCCGCCGCCGCGGCGTGGGCGCCGATGTCCGTGTTGGCCTGGATGAGGTTGGCCAGCGGCCCCCCGATGCACACGCCCCAGCTCTCGGGGGACACCTGGGCCAGCGCGGCCTCGGCGAGCTCGCGCGCCTGGAGCGGGCTCCCCTGGCGCAGCGCGATGCCCGCCCTCAGCGAGGAGAACTCGGCGATCCAGAGGGGGACTCTGCGACCGCGCGACTGCGCGAGCCAGTGGTCGCACCAGCCCGCGGCCTCCTCCGTACGGTCGGCGAACAGCAGCGCGGACACCGCACAGGTGAGCCACTCGTGCGTGTTCCTCCCGAGCCGCATGGCGCGCATCGACGCCTGGGCGGCGGCGACCGCCTCCGGCCCCGCCCCCTGCCGCAGCACGTCGGAGAGCGCGGCCGCCCCCCTGCTGCGCGGATCACCGGGGAGGGAGGCCCGCTGCCGCGCGGACTTCGACCGCGAACCTCCGGGCACGAGTCCGGGATAGGTGGCGGAGAGGAGCTCCCGGGTGGCGCGTGCCTCGGCCGCGGCGATCGGGTCGGGCTCGTCACCGCTCCGGATGATCCGCCCGATGGCGTCCGCGGCCTCGTCGTACCTGCCGTGCCAGAGCAGGTACTTGGCCAGCATGAGGGAGTAGTGGTCGGGCAGCCGCCCGTCGCGTACCGCCTGGGCGAGCTCCACCAGGTGCCTGGCACCGATCGACGGGTCGAGCACCCACGCCGTGCCGGCCAGCAGTGCTTTGATCCTCAGGCGTTCCGTCTCGTCGCCGCAGGCCCGCAGGGCCGCCTCCAGGCAGCCCTGCGCCTCGGCGGGCCTGCTGGCCGCCAGGTGCCGTTCGGCGGCCTCCCGCAGCTGGGGCACGGCCCACGGGAAGCCGGAGGGCACTCCTGCGGCGAGCAGGTGCCGGGCGACCTCTACGGCCGGCGCCCCCGCCTCGTACAGGAGCGCCGAGGCCCGCCGGTGCAGCGCGGAGCGCTCCTGCCCGGTGAGTCCGCCGAGTGCGGCGGTACGCAGCGCGGGGTGGCGCGGCCGCCCGTCGGCGAGCAGACCCGCGGTGTCGAGCGCCCGCATCCCGCGCGCCAGCACGGGGCCCTCCACCTCCGCCAGCCGAGCCACCAGCTCCGGTACGGCACTGTCGTCGTGCAGCACGACCAGCGCCTCGGCGATCCGCAGCAGGGCGGGCCATCCGCGGTGCAGGCAGCCGGTCACGGCGTCCAGGAACGCGTCGCCGACCGCGAGCCGTGGCCCCGGGTCCCCGGTCCCGGCCGCGGCGGTCCTCGACGCCTCGGCCCCCAGGTGCCGGCTGTCCTCCGCGAGCGCCCTGACCAGCAGCGGGTTGCCGCCGCTGACGGCGTGGCAGTCGGCTGCCAGGGCGGGCGCGACACCGGTGGGGCAGTGCTGGGACAGGACGGTGGCCACGCCGTCGGGCGTCAGCCGCTCGACCGCGAGCGGCCGGTAGCCGGGCCTGCGCAGCAGCTCGGCACGGAGCCGTGGATCCGCGGGGCGGGACAGCGTGCACTCGCTCATCACGAGTGTGATGCGGGCGGAGCTCAGCCTCCGCAGGAGGAGCAGCAGCCAGTGGACGGACAGCGAGTCCGTGAACTGCACGTCGTCGACGCACAGCAGCAGCGGGGTGCGTTCCGCACCCCGTTCGACGGCGGCACACAGGCGCTGCAGGGTGCGCGCGGTCTCCGGTGCCAGGGCGGAGGGGCCGAGCTCCGTCACCGCCGGGCCCGCGCCGCCTGTCTCGGCGGGGCGGCCCGACAGTGCCGCCAGAGCCTTCCGGTCCTGGGGCGGAAGGTCCACGTCCCGCAGCAGCTGGCCGAGGACGGCGCCCGGCGACTCCCGCTCCGCCAGGGAGCCGGCGGCTCCGTGGACCTGGAAGCCCAGCCGGGCGGCGCGGGCGGCGGCCTCGGCCAGGAACGCCGTCTTTCCGCAGCCGATGCCGCCCGCGACGAGCGTCACCTGGCCGGTGCCGCCGGCACTCCGCCGGAGCATGTCCGTCAGTGCGGTGAGCTCCCGTTCTCGTTCGACCAAGCGCATGATGTCTCCCCCTCGCGTCCCGCCTGGATTCACTCCGGACCCGCCGACCCCCGACGCCGGTCGGCTACAGCGGCGCGCCGGCCCGGTCCCCGGCGGCCGGTGCCGCCTCGGGATCGGCGTCGGGCCGTGCCCCTGTCCCGGCCTTCTCGGCCCCGGCCTCCACGGACTCGGCCTTCTCGGCTGCCGTCCCGGCCCGGATGCGCGACAGCAGGGGCCCCGTCATCACCGTGGTGACCACGGCCATGACCACCATCAGCGAGTAGAGGGAGCCGTCCAGGAGCCCCAGCTTGAGTCCCACCCCGAGGATGACCAGCTCGGTCAGACCACGGGTGTTCATCAGCGCGGCGAGCGTCGCGGCCGACTGCCGCGGCAGCCGTTGCGACCGGGCTCCGAAGTAGGTGCCGCCGAACTTGCCCAGCACGGCCACGACCAGGATCAGTGCGAGTTCCAGCAGACCGGAGGTGCCGATGCCGCTCAGGTCCACCTGGAATCCGGCGACCACGAAGTAGACGGGGAGCAGCAGAGAGGTCAGGTGCCCGGTGCGGTCGTGGATGTCGGCCCGCAGCGCCGCGGCACCCTTGCGCGGCACCACGAGGCCGAAGAGGAAGGCACCGAAGATGTGGTGCATGCCCATCGCCTCGGTCGCGGCGGCCGACAGCAGTGCCCCGATCACGACGACGGCGAAGACGAGCGGGGTCGCCGGCGCGGGCTTGCCGGCCGGTGTGAGGTAGCGGCTCAGGAGCGGCCGCACGACGAACAGCATGACCGCCAGGTACGGCAGGATGAGGGCGACCAGCCAGTGGCTGCCCCCCGCGCCGACGGACGCGTTGACCGCGGCGAGCGCCGCCCAGGCCACCACGTCGACGAATGCCGCTGTGGCCAGGGCGATTCCGCCGATGGCCGTGCGGCTGAGGCCGCGGTCGGTGAGGATGCGGGCCAGCACCGGGAACGCCGTCACCGATACGGCCAGGCCGATGAAGACGACGAAGGCCCCCGTGTCGGGGGTGTGGTGACGGGCCAGCAGGACGAAGGCCAGTCCGATGCCGAGGACGAACGGCACGACGGTCGAGCCGATCGCCGCCGCCGCGGTCACCCGCCCGTTGCCCTTGAGCGTCTTGCCCTCGATCTCCAGACCGATGGCGAACATGAAGAGCGCGACGCCGAGGTTGGCGATCCCGATCAGCATCGGACGCACTTCGTCGGGGAAGAGCGTCTCGCTCATGGCCCCACTGAGCAGGGTCGGACCGAGGAGCACTCCGGCCAGGATCTCGCCGACGACCGGCGGCTGCTGGATCCGGGTCGCCAGGTGGCCGAGACCCCGCGCCATGATGAGTATGAGCGCGATATCGAAGAAAAGTATCTGCAACTGATGGCTGGTCATTACCCCGTGGCCCTCATCAATCGGCTGCGCGCGGCTTTTTCGGACACACCTGTGGCAGCCGCGGCGCTGCGGCTGCCACAGGTGAATTTCAGGACTTCGTTATCTCGGGCTGCGATACGTCCGCGATGAGGTCGTCCAGTCCGATGTGGAACATCGGGTGGTTACCGCTCAGGCCGGAGATGAGGGTGACGAAGTCGTCCGCGGGCTTGCGCTCGTGCTCGGGGTCGATCATCTCCTGCGCGAGGCTGTGGTAGAACTCCTTGTACTTCGTCCGGTCGTAGAACCGCTCGACGAATTCGCGGATCTCGTCGAAGAATCCGGAATACGCCGTGGCGTACCGGTCGAGTGCCTTGGTCTCGATCTCCGGGTGCTTGATGATCTGGTCGACGATCTGCGCCAGCGTGCTGCCGGCCAGCGACGCCAGGGCGACACCGGTGGAGAACAGGGGGTCGACGAAGGCCGCGGAGTCGCCGACGAGCACCCAGCCGTCGCCGTAGAACCGGTCCGAGTGGTAGGACCAGTCCCGGGCGGTACGGAAGCCCGCGGACTGCCGCCCGTTGCGCAGCATGTGCTTGAGCTTGGTGGTCCGGCCGACCTCGGAGTGGAACAGGTCCTCCAGGGACTGCCCGCCCTCACCCGCCGTCGCGGAGCGCGTGACGTAGCCGACGCTGATGGTTCCCTTGTCGATCGGGATCGCCCAGAACCAGCCCTCGTCCAGGCCTTCGATCAGGATGTTCGTGTACTCGTCGCCCTCGAGGCGCTCGCAGTTGTCGTAGTACGTCCACACCGCGACGTTGCGCAGCTCCTCGTGCCACTTGACGTCGGTGAACCGACGGCTGAGGACACGCGCCTGGCCGGAGGCGTCGACCACCAGGCCGGCTCGCACCTCACGCACACCGTCCATGCCGCGGAGGGCGTAACGGACGCCGACCACGCGGCCGTTCTCCTCGATGGGCTCCTTGACCGTGGCGTCCTCGATGATGTGGGCGCCCAGTTCACGGGCGCGGTCGAGGATCATCGCGTCCAGGTCGGCACGGCGGGTGTGGAACGCGTACGGGTACTTGCCCTTGAGGAATCCGAACTTCCACGGCACCTGGTTGTTGCCCCATACGAGGCTCCCGCCGTACTTGCGCTCGAATCCGCGCTCGTCCATGCGCTCCGTGAGCCCCATCTCCTCCATGGGGCGCATGAAAGCCGGAATGAGCGATTCACCGACGTGATAGCGCGGGAATCGCTCACGGTCGAGCACGAGTACGCGATGTCCTCGCTTGGCGAGGAGGCCGGCCGTCGTGGCTCCTGCCGGGCCCCCTCCGATGACGATGACGTCATACTCGGCGGAAATGCCGAAGATACTGGACGACATGCGTAGACCTTCCTCTAGTCCTATGCAGAAGCAGACGACCGCGGATTTTTCCGTACCCGCCGCATTGCGCCTCGTCAGTCTGCATCGGACCAACTGGAGAGAGTCTGCATCCCGTCTGTAGATCTCCTGGTCGGTTCTGCATGTTCTTCGGAAGGATTAGTTCCGGCCAAGCACGCGTGACCCTCCGACGGGAAGGTCCCAGAGGTCCGCGGCGGGCCGGCCGGCCGCCTCCCAGGCGGCCCGCACCCGGTGCAGGGGCTCGAGCGGCGGCTCGGCGGAGAGCAGGAACGTCGCCCAGTGCATCGGCGACATGATCCGTGCGCCGAGGTCGGCGCAGGCCTGGACGGCCTCCTCGGGAGAGGTGTGGACGGGAGACAGCATCCAGCGCGGTTCGTACGCACCGATCGGCAGGAGCGCCACGTCGATCCCCGGGTAGCGCCCTCCGATCTCGGCGAACCAGTGGCCGAAGCCGGTGTCACCCGCGAAGTAGAGGCGCTGCCCGTCCGGCGCCGTCAGCACCCACCCGCCCCACAGGCTGCGGCAGGTGTCGGTCGCACCGCGCCGGCTCCAGTGGTGGGAGGGCACGAAGTCGAAGCGGACCGGGCCTGCTTCGCCGTTCAGCTCCACCGCCTCCCACCAGTCGAGTTCGGTGACCCGGGTGAACCGCCTGCCACGGACCCACTCGGCGAGCCCGGCCGGTACGAACACCGGGGTGTCCCGCGGCAGCCTGTCCAGCGTGGGGGCGTCAAGGTGGTCGTAGTGGTTGTGGCTGATGACCACGGCGTCGACCGGCGGGAGGTCCTCCCAGGCGACGCCGACCGGGGTCACCCGCCGGGGGGTCCCCACGATCCGCTGCGACCAGACGGGGTCCGTCAGCACGGTGAGGCCGCCGATCCGCACCACGTGACTGGCGTGCCCGGCCCAGGTCACGGACAGCTCCCCGGCGGTGACATCGGGCAGCGGCTCCGGCCGGAAGGGCAGATCGGGAATCTGGGCCCGGCCCTCGGCGGAGGGCAGCAGGCGCTCGCCGCGCAGCGCCAGCCGGACGAAGTCGGAGACTCCGGGCAGGGGTGAGGTCAGCCGGTCGGTGAACGTTCTGGGCCAGCTGCGGACCTCACCCAGCGGCCGGGGCGGGGAGAGCGGGGGGTGGGCATGAGCACTCATCGTTACTCCGTTCGTGACATGGCGGATCCGGGCCCGGTGTGGCCGTACGTGTGCGGCGACGGCCCGTGCGGGCCCGGATGCGAGGCCGTGTGCGAGTCGGTTCGTCCTGGTGCGCCCGCGTCCGGCACGAACGGCGCCGCTCCGCCGCTGGACGCCTCGCAGCCGGGAGACGTGTTGCGCGCACAGGCTGGCCCGGGGTTCCGGGACACGAGGCCGGGCCGTTCCAGGCTTCGGCCGGGTGTCGCCGGGGGCCGGACAGGTCCCCGCGTCAGGACGCCGGAAGCGGGGATGTGCTGCCGCGGACCGGCGCGCGGCGTCGGGTGCGGTGCGTCGTCGCGAGGCGGAGGGGCGCCCTCGTAGCGGTGGCGTGCGGGCGTGGTGGTAGGTGGCGAGGCGGCCGTCATGCCGCCCCGCCCGGGCATTCGGCCCTTCGGGACCTGCGTCAGGCGGCGGAGCTGTCGCGCACCAGGGCCCCGTTGAGCACGCCGTCGATCATGTCCCGGATCTGGTCGTCCTCGAGGGGCCGGCCCTGGCCCAGGAAGAGCCGCAGGATCACGACCCCGCCCAGCATGTCCACCACCCCGGTGATGTTGACGTCCTGCCGCACCGAACCTTCTTCACGGCCACGGATCAGGACCGCCTTCACGGCGTCGCGCCACGGGCAGACCCACGATTCCATGTGACTGGACGGGAAGTTCGGGTCGCTGACGGCCTGGGCCGCGAGGTGCGGCAGCAGACGCCCCTCGGGAGCCGTCAGCAGCCCGGTCCGGAGCCAGCAGGTCATGGCGAACAGGTCCTCGTGAAGGTCGCCGGTCTCCGCGACGTCGAAGTCGGCCATCAACGTGTCGAGCGCGTTGATGATCATCTCTTCCTTCGACTTCCAGCGCCGGTACACGGTCGCCCGGCCGACGCCGGCCCGCCGGGCCACCTGTTCCATCGTCAGGCCCTGGAATCCGGTCTCTCCGAGCAGCGTGACCGTTGCCTTGAGGATCGCGGAGTCCGCCTGCCGGTTGCGCGGGCGTCCCACTCGTCGGGGACCGGCCTGTCGACCTTCACGGGTGTCTTGCATCTATACCGTCAGCCCCTCCGTATGCGCGTCGACATGGTCCCAGTACGCCACGAAACCCTCATCATACGCGCTCGGGCGCAGACCGGACGGGTTCGGTCCCGACCCCGGTGGACGCGTGCGGGACGGACTTCGACGGCATCCAGACGAACACCACCGCGGCAAGGGCGAGGAGTACCACGGACCCGCCGATCAGCGCGAGGTCCATGCTGTCCACGTACGCCTGACGTGCCGCCGCGGCGAGCTCCCCGCCCTTCGGACCGAGCTGCTGAGCGACACGCAGCGCCGCTCCGACCGTGTCGCCTGCCGCCTCCGCCGCCTCCGCGGGAAGGCCCCTCGTCGCGGAGTCCATCTCGTCGCGGTACGCGGTTCCCAGCACGCTGCCGAGGACCGCGACCCCGATGACGCCACCGACCTGCCGGAAGGCGCTGGTCGAACCGGAGGCTTCGCCCGACTTCTCGTCGGGAACGGTGGCGAGTGCGGTGTGCATCGCGATGGCCAGGGTCAGACCGATGCCGATGCCGAGCATGATCTGGCAGAGGGCCACCTGCGTGTCGCTGGAGTCGACCTTCGTCGTCGTGAAGAGCAGCAGACCGCCGGACATCAGGAGCAGCCCGGCCGTCACCGGGCCACGTGGCCCCACCCGCGGAGCCAGTCGCTCGGCGGTGCCCGCACCCACCATCACGGCCATGACCACGGGCAGCATCCGGACGCCGGTCCCGAGGGAGGAGTTGCCCAGTACGGCCTGGAGGTACGGGCTGAGCATGAACAGGAAGCCCGTCATGGCGAAGTGGACGAAGAGCAGGGCGACCACGGCGGCGCCGAAGTACCGGTTCCGGAAGGCCAGCACGTCCAGGAGCGGGTGGGGGGTGGTCCGCTCCCGCAGGACGAAGAGGAGGAGGAGCACGAGTCCGGCCGCGGAGCCGCCCAGTGTCTCGGTGCTCAGCCAGCCTTCCTCCGGCGCCCGGGTCAGGGCGAAGGTGAGCGATCCCAGACCGAGGACGGACAGCACGGCACCCTGCCAGTCGAAGGCGTGCTCGCGCTTCCCCGTGTGTTCGGGGAAGAGCAGCAGGCCCGCGACCATGGCCACGAGGAGGATCGGGATGTTGATGAGGAAGACGGAACCCCACCAGAAGTGCTCCAGCAGCCAGCCACCCGCCAGCGGGCCGATCGGCAGCCCGAGGGCCACACCGGCCGACCAGATGGCCAGGGCCCGCGCCCGCTCCTTCGGAGCGAAGAGCACGGGCAGCATGGCGAGCGACACCGGAGTGACGATGGCCGCGCCCAGGCCCATCAGCGCGCGGCCGAGGATCAACTCCCCGGAGGTGTCGACGTACATGGCGTAGGCGGAAGCGAGTCCGAAGACCGCCAGGCCCGCGATCAACAGGCGCTTGCGGCCGATCCGGTCCGCGAACACGCCGAAGGGCAGCATCAGGCTCGCGAAGACCAGCAGGTAGGCGTTGTGGAACCACTGCAGGTCGGAGTTCGTGGCATCCAGGGCCTCTACGAGCTCCGGCATCGCCACATAGAGGATCGTCGCGTCGAGGCCATTGACCAGGACGCAGATGACGAGGACGGCGAGCGCCCACCATCGTTTCGGGCTGCTCCAGACTGCGGGACCGGACACAGTGCTCTCCTTGAAGAGTTTTGATACGAGACTGTCCCGTATCAAAGCATGGCCGCACCGGCCCTGCACCCCCTACTCCGCGTTGAGGGGTCTGCATTCAGCCATCTCGACGAACAGCGGGCCACCCCGACGCTCCGCTAGCTCACACGCCCGCCGATTCGACGCCCGTCCGGGTCCTGAGTGATCGCCAGTTTCCGTGGGGTGTGCAGCGGAATCGCCTGCGGCCGCACCTCGGCCAGGCCGGCCCCGTAGATACGGACCAGGTCGTTCAGCCGGTACTCCTCGGGCCCGGTCTGCTCCAGCAGGCCGTGGTCCGTGAGTGATTCGAGATGACTCGCGGCCGCGGTGGGGGTGATGCCCATGAGCTGGACCGGAGACATCGGACCGACCTCTTCCAGGCCTGTCCTGCACAGCATCCGGAAGAGCCGGGCGGTTTCCTCCGACAGATGGCGGTAACTGACCGTGATCACCGAGCGGATGCTCATGTCGTCGTCACCCTCGACCGCCAGCAGCTCCAGCCGGGTGAGCGGGTCCTCGTACAGCGCGGCGAGTCGCTCCGGGCTCGCGTACGGATCCCCGAGCAGTCTTCCGGCTGTGATCCTGATGGCCAGCGGAAGGCCGCCGCACAGCTCGGCGAGCCGGGACACGGCCGACCGCCGGTCCGTTCCCTGCTCGGCCCCGGTGAGTGCGAGGAGGAGCGCGGTGGCGGTCTCCCGGTCCAGGGGTTTCAAGCCGATCCGATGGGCGCCGTACCTGACCACCAGTCCGCGCTGCGGCTGGCGGCTGGTGACGATCAGACAGGCCGACCCCTGAGGTATCAATGGCCGTAACTGATCAGCGCCCAGGGCATTGTCCAGTACGACAAGCATCTTCTTGCCGTGCAACAGGCTGCGGTAGAGCATCACCCGGCCGTCGAGATCCGTGGGCAGGGACGCCCGCTGGATACCGAGGTTCCGCAGGAGCTGCGCCAGGACGTCGAAGGCGCTCAGCGGATGGTCGCTGGTCCCCCCGAGGTCCGCGTAGAGGTGACCGTCGGGGAAGCGGTCCAGCGACTCGTGGGCCAGCTCCAGGGCGAGGGCGCTCTTGCCGACACCGGGGGCTCCGTCGATGGCCAGGATCGGGGTCGCCCGGCCGCGTTCGGGACTCTCCCGGGTCAGCATCTCCCGCACCTTGCGCAGTTCGGCGCTCCGGCCGACGAAGACGTTGGCGCGCGAGGGCAGGTGGCTCGGCAGGTAGGCCGCCGCCGTCGGAGCCGTGGACCGCCGCTCGGCCTGCGCGGGTACGGTTTCCCGCTGCGGGCTTCGCGGGGGCCGGGATCCCTCGACCGTGCCGGCGAGGATCCGGGCATGCAGATTGCGCAGTTCGACGCCCGGTTCGATGCCCAGCTCCTCGTCGAGATAGGTGCGGGTCTCGCTGTAGGCCTGGAGGGCGTGCGCCTGCCGGCCGCAGCGGGAGAGGGCCAGCATCAGCAGGTACCGGAGCTTCTCGCGGAGGGGTTCCTGCACGATCGCCTCGTTCAGCACGACGACCGCCTCTTCGCTCCCCCCTGCGGCGATCATGCCGCCGATCCACTCCTCCACGGCGGCGAACCGCATCTCGCGCAGTCTGACGCGCTCCATGGCGGCGAACGGCCCCGGCACCCCTGCGAGCGCTTCCCCGTGCCACAGTCCCAGTGCCGCCCCCAGCCGCTCGAACGCGGCCTCGGGCCGGCCGGCGGCCGCCATCCGGCGGGCCTCCTCGCGCTGGCGCACGAAGAGGGCGGCGTCCACGGCTTCGACGGGCAGGCGTAACTCATAGCCGTCCGACCGGGTGACCAGCACTTCCCCCGAGCCCCTGCCGGCCCGCACGGGATCCAGCGCCCGGCGCAGCCCGGCCACATAGGTGTGCACTCCGTTGGCGGCGGTGGCAGGGGGTTCCGGTCCCCACAGCGCGTCGACGATCTGCTCGCGCCGCACCACCACCCCGAGACGGATGGCGAGTAACGCGAGTAACGCTCGTTGCTTGGGCGGGCCGATGAGGATCTCCTCATCGTGGGACCACACCCGGAGGGTGCCCAGCAGTTGTACGGAAAGGGTGCTGCTCGCTGTATGTGACATCCAGACAACTCCGCTCGATGTTACGTATGGAGTAACCGCTCTTTCCGAGCCCTCACGCTCTCGAGGCTCGGTCGTGGCATGCCGTTCGGGTTCGCGAATTGCATGTGCGGGTCAGAGAGCTGCGACATCCGGCGTCCGGAATTCGGACACGTCCGGGCAGGCCGAAAAAGAGGACGGCTTGCGGTCGCACAGCGGGACACAGGTGGCCGGACCGGGTTCGGTTACGTGGGCGGCGGGAACCTAGAACCGGAGAACGCGAGGGGTCGACGCGCGTCGACAGTCACGGGCGACGGGCCTCGTCGCTCCGCGGTGCGGCCCGGGGGCCCGGAGGCGCGGCAGCAGCGTCGATCCGGCCGATCCCCCGTTGGCCGGCGTACCGGTGTGCCCCGGTCGCGCTCCGGAAGTACGACGGACACCCTCGGCAGGACGGGCTCCGGGCGCCGACTCGACGACGGTGCGCCGGTCCGCGTCCACACGGGGAGCACAACACACCGACCGAGGGCCGTGCGCCGCCCCGGACATGCGGCTAGGGAGTTGGAGCGCGGGCACCCTCGTCAAGTCACCCGTTATTTCCGTGAACGTGTACACAGGTCCCCCCCGCACAGGAATGCACCTCTTTACCCTACACGGCCCCCACCGCCTGCCACAGGTAGCGCAGACCACCATGGTCGCTTTTCGGGAGTGCCGTTTCAAGCAGCACACGCCGGTCCATCAACGTTCAACTCCACTTGGTCCCGCAGTAGTTCATCCATGACGATCCGTGCATCCCACACCTCGTCCCATCGGCCGGCCCCGCCCCCCGGCGAGCCCGAGCAGCCGTCAGGACGGAGAGGCGCCCATGACCCGCGCGACCGGGGACGTGCCCGGATCCGGCCCCGGAGGAGGTGCCGCGGTACGTGTCAGCCCGGCCGAACCTCCACTCCGATCCGATGGGACCGTTCGAACGCCCCAGGGCCGACAGGGGGTGGCCGACCGCATCTGCGTCGACGCGGGCTCCGCAGAAGGACGCGCCATCGCGTGAACGCGCTCCCCCGACCGGAGTGGACCCCGAGTCCGGTGAGGATGCCCGGAAGCACCTGTTCGCGCAGCGTATGGACTGCCTGTTCCGAACCCGTGTCTCCACCGTTACGGAATGGGCTGCACCGACCCCGGCCCGGACATGCGCAGATCAGCGAGCAGGAAGTACTGCGCGACCACAGGGCCGTGCTCGGCCCCGGCGCCACGATCGCCGGGCCGGCCGCCGACGAACTGCGCAACAGCTCACTGCCGGACACCGCGGTCGACCGGCTCACGACGAACTTCCTCAAGACCGAGCTCGAACTCGGCCGCTGCCTGCGTCACCCCGCCGAAGGCTCCTGCGAGTGCGACCTCTACCTGACCTGCGCAACGTTCGTCACCACACCCGAGTACGTATTGCGTCTGCGGGCCCTACGTGAAGTCGAGCAGACACTCGCTACCGACGCCGCCCCACGCAGTTGGGACCGCGGAGTCGAACGACATCGATGCACCAGCGACCGGATCGACGAGCTTCTCGTAGAACTCGGGCAACCCGCCCGCTCCGAGGCGAGTGCCGACAGCTTCCGCGCGTGACCACTGCCTGGCGAGTTACCGGACCGGACCTCGTTCGTCCATGAGCACGGTGGGCGGAGACAAGAACGCGTCAGCTTCCACCGGGCCGTAAGCGATGTTGAAGGTATCGAGCCAGTACGACCAGCCCCGCACCCCCGCCGCGCTGCTGAAACGGTAGTTGAGCTGCCAGCGGACCCACTGCCCGGGAACAAGTCGTACGGCCGGGGGCCGTCGGGGCCGTGGAGGTATGGCGAAGAGGGGCTGGACCCGAGGAAGGACTCGCAACCGACCGTCTCCCTCGCGGAGTTGGACGTCGACCCTGCGCAGGACTTCCCGGCCGTCGAAAGGGTCGAAGCCGTCGCGCTCATGCATACGCACCACGTGCGCGACCCCGGGCGTCATGGGCGGGACCCGAAAGCCGACCGGGACGGCGTTCCTGCGAGTCGCGGCCTCCCCTCCCCGGGACTGCTTCGTCCAAGACGTCCTTATCCATTGGACGGTGACCTCCACAACGCTTCCCCCTGCCACCTCGTCGAAAGTCTCACCCTAGGTCCGCACGGCCTGACGACACCTCGGAGGAGATCAACTTGAACTGTCCGGATGAACTCCGGCATCACGTTCGGGATCTTCAGGATCCTTGGCTGCAACTTCAGCCCTCGCTTCAAGGACCTGGACGACCAGCGGTTCGGCGGGCCACCATGCCCGGCGTCGGGACGGGGACGTACGGGGCGCTGGAGCCGCTCGCCCACAACCGGGTTTCGGGCGGATCACCAGGGCCGAACACCTGATGCGGATGGTCGACCCGGTCGACGACACCTACCGCCGGCGGATGAACCGCCGACTCACCGCGCAGGAGTCCCGCCACAGGCTCGCCCGGGACGTGTGCCACAGCACACGCGGCACCATCCACCAGGAGTACCGCGACGGCTTGGAGGATCAGCTCGGCCTGTTCGGTCACGCCATCGTGCTCTGGAGGCCTCGCTACATGGACACCGCCGTCACCCGGCTCCGCGCCGAAGGCCATGAGATCCGGGACGAGGAACATTGCCCGCCTCTCCCCCCTCAAGCACCGCAACCTCGACGTGCTCGGCCGCTGCAGCTTCGCCGCCTCCACCCCGGCCGCCGGCGACCTGCGCCCGCTGCGCGACCCGGACGCGGCCGGGCTCGGACTCGACGAGGGCGACGAGGAGGAGAGGCCGGGAGTCCTCCGTCTCTCCGGGCCTGGCGTTACCGCGTAGCTGTCAGGGCGTCGCCGGTGGCGGCCGTGGGGTGCGGTCAGCGTGACACCTGGCGGTCAGGCACGCAGGGTCTGGGCGACGGTGACGGACAGCGGTGTGGTGGGCCGGCCCAGGAGGGAGGTCAGGTCGCTGGTGACGTGGGCCAAGGCGCCGTGGGAGATCTGTACGTCGGCGTCGACGATCAGGTCGACGGCAGGTTCGGGCAGTCCGGCCCGGTGGAGGATCTGCCGGTACTGCTCGGCGGGAAGATCGACGTAGGGGAGAGGCGTGCCGGATCGTGCCGCGGCCTCGGCTGCGAGTTCGGACAGTGTCCAGGCGGTGTCACCGGTGAGGTCGTAGGTCTTCCCGGCCTGATCGTCGAGGGTGAGGACGGCGGCTGCGGCTTCGGCGAGGTCCGCCCGGGTCGCAAAGGCGATCCGCCCGTCGCCCGCGCTGCCGGTGAGGGTGCCGCGCGCGACGGCCCCGGGCAGGGCGGCGGTGTGGTTCTCGGTGTACCAGCCGTTGCGCAGCACGACGGCTGGCAGGCCGGCGTCGGCGATGGCCTGCTCGGTGGCACGGTGCACTCGTGCCAGGCCCATCGGGTTGGTGGGGGCGCGGGTGACCGAGGTGTAGGCGACAAGGTCCACGCCGGACGTGGCCGCGGCGTCGATGGCCGAGCGGTGCTGGGCGACACGCGTGGCGTCCGAGCCGGTGGAGGAGACCAGCAGGACCTTGTCGGCTCCCGCGAAGGCTGCCGACAGGGTCTCGGGTCGGTCGTAGTCGGCGGTGCGGACCTCGACGCCCAGGGCGGCGAGGCCGGCCGCCTTGGCGGGGGTGCGGGCGGCTGCGACGACCTGGGCGGCCGGCACACCGCGCAGGAGCAGGTGCTCGATGACCTGGCGGCCGAACCGGCCGGTGGCCCCGGTGACGACGATCATGAACGTGTTTCCTTTTCGTAGGAACGGTGGGAGCGAGTGCGGCCGCCAGGGGCTGATGCTGTCGGTGTCGAAGAACGCGCTCCGATGATCAGCGCGATGGCCATGGTCGCCAGTCTGCGGCGCACTGCCGACCCGGGCCAGAGACGCTTCTTCCTGGTAACGGGAGTACCAGGCTGTTCCCGGCGTGTGCTGCGACCATGGAATCCATGAGTGACTCCGGTGAGCTGGCCGCGATCCTGCGGGCGTGGCGTGAGCGGCTGACCCCGCACATGGCGGGTCTGCCGGCGAACACCGCCCGGCGTACCAAAGGGCTGCGGCGCGAGGAGCTGGCCGTGCTGGCGGGTGTCTCCGTCGACTACATCGTGCGCCTGGAGCAGGGGCGGGCCTCGGCGCCCTCGGCACAGGTGTGCGCCGCGCTCGCCCAAGCGTTGCAGCTCGGCGACACCGAACAGGAGCACCTGTTCCGTCTGGCCGGGCACGCCACCGACGGGGGACGCATCAGCCGACTGGTGCCCGCGAGTATCCGCCGCCTGGTGGAACGCACCGGCGAACGGCCCATGGCCGT
The DNA here is from genome assembly GCF_036345975.1 of Streptomyces clavifer. Classification (NCBI taxonomy): domain Bacteria; kingdom Bacillati; phylum Actinomycetota; class Actinomycetes; order Kitasatosporales; family Streptomycetaceae; genus Streptomyces; species Streptomyces clavifer. The sequence goes on along the minus strand of NZ_CP107793.1, from coordinate 6,767,260 downwards.
CTTCGATGCGATGTGGAACCTCCTGCTCTGGAATCGCTTGTGGGCGACGCTGGCGGGCGACCCCTCCCAGGTGCGGGAAGCCGACCGTAATGTGCTGTGGTTGCACTTCACCGGCACCTCGGACTGTCACCTGTACGGCCCCGGCGGCGCCGAAGCCCTCGACGCGTCCCTGGTGGCCGACCTGCGGCGCAGTACCGGCCGCTACCCTGACGACGCCCAGCTGCGACAGCTCGTCGCACGGCTGGACGAGACGAGCCCGCAGTTCCGCGAACTCTGGCAGCGTCACGAGATCGCCGAACACGGCCCGACCATCAAGAGGGTCGTCCGTTCCGAGGTCGGAACCCTTGACCTGGACTGCGACATCCTTACTACCCAGCGCCAGGACCAGCGGATCTTGATGTACACAGCCGAACCCGGCAGCGAATCCGACAGTAAACTCGCCCTGCTCGCCACCATCGGCACCATCGGCACCCAGCACATGATGGACGGGTCCATCCAATGACTGGCACAGCGGTGGACGCTCGTACAGCTACGGTGCGGCGATGTGGATCCAGGGTCGGGGGAAGATCGCTGACATGCTGGTTCACATACATGTTCGCCTGTGAGAGTTCCGCGAGAGGGCCAGTGCGGACCGATCGGGCGTAAGATCCATCCGGGAAGTGCCTCGCACAACATGCAGGTTTCGAGAGGGCTTCTGCGAACGGCGACCCGCGGAAACGTGCTCGCTGAGGGCGCGGCAGAACGTCACGACTGCCCGAACTGTGACGCGCCCGTCGGCTCCGCCTGCCGCACTCGGGGAGACCGCCGCGAAATACCACACCCCGCGCTTCGCCCTCGTCCCCGCGCTCCGCGCTCCGCGCTCCGCAAGGAATGCGAAGTCCTCGTCCCCGCCGACCGCCACCCGGCCGCGCGTGGAAGCAGGGCCCCGCGCTCACCGTCTCGCCCGCGCCCCGCACCCAGCGCCCGGTCCGCATCGGGTAGGCGAGGACGTCGACCGCCCGGCAGGAGCTGGCGAGTCAGTTCGAAGCCCTCCACCGCGCGGAGTGCCACAAGGTCTTCAAGGAGCAGACCAGCACCCGCGTCAAGGTGCGCCCCGAGCTGGAGAAGGCGCTCTCACTGGCCCACCGGTTCAAGGAGGCCGCCCCCGAGACGCCCGTCATCCTCACCGTCCACGAGCTCAAGTGGCTCGCCAGGAACGCGGCCGAGCTGATGACGCGTCCGCCGAGCACAGAGCCCGGTCATCATGACCCGCTGACACCGGTCAAGGAGGCTGGTCCCCAGCTGGTCCCCAAGAACGGCTCAGGGCCGGTATCGGATTTCTCCGATACCGGCCCTGATCTGCGACTGTCTCCAGTCGGGACGACAGGATTTGAACCTGCGACCCCTTGACCCCCAGTCAAGTGCGCTACCAAGCTGCGCCACGTCCCGCTGCCCGTCTGACCTGGGGTTTCCCCTGGCCGAACGCGCATGAGAACAATACCGCACTTGGACACGTGGTCACGAACCCGTTTACCCCTTGACCTCAACCACGCTTGATGTTCGACGCTGGGCGCATGACGAACGCGACCTCCGCGCCGGTGTACGGATACGACGACCTGAACCGGCTGATGAGCCTGATGACCGGGGACGAGAAGCACGGCCCCGCCGCGACCTCCACCCTCGACGCCCTGTGGGTGCTGTACGACCGGGTGCTGCGGATCACGCCCGCCACCGCCGGTTCCCCCGACCGCGACCGGTTCCTGCTCTCGAAGGGCCACGGGCCCATGGCGTACTACGCCGTACTGGCCGCACGCGGCTTCTTCGGCGAGGAGCTGCTCCCGGGCTTCGGATCGTACGACTCCCCGCTCGGCCACCACCCCGACCGGCTCCTCGTGCCGGGGGCCGAGATCGGCAGCGGGTCCCTCGGACACGGGCTCCCGCTGGCGGTGGGCAGCGTCCTGGGGCTGCGGGCGCAGGGGCTGACCGGGCCGCGTGTCTGGGTGCTGACGGGGGACGCCGAACTGGACGAGGGCAGCAACCACGAGGCGATCGCCTACGCGGGCCCGGCCGGGCTCGACCAGCTGCACACCGTGGTGATCGACAACGGCTCGGCGACGTACGCCAGACCGGGCGGCATCGCCGCACGGTTCGAGGCCGCCGGCTGGTCGGCCCTGTCGGTGGACGGCCGGGACCACGAGGCCCTGCACACGGCCTTCACCATGCCGCACCCCGGCCGGCCGCACGCGGTGATCGCCCGCGTGGCCGCCGCGCACTGACCACACCCCGCAACAGGACGACGCCGGAACAGAACGACGGAGGACACTGCTCATGGACACCATGCGTGACCGGTTCATCGCCACCACCTCGCGGCAGCTGGACGAGGACCCGCGCCTCGCCCTCGTACTCGCCGAGATCAGCCGCGACGGCTTCGCGGCGGCCGAGCGGGCTCATCCCGACCGGGTGATCAACGTGGGGATCAGGGAGCAGTTGCTCATCGGAGCGGGGGCCGGCCTGGCACTGACCGGAATGCGGCCCCTCATGCACACCTTCGCCAGCTTCCTCGTGGAGCGGCCGTTCGAGCAGGTGAAGCTGGATCTCGGGCATCAGGGCGTGGGTGGTGTGCTGGTCAGCGCCGGGGCTTCGTACGACTGGCCGGCCGGGGGCTTCACCCACATGTCACCCGGTGACGTCGCCCTGCTGGACACCCTCGACGGCTGGACGGTCCATGTGCCGGGCCATCCCGACGAGGCCGAGGCACTGGTGCGGCAGGCCGTCGCGTCGGAGGGCCGTGTCTACGTACGCCTCTCCCTCCAGTCGAACAGCGCCGGCCGCCCCGTGACAGGGGACGGCTTCAGCACCGTGCGCCGGGGCACCGGCGGGGTGGTCATCGCCGTCGGGCCGATGCTGGACAACGTGCTCGCGGCGACCGGGGACCTCGACGTGACCGTGCTGTACGCGGCCACCGTACGCCCCTTCGACACGGCGGGCCTGCGTGCCGCCGCCGGTGCGGGGCCTTCGGACGTGGTGATCGTCGAACCGTATATGGCGGGTACGTCGACGGCGGCGGCCAACGACGCGCTCGCCGACCTGCCCCACCGGATCCTCGGGCTCGGGGTGGGCCGGGCCGAACTGCGCCGCTACGGACAGCTGGAGGAGCACCTCACGGCGCACGGCCTGGACGCGCACGGCCTGCGGCAGCGGATCACCGGCTTCCTGCGCCGCTGACCTTCTGTGCTGCCGACCCGCCGAACACCGAGCCGGCAAGCGGACAGCCGCGCCGGCGGCCCACGCGAGGCGCCGCACCGGGCGGCGGCTCCACCAACCCAGTGCGAGCCGGCGCCCGGTCAGCCGTCCTCGGCCCGCGGCAGGCCCGGTTCCGGGCGTGCCGCTACGAGCCGAGGCGGGGCGGCCTGCCGCCCCGCCTCGACCACAGCGCCGCGCACTGACAGTCATGGGCCGCCACTGCGGGCGCTGCCGCCCCATTGACCCCGGCGAAGCCCTGAACCTACGCTGAGCAACGCACTCCGGAAAGCGCTTTCTAAACCCCCCGCAGCCGGTATCACCGCCCAGGGAGCGCCCCATGAGCAGCCGCCCGTTATCCAGCGGTCCCACGCCGTCCAGCAGCGCCCCGTCCCAGGCGTTTCCCCCGCCACTGATCGCGCTCGTCGCACTCATGGCGCTGATCCTCGGCACGATGCTGGTCGCCGCTCCCCCGAGAGCCCACGCGGCACCCTTTCGTGTGCTGGTGTACTCGGGGACGACGGGCGCGGCCCACGCGTCGGCTCCCGCAGGAATCGAAGCGATCCTGGAGCTGGGCGCCGAGAATGGATTCGACGTGGAGGCCACGAGCAGTTCCGCCGTCTTCAACGACGTCGATCTGGCCCGCTTCCAGGCGGTCGTCTTCAACAACACGGAGTCGGCGCCGGGCAGGGGCGACCTGCTGGACGCCGATGAGCGCGCCGCGCTGCGGTCGTACATCCGGGCGGGCGGCGGCTGGGTCGGACTGCACGCCGCTGCCGCCACCGAACGTGACTGGGACTGGTACGAGGGCCTGGCGGGCGCGGTCCTCGACCGGCACACGCCGGTACGGACGGGCCGGATCAACGTGCTCGACCACGCGCACCCCTCCACCAGGGGTCTTCCGGACCTCTGGGAGCGCACGGACGAGTGGTACGACTGGCGCACCGACCCTGCCCCCGGCGTGCACACCCTCGCGCGCGTCACGGTGCGTGACGGCATCACCGGGCTCGACGAGGGCGTGGACCACCCGTGGTCCTGGTGCCAGAACTACGACGGCGGGCGCTCCTGGTTCACCGCGGGCGGCCATACGGCTTCGGCCTTCCGGGAGGGGGGTTTCCTGACGCACCTGCTGGGCGGCATCGAGTGGGCCGCGGGTGCGAAGTCGGGCGACTGCTCGGCCACCCGCACGGGTTCCTTCCGGCGCGCCACGCTCGCGGCGGACGGTCTCGCCGATCCCGTCGACCTGGCCGTGGCCCCTGACCGCCGGGTGTTCTTCGCCGAGCGCACCGGGAAGGTGAAGGTCATCGACCAGCAGTCGATGCGGGTGTCCACGGCTGTCGACTTCGGGTACACGCAGAAGGACGTCGACCGGGCGGGCGGGCTGGTCGGCCTCGCCCTCGACCCCGGATTCGCTTGGAACAGCCGTCTCTACGTGCTGCATTCCGACAAGGCCGGCGACGGACTGGTCCTCTCGCGCTTCACGGTCTCCGGAAAGACGGTCGATCCGGCGTCCGAGAGACGTCTCCTCACCCTTCCGGGCGGCACGGACGAGGCGGATTCCCCCGTATCCGCATCTCTCGCCTTCGGCGGGGAGGGCGTCCTCCATGTGGCGACGTCCGGCACCGCGGACCTCTCGGTCGCGGACGCTCCGAACGACCTGCGGGGGAAGATCCTTCGGATCACCCCGCAGGACGACGGCACGTACACCGTGCCGGAGGGAAACCTCTTCGCACCCGGTACGGCTGGGACCCGCCCGGAGATCTACGCAACGGGCCTGCGAAATCCCTACCGCATCACGGCGGATCCACGGAGCGGTGCGCTGCTCGTGTCCGAGCAGGGCCCCGAGGGCACGGTCGGCCACCTGCGGATCACCGAGGCGGGGGTCGCCGACCGGCCCTCCTGCACCGACGACACCGCCGCGAGGCACCGGGGTCCCGCCCTCGACTGCACGGCGGCGTCCACGGACGGCCCGCCCGGCAGCGCGGCAGCCGTCGTGGGCGGCCCGCCGAGGACTCCGGTGACGGGCGGTCCGCTCAGTGGAGCCGTGTACGCCCACGACCCCGCGGGCTCCGACCGCACCGCGTTCCCGGCGTACTTCGAGGGGAAGTGGCTGGCCTACGATCCGGTCGGCAGCCGGTTCACCACGCTCTCGTTCCAGCGGGCGGACCAGACGTTCTCGGACGACCGGTCCGCCTCCGTGGAAGCCGGGGCGCTGCAGTCCGTCGACGGCGTCTTCACGGACATGGAGTGGCACCGGCCGACCGCCGCACGCTTCGGTCCGGACGGATCGTTGTACGTCGTCGACGGCGGCACCGGCAGCGGCACGGACAAGGCCGGCGGCGACGAGGGCGCCGGCGTCCACCGGATCGACTACGCCGGTGACCGACGACTGCCCAAGGCGGCGATCACCACCGACCGTGACAACGGCCCCGCGCCGCTGACCGTCACCTTCGACGGCTCCGGCCCTCATGGAGGGGCGCCGGTGACGTACGCCTGGGACTTCGACGGTGACGGCAGCACCGATTCGACGGCGGCGAACCCCTCACACACCTATCGTGACGAGGGCAGGTTCACGGCGCGCCTCACGGTCACCGGGCCGGGAGGCGAGACGGCCCTCGCCGGTCAGGACGTGGCCGTGGGCAACACACGGCCCCTGGTGACGCTTCGACAGCCGCCGGACGGCGGGGTGTTCACCTTCGGTGACACCCTCGCCCTCACCGTGGGCGTGACGGACGAGGAGGGCGGGAGGGCCGGACCGGTCGACTGCTCCCGCGTCGTGGTGCGCTCGCCGCTGGGCACCGCCGCCCCGCTGAGGCCCGTGGCCCGCCCCCCGGGGTGCCGCGGCGAGTTGGTCACGCACGCCGGGGACCATCAGGGCCGGGGCCCGGATGTCCCGTACACGCTCACGGCCGAGTACACGGACAGGGGCACCCCGGCGCTCACCGGGTCCGCCTCACTCACGCTGCGTACCGCGTTCCGGGAGGCGGAGCACTTCACGTCGACCGGGGGCCCGCACGGCGGAGCCGTGGCGGCGGGCCGCGCGAACGCCTCGGGCGGCAGGACGCTGGCGGAGATCGAGGACGGCGACTGGGTCGCCTTCGACCCGGTCCGTCTCGGGAACGTCGACTCGGTCATGGTCGGAGCGACCGCCTGCGGTATCGGCGGGCGGATCGATTTCCGGGCCGGTTCACCCACGGGCAGACTGCTCGGCTCGGTGTCCGTCGCGGGCACCGGCGCCCGGGGAGCGATCGTGTCGCCGACGACCGCGATCGAGGACCCGGGCAGCGGGGTGAGGCTGTACGTGGTGTTCACCAACCCCCGGTGGAGCAGCGAGGGGTCCGACCTGTTCACGGTCGACTGGCTGCATTTCCACGGACCGGGCACCGGGCAGGGCTCCCTCGTCCACCGCTGACGTCGGTGCGTCATGAAGGGCTTCCCGTACCGGGCGGGAGTCGCGTCCAGCGCTTCGGACAGCGGCACCGCACGACCGAAACCGAAGACGGACCTGCGCACGCTGTCCCGAGCGGGCACACCGCAGGGCGTCGGAGTCGTCCGCTCCGCTCAGCGGAAGCCCTTGTCCCGGTGGTCGATCTGCACGACGAGTTCGCACGCCAGCAGCTTGATGGTGTCCAGTCCCGCCCGTCCCCAGGCGCGCGGCACGGTGTCCACGGCGCAGACCGTGCCGAGCGCGACGCCCGTGCGGTCGATGAGTGGGGCGCCCAGATAGGAGCGGATGCCTATGCCGTCGACGACGGGGTTCCCCGCGAACCGCGGGTAGTCGCAGACGTCCTCCAGCACGAGTGCCTTGCGCCGTACGAGGACGTGCGGACAGTAGCCGTGGTCCCGGGCGAGGTGGCGAACGCCGCCGCTGCTGCCGCCCGCGGCGGCGGCTCCGAGGTCGAACCCGCTCCCCGTGCCGGCCGGGGTGTGCAGCCCGGCGAAGAACTGCCGGTTCTCGTCGATGAAGTTGACCATCGAGAACGGCGCCGCGGTCACTTCGGCCACCCTGTCGGCGAAGGCGTCGAAGCTGTCGAACGACATGCCGGCACGCTCCCCCAGGCCGAGTCTCCGCAGCCGCGCACCCCGGACGGAACCGTCCAGGTCGACGGGGGTGAGCAGCGGCCGGCCGGTCCCGTAGGACATCACGGATGGGCCCCGAAGACGGACAGCGGTGCCGGTGCCGTGGCGTTGATGAGGTGCTGGACGAGGGTGACCAGCGCGCCGGTGCCGGAGCTGGCGATCCTGGCGTCGCACAGGACGACCGGCACCTCGGGCCCCAGATCGAGGGCTCCCCGGACCTCGTCGGGTTCGTAGCGGTAGGCGCCGTCGAACTCGTTGACCGCGACGATGAATCCGATGCCGCGCCGCTCGAAGAAGTCGACGGCGGCGAAGCACTCCGCCAGCCTGCGCGTGTCGGCGATCACGACAGCCCCCAATGCCCCCTTGGACAGTTCGTCCCACATGAACCAGAACCGCTCCTGCCCGGGGGTGCCGAAGAGGTAGAGCACGTGCTGCTCGGAGAGCGTGATCCGGCCGAAGTCCATGGCCACGGTGGTCGCCGTCTTGGACTCGATGCCGTCGAGGCTGTCGGTGGCCACGCTCACCTGGGTCAGGAGTTCCTCGGTGCTCAGCGGTGCGATCTCGCTGACGGCGCCCACGAACGTCGTTTTGCCGACGCCGAAGCCGCCGGCGACAAGGACCTTGAGGGCCACGGGGAAGAATTCGGAGCGTCCGGTGCTGTCAGAGTTGTCGTCGTAGACCATCGAGCACTGCCTCCAGCAGAGATCGGTCGGTGGGCATGTCATGGAACGCGGGGGCGTGCGCGGTGATCGCACCGCAGTCGACCAGGTCGGACAGCAGGATCTTGGTGATGACGGCGGGCAGCCGCAGATGCGCGGCGATCTCGGCCACGGAGGTGGGGCCCTCGCACAGCTCCAGCGCCACCGTGTGTTCGGGCCCGAGGTGGACCTGCGGCTCGCTGCCCGTGGCCATCACCAGGGAGAGCAGGTCGAGCACGCCGGTCGGCCTCGTCCGGCCGTTGCTCACCGTGTACGGGCGGATGAGTCGGCCGGCCGCGTCGTCGAGCAACGGCCCGTCCTGCGGGGCCGGCACCCTCACAGCCCCGGACTGAAGGGTGCTCCGGCCGTCTGCCGGAGCGGCGTCACCAGGTAGGGGCGGACGCTCTTGACCAGCATGGCCATCTCGTACCCCAGTACGGCGGCATCCGCCTCGCGGCCGGAGAGGACGGCGAGACAGGTCCCGGATCCGGCGGTCGAGACGAACAGCAGCGTCGAGTCGAGTTCGACCACGACCTGTCTCACGTCCCCGTTGTCACCGAACCGGGCACCGGCACTGCGGCCCAGGGAGTACAGCCCGGCGGCCAGGGCCGCCATGTGGTCGGCACTGTCGGGATCCATGCCGTGGAAGGATTTCACCAGGCCGTCGGCCGAGAGCAGGACCGCGCTGCGCGTATGGGGCACGCGCTGGACCAGCCCGCTCAACAGCCAGTCGAGGTCCGAGACCTGACCGGCCGACATGTCGCTCGTCATGGTGCATCTACTCCTTGAACGTGTTCTCGGTGCGTGGATCCGATGCGGGCAACCGCGGTCCGGGGTGACCCTGTTCGGGCGGCTCCGCACCGGTTGTCGCGGCGGGGAAAGCGGCAGGAGAAGTGGCGAGGGGACCAGCGGTCGGAGCCCGGACCGGCAGCGGGGCGAGACCGCGGGGCCGTTGCGCACCGACGGCGGCCGCGGGACCGGGCACCACGCCGTACAAGCCGTCGGGTTCCGCTTCCCCGGCGGACTGGGCCTCGGCGAGGTCGACCCCGCGGCGGAAGGCGGCCATCAGACCGGGGTCGTGCAGGACGTTCTCGTCCTCGGCGCGCGGGACGGGCGCCTCCCTGAGCTGCGGGACCAGGTGCTCCTGATTGCTGCGCCTGGGCAGTTGGGGACGGCCCGGAGTGCCGGTCGCCACCCCGAGGCCCTCACCGGCCGCCGTCTCGCCCCGGTCCTCTCCGGGCCGGACGCCGGGCGGGGTCGCGGCGGGATTGGGGCGGTCGACGCGCTCGGCACGCAGCGGCAACGGCGGCCCGTCGTTCCTGCGGCTCTGCGGGGGTGGCTGGTCCAGGCGCAGCGGGGGCTGCGCGTCCTGGGCCGGCGGGGGCAGAGGCGCCTGCACCGGTGGGGCGTCCTCCTGGACGGGGGGCCGGTGTACAGCTCCGGGCGGTGGGGCGGGCGCGGCATCCGGGCCGGCGGCCATGTCCTCGTCGATACCGAGCAGGGCCTGGGGCAGTACGAGTACCGCCTGCGTGCCCCCGTAGATGTTGCTCTGCAGCCGTACGGCGATTCCGTGTCTGCGGGCCAGGGAGGCGACGACGAACAGTCCGATCCGGCCGTCCTGGAGGAGGTGCCCGACGTTGACCTGGTCCGGGTCGGCGAGAAGCGCGTTCATCCGCTTCCGCTCGGCGTCCGGCAACCCCAGCCCGCGGTCCTCGACCTCCAGGGCGAGCCCGGCGGTGACGCGCTGGGCCCGCATCAGGACCTGGGTGTGCGGGGCGGAGAACACCGTGGCGTTCTCGACGAGTTCGGCCAGCAGGTGGATCACATCGGCGACGGCGTGTCCGCGCAGGGTGCCGTCGATCGGCGGCACCAGCTTGACTCGTGGGTACTGCTCCACCTCCGCGATGGCCGACCGCAGCACCTCGGTCACGGTCACCGGGTTGCTCCACTGCCGCCGGGAGACGGCCCCGCCCAGTACGGCGAGGTTCTCGGCGTGCCTGCGGATGCGGGTGGCGAGGTGGTCGACGTGGAAGAGGCCCTTGAGCAGGTCGGGGTCCTCGACCTCGTGTTCGAGCTCGTCGAGGATCTGGATCTCCCGGTGCACGAGGGACTGCAGCCGCCGCGCCAGGTTGACGAAGACCTCGACCTTCTGTTCGTTGCCGGTGCTCCTGAACATCTGGGACGCCTGCACGACGGCCGTCACGGCCCCGTCCCGGGCACGGCCCATCTCCTGGGCGAGCAGGTCGAAGGCATCCGCGTCGGGGCCGGCGGGCCGGGCGGCCCGCGGGGCCGGCACCGGTTCCCCGTCCCGGAGCTGCTCCACGATCCGCTGCAGCTCGGCGTGGTGCTGGGCGCTTGTGCGCCGGAGCGCGAGACACCGGTCGACCACTCCGGCGGCGACGCGGTTGGCACCGAGGAAGGCCGCGGCCACGGCCGCGACGGCCAGCGCACCGGAACCGCCGAGCGCCGCCAGGAGACTGCCGGAGGGCTGCACGCCCGAGGACCGGATGGTGAAGATGACGGCCGCGGAACCGCTCAGCACCGCGGCGACGGCGGGCAGCACGGCGGTGCGCAGCAGCTGTGGTCGCATACGGGCGTCGGGGGCGGGCTGCACGGCACGCGGTCGGCCGCCCGCCGAATGCGAACGGCCACCGGGACGGCCGTGCCGTCCGCCTTCGCGGCGTTCGGGTCGCGCGGTGGGTGCGCGAAGTTGAGACATCATCGTCCTCGGTACGTGGGGGCACCAGGAATCGGCATTCGTGTGGTGACACCTACGGTGGTCGGTCAGGCCCGGGTCAACGGCCGGACGGGCTCGACCGATAGGAGCCCACCGTTGATCACCGGCAACACACGGTAGTCGCGTATCGCCCGTGCCCGCCGCGCAGTTGTCGAACTTGCCCACCATGCGTCCCGCTCTGGTATGAGGGTTCGCATGGGCGGTCGAATACGCAAGAAGGCAAATCGGCTTCCACGTTCGATACTCGGACTAACACGTGCGGTCCAAGCCGGACACGGTGCCCTCGGTCGCGGTCGCCATCAAGGGCGCAGAGGGCGGCTGTATGGACATCGCTATCGACAGCGCAGCGCCGATTGCGAAGGGGTGACGGGAGGATGCGCCCTCCAATGCAGCGCATCGCCCTCCCCGCTTCCGGCATCAACGCTCGAACTTGCCTTGGACCGGCACGCCGAACGCGCCACCGCCAAAGGGGCTTGACCCGGGGTCGACCACAAAGTCACGACGATCACCGGCCGGCCAATCGAGCAGACCGGCTTCACCCTCACCGTCCAGACCCTCAACCGCCAGGTCGGACTCCGCAGCCTCCGCTTCCTGGAACTCGGCTACGACACAGCCACACTGCCCTCATGGGGCCTCGCCCCCATGGCGCCACCTCCAGGCCGATGACTCCGCCACCTCCAAGACCAAGCCCGCGACGTCCTCGACGTTGCCCTGAACGGTCCGGCAGGCCGTCAACCAACCACCGTAGACAGCGAGGAAATGCCCCACGGAGCAGCACCTGTTCGCCGAGGCGGCCGTCAACTGCGCCGTCAGGGAACCCAGAAGCCCCGCCAGAACACCTGGCGGGGCTTCACATACGCGCTTGCGACAGTATCGAGAGGCGTCACGCAAACGGGCCGAACCGTCCACCCGTGCGGGTGTGTGCCCTACGCAATCGGAGATGGAAATCTTCCTGCACAGGGCACACGCCTACTCTGCACTACAGCCGGAACGTCACCTTGGCGAAACCATCGAACTCCCCAAAGTCCTCATAGTGGTACTGAGGCACTCCCGAAGGGTCGAGATCAATTCCACAAAAGTACCGGATTCCTGGCGCTTTCCAAAAGATGAAATCCAAATTGGAAAGCCCGTCCGACATCGAGCAGATGATTCCCGGTTGCTCAGGGGAGAACAGGGCGAGCAGATGCGAATGCGAGCCGACCCTGTATCGCAGAGCACGCGACACAAATTCATCCTCGCTCACATCCGATGCATCAACTTCCTCATGGTCAATGTTGCGCCAATCCAGTCGAGTCGGCAACCATGGGAACTCGACCAGGTAGTCGTGAAACTTCACGCAGGCCTCTTGCGGTGGCACCGAGGCACGCCCAGATGAGATCCACTGTGCCAAGTGTTCGCTCTCGATGTAGTTCATACCTGGCCTAAGTGTGCGGGAAGCGGTTCATGATGGCACGATAGCCACCCTCTGTCATGCCATCCAGTATGACAGCCCCATTTCTCCAGCCAGAACTCCGCTTGGGGCCGCTGGTCTTGTCCCACCAGTTGATGTGCACACCCTTGGGTGATTTTGGATCAAAGTCCATCCTCCAGCCACGCAGCCCATCCGGGCTCTGCATTCCCGAGTAGACCTTGTCCTTCATGGGCCCCAGTTCCTGCTTGAACGGAACTGCGTCATCCCCCAGGCCCGCCTGTGCCCTGGCTACGTCACGCCCCTCGTTCAGACTGTTCACATGAACGTGGTCTTCATCAATAAGACCGCAGTTGTGAACCAGGACCGGCGTAGCCCCCGCCGCCACGTAGTACGTGTGTACCCCGGACACCGTCAGGTCGTGGGTCCGCTGACGCTTCTCGAAGTAGCGGGTTTCCGCGAGGGTGACCGTGTCGCCGTCCCCCGTACGCAGGGTCATGCCGGGGCGCAGGTCCCCGGCCTCGATCCAGCGGCCCTCGGAGACTGCCCAGAACGGGTGGGTCGTCGTCGAAACCAGGGATTCCTGTGCGCCGGATTCGTTTCGCATCGCAAGGTCGACGAAGTGCTTGTCGTCCTCGGTCACGATCGTACCGACGACCTCACGCAGGGTCGTCTCGCCGGTCTCGGGATCGGTGACGGTGACCTTGTCACCGAGCTCGACGTCCTCGATCGGCTTCGTGGTGCCATCGGCGAGCAGAACCTTCGTGCCCGGAAGGAAACTGTGGTTGGCCGGCTTGACCGGGCAGGAACCGTCACCCTTCTTGAGGGCGGCGGCGGCCTTCTTCTTGGCCGCGGCCAGTGCGTCCTTGGCCCTGGCCACCCCGTCCTTCGCCTTGCTGACCGCCTTGCTGGAATTCCACAGGTCCTTGACGCCGCCGACGAGGTCGCCGACCAGTCCGACCACTCGCTTGGCGAGTCTGGCTCCCTTGGCCCAGTTCCACGGAGCGCCGTACTTGGCCAGGATCTTTCCGGCGAGACCTCCTGCGAAGCTGCCCGCGATGTTGAGCAGCGTCTCGCCGCAGGCACCCATGTCACCGCTGGAGACGCAGTCGAGCGCCGCGTCGACGCCGAGGATGTCCCGGGCAATCTTGACCAGGGCCTTGGCCGAGGACTTGATGCGCTGCTTCGCGGCGGACTGCTGGCCCTGCGCACCCGCCAGTGCGGCACCGGCCTCGTTGGAGTTCTGCTCGGCCTGCTTCACCGGGTCGGACTTCCCGCCGGTGACCGGCATGCCTCCCCGGCACTCGATGAGCCCTTGCATGCACTCGGGAATGGCCATGCCGCTCGGGTCGGCATGGGTGACCGGGCTGTTGTTCGCGTAGGCGTATCCGTTGATCTGCTGCGGTTGTGTGTAGTCGATCAGCGGGTCGACGGAGATGAACTTGCCTATGGCCGCGTCGTATTCACGAGCGCCCAGGTGGGTCAGGCCGGTCGACTTGTCGATGGTGCCGCCGACGAAGCCCTTTTCCCCCGGCCAGCTGCCGGTGGCCTCACCGCGCTCGACGCCGTAGGGGTCGAAGCGGCGCTGGGTGACCGCGCCGGTCGCGGAGTCGATCGCGAGTTCGCCCGTGCCGTGATGGTCGGATGCGAGGAAGGACACCTTGCCGTCGTTCGCCCGAATCGCGACCGTCTGACCGGCGTGCCCGTAGTAGCGCGTGGCTTCCTTCTTCGTGCCGTCGGCCGAGAGCTTGAGCTCCATGCCGGGCAGGTACACGGTCGTGCCCGTGGAATCCTTGCGCTGGACCCGGCTGCCGTCGCTGCCGTACAGGTAGGTCGTCTCGGAGCCGTTGGCCTCCTTCGCCTTGGCGAGCCTGCCGGTTGCGGTCCATTCCAGGATCTGGGCGTTGCCGCCGATGGTGCGCTTGGTGGCGCTGCCGCTGTCGTCGTACTCGTAGGTGGACTGACGGTCACCCGTAGGAGTGCTTTCGACGGCCTTCGTCACCTGGTGCGGACCGTCGCCGAGGGCTCCGGCACCACCGTAGGTGTAGTCGCGCGTGATGTTCTGTGCTGCGTCGAGGGCCGTGTCGTGCACCGTCTCGGACGTGCGGTTGCCGATGGCGTCCGTGGTGTACGACTTCCAGTACGGCGCCGGGCCGCCCAGTGGGTTCGCACCCGGAGCGGCCTGGCATGCCGTCGGTCCCGAGCCCTCCACCGGCGCCACAGATCCGGTGGTTCCACTGCCTCCTGCGTTCGCCACGGTCGATGCCGGACTCCATGCCTCGGCCAGGCGCTGGCGCGCGTCGTAGGCGAAGCACTGAACATCAGGCTTGGCCGAATTGGCCGTGTCCGAGATGGAGAGGACGTTTCCTGCCTGGTCGTAGGAGTAGTTGGACTCCTTGGCCGGTGCGGACGCCCCGGCCACATCGACCACCGAGCGGGTCAGCCTGTCCGTACCGGTCTCGTAGTCGAAGGTCTGCCAGACCTTCTTGCCGCTCCCGGTGGAGAGCTCCAGCTGCTGGACGTGGCTCTCGTCGGAGTAGACGGTGCCGGTGACATAAGGGGTCGAGCCCGTCAGCGTCGTCGGACGCTGCAGGGAGTCGTACCCGGTGACCAGCACCTCGGCCGGCAGGTCCCCTGCCGCAGGCAAGCCGCTCGACTGGACGGTGCCGTCGCGGTTGTACGCCGAGGTGAAGCTGTACGTGCCGGCGAGCGAACCCTGAGATGCGGGCACCACGTAGTTCGTCTGCAGCGGGCGGTAGAAGTCGTCCATCGTCTGGACGACCGTTCCGAATGACTCCGTCGGAGAGATGTGGCTGATGTCGGCCCATGCCTGGCCCAGCAGACCGGCCTTGTCGTATCGGGTCTCCGTGAGCCTGGTGCCCGTGGTGGGCTCGCCTTCCCAGGTGGACAGGGTACGGCCGAGCTTGTCGTAGACCGTGGAGAGCTTCTTGCCCCGGCCGTCCGTGGACGAGACGGGACGGTCGAGCGCGTCGTATTCAGTGGTCGACGTACCCGCGTCCGGATCCACGCTCTTCGTCTTGCGGCCCAGCTGGTCGTACTCGTAGCGCCACACGTTGCCCTTGGCGTCGACGACCGTCTCGAGCTCGTTCTTCGGCGTGAACGTGTACTTGGTGACGTCGTAGCCCGACAGAGGGTTCGGGGAGGCCCCCCGGTAGTGCCAGATCTCCTTGGTGTTACCCGAGGCGTCGTTCACCGTGGTGGTCGGAACGCCTCCGGCCGGCGGGTCGACCGTCGTCCGCTCCCCGTCGTACGCCGTCGTGGTGCGCCACTGCTCGACACCGGAGACCGCCATGATCTGTGCAGTCGAGCGGCCGAGACCGTCGTACTCCAGCAGACTCTGCTGACCGACCTCGCCGTTGTGGACGATCAACAGCTCGTCCGACGCGACTCCGGCAGCGTTGTACGTGGCGTTGGTCTTCTTGACCTTGCCGCTGCCGTCGTAGAAGGAGTCGGCAACCATGCGCGTGCCGCCGGGGCCCTCCGTCTGAATCTGCCGCGGCCGCAGCAGACCGTCGTACAGCTGGTACTCCGCGCCGTAGGAACCGTCGTTCTCGATCTTCTCCGTCTTGATCGCGACGACCTTGTCGCGCCGGACGTTGTACGAGTACTTGATGCTCGGGGTCTGGGTCTTCGCGCGGTCCGGGAGCCAGACCGAGGTCAGGCGGCCCAGGCCGTCGTAGGCCAGGTCGGTGCGCTTGCCGTTCGGGTCGGTCTGGCCCGCCGACATGCCCCACGCGGGGGCGTAGTCGGTGGTCGTGACGTGGTTCAGCGCGTTGGTGCTCTTGGTCTGCGAGATGAGGCCGTTGACGTCCGTGTACGCGGTCTTCGTCTCCGCCAGGTTCGCATCCTTCTGCGACAGCGGGCGGCCGAAGGCGTCGTAGGTCGTCGTGCCGGTGACCTGGTAGGTGCCCGTGGTTCCGTTGTGAGCGGTCAGACGCTCGGTCTTCGTGGCGTCGCCCTTGGTCGGGGCCTCACCGAACGCCTTGCCGTCGTACGAAGTGCGCTCGTCCGCGTGGACCTGTGTCTTGCGGTCCGGGGTGGCCGAGCACTTGACGCCTACCGACTCGCTGCGCGAGGGCAGGGTGAGAAGGTTGGTGGCGGTGTTGTCGACGTACCACGTGCGGACACAGGTGTCGTCAGTGGTCGTGGAGACGTCGCCCTGATCGTCGACCTCGACAACGCGGCCGGTGCCCTTCGTGGTGTCGTACTTGGTCGTGACCTTCGACTCGCGCCAGGTCCCGTCGGACAGCAGGCTGAAGCCGCGCTCGACATCGGAACGCACGATCACCGCATGAGTGGTGCCCCAGCTGCGGGTCTGGGTGGCCGTGGTGTATTTCCAGGGCGTACTGATCGTCCTGGAAACGGCCTTGGTTCCGTCGTAGGTGGTGGCCTCCAGCTGGTGGCCGGTGAACTCCTCCGAGGAGGTGTACTCCGCACCCGTGGAGTCCTTGACCTTCACCGAACGGGTCCCGCCGTCCGGGTCCTTGTCGCCGTCCATGCCCTGCAGATACGTGTAGTCGATCCGCGAGGTCTGCTTGTCGGCGCTGCCGCTGGTCACCTTGACCTTGCCGTAGCCCTGCCAGCCGCCCCACGTGAGGTACTTGTCCTCCGTGATGCCGTCCGGCTTCGCCTTGCGCCAGGCCGCGTCACCCTGGTAGTCGTAGCGGGTGACGAGGCTGTCGCCGCCTCCCGTGCGGTCGGTCTCGACGATCTCGGCGACGACGTACTTGTGGAACCAGTCCGTGATCGGTTCGACCGTGCCGGGCGGGGCCCACTTCACCGGGTAGCAGCGCTTGGCCGACTCGCCCGGCTTGGGCAGGGCGGCCTTGGTGCAGTCGGTCGCCGCGTAGTTGACGTCCAGCTGCGCACCCGTCTCGCTGAGGACTGCCGCGAGCCGGAAGCGGTGGAAGGGGGCGATGTTGTCGCCGATGGCGTCGACGCGGTTGACGAGCTGCTCGCCGTAGAGTTCGAGCGTCGGCAGCTTCGCCGCCGTGCCGACCCGGCCCTCGTGGTCGATCTTCGACAGCCAGAGGGTCTTGGAGTCGTCACCGTTGTCGGTGAACAGGTGGGTGAAGGTCCACGCGTCCACGTCCTGGTACTCGGTGGCGTTCTTGCGCATCTGGGTGGTGATGCCCGTCAGTCGCTTCGTGGTCCAGAACGTCTGGCCCACGGTGCACTTGGTGGACGCCTTGCACTCCTGGTCGACGGGGGTGTCCGGCCAGTACTTCGCGTTCGCCTTGGTCCGCTTGGACTCCGCGCAGTCGAAGTCGTCGGTGGGCAGGCAGCGTTCGGCCACGTCGAACACGACGCGGGCGGGTGCCTTGGCCGCGTAGGCCTGGCCGTCGCGCTGGCCGTAGTCGACCCGCTTCAGGTAGCCGCCGCGGTGGTAGGCGGTGCCGTTGACGTCCGTCTTGCCGTTGAGGGCGTAGTGGTTCGTCTCAGGAGCGTAGAAGTAGGACATCACGTTGCCGTGGGTGTCCTTGACGTGGTCCAGGCTCCAGCGCCAGGCCTGCTTGCAGTGGGCGCTGGTGAACGTGGCGTTGTAGCAGGGCTCGCCGGAGTCGTCGCCGAAGACGGGCACGGTCCAGGTGGAGTCCGTGGTCTCCTTGCCGTCGGTCCAGCCCGGGAGGCGGTTCAGCCCGAACCAGTACTCCGTGCCGTCGGCGGTGGTGACCTTCCAGTGCTCGCCGTCGTTGTCGCCGTTCGTCGCCCCGGTCAGCTTCTCGACCTTGGTGCCGTCGTCGGACGAGAACTTCCAGTCACCGGTCTCGTCGTCCTTGATGAGTTCGGACGAGCTGCCGTTGAGCATGATCGTGGCGTTGTCGAAGGCCCAGCACTGCTCGGCCGACGTGGAGTGCCCGTCGTCGGAACACGGCTTGTAGCGGCGCTCGATGTACCCCGGGTCGTACGAGAAGCCCTCACCGACCCAGGAGCCCTGGTTGTTGGTCACCGAGGTGCGGCCGTCGGCGGACTGCGAGGAGTAGCCCAGCCCGATGCTCGGCGACTGTCCACCCGGTGTGGGGACCGTGCGCAGCGGATAGCTCCAGCTGAAGCCTCCGGACGAGTTGGCGACGCTCCAGCTCGCGGACGGGGCGAGCGCGGTCGCCTTGTAGCTGCCCTGGGCGGAGGACGGGCCCGCGGCGAGGGCGACGAGCGGTGCCGCACTCGGAGCGGCCTTCGCCGTCATGGCCGAGGCGGGTGCCGCGGTGGCCTGGACGTCGGCCGAGACGGTGCGGTCCTCGGCGTCGTTCACCGTGGCGAGGGGCCTGGCCTGCTCCGGGCAGGCCTTGCTGCCGGGGGTCGCCACGGCCGCACAGGCGGGGAGCTGGACGAGCTGCAGGCGGGCCCCGTAGTCGCCGCCGTACGCGTCGGCGAACTTCGCGTAGTCCACGGAGAGGCGGACCTTCGCGGCCTTCACCGCCGCGTCCGTGCGCTCGACGCGCATCAGCGCGCCGGCGCCGATGGCCGCCGCCCGCTTCGCGGGCAGTACGGCGACCTCGACCTCGGCCGGACCGGCCGGCTGCACGGTCTTCTTGGACGTCTTGGACGTGATCGCGGTGACCGCGACGGGCAGCCCGCCGACGGTCTCCTCCACGGGGGACGTGGTGGCCACGGCGACCTTCGCGCTGCCGCCGGCCGGCCAGACAACCTCGTCCAGCCGCTTGACGGCGGCCTTCCTCGCCTCGTCGGCAGGGCGCTTCTTCGCCTGCGCGTCCTTACCTTCCACGGGATCGCCGAAGTCCTGGACACCAGGCCTTCCGCGTCCTTCCTGACCCGGCGCCGACGGCACGGCCTGGACTGTGCTGCCGGTCAGGGCGAGGGTGATTCCCAGGGCGGTCGCCATGAGCAACCGCCCGGGTAGGCGCCGGTTCAACAACCGGCCTCTGAATGCCATCACGTGTCTCCGCACGTAGTGAGGGATGGGACTGAAGCGGGCGGGTGTGCCGGTTCCGCTGGGAACCGGCACACCCGCCCGGGGGGATCACATGTTCGGGAGCGGTGTCCCGTTGGCCATCTGCTGGATCGCGGTCCGGTCGGCGGCCCCGCTGTACACGCGGACCTCGTCGATGGCGCCCGCGAAGTACTCGCTGCCGCCGCCGAGGGCCGAACGGCCCACCTGCAGTGCCCCGGTGGCGCCCCAGAGGGTGTCGTCGGTGCCGTGCGCGATGTCGGCCAGCTGACCGGCCACGTACAGCCGGATCTCGTTGGCGAACGCGTCGTAGACCACGGCGAGGTGCTGACCGGCCATGTCGACGTCCGGGAGCGTCTGGTCGTCGGTGAAGGTCTTCACCGTCGCCGACGCCGAGTCGGACTCGGCGACCGCCAGTTCCCACGTCGAGGAGGACTCCGCGTCGGCGGCGGGCCGGTAGCGGACCGCGAGCCGGTTGGCGGCCGCGCCGGGCAGCGAGAGAACCGTCTGCGGCACGGTCGCGTCCAGCGTGGTGAGCTGCACGCGGGCCGTCGCGGTGAAGCTGGCCGCGCCGGTGACGGGAGCGGTGGCCGTGGACGCGTAGTCCCCGTCACCGTCGAGCACCAGGTGCCCCGCGCCGACCATCGGGTACGGGCCCTCGAAGTACGGATCGTCCGTGGGCGCGTTGTAGATCGAGGCGTTTCCGGCGAGGGTCAGCTTCTGACCGCTGCCGGTGTCCGCGGAGGCGCCTGCGGTGGCAGCGTCGAGCTGCCAGTAGTTCATGCGGTTCGGCTTGACCGTCATCATCTCCGCCACCTGGGCGGCGGGCAGGACGCGGTCGAAGACACGTACCTCGGCGAGGTCACCGGAGAAGTTGTCCCGGTAGCCGCTCTTGGCCGTGGTCCGGCCGATCTGGAGCGGTCCGTACGACTTCCACAGCGAGCGGCGGGAGGCGGTGCCCTTGGAGTCCTTGTTGATGTAGAGGCGCAGCTCGGACTTGGCCGCGTCGTAGACGCCGGTCAGCAGCACCCACTGGTCGGGGACCACGCTGACGCCGGTGGCGACGGCCTTCCACTGCCCGAGGGTGTCGACGTCGGTCACCGGTACGGAGAACGCCCAGGTGCCGGCGACGTGGTCGTAGCCGAGGGTGAATCCGGGCTCGCCGGTGCCGTCCTGGCTGACGACCGCCATGTCACGCGTGGGGGTGCCGTTCGGGCGGACCCAGGCGCTGACGCTGAAGCTCTCGGAGGAGTCCAGCACCGTCTCGTTGACGTCGGCGTACGCGGCGCCGGTGCCGTCGAAGCGGGCGGCCGAGTCGGCCTTGCCGCCGGGGCCCTCCACACCGAAGGTGACTCCGGTGCCGGTGTTCGCGGAGAACGCCCCTGTCTCGTCGTGGGCTTCGGTGCTCGACGGTTCGTCGGCGAGGTTCCACTGGCCGGCGACCGGGGTGCCCTCGGTCACCAGGAACTCGTAGTGCGCCTTGGTGCTCGGGTTCTCCGCCTTGTCGACGGCGATGACGTCGACCCAGTGCCGTCCGGACCGGGTGGGCATCCAGTTCACAGTGGCGGGCCCGCCGGGTGTGGCGGCGTCGACCGTGGTGGCCGGGGTGGCGGTGCCGTCGAACGCGTACCGGTACTTCACGATGTCGGTGTCCGGCACCGAGTCGTTCGGGTTCGGCGCGAAGGTGAAGGAGCCGTAGGTGCCGACGCCGTCGTGGTAGACGGAGTCGGACGGGTACTGCTTGGACAGTACGTTCGGCTTGCCCGGCAGCGTCTTGTCGAACATGAACTCGCAGCGCACGGAGTCGCCGTCGTAGCTCCAGGGGCCGTATCCGTCACCGTCGTAGGCGCGGGCGCTCCAGTAGATGACGGTGTTCTGCGGGATCGACGACTTCACCGTGTGGGTGAACTTGGTTCCGGACGTGGGCGCGAGCCAGGACGGAGTGAGGTACGAGTAGGTCTTGGCCTCCTTGGTGACCGGGTCCGTCCAGTCCACCTTGAACTCGACCTTGACCTTGTCGGTCAGGCCGTTGCCGTGGTCGGGGTCGCTGGCCACGGCCTGCAGCTGCGGCGGCACCTCGGAGTACGGGCGGCCGGCGCCGCTGGTGCAGACGCCTCCCGGGTTCTGCGAGAGCGTCGTGATCTTCCGCGGGAGGTTGTTGTAGCTGATCGACAGGTAGGCGTTGCCGCAGACCCGCTTCCACTCCGGGAGGCGGGACTCGTCGGCGGCCCGCAGACCCAGCGTCATGGACGACCAGCCCTCGGCCGCCGCGGTCTTGACCTCGGTGGTCAGCTCGCCGCTCGCGCCCGCCTCGAAGTGCAGGTTGGCCTGGCTGGAGCAGCTCGTGGGCGAGATGGCCTTGTCGACGGTACCGATGTGGTCGGTCCAGTCGTCCGAGGTGTTGGACCAGCTGGAGGAGGAGGTGATGCTGTAGTTCTTGCCGCCGATGCGGTACAGCCGGATCGGTTCGGCGGTCGGCGAGGCGCTGTAGATGTGCTCGACGCGTGCGGAGAACGTCGCGCCGAGGATCTGCTTGCCCTTGTAGAACGACATGGGCATCGTGAAGAGCGTCCGGCGCACCCCCACGCCGTTGCAGGACACCGGGCTGTAGTCGGTGGGGCACTTGCCGACGCCCGCGCTGCCGGAGTACTTCCAGTCCTGTTCGCTCGGCATGCCGGACATCACGCCGGTCCACGCGGTGCGCGAGGTGGTGCGCTGGATCGGGTCGATGACGACCGGGAAGACGGTGTCGTCGCCCCGGAGCAGCTTCTGGTCGGGGACGAGGGACAGCTTGCCCTTGCCCACCTCGATGCCCAGCGGCGAGGTACGGCCGCCGCCGCCGGGACCGGCCAGGGCCGCCTTCGGCGCGACCGCCGGGGCGGGCGCGGCGTCGGCGGCCGCGGCGGCGAGTGCCTTCGACACGGCCTTGGGTCCCTGGGCCCTGGCTGCGGCTTCCTTCACCGCGGCCGAGTCCCACATGACGGGCTTGCCGGCCTCGAAGACGGTTCCGCCGACGGCCGCGTCCTCGGCCCTGATGGCGCCGGAGGCGTCCTCCTCGACCTTGAGTCCGTCGGTCCTCAGACCCAGGTCGAGCCGGGCCAGCCGCGGGTCGGCCGCGGCCTCGGGGGTCTTGACGACGAGGAGGTGGCCGAAGCCGTCCGCCTCGGCGCGCACCGTGAGGTCGACACCGGGCAGCGCCTCCTTGTACGTGGCCGTGTCGCCGTCGAGCGAGGGGGCGGGCAGCTTCCCGTACGGCCAGGTGAGGGCCATCTCGCGGCCCGCCTGGTTCATCGTGACGAACGGCTCGCCGGCGGTGCCGTCCGAGAAGGACAGCGCGACCGCCGCGGCCTTCGGTGAGACCGTCCCGTCGGCGTGCCGTACGAGTGTGCGGTCGATGTCGACCCACGTGCCTGCCTGGAAGGTACGGACGGGGTCGGTGTACTCGCGGGCCGTGAAGGTGCCGTTCGGTTCGGCGTAGATCTCACGGCGCGAGGTGCGCATGCCGAGGATCTCGACCTTCTGGCCGCTCTTCTTGGCGACGGTCAGTGCCTCGGCCTCGGTCTGCACCGGCTTGCCCGCGGCGGCGATCGAGGGATCGGGTGCCGCCTCGGGGGCGGGGCCCTCCGACTGGGCGCTCAGGATCCCGGTCATGACCGCGCCGGCCACCACCGCGGCGAGCGCGCCGCGCAGCACAGGGCCGCGTCGTATGCGTCTGGACATGTGTCTGTTCTCCAGGTCGTTCATCAACGGGCCACGGCTCCGAACGCGACGTCGCCCGTGGGGACGCCGTCCCAACCGGGTTTGAAGGTGCGGGTGGGCGTGCCGCCGGACGCCACGTTCCAGCTGAAGGAGTGGACGGCGTGTTCCGCGGCGGGCCCGTAGGGCATGCCCACGTACAGGGCGGACGGGGTGGCGCCCAGGCTCATTCCGGCGAGCTGCCGGGGTGCGGGCTCTCCGGGGATGCCCCAGCCCGGGTCGATCCAGGTGTCGGAGGCACCGGCCGCGCCGACGAGCGGGAAGATCTGCACGCCGCCCTTCTCCATGTGCTCCTCGGAGGACTCCTCGCCCGGCACGCCGACCGCCAGCCGGACGGTGGTGGCCGAAGCGGTGCTGTTGGGGGCGGTGTTGACCGCGGCGAGGCGCTGCCCGAAGAAGTCCCCGGCCTCGGTCGCCTCCTCGGCGTCCGCCGTGTTCTGGTCGAGCCAGTAGACCTGCGTGAAGGTCCCGGAGGCCGTGACCCGGAAGACCTGGACGGCCCCCGCGTCGACCGTCGTGGACAGGTCCTCGCCGGGGACACCGACGGCGAGCAGGGACTCGGTCGTCGAGGTGGCCCCCGAGGGCCGGTAGGGGACCATGGCGAGCGCGGTGCCGAAACCGTCACCCGCCTCCTCGGCTCCCTGGATGACGTCCTGGTCCTGGGCCAGGCCGACCAGCGGCTTGGGGAGGCCGGAGACGAGGGTGTGGCTGAAGACGGCGACTCCTCCGGCGAACGGCACGGTGCCTATCGCCTCTCCCGGTGCTCCCACGGCGAAGTGGGTCGGGGTGGCCGCGAACGACGAGCCGAAGCGGTCGTCCACCTCCATCTCCCCCGGTACCGGCCCGGCGGTGGTGGTGTCCTGGTTGTTGCCCACGGCGGTCGCCGCGTCGGCGGAGAGGTAGTAGAAGACGCCGGCGTCCTCGATCGTGCCGAGTGCTTCGCCGGGGGCGCCGATCAGCAGGTACGAGCTTCCCGCCGCGGTCTTCCCGCCTGCCAGGGCGTAACCGACCCAGTCGCCCGTCTCCGGACCTCCGCCGAGCGACGCGGTCGCGCCCTGGAGGTGCTCCCTGACCGCCTTACCGCCGCCGGGCCCGGCGGCCGAGCCGTAGACGATCTGGACGAGGCCGGCGTCACGGGCCGTGTCGAGGTCCTCGTACGGGATGCCGACGGCCAGGTCGCTGCAGCCGTCGGCGTCGGCGTCGTAGACGGCGAACGAGAAGCCGAACCGGTCGTCGGGCTCAGCAGTTCCCGGGACACCGGCCGTCTCCTGGGACAGTTGCACACTGCCCTTGTCGCCTCCGTAGACGATGTGGACCACGCCGGCCCCCGGAACGTTGTTGACGGCGGCTTCGGGGTCGGCGATCACCGTGTCCCTGACGCCGTCGCCGTTGAAGTCGGAGTCCACGCCCGAGCATCCGGCGGCCAGGGCGGTGGCGGGTGCGGTGAAGGGCGCCCCCGGCCCGAACCCCAGGGCGAATGCGGTCAGGACGACGGCACTTGCGGCGAGCGCTGTTCTTCCTCTTGCCGTGCGTCGCGGCGGGCGCATCGGACTGGTCACAGGAATGGTTCCTCCCCTGGTCGTTCCGGCTGTTCGGCCGGTGGTCCCCGAAGCGGGATCGGGCATGCCGGTCCCGCCGTCCCATGACGGTGGGGACCAGCACGCATGGGTGTGGCGGATGTGGACGGCGCACCGCCTTCCGCGCCGGTGCGTGACCCGGCGGAGCGGTGCGCGGACTGCGCGGCCGTGCGCGGTTCGTCGCGGCGTCGCCCGCGGGGCACCGCGGTCACCGATGGGTCGGGCGTACGACGTGCGTGCCGTACGCCCGATCGCCCCCGGTCAGCTCACCTGCGCGCCGAAGGCGACGCCGTCGGCCGGTATGCCGCCTTCACCCGGGCGTCGGCTCTGCGTGGGTGCGCCGCCGTTCGGGGTGTTCCAGGGGAACGCGTGGACGGCTCTGTTCTCGGCGGGGCCGTAGGGGATGCCGACGTACAGCGACGACGGGCTCGCGCCGAGACCCGTACCCGTGAGCATCCGGGGTGCGCGGACGGCGGGAATGCCGTTGCCGGGTGAGATCCAGCTGTCACCGGCGCCCGGGGCACCGAGCAGCGGGAGGATGTGCACGCCGCCCTCTTCCGGGTACTCCTCGGTCGACTCCTCGCCGGGCGCCGCGACGGCGAGGCGCATCGTGGCGGCGGTGCCCGTGACCGTCGGAGAGGTGTTGACCGCGGCGAGACGCTGTCCGAAGAAGTCGCCCGCCTCGGCCGAGCCCTCGACCTCGGGCTGGTTCTGGTCGATCCAGTTCAGGTGCTGAAGGGTTCCGTCCGCCTTGATGTGGTACGTGTGCACGGCTCCGGCGTCCACCGTGTCGGCCAGATCCTCACCCGGTACGCCGACTGCGAGAAGCGAGTCGTTGTTCGCGGTCGAACCGGCGGGGCGGTACGGGGCCATGGCCAGCGAGAGGCCGTACTGGTCTCCGGCCTGCGCGGTCGTGTCACCGCTGCCGCTGCGGCCCTGGCCCATGCCGAAGAGCGGGGCCGGGATGCCGTCCGTGTTGATCGACGGCCGGAAGGCGATGACGGCTCCGGCGAACTCCACGTTCTGGGACGTGGTGGCGATGGACTCACCCGGCGCACCGACGACGAAATGACGGTCCGTCGCGGCGATCGACGCGCCGAAGCGGTCGTTGGGCTCGGGATCCTCCCAGACACCCGCCGAGTCCTGCGAGACGTGGGCCACGTTGTATCCGGTGCCGTAGACGTGGTGGAACATCCCCATGTCCTTGCCCCCGGCGCCATCCTCTCCGGGGGCTCCGATCACGAGGAAGGGGATACCACTGGCGGATGTGCCGGCGGCGACGGCGTATCCGACCCAGTCCTCCGCCTCGTATCCGCCGCCGAGCTTTCCGTCGGCTCCCTGGCGGAAGCCGATGGTGCCGAGCCCTCCGGAGGCGATGCCCGTGGGCGAGCCGTAGATGAGGTGGACGAGTCCCGCGTCCTTGACCGGTCCGTCCGCCACGTTGATGTCCTCGAACGGGATGCCCACGGCGATGTCGCTGCAGCCGTCGAGGTTGGCGTCGTACACGGCGTACGAGAAGCCGAACCGGTCGTCGGTCTCGGCGCCGTCCGACACGTTCGGGGAGTCCTGCGACAGCAGGAACGTTCCCTTGTCGCCCCCGTAGACGATGTGGATCTGTCCGGCACGTTCCTTGCCCGAGACCGTGGCCTCGGGGTCGGCGATGACCGTGTCGCGGATCCCGTCCCCGTTGAAGTCGTGCTGCGCTCCCGCACAGCCCGCGGCGGCGACCGCTTCCCCCGCCGGCAGCGCTCCGGGACCGAGCAGCGTGAATGCCGCCACCAGTGTCATCCCGGCCGCCACTCGGCCGCCCCGTCTGTCCCAGCCCACCATCGATCCAGTCCCCCCCTGCGGCACGACGCTCATCGAGCGTTCGTGACCTCCCAGTTGCCCCCGCTCCTGGTCGGTTGTCGTGCACGCGGCGGCGAAGTACCCCACTTCACCGCCCCCGGTCCGGGGACCAGTGATGCACTTCGCATGATCGACAGAGGCGGGACGGGACTCTGCCACGGGTCTTCAGACCTGCGCAAGAACACATGTCCGACATGAACTCATCAGCAACGATCATGACTTGGTCACATCGGATTCACAGACGGGTCATGGATTCGCCACAAAGAGCCGTGATCGCCCGGACCGTCACAAGGCGGTGCGGCCACCCCGTCTTCCGGAGTCCCGGCGCAGGCCGGCCGGGCCGGAGTGGGCGCTGACCGCCGGCGGCCTCTGCCCGAGAGGCGCGGACGCACCCGGTGACGCCACGCACCGAACACCTGCTCACCGTCCCGGCTTTGAAGGGTCTGCACACTGTTGCCGATCTCCCGGAGGAAGTCCGGCCCCGGGGCCACTCGCACCCTCGCCAGGTCCTCCGGTGTGAAGTGCACCCGCAGCACGGTCGCTCCATCGAGAGGTGACGGCGTGCGCCGAGCCGTCGAGGGCCACGCCGTCGGGAGTGGCCGACGCGCGCGCGGGCGGCACGGTCTCCGCCGCGGCACCACGTGCCGGGCTCCCCGGTGCCGGTCCCTGCTCCGGCTCGAGACC
Organism: Streptomyces clavifer; assembly: GCF_036345975.1. Taxonomy (NCBI): domain Bacteria; kingdom Bacillati; phylum Actinomycetota; class Actinomycetes; order Kitasatosporales; family Streptomycetaceae; genus Streptomyces; species Streptomyces clavifer. Next base: position 6,740,322 of record NZ_CP107793.1, on the reverse strand, counting down.
TCTCCGGCTCTGGATCCTGCTCCGGACAGCGTATCCGCGGACAGCGGGCCAGGCACGCCATGTCCAGGACAAGATCTCGGGTCCCGGCGCGGGCCCCTACCGGATCACTTGAGGGCGTGGAGGGCGTGCCCCTCCAGTGGGCCACGGGCCGGGGCTCACAGCTGCACGGGCGTCCGTGCCCGCGCACGGGCGAGCAGAGCAGCGGGGTCCGGTTCCGCCTGCAGGGAGTTCAGCATCAGCGTCCACCACTGGTCCAGCAGCTCCCTCCAGTCACGACGCCCGCCGGGCAGTTCGTCGGTCAGCGTGCAGATCCCGAAGAAGGCACAGACGAGTGCCACCGCCGCTGCGGACGGCTCGATGCCTGCCGCGAGTTCACCCCGTGCGCGGGCCTGGGCGAGAAGCCGGGTGGCGGCCAGGGCCCAGGCGTCGAACGGCGTGGGCACGGCGGCCTCGATGCCACGGCGTTCCGCCCACAGCCGGGCGCCCGCCCGCGCCACGACGTCCTCGCGGAGGGACCGGGCGATGCCGAAGCTGAGGACGACCAGCTTCTCGAGGGGCGGGATTCCGGGCGCGGCATAAGGAGCAAGCATCTGCGGCCAGGTGGCGAACTGCTCCCGGACCACGGCCAGGGCCAGATTCTCCTTGCTGGAGTAATGGAAATAGATGGCCCCGCTGGTTTTCCCCGAGTGATCACTTATGTCATTGACACTCGTTCCCGCATATCCCCGTTCGACAAAGAGATGTGCTGCCGATTCCAGCAGTATTTTGCGGGTTGCACGAGCCCTGTTCTGCACGTCGGTTCCACCTTCGCTCACACGTACTAGCGCCACGATCGGAGATTCGGGACCCTCCCCACGGAGGGCACAGTCGCATCGCGCGAAGATCTTATTATTCGTCACCCCTGCACGCACGGCCGACCGTTCACCCAATCCACCGCCCCGATGGGGAGAATCGTTTCGTGTGCGTGTGACGACTCCAGCGCGAACGACGTCACGAGGGACCTGAAGCACCGTTCACCAGGCCCGTCGACCGCGTCCCGGGGCACGGCCATCCCCGTCTCGGCCCTCCGCTCGAGCGCCGGCCGCCCGGCACCGGGACTTTCTCATGCACTCGAATTGGTGATTGCGGTAATTGCGGGCGTCAAATTAACGTAACCGTCACGATGTTTTCGGCTCCCGCCGAAAGCGGTGAACGACGTCCGCCATCGGCGCACTCCTTCACGTCCCCGTGGTCGCGAAACGCGCGACATCGCTCGCCTCTGTCTCGCGAGTGCATCACCCCCATCCCGGCACCCGCCGACACCTCACCGTTCGGCGCCACCTCCGAGAACGGCAGTTCAATGACAGCTCATAACATCCTTTCGTGGTCCCCGTCCGCCGTCGTCTTCGACTGCGACGGAACCCTGATGGACACGGAACGACACTGGCAGGACGCCCGGAACATCACGTTCCGGATGTTCGGCCTCAAGCCACCGGCCGGATTCGCCGACCGCGCGAAAGGCGTGCACTACACCGAGTGCGGCGCGCTCATGGCCGACGAGACCGGCAAACCGGAACTGGCGGATGACCTGGCCGCCACGCTCCTCACCACCTTCACCTCACTGGTCGACCAGGACCCCGTCACCATGCCCGGGGCCGCCGCGCTCGTCCGGCTGGCAGCACGCCACCTCCCGCTCGCCGTGGCCAGCAACTGCCCGCGGGAGGTGGTGGAGTCGTGCCTCGACCGCGCCGGGCTCCTCAGCTCCTTCAGTCATGTCGTGGTCGCCGGCGAGGGCGTACGACCGAAGCCGGAACCCGACGTCTACAGAGCGGCCGCCCGCCTCTGCGGCGCTCCGCCCGAAGAGGCACTGGCGGTGGAGGACTCGCTCACGGGCATGGAATCGGCCCGCCGTGCGGGCCTCCGCGTCATCGGCGTCGGGCCGTGCCCGCCCGGCCCGGAGTCGGGGCAGGCCGACCTGTGGGTCGCCAGCCTTGCCGACCGTGAGCTGGTGTGGTGGGCCCGGAGCCGGATCGGCGCGTAGAGCGGTCCGGGCGGCCAAGGCCCTTGGCCCTTCGGCGAACGGGGGTGTGCGGGAACACCAGTGGCGCGAGCGTCGGTGACCGGCCGGGGCGGCGGCCGGTGGCCGTGCGGTCAGCCGGGCTCCGGGGCGGGCGCCAGGGCGCGTACGGCGCCGTTGGCGGAGGCGAAGAACAGCGCGACGCCCACCGCTCCGGGATCCGGAATGCCCGACGCCCGTTCACCGAGGTAGCTGGCCCGGCCCATGCGCGCCGCCAGGGACGCCGTGTCCCGCACCCCCTGCCACGCGCCGTCCGCCGCCGCGGCCAGAGCCGTTGCGGGCGACGCGCCCTCTGCCGCCCGCAACGCGGCGACGGCCGGAGTCAGCGCGTCGACCAGTGTCTTGTCCCCCGGCGAGGCGTCACCCACACGGCGGATCGCGGCCAGACCCTGGGCGGCACCCTCGGCGAGGGCGGCCGTCGTCAGAGTGGGCCCGGATCCTGCTGCGGCCCTGCTCAACGCCTGGAACAGCAGACCGAACAGCGGGCCGCTGGTTCCCCCGATCTCGTCGAGGAAGGCGGTGGCCATGGCGCCCAGCGGCTCCGCCGGTCCGACCGGCCCGCCCATCCGGTCGAGCAGCGGCCCGGCGGCACTGACACCGGCAGCGAGGTTGGTCCCGAAGTCGCCGTCCCCGGCCTGCTGGTCGAGCGCGGTCAGCTCGGCCTCGGTGGCGTACACCGACTCCGCGAAGCGGCGCATCCAGTCGCGGGTCCGCAAGCCGTCGAAGGTGTCGGTCGTCATGAGGCGGTCCTCCTGCTCCTGTCACGGCCCGACGAAACCCGGTCCGACGGTCCGTGACAGCCCGACGGGCCCCGGTCCGCCGGGAGCCTCTCGCTCACCAGCTCAACGCCGGGGTACGGACCGGCGCATCGTAGAAGTCCAGCGTGTCGCCGTCGGCGACCATGAGAGTCAGGGAGAAGCCCCGCATGTCGAGCGCCGTGACGTAGTTGCCGACGAGGTGACGGGCGAGCCGCACCCGCCGGGCGTCGAGGACCCGGCCCAGTTCGCCGAAGATGCCGTACAGCTCCAGAGAGGTGACCGAGCCCAGCCCATTGACGAGGGCGACGACCGGATCGTCCGGCCCGGGGCGCAGCGCGTCCAGCAGAGCGCCCGCCATGTCCTCCACCAACGCCCCCACACGCCCCTGACTCCTGGTGCGGTCGGCACGTTCACCGTGGATTCCTACCCCGTACTCCAGTTCGCCGGGCAGCAGCCCGAACGCCGGCTCGCCGGTGGCCGGTGCGTGGTGGGCGGCGGAGGCGGCGGCGAGTGTCCGGCACCGGCTGGTCACGGCGGTGCCGAGTTCCGCCAGCGCGTCGAGTCCCATGCCGGTGTCCGCGGCGCCGCCCAGGACCTTTTCCACCAGCATCGTGGCGCCCGTGCCACGGCGCCCGGCGGCGACTCCCTCGGAGTCGGAGGCCAGGTCGTCGTCGACGAGCACGCGCGCGCAGGCGATCCCTGCGTCGGCGAGCCGCTCGGCCGCGATACCGAAGTTGATCCGGTCACCCGTGTAGTTCTTGACGATGTGCAGCACGCCTGCCGGGCCCGCGACCGCGCCGGAGGCCCGGAAGATCTGCCGGTTGTGGGGGGAGGCGAACACCCTGCCGGGGCAGGCGGCGTCGAGCATGCCCGCGCCGACGTATCCGGCGTGCAGCGGCTCGTGTCCCGAGCCGCCGCCCGAGAGGAGACCCACTTGCCGTGCCGCAGAACTGTGCCGGGCGGTGAAGAATCCGTCGACGGGGTCGTGGGCCACGAGGTCCGCATGGGCACGGGCGAAGCCGGACAGCGCGTCGGGGACAAGGTCACCGGGGCCGTTCTCGAAGTACCCGGCCATACGCCGCACTCCTTCCGTCCCCGGTCCGGAGGCGGGACGGGCCGGCCTCCGGACGCGAACTCCATGGTGCGGGTGACGATGCGCAAACGGCAACTCGCGGAGCGTATCGGCCGGGTGGTGGGCACTGCGGCCCGGCCGGGCCGCCGGGCGTCCGTGGAGCGCACCGGCACGGGGCTTCGGTTTCGGGCGGGTTCCGGCCGCGGAAGGGCCGGCCGACGAGGTCGGGGCACCCGTGCGGGTGAGCCGGAGGACCCGTCACGGGCCGGTGGCAGCCGGCTCCGCGGACGCGGGCCGCGCGTGGGTCGTCGTACGCCGGCTCCGCGCGGTGTCGGCGCTCGTCGTCTCGGAAGCGGCGGGATCGAGGCTTCTCCGAGGTGCCGCGCGCCGGCTCACCTGCCGCACGCCCTCGGGTGCCGTCGGCCGGCAGGCGGCCACCGGAAGAGATTCGCCCTGATATGCACCCTTCTCGGATGCGCTTTAGCCTGCTCATATCGCGGGGGTAGTCGACGGCCGGTTCAGCCGGCGGAGGGCGAGCTTCCATGGCTGGAAGGCGTGCAGGATCGGAATTGCTGGGCGAGTTGTCGGCCGAGTTCGTGGGCACGATGATCCTCATCCTCTTCGGATGCGGAGTGGTGGCCCAGGTGGCGGCGGGCGGTGCTCTGACGGATCCACCCGGCGGTCTCGGGGACCACGACAGCATCGCCTGGGCGTGGGGTCTGGGCGTCACCCTGGGTGTCTATGTGGCGGCCCGGCTGAGCGGTGCGCATCTCAATCCCGCGGTGACCCTCTCACTCGCGGCGTTCAAGGGGTTCCCGTGGAGCAAGGTCGCTCCCTACGCCCTGGCCCAGACGGCCGGCGCCTTCGTCGCCGCTCTCCTCGTCCGGTGGAACTACAGCGAGGCACTGGCGAAGGCCGACCCCGGACACACGGTCAAGACGCAGACGGTGTTCTCCACACTCCCCGCCAACGGCAACCCCGCTCTACCGGTTCACGAATGGGGCGCGTTCCGCGACCAGGTCATCGGGACCGCCATCCTGTTGCTGCTCATCATGGCCATCACCGACATGCTGAACACTCCTCCGGGCGCGAACCTGGGGCCGTTCGTCATCGGCCTGGTCGTGGTCGCGATCGGGATGGCCTGGGGAACCAACGCGGGATACGCGATCAACCCCGCCCGGGACTTCGGCCCCCGGCTGGCGAGCTTCATCACCGGCTACGGCGGAGCGTGGCGGGACCAGTACGGAAACCTCTACTTCTGGGTACCCATCGTGGGCCCCCTGGTCGGCGGCCTGCTCGGCGCCGGACTCTACAAGGGTCTCGTCGGCCGGTTCCTGCCGTCCGCGGCACCCGAGCCGCCGGGACGTGTCCCGGCCCCCAAGGACTGACGACACCGGCCGAGAGGCGGCACATCATGGCGGATTTCATCGGCGCGGTGGATCAGGGAACCACCAGCACCCGATTCATGATCTTCGACCACGGCGGCAACGAAGTCGCCAAACACCAGCTGGAACACGCCCAGATCCTGCCCCGCTCCGGCTGGGTGGAACACGATCCGGTGGAGATCTGGGAGCGCACCAACTCGGTGATGCAGAACGCCCTGCGGTACGGCGGTCTGTCGCCGAGCGACCTGGTGGCCATCGGGATCACCAACCAGCGCGAGACCACAGTGGTATGGGACCGGCGCAACGGACAGCCCTACTACAACGCCATCGTGTGGCAGGACACCCGCACGGACACCATCGCGGCGAACCTCGAACGCTCGGGACGCGGCGATGTCATCCGCCGCAAGGCGGGCCTGCCTCCGGCGACGTACTTCTCCGCCGGAAAGATCCAGTGGATCCTGGAGAACGTCGACGGCGTACGGGAAGCGGCCGAGGCGGGCCACGCGGTCTTCGGCAACACGGACGCCTGGGTGCTGTGGAATCTGACTGGCGGCCCCGACGGCGGTATCCACGCCACCGACGTGACCAACGCGAGCCGCACCATGCTGATGAACCTGGAGACCCTCGACTGGGACGACGAGCTCCTCGGCTTCTTCGGCATCCCCCGGGCGATGCTGCCCACCATCAACCCCTCGTCGCACCCGGAGGCCTACGGCGCGACCCGCACCTCCCGGCCGCTGCGCGCCGCCATTCCGATCGGAGGGGTGCTCGGCGACCAGCAGGCGGCCACCGTCGGGCAGGTCTGCTTCTCTCCCGGCGAGGCCAAGAACACCTACGGCACGGGCAACTTCCTGGTGCTCAACACCGGCACGGAACTGGTCCGCTCCCAGCACGGTCTCCTCACCACCGTGGCCTACCAGTTCGGTGACAGCCCCGTGGTCTACGCGCTGGAGGGTTCCATCGCGGTGACCGGCTCCGCGGTGCAGTGGCTGCGCGACCAGATGAAGATCATCAAGAACGCGGCGGAGAGCGAAGTGCTCGCCCGTACGGTCGACGACAACGGCGGCATGTACTTCGTCCCGGCGTTCTCGGGCCTGTTCGCCCCCTACTGGCGCTCCGACGCGCGGGGCGCGATCGTCGGGCTGGCCAGGTACAACGACAACGGCCACCTGGCGCGGGCGACCCTGGAGGCCATCTGCTACCAGAGCCGCGATGTGGTGGAGGCCATGGAGCAGGACTCCGGCGTCCACCTCGACGTGCTCAAGGTCGACGGCGGTGTCACGGCCAACAACCTCTGCATGCAGATCCAGGCCGACATCCTCGGCGTCCCGGTCAGCCGGCCCGTCGTCGCGGAGACGACCGCGCTCGGCGCCGCCTACGCGGCCGGGCTGGCCACGGGCTTCTGGCGGGACACCGACGAACTGCGCACCCACTGGAACGAGTCCGAACGGTGGTCCCCCCAGTGGTCCGACGAACAGCGCGCGGACGGGTACGCGGGCTGGAAGAGGGCCGTGGAACGCACACTCGACTGGGTGCAGGTCCCCTGACGGTCATCGTTTCAGGCGGACCCGAGGGCCTCCTCGGCCGGACCGGCTCGTCCGTCCGGCCGAGGAGCGCCGGGGTGAGCGGCACGTGCCTGCGCCACGACAGCGGGGCAGAAGTCAGTACCGGGCGCAGGAGACGACCACGACGAGGGGCCAGAAGGCCTGGGCGAAGGTGATGACGCGCTCGGCGGCTCCGGCGGTGTCGAGCAGGAAGAGAGCGAGCAGGAACCACGCCCCGCCGAGCCACATCAGCACGGACGCTCCGACGGACGGCCCGGGCCGCAGACCCCACGGCGCCTCCCTTGCGCCCGCCGGGGCCACCCGCCCCGGCGGGCGCCGCAGGTCAACGGGGCCGCGCCGCACGGCCAGGACCGGCCAGACCGCCAGCAGCGAGAATCCCAACGCCACCACCGCCCCGTGCGCGAACGAGCCGCCGCTGCTCGGCGCAGGGAACAGCGCGAGCAGTATGGCCGAGACTCCGCCGCCCGCCAGCGCCAGGCGTCCGAAGAAGGCGGCGGGGCGCAGCCCGCAGGCGGTGATCACGTAACAGGCACCCAGCGCGAGCACGGCCGACGTCATCACCCAGTACCCGCCGGCCCCGTCGGCGGCAAGGACACTGATCGTCGCCGAGGCCGGATCGTAGCCGGGCCCGTGCAACTGCGCCGAGACCGACCAGCCTCCGATGAGCAGGATCGGAGCGCATACCGAGGAGAACAGGACCCACCAGGGGACAGATCGCATCGGAGAACGGTAGAACGCCGATCCCCGCAACTGCTGGCGCACACGCGGACAGTGCACCCGTGGAGCCGGGCGCGCGGGCGGCTCGCCCCTACCCCGCGGCGGATCGCCCGTGGGCCCACACCCGCGTGTGGCCCCGAAACCGCCGTTCGGGGCCACACGGATACGGGACGGCCGACACGGATACGGGACGGCGATTCGGGTCGCCGGTGCCCGGCCCGCATGCGCGCGCCGGAACCCGCACGGAGCTCAGGGGGAAGAAGCGCACCGCCGGGTGCCCGTCGCGGGGTGCCGTCGGCGGCCGCCCTCGTACGCTCCCTCCCCGCCCCCGCGCAACGTGCTACCCGCCCCCCGGGCGAGCCGCCCCCGGCACCCGGGCGAGCGGGTCGGCTCGGGCCTCGCCCTCCCTCACTTACCGCTCGCCGGCCAGGTCGACTTCTTCCCGATGGACCGGTGCCGCCTCCGTCACCTCGGAAAGACGCCACGGGTGCGCGATCGGTGCCGACACCGCACGCCACCACGGGTCCGTGGGCGGCTTGCCCGCCGGCTCGAAGGGCTCGCCCGGGAGGGGGAAGACAGCCGTCTGCCCCACCTCGTCGGCGGCGTCCTTCATCCACTCCCCCGGCTCCGCCCAGGCGTGCGGAGCCAGGTTGAAGGTGCCCCAGTGGATCGGCAGCAGCACACCGTGCGGCCGGCCTCCCTGCAGGTCGAGATGGGCCCGGACCCCCTCGGCGGGCGTCATGTGGATGTCCGGCCAGTACTCCGAGTAGGCGCCGACCTGGATCATGGTCGCGTCGAAGGGTCCGTGTTCGGCGCCGATGTCCTTGAAGCCGGAGAAGTAGCCGGTGTCACCGCTGTGGTAGATCCGGTGCTCCGGGCCCGCGACGGCCCATGACGCCCAGAGCGTGTGCTGTTGGTTGCGCAGGCCGCGCCCGCAGAAATGGCGCGCCGGGGTGGCGGTGAGGCTGATCCCGGCGATCCGTACGGTCTCGTTCCAGTCGAGTTCGTGGATCCTGTCGAGGGGCACGCCCCACTGCTCGAGATGGGCTCCGACCCCGAGCGGCACGGCGAAGACGGTGTCCGTCCCGGCCAGGGCCCTGACCGTGGGCAGGTCGAGGTGGTCGTAGTGGTCGTGGGAGATCACGACGACGTCGACGGCCCCGAGCACGGCCAGCGGCAGCGGCACGGGGTGCAGCCGCTTGGGCCCGGCGAAGGCGAAGGGCGAACAGCGCTCGCCCCAGACGGGGTCGAAGAGCACCCGTCGGCCGTCGATCTCGGCGAGCACGCTGGAGTGTCCCATCCAGGTCAGCCGCAGACCCGTCGCGGGCGGGCGGGCGAGGTCGGCGACGGTGGTGGCGTGCACGGGCACGGTACCGGCCGGCGACCTGCGGGCCCGCTGCTCCCGCTGGAAGTACACCTTGGCGAATTCGAGCATGGAACCGGAGGGCCTGGTGCGTGCCCCCTCCGGATTCCGGAAGACCCCGTCGGCGAAATTCGGCGAGCGGCGGATGCGCTCCATGCGCGCACCGGCCGGATCCGCTCCGAAGGCGTCGGGGCGCAGCGAACGAAGTCGCGTACGGAGCGAAGGCTGATTGTCTGCGCCGGTCACAACATCTCCTGAGGGAGTCGGTGTCGTCTCATTATGGTCGGGAGGTGGGGACGGGCGAGAGCTCGACGGTGAACGGAGCAACGCCGAGCGCGCCCCGCACCGGGCACATGCACGTCAGGCACGCGGCTGGCCGTACACGTGCTCGATCCGCAGCGTCAGGAGGACCCTGCCGTCCTCGACCATCGCGCGTCGGTAGTCGTCCCAGTCGGGGTGCTCGCCCTTGACGTCCCGGTAGAGCGTGATCAGTTGTTCCACGGTCGCGTCGTCGCGCTCGGCGGCGGGCGGGGTCAGTTCGGCCGTGGCGTCGACGACGGTCCAGGCCCACCGGTCGTCGCTGGTCACGTGGTAGCTCGCCCGCGGATCGCGACGGAGATTGCGCGTCTTGGCCCGGCCCTCGGTGATGGACACCCGGATCACCCCTTCGTCGGGGTAGTAGGCGTGGTTCACGTTGGACAGCTGGGGCCTGCCGTCCCGCCTGAGGGTGACGAGCACCCCGCCGTCGTGCTCGCCGATGAGTCGGAGCAGCGCTTCGTGCCCGCGTTCGATGGCCGTCATGCCGACTCCAACGTCCGTACCGACCGCAGGATTCCGCATCCGGTGCCCGTGAATGTCACATCCGGGGGTCACCCGTCCGTCGCTCGGGGTGAGAACCGTCCGAAGGCGTCGACCCGGCGTCCGACCGTGACCTTCTGTGCTCCGCCGACTCCGGTGCGCTCCTCGTCCGGCCGGCGGAAAGCTCTTTGACAGGCGTGCCGCCCTCTCCAGATACTGACCGACTGTTCAGTAGGACCGACCCAGGAGCCATGTGTGATGACGCCCGCTTCCCCTGCCCCTCATATCTCTCTGACCTGGACGGACCACGTCACCGGCACCCGGGGGTACCTGGTCGTGGACCGCCTGGTGCGTGGGGTGTCCAGTGGCGGACTGCGGATGCGGCAGGGGTGCACCCTCGAAGAGGTGGCGGGTCTGGCCCGTGGCATGACCATGAAGGAGGCTCTGCACTTCGACGCCGAGGACACCGGGGCGGCATACGTCCCGCTGGGCGGCGCGAAGGGCGGCATCGACCTCGATCCACGCGCCCCCGAGGCGTACGGGGTGCTGCTCCGCTATCTGCGGGCGATGCGCCCCTACATCGAGAGCGTCTGGACGACCGGCGAGGATCTCGGGCTGACCCAGGACCTCGTTGACCGTGCTGCGGCCGAGGCGGGGCTGGTCTCCACGATCCAGGCGGTCTATCCGCTCCTGGACGACGAGGCGGCGGCCCGGCGGCGGCTCGCGGACGCGTTCGCCGTCACGGTGGACGGGATCGGGCTGGACGAGCTGGTCGGAGGGTGCGGGGTCGCGGAGTCCGCGCTCGCCGCACTGGACCGGGCGGGAGTCGCGTACGGCGATGCGCGGGTGTCCGTACAGGGCCTGGGAACCATGGGCGGCGCGACGGCACGCTTCCTGTCCCGGGCGGGGCTCACGGTCGTCGCGGTCGCCGACGTCAAGGGGACGATCGGCAACCCGGCGGGCCTGGACGTCGAGGCGCTGCTCGCCGCGCGGGACGCCTACGGGACGGTGGACCGCGGCGCGTTGCGGGCCGGGGACCGCGAGCTGCCCCCCGACGCGTGGCTGGCGGCGGACGCCGAGGTGCTGGTCCCGGCGGCCGTCTCGTACGCCGTGGACGCGGGGAACCAGGCCTTGATCACGGCCCGTTGGGTGATCGAGGCGGCCAACATGCCGGTACTGCCCGAGGCGGAGGAGCTGCTCCGTCGGCGCGGGATCACGGTGTTGCCCGACGTGGTCGTCAACTCCGGTACGAACGCGTGGTGGTGGTGGACACTGTTCGGAGACATCGGGGCGGACGCGGACGAGGCGTTCACGCACACCCGCCGCGCGATGCGGGCCCTGATCGACCGGATGCTGTCCCGGGCGGAGGCCGACGGCTGCACGCCGCGGGCGGCCGCGCACGCGATCGTCTCGGAACGGCTGCCGGTGATGGCGGAGCGGTTCGGTTGGTACCGGTAGGGGCGCGGGCGGTCCGCTGCCCGTTCGGGCGCATTGGTTAGGGTGAGTGCGTGGCGAGGGTACGACTGAGCGTGGCGGAGCGACGCGAGGAGCTTCTGCGCGCTGCTGTCGAACAGATCGAGGTGCGGGGTGTCTCCGCGACACGGATCGCCGACGTCGCCTCGGTCCTCGGCGTGAGCAACGCGCTGGTGCTCTATCACTTCTCCACCAAGGAGAAGCTGGTGGCGGCGGCGTTCGCGTACGCCGCGGAGGCCGATCTGGCCCATCTGCGTAGGCTGCTGACCCGCCGCACCAGCGCGGTGCGGCGGCTGCGGGCGGCTGTGCGCTGGTACGCACCGACGGGCCAGGCCAAGGGCTGGCGGTTGTGGATCGAGGGATGGGCGGCCTCCCTGCGCGATCCTGTGCTGCGCGAGGTGGCAGGCGATCTCGACCAGCAGTGGAAGGCGGAGCTGGCCGAGGTGATCGAGGAGGGCGCCGCCGCCGGCGAGTTCCACTGCGACGACCCGATGTCCGTGGCCTGGCGGCTGACCGCGCTCCTGGACGGCTTGGCCGTCCAGATGACGTCGTACGCGGGTCCGCTCTCCCGGGCGACGATGCTGCAGTGGACCGAGGAGGCGCTCGCCCGCGAACTCGGCATCGAGCACGCGGCGCTGACGGCCTGACCGGTCACCCCGCAGTCCCGGACCGCAGACCGAAGAGCGAGGACCGCAGACCGCAGACCGCAGGGAACGGGCCACCGAGGTACGGGCCGCCGAGGTACGGGCGAACGACCCCGGTCAGGTCTGGCGCACCGGGGCGTAGACATCACCGTCCAGACCGAAGGTCCAGGCCACCCCCTCCTTGGCCGTCCTGGTCCGCGGCGGCACCCGCAGCCAGTACGTGCGGCTGGTCCCGTCCGGCTCCGGGGTCGAATTGACCACCTCGACCATCACGACGTCCTCGTCGCCGTCCAGCGCGATCCGCCAGAGGATGCCGGTCTCGTCACGGTGCACCGGCTCGGCGCCGGATTCGGTGAGGTAGCGGTCGTACCCGTAGTACTCCAGCATCACGCGGCGCAGCTCCGCGTTCTCCTCGGCCCGTATCCGGTCGGGGGTCAAGGACGCCAGTCCGTCGAGGAATTCAGCCGGCACGGGCATGCCGCGCCAGGCGTGCAGTGCGAAACCGTCACGGTAGGCGAGGGCAGGCCCGTCGCCCCGGTCGAGCCGGCCGGCCTCGTCCCGGTGGAGTGCCACGGGTCGTTCACTGATCACCACGGCGCGCTCGTAGGGCCACCACCAGCCGGCGTTCCTGGCGACCTCGGCCAGTCCGGTCAGCCGGTCGCCCCGGCCGTCGAAGGCGGCGAGCCATGCCGCGTCGTGCTGGCCGAGGACCGCGTCCAGCAGGAGCAGGCGCACGGCCGACTCGTCCTCGGGCCGCACGGCGAGCTCCGCCACGACCCCGGCACGTATGCGATCGGCCAGCGCGGCCGTGGTCTCCCACAGCTGTGCCCCGGTGGCGGACCACAGTGCGGACCAGCCGGCCGGGCCCAGTTCGTCGTACATCCGGCGACGCTCCTCCGCCCAGGGGCGGGTGCGGACGTCCTCGCGCACCGAGCACCCCGCGTCGACGAGCTTCTCGACCACCTCGACGGCCGCTCTGGGCGAGTCCGCCCAGATGATGCGCTCCGGCTCGGCGAGGCCGGCGCTGCGATAGGCGAGCCGCACCCCGTCCTCGGCGGCTCCCCGGTCGGCCGCGCCCGTCGCCGCCGCCACGGCCCGCCATGCGTTCACGTACTGCATCGGTGTTCCCCGTCCCCTGTCCTGGTCTGCTGGTACGCGCGTCACCGCGTCGTCCACATCGATCTCGTTCACCCGCACCGGGCTCGCTCGCCCGGCTCCATCGCGGTACCGCGTCACCATCGCGTCCACCGTCGCGACGGTCAGTCCGCGACCATGCGGACGGCCCCCGGTGCGTACTCCCGCTGGCGCACCACGCGGAACCAGCCCTTCGGCAGTCCTATCGCCGCGTGCTCCTCGTGCACCACCCGCCCCCCGTCGGGGAGATGGAGCATCATCGGGCCGAACGGCCCGGCCTCACGCATCAGCCGGCCCGGCCCCTGCACCGCATGGGCGTGCCCGGTGACCTCACCCAGCGCCAGCACCAGCCGCCCCCGCCCGTCGCGCAGTTCACCCGTCGCGTCGAGGAAGGGCGCGGGCACCTCCGACTCGTCCAACGCCACGATCAGTACATCGCCCTGCCGGTACACAGACGTCTCCCCTCCGTGGCAGCACCCGCTGTGCCGGCCACGGATGGAACGCTACGACGGGGGTCTGACAACCGGTCTCGGCTCAGGCCCGGTTCCATCGATGTCAGTGGGGCTTGATACACCTTGCGGACAACAATCGTCCTCAGTATCAGGAGCTCAGTGCCATGTCCGGTGTGGACCACCTGCACGAGTTGCTCGGCCTTCCGGCCGTCGATTTCCAGCACGAGACCGGTGGGGCGGCCCGCCCGGCGGCCGATGCCGTGGCCTGGCGCATCAGCGTCGACCCGTTCGACTCCGACAGGGAGGAGCTGACCTGGGAGCAGGAGTTCACGTCGTTCCTCGATGCCGTGGACCCGGCCGGGGTCGAGGCTCTGATCATCGGGCAGTGGGGGGAGACGTACGAGGAGACTTCGGCGTACCCCATCGGCCTCGTTGTCGCCGCGGCCGACCGGCTGACGTCGCTGCGCGCGGTCTTCGTCGGAGACCTGGTGATGGAGGAGGCCGAGATCTCCTGGATCCAGCAGTCCGACGTCACGGCTCTCCTCACCGCGTTCCCCGATCTCGAAGGGCTCGGGGTGCGCGGCAGCAGCGAACTGGTGTTCCCGCCGGTCAAGCACGGGTCGCTGCGCGCGCTCACCATCGAGTCGGGCGGCCTTCCCGTGGACGTGGTCCGGGGCGTACTCGACAGTGAACTGCCCGCGCTGGAGGTCCTCGACCTCTGGCTGGGCGTCTCGGCGTACGACGGCGACGTCGGCCTTCCGGACCTGGCGCCGCTGCTCGCCGGCACCCGCTTCCCCCAACTGCACCACCTGGGCCTGCGCAACAGCGAGATAGAGAACGAGATCGCGGCCGCCGTCGCCTCGGCACCCGTCGTCGCACGGCTCCGTACGCTGGACCTGTCCTGCGGCACGCTCGGGGACGAGGGAGCGGCCGCGCTGCTCGAGGGCCAGCCGCTCACCCATCTCACCACGCTCGATCTGCACCACCACTTCCTGACCGAGCCGATGGAACACCGGATCACAGCGGCTCTGGAGCCGCACGGTGTCCGGGTCGACCTGTCCGAGCGCTGCGAACCGTGGGGCGACCAGGGCGCGGCAGGGCGCTACACCACGGTTGCGGAGTGAGGGCACGATGACGATCGAACATCCCGATGTCTTCCACGGCCTGACGGTCCTCACGCTGCCTCAGCCCGACGACCCGCTGCCCGGGGGCCTGCCGGCGGCGGACTCCGTGGCCTGGCGACTGGACTGCGCGTGGAAGGAGCTGACGTTCTCCGAGCTATGGGAGCACTTCCTCGGCACGGTCGACCCGGCCCGGGTGCGAGCGCTGCTGATCGGCCCCTGGTGGCACGACGAGTACACCTCGTTCACCCCCGTGGTGGAGCAGGTCGCCGCGGACGCCCACCGGTTCCCGGCACTTCGCGCCCTGTTCCTCGCCGACGTGGTGGGCGAGGAGTGCGAGGTCTCCTGGCTGGAGATGTGTGACATCACCCCGCTGATCGACGCCTTCCCCCTCCTGGAGGAGCTGACGGTGCGCGGTGGCGGCGATCCCGTGCCGGAGGAGGAGAAGCTGCGGCTGCGGCCGGTGCGGCATGACGGGCTGAAGTCGCTGCGGTTCGAGTCCGGCGGCCTGCCGGGCCATGTCGTACGCGCGGTCGGCGCGTCCGAGCTCCCCGCTCTGGAGCGGCTCGAGCTGTGGTTCGGGGCCGGTTGGTACGGCGGCGACGCCACGGTGGAGGACATGCGTCCGGTGCTGTCGGGTGCCGCGTTCCCCCGGCTGCGCCACCTGGGCCTGCAGAACAGCGAGATCCAGGACGAGATCGCGACGGCGGTCGCCTCCGCCCCGGTCGTCGCCCGGCTGGAGTCGCTCTCGCTGGCGATGGGCACCCTCGGTGACGCGGGAGCGCAGGCCCTCCTCGACGGTCAGCCGCTCACCCATCTGACCTCGCTGGATCTGCACCACCACTACCTCACCGATCCGCTCGTCTCGCGCATCCGGGACCTGTGCGCCCGGGCCGGTGTGAAGGTCGATCTGGAGGAGGCGGACCACTGGGATCCCGAGGACGACGAGTCCCGGTATGTCGCGGTCAGCGAATAGCGTGCCGCCGCGCCTCGCGGTGGTCGGCAATCCCGGCAACCGCAGAGTGGCCCTCTTCCAGGACGCCGTGCGCGCCGCCGGGC
This sequence comes from Streptomyces clavifer, assembly GCF_036345975.1. Classification (NCBI taxonomy): domain Bacteria; kingdom Bacillati; phylum Actinomycetota; class Actinomycetes; order Kitasatosporales; family Streptomycetaceae; genus Streptomyces; species Streptomyces clavifer. The sequence goes on along the minus strand of NZ_CP107793.1, from coordinate 6,724,725 downwards.
TGCCGGACGCCCGCACGGTGTCCTGGCTCGAGGTGCTGAGGGGCGAGGCGGTCTTCCTGCCCGGCGAGCGGGTGCGCGTCGACTCGCCGGGGGAGGACGCCGAGGTCGAGCGGCTGCTGCGCGGGGTCGACGACCCGACCAGGGTGGAGGGCTCGGCCCGCTGGTACGCCCGCTTCACGTCGGCGGTACGGGACGTGGCTCGGGCGTCGACGGCGGCGGGAGCCGTCCTGCTGGACGATCCGGACGACATCGCCGTCCTGTTCGACAAGCGGCTCTGCCACGGTGTGCTGGACGCCGCCGGGGTCCCCTTGCCCGCCTCGCCGACGTCGGGGCCCTCGGGGGCCCCGGTGCGGGGGTGGGCGGACGTCCGTGCGCTGATGGCGGACCACCGCATGCCCCGGGTGTTCGTGAAACCCGCGCACGGTTCGTCCGCCTCCGGAGTGCTTGCCGTGGAGACGGCGGGTTCCGGCCGGGTGCGGGCGGCGACGTCGGTCGAACGGGACAGCGAGGGACGGCTCTTCAACTCCCTGCGGGTGCGCCACTGCACGACGGAGCGCGAGGTGGCCGCGGTCGTCGACGCCCTGGCACCGGACGGCCTGCACATCGAGCGCTGGCTGCCCAAGGCGTCGCAGCGGGGGCGGGCGGCAGACCTCCGGGTCGTCGTGGTCGCGGGCCGGGCGACGCACGCGGTCGTGCGGACCAGCCGGTCCCCCATGACCAACCTGCATCTGGGCGGTGCCCGCGGTGATCTCGACGCGGTACGGACCTCCGTCGAGGCGGCGGGCGGCAGCTGGGACGCGGCCCTGGCCGTGTGCGAGCGGGCAGCGGCCTGCTTCCCGGACACGCTGTGCGTGGGCGTCGATCTGCTGCCCGCCACCGGCTGGCGGCGCTTCGCCGTAGGTGAGGTCAATGCCTTCGGGGACCTCCTGCCCCGGCTGACCGGCCTGCCGGGCAGCGGCGCGGAGGGACTGGACACGTACGCGGCCCAGGTGGCCGCCGTGCTGAGGAACAACGAGGAACGGCCGAGGAACGACTGTGCGAGGAACGACCGTGCCACCACTACCTCCTGACGCCCCTCCCGGCGTCACGGATCCAAGCAATCCCGACATGAACACGGTGGTGGGCAGTCACGATCTGCTGCTCGTCACCCTGGACACGCTGCGGTACGACGTCGCCGAGGAGCTGGCCGCCGCGGGGCGCCTGCCGAATCTCTCCCGGCATCTGCCGGGCGGTGCCTGGGAGAAGAGGCATGCGCCGGGCAGCTTCACCTACGCCTCCCATCAGGCGATCTTCGCCGGTTTCCTGCCGACGCCCGCATCGCCCGGCCCGCACCCGCGCCTGTTCGCGGCGCGCTTCGCGGGCAGTGAGTCCACCGCGGACGGCACCTTCGTCCACGACACACCCGATGTGGTCTCCGGCCTCGCCGGGGCCGGCTATCGCACGGTGTGCGTCGGCGGGGTCGGCTTCTTCAACCGCCGCCCCCCACTCGGCTCCGTGCTGCCCGGAATGTTCCAGGAGAGCCACTGGGAGCCGGAATTCGGGGTGGCGTCGCCGACGTCCTTCGAGGAGCAGGTGGCGTGCGCCGAACAGGTCGTCGCGGAACTGCCCCGGGAGCAGAAGCTGTTCCTGTTCGTCAATGTGTCGGCCCTGCACCAGCCCAACTGGTTCCACCTGCCCGGAGCCACCGCCGACGCGGGTGACTCCAGGGCGACCCACGCCGCGGCCCTGGAGTACGTGGACCGGCACATCGGGCGCCTGTTCGCCGCCGCGAGCAGTCGCCGCAGGTGCTTCGCCATCGTCTGCTCCGATCACGGCACGGCCTACGGCGACGACGGGTACACCGGCCACCGGCTCGGCCACGAAGCGGTCTGGACCGTGCCGTACGCCCACTTCTTCCTCGATCCGGGGGCATCTCGATGACCAGCGCCACCAGGCCCTACCAGAGCTACGTCTACGCCTACCCGCACAAGACGGCGTACCGCCCGCTCGCCGCCCACCCCGCCGGCCGGCCGCTGCTGCGCGACCTGTGGGCGGCGGAGCGCAAGGACGCGCTCTCGCTCTACCTCCACATACCGTTCTGCGAGGTCCGCTGCGGATTCTGCAACCTGTTCACCCGGATCGGCGCACCCGACGAGCTGACCACGCGCTATCTGGACGCGCTGGACCGGCAGGCCTCCGCCGTCCGGGACGCGCTGGGGGACGACGGGCCGGTGCGCTTCTCGGCCGCCGCGTTCGGCGGTGGCACTCCCACCTTCCTGACCGCCGGCGAGTTGGAGCGGCTCTGCGACATAGCGGAGAAGCGGATGGGGGCCGATCTGCGGTCCGTCCCCCTGTCGGTGGAGACCTCGCCGTCGACTGCGACGGCGGACCGGCTGGCCGTGCTCGCCGACCGCGGCACCACCCGCATCAGCATCGGTGTGCAGAGTTTCGTCGACGCCGAGGCACGTGCGGCGGTCCGCCCACAGCACCGCTCCGAGGTCGAGGCGGCCCTGGGCCGGATCCGGGACGCCCGCATCCCGGTCCTCAACATCGACCTGATCTACGGGATCGACGGGCAGACGGAGAAGACCTGGCGCACCTCGCTGGACGCCGCCCTGGCCTGGCGGCCCGAGGAGCTGTACCTCTACCCGCTGTACGTGCGCCCGCTGACCGGCCTCGGCCGCCAGGGCACCGCGGCGGGCACAGCGGACGGGCCGGACGCCGCCTGGGACGAGCAGCGGCTGCGCCTCTACCGTGCGGGCCGGGAGCATCTGCTGGGCCAGGGGTACGAGCAGGTGTCGATGCGGATGTTCCGCCGTGCCGACGCGCCGCACGCGGGTCCCGACGACTACGCCTGCCAGACCGACGGCATGATCGGGCTCGGCTGCGGCGCCCGCTCGTACACCTCCTCGCTGCACTACTCCTTCGACTACGCGGTGGAGATGCGGGAGATCAGGGGCATCATCGACGGATTCACGGCGACCGAGGACTTCTCCCGCGCCGAGGTCGGCAGGTACGTCGACGGTGACGAGGCGCGCAGGCGCCACGTTCTGCAGTCGCTGCTCCAGGCCGGGGGTCTGCGGTCCGAGGAGTACCGAGAGCGGTTCGGGTCGGATCCCCGGGCCGACTTCACGGACGAGCTCGACCTCGTCGCCGGGCGCGGCTGGCTGGACACGTCCGCGCCCCCCGGTCTGCTGCGGCTCTCACCCGAGGGCCTGGCCCACTCCGACGCGCTGGGCCCGGAGCTCTTCTCCCCCGCCGTACGGGCCGCGATGGCCGCGTACGAACAGAAGTGAGCCGCCCGATGAGCACGGACACCCCGACGGTGGACCCGACGAACAGGGACCGATGAGCATGGACCTGACGATCCTGTACCGGGGCCCGCTGGCCTCGTGCGACTACGACTGCCCCTACTGCCCCTTCGCCAAGCGGCGGGACAGCGGCGAGCAGCTGCGCGCCGACCGGGCGGCACTGGAGCGGTTCACGGCCTGGGCCGCCGCGCAGACGGGCGACCGGCTGTCGGTGCTGTTCACTCCGTGGGGCGAAGGGCTGGTCCGGTCCTGGTACCGGAGGGCGATCATGGAGCTGTCGCAGCTGCCGCACGTGGGCCGGGTCGCCATCCAGACCAATCTCAGCGCCCGTACCGGCTGGCTGACCGGCGCCGAGCGCGACAAGGTCGCCCTGTGGTGCACGTACCACCCGGGCCAGACACCGTACGAACGCTTCCTCGGCAGATGCCGGGAGCTGTCGGACCTCGGAGTGCGCTACAGCGTCGGCGTCGTGGGGCTGGACGACCATCTGGAGGAGGCCCGGCGGTTGCGTGGCGCACTGCCCGACGAGGTGTACCTCTGGATCAACGCCGCCGAAGGGCACAGCTATACGGACGCGGAGGCGGACCGGTGGACGGCCCTCGACCCGCTCTTCCCCTACAGCAGGCACCCGCACAGCTCGGCCGGGCTGCCCTGCCGGACGGGCGAGTCCGTCATCTCCGTCGACGGCGAGGGTACGGTGCGGCGCTGCCACTTCGTCCGGGCCGAGCTGGGCAACCTCTACGACGGCAGCTACCGGCGCTCCCTCGGCCCGCGCGGCTGCCCGGCCGACGTGTGCGACTGTCACATCGGCTATGTGCACCTGGAGACGCTGCCGCTGTACGACGTCTTCGCGGGCGGCGTCCTGGAGCGGATCCCCGCGCGCCGGCAGACCCTGGATCTGTCGCCGGTCAGGCTCGCGGAGCGGTGACCGGGCCCGCCGGGCGCACCATGAAGACGTCGACCGGGTCCTGGGCCTCCATGACGAATCCCTGCCGCTCGTAGAGCCGGCGTGCGGCGCTGCCGCGCAGGACGGTCAGACGCACGGTCGCGCCTTCCCGGTCGGTGCCCTCCAGCACGGTACGCAGAACGGCGGATCCGAGCCCCCTGCCCTGGTGCTGCGGGGCCAGGTAGAAGTGCTCCAGCAGCTTCCCGTCGCCGGCGGGCCGGACGGTCACGCATCCCGCGAACCGGCCGCCGGCGATCACGAGGGACGTGTGCCGGGTGGAGAACGAGTCCCGCAGCCGCTGCCGCACGCGGTGCTCGTCGTAGCGTCCGAGGCGCTCGAGGTCCGCGCGCATGACGACGGCCCGCAGCTCCGCGACCGCCTCGACGTCATCGGCCCGTGCGGCGCGCAGCTCCCACTCCGGTACTCCCGGCGGACCGGTCCGTTCCGAGGCGGCCGCCGCCGGGAGCCGGGCGGTCGTCCGGGAACTCACAGCGGCAGCAGGTCGGGGCGCTTGGCTTCGACGTGGTCGCCGGAGGACTCGCCGCGCAGGCGTCGTCCGATCCACGGGACCAGGTACTCACGTGCCCAGTGGATGTCGTCGCGCCGCACTTCGAGCGTCCCGCGCTGGGCCTGCGGCGGCCACATCTGGTCGGGGTCGGCCGGCACGTCGAGTCCCAGGACCTGGGCGGCGCGCAGCGCGACCCGGGTGTGGCCCTCGGGCGAGAGATGCAGCCGGTCGTTGTCCCAGGCGCGCCTGTCCTGCACGGACCGCAGCGACCACAGGTCCAGGACCGGGCAGTCGTAGCGGTCGGCGATGGAGCGGACATGGGCGGTGTACGTGGCGATCTTGCCGCGCAGGTGACGGAGCACCGGCACATGCCGCGTGTCGAAGCCGGTGGTGACCATGACGGTGCCGACGGACTGCGTCAGATCGGCGACCGCGCGCTCGAAGCGTTCGGCCACGTCGTCCGGATCGGAGCCGGGCCGGATGATGTCGTTGCCGCCCGCGCAGAAGGTCACCAGATCCGGTGCCAGTTCCCTGGCGCGGGGGACCTGTTCCTCGACTATCTGGTCGAGGAGCCGTCCGCGTACGGCGAGGTTGGCGTACCGGAAGTTCCCGTGCGGGCCTTCGGGGACCCCGGGAACCAGGAGCTGGTCCGCGAGGAGAACCGCGAAGCGGTCCGCCCAGCCGAGGAGCCGCCCATCCGGACCCAGGTCCCCGACACCCTCGGTAAAACTGTCGCCGATCGCCGCGTACGACCCGATGATGCCTCGTTGTGTGTTTCTCGAATCGTCTGCCACAAGTGCATATCCTGCACCTTTGAATGTGACCTACGCGACCGTAATGGGGGGTTGACGGGTGGTGAGAAAGACCACCCGGTCAGGTTTTGGTAAAGCCGGAATAAGAAGAGGGGCGGTGCGCCGCCGCGCACCGCCCCTCTTCCCGGCGAACTGTCGAACTTTCGGGCCGACCGACGGCCGTGTCCCATGGAGGCCTTCACATGAAGACGCCCACATCGGGATGCTCATATCGAGACGTCACCCGAGGGCTTTCAGCTGGAGAGCCTCGCGGGAAGACGCCCGCCCGGAGACGCCCCTCAGATGGAGACGCCGTGCGCGCGCAGGTAGGCGACCGGGTCGACGTCCGAGCCGTAGCTCGGGCCGGTGCGGACCTCGAAGTGGAGGTGCGGGCCGGTGGAGTTGCCGGTGGAGCCGGAGAGGCCGATCTGCTGGCCGCCGGTGACGGTCTGGCCGGCGGAGACGTCGAGCGACGACAGGTGGGCGTACTGGGAGTACATCCCGTCGCTGTGCTGGATGACGACCTCGTTGCCGTACGAACCGCTCCAGCCGGCCGAGACCACGGTGCCCGGGCCGATGGACCGGACGCTCGTGCCGGAGGCGGCCTGGAAGTCGGAGCCCGTGTGGTAGCCGCTGGACCAGCTGGCGCCGGAGGCGCGGTACTGGGTGGTGACGTTGGCGTCGGCGACCGGGGAGGTCCAGCCGGAGCTGTTGCTCTCGGAAGCGGCGGAGGAGTCGGACGCGTTGGTGGCCGTCGTCTTCTTCTCGACCGGAGCGGCCGCCTCGGGGGTGGCCTCCGCCTTCGAGGGGGCGGCCTCGGACGGCGCGGCCTTGGGCGCGGACTGCACCGCCGGGCCGGACGCCTTGGCGCCGAGGGTCAGCTTCATGCCCGGGAGGATCAGGCTCGGGTTGTCGCCGACGACGTCCCGGTTGTCCTTGTACAGCTTCTCCCAGCCGCCCTTGAGCTTCTGGTCGGCCGCGATCTTCGACAGGTAGTCGCCCGAGACCACGGAGTAGGTCTTGGGCGCGCTCTGCTTCTTCGCCACCGAGGCGGCGGGCGCGCTGTGCGCCGCAGCCGCGGCCGCCGGCTTGGCGGCGGGAGCGGCCTGCTCCGCCGCGTGCGCACCGGTGGCGCCGATCAGCGGAAGGGCGAGAACGGCGCCGCCGGTCCCTGCGGCGAGGACGCCACGGGAGATCGGGCCGGTCTTCGTACGACGGTGCTTACCCTTTGCGGGCATGGGGATGTCCTCTCCGGCGCCTGCGAGGTGAGCTGTCGGGTTCGGGCTGGAGATGCCCGGCCGCGCTGGACGCGACTTGACCCCGAGCCGTCCCGGATCCCTCCGGTCGGCGGCTTGCCTGGTTCCCCCGCTCCTGCCACACGTAGGTCGGTGCGGATTCCGGGCGGCGGCAGGATTAGGCGTTCCGTCCGGATTGACCGTGACCGTAGGCGAGCCGGGACGCCGGGAACAAGCCGCCGGTTGCGGACCGGAATCCGCCCCTCCTTTCCCGTCCGGAATTCCGGTCACACTCCGTGGATTACGGATCTTGGCTTTCCGCGCGGCGTCCGGAATACCCGCCCGTGGTTCCGCCACACACCGTCACGGATATGATCCCGCTCACCTGCCGCCGCCCATCTCCCGCACAAGCGGGGCATGTTCTGCTAAATACACCAATACGGACATGGCGCGATTTCTCTTCCTTTCGGACCGGGCCGAAAACGGGGCGAAGACCGAGACGGTTGCCCGATGAATCCATGTCGTATCGTCGCGAGCGTGCCCTCGTCGGCGAGAGGCGCCGACGCCAGACACTTCAGGAGTCCTTGTGACGCAGCTGCCAGAGGTTCCGCCGACCGACACCGAGCTGACCGGTGTCCGCAACTTCCGCGACGTGGGCGGGCTCCCGACCGTGGACGGCCGGAAGGTGCGGCACGGGCGCCTCTACCGCAGCGGGCACCTGGCGCACGCCACCGAGGCCGATGCCGCGTTCCTCGCCGGCCTCGGGCTGCACACGGTCTTCGACTTCCGCAACGCGGCGGACCACAAGCTCGACGGCCTCGACGTGGAGCTGCCCGGCGTCCGCAACGTCAGCATCCCGCTCTCCGACCCCGCCGACGGCGCCGAGTTCTGGCGGCTCGTGCGTGACGGGAACATCCAGCAACTGCGCTCGATCCTCGCCGACGGCAGGGGCAGCGACCGCATGATCGCCTCGTACCGGTCCATCATCACGGACCGCACGGCCGAGCACAGCAGGGTGCTGCACGCGCTGGCCGAGGACAGCGTTCCCGCGCTGATGCACTGCGCGGCGGGCAAGGACCGGGCCGGCCTGTCGATCGCGGTCTCGCTGCTGGCGGTCGGGGTCGAGAAGGAGGCCATCGAGGCCGACTACCTGAAGTCCAACGACGCGCACCGCCGCTACAAGGTGCGGCGCAGCGACACCTCGTCGGCGGGGATGTCCGACGAGGTGATGGAGCTGCTCAATCCGCTCTTCGGCGCGCACCCCGACTACCTCGCCGCCGCGTTCACCGCGATCGAGGAGACCTGGGGCGGCACGGAGCGCTACCTCACCGAGGGCCTGAAGCTGACGCCCGCCACCCGCGAGCGTCTGCGCGAGCGCCTCGTCGAGGACGCGTAGGGCCGAGGCGCCGGCGAGCCGGCCCCACCTCCACCGTGAGCGGCAGACCCTCCCCCGCCACGTCCGGCGGGTCAGCTCTTGCCCGCCACGGTGAACAGGACGTAGAGGAACGCCGCGATGACGTGCCCGGCCACCAGGTACGCGAAGAGCCGGATGACCACACCGCGGGGCATCTTCCGCTCCTGCGTGTCCGTGCCTTTCTGCCTGCGGGGCGTGAGCGGGTCGTAGTCTGCTGAATCGGACATGACAGTCCTCTCTTTCGACCGCTCGGGCCGAGGGGAACGAAGGATCTGAGGGGTATCGGGACGGGCGGGGTTCACACCCGGTGGACCTCGCCGCCCAGGCACAGCTCGGCTGCGGGACTCTGCAGCAGTGTGTGGACGAAGAGCAGCCGCACGCCTCCCCGGTCGAGGGCGGCGATCCGGTGCGGGGTGAGCGAGTCGAAGTGCGCGCTGTCACCGGGCCCGAGGTCGTGCACGGTCTCCCCCAGGGTCACCCGCAACCGCCCGTCGAGGACGTACAGCCATTCCTCGCCGGGATGGACGCGTACGAGATCACTCTGTGCCCCGTACGGGACGCTGACGCGCAGCGCCTGCATGGCACGGCCCGAGGCGCCGGCCTGGTGGTACAGCCAGCCGTCGGCCTCGGCACCGCCGAAGCCTCCGCCTGACCCTTCGAAGGGGGCCACTCCGGGGCGGGAGATCGCCCCTCCGCCGACGGCACCGCCGCGGACGATCGCGTCACGTTCGGGCGGCATCTCCCCGAGGAGTGCGGAGACCGTCGTACCGTAGATGCGGGCGAGTCCGAGCAGCATGGGGAGCGAGGGCTGCCTTCGGCCCGTCTCGAGCCGGGAGAGGTGGGCCGGGGAGAGCCCCGCCCGCCCGGCGGCGGTCTCCAGGGTGAGGCCCCGGTCGCGACGCAGGTCACGCAGGCGCGGCGCGACCCCCGGCAGATCGTCGGCCACCCCTCCTTCGGGAGGTTTCATACATTCATTGAGCCAGGATCTTTCCTCTCGGGCAAATTTCTTACCTCAGAGGCAAGAGCTCAGCGGTTGGCCACCGCCTGCTTCACCAAGGTCCTGCCGAAGTCCCACATCAGCCCGCCCCCGTCGTGCGCGTCGTCCATGACCGCGCTGAAAGCGGTCACGAAGCGGTCCACCTCCCGCTCCCCGATGACCAGCGGCGGAATCAGCTTGATCACCTCCAGGTGGTCTCCGGACACCTGCGTGAGGATGCGGTGTCTCTGCAGCAGCGGGACCACGACCATCTGTGCGAAGAGGCCCTTCCGCGCCGCCTGCAGCATGGTCCAGCGGCTGCGGAGCTTCAGCGAGGAGGGCCGGCCGAACTCGATGCCGATCATCAGCCCCCGCCCCCGGACCTCGTGCAGCAGCTCGTAGCGGCCGACGAGTGCCGCGAGCCGCTCCCGCAGGAGATCACCGGTGCGGCGGGCGTTCGCGACGGTCTCCTCGTCCTCCATCACGGCGAGCACCGCGAGCCCGGCCGCCATGGCCTGGGCGTTCGATCCGAAGCTCGCGGAGTGGACGAGGACCCGGTCCATGGAGGAGTAGACGCGCTTGAAGATCCAGTCCTTGCCGAGCGTCGCCCCGACCGGCACGTAACCGCCGGACAGCGCCTTGGCCACGCAGACCAGATCGGGCTCGACGCCCTCCTCGTGCTGGTAGGCGTAGAAGTCGCCGGTCCTGCCGAGCCCGGTCTGCACCTCGTCGGCGATGAGCACCGCCTTGTGCCGGTGCAGCAGCTCCTGCGCCGCCCGCAGGAAGCCGGGCGGCGCGGCATGGACACCCTTGCCCTGGATCGGCTCGACGACCAGACCGGCCACATCGCCGCGCTTCAGCTCGCGCCTCAGGGCGTCGAGGTCGCCGAGCGCGATCTCCGTGTCGGGGAGCAGGGGTGCGAAGCCGTCCCGGAAGCCGGACTCGCCGTTGACCGAGAGCGAGCCGGTGGTCAGTCCGTGGAAGGCGTGGGTGCAGTAGAGGATGCGCCGCCTACCGGTGGCGTAGCGGGCGAACTTGAGCGCGGTCTCGACCGCCTCGGTCCCGCTGTTCCCGAAGAAGACCCGGTCAAGGTGCGGGCTGTGCGCCAGCAGCCGCTCGGCCAGCAGTCCGGGCAGCGGCTGGCAGTCGAAGCGTGTGAGGTCGGCGAGCGAGGCGTCGAGGACGTCGTGCAGGGCCTTGCGCACGACGGGGTGGTGCCGGCCCAGCCCCATCACGCCGAAGCCTGCGAGCATGTCGAGGTAGTCGTTGCCGTCCGCGTCCCAGAAGTACGCGCCTTCGGCCCGCTCGTAGACCTTGTCGAAGCCGAGCGTGCGGAGCATGCGCGGCAGTTGGTGGTTCAGGTGCCGGGTGTGCAGCTCGTAGCGTTCGGCGCCGCGTTCCGCGAGGAGCCGTGCCAGGTCGAAGCCCGTGGGCCCGTCGTCCTTCATTCCCCGCTCTCCCTTCGCCGCGTTCCGGTGCCGTGACCGGCTCGGTGCCCTGCGGTCCCGAGCCCCGTGGTGATTCCCCATCGTCGTGTTCGGGCCCCTTCCCGGTCCTGGTTCAGCTCACGGTCACGGCCGGGACCCCGGAGGCGGCGCCCGCCTCCTCCATGCCGTCCGCGATCTTCATGGCTTCCTCGATGAGGGTCTCCACGATCTTCGACTCCGGGACGGTCTTGATGACCTCGCCCTTCACGAAGATCTGGCCCTTGCCGTTGCCCGACGCCACACCCAGATCAGCCTCACGGGCCTCACCCGGACCGTTCACGACACAGCCCATCACCGCGACCCGCAGCGGGACCTCCAGACCGTCCAGCCCCGCACTGACCTGATCCGCCAGCTTGTACACATCCACCTGCGCCCGCCCGCACGACGGACACGACACGATCTCCAGACGCCGCTGCTTCAGATTCAGCGCCTCCAGGATCTGCAGACCCACCTTGACCTCCTCCACCGGAGGAGCCGACAACGACACCCGGATCGTGTCCCCGATCCCCTCCGACAGCAGCGCACCGAACGCCACCGCGGACTTGATCGTCCCCTGGAACGCGGGGCCGGCCTCGGTCACACCCAGATGCATCGGGTAGTCGGACTGCGCGGCCAGCTGACGGTAGGCGTTCACCATCACGACCGGGTCGTTGTGCTTCACCGAGATCTTGATGTCCCGGAACCCGTGCTCCTCGAACAGCGACGCCTCCCACAGCGCCGACTCCACCAGAGCCTCCGGCGTCGCCTTCCCGTACTTCCGCAACAGCCGCGCATCCAGGGAACCCGCGTTCACACCGATCCGGATCGGCGTCCCCGCATCCCCGGCAGCCTTCGCGATCTCCTTGACCTTGTCGTCGAACTGCTTGATGTTGCCCGGATTCACCCGCACCGCCGCACACCCCGCGTCGATCGCCGCGAACACGTACTTCGGCTGGAAATGAATGTCCGCGATCACCGGGATCTGCGACTTCCGCGCGATCGTCGACAACGCGTCCGCGTCGTCCTGCGTCGGACACGCCACCCGCACGATCTGACAGCCCGACGCCGTCAGCTCCGCGATCTGCTGCAACGTCGCACCGATGTCCGACGTACGCGTCGTCGTCATCGACTGCACCGACACGGGAGCATCCCCACCGACCGCCACCGACCCGACCTGGATCTGACGGGTGACGCGTCGGTCGGCGAGCGGCCGGGCCGGCAGCGCGGGGAGACCCAGCGCGACCGGCTCTCCCGCGGTCATGGCGTCACCGGTTCCCGCCGATGGTCTCCCGCGCCGCCCGCAGGGACTCCTTCAGCGACCCCATGGTGGCGAGGACGGCGGTCGGCTCGTAGCCGCAGTGCGCCATGCAGTTGGCGCACCGCGGGTCCTTGCCGCGTCCGTACTTCTCCCAGTCGGTCTCCTCGATGAGCTCCCGGTACGTGGGGACGTACCCGTCGCTCATCAGGTAGCAGGGACGCTGCCATCCGAAGAGCGAGTAGTTGGGGATCGCCCAGGCCGTGCACGGGAAGTCCGCCTTGCCCTCCAGGAAGTCCAGGAAGAGCGGCGAGTGGTTCAGGCGCCAGCGGGCCCTGTTCCCGCCGGCGAAGGACTTCTTGAAGAGCTCGCGGGTCTGCTCCACGCCCAGGAAGTGCTCCTGATCGGGTGCCTTCTCGTAGGCGTACGCGGGCGAGATCATCATCTCGTCGACCTTCAGGTCGTCGTTGAGGTAGTTGAGGACCTCGATGATGGTCTGGGGGGTGTCGGTGTTGAAGAAGGTGGAGTTGGTGGTGACCCGGAAGCCGCGCCGCTTGGCCTCCTTCATCGCCTCCACCGCCTCGTCGAAGACACCTTCCTTGGCGACGGACTCGTCGTGCCGCTCGCGCAGTCCGTCGATGTGCACGGCGAAGGCGAAGTACGGCGACGGCGTGAACTTCTCGAGCTTCTTACGCATCAGCATGGCGTTGGTGCAGAGGAAGACGTACTTCTTCTTCGCCACCAGCTGACGCACGATCTCGTCGATCTGGGGGTGCATCAGCGGTTCCCCACCGGCGATGGACACCATCGGGGCGCCCGATTCGAGCACCGCCCCGACCGCCTGGGCGACCGGCATGCGCTGCTTGAGCACCCCGGCCGGGTGCTGGATCTTCCCACAGCCCTCGCACGCCAGATTGCAGGCGAACAAGGGCTCCAGCTCGACGATCAGCGGGAACTTGTCCCGCTTGCGGAGCTTCTGTTCGATCAGATACGTCGCAACCTTGATGGACTGACGGAGCGGCATGGCCATCTGGGCTCACCTCCTGGGGAGCAGCAAAGATCGGTGCCATTCATGGAAAGCCGGAAGGACAGCACGAAGAACACGGAATGCCGATATTCCACCGCGGACCGTGCCGATACGGACGAGCTCGTACTCAGGAGCGTCCACGACCACTCGTACGGCCGCAACCGGGCGGGGGCCGGTCCGTACAGCGGTGCGGAGCGTGGCGGCGGACTCCATGTCCACCGCGATGGCTCCGGTGGCCCGGAGCCCGGCGCGTTCGGCACCCCGGACGACGTGACCGGAGCCGGTCACCGGCCCGGTGTGGACGTTGCGGCCCGGTACCGCTCTGGTCAGCGCGTCGACCAGCAGACCCGTCCCGGTACAGGCCGTCGTGCCGCTGTCGTCCCGGGTCTCCTCGGCCACCACGAGGTCACCGGGGTGCATGCCGGGGGCCAGCCCCGCGCAGAAGCCCGAGGCGATGACCGCGGCGCCCCGGACCCCGTCCTGTCCCAGCGCCCGGCGGACGGCGTTCTCCGCGGCCTTGGGACCCATCCCGGTCCTGATGACGGTCACCGGGCCGGGGCCGCCCTTCCCCCTGCCCGTGCGCAGGGCGAGGTGCTCGATGCCGAGCGCGCAGGCGATGAGCAGTGGCATGACGGGGGCGGGGTGCCTCCGGGCATCGCCCATCCGGTCAGGCCCCCTTGCCGGTACCGGTGGCGAACGGGTCGCCGTAGACGTACCGGCCGAGGGCGGTGAGGGGGAACACCTGCCGGTAGAGGTGGTAGTTGATGGAGAAGTCCCAGGGGAAGCCGGTCCCGGTGAAGTAGGGCTCGTCCCACGAGCCGTCGGCCTGCTGGGTCCCCGCCAGCCAGCCGATTCCCCTCGCGACGGGCCTGCCGTCGCGCTCCCCGGCCGCGAGGAGTGCGAGGAGTGCCCAAGCGGTCTGGGAGGCGGTCGACGCACCGCGTCCGACCCACTCCTCCTGCTGGTAGGAGCGCAGGTCCTCGCCCCAGCCGCCGTCCTCGTTCTGGACGGACTCCAGCCATCCGACGGCCCGCCGGACGGAGGGGTGCGCCGCGGGCAGCCCGGCCGCGATCAGGGCCGGCACCACGGACCCGGTGCCGTAGATGTAGTTGACGCCCCATCTGCCGAACCACGCACCGCTCGCCTCCTGTTCGGCGAGCAGCCACTCGATGCCGCGGCGGGTGCGGGGGTGGCTCGAACGCCCCTCGACGGCGAGCATCTCCACCACGTGCCCGGTGACGTCGGCGGACGGCGGATCGATGACCTCGCCGAAGTCGCAGAACGGCAGCCGATTGGGGAAGGGGCTGGTGTTGTCCGCGTCGAAGGCGCCCCAGGCGCCGTTGCGGGACTGCATGCCGAGGTTCCAGCGCACCCCGCGGTCGATCGCGGCCTCGACCCTCTCGGGGTCGGGGTGACGCACCCGGCGCAGCGCGAGGACGACTTCCGCGGTGTCGTCGATGTCGGGGTAGTTGTCGTTGTGGAACTCGAACGCCCACCCCCCCGGGGCCAGTCGGGGCTTGCGCACCGACCAGTCGCCCGGCCGTACGATCTCCTCGCCCAGCATCCAGTCGGCGGCCTTCACGAGGGCCGGGTGGTCGGGGCTCAGCCCGGCGTCGGCGAGCGCGATGGTGGCGAGGCAGGTGTCCCAGACCGGTGACTGGCAGGCTTCGACCATACGGGCGCCGTCCTCGCGCAGGACGGTGAACCGGTCGAGCGAGGCGAGTCCGGCGCGCATCACCGGGTGGTCGAGGTCGTAGCCCAGCAGGTGCAGGGCGATGACGGAGTAGACGGCGGGCGGCTGGATCCCGCCCCAGCACCCGTCGTTCTCCTGGCGCTCGATGATCCAGCGGGCCGCCGCGTTCATGGCGATGCGCCGCAGTCCGCGCGGGGCGACCTTGTGGTAGAGGTGCAGTGCCTTGTCGAGCCGCTGAAAGACGCCGTCCCAGCTGGCCACCGGAGCCGTACGCCCGGGAGGGTTCGGGCGGGCGGGGTCGGTGTGCAGCTCGTCGAGGGTGAACGGGGCGGGGCGGACGGGCCGCTTCGCGGAGACGACGGTGAGCGGGACGATGGTCTGACGGGCCCAGCAGCCGAAGTCGTAGATGTTGAGCGGGACCCACTTCGGGAAGAACATGAGCTCGGGCGGGAGCTCGGGCAGGTCGTCCCACTTCCACCAGCCGAAGAGCGCGAGCCAGATGCGGGTGAAGACCCGGGCTGCCGCGATGCCTCCCCGGTCCCGGACGAAGCGGGCCGCACGGATCATGTGCGGGTCGTCCGGCCGGTCTCCGGCCAGCCGGAGCGCGACGTACCCCTCGATGGTGGCGGAGAGGTCGCCGGGACCGCCGTGGAAGGTCGCCCAGGTTCCGTCGCCCAGTTGCTCGCCGCGGATGAAGCGGGCTGCCGCCTTCACGGTGGCCGGGTCCTGGATGCCCAGGAACTGACGGAGCAGCAGGTCCTCGGCGTCCATCGTGACGTTGGTGGCGAGGTCCCCCTTCCACCAGCCCTGCTCGTCCTGCCTGCCGAGGAGGTGCCGCACCGAGCGTTCCGCGGCCTGCCGCGCGGCGGCGAGCACATCGTCCGCGGCAGTGGTCGTGTCGGTCGGATCGCTTACCGGGGCTGCGCGGAGGTTCGCGGCTCCGGTGCTTCCGTCGGTCGTCGCTGTCATGGCTTCCCCTTCGTGCAGTTGGTCCGCTGCTGTGCTGGGGTCTCCGTCGGCGGGTGCCCGGTCAGGGCACCCGCCGGCGACTGCGAGTCATATGCGAATGGTGATCATCTCTTTCGTACGACGACGAAGTCGGCAAGTGCGGTGAGCTGTGCCCGTACCTGTTCCGGCATGTCGACGCCGTGCAGTGCCTCGATGGCCACGGCGTGCTGACGACGGGCTTCCTGGGCGGTCCACTCCCGGCCGCCCGCCTCCTCGATGAGTGCCGCGCGTGCGGCGAACTCCTCCTCGGAGAAGCTGTCGAAGTCGTTGCTCTTGGCGTCGGCGGCCAGCAGCTCGCCCAGCTGGGCGGAGGCCGGTCCGCCCGCGGCGAGCGCGGCGACGACGGGCAGGGACTTCTTGCGCTGGCGCAGATCACTCCAGGTCTGCTTGCCCGTGGACTCCGGGTCTCCCCAGATCCCGAGCAGGTCGTCGACGGCCTGGAAGGCGAGGCCGAGGTGGTAGCCGTACGCCTCCAGTGTGTCGGCGGTGCGGTCGTCGGCGCCGCCGAGCACCGCTCCGATGGACACGGCGCAGGCGAGCAGCGCGCCCGTCTTGTTGCCCTCCATCTCCAGGCACTCCTCGACGGTGACCCGCTCGCGGTGCTCGTAGGAGATGTCCTGGGCCTGCCCGTCGATGAGCTTGCGGGTGGCGGTGGTCAGCCGGCGGGCCGCCCGGCCTGCCTCGACGGTGCCGAGCTCCAGCAGGATCTCGTTGGCCAGCGCGAAGAGCGCGTCGCCGACGAGGATGGCCTGGGCCGGCCCGTGCACCTTCCACACGGTGTCGCGGTGGCGGCGCTGCTCGTCGCCGTCCATCAGGTCGTCGTGCAGCAGCGAGAAGTTGTGCACGAGTTCGACGGCGACGGCGCCGGGGATGCCGGCCTCGGGCGGCGCGCCCGCGGCTTCCGCGGACAGCAGGGCGAGCGCGGGGCGCACGGCCTTGCCGCCGTCGCCGTCGGCCGGCCGGCCCTGGGCGTCGATCCAGCCGAAGTGGTACGCCGCGACGGTGTCCATGGGCGGCGCCAGCCGGTCCACGGCAGCTCGCAGCACCGGCGTTGACAGGGCCCTTCCACGCTCCAGAAGCGCGGTGACGTCCGTGGTGTCCGCCACGGTGTCGTAAGCCGGATTCGCCGGGGTCACAGACTCTCCTCTTGTTCCGGTGGTACTGCTCATGCCGCTTCCTGCAGCGGATGTTCGTGGGGTCGTCCGAGGGTGTGGAGCGCGGCGTCCGCGGCACTGAAACCGCTGCGGACCGCACCCTCCATCGTGGCGGGCCAGCCGGTGGCAGTCCATGCGCCTGCCAGATGGAGTCCGGGGGCACGGGTGTGCGCACCCGGCCTCAGCCGCCCCGTCCCCGGAGCGGGTGCGAACGTCGCGGTGCGCTCGCGGGTGACGAAGAAGTCGCGGACACCGGCGCCGCGCGCGGCGGGGAGGAGCTTCTCCAGCTCGGGCAGGTAGCGCCTGCGCAGCTCGGCGACGGGCAGGTCGATCTCGTCCTGGGCCGCGGACTGGGACACCGCGAGGTACTGCCCGCCGCCCCGGAGCCCGGACGTCGCGGTGCGGTCGAAGACCCATTGCACGGGCGAGCCGAGCGCGGCGAAGAACGGCCGGCGCAGCACCTTGCGGTCGTAGACGACGTGCACGTTGAGGATCGGCGCGTCGGTCAGTTCCAGGAGCCGGCCGGGGTCGTCGATCGCCCCGTCCGGCAGCAGCCCGTGGGTCTCGCCCTGAGGTACGGCGAGGACGACGGTGTCGGCCTCGAACCGTGAGCCGTCCGTCCCGACGGCCCACCGGCCGTCCTCGGTGCGGGTGAGGGAGCCGGCCCGGGTCCGTACGTGGAGCCGTACGCCCGCCGACTCGAGGGCCTTGCGGGCGAGGGTGTCGTGCAGCTCGCCGAGCGGCACGGCGGCCCAGCCGATGTCGGCGGCGCCGGGCTCGGAGAGCAGCCCCGTCTTGAAGACCATCGCGGCCAGTGCCATGGAGGCGTCGGGGGCGGTGGCGTTGAGCGTGGCGACGCCGACGAGGTCCCAGAGCGCCTCGACGGTCCGCTGCGACTGGCCGTTCCGGCGCAGCCAGGTCGCGAAGTCGATGCCGTCGAGCGCGGGGTCGGCCGGGTCGAGCCGGCCCAGCGCGAGTGCCGCGCGGGCGACGCCCGCCTTCTCGGCGAGCGTGAGGTGCGGGTAGGCGGCGAGCCCGCCGGCGAGGTGCAGGGGCACGGGCAGCCCGGTGCGGCGCAGCCGTCCGAGCCTCGGCCCCCGGGCCCGCCCCACATCGAGTACGGGGACGTCGAGACGCTCCTGCAGGGGGGCGAGGTGGGTGCCTTCGATGCGGTCCAGGAACCAGCGGTAGGCGGTGCAGCAGCGCAGGAAGACGTGCTGGCCGTTGTCGACGGACAGCTCGCCGCGGCGGAAGGAGAAGGCCAGGCCTCCCAGCCGGGGGCGGCCTTCGAGCAGGGTCACGTCGAGCCCGGCGTCGGCGAGGCGCAGGGCGGCCGTCACTCCGGCGAGACCGCCGCCGACGACCACGGCACGCGAGGAGCGCGGGTCCTGACCGGTCATGTGTGCTCCCTCCGTCGCGCCGTCGCACTCAGGGACGCGTGGGGCGGGTGCGGGGTTGCCCGCTCGGCGTCGTCCACGGGGCGCATCAGGCCCTCCCCCGGGTGGTCCGGCGCGAGATGTACCGCGCGTCCAGGCCCGACAGCCCGCGCACGGCGACGTACGCCTTCTCGTGGCCGGGCAGGGACACCCTGCCGCGCAGGACGGCCTCGGGGTCGCGCTCGATCCGGTCGAGGAGCCGGCGGTAGATGCCGGCCATGGCCGCCACGCAGGCGCCGCTGCGCCGGTCCAGCATGGGCAGCAGCCGGTAGCCCTCGGCGAAGAGGGCGCGGGCGCGCCGGACCTCGAAGTGCACCAGGCCGGCGAAGTCGGAGCCGGGGGGCGGGGTGGCCCGGTGGAAGCCGGCGGAGCAGCCGAACTTGGCGAGGTCGTCGGCGGGCAGGTACGTGCGCCCGTTGCCCGCGTCCTCACGGACGTCGCGGAGGATGTTGGTGAGCTGGAGTGCGAGGCCGAGGGTGTCGGCGTACTCCGCGGCCCGGTCGGCCCCGGGTGCGCCGGGTTCCGTACCGAAGACACCGAGGCTGAGCCGCCCGATGGCGCCCGCGACGCACCGGCAGTAGGTCCTGAGGTCGTCCCAGGTCTCGTAGCTCGCACCGCGCACGTCCATGAGGACGCCGTCGATCAGCTCGTCGAGGCCGCCGAGCGGCAGCGGGAACCGGCGCGCGGAGTCCGCCAGCGCGACGGCCACCGGGTCGGTGTCGTCCTCGTCGACCGCGCCGTCGCGGATCCGGCCGAGGAGCTCGCGGGTGTCCTCCAGCCGGGTCCGCTTGGTCTCCGGGGCCAGCTCGCCGTCGCCGATGTCGTCGACGCGGCGGGAGAAGGCGTACAGCGCCGACATGGCCTGCCGCTTCTCGTACGGCAGCAGTCTGATGCCGTAGGCGAAGTTACGGGCCTGTTGTCCGGTGACGGCCTCGCAGTAGCTGTACGCGGCCTGTACCGGTGCCGACATGTACGTCGTCTGTCCCTCCACGGTCCGGCTCACCCCTCTCTGTGCGCTTTTCGCAGGACTACTCCCACTTCGCGCAGCAGACGCGGCACGGTGGGCTTGGGCGGTCCGGGCAGTACGTCGAATCCGGCGGCGGCGACGGCGGTGAGCGCTGCCCGCCCTCCGCCGACGAAGCCGGCGAGCAGGAGCCTGAGCCTGCCCCGGACGCTGCCCACCAGGGGGATCCCCTCGTCCAGCAGGTCGTGGGCACGCTGCGCCTCGAACGCGACCAGGGCGCGCAGCGACGCTCCCCCGGTCGGTGCGGCCAGGTCGGATTCGGAGACGTGGAAGCGGGCCATGTCCTCCGCGGGCAGGTAGATCCGGTCCCGGCCGAGGTCCTCCGTGACGTCCTGGAGGTGCTCGGCGATCTGCAGCGCGGTGCAGACGGCGTCGGAGCGGCGGATCCGTTCGGGACTCGCGGTACCGGTGATCTGCAGGACGAGGCGTCCGACGGGGTTGGCCGAGAGCTCGCAGTAGGCGAGGAGCTCTTCGTACGTCCCGTAGCGGCGGACCCTCTGGTCCTGCCGGTTGGCCTCGATGAGCCCGAGGAAGGGATCGGGGGTGAGGGCGCAGCGCCGCACGGTGGGGAGCAGGGCGCGCATCAGGGGGTGGAGCGGGCCGCCTGCGGCGTCCGCGAAGACGCGGTGCAGATCGGCCTCGAGGGCGTCGAGCAGGGCGAGCCGGTCCTCGGCCGTGCCGGGGCCGACGCCGAGGTGGCGGGCGTCCGCACCGCCGGGCGCGAGGTCGCCGTCACCGATGTCGTCGACGAGGCGGGCGAAGCCGTAGACCGCCATCAGGTCGTCGCGCCAGGCGCGGGGCAGGAAGAAGGGGGCCACGGGGAAGTTCTCGTCCGCGGCCTTGTCGAGGGTGGAGGTGGCGTCGGTACGCGCCTGCTGCGTACGGGTCACTGCGTACCGCCCGACGCGGGGACGGCGAAACCACGTCGGAGCTGGAGATTTCCCATCATTGCCGTCACATCTCCCGTTCTACACTGCTGACCCAAAACATCCCTTTTCGGACACGCCGCTCACTGCCCCGAGTGCGACAGGCTCACAACGGCCGATGCACCGGGGGCGTATCACCCCACATGGCCGCGAATCAGCTCCCGCACAGCTTACGTTGTACAGCTCACGGGGCCGCGCCGGGGTGCGGCGCGTCCCGGCACAACACTTCGATCTCCGTCAACCTTCCCCGGGATCAAAGTAATTGACGTCATCCGACGGGAGGAGATACCCCCCTGGCGTCCCCGCGACCCGGGCCACCACGCACCGCAGTGGCCCCCGCCTCGGTGCACCGGCGGGGGCCACGGGAACGGAGGGACCTACTTGCCGGTCTCCCGCTCGTACGCCTTGAGCACCTCTTCGGTGGGGCCGTCCATCAGGAGCTCGCCCCGCTCCAGCCACAGCACCCGGTCGCAGGTGTCCCGGATGGTCTTGTTGTTGTGGCTGACGAGGAAGACGGTGCCCGCCTCCTTGCGCAGCTCGCGGATCCGTGCCTCGGAGCGGACCCGGAACTTGCGGTCACCGGTGGCCAGCGCCTCGTCGATCATGAGGACGTCGTGGTTCTTGGCCGCCGCGATCGAGAAGCGCAGTCGCGCCGCCATGCCCGAGGAGTACGTCCGCATGGGCAGCGTGATGAAGTCGCCCTTCTCGTTGATCCCCGAGAAGTCGACGATGTCCTGGTAGCGCGAGCGGATCTCCTCGCGGCTCATCCCCATCGCGAGGCCGCCGAGCACGACGTTGCGCTCACCGGTCAGGTCGCTCATCAGCGCGGCGTTGACACCCAGCAGCGAGGGCTGGCCGTCCGTGTACACCTTGCCGTGCTCGGTCGGCAGCAGCCCGGCGATGGCCCGGAGCAGGGTGGACTTGCCCGAGCCGTTGGTGCCGATGAGGCCGATGGCCTGACCACGGTAGGCGGTGAAGGAGACCCCCCGCACCGCGTGCACCTTGCGGACGCCGCGCGGCTCGCCCTTGCCGCGGCGCATGATCCGGCTGAGCGCCGCGGTGGCGCTGCCCTTGCCGCCCCCCGTCCCGTTGACCCGGTACACGATGTGTACGTCGTCGGCGATCACGGTGGGGATGTGTCCCTGGGAAGATTCCTCAGCCACGGCCGTACCGTTCCTCTGCCTTCCAGAAGTACACGAAGCCCAGGACGCCCACCAGGAGCGACCAGGCGAGTCCCACGGCCCAGACGTGCTGCGGCAGGTTCTCGGAGCCGTAGCCGTCGATCAGCGCGAAGCGGACCAGGTCCATGTAGACGGCCGCGGGGTTGTACTGCAGCACGTCCGCGATCCACTGCGGCTTGTCGGCCAGCATCACCGGGATGGAGAACATGACGCCCGAGGCGTACATCCAGGTACGCATGACGAACGGCATCAGCTGCGCGAGGTCCGGGGTCTTGCTGCCCAGCCGGGCCATGACGAGCGCCAGGCCGGTGTTGAACAGGAACTGCATGGCGAGCGCCGGGACGATCAGGAGCCACGAGAGCGTGGGATAGCTGCCGAAGGCGATCGCCACGGCGAACAGCACGATCATCGAGTACAGCAGCTGCTGGAGCTGCTGGAGCGAGAACGAGACGGGCAGCGAGGCACGCGGGAAGTGCAGGGCCCTGACCAGGCCGAGGTTGCCGGCGATGGACCGCACCCCCGCCATGACCGAGCTCTGGGTGAAGGTGAAGACAAACACACCCGTGACCAGGAACGGGACGAAGACCTCCTGGCTCATCCCCCTGCTGGTGCCGAGGATGATCCCGAAGATCAGGAAGTAGACGAGGGCGTTCAGCAGCGGGGTGGCGACCTGCCACAGCTGGCCGAGCTTGGCCTGGCTGTACTGCGCGGTCAGCTTGGCCCTGGAGAACGCCAGGATGAAGTGCCGGCGGCCCCAGAGCTGCCGGACGTACGCGAACAGCCCGGGCCTGGCGCCGCTCACCGTCAAGCCGTACTTGGCGGCCAGCCCGGAGGCACTCAGCCCCTCGTCGGCGGACGGCGGGCTGCTCAGCGCAATCCCGCCGTCGTGGGTCGTATCACTCACAGGTAAGAACTCTCGTCTTCACAATGCGCAGCCGGACGCGGGTGCGGCCGAGGCGGACAGGTCCCCGTACACAACGAAACAGGGCTCATGGTCTCAGAGGAGAGCCTCTCAGATCACAGGCGGTCGGCCCAGTCTGGTCAGGCGCCACACCGTACGCCACCTCATGGGGCGCCGGGGTCCGCAGGGCTTCGTCCACCCTTCCCGGAAACCGCCGAACCACGCCCTCAGCGCGGGCAGGGAGGGCTTGCGCACCAGCGTGAGCAGCAGCCAGACCCCGACGTACACGGGGACCAGCGGTGCCGGCAGGTTCCGGCGGGCCAGCCAGACCCGGTTGCGGGCCACCATGCGGTGGTAGACCGCGTGCCGTGACGGGGCGGTGGTGGGGTGGTTGAGCACCATGTCCGCGCGGTAGTCGATCATCCAGCCGGCGTCGAGGGCCCGCCAGGCGAGGTCGGTCTCCTCGTGTGCGTAGAAGAAGTCGTCGGGGAGCGGGCCGACCTCGGCGATCACCCGGGTACGCACCGCGTTGGCCCCGCCGAGGAACGTCGTCACGCGGGAGGAGCGCATCGGGTCGGCCGCACGCAGTCGCGGGACGTGCCGGCGCTGGGTGACCCCGGTCTCGGGGTCGGCGATGCGGAAGGTGATGATGCCGAGCTCCGGGTCCGCCGCGAACGCCTGCCGGCACAGCTCGGCTGTGTCGTTCTTCGCCAGCAGCCCGTCGTCGTCGAGGAACAGCAGCACGTCCACGTCGGTGCCGGAGGCGCCGAACGCCTCGATGCCGACGTTGCGTCCGCCGGGGATGCCCAGGTTCTCGGGCAGCTCCACGGTCCGCACACCCGCGGGCACGTCGGGGACCGGGGCGCCGTTGCCGACGACGACCACCTCGATCCGGTCGCCGTTCTGCCCGGCGACCGAGTCGAGGAGGGCACGCAGCTCGTCGGGCCGGTTGCCCATGGTGATGATGACTGCGCCGATTTTCATGGGTGAGCTCACTTCAGCCTGCTGGACGCCAGGATCGACACCAGGTGCAGGACGGTCTGGAGAAGGGCGATGCCGGCCATGACCGCGACCGCGAGACGGCTGAAGAAGAAGTCGTCCCTGACGGTGTCGAGCACGGCCACCAGCAGGATGACCAGCGACGCCTCGATGCCGAGGATCAGCCGGTGGAACTTGAGCGCACCGCCCGCCCGGCGGGCCAGCGCCATGCCGGAGGAGCGCGGCTCGGACGCGGATTCCTTGACGGGGGGCAGCCCGCCCTGGTGGCGGGCGACGCCGACGAGGTCGGTCTCGGCCTTGATCAGGATGGCGCCCAGCGCGGCGAGCGTGCCCAGGAAGGCCCACAGCCAGTCGATGCGCCCCGGGCCCCACAGGTCGGCGGCACGCAGGCCGAAGCCGACCAGCACCGCCGCGTCACAGAGATAGGCGGCCACCCGGTCCAGGTAGACCCCGCCCAGGGAGTACTGCTTCTTCCACCGCGCCACCTCGCCGTCGACGCAGTCGAACAGCAGGTAGAGCTGGACCGCGACCACGCCGAGCAGCGCGCCCGGGATGCCCGGGACCAGCAGAGCCGGAGCCGCGAGCACACCGGCGACGGTCATCACGTAGGTCAGCTGGTTGGGCGTGACCTTGGTGGTCACCAGGCGCCGGGTGATGCGCAGCGAGATCTCGCGCATGTAGAGCCGACCCGCCCAGTGCTCGCCGCTGCGCCGGTCCTTCACACCCGGAGGGTGCACGACCGGACGGAGTTCAGCTATGGATGGCTTTTGCATAGTCGGCGTACGCGTCCCTGATCTGGTCGGTGGACAGGTTGAGGTGTTCCAGGATCGTGAAGCGTCCCGGGCGCGTCTGCGGGGCGTACTCGACGGCCCGCACGAACTCGTCGGGGGTGAACCCGATCTCGCCGGGCAGCACCGGCAGCCCGTGGCGCCGCAGTACGGAAGCCATGTGCAGCGACTCCTCGCGGGCGCCCCGCAGGTGCATGGCGAAGCAGGCGCCGAGGCCGACCTGCTCGCCGTGGCTTGCCGCGCGCTTCGGGTACAGCAGGTCGAAGGCGTGGTTGATCTCGTGGCAGCCGCCCGAGGCTGGCCGGGAGTCCCCGGCGACCGACATCGAGATGCCGGTCAGGACGAGGCCCTCGGCCAGCACCTTGAGGAAGGCGTCGTCGCCGACCCCGCCGGGGTGACGCAGCACTGCCTCGCCCGCCTGCCGGGCCATGGCGGCGGCGAGTCCGTCGATCTCCTCGCCCTGGATCTCGTGGGCCAGCTCCCAGTCGGCGACGCAGGAGATGTTGGAGACCGCGTCCCCGATGCCCGAGCGCACGTAGCGCGCGGGGGCCTCGCGGATCACGTCCAGGTCGATGACCACGGCGATCGGGGTGGGGACCCCGTAGGAGCCGCGTCCGTTGTCGTTGTCCAGGGTCGCGACCGGGGAGCAGAGCCCGTCGTGGGACAGGTTCGTCGCGACGGCGACCATGGGCATGCCGACCCGCGCCGCGGCGTACTTGGCCACGTCGATGATCTTTCCGCCGCCGAGGCCGACGAGGGCGTCGTAGCGGTTGCCCTTGATGCCGTCGGCGAGCCGCACCGCGGAGTCGATCGTGCCGTCGCCGACGGGGTACCAGTCGGCCCCCGGCAGCACCGGCGCGAGCCTCTCGCGGAGGGCGAGTCCGGAACCTCCGCTGATCGCGATGGCGAGCTTGCCCGACGCGGAGATCCGCTGGTCGGCGAGGAGACCGGCCAGATCGTCCATCGCGCCGCGACGGATGTCGACGACGACCGGGGACGGGATGAGGCGCGTCAGTACAGGCACGCGATCTCCCTGCCCCGGGCGAGGTCGTCGTGGTTGTCGATCTCGACCCACGTGACCTCTCCGATGGGGGCGACGTCGACCGTGAAGCCGCGGTTCACGAGCTCCTGGTAGCCGTCCTCGTAGTAGAGGTCGGGGTCGCGCTCGAAGGTGGTCCTCAGCGCGTCGGCGAGCTCCTCGGCGGCCTCGGGCTCGATCAGCGTGACGCCGATGTACTCGCCGGTCGCGGTGGCGGGGTCCATCAGCTTGGTGATCCGCCGGACGCCCTGGTCGCCCTCGGTGATGACCTTCATCTCCTCGTCGGCGAGGTTCTTCACCGTGTCGAGGGCGAGGATGATCTTCTGGCCCTTGCCGCGGGCGTCCAGCAGGGTCCTCTCGACGGAGACCGGGTGCACGGTGTCGCCGTTGGCGAGGATGACGCCCTGCTTCAGGACCTCACGGGCGCACCAGAGGGAGTAGGCGTTGTTCCACTCCTCGGCCTTGTCGTTGTCGATCAGGGTCAGCTTCACGCCGTACGTGGCCTCGAACTCGGCCTTGCGGGCGTAGACCGCTTCCTTGCGGTAGCCGACGACGATCGCGACCTCGGTGAGTCCGACCTCGGCGAAGTTGGCGAGCGTCAGGTCGAGGACCGTCTTCTCGCCGTCGACGGGCACCAGCGCCTTGGGCAGGGTGTCCGTGTAGGGACGCAGACGGCGTCCGGCACCAGCAGCCAGTACGAGGCCGATCATGCGAGTTCTCCTTCGTCGTGTACGGCGGGGGCCGAGGAGGACACCCAGAAGCGGATGGACTCCACGAGCACCACCAGAGCCACGGCCGCCGCGAGCGCGGTCAGAGCCGTGGTGAAAGCTGAGGCTCCGGTCAGCAGGGCGGCGAGTACGGCCACGACCAGGGTCCGGCCCTCGTGCCCGCCGATGGTGCGCACCAGCCACTGGGGCGGGGCGCCCGTACCGCCTCGGATGCGGTAGACCGTGTCGTAGTGATGGTAGGCGACGGCCGAAACCAGGCCGAATGCCGCCGGAACGGCGTGCGGTACGTCGCTGCGGGCCGCCAGGACGAGGACCGTGCAGTACTCCGCGGCCCGGAAGACCGGGGGCACCAGCCAGTCGAGCGCGCCCTTGAGCGGCCGTGAGACCGCGAGGCCGGAGACGACCGCGTACACCCCTGCCGCGCCGACGGTCAGCCAGCTGCCGTAGGGCGCGAAGAGTGCGGCGGCGACCAGCACCAGGGCTCCGGCGAGCGCCAGCAGCGGGGCGGTGAAGCCACCGCCCGGACGCCGGACCACGGCGGCGACGGCCTGCGCGAGGGGCCCCGAGTCGGCGAGGTCGGCCAGTGCACCCGCTGCCCGGTCGGTGCGCTGCGCCTTGCGGGTCAGCGAGCGGAGCAGCCGGCCGGCCGTGGTGTAGCAGGCGGCCAGGGCGCAGCCGACGAGGAGGGCGTAGAAGACGATCCGGGGGGTCGTCACCGCGGTCAGCACGGCGATCATGGCCCAGCGCTCGCCGATGGGCAGCACTATCATCCGGCGCAGCCAGACCGTCCAGCCGACGCTGTCGAGCTTGTCGGAGAGCGCGGCGGTGGGACTCGTGTTGGAGACCGCGTCGTGGTTGGCCTCGTTGAACGAGAAGTCGACGACGTGGCGGCAGGCCTGGAGGACCATCGCGCCGAGCGCGAGGACCCATACGTCGTCGCCGCCGCGGGCGGCGCCGAGCGCGAGACCCGCGTAGTACGCGTACTCCTTGGCCCGGTCGAAGGTGGCGTCCAGCCAGGCGCCCATCGTCGAGTACTGCAGCGAGTAGCGGGCGAGCTGCCCGTCGGTGCAGTCCAGGACGAAGGAGAGGAGCAGCAGCACCCCGGCCGCGACGTAGCCGCCGCGGGTGCCGGTCGCCGCGCTGCCCGCCGCGATCAGGGCGGTGATCAGGGAGGCGGTGGTGACCTGGTTCGGGGTGAAGCCCCGGCGGGCGCACCAGCGGGCGATGTAGCGGGAGTACGGGCTGATGAAGAACGTGGTGAAGAACCCGTCGTGGGCTTTCACGGCGCTGCGCAGCCGTACCGCCTCGTCGTCGACCGCGGCGACGGCGGACCGGACGGCAGCGCGGTCCTCGGGGCCGTCGGGTACCGCGGCGGTGAGCGAGCCGAGCTCGGGACGCTGCACGGCGGTGCCCTCGGCGTCCAGGGCCGCGGCGAGGCGGCCGGGGACCGTGTGGTCCTCGGCGGCGGGTTCGGCGCCCGGGGGCGCGACGGGGCTTCCCGTGCCGACGCCCGCGCCGACGGCGGCCACGGCCGTGCGCAGGGCGCCCAGCACCGCGGCCCGTGCCTCGGGCTGCGCGGTGAGCGCTCCGGGCACGGTGGCGACGGCGAAGCGGGGGTCGGTCAGTCCGAGCCTGAGGGCATGGACGTGGCCGACGAAGCGGGGGTCCACGAGCGCGACGCGCTGGCTCGCGGGAACCGCGGCGAGCAGTTCGGCGGCCTCGGTCGCGTCGGTGGCGGTCCTTACATCGAAGCCGAGTGACCGCAGATCGTCCTCGAGCGACGATCCGGGTACCGGCGCACCGGTGAGGATGGCGGTCGACAGACGAACTCACTCCTTGGTGCTGACGGGAACAGCCCGCGACAGTGCGGCCCGGAGACGGGCCGGCGGGGCGCATCGGCTGAGGCTATCGGATGAACGGAAGGCCGAGTTCACCGCCCGTTTGTGCTCCGTTCGGGTGAAGCGGCCATGATGCGGCGCCGTTCGCGATCATCATCGTCGATCGATGCCCCGCCCCACAAACCGCGTCCCGCCCGCGGTCGGGCGGCCGGGCGGGGGGAGGTACCCGGCGGGTCCCCCACCGGTCGGCCTAAGCTGACGCGTATGACGTGGTTGATCACAGGCGGGGCCGGTTACATCGGGGCACACGTGGCGAGGGCCATGACGGGGGCCGGGGAGAAGGTCGTCGTGCTCGACGACATCTCGACGGGTATCGCCGGCCGGCTGCCCGCGGACATCGAGCTGGTGCGCGGTTCGGCCCACGACCGCGGGCTGCTCGACCGGGTGCTGGCCGAGCACGCGATCACGGGTGTGGTGCATCTCGCGGCGAAGAAGCAGGTCGGCGAGTCCGTGGAGAAGCCGCTGCTCTACTACCGGGAGAACGTCACCGGGCTCGCCGTGCTGCTGGAGGCCGTGGTCGCGGCCGGTGTGCGGCAGTTCCTCCTCTCCTCGTCGGCGGCGGTGTACGGCGTGCCGGACACGGACCTCATCGCGGAGGACACCCCGTGCGCGCCCATCAACCCGTACGGCGAGACCAAGCTCGTGGGCGAGTGGATGGTGCGGGCCGCGGGGCGGGCACACGGGATCTCCACAGCCTGTCTGCGGTACTTCAACGTGGCGGGTACCGACCGGCCCGAGCTGTCCGACACGGGTGTCTTCAACGTCGTCCCGATGTTCTTCGACAGGCTGACGCGCGGTGAGGCACCGCGGATCTTCGGTGACGACTACCCGACGCCGGACGGCACCTGTGTCCGCGACTACATCCACGTCGCCGATCTGGCCGACGCGCATCTCGCCGTGGCGCGGAAGCTGGCCGGTCAGGGCGCCGGCGAGGACCTGACCGTGAACATCGGCCGCGGTGAGGGCGTATCGGTGCGGCAGCTCGCCGACCTGGTGGGCGAGGTCACCGGCCGTCCCGTGGAGCCCGTGGTCGAGGCGCGCAGGCCGGGGGACGCGGCCCGTGCCGTCGCGTCCGCCGACCGCATGACCGAGGAGCTGGGGTGGACGGCCCGGCGCGGGGTGCGCGAGATGGTCGAGTCGGCGTGGGAGGGCTGGTGCCTGCGCCACCCGGAGGCCCGCGCCCAGTGATCCGCGACCCCGGGCCGATGCTCTGACCTGCGAACGTTTCCGCAGGTCAGAGCACATGACAACGGTGTTCAATGCCGTGTTGCCCGGTACCCCCCGCCCGTAGTTCACTGGCCACATCGGGCGGTCGGCGCCCGAGGGGTACGACGCGTTCCGGAGGCGTTCCATGGGGGCTGGCCACGATCACGGGCACACGCACGGAGGGCCGCCCCCGACGGGCACGGCCGCCGCCGCGTACAAGGGCCGGCTCAGGGTCGCGCTGGGCATCACGCTCGGCATCATGGTCATGGAGATCATCGGCGGGCTGCTCTCCGACTCGCTCGCCCTGATCGCGGACGCGGCCCACATGGCGACCGACGCGCTCGGCCTCGGCATGGCCCTGCTCGCGATCCACTTCGCCAACCGGCCGGCCGGGCCCAACCGCACCTTCGGCTTCGCCCGTGCCGAGATCCTGGCGGCACTGGCCAACTGTCTGCTGCTCCTGGGGGTCGGCGGTTATCTGGTCTTCGAGGCCGTCGACCGCTTCATCACCCCGGCCGAGACCCAGGGCGGTCTGGCCAT
Source organism: Streptomyces clavifer (assembly GCF_036345975.1). Classification (NCBI taxonomy): domain Bacteria; kingdom Bacillati; phylum Actinomycetota; class Actinomycetes; order Kitasatosporales; family Streptomycetaceae; genus Streptomyces; species Streptomyces clavifer. Next base: position 6,695,296 of record NZ_CP107793.1, on the reverse strand, counting down.
CGCGTTCGCCGCCGTCGGCCTGGTCGCCAACGTAGTCTCCCTGTCCCTGCTGATGCGCGGGCAGAAGGACAGCCTCAACGTGAGGGGTGCCTATCTGGAGGTGGTCGCGGACACTCTCGGCTCGGTCACGGTGCTCGTCTCGGCGGGCATCATCATGGCCACCGGCTGGCAGGCCGCCGACCCGATCGCCTCGCTGCTGATCGGCCTCATGATCGTCCCGCGGACGGTGAAGCTCCTGCGCGAGACGCTCAACGTGCTGCTGGAGTCGGCGCCCAAGGGCGTCGACATGGAAGAGGTGCGCGCCCACATCACGGCCCTGCCGGGTGTGCTGGACGTCCACGACCTGCATGCCTGGACCATCACCTCCGGCATGCCCGTGCTCTCCGCGCACGTGGTCGTCCACCAGGAGATGCTGGACTCGATCGGGCACGAGAAGCTCCTGCACGATCTGCAGGGCTGCCTGGGCGTGCACTTCGACGTCGAGCACTGCACCTTCCAGCTGGAGCCGAGCGGGCACGCGGAGCACGAGGCGAGACTCTGCCACTGAGCCCGGCCGGCCGGTGCTAGGGTTCCGCCGTCACGTCCGTGCACCCGGACCCGAAGTGAGAAGGAGCTGAGGTTGATGACTGTCCAGACGACTGCTGCCCGGCGCAGCGACCGGTCCTTCCTCATCTCCCGGGTTCTCGGCTGACCCTCGGCTGTTTCCACGTCGCCGTCGGCCGGAGCCCTCTCGATCCAAGGGTTTCCCACGTTGACCAATCACCTGCGTGACGCGTTCTTCGCACTGCACGACCGCCTGCCCCGGCAGAGCCCCGGTTCCGACGCCACCACACGGCGGCTCCTCGCTCTCGCGGGCCCGCAGCCCGTCCGTCCGCGCGTCCTGGACCTGGGCTGCGGTCCGGGCCGGGCCTCTCTGCTGCTCGCCGCCGAGGCGGGTGCCGAGGTGACGGCGGTCGATCTGCACCAGCCGTTCCTCGACGAGTTGCGCGAGGCCGCGGAGGCACGCGGACTCGGCGACCGGATCCGTACCTTCCGAGCCGATATGGGCGATCTCACCGGTCCCGCCTTCGCCGACGGCTCCTTCGACCTCGTCTGGGCCGAGGGGTCGGCGTACTGCATCGGGTTCGACACCGCGCTGCGCGACTGGCAGCGGCTGCTCGCACCGGGTGGCTCGATGGTGGTCACCGAGTGCGTCTGGACCACCGGCTCACCGTCCGCCGGCGCCCGCGCCTTCTGGGAGCAGCACGTGTCGCTGCGCACGGTCGCGGCCAACGCGGCCGCGGCCGTGGCGGCGGGCTGTCATCTGCTCGGGGTGCTGGTGCAGCCCGGGAGCGACTGGGACGAGTACTACGTCCCGCTGGCCGAGAGGGCCGCGGCGGCCGATCCGTCGGCTCCCGGTATGGAGGCCGCGCTGGCGGCCACCCGTGAGGAACTGGCGGCCCGGCGCGCGTACGGCACCGAGTACGGGTACGCCGGCTATGTGCTGCGTCCCTCCGATCCCCGGTGGCGCACCCGCCCGGAGGCGCCGGCCGACCGGGAGGCGGTGCACGGTGTCGTCTCGGCGGCGTTCCCCACCCGGGCCGAGGCCGCCCTGGTGGACGCACTGCGCGGCGACCCGGACGCCTGGCTGCCCGGCCTGTCGTACGTGGCCGAGGCGCCGGACGGTTCCGTGGCGGCGCACGCCCTGCTGACCCGGTGCCGGGTCGGGGACGCGCCGGCGCTCGCGCTGGCCCCGGTGGCCACCGCCCCCGGTCACCAGCGCGCGGGAGCGGGCCGCGCGGTCGTGCGGGCGGCGCTGGACGCTGCCCGGCTGCGGGGCGAGTCACTCGTCCTGGTGCTCGGCCATCCCGGGTACTACCCGGCGTTCGGCTTCGTACCCGCGTCGCGGTTCGGGATCCGGCCGGGCTTCGACGTTCCCGACGAGGCGATGATGGCGCTGGTGCTCGACGCGTCCGTGCCGGTTCCGGCGGGCACGATCCGCTATCCGGCCGCCTTCGGGGTCTGACGCGGTGTCCGTCCCGCCGTGCCCGTCGGGGTGCGGCGGGACGGACATGCCAGCACCCGAAGTGAGGACTAGCGGCTTTTGTACGGCAGACTTGTCCGGAACCAGAGGGCCCGGCGCACCAGGCCGGGTGCCAAAGCGAAGGATGGGTATGCCGACCACACCAGCCACCGCGGCGCACAGCTCGTCGAACGGCACCGCAGACGCGATCATGCTCGAACTGGTCGACGAGAGCGGCACCACCATCGGCACCGCGGAGAAGCTCGCCGCCCACCAGGCTCCCGGCCAGCTGCACCGGGCGTTCTCCGTGTTCCTCTTCGACGAGCAGGGGCGGCTGCTGCTGCAGCGCCGTGCACTCGGCAAGTACCACTCCCCCGGCGTGTGGTCGAACACCTGCTGCGGTCATCCGTACCCGGGCGAGGCTCCCTTCGCGGCAGCCGCCCGGCGTACGTACGAGGAGCTGGGGATCTCCCCGTCGCTGCTGGCCGCCGCCGGCACGGTCCGCTACAACCACCCGGACCCGGTGTCGGGGCTGGTGGAGCAGGAGTTCAACCACCTGTTCGTCGGCATGGCGCAGGAGCAGCTCCGGCCGGACGCGGAGGAGGTCGGCGAGACGGCCTTCGTGACCGCCGGCGAGCTCGCCGACCGGCATGCGGCCGCGCCGTTCTCGGCCTGGTTCATGACGGTGCTGGATGCCGCGCGCCCCGCGATCAGGGAGCTGACGGGTCCGTCCGCGGGCTGGTGACGCCGCGGGGCGGTAGGGGGCGGTCAGAGCTGTGTCTTCAGTGGCAGCGCCGCCCAGATGATCTTGCCGCCTCCCGCCGTGTGCTCCACGTCGCAGGTGCCGCCCGCCTCGGCGGTGACCTCACGGACCAGCAGGAGTCCCCGCCCGCCCGTCTGCCCGTGGTCGGTGACCAGGGCGGTGGGGCGGTAGGGGTGGTTGTCCTCGACGGAGACCCTGATCCATTCGGCTCCGATGGCCGCCTCCACCACGAGCTCGGGCGAGAGCAGCGCCGCGTGCTTGACCGCGTTGGTGACCAGCTCCGAGACGATCAGGAGCAGGCCGTGGAGGACGTCGTCGTCGACGGGTACGCCCTGCCGGTCCAGCAGGTCCCGCACGGCGTGCCGGGCCTGCGGCACCGACGCGTCGACGGCGGGGGCGGTGAAGCGCCACACCCCTTCGTACGACACGGGACGGGCCGGAACACTCTCGCGGCTCTCCATGGACCGGCACCCGCTCTCGACTAGTACCTCACCGGCTATCGGGTAACGAGTGTCGGGAAGAGCTTGGTCCGTACCGGGCCCCTGACCGCAAGTGACCACTTATGGAAGCAATATGACCGGGTGGATATGACAACGTCAGGTGAGGGGACTACTTCTCGTCCGCTTCGGGCGTCATCTGGTCGGTCACCAGGCTGACGATGCGTCGGCCGCCGACCCCGGTCGCGATCAGTCCGAGGCCGTCGAAGAGCAGGGCCAGCGAGAAGAAGCAGCCGAGCACGTAGAGGCTGCTGTGCGGCCAGTCGAAGAGCACGAGGAGCCCCAGCAGCAGCCCGAACGCCCCTTGCAGCAGCGTCCAGCCGAACTGCGGGCCGCGCACGACCACGCTCCCCGCCAGACGGAACACTCCCCCGGTGAGGAAGAGCAGCGCGGCGAACATGGTCAGCGCCTCGGCCGTGCCGTGCGGGTGGCGCAGGACGACCACCCCGGCCGCGATGTTCAGCGCCGCGACGACCACACCCAGCCAGAAGTACGGGGTGCCGCGCGCCTGGATCGCGTGGAGGAGGCCGACCACGCCGCCGATGAGCAGCAGCCAGCCGAAGAGGAGCATCGAGGTGAGCGTGGCGACGCCGGTGTAGACGAGGCCGACGAGCCCCGCGATCACCAGCAGGACGCCGAGCAGGGCGAGACCGCCGAAACTGCGCTTGAGCCGCCTGCCCTCGGTCGTGGGTCCGGCCATCGAACGCTCCTCGGAGTGCGCGCTTCGCGACCCCTTCCCGATCATAGGTACGGAGCGTACGGATAGCATCCGGCGCATGGATCCCAGGGAGCAGGCGCGGCTGGAGCACACCGTCTCGGACGGTGTGGCCGGCGTCGTCATCAGCAACCCCGCCAAGCGCAACGCGATGACCGCGGACATGTGGCGGTCGCTGCCCGGCCTGCTGGAGCGGCTGGCCGCCGACCCGGCGGTGCGGGTCCTGGTGCTCACCGGTGCCGGGGACACCTTCTGCGCCGGCGCGGACATCGGCTCGCTCCGGGAGCCCGGCAGCCGTGCGCAGGAGCTCGCCGTCCGGGCGGAGGAGGCCCTGGCGGCGTTCCCGCGCCCGACGCTGGCCGCGGTGCGCGGGTACTGCGTGGGCGGCGGCAGTCAGCTCGCGGCGGCCTGTGATCTGCGGTTCGCGGAGGAGGGCGCGTCGTTCGGCGTCACCCCGGCCAAGCTCGGCATCGTCTACCCCTCCTCGTCGACCCGGCGGCTGGTCTCGCTGGTCGGCCCGGCCACCGCGAAGTTCCTGCTCTTCTCGGGCGAGCTGATCGGCACGGAGCGGGCCCTGCGCACCGGGCTGGTGGACGAGGTGCTGCCGGCGGGCGGACTGGACGCGCGGGTGCGGTCGTTCGCGCAGGTCCTGGCGTCGGGTTCGCAGCTGACCCAGGCCGCGGCGAAGGAGTTCGCCGACGGCCGCGAGGACCGGGACGCGTACTGGTCGGAGCAGGCGCGCGGAAGCGGCGACACCGCAGAGGGGGTCGCCGCCTTCCTGGAGCGTCGCACGCCCCTCTTCACCTGGACCACGGAGCCGGCGGAAACCACCGCTACCGCAGGCTGAACCGGCTGCCCGTCCGGAACTCCTCGACCAGGGCGGCCGGGGCCTTCTCGGGGGACCCCGCGTCGTAGGGCGGCCGGGGGTCGTACTCGGTGAGCAGCTGGACGGCCCGGGCGTGCTCGTCCCCGGCGATCCGGCCGAGCAGGGTGAGGCCCATGTCGATGCCGGAGGACACTCCGGCGGCGGTGACGTACTTGCCGTCCAGGACGACGCGCTCGCCGGTGGGCTCGGCCCCGTACGTCCCGAGCATGTCGAGGGCGAGCCAGTGCGAGGTGGCACGGCGGCCGTCGAGCAGTCCGGCTGCGGCGAGCAGCAGCGAGCCGGTGCACACCGATGTCGTCCAGGTGCTGGTGGCATCGGCCGCGCGCAGCCAGCCCAGCAGGTTCTCGTTCTCCATCTGGTCGCTCTGCCCGGGGCCACCCGGCACGAGCAGGAGGTCGGGGGCCGGGACGTCGTCGAGCGTACGGTCGGCGACGAGCGCGAGGCTCCCGCTGTCGTTGCGCACCGCTCCGGTCCGCTCGGCGACGAAGACCGTCTCGGCTCCGGGGGCGCGGCTGAGGATCTCGTAGGGCCCCACGGCATCGAGGGCGGTGAAGCGGTCGAAGAGCACGATGGCGATCTGCACAGGAATCCTCAGGGTCGGTGTCCGGACTGCACGGGCGGGGAGTTGAAGCGTCTGCGGTATTCGGCGGGCGCGGTTCCGAGTGCCTTGACGAAGGCGCGCCGCATCGCCTCGGGGGTGCCGTAGCCGCTGGCGCGCGAGATCCCGGCGACGCCGTCGGTGGTGTCCTCCAGGAGGCGGCGGGCCTGTTCGAGGCGTACCCGCTCGACGTACCGGCCCGGGGTCAGTCCGGTCTCCGCCCGGAAGGCCCGGGTGAAGTGACGGGGCGAGAGCCTGGCGCGGGCCGCGAGTGCCTCCACGCAGAGGTCGGCGTCCGGGTGCTGGGTGATCCAGTGCTGTACGTCCCGCAGCGGCTCGCGGACGGCGGTCTGAGCGGTGAGCTGGGCGCTGAACTGGGCCTGGTTGCCGGGGCGCCGCAGGAAGACGACGAGGTGGCGGGCCACGGTGAGCGCCACCTCCCTGCCGTGGTCCTCCTCCACGAGGGCGAGCGCGAGGTCGATGCCGGCGGTGACGCCCGCCGAGGTGGCCAGCCTGCCGTCGCGCACGAAGATCGGTTCGGGGTCCACCTCGACCGCCGGGTGGTCACGGGCGAGCATCTCGCAGAGCGACCAGTGGGTGGTCACGCGGTGGCCGTCGAGCTGCCCGGCCCCGGCGAGGAGCAGCGCGCCGGAACAGACGGAGACCAGCTGCCCCGCGCGCGGGGCGTTCGCACGCAGCCAGTCGATCAGCGCCGGGTCGGGGGTGCGGGTCCCGGGCCCGCCGGGGACGAGGAGCATGTCCGGCACGCCGGCGTCGACGAGTGCACCGTCGGGGACCAGGGTGAGGCCGCTGGAGCAGCGGACCGGCGCACCGGTCAGGGAAGCGGTGCGCAGCTCGTAGGAGACCCCGGGGGTCCGGGAGGCCCCGGCGAAGACCTCCATCGGGCCGCTCACGTCGAGGCTCAGCACGTCGTCGAAGAGCACGACGAGTACGGATCGCTGCTTCATGCCTGCCATCCTGAGGCGGCCCGGCCCATGGCCGCAATGACGAGTTTCCCACCTTTCCCGCCATCGCGGTGACGCTGCCCATCTCATGGCCGCCCCGGGGTTCCACTCCGTACCGACCAGTCGGTAACGTGCTGCCATGAGTACTCTTCCGCCGCGCGCCGGGCGCCGCTGCCACAACTCGGTCAACCCGCTGCACTCCTGCGTCTACTTCTCCCCCGACCTGGGCAAGGAGTTCGGCGAGCTCGGCATCGACGATGCGAGCGCCGCCTACTTCGCCGCCCGCGGCGCCGCGCTGGGCGCTGTCGGGGCCGGAGCGGTCACGGCCACGTTCTACAACTTCAACCACGAGCTGGTGGCACGCCACCTGCCCGCCGTGTGGTCCGTCGCCTCGCCCCGGGCGGCACTCGACGCACGGCTGCGCGCCGCCGACGCGACGCTGCGCCGGGTGCTCGGCGAGGACGTCGTCGCCTCCCCCGGGATGGCGGAGGCCGCCGGACTGGCCCTGCGCGCCGCGGAGGCCTGCACCCGCCACGCCCGGCCGCTGTACGCGGCCCATGCCGATCTGCCGGTGCCGGACGAGCCGCACCTGGCCTTCTGGCACGCGGCGACGCTGCTGCGCGAGCACCGGGGCGACGCCCACCTCGTCGCCCTGCTCGAGGCCGGCCTCGACCCGGTCGAGGCCCTGGTCAGCCACACCGCCACCGGCAAGGGCATGGCGCCGCGCTGGATCCTCGCGACCCGCGGCTGGCGGCGCACCGACTGGGACGCGGCGGTCGAGCGGCTGCGCGGGCGCGGCCTGCTGGACGACACGGGCGAGCTGACCGAGGCGGGCACGGCCCTGAGGTCCGGTCTGGAGGAGGCCACGGACCGGATGGACGCCGCGCCCTACGAGCACCTGGGCGCGGAGGGGGTGGAGCGGCTGACGGAGCTGGGGCGCGCGTACCTGTTCACGGCGGCGGCCGCCGGGGCGTTCCCGGACGACCTCGTCGGCAAGGGCTGAGCCCGGGTACGTTTACCGGCCGCGGTCGGGGTCAGGCGTACGAGCACACCACCCCGACGAAGGAGAACATCATGCGCACGATCGCCGACGTCTTCCGCACCATCGGCTCCGCCGTGGCCACCGTGGTGACGCTCCCCTTCCGGCTCGTGGCCAAGCTCTTCGGCGGCGCGTCGCGCGGCGGCCGGACCCGCCGCGCCTGACCGGGCGGTCCGCGGCACCACGTCCGACCAGGTCACGCGACACGGCACCCGGCCACCCGGCACAATGCAGGCGAAGGGGACCACCCCGGATGTGGACCACTCCGTGGCACACAGCCAGCACAGCCAGTACGAGAAGGCGAGTCGGGAAAACCGTGACGACGTCCATCGAAGGCAGGATCGCCGAGGAGCTCGGCGTACGTGAGCGTCAGGTGAAGGCCGCCGTCGAGCTGCTCGACGGCGGCTCGACCGTGCCGTTCATCGCGCGCTACCGCAAGGAAGCGACCGAGATGCTCGACGACGCGCAGCTGCGCACGCTCGAGGAACGGCTGCGGTACCTGCGGGAACTGGAGGACCGCCGCAAGGCGGTCCTCGACTCCGTACAGGAGCAGGGCAAGCTCGACGCCGCGCTGGAGGCGCAGATCCGGGCGGCCGACACGAAGGCGCGTCTGGAGGACATCTACCTGCCCTTCAAGCCGAAACGCCGGACGAAGGCGCAGATCGCGCGCGAGGCGGGCCTGGAGCCCCTCGCGTCCGGGCTGCTCGACGACCCGTCCAGGGACCCGCTCATCGCGGCGGCCGCGTTCGTCGACGCCGGCAAGGGCGTGGCGGATCCGGCGGCGGCCCTGGAGGGTGCCCGCTCCATCCTGACCGAGCGCTTCTCGGAGGACGCCGACCTGACCGGCGAGCTGCGCGAGCGCATGTGGTCGCGCGGGCGGGTCGTGGCGAAGGTCCGCGACGGCAAGGAGGAGGCGGGCGCGAAGTTCGCCGACTACTTCGACTTCGCGGAGCCTTTCACCGCACTGCCCTCGCACCGGGTCCTCGCCATGCTCAGGGGCGAGAAGGAGGACGTGCTCGACCTGGTCCTGGAGCCGGAGGAGCCGGACCCGGGGCAGCCGGGCCCGTCGGCGTACGAGAACATGATCGCCCGCCGTTTCGGCGTCGCCGACCGCGGCAGGCCGGGCGACAAGTGGCTGGCCGACACGGTGCGCTGGGCCTGGCGGACCCGGATCCTGGTCCACCTCGGGATCGACATGCGGCTGCGGCTGCGCACGGCGGCGGAGGACGAGGCGGTACGCGTCTTCGCGTCGAACCTGCGCGACCTCCTGCTCGCCGCACCGGCCGGCACCCGCGCGACGCTGGGACTCGACCCCGGTTTCCGGACCGGTGTGAAGGTCGCCGTGGTGGACGCCACCGGCAAGGTCGTCGCGACGGAGGTCATCCATCCGCACGTGCCGGCGAACAAGTGGGACCAGTCCCTGGCCACGCTGGAGCGGCTGGCCAGGGAGCACCGGGTCGATCTGATCGCGATCGGCAACGGCACGGCGTCGCGCGAGACCGACAAACTCGCCGGCGAACTGTGCGACAGGCACCCGGAGCTGAACCTCACCAAGGTGATGGTGTCGGAGGCCGGCGCGTCCGTGTACTCGGCGTCGGCCTTCGCCTCGCAGGAACTCCCCGACATGGACGTCTCGTTGCGCGGCGCCGTGTCGATCGCCCGGCGGCTGCAGGACCCGCTGGCCGAGCTGGTGAAGATCGACCCGAAGTCGATCGGTGTCGGCCAGTACCAGCACGACCTGTCCGAGGTGAAGCTGTCGCGTTCGCTGGACGCGGTGGTGGAGGACTGCGTGAACGGTGTCGGTGTCGACGTCAACACCGCCTCGGCGCGGCTGCTCTCACGGGTGTCGGGCATCGGTACCGGGCTCGCCGAGAACATCGTGGCGCACCGGGACACCAACGGCCCCTTCCGGTCCCGCAGGGCGTTGAAGGACGTGGCGCGACTGGGACCGAAGGCCTACGAACAGTGCGCGGGCTTCCTCCGGATCCGGGGCGGCGACGACCCGCTGGACGCGTCGAGCGTGCACCCGGAGGCGTACCCCGTGGTGCGGACGATGGTGAAGCGGACGGGCAACGACGTCGCCTCGCTGGTCGGCAACACGGACGTCCTGCGGTCGTTGCGGCCCGACGAGTTCGTGGACGAGAAGTTCGGTCTGCCGACGGTGACCGACATCCTGAAGGAGCTGGAGAAGCCCGGCCGCGACCCGCGACCCGCCTTCCGGACGGCCACCTTCAAGGAGGGTGTCGAGAAGATCGGCGACCTGGCCTCCGGAATGGTGCTGGAGGGCGTCGTGACGAACGTGGCGGCATTCGGCGCGTTCGTGGACATCGGTGTCCACCAGGACGGTCTGGTGCACGTGTCGGCGATGTCCCGGACGTTCGTCAAGGATCCGCGCGATGTCGTCAAGCCGGGTGACATCGTCAAGGTGAAGGTCATGGACGTCGACATCCCCCGCAAGCGGATCTCGCTGACGCTGCGGCTGGACGACGAGGCCGCCGACGCACAGGGCGGCGGACAGAGTCCTCGGCGCGAGAGGAACGGCCGCGGCGAAGGCGAGCGTCCGCCGCGCCAGCGGCAGGGCGAGCAGGGCCCGCGCCAGGGACAGGGCGGTCAGGGACAGCGGCAGAACCGGAGCAGCGAGCGTCAGGGCGGCGGCCAGGGCCGCTCGCGCGACGGCGGCCAGGGGGCTGCCCCGCGCCCGGCCGCCGCACCGGCCAACAGTGCGATGGCCGACGCGTTGCGGCGCGCGGGAGTGACGGGTTCCGACCGGGGCGGCCGCAAGCGCTGAGGCGGAGGAGCGGGCGGACAGGAGAAGCTCCTGTCCGCCCGCTCCGTGCGTTCCGGCCCGGAGCTGAGGGGTGCGGGTGCGGGGTGACAGGACCCGCACGCGGAACAGGTGTTGCGCGAGGCATTGACATGTCCAGGACTCAACGCGACCCTGATGTCCAGTCGGTGATGCAACCGGTTGCATTGCCGCACACGGATCGCGCACCGCGTACCCCACGAGCCGCACACTCAGCACTCAGCACCCAGCCCTGAGCACGGACACCGCATGAGCCGACCGCGAGCCGCGGGGCGGGGCCCTACCCCCGCCCTCCTCGCACCCCCACCCAGTCCCCACGGAGAGGACCCCCGATGTCCGGCACCTCACGCTCCCCCACTCCCTCCAACAGCCCGCCGGCAGCTCGGGCCACCCACCGCACGGCGATACGGTCGTCCACACGGGTCTCCTGACCTGCCTTTTCCTGCAACCGGTTGCAGGACCCCGCGAGCCCGGTGTGATCCACAGCAAAGGCCATAGGGTGGGGCCCCTGGGGCAGAGCGTCGGCCTGCGGCCCGCGAGCGACAGTGCGGGCGGCGGCGCGGGGCGGGCGAGGGGAAGCAACCGTGGCCATGACCATCCGTGACGTCGCCCAGGCTGCCGGGGTTCATGTCTCGACCGTCTCCCGGGCCTTCTCGGCCTCGCACCTGGTCAAGCGGGAGACCCGGGAACGGGTGCTCGCCATCGCCGCGGACCTGGGCTACCGGCCCAACGAGACCGCGCGCGCCCTGACCACGGGGCGCACCCGGAATCTGGGACTGATCGTCTCCGACATCGCCAACCCCTTCTACCCCCCGCTCATCAAGGCCGCCCAGGCGTACGCCAGGGTCCGCGGCTACCAGGTCTTCGTGGCCGACACCGACGAGGACGTGGCTGTCGAGGAGGAACTGATCCGGACCCTGGCCCGGCAGGTGGACGGCGTGATCCTGGTCAGCCCCCGGCTGGCCAACGACGTCATCGGCCGACTGGGCGGCGAGCTGCCGTTCGTCCTGGTCAACCGGTCCGTGGCAGGGCTGTCCGCCGTCCTGATGGATGTGGCGCACGGAGCAGCGCTGGCCGTGGAACACCTGGCCGGGCTGGGCCATGAGCATCTGGCCCTGGTCGGCGGGCCACGCGGCTCGTGGACCAGCGCGCAGATGCGCAGGGCCGCAGGCCGGGCGGCGGCGGACCAGGGGGTCAGGCTCGACGTGCTCGCCCCCAATCCGCCGACGGAGCACGGCGGGATCGTGGCGGCGCCCGCCGTCCTGGAGACCGGCGCGACCGGAGTGATCGCCTACAACGACCTGGTCGCCATCGGGCTCATCGAGGGGTTCGACGACCGGGGCGTGCGGATACCCCGGGACCTCAGCGTGATCGGCGTGGACGACACCGTGGCCGGCCGGCTGAACCGCCCCCGGCTGACCACCGTCGCCATGCCGACCGCGGCGGCGGGCCGCACGGCGGTCGATCTGCTCATCCAGACCGTGGAGACGTCGGGCGGCGGTCCGGCCACGGCACAGACCGTGCTGGCGACCTCCCTGGTCGTCCGGGACTCCACAGCCACCCCGGCGCACCCTGCCGGCTGATCGTCCGCACCAGCTCCGCACCAGCCGCTTGACCGCGCGAAATGGGTGACATAACGTCACCGCGATTCACATACACGAACTCGATTCACGATAAGGAATCGTTCTCGGAATCGGGGACAGCCTTCACCACCGCACCCATCCACCGACAGGTGCCTGCGGAGGACACCGCAGGCGGTGAAAGGAATACCTAGTGCGCACCAGGAATCAGCACGTCAGAAGGCGTGGCGGCCGTGCGGCCGCCGCGCTCGTCGCCACGGTCTCCGTGATCGCCGCGGGGCTCACCGCTCTGTTCGCGACCGGTTCGGCGACAGCCGCCCCGGCCACCGGCTCGTACAGCCTGAAGAACGCGGCCAGCGGGCTGTGTCTGGGCGTCCCCGGATCGAGCACCACCGCCGGCACCCAGCTCGCCCAGAGCGCCTGCAACGGTGCGGCCGGTCAGACGTGGAAGCTCACCTCCTCGGGGAGTGGCTACACGCTGGCCGCCGCGCACAGCTCCCGGTGTGCGGGGGTGAAGGACGCCTCCACCAGCGCGGGCAAGGCGGTCGAGCAGCAGAACTGCAGCGGTGCGGCGACCCAGGTGTGGACGCTGACCTCGGTCAGCGGCAACACCTACCGGGTCGTCAACAGCAACGGCGGCAAGTGCCTGAACGTCAAGGACAGTTCGACGGCTTCGGGTGCCCTGGTCCAGCAGAACTCCTGCGACTCGGTGACCAGCAAGAGCTGGACCTTCACCACGGCGGGCACGACCCCCACGGACCCGCCGACCGACCCGACCGACCCGCCCACCGACCCGGGCTCCCCGCCGTCCTGGCCGACGGCCAACGGCAGCCAGGCGGTCTCGGCGACCATCGAGGTGTCGGGCACGTACGACGGTGGCCTGAAGCGCCTGTACGGTACCGGTGACCTGGGCAGCGGGGGCCAGGACGAGGACCAGCCCCCGATGATCAAGCTGGCGGACGGCGCCACCCTGCAGAACGTCATCCTCGGCGCTCCGGCTGCGGACGGCGTGCACTGCGCGGGCACCTGCACCCTCAAGAACGTCTGGTGGGAGGACGTGGGCGAGGACGCGGCGACCTTCCGCGGCGGCTCCTCCTCGACGGTCCGTACGATCGACGGCGGCGGTGCGAAGCTGGCCGAGGACAAGGTCTTCCAGCACAACGGGGTCGGCACCCTGGTCGTGAAGAACTTCCAGGTGGACGACTTCGGCAAGCTGGTCCGCTCCTGCGGCAACTGCTCCACGCAGAACGCGCGGCACATCCAGCTGCAGAACATCTGGGCGACCGCCCCCGGCACGAGCCTGGTCGGCATCAACACCAACTACGGTGACACGGCACGGATCTCGGGCGTCACGATCTACGACGACGGCGACCGTGACATGAAGATCTGCACCAAGTACAAAGGCACGACCAGCGGCGAGCCGAGCGAGATCGGCTCGGGTGCGGACGGCACGAACTGCATCTACTCCTCGTCCGACATCCGCTACGTCGACTGACGTCGGTCCGCACGGACCACACGAACCACACGCACCGGGCCCGTCCTTCCCGCACACCGGGAGGGACGGGCCTCCGTGTTTCAGGCGGTCTCGACGACCTTGCCGCCGGCGACCTCGACCCTGCGGGTCGTGTGGACGGCCTCGAGCATCCGCCGGTCGTGCGTGACCAGCAGCAGGGTCCCGGTGTACGCGTCCAGGGCCCCCTCGAGCTGCTCGATCGCCGGCAGGTCCAGGTGGTTCGTCGGCTCGTCCAGGACCAACAGGTTGACGCCCCTGCCCTGGAGGAGGGCCAGGCCGGCGCGGGTGCGTTCTCCCGGGGAGAGCGTCGTGGCCGGCCGCAGCACGTGGTGGGCGCGCAGGCCGAACTTGGCGAGCAGGGTGCGCACCTCGGCCGGTTCGGTGTCGGGGACGGCGGCGCAGAACGCGTCCAGCAGGCTCTCCGTGCCGTGGAAGAGCGCACGCGCCTGGTCCACCTCGCCGACGACGACGCCCGAGCCGAGCGAGGCGTGCCCCGAATCGAGCGGCAGCCGGCCCAGCAGGGCGGCGAGCAGGGTGGACTTGCCCGCCCCGTTGGCTCCGGTGATGGCGACGCGGTCCGCCCAGTCGACCTGCAGGGTGGCGGGGCCGAAGGAGAAGTCGCCTCGGGCCACGACGGCCTCGCGGAGGGTGGCGACGACGGATCCGGAGCGCGGGGCCGAGGCGATCTCCATCCGCAGCTCCCACTCCTTGCGTGGTTCCTCGACGACGTCGAGGCGCTCGATCATGCGCTGCGTCTGCTTGGCCTTCGCGGCCTGCTTCTCGCTGGCCTCGCTGCGGAACTTCCGGCCGATCTTGTCGTTGTCGGTGGCCTTGCGGCGGGCGTTCTTGACGCCCTTGTCCATCCAGCCCCGCTGCATCTGTGCGCGGCCCTCCAGGGCCGTGCGCTTGTCGGCGTACTCCTCGAACTCCTCGCGGGCGTGCGAGCGGGCGCGCTCGCGCTCCTCCAGGTAGGAGGCGTAGCCGCCGCCGTAGAGGTTGATCTGCTGCTGGGCGAGGTCCAGCTCCAGGACCTTGGTGACCGTGCGCATGAGGAACTCGCGGTCGTGACTGACGACGACGGTGCCGGCCCGCAGTCCGGAGACGAAGCGTTCGAGGCGCTCCAGCCCGTCGAGGTCCAGGTCGTTGGTGGGCTCGTCGAGCAGGAACACGTCGTAGCGCGACAGCAGCAGCGAGGCCAGCCCGGCGCGGGCCGCCTGGCCGCCGGAGAGCGCGGTCATGGGGAGGTCGAGGCCGATGGTCAGGCCGAGCTCGGCAGCCACCTCCTCGGCACGCTCGTCGAGGTCGGCGCCGCCGAGGGCGAGCCAGCGCTCCAGCGTCTCGGAGTACGCGTCGTCCGCACCGGGCGCCCCGTCGACGAGTGCCTGGGTCGCTGTGTCCATCGCCGTCTGGGCGTCGGCGACGCCGGTGCGGCGGGCGAGGAATTCCCGCACGGACTCGCCCTCGCGGCGCTCGGGCTCCTGCGGGAGGTGCCCGACGGTGGCGCTGGGCGGGGAGAGCCGCAGCTCACCCTCCTCCGGCCGGTCGAGACCGGCGAGCAGTCGCAGCAGCGACGATTTACCTGCGCCGTTGGCTCCGACGAGACCGATCACGTCGCCGGGTGCGACGACGAGGTCGAGTCCGGCGAAGAGCGTGCGGTCGCCGTGCCCGGCGGCGAGTTCCTTGGCGACGAGAGTGGCAGTCATCAGGGTGCCGATCCTAACGAATCCGCACGGGTGCCCGCCCCGCCGGACGGCGGCTGCGACCGGCACGCTCCCCCGTGGTGCCGGTCGTCGGGGCGACGGCTGCGGCCCGGCCGGTGGACCGGGCCGCATCGGGGGTCAGCCGGGTGGTTCGTTCTTGTGCCGCTGGTCACGGGTGATCTCCGCGGTACCCGGGCCGATCCGGATCTCGAAGTCCCCGTCGTACTTGGCGTGGCCCTCGATGACAGCGGACTCGACCGCCTCCACACCGAACTCCCTGCGGACGATCATCGGGTCCTCCCGCAGGTCCCGCATCAGAGAGACGCACATCCCGATCATCACGAGGGTGAACGGCGCGGCGACCAGGATCGTCAGGTTCTGCAGCCCCGCCAGCGCGTCGCCCTTGCCGTCACCGATGAGCAGCATGACCGCCGCCACGGCGCCCGTGACGACACCCCAGAAGACGACGACCCACTTGGCGGGTTCGAGCACCCCCTTCTGGGAGAGCGTGCCCATCACGATCGAGGCGGCGTCGGCGCCGGAGACGAAGAAGATGCCCACCAGGATCATGACCAGGATGCTCATCACCGTGGCGATGGGGAACTCCTGGAGCACGCCGAAGAGCTGGGCCTCCGGGGTGTCGCCGACGCCGGTGAGCCGGCCGGCCTCCTCGAGGTTGATCGCCGAGCCGCCCATCACGGCGAACCAGATCAGGCTGACGGTGCTGGGCACCAGGATCACGCCACCCACGAACTGCCGGATCGTCCGGCCCCGGCTGATCCTGGCGATGAACATGCCGACGAAGGGCGTCCAGGAGATCCACCAGGCCCAGTAGAAGACCGTCCAGCTGCCCAGCCAGTCGGCCACCTCGCCCTCGCCGGTCGCCTCGGTGCGTCCGGCGAGCTGGGCGAGGTCACCGAAGTACGCGGCGATCGAGGTGGGCAGCAGGTCGAGCACGATGATGGTGGGGCCTGCGATGAAGACGAAGACCACCAGGATCAGCGCGAGCACCATGTTGATGTTCGACAGCCACTGGATGCCCTTCTCCACGCCGGACACGGCGGAGGCGACGAAGGCGACGGTGAGGACGGCGATGATCGCCACGAGGAGGCCGGTGCCGGTCTTCTCCATCCAGTTGAGTTCCTGGAAGCCGCTGCCGATCTGGAGGGCTCCGAGCCCCAGGGAGGCCGCGGAACCGAAGAGGGTCGCGAAGATGGCGAGGATGTCGATGATCCGGCCGGCGGTCCCCCGGGCGTGCCGGGTACCGATGAGCGGCTCGAAGACCGCGCTGATCGTCTGCCGCCTGCGCCGCCGGTAGGTGCTGTACGCGATGGCGAGCCCGACGACCGCGTAGATCGCCCAGGGGTGCAGCGTCCAGTGGAAGAGGGTGGTCGCCATCGCGGTCTGCAGCGCCTCGGCCGCGTCCGCGGGCCGGGTTCCGGGGGGCGGGTCGACGAAGTGGGCCAGCGGCTCGCTCACTCCGTAGAACATCAGGCCGATTCCCATGCCGGCGCTGAACATCATCGCGACCCACGAGACCGTCCTGAATTCGGGCTCCTCCCCCTCCTGGCCGAGGGAGATCGTCCCGTAGCGGCTGATCGCGAGCCAGAGGGCGAAGACGACGAACGCGGAGGCGGCCAGCATGAAGGCCCATCCACCGTTGTGGATCAGACCGTTGAGCAACCGGGTGGAGACGCTCTCCAGCGAGTCGGTGGCCGTGGAGCCCCAGACCACGAAGGCGACGGTGAGGCCCGCCGTGACACCGAAGACCACCCGGTCGGTCGTGGGGTGCCGTCCATGGTGCGGATCCGCGGGCAGATCGGCCGTGACCGGCAGGTACTCACCCCGCCTGCCCGTTCCCTGCTCGTCGTTTGACACAAATGGCACCTTTCACGCAGTGCGAGAATTCGCTCTCCGTAGGCAGTACCACACACGGCGCACATCTCCCGGGATCAACAAGCTGGATCGGCTTGTCCGTCTGTGATCCGAT
Source organism: Streptomyces clavifer (assembly GCF_036345975.1). Classification (NCBI taxonomy): domain Bacteria; kingdom Bacillati; phylum Actinomycetota; class Actinomycetes; order Kitasatosporales; family Streptomycetaceae; genus Streptomyces; species Streptomyces clavifer. The sequence goes on along the minus strand of NZ_CP107793.1, from coordinate 6,678,245 downwards.
ATGTCGCCCTCTCGTCCAGCAGGAGAGGGATCAGGCGGCGGGGCGGCTGATCCAGGGGGATGTACGCTCCGTCACCGTCGCGGCGGTGGGTGAAACCGTGCAGGGCGAGTTCCACATCCTGAGGCCCGGGCGCTCCGTCCGCCCGGCCCTCCGGCGCGTCACCGGAGCCCCCGCGCCTTCAGCTCCGCGTGCCGGGCGGCACGCGCGGACCGGGCGAGCGGCAGATAGCGCAGCCGCTCGGGGAGCGCCGGCACCACCAGCCGGATCACGGTGCACAACCGCCGGAGCCGCCGCTCCTGGTCCGGGCTCCACGCGAGCCCGAGCGCGTCGCGGGCGTCGGGCGGCATCAGCCCGACGGTGATGAAGCTGCGGAACCGGGCGAGTGGCGGAAGCAGGAGCGGCCACACCGCCGCGACGAGCGGTCGCAGGACCGGCGGGCCCAGGTCGGGCGGGGGTACGGGGCGGTCCGCGGCGACCAGTTCCCGGACGACGACCGTCGCCTCCACCTCTTCGGCCAGCATCTTCCGGTAGTACGGCCAGAACTCCTCGACGGTCTGCGGCATGTCCCGGTCGTGGATGCCGAGCACCCGCCCCACCTGGAGCCATTCCCGGTACAGCGCCCGTTCCTGTGCGTCGGTGAGGCGGCGGACCAGATAGCGCGAGGCATGCTGGTACACGGGAAAGCCGGTGGCGTGCACCCAGGCGTAGTTCGCGGGGGCGAGCGCGTGGTAGCGGCGGCCGCGGGTGTCGGTGCCCTGGATGGTGCGGTGCAGCTGCCGGAGCCTGCGCCCCTCCTCGACGGCCGCCTCTCCCCCGTATATCCAGAGCTGGAGCGAGCGCAGGGAGCGTTCGCCGCGTCCCCAGGGGTCGGTGCGGAAGACCGAGTGCTCGTCGACTCCTGCTCCGACCGCGGGGTGGGCGACCTGGAGGGTGAGGGCCGCGGGAAGCATCAGCAGGCCCCGGACGTCGCCGGCGAGACTCCACAGCACGCCGCCCGGTGGGGGCGGAGCGGGGTCTCCTGCGCTGGTCATGCGGGGGCTCCCAGGGGTCGGCGGGCGCTCGGGCCGGTGCCCGGGCCGTGTGTGTTCCAGTATGCGATCGCGAGCGCGCCGGCGAGCCGCAGGGGCAGCGGGGAGCGTTCCTGGCGTGAGGGTGGCTCGGCGCCCTGGTGCATGTCCATGCGGGGTCCCTTGTTCGCATCTGTGTCAGCAGTGTTGACGCGCCTCATGAAACAAGTCAATAGTATTTGTAACTTTGACTCGCAGGGCGAGAAGGGTGCCGCCGAATGACCGATGCAGTGAGCGAGTCGGTGCCTGGGAGTCGTACGCGTCGGACGCGGTCAGCAGTGCTGTGCGTCCCGTCGGCGATCGCGGCGGACCCGGTGGCCACCGCACCGGCACAGGGGGTGACGGCGCGTCGTACGCGGGCCCGAAGGACTCCACGGTGCCGGCCGACGCGTGCGCACTCCGGTACTCGGCGACCGCGCCGAGCCGGCGCGGCAGCCGGTCCTCGCCGCCGCGGGCGACGTCCGCTCACCGGTCCCACCGCGGGCCCCGCACCCGGACCGCTTCCATCAAGAGGAGGTTGCCCACCATGGGCCGCTACAGCCGACTGCGCGAGATCCGCCGGATGGATCCCGCCCGCGACTGCACCGAGATACTCCGGCTGGTGTCGCAGTACGAATTCCCCTGGGACTACCGCCAGGGGATCAGTGTCGCGTTCCTGCGCGACTACGGCGTCCCGAGGATCTCCTTACTGCTCGACCGCACCCAGGAGTTCGAGCGCAACGGCCAGAAGCGCTACGACGACACCGTCCTGTTCGGCTACGAGATGGCGGCCGACGGCTTCGACTCCGAGCGGGCCCGCGCGGCCGCCCGGCACCTCAACCGCATTCACGGCAAGTACCGCATCCCGAACGAGGACTACCTCTACGTGCTGGCCACGACCGTCGTCGGGCCCAAACGCTGGATCGACCGCTTCGGGTGGCGGCCCCTGTGCGCGACGGAGACCGCGGCGCTGGCGGAGGTGGGGCGCCGGATGGCGGTCCTGATGGGCATCGAGGACGCTCCCGACACCTACGAGGGGTTCGAGGAGCTGCTCGACTCCTACGAGGACCGGATGTTCGCGTACGACCCCGCGAACCGGCGGGTCGCCAACGCCACCTTCCGGATCATGGCCGCCTGGTACCCGGCCCCGCTGCGCCCCCTGGTGGCCAGGATCTCGCTCGCCCTGCTGGACGAACCGCTGCTCCGCGCGCTCGGCTTCCCCTCCCAGCCCCGGTGGGTACGGGCAACGGCCACGAGGATGGTGCGTGCCCGGTCCCACGGGGTACGGATGCTGCCCGCCCGACCGCGCTGGCTGCCCTCCCGGCCCAGACCGCGCAGCTACCCCTTCGGATACCGGCTCGACGACCTCGGCCCGCACTGGGCGCAGAGCCGCCCGCTGGAACCCCTCCCCCTGGAGAAGTCATGACGAGTCCGGCGGACCCTCCCGTCCACGGCGTCGAGGATGTTCGCACCGCGGTGGAACAGGCAAGAAGCGCGGGCCGGAGCTGGGCCGCGCTCGGACACCGGGGGCGGCGCACGGCCCTGCTGGGCTGGAAGCACGCGGTGGCCCGGCGCACCGACGAGTTCGCCGGGCTGATCGCCTCCGAGACCGGCAAGCCACTGCACGACGCCCGCGCCGAGGTGCTGCTGACGCTGGTCCACCTGGACTGGGCGGCACGCAACGCCCGCAGGGTGCTGGGCCGGCGCCGGGTGTCTTCCGGTCTGCTGTCGGTCCATCAGCGGGCGCTGCTCTCCTACCGGCCGCTCGGGGTGGTCGGGGTGATCGGACCGTGGAACTACCCGCTCTACACGCCGATGGGTTCGATCGGCTACGCCCTCGCCGCCGGCAACGCCGTGGTCTTCAAGCCGTCCGAGCTCACCCCCGGGGTGGGGATCCTGCTCGCCCGGAGCTTCGGGGAGGCGGTCCCGGACCACGCCGGCCTGCTGCGGACGATCACCGGTCCCGCGTCCACCGGCGCCGCCCTGGCCGGCGCCGACGGCCCGACCGGTCTGGACAAGGTCGCCTTCACCGGATCGCCCGGCACCGCCCGTAGGGTCGCGGCCGCATGCGCGGCCACGCTCACGCCGCTGCTCGCCGAGTGCGGGGGCAAGGACGCGGTGCTGGTCGCGGCGGACGCGGACCTGGACGCGGCGGCCGACGCGATCGTGTGGGGGGCGATGGGGAACGCCGGACAGACCTGCGCGGGTGTGGAGCGGGTGTACGCGGTGGCGTCCGTGCACGAGGAACTGTGCGCGCGCGTCGTGAGCAGGGCGCGGGTGCTGGCTCCCGGCGAGGCGTACGGCCCGCTCACCCTGCCCTCCCAGCTCGACGTGGTGCGGCGTCATGTGAAGCAGGCCCTGCAGGACGGAGGCCGGGCCGTGCTCGGCGGCCCCGATGCGCCCCGGACGCGAACGGTGGCACCGGTGGTGCTGACCGGCGTGCCCGAGGACTCCCCGGCCGTGACGGAGGAGACCTTCGGCCCGGTCGTCGTGGTGAACGCCGTGCGGGACATGGCCGAGGCCGTGGAGCGGGCCAACGCGTCGGCGTACTCGCTGGGCGCCGCCGTGTTCACCCGCTCCCGGGCCGCCGGGCTCGCGGTGGCCGGGCGCCTCGACTCCGGTGCGGTGTCGGTGAATTCGGTACTCGGCTTCGCCGCGGTCCCCTCGCTCCCGTTCGGCGGGGCGGGCGAGTCGGGGTACGGACGGATCCATGGCGAGGAGGGGCTGCGGGCCTTCGCGGCGCCGCACTCGGTCACCGTGCGGCGGTTCGCACCGGCGGTGGACCTGACGTCGTTCGCGACGCCCAGGACCGCGGCCGCGCGGGCGGTCGAGCTCGGCAGGAGGCTGCACGCCCGGTTCTGAGCGCGGTCACCCCGTGCTGATCAGGGGCACCAGGTAGCGGCGGGCGAAGGCACGTACCTGTTCGTCGTCGTCGAGCTCGAAGCAGCTCACCGGGTTGAGGAGGAACGAGACGGTGATCCGCACCATGAGCTCGGCGACCGGTGTCGGATCCGTCTCGGGTCGCCCTTCCGCGCGCTGGGCGTGGCGCAGCCGGTCGGCCAGGTACTCGCGCATCGCGAGGAGGGCCGGGCCGCTCTCCAGCGTGAGGAAGGGGAGCATGATCTCCGGCTCCAGCTTCAGCAGACCGCCCACCAGGGGGTGTTCGCGGATGTGCTGGAGGACGGCGACGAAGCCCTCGACGAGCCGGTCCTCCATGGTGGGCAGGGCGGCGACGGCGTCGTCGACGTCCATGACGAAACGGCGGTACTCGCGCAGCAGACAGGCCGAGACCAGGCTGTCCTTGTTGCCGATCCTCCGGTACACCGTCACCCGCGAGACCTTGGCCCGCTTGGCCACGTCGTCGACGGTCGAGCGGCGCAGCCCGAAGGTCATGAACTGCTCGCGTGCCGCGTCGAGGATCTGCTCGCTCAGCGCGTCCGACGGGGGCGGCTGGGCCATCGCGGTGGCCAGCAGTGCCTCGCTCGTGCTCGGTTCCGACATGAGCCCTCCCCGTTCCGCCGTGTCCACTCAACCATGACGACCACGGAACACAGATACCCGGTACGTCACTTTGTAACTTTACCCTTCCAGGAGGCCCCCGTGTCCGTCACCCCCGCGCTCCCCCGCTCACTCTCCACCGAACAGCGCGCGTTCGTCGCGGCCCTGCGCGAGTTCGCCCGGCGCGAGTGCGGGACGCGCGAACAGCGCGACGCGCTGGCCGCCGAGTCGGGCGGACCGCACGCACCGTCGCTCTACGCCCGGCTGGCCGGCCTCGGCTGGCTCGGTGTGTGCCTCCCGGAGGCCTATGGGGGTGCGGGCGGTGGAATGACCGATGCCTGCCTCTTCCTCCGGGAGACCTCGCTGGGGCTCGTACCGGCCGGCGGATTCATCACCTCGGTGATCACGGCCAAGGCGTACGAGCGGTTCGGCAGCGAGGAGCAGCGCAAGGCGGCGTGCGGGGGCGTGGTGGCCGGGCAGGTCCTCTCCATCGCGATGTCGGAGCCGGGGGCCGGGTCCGACGTGGCGGCGCTGCGCTGCCGGGCCGACCGGACCCCCGAGGGCGGCTGGCTGGTCAACGGCCACAAGACCTGGATCTCCAACGCCCATCTGGCCGAGCACATCCTGCTGGTGGCCCGCACGGACAGCGGCGGGGCGAAGCAGGAGGGGCTGACCATGTTCCACGTCCCCGCCCGCACGCCCGGGATAGAGATCCGGCCCATCGAGACGATGGGCGGACGCGAGGTCAACGACGTCTACTTCACCGATGTCCGGCTGCCCGCGGACGCGGTGGTCGGCACGGTCGACCGGGCCTGGAGCCAGCTGATGGCGGGGTTGAACGCGGAACGCCTCTTCCTCGCGGCGAACATGCTGGGACTGGCGGAGCGGGTGTTCGAGGACACCGTCGCGTATGTGCGGGGGCGTGAGCAGTTCGGCCGCCCGGTCGGCTCCTTCCAGGCGCTGCGACACCGGCTGGCCGACCTGGCGACCGAGATCGAGTGCGCGCGGCTGCTGGTCTTCGACCTGGCGGCGGCCTGCGACGCCGAGCCGGAGCGGCTGTTCCCGCGCGAGGCGTCCATGGCGAAGCTCAAGGCGACCGAGACGGCGAAGCTCGCGGCGCTGGAGGGCATGCAGATGATGGGTGGTTACGGCTACGCGACCGAGTACGACATGGAGCGCCACCTCAGGGCGGCGGTCGTGTCGACGGTGTACGGGGGGACCAGTGAGATCCAGCGGGACATCATCGGCAGGAACTACGGGCTGTGACGCCGGCTATCCGTGGTCGTACACCGTCACGGCGATGCCGCGATCCGCCAGCCGGGCGGCAACGAGGGGTTCGATCCGGGACCAGGTGCCACCGGCCAGTCCACAGCCGATCCGCGGCATGTGGACCGACGCCCCCAGCTCGGCGGCCCGCGCGGCGACCTTCTCCAGCCCTGCGTCGATCGCCTCGTAGCGCACCGGCACACCCTTGCTGCCGGTGCGTATCCCCCGCTGCCCGACCAGATTCGCCACCCACGTGTACGGGCCGGTCCGGACGAACTGCACGGCGCCCAGGCCGAAGTCGTTGCCCGCGCGCTCCCGGTGCCAGCGACGGTACGCGGCCTCCGGCTCGGGCCCGCGGCGGGAGAGGGCCAGGACGAAACCCTTCCCCCAGCCGCCCAGGTCGTTGCAGCAGTGCACGATCAGCTTGACGCCCTTGCCCAGGGGCGTGGTGGCGTCGCCCTGTACATAGGTGATCTCCGACATGACCTCACCGTACGGGCCGCCACTGACATTGATACGCGTAGCGGGTTCCGGTGATGGCGGCTCTGCCGCCGGCCGACGGTCCGCCCGGAACGCTCAGCTGCCGCCCTCCTCGTACAGGGCCTCGAGCACCTCCGCGTACCGGGCGTGGACCACCCGCCGGCGGAGCTTCAGCGACGGGGTCAGCTCGCCGGTCTCCGGCCCCCATTCCTGCGCCAGCAACCGGTGGCGCTTGACCTGTTCGGTGCGGTTCAGCCGGGCGTTGGCCGCTCCGACGGCGCGCTCGACCTCCTCGCGCACGGCGGGGTGGTCCGGCAGTGCGTCCGGGGTGACGTCGATGCCGCGCGCCGCCGCCCAGGCGGGAGCGGTCTCCGGATCGAGGACGAGCAGGGCCACCAGATAGGAGTGCCCGTCCCCGTGCACGAGGGCCTGGCCGATGAGCGGGTGCTCCTTGAGCGTGTTCTCGACGAGTGCCGGGGAGACGTTCTTCCCGGTCGAGGTGATGATCATTTCCTTCTTGCGGTCGGTGAGCCAGAGATAGCCGTCGTCGTCGATCCGGCCGATGTCCCCGGTCGGGAACCAGCCGTCCGCGTCCAGGGCCCCTTCCACACTTCCGTCGGCCCGCAGGTAGCCGGGGAACACGGTGGCGCCCCGGACCAGGATCTCGCCGTCGTCCGCGATCCGGAGCTCCAGCCCCTCCAGCGGCCGTCCCACCGATCCGAGCCGGAAGGCCGACGGGCTGTTCGTGGTGAACACCCCGACCGTCTCGGTGAGCCCCCAGGCGTCCATGACGACGATCCCGAAGCCCGCCCAGAAGCGGACGACGTCGAGCGGCATGGGAGCCGAGGCGCTGGCCGTCCAGACCAGCCGGTCGAAGCCGGCGAGCGAGAGGATCGGGTCCAGGACCTCCGCCTTGGCGCTCCGGTAGGCGGCCTCCAGCACGGCGGGCGGCTCCTCACCGCGTTCCCGGTGCGCCACGTGCTCGCGCGCCGTCCCGGCCGCGGCTTCGATCACGGCCTGACGGTCCTCCGGCAGTGCGGCCAGGGCGTTCCGGAGGGTCGAGGCGAGCTTCTCCCACACCCTGGGGACGCCGAAGAACTGGGCGGGGCGCAGGGCGCCCGCGGTGGCCGCCACGGCAGCCGTGTCCGCGCAGAGGTGGACGTGCGAGGCCCGGAAGACCGGCAGGTAGATGCCCAGCATCCGCTCCGCGATGTGGGCGAACGGGAGGTAGCAGATGTGCTCGACGTGATCGGGGAGCTCCACCACCCGGTCCAGGGCGAGCGCGTTGGCCACGACGCTGCGGTGCGTGATCGGAACGGCCTTCGGATCGCCGGTGGTGCCCGAGGTGTAGACGACCGTCAGGAGGTCGTCCGCCCGGGACTTCCGCCAGGCCCCGTCGAAAGCCTCGGGGCTCGACATGCGCGCACCCGCGGTGTGCAGGGAGGCGTACGTGCGGTGGGGTCCGGCCTCGGCCGGCTCCACCACGACCAGGGCCTCCAGCGCCACGGTGGTGTCGGCCAGCAGGGGCTCCCAGCGGGTCCGTTCCCGCGTGCCCTCGACGATCGCGAACCGGGCGCGGCTGTGCCGGGCGATGTGCGCGATCTGTCCGGGTGCCGCGGTTCCGTACACCGAGACGGGCACGGCTCCGAGGTGCGTGAGGGCGAGGTCGCTGAGCCAGTGCTCCGGCCTGTTGCCCATCATCATGAGGACCTGCTCGCCGCGCTCCACGCCGAGGGCTTCGTACCCGGCGGCGAGCACGGCGGTCTCGTGACGCACCTCCTGCCAGGTGAGGGTCGTCCATCCGCCGCCGTCCCCGTTGTCCCGCCAGGACAGGGCGGGCAGGCTGCCGTGGTCCTCGGCATTGCGTAACAGCAGCGCGGGCAGGGTGAGTTGCCCTGGTTCGCTGGGAAGTCGCAGGATCGTGGTCACGGCCGCCTCCTGACGCCATCGGCCGGGCCGTGCGGCCCGGACCGGGGGGTGGGACTGTGCTTCGATGGTGCCGGACACTTTCACAACAGTGGTGAGACAGCAATACTGTTGCACTTGATCGGTGCACGGGCACAGCAGGACCGAGCAGTCGGCGACAAGGAGCAGTCATGGCCACCGGAACCGAGGAACCGACGCTCACGGTCGACGAACTGGCGGCACGCGCGGGAGTCACCGTGCGCACCGTGCGCTTCTACAGCACCAGGGGGCTGCTGCCGCCCCCGGTGATCGGGCCGCGCCGCGTCGGACACTACGGCCCGGCCCATCTCTCGCGCCTCGCCCTGATCGAGGAGCTCCAGCACCAGGGCATGACCCTCGCGGCGATCGAGCGCTATCTGGAACAGCTGCCGCCGGACCTGAGCGCGCACGACCTGGCGATCCACCGGGCCCTGGTGGCGTCCTGGGCGCCGGACTCCGCGGAGGACATGACACGGGCGGAACTGGAGCGGCGGGCGGGCCGGTCCCTCACCGGCCCGGACGTGGACCGGCTGGCGGCCATGGGCGTACTGGAGCGCCCCGGCGCCGACGACGACACCTGCCGGGTCGACGTCGGGCTGCTGCGGCTCGGGGTGGAGCTGCTGGACGTACCGATCGCCCACGAGACGATCCTGGCGGCGCGCACGGTCCTGCTGGAGCACACCCGGTCGGCCGCCCACGAGCTGACGCGGCTGTTCCGGGACGAGGTGTGGAACCCGTACCGGGAGCGGGAGTCCGACCCGGAGCACGTGAAGGCGATGAAGTCGCTGTCCGCCCACATGCAGCCGATGGTGCTCCAGGCCCTGCTGACCGCCTTCCAGCGGTCGTTGAAGGAGGAGCTGCGGGCCGCGTTCACCAAGGAGTGAACACGGCCCGCGGCGGCGTGCCGGGTCAGTCGTGGAAGGTCTCGCCCTTCTCCGCCTTCTCCAGGAGCAGCGCGGACGGCAGGAAGCGGTCGCCGTAGCGCTCGGCGAGCTGCCGGGCGCGCGCCACGAAGCCGGGCAGGCCGCCCTCGTAGCCGTTGATGTACTGGAGCACGCCGCCGGTCCAGGCCGGGAAGCCGATGCCCATGATGGAGCCGATGTTGGCGTCGGCGACGGTCATCAGGACGTTCTCCTCCAGGCAGCGGACGCTGTCCAGCGCCTCGGAGAAGAGCATCCGCTCCTTCATGTCCTCGAAGGGCACGTCGGTGCCCGGCTTTGTGAAGTGCTCACGCAGCCCGGGCCACAGCGCACCCCGCTTGCCGTCCTCGCCGTAGTCGTAGAAGCCGGCTCCCCCGCTGCGTCCGGGACGCTCGAACTCGTCGACCATCCGGTCGATGACCTCGTCGGAGGGGTGCGGGGCCCAGGTGCCGCCCGCCTCCTCGACGGCCCGCCGGGTCTCGTTGCGGATCTTGCGCGGCAGGGTGAGCGTCAGCTCGTCCATCAGCGAGAGGACCTTGGCCGGGTATCCGGCCTGCGCCGCCGCCTGCTCGACCGACGCGGGCTCGACGCCCTCGCCGACCATCGCGACGCCCTCGTTGATGAAGTGGCCGATGACGCGCGAGGTGAAGAAGCCGCGGGAGTCGTTGACGACGATCGGGGTCTTCTTGATCCGGCGCACCAGGTCGAAGGCGCGGGCCAGTGCCTCGTCGCCCGTCTTCTCCCCCTTGATGATCTCGACGAGCGGCATCTTGTCGACGGGTGAGAAGAAGTGCAGCCCGATGAAGTCGACGGGGCGCGTGACCCCTTCGGCGAGTGCCGTGATGGGCAGCGTCGAGGTGTTGGAGCAGAGCAGCGCGTCCGGGTCGACGATGTCCTGGATCTCCTGGAACACCTTGTGCTTGAGCGCGGTGTCCTCGAAGACGGCCTCGATCACGGCGTCGCAGCCGGCGAGGTCGGCGGGGTCACCCGTCGGGGTGATGCGCGCCAGCAGTTCGTCGCGCTGCGCCTCGGTCGTGCGACCGCGGGAGAGCGCCTTGGCGAGCAGCTTCTCGCTGTAGGCCTTGCCCCTGGCCGCGGCCTCGGTGGAGACGTCCTTGAGGACGACGTCGATGCCGGCGCGGGCGCAGGAGTACGCGATGCCCGCGCCCATCATCCCGGCGCCGAGGACGGCGACCTTGCGGACCTGGCGCTGCTCGACGCCCTTGGGGCGGCTGGCACCGGAGTTGACGGCCTGGAGGTCGAAGAAGAACGCCTGGATCATGTTCTTCGAGACCTGGCCGGTGACCAGCTCGGTGAAGTAGCGGGCCTCGATGGTCTGCGCGGTCTCGAAGTCGACCTGCGCCCCTTCGACGGCGGCGGCCAGGATGTTGCGGGGCGCGGGCATGGGAGCACCCGCGAGCTGCTTCCTCAGGTTGGCCGGGAAGGCGGGCAGGTTGGCCGCGAACTTCGGGTTGGCCGGGGTGCCGCCGGGGATCCGGTAGCCCTTGACGTCCCAGGGCTGCTGCGACTCGGGGTGGGCGTCGATGAAGGCGCGGGCCTTCCCGAGCATCTCCTCGGGGGTGGTGGCGACCTCGTGGACCAGGCCGTTCTCCAGGGCGCGCCGCGGGGTGTACTGGGTCCCCTGGAGGAGGACCTTGAGCAGCGCGTCGGCGATGCCCATCAGGCGTACGGTGCGGGTGACGCCGCCGCCCGCGGGCAGCAGGCCGAGGGTGACCTCGGGCAGGCCGATCCGGGAGCCGGGCGCGTCCAGGGCGATGCGGTGGTGGGCGGCGAGGGCGATCTCGTAACCGCCGCCGAGCGCGGCGCCGTTGATCGCGGCGACGACCGGCTTGCCGAGGGTCTCGATGCGGCGCAGCGACCGCTTGATCGCGGTGCCGGCGTCGAACGCGGCCTGCGCGTTCTCGGGGCCGATCCTGATCATGTCCTTGAGGTCGCCGCCCGCGAAGAAGGTCTTCTTGGCGGAGGCGTAGATGATGCCCCGGATGGAGTCCTTCTCGGCCTCGGCCCGGTCGGCGACGGCCTCGATGGAGTCCCGGAAGGCCTGGTTCATCGTGTTGGCGGACTGGTCGGGGTCGTCGAGTACGAGGGTGACGACGCCGGTCTCGTCCTGTTCCCAGCGGATGGTCGTGCTCTCGGTCATGGTTCTTCTTCTCCGTAGGCAGGAAGGGCCGGGGGACGGTCAGAGACGCTCGATGACGGTGGCGACGCCCATGCCGCCACCCACGCAGAGGGTGACGAGGCCGTAGCGCTTGTCACGGCGCTCCAGTTCGTCGACGAGCGTGCCGAGGATCATCGCGCCGGTCGCGCCGAGGGGGTGGCCCAGCGCGATGGCGCCACCGTTGACGTTGACCTTGTCGAGGGAGAGGCCCGTGTCCTTGACGAAGCGCAGGACGACACCGGCGAACGCCTCGTTGATCTCGACGAGGTCGATGTCGTCGATGGTGAGCCCGGCCTTGGCCAGCGCCTTGCGGGTGGCCGGTGCGGGTCCGGTCAGCATGATGGTGGGCTCGGAGCCGGAGACGGCCGCGGAGACGATCCGGGCGCGCGGGGTGAGTCCGTAGCGCTCGCCGACCTGCTTCGAGCCGATGGCGACGAGGGCGGCGCCGTCCACGATGCCGGAGGAGTTGCCCGCGTGGTGGACGTGGTCGATCTTCTCGACCCAGTGGTACTTCTGCAGCGCGACGGCGTCGAAGCCGCCCATCTCGCCGATCGCGGCGAAGGACGGCTTGAGGGAGGCGAGGGAGTCGGCGGTGGTGCCGGGCCGCATGTGCTCGTCGTGGTCGAGGACGAGCAGGCCGTTGCGGTCCCTGACGGGTACGACGGAACGGGCGAAGCGCTCGTCCTTCCAGGCCGCGGCGGCACGCTCCTGCGACAGTGCGGCGTACTCGTCGACGTCGCGGCGGGAGAAGCCCTCGATGGTGGCGATGAGGTCGGCTCCGATGCCCTGCGGGGCGAAGCCGGTCTCGAAGCTGGTCATCGGGTCCATCGCCCAGGCTCCGCCGTCGGAGCCCATCGGCACCCGGGACATCGACTCGACGCCGCCGGCCAGGACGAGGTCCTCCCAGCCCGAGCGGACCTTCGCGGCGGCGAGGTTGACCGCTTCCAGGCCCGAGGCGCAGAAGCGGTTCTCCTGTACGCCCGCGACGGAGTCCGGGAGCCCGGCCGCGATGGCGGCGATCCGGGCGATGTCGGAACCCTGGTCGCCGAGCGGGCTGACCACGCCGAGGACGATGTCGTCGATGGCCGCGGGGTCGAGGTCCGGGAAGCGGGCCTGGATCTCGTGGATGAGGCCGACGACGAGGTCGATCGGCTTGGTGCCGTGCAGGGCGCCATTGGCCTTGCCGCGACCGCGCGGGGTGCGGATCGCGTCGTAGACGAACGCTTCGGTACTCAAGTCAGCAGCCTTTCGGGGGTGGTTGCGCAATAGGGGGGTGGCGGAGGTCAGCCGAGCAGTGAGCGGCCGATGATCTCCTTCATGATCTCGGTCGTACCGCCGTAGATGGTCTGGATGCGGCCGTCGGTGAACGCCTTCGCAACCCGGTACTCCGTCATGTAGCCGTATCCGCCGTGCAGTTGGAGACAGCGGTCGGCGACGCGCTTCTGCAGTTCGGTGGCCCACCACTTGGCCATCGAGGCGTGCACGGCGTCGAGCGTCCCCTCCGAGTGGTCGACGATGCACCGGTCGAGGAAGGCCCGGGTGACGGCGCATTCGGTGGCCATCTCGGCGATCTCGAACCTGATGTGCTGGAGCTTGGAGAGCGGGCGCCCGAAGGCTTCGCGCTCCTTGACGTACGTGGTGGTGATCTCCAGGAGGTACTCGGCGGCGGCGATTCCGGCGACCGCTATGCCCATCCGTTCCTGGGCCAGGTTGGTCATGAGGTGGATGAAGGCGCCGTCGAGCTCGCCGAGGAGGTTGTCCTTGGGGACGCGTACGTCGTTGAAGAACAGCTCGGCGGTGTCCTGGGACTTCTGGCCGATCTTGTCGAGGTTGCGGCCGCGCTCGAACCCTTCCGCTCCGCGTTCGACGACGAGCAGCGAGAGGCCCTTCGCGCCGCCCTGCGGTGAGGTCTTGGCGACGACGATCACCAGGTCGGCGAGGATGCCGTTGGAGATGAAGGTCTTGGAGCCGTTGAGCAGCCAGTGGTCGCCCTTGTCCTCGGCGGTGGTGCGGATGCCCTGGAGGTCGGAGCCCGCACCGGGTTCGGTCATCGCGATGGCGGTGATGAGCTCGCCGGAGCAGAAGCCGGGCAGCCAGCGCCGCTTCTGCTCCTCGGTGCCGAGCCCGGTGAGGTAGGGGCCGATGATGTCGTTGTGGAGGCCGAGCGCCAGCCCCGCGACCCCGGCCCGGGTGAACTCCTCGGCGAGGACGGCGCTGTAGCGGAAGTCGGCGTTGCCGCCACCGCCGTGCTCCTCGGGTACGGCGAGGCCGAGCAGCCCCTGCCGGCCGGCCGCGAGCCATGCCTCGCGCGAGACGATGCCGTCCTTCTCCCACTGCTCGTAGTGCGGGAGGACCTCCTTCGAAAGGAAGGTGCGGACGGTCCCACGGAACGCTTCGTGTTCCTCGGTGAAGATCTGCCGCTGCACTCAGGCCCCCTGGAGCATGGTCTTGACGGTGGAGATCAGGCGGGCCGGCTCGGGGCCGACGGGCGTGACGTTGAGCATGGTGACGCCTGCCTCGCGGAAGGCGGCGATGCGGTCGCGTACGTACCCCTCGGGCCCGCAGAGCGACATGAGTTCGCAGAACTCGTCCGGGACGGCGGCCTCGGCCTCCTTCTTCTTCCCCGAGAGGTAGAGCTCCTGGATCGTGGCTGCTTCCCGCTCGTACCCGTAGGCCACGGCGAGGTCGTTGTAGAAGTTCTTGCCGGGCGCGCCCATGCCGCCGACGTACAGCGCGATCTGCGGGCGGGCGAGGTCCCTGAGGGCCGCGGCGTCGTCACCGATGGCGAGCAGGCCTCCCGCGACGGTCTGCAGCGGGCCGAGCGCCGGGTCGCGCTTCGCCGTGCCCTCGGCCAGGGCGGCGCCCCAGACCTGCGGGGCCTTCTCCGGGATGTAGAGGGTGGGCAGCCAGCCGTCGGCGATCTCTGCGGTCAGCGCCACGTTGGCGGGGCCGAGCGAGGCGATGTACAGGGGGATGGTGTCGCGCACCGGCCGGGTGAGGATCTTCAGCGGCTTGCCGAGCCGGCCGCCCTTCTCCTTCGGCAGCGGCATGTCGGTGATGCCGTGGTGGTCGATGACCTCGCGGCGCCAGATCCGGCGGCACAGCTCAACGGTCTCGCGGGTCCGGCCGAGCGGCTTGTCGTACGGCTTGCCGTGCCAGCCCTCCACGACCTGCGGGCCGGAGGCGCCGAGGCCGAGCAGGGCCCGGCCGCCGGAGATCGCGTCGAGCCCCGCACCGGTCTGGGCGATGAGGGCGGGGGTGCGGGAGTAGACGTTGAGGATCGCCGCGCCGATCCTCATGCGTGCGGTGCGTGCGGCCAGGTAGCCCATGAGGGTGGGCGAGTCGAAGCCGTAGGCCTCGGCGACCCAGACGGCGTCGAGTCCGGCGGACTCGAGCGCGGCGACCTCGTCGCAGGCCGCGCGTGGGTCACCCGCGTAGTTCAGCGGCAGGGAGAGTTCCATCAGCCGGTGGTTTCCTTCCCGGTGGTCGACAGGCCCGGTACGCCCCAGTCCTTTGCGACGTCCTCCGTGTCGGCCCCGGGCAGTGCGGGACCGCTGCGCACGGAGGCGGGCGTCGCTGAGAACCGGGGCGCTGGTGCGGGCTGGATGAGGCCGCCGTGCTCCACATAGGTGGAGCGGGCGGCGAGGTGCGGGTGCCGGGGCGCCTCGCGGAGCGAGAGGACGGGGGCCACGCAGGCGTCCGTCCCTTCGAAGACCTCGGTCCACTCGGTGCGCGTACGGGTCCGGAAGCGGTCGGCGACGACGGTGCGCAGCTCCTCCCAGCGGCCGGGGTCGTTGCGGTCGGGGGCCTCGTCCGCGATGCCGAGCAGGGTGACGAACTGCTCGTAAAAGCGCTGTTCGAGCGGGCCGACCGCCATGTGCAGCCCGTCGGCCGTCTCATAGGTGCCGTAGAAGGGGCAGCCGCCGTCGAGGAGGTTCGAGCCGCGCCGGTCCTGCCAGCTGCCGGCCGCCAGCATCCCGTGGATCATCGTGGCGAGGTGGGCGGCGCCGTCGACGATGGCGGCGTCCACGACCTGGCCGGCACCGCCGGGCGTACGGGCGTGCTGGAGCGCGGCGAGCACGCCGATGACGAGGTAGAGCGAGCCGCCCGCGTAGTCGCCGACCAGGTTGGCGGGGACCGTGGGCGGCTCGCCGGGGGCGCCGATCATGGACAGGGTGCCGGTGAGCGCGATGTAGGCGATGTCGTGTCCGGCCCGTTCGGCCAGTGGACCGTCCTGGCCCCAGCCGGTCATCCGCCCGTAGACGAGCTGCGGATTGCGCTCCAGGCAGGCGGCCGGTCCCACGCCGAGGCGCTCGGCGACACCCGGCCGGTAGCCCTCGATCAGCACGTCGGCGCGCTCGACGAGGTCCAGCACCGTGTCCGCCCTGCCCTCGGCCTTGAGGTCGACGAGGACCGAGCGCTTGTTGCGGTTCGTGAGGTCGTACGCGGGGTCGATGCCGAGCCCCGCCCCGCCGGGCCGGTCCACGCGCACCACGTCCGCGCCGAGATCGGCCAGGAGCATCGCGGCGAACGGCCCGGGCCCGATTCCCGCCAGTTCGACGACGCGCACGCCGGCCAGCGGGCCCCGCGGGCCGTGTCCTGTCGTTGCCATCAAGCCCCCAGAGGTATGACACAACTGATGTAACATCGATGATGCTAAGAACAGTCGGCGCTCGGCACAACCCTTTTGGCCGAGCAAGCGCTTAGTTCTCCTCCTGGATCCTCTCGCACCTCGGCCCGCCCGGCTGCACGACGCCACGAACCCCTCCGCTAACCTCTGCCTGCTATATCGGCGCCGGCCCCAGCGGAGGCAACGCATGAACAGGCAGAGCGGGGCAGAACGCCCCTATGACGTCGTCCTATTCGGTGCCACCGGCTTCGTGGGAGAGCTCACCGCCACGTATCTGGCCGAGCACGCGCCGGACAGCTGCCGCTGGGCCCTGGCGGGTCGCAGCCGGACCAAGCTGGAACGACTGCGCGAACGGCTCACCGCGACGGACCCGCGCTGCGCGGACCTCCCGCTGCTGACCGCCGACGCGGACGACCCCGACGCGCTGCGCGAGCTCGCCGAGTCCGCGCACGTAGTGGCGTCGACGGTCGGACCGTATGTCTGGTACGGCGAGAAGTTGGTGGCCGCCTGCGCGGAGGCGGGTACGGACTACGCCGATCTCACGGGGGAGGCGGAGTTCGTCGACCGGATGTTCCTGGCACACGACACACGGGCCCGCGAGACGGGTGCCAGGATCGTGCACGCCTGCGGCTTCGACTCCGTGCCCCACGACCTCGGCGTCTACTTCACGGTGCGGCAGCTCCCCGAGGACGCGCCGCTGACGGTCGACGGCTTCGTCCGCAGCAACGCGGTCTTCTCCGGCGGCACGTTCGCCTCCGCGCTCACCGCAATGGGCCGCGGCCCGCAGATGGTGCGGGCCGCGAAGGAGCGCCGGCTGCACGAGCCCCGCCTGGTGGGCCGACGGGCCCGCGCACCGCAGGGCTCGCCCCACTTCAGCCGGGAGACCGGCACTTGGGCCCTGCCGCTGCCCACCCTGGACCCGCGTGTCGTGGAGCGCTCGGCGCGGGCGCTGGAACGTTACGGCCCGGACTTCCGCTACCGGCACTTCGCCTCGGTGAAGCACCTGCCGGTCGCGATCGGCGGCACGGCGGCCGTGGGGGCGCTGGCGGGAGCCGCTCAGATCGCGGCGGTGCGCAAGTGGCTGACGGGACGCTACGAGCCGGGTGCGGGCCCCGACGAGCAGCGCAGGAAGCGCAGTTGGTTCACGGTGCGCTTCGTCGGCGACGGCGGTGGCCGACGGGTGTTCACCGAGGTGTCGGGCGGTGATCCGGGCTACGACGAGACGGCGAAGATGCTCGCCGAGTCGGCCCTCTCGCTCGCGCTGGACGAGCTTCCCGCGACGTCGGGTCAGGTCACGACGGCCGTGGCGATGGGGGACGCGCTGCTGGAACGGCTGATCGCGGCCGGGATGGGCTTCCGGGTCGCGGCGGTGCGCTGAGCGCGCCGGCCGACTCCGGAGGGCTCCGGGGCTCGGGGACTCCAGGGGCTCGGAGGGCTCCGGGTCAGAACATCCAGGACGCCACCGTGACGACCATGGACACGGTCCAGGCCAGACCTGCGACCACTCCCAGGGTCATGCCCACGGCCATGCCGCGCTGCGAGAGGTGGACGGTGCCGGTGCTCATCTGCGGTACGCGCTGTTCGATCATGTGTATCAGCCTGCCCCCGATGTTCGACGAGCAACATCCGTACATGTACTCAGTCGGCAACAGTTCCGGCAGGAGGGGCGGAGGCGTCGCCCGGCTGCGGGTCAGCGGTCAGGCGAGCGCTTCCCGCAGGGCGGCCCGGCACAGCGCGTCGGCCCGGCGCGTGGTCTCCGGCTGGCGGAAGTCGCGGGCCAGCGCCAGGGTGTGGGCGCAGGCGTCGTCCAGGCCGGTGCGGTGACCGACGGAGACGAAGACGGGCTTGGTGGCGTCCTGGGTGCGCAGCGCCCGGCCCACCTCCTCGTCCCCGTCCAGGAGCGGGGTGAAGTCGCCGCGCCGGGGACCCGGTTGCTCGTACCTGAAGGTGAAGGGGTTCTTGGCGACGCCGATGACCGGCAGGCCGGTGAGGACGCCCAGGTGGCTGGCGAGCCCGAACCTGCGCGGATGCGCCCGGCCGTAGCCGTCGCAGACGACGAGCCCCGGGTCGACGGGCAGGGCCTCCAGTGCGGCGAGCACCGTCGGGATCTCCCGGAAGGCGAGCAGCCCGGGGACGTACGGGAAGGTCACCCGGCCCCGCGCCGTGGACTCGGCGACCACGTCGAGGGTCGCCGCGTCCAGGACGACGGCCGCCGCGACGACGACGTCCCGCTCGTCGTCGTAGGCGACGTCGACCCCCGTCACCCGGCCGGTACCGGGCGGTGGCCCCGGCTCGTCGAGCACCACCCGGGTGCGCAGTGCATCTTGGACGGCACGGGCTTCGGCCTCGTCGGCGGGCATCCGGAATGTCGTCATGATGCGGTGCAGTCTAGGCAGCCGCGTCCGGGCCGCCTGGAGCGGAGGCGCCTGCGGGTCCGCGGGCTGCCGCGCCGTGGGCCCCGCGGCACCACGTGGCGGGCCGCGTCCGCCCGCAGAGAGTCCGTCACGGCCCTGTTCTCGTACAGCTACCGCCAGGTGGCGTGTAGCGCTGAGTGACTACTCGGGGCTGCGGCGCTCGACCAGGAGGACGTCGCGCCAAGTGCCGTGGTGGCGGCCGATGCGCTCGCGGGTGCCGATGACGCGGAAACCGGCGCGCCGGTGCAGGGCGATGCTGGCGATGTTCTCCGGGAAGATGCCGGACTGCACCGTCCAGATTCCGGCGGCGTCGGTGGAGGCCAGCAAAGCGCTGAGCAGGGCCAGGCCCACCCCGCGGCCGCGGGCGTCGGGGTGGACGTAGACGGAGTGCTCGACGACTCCGGCGTACGCGCACCGGTCGGAGACCGGCACTACGGCAGCCCACCCCAGCACTTCGCCGCGATCGAGGGCGACCAGGCGGTGGTCGGGCAGCTTGGCCTCGTTGAACGCCTGCCAGGTGGGGGCGGCGGTCTCGAAGGTGGCGTTGTTCTCGTCGATGCCTCGCTGGTAGATCGCCAGGACCTGCCCGGCGTGCTCCGGCCTCAAGGGCTCGATCCGCACGCCCGTCCCGTCGGCTCTCACGCCGCCTCGATGCCGAGTTCGGCGAGCAGGCCGTGGATACGGCGCTCGATCTCGTCGCGGATCGGCCGGACGGCGGCGATGCCCTGTCCGGCCGGGTCTTCGAGCTTCCAGTCGAGGTACTTCTTGCCGGGGAAAACGGGGCAGGTGTCGCCGCAGCCCATGGTGATCACCACGTCGGACGCCTGCACGGCTTCGACGGTCAGCACCTTCGGGGTCTCGGCGGACAGGTCGATGCCGGTCTCTGCCATCGCCTGGACGGCGGCCGGGTTCACGGCGTCGGCCGGTGCGGACCCGGCGGAGCGGACCTCGACTTCGCCCTTGGAGAGGTGGGTGAGGAAGGCGGCGGCCATCTGTGAACGTCCGGCGTTGTGGACGCACACGAACAGCACGGACGGCTTCGAGGTCTCAGACACGGGCGGAACCTTCCGGGGCGGCGGCCGGATCGACCGTCGGGGTGGGCTGAGGGAAGAAGCGTCGGGCGGCCAGGGCGACGTAGACCAGGCCGATCAGGACGGGGACCTCGATGAGGGGCCCCACGACTCCGGCGAGGGCCTGGCCGGAGGTGGCGCCGAAGGTGGCGATGGCAACCGCGATGGCCAACTCGAAGTTGTTGCCCGCGGCGGTGAACGCCAGCGTGGTGGCCTTCGGGTAGTCCAGTCCGACCGCGCGGCCGACCACCATGGACCCGGCCCACATGAGGGCGAAGTACACCAGCAGCGGCAGCGCGATCCGTACCACGTCGAGCGGCTGGGAGGTGATGGCGTCGCCCTGGAGGGCGAACAGCACCACGATCGTGAACAGCAGCCCGTACAGGGCGAACGGGCCGATCCGGGGGATCAGCCTGTCCTCGTACCAGGTGCGGCCCTTGGTCTTCTCGCCGAGGCGGCGGGTGAGGAACCCGGCCAGCAACGGGATGCCGAGGAAGATCAGCACGCTGCGGGCGATCTCCCAGACGGACACGTCCAGCGCGGTCTGCTCCAGGCCGAGCCAGCCGGGGAGCACGGAGAGGTAGAACCAGCCCAGCAGGCTGAACGCGAAGACCTGGAAGACGGAGTTCAGGGCGACCAGGACGGCGGCGGCCTCGCGGTCGCCGCAGGCGAGGTCGTTCCAGATGATGACCATGGCGATGCACCGGGCGAGGCCGACGATGATCAGGCCGGTGCGGTACTCGGACAGGTCCGGCAGGAAGACCCAGGCAAGGGCGAACATCAGGGCCGGGCCGACGATCCAGTTCAGGACCAGGGACGGGATCAGCAGGCGCCGGTCGTGGGTGACGGTCTCCAGGCGGTCGTAGCGGACCTTGGCGAGCACGGGGTACATCATCACGAGCAGGCCGAGCGCGATCGGCAGCGAGACACCGGTGACGGTGACCTTCGCGAGCGCGTCCCCGAGGCCGGGAACGAGGCGGCCCAGGCCGAGGCCGGCGGCCATCGCGATCAGAATCCACACGGCGAGGAAGCGGTCCAGGAACGACAGCCGCCCGGCGACCGGCCCCGCGGGCGCCACTGTGGTGGTGGATTCGGCGCTCACGAAGCGGCCCCGGCAGGCGCGGTCTCGGTCAGAGGCTGCCCGGCGGGACGGGTGAGGATCGCCGCGAGGCGGTCGGTCATCTGCGGCAGCAGCCGGTAGTACACCCACGTCCCGCGCCGCTCGGAGTCGATGAGCCCGGCCTGCTTCAGCAGTTTCAGGTGGTGGGAGATCGTCGGCTGCGACAGGTCGAAGGCGGGGGTCAGGTCGCAGACGCAGACCTCCCCGCCCGCGCGTGAGGCGATCATCGACAGCAGCCGCAGCCGGACCGGGTCGCCCAGCGCCTTGAACACCTTCGCCAGCGTCTCGGCCCGGCCTTCGTCCAGCGGGGCGGTCAGGAGGGCGGGGCAGCATCCCTCGGCGTCGTCCTGGCCGAGCACCACGAACTCTTGTTTCGACATGCTTCTATGTTGACGTTTTTCGATCCAAGGCGCAAGCTTGAATCGACAGACATCAATGCAAACTGATCGGGGAGACCGCCATGTCCCGTGCCCAGCTCGCGCTCAACGTCGCCGACCTCGAAGCGTCGGTCACCTTCTACTCCAAGCTCTTCGGCGTCGAGCCCGCAAAGCGGCGCCCCGGCTACGCGAACTTCGCGATCACCACACCGCCGCTCAAGCTCGTCCTCATCGAAGGCGAGCCGGGCCAGGAGACCCGCCTGGACCACCTCGGCGTCGAGGTGGAGACCACCGACGAAGTCACCGCCGCCACCACCCGCCTCAAGGACGCCGGGCTCGCCACCTTCGAGGAGAACGACACCTCCTGCTGCTACGCCCTCCAGGACAAGGTGTGGGTCCACGGCCCCGGCAAGGAGCCCTGGGAGGTCTACGTCGTCAAGGCCGACGCCGACCAGCTCGGCAAGAGCCCCGTTCTCGGAGGCGACGCCTGCTGCACCGGCCGGAGCGAGACCGCCGAGACCGCGACGCCCGAGCCGGCGGCGGGCTGCGCCTGCGGCAGCTGAGCTGCCCTGTCGGCAGCCTCCCGGCGCTCGTCACACCGGGGCGGCTGCCCCCTCGTCCTGCGGGCCGCGCCGACCGGGCGGCGTCACCCGTACGGACAGGCGCAGATCGAGACGGCTGAGCCGTGCCGCCCGCTTCGGATCGGCCAGGACCTCCTGCACCAGCAGCGTGTTCACGTGCACCAACGCCGACTGGAGCAGGTGCAGTGCAAGCATGGAAACCTCCTGGGACTCCTTGTCGGCACCGGCCAGGTCGCCGGCCTTGCCGTAGAAGAGGTCCTTGTTCGCGGAGTTCCAGCTCTCCACCACCTGCACCCCCTCGTGGATCTCCCCGCGCATCTCCACGTCGGCGAGGTAGTCACAGACGAACGAGGTCCGCACCGCCCGGCCCAGCTCCTCGATCGCCCGGTACGTCGGATGCTTGGGCCCGCCCCGGGTGGAGCGCCGCAGGACCTGCTCCGCCTCCGCGGTGCCCAGACGCAGGGCGGTGGTGTACTGCACGATCTGGTCGTACTGCTGGGCGATCAGGTCCCAGTCGATCGTCTTGGTGGAGAGCACCGGAGCCGGGTTCGGCCATGTCTCGTCCTGACCGGCCGCCGGCCGGTACAGCTTCGCCGAGCCGATGTTCTTCAGCCTCGGCATCAGCTTGAAGTCGAGCAAGTGGGCGAACGCGAACCCGACGATGGAGGCGCCGCGCGTATCGGTGTACTGCCGGTCGGCCTCCACGTCGGTGCAGTGCCGCAGGACACCCGACGAGGCGGCCAGAGCTGGGAAACGAGGTCTACGGCGATCACTCGGCGCTGCACACCACCTGGCGGTAGCCATACGAGAACAGCGCCCTCACCGGCCGCCCCGTTCCCTGTCTCGTGGGGGCCCGGCCCCCGGAGAACGCGGGAATCGCCCCCCTGTACGTCCGCGCGGAGGGAGCCCGGGAACGCCCGGTGACGTGTGGTTGACTGCTCCGCATGGCCCCGCCTCCGCACCCGCCCGTTCGGCCGTGACCGCTGATCCGGCCGCGGCCACCCGGCCCCGCAACCGCAAGCAGCTCATCGTCGAGGCGGCCGGCCGGGTCTTCAGCGAGCACGGGTATCACGCGGCGTCCATGGAACAGATCGCCGCCGGCGTGGGTATCAGCGCGGCGGCCCTGTACCGGCACTTCCCGAACAAGTACGCGTTGTTCGCCGAGTGCGCCGACCTCATGGCGGACCGTCTCGTCGCCGCGCTCGACGAGGTGGAGCCCGGAGCGGCCCTGGCGGAGGTGCTCGGCGCCGTCACCCGGGTCACCGTCGGGCACCGCGCGTCCGGAGGCGTCTACCGCTGGGAGGCCAGATTCCTCCGCCGCGAGGACCGTCGGCAGCTCATGACGAAGTTCGGGTACGTCGTCGGACGGGTCGACGAGGCGGTCCAGCGCGCGCACGCACTGCCCGACGCGGGCCTGCGGGCCGTGGCAGCGCTCGGTGCGATCGGGTCGATCACGATGCATCACACCTCGATCGCTCCACGCCGGGCCGAGGAACTGCTGGCGGCGTCCGCCTCGCGCGTGGCCGCGACCGATCCGGCGGCGGCCCCGGGCAGCGCCCGCACCGTCGAGCTGCCCGCACAGCCGGTGCCGCGCACACGACGTGCGGAGATCCTCGCGGCCGCCATCCCCCTGTTCGCGCGGGACGGGTTCGCCAGCGTCACGAACGGCCAGATCGCTGAAGCGGTGGGACTGGCCCCGTCGGCGCTCTACCGCCACTACCCCGGCAAGGTCGACATCCTCGCGGCGGCGTGCCTGCAGGCGGCGGGACTCCTGGCCCAGGGCGTGGAGCAGAGTCTGCACGGGGTGGCCGGCCCGCACGACGCCGTCGTCGCACTGGCGGCGACGTACGTGGCCTACAGCTTCGAGTACACGGCGCTCAACAGCGTCGCCGAAGCGGAGCTCGCCGGCCTGCCGGGCGACCTGCGGCGGTCCCTGGTCCTCGCACAGCGTGAACACATCGCCGTCTGGGAGCAGCAGTTGCGGCTGGCCCGTCCCGAGCTGGACCCGCGCCGGGCGCGGGTGCTGGTGCACGCGGGGTTCGGCGTGGCGGTCGAGGCCGGACGCCGGCTGCGGTGGCGGGACAGCCCCGACCGCCGCGACGCCGTGACCGCTCTCGTCGTGGGCGCCCTGGGCCTCTGAACGGACGGCGGAACCGGGCACGCGACGAGGCGTCCGCGCCGGGAAGCGCCCCCGCGTAAAGCCGCCCGGGTGCCCGTCCCCCGGCGTGACCGACGAGGGGCGGGCGCCGGCGGGTCCGGGGCGACCGCTCAGCCGGTCGGCCTGTTCCCGGTCGGTATCGTGATCGGGGTGGTGGTCGTGGAGGCGCCCTTGCTGAGGAACAGCATGGCCAGGGCGCGCACGAACTGGTCGAACATGTAGAAGGCGCCGGGCACGACGGGCGACAGCCCTTCGCGGAACAGGATGAAGGCCGGCCACGCGGTGCGGATCAGGGCCGCCGCCGCGTAGTCGCGCCGCAGCCCGAGCCAGTCGCCGACCTCGTTGCTGAGGACGTAGCGCACGAACTCGTTCAGGAACCCCCGGGTGACCCCGAGATCGATCTCGGCGGTCAGACCGAGCAGCACCTCGGCGAGGTCGAGGCCCTCGGGTGTCGGGGCGAGGATCGGGGTGAGCACTTGTGCCGACTGGGCTTCCGCGGCCGCCCAGGTCTGCGGGATGTACTCGTCCGGCACACCGAGCAGGTGGATCGCGACCTGCCACGAATGCAGGAACGCCTCCTCGTCCGCAGCCGACATGGGCACCTTCCAGTCGAGCAGCTTCCTGTGCACGAAGGTGCCCAGACTGTGGAAGGTGACGAGGATGTCGGCGGCGCTGATCGGGACGGTCTGGTCCGCGCCCGCCTGCCAGTGCGGTGATTGCGGCAGCAGGTGGCGTACCGCGGCGTGTACCAGGCGCGTCTTGTTGGCGGTGACGACGAACTGTCCCGTCGGCTTGAAGGCGTCCAGCTGGGACAAGTCGTAGCCGAACGTGAACGTCTTCGCCGCGCGGTCATTCATGTCGGCGCCGCCCACGGACCAGTAGACGCTTCTGGCCTCCCTCGGGATCACGGTGCTCATGATCCCGCTGCCGAGGCCGTACAGCACGAACAGGTAGGTGTCCTTGCGGCGGTTGAAGTCTGCGGCGCGGGCCAGCTTGGCGGGGTCGGCCCAGGAGGGCAGCTTGTTGACCCTCAGCAGATGCGCGGTGAGAGCGCCCGGCAGGCCCGCGGGCAGCGCGTCACGGTTGTTCACCCACCCCGCCATCGCGGTGTTGACCGACGGTACCTGGCCGTTCTCGAGCAGCGAGACCATCAGGGGGTCCGTAGCGCTGTCCCAGACGTACTCCGGATCGACACCCGCACCGGCCCCGGCCACCGAGTCCGCAGACGCCCACGCCCACGCCTTGGCGGGGTCCGCCACGCTGACGAGGCCGAGTGCGACACCGAGGGACAGGACATGGCGCCTGTTGGGATTATTCATTCACTTACCCACTTCCCTGCTTCGGCCAGATGGCGCAGTACGCCTTTCAGGCCTGCCAGTTGTGCGACCACCACGTTTCGGATCTTGCTGGGCTATGTGATTCCTGATTAACATAGCGAGGTGCACCAGGCTCGGCAATGGCCGTGACCGCCGTGGACCCGCCGTCCGGTCCGCGACCCGTCCGGTCCGCGACCCGTTCGCCCGCCCCGTCGGGGAACCTGCCGGGGACGGAGGCGCCACACGGCGATGTCGCGGCTCACCCGACGACGTGCGAAGCCGGACCGGCCGCCGGGGCAGGCGGCCTGAAGCCGTGGCGACGCCGTGGGCGGGCCCGGCGGGCCTTCGTGTACACCGACGTGCGTACGTCCGACCGTGTACCGATGCTCCGTGACCCCCCGGCAGCTCCACGCGAGCGGCCCCCTGCGCAGACCGCACCGAGGTGATCGACGCCGCCGGTCCGCGTACGGAGCCGCTGGTCCGGTGCCCACCCGGCGTCGGGCGCGGCACGGCCGACGGGATCCGACGGCCGTGCCGCGCGGAGCCGTTCCCGCTCGAAGGGCCGGTAAGCCCGCACGGCCCGGCGCGGATCCGCCGTCCCGTAGCCTGCCGATCATGTTCGTACTCGAATTGACCTACACGGCACCGGTCGAGCGCGTCGACGCGTTGATGGCGGAGCATGTCGCCTGGCTCGACGCCCACTACGCGGCCGGGGTGTTCATCGCCTCGGGCCGCAAGGACCCGCGCGACGGCGGGGTGATCATCGCCGTCGGGGACGACCGCGCGCGGATCGAGGAGGTCGCGGCAGCCGACCCCTTCGCCGCCCACGGGGTGTGCGCCTACCGCATCACGGAGTTCCTCGCGACGAAGACGTCCCCCGCGCTCGCCCCGTACCGGCAGCAGTTGCCGGGCTAGGCACTCACCGCAGCCGCGCGGCCCTGCCCCTCTCGCCCGCGGCCCAGCAGCCGCCGTCCGGGGTGCAGTCCACCGTGTCGTACGACCCGGTGTCCACGGTGCTCCAGGTGCGCCCGCCGTCCCGGGTCAGGTCGGTGCCCGTGGGGCCGACCGCCAGCGCGGAGGACCTGCTGCGCGGAAGCCATGCGACACCGGACCGGTAGGCCGGCGGCGGGGTCGTGGACCGGTGCCAGCGGGCGCCGCCGTCGCCGGTGACGGCCGCCGCGTCGGGTGACGCCTGGCCGGCGCGGTAGTCACCGCCCACCGCGATGCCGTGCGCGCGGTCACGGAAAGCCAGGCCGAAGACACCGCGTGCCGGGTCCCCCGCCGGGATGCCGGACGCCGCCTCGGTCCAGTGGAGTCCGCGGTCGCGGGAGTGCAGGACGCGGGCGGTGGCCGCACCGCCGGTGGCGAGCCAGACGTCCTTGCCGCCGGCACTGACCAGGCACTGACCGCTCGCCGCGAAACCCGCCTCGCCGGGCTGGGCTGCGGGCATTCCCGCAGTCGGCAGGACACGCCAGTTCCGCCCGCCGTCCGAGGTCGACAGGATGCGGAACCTCCCGTCCACCGGGTCGCTCATGGCCAGCCCGTGACGGTGGTCGAAGAAGGTCAGGCAGTCGTAGAAGGCCCGGGCGTCGGTGTTGCGGAAGGACTCGGTCCAGGTCCTGCCGCCGTCCTCGGTGCGCAGGACCCGGGACGCCTCGCCCTCACCGATGGCCAGGGCCACCGCGCGCCGCTGGTCGAAGGCCTCGATGTCGCGGAACTCCAGCTCCCGCGCGCCGGCGGGCGAGACGTCGCGCCAGTGCCGGCCACCGTCGGCCGTACGCAGCACCGTGCCTCCGGATCCGGCGACCCAGGCGGCGTCACGGCTGACGGCGGCGAGGCCGCGGAAGCGCGCGTCCGTGCCCGTGTCGGTGAGCGCCCAGCCCGGATCGGGCCGCCCCTCCGGCGCGGCCTGCGCCGCCGGTGAGGCCAGCGCCGCGGTCACCGCGGCACCGCACAGCCCCAGCGCCATCAGTCGTCTCGTCTTTCCCATGGCCGTCATGGCGCTGGAAGCTAGCCCACGGGTGGGCGGCCGTCCAGGGTGCGACGGGCGAAACGGGGCAGTGGATCAGGGGGAGGTCGAGCGGTGACGCAGCTCACGCCCCCCGCCGGTGCACGGATCCAGTCGTTCCGTCGTCTACTCCATTGCCGGGAACCGTTCATCCGACGCGAGAGGGAGCAGGTCTTGTCCAGCGTTATCGAGCAGTCCGTGCAGGCCCGCATGGTGGCATCCGCTCCGCGGATGGAAACCCTGCCCGCCACCCTGCACTACGACCGCGGGGACCCGTTCGCCGTGCGCATGGCCTTCCCGGCACCCGCCACCCTCGAGGGCGCCGAGGTGTCCTGGGAGTTCTCCCGCGAACTGCTCACGACCGGGATGGACGAGCCGGCCGGGGTCGGTGACGTCCGGGTACGGCCCTTCGGGTACGACCGCACGGTGCTGGAGTTCCACGCCGTCGAGGGCATCGCCATGGTCCACGTGCGGACGGCGGAGCTGCGCCGCTTCCTGAAGCGGGCCCAGGACCTCGTCCCGGTGGGTGACGAGTACCGCTTCATGGAACTCGACCGCGATCTCACCGAGCTGCTGGACGAGTCCGGCTGACGGAAGGGCCGGGAAGCCGACGGGGACGGCGGGACTTCGTTTGCGGGGCGGGGGCGCCCGCCCGAGCCGCCGACCCGCCCTGACCTGTCCGGTGGGCACCGCCGCGCCGGAGGCGTTCGAGGGGGCGCTGGTGGTGGCGAGCCACGACCTGCCGTTACCGAGGTCGCCGGGCACCACCCGCCGGTCGCTGCCGGACGCCGACGGGCTCCGTGCCATCGACCCCGTGGAGCTGCCGGAGACCCCCGCGACACCGGTGGAGCGCCGGACCGGGGAGGCGTGAATTGTCCCGCTCCACACGCCCCCGACCTGCCCACATAACGGTACGTGATCAGGCAGTGCGAAGGTCGGGCTTGGTGATGCCTTTATCGTCGCCTTAACCTACGGTCACGTAACCTACGAAGCCGTAGGTAATTCTCCCGTCCCCAGGAGCCACCGTGACGATCACCTCTCCCCACCTCGGCAGTTCGAAGGCGTGGACCGACGCCCAGCTGCTGTACGCGCTGGAGGAGGTGGTGGAGAAGGAACTCAACCGCCATCTCAAGGTCGCCAAGGACTGGATGCCCCACGAGTACGTACCGTTCAGCGACGGCCGGAACTTCTCCGGCGTCTTCGAGGACGGCGAGGCGTGGGAGACCAGCCAGTCCAAGGTCACCGACATCGGCCGGATCGCGCTCGTCGTGAACCTGCTGACCGAGGACAACCTCCCCAGCTACCACCACGAGATCGCCTCCCTCTTCGGCCGTGACGGCGCCTGGGGCACCTGGGTGCACCGCTGGACCGCGGAGGAGGGCCGGCACGGCATCGTGATGCGCGACTACCTGCTCACCTCGCGCGCCGTGGACCCGGACAAGCTCGAGCAGTTCCGTATGGCGCACATGGCGGAGGGCTTCGAGTCCGACAACCGCCACTCCATGCTGCACTCCGTGGCGTACGTCGCCTTCCAGGAGCTGGCCACCCGCGTCTCGCACCGCAACACCGGCCACCAGTCGGGCGACCCGGTCTGCGACCGGATGCTGGCCCGGATCGCGACCGACGAGAACCTGCACATGGTCTTCTACCGCAACCTCCTCGGTGCCGCCTTCGAGCTCGCCCCGGACCTCACGATGCAGTCCGTGCGCGACGTCGTCGTCGACTTCCGGATGCCCGGCCACGGCATGCCCGGCTTCGAGCGGGCCGCCGCGCAGATGGCGATCGGCGAGATCTACAACATGCGCATCCACCACGACGACGTGATCCAGCCCGTGCTGCGCTACCTCAAGGTTCTCGACATCGACGGCCTCGGCCCGGAGGGCCTGAAGGCGCAGGAGGAGATCGGCCTGTACATGAGCGGGCTCGACCGCGAGGCGTCGAAGTTCGACGAGAAGCTGGCCGCCCGCAAGGCCCGCCGGGCGGCCCGCGCCGACGCCTGATCCACCGGGGTGGCGGCGCCCGTGCACGACCCGCGCCGCCACCTCCGCGTTTGCCGCGTCCTGCCCGGCGGGCACCGGTGCCGGGCGGGCAGCGCACGCAGCAGCCGCCGGAACCGCAGGCTCGGCTCGGCGTGCGAGGCCGGGCTCCGGCCGCGGGGGTGATTGCGCCCAGGACGGGTGATCTCTCCCCACAGGTTCGCAGACCGTACTCTGTGCCGGTGAAGCCAGTGACGCGTCTTGTTCTCTTCGGTGCGCCGATTGTCATCGCCGCTTCGATCTTGTTCAGCATGGGCGACTCCGAGCCGCCCGTGCTCGTTCCTCAGCCGGCGGGACCCACCGGGACGGGTTCGGCACGCCCGGAGGCCGCGGTGCAGGCCGACGAGGCCGCCGAGCGGACCGACGCCCTGCCGCCCGGGCTCGCCGCTCCGGAGCTGAAGGAGATCGCGTCCCGGCTGGTGTCGAGCGCGGACGCCTCGACGCTGGACTGGCGCAGCCAGTACGCGGCGATCGAGGACCTCGGGGACGGCAACGGCTACACGGCCGGGATCGTCGGTTTCTGCTCGGGTACGAACGACATGCTGCAGCTCGTCGAGGCCTACACCGAGAAGCATCCGGACAATCCGCTCGCCCCGTACCTCCCCGCGCTGCGCACGGTGGACGGCACCGACTCGCACGAGGGCCTGGACCCCGGTTTCACCGCCGCGTGGCGGGAGGCCGCCGAGGACCGGGCGTTCCGCACGGCTCAGGACGAGACCCGGGACCGGCTGTACTTCGAGCCCGCGGTGCGGCTGGCCAAGCTGGACGGTCTGGGCACCCTCGGACAGTTCATCTACTACGACGCGATGGTCCTGCACGGGCCCGGCATAGAGGCCAACGGCTTCTACGGCATCCGCGACGCCGCGATGGCGTCGGCGGACACGGCGGCGGAGGGCGGCGACGAGACGGCGTACCTCGGCACGTTCCTCGACGAGGGCCGCTCGGCGATCAGGGCGCGCACGGTCCAGCGGGACACGACCCGGATCGACACGGCCCAGCGGGTGTTCCTGCGTGACGGCAATCTGGAGCTCAGCACGCCACTGCGGTGGCAGGTGTACGGGGAGACCTTCCGCATCCCGTGACCGGGCGGCCCGGCGTTCGCCGGGAACAACCCCGTCCGACCGGCGCCGGACGAAGGGCCGGCCCTGGACGGCCGGCGGGCCCCGGACGATCGACGGACCCGGCCCCGCCGGGACGGCCGCCCGTCCCGGGCGGACGGCGGACCCGGGCGGACGGCGGACCCCGCCGGACCACCGAGGCCGGGCTGCTGCTCACCCGGCGCGGCGGCCTCTGCGCATCCGGTCGCGCTCCTTCTCGGAGAGGCCGCCCCAGACGCCGAAGCGCTCGTCGTGGGCGAGGGCGTACTCGAGGCAGGCCACCCTGCCCTCGCAGGCGTTGCAGAGCTGCTTGGCCTCGCGGGTGGAACTGCCCGGTGCCGGGAAGAAGAACTCCGGACCGGCCTGCGCGCACAGGGCTGTCTCCTGCCAGGCGAGCGCGTCGTCGATCATCGTGTTGGTCTGCATGCGCCACACGGTGCCCGGTCGCGATAAACAGCTGATCAACGATTCATCAACCCGCCCGTCCGCACACCGGACGGGCGGGCCGCGTCCGGTCCCGCCCGTCCCACGTCGAGGTCAGCTCTGCGGCATCGGCGCGGGCTTGATCACGGCGAAAGCCGCACCCGCCGGATCGGCGAACGTGGCGATCCGGCCGACGTCCGGCACGTCCATGGCGGCCATCGTCACCGTGCCGCCCAGCCGCTCCACCGTGGCGACCGCGGCGTCGCAGTCGTCGACGGCGAAGTACGGCAGCCAGTGCGGGCCCGCCGCGGCCTGGCTGGGTACGTCGTCGATGGGCACGAGTCCTCCGAAGGAGGAGTCGGCGCTGTTGTCCCCCGCGGGACGGACCATCGTGTACGAACCGCCCGGGAACGCCATGTCGTCGGTCTGCCAGCCGAAGACCGTGTGGAAGAACGCGGCAGCCGCCGGGACGTCCGGGGTGTACAGCTCGGACCAGATCAGCGAGCCCGGCTCCATGATCATGCCGAGGCCGGTGTTCGTCCCCGGCTGCCACACGCCGAAGTACGCCCCGCCGTTGTCCGTGAAGCCGCCCATGCGCCCGTAGTCCAGGACGTCCATCGGCGGGAACGCCGCGGTGCCGCCCGCCTTCTCCACCGTCCGCGCGGTGGCGTCCGCGTCGGGGGTCTGGAAGTAGACGGACCATGCGGGCGTCCCCTGGTCCTCGGCCACGGCCATCACACCGGCGACGGTCCGCCCCCGCAGCTGGTACATCCCGTAGCCACCGGTCTCCGGCCCGCCGCGCACCAGCTCCCAGCCGAAGAGGCCCTGGTAGAAGGTCGTGGCCGCGTCGACGTCGGGGGTGCCGAGGTCGGCCCAGTTGGGGGCGCCGGTGACGAAACTCGGGTCGAGCATGGTGTGCTCCTCGGGCGGATCGCGTGTCTCGCTCGCTCATCGTGCGGGCAATCCCTGACCCTCCGAGTCTGGCACCGGGCACCGGGCACCGCAGCCCGCACGGCCCGCCCGGGTGGCCGTCCCGTGCCCGGTGGCCCCGGCCGGGACGGGGCCCGGTCCTGTGCGCGCGCCCCGGCGATCCTGCTGCCGGCATCGGCCGGGCGCCGGGCGCCCGCCCGGTGAGGGGCGGCTGCGCCGTACGCCCGTGGCACGATGGGACGCGCCCGGGAGGGCGGCGGGCGGCCGGTGGCGGAGAGGCTGCGGGACAGAAGGACGTACATGACACAGGCAGGGCCCACGGGTGCGGACGTGCCCACGGGAAGAGCCGCCCGTGAGCTGCTCGAGGAAGCGGACCGGCTCGTCGGAACGGCCCGTGCGGTGCTGGACGACCACGGCCGCGCCCTCGACACCGCGCGTGCCGCCCTGGCCCCGCTCCTCGACACGCTGGTGGACCGGGAGCTGGCCGGCATCCCCCTCGCCCGGCTCGGGGACGTCACCGAGGGCCGGCTGCGGCTCGGAGCGCTGGAGCAGGCCGGTTATCTGACGGTGGGCCGGGTGCACGGCACCGGGCGGTACGAGCTCCGCCAGATCCCCGGTGTCGGGGCGCAGACGGCGGACCGGGCGCTGGCGGCCGCGCGGCAGATCGCCCACGCGGTCCGGGACACCGTCGCCGTGCGGATGGACGCGGAGTCCACCGACGCGGACACGACCGCGCTGGTCATCGCGCTGCACCGGCTGGTCGAGGCAGGCCCCGACGCGCCCCGGGCCGCCACCGCCGCCCGCCGCCTCCTGACCGAGCTGGAGCCGGGGCTCGCGGCCGCCGCGCCCGCCCGGAGCCGGCTGCGGATGCTGTTCACGGGGCGGGGCGCCCGCGCGGACACGCTGGCCGCCGTCACCTCCCTGCGGACGGCGGTCGCG
Organism: Streptomyces clavifer; assembly: GCF_036345975.1. Classification (NCBI taxonomy): domain Bacteria; kingdom Bacillati; phylum Actinomycetota; class Actinomycetes; order Kitasatosporales; family Streptomycetaceae; genus Streptomyces; species Streptomyces clavifer. The sequence continues at coordinate 6,645,813 of NZ_CP107793.1, read as the reverse complement.
AACGCTGCCGCACGCGATCTGCGCCTGCTGTTCGGGCAGGTGTCCGTGGACCTGCTGCGCGGGCCCGCCTCGGAGGCCGAGGCATGGGTCGACTTCGAGCTGCGTTCCGCCGAGTACTACAGCCTGCTCGCCGAGATGTCCGGCACCGGCCCGGACCGGGACGCCGCCGAGGGGTTCCTGCCTGCCGGGCTGGCGGACCGGGTACGCGGGCTGCGGCTCGACGACACCCATCTGCGGGTGTCGCTGCGCGGGTACCAGTCCTTCGGTGCGCGCTTCGCGCTCGCCCAGAAGCGGGTGATCCTCGGGGACGAGATGGGGCTCGGCAAGACCGTGCAGGCCATCGCCGCCCTGGCCCACCTGGCCGCACACGGGGAGACCCACTTCCTGGTGGTGTGCCCGGCGAGCGTACTGATCAACTGGGGGCGGGAGATCCGTGCCCGCTCCACCCTGCGGGCCGTGCCGGTGCACGGTCCGGAGCGTGACGACGCCTTCGCCGAGTGGCGGGCGGAGGGCGGGGTCGCGGTGACCACCTTCGACTCGCTGGCCACCCTGCCGGACGGGCCTGCCTGCGGGACGCGGCCCGGCATGGTGGTGGTCGACGAGGCCCACTTCGTGAAGAACCCCGCCACCCGGCGCTCCCGTGCCGTGACGGGCTGGACGCGGCACACCGAGCGGGTCCTGTTCCTCACCGGCACCCCGATGGAGAACCGGGTGGAGGAATTCCGCAGCCTGGTACGCCAGTTGCGCCCCGAGCTCGCCCCGTCCGTCACACCCACGCACGGCGTCGCGGGCTCGCACGCCTTCCGCAGGGCCGTCGCCCCCGCCTACCTGCGGCGCAACCAGGACGACGTGCTGGGTGAGCTCCCCGCGCTCGTCCGGGCCGACGAGTGGGAGGAGTTCTCCGCCGCCGACCTGGAGGCGTATCACGAGGCGGTGGGCGACGGGCACTTCATGCGGATGCGCCGCGCCGCGTACGCCCGCCCCGAGACCTCGGCGAAGCTGAACCGGCTGCGCGAGCTGGTGGCGGAGGCCGAGGGGAACGGACTCAAGGTCGTCGTGTTCTCGTACTTCCGTGAGGTGCTCCGCACCGTCCGGGAGGCCCTGGGCGAGGGCGTGTTCGGCCCGGTGTCCGGGAGCCTGCCGGCCGCGCGCCGGCAGGAGCTGGTCGACGCGTTCGGCGCGGTGGACGGGCACGCGGTGCTGCTCGGCCAGATCCAGGCCGGCGGTGTCGGGCTCAACATCCAGGCGGCCTCGGTGGTGATCCTGTGCGAGCCGCAGATCAAGCCCACGATGGAGCACCAGGCGGTGGCCCGTACGCACCGCATGGGGCAGATACGGACGGTCCAGGTGCACCGGCTGCTCGTGGTGGACAGCGTCGACCAGCGGATGCTGGACATCCTGGCGCGCAAGGACCGGCTCTTCGACGCGTACGCCCGGCGCAGCGACGTCGCCGAGGCGACGCCCGACGCCGTCGACGTGTCGGACGGGGCGCTCGCCCGGCGCATCGTCGAGGAGGAGCAGCGGCGGATGGCTGCCGGGGTCTGACTCAGTGCTCGTGGGTCCCGGCCGCACCGGCCGCGTGGTGCGGCGGGTCGTAGCCGGGGACCGTGCCGTCGGGTTTGGCCACCAGCAGCAGTCCGGCCATGCCCATGTCGGAGTGGCTCTGGACGTGGCAGTGGTACATCCAGGCGCCCGCTCCCACGTGTTCACCCGCGATGAACTGGAATCCGAACGAGTCGGCGGGCCCGCAGATCTTCGTGTCGATGACCCGGCTGGGATCGTCGGGGCCGGTGAGCAGCCCGGTCCTGTTGTCCGCCCAGCGGTGCCCGTGGATGTGGAACGTGTGGTAGTACTCGCCGTGCGTGATCATCACGACTTCCACCCGGTCGCCCACCGTGGTCTCGAAGTCGGGACTCTCGTGGGCGGCCTTGTTGTTGATCGTCATGTCGTTGAAGACGATCGTGAGCGTCTTGTCGGGCAGGACGTCTCCCTTGCGCCGGACGACGAGGGGCCCGTAGAGCCCCTTGCGGATGCCGCCCGTGCCGTGGTCCGTGCCGACGACGTGGTCGTGGTAGTGCCAGTAACCCGCGCTGCCCGCCTGCCAGGTGCCGTCCTTGCGGCGGCCCGGGGTGTGGGTGCGCCAGGTGTACGTGCGCGTGCCGCCCGGTTCGACGTGGCTCCGGTTCATCCGGGTGCCGTCGCTGGCGATGTCGTAGTCGACACCGTGGACGTGGAGGCTCGCGTCGACGTCCGTGGTGTTCTCGAACTCGATGTGCAGGGTGTCGCCCTCGGTGATCTCGATGAGCGGTCCGGGGATCGACGCCTTGCCCTTCTCGAATCCGTACCCCATCTGACCGCCCGCCAGTTTCTCCGCGTACAGCTTGAGGTGTTTGACCGCGCCTCCCGCCGGAGCGGTCTTCGCCGGGTTCTCCGCGGACGTCGCCTGGACCGCGCCGAGTGACATCGATGTCACCCCGGTCGCCGCCGCCACACCGCCACCCACCAGCATCCGCCGGTTGAAGGTCCTTCGGTCCATGTCCAACTCCCCACTGTGCTACGGAAACTGACGGGCCTCTCCCTTGGGACGGCCACACCGTAGCCGGGGAACCTTGGTTTATCCACACTAAGGACAAAGTTCGTCTGATTGCTGCGTTACCTATTGGCGAGTCGCGAAAAGAGGTCTAGCTTCATGCGCTGTTGCAGTGACCACGGAGATGCAGTGACCAGAGAAGTGACCAGAGAGGGGTGGGTGACCACATGCAGCGCACACCACATCACAGGTCCAGATCGCGACGGGGCCTCGCGGCGACGGTGGCAGTCGGCGCGCTGACCGCGTCCCTGCTGGGCAGCAACGCGGCCAGCGCGCGTCCTTACCCGGACCCGGGACTCAAGGAACGGATGGCGACAACGTTGTCCCTTCCCTCGCCGCCGGGCGGGGCCAACGTCAGGGTCCTGGTCTTCCACGCCTCGGCGGGCGAGGAGCCGCCGACCGTGGACGCGGGGATCGCGGCCATCGAGAAGATCGGGCTCAGCGGCCCGGAGGCCGGGCGCTTCAAGACCGTGGCCACCGACGACGCGGGGGTCTTCACCAACGGCAAGCAGCTCGGCAGGTACAACGCCGTGGTGTTCCTGACCGGCGGCGGCGACGTCCTCGACCCGGAGCAGGAAGCGGGCCTTGAGGCGTACATGGAGGCGGGCGGCGGCTTCCTCGGCATCCATGACGCGGCACGCGCCGAACCGTACTCCGACTGGTTCACCGGCCTGGTCGGCGCGCGTCCGGCGGCCGGCGGCCCCACGGGCGTTCAGCGCGCCACGGTGGAGATCGGAGACCGGCAGCACCCGGCGACGAAGAACCTCCCGCAGGAGTGGAAGCGCCCCGACAAGTGGCTGAACTGGAAGGACAATCCGTCCGGTGACGTGCACACGGTGGCCCGCGTCCGGGAGATCACGTACGCGCCCGGCACGAGCGCCAACGGCTGGGACCACCCCGTCTCCTGGTGTCGCGACTACGACGGCGGACGGTCGTTCTACACGGGTATGGGCGGTACGGCGAGCAGTTTCGCCGAGGCCGACTTCCGGGACCATCTGCGGGGCGCGCTGGCCTGGACGACCCGCCTCTCGCAGGCGGACTGCAAGGCCACCATCGACTCCAACTACACGGCGGAGCGTCTCACCCAGCCCAACCAGCCCGGCCGGAACGACCAGATCGGCGAACCGCACGGCCTGGTCACCGCGAAGGACGGGCGGGTCTTCTACATCGGCCGCGGCGGCGCCGACAGCAGCAGCCCGGTGATCACCGACTGGAACAACCCCGCCATCGGCAAGGGCAAGGGCGAGATCCACGTCTACGACCCAAAGACCAGGAAGGTCACGCTGGCCGGCGCGCTGGACGTCTTCGGCAACAAGGGCGGCGGCGACGAACTGGTCAAGGTCGAGGAGGGGCTGCTCGGCATCGAGCTGGACCCGGACTTCGCGTCCAACGGCTGGGTGTACCTGCACTACACGCCGCACGCGAAGATCGACCGTGACAAGCGCATGGCGGTCCGACAGGTCTCCCGCTTCACCCTCGACAGCGCCACGAACACGCTGGACACGGCGTCCGAGAAGGTGCTGCTGAAGTGGCCGGTCCAGATCCACAGCTGCTGCCACGCGGGCGGCGGTCTGGCCTGGGACTCCGAGGCCAACCTCTACATCGCGACCGGTGACAACAACTCCTCCGGTTTCAGTGACGGTTACTCCGGCAACAACCCGCAGCCGAACTACAAGGGCGTCTCGTTCGCCGATGCCCGTCGCACCGCGGGCAACACCAACAACCTCAACGGGAAGATCCTGCGGATCCACCCCGAGGACGACGGCACGTACACCCTGCCCGCCGGCAACCTCTTCACCGGCAAGGAGCCGGACGAGGGCGGTGGAAAGACCCGCGGCGAGATCTACGTGATGGGCGTGCGCAACCCGGCCCGGATCTCCGTCGACACGGCGACCGACACCCTGTACGCGGGCTGGGTCGGCCCGGACGCCGGCTCCCCCAGCACCACCTGGGGCCCCGCAAAGTACGACACCTTCGCCGCGATCACGCAGGCAGGCAACCACGGCTGGCCGTACTGCATGGGCAACAAGCAGCCCTACCGCGACCGCAACCTGCCGGACCCGTCCAAGCCGCTCGGCTGGTACGACTGCGACGCGCCGAAGAACGAGTCGCCGAACAACGACGGCCTGGTCAAGCTGCCGCCGGTCACGTCGAACACCATCTGGTACTCGCCGCAGGGCGGCGGCGTCGACTACCCGCGCGACGCCGACGGCGTCCCGAGCTACAAGGTGGCGGACCAGAAGCAGCTCCTGCCCTGGCTCAAGGGCGGCGGCCAGGCCACGATGAACGGGCCGGTGTACCGCTACGACGCGGCGAGTACGAGCGAGGCCAAGTGGCCGTCGTACTGGGACGGCAAGTGGTTCGTCGGTGACTTCTACGACGACACCCAGCCGCGCCACGCCGTGCTCACCGACCCGAAGACCGTCGGCAAGGGCGGTCTGCCCACGCACGCCGAGTCCCTGAAGAAGATCATTCCGGTCGGTGCGGACGGCATCCGCAACCTCATGGACTGGAAGTTCGCCCCGGACGGTTCGCTCTACGTCCTGGACTACGGGCGCGGCTTCTTCACCTCCGACCCCAAGTCCGCGCTGTGGCGCGTGACGTACAAGGGCGGCGGGCCGACCCCGGCCGCCGCCGACCTGGCACGGAAGGCGGCAGCGCAGTGAGACACCCTTCGCTCCTCGCGCGACAGCGGTACGGACCCGCACGGGCGTGGCTCGCCCTGCTCGGTTCGTTCCTGATGGTCCTGGGGCTGACGTCGACGGCCGCGTACGGGCGGGACGACGACCGTCCGGCCACCTCGGCCGACCAGGTCCTCACCTGGACCGCGGGCGACCCCATCGACCACTACCTGTCGGCTCCCAAAACCGCGGTGGCCGGCCCCGCGACGATCGTCTTCGAGAACAGCGCGGCCACCGGCAACACGACGGGCATGCCGCACACACTGACCTTCAGCGTGTCGGACGTGGAGTTCAACAACGACGTCCCGCTGAACATCCTGGCCAACCCCAGTGACAGCGAGGGCGGCAAGCACAGCGTCGAGGTCACCCTCTCGCCCGGCCGGTACTTCTACCACTGCACCATCCCCGGCCACGGGTCCATGCAGGGCATCCTGACCGTGACCGAGGGGGGCGGCGGCGAGGACACCACCGCCCCCGCGACCTCGGCGACGGTGGACGGCGACAGGAACGCCGACGGCGCGTACATCGGTCAGGCCACCGTCACCGTGGCGGCGACCGACGCGGACTCGGGGGTGGACGGCGTCGAGTACGCGCTCGGGGCCGACGGCGCCTGGCAGCCCTACACCACGCCCGTCGTGGTGAACGAGGTGGGCACCCACACCGTCCGCTACCGCGCCACCGACAAGTCGGGCAACGTCGCGGCGGAGAAGTCCGTCGGCTTCGCGGTCGCGGCACCGCCCACGGACGACGAGACCGCGCCGGAGACCTCGGCGACCGTCTCGGGCGAGAAGGACGGGGCCGGCGCCTACCTGGGCATGGCCACGGTCACCGTGACCGCGTCGGACACCGGGTCCGGGGTCAACACCATCGAGTACGCGATCGGGACGGCCGGTGCCTGGCAGGCCTACACCGCTCCCGTGATGGTGCACGAGGTGGGTACCCACACCGTCCGCTACCGCGCCACCGACAGGTCCGGCAACGTCGCGGCGGAGAAGTCCGTCGACTTCACCGTCGTCGAACCCCCGTCGCAGGACAAGACACCGCCGGTGACCTCCGTGGCGGTGACGGGCGACAAGAACTCGGACGGCGCGTTCCTCACCAGCGCCAGGGCCACGGTGACCGCCACGGACGCCGACTCGGGCGTGCAGAAGACCGAGTACTCCCTGGACGGGGGCCCGTACCTCGCGTACACCGCGCCCGTCATCGTGGACCGCGTCGGCTACCACACCTTCGCCCACCGGGCGACGGACAAGGCGGGCAACACCTCCGAGGCGAAGCAGGTGTCGTTCACCATCGCCGAGAGCGGCGGGGTCCCGGCGCCCAACTGCCCGGAGTTCGACGAGCGGCTCACCGTCATCGTCGGCACGGTCGACACGGGCGTTCCCAACCGGCTCACCGGCAACCGCTGCACGATCAACGAACTGATCGAGGACGAGAAGGACTGGTCCTCGCACGCGCTGTTCCTGAAGCACGTCGACACGGTCCTCGACAAGCTGCTCACGGCCGGGGCGATCGACGCCCGGGAGCACAAGAGGATCTACAAGGCGGCCAAGCAGTCCGGCATCGGCAAGCCGGGCCAGGACGAGGGCTACCGCAAGCTGTTCGACGGCACCGCCGGCTCCCTCGCCAAGTGGCAGCAGGTCGGCGGCGGGAAGTTCGGGCTCAACGCCGAGGACGGCTCGATCACCAGCTCCACCACCGTCGCCGGCATGGGCATGCTGTGGTTCCCGGGCAGGCAGTACGGGGACTTCTCGCTGAAGCTCCAGTGGCGCGACGACGCCCCGGGCACGGGCAACGCCAACGCCGGAGTGTTCGTCCGCTTCCCGGAGGTCCACGACCACCCGGAGGAGTCCCGGCCGGAGTGGGTCGCCATCAAGTACGGCCATGAGATCCAGATCAACGACCGCCCCGACGGCGACATGTACAAGACGGGGTCGGTCTACGGCTTCGACCGGGTGGGCCTCGGCGGCGCCGGGGTCACCCCCAAGGGCACCTGGAACGACTACGAGATCCGGGTCGTGGACCAGCACTACTCGGTCTACCGCAACGGTGTCCTGCTGAACGAGTTCGACAACAACGGCGGTCAGGCCTTCGAGCCCCCGCGCGGCGACGACCCGGGCACCGACGGCCGGCGCTTCGCCTCCGGCCATATCGGCCTCCAGGTCCACGGCACCACGGACGTGGTCTCGTACCGCGACATCCGCATCAAGGAGCTGTAGCCCGCCGGAACGGTCAGGAGGAGGCCGCGGCCGCATGCTCCGGCATGCGGTCGCGGCCTCCCGGGTGCCGGTGGCGCCACACCCAGAAGACCGTGCAGGAGACGAGCGACCAGACCGTCAGCACGACGTACGGGAAGGCGTACTGGTGGCCCTGGTAGTAGACCGCCGTGTGCTGGGCGTTGACCGAGGCGCCCGGCGGCAGCCAGCGCCCGATGTGCCCGAGGAGCGACGGCAGCAGCGGCCAGGACACCGCGCCGCCGGACGACGGATTGCCGAGCAGCACCATGACGCCCCAGGTGGGGATCATCGCCCAGCGGCCCATCAGGGTGTTGAACATGGTGAAGACCATGCCCGACGTGAACATGGTGAACGACAGGATCAGCCAGGACTGGACGAACGGCAGATCGACCGCGCCGAGCGCCCAGTCCACGACGGCCGCGATGCAGAAGCCCCCGAGGAGTGCGTAGGCGATCGTGAAGGCGATCCGCTCGATCGGAATCAGCTCCCGGGCGTTCACGCTGAGCTGGATCGAACCGATGAAGCCGATGATGACGGCGGCGAGCGAGATGTAGAAGAGGGCGAGACCGCGCGGGTCGCCCTGCTGCAGCGGTTTGACGTCCCTGACCACGAGCGGGACGTCGGCGCGCCGCGCGACCTCGACACCGGCTTCGCCGAGCAGTTGGGCGACGGTGGCGCCGGACGCCGCGGCGAGGTCCATGGCCACGCCCCGCTCCCCCGCGGGCCGCAGGATCGCGAAGACCTTCTGGGCCTCCAGCGCTTCACCGGCCTCGGCCCGGGTGGTGTAGGGGTGGAGTTCGAGGGAGGCGTCGAGGGCCTTCTCCATGCCGCCGACGAACCGGTCGACGCCGGGAGACGCCGGACCGCCGGTGACCAGGGCGGCCGGGATGCGGTGCGGGGTCGGATTGGCCAGCGCGTAGGTGTACGAGCCGGCGAAGAGCCCCGCGGCGGCGGCGATGATGAGGGTCAGCACGATCGCCGGGAAGTACGGCGAGCGCTTGTACTCCTGCCACCTCTCGCGCCGGGTGGGGGGCCTGCCGTGCGCTCCGTGCGCGGGGTGCTCCGTCCCCTCGCCGGCGCTCATGCGTCGTCGTGCCGGGCGCGGCTGGGCTGGACCCGCTTCGGCTCCCCCGGCATCTTCGGGTACTCCGGCGGGTAGGGCAGGTCGCCGAGCTTGTGCTCCTGCTCGTCCCGGGTCGCCAGCTCCAGCAGCCGGTCGAGCCGGAAGGCGTGGTCGTCCATGTCCGCGTGGAGGTCTCCCACCTCGGCGTACCGCTCGGGCATGGTCCGGATGTCGAAGTCGCGGGGCTCCGCGTCGTCGATCTCCTCCCAGCGCAACGGGGCGGAGACCGGGGCGTGCGGGAACGGGCGTACGGAGTAGGCGGACGCGATCGTGCGGTCACGGGCCGTCTGGTTGTAGTCGACGAAGATCCGCTCGCCGCGCTCCTCCTTCCACCACGCGGTGGTCACCCGGTCCGGCATGCGGCGTTCGAGCTCCCGGCCCACCGCGATGGCGGAACGCCGGACCTGGGTGAAGGTCCACTCGGGGACGAGGGGCACGAAGACGTGGATCCCTCGCCCGCCGGAGGTCTTGGGCCAGCCGCGCAGACCGTGGTCGTCCAGGACGGACCGCAGCTCGTGGGCGGCCCGTACCGCGTCCGCGTAGTCGGTGCCGGGCTGCGGGTCGAGGTCGATGCGCAGTTCGTCGGGGTGGTCGGTGTCGGTCCTGCGCACCGGCCACGGGTGGAAGGTGAGGGTGCCCAGGTTGGCCGCCCAGAGGACGGCGCCGATCTCGGTGGGGCACATCTCGTCGGCGTGCCGGCCGCTGGGGAATTCGATGCGGGCGGTGGGGGTCCAGTCGGGGAGGTTCTTCGGCGCGCGCTTCTGGTAGAAGAAGTCGCCCTCGACCCCGTCCACGAAGCGCTGCAGGGTGGTCGGCCGCTCACGCAGGGCGCGGAGGATCCCCGGCCCCACGGCACGGAAGTACTCCGCCACGTCCCTCTTGGTGTAGCCCTTCTCAGGGAAGTACACCTTGTCGGGGTTGGACAGCCGTACGGCCCGTCCGTCCGCGTCCAGCTCCACCGCTGCTCCCGCTGCTCCCATGTCGGACACCGTAGGCCCGGCCCACATATGCCGCATATCGGGAGACGCCCTCGACGGTACGGTCCAGAATCGGGACATGGACCTGCCGGTGATGCCTCCTGTGAAACCCATGCTCGCCAAGTCCGTGTCCGCCATTCCGCCGGGCATGCAGTACGAGGCGAAGTGGGACGGCTTCCGTGTGATCGTGCACCGGGACGGCGACGAGGTGGTCCTCGGCAGCCGTACTGGGAAGCCCCTCACCCGCTACTTCCCCGAACTGGTCACGGCCGTGCGGGAGAATCTGCCGCCGCGCTGCGTGATCGACGGGGAGATCGTGGTCGCGCACGAGGGGCGGCTCGACTTCGACCGGCTGAGCGAGCGCATCCATCCGGCCGACTCACGGGTGCGGCTGCTGGCCGAGCGGACTCCGGCCGGTCTGGTCGCCTTCGACATCCTCGCGCTGGGCGACGAGTCCCTGCTCGGCGCGCCTCTGACCGAGCGACGGGCGGCGCTGGAGCGGGCCCTGTCCGGTGCGTCGGCGCCCGTCCACCTCGCCCCGGCCACCACCGATGCCGGCCTCGCCCAGGAGTGGTTCGAGCGCTACGAGGGGGCGGGGCTCGACGGTATCGTCGCCAAGCCGCTCGATCTGGCGTACCGGCCGGACGTACGGGCGATGTACAAGATCAAGCACGAGCGGACCGCCGACTGCGTGGTGGCGGGCTACCGGTTCCACAAGAGCGGACCGGTGGTCGGTTCGCTCCTGCTCGGGCTGTACGACTCCGCGGGCGTACTGCAGCACGTCGGGGTGTCCGCGGCCTTCACCATGAAGCGGCGGGCCGAACTCGTGGAGGAGCTGGACCCGCTGCGGATCGAGCCCGCCGCGCACCCGTGGGCCGCCTGGGCCGACGCGGCGGCGCACGAGTCGGCACGGCTGCCGGGGGCACCGAGCCGCTGGTCGGGCAAGAAGGACCTGTCCTGGGTGCCGCTCGTTCCGGAGCGGGTCTGTGAGGTGGCCTACGACCACATGGAGGGTGACCGCTTCCGCCACACCACCCGCTTCCGGCGGTGGCGGCCGGACCGCACCGCCACCGGCTGCACCTACGCGCAGCTCGAGGAAGTGGTGCGGTACGACCTGTCCGAGGTGCTGCGCACGGGATGACGGATCAGACGGGCGGGGCGCACGGGTCGTCGGTCGCCGCGTCGGTGGGGGTGGGGGCGGGCTCCGGCGAGCCGGTGGGGCAGTCGGGACCCGAGGTGCCGGGCTCCGGGTCGGGCGTGGGCCCGGGGGTCTCGGTCGGGTCCGCGGAGCCGGTGGGGTCGGGGGTCGTCGTGGGGTCCGGGGTTGCGGTGCCGGTCGGTTCGGGGCCCGGGTCCGTCGGACTGGGGGAGCCGCTGGGGCCGGGGCTGCCGGACTCCGAGGGCGTCGGCGTCGGCGTCGGCGTCGGCCCGGGGGTGGGCGAGCCGGAGGGGCGCGGCGTGGCGCCGGGCTGCGGACCGACGACGATGCCTCCGCCGCCGCCCGGGCTGCCGGGGCCGCCGACCGGGGCCTTCGGCCCGGTGGGGCCGCCCGCGCCGGGGCTCTGCGGGATCACACCCGTGCCGTCGGCGACCGGGTGGGTCCCCTTCCGGTAGAACTCGAGCCAGGACAGCACCGTACGCAGGTAGGTGTCCGAGTGGTTGTAGCTGAGGACCGCCCGGTCGAGGTCGCCCCGCACGGACAGGTCGCGCCGGCCGGCGCACAGGTAGTGGCCCGCGGCGAGGGCCGCGTCGACGATGTTGTTGGGGTCCCTGCGGCCGTCGCCGTTGCCGTCCTTCCCCCAGTGTGCCCAGGTGGAGGGGATGAACTGCATCGGGCCCACCGCCCGGTCGTACCGGGTGTCGCCGTCGTACGCCCCGCCGTCCGTGTCCCGGATGTCGGCGAATCCGTCGCCGTTGAGGACGGGTCCGAGGATCGGGGTCAGTGTGGTGCCCGCCGCGTTGACGCGTCCCCCGCCCGCGTGGCCCGATTCGACCTTGCCGATCGCCGCGAGCAGCTGCCAGGGCAGCCGGCAGCCGGGGTCGGTGCGGCCGAGGGCTGTCTGCGCCTTCCGGTACGCGGCCAGGACGGTGGCCGGGATGCCGGCCTCGGCCCAGGGCTGTGTGAGGGCCGCGCCGGGCTTGTGCGCGTCCTTCTTCGGCGGCTCGGGTGTCTTCAACGGCGGCAGCTCCGTGTGGTAGCTGTCGTCGTTGGGCACCTCGGTCCAGACGACGTCGTCCGCGGCCACGTTCTTCATGTCGTCGGTGGACGCGCCACCCGTGAGCCCGGGGGCCTGGGACGCGGTGAGCGCCGCCATGGCGGCGACCGCGGTGGCCGTGCCGCTGAGTCCGCGGCGCATGGTCCCGTTGAACCTCATGTGTCCTCCCTCTCCCCGGGTCATCGGGTGAACGTGTCGATGGCGGCGATCCGCCAGGTGTCCCCGCGGCGGACGGCGTCCACCGCGAACATGGCCGCCGCGTAGGTGGTCTCTTCCCCCTTGCCGGTACGGGTGTTGCTCTGGTCGGCGAAGATCAGCAGCCGGGCGCGGTCGCCGTCGAGCAGTTCGACACCGCTCTCGATGACGGTCGTGGTGAGTACGAGCTTCTGCTTCGGTGCCTGTGCGCGGACTTCGGCGAGCATGTCCTTGTGCTGCTGCACGGCCGCGCCGACCAGATACCGCTCGGCCGCCCGGTCGGACTTCGCGGGCGAGGCGTAGGTGTACGAGAACACGGCACCGACGGCCTCGGTGATCTGGCCCTTCACCTCGCTGGTCCGGCTGATGTCGGTGAGTGCGGTGTTCTGCCGGACCGGGTCGTCGCGCAGGGTGGCCGCCGAGGTGAACGCCCAGGCGGCGAAGGCCCCGAGGAGCACGGTCGCGGCGCAGAGGACGGCGGGCAGCCGGACGCGGAGGCGGGGCAAGCGCCTGCGCGGTGGCCCGGGCGGCTCGTCGGCGTCCGCCGGGGTGGTCTCCCCGGCCACGGTGTCGCCGTCACGGGACGAGTCGGCGGCGGCAGCACCGGTGGCCGGTTCAGGGGTGGCCGGGGCGGGCGCCGGTCCGCCGTCGGTGGCCGCTTCACCGGTGTCCGGCTCCTCCGCGGTGCGGGTGCGGTCCGGGGCGGACGTCGAGGCGACGGTGGCCAGCCGGCGGCGGCGGTTCACGAGGTGTCGGGTGGTCGACATGGCAGGAGTCCTCTCGGAGGGGGTGGGGGCTGCGGGTCAGCCGGCGGCGTTGCCGACGGGTGCCTGGCCGAGGGCGCTGAGCTTCCACCCGTCGGCGGTGCGGGTGAGCTGCCCGAGCATCCGGCTCTCCTTCACCGCGGGTTCGCCCTCCGGTGCGGTCACGGTGACCCGCAGCGCCACCATCACTCCGGCCCGGCCCGCCCTGTCGTCCAGCTCGGTCACCGCTCCCGACAGGACGGTGGCCGTGCTGACCGTCTTCGCCGCCTCGATCTGCTCGACGAACGCCTCCCGTCCGTCGACCAGTTGCTTGTGCAGATCGCCGGTGGTCGAGTCCTCCCAGCTGTCGAGCCCCTCGTCGAGCTCCGCGTGGTCGAGCGTGTTCATGTTCTGCACCGCCTGCTCCCCCGCCGCCAGCGCGTCGTCGCGGGCCTGTGCGTAGGCCGCCGAGTCGTCGTGCGCGGCGTCGTACCGGGACCAGCCGCCCCAGCCCGCCGCGCCGGCCGCCGCGACCGTCAGCACGATCGCTGCCGCCACCAGCGGATTCCTCGTCGTCCTTACCCGTGCCATTGGTGCCTCTCCCCTACCTGGAGGTGATGTCGACGATCTGCCAGCGTCCGTCCCGCAGCCGGGCGGTGACGGACAGCTGGGCCGCCGCCGTGGTGGCGGCCTTCCCCTCGCGCTCGTACACCTGGTCGAGGAAGACGAGCAGGTGGGCGTTGTCGGCGCCGAGCCGGGTGACTCCGGCGCGTACGACGTGGGTGGTGAGCGTCAGCTTCTGTTCCGCGGCCTGCTTCTCGACCTGCCCGAACAGTGCCGCGTACTGCTGGAGCGCCTTGCCCGCCAGCAGCTGCTTCGCCGACTCCTTGGTGACGGAGGTCGCCTGCGGGCTGTACGAGAAGACCTTGCCCAGCGCGTTGCTGACGTCCCCCGCGACCCGGGTGGTCGCCGCGCCGTCGGTCAGGGCGCGGTTGGACGTGGCAGGGGTGTCGCGGAGCTGCCGGCCCATGAGGAAGAGGGCGCCGCCCGTCACCAGCAGGACGACGGCCAGGACCGCGGCGAGGGCGCGGTGCCAACGCCTACGGCGCGGCGCCGCGGCCCCGCCGGCGGATTCGTCCGCCGTCTCGGGCTCAGGCTCTGTCCCCGTCTCCGGGCCGGCGCCGGTGGACGTGCTGCCGGTGCTCACGGTGGTGGTTCCTCCGGTCTCCGTCTCCCTCATGTGCCGCTCCCGACCGGAATGGCGTCGAGTGCCTTGATCTTCCAGCCGTCCCCGGTGCGCGCGAGGGTCGCCTCGAACCGCTTGCGCTCGGTGCCGGCCTTGCCGGTGCGCGGGGTGACCGCGACGTCGACGGTGGCGATGAGCGCCGCCGTCCCGGCCCGCTCGTCGAGCGCGGTGAGCGCAGCGTCGGTGACCTTGCCGCGAGCCGTGGCACCCGCCGAGACGATGTCGCCCGCGTCCTTCTTCCGGGTGCTCCTGAGCCGGTCCTGGAGGGGCCCGGTCGAGGCGGCCAGCCATGCCTCCAGCCCCGAGTCCACACCGGCGGCGTCCTTGCCGTCCATGGTGGTGAGCCGGGCGAGGTGCCGCTTCCCGTCGGCGAGTGCGGCGTCCCGGCTCTTGGCGTACGCGAGCGTCCCGTCGCCCCGCGCCGCGGTGTACGACCAGCCGCCCAGCGCGCAGACCAGGACGGCGGCGAGCAGCGCGGCCCAGCCGCCGAGGCTCTTCGCACGGGCCGTCATGCGCCGCCTCCCAGGCCCAGCAGACCGGCGATGCCGTCGGCCGGTGTGCCGGTGCCGCCGGTGCCGAGCGCTCCCGGGAGCGCTGCTCCCGGGGTGCCCAGGAGCAGCGAGCCGGGCTTGGCCGGCTCGGGCACGGGGCCGCCCTTCGGGGCGTTGGCGCTGCCCCGGACGTTGATCCCGGTGCCGGGCGACGAGGTGCAGCGGGCCTTGCTGTTGACGGCGGGGGCGGGTGAGAGGTCGGTGCCGGGACGGTAGGTGGTGGCGCCGTATCCGGCGGTGCAGGGAAGCGGCTCGAAGAAGGTGACCGACATCCCGAAGCGGGCCCCGTCCTCGTCGATGACACTGGCCCCGGCCGCCGCGACCGCGGGTACCTTCACCAGGAGTTCCTCCAGTCCGCGCTGCCGGGTGACGGCGACCTCGGAGGTGGTGAGGAGGTTGGCGACGACGACTCCGAAGCTGGGGTCGAGGTCGCGCAGCAGGCCGCTGATCTGTTCGGTGGCGCCGGGTGCGGCGGCGATCAGCCTGCGCAGGTCGGTGTCGGAGCCCTTGAGCTCGGCCGCGAGTTCCTTGGCACCGGAGGCGAAGCCCTTGAGCGCGTCACCCTGTTCGGCCTGGGTGCGCAGCACGGTCTCTCCGTCGGCCATCAGTCTGGTGGTGGTCGGCAGGGCGTCGTCCGCCGCCTCGACGAATTCGCTGCTGGTGTCGAGCAGGACCTGGAGGTCGTCGCCGCGCCCGTCGAACGCGGCGCCGAATTCGTCGACGACGGTGCGCAGGGCTTCCGCGTCGACGGAGGCGGTCAGGTCGTTGACGCTGGTGAGGACGTTGGTGACGGGTGCGGGGATGGTGGTGTCGGCCTGGTCGATGACCGAACCGTTCTCCAGGAAGGGGCCGTCCGCGCGGGTGGGCCGCAGGTCGACGTACTGCTCGCCCACCGCGGAGAGGTTGGCGACGACGGCCTGCAGGCTGTCCGGGATGCGCGGTGCGTCGTTCTCGATGCGCAGCTCCGCCTCGACACCGTCGTCGGTGAGCTCGATCGGTCCGACCGTGCCGACGGAGACGCCCCGGTAGGTGACGTTGGAGTGGGTGTACAGGCCGCCGGTCTGCGGCAGTTGGACCTTGACGGAGTAGTAGCTGCGCAGACCGACGTAGTGGCCGAGGTCGGCGTACCGCACACCGAGGTAGCCGAGTACGAGCACCGCGATGACGAGGAAGGCCACGTTCTTGAGCCGGACGCCTGGTGTGATCATCGGGTTGTGGCCTCCGATTCCGGAGTGGTGGCGGGCGTTCCACCGGGTGTCTCCGCGGGGGCGGACGGGGTCGCGCCCGGTCCCCCGCCCGGTGTGGCGCTCGGCGTCGTGCCGGCCGTCGTGACCGAGGGCAGGGGCAGCGGGAGTGCCGAGGTCCTGCCGTCGAGCCCGGCCGCGGGGGCGTCGGGATCGAGGGCGGGGATGATCTGGGTACCCGGCATGGCCGTCACATCCAGATAGACGTTGAGGTAGTCGCCCTTCACCCCGCGCAGCACCTCGTCCGTGAACGGGTAGGTGAGCAGCACCTGGAGGGAGTCCGGCAGGTCGTCGCCGGAGTCGGCGAGCGCCCTGAGCGTGGGGGCGAGGGCCTTGAGGTCGGCGATCATGTCGGCCTTGCTCTTGTTGATCGTGTCGACGGCGACGTCGGAGAGCGTGTCGAGCGAGCGCAGCATGGTCAGGAGGGAACCGCGCTGCTTCTCCAGGACCTTCAGTCCGGGGCTGAGCCCGGTGAGGACCGTGCCGACGTCCTGTTTGCGTGTGGCGAGCGTGGCCGCGAGGCGGTTGACGCCGTCGAGCGCCTGGGTGATGTCCTCCTTGTGGTCGTCCAGGTTGGTGACGAGTGTGTCGACCCGGCTCAGCATCGAACGGATCTGGGGTTCCTGGCCCGCGAGTGCCTTGTTGAGCTCGGTGGTGATGGTCTTCAGCTGGGCGACACCGCCGCCGTTGAGCAGCATCGACAGGGCGCCGAAGACCTCTTCGACCTCGGGGTTGCGGTTGGTACGGGCGAGCGGGATCCGGTCGCCGTCCGCCAGTGCGCCGCGGGCGGTGCCCTCTGCGGGAGGCGAGAGCTGGACGTACTTCTCGCCGAGGAGGCTGGACTGTTCGAGGTGGGCGTAGGCGTTCGCGGGCAGCTTGATCTTCCCGTTGACGCGCATCGTGACCTTCGCGGTCCAGCTGCCCGGGGTGAGGGAGATCCCGGTGACCCGTCCGACGGCGACGTCGTTGACCTTCACGGAGGACTGCGGGGCGAGACTGAGGACGTCCCCGAATTCCGCGGTGACCTCGTACGGGTGGTCCCCGAGGTCCGCGCCGCCGGGAAGCGGCACCTGGTCGATGCCGGTGAACGTCGGCATGTCGACGCTGCCGACGACGAGTGCGAGGCCGACGCCGACGGCGAGCAGGGCGGCGAGGCCCGTGGCCTCGCGGGGTCCGGGTCTGCGCAGGGCGCGGCTCATCGGTTCGCCCCTCTCTCCTTCGCTGCGGTCTTCTCCGGGGTGCCGTAGACGGTGCCGACGGCGGGGAGCGGCAGGGCGGGCAGCGACTTCTGCCGGGTGGTGTCGACCGGCGCCAGCCCGTGCAGGCCGGGGGCATCGGCTTCGGTGAGCGGTCCTCCCATGGACAGCTCGTTGAGGTTCGTGCGCCCGTTGAGCGTGCGGTTCACCGGGTCGTAGGCGTTGAGTACGTTGCCTGCCGCGAGGGGCAGGGTGTCGAGGGATTCGGCGAGCGAGGCGCGCTGGTCCACGAGTGTCCGGGTGAGCGGCACGAGAAGGTCCACGTTCTCCTTGAGGGCGCCGCGGTTCTTCTGGATGAAGCCCTTGACCTGGCCGAGGGCGGTGCCCAGCTCCTTCAGCGCCGCGCTGAGGTTCTCCTTGTCCTCGGCGAGGAAGCCGGTGACGGAGTTGAGCTGCTGTTCGGCGGCGCGCACGTCGCCGTCGTTCTCCTTCAGCATCGTGGTGAAGGTCTGCAGGTAGGACAGCGTGTCGAAGAGGTTCCCGCTGCTCTTGTCGAGGGTCTTCGTCGCCTTGCCGAACTGCTCGATGGAGTCTCCGATGGCCTTTCCGTTGCCGTCGAGGTTCTTCGCCCCGGTGTCGAGGAGTCCCGCGAGCGCGCCGTCCGCGTTGGCCCCGTCCGGGCCGAGTGCCGTGGAGAGTTCGGTGATCGAGGCGTACAGCTGGTCGACCTCGATGGGGGTGGCGTTCTCCGCGGCGGGCAGGACCGCGTCGTCCTCGATGGTCGCGCCGCCCGAGTAGGCGGGGGCGAGCTGGACGTACCGGTCGGCGACCAGGCTCGGGGCGACGACGACGGCGTGCGCCCCCGCCGGGACCTTGACCCCCTTGTCGAGGCGCAGGGTGACCCCCACCTCCTCGCCGCGCGGTTCGACGGACTCGACGGTGCCGACCTTGACGCCGAGGACGCGCAGGTCCGACCCGGCGTACACGCCGGTGGCCCGGTCGAAGTAGGCGGTGATCGTCGTCGTTCCCTCCTCGTCCATGGCCATCACGCCCGAGGCCGCGGCCACCGCCACGACGGCGAGTCCGGCGCCGATGCCGATGATGCGGGTGCGTCTCATGTCAGCGGCCCCCTTGCTTCGGCGGCATGCAGTCGTCCGCGGGGAGCGTGCCGGCGGGCAGGTAGCTCTTCGGGACGACTCCGCAGACGTAGTTGTCGAACCAGCGGCCGTTGCCCAGGGTGTTGCCGACGAGCCGGTTGTAGGTGCCGGCCAGCGACAGCACCTTGTCGAGGCTCTTGCGGTTCTTCACCAGGACGGTGGTGACCCGGCCGAGCGAGTCGAGGGTGGGCTTCAGTTGCTTGTTGTTGTCCTCGACGAGTCCGGTGAGCTGGGTGCCGAGGTT
This sequence comes from Streptomyces clavifer, assembly GCF_036345975.1. NCBI lineage: Bacteria > Bacillati > Actinomycetota > Actinomycetes > Kitasatosporales > Streptomycetaceae > Streptomyces > Streptomyces clavifer. Next base: position 6,627,413 of record NZ_CP107793.1, on the reverse strand, counting down.
CCTCGTCCCGGTGAGCAGCAGGTGGATGGAGTCGCGGCGGGCCTGGATCTCGCCGAGGAGGAGGTTGCCGTCCTCCAGCAGGGTCTCGAAGCTGCTCTTCTTGCCGGCGAGTGTTCTGGTGAGCTGCTTGCTGCCCTTGAGGAGGGTGGCGAGCTGCGCGTCCCGTTCGGAGACGGTCTTCGACAGTGCGGAGAGCCCGTTCGCGGCACTGCGTACGTCGGGAGGGGAGTCCTTGAACGTCTCGGAGATCGTCTCGAAGCTCCGGGCGAGCTGGTCGGTGTCGATCTCCCCGATGGTCTCGCCGAGCCCGTTGAACGCCTGCGTGACGTCGTACGGGGAGGTGGTCCGGCTCCTGGTGATGCGGGAGCCGGGGTCCTGGGGGGCGTTGCCCAGCGGGTCGACGGCGAGGTACTTGTCGCCGAGGAGGGTCTTGATGGCGATGCCGACGGTGGAGGAGTTCCCGATCCAGGCGTCCTTCACCTTGAAGTCGACCTTCACCTTGGGGCCGTCGAGCGACACCCCGGTCACCTCGCCGACCTTCACACCGGCGATGCGCACCTCGTCGCCGTCGGTCAGGCCGGCCGATTCGGAGAAGTCTGCGGTGTAGGTGGTTCCGCCGCCGATGAAGGGCAGGGCGTCGGCGCGGTAGGCGGCGAGGCCGAGGAGGGACAGGACGAGGAGTCCGGCGATGCTGACGGCCACGGGGTTGCGTTCCCGCACGGGCTTGATTCTCATGACAGGCACCTCGGCTGGGTGATCGCGATGCCGGTGGGCGGAGCACTGCCGTCCTCGTTCGTCACTCCGGCGACCTTCGCTTCGCAGAGGTAGAGGTTGAGCCACGAGCCGTACGAGGCGAGGCGGGTGATCGCCGCCATCTTGGCCGGGGTCTTCTGCAGGAAGCTCTCGATCTTCGGCGTGTTCTCGTCGAGCCGGTCGGTGAGGCGTCCGAGCTGTGCGATGTCCTCCTTGAGGGGCTTGCGCCCGTCCTGGAGGAGATCGGCGGTGACGGTGGTGAGCGCGCCCATCGCCGTCACCGCTTCGCCGAGCGGCTCACGGTCGCCGGAGAAGCCCGTGACGAGCTTCTGGAGGGTGACCACGAGGTCGTCGAAGCCGGCCTCCCGGTCGTTGACGGTCTTCAGGACCGTGTTGAGGTTCTTGATCACCTCGCCGATCACCTCGTCCTTGGCCGCGACGGTGCCGGTCAGCGATCCGACGTGGGAGAGGATGCTGTCGACGGTGCCGCCCTCGCCCTGGAGGACCTGCACGAGGGAACCGGCGAGCTGGTTGACGTCCGGCGGCGACAGCCCTTCGAACAGCGGCTGGAAGCCGTTGAAGAGCTGCGTCAGGTCGAGTGCCGGCGTGGTGCGGGAGAGCGGGATGGTCGCGCCCGCGGCGAAGCTGCGGCCGACGGGTCCCGCGCCCTGGTCGAGGTCGATGTAGCGCTGGCCGACCATGTTGAGGTACTTGATCGACGCGGTCACCGAGGCGGGCAGCCTGCGGCCCTTGCGCACGGCGAAGCCGACCTCGGCCAGCCGTTTGTCGGCGACCTCGACGGACTCGACCTGGCCGACCTTGACGCCGGCGATCCTGACGCTGTCCCCGACGACGAGCCCGGTCGCGTCGGTGAACCGCGCCTTGTACGTCGTGGTGTCGCCGACGCCCGTGTTGGCGATGGACAGGGCCAGGACGGTGGTGGCCAGGACCGTCACGACGATGAAGACGATCGATTTCGCGAGGGGTCCCGCGAGGGAGCGGCGCTTCACTTGAGCTTCACCTCCGCACCGCGGAAGGCCGGACCGATGAGCACGCTGCTCCAGTCGGGCAGGGTCTGCGGCTGGACTTCGAGTGAGGGGGCGACGAGTTCGTTGACGAGCCTGCTCTCCTGGGGGGAGTTGGGCATGCCCAGCGCGCTGTCGGCGGCGGGCTCCCGCGTCTCCTCGCCGACGGCTGCGTCGTCCGTGGCGGGCGTGGTTCGGGTGTCGGCGGTGGGTGCCGCCTTCCCGACGTACGGGACCGAGTAGCAGTGCGGGCCGCCGGTGGCGTCGTAGACCGGGGTGTCCCGGCCGGCCACGTACTTGCCCTTGGACTTCACGGCCTTGACGGTGACGTGCAGTCCGGGCTTGTCCGTGCCCTTGCCGAGCGCCTTGTCCATGGCGGGGACGAAACCCGCCATGGTGCGCAGGGTGCAGGGGAAGGCGTCCGAGTACTCCGCGAGGAGTTCCAGTGTCGGTCTGCCTGAGGCGGAGAGCCGGATGAGGTTGTCCTTGTTCTGCCGCAGGAAGGAGGTGACGTCCTGGGCGGAGGCGGTGGTGGAGCCGTACAGACCGGCGAGTTCCGCCTGCTGTTCGGCGAGGGTGCCGCTGGTGGTGGTGAAGTCGGTGAGTGCGTCGAGGACGTCGGGTGCCGCGTCCGCGTAGAGCGTGCTCACCTTGACGAGTTCCTTGATGTCCGCGTTGAGCGTGGGGAGCTGGGGGTTGAACTCCTTCAGATGGGCGTCGAGGGTGACCAGCGTGTCGCCGAGCTTGTCGCCGCGTCCCTCCAGCGCCTGCGAGACGGCGTTGAGGGTGGCGGCGAGCTTCTGCGGCTGCACGGCGGTGAGCATCGGCAGGACGTTGCTCAGGACTTCCTCCAGCTCGATGGCGTTGCTGGAGCGGTCCTGAGGGATCACGTCGCCCGCCCGCAGGGTCTGCGCCGAGGGGACGGGCGGGGGGACCAGGGCGACGAACCGCTCCCCGAAGAGGGTGGTGGGCAGCATCTGGGCGGTGACGTCGGCCGGTATCCGGCCGAGTCTGTCGGGCTGGATGGCGAGGGTCAGCCGCGCCCCTTCGCCGTCGGCCGCGATGTCGCGGACCTGCCCGATCACGACGCCGCGCAGCTTCACGTCGGCGTTGTCGTGCATCTCGTTGCCGACGCTCCCGGTGCGTACGGTCACGGTGACGTCGTCGGAGAAGTCCTTCTCGTACACCGAGACCGACACCCACACGAGCAGGGCGGGCACGAGCACGAAGGCCACCCCGGCAAGTCTGCGGCGCACCGTCTGCGCCGTGGAGGAATGCATCAGCCGGCCACCTTCACCGTTGTCGTCGCGCCCCAGATGGCGAGTGAGAGGAAGAAGTCGGTGACGCTGATCAGCACGATGGCGTTGCGCACCGAGCGGCCCACGGCCACACCCACCCCGGCGGGGCCGCCGGTGGCGTGGAAGCCGTAGTAGCAGTGGGCGAGGATCACCAGCACGCTGAAGATCAGCACTTTGAGCACCGACAGGAGCACGTCGTCCGGGGAGAGGAAGAGATTGAAGTAGTGGTCGTACGTGCCCGCGGACTGGCCGTTGAAAAGGACGGTGACGTAGCGGGACGCCACGTACGAGGAGAGCAGCCCGATCGCGTACAGCGGGATGATCGCGACGACTCCGGCGATGATCCGGGTGGTGACGAGGTAGGGCATGGACCGGACCCCCATCGCCTCCAGGGCGTCCACCTCCTCGTTGATCCGCATCGCTCCGAGCTGGGCGGTGAAGCCCGCGCCGACGGTCGCGGAGAGGGCGAGGCCCGCGACGAGCGGGGCAATCTCACGGGTGTTGAAGTAGGCGGAGATGAAGCCGGTGAAGGCGGAGGTACCGATCTGGTTGAGCGCCGCGTACCCCTGGAGGCCGACGACCGTGCCGGTGGCGAGGGTCATCGCGATCATCACGCCGATGGTGCCGCCGATGACGCCGAGGCCGCCGCTGCCGAAGGCGACTTCGGCGAGGAGCCGCTGCACCTCCTTGAGGTAGCGGCGCAGGGTCCGCGGGATCCAGATCAGCGCGCGTACGTAGAACAGGAGCTGGTCGCCCGAGCGGTCGAGCCGGCTGAGCATCGACATCGGTCAGCTCCCCTTCGCGGGGACGATCTGGAGGTAGATCGCCGTGAGGACCATGTTCACGAAGAACAGGAGCATGAAGGTGATGACGACGGACTGGTTGACCGCGTCGCCGACGCCCTTGGGTCCGCCGCGCGGGTTCAGTCCGCGGTAGGCCGCGACGATGCCCGCGATGAAGCCGAAGACGAGGGCCTTGAACTCGCCGATGTAGAGGTCGGGCAGCTGGGCCAGCGCGGAGAAGCTCGCGAGGTAGGCGCCCGGTGTGCCGCCCTGCATGATCACGTTGAAGAAGTAGCCGCCGAGCGTGCCGACGACGGAGACCAGTCCGTTGAGCAGGACGGCGACGAGCATGGTGGCGAGGACCCGGGGGACGACGAGGCGCTGGATGGGCGAGACGCCCATGACCTCCATCGCGTCGAGCTCCTCGCGGATCTTCCGGGAGCCGAGGTCGGCGCAGATGGCCGAGCCCGCCGCCCCGGAGATCAGCAGCGCCACGATGAGCGGGCTGGCCTGCTGGATGACGGCGAGGACACTGGCGCCGCCGGTGAAGGACTGGGCGCCGAGCTGCTCGGTGAGCGAGCCGACCTGGAGGGCGATGACCGCGCCGAACGGGATGGAGACGAGGGCCGCGGGCAGGATGGTGACGCTGGCGACGAACCAGAACTGCTCGATGAACTCCCGTACCTGGAAGGGCCGCCGGAAGATCGCCCGGGTCACCGCGGCGGCGAGCGCGAACAGCTTCCCGGTCTCGCGCAGCGGGGCGAGCAGCCGTGACGGGGACTTCTGCCGCGGCGTGGCGTCCGCGGGGACGCGGTCCGCCGGTTCGCCGGCCGGCCGGACCGGCAGCGGGGCCGTCACGGGCGCCCACCGCCCGGGGCCGGTGTGTAGCTGTTCAGGATGGCCGTACGGGCGGCCTGCGGCAGCTGGCCCATCATCGCCATGACCCGCTCCCGTCGGCGCAGCGCGCCCTGCCGCACGGGCATCCCGGGCGAGGGCTCCAGCTGCGGGACGACGCTGCGCGGCCCGGCGCCGGGGCCGGTCCCGTTCAGCTGCTCGGCCGCGAGGGTGGCCGCGTCCTTCTCCTCGGACATCCCGATGGGGCCTTCGCGGCGCCCGGCCAGGAACTGGGAGACGACGGGCATGTCGCTGGTGAGCAGTACCTCGCGGGGCCCGAAGGTGACGAGGTTGCGGCAGAACAGCATGCCCATGTTGTCGGGGACGGTGGCCGCGATGTCGAGGTTGTGGGTGACGATGAGCATCGTCGCGTCGATCTGCGCGTTGAGGTCGATGAGGAGCTGCGAGAGGTACGCGGTGCGGACCGGGTCGAGTCCGGAGTCCGGCTCGTCGCAGAGGATGATCTGCGGGTCCAGCACGAGGGCACGGGCCAGGCCGGCACGCTTGCGCATTCCGCCGGATATCTCGCCGGGCAGTTTCTCCTCGGCTCCGAGGAGCCCGACGATGTCGATGCGCTCCATGACGATGCGGCGGATTTCCGATTCCTTCTTGCGGGTGTGTTCACGCAAGGGAAAAGCGATGTTGTCGAAGAGCGACATCGAGCCGAAGAGCGCGCCGTCCTGGAACATGAGACCGAAGAGCTTCCGGGTCTCCATGATCTCCCGCTCGGGGCTGTTGACCATGTCGACGCCATTGATGAGGACGCGTCCCTGTTCCGGCTTCAGAAGTCCGATGATGGATTTGAGGAAGACCGTCTTTCCCGTACCGGAGGGACCGAGCATCACGCTCACCTCACCGGCCGGCAGCGTGAGGCTGACGTCCTGCCAGATGTTCTGCTTGCCGAAGGACTTCGTCAGGCCCTCGACGACTACTTCGATTCCCATCGGCCCTCCTTCGAAGGGGTGGTGAACGACGTCATCTGTCAGCGCTCCGGCTCAGAGATATCCAATGGCGACTCGTCACGCATGCACCAGGAGGCGCACGTTAGGTCCGCCGAAACCGCCAGGACAAGCCGTTGAACAGCGGAAATCGACGGGCAGGGTGCCCGGTGTGGATCACTTGTCACCGAGTGACAACCCCGTACGGCGGGTTTGTCGAAATCTGCGCAAGATCTCCGGTGTGCGGGCCGGGGCCGGTCCCGCGCCGCGGGACCCCGGCACCGGGAGGGGGCTCGGCTCCGGATGGAGGACCCGGGTCCGCAGCCGCTCCCGGCGGAGACCCGGCCAAGGGGGGCGCGACCGGGAATCCACGAGCGTCGAACGAGCAGGTGCGGACGCGTTTCCGACCTGCTCATCCGGGACGCTACGGGTCAGTAACCTTACTTCGCAATAGCGGTTCACGAATTTTCTGACAGGTAATGCGCAGGCGCTGATTTCTTGTGGCCCGATGAGTAATCGGCTGTCGAAACCTATCGAAAAGTGAGGCTTCGAGGACGGGGCCGACGTGTCACGGAACGCCTTCAGGGCACGACGAAGCCCGCTCCGACCAGCATGTCGTCCGGTCGGAGCGGGCTCATGGGCGGGAAATCGGCGGCACGCACGAAGTGACAAGGAGCGGGGTGCGGTGCCGGCCGCGCCCTGTCGGTTACTTCACCGCGGAGTGCCAGTTCCGGGCGAGCTCCTTGCCGGCGTCGGGCACCGACATGCCGGGTGCCGTGAGACCGGCCGTGTAGGTCTTGGTGTCGTTCAGGACCAGATTGTTCGAGCCGGCCGCGGCGGGCAGGCCGACCTTGAGGTCGATCGCCCAGCTGAGCAACCCGCCCAGCCCGCAGCCACTGGCCTTGGGCACGGAGAACTGGTTGTCACCCTGAGCGGCCCCCGACAGCCCGATCTGGATCATCGAGCCCCCGTCCGGGTTCGCGGTGCCGTCCCCGTCGAACAGGGAGACGCCCATGGTCGGAGCGTTGAGGTTCCCCGGCCGGAGGAGCACCGGGTTGCTGTTGCTGCCGATGTAGCAGTTGGAGCCGAGAAGCGGGTTCTCCAGGCGGATCCTGACGGGCAGCTTGACGATGGGCCCGGAGGAGATCCCCGCGACCAGGCTGAATTCGGTCGGCGCACCGGCCGACTCCACCGTGGCGGTGACCTTGTTCAGGGTCGCGTCGGTGATCTGCCCGCAGACCGCGGAGACGACCGGGATGTTGCTGGGGCACATGATGCCCAGCAGCCCGCCCGGGATCGTCGTCTTGCCGCTGACAAGGGATCCGGCCGCCGGGGGGACGACCGTGTAGGTCCCCTGGGCCGGGTGCTGGATGACACCGAACTGCATGTTCGTGGAACCGGTCGTGGCCGTGGTGTTGCCCAGTTTGATCGTGCCGTTGGGCGATGTCGAGGTCACGCACAGAGCGATGTCGGTGTCCCCGTCCGTCGCGAGCATGGCGGGGTTGTCCACCGGACAGCGGTCGAACGGGGCCCAGGCACCGTTGAGCTGGGTAGCGGCGGCCGTGGCGGCACCGGCCGGCGTCGCAGTCAGGGGCATGACCAGCGCGGCGGAAGCGGCGACGGCACCGGCGCCCTTGATCCAGGTCTTCGAGACAGGTCTCATCGTTCCCTCAATTCGATTACGGCTCAGAAGAGTTGTCGTGCTCGGTGCGTGTTGTTCCCGCCGGTGGCGAGGCCTCAGCGAGCTGCCTTCGGCACGTCCACCGGCTGGTTCTCGGGCGTGCAGACGGCCCGGTCGCCCTGGGCGGCGGCGCAGGGGGCCCCCTGCACCTGCTTGACGTAGCCGGGCGATCCGGACAGTGAGGCGGTGAAGAGGTTGTCGAGGTCCTCGTCGACGCCGCACCCGCTGAAGGGCGGAAGCGTCACCGAACCCGTGACCGGGCCGCCCTGACCCAGGGTGTAGCCGTCGAGGACGCCGTCGGCCCCGTACGTCCCGAGGCCGTTCAGGGTGAGCGTGAAGGGCTTGCTCGTGCGGCAGTCGTCCCCCACGTCCAGGGGGACGCCGTTGACCTCGACGTCATGCAGCCGGAGCATGAGGTCCAGGGTGATCACCGTGGTGTTGCGGCTCGAGAAGTCGGACATCTTGATGGCCAGATCGGATTTGACGTTCGGCGTCAGGCTGCCGTCGTCCCGGGTTCCCGGGGGGATCTGTGTCATTTCCAGAGTGGCCGTCGTCGGCATGAATCCGAAGGTGAGGAACGTCCCCTCGGCGGGTGGCAGCTGGGGCTTGCCCTGGTAGTCCAGCACCACGGTCGAGTCCTGGTACATGTGCATGTAGCCCGGATCGGAGAAGTCCGGTCGTGTCTCGCCCTGCGTGATCTGCCCGCACGCCACCGGGAATCTGGTCGCGCCGTCGAGTTTGGTCACGTTCGCGTAGCCGGTCACGTAGGCGACCATGTTGAAGGGGTCGTCCGGGTCCCCCACACAGGGCGGCGCGTCGGCCGCCGCCGGCTCCTCGGCCCTCTTCCCCACTTCGGGCCTGCCGGTGTCCCCCCATTCCGCCGTCCCCCCGGGCAGGCTCGCGCTCGGTGACGGCTCCGATCCGGTCCCGTCCTCCTCGTCGGCCGCTACCCCCACCGTCGCCAGGGACGCCTCCTGGTCCGCGTCCAGGACGCATTCCAGCGCGAGGCTCCGCGGTTCGGCCGGGGCACCCTCGGCGGTCCTGGGCGTCAGGACCACGGACAGGCCGGCTGCTGCGAACGAGAGGTCACCGGGTGCCCCGGGCTTCACGTACGGAACACCCCCGGAGGTGTTCAGCGTCAGGCCGCCCGTCTCGGGAACGGGCGCGGACTCCGCGCCGGCACCGACCCACTCGGCTTCCGCGTGCCCGCCGTTCTGCGCAAGGTCCACCGTGAGCCGCGTCTCGGCACTCACGGTCGCGGCCCCTGCCGCTGTCAGCTCCGCGACCACGCCCTCGGGCAGGGTCACCTCCGTCACCACGTCCTCGGGCTGTACCGCCTGTCCGGCCCGGACCGCTTCCGCGACCCGTGCTCGCACCCCCGCCTTCACCGGCTGCTCTCCGGACGGGAGGTCACAGGTGTACGAGAGGTCGGCGTCGATCTCCAGCACACCGGGGGCCGCCTGCGCACTGGGGATCATGCCCCCCATCAGGACGGCGGCGGCCACGGCGGCGCCCCGCGCGGTACGGCGCCGGACTCCCGCGCCCTGGATGCGCTTCATTCAGGTGTTCCCCTTCGGACGGACCGGCCGGAACCGGGACGGTGGATCGCACGACGGGCGTGCCGCCGTGCGATCCCTCTTCAGCCGACTTCGGTGCGTGCCCCGGTCAGGGGACGTACGTGATGCTCGGCTTGACCGTGCCGCCGATCGGCGTGACGGCCCCGTACGAGGCGGTGAACGTCGGGTTGTTGCCGATCGCGGCGATACCGGCGCAACCGGGGCTGACACTCACGACCGTCAGCTTGTAGGTGGCGTTGTTGCTGACCGCCAGCTTCCCGGTGGAGTTGGTGTAGGTGGCGACGACGGAGCCCGTCACGCGGAACGTGCAGGTGAGCACGGTCAGCGTGGCGTCGACACCGGTGATCGCGCCGTTGGTGACGCCCGAGCCCGCCACCTGGGTGTTCGCCTTCAGCTGCCAGGCGGGCGTGGTGTCGGTGACCGGCGAGACGGCTCCGAACGGGCTGGTGCACCCGCTGAAGGTCAGCGGCGCGATGGTGCCGACCGTGACGTTCGTGCTGCCGGCCGCGGAGGCCAGGCTGCCCTGTGCCGCGGACGACGAACACGTCATGGGAATGCCGTTGAGGTTCAGCACGACGCCCGTCGCGCTGGCGCTGAACGTCTCGGGCGAGTTGGGTCCGACGACCCACTGCGGTGCGGCGACGCCCGCGGTGGCGGCGGGTGCCGCGAGGGCGACGGCGGCGGTGGCGGCACCGGCGGCCACAGCGAGCTTTCTGAGGGAGTTGCGCACAGTTAGTTCCTCCGATTCGACAATGCGGGTGCACTGTTGCGGGGACAGCACCAGAAATCCTGCAAAGGTGCAGGGAGGTGCAGCGATGAATCGTGTTGCGTGGGGGCCGTGCTGCTCTTTCAGCCACACACGTTCTGTGACAGGGCGTGACGTTACTTGCGGGAAACTTGGAGCACAATCCCGCCGGTCAAGATTGGTCCCGTAAGTTTTTTTACTCGTCCGTGGGTCACTAATTCGCCCGGCCCACTTGTCACTTGGTGCGCAATAACACGCGGAGAGTTCAGGCCTCACCCGCCCCCCGTCCCCGCACGGGCACCCGGCGGGGCGCTCCCCCGGGAATGCCGGGCGCCTGGAGGGAGCTCCGGAGGGAGCGGTGCGCACCGGGGAATCCGGCGCCACGCTGGGTCACTTCCCCGTTCCGCGGACCACGCGCGTCCGAAAATGTTGTCCGGAAGTGAGCACTCCCGCCCCACCTGCACCGAAGGCCCATAACGCGGCGCGGATGCGTGGCCCTTGCACTTCCGGTGTGTCCAAGTGATGTGCATCCCCCCCGACTTGGTCTATCTTCGTCGCCGACGTCGGTATACACCCGTCGGTCCGTGAGAGCGCTTCCCCCAAAAATGCCTCACCCGCGCCGGGCACCGGAGAGCAAGGGGACAGTCATGCCAAGACTCATACAGCCGCTGGACACCGGCGACCCCCTGGGGCCTCTCCCTCAGGAATTCGCCGCCATCATGCGGCCCGAACTGCCGAGCCTGATCAAAGAGATCGGCATGGAGGTCACCCGCGCGTATCCCGAATACGCGCGTCTGCTGAACGGGCCCAACGGCCAGTCGATCCGGATCGGCGTCGAACAGAGCCTGTCCTCGTTCGTCGACCTGGTCGCCGAACCGTCGTCCCCCACGGTGTTGCGGGACGACATGTGCCGGAGGTTCGGACGGTTCGAGGCCTACGAGGGCCGCAGCATGGACGCCCTCCAGGGGGCCTACCGGCTGGGCGCGCGCATCGCGTTGCGGAGGGCGAAGAAGGTCGGCCGGAGCTACAACTTCTCGCCGACACTGATGCTCAGCTTCGCCGACGCGCTGTTCGCCTACGTCGACGAGTTGGAGTCGCTGTCCCGCGAGGGGTATCTGGAGGTGCAGACCCAGTCGGACCAGCAGGGCGAAGCGATGCGCCGCCGGCTCCTGCACCTGGTCCTCGCCGGACGCCCGACACCCCGTACCGCCATCGCGGAACTCTGCGAGCAGACCGGCTGGGTCCTGCCGGAGCAGGTCACGCTCGTCGCCGTCCGCACTCCGGTCGGCGTCGACCCCGCCGACCTGCCCCGCGACGTCCTGGTCGACCTCGGCGATCCGCAGCCGCACCTGCTCGTCCCCGGCCCTCTGGACGATGCCCGACGGGGCATGCTCGACCGCGTCCTGACCGGTACCCGCGCCGCGATCGGGCTGACCGTACCGACCGCGGACGCGTCCGACTCGCTCCGGTGGGCGCGAAGGGTCGTCGAGCTGATCGACTCCGGCGTCATCGACGACGCGCCGGCCGTCCTGTGCGAGGACCACCTCATCACCCTGTGGCTCCTCTCGGACCCCGCCCTCCTCGACCAGCTCGCCGAGCGTGAGCTGGCTCCGGTCGCCCACATCAGCGCCAACCGGCGCGAGCGGTTGATCGAGACCCTCCGGATCTGGCTCGACACCCGAGGCACCGCGGCCCAGATGGGCGAGCTGCTGGACGTGCACCCCCAGACGGTCCGCTACCGGATGCGCAGCCTGGAGTCCATCTTCGGCGAGCAGTTGGTCGACCCCGAGAGCCGGTTCTCCACCGAAGCCGTGCTGCGGGCCCTGCAGTTACGTGCCCGCAGCGAGGAACCTGCTGGCTGACGCCGCATCACAAATTATGGCAAAGAGTCAACTTACTACTGAGTAACGCGAAATAGACGGTCAGTCCCAAACGGTTGCGACACGGAGACGTTCTCAACGAGAAACCAGGAACTGCGTCCCGTACACATGGAGGAGCAGGTGGCCCACCGGCCGTCCCGCGGTACCACCTCCTGGCCGACCACCCGAGAGGGAACCCCCATGACCGCCTCGCACCTCCTCGTCCCCGTGCCGATCCCGGACCGGATCGCCGCGCTGATCGGGTCCTGCATCCCGCCGCACGTCCTGGCCGCGGAGTTCGACGCCCACTGCGCGGCCCGAGAGGTCCGCAGGTTCCGCGGGCCGAGGCTCGGGGTCGAGGACCAGGCCGACCGCGAGCAGGCGCTGTCCGAGCTGGCCAGGGCCAACAAGACGCTCTCCGCCCACCACCCCCTGCTCGCGGTGCGCCCGGGCGGGGCGTGGTGACACTTGCGGAGAGGCGGCGGCGGTCTTACCTTACCCAGAAGTAAGTTTACTCTGGAGTAAGGATTTCCGTGGCCGACAACAGCGGCGGCAACGCCACCGACGATCTGGCCGGGCTCGACTTCGCCGCCGTCTCCCCCGCGGAGTTCGCACGGATCGTCAAGGGCCTGTCCGCCAAGCAGCTCACCGAGTTCATGCACGGCGAGATACGCACCCGTGTGCTCAGCGAGGTCTTCGGACGCATGCGGGAGCAGTTCCGCCCCGAGGCGGCCGGACAGCTCCGGGCGCTGATCCGTTGGAAGATCACCGGCGAGAGCGACGAGGTCTACGAGACCTCGATAGCCGCCGGCACGTGCACCGTGCGTGCGGGCCGCTCCGACGCGGAGCCCCGTACGACGCTGATGATGGGCGACGCGGACTTCCTCAAGCTGGTGTCCGGCAACGGCAACCCGGTGACGATGTTCATGATGCGCAAGCTGAGGATCGTCGGCGACGTCGGCCTCGCCTCCGGGCTCACCCGCTACTTCGACATCCCGAAGGCCTGAGCCCATGAGCTACTTCTCCCTCGCCCTCACCGAGGAGCAGCAGGACCTGCGCAACTGGGTGCACGGCTTCGCCGCCCAGGTGGTGCGCCCCGCGGCGGCCGAATGGGACGCGCGGGAAGAGACCCCGTGGCCCGTCATCCAGGAGGCGGCCCGGATCGGCCTGTACGGATTCGAGTCGCTCGCCGACATGTACGGGGACCCCAGCGGGCTCTCCCTCCAGATCGCCAACGAGGAGCTGTTCTGGGGCGACGCCGGCATCGGCATGGCGCTCTTCGGCACGTCGCTCGCCGTCGCGGGAATCTTCGCCTCCGGCACGCCCGACCAGCTCGCCGAGTGGGTGCCGCAGTGCTTCGGCGACGCGGACGACCCGAAGGTGGCGGCCTTCTGCGTCTCCGAGCCGCAGGCCGGATCGGATGTCTCCGCGATGGCGACGAGGGCCCGTTACGACGGGGCCAAGGACGAGTGGGTGCTCTCCGGGCAGAAGGCGTGGATCACCAACGGCGGGATCGCCGAGATCCATGTGGTCGTCGCCTCGGTGGACCCGGCCCTCGGCGCCCGGGGCCAGGCCGCGTTCATCGTCCCGCCGGGCACCGAGGGCCTCGAGGCGGGCCGGACCGTCAAGAAGCTCGGCCTGCGCGCCTCGCACACCGCGGACGTCTTCCTCGACGACGTGCGCGTGCCGGGGCACTGCCTTCTCGGCGGGAAGGAGAAGCTGGACGCCCGGCTCGCACGGGCCCGCGAGGGCGGCAGCGCCCAGGGCCAGGCCGCGATGGCGACCTTCGAGGTCAGCCGCCCCACCGTGGGAGCGCAGGCGCTGGGGATCGCGCGGGCCGCGTACGAGTACGCGCTGGAGTACGCCGTACAGCGGGAGGCCTTCGGCCGGCCCATCATCGAGAACCAGTCGATCGCGTTCGCGCTCGCCGACATCCGTACCGAGATCGAGTCCGTGCGCCTGCTGATCTGGCAGGCCGCGTGGATGGCCCGCAACGACCGGACCTTCGACGCGGGCCAGGGCTCCATGTCCAAGCTGCGCGCGGGCGAACTCGCCGTGTCGGCCACGGAGAAGGCCGTCCAGATCCTCGGCGGCGCCGGGTACAGCAGGGAACACCCGGTGGAGCGCATGTACCGCGACGCCAAGATCTACACGATCTTCGAGGGAACCAGCGAGATCCAGCGCCTCGTCATCGCGCGGGCCATCTCCGGGCGTCACATCCGCTGAGCACACCGCGCACGCCCCCTGCCGCCGCACGGCGGCGCACGCGGGTCCGGGTCCGCCGAAGGGGTCGGTGCGCACATCGGCCGAGCCGCCGCGTCTCAGGCCGCGGCCGGGGTGAACCGGACCCGGAGCGAGGCCGGACCACGGGTGAAGACTCCCTGTTCGACGGGGGCGAAGCCGTCGGCCAGTCGCAGGTCCGGCATCGCGTCGAGAAGTTGGTTCACACCGGTCTCGACCTCGGCCCTGGCCAGCAGGGCGCCCACGCAGAAGTGCCGGCCGAGGGCGAACGCCAGGTGGTCGGCCGCCGCGGAGAACGCGTTGGTGCTGGTCAGATCCGTGCGGAAGAGGTCGAAGCGGTCCGGCTCGCGGTAGCGGGCCGCGTCGCGGTTGGCCGAACCGATGAGACACGTGACGGTGGCACCGGCGGGAACGGTGCCACCCGTCAGCTCCACCTCGTCCACCGTCTGCCGCATGATCATGTGGACCGGCGGCGTGTAGCGCAGGGTCTCGGCGAAGGCCCGGTCGATCAGGGACCGGTCCTCGCGTACGGCGGCGAGCTGCTCGGGGTGGGCCAGCAGATTGGCGAAGACGGACGCGATGGCCTTGTCGGTGGTCTCCCCGCCGGCCGCCAGGAGCAGGCTGCAGAACGCCTTGATGTCCTCGTCGCTCATCCGCACGCCGTCGACCTCGGCGGTGCAGAGCGCGGAGAGCAGGTCGTCGCCGGGGTCCGCCCTGCGCCGCTGGATGACCGGAATCATGTACTTGGCGAATTCCCGGCGGGTCCGTTCACCTGCCGCCGTCACGGCGGGGTCGCCCGCCAGGTTTCCGAGGAAGGCGACGACGGTGGTGTACCAGTCGCGGAAACGGGCGTGGTCCGCGCGGTCCAGGCCGAGCATGTCGGCGATGACCAGGACGGGGAAGCGGGTCGCGAACGCCTCGACGAGGTCGGCTTCACCGGTGTGCCGGAAGGCGTCGATGAGCTCGCGGGCGTTCCGCTCGATGACGGGCAGGATCTTGTCCTGGAGGTCCGCACCGCGGAAGGCGGGGGCCACCAGGGCCCTGCGCACGGCGTGCTCCCTGCCGCTGAGCTGCAGGATCGTCCTGCCGTGCACGGGCTCCAGCTGCCAGTCGTAGTTCTCGGTGGTGAACTCCCGGGCCTTGTCCTTGAAGACGCGCTCGACGTCCTCGTACCGCGAGACGAGGTAACTGCCGGTGGCCTCGTGCCGGATCAGCGGGGCGTGGTCGCGCATCGTCCGGTAGGCCCCGTAGGGGTCGGCGGCGAAGGCGGGCGAGAGAATATCGGGCAGGGACGCAGCTTGTGACACGTATGACTCCTGTGGGGCGCGTAGCCGAATGCTCCGGGGTCGTGAACGAGCAACGTCCGCAAGGCTATTGACCGGCTGCCCGGTCCCGCACCCCCCAGGGAGAACATCATGGACACCGCGTCCGGCGGGCCACGCCCGTCGCTCCTCTTCGTCAGCGACCTCGGCTACGAGGCGCGCGGCCGCCGGTACTGCGACGAGGACATCTTCCTCACGTCCCGGCTGCGGGAGGAGTTCGACGTCGCGCTCTGTCACCCCCGCGACGCCGCGGCGCTGCTGGACGGCTTCGACGCCGTGGTCATGCGCAACAGCGGTCCGGTGCTGCACTACCAGGAGGCCTACGACGCCTTCCGGGCCCGGGTCCGGCAGCTGGGTCTCCCGGTCTACAACGCGCTGGACGGGCGCGGGGACATGGCGGGCAAGCAGTACCTGGTCGATCTGAGCCGGGCCGGCTTCCCGGTGATCCCCACCGCGGACCGGGCGGCGGACCTCGGACTGCTCCCCCGGGCCGACGAGTACGTGGTCAAGCCGAAGCTCGGCGCGGATTCGGTGGGGCTCCGGTTCACCCGGGACGCGGTGCTCCCCGAGGGCGGCGACGGCACGCTGCTCGTGCAGCCGAGGATCGACTTCCGCTACGAGGTGTCGTTCTACTTCATCGACCAGGACTTCCAGTACGCCCTGTACGCGCCGCATCCGGAGCGGCGCTGGGTGCTGGAGCCGTACCTGCCGGACGCCGCCGACCTCGCGTTCGCGCGTCGCTTCGTGGAGTGGAACAGTCTCGCCCACGGCATCCAGCGGGTGGACGCCTGCCGGACCGCGGAGGGCGAGCTGCTGCTCGTGGAGCTGGAGGACCTCAATCCCTACCTCTCGCTCGACCGTGTCCCGGAGGACGCCAGGGAGGCGTTCGTGGCCCGGATGAAGGTCTCCCTGCGACGGCTGACGGCCTGACCCGTCCGGCCTTTCCCGCATGCGTGGGGCGGGGGCCGGTGTGAAGGTGCAAGCGTGACCACTGCCAGCGAGACCGCCCCCGCCGCGCAGAGTGCCGCCGCGCCACCCGTCCTCGACCCGCGCCGCAGGAACATCGTCTTCGCGACGATCGTGCTCGGGATCCTGCTGGCCGCCCTGGACCAGACGATCGTGGGAACGGCACTGCCCACGATCGTCTCGGAGCTGGGCGGCGCCGAGCACATGTCGTGGGTGGTCACGGCATATCTGCTGGCGGAGACCGTCGCGACCGTCCTGGTCGGCAAGTTCGGTGACCTGTTCGGCCGCAAGCTGATCTTCCAGATCTCGGCGGTCATCTTCATCACCGGCTCGTTCCTCTGCGGCCTGGCGTCGAACATGCTGCTGCTGATCATCTGGCGGGGGCTGCAGGGCATCGGCGCGGGTGGTCTGATGGTCACGTCGATGGCGCTCATCGCCGATGTCATCCCGCTGCGCGACCGCGGCAAGTACCAGGGCGCGATCGGCGCGGTCTTCGGCATCGCGACGGTCGTCGGACCGCTGCTGGGGGGTCTGTTCACCGACCACCTGACGTGGCGCTGGGCGTTCTACGTCAATGTGCCGATCGCGATCGTGGTGGTCATCGCCGCCGCCCGCAACATCCCGGCGGTGCGGGCGGCCGGGCGGCCGGTCATCGACTACCTGGGCATCGCACTGGTCGCGGTCGGCGCCAGCGCGCTGATCCTGGCGACGAGCTGGGGCGGCAACGAATACGCCTGGGGCTCCCCGGTCATCATCGGTCTGTTCACCGGCGGGCTCGTCGCGCTGGCACTGTTCTGCGTGGTGGAGGCCCGGGCCAAGGAACCGATGCTGCCCATGCGGCTGTTCCGGAACCCGGTGTTCACGGTGTGTTCCGTCCTCAGCTTCATCGTGGGCTTCGCGATGCTCGGCGCGATGATCTTCCTCCCCACGTATCTGCAGTACGTGGACGGGGACTCGGCCACCCTGTCGGGGGTGCGGACCCTGCCCCTGGTGGTCGGGCTGCTCGTCGCCTCGGTCTTCAGCGGCAACGTGGTCAGCAAGACGGGTCACTACCGGATCTTCCCCGTCGTGGGATCGCTGGTCATGGCGGCCGGTCTCTTCCTGCTCTCCCGGATGGGCCCGGGCAGCGGGGTGTGGCTGGAGTCGCTGTACATGCTGGTCCTGGGGGTGGGCATCGGCCTGTCGATGCAGGTGCTGACCATCGCCGTCCAGAACACCGTCGACTACTCGGACCTGGGCACGGCGACCTCGGGCGTGACGTTCTTCCGCACCCTCGGCAGCTCGTTCGGTACGGCGGTGTTCGGCACGATCTACGCGAACGCCCTGCGGCCGAATCTGGCGGAGGGCATCGAACAGGCCGTGCGGGCGGGCGGCGACCCCGCCGTCCTGGCGAAGGCCGCGGAGAGCCCTCAGGCCGTGCACGCCCTTCCCGCCGAGCAGACCGCTCCGCTGGCGCAGGCCTACGCGGACACCCTCCACACGGTCTTCCTGTGGACGGTCCCGGTCGCCCTGATCGGGTTCGTCGTGGCGCTGTTCCTGAAACAGGTGAAGCTGCGCGACACCGCGCGGGCGGACTCGACCGACATGGGCGAGGGCTTCGCCCAGCCGGGCACCGGGGACTCCGCGAAGCTGCTCGAATTCTCGGTGGCGAGGATCCTGCACGCCGCCGGGCCCGACACGGCCAGGCGGATCGTCGCGGAGTCCGACACCCGGCTCGACATGGCGGGTGCCTGGGCCGTGATGCAGGTCGACCTGTTCACCCGGATGGTGGGCCACGCGGGACTCCGGCTGATCGCCGCCCGCCACCGGATCCCGCCCGAGGTGCTGGTGCCGGTCTTCGACCGGATGATCGAGGAGGGCTATCTGACCGGGGACGGCCACCTCTTCGCCCATACGGCGTCGGGCCGGCGTGAAGCGGCCACCCTCTCCGCCGCCTGGGGGCGGTGGCTCAACGAGCGGCTGGCCGAGGACGGTGCCCGGCCCGACGACCAGCAGTTGCGCGCCGCGGTGGATGTCATCGCCAAGCGGCTGCTCGCGGAGGACCTGGCGCACGAACTGGCGCCGGCACAGCGGACGGCATCCCCCGCCTGAGGCCCGGGTCCCCGGGTCCTCGGCGGCGGGAGGACGGTCCTGCGCGGGCCGTACGGGAGTCCTCTCGGCGGCCGGGGCCGGCGGGCGGCCCCGTACACCGCTCCTCAGTCGACGAAGACCGCCGCCGAGTAGACCCACGCGCCCTCGTGGCGGACGAAGCGGCTCTGCTCGTGGAGCGCGTCGGGGCGGCCGCCGTCCGTGTAGTGGGCGCGGAAGGTGACCGTGCCGGTGGTGTGGAAGGCGCTTCCCTCGGTCGTGTCGAGGATGTCCAGGCCCGTCCAGCGCATGGCCGGATCGAATTCCACAGACGGGGGGCGGGTCTCCGGGTGCCAGGTGCGCAGCAGGTACGCGGCGTCCCGGACGACGAAGGCCGCGTACCGCGAGCGCATCAGTGCCTCGCACGTCGGGGCGGCGGCGGTGCCGGCGTGGAACCGGCCGCAGCAGTCCCCGTAGGCGGCCGGCCCGCCGCACGGGCACGGCGAGGCCGGGGTGGTCTGCCGGGGGCCCGCCCCGGCGGCGGCGGGGCCGTCCGGCCGGCGCGGGCGTGAGGTACGTCGTGACATGTGTCCATTGTGACCCGCGGCCCGCGCGCCGTGCCCCGGGGACGGGCCGGCGATCGTGCGCGGCCCGGCCCGGGCGCGAGCGTGACGACCGGGGCTGTGCGGTCGGGCGCGACGGCCGGGGTGCGACCGTCAGGGCTTGCGGGCCACTCCCGCGTAACCGGGGATCGGCTCGTCGCCGGGGACGTCGATGACCTCGCCGAGCTCCGGCCGCCAGTCGGCGGAGAGCGAGACACCGGGGTCCACGAGCTCGAGCCCGTGGAAGAACGCGGTGAGCTCGGCGCGCGAGCGGGGCCGCAGGGTCATGCCGCGCGCCTTGTACAGGGCACGTGCCTGGGCCGCGCCCTCGGGGTCGAAGTCGCCGGTGGTGTGCGAGAGGACCAGGTAGCTGCCGGAGGGGAGCCGGTCCAGGAGCCGGTCGACGAGGTCGGCGGCCCCGTCCTCGTCGTCGATGAAGTGCAGCAGGGCCAGGAGGGACAGCGCGATGGGCCGGTCGAAGTCGAGGACCTTGCCGGCCGCTTCCAGGATGCTGTCGGGGCGGCGGGCGTCGGCCTGGATGTACTCGGTGGCCCCCTCGGGGGTCGAGCGCAGCAGGGCCGCCGCGTGGGCGAGGACGATCGGGTCGTTGTCGCAGTAGACGACGCGTGCGTCCGGGGCGGCCTGCTGGGCGATCTGGTGGAGGTTCGGCTCGGTGGGTATGCCCGTGCCGATGTCGAGGAACTGACGCACGCCGTGTTCGGCGAGCCAGCGGGTGGCCCGGTGCATGAAGGCCCGGTTGACCCGGGCCATGTCGCGGCCCCGGGCGTCCAGGGTGAGCAGTTGGCGGGCCATCTGCTCGTCGACCGGGTAGTTGTCCTTGCCGCCGAGGAACCAGTCGTACATCCGAGCCGGATGCGGCTTGCTCGTGTCGATCTCGACAGCGGGGTTCTCTTGCCCGGTCATGCGCGCTCCGTTGGTCGGCGGTCACTCGGCGAACAGCGTGTGGGGCGACCTTATGTGGTGGGGCGTCAGGTGAGGAGGAAGTCCGCCTGACCGGCCTTGGCGCCCTGGATGAATGCCGCGATCTCACCGTTGGAGTAGATGAGTGCGGGGCCGTCGGGATCCGCGGACTGGCGGACGGCCACTCTGCCGTCGGCCAGCTTCATGGCCTCGATGCAGTTGCCCCCGTTACCGCCGCTCCACGGCTTGTACCAGCCTTCCGTTCCGAGGTCGGCGGCCGGCATGCCGTTGTATATGTGGTTCATCACAGCTCCTTGCGGAAGTCCCTGAGGATTTCCTTCGTGCGTTGTGCAGTTGCGGCCTGAGCCGCCATGCGGTCCATGACCTCGAGGTAGGAGGCCACCTCGGGGCGCGCGTCGAAGTAGACGGCGCCGGTCAGGTACTCGCTGTAGACCATGTCGGGCAGTTCGGGGACGGCGAAGCGGAAGAGGACGAACGGGCCGTACGTGCCCGGGTGGTGGCCGGTCGCGAACTCCGCGATCTGCAGCGTCACATGGGGCAGTTCGGTGGCCTCCAGCAGCCGGTCGACCTGGCCGCGCATGGCGTCGGGGCTTCCGACGGGGCGACGCAGGACGGTCTCGTCCATGACCACCCACAGCTTCGGCGCGTCCTCCTTGGTGAGCAGCGACTGCCGTGCCATCCGCAGTGCCACATGGCGCTCGATGTCCTCGGGCCTGGTCTGGCCCACTGCACCGGTGCGCAGGACGGAGCGTGCGTAGTCCTCGGTCTGCAGGAGGCCGGGGACGAAGTGCGGTTCGTAGGTGCGCAGGAGGCTGGCGGCGCCCTCCAGGCTGACGTACATGCTGAACCAGTCGGGCAGCACGTCGTGGAATCGCTGCCACCAGCCGGGCTTGTTGGCCTCCTCGGTGAGGTCGACGAAGGCCTCGGCCTCGTCGTCGCCGATCCCGTAGGCCTTCAGGAGAAGCTGGACGTAGGGGATCTTCAGCCCGACCTCGGCGGTCTCCATCCTGCGGATCGTCCCGGGGGCGACACGGAGCACCTTGGCGGCCTGATCGCGGCTCAGGCCGACACGCTCCCGCAGATCCTGCAGACGCTTGCCGAGAACGACCTGGCCCACGGTCGGGGCGGACCGCGGTTCGCTCACTTCAGACCTCCCGATGCGCTGTTTGCCAGCAGTGTGCCATGCACACGGCCTCAAGGACACTGTCACTCTGGAAATTTCAGAGTGCCTCTTGCCAAGTGTTCATGTCAGAGGGAGAGTTGCTGAGTGAACGAGTTCACGTAGCGCGCCCGACCCCATTTCCGCACGGTGCGAAGCGTGACGCAGCCCCCACTGTGAGGATTCGGTCGTGGCACCTGGCAGTGCGCTCATCCCCCGGCTCATGGATCTCAGCCCCGGGACGGAAGCGCTCCGTTACTGCTTCGCGCTGCCGGCGCACCCCGAATCGGTCGCCGGTGCGCGCCGCCTGACGAGGGCCCGGCTGGAGAAGTGGCGGCTGGGCGGGGACGCGTACGACGCGGCCGTTCTGATCGTCTCCGAGCTGGTCACCAACGCCGTGGTGCACACCGCCAGTGCACGGGTCCTCTGCGAGCTCAGGTGTACGGGCGGGCGGCTCCGCGTGTCCGTGCAGGACCAGGGGCACCAGCCGGGGGGCCCGCGGCTGTCCCTCACCTCCGACGACGAACACGGGCGCGGACTGCTGCTCGTCGACTCCATGAGCGCGGCGTGGGGGTCCCACGACGCGGGGAACGGCTCGGGCCGCATCGTGTGGGCGGAGCTGCCGTGCGGCACGGAGCGCTCATGCTGAAGAGGGCCCTGTCCCAGCTGTTCGGCCCGCGCGGCGACCGTCCGCGGGACGACTCCGTGCCGGGGCACGTCCGGCTGCCGCTGCCGCCCGCGCTGTCCGCGAGCCTGGGCTGCGACGCCGTCGGCGTGCCCGCCCGCTACGGATTCCGGTTGATGTCCCATCTGCCGCGGGCCGGTTGCGTGTTCGCCGATGCGGACCAGTGGTGGTGGATCGTCCCTTCGGGCTCGGATCTCGATCTGGACTGGCCGGAGCAGGCTTCGTACGCCACCGGGGCATACGTCCCGGCCGGACGTCCACGGCTGATCCATGCACCGGACAGCCGTACGCCCTACACGCCGCCCATTCCGCTTTTCCTCATGGTGTGCCAGGTCACCGGGGTCACGCCGTCCTGGACGCCGTCGGGCCCGCCGAAGGCCGTACCCGCGCCCTGACCGGTCGCCCCGGTCACCTCCCGAGGGCGTCGCAGGGGCAGAGCGGCGGCGCGCGACGCGGCACTGCTGCGGGCGTTCCCGGGCGCGCTGAGCTCGCTCGGCACCGCCGAGGCCGCCGTCTGCGCCTCCTGGCTGGAGGCGCGGCCGCACCTCCGGGTCAGCCGCGAACTGCGGGCCGCCGGGCGCGGCCGACCCCGGTCACGGCCGGCTGAGGTAGGCGAGCCCGGGGTGGACCTTCGTGTACCCGTCGACGAGCCGGCGGGCCACGGAGACGGAGTCCACCAGGGGGTGGAGGGCGAAGGCCCGCACGGCCGCGGACCGCGAGCCGGTCTCCGCCGCTTCCAGCACAGCGCGCTCCACGGCCTTGACCGCGGTGACCAGGCCGACCGCGTGGTACGGGAGCGGCTCGACGGCCACGGGACGGGCTCCGTTGGCGTCGACCAGGCAGGGCACCTCGATGACGGCGTCCTCGTCGAGCACCGCGAGGGTGCCCCGGTTGCGGACATCGAGGATCAGGGAGGTGCGTTCGTTGCGGGCGACGGCCCGCATCAGGGCGAGCGCCACCTGCTCGTAGCCGCCGGAGTCCAGGTCGCTCTCCTCGCGCTCGCCCGCCCCGGCCACATCGCGGTTCTCCGCCATGTACGTGGCCTCACGTTCGGCACGCGTACGGTCCCAGGTGGCCAGCGCCGGGACGGCCGGATCCTTCACCCGGGCGTAGAAGCCCTCCTGCTGGTCGCGGAGGAAGGCCCCCCGGGTCTGTTCGGCATCCTGGTAGGCGCGCACCGCTTCACGGTTGAAGTAGTAGTAGTGCAGGTACTCGTTCGGGACGGAGCCGAGGGAGCGCAGCCAGTCCGGACCGAAGAGCCTGCCCTCCTCGAAGGAGCCGAGCAGCGCGGGATCGGCGAGCAGGCGCGGGAGTTCGTCACGGCCGTCGACGTGGAGCCCGCGCACCCAGCCGAGGTGGTTGAGCCCGACGTAGTCGACCCGGGCACGGTCCGGGTCTGCGCCCAGGACCCGGGCGATCCTGCGGCCGAGACCCACCGGGGAGTCGCAGATCCCGATGACCCTGTCGCCGAGGTGCCGGGACATGGCCTCGGTGACCAGACCTGCCGGGTTGGTGAAGTTGATGACCCACGCGTGCGGAGCGAGCCGGGCGATGCGCCGGGCGAGTGCGACCGCGACGGGCACGGTGCGCAGCCCGTACGCGATGCCGCCCGCGCCGACCGTCTCCTGGCCCAGGACGCCTTCGTCGAGAGCGACGCGTTCGTCGGCTGCGCGGCCTTCGAGGCCGCCGACGCGGATCGCGGAGAAGACGAAGTCCGCTCCGCGCAGGGCCTCGTCGAGGTCGTCGGTGGCGACGACGGCAGGCGCGTCATGGACGCCCCGCGCCTGTTCGGCGAGGACCCTGGCGACGGCGGTGAGCCGGTCCGCGTCCGTGTCGTACAGGGTCACCCGCGAGATGCGGCCCTCGGCGTGATCGCCGAGCAGTGCCCCGTACACGAGAGGGACCCGGAATCCGCCACCACCAAGAATTGTCAGCTTCACGCTGCTCGATGGTACGGGGCGGGCGCCCGCCGCCGCGGTACCCGGGACACGAAGATCCGGGTGCCCGCCGCCGCGGTACCCCGGTCACTGCGGTCCGGGGTACCGCGTCCCACGTCCGCCGTCAGTGGCCGTTCCACCAGCGGGCGACGGCCCGCCAGATCCGGCCCGGTCCGGTGCGCTGCGCGGGGACGACGACGCTCTCCTCGGGTGCGGCGATCGGATCGGCGGTCCGCACTCCCGCCGGGGCGTGGCCCGTCGGGACGGCCGTGGTGTCCCTCGGCGCGGCGGGCGAGGACACCTCCCAGTCGCTGTCGGACCGGCGGCGGGTGGAGTTCGGCGGATCGGCCTCGACCTCCTGCTGCGGACTCGGGGCGAACCGTGCGGGAAGCTCCACCAGATGCCGTGAGACGAAGTTCCCGACCCAGCGCAGCTCACTCTCCTCGACGCTGAGTTCCAGGTCGGGAAGCCGCATCAGCAGGGCGTCGACACCCACGTCGGCGATGGCGCGCCCGATGTCCTGGCCGGGACACTCGTGCGGTCCGCTGCTGAAGGCCAGATGGGCGCGGTTGCCCTCCATGTTGGCCTTGAGGTCGGGCCGTACCACCGGGTCCGTGTTGGCCGGTGCGATGCCGACGATCAGGGCGTCCCCGGCCTTGATCTGCTGCCCGCCGAGCTCGGTGTCACCCACCGCCCAGCGGCCCAGGACCGAGGTGAAGGGAGGTTCGTCCCAGAGCGTCTGCTCGACCGCCTCCGGCACCGTCATGTGGCCCCCGCTGAGCCTGGCGCGGAACCTGGGGTCGGTGAGGACCATGCGCAGGACGTTGGCGATGAGGTTGGTGGTCGTCTCGTACGCGACGAAGAGCACGACGCGCAGGTGCTCGACCACCTCCTTGTCGGTGAGTCCGGCGGGGTGCTCGACGAGCCAGGTGGCGAAGTCGTCGGCCGGTACCGCCCGCCGCCGCTCGACCAGCCTGTTCAGGGCACCGACCAGGAACTCGTTGCTCGCGATGGCGGTCTCCGTGCCCCGTGTCAGGTCACGGGCGGCCTCCACCAGGCGTTCGCTGTAGTCCTCCGGCATGCCGACGATCGCGCACATCACCATCATCGGGAGCCGCTCGGCGAACTGGCTGACCAGCTCGGCGCGGCCGCCCTGGCAGAACTCGTTGACGAGCCGGTTGCTGTACCGGTTGATGTGGCGGCGCACGCCGCGGGTGTCGATGCGCGCCATGCTGTCGGTGACCGCGCCGCGCAGCCGTTCGTGGGTGGCGCCCTCGGCGAACGAGCACACCGGCTGCCAGGTGAAGATCGGGGCGAGCGGGTGGTCCGGTGCCACGCTGCCGTCCTGCAGGGCCCGCCAGCGCCGTGAGTCCCTGGAGAACTGCGAGGGGGTACGGGTCATGTGCAGGTTCTCGCTGTGACCGAGCACCAGCCAGGCGGGGACATCGCCGTGCATCAGTACGGGTGCCACCGTGCCGTGTTCGGCGCGCAGCTTGTCGTACAGGGCCGCGGGGTCATTCTCGGCCTCGGGGCCGAAGAGCCGTCGCAGGCCGCCGGGACCGGTGCTGGCGACGAGGCCGTGTGCCGGGCACTCGGGCGGCGGCACGGGGCCCGTGGCAGCTCCGGGTTCGTGCTGGAAGGGGGAGTTCACTCATGCTCCAGGGATAGGGCCTTCAAGGATCGGGCAAGGGGATACCCGGGACGGGAGTGCGCGGAGGGGGACTCGCGCGCCGCCGTCAGGCGAAGGGGACGGCCAGGCTGTGCAGGTAGCGCATGAGCGTCATCAGCACATCGCGGCTGGAGGTGCGCAACCTGGCGTCGCAGTCGATTATCGGGACCTCTTCCGGCAGGTCGAGGGCGTTGCGCAGGGCCTCGACCGGGTGGTTCGGCGCGTCGGGGAAGGTGTTGACGGCGACGACGAACGGCACGCCCCGTTCCTCCAGCCGGCCGATGACGTCGAAGCTGACCTGGAGCCGCCGGGTGTCGAGGAGGACGACGGCTCCGAGGGCGCCCTCGAACAGGCCGTTCCACAGGAACCAGAAGCGTTCCTGGCCCGGGGTGCCGAACAGGTAGAGGATCAGTTCCTCGCTGAGGCTGATCCGGCCGAAGTCCATGGCGACGGTGGTGGAGGTCTTGCTCTCCACCCCCGCGTTGTCGTCCACGCCGACACCGGCCTGGGTCATGGTCTCTTCGGTCGTCAGGGGCCGGATCTCGCTCACCGAGCCGACCATGGTCGTCTTGCCGACCCCGAACCCGCCGACGATGACGACCTTCACCGCGGCCGTGGCCGTGGTGGGAAGGACGTCCTCGCTGCGGGGGCCCGTGATCGTGTCAGAGCTTCTGAAGTCCATGCATCACCGCTTCGAGAAGGGACCGGTCCGGGAGTGCGGCGCGGACGATGGGCGCGCGCGATTCGATCAGTTCGGTCGCCAGTAGTTCTGTCAGGAGGGAGGTGACCACGCTGAAGGGCAGGCTCAGATAGGCCGAGATCTCGGCGACGGACAACGGTGCCCTGCAGAGCCGCAGGATCGCGGCCTGCTCGGGCTGGACCGTCGGCGACGGTTCGGCCTGCGCGACGACCATGGTGACGAGGTCGAGCGCGGCCCTTTCACCGTCGGTGTCACCGGTGATCACGTACAGCCGTTCCGGGTCGCTCAGCGCCGGGTCGGCCTTTCGGCGCTCTCGTCGGGGAGCACTCATCCGGCCTGCCCGCCGTGTCGGGGAGGACTCGTCAGGTGCGCGCCGATGCGGACGACCATGTCACGCATGCGGGCACCGACCAGTCCGGCGTCGACGGTCTCCCCGGCGAGGACCGCGAGGTAGGCACCGGTTCCCGCTGCCATGAGGTAGAAGAATCCGCCGGTGACCTCGATGACGACGAGCTTCATCAAGCCGTCGCTGTACGGGATCTCGGTGGCGACAGCGGCGGCCAGGCTCTGCAGTCCTGCGCAGGCCGCCGCGAGGCGGTCGGCGACGTCGGGGTCACCGCCGTGCCGGGCGATGCGCAGGCCGTCCGAGGAGAGCACCACGATCTGGTGGATGCTCGGTACGTCATCGGCCAGTTCCTTGAGCATCCAGTCCATGTTTCCCCGCTGCTGGATCACTTGAGGTCTCCCTTGTCCCACGCGTCGTCAGAGTCTTCGTCGTTCTTCGGCTCCTGCGGCACACCGTTGACGGCCTGGGTGAAGGCCTCCAGCCAGAGTCCGGGCGGGGGCTCCTCGCCGCCGGGCCGTCCTCCGTTGGCCCCGTGGTGGCCGTTGTGCCCTCCGGCGGCGGGATCGGCGGCCGGGGCCGCGTGCTGCTGCGGGAGGTTGTGCGAACCGAGGGGGGCGCGACCGCGGCTGCGGCGCTGCGGCAGTCCGCCCTCCGTCCACTCGGTGACCACGATCTCGTCGTCGTCCATGGCGACCGGGACGGCGGGCCGGGCGGCCGGGCGGGCGGCGGCCCCGGGGGCGGCTGCCGGAGCGGGGGCTGCGGCCGACTGGACCGGACCGGTCGCGACGGGACGCGCCTTGCGCTTGCCGCGCGGTGGTACGACGTGCTGCAGCTGCGACATGTCGAGCGAGCTCTGGGGGCGCGAGGTGGCGCCGATGCCGTGCGCGATGCCGGGCGCGGGCCCGGTGGTGATCATGTCGCGGGGCACGATGAGCACGGCCCGGACACCGCCGTACGCGGACTGCCGCAGGGAGACCTGGAGTTGGTACATCCGGGAGAGCCGGCCCACGACGGCCATGCCGAGGCGAGGGGACTCACCCAGGTCGTTCATGTTGATGCCCGCCTGGGCCTGGGCGAGCATGTTCTCGGCCCGCGCGCGGGCCTCCTCGCTCAGGCTGACGCCGCCGTCCTCGATCTCGATGGCGATGCCGGTCTGCACCTCGACCGCGGTGACGTGCACCCGGGTCTGCGGCGGGGAGTAGCGGGTGGCGTTGTCGAGGAGCTCGGCGCAGGCGTGGATGAGCGGTTCGACCGCGGTGCCGACGATGGCGATCTTGGCGATCGAGTGCAGGTCGACGCGCTGGTACTCGAGGATCCGGGACATGGCACCGCGCAGCACGCTGAACAGCGGTACGGCCTTGGGCCACTGACGGCTGGGGCGGGCTCCGCCGAGTACCGCGATGGAGTCGGCGAGCCGCCCGATGAGTGCCGTGCCGTGGTCGATGCGGAGCAGGTCGTCGAAGACCTCGGGGTTGCGCCCGTGGTGGTCCTCCATCTCCCGTAGCTCACTGGCCTGTCGGTGGACGATGGCCTGGACACGGCGGGCGACGCTGACGAAGGCGCGCTGCGCGGAGTCACGCATCGCCTCTTCGTTGTCGATGATGTCGAGGATCTGGAGGACCAGGGCGCGTTGCGCCTTGGGGAGGTTGCGGTACGACTCGTCGGCGTCGACCATGTCCCGCATCACCTCCTGCGGCGAGTTGCTCGCACGCAGCCGGCGGATGGCGGCGGGCAGCAGCTCCTTGGTCAGCCGTACGGTCTCCTGGTCGTGCGCCGCGATGCGGTGTTCCAGGTAGGCGATGCGCTGTTCGTACTCGGCGCGCTGGACGCGCGTCGCCCGGCTGCGGCGGTTGAGTGCGACGGCGAGCGTGGCGACCACGACGGTGGCGATCGCACCGCACCAGACGACTGCCGCCCGCGTGGCCCCGGCCACCGGCATCGCGCCGGCTGCCGTCGCCGCGGCCATCAGCACGACGGGCAACAGTGCGGCGCGGACTACGGGGATGTCTCTGCTTGTCGGCGGTGATTCAACACGAACCATCTAAACCCTCTGGCGGTTGATTCGGGAGGTAGAAGCACTTGTGCGGACAGTTATGAACAAGTGCTCGAATTCATATCAACTCGACTTCACTGCGCGTGAGCCTAGCCAGATCAGAACAGTGCCTCGGCATATTCGCCCAACCCCCTGCGCGAGCACTCCGGCGGTAATACACTCACCAGTTTTCGCACTCACCGCTATGGAACGTACACAAGGAGTGACTCCCTGCCGGAATCGGTGGAATGCGGACCCTCGCGTCCCGCTGTACGGGACAATGCGCCGGGCGTTCACCTCTGCTTCCACCGGCAGGTTTCCAGCAAGGAGCCGAAAATTGACGAACAGGCGAGCGAAAATGCGTCACGCCTGCGAATTTATCTGCACCGCACAGCGAGACAAGCGCACATGTGATCGAATCGGATCGAAAGGAGCAGATTCATGATCGACGGACGGATGTACGGGGAGCCGGCGGTGGAGATGCCGGCGCGGGCCTACATCATCGAGTCCCTGGACACCGGTCTCCGGCTGATGCAGTTGTTCCTCACCCAGGACACACTCACGGTGAGCGAGGCCGCGCACCGGCTGGGGATCGGCCGGTCCACCGCGCACCGGGTCCTGAGCACGCTGGAGAGCCGGGGCTTCGCGGTGCGCGCCCCGTCGGGCCGGGGTTACGAGGCGGGGCCCGAGCTGCTGCTGCTCGGCCGCCCGGCAGGCTTCGACGCGGAACTGCGCGCGCGGCTCGGGGCCGTCCTGGACGACGCCGTCCGGAGGACCGGGGAGACGGTGCAGAGCGCCGCGCTGATCGGTGGTCAGGTCGTCCTCACCGATGGCCGGGAGTCGGCGCACCCGGTGCGGGTGGCGGCGGACACGGGCCGGTCCCGTCCCGCACACGCGACAGCGGCCGGCAAGGTCCTGCTCGCGCGGCTGACGGCCGACCAGGTCTGCGCGCTCTATCCGCAGGAGCGGCTGACCGCGCTCACCCCGCACACCGTCGTCTCCCGGGCCGGGCTGCTGGCCGAGCTCGCGGAGGTCCGCGAGCTGGGCCGCGCCTTCAGCCGCGGCGAATGCGTACCGGGTCTCCACGCCGTCGCGGTGACCCTCACGGGCGCGAGCCGGCGCGACCGGCTCGCCCTGAGCGCGGCCTCCCCGGCCGACCGCGGCGACGACGCGGCACTGGCCGAGCGGGCGGAGCAGCTGCGCCAGTCGGCCGCACGGCTGACGGCGCCCGCGGACCTTCCCTGACGGCGGACACCGGTCGCTCGCCGGCAGGCCCGGCCCGCCGTGTTCCGCAGCCCTCGGCGGCAGCCCTCAGCGCCGGGACCCGCCGAGGCGGCCCTCCAGATGGAGGAGGAGTGCGCTCAGCCGCCCGCTGAGCCCGTCGCGGGTCTCCTCGTCGAGCCCGGACAGCACGGAACGCTCGTAGGCCAGCTGCTCGGGCAGCAGACGGTCCACCAGTTCGCGGCCCTCGTCGGTCAGCCCGACATGGGCGACCCTGCGGTCCCGGACGTCGCTGCGGCGGCCGATCAGGCCGCTCTCCTGCAGCGCGCGGAGCCGTTTCGTGACCGCGGCGCCCGACGAGAAGGTCTCGCGGGCCAGCTCGCCGGGGGTGAGCTCACGGTCGTTGCGCCGCATCGCGCCGAGCAGGTCGAATTCGGCCCGGGTCAGTCCGGCGGCGCGCAGGGGGGCGTCCTCCGCCTGCTGGAGGAGCGCCGCGCAGCGGTTGATGCGGCCGATGAGCTCCATCGGTCCGGTGTCGAGCTCCGGGTTGACGGCATGCCACTGCCGGACCACCGAGGCCACGATGTCGTCGGTCACACCGCTCCGTTCGCCGGGGGCAGGGTGATCAGTCCCTGCCGTTGTGCTGTCGCCGCGAGCGTACGGTGTCCTGCCTGTTCGGCGGCGAGCATGTCCTCCTCGGGCAGGGCGCGCTGCCACCACTCGCCCGCGGCGATGTCACTGGCGTCGCGCAGCTCGACGAGGGTCCAGGTCAGCCTCCTGCGCGCCGTCTCCAGCGTGAGGGGGTCGGCGGACGGGTCGGCGAGAAGCTGTTCGGCGCGACTGCGGGCCTCCCCCGTGGCGGCGAGGGCCCGTTCGACGCGACCGCTCGCCCGGCGGTTGGGTACGGCGATGGCGGCGAGCAGCCCGACGGCCGCACCCACCAGGGTGTCCAGGGCCCGGTCACTGATGAGCACCCCGGCGGGCTGGGCTCCGGCGAATTCCACGATCAGCAGGGCCATCGGGGTGACGGCGACGGAGCCGAGCCAGTAGTTCCGGGTGATCAGGGCCTCGGCGGCGAAGTTGAAGAACAGGACGCACAGGACGAGGGCGAGCGGGTCGAGCCGGGCGACCGGGATGACGGCGGCGAACACCACCACGCCGACGAGGTTGCCGAAGGTGCGCTGCAGGGCCCGGCTCCAGGACAGGGTGAGGTTGGGCTGGTAGACGGAGGCCGCGGTGACAATGGCCCAGTAGGGGTGGCCCACACCGAGGGCGGAGGACACGTAGCCGGCGAGGGCGCAGCCGATGAGGGTGCGCAGGGCGGTGGTCGGCACCGGGGAGCCGGGGGCCAGGGCGCGCAGGATCCTGTACCGCGCCTCGCGCCGCCCCCGCCTGGCCCGTTGCCCGGAGCGTTCCGCGTCGATGCCGAAGAGCTGCTCGACGGTGCCGGGTGCGGGAGGGGGGCCGGGTACGGGGCCGCGGGCCCGGGTCCGCGCCGCCCACGCGGTCAGCTGCCCGGCGTCGGCGCTGCCGACACCGCCGTCGGAGGAGGTTCCGGCGAGGGCCCGTTCGGCGTGGACCACGAGGCGTTCGAGTTCCCGTCGTACGGGGGTGGGCCGGCCGGCCGCGAGCAGGGACTGCCAGGCCGCCTGGACGGCGGCGGCCGCGGCGTGCCGGGTGCGGGGTCCGGGGTCGGCCACGCAGGCCGCGGCGGCGTCGAGCGCGCGGGCGGTGGCGCGGCGTTCGGGCCCTTCCCTGCGCCCCAGGGCGGGGCCGACGGTGACCAGCCAGGAGAAGGCGCCCGCCGCCAGGGCCAGCGCGAGGTGTCCGGGCACCTGGCCGGGCTCCTGCGGGGCGAAGAGCGCGGCCGAGGTGATGAAGGTGAAGATGACGTTGCCGGGCGGGCCGATGCGAGTGGCGTCGCAGAGAGTCCTCTGCGCGGCCGCGAGGACCGCGCCCACGGCGATCAGGACGGCGGTCGAGTCGGTGGCGGAGGCGGTGAACAGGGCGACGGCGAGGCCGGCGACCATGCCGAGGACGACGCCGACGACCGTGCGGGCCCGGCGGGCGTACGGCAGGTTGTGCCCGTAGAGCGCGCAGAGCGAACCCGCCATCGTGTACATCACGAGGTCGAGGCGGTCGATGGAGTAGAGCAGCAGATTCGGCACCGCGGAGGCGACGACGACGCTCAGCGCGGGCTTGAACCAGATCTCCGCAGGACTCTTCAGCCGCAGTGTGCCGGTGACCGGCAGCTTGTGGACGGATGACTTCCGGGATCGCACGGCTGTATCACTCACCCAATTACGTTAGCAGGTATTACACCTGTAAAACATTTCTGGGAGCCCGCCGGAGGACGGCCGCTTCCGGTCGCCGCCGCCCCCGCACGGTCATAGCGTCTCCACGACAGCGTAGGAACGCGTCGTGCGGCGCGCCTCGGGAGGATGCGGCATGAAGCTCACGGAACCGGTACCCGGCGGCCCCTGCTGGGTCGAACTGAGCACGTCGGACGTGCCCGGTGCCGCGGCGTTCTATGCCGCGCTCTTCGGGTGGCGGGCGGAGACCGACCCGCGGCCCGAGGCGGGTGGCTACACGATGGCGCGCCTCGGCGAGGACGCGGTCGCCGCACTGAGTCCCGTGTACCGCCCGGACCAGCGGTCCGCGTGGACGGTCTCCTTCGCCACGGAGGACGCGGACGCCGCGTCGGACACCGTCAGGTCGGCGGGAGGCACGCTGCTGATGGGCCCGATGGACGTGTTCGACCAGGGCAGGTTCGCGGTGGCCGCCGACCCTGCCGGTGCGGTGTTCTCGCTCTGGCAGCCCCGCGCCTTCGCGGGCGCCGGGCTCCTCGACGCTCCCGGGGCCCTGGGCTGGGCCGAGCTGCTCACCCCCGATCCGGAGGGCGCGCTCGCCTTCTACCCGGCCGTGTTCGGCTGGACGGTCGACGCCACGGAGCGCTACACCCACTGGGGTGTGGACGGGGCCGAATTCGGCGGCATGAAGGCACTGGACGGCGAGGAGGAGCCGCAGACGCCGCCGCGCTGGGTGCCGTACTTCACGGTCGTCGACGTGGAGATCGCGGCCGCCACCGCGCTGGGAGCGGGCGGCCGGCCGCTCGTGCCGCCGAGGCACATCCCGGGCGGACCGTCCGTCGCCGTGCTCAGCGATCCGCAGGGGGCCGCCTTCGGCGTCCACGCCCCCTGAGCCGGCGGGTGTCGCGGACCCCCTACGCGTGCATGCGCCGTTGGCCCGGTCGGCCGGCGGAGGAACACCTCCGGCGGACCGGCGGCCGCTCGGAGCGGGGCCCACGGAGAGCGCGGGCTCTCACGGATCAGGGCCCCCACGGCGCAGGGCCCCGGAAGGGGAGCCCCGGACCGCGGCCCGCCAGGGCGAGGGCTCAGCCGAAGCCGCGTGCGTCCTGCTTGAGCGCGGTGTCCACGGTCAGCGCCGTTGCCACGACCAGGCTGAGCAGCGGCTCGGGGAGCTGGTAGTGGATCTGCAGTACGTAGTTGTCCGCCGTGGTGAACATGGTCTTCGCGAGCCCCTCCCAGGTCTTGGTGATCCGGGCGATCTCGGCGTCGTTGTGGTCGACGATGGCGAAGTTCCAGGCGCGCCAGTTCTCCGCCTTGATCGCGCCGACCTTGCGGCCGTCGACCGTCATCGCAAAGTTGATCTTCCCGATGGCGTTCTGCTGAACGATCTCGCCGACGGGCTGCCCGTCCGGGCGCTGCACGACGACACGGGACTTGATGAACTTCGCCGGACGCGTCAGGAGCAGCTGCGGCTGCCCGTGGGCATCACGGATCTCCAGCCGGTGCGTCAGGTACTGGTCGATGCTGGAGACGAATCTGAGGACCTTGCGCAGCGCGCTCTGGCCGACCTGGACGACCGAGCCGACGGTGACGCCCTGCTGGTCGAAGACGCGGTATTCGTTGGTGAGCTCGACCAGCTTGGCCTTCTGGTTCACGACCAGGACCCGCTGGTCGAACAGCGACCCGGCACCGGGAGCGCCCTGCTGGGGCACCCCGTACCCGGGAACCACCTGCTGCGGGGCCGCCTGCGGCTGGGCCACCGCGGCCTGCGGCGCCGCGACGGGCTGGGCCGGAGACTGCGCGGCAGCGGATTGCGCGGCGTCCCGACCCTGGGCCGGGTGGGTGTGCTCGGTCCACCGGGCGCCGTCCCAGTAGCGCAGCAGCTCGGGTGCGCCGTGGGGATCGGGATGCCAGCCCGCAGGTATGTTCGATTGCGTGGTCACCGAGGCACACTATCCTGCGAACCCGTGGGCCCATACTCATTGAATCTTCACTCACCGTACGATGGCGGCGATGACCAGGCGGACTGAGCGGACGGACCGGAGACGGGGCGGATTCACCCCGGCTGTCGTGCTGGGCTGGCTGCTGGCCCTGGTGGCCGTGTTCTTCTGCTGCGCCCCTTCCGCCACGGCCGCGTCCGGCGGCGGAACCCCCGCCCCGCCCGCCGTCCGGGCCTTCACCCCGGTGCCCACCGCGGTCGAGTCGGTCGTCAGGGCCGAGGCCCCGGGCGAGCGCGGCCCCGGCAGTTCCTGCCACGGCGCGACGAGCCACTCGACGCCCGTCGTGCTTCCGGGCCCTGCCGCTCCCGTCGCACTCCCCTGCACCTCGACGGTGACCCCGACGGCTCCACTCACCGGCGCCACCGCCATCCGCGGGCCCTCCAACGACGGCGTGGGTGCCGTCGATCATCTCCGTCTGCAGGTCCAACGGGTCTAGAGGCCTCCGGGTCCGCTCCTCACCCCGCCGCGTCCGGCGCCGAGGGCGGCCTCCCCCATGCCCCTGTGCCCCCCGCATCGCGCGTGTCCCGCGCATGCGTTCCGCTGAACCCGAGGACCTGACATGGCTTCCGCCAAGAACCAGAACAGCCCTGCCGCCACGCGCCGCGCCAAGCTCGAGGAGGCCCGCCGCAAGGAACGGGCCATCGAGCGCCGAAGCCGCATCATCACCATCACGGCCGCCGTCCTCGTGGTCGCCGGGCTGGTCGCCGGGGGCGGCTATCTGATGTCCGCCGCCGACGAGCAGGACGCGGCCGAGGAACAGGCCAGGACCTCCCCCGTCACCGGCGAGAAGTCCTGGGACAAGCTGGAGCAGAACCACGTCCAGACCCCGGTCACCTACCCGATGAACCCGCCCGTCGGCGGCGACCACAACCCGGTGTGGATGAACTGCGACGCCGACGTCTACACCGAGGCGATACCGAACGAGAACGCGGTCCACTCCCTGGAGCACGGCGCTGTCTGGGTCACGTACAACGACAAGGCGAAGGAGGCGGACGTCAAGGCGCTTTCGGAGCGGGTCTCCAAGACGCCCTACTCCCTGATGAGCCCGGTGGCCGACCAGAAGGACCCGCTGATGCTGAGCGCGTGGGGCAAGCAGCTCACGGTGAAGAGCGCCACCGACGCACGCGTCGCGCAGTTCTTCACCAAGTACGTCCAGGGCGCGCAGACCCCGGAGCCGGGTGCCGCCTGCAGCGGCGGGGTCGCCAAGTGACCTCGTCCGTGCGCGCACCGCGTTCGATGGTGGTGGCCGGCGCCGTGGTGTTCCTCGTGGCGGTGGGACTCGTACTGGTGATGGTCGTACGGCCGTCCTCGGCCTCGCCGTCCTCGGCCGGCTCCGGGGTCTCCGCGCCCTCGGAGGGCTCGGCCGACGTGGGGTTCGCCCGGGACATGTCGATCCACCATCAGCAGGCGGTGGAGATGGCCTTCATCGTCCGGGACCGCACGGACGACGAGGACGTCCGCAGGTTCGCGTACGACATCATCAACACCCAGGCCAATCAGCGCGGCATGATGCTCGGCTGGCTGGAGATCTGGGACAGGCCGAAGAGTTCCGACCGGCCGCCCATGGAGTGGATGGGGCACACGTTCACCCCCCGGTCCGACGGCTCCCTCATGCCGGGCATGGCCACCGACGAGCAGCTGGACCGGCTGCGGGCGGCCGAGGGCCGGGCCGCCGAGGTGCTCTTCCTCCGGCTGATGACCGTGCACCACCGCGCGGGTGCCGACATGGCGCAGGCGGCGGCCGGTGCGGCGGGCACGGACGAGATCCGGAATCTGGCGACGGGCATGGACCGCGCCCAGGAGTCGGAGATCGCCCTCATGGCCGACATGCTGAGGGCCCGGGGCGCGAAACCCTGAGCCGCCGGGGTGAACTGCCGTCCGGTCCCGGAGGTGCGCATCGCCTCCGGGACCGGCCGCGCTCGCGCACACCGGGCCGGGACCGGCCGCGGTGGCCCCCAGGGGCCGGGGCGTGCGGGAGGAGCCGCGAATTCATCTTCCGCCCGCCTCCCCCACATCGATCCGACACCTTGACACCGCGCCTCCACCGGACACTTCCTGGCAAGTCATGAACATGCCCCTCTGACGACAGGAAGCATCCGTGCGTCTGCACCGCTCCCCGCGCCTGACGGCCACCGCCCTGATGGGCGCGGCACTCATCACGCTCGCCCCGCTCCCGTCCGCACAGGCGAAGTCGCTGCCGGCCGTCGGAGCCACGGCCGAGACGAAGGCGCTGTACGACGACGAGGCGGGTGGCAACGCCAACGCCGACGACCCCGCGATCTGGCGCAACGACGTCGACCCCGGCCGCAGCCTGGTCCTCGCGACCGCGAAGGAGGGCGGACTCCGGGTCTACGGCCTGGACGCCGCGCTCGTGCAGTCGGTACCCGCGCCCCCGGCCGCCTCCGAGGACGACGCACCGGGCCGCTTCAACAACGTCGACCTCGTCACCGGCCTGCGCACGCCGGCCGGGCGCACCGACGTGGCCGTGGTGAGCGACCGGGGGAACGACCGCCTCCGCGTCTACCGCATCGACCCCTCGCGCCCCGGGCGTCCACTGAAGGACGTCACGGACCCGGCCGCCGCCCCGGTCTTCTCCAAGGACCAGGCCGAGATCAACGACCAGCGGACCGCGTACGGGCTCGCCGCGTGGCAGGACCGCCGGACCGGACGCTCGTACGCCCTCGTCAGCCGGCGCAACACCACCGACCTCGCGCTGCTGGAGCTGCGCCCGACCGCGGCGGGCACGGTCGGCTACGAGAAGGTCCGCACAATCTCCCTCCCGTCCTCCTTCCGCCTCCCGAACGGCGGGTCCTGGACCCCGTGCGGCGAGCCGGGCGAGCTGCCGCAGGTCGAGGGCATGGTCGTCGACCCGGCGACCGGCACGCTCTACGCGGGCCAGGAGGACGTGGGCATCTGGCGCGTCCCGGCCGGCCTGGACGGACGCCCGGTCCTGGTGGACAAGGTCCGCGAGTACGGCGTCCCGGGGACGTACGACCCGGAGACCGAGGAGTGCACGCCCGGCACCGATCCCGGTTTCGGCGGCAAGCGGCTGACTGCGGACGTCGAGGGGCTGACGCTCTTCCGCGAGTCCGACGGCGACGGCTATCTGATGGCGTCCAGCCAGGGTGACGACACCTTCGCCCTGTACGACCGCGAGGTCTCGGAGGGCAACGAGTACGAGGGCGGCTTCCGGATCACCGCCGTGACGGCGGACCTCGACGGCAGCGAGGAGTGCGACGGTGCCGCCGTGCTGAACGAGCCCCTCGGCGCCCGCTACCCCAACGGACTGCTGGTCGTCCAGGACGGGCACGAGACGTCCGCCGCGGGTGACGGGGAGGGCCGGGAGGCGACCGGTTTCAAGTTCGTCGACCTGGGTGCGGTGACGGACGCGGCGGGCATGTGACCGCCCGGCACCGGCGCGGCGGCCGGGTGCCCGTCCGCCAGGCCCGTGCCGGGGCACACCGGCGGTGAGGAGCCCGTGCACCGCAGGGCCTTCACCGCCCGGGCATCGCATAGGCTCCTCGTTCATATGAAGAGCTACCTCACACCCCTGGGGCCCAAGGCGGACAAGGACACCGTGCGGCGCCACAACCTGAGTCTCGTGCTGCGCGCCGTGCGGGACGAGGGCGAGGCCGGCGAGGCGACCAGAGCCGGTGTGTCGGCCCGGGTCGGACTGACCCGGGCCGCGGTGTCCTCCCTGGTCGAGCAGCTCATCGACAGTGGATTCCTCACCGAGTCGGGCAAGACCTTCAGCGGGCAGGCCGGACGCCCCGGGACCGCCCTCAAGGTGGCGCGCACCGGCCCCGCGGGGCTCGGCGTGGAGGTCAACATCGACTACGTCTCGGTGTGCGTCGTGGACCTGGCCGGCACCGGCCGGGTCCGGCAGACCGAGCACCTGGACAATCGCGGCGCCCCGCCCGACGAGGTACTGGCCAGGGCGGCGCGGATCGCCGCGCGCACCCTGGACTCGGCGCGGGAGCAGGATCTGTACCCGGTCGGGGCCACGCTCGCGCTGCCCGGTCTGGTCTCGGGCGGTTCGGTACGCCAGGCACCGAACCTGGGATGGAACCAGGTCCCGGCCGAGTCCCTGTTCGCCGAGGCGCTCTCCGGGCTGCGCACCGGCGACGCGCCGCTGCCGGTGCGCTCGGAGAACGAGGCGAATCTGGCGGCCCTGGCGGAGCTGTGGTTCGGCGGACTCGACCCGGTCCGCACCTTCCTGTACCTGACGGGCGAGATCGGTGTCGGCGGCGCCCTGGTGCTGGACGGCCGACTGCTGCGCGGTGCCCACGGCTTCGCCGGGGAGATCGGCCATGTGGTGGTCGACCCGGCAGGCCCGGAGTGCCGGTGCGGCTCCCGCGGCTGCCTGGAGCAGTACGCGGGCCAGTCCGCGCTGCTGCGGGCGGCCGGGGTCGAGGAGTCCGGCGGCGGAGCGGCCGGGGTGCTGGAGCTGGAGCGACGGGCCCAGGCGGGGGATGCGCGAGCGGTCGCGGCGGTGGGTGACGCGGGGCGGATGCTGGGACGGGTGCTGTCCGGCGCGGTCAATCTGTTCGACCCGGACGCGGTGGTTCTCGGCGGGATATACCGGGGCCTGATGCCGTGGCTGTCGGCGCACGCCGACGAGGAGCTGACGGGCCGTGTGGTGTCCGGCCTGTGGTCGGGGGGCAGCGGCCGGCTGCGCGCCTCCTCCGTCGCGGGTGACGCGGCGCGGGGCGCGGCGGCCCTGGTGGTGCAGGACGTACTGGCCGACCCGGTGGCGTACGCCCGGCCGGCGGCCTTCCTCGGCGACTGAGCACCCCACAGCCGGGGCGACGGCAGGCCCCCGGCCTGCGGCACCCGCCCGTGAGGCGCGCCGCGTCACGTACCCGTCCGCCCTGCTCCGCGGACGTCCGGCCGGCGCCGTGCGCCCCGGCCGGTCCCGGGCCGAGGCGTCCAGCGTCGGGCTTCGCTCACCGTGCGCACATTAGTTCATCCACTTGATTAATCCGCCCCGTGACGGTCGCCGGTGCGACCCCTCGCGCGACGAAACGGGGGTCACCTCTGTTCCGGACGCGTCCCATCACGTAATTTGTTTTTCGCACGACCAAAATCAGCCTGACCGAAACCGTACGCTCACCACCCGCACGAGAAGAGGTAGCCCATGCCGCCGCGTACCGTCGTCATCGGCGTGGACAGCTCGACCCAGTCCACCAAAGCGGCAGTCACCGACACCGAGACCGGTGAGCTGCTGGCCGTCGGCCGTGCCCCGCACGTGGTCACGGGCGAGGGCGGGGCACGCGAGAGCGACCCCGAGGTCTGGTGGCGGGCGCTGTGCGACGCCGTCGCGGCCGGGCTGAAGGAATCCGGTCTCTCCGCGTCCTCGGTCGTCGGCATCGCCGTCGCCGGACAGCAGCACGGCCTCGTGGTCCTGGACCGGTCCGGCCGGCCGCTGCGCCCGGCGCTGCTGTGGAACGACACCCGTTCCGCCCCGCAGGCCACGGCGCTCACCGCCGCCCTGGGCGGGCCGGAGGCCTGGACCGCGCGGACCGGTTCGGTGCCGGTCGCGGCCATGACCGCCACGAAGTGGCAGTGGCTGCGGGAGAACGACCCGGCGAACGCCGAGGCGACCGCCGCGGTGCGGCTGCCCCACGACTTCCTGACCGAGCGGCTCGCGGGCACCGCCGCGACCGACCCGGGCGACGCCTCGGGCACCTGCTGGTACTCCACCGACACCGGCGGTTACGACACCGAGCTCCTCGGTCTGCTCGGCCTGGACGTCTCGATGCTGCCGCCGATCGCCACCACCGGCGCGACCCGCATCGGTTCGCTGACCCCTTCGGCCGCCGAGGCGCTCGGCCTCCCGGCCGGCATCGCCGTCGCGGCCGGTACCGGTGACAACATGAGCGCCGCCGTGGGCCTCGGGCTGGGCGGCGCCGGACTCCTGGACCACCCCGTCCTCAGCCTCGGCACCTCGGGCACGGTCTTCGCCGCGTCCCGCACCCGGCCGGCGTCCACCGCCCTCTCCGGATTCGCGGCAGCCGACGGCACGTACCTCCCGCTGGCCTGCACGCTCAACTGCACCCTGGCCGTCGACAAGGTCGCCACCCTGCTGGGTCTGCACCGCGACGACGCGGCTCCCGGCGGCGAGGCCGTCCTCCTCCCCTACCTGGACGGCGAACGCACCCCGGACGTGCCTACCGCGTCCGGTCTCCTCACCGGGCTCAGGCACGACACCACTCCGCAGCAACTGCTGGGCGCCGCCTACGAGGGCGCGGCCTACACCGTGCTGCGCGCGCTCGACGAGCTGCTGCGGGCATGCGGCCTCGACCCGGCCGACCCCGAGGTGGCCGGCCGGCCACTGCGGCTGATCGGCGGCGGCGCGCAGGGCCGCACCTGGGTGGAGACGGTGCGCCGCCTCTCAGGCCGGCCCCTGATCGTGCCCGGTAGCGGCGAACTGGTCGCGCTCGGCGCTGCGGCACTCGCCGCGTCAGCGGCGGGGGGCGGCGACCCGGTGGCCGTGGCGACCCGGTGGAACGCGAAGGCCGAGGACGCCCAACTCCCCTCGGTGGAAAGGGACACCGAAGCCTGGGACCGCATCGGTTCGGTGCTGGACCGGGCGACCCGGCCCCTGCTCGGCGGTTGAGCCGAGGGCCCGGATCACCGTACGTCCCTACGGTTTTGGGGATGCCAGCGGATCTTCAATAGGATCCGTCGATGATCACAAGAAAACGGCTCACGGCCGGGGTGGGCATCCTGCTCGCCACCCTGGCCGCCGGGCTCGGCACCGCGCTCCCGGCCGCTGCCGACGAACCCTCCTCCGCAGCCTCCCCCAAGGTCGAACTGGTCCTTGACGTCAGCGGATCCATGCGCACCCGGGACATCGACGGCCAGTCCCGGATATCCGCCGCCAAGCAGGCCTTCAACGACGTGCTGGACGCGGTGCCCGAAGAGGTGCAGCTCGGCATCCGGACCCTCGGTGCCGACTACCCGGGCGACGACCGCAAGGTCGGCTGCAAGGACACCAAGCAGCTCTACCCGGTCGGGCCGCTCGACCGCACCGAGGCCAAGACGGCGGTCGCCACGCTGGCGCCCACCGGCTGGACCCCGATCGGGCCCGCGCTGCTCGGCGCGGCCGACGATCTGGAGGGCGGGGACTCCACCCGCCGGATCGTCCTGATCACCGACGGCGAGGACACCTGCGGACCGCTCGACCCGTGCGAGGTCGCGCGCGACATCGCCGCCCGCGGGATCCACCTGGTCATCGACACGCTGGGCCTGGTGCCCAACGCCAAGATCCGGCAGCAGCTCACCTGCATCGCCGAAGCCACCGGCGGTACGTACACGGCCATCCAGCACACCGAGGAACTCTCGGGCCGTGTCAAGCAGTTGGTGGACCGGGCCGCCGAGCCCGTCGTCACCCCGGTGGCCACCGAGGGTGCCGGCAGCTGCTCCGCGGCCCCCCAGCTGAAGGCCGGCCTCTACACCGACCGCCAGGAGTTCGGCAAGCACCGCTGGTACCGGGTGGACGTGCTCCCCGGTCAGGAGCTGCGCGCCTCGGTCAGCGTGGCCGCGGACCGTGCCGTGAACAACGA
This sequence comes from Streptomyces clavifer, assembly GCF_036345975.1. Lineage (NCBI taxonomy): Bacteria > Bacillati > Actinomycetota > Actinomycetes > Kitasatosporales > Streptomycetaceae > Streptomyces > Streptomyces clavifer. The sequence continues at coordinate 6,586,095 of NZ_CP107793.1, read as the reverse complement.
CTACGGCGTACTGCTGCGCGCGGTGACCGTGCACGGCCGAGAGATCGTCCGGGGCGCGGAGTCGGGCACCGGGCGCACCGATGCCATCTCCTCCGGCCTGCGCTATCCGAAGGCCGAACAGGACGACGTGGACGGCGACGTCAAGCCCGCCGCCGAGACCGTCTGCCTCCAGCTCAGCAACTCCTTCGCGGCGCCCTCGTCCGTGAAGACCACCCCGGGCATGCCCGTCGAGCTGACCATCGACCTGGTGGGCGCTCCCGACGACGCCGCCGACGTGGCCGCGTTCGGCCTGGGCCGCGGCTGGTGGCTGCTGGGTGTCATGGTCCTGACCGGTCTGGTCGCCGGACTGCTGTTCGGCTGGATCTCGCGCTGGCGTGTCGCCGTATGGAGGACCAACTGATGCGAACCATCCGCAGCAACCGTGTGAAGCGCGGCTTCGTGGGCGCTCTGCTCGCCGGTGTCACCCTGCTCACCTCGGCGGGCGGGGCGCTCGCCGACGACCCCTCGGCGAGCGCGAGCCCGGCCGAGGGCGACGCGGCGGGGCCGACGGAGGCGGGTACGGCGTTCCGTACCGCCACCGCGATCCAGCAGGAACAGACCGCCACCGCCGACGCCTCCACGGGTGACTACCTGTACTGGGTGTTCCCCGCCGACGCCGGTCAACGCCCCACCGTCCGGGCGAAGGTCACCCTGCCCGAGGACGCGGCCCGCAAGGGGACGTCAACCTGGCAGGTCGACGTGTACGACGGGCTGCGCCGCCGCCAGGCCTGCATGTACGGCCACCAGACCAGGAAGGCCACGCAGGACGCCGGCACCGTCGAGCTGTCCTGTGTGCTGCGTACGGTGCGCGCCTGGTCCGAGCCGTGGGCGGACGACCCGCTGCCGGGCAGCTACTTCGTGCGGCTGACGGTCGTCGACGCGGCCGAGGAGGACCTGGGTCTGCCGGTCCACGCCGAGATCGAGGTCACCTCCGCCGGCATGGGCGGCGCCCACGACGTGGACGGCGCGCTGGCGGAACCGCTGGTGCCGGGCGCGTCCTCGGTCGAACAGGCCGCCGACGGTGACGACGGTGCGGACAAGCCCCGGGTCTCGCTCGGCAGCGAGCCGGAGGACGGCTGGTCCTCCGGCTGGTGGACCGACCGCTGGTTGTGGACGGTGGGCGGCGGCGTACTCGCCGCGCTGGCCGCCGTGTTCGGATACGGGCTGACCCGCGGCGGCGGACGGCCGTCCCGGGTCCCGCCGGGCGTCTGACGGAAGACGGGGCGGCCGCAGCAGGAAGGCCGGCCGGTACGGGCCGCCGGCCGGGGTGTCACGCCCCGGCCGGCGGCCCTTCGGCGTGCCGGGGCATCACGTGGCGCAGACCGCCGAGGAGATGGGCCCGGAAGTCGGGGTCGCCGTACGCCTCGGCGGTGTGCCCGAGCGCGGTGTAGAAGACCTGGGCACCCCCGTGCTGATGGGCCCAGACCAGCGGGTGGCAGGAACCCATGCCGCCGCCCTCGTACGTGGACTCGTCGGCGGAGGCCAGCACCCGTACCGTTCCGCGCGGGCAGGACCGGAAGTCGTACCACTCGTCGGTGAGGTCCCAGGTCGCACCGAGGTGACGGGTGGCCGGATGGTCCCGGTCCTCGACGACGACGGTCCCCGGCTGGAGCGCGGGGTGCCCTGCGAAGCGGCCGCCGAGGAGCTCGCCGTAGAAGGGCCAGTCGTACTCCGTGCAGGCCGCCGCGTGCACCCCCATGAAGCCGCCGCCCGCGGCGCAGTGGGCCCGCAGCCCTTCGCGCCCTCGGGGGGTGAGGACGTCGCCGCTGGTGGAGAGGAACACCACGGCGTCGTAGGGCGCGAGGCCATCACCCTCGAACACGTCGGGCCGTTCCGTCGCGTCGACGGTGAAGCCCTGGTCCGCGCCCAGTTCCCGGAACGCGGCGATCCCGTGGGGGATCGAGGCGTGCCGGTAGTCGGTGGTGCGGGTGTAGAGCAGGATCGCGGGCTGACGTACGGCGGACAAGGACGGCTCCTCGCGTGTGCGGACACGGGTCGTGCCGAATGCTCCGCCCGCCGGGGAGGGGAGCGCCAGGGTGGTGCGGACGTGAACCGGTGACCCGTGCCCCGTGCCCCGTGGCGGGACGCGCTCGGGCGCTCGTGCGGGACGCGGTTCCCGACGCGTGGTGGTGGCCTCCCCGATCCCGGCCTGTCGGCGCGGTCGGGGAGGCGCAGAGGTCGCCGATGCCCCGCGCTCAGGGTTCGATCCGCGCCTTCCTTCGCGCACGCTCCTCCGATTCCTGCATCTCGAGGATCCGGAAGACATGGGCGCTCGCCCGCTTGCGGGCACTTCCGCCGGTGAAGAGAGCCGCACCGGCGACGGCGGGCGGCACGGCGAGGAAGCCGACCCCGAGCAGTTCCGGCCAGTCGCGCTCGGCGGCGCACAGCTTGTGCGTGCTCGTGCTGTACGCGGAGTCGGCACGGTCGGGGAACAACGGTGCGTCGCAGGCGATCTCATCGCGGTACTCGTACACGCTGAACGGGACGAGCAGCAGGTAGCCCAGCCACAGGAACAGGGCTGCCGAGACCGCCATCAGGCCCGCACCCCAACCCTGCTGACGTCCGGCCCAGCGGTCGAATTCCTGGCGGGCGGTCCATTGCATGAGAGATCTCCGTTGCTCGTCCGTCGTGCTGGTCCCGGCCTGCTCGTCCGGCCTGCTCGTCCGTCGTGCTGGTCCGGCCTGCTCGTCCGCCGAAGATCGTACGTGCGCTCTACTGCCCCTCGGAAGCGACCGCCCCGACCGACGAACGCCGTATGCCGTGCACCGGCATGCCCCCTGACCTCTTCGGGACAGGGCCCAGCGGATGCGTAGCGCGACGGGCCGTTAGTCTTCCACGCGCACCTCTGCGTGTGTCGCGCGGAGACCTTCGACAGGACCGGGACGGAAACCATGTCGGCAGAGATGTCACCCACCGGGAAGCACCCCGGAACCGGCTCGTCACCCGAGCTGCGAGCCTCTCACGCGGACCGGGACCGGGTGGTGGATGTGCTGCGCATCGCGGCGGGGGACGGGCTGCTGACCGCGGACGAACTGGACGAGCGCATCGAGGCCGCCCTGTCGGCCCGGACTCTGGCCGAACTGGTGCCCCTCACAGCCGACTTGCCGGCCGTGACGACCACCGCGCACGGCCCCGCAGTAGCGGCCGCAGACGTCAAGGACGTCGTCCGGATCCAGCAGGCGTTCAGCGGCGGGGTCGAGCGGACGGGCCGCTGGGTGCTGCCGCGGCGGCTCGAGCTCGCCGTGGCCTGGTGCGACGTGACCCTCGACCTCACCGAGGCCGTGGTCACGCAGGACACCCTGCGGATCGACGTGGCCATGACGGGGAAGAGCCTGACACTGATCACGAGGCCGGGTGTGGAGGTCGATGTCGACGGCCTGATCCTGGTCCACTGCAAGCTCGTCCACCGCCGCCCGCGGACTCCCCCGGGCACACCGACCACGCTGCGCGTGGAGCTGGCCGGGCAGAAGGCCCACGGCAAGGTGGTGGTGCGGCCCGCGCGCCGGACGTTCGGACAGTGGCTGCTGCGCAGGCCCGCCTCCCCTTCCGCGGGAGTCTGATTCCTCCGCCCCCGCACACGAGTGGCCCGGGCCACTCGGACTTCGCCGAGGAATGCTCGGCCTTCGCCCCGACGGATGAGCGGCTGCCGCGCGTGGAGCGGTCAGGTCACCGCCCGCGCTGCTGAGGCCGGGGGTATCGCGTCATTGCCCCGGACACCCGTACCGGCGGTCGGGCGCACCATGAGAGGTTGTCAACTCACCTCACTCACAAGGCTGATGACGGGAGTCTCCTCATGTCCACTGAAACCGGTGGGGCTGTCGGTACCGAACCCCGCGGACCGATGCCCTTACCGGGCCCCCGAGGGCTGCCCGTCCTCGGGAGTCTGCCTCAGTTCGGGAAGGACCCGCTCGCCTTCTTCGAGCGTCTGCGGGGTTACGGGGACATGGTGAGCTGGCGATTCGGCCGCAACGACTGCGTGTTCGTCTCCGATCCCACGTACATCGGTGAGCTGCTCACCGAGACGGAGCGCACCTTCGACCAGCCACTGCTCGGCATCGCGTTCCGCACGGTGATGGGCAACGGCGTGGTGGTCGCGCGCGGTCCCGACTGGCGGCGCAAGCGGTCGCTGGTGCAGCCGTCCGTACGGCCCAAGCAGGTGAAGTCGTACGCGTCGACGATGACGGCGAGCACCGTGGACCTGGCGGACACCTGGTCGGGCGGCGAACGCATCGACGTCAAGCGGGAGATGGCGGCCCTGACGCAGAAGATCGCGGTCCGCACGATCTTCGGGGTGGACACCCCGGCCGACGCCGAGGCCATGGGCCGGGCCATGGACATCGCCCAGCAGGAGATCGGCAAGGAGTTCAGCGGACTCGGCGCGATCCTGCCCGACTGGGTGCCGACGCCCGGCCGGGCCCGGATCAGGAAGGCCGCCGCGGTGATCGACGCCGAGGTGGGCCGGGTGGTGGCCCGTCACCGCGACGGGGACGGAGAGCGCCCGGACCTGCTGAGCCGGCTGCTCACCGCGGTGGACGAGACCGGAGCGCACCTCACCGACAAGGAGATACGGGACGAGACGGTCACCCTCTACATCGGCGGCCACGAGACGACCAGTTCCACCCTGGTGTGGGCCTGGTATCTGCTGGCCCGGAATCCCGGGGCGCGGGCGGCTCTCGCGGACGAACTGGACCGGGTGCTCGGCGACCGCGAGCCCGGCATCGACGACTACGCACAACTGACGTACGCCCAGGCCGTGGTGAAGGAGACCCTGCGGCTGTACCCGACGATCTGGCTGGTGACCGGGGTCGCCAAGGAAGGGGCCCGGATCGGTGGCGTGCCGATGCCGGCGGGCACACGGGTGTGGAGCAGCCAGTGGGCCACGCACCGGGACGAGCGGTGGTTCCCGCAGCCGGAGGAGTTCCGTCCCGGGCGCTGGGACCCCGAGGACGGCGACGACGTCCCGGAGTACGCCTGGTTCCCCTTCGGTGGAGGACCACGGGTCTGCCTCGGTACGCGCTTCGCGATGGTCGAGGCGGTGCTGATCCTCGCCGTCCTGGCGCGCCGCTTCGAGCTGGACGTGGACCCGGGCATCATCAACCCCGTACCGACGCTGACACTGCAGCCGGACCGGGAGGTCATGGCGACGGTGCGGGCGCGCCCGGCATCGCGGGGTTGACCTCAAGCTTCCTTGAGGTCTTAGCGTTCCATGCGTACGGACCCGACTCCGGAGGCACTCGCATGGACATGGAAGTCACCGCGTGGACATCGCTCCACAGTGCGATGAACGCGCAGAAGGACCGCAGGCCCTTCACCCGGGCCACGCTGCGCCGCATCGCGGCGTTCGCCCGCCCGCACCGGGGGCGGATCGGCCGCTTCCTGCTGCTGAGTGTGGTCACCGCGCTGCTCGCGGTGGCCACACCGGTGCTCGCGGGCGGCGTCGTCGACGCGATCGTGCGGGGCGACGGGACCGGGACCGTCACCCGGCTCGCCCTGCTCATCGCCCTCATCGCCGTCTGCGAGGCGGGGTTGGGGCTGCTCACCCGGTGGCTCTCGGCCACGCTCGGCGAGGGGCTGATCCTCGACCTGCGCACCGCTGTCTTCGACCATGTGCAGCGGATGCCGGTCGCCTTCTTCACCCGGACCCGTACCGGCGCCCTGGTCAGCCGGCTCAACAATGACGTGATCGGCGCCCAACGGGCGTTCAGCAACACGCTCTCGGGTGTCGTCTCCAACCTCGTCACCCTGCTGCTGACCCTTGCCGTGATGCTGACCATCTCGTGGCAGATCACTCTGCTCGCCCTGGTCCTGCTGCCGGTGTTCGTCGTACCCGCACGCCGGATGGGCTCCCGCATGGCGTCGCTCCAGCGGGAGGCCGCGGGTCACAACGCGACGATGGGCACGCAGATGACGGAGCGCTTCTCGGCACCGGGGGCGACCCTCATCAAGCTCTTCGGGCGTCCCTCCGACGAGTCCGCCGCGTTCGCCGCCCGCGCGGGCCGGGTCCGTGACATCGGCATCCGGACGGCGATGCTGCAGTCCACCTTCATCACGGCCCTCACCCTGGTGTCCGCGCTGGCCCTCGCCCTCGTCTACGGCCTGGGCGGCTACTACGCGCTGCGCGGCAGCCTGGAGCCCGGAGCGGTGGTCGCCCTCGCCCTGCTCCTCACCCGGCTGTACGCGCCCCTGACCGCGCTGGCCGGCGCCCGGGTCGAGGTGATGAGCGCGATGGTCAGCTTCGAGCGCGTCTTCGAGATCCTCGACCTGAAGCCTCTGATCGCCGAGAAGCCGGATGCCCGCCGGGTGCCGGACGGCCCGGTGTCCGTCGAGTTCGACGGGGTGTCCTTCGGCTATCCGTCCGCCGACAAGGTCTCCCTCGCCTCGCTGGAGGAGGTCGCGACGCTCGACTCGCGGGGCGGTACCCGGGTCCTGCACGACGTGTCCTTCACCGCCGCACCGGGCCGGATGATCGCGCTCGTGGGTTCGTCCGGCGCCGGGAAGTCGACGATCGCGCAGCTGCTGCCCCGGCTGTACGACACCGACGCGGGCACCGTGCGGCTGAACGGTGTCGACGTACGGGATCTGACGGCGGACTCGATCCGGGAGACGCTGGGCATGGTCACCCAGGACGGGCACCTCTTCCACGAATCGGTCCGCGCCAACCTGCTGCTCGCCCGGCCCGACGCCGCCGAGGACGACATCTGGGACGCACTGCGCCGCTCCCGTCTGGACGGGCTCGTGGCCTCGCTGCCCGACGGCCTGGACACGGTCGTCGGCGAGCGTGGCTACCGGCTCTCGGGCGGGGAGCGGCAGCGGCTGACGATCGCCCGGCTGCTGCTGGCCCGTCAGCGGGTGGTGATCCTGGACGAGGCGACCGCGCACCTGGACTCCACGTCGGAGGCGGCCGTGCAGGAGGCCCTGGCCGAGGCGCTGGAGGGCCGTACGGCCGTGGTGATCGCGCACCGGCTCTCGACGGTGCGGGCCGCCGATCTGATCCTGGTCGTCGAGGACGGCCGGATCGTCGAACGGGGCACCCACGAAGAGCTGTTGAGCATCGGGGGACGGTACGAGGAGCTGTACCGCACCCAGTTCGAGCGGCCCGGCGCGGAGGAGGAGGCCCGCCCCGTCGGCTGACCGCCGCACCCCGCGCGCCCGCCCGTGCCCGCTGCCGGCTGCCCCGGCGGCCGGCACGGGCGCGAGCAGCCGTGTGACCGGCAGGAACGCGCCGCCTCACAACGGATCGACTGAGTAGCCGTCAGCGTGGCGAGCGCTGCTGAGTCACTGCCTGAGAAGGGACATCAGATCGCGCATGTCGCTGATCAGCGCCGGGTGGTGGGGGCTCAGGTCGGGCGTGTCCGGCTCTTCCCCGCGCTCGCCCCCGCCGCCGTCGGGCCCTCCCCCGTGGTCCTCATCCACGTACTGCGTGAACGAGGAGAGGCTCAAGGACAGGACCGCGCCGCCTTCACGTACCCAGAGCTCGGCGTGACCCCGGTCCGAGGTCCTCAGGTAGGCCGCGTCGCCGAGGTCCGGGACCGTCTCCAGCCTCGCCTCAGGGTCGGCGCCGGGGCCGGACACCCACTGCCGCGCCTCGAATTCCGCGCCGGGGTCGGTCTTCTTGTGCAGCTCGACGGTGATCCCGACGGTGTACTCGACGTTCCAGCCACTCCCGGTCCGCTCGTCCTCGGCCGGGGACCGGAGAGGCACGAAGCACCGGACCTGGTCGAGGGCCGCATGCTTCGAGAGCTGCGACTCCGACGGGCCCGTGGCCTCTCTCGGCGCGATGGCCGTTCCGATCGATCTCATCCGGAGCGAGGTGCAGGGGTCCTGATCCAGCTGGTACCCGTGCATGTCCGGTGCCCGGTCGCCGATCCCGTAGGCGACCAGGGCCACCCCCCAGACGACCGACGCCGCGACCGCCCCGCCGACAGCCCATAACCATGGCTTCCGCCGGCCGACGGGCTCCCGGTCCGGGTCGCCCATCACCTCGGCGGCCTCGGCCGAACCGAACTCCCCCACCATCTCAGGCTCGCTGATCAACCCGTCCCCCTCGGCTGCGCCGTCTCCAGTCCTCACCATGATCGCAGCAGCGTCGCGCCGTCAGGGGCCTTACCGGTCCCGCACCGCCTGTGCGCGGTGCGGGAGTCACGTGCCCGGTCGGTACCCGGGGGCGGTCCGTGCCTCGGGAGGGTGGCGACCTCGCGGGGACACGAACCGGATCAGGACAGCGTCCCGGGACGCGGCACGGGGCTCAGCACGGAACACATGACCCAGCCGGGGATGAGCCGCGGTCTCGGACGTAGACAGTGATATGCGCCCCGTTCACCCGCCTTGTTGCGTACTCGCGAAAGTGACGCTCCAGGGTGTCTGTTTTCGCCTTCTCCTGTGGATCGGAGAGAGAGTCTTCGCGCGCCGCGCGGACCGTGATGATCCGATGGAACTGCATCATGCGCGCCGCGATGTCGCGGGCGGGAAGCTCGACACCGGCGAGCGTGTTCGACTCAACGGGGTCCTGTGCCAGGGCGAGATCTGTCAGCTGACGGGAGTCCCCGGGGTAGGACGCGGCCAGGATCCTGTGTCGGCCGGCGAGGTAGACCAGCCCGTCACCGGGGCGGGCTTCTTCCCGCACAGCGGCGCCGATGGCGGTGACGTCATTGCTCCGGCTCTGTGGGGTTCTGAGCGAGAGGCTCGGCGGTACGAGCGCGACCAGGGCCGCGACCGCCGCGATGTGGACGGTCCGGGAGTATCGCGGCAGCCGGTGGACGTACTCCAGCCAGGCACCGACCAGCAGGGCGACTCCGATGTTGCTGAAGAGGAGGTAGCGGTCGACGAACAGCGGTTTGACCAGGGAGGCGGTCAGCAGCAGAGCACCCGGGAGTACGAGAATCGGCACGGCCAGCGCGGCGAGCCGCACGGGCCCGTCACTCCGCAGCGGCGCCCGGGCACACGCCACCCCGACAATCACCGCGACCAGCAAGTGGTAGGGGCGCACCGGTCCGCCGATCCAGGACACCTGTTCCGACTGTCCCGCACTGACGACTACGAGCGGCAACAGCCCGATCACCACACTGGCAGCGGCGACACTCCACGCCCTCAGCACCCCTTTCGGCGTGCCGGAGACGATCAGTGTGACGCCGTGTGCGGCCAGTGCCAGGACCGCGAACTCGTGGAGCAGGCAGGCCAGGAGCATGGTGAGGCCGTACACCGTCCAGCGCCACCGGTCGCGCCGTCGGACGTTGGCCACCAGTGCGTAGGTGGCCCAGGCGACCAGGGCGCAGACCATGGCGTAGGAGCGGCCTTCCTGCGCGTATTTCTGCACCTGGGGAAGGAGCGCGAACACCAGCCCGGCCAGCACTCCGGCGCGGGGTCCCGCCAGGCGCAGTCCGAGAAGTCCGATCCCGCCCGCTGCGGCGGACATGGCCAGCACGGACGGTAGCCGCAAGGACAGCAGCCCGGGACCGAAGAGATCGAAGATCACGTGCATCACAGCGTAGTAGAGGGCGTGGACCAGGTCGACCTGCTGGACCGTGGCCCATATCTGGGACGGCTCGCGTAGCGCGAGTTGGTAGGTGACGGCCTCGTCGCCCCACATCGTGTTCTGCCTGCGGATGCCCCAGAGTCCCAGAGCTGCGGTCAGTGACGCGGGTGCGATGAGGACCAGGGCCCTGACCGGGCCGGAGGGCAGCCGGGCCGGAGCCGGCCCGGTGGCGGCGGGGGCGCGTACATCGAGGGACATCGGCGACGGGACCTTTCGGCGGCGTGGAGAGGTCGCCAGCGTGCCCGGCCCCTGGTGACCGGTTGCTGACCCGACCTGACCGGCCGATCAGGAAACCCTCCCGGCGCTGTGCGAGGCTGCACGGCATGCGCATCCTGGTGGTCGAAGACGAGGCGGACCTTGCCCGAACCCTGCACACCGGTCTGACCGCCGAGGGTTACAGCGTCGACCTCGCCCATGACGGCCGACAAGGGCTGTGGATGGCCCGGACCGGTGAATACGCCGTCGTCGTACTGGACTTGATGCTGCCCGGACTCAACGGCTACAAGGTCTGCGCCCAACTGCGCCGCGAGGGCAACGCGACCCCGATCCTGGTGCTCACCGCCAAGGACGGGGAGTGGGACCAGGCGGAGGCTCTGGACACGGGTGCCGACGACTACCTGGCCAAGCCCTTCTCGTACCTGGTGCTGGTCGCACGGCTGCGGGCCCTGGTCAGGCGAGCCGCCGCCGTGGCCCCGCCCGTGCTCGCCGTGGGTGACCTGTCGCTGGATGTCGCCGCCCGGGTCTGCCGCCGGGCCGGGGTGCGGGTGGAGGTCACCCCGAGGGAGTTCTCCGTGCTGGAGCTGCTGGCCCGCCGGGCGGGCCAGGCGGTCTCGAAGGCGGATCTGCTCTATCACGCGTGGCCTGATGACGCCCTGGACCCGAATCTGGTGGAGGCGCGCGTCAGCGTTCTGCGTAAGAAGGTGGACGCCGCGTTCGACCGGCGGTCCGTGCAGACCGTGCGAGGTATCGGCTACCGCCTGGTGGACGACCGTGAACACGGCTGAGCCGAGACGCATGGGGTGGCCACGGTCCGTACGCGCCCGTACCGCCCTCGTCGTCGCCTCGACCGCCGCCGTCATCCTGGTCGCCATCGGCTGGTGGCTGCACCGCGACGTCTACCGTCAGGGCACCCGGATCGCCCAGGAACAGGCCCGGGCCCCTCTCCTCGCTCTCGCCGACCAACTGCGTGAGGGCGTGGTTCCCAGCCGCAGAAGCGCCGTACCGTACGAGGTCGTCGCGACCGGTCGCAGCACAGCTGTCGCCGCCGGCGGAGGCATGGACGTCTTCGCCCCGGGCTCCCCCCATGTGCTGCCCGCACCGCCCCCGCTCTCCGGGCCCACCGACACCGATTCGGGCTGGTACTACACGCAACGCTACATCCGCATCCCGGAGCGCCGCGGCGACGGGCCCGCGGGCCGCTTCGACCTGTCCGGCGGTACCTACCCGGTCCTGTTCGCCGACATCTGGGCCGGTGAACTGAGCACCGAGCAGGCGGCTGCCCTGGGCGTCGCCCCGGACGCCACACTGCGGGTTCATGTGGTCGTGCTCCCCGACACGGCCGAGGCGATCACCGACAACATCTACCTTCTGCTGCTGCGGGCCGGACTCGTCAGCCTGGTGCTGATCTCCGCTGTCACCTACGTCACCGTACGGGTGGCGCTGCGGCCGGTGGAGGCGATCCGTACGGCCACCGCCTCGGTCACCGCGAGCGACCCGAGAGAGCGTGTCACCGTGCCCGCCACGGGGCACGAGATCGCCGCCCTGGCCTCCACCATCAACACCACCCTGCAACGCCTCGACGAGGCAGCCGCCCGGCAGAGACGCTTCGTCGCGGACGCCGCACACGAACTGCGCAGCCCTCTGGCAAGCTTGACGGCCAGTCTGGAAGTGGCGCTCGCCTACCCGGACCGCACCGACTGGCCCGGTGCGGTCGCTACCGCCGCACGGCAGACCGGACGTCTCCGGAGCCTCGCCGAGGACCTGCTGCTCCTCGCCCGCCTCGACGCCCACGCACCGACGACCGGCAGCGGCACCGTGGACCTGGCCGCCCTCGTGTCCCTGCTCGTCGGGCAGTACGACCTGCCGGACCGACCGATGACACTCACCGCGGACACCACCGCGCCCGCCTACGTGCGCGGCAGCAAGGGCGACTACGAGCGACTGCTGCGCAACCTCGTCGACAACGCCGCTCGCCACGCCACGAGCCGCGTCCAGGTCAACGTCCGGAACCAGGACGAGCAGGTCGTCCTGTCCGTGCACGACGACGGGCCGGGCATACCCGGCGAGGACGCCGAGCGCGTCTTCGAACGTTTCGTCCGGCTCGACGACGCCCGCTCCCGCGACCTCGGGGGCACCGGCCTCGGCCTCCCCATCGCCCGCGAACTCGCGCACCGCCACCGAGGAACGCTGGCTCTCGTCCCCTCCGGCGTCGGGGCGTGCTTCCAGCTGCGCCTTCCCCGAGCGCCCGCTCCGCCCGATCCGTGACCCGCTCTTACGAGGTGGTGCCTGGTTGGGTGGGAGACGTGGGTGCCTGACCTGGTGTTTGTGTCAGCTGGTGGCGTCGCGGTCGGAGACGGGGCCGGATCAGAAGCACGACTGGCGGGGCAGGCGGCCCAGTACGGCACGGAACCTCTCCCGTCCTGCCGTGACGCTCGCGTCCCACAGACCTGCTCCGTCACTGCTCAGCGAGTGGGACTGGAGCCGTTGTTCCTCGGCGAGAAGGCTGGCCCCCGCCACGTTCTGGTCCAGCATCCCCATCGCGGTGAGCGCCACATGGCCGCAGGACACCGCGTCATCAGCGCTTCCCGAGCCATGAACCAGCAGGGCATACCGCAAGGTGAGGACAGCGAAGAAGGCGTAGGTGTCGACGACATCGGTGATCCCCTCCTCGTTCGGCTGAAGCTCCGGGAACTGCTCCAGCAGGCGTACGCGCTCGGCAGCGTCGGCGATCGGCCGGTCGGCGTACCAGAGGTCGCGTACGGACTCCGCGTAGAAGTCCAGGTCGGATTCCCGCCCCGGTGTGCTCGCTCGCAAGCCCATGAACAGTGGCGTCATGCGCTCGGTGCAGGCGGCGACGCGAGTGAATAGCTGCACGGAACGGATGGCGGGAAGCGAGACGTGCACATGCGACAGGGCCTCGGCCGCCGTGGCGGCCGAGGCCCTGTCCGAGGGGTGCCCGGTTCAGGTCACCGGTCCAGCCACTTCTTCCATGTGGCCGGGTTCTCCTCGATCCAGCGTTCGGCGGCCTCGCCGGGCGCCAGCCGCTCGGAGGCGATCATTTCCGAGACCTTGTTCTGGTCCTTCTCCGACCAGTGGAACTTCTTCAGGAAGGCGGCCGCCTCCCCGCCGCGCTTCGAGAAGTCCGCGTTGAGGTACTTCTGGAGCGGGGTCGTCGGGTAGGCGCAGTCGATGTCCTCCGGGGCCTTCGCGGCGCATGCGTCGGAGTACTCCGGGAGTTCCACCTCGACCATCGGCACTTCGTTGAACAGCCACTGCGGCTGGTACCAGTAGCTGAGGAAGGGCTTCTTCTCCTTGGCGAACTGCTGGATCTGGGTGATCTGCGCCGCTTCGGAACCGGCGAAGACGACCTTGTAGTCGAGGCCGAGGTTCTTCACCAGTGCCTTGTCGTTGGTGACGTAGGACGGCGAACCGTCCATCAGCTGGCCCTTGTCGCCGCTCTCCGGGGTGCGCAGCTCGTCGGCGTACTTGTCGAGGTTCTTCCACTCGGTGACGTCGGGGTGCTCCTCCGCCCAGTACGCGGGGACGTACCAGCCGATGTGCCCCGTGACGCCGAGGTCGCCGCCGGGGACGATGGTCTTCTTGTCCTCGACGTACAGCTTCTCCTGGTCGGGGTGGCCCCAGTCCTCCAGGATGGCGTCCACCCGGCCCTGGCTGAGGGCGTCCCAGGCGGGGACCTCGTCGGTCTGGACGAGGTCGACGCGGTAGCCCAGTTCGTCCTCCAGGAGCTTCTGTGCAACGGCCACGTTGGCCTGGGCGCCGACCCAGGACTGCACGGAGAGCGTGACGGTCTTGATGTCGGCGGGGGCCGCGAACGGGGATGCCTGCTTGGTCATGTCCGCGGCTCCGCAGCCGGTGACGGCCAGCAGGGCGGCGGCCGAGGCCACGGTCGCGGTCGTGCGCAGGTGCGCGCGGGTACGGGTGCGAGCCATGTCAGCTCTCCTTCCGCTGGCGGCGGGTGGTGGGCTGGGTGACCCGGTCCAGCATCAGTCCCAGGCAGACGATGGCGGCACCGGCGACGAGGCCGGTGGCGAGGTCGCCCTGGGCGAGGCCGAACACGACCTCGTAGCCCAGCGCGCCGGAGCCGACGAGACCGCCGATGATGACGACGGCCAGGACCAGGACGACGCCCTGGTTGACGGCGAGCAGCAGGGCGGGTCGGGCCAGCGGGAGCTGGACCTGGCGCAGTTGCTGTCCGGGGGTGGCGCCGAGCGAGCGGGCGCATTCCATCGCGGCGGGGTCCACGCCCCGCAGTCCCTGGGTGGTGATGCGGACGACGGCGGGCAGCGCGTAGACGACGGCCGCAGCGGCGGCGGGGGCGCGGCCGACGCCGAAGAGGGCGACGACGGGGATGAGGTAGACGAACTGCGGCATCGTCTGGAAGACGTCCAGGACGGGGCGCAGCAGGCGTTCGAGGCGGGTGCTGCGTGCGGCGCCGACGGCGATGGCGAAGCCCAGGACGAGGGTGACCGCGACGGCCGCGAGGACCTGGCTGAGGGTGTCCATCGACAGTTCCCAGACGCCGAGGACCCCGATGCCGGCCATGGCCAGCACGGCGGTGAGCGCGGTGCGCCAGGTGCCGATGGTCCAGGCGAGTGCGGCGACGATCAGCAGGACCGACCACCAGGGGAGCCCCTGCAGTCCGCTGCGCAGCGGGTTGAGGATCCAGTTGGTGAAGTGGGCGGCCCAGTCGGCGGTTCCGCCGATGACGGGGATGCCGGTGTAGAGGTGGTCGACCATCCAGTCCTTGGCCGTGTTGACGGGTCCGGCGATGGCCACGACGCCGCTCTCGGGCCAGATGCGGCCGCCGGTGAACCGCCCCAGGACGGCGACGGCGGCGGTGATCACCGCGACGGCCCCCCAGCCGCGCCGGCCGCGCAGCGCGGCCGGTCCGGTGGGTTCCGTGCCGAGCTTCCGGCCGGCCGCCTCGGTCGTTCGGTCCAGGACGACGGCCAGCAGCACGATGGGGATGCCCGCGGCGAGCGCGGCACCGACGTCGACCGAGGAGAGCGCCTGGTAGACGCGGTCGCCGAGGCCGCCCGCGCCGATGACGGAGGCGATGACGGCCATGGACAGCGCCATCATGATGGTCTGGTTGAGGCCGAGCAGCAGTTCCTTGCGGGCCAGCGGCAGACGGGCGGTCAGCAGGCGCTGCCTGCCGGTGGCGCCGAGCGAAGCCACGGCCTCCATGACGCCCGCGTCGGCGCCACGCAGCCCGAGTGCGGTGAGGCGGGCCATCGGCGGTGCCGCGTAGACGACGGTCGCGAGGACCGCGCCGGGCACTCCGATGCCGAAGATCAGCACGACGGGCAGCAGGTAGGCGAAGGCGGGCAGCACCTGCATGGTGTCCAGGACGGGGCGCAGGAGGCGGAAGGTGCGGTCCGACAGCCCGGCCGCGAGCCCCAGGAGCATGCCCAGGACGACGGAGACGAGGACGGCGACGACCATCAGGGCGAGGGTCTGCATGGTCGGCACCCACATGCCGAGGAGTCCGCACGCCAAGAAGGACAGGCCCGCGGTCAGTGCCAGGCGCACTCCGGCGGTCCGCCAGGCGACGAGCGCGGCGACGGCGGTGACACCGGCCCAGCCGAGGGCGAGCAGGGCCAGGTAGACGCCGCGTACGGACAGGACGACGGCGTTGCTGATGTGGCCGAAGAAGTGGAGGAACAGCGGATGGCTGTCGCGGTTGCCGATGATCCAGTCGTTGACCTCGCCGAGCGGTCCGCCCAGGTCGACGGTCAGGGCGCCGGGCCAGATCCCGCCGCCCCAGCGGGCGTGGACGACGGGTACGGCGACGGCGGCGATCACCAGCAGCAGGAGCAGCTTGCCGAGGGCGGGCCGGCCGCGCAGGGCGGCGAGCGGGCCTGCGGTGCCGGGACCGGCGGCAGGGCCGGTGGCGGCTTGGGCGGTGGCCATCAGACGGTCACCGCCTGGGCCCCCGTACCCGCGACGACGTCGAGCAGGCACGCGTGGTCGACGACTCCGACGAGCCGGCCGTCCTTCATGACGCGTGCGACGGGGTCGCCGGAGCGGGCGACGGCCTCGATGGCCTCGGAGACGGTGGCCTCGGGGCGCAGGGCCGGGCCGTGATCGCCCTCGCCTGCGGACGGGGGGCGCATGGCGGTGGCGACGGTGAGGACCTGTTCCCGGGGAACGTCCCGGACGAATGCGCGTACGTAGTCGTCGGCGGGCGATCCGACGATCTCCTCGGGTGTGCCGAGCTGCACGATCTCGCCGTCGCGCATCAGGGCGATGCGGGTGCCCAGGCGCAGTGCCTCGCTCAGGTCGTGGGTGATGAAGACCATGGTCCGGCCCTCCTCCCGGTGCAGCCGGACGACCTCGTCCTGCATCTCGCGCCGGATCAGCGGGTCGAGCGCGCTGAACGGTTCGTCGAAGAGGAGGACGGACGGGTCGACGGCGAGCGCGCGGGCAAGCCCGACGCGCTGCTGCTGGCCGCCGGAGAGCTGGGCGGGGCGGCGGTCCTCGAGGCCTCCGAGGCCCACCTTCTCGACCAGTTCGGCGGCCCGTGCACGGCGTTCCGCCTTGCCGAGGCCCTGGATCTCCAGACCGTAGGCGACGTTGTCCAGGACGGTGCGGTGCGGCAGCAGTCCGAAGTGCTGGAAGACCATCGCGGCCCGGTGGCGGCGCAGTTCGCGCAGCCGTGTGCGGTCCATGGCCAGGACGTCCTCGCCGTCGATGGCCAGGGTGCCGCTGGTGGGCTCGATGAGCCGGGTCAGACAGCGCACGAGGGTGGACTTGCCGGAGCCCGACAGGCCCATGACAACGAAGACTTCGCCCTTGTCGACGTCGAAGGAGACGTTGCGTACGGCGGCGGTGCAACCGGTGCGCTCGCGCAGTTCGGTGGAGGGCAGGGCGGCGTGTTCACTGCCGGGGATACGGTCGGCCCCGGGGCCGAACACCTTCCAGAGATCGCGGACGGAGAAGACGGGTGTGGTGGGTTCACTCATCGGACGTCGCCTCCGGCGGTCGGGGTCGCTTGGAGCAGCTCGGCGCACTTCTCGCCCACCATCAGGACACCGATCATGGGGTTGACGGCGGGCATGGTCGGGAAGACGGAGGCGTCGGCGATGCGTACGCCGTCCAGGCCCTGGACGCGGAGCTGCGGGTCGACGACGGCCGCCGGATCGCCGGGCGCGCCGATCCGGCAGGTGCCGGCCGGGTGGTAGACGGTGTGCGCGACCTTGCGGGCGTACTCGCTGAGGTCCTCGTCGGAGGTGATGTCGGGGCCGGGGCAGACCTCGCGCTTGAGCCAGTGGGCGAGCGGTTCGGTCTTCGCTATCTCGCGTGCGAGCTTGATGCCGTCGACGAGGGTGCGGCCGTCGTAGTCGTCCTCGTCGGTGAAGTAGCGGAAGTCCAGGGCGGGCTTGACCCCGGGGTCGGCGCTGGTGAGGTGGAGCCGGCCGCGGCTGCGCGGCTTGGGGATGTTCGGGGTCATCGACACGCCGTGCTCGGGCTTCTCGTAGCCGAGGCGCTCGGGGTTGTCGGTGAAGGGGATCTGGTAGAAGTGGAACATCAGGTCGGGGCCCCGGGATTCGGGGTCCCGCCGCACGAAGAGGCCCGCGTCGGAGTCCATGGCGGAGTTCTCCGGGATGGGGCCGTCGGTCTCCCAGACGATGACCGACTCGGGGTGGTCGAGGAGGTTCTCGCCGACGCCGGGCAGGTCGTGGACGACGGGGATGCCCAGGGCCGCCAGGTCCTTCGCCGGACCGATTCCGGAGTGCATGAGCAGCCGGGGGGTGTCCACCGCTCCCGCACAGACGATGACCTCGCGGGTGGCACGCAGCAGCAGTTCCTCGCCGTCCGCGGTGCGGACGTGCACACCGGTGACCCGCTTGCCTTCGAACTCCAGCTTGTACGCCCAGGTCTCCAGCAGGATCGACAGGTTGGGGCGGTCCCCGGACTCGATGTGCGGGTGGAGGTAGGCGACCGACGCGGAGGAGCGCTTGTTGTTCTCCGGGTGGTAGGCCAGGTCG
Organism: Streptomyces clavifer; assembly: GCF_036345975.1. Lineage (NCBI taxonomy): Bacteria > Bacillati > Actinomycetota > Actinomycetes > Kitasatosporales > Streptomycetaceae > Streptomyces > Streptomyces clavifer. The sequence continues at coordinate 6,568,293 of NZ_CP107793.1, read as the reverse complement.
AAGAAGCCGGCCCCTTCGTGAAAGGGCTTCCGGTTGAAACCGTCGACGCGCGGCACCGCTGCCGCCGCCTGTGCCGCGTCGACGAAGTCGCGGGCGATGGCGTTCCGGTCCTTCTCGTCGACGGGCACGATGTTGTTGCGCAGCCGGGCGAAGTACGGGTCCATGGAGGCCGCGTCCCAGCCGGCGGCGCCGGCCTCGGCCCACTCGTCCCAGTCACCGGGCAGCGGCTTGAAGCTGATCAGTGTGTTGTGCGAGGAGCAGCCGCCGAGGACCCGGGCACGGCTGTGCCGGATGTGGGAGTTGCCGCGCGGCTGCTCGGTCGTGGGGTAGTCGTAGTCGAGGTCGCCGCCGAGCAGTCCGAGCCAGCGGCGCAGGGTGAGCACGTCGTCCCGGTCGATGTCGGTGGGGCCGCCCTCGATGACGGTGACGGTGACGTCGGGGTCCTCGGCTAGGCGGGAGGCGATGACCGAACCGGCGGTACCGCCTCCGACGATCACGTAGTCGGCAGGTTCGGGGCGTGCTGAGCGGGGGGACGGAGGCATCGGTCACTGCTCCTTCTGCAAGGTGCTTGCGTGTGCGTGCTGCTGCGAACAGCGGGGGCGTCCGGTGGGGGTGACGCGGTCAGCCTGCGAACCAGCGCTGGGGGCGCGGGTTGAGGTTCTGGTAGATGTGCTTGGCCTCGCGGTACTCCGCCAGTCCGGTGGGCCCGAGCTCGCGGCCCGTACCGGACTTGCCGAAGCCTCCCCACTCGGCCTGCGGGAGGTACGGGTGGTAGTCGTTGATCCAGACGGTGCCGTGGCGCAGCCGGCCCGCGACGCGCCGCGCACGGCCGGCGTCGGTGGTCCAGACGGCGCCCGCGAGACCGTAGTCCGTGTCATTGGCCAGCGTGACGGCCTCTTCCTCGGTACGGAAGGTCTCTACGGTGAGGATCGGTCCGAAGGTCTCCTCACGGACCACCCGCATCTCGCGGTGGCAGCCGTCCAGGACGGTCGGCCGGTAGAAGTAGCCGCTCGCGGGCCGTACGTCCGAGGGCTCGGGGCGGGCGCCGCCGGAGCGGACGACCGCGCCCTCCTCGCGGGCGGAGGCGACGTACGCCTCGACCTTCGCGAGCTGCTGGGCGGAGACGAGGGGGCCGCATTCGATGCCGTCGACGGTGCCCCGGCCGAGCCGGATCGCGTCGGCGCGGCGCGCGAGCTCGGTGACGAAGCGTGCGGAGACCGATTCCTCGATGATGAGCCGGGCCCCTGCGGAGCAGACCTGACCGCTGTGGAAGAACGCGGCGTTCAGTGCCTGGTCGACGGCCGTGTCGAAGTCCTCGTCGGTGGCGCAGGCGTCGGCGAACACGACGTTGGGGTTCTTGCCGCCGAGCTCCAGCGCGACCTTCTTGACCGTGGGTGCGGCCGCCTGCGCGACCTTCGTCCCACTGGCGAGGCCGCCGGTGAAGGAGACCAGGTCCACGTCCGGATGCTCGGAGAGCCGGGCGCCGACGGGGTCGCCCGCGCCGGTGACGAGGTTGGCGGCTCCATCGGGCAGGCCTGCCTCGGCGAGCAGCCGGATCAGGTGGACGGTGGAGAGCGGGGTGACCTCGCTGGGCTTGAGCACGAAGGTGTTACCTGCGGCGAGCGCCGGGGCGATCTTCCAACTCGCCTGGAGCAGGGGGTAGTTCCACGGCGCAATCAGGGCGCAGACACCGACCGGCTCGTGCACGACGATGCTGTGCACATCGGGGTCGCCCGCGTCGACGACCCTGCCGCCGCTCTCGTTCATGACGAGGTCGGCGAAGTAGCGGAAGGCGTTGGTCACGTCGTCGACGTCGACACGCCCCTCCTCCAGGGTCTTGCCGGTGTCGCGGCTCTCGGTGATCGCGATCTCCTCGCGGTCCCGCTGGAGGAGCTCGGCGACCCGGCGCAGAAGCCCGGCGCGTTCGGCGACGGGCCGGTGCGGCCAGGGTCCGTCGTCGAAGGCACGGCGTGCGGCGGCGACGGCCGCGTCGGTGTCGTCGAGCCCGCCCTCGGCGACGAGGGCCAGGACGGTCGCGTCGGCGGGGTCGAGGATCTCGCGCGTCGCACCCGACGCGGCGGCGTGCCAGGTCCCGTCGATGTGGATGGTCTCCAGCGCCGTCGCGGCATGAGCCGACGAGAGGTGAGCCGACATGTAGTGATCTGCCTTCCGTGCCTGAATTGCTCCGCACCGGTCCGGCCGAGCACACACGCCGGTGGACCGGGATTCGGCACCAGCAGTCTGGGACCCTCTCCGTTCCGGTCGGATGTATGCCTGGATACTCGCTCTGGGTGACGCGGCTCACTCACGGCACCCGAGAGGCTGCCCGGCACCCGGCGCCCGAGAGGCTGCCCACGGCGAGGGCACGGGGGTGGCAGGGTCGGCCCGTGACCGGTGGGGTGCCCCGACGGATTCGTGTCACGCTTCGGCACAGTCGGCACGCGTCGGCGCACTCCGGCACGCGAGCAGTACGCAACGCCTGCGTATCCCGCTCTCGTGGGCCGCGCCGGTCGATGGACCGGGCTGATCCGGCCCCCACCGGATCGCCCCCGGATCGCCGCTGTCGGTTGCGTCACCCGGCGGCGCCATCGTGCTGGAACCCGGGCGCGACGCCGTCACACGCCGGGTGGCCGGACGCGCGGCATACCGGCTGCGGGCAGGCCGGGGCAGGGCTGTGTACATCCGTTGCCCTGGGTGCGCGGGGTCGGCTCGCAGGACCCGGTCGTGCCCGCCGAGCCGCGAAACACCTTCGCCGCCGAGCCGCGGGCCGCGAGGCGCCGACCGGCGCACCCGCTCGCCCGATGGCCGGCCGGCCCGGCCGCGCGTACCGGCACGGGCGCCCGGAGCGGGCCAGGCGACGACGTCGCGCCTGGCCCGCTGCGGGCGCCCGGAGCACGGCTACACCGGGCCCGAACGCTTCCCCGCCCCGTCGGCGGCCTCGGCCGCCTCCGTCAGGTCCGCGGTGGCCGGGGTCAGCAGGCGTGCGAGGAAGGACCGGGTCCGGGCATGCCGGGGCGCGCCGATCACCTGCTCCGGAGCCCCCTCCTCCACGATGACTCCGCCGTCCATGAAGACGACGCGGTCCGCGACCTCCCTGGCGAAACTCATCTCGTGGGTGACGACGAGCATCGTCATCCCCTCGTCGGCCAGTGAGCGCATCACGGCCAGGACGTCCCCCACCAGTTCCGGGTCGAGCGCGGAAGTGGGCTCGTCGAAGAGCATCAGTTCCGGATCCATGGCCAGAGCCCGCGCGATGGCGACGCGCTGCTGCTGGCCGCCCGACAACTGCGCCGGGTAGGCGGACTCCTTGTCGGTCAGGCCGACCCGGGCCAGCCGTTCGCGAGCGATCCCCGCCGCCTCCGCCCTGTCGCGGCCGAGCACGCGGCGCTGGGGAAGCGTCAGGTTCTCCAGCACCGTGAGGTGCGGGAACAGGTTGAACGACTGGAAGACCATGCCGATCCGCCGACGCACCTTGTCGATGTCCACGTCCGGGTCGGTGACTTCGGTTCCGGCCACCGTGACCGTCCCCGACGTGGGCTCCTCCAACAGGTTCACGCAACGCAGCAGCGTGGACTTGCCCGAACCGGAGGGGCCGATGACACAGACCACCTCGCCCCGGGCGACCGAGAAGTCGATGCCCGCGAGCACCTCCAGCGTGCCGAACGACTTGCGCAGGCCCCGCACGTCGATCGCCGGCCCGCTCACCGCCTCCGCGTCGCCTGCCGCCGAAACCGCCTTCACCGCGGTCACCTCGCCTTCGCCGTACGCGCTTCGAGCCGCCTGACCAGGTGGCCGAGCGGCAGAGTGATGATCAGATAGCACAGGCCCGCGATGAGGATCGGCGTCAGACTGCGATTCTGGTTCAGGGCGTCCCGGCCGAACTTGGCGAGCTCGTACTGGGAGAGCGACAGGCCCAGCAGATACACCAGGGACGAGTCCTTGGTCAGCAGGATCAGTTCGTTGGTGAGCGGCGGCAGAACGATGCGCAGAGCCTGCGGGATGATGATGGAGACCATTGCCCGGCTCTGCGACATCCCGAGCGAACGCGCCGCTTCCATCTGCCCCTTGGGGACCGCCTGGATTCCCGCCCGTATCGTCTCCGCCATGTAGGCGGCGCCGACGAGACCGAGTGCCAGCATGACGGTCACGTACTGGTTGAGCGCCACCTGGAAGGCGAGCGGTACGCCGAATCCGAGGGCGATGAACACGAGCAGTGCGGGAATTCCGCGGAAGAACTCGATGTACGCGATGGCCAGCCAGCGGTACGGAGGGACGCGCGACAGCCTCATCAGGGCGAGCAGAAGCCCCGCGGCCAGCCCGAAGCCGAAGCCGAGCAGGGTGTAGACCACGGTGTTGAGCAGGGCAGTGGTGATGATGTCGGGGAACTGTGCCTTGGCGACCTCGACGTCGAAGAACGCCCGTCGGATCTCGCCCCAGTCGGCGGCCAGGGCGACTACGAGCAGGACGACGGCGAGGACGGCGTACTGACCGCCCCGGATCGCGCGGGTCCGCTGTCTACGGGATATGGACATCGGTGGTGGTTCCTCACTTCTTGGGAGCGGCGGGGAACCACTTCTTGTAGATCCGGTCATAACTGCCGTCGGACTTGGCACTGGCGATCACTGCGTCGATCTCCTTGCGCAGGGCGTCGTTCCCGGTGCGGACCCCGATGCCGTACTCCTCCCCCGTGTCGAACTCGGCGGTGACCTGGGTGTCCGGGTTCTTCCGCACGTATTCGAAGAGCACGCCGTTGTCGTTCACCGCGGCATCGACCTGTCCGGTCTTCACGGCGGTGAGCAGCAGGGCCAGGTCCTCGAACTGCACGGTCGTCACGCCCTTGGCGTTCTTCTGCGCGTACGTCTCCCCCGTGGTGCCCTGCTGGACGCCGAGCTTCTTCCCCTCGAGGCTCGCCAGCGAGGTGAAGGAGGAACCCTTCTTGGCGATCATGGCCTGCGTGGCATCGAAGTAGCCCGCGGAGAAGTCCAGGTTCTTCGCGCGCACCGGTGTGATCGTCATGCCCGCCGCCGCCAGATCGCACTTGCGGGCATTGAGGTCCTCGCCGCTCTGGATGCCCTCGAAGGGCGTGTCCACGATCTCCTGGGTGACGTCGAGCTTCTTGGCGACCAGGTCGACGAGGTCCACGTCGAAGCCGACGACGGCGTCGCCCTTGCGGACCTGGAAGGGTTCATACGGCAGGTGGGTGCAGGTGGTGAGCTTGCCGGACTTCACCAGCTCCAGCTCACCGCCACCGGACGCGGAGGGCTTGGTGCTGGTGCAGCCCGCCAGCACGGCAACGGCGGTGAGGGTGGCTGTGGCGGTGGCCATGGCGGGCAGTACGGAGCGAGCGGACACGACGTCTCCAGGGTTCGGCCGGTCAACGAACCGACTTCGCTAGTGAGTTGGATTGATCTTGCCATCGGAAGCGTCCGATGTCGCCTGCCGGTTTCCTCGCGGCCCGGCCGGTGCGGACACGGGAACGCATCGGACGCCCGCCGGCACGTGCCCGGAGCGGGCCCCTGCACGGGTCGCGCCGCGGGGCCGCGACACCGGGCCGCCGACGGGACGGCGGCGACCCTGGCACCCTGATCGGCGTCCACGGTCCGGGACCGGGCTCCGACGACGCCGACACGCACCCCCTACGACGACGTCGGCCCCCGGGACCACACCCTGGTCCTGGGAGCCGACGTCACGCACGGGTCCGGGTCGAGCGACAACACCCATCCGCAGCGGGCCCGTTGGCGCCAAAATCCGCTGTCGGAGGGTCAGGCGACGGAGACCGCCCCCGTCCCCTCCCCCACGGTCCCGGACTCCTCGATGACCACGCGGTAGGGGAGTTCCGTGCCCTGCGCCGTGACCTGCGTGGCCGCGCCGTCCCGTACGACGTGGAAGGACGCCGCCGGGCTGCCGGTCAGGTCCGGGACGGTGACCGTCCGCTCACCGCCGCCGGAGCCGAACACCCGCAGGGTGAGGCCGTCCAGCCAGTCGGCGTCCGGGCGCTGGTCGTCGGCGCCCCACGGGAGTACGGCGCCGTCCCTGACCAGCACGGGCAGACTGTCGAAGCCGTGCGTCTCGTGCCGCCAGGCGGGGCCGGTGATCCGCTCGCCGGTGAGCAGCGAGGTCCAGGTGCCCTCGGGGACGTAGTACTCGACCTCGCCGTCCTCCGTGAAGACCGGGGCGACCAGCAGGTCCGGGCCGAGCATGTACTGCCGGTCCAGGGTGCGGGCGGCCGGATCGCCGGGGAACTCGACCAGCATGGGGCGCATCATCGGGACGCCGGTGCGGTGGGCCTCGGCGGCGACCCCGTAGAGGTAGGGCATCAGGCGGTGCTTGAGCAGGGTGAACTTCCGGGCCACGTCGACCGCTTCCTCGCCGAACGCCCACGGCACCCGGTAGGACACGTTGCCGTGCAGCCGGCTGTGCGAGGAGAGCAGGCCGAAAGCGAGCCAGCGCTTGAAGACCGCCGGGTCGGGGGTGCCCTCGAAGCCGCCGATGTCGTGGCTCCAGAAGCCGAAGCCGGACAGGGACAGGGACAGGCCGCCGCGCAGCGACTCGGCCATCGCGTTGAAGGACGCGAAGCAGTCGCCGCCCCAGTGCACCGGGAACTGCTGCCCGCCGGCCGTGGCGGAGCGGGCGAAGAGGACCGCCTCGCCGGCGCCGCGCTCCTTCTCCAGGAGCTCGAAGACGGTGCGGTTGTAGAGCTGGGCGTAGTAGTTGTGCATCCGCTCCGGGTCGGAGCCGTCGTGCCAGACCACATCGGTGGGGATGCGCTCGCCGAAGTCCGTCTTGAAGCAGTCGACACCCTGGTCGAGCAGCATCCGCAGCTTGCTGTTGTACCAGTCGCGGGCGGCAGCGCTGGTGAAGTCGACCAGCGCCATGCCGGGCTGCCACAGGTCCCACTGCCAGACGTCGCCGTTGGGCCGCCGTACCAGGTGGCCCAGCTCGGCGCCCTCCGCGAACAGCACGGACTTCTGGGCGATGTACGGGTTGATCCACATGCTGATGCGGAGCCCGCGCGCCTTGAGCCGGGCCAGCATGCCCTCCGGGTCGGGGAAGACCTCGGGGTCCCAGAGGAAGTCCGACCACTGGTACTCGCGCATCCAGAAGCAGTCGAAGTGGAAGACGCTGAGCGGGATGTCCCGTTCGGCCATGCCGTCGACGAAGGAGGTGACGGTCTCCTCGTCGTACGAGGTGCAGAACGAGGTGGTCAGCCAGAGGCCGAACGACCAGGCCGGCGGCAGTGCGGGGCGGCCGGTGAGGGCCGTGTAGCGGGCCAGGACGTCCTTGGGGGTCGGTCCGGCGACGATGTAGTACTCCAGCGACTGGTCCTCGACGCTGAACTGCACCTGGCCGACGGACTCCGAACCCACCTCGAAGGAGACCTTGCCGGGGTGGTTGACGAAGACGCCGTAGCCGCGCGAGGAGAGGTAGAACGGGATGTTCTTGTACGCCTGGTCGCTGCTGGTGCCGCCGTCGGCCTGCCAGATGTCGACGGTCTGGCCGTTCTTCACGTACGGGGTGAAGCGCTCGCCGAGCCCGTAGACGTTCTCCCCCACTCCCAGGGCGAGTTGGGCGATCATGTGGTGGGCGCCGTCGGGGGTGGTGGCGAAGGCCGTGCCCTTGGTGTCGACGCCGGTGAGGCGCCGCCCCCCGGCGTCGAGGAACGAGATGCCCCAGGGGCCGTCGCCGTCCATGCGCAGCGTCAGCGGTCCGCTGGTGAGCTCGGTGACGGCGCCGTCCCTCCGGGTACGGGCGGCGGGTGCGCCGTCGTCGCCGGGCAGGAGGGTGAAGTCGGGTCCGCGGCGGGCCTTTCCGGCGTGGTGGGTGGTGCGTACGCCGATGACGCCCTCGGCCGGGGAGAAGCATTCGACGGTGATGAGCGGGGTGTTGAGCGTGTCACCGCGTGCCGCCACCCGTTTGACGGCGGCGTACGCGGTGAACCGGCTGTCCTCGACGCGCAGATCGCGGATCTCGGTCGCGTAGGAGGCGCGGACGCCCTCACGCATCAGCCAGAAGCCGTCGGTGAACCTCATGAGGACTCCTTGCCGGGGGCACGGGGAAGCGGTCGGGGATCGGGGACGTGCGGCAGGGGGATCACGCGGTGAATCCGATTCCGGCGAGGCGTACGGAACCCTTCAGGGTGATACGCACGTCGTGCACCCCGCGGATGTCGAGTGCGGCCTCGACGGTGCGGTAGTCGTAGATCCCCGCCGTGGCGGGGACGGCGAGCTCCGCCGACCGTCCGTCCACCGTCAGTGTGACGGACCCCGCGCCCGAGGCGGACACGGTGGCCCCATGCACACCGTCTCCGAAGTCGCAGCCCCGGAAGAGGAGTTGACCGACACCCTCGACGGGTGCGACGGCGTCACCCGCCACCTTCGCGCGGTCGACGATCTCCGTGCCCTGCTGCTCGTCGTAGTCGGCGGCCTCCAGGCCCCGTTCGACGACGGGGCGCGGGCCGGACGGCTCGCCGGCGAGGACCGCGGTGGCGGTGAGCCGGATGTCGGCGCTGGAGGCGCCGGCCATGACCTCGTACGCGCCGGGCTCGACGGTCCAGCGGCCGTGCGCCACGCTCCAGTGGCCCAGCTCCTCGACGGGGACGAGGATCTCGACGCGTTCGGCGGCGCCCGGCGCGAGGTGCGTCCGGCGGTGGCCGACCAGCTTGCGCAGCGGCAGGTCCGTACCGGATTCGGCGGCCCGGACGTAGACCTGGGCCACTTCGTCGGCGGCGCGGGGCCCGTCGTTGGTGACGGTCAGCGACACCCGCAGCCGCTCGCCCTCCACCTCCGCCGCCAGGTCGGTGTAGGTGAAGGCGGCGTAGGTGAGGCCGTGCCCGAAGGGGAAGAGCGGGGTGCCGTCGAAGTACAGGTAGGTCTGGCGGGAGCCGATGATGTCGTAGTCGAGCAGACCCGGCAGATCGGCGTCCGAGGCGTACCAGGTCTGCGGGAGCCGTCCGGCCGGGGACACGTCGCCGGCGATGACCCGGGCGAGCGCGGTGCCGGCCGCCTGGCCGCCGTGCGCGGTCCAGAGCAGGGCGGGCAGCTCGGCCGCCGCCTCGGTGACCGCGTACGGGTAGGCGGAGGTCAGGACGAGGACGGTGCGCGGGTTGGCCGCGGACGCGGTGCGCCACAGCCGCTCCTGCTGGGCGGGCAGGTCCAGGGTCGTACGGTCCTCGGTCTCGCGGCCGTTGATGTGGGGGTCGTTCCCCGCGACGACGATCACGGTGTCGGCGGCGGCCGCGACCCGGGCCACGGCGTCCTCGCCCCGCTCCACGGTCTCCGTCCGGAAGACCGTCGCGTCGGCGGCGGAAATCTTTTCGCCGGACACGGCAACCTTCGCACCGTCGGCGGCGACAGTGACGTACCCACCCGTCCCGATGTGCAGAAGGCGGTGCCCGCCGTCGTGTCCCTCCACCTCTTCCAGCCGGAACGTCTCCTGGACGATCCACCCGCCCGGCTCGTCCGCGGACGCCCGGACGTATCCGTCGTCGGCGACGGAGAGGTACAGACCTTCGTCGGTACGGAAGGTGAGGACGCCGTCGCCCCAGTCGACGAGGGCCAGTTCGGTGGCGTCGGCGCCGCAGGTCAGCGGCGGCAGGTCGGTGCGGCCGGCGAGGAGCGCGGGGTCGAGGGCGCCCTCCGCGCCGCGTGCCTCGCCGTCCTTCGCGGGGGCGGCCTCGGGCACCCGCAGCCAGCCGTCGGCGCACTCCAGGCGGACCCGGTCGACCCCCTCGGCGAAGAGGACGTTCTCCGCGCCGTACCGCCGGCGGATGCCGTCGAGCGGGGTGGAGCGGTGCAGCAGCGTTCCGCTGTACCAGTCGAGTTTGCAGGCGTCCGCGAGGAGTCCGACGACGGCGACGGTCCGGCCCTCACCCGGCTCCAGGGGCAGCAGCCCGTCGTTGCCCAGCAGGACGACGGACTGTTCCGCGGCCTCCAGGGCGAGCGCCCGGTGCTCGTCGGTGTCGAAGGCGGTGACGTCCGCGTACGGGTCGAGCTCCGGGTCGAACTCGCCGAGGGCGAAGCGCATGGCGAGCAGCCTGCGGACGGCCGTGTCGATGTCGTTCTCGTCGAGCAGGCCCTTGGCGAGTGCGTCGCGGATCCGGCCGGTCATGACCGTGGAGTCCTGGCCGTGGTCGGTGAAGCTGTCGACGCCGGCCCTCAGGGAGGCGGCGGTGGCTTCCTCGTGGGTGTCGAAGTAGTGCTCGGAATCGACCAGGTTGGAGGGGGCGCCGGCGTCCGAGCAGACGACGAGCGGCTGTTCGGTCCAGCTGCGCAGCTGCTCGCCCAGCAGCGGGGAGACGTGGTTGGGGCGGCCGTTGACCAGGTTGTAGGCCGGCATGACACCGGCCACGGCTCCGGCGCGCACCGCGTCGCGGAAGGCCCGCAGGTCGTACTCGTGCAGGACGCGCGGGCGGACCGAGGAGGAGGCGGTGTCGCGGTCGGTCTCGTTGTTGTGGGCGAGCCAGTGCTTGAGCACGGGGGCGGTGCGCCAGTAGCGGGGGTCGTCGCCGCGCAGCCCGCGGGTGTACGCGACGGCGATGGCGGAGGTCAGCGCCGGATCCTCGGCGTACCCCTCCTCGCCGCGGCCCCACAGCGGGTGGCGCAGCAGGTTCACTGTCGGGGCCCAGACGTTGAGGCCGACGCGGTCGTCCTGGGCGCGCTTGGCCCGGACCTCGTTGCCGACGGCCTCGCCGACCCGGCGGACGAGGTCGTCGTTCCAGGTGGCGCCGAGGCCGACGGCCTGCGGGAAGACCGTGGCGGGGCCCATCCAGGCGACGCCGTGCAGGGCCTCCTGTCCGGTACGGAACGGGCCGATCCCCAGGCGCTCCACCGCGGGGGCGAACTGGTGCAGCATCGCGATCCGCTCGTCGAGCGTGAGCCGCCCGAGCAGATCGTCGGTGCGCAGGGCGAAGGAGAGCTGCGGGTCGCGGAAGGGAAGCGGATGGTCCGTCACGTGCGGGTCCCCTTGGAGAGGTGGGAGGTTTTCCGGTCTTCACGCTGCGAAAGGACCCTCGATCCGAGGAGAAGATCTTTCGAAGCGCTTCGATGCTCTGCGTCCGACCCCGCGGGTGTCAAGGGCACGGCATCCCCAACCGGGCGCATCTCGGGCACACCGCGCCGGGAAACGGTTCGGAAACAGGTCGGAGGAATCTGGAAACGGACCCTTGTGCGACCGGTTCCCTTCACTTAACCTCGCTGCAACATCGAAGCGCTTCGACAGTGTTGAAACCGCTTCACTCCCGGCCGGTGATGTCGCAGCCGGCTCGGCCAGTAACGCCCCACCTCAGACACAGGAACCGAACGGCGGTCGCCCGCCGCGTGTCGTCCTGGTGCGCCTCGAAGGGTTGACGCAATGACGCCGAATTCCTCCCCCTCCTCCACCGCCCCGAGCCGGAGAAGCTTCCTCGCATCGGGCGCCTTCGCCGCAGTGGCCGTGGCCGGCGGAGCACCGTTGCTCGCCGCGTGCGGCGGCAGCGGTACCGCATCGGGGAGCAAGGAGGGCACGACGACGGGCAAGGCACTGAAGAAGGTCATGCCGAGCTACGCCCCGACGAATCTGGTGCAGCCCGACGTCCCGGGTGTCAACGGCTCGAGCCCCGGGTTCACCAAGCTGCCCGACCCGCTGGTCGCCTCGGTGAAGTCGGCGCCGGGCAAGGGGTCCTCGTTCCGGGTCATGACCCCGCTGTGGGGCACCGTCCCGAAGAAGGACAACCCGTACTACACGGCGGTGAACAAGGCGGTCGGCGCGAAGCTCGGCTTCGACCCGCAGGACGGCAACACCTACCAGGACAAGATCGGCGCGGTCCTGGCCGGTTCCGAGATCCCGGATGTCATGACCATCCCCGGCTGGAACATGCAGGGGCAGATCCGCAACGCGATCACGGCCAAGTTCGCCGACCTGGGGCCCTACCTGGCGGGTGACGCCGTCAAGAAGTACCCGAACCTGGCCAACATCCCGACCGGCGCCTGGCAGTACTCCGTCTTCGGCGGCAAGCTCCGCGGCCTGCCCATGCCCAACCCGGTCATCGGCAACGCGTTCTTCTACCGCAAGGACCTCGTCGGCTCCGGGGCCCTGCCCGCGAGCGCCGACGACCTGCTCGCCTTCGGCAAGGAGTACACCGCCCCGAAGAGCAAGGTGTGGGCGTTCGACGACCTGTGGACCTGCATCCAGAAGGTCTACGGCCTGCTGCCCGACGCCCCGCACTACTGGCAGCTGGAGAACGGCAAGCTCGTCCACAAGATCGAGACGCAGGAGTACCGCGAGGCCCTGGCCTTCGCCCGCAAGCTGCACGACGGCGGATACATCCACCCGGACGCCGAGGCCAACAAGGACGCGGACTCCAAGATCCGCTTCACCAGCGGCCACGTCCTCATGTACAACGACGGCACCGGCGGCTGGAAGGGCATGGTCTCCGAGCAGGCCGCCGCCAACCCGAAGTTCGACATGCAGGCCCTGGACTTCTTCGCCGCGGACGGTGGCAAGCCGGTCCTGTGGCAGGACGACCCGGCGGGGATCTTCACCTTCCTCAGCAAGGACCTGCCGAAGGAGAAGATCGAGGAGTTCCTCGGCATCGCCGACTTCGCCGCGGCGCCGTACGGCACCAAGGAGTTCATGCTGACGAACTACGGCGTCGAGGACACCCACTACAAGGTCGAGGGCGGGGTGCCGACCTTCACGCCGCAGGGCATCCAGGAGGCCCAGCCCGCCACCCTCCTCTACATAGCCTCCCCGCCGCACACCATCGCCTTCCCCGACGAGCCGAAGCTGGTGCAGGACTACGCCGGCTGGATGGCCCGCCAGGCCCCGCACGTCAAGAAGCCCCTCTTCTTCGGCATGCAGGTCGTGGAGCCCCAGCGCTACGCCTCCCTCTACACCCCCTTCGACGACCTGCAGAAGGACATCCGGCGCGGCCGCAAGAAGGTCAGCGACGTCGACGCCGCGGTGACGACCTGGAAGAACAGCGGCGGCGACAAGCTCCGCGACTGGTACCAGGACCTTCTCGAGAAGAACGGCTCCGGCGTCTGACCCGGGCGCGCCACACCACACCTGCACGTACGCACAACGACTGAACAGCAGGCCGCCGGGCGCGAGGAGCCCGGCGGCCGGGGTGGAGAGCACGACATGGGGAGCACAGGGTGAAGCCTCGGGCCACGGTGGCGACCGACGCGGAGCGCACGGAGGGGCGGACTGCCGTCCCGTCCGGCGAGGACAACAGCGACGAGGACGGCGCCCGCGCCCGGTCGCGGGCGAGCGGGCCGCCGGCCCGGCCGTCGAAGCGGCGCGGGAAGAAGACGAAGGCACCGTTCGAGCCGGGCGGCATCACCCGGCGCCTGCGCTTCCGCCGGGACCGCACGCTGGTCCTGATGACGGTGCCGGCCATGATGCTGCTGCTGGTCTTCAACTACATCCCGCTGCTCGGGAACGTCGTGGCCTTCCAGGACTACGACGTGTACGACCTGGGCATCACCGGCAGCCCCTTCGTCGGCTTCGACAACTTCACCCGGATCTTCGAGGACCACCGCTTCTGGGAAGTCCTGCTGAACACGCTGGTCATCTTCCTGACCCAGCTGATCCTCTTCTTCCCCATCCCGATCGCCATCGCCCTGCTGCTGAACACGATCATGAGCGCACGGGTGCGGGCCTGGGTCCAGGCGATCGTCTACCTCCCGCACTTCTTCTCCTGGGTGCTGGTCGTCACCGTCTTCCAGCAGATGTTCGGTGGCGCCGGCCTGGTCGCGCAGTGGTTGCGCGAGCACGGCCACGAGGGCTTCGACCTGATGACGAACCCCGGCTTCTTCAAGTTCCTCGTCACCTCGCAGGCGATCTGGAAGGACGCGGGCTGGGGCGTCATCGTCTTCCTCGCCGCGCTCGCCGCCGTCAACACCGATCTGTACGAGGCCGCGGCCGTCGACGGCGCGGGCCGCTGGCGCCGCATGTGGCACGTCACCCTGCCCGCGCTGCGCCCCGTCATCGCCCTGCTGCTCGTGCTGCGGGTCGGCAGTGCGCTCAACCTCGACTTCGAACAGATCCTGCTCCAGCGCGACCAGGTGGGCGCGGGCGCGTCCGAGATCCTCGACACCTACATCTGGTGGACGGGCATCAAAACCGGCGACTTCGGCTATGCGGCCGCCGCCGGAATCTTCAAGGGACTGTTCAGCGTCGCCATGGTGCTGGGAGCCAACAAGGTCGCCCACATGATGGGCGAGCAGGGGGTGTACTCCAAGAAATGACGACTCTCCTGGACACGGAAAAGGACGGCAAGCCGTCCGCGCGGCCCACGGCCGAGCGGACCCGGACCCCGCTCCAGCGCGCCCTGCGCACCGAACACCGCCCCGTGTGGGAGGAGGAGCCCACCAAGGCGGGCCTCGCCTTCAAGGGCGTCGGGCTCTTCGCGATCTGCGCGGTGATCCTCGTACCCATCTGGGTGGTGGTGGTCACCAGCCTCTCCGACACCAAGGCGATCAACGAGGCCGGCGGTCTGGTCGTCTGGCCCAAGACCGTCACCTTCGTCGCGTACACGGAACTGCTCAGCGGCGGCGCCGTCACCCGCGCCGCCCTGGTGAGCATCGGCCTGACCGTCGTCGGCACGGTGTTCAGCATGGTGATCTCGGTGCTGTGCGCCTACGGGCTGAGCCGCAAGGACTCCTTCGCGCACCGGCCTCTGCTGATGACCATGATGGCGACGATGTTCTTCGGTGCGGGTCTCATCCCGACCTACCTGCTCGTCACGGGCATCGGCCTCAGCGACAGCTACTGGTCGATGATCCTGCCGAGCGCCATCAGCGTCTTCAACATCCTGGTCCTGCGCGGCTTCTTCATGGACACCGCGCCCGAGCTGATCGACGCCGCGCGCATCGACGGCGCGGGTGAATGGCGGATCCTGCTCCAGATCATCATGCCGCTGTCCCGGGCGGTGATCGCGGTGATCTCACTGTTCTACGCGGTGGGGTACTGGAGCCAGTGGTTCAACGCGATGCTCTACATCCAGGACAGCGACAAGTACCCGCTGCAGATGATCCTGCGCCAGCTGGTCCTCCAGCACCAGGTGCCGCCCGGCGCCATGGGCGCGGCGGTGAGCAGCGGGCAGATCAACAGCCTGTCGGTGCAGATGGCGGTGATGGTCCTCGCGCTGATTCCGGTGGCCGTGCTGTCGCCGTTCGTCCAGAAGCACTTCCAGAAGGGCATGCTCACCGGCGCCGTCAAGGGCTGAGCACCACCACTCCCGTCCCCGTTTCCCCACCGGAAGGTGTGTCCGTCATGCGTGCTCCGTCCGTCCCGCAGCCCGAACCCGCTCGGCAGAACGCGCCCCGGCGCCGCACCGTGCTCGCCGGGGCGGCGGTGGTCGCCGCCTCCGCCGCGGCCGTACTGCCCGCGGCCGGCCCGGCCGCGGCGGCCCGGCGACCGAGGAGGACCCAGCCGCACCGCTGGCGCACGGCGGCGATCGGCGGGACCGGTTTCGTGACGGGCATCCTGTTCCACCCGGCCGTCCGGGGTCTGGCGTACGCCAGGACGGACATCGGCGGTGCCTACCGGTGGGACGCGGCCGCGGCCCGCTGGAAGCCGTTGACGGACCACCTCGGCTGGGACGACTGGAATCTGCTCGGCGTCGAGGCCCTGGCCGTCGACCCGGCCCACCCGGACCGGCTGTATCTGGCACTCGGCACGTACGCGCAGTCGTGGGCCGGCCCGGGCGCGGTCCTCAGGTCCGAGGACCGGGGCGCCACCTGGGCCCGTACGGACCTGACGGTGCGGCTGGGAGCCAACGAGGACGGCCGGGGCGCGGGCGAACGGCTGCTGGTCGACCCGCGCGACAGCGAGACGCTCTGGCTCGGGACGCGGCACGACGGCCTGCTGCGCTCCACGGACCGCGGGGCGACGTGGGCGGCCGACCCCGCGTTCCCGGCGACCGTCCGGGCGGGCGGCCAGGGCGTCACGCTGCTGGTGGCGGTGGGCCGGACGGTGTACGCGGGCTGGGGCGACGGCGGGACCGCTCTGTACCGCACGGACGGCTCCGGCGGCTGGGAGGCCGTCCCCGGACAGCCGTCCGCCGACGCGGCGTCGTCGAAGGTGCCGATCCGTGCCGCGTACGACAGGCACACCCGTGCGCTGTACGTGAGTTACGCGGACGGTCCGGGCCCCAACAACCAGAGCGACGGCTCGGTGCACCGGCTCGACACGGTGACCGGCACCTGGACCGACGTCACCCCCGTCGCACCGGGCAGCGGTGACGCGTTCGGCTACGGCGGGGTGGCGGTCGACGCGGCCCGCCCCGGCACCGTGGTCGTCTCCACGAACAACCGCTGGGGGCCGGTGGACACCCTGTTCCGCTCCACGGACGGGGGCGCGCACTGGACCTCGCTCAAGGACTCGGCGGTCCTGGACGCGTCCGAGACGCCGTATCTGAAGTGGGGCGGCGAGACGCCCAAGTTCGGCTGGTGGATCCAGGCCGTGGCAGTCGACCCGTACGACTCGCGGCACATCCTGTTCGGCACCGGCGCGACGATCTACGGCACGCGCGACCTGGTGCGCTGGGCGCCGGAGATCCGGGGGCTGGAGGAGTCGGCGGTCCGGCAGCTGATCGCACCGCCGTCGGGGGCCCGGCTGCTCAGCGGACTCGGTGACATCGGGGTGATGTACCACGACTCCCTGACCGCCTCCCCGTCGCGCGGGATGGCGTCGAATCCGGTGTCCGGTACGGCGACCGGCCTCGCGCTGGCCACGCTGAAGCCCTCGTACGTCGTGCGGACGGGCTGGCCGTCGGGCTCCACCTCCGCGGGCGCGTTCTCCCGCGACGGCGGTGCGAGCTGGCGGCCGTTCGCCACCCAGCCGGAGATCGCCGCGTCCGCCCCCGGGCCGGTCGCCGTCTCGGCGGACGGGGCGGTGCTGCTGTGGTCGTTCATCCACTGGGACGGCACGAAGTACCCCGCGCACCGCTCGACGGACGGCGGCGCGACCTGGGCCGAGGTCACGACGTTCCCCAAGGGCGGCACACCGGTCGCCGACCCGCTCGACCCCGCCCGCTTCTACGTGTACGACACGGACACCGGGACGGTGTTCCGCTCCACGGACCGGGGCGCCACCTTCACCCGGGCCGCCACCGGGCTGCCCTCCGGTGATGTGCAGTTCCGCATCGCCGCCGCACCGGGCCGCTCCGGCGACCTGTGGCTGTCGGCCAAGGACGGCGGACTGCTGCGCTCGACGGACGGCGGCCGGACGTTCACGGCGGTGGCCGGCTGCCAGGCCTCGCACGCGCTCGGTTTCGGGAAGGCGGCCCCGGCGAAGGGCCGGGCGGGCTATCCGGCGGTCTTCCAGACGGGCCGGGTCTCCGCCACGCACGACGGGGTGGCGGTGCTCCGCTCGGACGACGCGGGCAGGACCTGGGTCCGCATCAACGACGACTCCCACCAGTGGGGGTGGACCGGTGAGGTCATCACCGGCGACCCCCGCGTCCACGGCCGTGTCTACCTGGGCACCAACGGCCGCGGCATCCAGTACGCAGATCCCGAATGAGGAACGAGAAGTCCATGCCGTCCCTGCACGACGCCACCCGTGGCCGCGTCCTCTTCGGAGGCGACTACAACCCCGAGCAGTGGCCGGAGGAGGTGTGGGCCGACGACGTCCGGCTGATGAAGGAGGCGGGGGTCAACTCCGTCACCCTCGGGGTGTTCTCCTGGGCGAAGATCGAACCACGCCCGGGGGCGCGGGAGTTCGGCTGGCTGGACCGGCTGATGGACCTCCTGCACGCCCACGGCGTCGGCGTCGTCCTGGCCACCCCGACGGCCTCTCCGCCGCCGTGGATGGGTGCCCTCCATCCGGAGACGCTGCCGCGTGCGGAGGACGGCACACTCGTGTCGTACGGCTCCCGGCAGCACTTCTGCCCGAGCTCACCGGTCTACCGGCGCTACGCCACCGCGCTCACCGAGGACCTCGCCGCCCGGTACGCGGACCATCCGGCGCTCACGGTCTGGCACATCAACAACGAGTACTGCACGCACTGCTGGTGCGACGCGACGGCCGACCACTTCCGCCGCTGGCTGGCCGACCGGTACGGCTCCGTCGCCGCGCTCAACGAAGCCTGGGGAACGGCCTTCTGGAGCCAGCGCTACGACTCCTGGGCGGAGATCCTGCCGCCGCGCCGGGCGCAGTACATGAAGAACCCGGCGCAGGTGCTGGACTTCAAGCGGTTCACCTCCGACGCCCTGATGGAGTGCTACGTCGCCGAGCGGGACATCGTCGCCCGGCACACCCCGCACATCCCGGTGACCACCAACTTCATGCCGCTGTGGTCGGGCCAGGACGGCTGGGCGTGGGCGGAGCAGGAGGACGTCGTCTCCGTCGACATCTATCCGGACCCGACGGACCCGCAGGGCGGCCAGTACAACGCGATGCTCGCCGACATGACGCGCTCGCAGGCCGCCGGGCCGTGGATGCTGATGGAGCAGGCGGCCGGCGGGGTCAACTGGCGTGAGGTGAACCACCCCAAACCGGCCGGTCTCAACCGCCTCTGGTCGCTGCAGGCGGTGGCCCGGGGCGCGGACGCCGTCTGCTACTTCCAGTGGCGGCAGTCCCGGCAGGGCTCGGAGAAGTTCCACTCCGGGATGCTGACGCACGCGGGGGAACACGGCCGCACGTTCCGGGAGGTCAAGCAGATCGGTGCCGAGCTGGCGCTGATCGGGGCCGAGGTGAGCGACGCGGCGGTCCCGGCCGAGGTCGCCGTGCTCCACGACTGGGACTCCTGGTGGGCGAGCACCCAGGAGGGCCGCCCGTCCTCACGGGTCGCGTACCCGGACCTCGTGCAGGCCTGGCACCGGGGGCTGTGGGAGAGCGGGATCGCGACGGAGTTCGCCCGCCCGGAGGCGGATCTGAGCGCCTTCCGCATGGTGGTCGTGCCCCAGCTGTACCTGCTGACGGACGCGGCGATCGACAACCTGGTCTCCTACGCGCGGGGAGGCGGCACGCTCGTGTGCGGCTTCTTCACCGGCGTCGCGGACGTGGACGACCGGATCAGGCCGGGCGGCATGGACAGCAGACTGCGTGAGCTGTTCGGCATCCGCACGGTCCACGAGTGGTGGCCGCTGGACGCGGACGCCTCCGTGGACTGCGACGGCTTCCGCGGCGGCCTGTGGTCGGAGGAGCTCGAGCCCGACGGCAGCGCGGAGACCGTGTCCGCGTACCGGGGCGGCGAGCTCGACGGGCTTCCCGCCGTGCTCCGCAAGGGCACCGCCTGGTACGTCTCCACACTGCCCGAGCCCGAGGCCCTGCGCGGACTGCTCGGCCGGGCCGCGGAGGGCGCGGGCGCCCGCCCCGTCCTGGAGGGGCTGCCCGAGGAGGTGGAGGCGGTGCGCCGGGGCGGGCTGCTCTTCCTCCTGAACCACAGCCGGTCCACCGTCGCGGTGAAGCTGCCGGGCCGACGCCTCGACCTGCTCACGGGTGTCGAGGCGGACGGCGGCCTGGAGCTGGGCCGCTACGGCGTGGCCGTGCTCAGAGACGTCTCCGCATGATCGACGGAACGTGGGAGCCGGCCCCCGCCGCCCGCTGGGAGGACGCGTTCCTCAGCGGCAACGGGCGGCACGGCGCCATGGTGTACGGCGATCCGGCGGACGACCGGGTGGTCGTCAACCACCACACCCTGGTACGGCCCAACGGCAGCGAGGACGTCCGGCCGCCCGAGCTCGCCGGCCGGCTCGGGCGTCTCCAGGACGCCCTGCTGACCGGGGACACCACGGCGTCGGAGGAGTTCGGCGCGGGCCGTCCGCTGGTGTGGGTCCAGCCCTTCCACCCGGCCTTCCGGACCTGCGTCCGCCGTGGCCGGGGGCTGCACGAGGCGGTCGCGGGCTACCGGCGCGAGGTCGACTTCACGACGGGCGAGGTGACGGCGTCGTACGAGGCGTGGCGCAGCCGCGTCTTCGTGTCGCGGGCCGACGACGTGATCGTGCAGTACGTCACCGACCTCGGGCTGAGCGCGGACATCCTGCTGGACCACGCCCTGCCCGGCGCCCCGGCGCAGCTGGCGGTCGGCCGCTCGACGGTGCTGACCCCGAACGGCGCGAACCTCGCGCTGCGGGTGGGCTATCCGGGCAGCGGTCTGGCGTACACGGGGGTCACGGCCGCCCGGATCGACGGCGGCACGGTGACCGTGGCGGGCGAGGGCATCCGGATCGAAGGGGCGCGAAGCCTCACCCTGACGACCCGGGTCCGGCGCGGGCTCGGCCACCCCGGCCTCGGCGACCTGTGGGCGGCCCTGCCGCAGGAGGACTACGCCACCCTGCTCGCCCGCCATCAGCCGCTGCACCGGGCGGCGTTCGGGCGCACGTCGCTCACGCTGCGGGACGCGGTCCAGGACCGGGAGCTGTCCGGCAGCGAGCTGCTCCGCAGCCCGAAGAGCCCGGCGCTCCTGGAGCGGCTCTTCGCGGCGGGCCGCTACCACCTGCTGTCCTCGTCGGGGCAGCTGCCGCCCCGGCTGACCGGGCTGTGGACCGGTGACTGGGAGACCGCCTGGTCCGGGGCGTTCACCACGAACGCCAATCTCAACCTGCAGATCTCCTCGGCCGCCACGGCGGCCCTGCCGGAGGTCACCGAGGCCCATGCCGCCCTGGTGCACGGGCAGTTGGCGGACTGGCAGAACAACGCGCGGGCGATCTTCGGGGCGCGGGGCATCGTCGCACCGTCGCACACGGACGGCGAGTCGGGTCACACCCGGCACTTCCAGCGCGCCTATCCGCTGCACCTGTGGACGGCCGGGGCGGACTGGCTGCTGCAGCCGCTCCTCGAACACGCCGAGGTCACCACGGGCACCGCGGGCCCCCGGCTGACCGACGCCCTCGTGGAGGCCGCGCTGTTCTACGAGGACTTCCTCAGCCGCGAGGACCCGGACGGGAACATCGCCGTGGTCCCCTCCTACTCCCCGGAGAACCGGCCGGCGAACGCGAGCTGGGGCACGGTCAACGCCACCATGGACATCGCGGCGGCCCGGCACGCCCTGACCACGGCCGCCTGCGCCTCCCCCGGCCATCCGTCCGCGGATCTCTGGCGTTCGCTCGCGGCCCGGCTCCCCGACTACCTGGTGAACGAGGACGGGGCGCTCGCGGAATGGGCGTGGCCGGGCCTGGAGGAGACGTACGACCACCGCCACCTCAGCCACCTCTACCCCGTGTGGCCGCTGGACGAGATCAATCCCTACGACACCCCGGAGCTGGCGGCCGCCGCGCACCGCGCCCTGGAGCTGCGCGGGTCGGAGAACGACTCGGCGCACGGGCACCTGCACCATGCGCTGATCGCGGCCCGGCTGCGGGACCCGGCACGGGTGTCGGCGGCGCTGGACGCGGTACTGGGCGGCGACTTCTTCCACGACTCGCTGATGAGCGCGCACTATCCGTCCCGCAACGTGTACAACGCGGACGCGGCCCACACGCTCCCGTCCGCCGTGATCGAGTCGCTCGTCCAGTCCGCCCCGGGCCGGCTGGTCCTGCTCCCGGCCCTTCCGGCGGAGTACCCCGCGGGCGAACTGCGGGGCGTACGCACGCGGTTCGGCGCCCGGCTGGACCTGAGCTGGTCCCCCGCGGGCGCCACCGCGGTCCTGCACCCCACCCGTGACGCCCGCATCGACGTGCGTACGGGCGAGAAGTTCGCCCTCACCGAGACCTGCGCCGCGAACCCCCGGGTCCCCCTGGACCTGGCGGCCGGCGTGGACCGCGTCCTCACCCTGGGGCCGCGGTAGCGCACCTCCCCCCACCCATGGAAGGGACACCATGGCACCACGACGCACTCTGACGAGGCTCCTGCTGGCACCCGCGACAGCGGTGGCCGCCCTGATCGGCTTCGCCGCGGCACCGGCCCACGCCGCGGTCTGGTCCTCATCGGACCAGTGGGGCAACTACACCACGTCCGACGGCTACATCCTCTACAACAACATCTGGGGCTCCGGAGCGGGCGCCCAGACGGTCTGGGCCAACTCCTCCAGCAACTGGGGTGTCTGGGCCAACCACCCGAACACCGGCGGCATCAAGTCGTACCCGAACGCCAAGAAGATCGTCAACAAGTCGATCACCTCGCTCTCGTCGCTGACCAGCAGCTACAACGTCACCGTCCCGTCGTCCGGGGCCTACAACACGTCGTACGACATCTGGGACACGGACTACGACTACGAGGTCATGCTCTGGGTCAACCACAACGGGGCCGTCGGTCCGCTCGGCACCTCGCAGGGGACGGTGACGCTGGGCGGCCACACCTGGGCCGTCTACAAGGGCGACAACGGGGCCAACCAGGTCTTCTCGTTCCTGCGCACCTCGGACTCTTCCTCCGGGACGGTCAACATCCTGCCGATCCTGAAGTGGATCAAGGACACCAAGGGCTGGTGGGGCAACGAGACCATCGGTGACGTCCAGTTCGGCTACGAGATCACCTCGTCGCAGGGCGGACTGGACTTCAGGACCAACGGGTTCAACGTCTCGTCGAGCTGACCCCGGCGCACGGGCCCGGCGCACGGTCCTCCCACGTGCACGGGCTCGGGCGAGCCGGCCCCCACCAGGGGCCGGCTCGTCCGGTTCTGCGTGCCGGGGCGTCACCCGCCGGGACCGGGGTTCCGGTCAGCCGCGTTCCGGCTCCACCGGGAGCCACAGTTCGGCGTCGGCCCCGGTCCTGTCCGGCGACGGGCGGGTGCGCAGGATCTCGGGCCCGGTGCGGCTGCGGTACGGATTCGACGGGAACCACTCGGTGAAGACGTCCCGCCACATCTCCTGGATGGCCTGCGGCACCGGCCCGGAGGTGGTGAAGACCGCCCAGGTGCCGGCCGGGACGGCCAGCGTGGTCGCCCCCGGGGGAGCGGCCACGGAGGTGATCACCCCGTGGTGGTAGTCGAGTTCGGTGCCCTCGGCGCGGCTGGGGTCCAGGTCGTCGCAGACCGCGACGATGCCGTGCGGCTCCTGGTCCGACAGCTCCTCCAGCCGCTCCAGGGTCTCCCGGGGAATCCCGCGGACGAAGTCGATGATCGCCCGGTTCGGTCCCGCGTGCACCAGCGGAACCCTGGCCTTGAGCCCGACGACGGTGAAGTCCGCCTTGTCCACGACGCGGTATCGCATACTGCTACTCCCTTCAACGGTGAGGCGGAAGGCCATCCGGGACTGGGAGCTGAGCTCGGCTCCGGTACGCCGGGCCTCGCCCGGCCCGATGCCGT
This sequence comes from Streptomyces clavifer, assembly GCF_036345975.1. Taxonomy (NCBI): domain Bacteria; kingdom Bacillati; phylum Actinomycetota; class Actinomycetes; order Kitasatosporales; family Streptomycetaceae; genus Streptomyces; species Streptomyces clavifer. The sequence goes on along the minus strand of NZ_CP107793.1, from coordinate 6,545,123 downwards.
GCATGGCGCGGAACGCGCGCGCGAACGCCTCGCCGGAGCCGTAGCCGTAGCGCACCGCGATCTCCAGCAGTGTCCCGCGCCCCGCGAGCACCTCGGCGCCCGCGAGGGTGAGCCGACGGCGCCGGATGTACTCCGACAGCGGTCTGCCCGCGAGCGCGGAGAACATCCGGCGCAGGTGGTACTCCGACGTGGCCGCGATGCGTGCCAGCTCCTCCACCTCGATGTGCTGGTCGAGATGGCGTTCGATGTGCTCCACGGCCTGGTTCAGCCGCTCGAGCATGCCCGGTCCCCCCTCCTCTTGACGACCACCACGCTAGGCAGCACCGACCCCGCCGGACCCGACATCCTGTGCCCGATCACGTCGGGTGCGCGAACGGGCGGGACACCACGCGCACGGTGGGAGCCCCGGGCACACCGGGGTTCGGGTCACAGCGCCGGGCGGATGGGGGTCAGGCCGGGGCAGGCCCCGTGCTCGCCCGCACGGTGAGCTCCGGTGCCAGCAGCTCGACCTCGTCGGTGCCGCGGCCCGCGAGTTTGGCCACCACCTGCTCCACCGCTCTGCGCCCCATCTCCTGCGCCGGGATGGCGACGGAGGTGAGCCGCACCGAGGCCTGTGTGGCGACCTGTTCGGGGCAGATCGCGACGACGGAGACGTCCTCGGGGACCGCGCGCCCCTGCTGCTGGAGCAGGTTGAGCAGCGGCTCCACGGCGGCCTCGTTCTGCACGATGAAGCCGGTCGTGCCCGGCCGCTCGTCGTAGACCCTGGCCAGGGTGCCGGCCATCGCCGCGTACCCTCCCTCGCAGGGCCGGTGCAGGACCCGCACGCCCGTCTCCTGGGCCTTGGCCCGTATGCCGTCCACGGTCCGTTCGGCGAAGCCGGTGTGGCGCTCGTAGACGGCGGCGGCCTCGCCGATCACGGCGATCTCGCGGTGTCCGAGGTCGGAGAGGTGCTCGACGCAGAGCGCACCCGTGGCCTCGAAGTCGAGGTCCACGCAGGTCAGTCCGGCGGTGTCGGCGGGCAGGCCGATGAGGACGGCGGTCCGTCCGGACTCACGGAGCAGCGGGAGCCGTTCGTCGTGCATCTCGACGTCCATCAGGATCATCGCGTCCGCGAGCGAGCTCCCGGCGATCCGCCGGACCGCCGCGGGCCCTTCCTCTCCGGTGAGGAGCAGGACGTCGTAGCCGTGGGTCCGGGCGGTGGTGGCGACGGCGATGGCGATCTCCATCATCACCGGCACGTACATGTCGGTGCGCAGCGGCACCATGAGCGCGATGATGTTGGTCCGGCTGCTGGCGAGGGCGCGTGCCCCCGCGTTGGGGTGGTAGCCGAGCTGCCGGATGCTGAGCTCCACCCGCTCACGGGTGGAGGCGGAGATCGACCGCTTCCCGCTGAGGACATAGCTCACCGTGCTCGCGGAGACTCCGGCGTGCTGGGCGACCTCGGCAAGCGTGACCATTCAGCTCTCCATTACAGATGAGGGCGGTAAAGAAGAGTCGGTGAAGCGCTTCGACAGCACCCCCTGCCCTCCTCTTCACACTCTGACATGCACAGACACCGATGAGCCTAGACTTGCTCACAGGGACTGTCCAGAGTGGAGTTGAAGCGCTTCGACCGCCTTCGGGCCCTCTCACTGCACACCGTGGCTCAGGACGCCGACGGTGTCCAGCCGTCCAGCCAGTCCGCGGTCTCCTGCGCGGTGGCCTGGGCATCGGAGAGCTGCGGTCGGTCGCTGCTCGCCGCGCCGGCGCCCGGTCCGGTGTTCTTGTACTCGGCGAAGCGGTCGTCCTTCCAGGAGAAGCCGCTCATGTCGGTCCACGGGGCGGATCTGATCGCGGCACTGAGGTTGGTGTTGCGGAAGGTGGCCATCGGGTCGAGGGAGGCGTCACCACCGGCGTGCCAGGGCCGTCCGAGGTAGAAGCTCGCCCCGGAGACGTCCCCGTTGACGGTCGAGCTGTTGATCAGGAAGCCCTTGCGGCCGGCCGCGGTACTGGGCGCGGCGATGTAGCCGGCGGAGCTGCCGTTCCACCGCTTCTTCAGCGTGATGACGGACTTGTCGATCACCGCACTGGCCCGCCCGAAGATGAAGTCGACGTTGCCGACGACATAGGAGTTGACCATGTAGACCCGGCCGAGGGTCGCCTTGGACGCGGTGTCGAGGAGCAGGGTGTCCTGGTCGCCGGTGACGATGACGGAGTCGAGGAAGACCTTGTCCGCGGCGGTGCGCAGGGCGACGGCCTGGAGTCCGCTCATGTTCTGGTTGGCGGCCTCGTCGAAGTCGTTGGAGAGGGTGAGGTTGCGGGCCTGGAAGCCGTTCCCCTCGGCCGCGACGGTGGCGCTGCCGCTCGTGCCGTAGGTGCCGGAACCGTCGGGCTTCTGGGCGCCGGAGGCGTTGTTGTAGACGATGACGGTGTCGTTGCGGCTCGGTCCGCTGCCCTGGAGGGTGACGTTCTGCTTGGTGGAGGGGATCTTCACGGTCTCCCGGTACGTGCCGGGTTTGACGGAGACGACGACGCGCGCGGTGTTGCCGGCCGGGATCGCGTTCACCGCGGCCTGCACGGTGGAGTACTGCCCACTGCCGTCCTTGGCCACGGTGAGGGTGGTCGCCGCTGCCGCGCCGGACGCCGACCCGTACGCCTGCACCGACACGACGGCCAGGAGCGCCGTCCCTCCCGCGACCAGCGTGCGGCGGTGCCGGGGGTCGACCGGGGTACGTCGTCGATTCGCTGCCATGACCTGATCCGTTCCGTCGGGAAGAGGTGGGGGTTCCTGGCAGTAGTCGCCGCCGCGGCCCGAAAGGTTGCCGCGTGGCGGTACGGAATCCGCAGCGGTTCCATCATCGCGTTTCCCGGCCCCGGGAGGGGCCCGGGCCTTCGCGGCCCGGGCCCCTCGGGCGTCAGACCGCCGGGGTGAGTTTCCACTGCTGGCAGGTGTTGTTCAGCCAGGTCCACTGCCGTACGTCCGCGCCGTCGGCCGCGGAGCAGTCCGCCACGTCGGCGACCTTGCCGGTGGCCTGGTTGACGATGCGCACCCAGCCGCCGGTGTCGGTGGTGACGAGGCGGAAGCGCTGGCAGGTGTTGTCGAGCCATGACCACTGACGGAGGTCGGCACCGTCGGCCGTCGAGCAGTCCGCCGTGTCGAGCACCTTGCCCGTCGCGACGTTGACCAGGCGGCTGGTGTCGTCGCCCCGGTCCTCGACCCGCCATCTCTGCTGTGCGCCTCCGTTGCAGGTCCACTGCTGGACGTTCGCCCCGTCGGCGGTCGACGCCCCGTTCACGTCGAGGCACTTCCCGGTGGCCCGGCTGACCACGGTGTACGCGGTGGGCGTGGCCGCCGTCTCACCGGAGGGCCCGGCCAGTGTCGTGCCCAGGGCGACGGGTGTGCCGAGGTTCGGGGTGCCGTCGCTGTTCCAGCCGAACTTCTGCGCCCGCGCGGTACGTCCGTTGTCGCAGCCGTCGGACGCCGAGTCGTTCGCGTGGTAGACGATCCAGCTCTCCGTGCCGTCGGGCGAGGTGAAGAAGCCGTTGTGCCCCGGTCCATAGACCCCGGCGGCGTTGTTCCGCTGGAAGACCGGGGTGGACTTCTTCGTCCAGGAGGATGCGGCGAGCGGGTCGGAGCCGGTCAGGGTGAGCTGCCCCAGCTTGTAGTCGGGCGTCCAGCAGCCGCTGGCGGAGTACACGATGAACGTCTTCCCGCCCCGCTGGAGCACCTCGGCGCCTTCGTTGACCGTGCCGCCCGACTTCTCCCAGTCGTAGGTGGGCGTGGAGATCGTCGAGAAGGATCCGCTGAGCGTGTACGGGTTCGACATCGGCGCGATCACCAGGTTCTGCGTACCGCCACCGCTCGCGCTGCCCAGCAGGTACATCGAGCCGTTGACGGTGAGCACGCTCGGGTCCAGCATCCAGGTGCTGCCGAGCTGGTTGCGGTACGTGTAGGGCCCCATCGGGTCCGAGGACGCGCTCTGCAGTACGTGCACCCGCTGCGTGGGGTTGTAGTCGGTGATGTTCTGCCCGGCGACGAAGTACAGGTACCAGCGCCCGCCCGAGTAGTGCAGTTCCGGCGCCCAGATGTTGCAGCAGCGGGAGGCCGCGTCACCTTTCCACACCTGCACGCTCGGCGCGGTGGCGAGCCCGGCGAGTGTGGGCGACTTGCGCAGGGTGATGACGTCGGTCCAACTCGTCGCCACCAGGTAGTAGTTGCCGTCGTGGTACGAGATCCAGGGGTCGGCGCCCTTCTGCGCCTTGACCGGGTTGGTGTAGGGCCGCCCCTCGGCAGCGGACGCCGCCGTCGGCTGGCCCAGCGCGAGGGCGAGCAGGAGGGCGCTCAGCAGGGTCAGTAGGCGACGGGCCATCCGCTGCTCCAGTTCAGTAGGTTGACGCCGAGCTTCGGGGTGCCGTTCTCCTGGCCGTCGTAGTAGTGGTAGACGAGCAGGTCGCCGTCGGAGTCCGCCAGGATCGACTGGCCCCCTGGTCCGATGTACCGGCCGTGCGACTCCATGACGGGAGTGCCGCCGTTGCTGAGCATGCTGACGCCGTTGCGGTCCTTGTAGGGCCCGGTGATGGCGGTCGCCCGGCCCACCTTGATCTTGTACGTGGAGCTGGTCCCGGCACAGCAGGTGTCGTACGAGGCGAAGAGGTAGTAGTAGCCGTTGCGCTTCACTATCGACGGCGCCTCGACCGCCTTGGTCCCGGTGGGGCGGGAGGCGAGGGAGCGGCGTGCGGTGTCCCCCGCGTACTGCTTGCCCGTCGAGGGGTCGACGCGGATCATCTTGATCCCGGTCCACCAGGAGCCGAAGGAGAGCCACCACTTGCCGTCGTCGTCCACGAAGAGGTTGGGGTCGATGGCGTTGTAGTCGCTCGACGCGTTCGAGGTGTACACGATGCCGTAGTCGCTCCAACTGCCCGCCAGACCGGTGGTGGAGCCGGCGAGTCCGATGGCCGAGGTGTTGGAGCCGAAGGACGAGACGGCGTAGTACATCAGGTACGTGCCGCCGCGGTAGGAGATGTCGGGGGCCCAGGGGTCCGAAGCCGAGGAGTAGTTCTTCCACCAGCTCGGCTTCGTCGTGAAGGCGTTGCCCGACCGGCCGAAGGCGGTGCGGTCGGTGGAGGTGCGGAGCTGGAGGCCTTCTCCTGTGGAGTAGAGCAGGTACCGGCCGGACGGGCTCCGGATCATGGACGGGTCGTGGACGACGATGTCGCCGTTGACGACACCGGGGTTGGGGTAGGCGGAAGCACTGCCCGGCACGAGGGCCATCAGCAGCGCGGCGGGGAGAACGGCGAGGGTCCTTCTCAGGCTGCGGCTCATGAGGAGACCTCCTTCGGTCGTGGGGCGCGGGGGGCGCGTCGGTGGCACTGGACAGTCGCCGCCGACCGCTCACTGGTTGCCATGCCCACGCCATTCGCAGGTTCGACATATCGAATAATGCTCGGCACTTCGGACGGGACCGTAGAATCGAACACGTTGCGCGTCAACGGATCGCGCACGGATTCGGCGAACGCGCGCACCCCGTGCGAGATCACGAACAGCACGAGCACGGTGCTTGGTCGGCCTGACACTCGCGGCAGGAGGAGCCCGCCCTCGAGCCGCTCGGGTCCCACCTGCCCCGGCTGGGCCACCGGCAGGTGGGAGCAACCGCTGCGGCTCAGCGGGTCCGGTAGCGCGCGTAGATCAGTCCGCTGTCGAACACGCGCTCCTCGACCAGCTCGAGATCGAGGCGCACCCCCTCGGGGAAGAACCGCTTGCCGCCGCCGACCACGCTCGTGGTGATGAACAGGTGGTACTCGTCCACCAGACCGGCCGCGATCGCCTGGGCCGCGAGGTTCGGGCCGTCGACGGTGAGGTCGTGATCCGCCTCGGCCTTGAGCCTGCGCACCGCGTCCGGGTCGAAGGTCCGCTCGATCGTGGTCTTCGCGCTGGACACCGACTCGAGCGTCGTGGAGTACACGATCTTCTCCGCGGCCCGCCAGTCGCGGGCGTACTGCAGGATGTGCGGCGGCAGGTCGGGCTCGGTGTGCGCGGTCTCCCAGTAGACCATCGTCTCGTACATCCGTCGGCCGTAGAGGTACGTGCCGACGGGCCGGAAGAGGTCGTTGACGAAGGTGTGCACCTCCTGGTCCTCGGCCCCCCTGCCGAGGTCGCCCTCGGCCGCCTCGGCATAGCCGTCGAGCGAGGTGATCATCGAGTAGATGAGCTTTGCCATGTGTCTCCTCCGCCTACGAGCGCGCCGGTCGGTCGGCGGTCCCGCAGGCTGTGACCTCCGCAGGGACCGGAACTCATCGATCGACCGGCCGACCGGTTCCGTTCATCGCCGGATCACGGACGAGGCACGCCTCGTCGGCGGGTTGCCCGCGCAGTGTCGCGAAACGAGTGGCCCACGCCGGTCGCAGACCATCATCGCGACCCTCGTGCCGTGACCGCCGCACCGACGCACCGCCGCACGGGACGTCCTTCCGGCCCCGCCGGCACGCCGCGGGGCCGACGGCGAGTGGGGCCCGACGCAGCGGCCCTGCCGGGGCCCCGTCAGAGCCCGTAGGTGAAGTTCCCGCGGTTCGTCCGCTCCGGGCCGGGCCGCTCGGTCACGCACAGCGCCCCGCCCTCGGTGCCGACGTTCACCAGCCCGGTCGCCCCGCCGTCGAGGCCGACGAACCGCAGCGCGTGCCAGCGCGGGAGCCAGAAGACCCGGCCCCGGTGCCCGGCGAGCAGCTCCCGCAGATCGGCGGGGGCGTGCATCCACACCTCGGGCAGGTCGCCCGCGTGCTCGAAGGCGGCGCGCAGCGCGAACCAGCCGTCGTCACGCACATCGCTGGAGGTGAGCAGCAACTCGACGGCCCGGCCCGGCTCCTGCACGCACTTCTTGGCGTGGATCCAGTGCACGTGGTGCCCGGCGGCGTACTGCGTGCAGCCGTCCTGGTGAATGAGGTGGGGGAGCATGGGCGGTCGCCGCCTTCCGGGGTCTTGGACCCCGGGGCCCGCCCCCGGTGTCCGCTGTTCCCCGCGCGGTGCCGCGCGGAGCGGGTCGTCACCCGGAGCACCCGCAGCGGAAGCGGGGTGCCGTCCAGCGAGCCGGGGCTTGCCACTGGAACTCATGACCCACGAAAAGCGTAACAGGAGCCGAGAGGCCGTCAGGAGGTACGCCCCGGCTCGTCGCGACCCCTCCCCGGGGCGGGGCAGGGGCGTGTCCCGAGCGGTGCTCCGGCGGCGTCCCGGCAGGCGCCCCTCAGCCGTGCAACAGCACGGGAAACGCCTCCATGTCGTTCTGTGTCATCACCGGCAGCTTGCGGATCTCCTCGTCCGGAACGGCGAGCCTCAGCTGCGGGAAGCGTCCGAACAGCGCCGGCAGCGCGATGCCCGCCTCCACGCGGGACAGCGCGGCGCCCGGGCAGATGTGCGGCCCGTGACCGAACGTCATGTGCCGGATCGGCGTCGGGCGGGTGATGTCGAAGGCGTCGGCGTCGTCCCCGTGCTGCACGGCATCGCGTCCGATGGCCCGGTAGGAGATCACCACCCCCTCCCCTTCGGCTATCACCTGGTCACCGACCTGGATGTCCTCCGTGGCGAACCGCATCAGCAGATGGGTGGTGGGTGTGTCCCAGCGCAGCGTCTCCTCGATCACCGTGTCCCACGGGATCTCCCCGTCCAGTACCTTCCTCAGCTGGTCGGGGTGGGCGAGCAGCGCGCGTACGGCGTTGAGGATGAGCCCGATCGTGGTCTCGTGCCCGGCCGCCACCATGGCCTTGAGGTTGCCGACGACCTCCTCCTCGGTCAGCGGCTCGCCGCCCTCCTCGGCGAGGATCAGCGCACTGGTGAGGTCGTCGGTGGTCCGCGCCTTCTTCTCCCGCACGAGCTCCGCGTAGAACACGTCCAGCTCCGCGAGCAGCGCCATGCGCTCCTCCTGCGGGGTGAGCATGGAGAAGAACGCCTTGTAGCGCTTCGTCAGCATCGGGTGCTGCGCCTCGTCCACCCCCATCAGGAGGCCGACGACCCGCATCGGCAACGGCTGGGCGAACACCGCCTTGAGGTCGACGACGCCGTCCTTCCCCTGTTCGGCGAGCGCGTCCAGCAGTTCCTCGGTGAACTTCTCGATGGCCGGGCGGATCGCCTCCAGCCGGCGCGGGGTGAGTGCCTGGGAGGTCTTCGTCCGCAGCCGGCGGTGCTCCTCGCCGTCCACGGTGAACATGGAGCGGCCTGCGTCGATCATGCCGATCAGCGGCCAGGCGTGCGTGACCTCGCCGCTCCGCCAGAGCCCCCACGCGTTCAGGTCCTTCACCAGCCGCGTGTCGACGAGCAGTTGGCGTGCCTCCGCGTGCCGGGTGACGGTCCAGGCGGGCACCCCGAGGAGCTCGATGCGGGCCAGTGGCGCGCCACCCCCGCTCAGCTTCTCGGTCTCACCGTCGAGGTCCCGGACGAGGGGGTCGACGACCACGGTCGCGTGCGGGCAGTTCACAACAGGTCTCCTGTCGTACGTACGGGAGCGAACCGGACGGGAAGCGCGTTCATCCCGCGCAGGAAGGCGGACGGCCGCCGCACGAGGTCCTGGGCCGGGACGGCGAGCCGGAGATCGGGCAGCCGGTCGAGGATGACCTCGATTCCGGTACGGGCGATGGTCTCGGCGATCTCCTGTGCGGGGAAGGGGCAGCGGTACTCGCCGTGGCTGAACGCCAGGTGCGCCCCGTTGCTGCCGTGCGACGCGGTGCCGGGCCCCAGCTCCTGGCGTATCAGGGGGTCGGTGTTGGCCGCGCCCAGACCCAGCAGGAGCATGTCCCCGGCCTTGATGGTCCGCCCGCCGAGCTGCGTGTCGCGGACCGCCCACCGGCCGGCGAGGATCTGGGTGGGGCTCTCCTCCCAGAGGACCTCGTTCATCGCGTCGCCGATGCTGCGCCGGCCGCCGGCGAGCGATTCGGCGAACTGGTCCTCGGTGAGCATGAGGCGCAGGGAGTTGCTGATCCAGTCGGCGGTGGTGAGGTGGCCCGCCGCCGTGATGGCCATCAGGTCGAGCGCGTACTCCTCGTCCGTGAAGGGTTCGGGGTCGGCGAGCATCCGCGAGGTGACGTCGTCGCCGGGCTCGGCCCGCTTGACCGCGACGAGCCGCCGCATGTGCGCACCGAACCGCCCGTACGCCTCCTGGGCCCCGGGGCCCCCGTCGGCCAGGTCCTTCAGGACCCGGGCGATGTCCGCGCCCTCCGCGTCGGGGAACCCGACGAGGCGGGCGAGGACGAGCACGGGCAGCGGCTCGGCGAAGTCGGCGACGAGATCGGCCGAACCCCGGCCGCAGATGTCGTCGACGAGCCGGTCGGCGAGCTGCTCGCAGTGCCCTCGGATCTCGAACGGGTCCACGCCCTCCAGCGCGGGCACCACCATCTCGGAGTGCCGCCGGTGCTCGGCGCCCGCGGTGAAGTAGATGGACGGCATGGGCCGCCCCACCATGGGCAGGAGCGGCCAGTCCTCGGGTACGTGCTCCCACTGGTTCCACAGCCCGACGTCCCGCGGGAAGAGCTCGCCGTCGCTGGTGACCTGGTGGACCTCCCGGTAGCCGACGACCAGCCAGGCCGGAAACCCTCCGGCGAGCTCGACCGGAACCACGGACCCGTACGCGTGGCGCATCGTCCGGTACAGGGCCTGCGGGTCGGTGGTGAAATCCGGTCCGCCGAGCTGCACGGGGGCGGTGGCGGCGTGCGCGGGGCAGCCGCCGGACGCGGGCACGGCGGATAAGGAAGGGCTCGTCATCGTACGGACTCCTGGGGAGACGGCTTCGCGCGTTGCGGCCATACGATCAACGCGCGACCACTATAAGGAGGTTGGGTGAAGCATTGGGCGTCTCTCACGCCCATTTCCCGCCTGTTTACGATCACATCGGTGTGGTGTGGCTCACGGGAACCCCGCCTCCGCGCCGGAGGCACAGAGAGGGCGAGGTGTGACGGGTAGGAAGATCGATAACGCGGCGGGGGCACGGATCAGGGCGGGCGGCCACGTGGCGTTCGGCCAGCTCCACGAGGGAGTGCGCGCGTGAAGGCGGGCCACCACCCCACCTACCGGCCGGGGGTGAATGGACGCCGCGGACAGGGAACTCCACCGTGTGAAGGTCTGCCAAGGAATGGTCGGGTTTCCCGATCCGGCCTTGCGGGTGCTGCTCACCCCTGGATAACTGAATGATCATGAACCTCTTCAGCCGTAGTTCCACGCTCCGCCGCCCAGCGGCACCGGCCGACGCGGCGGCCCCCACCGGCGTGGTGGCGCCGGATCCGGCCCTGGTTGCCCTCACCGGAGAGTGGATGATCGACCCCGCGCACAGCAGGATCGGATTCTCGGTGCGGCACGCCATGGTGACGACGGTGCGCGGCTCCTTCGCGGAGTACGAGAGCCGCCTGTTCTTCGACGGCCGGGACCCGTCCCGTTCCAGGGCCGAGATCGCGCTGGCCACGGCGAGTGTCGACACCGGTGTGGAGCAGCGTGACGCCCATCTGGTCGGCCGCGACTTCCTGGACGCCGGCAGGCACCCGCGGATCACCTTCACCAGCACCGCTGTGCAGCTGGCGAGCAAGGAGGTCTACCGCATGACCGGCGACCTCAGCATCAGGGGAACGACCCGCCCCGTGGTCCTGGACCTCACCTACATCGGCCACGTCACCGACCCGTTCGGATACGAACGGGTCGGCTTCGACGGGACCACCACCATCAACCGTTCCGACTGGGGCCTGACGTACAACGCCAGGCTGGCCGAGGGCGGGGCCATGGTGAGCGAGAGGCTCCGCCTCCAGTTCGACATCGCCGCCATCCGCGCCACGGGCTGACCCCGCCACGTCGAGCGACGACTCCCCCGCCCGAACGACTGCCGGGCGGGGTCGAAGTGTGGGGCTCAGGCAGCGTTCGGCCCCACGTCCGCCGCGGTGAGCGGCCGACGCAGCGGTGCCTGGACGCTGTACTGGTCCGCGCCGGTGTCGCGTGCGGCGCCCCGTGCGTGACCGTCGAGGTCCTGGGTGACCGATCCGAGCCCGGAGGACGCCGCGCCGATCGCCGGGCTGCCCGGAGACAGCCGGTGGACCCCGTCGGATTCCAGGCGCAGGAGCGGGTCGGCCCGGGTGTAGCCGGACGAGGGGATGTCCCCCGGCAGTGCCGCTCCCCAGAGGAGATTGCTCCGCCACGTGACTCCGGCGCCCAGGCCGGCCTGGACGAGGCCGCCGGACTGGGCGACGAGGAGGTTGTCCGCCACCGACACGTCCTGCGGGAGGTGGGGGCGGTCCGTGCCGCTGTCCCCGGAGAGGGTGGTCCTGTTGTTCAGCAGTGTGTTGTGCACGATCAGCGTACGGTCGCAGGCGTCGTTCCCGCGGCGCTCGTCCGCCGTCTCGCCCGCGTGGTGGTCGCGGGTGCTGCCGCTGCCGATGACCAGGGCGCGGCCGGTCAGGGCGTACAGGTAGTTGTTGGCGACCAAGTGGTCGTTGCCGTACAGCCGCAGGCCGTTGACACCGCCGAGGAGGTGGTTCCCCTCCACGGTGGTGCGGTTGCCGTGGCGCAGCACGATGCCGCCGACGCTGTCGCGGATGGTGTTGTACCGGACGGTGTTGTCGGAGGACTTCACCGAGATGGCCTCGGGATCTCCGTCGCACCGTTCGAACAGGTTGTACTCGACGACGCCGTGGGCGCTGCTGAGGGCCCGGCTGCTGACGCCGAGGCGGATGGGCTCTCCGCCGTTGCCGCCGCTGTAGCTGTGGTCGGAGAAGTGGTTGCGCAGGACCTGCAGCCGCTGGGCCATGGCCGTGCTCCCGGGCCCGTCGGCCACGAGGTAGCAGCCGGCCGTCGTCTTGGACCGGAAGCGGTTCCGGTCCACCTTGGTGTCGTCGCCCCGCACCACGACCCAGTCGAGGTCGGTGTCGTCGGCGAACTCCAGGGTGTTCCGGGTGAGCCGGATCCCGGTACACGTGGCCGGGACCTCCAGGGTGACGCTCTGGCGCAGGGTGAAGCCGCTGAGGGTGACGTAGCTGGAGTTGCCGAGGACGAAGCTCCGCTCACCCTTCAGGACCGCGCCGCCACGCGACTGGGAGACGATCGTGATGGGGGCGGCACTCGTGCCGTTCCGGCCCGAGACGGTGACGGCCTTCCCCGCCGGCACGGTGTAGGTGCCGTCGGCGACGACGATCCGGTCACCCGGCAGGGCCTTGTCGATGGCTTTCTGCAGGGCGTCGAGGGAAGTGACCGTGGTCGTGGTGGCGGCGGTGGCGCTGGGGAGCGGCAGCAGTGCGGCGGATGCCGCGGCCAGGGCCGCCCCTCCCAGGAAGGTACGTCGTCTCATGGGTCACTCCTGCGGTGTGCGAAGAGGGGCGGCACGTGTGCTCACGGCGTCGCCCCGGTGGCCGGACTGTCCCACTGTCCCGGGCGCCGCTGACGTCCGGCTCACGTACGGCTGACGTCCTGTCGGACCGGACACCGCGGTCCCACCGGCGGAGGGCGCGGGCCGGTCGTCCCTCCGGCACGCCGCGCCCGCTGCGGCATGCCGTGCCCGCTCCGGTATGCCGTGCCCGCTCCGGTGGGCCCCTTGGCCTCCGCCGTATGCCCCGTTGTATGGCGAGCGGACTCCTCGCGACGATCACCCGGCCCCGGGAGCGGCGGGCGGGGAGCCGGGAGCGGCGCTCACGCGGACGACGACGCCCACCGCCTCGGTGCGGGGTGTCCGAAACCGGTGGGTCCCACCCCTACCGGGAGTCCGCGCTGGAGTGGTAGCGGGGTGGACAGGGTGCCGTACCCGTGTTGTCATGCTGCACGCACCAAAATTTCCAACGTAGTACAAGACCCCGCCCTCCTGACTGGCACCCAGCCCTCCGACCGGCCCGCCCCACAGGGCTGCGGTCGTCCGCGACGAGCGCACGCACCCCGGGCCACGCCGAACGCACGCGCGCCACAGTCACCGGGCCGTCGCCCGCTCCACCCGCGACACAGCCCGCCGCTCACCGCCCCGCCGGCATTCTGCCCAGCCGCTTGCCGAGCGCCTCGTCCCGCCGGACAACGTTGTCGCACACGAGAAGGAGCCCCCAGTCCTCATGCTGCGCAATATCCGCAGACTCTCCGTCATCCTGACCGCGGCCGCCCTGCTGGCCGGATTCGCACCCTCGCCCGCCGGAGCCGACGACCCGCCGCCGGCCGCCCGGACGGCCGGCGCACCGGACGCCAGCACGGCCGAGGCGGGTAATCCGATCGTCGAGGGGTGGTACGCCGATCCGGATGTCGCGGTCTACGGCGACCGCTTCTGGATCTACCCGACGACGTCCCGCAGGTACAGCGAGCAGACCTTCATGGACGCGTTCTCCTCGACGGACATGGTGAACTGGACCAAGCACCCCAAGGTGCTGGACATCGCCGACGTCTCCTGGGCCGAGTACGCGCTCTGGGCGCCCGCCCCGGTGTTCCGCGACGGCAAGTACTACCTCTACTTCGCCGCCAACGACATCCAGAGCGACTCCGAGCTCGGTGGTATCGGCGTCGCCGTCGCCGACCGCCCCGAAGGGCCGTACAAGGATGCCATCGGCGGCCCGCTCGTCTCCCGGTTCCACAACGGCGCCCAGCCGATCGACCAGGACGTCTTCATCGACGACGACGGCCAGGCATACATGTACTACGGCGGTTGGGGCCACGCGAACGTCGTCAAGCTCAACCCGGACATGACCAGCCTCGGCACCTTCTCCGACGGATCGACCTACAAGGAGATCACTCCGGAGAACTACGTCGAGGGCTCCTACATGTTCAAGCGCGACGGCACGTACTACATGATGTGGTCCGAGGGCGGCTGGACCGGCCCGGACTACTCGGTGTCCTACGCGATGTCGGACTCCCCCACCGGCCCGTTCAAGAAGATCGACAGGGTGCTGGCCCAGGACCCGGCCGTCGCCCGTGGCTCCGGACACAACTCGGTCGTCAACGTGCCAGGCACCGACATCTGGTACATCGTCTACCACCGCCGCCCGCTGAGCGAGACCGACGGCAACCACCGGGCCCTCGCCTACGACCGGATCGACTTCAACAGTGACGGCACGATCCGGCCGGTCACGATGAAGGTCAACGACAACTTCGACGACGGCAACGCCGTCGGATGGCGCACGTACGGCGATGCCGACTGGACCCCGAAGGGCAGTGCCTACTCCGCCGCGTCGTCCTCCGCCGGCCTCGCCCTCCAGGACACGAACTTCTCGGATCTGGTCTACGAAGCCGACGTGACCCTGCGCCACGCCCGCAGTGAGGCGGGCCTCGCCTTCCGCGTCACGCAACCGGGCACCGGCACCGAGGGGTTCCACGGCTACTACGCCGACCTCGGCCCGAACGGTCTGGTCCTCGGCAAGGCGACCGGCGACGAGCGGACACCGCTGGCAACGGCCCGGCTGAAGGCGGCCGTCGGCACGAAGCACCGGGTGCGGATCGAGGCGACCGGATCGTCGGTCAAGGTCTACGTCGATGACATGACCAGGCCGAGGATCAGCACGACGGACACCGCCTTCGCCTCAGGCGCCAACGGCGTACACGTCACCCGGCTGTCGTCGGACACCGGACCGGCGGCCCCGAGCAGGCCCCTCGCACGCTTCGACAACGTCTCGATCCGCTCCAACGTGTTCAGCCTCGAAGCGGCCGACGCCCCGAACCGGTTCGTCCGGCACGCCTGGAGCCGCGGCCGCGTCGATGCCGATGTCACACCGCACGCAGACATGCGGTGGAAGGTCGTCCCCGGGCTCGCGGACCCCTCCGCCGTGTCGCTGGAGTCGGTCAACTTCCCTGGGCACTTCCTGCGGCAGCAGGGCGGGGAGGTGTGGATCGGCGCGCGCACCGACGACGACGCCTACCGCGCCGACGCGACGTGGCGGCGCGTCCCAGGACTCTCCGACCCGTCCCTGATGTCCTTCGAGTCCTACAGCGCACCCGGCCGCTACCTGCGACACCGCGACGACGCACTGCTGTACGTGGAGAACATCGGCGCCGCCGACCGGCCGGAAGCAACCTTCCGGGTGCGGTGACCCGGTGACCCGGTGGGCCCGGTGACCCGGTGACCTGACGGCCGGTGACCTGACGGCCGGTGACCTGGTGGGCCCGGCCGGGCGGCTCCCGGCCGGGCCCACTTCTCGGAGCCGGCCGGACCGGGTCGACCTTCTCCGGGGCCGCCGGATCGGGTCAACCGAGCGCCGCCTGGCCCGTTGCCGCCGCCTCACCAGGTACATCGATGTCCTCTGCGGTGACGGACAGGAAGTAGTCGTACGCGTCGAGGTCGAGAACCAGCCCCGGCAAGGTGACCAGCACTTCGGCGTGCCTCGGTTCGACTGCGTAGACGTTGACGAACTGGCCGAGAGGACAACCGAAGAGGTCCGCCAGGAACCGACCGCCGAGGGCGGTCACGTCCGTGTCCCCCTCGGGCAGATCCTCACCCTTGCGGTAGCGCTCGACGGCGTACCTGGTCATCGTGTGCCCACCCCCTCCGGACGCCGACCAAGCGTGGCGTTCACCCTCCCTCCGCCCCTTGCTTCCGCGTCCTGGCCTCATGAGCTGCGAGCTCTTCCGGGGTGCCCACGAAAGCACGGTCGCAGCCGGGTGGAAGACGTTCGATCACCATGGCGATGGCCTCCTGCGGTGTGGCAGCGGGACCCACGGTCTCGGTGCGGAGAGGTCCGGAGACCCAGTAGGTACCACCGACGACGGGCAGGACATAGGGAATGTCCCAGGTCCATCGTCCCCCGGTGCAGCGGCTGAAGTGCAGTTCACCCATCCCCGTCCAGGGGAAGAGGGGTCTCAGGAGGGGTTCCGCGTAGGCCGCCTCCAGGAGTTCGGGGCTGACGCGCCCGTCGTCGCGTACGGTCTGCCAACCCGCTTCGACGGCGGAGGCCGATGAGTCCTTGTCCATATCACCATCATGCACGCCGGGTGATCGCGGTGCTCGACCGAACGACGCCTCCGGCGGCCCCTGATCGACCATCCCCGCCTCACCCCGTGCAGACGTCCAAGGCATCCTCAGCGCGGCGCAGTTGTCCGGCACATCGATGTCTCATCGCCGTCGGAAGGGGTACAGAGGTAAGCATGGCTTTCGTGAAGCGTGTTGCTCTTGCTCCTCGTGCGGTGCGGCAGCTGCGGCGCGTCCGCTCGGTGTACGTAGCGGGGATGCTGCTGTCAGCCCTGGCCCTGCTCTCCTACGACGATTCGGCAGCAGGCGGCCGACAGACAGTGGTCGCGGGGGTCTTCCTCGCGGTGTTCGCCGGCCTCCTCACGCTGACCGCGGTGCAGTTGTGGAGGCACGGGCGGACCAAGCACTGCAGTACGGCGAAGAAGCTCGCCCCGCTCGACGTCGGCCCGTAACCGGCAGGCAGGCCCCCTCCGTTCGCAGCGCCGTGCGGCTGCGCCGCACGGCGCTGCGAACGGAACGGGCCGGGTCGCCCAGCCACCCACCCGGGCCGCGCCTCGCCACTACCCTCGTCCGGATGCGGCACCGAGCCCGGTGGCTCCGGTCACTACCACCGCCGGGTCCGGGCCCGGTTTCCAGTCCTGAGCGAGAAGCCCGAGCAGCACCTCGTCCAGGAACTCACCCATGACCCAGGCCGAGGAGCGCAGCACGCCCTCACGGACGAATCCGTTGCGCTCGGCGGAGCCCAGCATCGCGGCGTTGTCCGACAGCGTGTCGATCTGGAGCCGCTGCAGGCCGCGCACGACGAAACCGTAGTGGCAGAGCACCGCGACGACGTCGGTCCCGTAACCCCGGCCGCGAAAGCGCGGCAGCAGCTGGAGTCCGATGTGCGCCGAACGGTTGTGCGTGTCGATGTTGCTCAGCACCGCGGTGCCGACCAGTGCGCCGCCGCGCAACTCCACCACGGAGAACGGGACGTACCCATCCGCCGTGTCGTCTCCTACGAGCCGAGGGTCCTTCGAGCCGGGCTTGATCGGCCGCCACGGCCGGCCACCGGCCCGCGCGGAGTTGACCACGTCGTTGTAGAGCTCTTCCCGCAGGATCGGGATGTCGTCCTCGTGCCGGGCCCTGAGCCCGACCTTGCCGCCCTTCAGCATCCAAGCTTCCTACCCGACCGGGCCGGCGGGCGGCAACCCAATAAGACCCGTGCCAACGGCACCCGCTTCCCGACCCCGCTTCCCGCCCCCGGTGTCCGGCGTCGAGATCCACCCGGCACCCCTCCCCGCCCCGAAGGCCTGACGGGCGCACCTGGATCACCACACAGCTCTCCCCCTGCCGGACGTTCCGCCAAAGGCCCGTCCCGGCCCCGGCCTCCTCGTGGGGGCGCGGGCAGTCGGGCCGGACAGGGGCGCGGGCAGTCAGGCCGGCCGAAACGCCAGAGCGGCGGCCACTCCCGCGGTCACGTCCCAGCCGGTGGAGGGAACGACGTCAGCCAGAAGCTCCTTGTCGATCCGGGCGTCGGCCTCAATCAGGGCGTCGACGGACTCCCGCGAAGGCAGACTGCCCTGCGGACCGGACGCGTGCTCGATGAGGGCCAGAATCGACGCGCGGGTGCTTTCGTCGCTGAGGGCCGGCAGCCGCACGCCCCTGAAGCCGTCTTCGGCGTCGTACTCCGCTCGCTCCCAGGTGCTCCCGTCGAAGCCGTAGACGAAGCCGAGGAAGAGCTCTCCCTCACGGGCTCCGCGCACGGGCGGCTCCCACCACTCGGGTGCACCGGCCAGCAGGTCCGTCTCGGGCTCCTCGAAGAAGTCGGACCCTTCCGCGTAGAAGGTCTCCGAATCCTCGTTACTGTGCCCGAGCAGCACCGCGCGCCCGTCGCCCCGGTGATGCAGGTCGGCCCAGTTGCCGTCCCCGTCGTCGTAGTGCCACAGGGACCCTTCGGCCCGGCAGTCGTCACCACGCGCAGGGCCGCGGGACAAGCGCCCGGTCGTTGCGAGACCAAGGACAGGAACAGGTCCGATATGGGGCGGTATGACTGCCCCTCCCCGCACAACGACCGGGTGCATCCGACGGGGCCGGCTCCGCCTCGCTGCTCTGGGCGGCACCGTCGGCCCGCCTCTCCCCTCGCCTCGGGGCTACGCCTTCGGCGCCGCACCTCGACCGCACTCTGCGAAGGCGCGCTCCACGTGTGCGCGGAAGGTGCGGGGCGGGCGGCCCGTCACCCGCTCGACGGTTCCGGTGACGCGGTTCTCGGCGCCCTCGGCGATGGACCGGTCCAAGCCGGCCAGCATCGCGGCGAACTCGCCGGGGACGCCTGCGACGGTCAGACGGTCACGCATCTGTTCATACGTGAGCCGCCTGTGCTCCACGGGCCTCCCCGAGATCCGGGCCATCACGGCGGCAACATCCTGGTAGCTCAGCGCTTCTGGCCCGGTGATCACCAGATCCGTGTTGGGCGCCGCCGGGTCGGTGAGGGCGCGCACCGCGACCGCAGCGATGTCGTCGGCGTCGACGAAGCCGACCTTCCCGTCCCCGGTCACACTCGACACGACCCCTTCCTCCCGGACGCTCTCGGCGTGCACATGCCGACCCGTGAAGTTCTGCATGAACCAGGAGGGCCGCAGCACCGCCCATTCTTCGAACAACCCGTCGGCCAGCAACGCGTGCACCTGTCCGACTCCGGGGCCACCCACGGGGACGGCCGAGGAGCTGAGCAGTACGACGCGTCGCACGCCGGCCGCGCGGGCCTGTTCCAGGAAGGGCCGCATGACGGCGACGGGACCCGGATCACCGACGGGCGGTACGAGGTAGGCGCGGTCGACCCCACCCAGTGCGGCACTGAAGGTCCTGGCATCGTGCCAGTCGAACCTGATGCCCCGCGCACCCGCCGCGTCTGCGGGCCGACGTGCGGCTGAGGTGATGTCGTGGCCGAGCGCGACGAGTCGGCCGACTACACGGCTGCCCGTAGTGCCGGTCGCGCCGGTCACCAGGACGGATGGATGGTTGGTCACGGTCTTCTCCGCTTTCTCTGCTCCACGCTCGCGTTCACGGGGCGGGCAAGGATTTCGTGGCATCCAGGGGGCGCCAGGGATTCCCACAGTCCGGCCGGAGGGTGGCGCGGCAGGCTTTGACGGTGACGGTGGCGACGTACGGCATCCCGTACGGACCCCCCGGGGCGACCAGTCGGCCACGCCGCACCCCTCGGCCACGATGGTGGCCGGACCGGTCGGCGCGTGAACCTCCGGCCGCAGGATCCCCTGCAGGCCGACGGAGTCCGGATAGCCGCGCGCACAGGCCGCGACAACCCCCAGCCGTGCAGCTCCCAGGGAAAGCCCTTGCGGATCGAACGGAGACGCGAACAACGCATCGCCGTCACACAGGGCGACCCAGCCGCCGATGCCCTCGCCCAGCAGGAGGCGTGAGCCGTGGCGGAACAGGCGCTCCGGGCACCTGGCTGCACTCATCGGTCGGCCACCCCTAAGATGTGGACTACGAGTCCGCTTAACCACTCGAACCATACGGACCATCGGTCCGCTTAGCAAGGAGAGGCCATGGTCCAGCGCAAAGAGCGTGCCGATGCCCTGCGCAATCGCCAGGCCGTCCTGGCCGCAGCCGACGGCCTCTTCGCGCGCAGCCCGAGCCCCCGCAGCGTGTCCATGGACGATGTCGCCGCAGCGGCCGGAGTCGGCAAGGGCACGCTGTTCCGCCGCTTCGGCGACCGGACGGGCCTCATCCGGGCCCTGTACGAGGCCCGGATCCAGCCCTTGCGCGACGCCGTGGAGTCTGGCCCACCCCCGCTCGGCCCGTCGACGCAGCCTCACGACCGCGTCGAGGGGCTGCTCGACGCGGCGCTCGGCTTCAAGCTCGACAACCGCCATCTCGCCCTGGCCCTGGAGGAGGTGGGCAGCGGTAGCCCGTACCAGGCGGCGCACTACACGTGGTGGCACCGCACCCTCCAGGAGACGCTGGAGCAGATCCCCTCGGTGGCGGACGGCGAGTTCATCGCTCACGCACTCCTGGCCGCGACCCGTGCGGACCTCGTCGAGCACCTCGCGGGGCAGGAGCACATGACGGCGGAGCGGATGAGGTCGGAACTGGCCGCCTACGTGTCGCGGGTCCTGCCCTCCGCCAGCGGGAGCGGCAAGAACGGCGAGAGCAGCTGACTGTCAGGCCTGCGTCCTGGAGTGCGGGGGCGGATGATGACCCCGCAGCAGGCGGGAATCGACTTAACCGTGGTCTCACCCCTAGATCGAACGGACGATCTCGTGGCTACCGAGCACCGTAGCTCCGCCCTCCGCGCACCCGCAGCCTCACGCCCGTACGCCCCGTCGCGACGGGGCGGCGCCTGCTGGCGGAGTGCACCGGATGCGGCCGTCCCGGCGCGCCCGAAGCACTCCCCGACGGCCTCTGCCGCCCCTGCCGCACCGCCACCGCGGACGCCCCTACGGCAGCACCCGCAGCTCCGCCGGCCGAACGCGATGTGCACGCGCTGGTCAGCCGACTCCGCGACCTGACCCGACTGCCCTGACCACCGCGCCCCCGCACGCGGTGTTCGACCACGGTTCGCACCGCTCCGCTCCTGGCGGAGCCCGCGCGACTCGGTGACCGTGCCGGCGCATGGTCCGACGGCACAGACTCACAGCCGGTCCGTCGCCAGGTGGTGCGCGACAACACCCGCACGAACTGACGTTCCGCGTGGACGAGCACGGCCCGCTGATCACCCCCTCAGGACCACTCCCCCTGCGGCGGTCAGGTCCCGGGCTGCCCTGGGCCGTCCCCGAGGCCGACGCGGACTCGGCGCGGGTGGGTGAGCGCCGCCCGGACGATGCGTTGGAGCATCCCGCGGTCCACCGCGACCGGCAGCAGAGACCGACGGCGGTCGCCCGCCGCGGAGGTCCAGTGATGTGCCATCACCAGTCGTCCAGCGCGGACAGCGACCGCGAGCCCTGCCGCGTGCCGGACCGGATCGACGGCCACCCGTAGGACGCGGGGTGAGAAGCCGGGACCCGGTCCGGGGCCGACGGGGGCCGATGCGTCCTTTTCCGTGACAGTGATGCCGACGTAGCCGTTGCCGGAGCTGTGGACGAAGAGAGTCAGGGTCTTGTCCAGAGCCGTCCCCGGCCTGCGGTCGCCCCGGACGACGGCTGCGGCCCCCGGCCGGCGGTCCAGATCGACGTACAGGAACGGCAGGCGCGCCTGCCCGTCACCGCCCGGCATGGCCTCCAGAGTCACCGCGAGCAGCGGTGCGGCATCGTGGAACGGGGGGTCGGGCACACGCGAGCGGGGGCCGTCCGCCGAGGTGACCGTCACGTCGAAGCCCTCCTGGGGCCGACGGGGGGTGTTCCCCGTGTCGGCGTCCACCGGGGTCAGGAGACGGGATCGACGAGGGGCCCCGCCGCCGCTCTGACCCGCCCGTCGTGGTCCAGGACATCACTGCTCCGCAACCGGTCCTCGATGTGCTCCAGCACGCTCCGCTCGACGTCGCAGACGGCGATTCCCTCGACGACCGTGTGTACGTTGTCCCGGTTGCTCGCGATGGGGGCACCCGAACAGGCTCCGAAATACTTGCAGTTCAGGCAGTTCGCGGCCATCCGGGTCTCGGCGGCGGTGGCCGAGGCATCGAAACGTGGCCCCGAGAGCAATTCCTCGAGCGGGGTGGTGAAGATGTTGCCCAGTGAGGCCGCGGGGTCCTCGTACGGGTCGCCGTAGGCGTAGACGTCCCCGGGGGTGTTCACGACCAGCACCGAGATCCATTCGCGCTGGTTGAAGTAGATACGCGGCGCCTCGGGGTTGAGGTGGCGCAGCACGATCTGGAAGTGGCTGTCCAGTGGGGAGACCTGCACGGGGGTGTCGCTCTCCAGCCAGAGGTCGACCATCTCGTTGAGTGCGGAGACGATCTCCGGGACGGTGATGTCGTACGCCTCGTGCTGGTTCTCGTAGGCTCCGTCGAAGAGCGGGAGAACCCTGAAACCGATTCCCGCCTTCTCGTAGAACGAGAAGGTGTCCTTCACGCGCCCCAGGTTCTTCCTGGTCAGCACAGTGATGCAGCCGAAGGAAACACCTTCGGACCGCAGCCGCTCCATGTTGGCGACGACGTTCTTCTGCTGGTCCCTGCCGGCGATGTTGACCCGCAGTCCGCTGAAGAGGTCCACGGATACGCCGACATGGTCGAAGCCGTCCCGGAGAAGCCGGATCCGCTCGTCGTCGAGGACGGTGAGATTGGTCTGGACGAAATTGCTCACCTTCAGCGAATCTCCGAAGATCTCACGCTGGTCTTCCAGGCTGCGCCAGTAGTAGTCCGGCTCGATCATCAGCGGTTCGCCACCGTGCCAGACGATGTGGAGGTGCGTACGCACCCCGTCCTCCTGGTCCTTCCTCACATAGAAGTCACGCATGTGCACGTACATGGAGCGCAGTTGTTCCCGGCTCATCCGCTCACGCTGTCCGAGCTCGGCGAATTCGTAGCAATAGGTGCACCTCAGATTGCAGAACTTGGATATCTTGATGACGAACTGGACCTGCCTGGACGTTTCCCGTGCCACTCGTGGGCCTCCTCGCGCTTCGGGATCTCGGGATCTCGGGACTGCGGATCACCGGATGCGGCCGGAATGTGCGGTCCGCATCCGGTTCGGAGCCGGTGGGGAGCAGGCGCGGGGCACCCGCGGGTGGCGTCAGGACAGGTCGTCGAGGATCCGGCTCAGTGGCGCGACGGCGGCCGTCCGCTCGGACGGTGTCGGCGTGATGCCCTGGAGATACGGCTGGACCCGCTGGAGGTAGGGATTGATCACCTCGTTGTAGACCCTGTTGTAGATCTCGTTGAACTGCCCGAACAAGCCGTCGGCGGACCGCGCCTCCTGGTCCGCCTCCGCCGCCTGGGCGGCGAGCGCGGCACGCGCCGAGTCGGAGACGGTGACCGTCTGCGCGGGCTCGGTGGCGGCCTGGGCCACCCCTCCCGCGAACACGGGCATGCTCAGCCCGGCGGCAATGGTCGCCAGATAGGCGAGATAGCGCTTGGAATCGTCAGATCTCATAACTCCTCCTTCTCCGGGAACGCGCCCTTCGGATACGAGGAGTCAGGGTCGGACCACGGGGCTTCAGGTACAGGGTGCGAGCACGACTCCGTATCACGGCGGTACACGTACCTCATGGCCGAACAACCGAAGCGCCCAGGCCGGAAGAAACCCGACCGGTTGAACAGGAGATCCGCGGAGAAACAGCGGGCCGCCCCGTACACCTGACGCTGCCGGTATTGAAACGCCACACCCCTGGCCGGTCAATAGGAAGCGCGCCCTCCCATTAGCACCACTCTTATGCACCGATGCATTTGAGTCTTGATCCATTCAAAGCTCTCTCCGCTGCCGACCGTTCGGCGCCGGACCGGCCGTCCTGTGGTGGGATGGCGCTGTGAGCCGCACCGTGGAAGAGACCAACCGACGTATGCTCCGCGCACGGGACGCGATGGACCGTGCGTACGCGCAGCCACTGGACGTACCGGCCCTGGCCCGGATCGCCCACGTCTCGCCGGCCCACTTCGCCCGCACCTTCCGCGCCACCTTCGGCGAGACCCCGCACCGGTACTTGCAGCGCCGCCGGGTCGAGCGGGCGATGTTCCTGCTGCGGGAGACCGATCGCAGTGTCACGGACATCTGCTACGAGGTCGGGTTCGGCAGCACCGGTACCTTCAGCCGTACGTTCCGCGACATCGTCGGCCGGTCGCCCAGGACGTACCGCAAGGAGACGGCGGCCGTGAATGTACCCACGTGCTTCACGAAAGCGTGGACGCGGCCGACCGGCTGAGCGCCTCCGCGGGCCCTCCGCACGAGCCGCCGCGACTGCGCAGATTCGGATAAGTTTTCGCCGCGCCAGCCGATTAGCGTGGTCCTCATGTTCAACGCGATCACGCACTCACAGATCTACGTCCTCGACCAGGACCAGGCCCTCGACTTCTACGTCGGCAAGCTGGGCCTGGAGGTCAATGCCGATGTCGACATGGGCTTCATGCGCTGGCTCACGGTCAGCGTCCCCGGACATCCGGACCGCGAGGTCCTGCTGGAGAAGCCCGGCCCTCCGGCGATGTCCGAGGAGACGGCCGAGCAGGTCCGCGGGCTGCTGACCAAGGGCGCACTGGGCAGCGCGCTCATCCTCACCACGGACGACTGCCGGAAGACGTACGAGACACTGCTGGCCCGGGGCGTGGAGTTCACCGACGAGCCGACGGAGCGCCCCTACGGGATCGACTGCGGCCTGCGCGACCCGTTCGGCAACCACCTCCGCTTCACCCAGCTGAAGGGCTGAGAACCGAGGGCGGGGCGCCCGGTGCGCAGTGGCTGTCCGCCACTGCGCACCGGTCGCCCCCGTCCCCGTCCCGGGCGGGTCCCCTACGACTGCGCGGGCAGTGCCGGGAACACGACCACCGAGCCGTCCTTGTCACGGACGATCTCGATCGCCACGTCTGCCGCGCGGCCGTTGACAGCGACACCGTCGCCCAGCCTGCGGATCCGGTGTGCCGCGCGCATCAGGCGGTCGACTTCACCGGTCGTGAAGACGGGCAGCAAGCCTTGCGGGCGCGCCAGCTCCAGCGCCGACAGGCGTACCAGGACACCGGCGATGCCCGACTCCAGTGCATCAAGACGACGCTGATCGCCCTTGAGTGTGCGAGCGAAGTTCTCGAACACGTTGCCCGGGTCGCTCTGGGCATGCTCGACGGCCTGCAGGACGATGACCCGCTGCTTCAGCGCAACCGCCAGGGCCGCGAGTTCGAGGTGGGTGCGGAAGATGCCGCCGCCGTCGCCGATGCCGGGAAACGACTTGGCCAATCGTGCAGCTGTTCCAGCAGTTCCGTGATGTGCTCGATGGCCTGCTGGCGCTTGTGGTCGGCATGAGCGCTCACCCCCACCGCCAAGCGTCGCTGCTGAGTGGCTGGGTGCCGGGTATGGCCGACTGCCTGTGTCCGCCCTCCTGACCGGAAACGTTCGGCGGCGCACCCACAGTCCCGGCACCGCTGGACCGGACATGGTCGCAACAGAGAGACTTGACCGATCGGCGCCGTGCGGGCGTCGGCCGCGCGCACCGGTCAGCACGCGCACGCACACACGGGGGCAAGGTGCCAGAGCAGCCGATCGCCGGACGGTACGAGCTCGTGGAGGAGCTCAACAGCGGCGGTATGGGGGATGTGTGGCGCGGCTACGACGCCGTCCTGGACCGGCCCGTCGCCGTGAAGGTGGTCCGGCGGCAGGCCGTCGCCGGCTCACCGCAGCTGGCCGAGGAGTTCGCCAAGCGGTTCAAGCGGGAGGCCCGAATCACCGCGCGCATCCAACACCCGGGCGTGCCACAGGTGTTCGCCGCGGTGCTCGATGACGCCTACGAGCGGCTGTTCCTCGTCATGGAGCTGGTCGACGGGCTGCCGCTGTCCGCGTACATCCGCCCCGACCACCCGCTGCCGGTGAGCTGGGCCGTCGCCGTAGCGGCGCAGGTGGCCACCGTACTGTCGTACGCACACGAGGTGCCGGTGATCCACCGCGACCTGAAGCCGAGCAACATCCTGGTCGCACGGGACGGGACGGTTAAGGTCCTCGACTTCGGGATCGCGGCGATCCTGCGCACGGACGTCACCAAGCTGACCGCGACCGGCAGCCCCATCGGCACGTACCAGTACATGGCACCGGAGCAGGTTCGCGGCGGGCGGACCAGTCCGCAGACCGATCTGTACGCGCTCGGCTGCGTGTTGCATGAACTGTTCAGTGGGCGAAACCTGTTCAACGCCGACAGCGAGTACCTGGTGATGTACCAGCACGTGAACGCCGCGCCGACCCCGTTGCGCCTGTTGCGACCGGACGTGCCGGCCGCCCTGGAGGAGCTCGTCCTGCACCTGTTGCTCAAATCACCCGAGGCTCGGCCCGTCGACGTACAGGAGGTGTACGAGCGACTGCGCCCCTTCCTGCCGACGCCCGGCGGGCGACCCGCGCCCGGGGAGTCGTGGCCGCAGGGGGTGCCGGATCCGACCGGGATCTTCCGGCAGCCGTACGCGCCGCGCGCTCGCGTGGGTGCGGGACGGCCCGTACCCACGACGGTCGATCCCCACGCCGCCCTCCCGGCTCCCGTGGCCGTGTCGGAACTACTGCGCGAGGAGATCGCGGAGGCGTACGCCCACTCCGACGCGCTGCTGGACGAGGAGCGGTTCGCCCAGGCCGCCGTGGTGCTGAGCGAGATCATCGAACCGGCAGCGCGTGCCCTCGGTACGGAGAACAGGAAGGTCCTCGAGCTACGGACGCAGCGTGCCGCGATCCGGCTGCTCGGCGGGGACTACCGGGCGGCGTTGCCCGAATTCGATGACCTGGCCGACGCTTACGCGCGTACCGGCGGCCCCAGCAGTGCGCAGGCCCGTGCGTGCCGCGCGCAGGCGGCCCGGTGCCGTGGGGAGCTCGGCCAGGTCACCGACGCCCTGGCCGCGCTGCGGGGTGTTCTGGACGTCGCCCGGACGGTGGACGGGGACGTGAGCGATGAGGCGGTCGAGCTGCGCCGGGACATCGGCATGCTGCTGCTGGCCCAGGGACAGGTGCCTGAGGCGCAGTTGGTCCTCGCCCCCCTTCACGACGACCTGTGCCTGGTCTACGGCCCCCTGGACGACATGTCCGAAGAGGTCGCCGAGGCACTGGCACTGATCGAGCTCGATCTCGACGGCCCGGCCGCCTGATCCACTACCACCCCCGCCGCCCGCCGCTCACCCGGAGAGTCCGCCCATGCCCCACCTCGCGTTCGACATCGACTTCTGCGCACAGCTCAGCAAGCTGCAGGGCAGCGTGAAACAGGGTGTGTTCGACGCCTGGGAGAAGTTCGAACGCCTCACGCTGGACCAGTTGTTCAAGGACCAGGGGCTGAAGCTGGAGACCCTGAAGCGCGCCCGTGATCCGCACATCAGGACCATCCGCATCGATCAGGGGACGCGGGGTGTCGTCCTCGCGCCGGACAGCGGTGACACATACGTTCTGCTGCGCGTCATGCCTCACGACAAGGCGATCGCGTGGGCCGTCAAGCAGAGGGCGAGCATCAACACGGTCACCCGGGCCGTCGAGATCCGGGACATCGCGATGCTCGACGAGCTGACCCCCGCGTACGAACGCATCGCCCCGGCACCCGATCAACGGCTGTTCGCCGGGGTGTCCGACGGGGACATGAAGGCACTCGGTATCGACGAAACGACGCTGCGGCAGGCTCGCACACTCTCAGACGCCGAACAGCTGGAGGTGTTCGCACCGTACTTCCCGCAGGACCAACGCGAGGTCCTGGAGTATCTCGCGGCAGGCTTCAGCGTGGAGGACGTCTGGCGGGATGTGGTGTCGGTGGCCATGTCCACCGTGTCCGCCGGTGATCCGCCGGTGGACACCCGGGACTTCGCGACGGCCATTCAGCGCACCCGGGCCCGCATCGCGCTGGTCACCGGGTCCGAGGAGCTGCGCGACATCCTCGACAAGCCGTTCGCTGCCTGGCGGGTCTTCCTGCACCCTTCGCAGCACAAGGTGGCCTACCGGCCGTCCTACTCGGGCCCCGCGCAGGTGACGGGCGGCCCGGGCACCGGAAAGACGGTCGTCGCGCTGCACCGTGTGCGGCATCTGCTCGGACATCTGCGTGACGGGGACCGGGTCCTGCTGACGACGTACACGAACGTGCTCGTCGCGGCACTGCGTACGGGGCTCGCGGCCCTGGTCGAGGACGAGGTGCTCCGCGACCGCGTCGACATCATGACGGTCGACGCGTTCGCCGGCCGTGTGGTGTCGACGTCACGGCGGCCGTTGCGCGGTGGCGAGGAGGAGGCGCGCTGGGAGCGGGCTGCTGCTGCCACCGGATTCAGCGGCACCGCACAGTTCCTCGCCCAGGAGCACAAGCATGTCGTCCTGGCCCAGAATCTGCGGACTCCGGAGGAGTACAGGGACTGTGAGCGACGGGGACGCGGCAGCGCTCTGCCGGGATCCGCTCGCGCCCTTGTGTGGCGTACGTTCGAGGAGTTCACCGGCAGGCTCACCGCCGATGGCCTGCGCACCTACCTCGGGACGTGCGCGGAGGCGGCCGATCTCCTGGAGTCAGCCGGCCCCCGGTACCGTCACGTGGTCGTCGACGAGGCCCAGGACCTGCACCCCGCACAGTGGCGGCTCCTGCGTGCGGCGGCGCCGGCACGGCCCGACGACCTGTTCATCGCAGGGGATCCGCACCAGCGCATCTACGACACGAAGGTGTCCTTGAAGTCGGTGGGAGTCAGAGTCAGTGGCCGGTCGACCAAGATGCGCAAGAACTACCGCTCGACACACGAGATCCTGAGCTGGTCCACCGCCCTCCTTGTCGGCCGTCCCTTCGAACAGCTGGCGGACGACGCCCGCCACGACACGCTGCTCGGCTATCGATCGGCCCTGCACGGGACCGGTCCGGAGACGTTCGGCGGGGATTCGGAGGACGCCGAGCTCGAAGCGCTCGTCGGGCGGGTGAGGGGATGGCTGGACAGCGGGGTGGCCCCGAGCGAGATCGGGGTCAGCGCCCGGTTCAACAAGAACTGCGACAAGGCGACGGCCCGGCTGAAGGCCGCGGGAATCCACGCGGCGCGGTTGCGCGGGGACGCACCGGCCGACCCGGATGCAGTGCAGATCGGCACCATGCACGCGTTCAAGGGGCTGGAGTTCCGGTGTGTTGCCGTGATCGGTGTGGCCGATGGTGCCCTGCCGTATCCGAAGGCGGTCACCGCTGCCGACATCGACCGGCTCCAGCATGACGCGGACCTACTCGCGGAACGCTGCCTGCTGTTCGTCGCCTGCACCCGGGCCAGGGACGGACTGTACGTGTCCTGGTGGGGCGAGCCGAGCACGTTCCTGGTGGAGGCGGGTGTGTGAGGCGCCCGCGCCCTCCGGGTCGTCCCGCTGTTCGGAGGACGACTCGCCGTCCGCCGCTCGTCGGCCGCTCCGGACGGGCCGGTCCTCAGCGCCCGCTGTCCGCGCATTCGTCGCTGTCGCCCCCGCTGCGGCACTGATGCCCGGTGGCCCCCTGATCGTTCGGGGGCCGGGAGTCCGGATCCCTTGGGGCGCACGGCACTCCGGCCTGCGTCGGGCAGGCCGGCAGCGGCGCCGGATGGGCCCGCTCGTGCTCGTCCAGCCCCGCGGCGACGGTGGCTGCCAGCAGGGCGGCGCCGATAAACAGTTGAAACGCCCCTGCGAACGGGTGCCCCGACCGCAGGAAGAACACGGCGACCAGAGACACGCCGAGCGTGAACCCGCCGAGCCAGAGGACCGGTACCCAGTCCATCGGGGGCGGCCCGGTGTCCCCGGGGGTGCTGCCGGACCGGCTCGTCGATCCAGCCCAGCCGCGCATCCCCAACAACAGGGCCACAAAGGCGGCGAAGGCGATCTCGATCAGGACGGCGATCACGGTGAGACACCCGCCCTCGAACCCCCCGCCCTCGGTCGCGGTGTCCCGCGCCCGCTCGTGCACAACCCCTGGTAGGCGTGGGGTACGGGAAGCGGGCTCCGTGGTCATGACCGTACTTTCGTACGGAACGGCGCACTCCACACCACCGTCCCCGAGCCGAAACCCACTCGTTGCGGGGCGGTGTCCGGCGATCACGGGATGCGGTCGGGCTGCCGGCCAGGGGGCCGGCCTGCGACCTCCATCCTCGGGTCCGCCGGAACGGGTCCCCGAAGTCTCCTCTCAGGCGGTGGAACGGGCCGTGGGCCACAGCGAAACGAACACGGAGGCCACCTCCGAACCCTGCACCGCCCCCGAGTAAGGTCCGCTTGTTCGCAACAGGCCCCGGACCAGGGGCCACAGGTGGGAGGGGCGTCATGAGTGGTGCGGGACCGGTCGGCGGCACGTGGAGACCGAGCGTCGAAGAGCGGGGGGCACTCGCGGGCCGGTGGTGGCAGTGGGCGCTGTCCGCTCCCGAGGAACAGTGTCCGGTCAAGGACACGACGGGCGAGCACGCCGCGTGGGGACAGCCGGACGACCTCTGGTTCCTGGCCGGTACCTACGGGGGACAAGTGGTGCGGCGCTGCGCGATCCCCTCGGACCGGCCGGTGTTCTTCCCGGTGCTGAACATGCAGCACGACCGGGCGTATTCGAGGGTCCCCCGTTCCCTGCCGGTGGCCGAGGCCACGGCGTCACTCAACGGCGTGCCCCTGCCGTTGCAGGAGTTCTCCGCGCCGTTCAGGACGGGGCAGACCCAACGCTATGCGTGGGGAGTCTGGGGCAGGATCGAGCCGCTGGCCCCCGGCCAGTACGTACTGGAGATCAAGGGCAGGTCCACGAACGGCTTCTGGGTCGACACGACGTACCACCTGGAGTCCGGGCGTGCGTGAGTCCGGGCGTGCGTGAGTGCGCCACCGGAGGTAACGCCATCCCCCCGGGGGCGAAGCCTCCGCATCGACCGTGCACCGGCTCGCACGCACAGCGTGGTCACAGATATGCCATACGATGCGCACACCTATACGTAAATTTTCCGTTTGAGGATGCACACGTCATGTCTCTGGGTGCCACGTCCCGTTCCCTGCGCGGTATATCCGTCGTCGTAGCCCTTCTCGCGATCGGTGCGGCTGGTTGCGCCGATGTCGTCGACAGCGCCAAGGACGGCGCGAAGAAGGTCGCCCGCCAGCGCTCGGTCTTCTCTCTCTCCACCGGCGACTGCTACAACCCGAACAGCAAGGCTGCCGCGAGCGAGGAATTCGCGATAGAGGTCGTGCCGTGCAAGGAGCCTCACGAGGGCCAGGTCGTCGGCGAGTTCACGATAGACGACGAGAAGTCCTTCCCCGGTACCGACGCGGTCGCGGTGATCGCCGACGAACGATGCCCGGCCGAGGCGCAGAAGTTCGCCCCGGACACCTGGGCGCTGCCCACGGGGGCCGAGGTCTTCTACTACCACCCCACCAAGGAGAGCTGGGCGACGGGCGACCGGTCCGTGAGCTGCGCCTACACCAAGGAGTCGGGCAAGCTGACCGGGTCGCTGAAGAACGCCCCCCTGGACGCCGACCAGCTGGCGTACCTCAAGGGCTCGACCGCGGTCTACGACGCCCTCTGGGAGAACCAGCCCGAGGGAGAGGTCGAGGACGACCTCCCCGGGTACAAGGCGCAGGCCAAGGCTGTGGCAGCCGCGCTCGACACCCATGTCCAGGCGCTGCGGAACATCGAGCAGCCCGAGACCGGCAAGCTCCGCGCACAGTTGGAGAAGGCCGCCGGCGAGTGGAAGAAGGCGGCGTCGGCAGGTGACTCCGACACCTTCTACCTCGCCTACGACGGGGCCTTCACCGGCATCGACCCCAACAAGTCGATCGCCGCACGCAAGGAGCTGAAGCTCGCCACGACCGTCCCGGCCGACGAGGCCGAGGTCTGGGCGGGCTGACCTCCTCCGCCGCGAGGCCGGAGCCCCCGGTGCGCCGTCACCACCCGCACCGGGGCCCGCCCCCGCGCATCACGTCACGGATGCAGTGTGGCGTCCTCTGCGCTCGAACCCTCCCGCCCCGGGCAGCGTCCGACTCCCACCGTCGCGCCTCACGCCGTACCTCACGTGGCACTCCGCTCGCTCACCTCGCGCAGGTCCCGGTCCACCGCACGGTCGTACGCCGGGTCCGGTGCGCCCTCCGGACTGCCCGGGCGGCCCGTGCGCAGGAGGGCGCGCCAGCGTTCCTGACTCCAGGCTGCCGGAGCCGTGGTCCGCATGAAGTCCTCGACGAGGTCCAGGAATCGGGCGGGGTCGGTGTGGTACGGGAAATGCCCCGCACCCTGGAAGATCTCCAGGCGGCTGCCGGGCATGGCCGCGTGAGCGCCGTACGCGTGGTGCACGGGCACCACACTGTCGCGTGAGCCCCAGAGGAGCAGCGTGGGCATGCCCTGGGTCAGGTAGCAGCGGTCCAGCATGGTGACCACCTGGCCCCGCCAGTCGACCACGGCCCGCAGGGTGCTGATGAACGCGCTGCGGGAGGTGGCGTCGGGGAGAGCGTCCACGAGGTCCACCAGTTCGCCCGCGTCCTGTCCCAGATCCGTGTCGAGCGCCTTGATCAGCCGGGTGAAGAGGCCGACCTGGCGGCGCATCCCGGGCAGGCGCAGGGTGGACAGCATCAGGTCGGCGCCCGGCAGCGACACGGCGCGCAGGACGGGGTTCACCTCGCGGCCCACGCCGCCCGCGCTCACCAGGATCAGCCGGTCGGTGCGCTCGGGGTACTGGTACGCGAACTGCATGGCCACGCCACCGCCGAGCGAATGGCCGACGAGGGTGGCGCGTTCGATGCCCAGGACTCCCATCAGGTCCCGGATGCCGTTGGCGTAGGCGGGCACGGAGTAGTCGGCCCGCGGCTTGTCCGAGGCGCCGTGCCCGAGGAGGTCAGGGGCGATCACCGTGTGGTGGCGGGCGAGGCGGGGGATGAGGTCCGCCCAGGTCGCGGAGGAGTCGCCGATGCCGTGGATGAGCAGGATCGCGGGGCCTTCTCCCGCCATGCGGTAAGCACGGCGGTATCCGTGGATCACCCGGTGCCGAAGCTCGGCCGCCTGCCCGCCTCCGTGCCGTGGTGCGCCGGTCACGAGATCGCCTCCTGCTCACGGTCCGTCGTTCCGGTTGGTTGTCGCTGCGACGATTCCCGGCGAGCGTAGGAAGCTCCGGCGTACGGGGGATTTCCCTGGGGTTTCAGGCGGTGTACGGATGGGCTCCGGGGGCAGCGGGAGGCCCCTCCCAGGCATTCCGTAACACGCGCGTAGCCGTGCGGGGTCCTGCGCGCCCTATGATCACCCCAGCACACCCGCCGGCTGTCTGCCGCGGTTTCGTGCGTCATCCCTCTCCCTGACCGGGTACGGCACCGCGCTGCCCTGCCCGCGAACCCCGGAAGGCGGCCTGAATGGTCTCTCCCGTACGTATCTGGCTCAACCGCACGTACGCGGAGAACGTCTTCTTCATCGATCAGCTCCGACATAATCCGGACGGTCGGCAGGTCGCGGTCCATGCCACACACGGGGACCCCGACTCCCCCGTGCTCGCCGCCGCCGACACCGCGTCGCCGGAGCCGGAGGGTCTGACCCCGGCCGCATACGCCGAATTCGCCCTGGACCAGTGCACCCGGCGCGGCATCGATGTGTTCGTTCCCGTGCTGCACCAGGCGGCGATCGCCGCGCACCGCGAGGAGTTCGCCGCGATAGGCACCACGCTCCTCGCTCCACCCGCCGAGGCCTGTGCCCTCTTCCAGGACAAGGCGACCGCGTACGAGACGGTTTCGGCCGTCGGGGTGCCCGTGCCGCCGTGGTGGCGGGTGCGTACCGAGGACGAGCTGGTCGAGGCCGTCGACGCGATCGAGGCCGCGGGGGGCACGGCCTGCTTCAAGCCGGCGGCCGGTGCGGGCGGGGTCGGGTTCCGCATCATCACCCGGGCCCCGTTCTCCCTGCTGCACCTGGGCGGCTTCCCCAGCCCTTACGTGCCGCTGGGTCTGGTCATCGAGGCGTTGCGCAGCGGCGAGGGCTCGGTCGACTGGCTCGTGATGCCGCGCCTGGACGAACCCGAGGTGTCCGTCGACTGCCTCACCGGTCCCGACGGCGCGGTCCGGATGGCGGTGGGCCGTACGAAGAACGGGCGGCGTCGCGGATTCACGCTGCGGCCTTCGGTGACCGACCCCGCCCGGCTGATGGCCCGGACGTTCGGGTTGCACTGGCTGACCAACATCCAGTTCCGGATGTACGAGGGGCAGCCGGTCCTGATGGACGTCAACACCCGGCCGGCCGGCGGCCTGCACCAGCTCTCCCAGTGCGGCATCAACGCCCCGTGGGCCGCGGTGCGCCTGGCACTCGGCGACGACCCCGGTGATCTGACCCCGGACTTCCTGGGCGCGGACTATTCGGTGATAGCCGGGCCACGCGCCCTGCGGCCGGTGGTGGTGCCGGGGCAGCGCTCCGAGGACCCGCCGTCCACCGCCGCCCGCCCTGCCTCCGCAGGGGTCGCCGCCGTGCTCTGAGACATGCGCGGCATGGCCGTGGGCCGGGTGCGCCCGCGTCGCCCTCGTCCAGCGGATCGCACGAGCCTTCCTCCGCCGCGCACCCGGCACCGGCGGTGCCGCCCGGACGGCAGCGCGAAAGGTCGAGTGCCGCCCGTGCCGCCCCATCGGCCTCATCGAGTCCGAGTGAAGCCCGAGCGGTCCGACCACCTGCGGGCAAGGGCGTCTCGAGGGGCTCCACGGACACTGCGGGTGGAGCCAACCCCCAGGTGCCCCTGAGGGTTGTCCCCCACTCAAGTCGGGGCCTTACCGGATCGTTCGGGTGACGCGGAATCCCTAGGTTGTGGGATGGAATCGACACACTGTTCCGCACACCTCCCGGAGGAATCCCGTGACCGCCCCGACGCACCGGCCGCCGCGCACCGCCCACCCACTCATCGGGGCCTTCGTGCGCTTCGTCGTGTGTGGTGGGGGCGTCGGTCTCGTCTCCGGGGGCGTGCTCGTACTGCTCAGCGAGCGGATACCGCTGGTCGTCGCCAACGCGCTGGTCACCGTGGTCTCCACCGTGATCGCGACGGAGTTGCACAGCCGGATCTCCTTCCGGAGCGACCGCAGGGGGTGGCGGATCCACCTGCAGTCCGGGATGACCGTGGCAGTGAGTTACGCGTTCACCACCGGTGCTCTGCTCCTGCTGCACGCCGTGGAGACCTCACCTTCCCTGATGGCCGAGCAGACGGTGTACCTGTCGGCGTCGGCGGTGGCCGGGGTGGGCCGGTTCGCGCTGCTGCGGTTCGCGGTCTTCACCGGGCCGGTCGTCGTACCCGCCGAGGCAGGGGCCTCGTTCGGCAAGTCGTCCGTGGCCATTGCGGCATGAGTGGCCGGGCCACTCCAGGAACGACCCCGGACGAAAGGCGCCCGTCAGGATGCGCGCCTGCCCCGCATGCGGTTCGTACCCGGGCCCGGTGCAGCGCCGACAGGCCGGACGAGCGGCGGTTTCGGCGACGTTCGCCATAGGGTGAGAAGCGGCTGAATTCGGTCACTCGACAAGGGAGCCATGGATGCCGCGGTACCTGATCTCGTTCGATGACGGCTCGATGATCATTCCCGACCAGGAGTTGCCCCAGGTGGACGCGGCCGCACACGAGGTGGTGCGGGAGGCTCAGGACGCCGGCGTGTGGGTCTTCGGTGGTGGATTGGCCAGCCAGCGGGCGAGCGTCGTGGCCACCGACGGGAGCGTCACCGGTGGCCCGTACCCGGAGACCAAGGCGGTCCTCGGCGGGTTCTCGATCGTCGATGTGCCCTCACGCGAGGACGCGCTGGAGTGGGCCGCCAAGATCGCCGCAGCGTGTCGCTGTGCGCAAGAGGTGCGGGAAATCATGACCGACCCGGCCGTCTGACCGACGACGGCGGCAGCGGCGGCAGCGGCGGGGACCTGCTCCCCACGTGGTTCGTGAGCTGCGGGTTCGGCACGCCGCAGGCCCGTGGTGACGCGGTGGGGCGACGTGGTCCGACCCGTCCCACAAGGGGCGTCCCGGCGCTCTCGCCCGCCCTCACCCGCCGGCTGGCCACCGTGGACGACAGGGCGGGAGGGCCCGCGCTCGCCCGCGCCCTGACCGACCGCTCGGCGCTCTTCGTCGCCGGCAGGCGGTACGGCGAGGCACTGGCCGACTTCCGGGAGGCCGTCGACCTGCTCGCGTGACCCGGAAAGCCGCATTCCGGGCTCCTCTACGATCATCCGCGTGTGCGCACATGTGATAGTCGCGGAAGACGACCCGAAGCAGGCGGAACTGGTACGCCGCTACCTCGAACGCGAAGGGCACGCCGTCACGGTGGTGGGGGACGGCCTCGCCGCACTGGAGCAGGTCCGGCAGGGCACGCCGGACCTGCTCGTCCTCGACGTGATGATGCCGCGGGCCGACGGGCTGGACGTCATACGCGTACTGCGCTCCGAGGCACGCGAGTTGGCGGTGCTCATGCTCACCGCCCGGTCCACCGAGGACGATCTGCTGCTCGGGCTCGACCTGGGTGCGGACGACTACATGACCAAGCCGTACAGCCCGCGTGAGCTGATGGCACGGGTACGCACGCTCCTGCGGCGCACGCGGCGCAGCGGGCGGGACGCGGATCCGGATCCTGCCGACGGGCATGTGCTGCGGGTGGGCGCCCTCGCCGTCGATCCCGTACGCCACGAGGTGGCGGTGGAGGGTGTGCGGGTGGAGTGCACACCGGGTGAGTTCCGGCTTCTCGCCGCGATGGCCGCGGAACCGGACCGCGTCTTCGCGCGGGAGCAACTGCTGGAGGAACTGCACGGGTTCGACCGGTACATCAGCAGCCGCACCGTCGACGTGCACATCATGAACCTGCGGAAGAAGATCGAGCGGGCGCCCCGTCGGCCGGTCCGGTTGCTCACCGTCTTCGGTGTCGGCTACAAGCTGACGGATCCGGCGAAGGGTGCCGCGCGTGCGTCGGCACGATGAGGACGGCGGTTACCGGCTGCCGCTCCGCAAGAGTCTCCTGGGGCGCCTGCTGGCCGTATCGGCGCTCGTCGCGGCGTGTTCGGTCGCCGCGACCGCCTGGCTGGCGGTGCAGACCACCTCCGGCGCGATCGAGCAGGAGCAGGGCCAGAACCTCTCCGCCGACAGCCGTATCCACGACACGCTGCTCGGTTACGCGGCGGAGCACCCGACCTGGGACGGCGTGGCGGCGACCCTGGAGGAGCTGGCCGCCGATTCGGGCCGGCGGATCACCCTGACGACGCAGGGCCGGGAGATCCTCGCCGACTCCGCGGGGGTGTCCCCTCCCCCGCCGGCTCTGCCGTCCCAGGCGTCGGCGGTCGTGGACCCCATGTCCGTGGACGCCGCCCAGTCGTCCGGGACGGGGCCCGTGACGACCGGCGTGGGGACGCAGTCGGGCACCGACCGCATCGACCCCCGCGCCGTCGGCCCGTTCCGCCTGCCGCAGACCGAGCACGCCTCGCTCATGGGCATCGCCGAGGATGCGACGGCCTGCCTCGACCAGGAGGGGATCGCCTCGGACGTGGTGGAGTCGCCGAGCGGGCGGCCCCGTATCCAGGTCGTGGGCAACGACCCCGACCGGGTGCAGGGCACCCGGTGCGTCACGGACGAGCTGGGCACCCCCACCCCGACCGAGAGGAAGGCGCTCCGTGCGCTCAACGAACTGGTCGACGCGTGCCTGGACCGCCAGGAGCGGGACCCCGTACAGCTCGATCTGGACCTCTCGTGGGGTGGGGGCAGGGAGTCTGCGGAGGCCGCGGTCTCGACACCGGCGCCCCGGCCGACCGCCGTCCCCCAGGAGGTACGGCCGACCCCGTCCCCCGCGCCCACCGTGGACGCCGGTGCGACCGGTGAGAACGACCGGGCCATCGCCTCGTGCGTCGGCATCGCCCGCCAGGAGCAGCTCAGCTCCTACGTGGCCTCGCCCGCACTGTTGTTCATCAGCGATCCGGACGGCGGCGCCGTCCCCGGTTTCGATCTGTCGCCCGCGAACACGGCCAGGATCACGGGCGTCGCGGCGCTCGTCCTCGCGCTCACCGTGGGCGCCTCGGTGCTCGCCGGAGTCAGGCTCGTGCGACCGCTGCACGCACTCACGGGAGCCGCACAGCGCATGCGGGACGGCGAGGAATCAGCCCCCGTCGTGGTCACCGCGGACAACGAGATCGGCCGTCTGGCCGCCGCCTTCAACGACATGTCCGCCCACCGCGCGCGGCTGGAGGAGCAGCGCAAGGTGATGGTCAGCGACGTCGCCCACGAGTTGCGCACCCCGTTGAGCAACATCCGTGGCTGGTTGGAGGGCGCCCAGGACGGGATCGCCGATCCCGACGCCGTGTTCATCTCCTCGCTGTTGGAGGAGGCGGTGCAGCTGCAGCACATCATCGACGACCTCCAGGACCTGTCGGCGGCGGACGCGGGTGCGCTGCGTCTGCATCCCGAGCCGGTGCGGATCGAGGACCTGCTCGCCCATGTCGCGGCGGCCCACCAGGCGCAGGCGGACATGGCGGGGGTGGGCCTCGCGGTGGCTGCCACCGGGGCCGCCGTACCCATGCTGACGGCCGATCCGGTACGGCTGCGGCAGGCGGTGGGCAACCTGGTCTCGAACGCCGTACGCCACACTCCGGCGGGTGGGCGGGTGACGTTGCGTGCGTACGTCACCGAGTCCGGGGAGGAGGTGGCGGTGGAGGTCGCCGACAGCGGTAGCGGCATCCCGGAGGAGGACCTGCCGTACGTCTTCGACCGCTTCTGGCGTGCCGAGAAGTCCCGCAACCGCCGTACCGGTGGCAGCGGTCTGGGCCTGGCGATCGTCCGCAAGCTCACCGAGGCGCACGGCGGGACCGTCGGCGTGGTCAGCACGGTGGGCAGGGGGTCGGTCTTCACCCTGCGCCTGCCGCCGGACGTCCCTGACGGCACGGGGCCGGTCCACCACGGGGTCCGGTCCTGACGGCACGGGAAGCACACCAACCGCGCCGGGCCCGGTGCGGTAGGTGCGGTCGGCTCGGGGAGCGGGGCGGGCTCCGGGCCCTGATGCGATGGACACAGCGTCCTGACAGCTTCCTCATATCTCCACTCCATTCTGTCGTCATGCCCGGCGCCCACCGCGCATCCGCAGGCGGGCCCCACCAACGCCGGGCCGGAATCGGAGTCACTCAATGTCCTCTCGTTCGACCCTGCGCGCCGCAGTCCTGACCGCCGTCGCGGCCGGCGCGTTCCTCGTCCCGTCCACGGCCGCCCTCGCGGACGACCGCAAGCCGACGCCCACCGCCGAGAGCACCACCACGCCCAGGCCGGTGGACGAGGCGGAGCAGGCGCCCGAAGAGGCCGACCGGGCGCCGTCTGCGGCGCCGACCGCGTCGGTCCCCACCGGCCAGCTGCCGCGGGGCGGCGTCGCGGCCGGTGAGCGCGCGGCCGGGGAGACGGGCGGCGCCACCGCGCTGTACGGCTCCGCGGCGGGCGCCGTCCTGCTGGCCGGCGCCGGCACCTTCGTGCTGCGTCGTCGTTCGGCGCACCGCAACGGCTGACCTGCCCCATGTGGCGCCGCTCCGCACGTCGGGGCGGCGCCACTTTCCGTACACCCGGAACCACGTACGCCCCAGAGCCTCGTCCCCACAGCCCCTACG
The DNA here is from genome assembly GCF_036345975.1 of Streptomyces clavifer. Classification (NCBI taxonomy): domain Bacteria; kingdom Bacillati; phylum Actinomycetota; class Actinomycetes; order Kitasatosporales; family Streptomycetaceae; genus Streptomyces; species Streptomyces clavifer. The sequence goes on along the minus strand of NZ_CP107793.1, from coordinate 6,506,196 downwards.
CCCGGAGCCACCATGTCCCGCACCGCACACGCATTCCGGCGGACCGTCATCGCGTCGGCCGCCTCCACCCTGTTCCTGGTCCCGCTCACCGGCTGTTCGTCGTCCGGGGCGGCGGAACCCCCGGCCACCGCCCGGGTGTCGGACTCGTCCGCCGACGGAGCCACGGAACCCGCGGAACGCCCGAAGGCTCCGGCGCCCGCCCAGGTCACCATCCCCTCGATCGGGGTGACCAGCGAGTTGATGCGGCTGGGACTCAACGCGGACGGCACCGTGGAGGTGCCGCCCGCGGAGAAGGGCATGACGGCGGGCTGGTACGCGGGCGGGGCCGTCCCGGGTGAGCCGGGGGCCGCCGTGCTCATCGGTCACAACGACACGCGGTTCGGCAAGGCCGTCTTCCACGACCTGAAGAAGATCGCCAAGGGGGCCGCCGTGACCGTGCTCGACGGGAGCGGCAGGAAGACGCACTTCACCGTCACGGGCACCGAGACGGTGAACAAGAACTCCTTCCCCACGCAGAAGGTCTACGGCGCGACGGGCGAGCGGGTGCTCCGGCTCGTCACGTGCGACGGTTCGTTCGACGCGGACGGGCACCCCGTGGACAACCTCATCGTGTACGCGAAGCTCCGCTGACCGGTGGTCCGTCCGGTGCGCCGGGCAGCGGCACGGCGCGCGCACCACACCTGCGACACCGTGCCAACTGTCCGGCGTACTCCCGGCGTCCGGCGTCTGCCCGTGGCACGTCGATGCTCGCCCACGAGGACCTCGACCACGTTCTGTCGCACGGTCCGTCCAGGCCGGTCCACCGAGTATTTTCAGCCGACGCAGCCGCCTCGACCTGGCTGCACGAGCTCGCCTGACGGACCATACGCTGACCCCCTCAGCCGACAGTGGGGCACCGTATGAGTCAGTACTACAAAATGGGCGATCGCACGCTGTGGAACCCGTCGAACGGGGCCTCCCAGCTGTTCCTGCGCCACGTCGCCGTGTACGAGGCCGAGCTGGACCTGCCGTCCGGCATCGGTCCCGAGCAGGCGGACGAGTACCAGGTCGACCCCGACGTCTACGCGGCGTTCGTCCACGCCCTGTTGCGGTGGCACCACAGAACGCGGCACCGCGTCATGCGGCGCCTTTCGGACGGCTTCGTTGCCACGGCACTGGCCCTCGCTGAGCTGGCCGGCAGCGAAGTGGACTGGGATTCCGCCGACTTCGCGCCGCGGGGTTGTGCCTGCCGGAACGGCCACGGCCATGCCGACGGGCACAGCCCCGCGGCGCAGGAGGACTGGGCGACCGCCCTGCGCCGGGAGTCACGCGAGATGGTCCGCTCGATGGCCGAATGAGCCACCCCGCCCTGTCCGCCTCATGAGCGCCGAAGGTGAGCCGCGGTGGCCCCTCCCGGCCTCCGCGGCTCACCTTCGGCGGCTACGGCCCTCCTACGGACGGGTGTAGGGCCGCGTCATGATCTCCATGTTGTGGCCGTCCGGGTCGTCGAAGTACGCCCCGCGACCGCCGAACAGGTCGTTGACCCGTCCGGGCTCGGTGTGGCGGGGGTCCGCGTAGTAGGTCACGCCGAGCGTCTCGAGCCGGCCGATCATGGCGTCGAACCGCGCGTCGGGCACGAGGAACGCGTAGTGCTGCGCCTGGACCGGCTCGTCGCGCTTCTCGTAGTAGTCGAGCGTCACCCCGTTACCGAGGTCGACGGGCAGGAAGGGGCCGAACGGTGCGCCCACCTCCAGGCCCAGGACCGCGGCCAGGAACTCGGCCGACAGGGAGCGGTCCGAGGCGTACACGGCGGTGTGGTTCAGCTGGACGGTGGTGACACCCTGGTCCAGGGTGTGTTCGTTCTGCATGGGTGGCAACTCTCCGGGTCTTGGGTTCCGTTGGGATACGGCGCCGCACAGGGCGCCCGACGGTACGACTCGGAGATGGGGCGGGCCTCGGGCCCGCCGTGCGGTCACGCCGCAGCCGGGCGCCGCTCTCGTGCATGGCTCAAGGCCGACCCGGCAGTCACACACCGATCGTAGCGTGCGGCGGACCGTGTTTCCCGGGCGACGGGAATCTTCGCGTGCGTGGACGACCTGTCCGGACCGGGCACCGCACCGTAGGGGCGTGGACACCCCGCGGTGGTACCGCGGTACCACCGCGCCTCCCGAAGTGTCACCTGTGGTCCCACGGAACAGGGGCTCCCGGCTCGTAGCGTCGCAGGCAGAGGTCGCGGCGTGACTGCGGCCACCGACGGGACACCCGGGACACGAGAGGGCCACATCCATGATCGAGGCACACGAGCTGACCAAGCGGTACGGGGACAGGAAGGTCGTCGACCGGCTGAGCTTCGTGGTGCGGCCGGGCGAGGTGACCGGGTTCCTCGGTCCCAACGGTGCGGGCAAGTCCACGACCATGCGCATGATCGTCGGCCTGGACGCTCCGACCAGCGGCTCCGTGACGGTCAACGGACGCCCTTACGCCCGGCACCCCGCCCCGCTGCACGAGATCGGCGTCCTGCTGGACGCCAAGTCGGTGCATCCGGGGCGCAGCGCCCACAGCCACCTCATGGCACTGGCCCACACCCACGGCATCGCCCGCAGCAGGGTCGACGAGGTCATCGAGGTGGCCGGGCTGACGAAGGTGGCGGGCAAGCGGGTGGGCGCGTTCTCCCTCGGTATGGGGCAGCGGCTGGGCATCGCCGCGGCGCTGCTCGGCGACCCCGAGATCGTCATGCTCGACGAGCCGGTCAACGGACTCGACCCGGAGGGAGTGCTGTGGGTGCGCAACCTGCTGCGTTCCCTGGCCGACGAGGGACGGGCGGTGATGCTCTCCTCGCACCTGATGAGCGAGATGGCGCTGATCGCCGACCACCTCGTGATCATCGGCCGCGGACGGCTGCTCGCCGACACGTCGCTGAGCAACTTCACCCGGCAGGCCGGGGGCGGTGGCGTCAAGGTCGTCACCGATCAGGCCACCCGTCTGCGGACGCTGCTGGCGGCGCCCGGAGTCACCATCAGTTCCCCGTCCGACGAGGAGCTGACCGTGACCGGCCGTGAGGCCCGGGAGATCGGGACCGTCGCGGCCCGGCACGGGGTGCCGGTCTACGAGTTGGCACCGCAGGCCGTATCCCTGGAGGCGGCCTTCATGGATCTCACCCACGACGCCGTGGAATACCAGAGCGCCCCCGTCGGCGCCGGACGAAAGGCAGCCTGATGTCCACCACACTCACCGCGGGACCCGCTGTCGGAACCACGGGACGGAAGGTGACCGGACGGGGCGTGCTGCGCTCGGAGTGGGTCAAGTTCTGGTCGCTGCGCTCCAGCTGGATCACGCTGGTGGCCTCCGTCGCCGCACTGCTCGTCTTCGGATCGGTCGCCTCGTTCACCTACAGCTCCGACGGCGGGGCCGCGCTGAACGGCCCGCCGGGAGCCGGTGCCGGCGGTCCCGGCGACGCGGTCAGCCTCGCCCTCGCCGGCTCGACCTTCGCGGCACTGGGTGTGGGGGTGCTGGGCGTGCTGATGTCCGCGGGCGAGTACGGCACCGGCATGGTCCGCTCCACGTTCGCGGCGGTGCCCGGGCGGCTGCCGGTCCTGTGGGCGAAGGCGACCGTGATCGGCCCCCTCGCCGCGATCGTCGCCATGGCCGGTGTACTGGCCGCGTTCCTGACCGGGACCGTCGAACTGGACGGCGAGACGATCGCGCTGTCCCTGGGAGACGACGGGGTTCCCCGCAGCCTGGTCGGCGCGGCTGTCTACCTCGGCCTCGTCGCCGTGCTCGGTGTCGCTCTCGGCTCGCTGGTCCGCTCCACGGCGGCGGGCATCGCCTCCCTGGTCGGCATCCTGTTCATCCTGCCGGGCCTGGGCTCCCTGCTGCCCGGATCCCTGCACGACTCGATCAGCCCGTACCTCCCGAGCAACGCCGGCTCGTCGATCTTCGCCCTGCAGGAGGCCTCCGGCTCGCTGTCGCCCGCGGCAGGACTCGCGGTCTTCGCCGGCTGGGTCGCTCTCGCCGGTGCGGGAGCGGCCGTCCGGCTGAAGAAGACCGACGTCTGAGCGGCGGAACGACGAGAATGAGGACCATGAGCCCGCACCGCGCGGCGACGGCCGCGGACCGAGCCCGGGGATCGGCGTCTCCGCAGTTCCCCGGACTCGAGGCGGTCTGGGGGCAGAACCCGATCCTGCACGTGCTGCTGAGCCGTCTGCGCCGGCTGCGCCGGCTCGACCGACGGCGGCCCCTGCTGCTCGACACCTCCGTGGTGCTGCTCGTGGTCTGCGTCAGCCTGCCGGACCTGCTCGCGGGCGGCGCCACCTCTCCCTTCGGGGAGACCGACACCCGAGCGCCGTTGCCGGCCGCCGCGCTGTACGGGCTGTTCGCCGCGCAGGTCGTACCCCTGTGGTGGCGTCGCCGCGCCCCGGCCTCCGTCTGTTTCGCGATCATCGCGGTCTCCGTCGTCCAGGGCGCTCTGGGTCTGTCGCTGCCGGCCGCCGTCAGCGCCGCCCTGTACACGCTGGCGCTGCGCGGCTCGCTCCGCCTGCTCGGGTGGGCCGTCGCCGGGGCGGTGTTCCAGGTCGTCCTGACGCTCTGCGTCCTGGTACCCGTCGACCGCTGGGTGCCCGGCCTCTTCTTCCTGATGGGGACCGTCATCGCGCCCACCGCCGTGGGCCTCGCCCTCCGGGCGCAACGGATGTACCTGACGGCGCTCAGGGACCGCGACCGGCGCCTGGCGGTCGAACGGGACCAACGGGTGCAGCTGACCGCCGCCGCCGAACGTTCGCGCGTCGCCAGGGAGATGCACGACATCGTCGGCCACAACCTCTCGGTCATGGTCACGCTCGCCGACGGTGCCGCGACCCTGGCCGCCCACAACGACGAGCGGTCGGCGGAGGCCCTGCGCATGCTCGGCGACACCGGCCGGCAGGCCATGAGCGAGCTGCGCAGCGTGCTGGGTGTCCTGCGGGAGGGGCAGCAGGATCACGGGGGCGGCAGGCCCCTGAGTCCTCAGCCGGGCATCGGCGACGTGGAAGCGCTGCTGACGCGGATCCGTGCCGCCGGTCTCCCGGTGACGTACCGGACGGCGGGCGACCTCGCCACGCTGGGCGGCGGTGTGCAGCTCACCGTGTACCGCATCGTCCAGGAGGCCCTCACCAACACCCTGAAGCACGCGGGGGCGGGTTCCGCCACCCACGTCACCGTGACGGCGGACGCCCGCACGGTGCGGATCCGCATCGCCGATTCCGGGACCGCGCCCGGAGCCCCGGTGCCCGCGGAGGCGCCGGCGCGGCCCGACGGCCCGGGACACGGCATGGTCGGCATCCGGCAGCGCGCCGGCCTGTACGGCGGCACGGTCAAGGCGGGCCCGCGCGAGGACGGACCCGGCTGGATCGTCGACGTCGAGCTCGACGTGCCGTCCACCCGGGCCCCGTGAGACACAGGAGAGTCCCCGTCATGACGACCGTGCTGATCGTTGACGACCAGCCCATGCAGCGCCTCGGTTTCCGCATGCTCCTGGAGGGGACACCGGGCATGACGCCCGTCGGCGAGGCCTCGCACGGGGCCGAGGCTGTCCGCCTGGCGGCCGAACTCCACCCCGACGTCGCCCTCATGGACATCCGTATGCCGGGCATGGACGGTCTGGAGGCCACCCGCCGGATCGTCGCCGCGGGAGGCCGTACCCGCGTCCTGATCGTCACCACCTTCGACCTCGACGAATACGCCCACGACGGGCTGCGGGCGGGCGCCAGCGGTTTCCTCCTCAAGGACGCGCGCCCCGAGGAGATCATCGCGGGCATCCAGGCGGTGGCGACCGGCGACGCCGTCGTCGCCCCCCGCCTGACGCGCCGCCTCCTCGACGCCTACGCCCACCAGGTCCTCGCCCCCACGGACACGTCCGCCGCCGAGGACCCGCGCGTGGCGAAACTGAGCGACCGGGAACGCGAGGTGCTCGTCGCCGTCGGTCAGGGATGGACGAACGCGGAGATCGCCGGGCACTTCGTGCTCTCCGAGTCCACGGTGAAGAAGCACGTCGGACGGGTCCTCTCCAAGATAGGCGCACGCGACCGGGTGCAGGCGGTGATCGTCGCGTACGACGCCGGCCTCGTCCGGGCGAAACCCTAGGCACCGCCGGCGCGGTCGCCCGTATCCACTGCGGCGTGCCGCCTCCGCGTGCCGCCGAGCCCCCCTACGAACAGATCAGGCATGGTGCGCGTACTCGTCCTCGACAACCATTTCCTGCTGCACGACGGCCTGCGTGGCAGGCTGACCGCCGAACCCGGCCTGACCGTAGTCGGGCAGGCGGCGACCGGAGCGGAAGCGATCGGCATGAGCACCGCGCTGGGGCCCGATGTCGTCCTGGTGGGCGGCCGGTTCACCGGCGGCGCCGGCCTCGAAGCCATCCGCCGCATCGCACGCCCCCCGCTCCCCCGGGTTCTCGCGTCACCCCACCTGACGGCGCCGCAGGACGCACGCCCTCCTGGCGTACTCGCGCTGGCCCCCGCCGGCGACCGGGAGTACGCGCTCGGGGCCCTGCGCGCCGGGGCGGTCGGGCTGCTGACGGACGGGGCGACCCCGGAGGAGCTCGTGGCGGCCATCCGGGACGTGAGCGCCGGTAGGGCCGTCCTCTCCCCGGACGCGCCCCGCGCGATCATCGAGGCGGTCCGTCGGCTGTCCGCCGTCCGCCTCGACGATCAGCTCACCCGGCTCCACGGCCTGACCCGTCGGGAACGCGACGTGCTCGTCGCCGTCGCGTCGGGCCACAGCAACGCCGAGATCGCCGATTGGCTGAGCATCGCCCCGAGCACCGTCAAGACGCATGTCGGCCGGGTCATGCACAAGATCGGGGCCCGCACGCGGGTGCAGGCGGTGACCTTCGCCTACGAATCCGGCCTCCTGCGGGCGGCCGCGTGCGGGTAGGCGGTTTCCTCCGCATCGGCGACACGCGGTACGCGGACGTGCGGTGAACCACCGCCCGCAGGAGCACCGACCCCACATTGCATGATCATGCGAAATGACGCATACTCTTCCTATGTCTAAGGTTCTCACCTCCCTGCCCACCGGCGAGCGCGTCGGCATCGCCTTCTCCGGCGGACTCGACACCTCCGTCGCGGTCGCGTGGATGCGCGACAAGGGCGCAGTCCCGTGCACCTACACCGCCGACATCGGCCAGTACGACGAGCCCGACATCGCGTCGGTGCCCGGCCGTGCGACGGCCTACGGTGCCGAGATCGCACGCCTGGTCGACTGCCGTGCGGCACTGGTCGAGGAGGGCCTGGCCGCGCTCACCTGCGGTGCGTTCCACATCCGCTCGGGCGGGCGCGCGTACTTCAACACGACGCCGCTCGGGCGTGCCGTGACCGGCACCCTGCTGGTCCGGGCGATGCTCGAGGACGACGTGCAGATCTGGGGCGACGGCTCCACGTTCAAGGGCAATGACATCGAGCGGTTCTACCGCTACGGCCTGCTCGCCAACCCGCACCTGCGGATCTACAAGCCGTGGCTCGACGCCGACTTCGTCACCGAGCTCGGCGGCCGCAAGGAGATGTCGGAGTGGCTGCTGGCCCACGACCTCCCCTACCGGGACAGCACCGAGAAGGCCTACTCCACCGACGCCAACATCTGGGGCGCCACCCACGAGGCCAAGACCCTGGAGCACCTCGACACCGGCGTCGAGACCGTCGACCCGATCATGGGCGTCCGGTTCTGGGACCCGTCGGTCGAGATCGCCGCCGAGGACGTCACCGTCGGTTTCGAGCAGGGCCGCCCGGTGACGATCAACGGCAAGGAGTTCGCCTCCCCGGTCGACCTGGTGATGGAGGCGAACGCCATCGGCGGCCGCCACGGCATGGGCATGTCCGACCAGATCGAGAACCGGATCATCGAGGCCAAGAGCCGCGGCATCTACGAGGCCCCGGGCATGGCACTGCTGCACGCCGTGTACGAGCGCCTGGTCAACGCGATCCACAACGAGGACACGGTCGCGCAGTACCACAACGAGGGCCGGCGCCTCGGCCGCCTCATGTACGAGGGCCGCTGGCTCGACCCGCAGGCGCTCATGGTCCGCGAGTCGCTGCAGCGCTGGGTGGGCGCGGCGGTCACCGGCGAGGTGACCCTGCGGCTGCGGCGCGGCGAGGACTACTCGGTCATGAACACCTCCGGCCCGGCGTTCAGCTACCACCCGGACAAGCTGTCCATGGAGCGCACCGACAACTCGGCGTTCGGCCCGGTCGACCGGATCGGCCAGCTCACCATGCGCAACCTCGACATCGCGGACTCCCGCGCCAAGCTGGAGCAGTACGCCGGTCTCGGCATCGTAGGCAACGCCCACGCGGCCCTCCTCGGCACTGCCCCGACCGAGCCCACGGGCCTGATCGGCGCGATGCCGGAGGGCGGCGCCGAGGTCATCGCCTCCCGCGGCAAGTCCGCGGACGACGACGAGATGCTGGACCGCGCCGCGATGGAGTTCGGCACCGACTAGTCCGGCCCGTCCGCCACGCGGGAGGGTCCCGTCACGCTGCCGGTACGGCCGCGCGGCGGGACCCTTTCGCGTACGGGGTCAGCTGGTGACGAGCCCTACGAATCCGGCCCATGCCGCGGGGGTCACGGTCATCACGGGGCCGTCGAACTGCTTCGAGTCCCGAATGTGCACGAGGGCGGCGGCGGCGACCTCGACGCACTCGCCGCCTTCAGCCCCGCTGTAGCTGCTCTTGAACCAAACCGGCTCCTGCGTGGCAGGAGCATCGATGGTGTTCATAGCTCTCCCAGCAACTTCTCGATAAATCCCAGAGACTCCTGCGGAGTCAGAGCCTGCGAACGGATGATCCCATAGCGTGCCGACAGTGAGCGCACCTCGTCACGATCGGTCAACAGGATGCTGCGCCCCTGTACCTCCAAGTACGCAAGTTGTTCGCCGCTCCGGCACGTGATCAGGGTGAACGGCCCATCGAGTCCGGCGTTGTCTTCACGGACCGTCGGCATGATTTGAATTTCGACGCTGCGCTGACGCCCCACGAGCAGCATCTGCTCGAACACGCCCCGCAGCACACCGAATCCGCCGAAAGGCCGTCTCATCACAGCCTCCTCGATCACGAAACTGATCAAGGGAGCAGGCCATCGCTTGAGCACCTCCTGTCGAGCGACGCGCGCCAACACGCGTTGTTCGATCGTGTCTTCATCGAGTAGAGGGCGCCGCATAGCAAGCAGGGCACGGGTGTACGCCTCGGTCTGCAGGAGCCCAGGAACCGCGCTCACCGCATACAGGTACAGCTCCAGCGCCTCGGTCTCCAAGCGCGCAGCATCCCGGAAGAACGCCGGGTACTGCGACCGTGCCAGCTCCTCCTTCAACGCCACCAGCAGCCCCCCGGCCTCCAGCAGCCGGTCCGCCTTGTCCACGAACGCGGGCTGCGGGATCCGCCTCCCCTGCTCGAACGAGGCGACGGACTGGGCCGCGTATCCCATCCGCTGCCCGAACTCCGCCCGGTCCAGCCCCGCCCGCACCCGGAGCAGCTTCAACTGCCGTCCGAACGCGACCGCGACCCCGTTGCCCTGCTCGCCGTCCGGTCTCGCCCCGGACGGCGCATCCGTCCCCACCGCGACCGTCTCGTCCTGCGTCATCGCCACCGCCTGTCCCCTGCGCGTACAAGCCGGACGCACACCGCGTACAGCCGGACCGCGACCGCGCGTCACCGCTGGTCACGCTACGCCACCGGAGGGCAACGTGGAGCCATGACCAGCAGGAAGCCCCTCCCCGTACGCCCCGTCCGCACGACCCGGCCCCGCTTTCCGTGGCACCACTTCACGATGTGCTTCAGCTCCACCCCGCGCGGCGCCCGCCTCGCCCGCCGTCTGGCCGGGGAGCGCCTCGACGCCTGGGGCGTCCCGTACGGCGGTGACGCGCACGACGCGGTGACGCTGACCGTCGCCGAGCTCTGCGCCAACGCCGTGCGCCACGGCCACGTGTCCGGCCGTGACTTCCGGCTCCGCCTCTCGGCCGAGGGATCGGCGATCCGCGTCGAGGTCACCGACACCCGGGGCGAACGGCTCCCGGCCGCAGCCGATACGGCGTCGGCCGACCAGGAGAGCGAGGGCGGTCGCGGCCTGGTCCTCGTCGCCGCCCTCGCCGACCGCTGGGGCTGGTACCCGTGTGCCGACGGCCCGGGAAAGACCGTCTGGGCCGTTCTGGAAGTCGTGTCCGTATAGCCGAAGAAGCGCGGATCCGCAAAGGGAACGTCCGCCCAACACCGTCCGGACGGAATGTGGCAGCCGGGGAAATCCTCGAATTCACCGCCGGTTTTCACGGACGGATCTCCGCCGCACGACGTTAATCTCGACCCGTCCACCCGACGATTCCGCGAGGTACCCGTGACGCCCCTCAGCAAGCTCTACCTCCGGCTCGACGACGTCGAACTCCCGGACACGATCCCCTACTCCCAGGTGAGCGCTTGGGAACTGCGCTTCCTGTACCTGCTGGGCCGCCACCGGCTGACCGGGGCGGGCAAGGCGATAGAGCTCGGTTCGGGCGGCGGCGGGTCGACGTACGCGTTCGCACTCGGCCTGTCGGAGAATCCCGACTTCGACAGGCAGCTCGACAGGCTGCACGCCTACGACTTCTTCCGGGTCGGCAAGGGGACCTTCGCCTCGGAGAAATTCTTCTCGGCCGGGGTGGCACCGGAGGACAGCAACTCCTTCCTCGACGATTTCAAGGCCAAGCTGACGCCGTTCATCGACTTCATCGAACTGCACCCCGGTGACATCTGGCAGACCTCCGATCCGGAGGACCACAGCCCCATCGAATTCCTGCACGTCGACATCGCGAAGACGGCGCGGGTCTTCCGCTGCGTGGCCGAGCGATTCCTGCCGCGCCTGGAGCCGGGATCCGTGGTGCTCCACCAGGACTTCGCCAGCCCCCGGCTGCCCTGGCTGCACTACAGCACCGGCCTGCTGCTGCCGTACATCGAGTTCCCCGGACCGCCCATCCGCTCCACCCTGGCCTTCGAGGTGGTCAGGCCCATCCCCCGGCACGTGCTGCGGGCCATCGCCGAGGACTCCTTCAGCACCGACCGGAAGCTGGAGCTGATGTCGGCCGTCCAGGACGTCGTCGACCGGGACCACACCGACGGGATCCCGTTCAAGGCCGTGATCGAACTCGCCAAGGCCTACGTCGCCCACTACGACGGCGACCCCCGCCGCGCCTGGAAGATCGCCGAGCCGCTGACCTCGGACCCGTACCTGGACCGCACCCGCAAGGACCACTTCGCCCAGCTGAGGAAGGCGCTCGACGAGGCCGCCCCTCCCGGCAACGCGCCCACCGGCCTCTCCAGGCTGATCAGGAAGTTGACGGGGCGGTCCCGGGCCAACTGAGCGGGGGCGTGTGCGCCACGCCCGTGTCCTGCATGTCCGCGCCCCGGCTCACCGGCTCACCCTGAAGTGAGGCGGCGAACGCGGGGACTCGGGCTGTCAGAGCACGCATCTAGGGTGCTCGCATGATCAGTTGGATACGGGGAGCCTTCCCCCACCACGAGGTGAACGTCGTCTTCGCCCGAGGCACGTCCGCCGGCACGCTCACCCAGGGCCTGCGCGACCGGCAGCGGGAGCCCCTCGCGTCCGGGGAGGCCGACGGGTGGGCGTGGGCGGTGCACGAGATGCTCAACGGGGAGATCGAGGACTTCGACGACGTCGACTACAACGCCCTGTGCCCGGACGGCACGGAGATCGTCGTGTTCGTGACCCAGCCGTGCAGCCCCAAGGGCTTCCCGCCCGCGTTCGCGTACCACCGCGACGGGCACCTCGTCCTCTGGTTCAGCTTCGAGGACGTCCGCACCCGGGTGGGCGCGAATCCTGACCATCTGTCTCCCGAGCTCCTGGCAGCCGGAATCATCGGCCCCGACACGGAGTGCGGGCTGGCGGACGAGTTCGGTCATGACTGTTTCGACCATTTCTACGACGACCACGAGCGGCTGGTGAAGGTCATCGCCGACTACTTCGCCCTGCCCTCGCCCCCACTGACCGCAGAGGTGGCATCGAAGTGAGCAGGCCGACTCAGAACGCGTTCGTCACGTTCTGCAAGGGCATGACCCTGTCCACCGTGTCCGCCGTCTTCGCCGAGGCGGGGCGCCCCGCGGTGGCCGCGGGTGAGTCGTCGGGCTGGGTCTGGGTGACGCACGACGCCGACCCGGGAGGGGTGTCCGTCCTGGACCTGGCGCGCGACATCACCGGCTTCCGTCACGCGGACCGGGCGAGCGGCCCGGACCGCGTGGAGACGGTGTTCCTCGCGTCCACACCTGCCTGCTCGTGCCCGCACGGGCAGAACTACATGGTCCCGCACTGCCCGGAGCACCCCTTCCAGTTCGCCTACAGCCACGGCGGGTTCGAGCAGACGTACTTCAACTTCGGCGCCCGCCGCGAGTCACGGCGGGCCGGAGGCACCGCCGACCTGCTCGTGCGTGAACTGCTGGACGCCGGAATCGTCGGCCGGGACACGCCGTACGACACCGACCCCGGCTTCAACGCGGACGGCGCCCTCACGGTGCGCATCGTGACCGAGCACTTCCGGCTCCCCTCCGCGGTGCTGGAGCGCGTGCGCTACCCGATCTCGACTACGCGGGCCCACGCGGGCGGCGAGTCCGGGACGTAGTCGGGATCGTCCTCGTCCCAGGAGCCCGACCCGTGCCGGGGGAACAGGCCCACCACCGTCCGGCAGGAGGGCTGCGTGCTCGGCCAGGGCGTCTGTCCGTCGGTCAGCACCACGATCACGTCCGGCCGGGGCTGCGTCCGGAGCGCCTTGGCGAAGCCCGTGCGCAGATCCGTGCCCCCGCCGCCGACCAGCGGGATCCCCTCCGCACGGCACAGCGGATGCACGACCCCGGCCGAGGCGTCGCAGGACAGGACGCTGACCAGGTCCCGCCGACCGCCCACGGCCCGGGAGATGGCTGTCACTTCGAGGAGTGCGCTGCCCAGTTCGGCGTCGCTCACGGAACCGGAGGTGTCGATGACCACCGACACCCGGGGCGGCATGCGCCGGAGGCTGGGCAGGACGATGCCCGGCAGGGAGGCGGAACGCCGGGACGGGCGGCCGTAGGTGTAGTCCTCGCCCGCTCCTCCGCCGGTGGCCGCCGAGCGGACCGCCGCGCCCAGCAGTTCCCGCCACGCCTGGGGCGGGTGGAACGCCTCGTCCGCCCACCGCTGCCAGCCCTCCGGAGCGTTCCCGGGACGCCCGGTGATGCCCTGCGCCACCCGGAAGCGCACCGCGTCGCGCTCCTGCGCACTGAGCCCGTACGCACCGTCAGGTCCCAGGTCCCACCCGCGTTCCAGCCCGTCGGCGCCGCTGCCGCAGTCCAGCCAGGCGAGGTCCTGCGTGTGCGGGCCGAGCCGGAAGCGGCTGAGGTACTCCTCCATGAGCAGTCCTCCGGGCAGCCCCAGGAGGCTCGGGGCGACGGCGTCCTCGGGCCCGACCAGTCCGTCGCCGAACACGTCGTCGTTGATCTCGCAGTCGGCGGCGATGTTCATCCGCAGCCGCTCACCCGCGCCGGTCAGCCCGCGCTCGCGAACGAGCCGGTCGCTGCGCCCGTGGTGGTCGCGCAGCAGGTGGGACACCTCGTGCACCCACACCCCGGCCAGTTCCTCCTCCGAGGTCCGTGCCACGAACGCGGGCGAGACGTAGCACCGCCAGTGCCGGTCGACGGCCATCGTCGGTACCCGCCGCGACTCCACCACGTGCAGGGCGAAGAGCGCCGTCGCCAGGTAGGGGCGGACCCGGGCGGCGTGCAGCCGGGCGGCGAAGAGCTTGTCCAGGTCCAGCGCCCCGGGGTCGCCCGCTGTCATCGGCGCGCCTTCGCGCCGGCCGCGGTGCGGACCGCCGCCCGGTCCGCCGCCCGGTCCGCGCGCCGGGACAGGGACACCGCTCCGGCCAGCCGTTCGATCGATTCCGGAACGTCCCAGTCCTCCCGGCGCAGGGAGGCGAGTGTGGTCGCCGGGACGACGACGAGGTCCGGTGCGCCGGTGTCCAGCGCCCGCACGAGGAGGGCCCAGGCCGCGTCCCAACGGGACTTCTCGGGGCGGTTGCGGACCGCCGCCACCACACCGTCGAGGACGGCCTGGCGCAGGTCCCCGCGCTCGGGGAGGACCGCGCCCGCCGGGTCGGCGAGCAGCGTCTCGGGGTCCGGGAGGTCCAACCGGTCCAGGCTCGCCAGCAGTTCCAGCCCCGGCCCGTCCCCCACCGTGCCCCTGACCAGGAGGGACAGCACCTCCCGGGAGGAGCCGGCGGCGGTCGCGAAGGCGATCAGGCTCAGGGTCATGTCCCAGCTCCGGGGCGAGGCCCAGGGGCCGCCGCGGCGCGTCTCGCCGGTGGGCATCTGGTGCACGAGCTTCGGCCGGGCGGCGAGGAGTCCGCACACGGCGCGGCGGGCGAAGTCCACGGCCTCGGGCAGCTTCCCGGGGTCGAGCTGCGGCAGGGTGGCGCGGGGCCACGTACCGCCGAGGCCACGCACGACGACCTCGTGGTCGTGGGTCCACTTCAGGTGGACGAACCGGTTGGCCAGCGGCGGGCTGAGTTCCCACCCGTCGGCGGCCGAGGACCGCGGGTTGGCTGCGGCCACGATGCGGACCCCGGGCGGTAGTTGCAGGGTGCCGATCCGCCGTTCGAGGACGAGGCGGAGCAGGGCGGCCTGCACGGCGGGCGGCGCGGTGGACAGCTCGTCCAGGAACAGCAGCCCCCGGCCGGCCCGGACGAGGCGTACGGCCCAGTCCGGCGGGGCCATCGGGACACCGTTCTCCGCGGGGTCGTCCCCGATGACGGGCAGCCCCGAGAAGTCGGACGGCTCGTGCACGCTGGCGATGACCGTGGTCAGCGGGAGGTCCAGGGACACGGCGAGCTGGGTGAGGGCCGCGGTCTTGCCGATGCCCGGCTCGCCCCACAGGAGTACGGGCAGGTCGGCGGCCACGGCTAGCGTCAGTGCCTCCAGCTGGGTGTCGGGGCGCGGCTCGGTGGTGGTGTCGCGCAGCAGGGCCGTCAGGCCGTCGGCGACGTCGAGTTGGGAGAGGTGGGGACGGCCGGAGGCGATGGCGGTCGTGGCGGGCCGGGTGCATGTGGACATGGGTGATCACCTTGTGGGTCGTGGCGGGACAAGGAGGTGCCGAGGATGCGGCGGGGACCGGGGCCCCCGTCACGTCAGCGGAAGGTCAGGTGGCGGGGGCGGGCGTGGCGGTCACGGATGAGGGGGTGGTCCGGGCGGTAGCGGACGGGTCCGGGGCCGCTCAGATCCGCCCTGAACAGCCCGTACGCGATCCGCCGCTGCGCGGCCGCCTCCAGCTCGTCCCGCAGGGCGCCGCTGCGCAGCACCGCGCCGGGACCGAGCAGGCCCTCGACGACGGCCAGCGCACCGGCGGTGTCGCCGTGGTCCAGGCGTTCGCGGACCCCGGCGAGGCAGTCCGGATGGCGGTGCGCCTCGTCGATGGCCCGCAGGCAGGGCAGCGGAGTCCCGGTCAGCGCGACGAGGAGTTCCTCCCGGCGGATCTCGTCCGGGCCGTGGTCCAGTGGGACCAGGACTCCGTCGACCAGGCCGATCCGGTGCCGGGCCCCCCGGCACTCAACGAGACGCGGCTGTCCCGTCCCGTGCGGAGTCCGGGGCACTCCGGCGGGTGTGTGATCCGGGACCAGTGCCGCGACGACCAGCGGGTGGAGCCGTCCGGGCTCGATCGAGCCGGTGCGCAGGAGTTCCAGGTCGGGAAGGGCCCAGGTCGCCGCGTCCGGCAGGACCGGTGGCGGCGGGGCGCCGCTTCCGGGAGGCTGCTCCGCGAGGCGCACGGAGGACGGGGCGTCCCCGTCGGCCGCCAGGTCCAGGTGGAGCCGCTGCCGGGACCCGAACCGTACGGTGAAGGAACCGCTCGTCAGCCCTTCGGAGCGCAGCAGCACCCCCGTTTCGGCGGCCCACCGGTCGACGGCACAGTGCCGCCCCGGCGGCACCCCTTCCCGCACCCGCGGGTCCACCTCAGGAGGACCGGCGGGCTGCGGCACGGCCCCTGCGCGGACCCGCAGTTCGCCAGCCCTGCGGGCGTCCCAGAGGTGACGGTGCAGGTCGAGGCGGAACCGGCGGTTGGGGTGGGGGTGCGGATGGCGGCGGGCGCCCGCCTCGGAGTGGGACCCGTCCCACAGTCCGAGGCTGAACCGCTGGCCGGCGTCCGCCCAGGCAGGCGGAGTCCGGACCACGAGGTGCAACGCACGCGCCCCGTCGCGCACCCCGGCGTCGTACCGGGCCAGGGCGATGGTCAGGCCCGGACGCAGCAGACCGTGCGGAGCGATCCTCGGCATGTGCCAGCGCAGCAGGTCGGGTGCGAGATGGCGCAGATCGGCCCGGATCAGGGCCGCGCATTCCTGCCCGTGGACACGCGCCACGGACCGTAGGTCGAGATCGACGTCGACGCCTGCAGCGGCGCACGCCCCTGCCCAGTCGCCGGCTCCGCGGCGGACGGTCGCAGTCTCGATCATGGAGGGCGGCACGGCGAACTCGCGCACGCGCAGCCAGAAGGACGGGTGGGAATCCCTATTCGCGGTCTGAGTGAGCATCAGCACTCACCTTGCGCGGACGGGTCCCCCAATCTGAGAACGGAGTGAGTCATCATCGCGGGCAGCCTAACGGGCGCCTCCCCGAACTGCCAGGCATTTCAGGGCGGTACGTCGCAGGGCGCGACGGCAGCGGTTGCCGGGAGGATGCTGGACGGTCCCGTCCGGCAGGTCTCCGCACCGGACGGTTCACGCAATTGACCGCCTCACGGACGCTTCCGTCGTTCAGAATGTGGGGGACGGAGGGGGATCCTCATGCCACACTCCGACCGGCCGGGCCCGGACGGCGAGACGTCGCGCGACCGCCGCACACGAGACCTCCGCAAGGACCGGAAGCCCGTACGGCACCTGCTCGCAGCCGATGTGGGCGGCGCACACCTCGGACTGGCCCTGACCATTGGCGCGTTGCTCGTGGCCGCCGGCTTCTCCGGTTCCCGCTGGGTACTGCTCGCCACCGGAGCCTGCGCCACCTGGTTCACCCTCGCCCTGGCGGTGGTCCACCTCCGGGGCGCGCGCGGCGGGAACGCGGTCCGACGGGCCTACGTCGCGACGTTCGGCTGGGGCGACTACGTCACGCCTTGAGGACCCGGGGATGGTCACCATTGACGTCGGCCCACAGGATGGACGCCCGTGGGTGCCGCCGCTCCGTACGTTCGCCGGACACGCCTCGATCCGGCACATCGAGCCTGTCCAGGGCTTCTCGTCCGGCCGGCGCCGCCTTCAGGTCACGCACGCCGGACAAGTGACACCCCGCCCCGCCGTAGTCCTCGCACATTGATCCACCACGGTTGGTCACAACTCCGTCACTACCGGAACATCCTGCTCCCCGGGCACATACCGCACCGCTACGGTCATGCCTTCGCGAACCGCTCTTGGGGGACATCTTGAATATCCGCGCTCTCACCACCGCACTCGTCTGTCTGACCGCCGTGGCTTTGGTCGGCTGTGACCCGGCCGCCACGAATCCGAAGCCCGCAGCACCAGCAGCTTCCGAGTCCTCTGCTGCCACCCCTGACGCGACACCGTCCCAGGAGGAGGACAAGCCAGCCGAGTCCAGGGCGGTCCTCGACTTCGTCGGCATGGGCCTGCAGTCCGCTCAGGACAAGGCGCAGGCTGAAGGCTTCTACTTGCTGACCTCACACGACAGCGCCGGCCGGGACCGCCTGCAGGCCCTCGACCGGAACTGGAAGGTGTGCTCCCAGAGCATCAAGGCCGGCACGACGGTGCCGGTCGACACGAAGCTGGACTTCGGTGCGGTGAAGCTCGATGAGACCTGCCCGGCCGGCGATGCCAAGGCGCCCGAAGCGGCAGGCGACACCATGCCGAACCTGGTCGGAAAGTCCGTCAAGGCAGCCCGTGGCGCCTTGGATTCGGGTACTTCGGTCACAACGACGGACGCGGCACAGGACCGCATGGTCCTGCTGGAAAGCAACTGGCAGGTGTGCACCCAGTCACCCGCCCCCGGGACCGCCCTCAACGGGCAGCCCGTCGACTTCACCGCGGTGAAGTACGAGGAGAACTGTCCGTAGGCAAGTGAACAGAACATCCGGCCGAACCGGGCCGGTCAGTGGGCAACGGCCGGACCGGGCGCCCGCCCCGGGGTCAGAAGAAGACCCCGCACCGCAGCAGTACGTTGGCGTACGGGCGTGCCTCTCCCGTCCGCACCACCAGCCGTGCCCCGGCCGACAGCGCCTTGAGCTCGGCGTGCGGGACGTGGGTGAGTGCCGGGAGGCGGGCGGCCAGGAGGCGGGCGGTCTCCGGGTTGCCGTCGCGTATTTCCTCGGCCGCTGTCGCGGCCTCCACCACCAGCTCGTCGAGCAGTCCGTCGAGCACCTCGGCGAAGGCCGGGACGCCGGCCCGGAAGGCCAGGTCGACGACGCGGGGGCCGGGCGGGACGGGCATGCCGACGTCGCAGATCAGGACGCCGTCGCCGTGTCCCAACTCGGCCAGCGCACCAGCGAGATGACGGTTGAGGATGCCAGACTTCTTCACAGCGCGACGACCTCTTCAGCGGTGGGGAAGGACGCCTGGGCGCCCTGTCGGGTGACGGCCGCCGCGCCCACCCGGACGGCGAACGCGGCGGCCTCGGCCAGCTCGTCCCCGAGTCCGAGGCGCCATGCCAGGGCGGCGGTGAACGCGTCGCCCGCGCCCGTCGTGTCGACCGCGTCGACCTTGGGGCTCGGTACGCGCACGGGGGCGCCGTCGCCGCGGCTGTCGGCGACCAGGGCGCCCTCCCCGCCGAGGGTGACCACGACCGAGCGCGGACCGTGGGTGAGGAGGGCGCGGGCCCAGTCCTCCGGGGCGCTGCCCGCCGTCTCCCCCAGGAGGTAGCGGGCCTCGTGCTCGTTGAGCACCAGCGGATCGCAGGCCGTCAGGACGTCCTCGGGCAGGGGCGCGGGCGGCGACGGGTTGAGCACGAGCCGGGTGCCGGGGGCGAGGACGCGGGCCGTCTCCGCCACCGTGTCCAGAGGGATCTCCAGCTGGACGGAGACGACGCGGGCGGCGTCGAACAGGGGTGCCGCCGCCCTGATGTCGGCCGGTGTGAGCCGGCCGTTGGCCCCCGGGGAGACGACGATGCTGTTGTCGCCCGAGGGGTCCACCGTGATCAGGGCGACTCCGGTGGGCGCCCCGCCGACGAGGACCCCGCCGGTGTCGACGCCCGCCGCCCGCTGCGACTCCAGCAGCAGACGGCCGTGGGCGTCGTCACCGACCCGGGCCAGCAGGGCCGTACGGGCGCCGAGGCGTCCGGCGGCGACTGCCTGGTTGGCCCCCTTGCCGCCCGGGTGGACGACGAGGTCGGTGCCGAGCACCGTCTCTCCCGGTGCGGGGCGCCGGTCGACGCCGATGACCAGGTCGGCGTTGGCCGAGCCGACGACCAGGAGGTCGTACCGGGCGGGGGCGGGGTCCTCGTTCTCGTACATGTGTGGTGCTGCCTTCCTTGGGCCTGCGGGTCAGGAGAAGTCGGCGACGTTCTTCTGGGTGACGACCTTGACCGGCACCTTCACCATGCCGTCGATCTTCTCGTCGTCGGCGGCCCTGACCGCGTTCTGTACGGCGATCCTGCCCAGTTCCTTCGGCTGCTGGGCGACGGACGCGTACAGGGTGCCCGCCTCGACCGCCTTCAGGCCGTCCGGCGTGCCGTCGAAGCCGACGACCGAGACCGACGTTCCGGCCTTGCTGCCGAGTGCCTTCGTGGCGCCGAGCGCCATTTCGTCGTTCTCGGCGAAGACACCGGTGATGCCGGGGTTGGACTGCAGCAGGTTGGTCATGACGTCCAGCCCCTTGGTCCGGTCGAAGTCCGCCGGCTGGGTGGCGACGACCTTGATGCCCGGGTAGGCCTTGATG
Source organism: Streptomyces clavifer (assembly GCF_036345975.1). NCBI lineage: Bacteria > Bacillati > Actinomycetota > Actinomycetes > Kitasatosporales > Streptomycetaceae > Streptomyces > Streptomyces clavifer. Next base: position 6,486,320 of record NZ_CP107793.1, on the reverse strand, counting down.
CCTTCGGCGAAGCCGGCGCCGCGCTCACGGCTGGCGGAGGTGCCGGCAGTGCCCTGGAGGACGACGATGCTGCCCTTGCCGCCGAGCTTGTCGGCGAGCGCCTCGGCGGCGAGCTTGCCGCCCGCCACGTTGTCGGAGGCGACGAGCGTCGCGGTCTTCGCCCCGTTGACACCGCGGTCCGCTGCGACCACCGGGATGTCGGCCTTGTTGGCGCTGCTGACCCCGGGCCCGACGGCGTCGGAGTCCACCGGGTTGACGATGATGGAGTTCACCCCGGAACTGGTGAAGTTCTGCAGTTGGTTGGCCTGCTGCGCGGCGTCGTTCTGGGCGTCGGTGACGGTGAGGTCGATCCCTGCCTTCTTCGCCTCGGCCTGCGCGCCTTCCTTCATCTGGACGAAGAAGGGGTTGTTGAGGGTGGAGAGCGACATGCCCACCTTGGTGGTGCCGCCGGAGGAACCGGAGTTGAAGAACGTGACGGCGGCGATGACCGCGGCCACGCAGACCAGCGCGAGACCGGCCTTCATCGCTCCCTTGCGGCCGGATCCGGGAGCTCCCGGTGCGGCGGAGGAACCGGAGGCGGAGGCGGCACCCGATCCGGCCTTGCGGCGCAGGGTGTCCAGCAGCACCGCGAGGGCGATGACGACGCCGATGACGACCTGCTGCCAGAACGCGGACACGGACAGGAGGTTCAGGCCGTTGCGCAGCACGGCGAGGATGAGCGCGCCGATCAGGGTGCCGGACGCCTTGCCGACGCCGCCCGCGAGGCTGGCGCCGCCGATGACGACCGCCGCGATCGCGTCGAGTTCGTATCCCTGTGCCGCCTGCGGCTGGGCGGAGACGAGGCGGGAGGCGAGGACGATGCCCGCGACGGCGGCGAAGAGGCCGGCCAGGGCGTAGATGACCAGCTTCTGCTTCTTGACGCGCAGGCCGGAGAGCCGCGCCGCTTCCTCGTTGCCGCCGATGGCGTACATGGAGCGGCCGATGTAGGTGCGGGTCAGGACGAGCGCGGTGAGCAGACCCATCGCGATCATCACGAGGACCGGGACGGGGAGCCAGCCGCCGAGGTTGTCGCCGAGCACGGAGACGGAGTCGGGGAAGGGGATCGGCTGGCCCTGGGAGATCACCAGGGACAGTCCGCGGGCGACGGAGAGCATGGCCAGCGTCGCGATGAACGAGGGCAGCTTCCCGTACGCGACGAGGGCACCGTTGATGAATCCGCAGGCGAGGCCGGTGGCGAGGCCGAGGACGACGGCCAGCCAGACGGGGACCCCCTCGGACGTCGCCGCCCAGGCGATGACCGTCGCGGAGAGCGCGGCGACCGAGCCGACGGAGAGGTCGATGCCCGCGGACACGATGACGAAGGTGACGCCGAACGCGAGGATTGCGGTGACGGCGGCCTGCACACCCACGTTCAGCAGGTTCTGTGTGGTGAGGAAGTCACCGGAGAGCAGCGACATCGCCACCAGCAGGACGACCAGTGCGCTGAGGGCGCCGTTGTCGAGCAGGAGGCGGCGGACCGTGTTCTTCGCGGTGCCGCCCGCGCCCGTCTTGCTCGGAAGCGTGTCAGTGGCCACGGGGGCCCTCCTCTTCGTTCACTGCGTTCCCCGCGTCCGTCGCGGAGGTGGGGGTGGGGGTGGGTGTGGGTGTGACGGCGGCGCTGACGGCGAGGGCCATCACGGCGTCCTGGGTGGCTTCGTGGGCGGGTAGTTCACCGGCGACGCGCCCCTGGGCCATGACGATCACCCGGTCGCTCATGCCGAGGACCTCGGGCAGGTCGCTGGAGATCATCAGGACCGCGTGGCCGGAGGCCGTCAGCTCGTTGATGAGCTGGTAGATCTCGACCTTGGCGCCGACGTCGATCCCTCGGGTCGGCTCGTCGAGGATCAGCACGCGGGTGTCCGCGAGCAGCCACTTGCCGATGACGACCTTCTGCTGGTTGCCGCCGGAGAGCGTACGGACGTGCTGGCCGAGGCCGGCCATGCGTACGCCCAGCTGTCCGGCGATCCTCGCGGCGGCCGTGCGCTGCCCCTTGAGGTCCACGAGGCCGGAGCGGGTCGCGGAACGCAGGGTGACGAGGCCGAGGTTCTCCTGCACGGACGCGTCCAGGACCAGCCCCTGTCCCTTGCGGTCCTCGGGGACGAGGCCGATGCCGGCGCCCATGGCGGCGGTCACGTCGTGCTTGGCGAGCCGCTCGCCGAGCACGTCGACGGTCCCGGCGTCGTAGGGGTCCGCGCCGAAGACGGCCCGGGCGACCTCGGTGCGGCCCGCGCCGACGAGGCCGGCGAGACCGACGACCTCACCGGCCCGCACCTCGAAGCTGATGTCGTGGAACACCCCGTCGCGGGTGAGTCCGCGCACGGAGAGCAACGCCTCGCCCGTCTCAGGGCGTTCGCGGGGATACTGCTGGTCGATGCTGCGGCCCACCATCAGCTGGACGAGCTCCGCCTCGGGAGTGGACGCGGGCACCTGGTCGATGCTGCGGCCGTCGCGCAGGACGGTGACGCGGTCGCCGAGCGCGGCGATCTCGTCGAGGTGGTGGGTGATGAAGACGATGCCGACGCCGTCCTCGCGCAGCTGCCGCACGATCCGGAAGAGCTTGTCGACCTCCCCGGAGGTGAGGACGGCGGTCGGCTCGTCCATGATCAGGACGCGTGCCTCCAGGCTGAGCGCCTTGGCGATCTCGACCATCTGCAGTCGGGCGATGCCCAGTTCACGCACCTTGACCCGGGGTGAGACGTGCAGGCCGACACGGCGCAGGAGCACCTCGGCGTCGGCTTCCATGCGCCGTCGGTCGATCATGCCGAGGCGGCGCGGCTGGCGTCCGAGGAAGATGTTCTCGGCGACGGTGAGATCGGGTACCAGGTTGAACTCCTGGTAGATCGTGGCGATCCCGAGCTTCTCGGCGTCCTGGGCGCCGTGGATGCGGACCTCCTGCCCGTGGGCGAAGATCCGGCCGCTGTCCGGGCGGTAGGCACCGGAGAGCATCTTGATGAGGGTGCTCTTGCCGGCCCCGTTCTCGCCGAGCAGGACGTGCACTTCACCGCTGCGCAGGTCGAAGTCGACGCTGTCCAGGGCGACCACGCCGGGGAAGGTCTTGCGTACGCCTTCGATGCGCAGCAACTCGACTGACTCGCTCACAAGCCGCTCCTCCGGTCCGAACGGTTCGATGGGGGTCCGCCGGCCGGCTCGCCGCAGGAGCTGCGGACGACCAGACGGGCGGGCAGGGTGACGGACTGCGGGGGGCGGCCCTCGATGACGTCGACCAGCGCGCGCACGGCGGCTCGGCCGAGGTCGCCGGTCGGCTGGGCGATCGCGGTGATCGGCGGTCCGGTGTGGACGAACCACGGGATGTCGTCGAAGGCCGCGATGCCGATGTCCTCGGGGACGCGCAGGCCGTGTGCCCGGATGGCGTCCAGCGCGCCGAGCGCCATCAGGTTGTCGGCGGCGAACACGATCTCGGGCGGTTCGGGGAGCGACAGGAAGTGCTCGGTGACACGCCGTCCGCTGTCCGCCTGGAAGTCGCCCTGGCCGATGTAGGCGTCGGGCAGGGCGAGTCCGTGGGTGCGCATCGCTTCGCGGAAGGCCTCGACCCGCTCGTCGCCCGTGGTGGTGGCGGCGGGGCCCGCGATGATGGCGAGCCTGCGGTGGCCGAGGGCGTGCAGGTGGGCGACCAGGTCCTGGATCGCCCGGTGGCCGTCGGCGCGTACGACGGGTACGTCCACGCCCGGCATCCAGCGGTCCACGAAGACCATCGGGGTGCCGGTGCGCGCCACCTCGTGCAGCAGCGGGGATTCACCGTCGGCGGGTGAGACCAGGAGGCCGTCGATCCTGCGGTCCAGCAGGGTGCGGACGTGGTGGTCCTGCTGCTCGGGCCGCTCGTCGGCGTTGCCGATGATCACGCTGTAGCCGAGTGCGCGGGCCTCCTCCTCGACGGAGCGGGCGAGCGCGGTGAAGTACGGGTTGAGTACGTCGCTGATGACCAGGCCGAGGGTGCGGGTCTGGTCGGTGCGCAGCGAGCGGGCCACGGCGTTGGGCCGGTAGCCGAGGGCGTCGACGGCCGCGAGGACGCGGCTGCGCGCGTCCGGGCTGACGGAGGGATGGCTGTTGAGGACGCGGGAGACCGTGGCGACAGAGACTCCTGCCTGGGCCGCGACATCCTTGATGCTCGCCATTTCCGGACCACCTCCTTGTGGTTTCCGTGAGCCTCGATCCAGCGGACTGCGCCGTGGAATCGATTACACGGATGATTGGAAACGATTACATGGCTGAAAGCAAGGCCCTCCCCATGCTCCGAGACCGGATCGTGACGCGGTGGCCGACGCGGGCGTTCTCCTGCGGGCCACCGGCCGTCGTCATCCGTGGGCGGGGCCACAGTTCGGTGCCACCCGGGGGCGGGGCCACCGCTGGGCACCACCTGACAGGCGGGCCCGCAGCCCGACTGCGGACGGCAGGCGGACCCACGGCAGACCGCACACGGCAGGCGGGTCCGCAGCCCAGCGGCACGTGACACACGGGTCCGCGGCCCGGCGAGACCTGACACACGGGTCCGCGGCACCCGGTCGGGAGGTCACCGCCCGACCGGGTGCCGTCAGAAGGGTCACCGCCTGGTGCCCGGGCATGTCCGCGACCCCCGCCGTTGCTGCCGGTGCGCCGTAGCGAGGGGGTGCGCGCCGGGGCTCGTTCAGGGGTGCATTCCGGGGAGACTCCCCACCGACCCCCGCAAGCGAAGAGACACGTGTCTGAATATCTCTGTCCTGATACCCACCCCGAATATCCGCATCGGCGGCGAACTGCCTTGCGACTCACCGCACCCGGCGCGGACTTCACCCGGGCGCCCGGGAATTCCCGCCACGATTCCCACTTCCCGGTACTGCGCCGGCGTACGAATCACAGACCCTATTTATTCGAACACGGAGTGACCATCAGGACGAATGGGTACGAGGGTGAGCAGCAGGGATGACCTGGCCGTACGGGAATGGACGACGGGACCGGACGGACTCCGCAGCACTCGGCACGAGCGGGCCGGAAAAGCACGTCAATGGACGTACTTCCGCCCCATGGTCTTCAGCACGCCAATTTCTCCCATTCCAGTGTGACTTTCAGACTCTTCACACGAGGTTAACTCGGCGGGCCTTTTCGCCTGTTAGCTTCGATAAGGGCGCAGACGAAGTACGGAAAGGAGGGCGAGGTGCGAGATGCGACGGCCCGGTTCGTGCTCACGATCCTGACCGCCCTGCTGCTGGCTCTGGAATCTCCCGTCCCCGCCACGCTCTTCCCGTCCGCGCACAGCGCCGAGGCGCTCGAGGCGCCGGACCGGCGCGCGGACTCACCTCCCCCCGCTGCCGTCCTCCACCACGCCGTACGGGTCTACGCGCCGTGCAGCGGCACGGTCCACGACGGAGAGGCCAGCGGCCTCCTCCGCAACCGCGACCGCCACCACCGTGCCGCGGCCGGCTCCGCGACCGAGACGCTCGTCCGGTGCATCGTGGCGGACGACGCCGCGGGCCGGCGCCCGTTGTCGGCGCCCGTCGCGCTGAGCGGCGCGCACAGCAGATCGAGACCGTCGGCCCCTCCCACTCCTGCCGCACTTCAGGTGTTCCGCTGCTGAGCCGATCCTCGGCGCGCACCACCGGCCCCGCCCGCACGCTTCGCACCTCCGGGTGCGTCGACGTGGGGCCATGCCGTCGTGCCCGCAACGCCTCCGCTCCCGCTCGTACACCGACGCGCCGCCGACGGCGCGCCAGGAGGAACCACACGCATGCAACCCCTCATCGATCACGCCCGATCCTTCCGCGAGCAGTCGACCGCGCGCCCTGAGGAGTTCGCCCGGCTGGCCCACGGCCAGGCCCCGCAGGTCCTGTTCATCACCTGCTCGGACTCCCGGGTCGTCCCCGCCCTCATCACCGGCGCCCGCCCCGGTGAGCTCTTCGAGCTGCGCACCGCGGGCAACATCGTCCCCCCTTATGCCGGCGCCCGGCCCACGGGCGAGGCCGCCACCATCGAATACGCGGTGGAGGTGCTCGGAGTGACGGACATCGTCGTCTGCGGCCACTCCCACTGCGGCGCCGTCACCGCGCTGGTGCGTGATGACGACCTGACCGCCGTCCCGGCCGTGCGCGACTGGTTCGCCCACGCCGCCGCCCGGCCCGAAGGGGAGGCTCAGGACCCCACCGTCGCCGAGGCCGTCAAGAACCACGTGCTGGCACAGCTGCTGCGCCTGCGCTCCTATCCGTGCGTCGAGGCCCGTCTGACAGCGGGCCTCGTGCACCTGCACGGGTGGTTCTACGAGGTGCACACGGGAGCCGTGCAGGCCCACGACGTGCACTCCGACACGTTCCGGGCGCTGTGAGGGCGGGCCTGGGCGGCAAAGTCGCCCTTCCTCATCTGCGGCAGGACCTCGCCGCCTCGATCGTCGTGTTCCTCGTCGCCCTTCCGCTGTGCGTGGGGGTCGCCGTGGCCTCCGGCGTCCCGGCGGAACTGGGGCTGGTCACGGGCATCGTCGGCGGCCTCCTCACCGGCATGATGCGCGGGAGCAGTCTGCAGGTCTCCGGTCCGGCCGCCGGTCTGACCGTGCTGGTCTTCGAGGCCGTCCAGGCCTTCGGCCTGGCCACGCTCGGAGTGATCGTGCTGACCGCCGGGCTGCTTCAGCTCGCCATGGGCGCCCTGAAGCTGGGGCGCTGGTTCCGGGCGATCTCCGTGTCGGTCGTCGAGGGCATGCTCGCCGGCATCGGGCTCGTACTCATCGCCGGACAGCTCTACACCGCGGCGGGCCTGAAGGCGCCGGTCTCCGGCGCGGGCAAGGTGGCCGGGCTCCCCGGAGCCCTGGCCGGGGCCGTCACCGACAGCGCCGCCCTCGTGTCACTCGCGGTCGGCGCCGCGACGATCGCCGTGGTGGTGCTGTGGAAGCGCACACCGGCCCGAGTGCGTGCCGTGCCGGGCGCGCTCGCCGCCGTCGTGCTGGCCACGCTCGCGACCTCGGTGTTCAGCCTGCCGGTCGCCACGGTCGAGGTGCAGGGCCTGCTCGGTGCCATCCAGTTCCCCGGGCTCGACAGCCTCGGCAGGCTCGCGAGCCTGAGCGTGATCGGGACCGTCCTCGCCTTCACCCTGATCGCCTCCGCAGAGAGCCTGTTCAGCGCGGCCGCGGTCGACCGGCTCCACGACGGACCGCGCACCGAGTACGACAAGGAGCTGATGGCCCAGGGTGCGGGCAACGCCGCGTGCGGGCTGCTCGGGGCACTGCCGATGACCGCGGTCATCGTGCGGAGCTCCGCCAATGTCCGGGCAGGGGCGAGGACGAAGGCCTCCCGGGTCCTGCACGGGGTGTGGTTGCTGCTCTTCGCGGCACTGCTGCCTTCGGTCCTCGGGCTCGTCCCGCTGCCGGCCCTGGCCGGGATCCTCATCCACGCGGGCTGGAAGCTGATCCCGCTGCACACCCTCGCGACGCTGTGGCACCGGCACCGCGGTGAGGCCCTGATCCTGATGGTCACGGCCATCGCGATCGTCACCGTGAACATGTTCGAGGGTGTACTGATCGGGCTGGCCCTGTCGGTGGCCAAGACGGCCTGGGACGCCTCGCACGTCAAGCTGGACGTCGTCGACACGGGCGTGGGTCCCGTCCGCGCCCGGCTGTCCGGCAACGCCACGTTCCTGCAACTGCCGAAAATACTCGACAGCCTGGAGGCCCTGCCCCAGGACCGGCCCATCGAGCTGGACCTCTCCGGGCTGCACCACCGGGACCACGCGTGCCGCACGGCACTGGAGAACTGGGCCTCACGGCACAGCTCCCCCGGCACCGAACCCGTACAGCTGACCGAACCGGCGCCCGCGAGCTCCACCTCCGGCTGACGCCGGGGAGCCCCGACCACGAGCCCCGGCCCGTGGTCGGGGCTCCTCAAGTCCTCGGCCCCCGCCGACCACCCCTGAAACGCAAAAGAACCCCACCGGAGTGGGGTTCCTGCTGGTGTCCGAGGGGGGACTTGAACCCCCACGCCCGATAAAGGGCACTAGCACCTCAAGCTAGCGCGTCTGCCATTCCGCCACCCGGACAAGGTGTCTGCCGTTCACGGGGTGTTCCCCGTGGCGACAAAGAAAACAATACCAGGGGTTTGGGGTGGCTCTCACCTGCGTTTCCGGTGGTCAGTGCGGTGCGGACGCATCCGGGCGGACCATCGCCCCTGCCGGGACCCGCCGCACGCACGTTCCGTGGCGTGCCGTGCGCGCTCCGTGGCCGGAGGCTACCTTCGCGGGCATGAGCGGCAGCGGCGGCACTGACGGCACGAGCGGGACCAGCGGCACGAGTGACCGAGCCCTCCGGCCGCCCCACGCCCTGGCCCCCCTGCGCGAGGGGTTGCGTGACACGTTCTGGTTCGCGCCGACCGTGGGGCTGCTGTGCGCCTTCGTGCTGTGGTGGGCCATCGCCGAGATCGACACGAGGATCGTCGCCCATCTGCAGGCGGAACAGGCGTACGCGGAGCTGGGGGACCTGATCGCGATCGTCGTGGACGCCCGGACGATCGTCACGACGGTCAGCTCGGCGATGATGACGTTCATCGGTGTCGTCTTCAGCATCTCGCTGGTGGCGGTGCAGATGGCGAGCGGGCAACTCACCCCCCGCGTGGTGCGGATCTTCGTACGGAGCCGGATCAGCAAGCTGACGCTGACGGTGTTCCTGGCGACGTTCGCGTTCTCGTTGCTGGTGCTGTCCTCGTACGAGGGCGGGGCCGAGCCGGATCCGCGCCGGGTGACCTCCGTGCCGCTCCTGCAGAGCGTGCTGACGCTCGGCATGGTCGGCCTGAGCCTGCTGCTGTTCATCGCCTACGTCTCCTCCACCCTGCGGCTGATGCAGGTCGGGCCCGTCCTCGACCACATCGCCCGGGAGTCCTTCCGCGCGCTCGGGCAGCAGCCCGGTGAGGAGCCCTCCGGCCGTGCGCCGCTCGCCGCGGAGACGGCGCGGGTCACCCACCGGGGGCGCGCGGGGGTGCTGCGCAGCGTGAACGTGGCGCGGTTGGTGCGCGCCGCGCGCCGGCAGGGGGTCGTGCTGCGGCTGATCCCGCGGATCGGGGACTTCCTGCTGCCGGGGACAGCGGTGCTGGCTGTGCACGGCGGAGGCGTACCCGCGCCGTACGCGCTGAGGTACACCGTCGATGTCGGGGTCGAGCGCGGCCTGCGGCAGGATCCGGCGTTCGGGCTGCGGCAGTTGTCGGACATCGCGCTGCGGGCTTTGTCGTCGTCCGTGAACGATCCGACCACCGCGGTGCAGTGTCTCGACCGGATCGTGCAGTTCCTCTCCGTCGCCGTGCACCTGCCGCTCGGACCGATGCACCACCGGGACCGGCGGGGTGCGCCGCGGCTCGTGCAGGAGGTGCCCGGGTGGACGGATCTGGTGGATCTGGGCTTCGAGGAGATCCGGGGGTGCGCGGTCGGCCACCCCCAGGTGACCCGCCGGTTGCTGGCCGGACTCGACGATCTGCTGCTGCTCGCGGCCGACGAACGGAGGAAGCCACTGATCAGGCACCGTGCGCTCCTGGTGGAGGCGGTAGAGCGCACGGTGCCCGAGGCGGCCGGGCGGGCGTTCGCGCTGCACCCGGACCGTCAGGGGATCAACTGACGCCTCCGGCCGGTTCCTGCACCAGCCGGCCGGCCCGGGGGCGGCAATCCGGCCCGCCCGGTCGCGGTGGGCGGGCAGGCGGACTGACGGCACGGACGTGAACAGCGATACGGGGACCCGGAGGAGGCCCGGGACCCCGTATCGCGCTGCGGACGGACATCAGTCGCCGCAGCGGCCCGACCGCAGCGAGTGCAGGTGCTCGCTGGACTTGCGGGCGAAGGCGAAGGACTCGGCCGGGTTGTCGTGCTCGGTCTGCCAGTGGTGGTAGCTGCGGCCGCGGTGGGTGCGCTCGGTGACGCGGCTCAGGAACGTCTTGTAGTCGATGTCGCCGTCACCGACGTCCGACATGCGGTAGCCGTCACGGGCCGTGTCGTCCCTGATGCCGTCCTTGACGTGGAACAGGGGGTAGCGGTCGGGCTGCTTGAGGACGTAGTCGACGGGGTTGAAGGGGGCGGGGGTGCCGTCGGCCTTCTTCCCGAAGCGGAACTGGGCGGCGAACGCCCAGTAGATGTCCATCTCCAGGTAGACGAGGTCCGGGTCGGTCTCGGCGAGCAGGACGTCGTAGAGGCGCACGCCCGGCTTGTCCGTGGCGAAGGAGAACTCCTCCGCGTGGTTGTGCTGGTAGAACTTCATGCCGCGCTTGCGGGCCGCGGCACCGTAGGTGTTGAAGTCCTCGGCGGCACGCTTCCAGCCGTCCACGGTGGAGCCGTAGCGGAACGGTCCGGAGGCGGTGCCTATGTGCTTGAGGCCGAGGGCCTGGGCCTCGTCCAGCACCTTGGTGAGGTTCTGGGCGAAGGTGTAGGCGCCGGGGTTGTTGTCGTCGTAGTAGCCGACGTGGCTGCCGATGGGGTTCAGGCCGTGGTCCTTGGCCAGCTTCTTGAGCTGGGCCAGGGTGATGGCTCCGGCCGAGCCCTGGGTGTATCCGGCGAACTCGATCTCGTCGTAGCCGTACTTCTCCAGTTCGGCGAAGACGGGGGCGAATCCGAGGGTGGAGACCTTGTCGCGGAGGCTGTAGAGCTGGATGCCGAGGCGGCCGGGGGGCAGGACGGCACGGCCCTTGCCGTGGCCGTGGCCGTGCCCATGCCCGTGGCCCTGGCCCGGATTGCCCGCGGCCTGGGCGGTCGCGGCGCCGATGAGGGTGGCCGCCGTGGCTCCGGCGGCGACGCCCAGGACGTTGCGGCGGCTGAGTCTGCTCGCGAGTTCGGAGTCCTTCGGGGTGCGGCTCATGATCAGGTGCCTCCTGTGTGGGTGTGCGGGCGGGCGGACGGTCAGTGCAGTCCCGCGAGCTGGAGGAGCAGGGACTTCACTTCGGTGGCCTGGACGCGGCCGGTGAACGCGTGGGGGGCGGAGCAGAGGATGAGCGGACCTTCGTCGTCGCTCTCGGGGAGGCGGCCGTGGCTGCCGCGAATGGGTGAGGGGTCCAGGGGGACGACCGCCATGCGGTAGCGCATCCCGAGCTTCTTGCGGGCCACCGCGGAGGCGGCCCGGACCCGGACGTAGGGGTCCTGGGGGTCCATGAAGAGCTCGACGGGGTCGTAGCCGGGCTTGCGGTGGATCTCGACGAGCTGGGCGAAGTCGGGTGCGCGTGTGTCGTCGAGCCAGTAGTAGTACGTGAACCAGGCGTCCTTCTCCGCGACGGCCACCAGCTCCCCGGAGCGGGGGTGGTCCAGGTGGTGGGCCTTCTTGCCCTCGTCGTCGAGGAGCTGCTCGATGCCGGGCAGGTCCGCGAGGGCCTCCCGGGTCGCCTCCAGGTCCTCGGGGCGGCGTACGTAGACGTGGGCGAGCTGGTGGTCGGCGACGGCGAAGGCCCGGGAGGCCATCGGGTCGAGGTACTCCATGCCGTCCTGGGTGTGCACCTCCAGCAGCCCGGCGCGGCGCAGGGCGCGGTTGATGTCGACGGGCCGGTCGACGCGGGTGATGCCGTACTCGGAGAGGGCGACGACGGTGCGGCCCTCGGCGCGGGCGTCGTCCAGGAGCGGTGCCACGGCCCGGTCGAGCTCGGTGGCGGCCCGGTGGGAGCGGGGGTCGTCGGGGCCGTAGCGCTGGAGGTCGTAGTCGAGGTGCGGGAGGTAGCACAGGGCCAGGTCGGGGGTGCGGGTGGCGAGGATGTGCCGGGTCGCGTCGATGATCCACTGCGAGGAGACGAGGTCGGCGCCGGGGCCCCAGAAGTGGAAGAGCGGGAAGGTGCCGAGCTTGTCGGTCAGCTCGTCGTGCAGGGCGGGGGGCCGGGTGTAGCAGTCGGGTTCCTTGCGGCCGTCGGCGTAGTACACGGGGCGGGGGGTGACGGTCCAGTCGGTGTCGGCGCCCATGGCGTACCACCAGCAGATGTTGGCGACGGTGTAGCCGGGGTGGGCGCGGCGGGCGGCGTCCCACAGCTTGTCGCCCTCGACGAGTCCGTTGTGCTGGCGCCACAGGAGCACGTCGCCGAGCTCGCGGAAGTACCAGCCGTTGGCGACGATGCCGTGCTCGGAGGGGGTGGTGCCGGTGAGGAAGGTGGACTGGGCGGCGCAGGTGACGGCGGGCAGGACGGTGGTCAGGGGGGCCTGTGCGCCGGCCCCCGCCATGGCCCGGAGATGGGGCATGTGCTCCAGCAGCTGGGGGGTGAGGCCGACCACGTCGAGGACGAGGAGCGGGGTGGGTGTGCCGGTCGTCATGGGAGCTCCTTCAGCCCGAGGTCCGTCAGGAGGTCCCGGGCGAGGGTGAGTTCGGCGGCGATGCCGTCGGCGAGCTGGGAGCGGGTGCGGGGACGGAGCTCGGCCGGGAGCGCCTGCCAGGTGTACGTCTCGACCTCCAGGTGCCGGGTGCGGGGCTCCGGTCCGCCGACGAGCCGGGTCAGCACGGACCGGAGTACGGGCAGCGTGGAGGTGAGCGGGGGCGCGGGGGGCGCGTGCAGGGGTACGTGGAAGTGGGAGCGCCACGGGGCGCTGTCGGGGAGCGCCCCGCCGTAGACGGCCTCGTCGAGGTCGTCGGTCCCGCGCAGGCCCGCCGCGGTGAGGGTGCGGGTCTGGTGCAGGAAGCGGGGCTCGGCGAAGGCGCCCAGTGCGGCCCGCACTTCCGGCAGGTGGGGGTGCTCCGCGTGCAGCGCTGCGGAGAGCTGGGCCTTGGCGACGGGGACGCCGGCCGTGTGCAGGGCGTCGAGTGCGGTGTCCGGGTCCTCGAAGGAGGTGGCGAGGTGGCAGGTGTCGATGCAGATGCCGATGCGGTCGTGGCCCACTCCGGTGAGGGGTGCGATGGCGTCCGCGGTGGTCTCCACGGTGCATCCCGGTTCGGGTTCGAGGCCGATCCTGATGGACTTCCCGGTCAGTTCGGCGAGGGCGTCGAGCCGCTGGGCGAGGGTGACCAGGGCCTTCCGTGCGGTGGCGGCCGCGGTGGGGTCGCCGGCGTACGGGGTGCGCCAGGCGATCGGCAGGGTGGAGATGCTGCCTTCGGTGACGTCGTCCGGCATCAGGGCCGCGAGGAGCCGGGCCAGATCGGTGGTGTGTGCGAGGCGCTCGGGGTCGGTCCAGTCCGGGGTGTAGACGCGGTACTTGACCTCCTGGGCGCCGAATCCCTCGTACGGGAAACCGTTCAGGGTGACCACTTCGAGGCCGCGGTGCTCCAGCTCGGAGCGCAGGGAGCGCAGCGCGGCGGGGTCGTTGATCAGGGCGCGGGCGGCGTCCCTGGCGAGCCAGAGTCCGATGCCGATGCGGTCCCTGCCGAGGCGTTTGCGTACGGGCTCGCAGTGGTCGCGCAGTTGGGCGCGGACTCCTTCGAGGTTCTCGGCCGGGTGCACGTTGGTGCAGTAGGCGAGGTGGACGGTGGATCCGTCGGGGTGGCGGAAGCGCATCGGGTCACTCCCCGCCGCGGAGGATGGAGTTGCCCTCGTGGAGGGCGTCGGGGGCGGGGGTGTCGAGCTGGAGCCGTCCGCTCTGCCCGTAGAAGGCGACGGGGTTGCGCCAGAGCACCTTGTCGACGTCGTCCTCGTCGAACCCGGCCTCCAGCATGGCGTCGGCGACCTTGCGGGTCTTCAGCGGGTCGCTCCTGCCCCAGTCGGCGGCCGAGTTGACGAGGATCCGGTCGGTGCCGAAGGTGCGGAGGATCGTGACCATGCGGTCCTCGTCCATCTTGGTGTCCGGGTAGATGGAGAAGCCGGCCCAGCAGCCGCTGTCCAGCGCGTCCTTGACGGTCGTCTCGTTGAGGTGGTCGAGCAGGACGTACTCGGGGCGCAGGTCCGACTCGCGGACGACGTCGATGGTGCGGTGCAGGCCGGCGAGCTTGTCGCGGTGCGGGGTGTGGACGAGCGCGGGCAGGCCGTGTTCCACCGCGAGCTGGAGCTGGGCGGCGAGGGCGGTGTCCTCGGCCGGCGTCATGGAGTCGTAGCCGATCTCTCCGACGGCGACGACGGAGTCCTTGACGAGGTAGCGGGGCAGCGCGTCGAGGACGGGCGTGCAGCGGGGGTCGTTCGCCTCCTTGGGGTTGAGGGCGATCGTGCAGTGGTGGGCGATGCCGTACTGGGAGGCGCGGAAGGGCTCCCAGCCGAGGAGCGCGTCGAAGTAGTCGAAGAAGGCGGCGGGCGAGGTACGCGGCTGCCCGAGCCAGAAGGAGGGTTCGACGAGGGCGCGGACGCCCGCGTCGTACATCGCCTGGTAGTCGTCCGTGGTGCGGGAGGTCATGTGGATGTGGGGGTCGAAGATGCGCATCAGGATTCCTCCCTGGACGTGGGGGCGGGGGCCGTCAGGTCGAGGACGGTCCGCAGATCCGCGGGGACCTCGCGGCCGGCCGCGGTGCGCTCGGCCGCGAAGTCACCGAGCATGCGCGCGAGTTCGGCGTCACCCCGGGCACGGCGGCCGAGGTCCGCGACCGCCTCGACGGGAACCTCGGTGAACAGGCACTTGAGCACGGCGTGCCGCCACCCGTGCGCGTCGAGGTGGGCCGCGGCGTACGGTCCGACGGCGGCGGAGACCAGCCGGGTGTCGTTGGTGCGCAGGGCGTCCTCGACGAGCGGGAGAGCGGTCGCGCCGAGGTCCAGCCGGTCCAGGGTGAGCAGGACGGCCCGCCGTTCGGCGGCGGTCCCCTGCTCGTAGAGCCGGGTCACGGCAGGCAGCCCCGCCCTGGCTTCGAGCAGCAGGAGTGCGCGTACCGAGTCGGCGTGCTCCAGCCCGCACTGCCGGCCGGCGGAGGCGAAGCGCAGCTCCCAGGGTGGGCTCCCGGTGTCGGAGTCGGGGTGGCCGGCGGCGTGCGCGGCCTCGGCGAGCGCCTCGTCGAGCCAGGCCCTGGCGGCTCCGCGGAGCCGGTCGTCGAGTTCCTTGCGGCTGGTCAGCACGGTGCGGCTGCTCCCTTCCCCGTCCGTCGGACGGCTTCGTGCAGGAAGTCGATGGACGTGCGGGCCAGTTCCGGGCCCGCGTGGGAGTGGCGGGGCAGTTCGACGACGGTGAGTCCGGTGTATCCGGTGGCGGCGAGGGCTTCGAGCACGGGCGGGAAGTCGATCTCGCCGTCCCCGAACGGCAGGTGCTCGTGCACACCGCGTCGCATGTCCTCGATCTGGACGTGCCGCAGCCAGGGCGCCGCGTCCTTGACGCAGTCGGCGGGCGGGGCGGGTTCCAGGCACTGGCAGTGCCCGATGTCGAGGGTGAGCCCGAGGGGTTCCGGGTCGCCGAGGAGCGTGCGCAGACGGTGGAAGTCGGCGAGCTTGGCGAGGAGGTGGCCGGGTTCGGGCTCGATCGCGAGGGGCACCCCGGCGCGGGCGGCGGCGTCCAGTACGGGGGCGAGAGCGTCGGCCAGCCGCTGCCAGGCCGTGTCCGTGGTGGTGCCGGGCGGGGTGACGCCGCTGAAGCAGTGCACGGCGTGGGCACCCAGCTCGGAGGCGATTCCGACGGCGCGGACGAGCAGTGCGGTGCGGGCCGCGCGGGCGTCGGGGTCCGGGTCGAGGAGCGAGGGACCGTGTTTGCGGCGCGGGTCGAGGACGTAGCGGGCGCCGGTCTCCACGGTGACGCCGAGGCCCAGCCCGTCGAGCCTGCGCGCCACGTGGCGGGTGCGGGCGGCGAGGTCGGGGGCGAGCGGGTCGAGGTGCATGTGGTCGAGGGTCAGCCCGACGCCGTCGTATCCCAGGTCGGCGAGGAGCCCGAGGGCGTCGTCGAGGCGGAGGTCGGTCAGGCCGTTGGTGCCGTAGCCGAGGCGCAGGGTCATGTGGGGCTCACCTTCCGAGCGAGCGAGCGGGCGAGCGGGACGAGCCCCATGACGGCGAGTCCGCCGAGGGACGACCCCGCCCGGGCGGCCAGCGCGGCCTGCAGCGGGATCATGGCGCGGATGCCCCCGCCGACGGCGCGCTGGGTGAGGGGCGGGGACGGGTTGAGGGCCGCGTGGAGGAGGGGCGGCCCCGCGGTGCGGAGGTAGGCGCCGGCGAAGGCGGTGAGGAGCAGCCGGTCGGGTGTGCCGCGGTCGCGGCGGGCCGCCCCCGGTCGCTCGTGCGCGACGGCGGCGCCGAGCGCCGTCGTCGCGGCGAGAGCGGCGAGCGGTGCCGCGGTCGAACCGCCCTGCGCCTCGTGGCGGGAGACGGAGGTGACGGCGTAGGTGTGCGCGCCGAGCAGCAGCGCTGCGGGGAGCGCGGCGCGGGGGGAAGCGGAACCGGAAGTGGAGGCCGGGTTTCCGCTGTCGGGTGCCCGGAGGGCGGATCCCGCGGGCTGCCGGATGGAGGGCGTGCCGTCGCGCCCGCGCGCGTACCCCTGCCCGGCGGTCGCCGTCGCGCCGAGCAGCAGGTCCAGGGTGCGGGCCGCCGCCATGGCCGCCGGTCCCGCCTTCGTGTGCTTCAGGTGCAGGTCGTACGCCCAGACCGTGGCCGCGAGGGACGATGCCACCGCCAGCGCGGGTCGTCCGGCGCGGGCGGCCAGGGCCAGGCCGGCCGCGGTGAGGGCGCCCGCCGCGGCCAGTGCCTCGCCCGGTGCGATCCGCCCGGAGGGGATCGGGCGGTGGGGGCGGTCGACGGCGTCCTCTTCGCGGTCCGCCCAGTCGTTGAGTGCCATCCCCGCCTCGTACAGGCACAGGGAGGCGCCGACCGCGAGGGCGGTGCCGCGGTCGGGGCGGCGGCCGATCGCGGCGGCCCCGGCCAGTGCGTCTCCGGGGACGGTGAACAGCGCCGACACCCGCAGCAGCTCCGCCCAGGCGCGGAGCGTGTGCCGGGTGCGGGGCCTGTCCGGTGCGGGCGCAGTCCCGCCCGCACCGGACAGGCGGCTGGGGGGCGCGGCGGCACGGGCACCGAGCAGCGCCGGTGCCCCCGCGACGGCGGCGAGCAGCCGCGGCGGCCTCACCGGGCGGCCCGGAGCTGTCCGGCGAAGGCCAGCAGCTCGGCGTACTGCTCGGACAGTGCGGCCGGGCCTCCGTCCGGGTCCTTGAAGTAGAAGCCGAGCTCGGGGCGCGGGCCCGTGAGGCCGGCTTCGTGGGCCCGCGCCAGCAGCCGCGCCAGGTCCAGGACCAGCGGGGCGGCCAGTGCCGAGTCGCAGCCCTGCCAGATCGTCTGGAGGATCATGCGGGAACCGAGGAAACCGTCGAAGGCGATGTGGTCCCACGCGGTCTTCCAGTCCCCCATGGCCGGGACGTCGTCGATGTGGACCTCTCCCTCCGGAGCGGCCCCGAGGGTGTCGGCGAGTACGCGTTCCTTGCCCGCGTTCTTGGCCGCGGCCGCGGCCGGGTCGGCCAGCGCCGCTCCGTCCCCCCCGCCCAGCAGGTTCGTGCCCGACCACGCCCGTACCGGCAGGGCGCGCTGGACGAACATGGGGGCGAGCACGGAGCGGAGCAGCGTCTGGCCCGTCTTGCCGTCGCGTCCGGCGTGGGGAAGTCCGCAGGTGTCGACGGCGTCCTGGAGCCGCGGGCTGCGCAGGCCCGTGGAGGGGGTGAAGTTGGCGTACGGGCAGCCGGCCCGGAGGGCGGCGGCCGCGTAGAGGGAGCTGGCCGGCAGCCGGGTGTCGTCCTCGGCGGGGGCGGGCTCGGTCGAGGCGACGTTGATGACGACGGTACGGGCGAGGTCGTGGCGCCGGGCGAAGTCGGTGAGGTCGGCGGCGAACGCGGCGACGAGCTCCTCGTCGGTGCGGGTGTCGCCGGGGTGGGGGCCGCCCGGGCGTATCTCGGTGTCGGCGGCGGTGAGTTCGGCCCGGACGGCCGAGGGCAGCCCGTGCGGGAGCACTCCGCCGGCCGCCAGGGCCTCGGCACGCTTGGGCAGTGGGCAGTCGAGGGTGTCGTGGCCGCCGAAGACGAGGGAGGTCAGGGGCGGTAGCCCGCTGTCGGCGAAGGGCGGTGTCTCGGTGACCATGCCGGTCGCCGGGTGGAGGCCCGCCGCGATGGCGGCGCACCCCGCGGTGGCGGTGGTGGCGACGGAGCCGCGTGCTCCGATGAACCAGACTCCGGTACGAACGGCATGTGCGGTCACGGGCTGCCTCCCTGGGGGGACGAAGAGGGGGTGGTGGACGGTGGGCGGGGAAGGTGCGCTTCCCCGCCCACCGTCGGCAGAGGTGGCCGCCCTATGTGGAGGGCAGCTCCTTCAGCTGGATGTTGCGGAAGGACACCTGGTCGTCGGCCCCGTGGTTCTGCAGGCCGATGTAGCCGTCCTTCAGGCTGCGGACGGGGTCGGTGTTGGTGAAGTCGTTGATCTTCACTCCGTTGAGGAAGATCTGGAGCCGTTCACCCTGGACCTTGATCTCGTAGCTGTTCCACTGGCCGGGCGGCCTGAGGACCTGGTCGCGGGCCTTGATGTTGGCCGACTTGAACGTGTAGACGGCCCCGGTGGTGCGGTCCGCCGCGTCCGTGGCGTCGATCTGGATCTCGTAGCCCTTGTTGACCGCCGACCAGGGGTCGTCGGACTCGGGGTAGCCGACGAAGATGCCGGAGTTGTCGTCGCCCGCCATCTTCCAGTCGAGCTTCAGCGAGTACGACTTCAGCTCCTTGGCCTGGTAGGTCAGCAGGCCCATGCCGCCCTCGGAGCGCAGCTCACCGTCGGCGACGGCGAACTTTCCGGGGCCGGCCTGCTTCCAGCCGTCGAGCGTCTTCCCGTTGAAGATCGACCGGTAGCCGGTGTCCGGCTTGCAGTTGGCCTTGACCTGCCCGGACGCGTAGCGCAGACCGCCCAGCAGGTGCTGGCGCAGGGCGGGTTCGGCGTAGGACTCCTTGGTGTGGCCGAGGCCGGTGTAGAAGGAGCGCCCGCCCTGGTAGGTCTGGCACCAGGCGATGGGGTGATCGCCCTTCATGGTGCCGCCGGTGTAGCTGGTCTCGTCCAGCGTGGCCAGGACCTGGGCCTTGTCCCGCGGGTTGGTGCGGTAGTTGTACCACTCGTCGGTACGGTCCCAGGCCTCGTCCAGGTGCGCGGTCGCCGGGTGGTCGTGGTTCTCGACGCGGACGGTCGCGGGCTGGATCTGCGGGTGCGAGTCGAAGTACGCGCCGACGAGTCCGCCGTAGAACTCCCACTCGTACTCGGTGTCGGCGGCCGCGTGGACGCCCATGTAGCCGCCTCCGGTGGCCACGTAGTTCTCGAACGCCTTCTGCTGGTCGCCGTTGAGGACGTCACCGGTCGTCGAGAGGAAGACGACGGCGTCGTAGCGGGCCAGGTTGCTGGTGGTGAACTGGGCGGCCGTCTCGGTGGAGTCGACGGTGATGTTGGTGTCCTTGCCCAGTTCCTTCAGCGCGGTGATGCCCGTCGGGATCGAGTCGTGGCGGAAGCCGCCGGTCTTGGAGAAGACGAGGACCCGCTTGGCGGTCCGGTCCACCGGGCTGTCGGACAGCTCGAAGTCGTCGACGTCGTAGAGCGCCCCGTCGCCGCCCTTGAAGACCAGGAAGAGCTCCGTGGCCTTCTTCGGCGCTCCGCGCAGGGGTACGTCGATGTCCTGGAACGTGTCCCAGCTGCCGGTCACCGGTACGGGCGCTGAGCCGAGGATCTTGCCGGTGGCGGACCCGGTCCGCACCTCCAGGAAGCCTCCCGCGCCCGCGGAGGACGTCCGGGCGGTGAGCTTGGTGGTGCCGCCGAGGATGTACGGGGTGAAGGAGATCCAGTCGTCGTTGTGGATGTCACCGACGGTCCGGCCGCCGTGGGCACTGGTCTTGCTCGGTGTGGTGACGCCGGAGGAGTCGCTGTAGTGCTCCGCCTGCCGGTGGCGCGGCTGGAGCTGTGCCTGGTCGCGGCCGGTCAGCTTGGCCTGGCCGCCGCCCCCGCCGTCGGTGTACGTGGCGGAGATGCCGCCGTAGATGTTGGCGTTCGGGTCGTGCCCGCCCTCCATCGCGGTCTTGATGGTGCCTTCGCAGCCGTGCTCGGTCGTGATGTCGTGACCGTGGCTGTCGTGGCCCAGGGTGAACTTGACCTCGACCTGGGTGCAGTCGATGGTGCCGTCCTCGGGGTCGGTGACGGTGACCTTGAAGGGCACCTCGTCCCCGAATTCGAACTGCTGCCCGTCGCTCGGGGCCTGCAGCACGACGGTGGGTGCGGTGTTCCCGACCGTCACGTGCACGCTCGCCGAACCTGTGCGGCCCGTCGGGTCCTTCGCGGTCACGGTGGCGACGTACGTGCCGTTCTTCTTGTACGTGTACGAGGGGTTCGCGGCGGTCGACCTGCCGCCGTCGCCGAAGTCCCAGGCGTACGTCAGGGCGTCGCCGTCCCCGTCGGTGGTGCCGGCCGAGGAGAACTTCACCTTGAGCGGGGCGACGCCGGAGGTCTTGTCGGACGAGGCCTCGGCGATGGGTGAGCGTCCGCCCGTGGCGTTCTCGATGCGGTACAGCGCGGAGTTCTCGTCGCCGCCGAACCAGGCGAGGCCGTAGTCCAGGACGTAGAGGGCCCCGTCGGGCCCGAAGGCCATGTCCATCACCTGGGTCCCGGACCACGGGATGTCGTTGACGGACTGGACGGCGCCGTCGCCGTCCTGCTCGATGCGCTTGATCCACTGCCGGCCGAACTCACCGGCGAAGAAGTCCCCGTCGTACTCCTCGGGGAATTTGACCGGCGAGTCGAGGTCGGCGTCGTACTGGTAGACGGGCCCGCCCATCGGGGACTCGGAGCCGGTGCCGAACTCGGGCACGGACGCGCCGTCGTACGGGATCCAGGCGGCCTGCGCCGGGGGCAGGTCCACCAGGCCGGTGTTGTGCGGCGACTCGTTCTTCGGGGCGGCGCAGTCGAAGGGGGCGCCGGAGGTCTTCGTCGCGAAGTCGTAGTCGGTGAAGGCGTCGTTGTCACCGGTGCAGAAGGGCCAGCCGAAGTTTCCGGGCTCCGTCACCCGGGCGAACTCGACCTGTCCGGCCGGTCCGCGCTTCGGGTCGGCGGCACCCGCGTCGGGGCCGTAGTCACCGACGTAGAGGTTGCCGGTGGCCTTGTCGACGCTGAAGCGGAACGGGTTGCGGAAGCCCATCGCGTAGACCTCGGGGCGCGTCCTGTCCGTGCCCGGGGCGAAGAGGTTGCCCTCCGGGACGGTGTACGAGCCGTCGTCGGCGACCTTGATGCGGAGGATCTTGCCGCGGAGGTCGTTGGTGTTGCCGGAGGTGCGGCGGGCGTCGAACGCCGGGTTGCGGTCCGGCCGTTCGTCGATCGGCGTGAATCCGTCGGAGGCGAACGGGTTGGAGTCGTCGCCCGTCGACAGGTACAGGTTGCCCTGCGCGTCGAAGTCGATGTCGCCGCCCACGTGGCAGCAGATCCCGCGGGTGGCGGGGATGTCGAGGACCTTCTTCTCGCTGGCGTTGTCGAGGGTGCCGTCCGCCTTCAGCACGAAGCGGGAGAGGCGGTTCACCCCGTCGAACTTCGCGAAGTCGGCGGCGGTGCCGGTCTCCGGGGCATCACCGGCCGGGGTGTCCAGCGGAGGTGCGTAGTAGAGGTAGATCGCCCGGTTCTCGGCGAAGTCGGGGTCGATCCCGACGCCCTGCAGCCCTTCCTCGTCGTGCGAGTAGACGGGGAGGGTGCCGGAGACGCGGGTGTTGCCCGCGCTGTCGGTGATCCGCAGCTCGCCGTTGCGCGAGGTGTGGAGCACGCTGCGGTCGGGGAGCACTGCCAGCGACATGGGTTCGCCGGTCTCGGCGGCGCCCTTGGCGAGCGTGACCTGCTGGAAGTCCTCGGCGGCGTCCTGCGCGGGCGGGTGCGCCGGCGTGTCGTGGGCGGTGGCGGGCGAGGAGCCGAGGGTGAGGGTGGCGGCGGCGAGCAGTCCGCCGGTGAAGAGGGCGAGTGATTTTCGGGCGCGGAGCCGTCTGCTGCTTCGGTGCACGTGCGTCCTCCGGATGGGGCCGGTTGTTCGGGCGGGTGCGTTCTGCCTTTCCGCGCGGGGACTGCCGCGCCCGTCACCTGGGCTGTGGGGCCCTGGTGACGCGAGTCATGTCGTGTACACGTAGGGGACGGTAGCTGTGTTCGTCCGGTACGGAAAGCCCTTGCGCAGGAGCTGGGTCGAACTTCTGCCCGGGTCAGGACAAAGCCGGTTCCGGGCATGCCGAACCGCCCCGCGGCACGTCGAGCCCCTCCGGTCGGGCGAGGGGCAGGGGTCCCGGGGGCGGAGCTCCGGACCCTCAGTCGCCTCCCCCGAACGCCGCGTCGAACGACGCGCTCGGCGGGTCGAAGTCGAAGCGCTTCAGCGAGGTGAGCGCCTCCGGCGCTCCCGTCAGCCGGTCCATGCCCGCGTCCTCCCACTCCACCGAGACCGGCCCCTCGTACCCGATGGACCGCAGCATCCGGAACACGTCCTCCCAGGGCACGTCGCCGTGCCCGGCCGAGACGAAGTCCCAGCCGCGCCGCGGGTCGCCCCACGGCAGGTGGGAGCCGAGCCGGCCGTTGCGGCCGTCGAGGCGCTTCCGGGCCTCCTTGCAGTCCACGTGGTAGATCCGGTCCCGGAAGTCGTAGAGGAATCCGACCGGGTCGAGGTCCTGCCACACGAAGTGGCTGGGGTCGAAGTTCAGCCCGAACGCGGGCCGGTGGCCGACGGCCTCCAGGGCGCGGTGCGTGGTCCAGTAGTCGTACGCGATCTCACTCGGGTGCACCTCGTGGGCGAAGCGCACGCCCTCCGCGTCGAAGACGTCCAGGATCGGGTTCCACCGGTCCGCGAAGTCCTCGTAACCGCGCTCGATCATGTGCGGCGGGACCGGCGGGAACATGGCGACCAGGTGCCAGATCGAGGACCCGGTGAAGCCGATCACGGTGTCCACACCGAACGCGGCCGCCGCCCGCGCGGTGTTCTTGATCTCCTCCGCGGCACGCCTGCGTACGCCTTCCGGCTCCCCGTCGCCCCAGATCCGGCCGGGGAGGATGCCCTGGTGGCGTTCGTCGATCGGGTTGTCGCAGACCGCCTGGCCCACCAGGTGGTTGGAGATCGCCCAGCACTTGAGGCCGTACTTGTCGAGCAGCTGCCGCCGCCCGTCGAGGTAGCCGGGATCCGCCAGGGCCTTGTCGACCTCGAAGTGGTCTCCCCAACAGGCGAGTTCGAGACCGTCGTAACCGAAGTCCCGGGCGTGCCGGCAGACCTCCTCCAGCGGGAGGTCGGCCCACTGGCCGGTGAAGAGTGTGAACGGACGGGGCATGCGCGGGACCTCCTAGAAGGGGACCGGGGTGTGGACGGAGTTCTTCGCGGCGCTCTCCTCGACGGCGGCGAGCACCCGCTGCACCTGGAGTCCGTCGGCGAACGACGGAACGGGCGCGGTCCCTCCGGCGATGGTGCGCACCACGTCACGGGCCTGGTGGACGAACGTGTGCTCGTAGCCCAGCGCGTGGCCCGGCGGCCACCACGCCTCCAGGTAGGGGTGCTCGGGCTCCGTGACCAGGATCCGGCGGAAGCCGGCCGAGGTCGCGGGTTCGGTGTGGTCGTGGAAGGACAGCTCGTTGAGCCGTTCCAGGTCGAAGGCGATCGACCCCAGCTCCCCGTTGATCTCCAGGCGCAGGGCGTTCTTGCGGCCGGCCGCCATCCGGGTCGCCTCGAAGGAGGCCAGCGCGCCGGAGGCGAGCCGCCCGGTGAACAGGGCGGCGTCGTCGACGGTGACCGCCCCCCGGGCCGTCCCGTCCGCGGCGCCCGACAGGCCGGCCGGCGCCCCGGTGAGGACGGGCCGTTCACGGACGAACGTCTCGGTCACCGCCGACACCCCGACGACCAGTTCCCCGGCCAGGTACTGGGCGAGGTCGACGATGTGCGCCCCGAGGTCTCCCAGCGCACCGGATCCGGCGTGCTCGCGCTCGAGCCGCCAGGTCAGCGGAGACTCGGGGTCGACCAGCCAGTCCTGGAGGTAGGTGGCCCGCACGTGCCGCAGCCGGCCCAGCCGGCCGTCCGCGATCAGTGTGCGGGCGTACGTGATGGCGGGCACCTTGCGGTAGTTGAAGCCCACGATCGCCACCTGACCGCGGGCCGCGGCCCGCTCGGCGGCGTCCGCCATGGCCTCCGCCTCGGCGACCGAGTTGGCGAGCGGCTTCTCGCACAGCACGTGCTTGCCGGCCTCCAGTGCGGCGATCGCGATCTCCGCATGGCTGTCGCCGGGGGTGCAGATGTCCACCAGCTGCACGTCGTCCCGGGCGATCAGGGCACGCCAGTCGGTCTCCGCCGCCGCCCAGCCGTGACGGGCGGCGGCGGTCTCGACGGCCGCACGGTCGCGTCCGCAGATGGCGGCGAGAGCGGGTCTCATCGGCAGGTCGAAGACATGTCCGGCCGTGCGCCACCCCTGGGAGTGGGCGGCGCCCATGAACGCGTACCCGACCATGCCGACCCCGAGCGTCGCCGGCGGCTGCTGTGCCGGCGGCGGGGCCTCGGTCTCCTGCTCCGTCTCTTCCCTACGGGCCATGCGGGCTTCCTCCTCGTCGGTGGTTCGGTGTCGGCGGTGGTGCGGGATCAGCTGAAGCCCGTCGGCAGGTACTGGTCGATGTTCTCCTTGGTGACCACGGCCGAGTAGAGGGTCAGCGAGGTCGGGATCTCCAGCTCGGAGAGGCCCGGGACGCCCTTCCCCTGGCCGAGGGCGCGCGCCAGGTCGATGGCCGACGCGGCCATCGTCGGCGGGTAGAGCACGGTGGCCTTCAGGACGCTGTTGTCGGCCTTGATGGCGTCCATCGCGGACTTGGCCCCGGCTCCGCCGACCATGATGAACTCGTCGCGGCCCGCCTGCTGGATGGCGCGCAGGGCACCCACGCCCTGGTCGTCGTCGTGGTTCCACAGGGCGTCGAACTGCTTCTGGGCCTGGAGGAGCTGGGCCATCTTGGCCTGCCCGGACTCGACCGTGAAGTCGGCGGCCTGACGGGCCACCAGCTTGATGTTGGAGTAGTTCTTCAGCGCGTCGGCGAAGCCCTGGCTGCGCTGCTTGGTGAGCTCCAGGTTGTCGATGCCCGCGAGCTCGACGACCTTGGCGTTCGCCTTGTCCTTGAGCTGCTCGCCGATGTAGTGCCCGGCGTTGAGGCCCATGCCGTAGTTGTCGCCGCCGACCCAGCAGCGGTAGGCCTGCGGGGAGGCGAAGACGCGGTCCAGGTTGACGACCGGGATGCCGGCCTTCATCGCTTCCAGGCCGACCTGGGTGAGTGCCTTGCCGTCGGCGGGGAGGATGACGAGGACGTCGACCTTCTTGTTGATGAGGGTCTTGACCTGGCCGATCTGGGCCGCGGTGTCGTTGGAGCCCTCGGTGATCTCCAGGGTCACCTCGGAGTACTTCTCCGCCCGCGACTTGGCGTTCACGTTGATCGCGTTGAGCCAGCCGTGGTCGGCCTGCGGTCCGGCGAAGCCGATGGTGACGGCCTTTCCGGGCTTGTCGTCGGCGGCCGGCTGGTTGTTCTGTGCGGTCGCCTTCTCCTTGGGCTCGTTGCTCGTACAGGCGGTGAGGAAGGCTCCCGCGGAGACGGCCGCGGTGCCGAAGAGCAGTCCTCTGCGGCTGGTTTCTGGCATGGCTGTCAAACCCTTCATCCGGTGAATCGGCTACGGAACTACGGGTGGCTGATCGGTGACGCGGAGGGGTCAGGTCTCGCCGTTGCGGAGCGTGCGGCGCTGGACCAGGACGGCGGCGACGATGATCGCGCCCTTGGCGATCTGCTGGACGTCGCTCTGCAGGTTGTTGAGTGCGAAGATGTTGGTGATCGTGGTGAAGACGAGGACCCCGAGCACGGAGCCGACGATGGTGCCGCGGCCTCCGCTGAGGAGGGTGCCGCCGATGATCGCGGCGGCGATGGCGTCGAGTTCGTACAGGTTGCCGTTGGTGTTCTGTCCGGAGCCGGACAGGATGATCAGCATGAAGGCGGCGATGCCGCAGCACAGGCCGGAGAGCAGGTAGAGGTAGAGCCGCTGGCGGCGTACGTCGATGCCGGCGAGCCGGGCCGCCTCCGCGTTGCCGCCGATGGCGACCGTACGGCGACCGAACGTGGTGCGGTTGAGGATCAGCCAGCCGACGACGGTGACCGCGGCGAAGACCAGGACCAGGGGCGGTATGCCCAGGACGTACGCGTCGGGCAGGCCCAGGTCGAGGACGGACTGGACGGTGACGATCTGCGTCTTGCCGTCGGTGATCTGCAGGGCGAGCCCGCGGGCCGAGGCGAGCATGGCGAGCGTCGCGATGAAGGGGACCATGCGCCCGTAGGCGATGAGGACCCCGTTGACGAGCCCGGCGGCGAGTCCGACGATCACGGCGGTGAACAGGATGCCCGCGAAGCCGAAGTCCTGGGTGGCGAGCGTCGTCGCCCAGACGGAGGCGAGGGCCACCATCGCGCCGACCGACAGGTCGATGCCGCCGCCGATGATGACCAGGGTCATGCCGACGGTGACGACCCCGATGACGGAGGACTGCGTCAGGATCAGCTGGAGGTTGCCGGTGTCCAGGAACGCGTCGGGTTCGGTGAGGCCGCCGACGGCCACCAGCACGGCGAGTACGCCGAGCAGGGACAGGTTGCGGACATCGGCGCGCAGGCCGAGTGCGCGCAGACCGCCGGGGGGCGAGGACGGCGCGGCGGGCGTCGCGGGCCCCTTCTCCGGCCCGTGGTGCTGCGCCGACGGTGCGGGCTGTGTCATGACGTCGGGCTCCCTTCCATGACGAGGTCGAGTACGCGGTGCTCGTCGAGCTCCTGGGCGGGGGCCGTGTGCACGACGCGGCCTTCCCGGAGCACCAGCACCCGGTCGGCGAGGCCCAGCACTTCGGGCACTTCGCTGGAGACGAGCAGAACGGCGAGGCCTTCGTCGGCCAGCCGGCGGATCACGGCGTAGAGCTCGGCGCGGGCGCCGACGTCGACGCCGCGGGTGGGTTCGTCGAGCAGCAGGACCTTGCAGCCGCGGAGCAGCCAGCGGGCCAGGACCGCCTTCTGCTGGTTACCGCCGGAGAGGCTGCGGACCGCCGCGTCCGGGTTGTCGGGGCGCAGTGAGAGTTCGCGGGTGGCGGTCCTGGCCGCGGTGCGCTCGGCTCCCCGGTCGATCCACCCGGCGCGGGCGAAGCGGGAGAGGGAGGAGACCGAGACGTTGCGGGTGACGGATTCGGTCAGCAGGAGGGCCTGTGCCTTGCGTTCCTCGGGGGCGAGGCCGATCCCGGCGGCGACGGCGGCCCGGACGCTGCCGGGCTTCAGCGGCCGGCCGGCGACGGTGACCCGGCCCGCGGTCGGCTTGCGGGCGCCGTAGACGGTCTCCAGGATCTCGGAGCGGCCGGAGCCGACGAGTCCGGCCAGTCCGACGATCTCGCCGGGCCGCAGTTCCAGGTCGACCGGTTCGAACTCGCCCTTGCGGTACAGCCCTTCGACGGTGAGTACGGGCTCCGCCGCGGCGCGTGCGGCACTGGGCGCGGGCCGCTGGGGGAAGACGTACTCGACGTTGCGGCCGGTCATCATGGCAACGATGTCGCGCGTGGGGGTGGACGTGGCGGGGAGGCCGACGGCGACGGCCCGGCCGTCCTTGAGCACGGTGACCCGGTCGCCGATGCGGCGGATCTCCTCCAGGCGGTGCGAGATGTAGACGACGGCGACGCCGTCGGCGGTGAGGCCGTCGACGATGCGGAAGAGGTTGTCGACCTCGTCGGGGTCCAGGGCGGCGGACGGCTCGTCCATCACGATGAGCCGGACGTCGTGCGAGAGCGCCCTCGCCATGGAGACGATCTGCTGGTGGGCGGCGGAGAGGTCGCCGACCGCACGGGCCGGGTCGATCTCCGGGTGTCCGAGGCGCTTCAGGAGTGCGGCGGCGGCGTCCCTGGCCTCCCGGGTGCGGACGACGAAGCCCGCGCTGGTGGGTTCGTGGCCGAGGAAGACGTTCTCGGCGACCGACAGGCCCTCGACCAGGTCGAGTTCCTGGTAGATGGTCGCGATGCCCAGGCGCATCGCGGTGATCGGCGTGGAGAGCCTGACCGGCTCGCCGCGCCAGGTGATGGCGCCGTCGTCGGGCTGGTGGGCGCCGGCCAGCACCTTGATGAGGGTGGACTTTCCCGCGCCGTTCTGGCCGAGGAGGCAGTGGACTTCGCCGGCCTGCACCTCGAGGTCCACGCCGTCGAGGGCGCGTACTCCGGGGAACGATTTGGTGATGCCGGACATGGTGAGCAGGGGCGGTTCTGGTGCCATGACGAATCCCCTCGGCGAACGAGGTCTCCCCTGCTCGGCGGTGCCGAGAGGTCGGGGAAGGCCGGTGAGCGGGCAGGGCGCAGTTCCGGCGGTGCCGTACTGCTGACGGAACTGCTGGCGGGTGCGGGGGCGGAGCTCGGATCGGGCTGCTTGCGGGTGTTGCTGCGGAGCGCGGATCAGGCTGCTTGCGGAGACGGCCGCGCGGCGTGTGCCGCGCGGCGCGCCGGCCCGGACGTCAGGCCGGCGAGAACAGGTGGTCGCTGATGAGCCTGGCCGCGCCGATCACTCCGGCGGTCGGCCCCAGCTCACCGAGGACGATGGGGAGGTTGCCCGTGGCCAGCGGCAGGGACTGCCGGTAGACCTGGGTGCGGACGCTGGCCAGCAGGTTGTGGCCGAGTCCGGTCACCCCGCCGCCGATGACGACGAGGCCCGGGTTGAAGAAGCTGACGAGTCCCGCGATGACCTGGCCGACCCGGTTGCCGCCTTCGCGGATCAGGTCCAGCGCGGTCGGGTCGCCGGCCGCCGCGGCGGCGGCCACGTCGACGGCGGTGAGTGTCCCGGCCGCCTCCAGCCGGGCCGCCAGCTCCGGGGACCGGCCCGCGCGGGCGGCGTCCTCGGCGTCTCGGGCGAGTGCGGCACCGCTGAAGTGGGCTTCCAGGCAGCCCCGGTTGCCGCAGGCGCAGGAGCGTCCGTCGGGTTCCACCTGGATGTGGCCGATGTCGCCCGCGCTGCCGGTCGTACCGCGGTAGACCTCGCCGCCGACGACGATGCCGCAGCCGATACCCGTACCGATCTTGACGCAGAGGAAGTCGCCCACGGAGCGGGCGACGCCCGCGTGCTGCTCCCCCATGGCCATCAGGTTCACGTCGTTGTCGACCATGACGGGGCAGCCCAGTTCCTGACTGAGCGCCTCGCGGACCGGGAAGCCGTCCCAGCCGGGCATGATCGGCGGTGCGACCGGTACGCCCTCCGGGAAGCGGACGGGGCCGGGTACGCCGATACCGGCGCCGTCGAACCCCTCGGCGAGGCCGGAGGCCCGGAGCTTGGCGGCCATCGCCAGCACCTGCTCGAAGACGGCGACGGGCCCCTCGCGTACGTCCATGGGGTGGTTGAGGTGTCCGAGGACCTCCAGTTCGGCGTTGGTGACGGCCACGTCTATGGAGGTGGCGCCGATGTCGACGCCGAGGAAGCGCAGTGCGGGAGCGAGCCGGATGTTGTGCGAGCGGCGTCCGCCGCGGGAGGCGGCGAGCCCGTCGGCCACGACGAGTCCGGTCTCCAGCAGACGGTCCACCTCGACGGCGAGCTTGGAGCGCGAGAGGTCGACCTGGTCCCCCAGCTGCGCGCGGGAGTTGGGCCCTCCGTCACGCAACAGCCGCAGTAGCCGCGCCTGATGCGTGTTCGCGGGTCGTGCCGTCATCCGTCTCACGCGTCCCTCCCCGCCACATCGGCCAGTCCGTCGGGCTTTCGAGGGGGAACGTAGCAGCGGTTTACCGGAGTGGGAAGAAGTTGCGCAGGAATCCGTGCCAACTTTCTCCACACTCAGGACAAAGGCGGGGAGTGAAAGCCCCGCGGCGCGCATGCCGAAGAGGCCGGGACGCAGCCGTCCCGGCCTCTTCCCCGCTCGCGCGGTCAGCCCTTTTCGCGCTGGTGGTACGTCGTACGCGTGTGCTCCGTGTGCGCCCGCATGACCTCGGTCGCCCGCAGTTCGTCCCGCGCCGAGATCGCCTCGATCAGCGCGCGGTGCTCGATCCAGGACTGGGTGCCGCGCCGGCGGGCCACCGGCGTGTAGTACCAGCGGACCCGGCGGTCGACCTGCGCGGCCAGCTCGGCGAGGACGAGGTTGCCGGCCAGCTCCATGACCTTCGCGTGGAAGGCCGTGTTCGTGGCGACGGCGAGGTCCACGTCGTCCGCGGCGACGGCCCGCTCCCCCTGGGAGCAGAGCTCCTGGAGGGCCTCGATGCCCGCCCGGCCGGAGTTGGCCGCGGCGAGCCGGGCGGCCTCGGCCTCCAGGAGCGTACGGACCGAGAGCAGCTGGTCCGCCTCCTCCTCGGTCGGCTCGTGGACGAACGCGCCCTGCGCGGGGCGCAGATCGACCCAGCCCTCGGTGTTCAGCCGCTGGAGCGCCTCCCGCACGGGCTGGCGCGACACGCCGAGGTGCCCGGCCAGCTCGCTCTCGACCAGATGCTGCCCGGGGCCGAGCGCCCGCGTGGTGATCAGCTCCAGGAGCGCGTCGTAGACGCGCTCGCGCAGCGGGCCCGGCCGTTCGAGCTTCGGCACCGTCCCTTGCGGCAGTCCTGCGGACAACATCGCGGTCCCCCTCCGGGCGCCGGGCAATTGCCTATCGTCTACAGTCTACCGAGCACAATGCCCCACCGGGGAACGATCGGGTGCGCGCTCACGGGCAGCGGATCACCTGGCCCGCGTAGGAGAGGTTTCCGCCGAAGCCGAAGAGCAGGGCCGGCGCACCGCTCTCGACCTCACCCCGTTCCACCAGCTTGGACAGGGCCATCGGGATCGACGCCGCCGAGGTGTTGCCCGAATCCACCACATCGCGCGCGATGACCGCGTTGACCGCACCGATCTTCCTGGCGACCGGTTCGATGATCCGCAGATTGGCCTGGTGCAGCACGACTGCGGCGAGGTCCTCGGGCGTGATGCCCGCCCGCTCACAGACCTTGCGCGCGATGGGCGGCAGCTGCGTGGTCGCCCAGCGGTAGACGGACTGGCCCTCCTGCGCGAAGCGCGGCGGCGTGCCCTCGATGCGCACGGCGTTGCCCATCTCGGGCACCGAACCCCACAGGACCGGGCCGATCCCGGGGCGGTCACCGGTACCCGGGTCGGCGACGACGACGGCCGCCCCCGCGCCGTCCCCCATCAGGACGCAGGTGGTGCGGTCGGTCCAGTCGACGATGTCGCCCATCTTGTCGGCGCCGATGACCAGCGCGCGGGTGGCGGCACCCGCCCGGATCGCGTGGTCCGCGGTGGCGAGCGCGTGGGTGAAACCGGAGCAGACCACGTTGATGTCCATCACGGCGGGCGAACCCATGCCGAGGCGGGCCGCGACCCGGGCCGACATGCTCGGCGAGCGGTCGATCGCCGTGGAGGTGGCGACGAGGACCAGGTCGATGTCCGCCGCCTGGAGTCCGGCCGTGGCCAGCGCCTTCGCGGCCGCGTGCGCGGCCAGCTCGTCCACCGGCTCGTCGGGCCCGCCCACATGCCGGGTCTTGATGCCCACACGGCTGGTGATCCACTCGTCGCTGGTGTCGACCATGGCCGCCAGGTCCTGGTTGGTGAGCACCTTGGCAGGCTGATAGTGGCCGAGCGCCACGACACGTGAGCCGGTCATGTACGGGTTCCCCTCGCTACTGATGGCAGGAACCACCCAGTCTTGGTTGCTACCGATCGGTACAGGGGCACGTAACCCCACAGGAATATGGGCCTGAGCTTGGAGCGTCTTGAAGCGCTTCCTGGGAACTCCCGCCCCCACCCGCACCCTCACCTCCGCCGCGGGCCACGACGGAGGTGCCGCATGGCACACCCCATCCCGCCACGGGGCTCAATCCCTCAAAGCATACTGTAGACAATATCCTGTCTTGACACCCACGCTCGGTACTCCCAGCGAACAGGGAGCCCCTGTCGACGACACCCGGGCAGGCAGCCGGGTGGATCAATGAGTACGGCGCGGAGCCGGCCGCTTCGGTGCGGACGCCGCCCAGGACAACGAGACCGTCGAGGTCACCTCGCCGCACGACAACCCGGTGGCCCATGGCAACCTCTGTATCAAGGGCCGTTTCGGCTTCCAACACGTACAGAATCGGGATTGAGGGCTATGGGACGGGTCACCGAGCGTCGCCGCACCATCCGCATCCGGGACGGGGCCGTCACCACGCGGCCCGACACCCTCGTCGCCGAGGAGCCCCTGGAGATCCGGCTGAACGGCAAGCCGCTCGCCATCACGATGCGCACCCCGGGGGACGACTTCGCGTTGGCCGCCGGCTTCCTGGTGAGCGAGGGTGTGATCGGCGAGGGCTCCGAGGTGCAGTCGATCGCGTACTGCGCCGGGGCGACGGCGGACGGCGTGAACACGTACAACGTGGTGGACGTGCGGCTCGCGCCCGGCGTCGAGGTCCCCGACATCACGCTGGAACGCAATGTGTACACCACGTCGTCCTGCGGGCTCTGCGGCAAGGCGAGCCTGAACGCCGTACGCACCACGACCCGTCACCCGGTCGCCGACACTCCCCCGGTCCGGGTGGAGCCCGCACTGCTCTCCGCCCTCCCCGACCGGCTGCGCGAGGCGCAGCGGGTCTTCGACCGGACCGGGGGTCTGCACGCCGCCGCCCTGTTCTCGCCGGAGGGCGAGCTGATGGACATCCGGGAGGACGTCGGCCGGCACAACGCGGTCGACAAGCTCGTCGGGCGGGCACTGACGGACGATCGGCTGCCGCTCTCGCAGTCGATCCTGCTGGTGTCGGGCCGCGCCTCCTTCGAGCTGGTGCAGAAGGCGGTGATGGCCGGGATCCCGATGCTCGCGGCGGTCTCGGCACCGTCGTCGCTGGCCGTGGACCTCGCGGCCGAGAGCGGACTGACCCTCGTCGGTTTCCTGCGGGGGTCGTCCATGAACGTGTACGCGGGTGACCACCGCATCCTCCTGGAGGCCGCGGTGGGCCAGGGCTGAGGCGGCCCGCCCGCTGCACGGGTCAGGGGTCCGGCCGGCGGGGAGCGCCCCCTGCGCCGACCGGGCCCTCTCCTGCGTGACGGCTCAGTCGCCCACGGAGCCGCCCTTCACGGCGGACACGAACGACGACCAGCCGTCCGCCGCGAATGTGA
The DNA here is from genome assembly GCF_036345975.1 of Streptomyces clavifer. Classification (NCBI taxonomy): domain Bacteria; kingdom Bacillati; phylum Actinomycetota; class Actinomycetes; order Kitasatosporales; family Streptomycetaceae; genus Streptomyces; species Streptomyces clavifer. The sequence continues at coordinate 6,453,420 of NZ_CP107793.1, read as the reverse complement.
GCGCGGGGCCGTGCGGGTTCTTGCTGTCACGTACGGGGACGACCGCTGCGAAGCCGTCGGCGACCTCGACGCACGCACCACCGTCCTGGTTGCTGTGGCTGCTCCTGCGCCAGGTCGCGGCGCTCAGGTCGATGGATCGCACGGCATCTCCTCCAACACGCGCAGGATGAATTTTTGCGACTCAGCTGGGGATAGCGCCAGGTCACGCGTTGCATCGTACGCACGTTGCATGCGCTCCACCGCAGCACTCTCCTCGTGGAGTTCCCCTCCGTACCCGTGCTCCGTGTACGCCACAGTACGGCTGTCCGGCAGCCTGAGAAACCAGACGTCGGTACTCGACAACCCATGCAACCCGGCTTTTTGCGGGAGCACTTGAAGCGTCAGATTCGGCCGCTCCGCCATCTCGGACAGATACGCGAGTTGTTCTCGCCACTCCTCCTGACTCCGCAAGGCCGTCCGGACTGCTGCCTCCGACAGGATCGTCCGGAACGCAGGCGCCTCTTCTCCCTCCAGCAGGCTCCGCCGTCCCATCCGTGCCTCGACCTGCTGCGTCAGCCGGGCTCCACTGAACCCGCCGGACGCAAGCAACTCCCGCGCGTACCCCGGGGTCTGCAACAACCCCGGCAGCACGCTCACCGCGAAGTGCCACAGGCTCGTCGCCTCCGCCTCCAGCGCCATGTACCGCCGGTACCGCTCCTTGAACTGCGTCTGGTCGCTGATCGCCAGTTCCCACAGCGCCAGCAGCAGCCCCGGTGTCCCGTAGTACTGGTCCAGCGCCTGCACGACCTCCGGCCCGCCGACCGTCTCGCCCTTCTCCATCTTCCCGAACAACGACCAGTCCCAGCCCAGCCGTTCGCCGAGCTGCCGCAGACTGTCGCCGCGCTCGGTGCGCAGGTGCCGCAGCTCCTCCGCGAACCGTGCACGTGGTTCCCTGCTGCGGCCCGAAACCGCCCGCCTCGTCGGCATCGTGTCCTCCGTGGAACGTGTGGAACGTGGCTCACCCGCCGGGGAAGCACACCCCGCCCTCGGTGTGTCGCACCTCTGACCAGGCCACTCTCGTAACGAGCCCCTCACGCACCGTATCCACGGGTGCGGGGGCGGGCAGAGGAATCCGCGAAAGCACAACCGAAGGAAGACACCATGACGCCGCCGCCGCAGAAGCCGCCCCTCCCCCACAGGACGCCCCAGGCCAACACCCCCGCCTCCAGAACAGGACACACGGCAACGGCCAAGGCCCAGGAGGCCGTGGCCGCACGCGACGACCTCGCCGCCGCGCTCAGCGGCGCCGGTGTCCAGCTGCCCACGATGGATGTGCGTACCCCGTGGCCGGACACGGACGGCGACGACAGCGCACGGCCGACCCGTTACGCCCTCGTCCACCTCGGCGTCTGCTCCGCTCCCGTGGCGCACGCCCTCGCCGCGGTGATCAGGAAGGGAGCGGCCGGGTGACGGATACCGGCGCCCTCTCCGTCGGGGCGGCCGTGCACGACGGCGACAGCGGCCGGGTGGGCCTGGTGATGGGCCACGAGGGTCCCTACCTCCAACTCCGCCCGCTCGGCGGTGGCCGCGAGTGGGACGCGGACCCGTCCCGCCTACGGCCGCTCGGCCCGGCCGAGCTGCTGAGCGCCCGCGTCGCCGAGGCCAACGCCCGCAGCCGTACCGACCTCGGGCTCAGCGACATACGGGGTGCCCCGCAGGGCGGCGCCCGGTGACGGCACAGCGAAGCACCGCAGCCATTGGTCAGAACTCATTGGGTCCACTCGTCGAGGACACGTCGGCGTGCGGAGCTTTGAGGTAGCCGGTGACGATGCGGAGCCGGCGCTGTGGGCGGTGGAAGAACCTGCTGGTTTCAGCAGTATGTTCGGCCTGGCGGGCATGCGACAGCGTTTGAGGTCGGCGGCGACCGGCTCATCCGGGTTCAGCCCGGGTGATTATGACGGCAAGAAATGCAGCTCGGTCTCGCCCTGTTAGCCGGCGAGCCAGGCCCCGACGGCCCTTCCAGCAGCGGCCCGGGTACCGCTGGACGATCAGGTGAACCTTGTGGCCGAGGTGCCCGACGAGGAGGTGCCACATGGCCTTCGCATCGAACGACACGGTGAAGGCCATGAAGTGCATCCGGCCCTTGGTCCTGATCACGGACATCACGTTGGCGGAGAACAGGTTCCCGGTTTCAGCGGGCGACCGGCGTCCGCCCCTGCTCACCCCAGGTACAGCCGGTGACCTGCTACGAGCAGATGCCGACCTGGTCGCCGAAGAGAACCTCGGCGTTCTCCGCCTCCCGCCCTGGCCCGGATCGCCTGCCAGGTCTCAGACAGGACCTCCGGTCCAGGCCCTGACCCCAGAGAAACAGAGGCCATTCCAGGCGAAATTCTTATCGCTCATTGTCGCGATGCCCTCGCTTACGCAACGTCCTTGCGATATCGATATCTTGCTGGAGTGCACTGAGGCGTAGAGGTGTCCTCGAGTCGTCCAAGACAACGACGTGAAGGCGATCGCCGACCTGTGGTGGACGAGTATCAGCGGAGCGCCACGACGGGTGCTTCACCTGGTCAATGAATCCAGTAGCACCGGATTCGGCCACGTCGACTTGTGAACCGACCGAGGCCACGGCCGTGATGATCACGTCGACCTCCTGATGATTTACCATGTTCCAGCGGGGACCATGACCCCTGCTTCACTCTCCCTCTCCGACGAGATCTAGAATCAGTAAACCTCCGAGATGATCGAACCTCGACTCAGTGCCTTTACCGATTCCCCAGCAAGAAAGACCCTGGCCGTGCCGGGAGGGTCGAAAAAGTCGACGCTGCTTCCGTACCGCTCGATTGCCTTGAGAGTGATGAGTGAGTCGGCGGAAACCTCTTCAGCGCCATCTGGCCCCAACGTCTGACCGACACGGGCGATGCCGCTGATACATCTTGCAGTACACACACCTCCCTGGTCACTGGAACGCTCAACCTCATAAATTTGCAGCCTACTAGGTTCGGCCATACTTGTACGCCTCCGCGACGAATTGTGATATCTGGTCTGGTGAAAGCTTCGGCACATCCCATTCCAGAGCATCAGTTATGCCGCCGATGCTTCGCACCTTGGGGATGTGTATTCCCATTTCTGCGAGAATACTTGACGCCGCCCCCGAGGGGAGCTCGACACTGGCGAGCTTGGCAAGCTGCGATGCGGGCAGGCCCACAGCGATCTCCGCTTCGGCTCGAATGACACCTCGTTCAAGCGGTATCCCCTCCAGGGCGCCGCGCGGGAAGAGCTGAACGATTCCTTCGCCGAATTGATCTGAATGCCTGGCAAATAGGGTAGCAACGCCAGGATCTGTCGACGTAGGAGTGTAACCCGAGGCTTGAGTCCCATCGCTGGCATCGTATCCGCGAGTGGTGCCACGGAAGAGATGCTCCTCCTCGGGGCAACCGAAAAGACCATAAGGGTCGATCCATGCATGAGGATTCGAAACGTAAGCCACTGGATTGGGTGCCGGTGCGAGCCCAAGCGGGTCGGGTGTTAGATATCGAGCCGTTTCCGGATCATAATAGCGGTGGAAATTATAATGGAGAGCGGTCTCTGGATCGAAATATTGTCCAGGGAAACGGAGTGGCGTGTAAGCGGAGCTATCAACTGGCCAGGAAGTCACGCCCCAAAGACTGCTGCGCGCGCGCCAAGCCTGGACCCCTGCTTCATCTATCAGCTCACTCGGGCCGCCGACCAGATCGGCAACAATCGCAAAAAAACGCTCGTCAATAACTTTCTGTGACGAGCCCGGTGCAAGAACACGTTCCTCTTGGCTCATTGGATGCAAGCCATCATGGGACCACGTCAATGCAACCGAGTTGGACAGCGAATCAGTCCTGGTGATTTGTTCGCAGAGGGTGGCACCATCCCAAGTGAAGGTGGTCTGCTCCAGGACGCCGTGCCCGTCCTCACTCATACGCTGTTTGGCTGTCCGACGGCCCAGAGCGTCGTACCTGTACCGCCATGTAACGCGGTCGGGTGAGGTCGCCGAGCACATGCGGTTCTCGGCATCCCACTCGAAGCGCCACGTCTGAGGTTTGCGCGAGATACGAGTCTTACGGCGGACGGTGATGCGACCGAGTGCATCGTGTTCGTAGTGGACATTTCCTGCGCGAGCGATTTTGGTGCCGGAATATATACGAGAACCTGTCGCGTCCTGGCCAGGATGCACTGTCGGCCAGGAGGCTTCGGTCTGGTTGCCTGCATGGTCGTAGGCGTAGCGTTCCGTCCAGCCCGCTGCCTGGACGGTGGTGATGCGGCCGACTGCATCGAGCTCGAAGGTTTTGGTGCCGGATAGTTGGTCGGCAAGCCCGGTCAGGTGCCCGTCGGCGCGGTAGGTGTAGTCGCGGCGTTGGATGCTGCGGCCTGCTCCGGTGACCTGCTGGGTGCTGAGGCGGCCCATGGTGTCGAACTGTGAGGTCAGGCTGACGCTGTCGCCGATGTGGCGGGCGGTCTCCTGGCCTGCCGCGTCGTGTTCGAAGGTGAGGACGCGACCCGAAGTGGTGAGTGAGGTGCGCCGTCCTGCCGCGTCATACGTCCAGGTGCTGACCGCACCGCTGGGGGTCGTGCGGCCGGTGCGGCGTCCGAGCCGGTCGTACTCGTACGTCATCGTCCGGCCGTTGACGGTCTCGGAGACGAGGCGCCCGTAGCGGTCGCGTAGGTAGGTGAGGGTGGCATCCGCGTTGACGGCCTCGGCGAGCTGGTCGGAGAGGTCGTAGGCGAAGGTGGTGACGGCTCCTGCGGCGTCCTTGGAGACGATCCGGTCCAGTTCGTCCCGCTCGTAGCGGGTGGTCTGGCCGAGGGCGTCGGTGCGTGCCGTGAGGCGCCCTGCCATGTCGCGGTCGTAGGCCAGGGTGCGGTTGTCGAAGTCGGTCTCGGATATGAGGTGTCCGGCTGCGTCGTAGCTGTAGTTCCAGGTCAGTCCCTGGGGGTTGAGGACCTGGGTGAGGCGGAGTTCGTGGTCGTGGGCGAATTCGTAGCGCACGCCGTCCGGGCCGGTGCGGGCGGTCATGAGGTCGAAGTGGGTGTACTCGAATCGGGAGACAGCGCCCAGGGCATCGGTATGGGTGAGGCAGTTTCCCTCGCCGTCGTACGTCCAGGACTGTGTCGTGCCGTCCGCGTCGGTGCGCCGGGACAGTTTGCCCTCGACCGTCCATTCGAGGCAGGTGACCGCGCCGAGCGGGTCGGTGAGGGTGACCGGGCGCCCGAACGCGTCCCGGGCGACCTGGGTGGTGGCGCCGAGCGGGTCGGTCACCCTGAGCGGCAGACCGGCCTGGTCGCTGCGGATGTGGGTCGTGTCGCCCAGTGCGTCCGTCACGGAGGTCGCGTGGCCGGCCTCGTTGTAGATGGTGCGTGTCACCGCGCCGGAGGGGTCGGTGACGGCAAGGCGGTTGCCACGTTCGTCGTACTCCTGACGGACCACGGTCCGATCCGGATTGGTGACGCGGACCGGCAGCCGGAAATCGTTGTATTCCACCGACAGTTCCCGGCCGTCCGGGCGGACCGCGGAGGTCACCTGCCCTGACTCGTCGTACGCGAAGCGGTTGGTCCGGCCGAGTGGGTCCGTGCGGGACAGCAGGCGGTTGTAGCGGTCGCGTTCGAAGCGGGTGGTCGCCCCCAACGGGTCGATCTCTGCGGCCACCTGGTGGCTGTCGTTGATGACGTAGCGGTGGACGGCTCCACTGCTGCTGGTGACGGTCGTGACGCGCATCCCGCTCTCGGGATCAATGCCGTCGTAATCCAGGCGCAGCGCCATGTGGCCTGCCGCGCCGCCTTCGGCAATGCACCGGTCCCGGCCGTCGTAGGCATAGTCGTACCGGCTGTCGTTGGTGTCGGTCCAGGAGGTGACCCGGCCACGGTCGTCGTAGGCGAACCGGAGCGGGAGCCCTGAGGAGTTGATGACTTCGGTGAGGTGACCGTCGGTGTAGCGGTAGCGGAGGATCTCCTGGTCCGAACCGTCCGGGGCTGCTCCTGCGAGGTGGAGTGCGGTGATCCTGCCCTCGCTTGTGGTGAGCTTCAGGTGATAGCCGCCACCGTGGACGATCCCGGCTGGTGCTCCGGTCTCGTCGTACTCGAACTGGATCCAGTTGCCGTTGCGGTCGTCGATCTGCACCAGAAGCGCGAGGTCCCCAGTGCGCGGGCTGAAGTGCCGTATTCGGCCGTTGTCCGGATCGGTGATCGTGTAGTCCCCGGCAGTATCCACATCGAGGGGCCAGCGCGGGCCATGGCTCGGCGTGACCGGCACACCCGGCGCGGGGTGCGGATAGGACAGCAGCAGACCGTCCTCACACACGAGGACGATGCCCTGGGAGTCGATCTCCAGCCGCTGGTCGGCCGTGGAGGACCAGGAGGGCCCGAACCACCGCCCCGCACGGTAGTCGGAAGCGACCCGGCGGCGGAAGACCAACGGGAGTGTCCCCGGCAGTGCGATGTCCGTCTGCGGCAGATACATCGTTCCGGTTGCCAGATCGACCGGGTCCGTGGGGTCCTTCTCCACCCCCTTGTCGGGCTTCGAGGACTTCGCCGGATCGTCGACGCCCTTGCGGGCGGCGCTCTCCGCCCCGTCCTTCAGCCCGTGGCGAGCCAGACCCTTGAGGACGCCGCCGCCCTTGGTGCCGACCAGTTCGGGGAGCAGCCGCCCGATGAATTCGGAGGGGTCTCCCTTGGCGGCCCCCCAGGCGTTCTTGAGTGCCCGGTCGGGGTTGGCGGCGGTGGAGACGAGGCCCGCGAGCGTGGTGTTGACGCCCTTGTAGTACTCGGCCGGGTGCGTCAGGTTGTACGGGTCCAGCGGGTACACCGAGCGGACGAAATTCAGCAGCCCCGCGGTGCCCTTGATGACACCGCCACCGACGTGGGCCAGCTCGATGCTCTGGCCGACCCCGTAGTCGTAGAACTCCTGCTTCGCCTTGTCCAGACCGGTGGGCTCCTTCGGAGCGTGCGCCATCGCCGCGGTGACCGCGCCCTTGGCCGCCTCGGCGGCCTCGTTGCGTGCCCGCCGGGCACGCTCCAGGATCTCCTGCGCATGCCGGCGCTTGACCACGCCCGGATCGGAGAACTTCCCAGGATGCGGGAGCGGATGGTCGGTGTTGCGGACGGCGTTGTACGCCTCCGCCTTCTCCTTGAACGCGGCAGCAGCCGTCACGCGGTCCTGCTTGCCCTCCTTGTAGAGGGCGATCGCCTCACCGGCCTTGCTCTGCGCGCTCGTGACCGTCCCGGCGTACGTCTCCAGCGCCGCGGCGGCATCCTCGAACGCATCCGCCGCCCGTAGCCAGTCGGTGGGCAGGGTCTGGAACTTCTCCCGGAAGGTGTCGGCGGCCACACCCTTCCAGTGGGCGGAGTCGAGCCTCTTCATCCCGCCGCCGACGAGATCGAAGGCGCGCTGGAAGTCCCGGAGGTTCTTGACCGCAGCGGCGATCTTCTCCGGCCTGCCGTGGATCAGCTCGTTCGCTTCTTCGGTCTGCCCGAGCTGCTGCTCGCCGACCTCCGCACCCAGCGAGGAAGCGGTCTCGTCCCCCCAGTCCTCGACCGCGTCCGCCCACTGGTCGGCACCGACCTTCTCCAACCCGGAGCCGAGCGCATCGGTGCCCTTGTCGATCCCCGTGCCGACGATTTCCTTGCCCTTGTCGACCAGATTACCGGCCCCGTCGTAAAGGTCCCCGCCGAGCTTCCCCCAGTCCACCATCAGTTGCCCTGCCCCCACCGCGGCTGCTCAGCCTGATCGATCGTCTCCTGCGACGGGTCGAGGTGATCCTTCAGCCGCTCATCCACTGCCGCCCGCACCTCCGGGTCGAGCACTCCGTTGCGCTCCATGGAGTCGAGCGCGGCGTCCTCGGCGTCGTAAGCGGTGTCCTGCCAGGTCTGCTTCACCTCGCCATGAGCCTCGGTCATCGACTCCCAGCTCCAGTCCGGATTGTCGTACGCGGTCTGCTTACTGATCGTGTCCCAGCTCATCGTCTTGACCTCGTCCTCGGACAGATGCGGATTCCCGTTCAGGGAGTTCACACCGACCTTGAACGAGTCCTTGATGTACTGCTCCTGCTCCACGAAGGAACCCGCCGACAACCCGACCCCGAGCGCGAACCCGTTCCCCTTCTGCGTCAGGGCCCGCACACCCCACTCCCAGCGGTCACAGAACGTCTCGAACTCCGACGTCAGCCCGCCGTGCCCCAGCTCCAGCCCCGAAAGAGCAAGGTCCGAGAAACCCCGCCCTGTCGACGCCTGGCCGATGAACCCGAGCTCCTTCAACTCGGCGTGCGCCAGATCGATCCCCTTCGCGATCGCGGCCAACGCCGCGGCCGGGGCCTGAAGGTCAGCGCTCTCCCCGCTCACCGCATCCCCCCGAGATCCACCGCAACCGCATCCGGCACAATCCCCGCCACCGGCGGGAACAACATCCCGCCGTCCTCACTCCCCGCATCCAGCGCCACCCCCGCCGGACCCGGCAGCAACGGCACCATCACATCCAACAACCGCGCACCCAACACCGTCTGGTACACCCACTCCCGCTCGGCGTCCCCACGTGCCCACGCAAACCGGGACAGCGCCTCCTCGTCCGAGAACGCACAGATCCAGCGCACACCGTTCTGCTCCGCAGACCACAAATCCCCATGGGCATCCAGCGGAACCAACACCGCCGTACGCCGGAACTCACCCAACAACACAGCAAACTCACGCCGAGCCGCCGCCGTCGGATCACCCTCGGTCTCAACCGGTGCGGCTACAGGCGTCAGCCTCGACGGCGCGCCCGCCAGGTCCGCCAGCCGTGAGCGTCTCTGCTGCTGCTCCGGTATCCCATCCCCACCCGTACTCATGCGCAGGATCATCACACGTACAAATTTCCAGGTGCAATGCGCTCTGTCCTGCTGGCCGAAAAGCCGATGAAGGTTACCCCCGCGCAGAGTTCGCCTCAAGGCTCATGGTTCGGCTCCCGAGCTTCGTGGATCGGGACGGGTCGACTCACCCGTTCGTACTTTCCGACCGTTTGAGTAACGGCTTGCAGGACGCGGGGGCGCGGGTCGGTGAAGGCCGGCGAGTTACCGCAAGAGGGTTCGCTGTCCGCCCCGCCGCTGGACCGTCGAGAGAGCGTAAGGCCGGCTCATGATGCCGCTCATCGGGCCGCCCCTCTCCGAAACATCAGTTCAGCGCCTCCGCCGGAGCACGCCCGGCAAGGGCGTCCTCCGGCAGCGGGTCGCGGGAGCGGCGCTTGGCGATCACCGCGCAGACCATCAGCTGCATCTGGTGGAACAGCATCAGCGGCAGCACCGCGAGGCTCGCGTGTGCGCCGAACAGGACACTCGCCATCGGCAGCCCGGCCGCCAGGCTCTTCTTCGAGCCGGCGAACTGGATGGCGATCCGGTCCTCCCGGCCGAAGCCGAGCCGCTTCGCCCCGTACCAGCTCAGCGCGAGCATCAGCGCGAGCAGGACCGCCTCCGCGGCGAGCAGGGCGCCGAGCCGGAGCGGGGTGACCTGGTGCCATATCCCGGCGACCATGCCGGCGCTGAACGCGGTGTACACGACGAGCAGGATCGAGCCCCGGTCGACCAGGCCGAGCACCTTGCGGTGGCGGGTGATGAATCCCCCGATCCAGCGCCGCAGCAGCTGCCCGGCGAGGAACGGAACCAGCAGCTGAAGGACGATCTTCACCAGGGAGTCGGCCGAGAAGCCCGCCGCACCGCCGCCGAGCAGCAGGGCGGCCAGCAGCGGGGTGAGCAGGATGCCGGCGAGGCTGGAGAAGGAGCCCGCGCAGATCGCGGCGGGGACGTTGCCCCGGGCCATCGAGGTGAAGGCGATCGAGGACTGGATCGTCGAGGGGACCAGGCAGAGGAAGAGGAGGCCCTCCTGGAGCTGCGGGGTCAGCACGTACGGCACGAGGCCCCGGCTCGCGAGTCCGAGAACCGGGAACGCGATGAAGGTGCAGGCCAGGACGGTGAGGTGGAGCCGCCAGTGCTTCAGCCCGTCGAGCGCGTCGCGGGTCGAGAGCCGTGCCCCGTAGAGGAAGAAGAGCAGGGCGACCGCTCCGGTCGACGCCCCTCCCGCGACATCGGCGGCCGCACCCGAGGCGGGCAGCAGCGCCGCGAGCACGACCGTGCCGATCAACGCCAGGATGTACGGGTCGACCGGCAGCCAGGACGGCAGCTTCGGGATGAGACGGCTGGTGCGGCGGTTCATGTGTTCCGTGCTCTCTCGGTGCGGTCGTGGCCTCCCCATCCTGCGCCCGATCCGCGCGATCGGGAATCAGGCATACCGTTCTCACTGTCATCATGGTTCGCGATAACGTCGGCGCATGTACGACCCCGTCCAGCTCCGCACCTTCCTCGCCGTCGCCCAGACCCTGAGCTTCACGCAGGCGGCCCGCCGCCTCGGTGTCCGCCAGTCCACGGTCAGCCAGCACGTGCGCCGGCTGGAGGCCGCGGCCGGCCGGCAGCTGTTCAGCCGGGACACGCACCGGGTCGATCTCACCGAGGACGGTGAGGCGATGCTCGGCTTCGCCCGCACGATCCTGCGGGCCAACGAGCGGGCGACCGCCTTCTTCACCGGCACCCGGCTGCGCGGCCGGCTCCGCTTCGGAGTCTCCGAGGACTTCGTCCTGACCCGGCTGCCGGAGATCCTCGAGTCCTTCCGCCGCGACCACCCCGAGGTCGAGCTGGAGCTGACCGTGGAGCTGTCCGGGACGCTGCACCAGCAGCTCGCCGCGGGACGGCTCGACCTGGTGCTCGCCAAACGCCGCTCCGGGGACACCCACGGCGAGCTGGTGTGGCGGGACACGCTGGTCTGGATCGGCGCCCCCCGGCTCCGGATCGCCCCCGGGCGACCACTGCCGCTGATCGTCTTCCCGCCGCCGGGCCTCACCCGGGCACGCGCGCTGGAGGTGCTGGAGGAGCACGGGAGGCCCTGGCGGATCGCGTGTACGAGTGGCAGCCTGAGCGGACTCGTCGCGGCGGCCCGGGCGGGCCTGGGGGTGATGGCGCACACCCGTGGCCTGGTCCCGCCGGAGCTGGTGCCCGTGCCCGAGAAGGCGGGCCTGCCGGAGCTCGGGGCGGTGGACTTCGTCCTGCTGCACGGGCGGCGCAGGGAAGCCGCGCAGGAGGCGGCCGACGCCTTGGCCTCGGCGATCCTGGCAGGCGGCGACCGGTTGCACCGCGGGCCCGATACGCCTCCGGGCCCGGCGCCCGCGTAAGCGCTGCGTACAGATTCGGTGGAGATTCCCGCGCGAGCTACTTACCCGGTGGTCAGAAGTCCGCCCGAGCCCGGCCCATCTGGCCCGATTTCTGTGGCCGGCCTGTTCGGATGCCTCGATTTCAGGAGGCTTCGGACTCTCCCGCCGCTCCACTGGTTGGGGTAGCGTCGCGGCGCCGTGCGGAGCGCCACAAGGAGCAGGTCATTGCGCGAGTTCACTGTCCCACCCATGGCCGCCGCCCCTCAAGTCGGCGGCCTCGCCGACACCGTCTTCGACTACGCGGAGGACGATCCGCACCGGATCACCCTCGGCCGCAAGGACGCGGACGGCCAGTGGCACGACGTCACCGCGGCCGCCTTCCGCGACGAGGTGCTCGCCCTGGCCAAGGGGCTCATCGCGCAGGGGGTCCGGTTCGGCGACCGGGTCGGCCTGATGTCACGCACCCGGTACGAGTGGACGCTCTTCGACTTCGCCCTCTGGACGGTGGGCGCGCAGTCCGTGCCCGTCTACCCGACGTCGTCGGCCGAGCAGGTCCTGTGGATGCTCCACGACGCCGAGGTCGCGGCCGTCATGGTCGAGCACGAGGACCATGCGATGACGATCGGTTCCGTGATCGACCGGCTGCCGAACCTGAAGCGCCTCTGGCAGCTGGACGCCGACGCGGTGACCGAGCTCGTCGAAGCCGGCGCGCAGATCGACGACGAGGTGGTGCACCGCCACAGGCGTGCCGTGACCCCCGACTCGGTGGCCACGCTGATCTACACCTCCGGCACGACGGGGCGCCCCAAGGGCTGCGTGATCACCCACGCCAACTTCATGTTCGAGTCCGACACCATGGTCGCCCGCTGGGCGCCGGTGTTCCGCTCCAGGCCCGGCGACGAGACCGCGACGCTGCTCTTCCTGCCGCTCGCCCACGTCTTCGGCCGCATGGTGGAGGTCGCGGCGCTGCGGGGCCGGGTGAAGCTGGGCCACCAGCCGGAGCTGTCCGCGAAGGCGCTGATGCCGGACCTGGTGTCGTTCCGCCCGAGCTTCATCCTCGCGGTGCCGTACATCTTCGAGAAGGTCTTCAACGGTGCGCGGCGCAAGGCGGAGGTGGAGGGCCGCCTCGGACCGTTCGACAAGTCCGTCGAGGTCGCGGTGAAGTACGCGGAGGCGATGGAGGAGCGGGCCTTCGGCACGGGGCCCGGGCCCTCCGCTGGGCTGCGGATGCAGCACCAGTTCTTCGACAAGGTCGTCTACCGCAAGGTCCGCGACGCCATGGGCGGCCGGGTCCGGCACGCGATGTCGGGCGGTTCCGGCATGGCCCGGCGGCTGGGCCTGTTCTTCGAGGGCGCGGGCGTCACGGTCTACGAGGGGTACGGACTCACCGAGACGACCGCCGCCGCGACGGCCAATCCGCCCGAGCGCACCCGCTACGGCACGGTCGGGCTGCCGATCCCCGGAACCAGCGTGCACATCGCGCGGGACGGCGAGGTGTGGGTGCACGGCGCCAACGTGTTCTCCGGATACCTGGGCGACCCCGGGGCCACGGACGCCGTGCTGCGCGACGGCTGGCTGGCCACCGGTGACCTGGGTGCGCTCGACGAGGACGGCTATCTGACCATCACCGGGCGCAAGAAGGAGATCCTGGTGACGTCCGGCGGCAAGAGCGTCTCACCGGCCGGACTGGAGGAGCGGGTGCGCGCGCATCCGCTGGTGGCGCAGTGCATCGCCGTCGGCAACGACCGGCCCTACATCGCCGCGCTGGTGACCGTGGACCAGGAATCGGTGGACCACTGGCTCGCCATACAGGGCCGGGCGCCGATGCCCGTCGCCGACCTGGTGCGCGACCCCGACCTGGAGATGGAGGTCCGGCGGGCGGTGGTGGCCGCGAACACGGCGGTGTCGCAGGCGGAGTCCATCCGGACGTTCCGGATCCTGGCGCATCCGTTCAGCGAGGAGCACGGTCTGCTGACGCCGTCGCTGAAGCTGAAGCGGAAGGCGATCGAGACGGCGTACGCCGCCGAGGTCGACGCCCTCTACCACTGATCCCGCACTCCGGGCAGGGCCACCGGCCCCTTCGACCGCTGATCCGGGCCTCCTGGACGCAGAGCCGTCCCCTTGCCGCTGAGCCGGGCACCTCCGTCCCCGGGCGGTCCGCTCCACGGAGGGCGACCCCTCCACGGCCGAGCCGGCCGGGATACGCTTCCTGACGAAGCGTCACGCACGTGCTCCTTTCCGCCTCATTCTTCCGTTCACCGGTTCGCCGCAGGTGGGAATGCGTAGGCTGCGTTGATCGTTCCTCCGGAAGAACCGACCGACAACGTAAGGATCAACTGCTCGTGAGCCAGGTCCCTTCCCTCACCCTGAACAACGGCCTCGAGATGCCGCAGCTCGGCTTCGGTGTCTGGCAGGTCCCGGATGACGAGGCCTCGAAGGCCGTGGCCACCGCCATCGAGGCCGGGTACCGGAGCATCGACACCGCCGCGGTCTACGGCAACGAGGCGGGCACCGGAAAGGGCATCGCGGCATCCGGCGTGGAGCGTGACGAGCTGTTCGTCACCACCAAGGTGTGGAACGCCGACCAGGGCTACGACTCGACCCTGCGCGCCTTCGACACCTCGCTGGACCTGCTGGGCCTGGACCACGTCGACCTCTACCTGATCCACTGGCCGCTGCCGGCCAAGGACGCCTACGTCGACACGTACAAGGCCCTGGAGAAGATCCACGCCGACGGCCGCGCGAAGTCGATCGGTGTGTCGAACTTCCTCCCGGAGCACCTGGAGCGCCTGATGGGCGAGACCTCCGTCGTCCCCGCGGTCAACCAGATCGAGCTGCACCCGCAGTTCCAGCAGGCGGAGTCCCGCGCCTTCCACGCCCGGCACGGCATCGTCACGGAGGCCTGGTCGCCGCTGGGACAGGGCAAGGGCCTGACGGTCCCGACCGTCGTCGCGATCGCGCACAAGCACGGCAGGACCCCCGCCCAGGTGGTGCTCCGCTGGCACCTCCAGACGGGCCACGTCGCGATCCCGAAGTCCGTGACCCCGTCGCGGATCGTGGAGAACATCGGTGTGTTCGGCTTCGAGCTCGACGCCGACGACCTGGCCGCGCTCGCCGCGCTCGACGAGGGCAAGCGCATCGGCGCCGACCCGCGCGAGTTCAGCGCCGGCGCCTGACCGCCCCGGGCACGCCGAAGAGGAACCGGAGCGTGAGCGGGGACATGTTGCCCGTCGTCGAGGCGGGTTCGTACCGCCTGCGCAATGTGAGCAGCGAACTGCTGCTGGAGGTGTACGGCGGGGCCAGGGGCAGCGGGGCCAACGTCCAGCAGGGCGAGGACGACGGCACCGCCGCCCAGCACTGGCGACTCGCACCCGTGCACGAGGGCGCCGCGCTGTACCACCTGGTCAACGTGAACAGCGACAAGCGGCTGGACGTCGCCGGCGCCTCCACGGAGAACGGCGCGAACGTCCAGCAGTGGAAGGCCAACAACTTCGGTGCACAGGAGTGGCTGATCGAGCAGCATCCCGAGTCACCGGGCACGGTGACCCTGGTCAGCTTCGTCAGCGGACTCGTCCTGGAGGTCGCCGACGGGTCGGCCGAGGACGGTGCCAATGTGTGGCAGTGGGAGGACACCGACTCCCCCGCCCAGTGGTGGCGGCTGGAGCGGGTGACTGATCCCTGACGGGCGGGCCCGCGATCCGTCGGGCGGCCGGGCGGCCGCCTCGTCGCCGCCCGGCGCATCCTCGCCGGTTCAGCGCTGCCGGGCGACGACTGTCCGCGCCGGGGCGCCACCCACCCGCGCTTCGTGGCGGATCCGCGCGGCTCGGCGCGAGGGGGCGCCGCTACGTCGCGCCGTGCCCCGCCGCGACGGCCTCCACCCGTCCGGCGAGCGTCAGGTCCTTCTGCGTGACCGCGCCGCCCGCGTCGTGGCTGTTCACGGCGAGACGCACGGTGTTGTAGCCGAGCGTCAGATCCGAGTGGTGGTTGAGCTCGTCCTGGATCTGCGCCACGTGGACGGTCAGCCCCGCGGCGGCGAAGTGGGAGGGCAGCCGGTAGGTACGAGTGATCCGGTCCCCCTCCAGCTGCCAGCCGGGCAGCTCACGCAGCCCGGACTCGACGTCGTGCGCGGACAGCGGTTCAGCGGGCATGCGGCGCTCCTGCCGGGATCGGTGTGATCAGCACTGCCGGCGACGTTACGGTCTGGGTATGACAACTGTCGCGCTTGACACGGGGGTAGGTCCACTACTGCGCGGCTGGCGGGAACAACGGCGCATCAGCCAGCTGGAGCTGGCCCTGCGCGCGGACTCCTCGGCCCGGCACATCTCGTTCATCGAGACGGGCCGTGCGCGTCCGAGCGAGCAGATGATCCTGCGGCTGGCCGACCACCTCGACATCCCGGTCCGGGAACGCAACGCACTGCTGGTGGTCGCCGGTTACGCGCCGCGGTTCACGGAGACGTCCCTCGCCGACCCCGCGATGGGCGCACTGCGCGAGGCCATGGAGCGGCTGCTGGCCGGCTACGAGCCGTATCCGGCCCTCGTCGTCGATGCCACGTACACGGTGGTGGCCGCCAACCGGGGGATCCAGCTCCTGCTGGAAGGGGTGTCCGGACATCTGCTGTCCCCTGCGCCGAACGCCATGCGGCTCACCCTGCACCCGGAGGGTCTGGCCCCGCGGATCCTGAACCTGCCGGAGTGGCGGGCCGATCTGCTGGCCCAGATGGAGCGCCAGATCGCCCTGGTCCGCTCCCCCGAGCTGCGCTCCCTGTACGAGGAGGTCGCCGCATACCCCGTACCCGAACCGCCTCCGGGGGACCCGGCCACGACGGCGGTGGGCGGGGGCGGTGTTCCCTCGCTCGCGCTGCCGCTGCAGATCCTGCACGACGGTCAGGTGCTGTCTTTCATCGCGTCCATCGCGACGTTCAACACGCCGATGGACATCACGGTGGCCGAGCTCGCCATCGAGACCTTCCTGCCGGCCGACCGCGCCACCGCCGACCGGCTGCACGCGCTCATGCCGTGACGGGCGGGCGGGTCCAGGGAGCGTCGTCGCGGGCCAGCAGGGTCGCGGCCGTGCTCGCGGCGGCCAGGACCGCCACGGCGAGCACCAGCGGCAGTCTCGGAGACCCGTTGAGCACGGCCAGCGCACCGGCGTACGCGCCGGCCAGCATGGCGACGGCGGCGAGGCCCCGGCGTCCGATCCGGCTGCCCCGCCCCTTGGCGAGCCGGCTGTCGGCGACGATCCCCGTGATGGTGAGGGTCAGCACGGTGGTCTTGAGGTCGGGTACGGCGAGCGCGCGGGCGGCGGCGTTCTGTACGCCCAGTCCGAGGGCCAGCAGCGCGATGAGCGTGAAGCGCACGGCGCCGGTGTACGGCTGTCCCGAGACGAAGGCGACGATCATGGCGGCCGTGACGAACGCCGTCTCGACGAGCAGCGCGTGCTGCAGTTGCCTGCCCCGATGGGCGCGGACCCGGTGCACGGCCCGTCCGCCGAGCAGTGCCCCGGCCGCGAAGGAGACGAGGGCGACGACCGAGGCGAGCAGGGAGAAACCCGACGCCCCGGCGAAGGCGAAGCCCATGAAGATGACGTTGCCGGTCATGTTGGCGACGAAGACGTGGCCCAGGAGCAGGTAGCTGAACGCGTCGACCAGCCCGGTGACCACGGTCAGCGCCAGCATCACCGGCGGCAGCGGCCCGTGCGGGCCGGCCATGTCGGGCACGAGGGTGGCCCGGGCCTCTCTCAGGACGACAGGCATGGGCGGCACACTCCGATCGCCGGACATGGTCGGGACATGGCCCGGATTGTGCCGCAGCCGGGCGTCCGTGACGTCCGTACTCGCCGGGCGGGACAGGATTGCCTGCCCCCGCCCGGCGGCACGGACCGGAGCCCGCTACACCCGCGCCCCGTTGTCGTGCGGATCCCGCTGCGCCCGCGGGGACCCTGCCTTGCGTCCCGGCGCACGCTTGCGGGCCGGCGGCGGGGCCTTGCTGCTCCTCTCCAGGAGGAGCGCCCCCGGTACGGCGGTCATCACCGAGGAGTACGTGCCCACGCAGATGCCGATGAGGAGGGCGAGCGCGAAGTCCGCGAGCGAGTCACCACCCAGCACGGCGAGGGCGACCAGGATGAACAGGGCGCCCATCCCGGTGTTCACGGTGCGTGGCACGGTCTGCAGGACGGCGCGGTTGGCCACGTCGGCGACCGGTGTGCGGGGGCGCTTGGCCCACAGTTCCCGCACCCGGTCGAAGACCACCACCGAGTCGTTGACGGAGTAGCCGATGACGGTGAGCAGCGCGGCGAGGAAGATCCCGTCGACGGTACGGCCGAGCCAGGCGAACGCGCCGACCAGGACGATGACGTCGTGCACGAGCGCTCCGACCGAGGCCACGGCGAACGTCCAGCGGAAGCGGACCGCCAGGTAGGCGAGCTGCACGAACACGGCGACGCCCAGGGCGATCAGCGCGTTGCGCCGCAGTTCGTCCCCGAGGCTGGGACCGATCAGCTCGTCCCGCACCTTGGTGGTCTCGCCCCCTTCCTCGGCCAGTGCGGACCGCAGGGCGTGTTCGCCGTCGTTGTCCAGCTTTCCGGTACGTACGGAGAGGTCGCCGTCGCCCGCGGTGGTGACCTCGGCGTCATCGAACCCCGCGGCGGCGATGGTGGTGCGGGCGGTGTCCACGTCGACGGGGCGGCTGGTGGAGTACTCGACGAGCCGGCCGCCGGTGAATTCGACGCCGAGGTTCACGCCGCGCACGAAGATGCCGAGCACCGCGACGGCGACGAGCGCGGTGGAGACCAGCAGCCAGCGGCGCGGCGACCGGAACAGCTGCGGATCGCGCGCGTTCAGCCAGGTGCGGACGCGGCCGGGCCTGGCGATGCCGTTGATGCCCCGGTAGTCGCTGACGAACCGGGAGCGCGCCGCGATCTCGGTGAGCGCACGGGCGATGACGAGCGCGGAGAACATCGAGGCGATGACACCGATGGCGAGGGTGACACCGAAGCCCTTGACCGGTCCCGAGCCGAGGAAGAAGAGCAGCCCGGCCGCGATGAGGGTCGTCACGTTGGAGTCGGCGACGGCGCTCCAGGCGTTGCGGAATCCGGCGGTCAGCGCGGAGATCAGCGAACGGTTCGGATGCTCCGCACTCTCCTCGCGGGCCCGCTCGAAGACAAGGACGTTCGCATCGACCGCCATTCCGATGGCCAGGACGAATCCGGCGAGCCCCGGCAGGGTCAGCGTGACGCCGAGGACGACGAGTGCGGCGTACGAGATCACCCCGTAGGCGGCGAGGGCGAGCGCGGCGAGCGCGCCGAAGAGGCGGTACATGAAGGTGATGAAGAGCGCCGTGGCCGCGGCGCCGATGAGGGCGGCCTGGGCGCTGGCGTCGATGGCGGCCGCGCCGAGCGTCGGGCCGACGGTCCGCTGCTCGACGATCTCCACGGGTACGGGGAGCGCACCGCCCTTGATGAGCAGGGCGAGGTCGCGTGCCTCGTCGGCACTGAACGAACCGGTGATCTGGGTGGACCCGGACGGCAGACCGACCTTGCAGCCTACCGACGGGTCGACCTGCGGCGAGGAGATGACCTTCCCGTCGAGGACGATCGCCACGCGGCGCCGTTCGTCCTGGGCCGGGTTGCACGCGGCGTCCCCGGTCAGATCGGTCCACTTCTTGCCCGCGTCCTTGTGGAAGTCGAGCGCGACGCTCCACCCCGTGCCCTGCTGGGCGTCGAAGCTCGCGGTGGCGTCCTTCACACCGGCGCCGGAGAGCTGCACCGGGCCGAGGTCGAGGAGGCCGCCCTGCTCGTCGGGGAGCGTCGGGCCGTCCTGTGGCGCGGCGTCCCCCTCTTCTTCCGTCTTCTCCTCGGTCCCCGGGCCCTGGACCGCGTGGAAGCTCAGCTGGGCCGTCTTGCCGATGACGTCCGCGGCCTGGCGCGGATCCTGCACGTCGGGCAGTTCGACGATGATCCGGTCCTCGCCGGAGCGGGTCAGCGTCGGTTCGGAGACACCGAGGGAGTCGATGCGCTGGCGGAGCACCTCCAGGGTGCGGTCGGTGCTCTCCCGGTCCGCCTTCGCGGTGTCCGAGTCCTTGGCCTGCAGCACCATTCGGGTGCCGCCCTGAAGGTCCAGGCCGAGTCTGGGTGACATGGTCAGCGTGATGAACACGGAGACGAGCAGCACGGCGGCAGCCAGAACTGCCCGCACCGTGGTGGCGCGAGTCATGGGTTTCCTCCGAGGGGGCGCCGTCCGCCCCTTCTCTCAGAGGGGACGGGACGACGGGTCTGTGGAGCAGGACCGGTGCGGGGCCGGCTGGCCGGCCGTCGCCCTCGGAGGACCTCGCACACCGGGCAGTGCCGCACGGACCCGGCCGGGTACGAAGAGGGCTGTCCCGGCCGCCCCCTGGGCCAGGGCCCGGGGCAGGGGGAGGCCCGGCGGGCTCGGCGGCAGCGCGCCGTGTCCCGGCGGGGGGAAGTGATGCGGGGCGAGCGGGCGGTCGGCGCCCGCCCGGGGGCCGGGCAGGGGTGCCGCTTCCACCCGCCGTTCCGGGGCGGTCGCCGCGGTGGAGTGGGCCTCGCCGGAGGAGGGGGCCTCTGCGGCCGGCCGGCCGGCCGTCCCGGCCGCACGGACGGGGCGGTGGTCACGGGCCTGCCCGGCACGCGGGGTCCGGTCATCGTGCGAGGTCGGTGTGAGCGGAACCGGAGTGCGGGGGCCCGCTGCGCTCCCGGTGACACGTGCGGAGCCGGTGATCGGTGCGGTGCCGGGTCTGATGCCGGTGGCCGGCGCGGTGCCGGTGCCGGGCGTGATGCCGGTGCCGGGTGCGGTGCCGGTGACAGGTGCGGTGTCGGTGAGCGCTCGCAGGGGGACTGCCGCCCCCGCAGCCGCGGACGAGCCGCCGACCAGGGTCAGGACGGTGAGCAGGAGCGCGGCCAGGGCATGCCGCAGTTGATGCGCCGGTGCGTCCGGCCGCCCCCGTGGGGGCGCGTTCCCCCGGGGCGCCCCCGGGAGGGGGCTCACCTCAGCCGGCCCGGGCGGACGGACACCGTGCCCGCACCGGCGCGGCGCAGGACGGAGTCGAGGATCAGTCCGGCGCCCCGGACCACCGCGGTCGAGGGGTCGTCGGCCGGCCGGACCGGCGTCCCGAGACACAGCGCGAGACGGTCCGGGACGCCGGGGTGCAGCGCGCCGCCCCCGGTGAGCACCGGGCCCTTGCGCAGTGCGCCGCGTACCGCTCCGTGCTTGTCCTGCCGCCACATGGACGTGATCATATCCAGCACGGTCCGGGCGAGTTCGGCGGGCAGCGCTTCGGGTTCCAGGTCGCTGAGGCCCGTCTCGGCCTGGCGGGCATCGGCGACCGCGCCGTCGACGAGGAGGGTGACCTCCGTCAGCTCGGCTCCCATGTCGACCACCAGCAGTGGACCGCCGTCGCGGGGGCCTGCGTACGCGGCGGCGGCCCTGGCGCTGCTGAGGACCACGGCACCGGAGGGGCCGAGTGCCGCGAGGAGCTCATGTGCCAGGTCCCGGTGTTCGGGGCCGGCCAGGACCGGGTGGCTCAGGACGATCACGCTGCCGTGACGGTCCTCACCGAGCACACTGTCGGCGAGGTGGCCGAGCATCCTGCCGCAGGATTCCGCGTCGACGATACGTCCCCGCCGCACGGGACGGCCGGCGGCGTCGTCCCAGGCGGATCCGGCGACGAGCCCGTACCCGGAGACCCAGGCACGGGTGCCCGAGCTGCCCAGGTCTACGGCCATTCCCCTGGTGGCGCCGTGGTGCTGCGCCTGGCCGGCGCGGCCGCCCCTCGTCCGATGGACCGGCCGGCTGTGCCGTCGTCCGTCGCGCAAAGAACGCATCGCCCCTCACCCCCGGCCTTCCGCCGCAGCCGTTCACCACTCACTGACCCGCAGATAGCGAGGCATGACCGAACCCTCACTATGCAATAACGGGATGAGGAACGCCACTGTCCCGACAATTCCAAGGTCCGCGCCCGGACAGAGACGCTTTACACCTCCGGCACCAGAAAGGCCGAGACCAGCTCGGCGAATTCGGCCGGAGCGGCGATCCTGACGCCGAGGTCCTCGGCCTTGGTCCGCTTCGACCCGGCCTTCTCCCCTGCGACGAGCAGGCTCGTGCGCTTGGAGACACTGGAGGAGGACTTCCCGCCGGCCCGCTCGATCAGCTCGTTCATCTGGTTGCGAGAGAGCTTCTCCAGTGCCCCGGTCATGGCGCCCGTCACCACGACGGTCATACCGCCGAGCGGCAGATCGGCGGACGGCCCGCCGTCCTCGCCGTCGTCTTCCTGCGCCGTCCCGGGCTCCGGCGGCGGGGTGGCACCCGGCTCCGTCATGTTGACCCCGGCCGCCACCAGCTTCGCGACCAGAGGTGCGAGCTCGACCAGCTCCGTGACGACGCCTGCGGCCTTCTCCTTGCCGATGCCGTCGACCTGCTGCAGCGCGTCCACGTCCGCGGCGACGATCCGGTCCATCGTCGCGAAGTGGCGGGCGATCCGCCGGGACATGGAACGTCCCGTGCCGCGTACGCCGAGGGCGCAGAAGACGCGGGACAGCGGGCGCGCGCGGGCGGTGTCGATGGCGGCCAGCAGATTGTCCGTGGAGGTCTCCCCCATCCGCTCCAGGGCGAGCAGCCTCGCCCGGTCCAGGGTGAAGAGGTCGGCGAAGTCGGCGACGAGCCCCGCGTCGACGAGCTGGACGACCCGGGTGGTGCCGAGGCCCTCGATGTCGAGCTGGTCCCGCCCCGCCGCGTACGAGATGGAGGCGACCAGGCGGCAGTTGCGGCCGCGCGTGCAGCGCCAGCGCTGCTCACTCGTGTCGATCTCCGAGCCGCACTGCGGGCAGGTCTCGGGGAATTCGATCGGCTTCTCGTCGCCGGTCCGCAGATGGGCGACGGGTGCCTCGATGCGGGGGATGATGTCGCCCGCCTTGTAGACCATCACCTGGTCCCCCAGGCGCAGGTCGCGGCGGGTGATGTCGGCCGGGTTGTGCAGCGTGGCGTAGCCGACGGTCGAACCGTCGATCTCGACGGGCTCCAGCACGGCGCGGGGCGCGATGATCCCGGTCCGGCCGACATTCCACTCGACCCCCAGGAGCCGGGTGATCTTCTCCACGGCCGGCAGCTTGTACGCGATGGCCCAGCGCGGCGCCCGCGTCCCGGAACCCGCGTCGCGCTGGTCGGCCGCGAGGTCCGCCTTGATCACTATGCCGTCGATCCCGAACGGCAACGAGGCTCGCAGCGAGGCGATGTCCTCCACCCCGGTCAGCACGTCCTCCACCGTGCCGACGGTGCGCGGCGCGACCGCCGTGTCCGCCGCAGTGTGCACGCCGAGCCCTGCGACGTAGGTCAGGACCTCACCGTGCGGCAGCTCGGCCAGGGTGGCGGCCGACTCGCCGGAATCGGGCAGCGCGAGCGCGGCGTAGGCGAAGAAGGTCATTTCGACGCGGTAGGGCCGGTCCTTGGCACGGAGGGTGCCCGCCGCGCCGTTGCGCGGATTGGCGAAGGGGGCGCCGCCGTGCTCCGTGCGCACCGTGTTGGCCTGCTCGAACTGCTCGTCGGTCATGAGGATCTCGCCGCGCACCTCGAGGGTGACGGGGGCGGACAGGCGCTCGGGCAGACCGAGCACCGTACCGATCGCGTGCGAGACGTCCTCGCCCGCCGTCCCGTCGCCCCTGGTGATCAACTGGTCGAGGCGGCCCTCCCGGTAGCGCGCGGCGACGGCGAGGCCGTCGAGCTTGGGCTCCACGCTCCACGCGGCGACGGGTCTGCCGATGCGCCGCTCCACGGACGCGGTCCAGGTGGCGAACTGCTCGGCGGAGAACACGTTGTCCAGCGAGAGCATCGGCACCGTGTGCGGCACGTCGCCCACGGCCGCCCCGCCCGCGACCTTCCCCGTCGGCGAGGCGTCCAGCGTGTCCTGCGGATGCGCCTCCTCGTACGCGGCGATCCCACGCGCCAGCCGGTCGTACGCATCGTCGTCGAGCATGCTCTCGCCCGTGGCGTAGTACGCGGCGGCGGCCTGTGCCGCCTCTTCCACCGCGGCGGCGTACGAGGCGGCGTCAACGAGCACAACAGCTGGGTTCGTGGTCATGACCACCATCCTGCCGCCCACCACTGACAACGCCCCCTGACCCCCACTCACCTCACCGGCCACAGGGAGCCCGCGCGGCCGAGGGCACGCCGCTCGACCGACTGCTCGTGACACGGGTCCACGACCATCCGCGGCGGTTCGCGCCGGTCTCGCGTGCGGAGACCGAGGCCGGCGGCGGGACGGAGACCGAGGAGCGGCCCGGCCCCTCGTGACCGTCCGCGAGCGCCGGCCGGCCGGTCCGGAGGACCTCCCGGGGGTCGGCGGCTGACGTCCCGGAGCCCTTCGCGCGCCTGTCGGACCACCCGGTATAAAGACTGCATGACTGCCGACGTTTCGCCGCCCGTACGCCCCTCCACCTTGGAGGACGTCGCCGCGGTGGCGGGCGTGTCCCGGGCCACGGTGTCCCGGGTGATCAACGGGGCGACCACGGTGGACCCCGCCCTGCGGCGGGTCGTCGAGGAGGCGGTGGCGACCACCGGGTACGTACCCAACCGTGCGGCGCGTTCGCTGGTGACCCGCCGGACGGACTCGATCGCCCTGGTGGTCTCCGAGCGGGAACGGCGCCCGGTGTCCGAGCCGTTCGTCGGCCGGATGTTCTCGGACCCGCACTTCGGGCGCGTGGTGAGCGGTCTGCTGGAGGTGCTGCGCCCGGCCGGTATCCAGATGGTGCTGATGCTGGCCGACGACGAGGCCTCGCGCAATCAGCTGCTGTCGTATCTGCGCCAGGGCCATGTCGACGGGGTGGTGCTGATCTCCTCCCACGCCGACGACCCGCTGCCCGGACTGCTCCACGACACCCGGATGCCCGCCGTGCTGGCCGGCCGGCCCAGGACGCCCACGCCGCTCACGTACGTGGAGGCGGACCAGCGGGCCGGGGCGCGGCTGGCGGCGGACCACCTGGCCTCGCTGGGGCGGCGGCGCATCGGCACGGTGGCGGGCCCGCAGGACATGCCCGCGGGGCAGGCGCGCCTGACCGGATTCCTGGACGCGCTGGAGCGGCACGGCATCGGGGACGTGGTGACCGCCGAAGGTGACTTCACGCATACGGGAGGAGCTTCGGCGATGCGGCGACTGCTGGATGAACGGCCGGACCTGGACGCGGTGTTCATCGCATCCGACCTGATGGCACTGGGCGCCCTGCCGGTGCTGCTGCGGGCCGGCAGGGACGTGCCGTCGGACGTGGCGGTGGTGGGCTTCGACGACAGCAGCGCGGCGGTGGCCTGTGATCCACCGCTGACCACGGTGCGTCAGCCGGTGGAGGAGATGGCGGCGGAGATGGCCCGGCTCCTCCTGAAGCAGATCGGCACGCCCGGCGGCCCCGCGCCCTCGGTGGTCTTCCAGCCGGACCTGGTACGACGCGGATCAGCCTGACGCAGAGCCCACCGCCGACCGCCGCCCCGCCCGGGCGTTCAGGCGCCCTCGCCACGTGGCCCCGGTACGACGCCGCTGCCGTCCAAAAGCTCTTCATCCGTACCCGGGAACGGCATGTCCACCCGCGCGGCCCCGGTGAAGCCTGCCGGCTGCAGCGGCACCTGGGGCCCCGAGAGTTCCCGCAGCCAGCGCGCCAGTATCCGGTGGACGGTCTCCGCGCCCACGGGAATCCGCGCCGGCGTCCCGCCCTCCGCCGCCATGGCGTCCATCGGGTCGGCCAGGGTGCGCGGCCACAGGAGGAACGGACGGGACTGTTCGCCGCCGAGTCCGCCGTGCGAGCCGATCTGTTCCTCGAAGGCGTGGACGCGCCCCGTGACCGGGTCGTACATCGAGTTGACCATGACATCGGCGACGTGCGGGAAGGTGTCGGTGCGCCGCACCGCCTCCGCCGCGCCCTCGCCGAAGACGGCGAGCGGCCCTTCCCCGTCCGTCAGCTCCGCCACCGGGACCTCGGCCCCGCCGGACCCCAGCACCACCGAACCGTGCTCCTCGCTGCGCACGAGCAGGAAGCCGACCCCCGGGTGGTCGGCCAGCGTGCCGAGCAGGGCGGGGTGGCGGCTGTCGAGCTGTTCGCGCGAGGCACGCCCCTCGATGTCCGGAAAGGACAGCAGGCCGAGATTGCCCGAGGCCAGCACGACCGGTTCGGAGGGGCGGGCGGAGCGCTCCGTCTCCTGCTCGTCGACGGGCCGGTGCAGCGCGATGCGCACGGCGTCACGCGCCTCGGAGGCGCTGCGGGTGCGCTGTGCGCTCCGGGGCACCGGCAGCCCGCAGCCCGCCCGGACGAGGTCCTTCAGCGTCAGTCCGTACTTCCCGGCGAAGGTCTCCCCCGGGCTCTGGCCGTGGTCGGAGAGCAGCACGATGCGGTAGGTGCGCGGGGCCTGTTCCGCGATCTTCGCGATGAGGCCGAGCGAGCGGTCGAGCCGGGTCAGGACCTTCGCCGCGTCCCTGCTGTGCGGCCCGGAGTGGTGCGCGACCTCGTCGTACGCCACGAGGTCGGCGTAGACCGCGGTGCGCCCGGCGAACATGTCGCCGATGACGGCGGAGACCACCACATCGCGCTCGACGACGGTCGCGAACGCCCGGATGAAGGGGTACAGCCCGCCGCGCTTGACGCGGGGCGACTCCTTCCGGATCCGGGCACGGGTGGACTGGCCGATCTCCCGGCCCACCTCGGCGACGAAGGACAGGGCGGTACGGACGGCGTTGGCCGGGTCGGAGAAGTAGGCGAAGTATCCGGCGCGCGACCGTCGCCCCTTGCCGCGCCTGGCGGCCATCGACAGGACGAGGGCGAGCTGGTCAGCGCCGCCCCCGAAGAGGTTGCCCCGGCTGGCGCCGTCGACGGTGAGCAGGCCGCCGTCGCGGGTGCGGGCGATGGCCCTGCGCTGCAGTTCGAGTGCGCTGGCCGGGCGGCTGGAGACCATGACGGTGCCGGTCTCCTTCTCGTACCAGCGGAACGCGGGCACGTCGAAGTTGCTGCCGTGCAGGATGCCGAGCTGGCTGGCACCGGTCTGGCTGGACCAGTCGGTGCTCCACGGGGTGAGGCCGTGGCCGGCCTCGTCGGCGAGGAGACCCGCCACGGTCGGCATGACACCGTCGGCCGCCGCCTGCCTGAGCACGTCGTGGCCCACCCCGTCGAGCTGCACGAACACGAT
The DNA here is from genome assembly GCF_036345975.1 of Streptomyces clavifer. Taxonomy (NCBI): domain Bacteria; kingdom Bacillati; phylum Actinomycetota; class Actinomycetes; order Kitasatosporales; family Streptomycetaceae; genus Streptomyces; species Streptomyces clavifer. Next base: position 6,427,078 of record NZ_CP107793.1, on the reverse strand, counting down.
GCCGGGCGGACCGCCCCGCCCCCGGTCCGCGCCGCCGGGTGTGCCGCTGCGGCGGCGGCGCCGGTCGGCGAGGCGGGAGAGCCTGCGCCGGTAGGCGTCGTCGTCGCGGACCGCGAGGGCCGTGGAGGTGGCGGAGGCCACGGCGGACATGACGGCCGCGACGACGACGGCCGTCTCCGGGTCTGCCGTCCCGCGTCCGTCCGGGATGAGCCGCAGCGCGATCAGCAGCAGCGATCCGTTGAGGAAGAAGACCAGAGCGCCCAGAACCAGCGCGGGCACGATGAGCAGCGCCCGCACGAGGACGGGCCACACCAGCGCCGAGAGCAGACCGAAGGCCCCCGCCCCCCAGGCCGCGGTGAACGCGGTCCTGGTGACGGTGTCACCGTCGTCGGACTGGAGCTGGAAGTCGGGCAGGATCCCGGCGAGCGCGAGCATGGTGAGGGTGGAGACCGCCCACACCGCGACCACGCCGATCAGGGCTCGTCCCGTTCTCCGCCATCGGCCGTCACCCACGCCGTTCCACCTCACGTCCGGGCCCGGTGTCGTGAAGGGCCCGCGTCCAGCCTTTCACAGCGGATCCGCGCCCCGGCCGGGGGTCAGCAGCCGTCGTACCCGGCGGTAGGCATGGAGAGCCTGCGGTGCACGCTCGCCTTGCCGCGCGCGGTGTACCGGGGCTCCTCCAGGCCGGCGAGCTCCAGCCGGACGCCGCGCCGCTCGCACTCCGCGGCGAAGTCCGGCACCGAGACGACGGCGCGGGCGAGCACCCGGTCGTTGGGCGCCACGAACAGCTCGACCTGCCCGCCCTCGACGTCGGACCACAGGGCGCGGTGGTCGGGACGCATCCCGTAGACGCGCAGCTGCCGGGTGACGACGTACCCCTGCTCGGCGGCCCAGCGCGCGCACATGGCGTGCTGGCTGCGGGTGTCGACGAGGAACGGGTCACCGTCGAGCTCTTCCAGCGGAGTGAGACTGGCGATGGCCGCCACCCGTACGTCGACGATGACGTCCCCCATGAACGGATCCCCCCGCGCTCGGATACTGCGCCCGACCCTACCCCGGCCGTAGCCCTGTGTAGCCGCCCGTACCCGTGCGGAGACCGGCGGACTGGAGCGCACCGGCGTGGGAGCGGCGCGGACCGCCTACGCTCGTACGGGGTACGGGCGCACGGATGCGCCGTCCGACGGAGCGAGGAGGCAGGGCGGTGGAGGTCACGTGGTGGGGTCATGCCACCTGCACGATCGAGGACGCGGGTGTCCGGGTGCTCACCGATCCGCTGTTCGCACGGCGTTTCGCGCATCTGCGGCGCCGCCGGGGCGAGGTGCCTCCGCCGGAGGCCGCGGTCGCCGACGCGGTCCTGATCTCCCATCTGCACTCCGACCACCTGCATCTGCCCTCCCTGGCCCGTCTCGCCCCGGGCACGCTGCTGATCGTGCCGCTGGGCACGGAGGGCGCCGTCCCTGCGCTGCGGAGGCTGCGCCGGGCGCGCGGGCTGCGCGTCGCCGAGGTGGCTCCGGGCGACGAGGTCCGCGTCGGCGGGGTACTGGTCCGGGCGGTCACGGCGCTGCACGACGGCCGTCGGCTGCCGGTCGGCCCGCACCGTGTCCCCGCGCTGGGGTTCGTGGTGGAGGGCGGGGCACGCACCTATTTCGCCGGGGACACCGGCCTGTTCGACGGCATGGCCGACGCGGTGGGGCCGGTGGACGTGGCCCTGCTGCCGGTCGGCGGCTGGGGTCCGCGCCTGGGCCTGCACCATCTGAACGCGGCACGCGCGGCGCAGGCCCTGGCTATGCTGGCGCCCCGCGCCGCGGTGCCGGTGCACTACGGCACGTACTGGCCGATCGGGATGGACGGGGTCCGGCCGCACGAGTTCCACGCACCGGGCGACGAATTCGTGCGGCACGCGGCACGGCTGGCACCGGAAGTGGCGGTGCATGTGCTGGGGCACGGCGAGTGTGTGAGGCCGGAGGCCCGAAGATGATCCAGGAAGTGATGCGGCAGCTGCCTGCGGGACCGGCGCAGCAGGCCATCGGCTATCCGACGCTGTTCGCGCTGGTGGCCCTGGGTTCACTGGTGCCGGTGGTGCCGACGGGGGCGTTGGTGAGCTCGGCCGCCGTGGTGGCGTTCCATCAGACGTCACCGTTCGCCCTTCTCGTGGTGTTCGTCGTGGCGGCGGCCGCGGCGTTCCTCGGGGACGTGTGCCTGTACTGGCTGGGGCAGCGCGGGGTGCGGTCCAAGAACGGCTCCAAGTGGCTGAGGGCGATCAGCGGCCGGGCCGCTCCGGAGCTGCTCGCGCGGGCGCAGCGGAAACTGGACGAGCAGAGCGGGACGGTGCTGGTGCTGTCCCGGCTGGTGCCGGCCGGCCGGATACCCGTGATGCTGGCCTGCCTCCTGGGCCGGATGCCGCTGCGGCGGTTCGCGCGCGGTGACGTGCCCGCGTGTCTGGCATGGGCGGCGACGTACCAGCTGATCGGGATCCTGGGTGGTTCGCTCTTCCCCGAGCCCTGGCAGGGCGTGGTCGCCGCGGTCGCCCTGACCCTGCTGATCAGCGGGGCGCCGGCCCTGTGGCGGCGGCTCCGGCGCGTCGGGGCGGCGGGCTCATCCACCCAGGACACGTGAGCCGCCGATCGGCAGGTCCCAGAGGTCGCCGCGCGGATATCCGGCCTGGTGCCAGGCGGTACGGAGCCGGGTCAGCGGTTCGAGCACCGGTTCGGCGGAGAGCAGGAACGTCGCCCAGTGCATCGGCGCCATCGCGTGCGCGCCGAGGTCCTCGTACGCCTGCACCGCCTCCTCGGGGTCGGTGTGCACGTCCGAGAGCCACCAGCGCGGCTCGTACGCCCCGATCGGGAGCATCGCGAGGTCGAGCCCGGGGTAGCGGCGGCCGATCTCCTTGAACCAGTGTCCGTAGCCGGTGTCCCCCGCGAAGTAGATCCGTGCCCCCTGCCGGTCGCCGATCACCCAGCCGCCCCACAGGGACCGGCAGGTGTCCAGGAGGGTGCGCTTGGACCAGTGGTGGGAGGGGACGAAGTCGAGCCGGACACCGCCCAGTTCCGCCGACTCCCACCAGTCGAGCTCGGTGACGCAGCTGAACCGGCGGCGCCGGCACCAGCGGCCGAGCCCGGCGGGGACGAACAGCGGGGTGTCCCTCGGTAGTCTGCGGAGCGTCGGAGCGTCCAGGTGGTCGTAGTGGTTGTGGCTGACGAGGACCGCGTCGATCGTCGGCAGTTCCTCCCAGCGGACGCCGACCGGCGTGATCCGGGCCGGGGTACCGAGGATGCGGCGCGACCAGACCGGGTCCGTGAGGACGGTGAGCCCGCCGATGCGGACGATCCAGCTGGCGTGGCCGGCCCAGGTGACGGACACGGTGTCCGCGCCCGCGGCGGGTAGCGGCGCGGGGGCGTACGGCAGCCGGTGGATGCCCCGCAGGCCCTCGGCATTGGGCCGCAGGGCACGCTCCCTGGCCAAACGGGTCATGCCCCTGACACCCGGGAGGGGCGCGGTGAGCCGGTCCGCGAAGCTGCGGGGCCAGATCCGGACCTCGCCGAGAGGGCGCACCCCGGCGACGGGACGGCCCGCGGGGCCGGCGAGCGGGCGCTCGGTCTGTTCCGTCATCGAGAGGCTCCTGTCATCGGAGTTCATCGAGGGCTGCTGCGAACATGCTCAGCGCTTGGGCGACATGGGGCAATTTCAGGGGCTCCACCGCAGTGAGGGACTCCATCTGCTCCTCCGGGGTTGAGCCGAGCAGCGGGCCGGTGCTCAGGCGCACCCGCAGCGCGCCCAGTTCGTCACCGAACCGGTGACCGCCGGGGGCCGGTGCGCCGAGACGCCGTGTCAGGTACTCCTCGAGCTCCATGGAGTCCGTGACGCCCCGGGCGGCCAGCCGGGTGCGCAGCGGGCCCAGGTCGGCGTAGAGATGGCGGCCGGCCTGCGGCGGCCTGGCCAGGGCGCCCGCGGTGAGTACGGCACGGTGGGCGGCGGAGGCCACCTGGGCCTGGAGGCCGGCGGCCTGCCGGATCCGCTCGGTGACGGCCTCCGGTTCGTGCAGGGCACGGGCGGCTGCCCGGGCCACGGGTTCCGCGACGAAGGCACCGAGCGCGGTGAGGATGTCGAGCACCCGGGCTCGCCGGGAGGCGGCCCGGGCGGTGGCCGGGAAACGCGCGACGGCCACCGGCCAGGCCGACGGGGTCAGCGCTCCGGCCAGGTCGCTGATCACGGTGACGTCGTCGGGACACATCTCGGCGGGGCTGAGCAGGACCGTGTCGTGGCGGTGCAGCGTGTCGCGCCAGGTCTCGTCGCTGACGATGTGCAGCCCCTCGGCGACCGCCGCCTCACAGGCCTCGCGGACCAGCTCCGGCGGGGCGACGGTGGCGGTCGGGTCGTCGACCACGGAGATCAGGAGCAGCCGGGGCCGGCCGCCCTCGGCCCGCACCCTGCGCACGGTCTCCAGCAGCGCGTAGGGGTCGGGGATCCCGCCGCATTCGGCGGGTGTCGGCACGTGGTAGGCGGGCCGGCCCAGCAGCCGCGCCTGCGGCATCCAGGTGGCGGGACACGGGCGCGGCATGAGCACGTCGCCGCCGTACGCGGCGATCAGTGCGAGCAGGAGGGGCTGGGCGCCCGGGGCCGCGGCGATGTCCTGCGGCCCCCCGTGCAGGCCCCGGCGCTGCCAGTAGGCGCAGGCGGCCTCGCGCAGGATCGTTCCGCCACCGGGCGGCTCGGGTACGGTCCGGGCGGCCGCGGCGGCCAGTACGTCGGCGAGCTCGGGCAGCGCGGGAAGACCGGGGTCGGGGGCGGGCGGGCCGTACCGCACCGGACCGTGGTCCTCACGGGGCTGCTTCCGCTCGCTCCAGTGCATGCCGGGGCCTCCTCCGCCTGCGTCACCCTCAGGCCCCTTTATACGGAGGTTCCCCGGGGCCCGCCCCTGCACCGGGTCCGCCCGTGGCGGGGGCGGAAGGCCGGCGGACGCGCCCGCCCGGCCCGTCCGCCGCCCCGGTGGAGGCCCCACGGGTCACCCGGCGAACGGCACCCCCGGCAGCCCTCGCCCCGCGTCCGGCAGGACCAGCAGGGAACCCGACAGCGGATGCGGGGCGTCCAGGCCCGTCCGGGCCGTGGAGATGTACAGGTCACGCAGACCGGCCCCGCCGAACACGCACGCCGTGGGCCGCCGGACCGGCAAGTGCACGATCCGGTCCACCCGGCCGTCCGGGGCGTAGCGCCGCACCGCGGCACCGTCCCAGAAGGCGACCCACACACAGCCGTCGGCGTCCACCGTCAGCCCGTCGGGCCACCCGGATCCGGGCTCGACGACGGCGAACGGCCTGCGGCCGAGCACGCGTTCACCGTCCACGTCGAAGACGTCGATGCGCAGGGTGGGGGTGTCTATGTAGTACATGAGCCGGCCGTCCGGACTCCACCCGGTGCCGTTGCTGACCGTCACCGCGTCCAGTACGCCCGTCGCCGTGCCGTCCGGTGCGAACCGGGAGAGGTTTCCGCCCCCCTCGGCCTCGTCGTACCGCATGGTGCCCGCCCACAGGGCTCCGTCCGGTGACACCGCCGCGTCGTTGCCCCGCCGGCCGGACACGGGTTCGCGGGCCAGCCACGAGAAGGTGCCGTCGGCGTCGTACAGGCCTATGCCGTCCCGCAGGTTGACCACGAGTCCGCCGCCCGCGCGCGGCTTCGCGGCGCCGACGTGCTGCTCGGTCGTCGTGACCGTGCGCCGGCCGTCGGCCGGGTCGTACGTGTGCACGCGGGAGGAGAGGACGTCGACCCAGATCAGCCGTCCGGCCGCCGCGTCCCAGGTCGGCCCCTCCCCCAGCTCGGCCCGCTCCCGTACGGCGACCTCCGGGCCCGGCCTCACGCCTGGCTCCGGTGGTGCCCGAGCCGGCCGGACAGCGCGTCCGCGCCGCCCGCGGCGAGCTGCCCGAGCTCCGCCTCGCGCTCCTCGCTCCAGCGGATCATCGGCACGGAGATGGAGAGCGCGGCGACGACCCGGCCGGAGCGGTCCCGGACCGGCGCGGCCACGCAGCTCACGTCCGGGTTCGACTCCCGGTGCTCGACCGCGATGCCCCGCTTGCGCACGACGGCCAGCGCCTCCCGCAGCTCCGTGGCGTCGGTGAGGCTGTTGTCGGTCATCGCGACGAGTTCGCGTCCGTCGAGCCGGGCGTCGAGCTCCGCCTCCGGCAGGGCCGCGAGGAGCAGCTTGCCGACGGAGGTGCAGTGGGCGGGCAGCTTGCGGCCGGCGGCGGAGACCATGCGGACCGCGTGCGTGGAGTCCACCTTGGCGATGTAGATGACCTCGGTGTCCTCCAGGATCGCGACGTGGACGGTCTCGCCACAGGTCTCGGCGACCTCGCGGGCCACCTGCTGGCCCTCGGCCGCCAGATCGAGCTTCTCGGCGTACCGGCTGCCGAGCTGGTACGTCCGCACGCCGAGCCGGTACCGGCCCGGCTGCCCCGGGACCGTGACCAGGTAGGAGCGTGCGGCAAGGGTGGTGAGCAGTTCGTGGACGGTGGTCCGTGGCAGTTGAAGCTTGCGGGTGACCTCGGGTGCGGAGAGCGTTCCCTCCCCCTGAAGGAACAGCTCGAGTACATCCAGTGCCCTGGTCACCGCAGGGACGAGTCGTCCCATGATCGCCCACCCATCGTTCGACACTCCGGTCAATGACCGGAATCACGAACGCAGGCTAACGTCAGGGAACTTGTCCGGGCAACGCCCGGGAGGGGGCGGGGCGGCCGACCCCGGGGGAAATCGACCGTTTCCTTACCGCTTCCGCCGATTTCCCGCGGAGCGTGGAGGTCCGGCCGGGTGTGATGGGCGCGCCTCCTGGTTCACCGGCCACCGGCAGGGTAGTCGCTGTCCCATGTCCACATCGAGCGGTCCACCCCCCTCCGACCGCTGGCGGAGCTGGTTCCGTCGGCGCGATCTTGCCGCGTTCCAGAGCGTGGCCGAGAGGCACTGGCCGGGCGCCGAGCCCGTCCTGCCCCGGCTGAGCCGCAGCGCCAACCACGGGCTGCTGTGGTTCGGGGCCGCGGCGGGAATGGCCGCACTGGGCACCAGTGCCCGGTCGCGCCGGGCCGCACTGCGCGGCATCGCCTCCCTCGCCGTCGCCTCGGCCGCCATCAACACCGTCGGCAAGGGCGCGGTCCGCAGGGAGCGGCCGATACTGGACATGGTCCCGGTGATGCGACAGCTCAAGCGGCAGCCGTTCACCACGTCCTTCCCGTCCGGGCACGCGGCGTCCGCCGCGGCGTTCGCGACGGGCGTCGCCCTGGAGTCCAAGGGCTGGGGTGCCGTGGTGGCCCCGGTCGCGGTCGCCGTGGCCGCGTCCCGCGTCTACACCGGTGTCCACTATCCGAGCGATGTCCTCGCCGGTGCGGCACTCGGCATAGGGGCCGCCTTCGCACTGCGGGGTGTCGTACCCACCCGTGGGCAGCTGCCCGCGCCGGGCAGACCGCCGGCCTCGGCCCCGGCCCTGCCCGCAGGGCAGGACCTGGTGGTCATCGTGAACCGGCGGTCCGGCTCCGCGACCGCGACGGCCGGCCTGATCCGCGACGCGCTGCCGCTCGCCGAGGTGCTGGAGTGCGCGCCCGCCGACCTGTCGGGCGCGCTGGAGAACGCGGCCCGGCGGGGCAGGGCCCTGGGCGTGTGCGGGGGCGACGGCACGGTCAACATGGCCGCAGCCGTGGCGGCGACCCACAGCCTTCCGCTCGCCGTCTTCCCCGGCGGGACGCTCAACCACTTCGCCTACGACCTCGGCATCGAGACGGTGCACGACACGGTCACGGCCCTCGCCTCGGGCGACGCGGTCCGGGTCGACCTGGGCCGCTTCCGACCCGGTCCACAGGGACCGGGCGGTGCGCACGGCTACTTCATCAACGCGTTCAGCCTCGGGGTCTACCCGGAGCTCGTGCGCACCCGGGAGCGCTGGGCGCCCAGGATCGGGGGCTGGCCCGCGGGTGTGCTCGCGGCCTTCGAGGCGCTGCGCGGCGAGCGCCCGCTGACTGCCGAACTGCAGGGACGCAAGAGGCCGTTGTGGCTGCTCTTCGTCGGCAACGGAATGTTCCGGCGGGTAGGGCCCGCGCCCGGCCGCCGGCACAATCTGGCCGACGGGCTGCTGGACGTACGGGTCGTGCACGGCGGTCGCACCCCGGGGCTGCGCCTCCTCGCGGCGGCGGTGGCCGGACCGCTGAGCCGGTCGCCCGTCCACGCGGCGGTCCGCCGCCGCCAGGTGCGGATCTCCGGCCTCGCACCCGGCACCCCGTACGCGTACGACGGCGAAGTGGCGCACTCCGGAGCTGAGTTGCTGATCGACAAGCTGCCGGAGGCCCTGACCGTCTACTGCCCGATGCGGTTCTAATCGACCGCATGGTGAGACGTGAATCTCAGGATGCGACATCGCGGCGTACCGTGGCCGCAGCGCCCGCGGGCGAAGCCGCGAGCTGTGCGAAGTCCGGGGAGGACGTACGGCCATGCCGAAGGAAACAGCGACATACACCCATGGTCACCACGAGTCGGTGCTGCGCTCGCACCGGTGGCGGACCGCCGCCAACTCGGCGGCGTACCTGATCGGCCGGCTCGCCCCCGGACAGCGGGTGCTGGACGTCGGCTGCGGCCCGGGCACCATCACGGCGGACCTCGCCGCACTGGTCGCGCCGGGCCGGGTGACGGCGGTCGACACCGGCCGGGAGATCCTCGACCAGGCGGCCGGTGTCGCAGCCGAACGCGGCCTGGGCAACGTGGAGTTCGCCACCGCAGATGTGCACGCCCTGGACTTCGCCGACGACTCCTTCGACGTCGTCCACGCGCATCAGGTGCTCCAGCACGTGGGTGATCCGGTCCAGGCGCTGCGCGAGATGCGACGGGTGTGCCGACCGGGCGGCATCGTCGCCGTACGCGACAGCGACTACGCGGCGATGGCCTGGTACCCGGACGTGGCGGGGATGACGGAGTGGCAGGAGCTGTACGGGCGCGTGGCCCGCGCCAACGGCGGTGAACCGGACGCCGGACGCCGGCTGCTGTCCTGGGCCCGGCAGGCCGGCTTCACCCGCATCACCCCGACTGCGGGCGCCTGGTGCTTCGCCGGGGAGGACCGCGCCTGGTGGAGCGGCCTGTGGGCGGACCGTACGACCGCGTCGGTGTACGCGCAGCTGGCGGTGGACGGCGGACACGCGCGTCCGGAGCAGCTGACGGCGATCGCGGAGGCCTGGCGCGCCTGGGGCGAGGAGCCCGACGCGTGGTTCCTGGTCCCGCACGGCGAGCTGATCTGCCAGGTGTGACCGGCCGGTCCGCGGACCGGAACCGATCACACACCTCCGGGTCGCCAACTACCCTCGTGGCATGGAGATCCTGGGAACCACGCTACGTATCTGCGTCGACGACCTGGAGGCCTCGGTGGCCTTCTACGAGGGCCTGACCGGCACTCCGGCGCTGCGCTTCGAGCGCGGCGGGGTCTCGGTCGCCGCGATCGGCTGCTTTCTGCTGATGAGCGGCCCCGAGTCGGAGCTGGAGGTGCTGCGCAAGGTGTCGGCGACGATCGCGGTCAAGGACGTCGAGGAGGCGAACGCGGCGCTGACCCGGGCCGGGGCCAAGGTCATCGCCGGCCCGGTGCCCACTCCGGCCGGCCGCAATCTGATCGCCCTCCACCCCGATGGCTCGGTCTTCGAGTACGTCGACCGGAGGGCCTCCGCCTGACCGCGTGTCCGGCGGACGGCCCGTGCACGCCCGCGGCCCGTGCACGCCCGCGGCCCGTGGACGCGCGGCCGGTGATCTCGTCACGACGTCATCGGCCGACCGGCGCCGGGACGGCGTGCGGACGGACGGCGCTCGGGCCGCGGAAATTCCCGCGCGCCATCCGTCCTCGTCGTCGTAGCCTTCCCTCTCCACGCCGGCAGAGCAGAGGACGGGCAGGACGATGGGCACGCAGCACACGTACCGGGTGATCGTGCGGGGCACCTGGGAAGGGCTGACGGACGAGGGCAGGGACCGGCTGCTGGCCGAGGTGGAGCAGCACGGCCTGGCGGCCATGCAGTTCACCGAGGAGGGGACGCTCACCTACGACACCGTGCTGAAGCACTTCAGCTTCCGGTACGTGGTGGTCTCGGACCCGGCGGACGGCGACGAGATGGCGGCGGCGATCGCCCAGGACCGCGCGGAGACCGCCCTCGCCGCACGGGGCCTCGGCCACGGCGAACTGCGCTGCTCCGTGACGGACATGGACACCATGAAGATCAACTACAAGGGACGGCGGGGGCCCGGGGCCGCGTGACGACGACCGCTGCGGGAGGTACGGCCGTGGCGTCCCCCGCGACGACGACGGCCGGAACCGTGCGTGTACGCGGCCCGTGCCGTGCGGCAGCAGGCGGCCGAGGACCCTCCTGTGCCGGAAGCGGTGCCCGGACCACGTCGCAACGGGCGCTCGAGGACCTCGGCGGCTACCTGGCCCGGCGGCGGTGCATCACGTAGCCGCCGCAGAGCAGACCCGCCACGAACACCCCCAGCAGCGCCGCCCAGAGCGGCATGGTGACCTTCGGGATGATGACGCGGATGGTGACCTCGTCGGTGTTCACGCAGATGAAGACGATCGCGAGGACCGCCAGCAGGGTGACGGCGATGCGGCCGGGACTGAAGGCGCCCGTGGCGCCGCTGGATACGTCCTTCGGGCTCATGTGACCCTCTCCGCTGGGTCCTGGCTCCTGGACCAGGAACGGCCGTCCCCGGACCCCAGGATCTCTCCCTCCCTGGCCCGGGGGCAGTGGAGCGCGGCCGTTCGGGTGGCGGTCAGCCGACCACGGGGAGCTCCAGGACACCGGTGTCCTGCGGGGCGCTGACGACCGTGACCGGTTTGATGCCCCGGTTCCCGAAGTACGCCGTGTCACTCGCGGCGATCACGAACCGCAGCCGGTGCCCGGCCTCGTACCGGTGCACGATGCCCGGCAGCTCCACGGTGAACGGACGCGTGACGTCGGGCACGCGTACCGGTGCGACCAGGCGGTTCACCAGGTGCTGGGTTCCGTCGGGGGCCACGTCGTACACCTTCGCGAACAGGACCAGCCGGTCCGACGCGTCCCCGCTGTTCTGGACCCGTTCCGCGGTGGGCGACTTCACCTCGAGCGTCGCCTTCGGCGCGCCGACGACGTCCACCGGTGCGGTCAGCGGGGCACTGGTCCAGCCCAGGTGGGTGCCCCTGGTGTCGTACGGTGCCGGGTCCTTCAGGCCGATGAGTCCGGCCAGGGAGCTTTCGGAGTGGCTGGTCGGCAGGAGCGCGTTGGTGTACTGGCGGCTGCCGCGGGTGACCTTCGAACGGCTGTCCACCAGGGTGCCGTCCCCGGAGAGGTAGAGGGTCCGGGAGGGGGCGGGCACGGCGGGGGCGGTGCCGTAGCCACTCGTCCAGTCCCGGTAGTAGGCGAACGCGGGCCCGGTGTCGGTGTCCTGCCGTTGGTGGAGGTAGCGGTCGAACCAGGCGAGGATCCGCTGCCCGACGTAACTGGTCTCCAGATTGCCCGTGGCGAGGTCGAGTTCGCCGGGTACCTGGCCGCCGCTGTGGCCCCAGGCCTGCCAGATCATCTTCGTGGTGGTGCCCTGCGCCCGGAGCGTCCGGTACGTCGCGGTGGCCTCGTTGAGGTTGAAGAGGCTGTCGGCCTGGCCCTGGACGAGCAGCGTGGGCGCGGTGACCCCGGGGAGGTAGGAGGCCGGTGAGACGCTGCGGGCGTAGGCGAGCATCGCGTCCGTGCGGTCGGCCGGGTAGCGGCCGGAGTTCAGGAGACGGATGGTGTCGCAGGCCCGCGGGGCGAAGTGCAGGCACGCGGGGCTGCCGAAGCGGGACGGGTCGATGCTGGGGACCAGCAGTGGCTGCCCCTCGCCCAGCAGGTAGAACCCGTTGGTCCACTGCCACTTGAAGACACCGGGGGTGTCGGAGGAGACGCCCCGGGCCGCCCCTGTCGTGTTGGGCGAGAGCGCGTACGCCAGGTCGTTCCAGGTGATGAGCGGGACGAGGGCGTCGACCCGGTGGTCGACGGAGGCGGTGGCCAGCTGGACGGCTCCGCCGTACGAGCCGCCGATCATGCCGACGCGCGGGTCGCCCGGTCCGTCCCCCGTGACGAAGTCGGCCCGGGTGCCGTCGTCGGCGGCCCGTGTCCCGGCGAGGAAGTCGACGAGGCCGGAGGCCGCCCTGCCGTCGATCGCGGGGTCGTCGAGCGTGATGAGGCAGCCGGACTTGCCGAAGCCGAGGCCGGAGTAGACGAGGCCCACGTAGCCCCGTGCGGCGAAGGCCCTGCCGATGGCGTCGGTGGAGCCGTCGGACTTGCTGCCGCCGAACCCGTTGGTCGCGAGGACGGCGGGGGCGGGGTGCCCGGCGTCGACACCGGCGGGCCGGTAGAGGTCGGCGTCCACGGTGCAGGACCGGTCACCCGCCCGCACGGTGAACTCCAGTGGGGTCACCGTGAACTCGGAGGCGGCCGACACGGGCCCGGCGCCGAGCAGGGCGAGCGGGGCGATGAGGGCCGCCCCGGCGAGGAAGGTGAGGGGACTGCGGGACCTGGGGACAGCACGCGACACATGGACCTCCGCACCGAGGGCGCCCTACCGAGTGGTAAGTACCGAGCCGGGCCCATGCTGTGACACAGGTCACATGATGTCAACGTACGCGGCGGAGTTTCCCCGACGGTTGTTCACTTCCCGGGCGCCGTCCGTGCTTCAGAGCAGCGCGGGTACCTCGGCGGTGAGGGTGCAGCGACCGCCGTCCGCCGGGGCGTCCAGCACAGCGGGTACGCCGAGCGGAATCGTCAGAGCCGTGGGGCCGTGGCCGAAGCCCAGCTCCTCGACGACCGGTACGCCGAGGCCGCCGAGCCGGTCGGCGAGCACGGCGCGCACCCGCTCGTACGGCCCGCAGTCCTGCCAGGAACCGCACGCCACCCCCGCGACGCCGTCGAGGGCCCCGATGCGCAGCAGCCGGGTGAGGATGCCGTCGAGCCGGTGCGGGTCCTCCGTGATGTCCTCGATCACCAGCAGCCCGCCCCGGGCGGAGGTCCGGGCGTGCGGGGTGCCGGCGTCGGCGGCGAGCAGGCTCACGCAGCCGCCGTAGGTGATCCCCCGTGACCGGCCGGGGACCAGCGCCGCCGCCGTGTCCAGGCCGAGCGTGCGCACCGACTCGGGTGCGAACAGGGTGGAGCGCAGCGCCTCCTGGGTCGCCGCGTCCTTGAGGAACACCTCGGTGGCGACCATCGGTCCGTGCAGGGTCGAGAATCCGGCCCTCAGCGCGAACGCCTCGTGCAGCACGGTGATGTCGCTGTACCCGACGAACACCTTCGGGCCGGCGGCCCGCAGCGCCGGCCAGTCCAGGAGGTCGACCATGCGGTGTGCGCCGTATCCGCCGCGGGCGCACAGCACGGCGTCCACGGAGGGGTCGCACCAGGCTTCTTGGAGATCCCGGGCGCGGTCCTCGTCGGTGCCGGCGAGGTGGTCCAGCCCGGGGTGCGTGTCGAGGACGTGGGGAGCGACCACCGGCTCCAGGTCCCACCCGCGCAGCAGGTCGAGACCTCTTTCGAGGCGGTCGGCGGGCACGGGCCCGCTGGGTGCGACCACCGCGACCCGGGCGCCGGGGCGCAGCCGCGCCGCCCGGGCGAGCGGCTGGAGGGTCCTCCCGGTCACTTCTTCAGCTCCAGGCGCGGTACGTCGGCGCGGTCGATACCGAAGGTCTGCGCGTAGAGGGAGAGTTCGGCCTCCAGGGCGCGGATCACGGTCTCCGCGCGGCGGAATCCGTGGCTCTCCCCCTCGAAGGCGAGGTAGGCGTGCGGGACGCCGCGGCCCTCGATCGCTGCCAGGAACCGCTCGCACTGGATCGGCGGGCAGATCGGGTCGTCGAGTCCCTGGAGCAGCACGAACGGTGCGGTGAGCCGGTCGGTGCGGTTGATGGGCGACCGTTCCCGGTAGCGCTCGGGTACCTCGTCGAGCGGGCCCACGAGCGACTCCAGGTACTGCGACTCGAAGTCGTGCGTCTCGCCGGTGGCCCATCCCTCCAGGTCGAGGATGGGGTAGCTGATCGCCCCGCACGCGTACACGTCGGTGCCGGTGAGGGAGGCGGCGGCGGTCCAGCCGCCGGCGCTGCCGCCCCGGACGGCCAGCCGGTCGCGGTCGGCCGAACCCTCCTCCGCCAGCCCGAGCGCGACGGCGGCGCAGTCCTCCACGTCGACGACGCCCCACTGTCCGCGGAGCCGTTCGCGGTAGAGCCTGCCGTAGCCGGTCGAGCCGCCGTAGTTGACCTCGGCGACGCCGATGCCGCGGGAGGTGAAGTAGGCGATCTCGAGGTCGAGCACGAGCGGGTCACGCCCGGTGGGCCCACCGTGCACCCAGATCGCGTAGGGCGGCAGCTCGCCGTCGGGGCCGGTGCGGTCGGGGTGGTGCGGCGGGTAGACGTGCGCGTGGATCTCGCGGCCGTCGGGGCCCGTGAAGGTGCGGATCTGCGGCTCGGGGTAGTACGCGGGGTCGACGGCGTCCCGGTGGGGTGAGCCGAGGGTGCGGGTGTGCCCGGTCGCGGTGTCCAGCTCGACCACCTCGTACGAGGTGTGCGGGCTCGCGGCGATGCCGATGACCCGGGTGTCCTGCACGGTGAGGGTCTCGGCCCACGCGGTCCAGGGGCCGACGGCGTCGACGAGTTCGCCGGTCTCCGGGTCGAGCACGCCGAGCCGGGTGGTGCCCCGGCCGTGGATGACGGCGATCAGCCCGTTGTCCAGCAGCCGGAACCAGCGCAGACCGATCTTCCACAGCGGCCCGCCGAATTCCTCGCCGCGTCCGGAGCAGAGCCGGCTGCTGGGCACGACCGCGCCCTCGACGGCGTCCGGCCGGATCCGCTGGAGCTCCCACCAGCCGCCGATGTCCGACACGAAGAGCAGGGAACCGTCCCGGTCCCACTCGACCTGGACAACCGATTCGTCGAGGTCGCCGACGAGGGGCCGTACCCCGGTGAAGAGGCCCTCCGCGGTGACTTCGGCGATCATGGCGACGGTGCCGTCCCACGGCATCTGCGGGTGGTCCCAGGCGATCCAGGCGACCCGGCGGCCGTCGTGGGACAGCCGGGGACCGGTGACGAACCGGTGCCGGTCGTCGGTGAGTTCGCGGACGGCGCCGCGGTCGGAGGCGGCCGAGCCGTCCAGTGGGACGGCGGCGATCACCCGGCGCACGTCGGTGGGCGACGCGCCGGTGAACTCCTCCAGCACGCACCAGACCTCACCGCTGCCGCCGCGGTCGAGGTGGATTTCGGGGTCCACCCAGCGCAGCCCGTCGCCGGTGTGCGACACCGGGGTGAGCGGCCAGGGTGCGTCGGGCCCGTCCGGCGCGTACGCGTACAGCCGCTGGTCGGGGAAGTGGACGAAGACGACCAGCGGTCCGCCCGTCCCCCGCGCCGCGCCCGCCCACGGCGCCCCGCCGTACTCGATGACGCGGCTGCGGGGGTTCCACGGTTCGGGGAGCACCGAAGCGGTGGTGCCGTCGGCCCGGCGGCGTACGAGGGCACGGCGGCCTCCCTCGGCCGGGCGCGGCTCCGTCCACCACACCTCGTCGCCGACGCTGCCGACGAACTCCGGCCGGCCGTCGTGCGACGCGGCGAGCGCCGCGTCGATCGGTGACGGCCATGAGCCGTATGACGCTGTGGACACCATGAGTGTTTCCCCCCGTGATCGGTCAGGCAGTGCGCAGGAAGTGGTCCAGGACCCGGACGCCGAAGTGCAGGGCGTCGACCGGGACCCGTTCGTCGACGCCGTGGAAGAGCGCCTGGTAGTCGAAGCCGACGGGCAGCTTCAGCGGCGAGAAGCCGTAGCCGGTGATGCCGAGGCGCGAGAACTGCTTGGCGTCCGTGCCGCCCGACATGCAGTACGGCACGGCGTGGGAGCCCGGGTCGAACAGCTCGACGGCGGCCCGCATCTTCGCGTACGTGGGTGAGTCGACCGGTGCCTCGAGCGGCACCTCGCGGTGGTCGAACTCCCAGTCGACGCCGGGCCCCGTCAGCCGGTCCATGGTCTCGACGAACTCGTCCTCGGCGCCCGGCAGCATGCGGCCGTCGACGTGGGCGGTGGCCCGGCCCGGGATCACGTTGACCTTGTAGCCGGCTTCCAGCATGGTCGGGTTGGCGCTGTTGCGCACGGTCGCCTCGACCAGCGCGGCGGCCGGGCCGAGCTTGCCCAGCAGCTCGTCCACGTCGAAACCGGGCGCGTCCAGGTCGACCCGTATGTGGTGGAGCGCGGCGATCTCGGTGAGGGCGGCCCGCACGGTCGGGGTCAGCCGGACCGGCCACTCGTGCTCCCCGATCCGGGCGACGGCGGCGGCGAGCGCGCTGACGGCGTTGGCCCGGTTGACCTTGGAGCCGTGCCCCGCCTTGCCCTCGGCGGTCAGCTTCAGCCAGCCGGTGCCCCGCTCACCCGCGGCGATGGGGTAGAGCGACATGCCGGGTCCTGCGTGGAAGGTGAAGGCCCCGGACTCGCTGATGCCTTCCGTGCAGCCCTCGAAGAGGTCCGCGTGCCGGTCGGCGAGGAAGCCGGAGCCGTCCGCGGCGCTGGCCTCCTCGTCGGCCGTGTAGGCGATGACGATGTCCCGGCGGGGACGGACTCCGGCGCGGGCCCAGGCCCGGACGACGGACAGGATCATCGCGTCCATGTTCTTCATGTCGACGGCGCCGCGTCCCCACACGACACCGTCGCGGACCTCCCCGGAGAAGGGGTGCACGGTCCAGTCGGCCGCTTCGGCGGGCACCACGTCGAGGTGGCCGTGCACGAGCAGGGCGTCGGCCGACGGGTCGGTGCCCGCGATCCGGGCGACCACGTTCGTCCGTCCGGGCGTGCGCTCCAGCAGCGCGGGCTCCAGACCGGCGGCGGCCAGCCGCTCGGCGACGTACTCGGCGGCCGGGCGTTCCCGGCAGCTGCCGTCTCCGCTGTTGGTGGTGTCGATGCGGATCAGCTCGGAGGTGAACGTCACCGACTCGTCGAGCGCCAGCTCGTCGACGGCGGGCGGGTTGGTCGTGTCAGCCATACTGTTCCTCCACGGCGGACGACACGATCGTCGTCACCGCCTTGAACGTGCGAATACCTTCGTACATCGTCCCGCTGGTGTAGGCGACGCGCCTCTCGCCGTCGCGCGCCACTCCGGGAACCACGGTCGCCGCCGCCGCCAGGTGCTCGGCGTCGAACTCCAGCTGCACCGTGTAGCCGTCCCCCGTCGTCACGGGCGCGTGGCGCACGGCGAGCGCGGTCGCTTCGCTCGCCGCCGCCCTGATGTCGGCGGCGGTACGGGCCGGGGTGCGGCACACGGCGGCGTACCGCGACACATGGTCCTTCACCGCGACCATGCGGGCGGCCGGGGCGTAGAGCTCTGCGTCCTTGCAGGTCAGGTCGTCGCCGGTGACGAGGATGACGGGTACACCGTACTCCGCGGCGACGTGGGCGTTGAGCAGGCCCTCACTGGCACGGACGCCGTTCAGCCAGACCCCGGTGATGGAGTTGGCGAGGTAGGTGTGGGCGAGCACGCCCTCCGCACCGGCACCGGTGTGGTAGCCGATGAAGGCGACGGCGTCGACGTCCCCGTGCTGGATCCCCTCGACCATGGAGAGGGACTTGTGCCTGCCGGTGAGCATCTGGACGCGGTCGTCCAGCTGCTCCAGGAGGAGGTTGCGCATGGACCAGTGGGCCTCGTTGACGAGCACCTCGTCGGCGCCCCCGTCGTAGAACCCGAGGGCCGCGGCGTTCACGTCGGAGGTGAACATCGCGCGGCACCTCTCCCACTGCGGGGTGCCGGGCAGCACGTCGGCCGGCCACGTCACGCCGGTGGCGCCCTCCATGTCGGCGCTCACGAGGATCTTCACGGTGCGCGGTCCTGTCGTTCGTCGGTCGGGTGCGGTACGTACGGCCACCACGCCGGTCGTGCGACCCCGGTATCCGTACGCCTGACGGAGACCCTCCGCCCGTCCGCCGGGAGGAAGATCTTCGTGCCGCATCACGGTACGCGCCGGGGCGGCACGGGACCAGAGCAGCCCCGATCTACCACTGGTCCAGTCCAGTGACGCGAGCTGCGGAAACGCTCCGCCGTAAGGGATGGCACACTGGCCGCCGACCGTGCGAAGGAGTCCGCAGTGACGATGATCCGCAATCTCCGCCGTGCGGTCCGCCGCGTCTACCGCGGCACGGTGGACCTGAGCCATCCGGCACGCTCCCCGCTCGGCAGCGCGGTGGTCAACTGCGTGCTGTACGAGGACGGGCGGCGGCATCCGTCGGACTGCCCGGCGGACGAGGCCCTGCGCCGGGTCCGCTCCTCGGGCCGGGGCTTCGTCTGGCTCGGCCTGCACGAGCCGACCGCCGCCGAGTTCGCCGGTGTCGCCGAGCTGTTCGAGCTGCACCCGCTGGCCGTCGAGGACTCGGTGCACGCCCGTCAGCAACCGAAGGTGGAGCGTTACGACGGGACGCTGTTCGCCGTCTTCAAGACGTGCCGCTACGTCGAGCACGAGGAGCTCACAGCGACCAGCGAGGTGGTCGACACCGGGGAGATCATGGTCTTCACCGGCGCCGACTTCGTGATCACCGTCCGGCACGGCAGCCACGGCTCCCTCGGCCCGCTGCGCGAGGGCCTGGAGGCCACGCCGGAGCGCCTGGCCCAGGGCCCGGCGGCCGTGCTGCACGCGATAGCCGACCGGGTGGTCGACGACTACCTCGTCGTGGCCGACTCCATGCAGCACGACATCGACGCCGTGGAGACCGCGGTCTTCAGCGAGCACGCGGGCCGGGGCGACGCGGGCCGCATCTACCAGCTGAAACGTGAACTCCTCGAGTTCAAGCGGGCGGTGTCCCCGCTGGACCGGCCGCTCCAGGCGCTGGCGAGCCAGACCATGGAGCCGGTGGGCCCCGGCTTCCAGCCGTACTTCCGCGATGTGGCCGGACACCTGGCCCGCACGGCCGAGCAGATCGCCTCCTTCGACGCGCTGCTCGACTCCGTGCTGCAGGCCCATCTCGCGCAGGTGACCGTCGCCCAGAACGAGGACATGCGCAAGATCACGGCGTGGGCGGCGATCGTCGCCGTACCCACCATGGTGTGCGGTGTGTACGGCATGAACTTCGCGCACATGCCGGAGCTGCGGTGGACCTACGGGTACCCCGCGGTCCTCTGTGTGATGGCCGTGGCGTGCTTCGTCATCCACCGCGGGTTCCGGCGCAACGGCTGGCTCTGACGCGCCGGAACCCGCCGCGGGTTCCAATGCGACGGCCGGCACCGGTCACCGCGTTCCCCCACGGGGCACCGGTCCGTCGAAACCCGCCGCGGGTTCCCACGCGACGGGCTTCGATCCACCGGGCCGGCGGGGCCTCAGGTGCTCAGGAGCGGGTCGCGCCCTTGAGGAGCTCGTCGATCCGGGTGAGTTCCTCCTCGCCGAACTCCAGGTTGCGGACCGCCGCCACACTGTTCTCCAGCTGGGCGACGCTGCTCGCGCCGACGACGGCGGAGGTGACCCGGCCGCCGCGCAGCACCCAGGCCAGCGCCAGCTGGGCCAGGGACTGCCCGCGCTCCTGCGCCAGCTCGTTCAGCGCGCCCAGCCGTGCCACCAGCTCGGGGGTGACGGCGTCGGCCGAGAGGAACGGGCTGGCGCCCGCGGCGCGCGAGCCCTCCGGAATGCCCCGCAGATAGCGGTCGGAGAGGATGCCCTGCTCCAGCGGCGAGTAGGCGATGGAGCCGGTGCCGAGCTCGTCCAGGGCGTCCAGCAGCCCGTCGTCCTCCACCCAGCGGTCCAGCATCGAGTAGCGGGGCTGGTGGATGAGGAGCGGGGTGCCCAGGTCGTCGAGGATCCGTGCGGCCTCGCGGGTCTGCGCGGCGGAGTAGTTGGAGACGCCCGCGTAGAGCGCCTTGCCCTGGCGCACGGCGCTGTCCAGCGCGCGCATCGTCTCCTCGAGCGGGGTGTCGGGGTCGAAGCGGTGCGAGTAGAAGACGTCGACGTAGTCGACGCCGAGCCGCGTCAGGCTCTGGTCCAGCGAGGAGCGCAGGGACTTGGCGGAGCCCCACTCCCCGTACGGACCGTCCCACATGTGGTAGCCGGCCTTGGTGGAGATGACGATCTCGTCCCGGAGGCGTGCGAAGTCCGTCTTCAGCGCGCGGCCCATCGCGACCTCGGCGGAACCGGGCGGCGGGCCGTAGTTGTTGGCGAGGTCGAAGTGGGTGATGCCCAGGTCGAAGGCCCTGCGCAGGATCGCGCCCTGGCTCTCCGGCGTCCGGTCGCCTCCGAAGTTGTGCCACAGCCCGAGTGACAGCGCGGGGAGCAGCAGGCCGCTGCGTCCGGTGCGCCGGTAGGGCATGGCGGTGTAGCGGTCGGCGGACGGAAGGTACATGCGAGCACTCCACGGGAGAGGTCCGGGGGGAGCGCGCCAGGTCTGGTGCGCGTGTCCAGACTGGCGGAGATCGATCCAGCGGTCCAACAGGAGATTCCGCTGGGATTCATCGATTAGGTTGCTCAATCATGGAACTGCGTCAGCTGGAGCACTTCGTCGCCGTCGCCGAGGAGCAGCACTTCACCCGCGCGGCGGAGCGCCTCGCCGTGTCCCAGTCCGGGCTGTCCGCGTCCGTCCGGGCGCTGGAGCACGAGCTGAGGACCCCCCTGTTCAGCCGCACCACGCGCACGGTGCGGCTGACCGAGGCGGGGCAGGCCCTGCTCGTGGAGGCCGAGCGGACGCTGGCGGGGGCCAGGGCGGCGAGGGACGCGGTCGACGCCGTACGGGGACTGCTGCGCGGCACGCTGACGCTGGGGGTCGAACAGTGCGTGGCCGGGGTCAGCCCTGCCCGGCTTCTCGCCGCGTTCCACCGGGAGCATCCGCACATGGAGATCCGGCTCCGCCAGGAGGGCACCTCCAGCCTGCTGGAGGGGGTGGCCGGCGGGCGGTTGGACCTGGCGTTCGCGGCCACCGTCAGCCCGCCGGAGTGGCGGGGCGAGCTCCTGCCGCTGGCGCGGGAGCCCATGGTCGTCCTGTGCGCCCCCGGCCACCGTCTCGGTCAGGAGGCAAGGGTGGCGTGGACCGGGCTGCACGGGGAGTCGTTCATCGACTTCCACCCGGACTGGGGCCCGCGGCGCGCGGCGGACGAGGCGTTCGCCGCCGCGGGGGTGCGCCGCACGGTGGCGCTGGAGGTCAACGACGTGCACAGCCTGCTGGAGCTGGTCCACGAAGGCCTCGGCATCGCGGTGGTGCCGCACCACTTCTGCCGTAAGCAGGAGGCTCGGGGGCTCGTGGTGGTGGAGCTCGACGGGGCGCACCGGCCGGTGTACGAGAGCGTGGTGCTGCTCCCGCCGTCCCGGGCCATGAGCCCGGGGGCGCGGGCGCTGATGACGCTGCTCCGGGAGGACGCGCTGCGCTGAGACCGCGGGGCCTCCCGGTCCGCCGGCTGCTCAGCCGTTCAGGGCTTCGGCGAACGCGCCCGGCTCCTGCGCGACGCCGCTGCAGGCGTCGTCGGCCTCCGTCAGGTCCTCGCCCTCGGCGCACGGCCGGTCGCGGAAGGCCGCCCACATCGACAGCGCGCCGACGCCCTTCCGGGTGGCGAAGTCGCGCAGCGACGCGGCGTCGGCGAGCGTGAAGGTCTCCCCCGCCACGTCGTTGACCCCGATCATCACGGTGAGGTGCAGCGCCTGCCAGGCAGCGTCCCGCGACAGCCCGAGTACGTCCACGAGCTGGTCGTGGGCCGCCTGCGCGGCCTGCTCCGCGTAGTCGCCCATGTCCCCGCTGTGGGAGCTGCTGTAGTTCATCGCCATGATGTTGACCGCGGAGAGGCGGACACCCTGGTCGACGGCGTCCTGGACGACTGCGAGCCCGGTGTCCTCGAGTCCGTCGGGCATCACGGGGAGCGTGTACGTGAGGTCGAGGTCGCGTTCCTTCTGGAGGAGGGCGAGGGCCTCGTTGCGGCGGGCGACCGAGACCTCGTCGGTGAGCGCGTCGCCCTCGATGTCGAAGTCGGCCTTGGTGGCGCCGACCGCGTCGAGGATCTCGGCATAGGCGTCGGCCAGCTCCTGCGCACTGTCGCAGTCGAGTGCCGCCTCGGTGCCCGCGGCCCCGCCGAAGGAGACCCGGAGGTCGGCCCCGGTGTCGGTGAGCGCGGCGGCACGGGCCACGACCGCGTCGCTGGTGGCGGGTTCGGTGCCGCCCCAGACGGGCGTGCAGCCGGAACCGTCGGAGGTCACGAAGGCCAGGTTGTACGTGTCGGGGGACGCCGCGCCGTCGGTGTCGGCAGCTGTCGTGGCGCTGACGTACGGGGTGTAGGCGGTCTGCGGGGCCCGGGGCGGGGAGGCGCCCGCCCCGTCGGTCCGGTACGCCGCCGTCCCGGTCGCGCAGGCCGAGCACGCGAGGCCCAGCGCGACCAGCCCGGCAACGACGGAGGGAACCCGTGTTCGCCTTTGCATCATGTGTGCACCTGTTCTCGAATGTGCGCCCAGAAACGGCACGTGGACGCCGGGACACCACAGAACCTCTCACATCCGGGGCCCGCGCGAAGACACAGGGAACTCATGGGAAGAGGTCCACAGGAACCGCCCGTCGCAGTCAACTAGGCATGAGGGAAAGTCTGTTGCTCTCCCCGGGTGTCCTGCGGGGGCCGCCGGCCACTCAGCGGCCGGACAGGTTCGGGCCGTATTCACAGCGTGCGGCCAGCAAAGCTCCAGACTTCGCACATCGGGGTTCGTCAGCATGCGCACATGCAATCGGATCCCGTCATCGAGAAGGACCCGGCGCCACGCGGCAGGCGCCGCGCACACGCCGGGCAGCACCGCACGGCAGGACGCTCCCGCACCGCAGGACGGTCCCCGGAGGGACCTGTGTTCGTGGACGGTTCCGGCCGTCGGGCCCGGCTGCTGCGCCGCGCCGGGACACTGCTGGGCGTCACCTGCGCCGGTTACGCCGCCGTGCTGGGGCTCGCCTTCATGGGCGGCATCTCGCTGACCCCCTCCCAGCTGCTGCCCTTCGAAGGCGGCCCGGCAGCCGGGGCCGGCCCGGGCGGTGGAGCGCGGCCTGGACACGGCCCCGCACCGGGCGGCTCGGGGGCGCCACCGAGCGGCACGCCCTCCTCGTCCGCCACGACGGCCCCGTCCGGCGGGGAGGGCTGATGGCCGCGTCCCGCCGACGGCACGCCACACCCCGCGCGATCGACCGGGTCCGGCGCCGGGCGGTCCCGAAACCACGCGTGGTGATGGCCCTGCTCCTGCTGCTGGGACTCGTCTGCGTGATGCTCCTCGACGGCTATCTCCGGGCCGAGGTCGGCAACGACCAGCGGGTGCGCTCCGACGCGTCGTCGGACACCGTGCCGCAGAGCGTCCTGGACGGAGGGCCGCTCCTGAGCTTCGCCGGCGGCACCGCCCGTACGCAGTCCGTACCGGACAAGACGATCGTGCTCACCTTCGACGACGGCCCCGACCCCGAGTGGTCCGGGAAGGTCCTCGACATCCTGGACGACAACGACGTGCCGGGCACCTTCTTCCTCGTCGGCTCGATGATCGCGCGCTACCCGGACGTGGTGCGCAGGATGGTCGACGACGGCAGTGAGGTGGGGGTCCACACCTTCACCCATGTCGACCTCTCCTACCAGAGCGAGGCCCGGGTCGAGCGGGAGATCGCCCAGACGCAGCTCGCGCTGGCGGGCGCCGCGGGCATCACGACGACGCTGTTCCGCGCCCCGTACTCCTCGACGAACGACGCCGTCGACGACTACAGCTGGCCCGTCTACCAGCGGCTCGGCGCCATGGGCTACACGAGCGTGTTCATCGACACCGACAGCGAGGACTGGCAGCGCCCCGGCGTCTCCAAGATCATCGAGTGGGCGACCCCGAAGGACGGGGAGGGGGCCTCGGTCCTCTTCCACGACGCGGGCGGCGACCGCTCCGAGACGCTGGCCGCGCTGCCGAAGTACATCAAGAAGATGAAGGCGAAGGGCTACACCTTCACCACCGTGAGCGGCGCCCGGCAGCAGGCCGCCGGGACGGAGCAGGACGAGGGGGCCGGGCCCGGAACACAGGGCCCGCAGCGTGCGCAGGACGCACGGGGCGACTCCGCGCAGGCCGCCCACCGCACGGCGGACACGGCCACGCGGTGGGAGGGCCGCGCGCTGCTCGCCGCCGTCGCGGTCGCGGAATGGACCGTGCCCGGGCTGGCGGCGGTGCTGGCCGTCGTCGGATTCGCCGTGCTGGGCAGGTTCGGCCTGATGCTCCTCCTCGCACGGCGCCACCACCGGCAGCGCGACGGACGCCGGTTCTCCTGGGGTGCGGAGGTGACCCGGCCGGTGACCGTGATCGTCCCCGCGTACAACGAGAAGGAGTGCATCGCGAACACGCTCGGCTCCCTGGCGGCGAGCACCCATCCGATCGAGATCCTGGTCGTCGACGACGGCTCGACCGACGGCACGGCCGAGATCGCCGAATCGCTCGGCCTGCCCCATGTCCGGGTCGTCCGGCAGGAGAACGCCGGCAAGTCCGCCGCACTCAACCACGGTGTGCGGCAGGCGCGTCACGACATCGTCGTGATGATGGACGGCGACACCGTCTTCGAACCCGGCACGGTGCACCAGCTCGTGCAGCCCTTCGCCGACCCGGCGATCGGTGCCGTCGCGGGCAACGCGAAGGTCGGCAACCGCTCCACGATGATCGGCGCCTGGCAGCACATCGAGTACGTGATGGGCTTCAACCTGGACCGCCGGATGTACGACCTGCTGCGCTGCATGCCCACCATCCCGGGCGCCATCGGGGCGTTCCGCCGCACCGCGGTCCTGGAGGCCGGCGGGATGAGCGAGGACACGCTGGCCGAGGACACCGACATCACGATCGCCCTGCACCGCGCGGGATGGCGGGTCGTGTACGCCGAACACGCGCGGGCCTGGACCGAGGCACCCGCTTCGATGGCGCAGTTGTGGCGTCAGCGCTACCGCTGGAGCTACGGCACCATGCAGGCGCTCTGGAAGCACCGAGGGTCCGTGACCGACAAGGGCCCGTCCGGGCGCTTCGGCCGGGTCGGCATGCCGCTGGTCGTCCTCTTCCAGATCGTCACACCGGTGTTCGCCCCGCTCATCGACGTGTTCACGCTCTACGCGATGGCCTTCGTGGACTTCCGCGCCTCGCTGCTCGCCTGGCTCGCGGTGCTGGGGGTGCAGCTGTTCTGCGCGGCCTACGCCTTCCGTCTCGACCGGGAGAAGTACCGCTACCTGCTGATGCTCCCGCTCCAGCAGCTCGCCTACCGGCAGCTGATGTACCTGGTGCTGATCCACTCGTGCGTGACCGCCGCGACGGGCGGCCGGCTGCGCTGGCAGAAGCTGAAGCGCACGGGCGAAGTGGGTACGCCCCGCCCCGGCCCGGAGGCGGGGTGATGGCGGGTGCGCACCGCAGGACGGCTCCCGCCCCGGCCCCGGCGACCGTGCCGGGCACCGGCCGCGACCGTTCGTTCGACGTGCTGCGGGCGTTCGCGCTCGTACGGGTGGTGACCTACCACACCTTCGAATGGCCCTGGCTGGGGTTCCTCTTCCCCTCGATGGGGGTGATGTTCGCGCTGGCCGGCTCGCTCATGGCCCGCTCACTGGCGCGGCCGGCCGCGGGGGTGATCCGCGGCCGGCTGCGCAGGCTGCTGATCCCGGTCTGGGTCTTCGGTCTCGTGCTCGGGGCGGCGATGCTGCTGCACGGCTGGGTCCCCGGGCCGGACGTCCTGTACTGGGTGCTCCCGCTCGGTGATCCGCGGGGCGACGCGTGGGGCGAGCAGGCCTGGGCGGTGCTCTGGTACCTGCGCGCGTATCTGTGGTTCGTGCTGCTGTCACCGGTGCTGCTGCGCGTCTTCCGGTCGGCTCCCCTCCCCGTGCTCGGGCTGTCGCTCGTGCCCGTCGTGGTTCTGGAGGCAGGGGCAGGGGGCGTGCCGGAGGGGCGGCTGGGCAGTGCGATCGGCGACCTGTCGGTGTTCCTGTTCTGCTGGCTGCTGGGCTTCGCGCACCGGGAGGGTGCGCTGGACCGGCTCCGGGGCGCCCGGGTGGCCGCCGCCGCGCTGCCGCTGATGGCGGCCGGTGCCTGGTGGGCGGTGCGGCACCCGGTGGACGGCTCCGTCGACCTGGACGACATCCCGCTCGCCCAGGCGCTGTGGTCGGCCGGCTTCGTGCTGCTCCTGATGCGCTTCCGTCCACGGTTCGACGCGCTCGCGCGCCGTCCGGTGGCCGACCGGATCGTCACCGTGTTCAACGCGCGCGCCGTGACCGTCTACCTCTGGCACGAGGTGGCGCTGATGGCCGCTGTGCCTCTGATCGATCTGATGTGGGAGGTACCGATGCTGGAACGGCGTCTTCCGCTGGACAGCCCGTGGGTGCAGTTCGGCGTCGCGTGGGTGCTGACAGCGGCCGCGGTGCTCTGTCTCGGGTGGGTCGAGGACGTCGCGGCCGGACGGGGGCCGCGCCTGCTGCCGTGAGGACACCGGGGGCCGGGCCCTCGCGCACCGGCTTCCCGGCCCTCGCGCACCGCCGGAGAGCACGTTCAGTCCTCGTGCCCCAACTGGAGGTCGCGTTCGGTCCGTCCGCCACCCGGCACCTGGAGCACGGTGGCGACCGGCGGGTAGCCGGCGGCGATCACCGTGTACTCACCCGTCGACAGGTCGACGAAGCGGAACGCTCCGTCGGGCCCGGTCGTGAGCGTGCCGACGACATTGCCGGCCGCGTCCAGCAGGGTGACCCTGGCGTCCTCGACGACCCGTCCGCCGGCGGCCCGTACGACACCGCGCAGCACGGCCCCGCCGGCCAGTTCGATGTCCTGCCTGGTCTCCCGCGCCGCCTGCACGCTGACCATCAGGGCGGCGGGGCGGAAGGACGGGGCGCCGGCCGCCAGGGTGTACTCGCCGGCCACCAGCTCGCCGATCACGTAACCGCCTTCGCGCCCCGAGCGGGTCGTGGCGACGACTTCGCCGCGCACGTCGGTGAGGGTCACCGCCGCGTCGCGGACCGGTGCCCCGTCCGGGGTGACGACCGTGCCCGCGAGACGTCCCGCGCCTCCGAGCACCACGTCGAGCTCCACCGGCCGCTCGCCGACCGTGACGCTGACGGCCTGCGGCTGGTGCCCGCCCGCCGCGGCGATCAGGACGTACGAACCGGCGCCGGGCGCGCTCAGGGCGTACCGCCCGTCGTCACCGCTCGCGCCGCGTCCGATCTGCCGACCCTGGACGTCGATGAGGGTCAGCGCCGCCCGTCCCACCTTCGTCCCGTCGGGGTGCTGGACGCTGCCGCGGACCGGGACGCCCGGCAGCCGCCCGGACTGCGGCGGACCGGGGTCGACGCGGGCCGCGGGAATCGTCGGGTGCGTCGCGGACGGGTCGGCGGCCGTGCCGGGGATGTGGTGGGACACCAGGGGTTTCTCCTTGAGGAAGAACGCGAGGAACAGGCCGAGCAGGAGCACCGGCACCAGGTAGAGGAAGATCCGCGGCATCGCGTCGGCGTACGCCTGGATGTAGGCGTCGCGCAGGGCGGGCTCCATCGCGTGGACCAGCTGCGGGGTGATCGACTCCGGATCGGGCAGATCGGCTCCGGAGGGGAGCCGCACCCCGAGCGCGTCCGCCAGCCGTCCCGCGAACAGGGTTCCGAAGATCGCGGCGCCCACGCTGCCGCCGATCTGCCGGAAGTAGTTGTTGGCGCTGGTCGCGGTACCCAGGTCGGCGGGCCGCACGGAGTTCTGGACGGCGAGTACGAGGACGGGCATGACCAGACCGATGCCGATACCGAGGACCGCCTGCCAGATCCCGTACACGAGCGGCGGGGTGTCGGTGTCCAGGAGGGACAGCAGCCACATGCCGACGGTCGAGACGGCGCTGCCGACGAGGGGGTAGATCCGGTAGCGGCCGGTACGGGTGATCAGCTGCCCGGAGACGATGGACGCGCCGACGATGCCGCCCATCATGGGCAGCATCAGCAGTCCGGACTCGGTGGCGCTCACGCCCTCGACCATCTGGAGATACGTCGGCAGATAGCTGGCCGCACCGAAGAGCGCGACCCCGACGACCCCTCCCACCAGGGCCGTGACATTGAAGACGGAGTCGCGGAACAACCGCAGCGGGATGACGGGTTCGGCCGCGCGGTGCTCGACGGCGAGGAAGAGCAGGATCGTTCCGACGGCCCCGGCGGCCAGCCCCAGGACGGTGCGCGAACCCCAGGCGTACTCGGTGCCGCCCCAGCTGGTGAGCAGCACCAGGCAGGTGGAGGCGGCGGCGAGCAGAAGGGCGCCGAGCACGTCGAGGCGGGGGCGGACGGCCGGCTTGGGGAGTTTCAGCACGACGGCGATGACGGCGAGGGTCACCAGCCCGAACGGCACGTTGATGTAGAAGCACCAGCGCCAGGAGGCGTGGTCGGTGAAGAAGCCGCCGAGCAGCGGACCTGCGACCGAGGCGAGGCCGAAGACGGCCCCGATGAGGCCCATGTAGCGGCCGCGTTCCCTCGGCGGGACGATGTCGGCGATGATCGCCTGGACACCGATCATGAGTCCGCCGCCGCCGATCCCCTGGACGGCCCGGAAGGCGATGAGCTCGTCCATGGTGCGCGACCAGCCGGCCAGGGCCGAGCCGATGACGAAGACGACGATGGCGAACTGGAAGACGCCCTTGCGTCCGAAGAGGTCGCCGAGCTTCCCGTAGACCGGCAGTCCGATCGTGGAGGCGAGCAGATAGGCGGTGACCGCCCAGGACATCTTGTCCAGGCCGTGCAGCTCACCGACGATCTTCGGCAGGGCGGTGGCGACGATCATCTGGTCGAGCGCCGCGAGGAGCAGGGTGAGCATCAGCCCCAGGAAAACGAGGCGGATGCGGCGGGGGCCGATGTCCTCCGGCGACGGGGCGGGCGGTGGGGGCGGCGCCGACGCGGCGCCTCCCGCACCACTCGGCTCGTCCTTCACCAGAGTGATCCCACCCACCACGTGACGCTCCCCTCGTCGCTGCTGCGCCGCCCATTTCTCGCACCAGGCGGTGAGGCGGGGCAAACGCGACCGGGCGTGCGCGCGGCGCGCACCAAGGGCTTATGCGCCGGTGGGAGGCGCTACGGCGCACAACCGGCCGTCCCGGAAAACCACCCGTTCCGGTGAGGCCGGCTGCGACGCCGCGGAGTGGGCGCAGGAGCTACTTCTCGACCTCGGTGGCCAGGTTCTGCAGCAGTTCGTCGTAGATCCGGCCGAGTCCCTTCGGGGCGAAGGTCCTCTCGAAGAATCCGCCGATGCCGCCGGCGCCGTCCCAGACGGTCGTGACGACGGCCTTGGACCTGCCTTCCCCGGCCGGCGTGACGACCCAGGTGGTGACCATCGAGGAGTTGCGGTCCTTCTCGACCAGCTGTCCGTCGGTCGGCTCGGTGACCTCGAGCAGGCAGTCGCGCACCCGCTTGCTGGTGGCCTGCAGCTTCCAGTGCACGAGGGTGCCTTCGCCGTCTCCGCCCTCGCGCACCTCGTACTCGCTGAAGTGCCCGGTCAGCACCTTGCCCCGGACCTCCTTGTAGTCGGCCAGCGCATCGAACACCGTCTCTGCGTCCGCCGCGATGATTCGCTCTGTCGTGGCCTCGACCTGCGCCATGCCTGTTCCTCCAGCAATCGGATGTTCGGGGTGCTGCTGAGCCAACCACCTCCGGTACGGCCCCTCAAAATCGGGCCCCGTGTTCGCACGTGCACGATCAAGGGAACAAGTGTTCTATTCTCTGCGCAGTGCTACCTAGGAGGCGTCCATGCGCTGGGACAATCTGGCCGAGAACACCGCAAAGGCGGGGAACGGCGCGCTCTTCGCCGCGGACGCGGTGACCACACGCACCTTCGACACCCCCGAATTCCGGGGCATCACCTTCCACGAGATCAGGGCCCGCTCGATCGTGAACCGGGTGCCCGGCGCGTCCCGCATGCCGTTCGAATGGACGGTGAACCCCTACCGGGGCTGCTCCCACGCCTGCGTGTACTGCTTCGCCCGCAAGTCCCACAGCTATCTGGACCTGGACACCGGGCTCGGTTTCGACTCGCAGATCGTCGTCAAGATCAACGCCGGTGAGCTGCTGGACCGTCACCTCGCCTCACGGCAGTGGCACGGAGCGCACATCGCGATGGGCACGAACGTCGACTGCTACCAGCGGGCCGAGGGGCGGTACCGGCTGATGCCCGGCATCATCGCGGCGCTGCGCGACCACGCGAACCCCTTCTCGATCCTGACGAAGGGCACCCTGATTCTGCGCGACCTGGAGCTGTTGCGGCAGGCGGCCGAGGTCACCGAGGTCGGCATCTCCGTCTCCGTCGGCTTCACCGACCGCGAGCTCTGGCGCACGGTCGAACCGGGCACCCCGTCCCCCGAGCGCCGCCTGGACGTCGTCCGCACCCTCACCGACAACGGCATCGACTGCGGGGTCCTGATGGCACCGGTCATCCCCTTCCTCGGCGACCACCCCGACCAGCTGCGCGCCACGGTCCGCGCCGTCGCCGCCGCCGGGGCGACCTCGGTGACGCCGCTCGTCCTGCACCTGCGGCCCGGCGCCCGCGAGTGGTTCATGCAGTGGCTCGGGCAGCACCACCCCCACCTGGTACCGCGGTACGAGCGGATGTACGCGGACGGGGCGTACGCGCCCACCTGGTACCAGCGCGGCATCACCCGCCGGGTGCACGAGCTGGCGGCCGAGTTCGGCATCGGTCCCGCGCACCGGGGCGAGGCCCGCCGGATCCCGGTGCCCGACGTGCCCGTTCCGCTGCCGGACGGCCCGGAACCCACGCAGCTGACCCTGCTCTGACCGCACCCGCGGACACGCTCGATCGGGTCAACTCTCGGGGGATACGTCCTGCCGTGCCCGGATTCGGGGAGCATCCGGCGGGGGCTGTGCCGCTCACAGGCGCGCTCCCTCCACCACGGGAGGCCATATGACAACACGTGCAGGAATCCTGGTCGCGGTCGGCGCCACGGTCGCGGGTCTGGTGACCGCGGTCCCGACCGCGGCGTCCACCGGATCCGTCGCGTCCACCGCACCCGCCGCCGCACCGCCCACGCCGAAGTGGACGGCCTGCGCGACGAAGGCCTACCCACGGCTGCAGTGCGCGACGGTCCGCGCCCCGCTGGACCATGACCGCCCGTCGGGGCGCGGGATCACCCTCGCCCTGTCCCGGATCCCGCACACGGCGAAGACCACCCAGGGCCCGTTGCTGGTCAACCCCGGCGGCCCGGGCGGCAGCGGGCTCTCGATGGCCGGCTTCGTGGCGGCCTCGCTCCCCGCGGCCCTGGCCGCCCAGTACGACGTGATCGGCTTCGACCCGCGCGGGGTGGGGAAGAGCACCCCCGCCCTGGACTGCGTACCGAAACACTTCGACCCGGTGCGTCCTGACGCCGTGCCGGACTCCTACGAGGCCGAGAAGGCCAACCGGAACCGGGCTGCCGCCTTCGCCGCCGCCTGCGGCGCCAGGCACGGCGACCTGCTGCCGTTCATGGACACCGTCAGCGCCGCGAAGGACCTCGACGTGATCCGCCGCGCCCTCGGCGCCCGGCAGGTCAACTACTTCGGGTACTCCTACGGCACCTACCTCGGCGCCGTGTACGCCAAGCTGTTCCCCGAGCGGGTGCGGCGCCTGGTGCTCGACTCGGTCGTCGACCCGGACGGCGTCTGGTACAAGGACAACCTCGCCCAGGACCACGCCTTCGACGCCCGCCACAAGGCGTTCGCGGCCTGGGTCGCGAAGAACGACACCGTGTACGGCCTGGGCACCGACCCGGCGCGGGTCGAGGCGGCCTGGTACCGGATGCGCGCCGCGGTGAAGGCCGCCCCCGCGGGCGGCAGGGTGGGCCCGAGCGAGCTGGAGGACACGTTCCTGCCGGGCGGGTACTACAACGGCTACTGGCCCCACCTGGCAGAGGCGTTCGCGGCCTACGTGAACGACCACGACGAGGACGCGCTCATCACCGCCTACGAGAACTTCGCCGCTGGCGACTCCGCCGGTGACAACGGGTACTCCGTCTACACGGCGGTGCAGTGCCGGGACGCCGCCTGGCCCCGGACCTGGAGCACCTGGCGCAACGACACCTGGCAGGCCCACCGCAAGGCCCCCTTCATGGCGTGGAACAACACCTGGTACAACGCCCCCTGCGCTACCTGGCCGGTGGAGCCGCTGACCCCGGTGGGCGTCAGCAACCACAGGATCCCGCCGGCCCTGCTGCTGCAGGCCACCGACGACGCGGCGACCCCGTACGAGGGCGGCGCCACCCTGCACCGCAAGCTCAGGGGATCGGCCCTGGTCGTCGAACAGGGTGGCGGCAACCACGGCATCAGCCTGAGCGGCAACGACTGCCTGGACGCGTACCTGGTGGACTACCTCACCGACGGCACCGTCCCGCGGGCCGCGGGCAGCGGTGCCGACGCGGTCTGCGACGCGCTGCCCGAGCCGAAGCCGCTGACGACCGCGAAGGCGGGCACGGACGCGAAGGGCAGCGCGCTGCACGGCCTGCTCGGCTTCCGCGGCTGAACCCGGCGCGGCCTCCCGCCGGGGGCGTACGCGAGGATGGACTGCATGACCACACGGCCCTCCCCCGCGGACGCCCCCGGCGTACGCGTACGCGACATGGAGCCCGGCGACTGCGATGCCGTGGCCGAGATCCGGGTGCGCGGCTGGCAGGCGGCGTACGCCGGGCTGGTCCCGCAGGCGTATCTGGACGCCATGGACGTCGCCCGGGAAGCCGAGCTGCGTCGGCGTACCTTCGCGGCGGGCGGCCCGCAGGTGCACGCGGTGTCCCTGGCAGCGGACTCCGCGGTGACCGGCTGGGCGTGTTACGGCCCCTGCCGCGATGCCGGCGCACCGTCCGGCCGCGGCGAGCTGTACGCGCTCTACGTACACCCGGAGCGCATCGGCACGGGGGCGGGTCGCGCACTGCTGTCCGAACTGACCGCCCGCGCCGCGACGGCGGGTTTCCACGAGATGGCCCTCTGGGTACTCAGGGACAACACGCGTGCCCGCCGCTTCTACGAGCGGGCCGGGTTCCTGCCGGACGGCGCCGAGGAGTCCTCCGAGACTGGGGGCGCAGCGGTGCCGGAGGTCCGCTACGTGCGCACGCTCAGCGGGCCGGCAGCCGGCTGAGCGCATCGGCCGCCGCGGTACCGAGGCGAGGGTGCGGCAGGGCCGCTTCCAGCACCGGGCGGGCACCCGCGTCGCCCAGGCTTCCCAGACCCTCCACGCACGCGAGCGCGACCCGCCAGTGCGGCTCTCCGGGCGTCAGCAGCCGGCGCAGCGTGCCGACCAGCGCGGGTACGGACTCGGGGGCGCGCAGCGCGGCCAGCAGACGCACCGGGTACAGGGCGTAGGCGGTGCGCAGGGCGTTCCCGGCCAGAGCGGCGGCGGCCCTGGGGGTCCGGGGGTCGCCGAGGAGCAGCAGGGCGTGCGCGGCCGAGACGCAGCGCTCGGGATCACGGTGGTTGAGCAGCAGGACCAGCGCTTCGAAGGCCCGGCGGTCGCCGCGGCAGCCGAGCCGGAACGCCGCGATCTCGCGGGCCCACAGCGGGCGTTCACGCTCGACGAGGATGGCGGCCAGCTCCTCGTCGTCCTGCGTGGCGACGAGTCGGCGAAAGGCCGCCGAGTCCCCCGCCTCGGCCCGGAGCCGGTCCGTCAGTGAGCGGAACTCCTCATCCATGACGGTCAGTTTATCGACGCACACGGAACGTGGTGGGCGAAAGTGTGGGCCAGTGCACAACAGTTCAGGACTGGCGCGCTCGTTACCCGCCGGTTAGCCTCATGTGAGCGGGACACACCCCCCGCGGCTCCGGTGGCCTGGTGACGCAGCCACCCGGAGTGCTTGTCGGTTCGGCAGCTTTGTGAGGCGTGACCCGGGACGGGGTCCGCCACCCTTCGACGGTCCACGGTCCGGGCGTGCCACGCACGCGGGACCCGTGCACCACGACATGCGACTTCCGCACGCCGAGCGCCGGTTGGTCACGACCACGCGCGCCGCCGTGCTCCTCAGCCGTCACTCACCCAGGAGTCCCGTGATGGACACCCCGCTCAGCACCATTGCCGTCGTCGGCCTCGGCACCATGGGAACCGGCATCGCCGAGGTCCTGGCCCGCGCCGGCCGCGAGGTCATCGGCATCGACATCAGCGAAGCCGCCGCACGTCAGGCCGTCGCCTCACTGGAGGCCTCCACCGCACGCGCCGTGCGGCGCGAGCGGATCACGGAGCAGGAGCGGCGCGACGTCCTCGCCCGCTTCCGCACGTTCTCCGACCTGCAGGCCGCGGCGGACGCGGAGCTGGTCATCGAGGTCGTGCCGGAGACGTACGAGATCAAGCAGCAGGTCTTCCGGGAGCTCGACGCCGTCGTCTCCCCCACCGCGATCCTCGCGACGGGCACGAACGCCCTGTCCGTGACCCGGCTGGCCGCCGAGTCCCGGCACCCCGAGCGCGTGCTGGGCCTGCACTTCTTCAATCCGGCACCCGCGATGAAGCTCGTCGAGGTGGTCTCCTCCGTGCTGACCGCGCCGCCGGCCGTGGAGTGCGTGACCAGGCTCGCCCGCGAGCTGGGCAAGGAGCCGGTCGCGGTCGGCGACCGGCCCGGATTCGTCGCGGACGGCCTGCTGTTCGGGTACCTCAACCAGGCTGCCGCGATGTACGAGGCGAACTACGCCTCCCGTGAGGACATCGACGCGGCGATGAAGCTGGGCTGCGGTCTGCCGATGGGCCCCCTGGCCCTGCTCGACCTGATCGGCATCGACACCGCCCGCACGGTCCTGGAGGCCATGTACGCGGCGTCGCACGACCGGCTGCACGCCCCGGCCCCCGTGCTGGGACAGCTCAGCGAGGCGGGCCTGACCGGCCGCAAGACGGGCCGCGGCTTCTACACGTACGACGCTCCCGGCGGTCAGAGCGTGGTTCCGGACGCCCTGACCCCGAAGGAGAGCGCGGACCGGGTGGCCGGGCGCGAGGTGTCCTCGGTCGGGGTCGCCGGCTCGGGGACGATGGCCTCGGGCATCGCGGAGGTCTTCGCGAAGGCCGGGTTCACCGTGGTCCTCGCGGCGCGCAGCCTGCAGAAGGCGGACACGGCCAGGGCCCGGATCGGCACGTCGCTGGAGCGCTCGGTCGCCAAGGGGCGGCTGACGGCGGAGGCACGGGACGAGACGCTGGCCCGGATCACCGCGGCCGGTTCGCTGGACGCCTTCGCCGACGTCGACCTCGCGGTCGAGGCGGTCGCCGAGGACCTGGAGGTCAAGCAGCAGCTGTTCACGATGCTGGACAAGGTCTGCAAGCCGGGCGCGGTGCTGGCCACCACCACCTCGTCGCTGCCGGTCGTGGCGATCGCCAAGGTGACGTCGCGCCCCGAGGACGTCGTCGGGATGCACTTCTTCAACCCGGCTCCCGCGATGAAGCTCGTCGAGGTGGTCCGCACGGTGCTGACCGCGGACGACGTGCACGCCACGGTCCGCGAGGTCTGCGCGAAGGTGCGCAAGCACCCGGTGGACTGCGGTGACCGGGCGGGCTTCATCGTGAACGCACTGCTGTTCCCCTACCTCAACAACGCGATCAAGATGGTGGAGGAGCACTACGCGACGCTCGACGACATCGATGCGGCGATGAAGCTGGGCGGCGGCTACCCGATGGGTCCGTTCGAGCTCCTGGACGTCGTCGGGCTCGATGTCTCGCTCGCCATCGAGAAGGTTCTGCACAACGAGTTCCGCGACCCGGGTCTCGCCCCGGCGCCGCTGCTCGAGCACCTGGTGGCCGCCGGCTGCCTCGGCCGCAAGACGGGGCGCGGCTTCCGCGAATATGCCCGCCGCTGAGCCGGGAGCCGGGTGGGGCGGGCTGCTGGGGCCCCCGGAGGGCCCGCCCCCACAGGCGCGCTCTCCTGCACGGATGAGTTACGTTCACACCATGTCCCAACCCGCCAGGTCCCCCCGTTCCTCCGCCGCGTCCGACGCCCCGGAAAGCGCCGCGGGCACCCGCGCCGCCGCGCAACGGCTCAAGATGCGCCGTGAGCTGGCCGCCGCGGCCATGGAACTCTTCGCGACGAAGGGGTACGAGGCGACCACGGTCGACGAGATCGCCGGGGCCGCCGGGGTCGCCCGGCGCACGTTCTTCCGGCACTTCCGTTCCAAGGAAGAGGCCATCTTCCCGGACCACGACGACACCCTCGTCCGGGCCGAGGCCGTCCTCAATGCCGCTCCCGCGCACGAGCACCCGCTCGACACCGTGTGCCGCGGCATCAAGGAGGTCATGAAGATGTACGCGGCGAAGCCCGCGGTCTCCGTGGCGCGCTACAAACTGACCCGCGAGGTCCCCACGCTCCGGCAGGCCGAGATCGCGTCGGTGGCCCGCTACGAGCGGCTGTTCACCCGCTATCTGCTGGGCCACTTCGACGAGCGCGACCACCATGTGGGCAACGACGACCCGCTGCTGGCCGAGGTGGCCGCCTCCGCCGTGGTGACCGCGCACAACCATGTGCTGCGGCGCTGGCTGAGGGCGGACGGACAGGGCGACGTGGAAGCGCAGCTCGACCACGCGTTCGCGATCGTGCGGGACACGTTCGGGACCGGGATCGGCGCGGGCCGGACCGCGGACAGCGAGGCCGCCAAGGCACCGGCGGCCTCGGTGGCCGCCGGTGGCGAGGTACTGGTCGCGGTGGCCCGGACCGACGCACCGCTGGACGAGGTCATGCGGACGATCCAGCGGGCCCTGACGGAGCGCTGAGGCCGCCTGAGGCCCCTCGGGGCCGTCCTCAGCCTCCGACCGGATGCACGGCCTGCCACGGCGGAGGGGCGCCCGCCCCGCTCCATGCGGTGAGGCCGTCGAGGTCGACGCACACGATGCCGCACTGCTCCGCGTACTCGAGGGCCGGTTCGGTGAACGTGCTGGTGGTGACGACGACGGCCGCCCCGGCCTCGTGCACGGCGTAGCAGGTGCCGCCGAAACGCTGGAGTTCCTGCGAGCCGACCCTGTTGCCGGACGAGTACCGCTTGCACTGGACGACCAGGCGGCGGCCGTCGGGTGTGGTGGCCACGACATCGGCTCCCAGGTCGCCGGCGCCTCCGACGACTTCGGCGTCCGCGCAGCCGTCCCTGCGGCAGAGGGCGGCGACGGCCTCCTCGAAGTCGTACGGGTCCATGTCCTGCCAGCCGGCCGGCTCGGGGCTCCGTACGGACTCGGGGCCGGGGTCGGGCTCGGGGTCGGGGTCGGGCATTTCCTCCAGTGCGGTGTCCACCACTTCGTAGACGGCCTCCAGGGCCGCCGACGCGGCCCCGGCGGCCGCCCGGCGGCTGCGGCGCCTCCGCAGGACCGCCGCGGCCGCGGCCACCAGCGCGGCCACCGCGACTCCGGCCACCACCGGGTGCCGTTCGGCGCTCTCCAGGGCCGTACGGAAGGCCAGCCCGGCGCCGCAGAGGAGTACGGCGACGAGAGCGAAGCCCAAGGCCGTCCGGCGGAGGTCGAATTCGGAACGGCGATGTCTTCGGACGCGTTCGCGCACCTGTATCGGCATCGGGTGCCCCACCCCTGTTCGTCGTGATCGGATCAAGATCACTTCCACCTGCCCCCACCGGCCGTGTTGACGCCCCGTCGGGGGAACCCGCCGGCCGGGCCGCACCCCCCGTGACCAGGCGCCCGGATGGAACCCCGGAGCACGCCCGCCTCGGCCCCGGGATGTGCACACGCGCCCGCCCCGACGGCCGTGCCCGTGACCGGCCGTGCACAGAGCGCGGCCACCGCCACCCGCAGGGCCGATGCCACCGACCGGACCGTCGCGATCCCGCGCCGACGCGCGGCCTCCGAACCCCGGGGTGCCACCACGCCCAGCACGCCCCCTCTGCCCCCGCACCACGCCGCAGGGGCAGACCCACCGGCACTAATCCGACATACAGCCCATGATGTTGCTCATGCGTGCCCAACAGATGACAAGTGAGAGAAATTGTTGGCACTCGGTGCCTTGCCACCTGTCACGGAGTGCCATACGTTGAAGGTGTCCGGGCGGCCGGCGTGCAGAGACCTCTCGTACGCCGGCTGTCCCCGCAAACCACGTGTCTGCGCGCCCGGACGCCTGCGTCACAGGCAACCCTTCTGCTCCACAGAGCAGGCCGAAGCACCACCCGCCGAACCGACGGCACACCTCCACACCGCACCGTTCCCCCTGTCCACAGGGGTCCCTCCAGCGTTCCCTCGGCGCTGGAGACCCGATCTGCCGGAGGCATCACCGTGAAGGAAATCCTGGACGCGATCCAATCGCAGGACAGCACGGCCGCGGACTTCGCGGCCCTGTCCATCCCCGAGTCGTACCGCGCGGTGACCGTGCACAAGGACGAGGCGGAGATGTTCGCCGGGGTCGCCGGCCGCGACAAGGACCCGCGCAAGTCCCTCCACGTGGACGACGTGCCGGTGCCCGAGCTCGGCCCGGGCGAGGCCCTGGTCGCGGTCATGGCCAGCTCGGTGAACTACAACTCCGTCTGGACCTCGATCTTCGAGCCGGTCTCGACCTTCGGCTTCCTCGAGCGGTACGGCAAGCTCAGCGACCTCAGCAAGCGCCACGACCTCCCGTACCACGTCATCGGCTCCGACCTCGCCGGCGTCGTGCTGCGCACCGGTCCGGGCGTGAACGCCTGGCAGCCGGGCGACGAGGTCGTCGCGCACTGCCTCTCGGTGGAGCTGGAGTCCTCCGACGGCCACAACGACACGATGCTCGACCCCGAGCAGCGCATCTGGGGCTTCGAGACGAACTTCGGCGGACTCGCCGAGATCGCACTCGTCAAGTCCAACCAGCTGATGCCCAAGCCGGACCACCTCAGCTGGGAGGAGGCGGCGGCTCCGGGCCTGGTCAACTCCACCGCGTACCGCCAGCTCGTCTCACGCAACGGCGCCGGCATGAAGCAGGGCGACAACGTGCTGATCTGGGGCGCGAGCGGCGGACTCGGCTCGTACGCCACACAGTTCGCGCTGGCGGGCGGCGCCAACCCGATCTGCGTCGTGTCCAGCGACCAGAAGGCGGACATCTGCAGGAGGATGGGCGCGACCGCGATCATCGACCGCAACGCCGAGGACTACAGGTTCTGGAAGGACGAGCACCACCAGGACCCGCGCGAGTGGAAGCGGTTCGGCAAGCGCATCCGCGAACTGACCGGCGGCGAGGACGTGGACATCGTCTTCGAGCACCCGGGCCGCGAGACCTTCGGCGCGAGCGTGTACGTGACCCGCAAGGGCGGCACCATCGTCACCTGCGCCTCGACCTCGGGCTACAACCACGAGTACGACAACCGCTACTTGTGGATGTCCCTGAAGAAGATCGTGGGCTCGCACTTCGCCAACTACCGCGAGGCGTGGGAGGCCAACCGGCTGGTGGCCAAGGGCAAGATCCACCCGACGCTCTCCAAGGTCTACTCCCTGGAGGACACCGGTCAGGCCGCGTACGACGTGCACCGCAATCTCCACCAGGGCAAGGTCGGCGTCCTCGCGCTGGCACCCCGCGAGGGCCTGGGCGTGCGCGACCAGGAGCTCCGCGAGAAGCACATCGACGCCATCAACCTGTTCCGTGACACGTCAGCGGAGCAGACCTCTCCCTCCAGCCGCAACGTCTGAGGTTCATCGATGACCGAACGTCAGAAGGATCGCCCGTGGCTCATGCGGACGTACGCCGGCCATTCGACCGCCGAGGCGTCCAACGAGCTGTACCGGCGCAACCTCGCCAAGGGCCAGACGGGTCTGTCGGTCGCCTTCGATCTGCCGACGCAGACCGGGTACGACCCCGACCACATCCTCGCCCGCGGCGAGGTGGGCCGGGTCGGCGTGCCCGTCTCGCACCTCGGTGACATGCGACGGCTGTTCCAGGACATCCCCCTGGAGCAGATGAACACCTCCATGACGATCAACGCCACCGCCATGTGGCTGCTGGCGCTCTACCAGGTCGTCGCCGAGGAGCAGGGCGCCGACCCGACGAAGCTCCAGGGCACGACGCAGAACGACATCGTCAAGGAGTACCTGTCGCGCGGGACGCACGTCTTCCCGCCCGGTCCTTCGCTGCGGCTGACCACCGACATGATCACGTACACGGTCGACCGCATCCCCCGGTGGAACCCGATCAACATCTGCAGCTACCACCTCCAGGAGGCGGGGGCCACACCGGTCCAGGAGATCGCGTACGCGATGTCGACGGCCATCGCGGTCCTCGACGCCGTACGCGACTCCGGGCAGGTGCCCGAGGAGAAGTTCGGCGACGTCGTCGCCCGCATCTCCTTCTTCGTGAACGCCGGGGTGCGCTTCATCGAGGAGATGTGCAAGATGCGCGCCTTCGGACGCATCTGGGACCGGGTCACCCGTGAGCGGTACGGCATCGTGAACCCCAAGCAGCGCCGCTTCCGCTACGGCGTCCAGGTCAACTCCCTCGGACTGACCGAGGCGCAGCCGGAGAACAACGTGCAGCGCATCGTCCTGGAGATGCTGGCGGTCACCCTCTCCAAGGACGCCCGCGCCCGCGCCGTGCAGCTGCCCGCCTGGAACGAGGCGCTGGGTCTGCCCCGCCCCTGGGACCAGCAGTGGTCGCTCCGCATCCAGCAGGTGCTCGCCCACGAGAGCGATCTGCTGGAGTACGAGGACATCTTCGCCGGCTCGCACGTCATCGAGGCCAAGGTGGAGGAGCTGATCACCGAGTCGCTGGCCGAGATCGACCGGATCCAGCAGATGGGCGGTGCGATGGCTGCCGTCGAGTCCGGCTACCTCAAGTCGGAGCTGGTCTCCTCGCACGCCGCGCGGCGGGCCCGGATCGAGGGCGGCGAGGAGAAGATCGTCGGCGTCAACATCTACGGGACGACGGAGCCGAACCCGCTGACCGCCGACCTGGACGCGGCGATCATGACGGTGGACCCCGCCAACGAGGCCCGGGTGGTCGCGGCGCTGCACGAGTGGCGCGACAACCGCGACGAGGCCCGCGCCTCCGAGGCGCTCGCCGCGCTGAAGAAGGCCGCGGCCGGCACCGGGAACATGATGGAGGCGACCGTGGAGTGCGCCCGCGCGGGTGTCACCACCGGCGAGTGGTCCTGGGCGCTGCGGGACGTCTTCGGGGAGTTCCGGGCGCCGACGGGTGTCTCGTCCGCCCCGGTCGCCGTGACGGCCGAGGCCGGAACCCCGCTCGCCCTGGTCCGCGAGAAGGTCGCCCGCACCGCCGACGACCTGGGCGTGGGCCGGCTGCGTCTCCTGGTGGGCAAGCCGGGCCTGGACGGACATTCCAACGGCGCCGAGCAGATCGCCGTACGGGCCCGTGACGCGGGCTTCGAGGTGGTCTACCAGGGAATCCGGCTCACCCCGGAGCAGATCGTCTCGGCCGCCGTCGCGGAGGACGTGCACTGCGTCGGCCTGTCGATCCTGTCCGGCTCGCACGCCGAGCTGGTCCCGGACGTGCTGACCCGGCTCCGCGAGGCGGGCGCGACCGACATCCCGGTGATCGCGGGCGGCATCATCCCGCCCGCCGACGCCGCCGCACTGATCGGGGCCGGCGTCGCCGCCGTCTTCACCCCGAAGGACTTCGGAATCACGGAGATCATCGGCCGTATCGTCGACGAGATCCGGAAAGCGAACAAGCTCGACCCTCTGGAGGTCTCCGCATGACCAGCCCGTCGCCCGCCGCCCCCGTGAACCGCCAGCGCCCGCGCCGTTCCTGTCTGGCCGTGCCGGGCTCGAACCCGCGGTTCCTGGAGAAGGCCCAGGGCCTCCCCGCCGACCAGGTCTTCCTGGACCTGGAGGACGCCTGCGCGCCGCTCGCCAAGGAGGGCGCCCGTCACCACATCGTCGACGCGCTCAACAACGGCGACTGGTCCGGCAAGACCCGGGTCGTGCGGGTCAACGACTGGACGACGCACTGGACGTACCGTGACGTCATCACGGTCGTCGAGGGCGCGGGCCCGAATCTCGACTGCATCATGCTGCCGAAGGTCCAGGACGCCCAGCAGGTCGTCGCGCTGGACCTGCTGCTGACCCAGATCGAGAAGACGATGGGCTTCGAGGTCGGGAAGATCGGCATCGAGGCGCAGATCGAGAACGCCAAGGGTCTGGTGAACATCGACGACATCGCCGCCGCCTCGCCCCGGCTCGAGACCCTGATCTTCGGTCCGGCCGACTTCATGGCCTCGATCAACATGAAGACCCTGGTCGTCGGCCAGCAGCCCCCCGGCTACCCGGCCGACGCGTACCACTACATCCTGATGCGCATCCTCATGGCGGCCCGTACCCACGACCTCCAGGCGATCGACGGGCCGTTCCTGCAGATCCGGGACGTGGACGCGTACCGCGAGGTCGCGGGCCGCGCCGCGGCTCTGGGCTTCGACGGCAAGTGGGTGCTGCACCCCGGTCAGGTCGACGCGGCCAACGAGGTGTTCTCGCCCTCCCAGGAGGACTACGACCACGCCGAGCTCATCCTCGACGCGTACGACTGGTGCACCTCGGAGGAGGGCGGCAAGAAGGGTTCGGCGATGCTCGGCGACGAGATGATCGACGAGGCCAGCCGCAAGATGGCGCTGGTGATCGCGGGCAAGGGCCGTGCGGCCGGAATGCAGCGCCTCTCCAAGTTCGAAGCCCCGGAGGCCTGATCATGCAGTTCGGACGGACCTTTGAGGAGTTCGAGGTCGGTGCTGTGTACAAGCACTGGCCGGGAAAGACGGTCACGGAATACGACGACCACCTCTTCTGCCTGCTGACCATGAATCACCACCCGCTGCACATGGACAGCAACTACGCGGAGAGGACGACCGATTTCGGAAAGAACGTCGTCGTCGGCAACTACGTCTACTCGCTCCTGCTCGGCATGTCGGTGCCGGACGTCTCCGGCAAGGCGATCGCCAATCTCGAGGTGGAGTCGCTGAAGCACATCGCGCCGACCTTCCACGGCGACACGATCTACGGCGAGACGACCGTGCTCGACAAGACTCCGTCACGGTCCAGGAGCGACCGCGGCATCGTGTATGTCGAGACGAGGGGATACAAGCAGGACGGCACGACGGTCTGCGTGTTCCGCCGCAAGGTGATGGTTCCCACCGAGACGTACATCAAGGAGCGGGGCGGCGAGCAGCCCGGCCGCCCGGAGCCGGTCCAGCCGCCGCAGAAGAACGTGGAGAAGCAGCCATGAGCCGACTCGCACAGACCGCCGGCCTGACGGACGTCCAGCAGGAAATCCTCTCCACGGTCAGGGATTTCGTCGACAAGGAGATCATTCCTGTAGCGACCCGGCTGGAACACCGCGACGAGTACCCGACGGAAATCGTCGAAGGCCTCAAGGAACTCGGTCTGTTCGGGCTGATGATTCCCGAGGAGTACGGCGGTCTGGGCGAGTCGCTCCTCACCTACGCCCTGTGCGTCGAGGAGATCGCCCGCGGCTGGATGAGTGTGTCGGGAATCATCAACACGCATTTCATCGTGGCGTACATGCTCAAGCAGCACGGCACGCAGGAGCAGAAGGACACGTTCCTGCCTCGGATGGCGCTGGGCGAGGTGCGCGGGGCGTTCTCGATGTCCGAGCCGGCCCTGGGTTCCGACGTGTCCGCGATCACGTCCAAGGGTGTGAAGGACGGCGACGCGTACGTCCTGAACGGCCAGAAGATGTGGCTGACGAACGGCGGAACGTCCACGCTGGTGGCCGTCCTCTGCAAGAGTGACGAAGGACACCCCGAGGGCACGGCCCCGCACAAGTCGATGACGACCTTCCTGGTGGAGAAGGAGGCGGGATTCGGCGAGGTCCGCCCCGGTCTCACCATCCCGGGGAAGATCGACAAGATGGGCTACAAGGGCGTGGACACGACCGAGCTCATCATGGACGGACTGCGCATTCCGGCCAATCGCGTGCTGGGGGGCACGACCGGCCGTGGTTTTTACCAAATGATGGACGGTGTAGAGGTCGGCCGGGTAAATGTCGCCGCGCGTGGCTGCGGCGTCGCACAGCGTGCATTCGAACTGGGCGTTTCGTACGCCCAGCAGCGCCATACCTTCGGAAAGCCGATCGCCCAACACCAGGCGATCCAGTTCAAACTGGCCGAAATGGCCACCAAGGTCGAAGCCGCTCATGCGATGATGGTGAACGCGGCACGCAAAAAGGACTCCGGGGAACGAAACGACCTGGAGGCAGGGATGGCGAAGTACCTCGCCTCCGAGTACTGCAAGGAAGTCGTCGAGGACGCCTTCCGTATCCACGGCGGTTACGGCTTCTCCAAGGAGTACGAGATCGAGCGCCTCTACCGCGAGGCCCCGATGCTGCTGATCGGTGAAGGTACCGCCGAGATCCAGAAAATGATCATCGGTCGCCGACTCCTCGAGGAGTACCGGCTCCAGGGTTGATTGTCCCATTCGAGGTGATTTAGTGGCGAAGAACATCACACCGAGTCATCCTCGTCGGGAGCCTTTCAGCTGTCCGACTCGGCTGCTGGCTTGCCCAGTTGCCGCTCGCACCCGATAGCATCGACGGAAAGCCGCCGTCCCCCCGTTGCCAGCGCGGCATCATCCGCTACGAAGGTCATCCATGCCCGACAGTCAGAATTCTGCACCACGCGGCGGGGTCCGCCTTGCCCGCGGAGCGTCGCCGTGGCTCCTCCCGACCGTCGCCACCGCGGCACTCAGCCTCGCCCGGGCCCGCAAGTCCGGGCGCTGGGCCGCCGTGGCCGTGCCCACCACCGCGCTCGCTGCGGGCATGCTGTGGTT
This sequence comes from Streptomyces clavifer, assembly GCF_036345975.1. Lineage (NCBI taxonomy): Bacteria > Bacillati > Actinomycetota > Actinomycetes > Kitasatosporales > Streptomycetaceae > Streptomyces > Streptomyces clavifer. Next base: position 6,382,461 of record NZ_CP107793.1, on the reverse strand, counting down.
CTTCCGTGACCCCGAGCGCGAGATCACCCGGGGTCGCGTCATCTCGCCGGCCGACGGCGTGGTGCAGAGCATCATGCCGTGGAAGGACGGGCGCACCCGCGTCGCGATCTTCATGAGCCCGCTGAATGTGCACGTCAACCGGGCACCCCTGTCCGGCACCGTGACGTCGGTCGAGCACATTCCGGGCGGGTTCGTCCCGGCGTTCAACAAGGAGAGCGAGAACAACGAACGCGTTGTCTGGCACTTCGACACCGAGCTCGGCGACATCGAGATGGTGCAGATCGCGGGAGCGGTCGCCCGTCGAATCGTCCCCTACATCCCGCAGGGTACGAAGGTGGAGCAGGGCGAACGCATCGGTCTGATCCGTTTCGGCTCGCGCGTCGACATCTACCTTCCGGAAGGTATCGATGTCGCGGTCGAGGTCGGTCAGGCCACCACCGCGGGGGTGACTCGAATTGACCGTGATTGATCCTGATACACAAGCCGGCTGGGTGCCGGAGGGCTCCGAGGACGAGGACTCCGACGGCACGGAGGACATGCCGCTCTCGATGAGGCTGTCGATAGCGGACACCCTTACCCTCGGTAACGCCACGTGCGGTTTCATGGCGGTGTACTTCACCACCACCGGGATCCTCATCCCGCACCTCACGGGCAGCGACGAGACGGGCATGGCCCGGCACTCCGCGGCCACCGCGGTGATCCTGATGCTCCTCGCGGCGGTCTTCGACCTCTTCGACGGGCTCGTGGCGCGCAAGCTGCGGTCCTCGCCGATGGGCGCGGAGCTGGACAACCTGTCGGACCTGATCAGCTTCGGCCTGGCACCGGCGTACTTCGTGCTCGTGTACGGGATGGTCGCGGACGACGCCCACCAGAGGGTGTCGGCGCTCGCGGCGATCGTGGTGCTGCTGGCGGTGGTGCTCAGACTTGCGCGGTTCTCCTGCGTGACCTTGAAGGACGGCATGTTCCAGGGCATGCCGAGCCCCTTCGGAGCGCTCACGGTCGTCTCGATCGTGCTCCTGGAGCTGCCCTTCGTGCCGACGCTCCTCGCGATCGTCGGGGTGGCGTGGCTGATGGTCAGCCGGGTCGAGTACCCGAAGCCGCGGGGCGTCCTCGCGGTGGCGATGCTCAGCTGGATCGTGGCCGCCATGGGGCTGCTCGCCGCGTGGGCGTTCGACGCCCCCGGTGGCCAGCTGCTCCTGCAGACCGGCTGCGCACTGCAGGTCGTGCTGGGCGCGGTGATTCCGCTCTTCGCCACGGCGCGGCGGGTGAACACCTTCCGCGACAACCGGCGCGAGGCACGGGCGGCGCAGCTCCCGTAGCAGCACCGACACGTACGGACACGAGGGCCCGGATGCACCCCAGCATCCGGGCCCTTCCGCGTGCGGGGTGATCACGATGTCGCCGGTGCGGGGTGGGCGTATCGTCCATAGGGAGAGTTCCCGCCGATGCCCGGACGAGCCGTCGTCACCGGATGCCCGACCGCTCGCCACGGAGCTGCCAGGCGCCCGTCACGGAGAAGGGTCGAGAGGGTGCAGGACCAAGCCGCCTCCGCCGCAACGGGTTCCGGCACGGAGCTCCTCGACAGCGCGGTGACCCACCTCGTGCGGGAGGCGGGGGCGTCCGTGGGCATGCTGTACCTGCTCCCGGAGGACGAGGCAACCCTGTACCTGGCGGTGCTGTCCGGGGTGCCCTGGCAGCTCGCGACCCCGTGGAACCGGGTCCCGCTGTCCGCCCCCATCCCGGTGGCCGACGCCGTGCGGCACCACTGCCTGATCTGGCTGGGCAGCCAGGAGGAGCTGGCTCGCCGCTATCCGCGGCCCGCGCTCGTCATGCCCTACCGGTTCGCGCTGTGCGCCGCCCCGATCCGCACCGGCAGCACCGACCGGGGCGGGATCGTGCTCCTGTGGCCCGGCTCGCACCCCCTGGAGCTGGCACCCCAGGAGCGCAAGGCCGTGGCCGGTGCCTGTCACGGCATCGGCATGCTGCTCCAGCAGGCCGAGAGCATGGGCTTCCCCGTCCTGCCGGGAAGCCGGCCCCGCGTGCTCGCACCGCCGGAGCCGCCCGTCCCGGAGCCCGCCGAGGCCGCGGCGGCCCTGGAGTTCATCGGGCGGCTGCCGGGAGGGAGCTGCGCCCTGGCCCTGGACGGGTCGATCACCTTCCTCAACGACGCCGCCGCGGACCTCCTGGGCGTCGGCGCGGCGGACCTCCTGGGAACGCTTCCCTGGATGTCGCTGCCGTGGATGGACGACCCCGCCGTCGAGGACCACTACCGGGCCGCGGTCATCGGCCGCCAGCAGACGTCCTTCACCACACTCCGGCCCCCGGACCGGTGGCTGTCCTTCCACCTCTTCCCGAACTCCTCCGGCATCAGCGTCCGGATCACCCCCGCCGACGGGCCCGCCCCCGACGCGCCGCCGGTCCTGCGCCCGCCACCGGCCACGCCCGCACCGAGCCGGGCGACCGCCCTGTACCACCTCATGCACCTGGCCGCGACGCTCACCGAGGCCGTCGGCACCCAGGACGTCATCGAGCTGACGGGCGACCAGCTGATGCCGGCCTTCGGGATCCAGTCCCTCGTCGTGATGACCTCGGCGGAGGGCCGGCTGCGGATCCAGGGGCGGCGCGGAGCCCATCCCACCCTCATGGACCGCTTGGACGGCGCCCCGCTGAACTCGGACACCCCCGCCGCACACGTCCTGATGACGGGCGTCCCCGGCTTCTACTCCGACTTCGCGGAGCTGGAGCGCGCCTACCCCTCCGAGGGCCTGCGCCAGGTCGTCGCCGCCAGCGCGTTCCTCCCGCTGATCGTGTCCGGTCATCCGGTCGGCGCGCTGGTGCTGGCCTACGACCAGGACCATGACTTCGAGCCCGAGGAACGTGCCCTGCTCACCTCGATCGCGGGGCTGCTCGCCCAGGCACTCGACCGGGCCCGCCTCTACGACATCAAGGACCGGCTGGCACACAGCCTGCAGGCCCACCTCCTCCCCCACACCCTCCCGCGGGTCGAGGGCCTGGACGTCGCGGCCCGCTATCTCCCGGCCACCCGCGGGGTGGGCATCGGCGGGGACTTCTACGACCTGATCCGCCTGGACGACAGCACCGCGGCGGTGACCATCGGCGACGTACAGGGACACAACGTGAACGCCGCCGCGCTCATGGGGCAGGTGCGCACGGCCGTGCACGCGTCGGCGGGCGCGCCGCCCGACGAGGTCCTCGCCCGTACCAACCGGCTGCTCACCGATCTCGACCCGGGGCTGTTCACCAGCTGCCTGTACATCCACCTCGACCTTGCCGGGCACCGTGCCGTCCTGGCCACCGCCGGACATCCTCCGCCGCTGGTGCGGCAGCCCGACGGGCAGACCGAGGTGCTCGCCCTGCCACCCGGCCTGCTGCTCGGCGTCGATCCGTCTTCCCGCTACCCGACGGCCGAGATCCCGCTGCCCCCGGGCTCGGCGCTCGCCCTCTACACGGACGGACTCGTGGAGGCACCGGGCGTGGACTTCGACGACGCCACCGCCGAGCTGGCCGAGCACTTCGCGCTGGCCCTGGAGCAGACCATGGACGAGGTCGCCGACACACTCGTCCGCTACGCGCGGCGCGCCACACCCGGCACCGACGACATCGCGCTCCTCCTGGTCAACGCGCTGCGCACGGCCGGCTGAGCCCGCGTTCGGCCGCCGTACGGATCGCCCGGCCCGATGCCGGTGGGGCGGTTCCGCATTGCCGATCCCACCCGCCGCCACCACTCGCGCCTCCCTGCGCCCCGCCACCGGAGCAGGAAGCCCGGAATTGACGCCTTCGAGTCACTAATTTGAGCTCCACACACGAAATCTTGCGCAGCAGCGTGGACTTCCTTGCGGAGGTGCTCCTAGCCTGTGGGGCGTCCGCAGAGCCCCCACGAGCCGCAAGGACGACCACACGTGACCCCACCCCGAGGACGGCGCCTGTTCAGGCGCTCACTGTCCGCCTCCCTCTCCCTGGCCCTCGTCGCCGCCGGTACCGCGGCGGCGGTCGTGCTGGCGGGGGCTCCGGCCGCCCGGGCCGCAGCCGTGCCCGCACCGTCGCCCGTCGGGATACCCGGCCGCGGCGCCACCGTTCCGTTCACGGAGCAGGAGGCCGAGTACGCCGCCACCAACGGCACCCCCATCGGCCCCGACCGGCTCTACGGCTCACTCCCCTCGGAGGCGTCGGGCCGGCAGGCCGTCACACTCGACGCGGCCGGTGAGTACGTGGAGTTCACCCTCACCGCCCCCGCGAACGCGATGACCTTCCGCTACTCGCTGCCGGACAACTCCGCCGGGACGGGCCGGGACGCCTCGATCGACGTGCGGGTGAACGGCTCCTCGCTCAAGAGCGTGCCGGTGACCTCGAAGTACGGCTGGTACTACGGCGGCTATCCCTTCAACAACAACCCGGGCGACACCAACCCCCACCACTTCTACGACGAGACCCGGACCATGTTCGGGTCGACGCTGGCAGCGGGCACGAAGGTCCGGCTCCAGGTGACGTCCACCGCCGATTCCCCGTCCTTCACGATCGACCTGGCGGACTTCGAGCTGGTCGGCGCGCCGACCGGCAGGCCTACCGGCGCCCTGGACGTGGTGGGCGACTTCGGTGCCGACCCGACGGGTGCCGCGGACTCCACCGCGAAGATCCAGGCGGCGGTCGACGCGGGCCGCACCCAGGGCAAGGAGGTGTACATCCCGCGGGGCACCTTCCGGGTCACCGACCACATCGTCGTCGACAAGGTGACACTGCGGGGCGCCGGCCCCTGGTACAGCGTGCTGACGGGCCGCCACGCCACGGACCGGAGCAAGGCGGTCGGGGTCTACGGGAAGTACGCCGCGCAGGGCGGCAGCAGCGACGTCGTCCTCAAGGACTTCGCCATCATCGGCGACATCCGGGAGCGGGTGGACGACGACCAGGTCAACGCCATAGGCGGAGCCATGTCCGACTCGGTCGTCGACAACGTCTGGATGCAGCACACGAAGTGCGGTGCCTGGATGGACGGCCCGATGGACAACTTCACCATCAGGAACAGCCGCATCCTGGACCAGACCGCGGACGGAGTGAACTTCCACTACGGCGTCACGAACTCCACGGTGACCAACACGTTCGTCCGCAACACCGGGGACGACGGCCTGGCCATGTGGGCCGAGAACATCCCGAACGTGAAGAACGCGTTCACGTTCAACACCGTGATCCTGCCGATCCTCGCCAACAACATCGTCACCTACGGCGGCAAGGACATCACGATCTCCGACAACGTCATGTCGGACACGATCACCAACGGCGGCGGCCTGCACATCGCGAACCGCTACCCGGGCGTGAACTCCGGCCGGGGGACCGCCGTCTCGGGTACGCACACCGCCGCCCGCAACACACTGATCCGCACCGGCAACAACGACTACAACTGGCAGTTCGGCGTCGGCGCCATCTGGTTCAGCGGACTCAACGAGCCGATCAGCAACGCCACGATCAACATCACCGACAGCGAGATCCTGGACAGTTCCTACGCGGCGATCCACCTCATCGAGGGGGCCACGAACGGCCTGCGTTTCGACAACATCAGGATCGACGGCGCGGGCACCTACGCACTGCAGGTACAGGCCCCGGGCACGGCCTCGTTCAGTAGGGTGGTGGCCACGAACATCGCGCAGTCCAACCCGATCCACAACTGTGTGGGCGGCGGCTTCCGGATCACGCGCGGTGAGGGCAACTCCGGCTGGTACGCCGACCCGCCCGCCTGCACCGGCACCTGGCCCGCTCCGGTGTGGACCAACGGCGGAGTGCCGGGCGGCCCCACCGACCCGACCGATCCCCCCGACCCGACCGATCCCCCGGACCCGACCGATCCGCCGGCGGAGACGGGCAACCTCGCACAGGGCCGCACGGTCACCGAGACCAGTCACGTCGACGTGTACGGTGCCGCCAACGCGGTGGACGGCAACGCCAACAGCTACTGGGAGAGCCGCAACAACGCCTTCCCGCAGTCCGTCACCGTGGATCTCGGCGCCGCGAAGGCCGTCAAGCGGCTGGTGCTGAAACTGCCCCCCGCTCCGGCCTGGGCGACCCGTACGCAGACCATCGGCGTCTCGGGCAGCACCGACAACTCCACGTACAACGCGCTGAAGGCGTCCGCGGGTTACACCTTCGACCCGTCGAACGGGAACACCGCCACCGTCACCCTCACGGGGACACCGGCCCGCTACCTGCGGCTGACCTTCACCGGGAACACGGGCTGGCCGGCGGCCCAGCTGTCCGAACTGGAGGCCTACACCGGCTGAGCGCGCACGCGGACGGGCCCGGCCGTGAGGCCGGGCCCGTCCTGGTGCGCGGTGGGGTCAGGACTTCGACGCGAAGGACTCGGCGGCCGGGGCCACCTCCGCCGGCCGGACCACCTTCAGCCCGCCGGGGGTCTTGGCGTCGGGCTTCATGATGACGGTCTCCCTGGTGGACGGGGCCGCGGGGTCGGTGAAGTCGTGCGAGATGCCGAAGTCGGCGCCGAAGCCCTTGATGGTGAGCAGGGCCTTCCCGACACCCTCGCGGGTGAGGTCCTTGGACTCACAGGCCTTCTTCAGCGCCTCACCGAAGACGGACGCCGCGTTGTATCCGGCGATGACGCCGTTGTCGAGGCCGTCCTTGGGGTACTGGGCCGCGTACGCCTTGGCCAGCTTGGCCGGGCCCTCGGCCGCGTCGCCGATGGGCAGCGTGGAGGAGCCGATGTAGTAGTCCTTCTGCAGGGCCTTGCCCGCCTGGGTGGCCAGGAGCTGCGGGGCGTAGGCGGAGTTGTTGCCCACGACGGGGACGTTGAAGCCGGTGGCCGCGGCGACACCGACCAGCGAGGCCGCCTGACGCGGCCCGGCACTGATGACGATCGCCTTGACACCGGCCTGCTTGAGCGCGGAGACCTGGGCGGTCATGTCGTTGTCGGTCGGCTTGATCTTCTGCTCGACGATGGTGAGGCCCGCCTCCTTCGCCGCGTGCTGGGAGCCGGCGAGGGCGTTCTCGCCGTAGTCGCCCTCGAAGTAGACGTGACCGATCTTGTCGCCCTCGGTGATGCGCTTCTCGGCGAGGAGGTAGTCGATCAGGTTGATCGTCTCGACGTCGTACGTGGCGCCGATGACCCGGACGTACTCGGAGCCGAGGAGGTTCGCGGACCAGGCCTGCGGCAGGACGATGCCCTTGTCCTGTCCGTCGACGCGCTGCTCGACGGCGGCGACGAACGGGGATCCGATGAACTGGGCGAAGCCCAGCACGTCCGGCTCCAGCTCGGTGTAGGCCGCGATGGCCTTCTGCGGGTCGTAGCCGTGGTCGCGGACCGTCAGCTCGATCTGCCGGTCGCAGATGCCGCCCGCGGCGTTGGTCTCCTTCACCCACAGCTGCTGGGCCTGGGTGACGCTCTTGCCCAGCGAGGCGTACACACCGGTCATGTCGGTGAGGGCGCCGAGCGTGATCTTGGAGTCGGTGACCCCCTCACCGGTCTTCACACCGGTCTTGTCCGTCTCGGCGCCGCCCCCGGTGTCGGCCTTGCCGCTGCACCCGACGAGGGTGAGGGTGAGGGCCGCAAGGACCGCTCCGTACACACGCATTCTCATTTCTTCTCCCCTGGTTTCTTCAGACGCGTAAGGCCGCCGGGCAGGAACAGGACCACCGCGACCACCGCGGCGCCGTACAGATAGCGGGACGCCTCGCCCGGTGTCAGACCGCCCGTACCGGGGGCGGACACCAGGGGAAGGGAGTCGCTGTAGTGGGTGAGCACCTGCGGGAGCAGCGTGACGAACGCGGCGCCGACCACGGCTCCGGCGACGCTGCCCAGCCCGCCGATGACGATCATGGCGAGGTATTCGAGGGACAGGACCATGCCGAAGTACTCGGGCACGGTCCGCTGGAAGACCAGCGCGAGCAGGACGCCCGCGAGGCCCGCGTACATGGAGGACAGGACGAACACCCCGGCCCGGTACCGCGCTACCGGTACGCCCATCACGCCGGCCGCGATCCGGTGGTCCCGGATGGCGTTGAGTGCCCGGCCGGGCCTGCCGCGCAGCACCCCGCGGGCGAAGAGCGCACTGAAGGCGAGGGCGGCCAGTGCCACGTACCAGAGCTTCTCCGAGGCCTGGAAGGGCACTGCGGCGACCACCACCTCGGTGTCGTCGAAGGTGAACCCGAAGAGTGAGAGCGGGGGCACGGCACGGCCGTTGAAGCCGCCGGTGAGCGAGCCCGCGTTGAACAGCACGTGCTGTCCGATGAAGATCAGCGCGAGCGTGGCGATGCCGAGGTACGCGCCGCGCAGCCGTCCCGCGATGGGGCTGAACAGTCCGCCCGCCGCGCCCGCCAGCAGTACGGCGAGGATCGCCGCGAGCCAGGTGGGGAGGCCGAGGCCGCTCAGCTCGTGGCCGTTCTCGGTGCTGCTCTCCCCCGCCAGGATGCAGTAGCCGTAGGCGCCCACGGCGAGGAAGAAGGCGTGGCCCATGGAGAGCTGGCCGGTGCTGCCGGTGAGCAGGTTGATCCCGATCGCGCCGATCGCGGCGGCCATCGCGAAGAGTCCGGCCTGGAGCCAGAAGCGGTCCAGGTAGAACGGGAAGAGGAGGAGCAGGACGGAACCGGCGAGCCAGAGGTACGTGCGGATGCTCCGCAGCGGTCCGGTGAGTGTCCGCCCGCTGCCGGCCGGGGCGGGCTTCGCCCCGGCGTCCGGTCCCACGGACGGTTCCTGCGCGGTGTCGGGCATGGCTTCAGACACGGGCGAGCTCCTTCGTGCCGAAGAGTCCCGCGGGCCGGATGAGCAGGACGGCCACCATCACGAGGTAGGGCGCGAGATCACCGATACCGCGTCCGAGGAAGGAGAGATCGCTCTGGTAGCCGGTGGCGAGCGACTCGGTGACTCCGACGACGAGTCCTCCGACCAGTGCTCCCGTCGTCGAGTCGAGGCCGCCGAGGATCGCGGCCGGGAAGGCCTTGAGCGCGGCGAAGGACGTGGCCCGTTCGAGGCCCGGGGTGGGGAAGACCGTGAGGAAGAGCGCGGCGACGGCGGCGAGTGCCCCGGCGACCGCCCAGGCCGAGAGTGAGACCCGGCCGAGCCGGATGCCCATGAGGGCGGCGGTCTGCGGGTTCTCCGCGGCGGCCCGCATCGACACGCCCCACGAGGTGTAGCGGAACGCGAGCAGGAACACCGTGATGAGGAGCGCCGCCGCGACGAACGCGGCGATGCGGGTCTCGGCCAGGGTGACTCCGCCGACGGTGACGACGTCGTCGCCCCACGGGTCGCCGAGCGAGAGGACCTCGGTGCCCATCCGCCGGACGAGTTCCGTCGTGATGACGATGTCGACGCCGATGGTGACGATCGCCAGGACGCTGTGGTCGCTGCCCCGGTAGCGGCGCATCACGAGGAACTCGACGGCGGAGCCGACGACCGCCGCGCCCGCGATACCGACGCCGAGGGCCGGCCAGAAGCCGATGTCGTCATGGAGCACGGCGGTCACGTAGCCGCCCGCCAGCAGCAGGGACGCGTGGGCGAAGTTGACGACCTCGGTGGCCTTGAAGATGACGACGAAACCGAGCGCGATCAGTGCGTAGACCGACCCGATGGAGAGCCCGCCGAGGAGGAGTTCGATGAAGGTGGTCATTCCTGTGTCCCCAAGTAGGCCTGGACGACGGCCGGATCGTTCTGGACCTCGGCGGGGGTGCCGCCCGCGATCCTGCGTCCGAAGTCGAGTACGGTCACCGCGTCCGCGAGCCGCATCACCACACCCATGTCGTGTTCGACCAGCACGATGGAGATGCCGAGGCTGTCGCGCACGTCCGCCACGACGGCGGCGACACGGCGCCGTTCGTCGGCCGTCATGCCGGCGATGGGTTCGTCGAGCAGCAGCACCTGCGGCTCCATGCAGAGCGCGCGGCCGAGCTCCACGAGCTTCTGCTTGCCGTACGGGAGGATCCCGGCGGGCAGCTCCAACTCCTTCTCCAGGCCGATGAACTCGGCGATCTCCCGGACCCGGTCCCGGTGCAGCCGCGCCTCGCGGGCCGCCGACGGGAGGCGCAGTCCGCTGGCGAGGAAGCCGGAGCGGGTGAGGCGGTGCCGGCCGAGCAGGAGGCTGTCGGCGACGGTGGCGTGCGGCGGCAGCGCCAGGTTCTGGAACGTCCGGGCGATGCCGAGGCCGGCGATCCTGTGCGGAGCGAGCCGGGTGAGGTCGGTGGAACCGAGGTGCACGGTGCCGGAGGTGGCCCGGTAGACGCCGGAGAGCACGTTGAACGTGGTGGACTTCCCGGCGCCGTTGGGTCCGATGACGGCGTGCACACTGCCCGGTTCGACGGTGAACGAGACCGCGTCGAGGGCGGTGAGCCCGGCGAAGCGTACGGTCACGTCGCGCACGGCGAGTGCGGCGGGGGCGGTGGCGGGCGCCGTGGCGGCCGGAGCGGTGGTCATGCGGACCACCTGCTCAGCGAGCGCGAGGGCCCGGCGACGGCCTGCGTGGCGTCCTCGGCGGCCGTCTCGTCGACGACGCCCAGGTAGCGGCGGCGCACCTCGTCGGAGGCGGCCAGTTCGTCCGCGGGGCCTTCGAGGGCGACCTCCCCGACGTCCAGGACGTACGCGGTCGAGGCGAGCCGCAGCGCGATGGCCGCGTTCTGCTCGACGAGCATGACCGAGGTCCCCGTCGCGTTGATCTCCTGGATCGTCTCGGCGATCCTGGCCGCCATCAGCGGTGCGAGGCCGAGCGAGGGTTCGTCGAGCAGCAGCAGGCGGGGACCTGCCATCAGGGCCCGTCCCATGGCCAGCATCTGCTGCTCACCGCCCGACAGCAGTCCGGCCCGCTGGTGCGCGCGCTCGGCGAGTACCGGGAACAGCTCGTGGACGCGGTCGAGCGCGGCGGCGGTCTCCTTGCGTCCGCCGCGGGCGCCGAGCGCGCCGGCCCGGAGGTTGTCGGCCACCGTCATCCGGGCGAACACCTGCCGCCCCTCCGGTACCTGGATCACTCCCGCCGCCACCACCTGGGCGGGGCCCAGGCCGTCCAGGGACCGTCCGTCGAAGCGGATGGTGCCCGTGCCCGTGCCGCGGTGGAAGCCGAGGGTCCGCGATACGGCCCGCAGCAGCGTGGTCTTACCGGCGCCGTTGCCGCCGAGTACGGCGGTGATCGCGCCGGGCGGCACGTCGACGGAGACGTCGCGCAGTGCCCGTACCGGGCCGTAGCCCACGGACAGTTCGCGGATCTCGAGCGTTGCCATGCGTCCTCCTCCTTCCGACTGGTCGTCGTGGTGCCACAGACCAGCAGGGGGGCGCACCGTGCGTCCACGGTCCGTCGCGCACTCGCTGCGGCTGACCAGTGTTCGAACGGCTCGGTTGTGCACGCGCACAGAGGGGTGATGATCCGCTGCCGCCGCCGCCACCGCGGATGGCATCGTCACCAGCCATGAACGGGCCCGGCCGCAGAACGGAGCGACACATGCAGCGGCGCAGTGACGAGCGGGGCGCCGTGCTGCTCGACGCTCTGCTGGAGGGCCGGTCCACGCCGGGCCTCGCGGCGCGCGCGGCGGCAGGTCTCGGCGTACCGGAACAGGGCCGCTACGCGGTGGTGGTGCTGCGGCGGGGCGGAGCGACGGGACCGGCCGGGGACGCGGACGGCCTGCGGTTCTTCCGGCGGGTGCGGGCGGACGGCGAGCTCGTCGTCGTGGCGCTGGGTGACCGCGATCCGGCCGGGCTCGCCGCGCTGATGGCGCGGTGGTGTCCGGGCCCGGGCGGGATCGGCCCGGTGGCGGACGGCCTGGCGGGGTTGGGGGTGTCTCGTCGGCTGGCCGAGGTGGCGCTGCTGACCTGCGTGCCGGGCGAGGAGGGGTTCGTACGGCTGGAGGAGCGGCTGCCCGCCGCGCTGGTGGTGAGCCAGCCGGAACTCTCGGCGCGGCTGGTCGCGGACGTCTTCGGTCCGCTGCTGGCCCTGGACCCGGCGGACCGGGCACTGCTGGTGCGGACGCTGGACGCGTGGCTGGAGTGCGGAGGGTCGGCGGGGCGGGCGGCGGGCCGGCTGTACTGCCACCGCAACACCGTGCTCAACCGGCTGCGGCGGCTGGAGCGGTTGACGTCGCGGTCGCTGTCACGACCGCGCGAACTGATCGAGATGGTGCTGGCCCTGGACGCGTTCCGGCTGTCGGTGTCCCCGCAGTGAGGGTGCGGCCTTGTGCGTGCGCACAACCGGGGCCGGTGCGCACGGGAGCGCGGCGGACGGGAGCGACGGGGCGGGAGTGACGCTTCCGCGCGAGGCGCTTCGGCCCGGGGGCGCAGCCGCCCCCGGGCCGGTGACGCGGGTCGTCTCAGACCAGGAAGTCGCGGGCGATCGACTCGGCCGCACGCTCCAGCAGCGGCCCCGCCTGGGCCATGCAGACCGCAGGATCGGGTTCCAGGTCCGTCAGGGCGTAGGCCCGTCGGATCCCGGCCCGCTCCAGCGCCTCGGGCCGCAGCGCGAGACGCCCGCAGACGGCGACGACCTCCACCCCCGCGGCCCGGGCCGCCGCGGCGACGCCCGCCGGGGCCTTGCCGTGCAGCGTCTGCTCGTCGAGCGAGCCCTCGCCGGTCACGACGAGGGTGGCGCGGGCGAGCGCCGGGGCGAAGCCCAGGACGTCGAGCATGACCTCGATGCCGGGCCGGAAGCGTGCTCCCAGGGCGACGAGCGCGCCGTAGCCGATGCCTCCGGCGGCACCCGCGCCGGGAAGCGCGGCGTGCTCGGGGCCGAGGACGGAGGCGTAGTGGGTGAGCGCCGCGTCGAGGACCGCGATGTCGTCCTCGGTGGCGCCCTTCTGCCGCCCGTACACCTCGGGGGCGCCCTTGGGGCCCGTCAGCGGGTTGTCCACGTCGCTGGCCAGGATCAGGTCGATGGCGGCCAGCCGGCTGTCGAGCCCCGAAAGGTCGGCCTCGGCCAGGTCGGCGAGCCCGCCGCCGCCGGGGCCGACGGGTGTGCCGTCCGCGTCCAGGAAACGGGCTCCCAGTGCGGCGAGCATGCCCGCGCCGCCGTCCGTCGTGGCACTGCCGCCGACACCGAACACGATCGTCCGGGCGCCCGCGTCGAGCGCGGCCAGCAGCAGTTCGCCGGAGCCGTAGGTGGTCGCCGTGAGCGGGGCGAACTCCCCCGCGGGAAGGTGCTGGAGGCCGGAGGCCTCGGCCATCTCCACCACGGCGGTGCTGTCGCGCACCGCGTACGCCGCCGCGACCGGTGTCCCCAGCGGCCCGGTCACCCGCGCCTCGCGGCGCTCGAATCCGGCGGCCACCGCCGCCGCGACCGTGCCGTCGCCACCGTCCGCGACGGGCAGGGTCTCGACCCGCACACCGGGGACGACGCGCCGCAGCCCGGCCGTCACCCGCTCCGCGACCTGCACGGCCGTGAGCGAGCCCTTGAACTTGTCCGCCGCGACGAGCACGCGGGCGGTCTCCATCACTGCTCCGTCCGTCACCTTGCATCCTTTGCTTTCGAACAGGCAGTCGCGCCGCCCCGACCCTATCCGGACGGCCCCCGGTCTGCCCATGGCTGTCCACCCGTCGACCACGGCTCGGGCGGGCCCCCTGCCCCTGCCTCTACGCTGCCCCACGTGACCACTACCGATTACGCCACTTACATCGCGGGGCTGCCCCGGGTACTGGCCGCGGCCGCATCGCTGTTCCGCGACGAACACGGCCGGCTGCTGCTCGTAGAGCCGAACTACCGGGAGGGCTGGGCGCTCCCCGGCGGCACGATCGAATCCGACACCGGCGAGAGCCCTCGGCAGGCCGCGCGCCGGGAGACGGCGGAGGAGATCGGCCTCGATCTGGAGCCGGGACGGCTGCTCGCGGTCGACTGGGTACGCGGAGCGGCGCGCCCGCCGATCGCCGCGTACCTGTTCGACGGCGGCGTGCTGTCGGGCGAGCAGTTCGAGGCCGTCCGGCTCCAGGAGGAGGAGCTCCTGTCCTGGCGGCTGGTGGACCGCGCGGACCTCGGCGGGTACCTGCCGGACCGGCTCGGGCGGCGGGTTCTGGCGGCACTGGAGGTGCTGGACTCCGGGGCGGGCGCGGCCGAGCTGGAGGACGGTGAACCGCCGTTCCGTCAGAGCGGTTCGCCGCTCCGGCATCCTTGATCGTTCGTGCGCCGGGCCCGGCGTCGTCCGAACTCCGCGCGCCGCGGGGGCCGGGGCGGGGTGCCCGCAGAAAATGACCGCCGCCGGTGCGGCCCCCTGCGTACGCTCGGCCCATGACTCTCGTCGCGATCCTCAGCGGCGCCGGCGTCTCCACGGACTCCGGCATCCCCGACTACCGCGGCCCGCAGGGCCTCTGGCGGAAGGACCCGGAGGCCGAGAAGCTCGTCACGTACGACTTCTACATGGCCGACCCGGAGATCCGGCGCCGCTCCTGGCTGATGCGCCGCACCGCCGACACCTGGAACGCCGAGCCGAACGCGGCCCATCGTGCGGTGGCCGCGCTCGAACGGTCCGGGACACCGGTGCGCGTGATCACCCAGAACGTCGACGGGCTGCACCAGCGGGCCGGGCTGTCCGCCCGCAAGGTCGTCGAACTCCACGGCACGGCACGCGAGGTCGTCTGCACCCGCTGCCATGCCCGGTCGGGCATGGACCGGGCCCTGGCCCGTGTCGATGCCGGCGAGGCCGATCCGCCGTGCACGGTCTGCGACGGGATCCTGAAACCGGCGACGGTGATGTTCGGTGAGCGTCTGGACCCGCGGGTGCTGGGCGAGGCGATGGCCGTGACCAAGGCGAGTCAGGTCTTCATCGCGGTGGGCACGACTCTTCAGGTGCAGCCCGCCGCCTCTCTGGCCGGTATCGCGGTGGAGCACGGGGCCCGGCTCGTCGTGGTGAACGCCGAGCCGACCCCGTACGACGAACTGGCCGAGGAGACGATCCGCGAACCCATCGGGACGGCCCTGCCCGCGCTGCTGGCACGGCTGGCGCCGTCCGGGGAGGGCTGACCGAACCTGGCGCGCTCTTCGGGCGCGGACATTATCGGCGGGCCGATCCGCGCATCGGCCCGGTGCTGTGCGGCGACGGGATCCGGCTGTCCGGCACATCCGGAGGCGCGCCCGTCGGGCTCGGACCGGTCTGCGCGGACGGCCCGTCGGCCGGTCGACGTGTGGGCCCGCCCTGTCCTGACCGGGCGGGCCGGAGCTCCCCGGCCCGCCGGGCTATCCCTCCTCCAGACCGCCCCGGATCCGGCGCGAGGGCTTGAACGCGTACAGGTCCAGGATCTCGGGCACCTCGGCGAGGCCCGGTCCCCCGTCCTGCGCCCAGGTGGCTATGTCGGCGACGGCCTGCGGATCGTTCACCAGCCCGAGCCAGACGGGGCGGCCTCCCGCGCCGCGGCCCTCGGCGGAGGGCTGCACGACCATGACGTTGCCGTGCTCGCACGCGTCCAGGCACTCCACGGCGCGCACGGTGGCGATCCCGTCGAGGGACTGCCGCAGCTGGGACAGCTGCCCGGCGTGGTCCACGCCGGGGATCTTCGGGGTGCCGCAGCAGCAGCCCCGGCAGACGCTGACGGTCGGCCGGGACGGCCCCGGTCCGGCGGCGGTCCTGCGGGTGCGGCGACTCATGCGGGGGCACTCCCGGTGGTGGCTCGGATGATCACCGTAGGACTGTACCGAGCCGGTCTCCCGCAGGTCCGGGGCCCGGGGTGGGGTAATGTTGACGGCTGCGAAGGGGAGTAGCCCCGAAAACCGGTCGTCGACACACTGGAGCCCTCGGGTTCCCGGTGGCCGGGCCCGTAGATCCTTACGGGTGGGCGAGACCTTCGGTCAGGTATGACACGCCCGCGCCCTGCGGGCGCTGCCGTCATGCCGGGCCGAGTGGTCCTCCGAAAAGCCCGATCGGCACTTCGCGGACGACCCGGGGCCCGGCTCTCACAGAAAGCCACCCGGAATGCATCTCGACCCACTGGCGATCCTCACCGCCTTCGGGCTGATCTTCCTCGCGGAGCTCCCCGACAAGACGATGTTCGCCTCGTTGGCCATGGGCACGCGCATGCGCCCGCTGTACGTCTGGTTCGGTACGTCGTCCGCCTTCGTGGTGCACGTCGCCATCGCGGTCGGGGCGGGTGGCCTCCTCGGTCTGCTGCCCGACTGGATCGTCAAGCTGGTCTCGGCCCTCCTCTTCGCCTTCGGCGCGTTCATGCTGCTGCGCGGTGGCGGCGACGACGAGGACGACGGGGCCGAGATCAGGACCGTGACCGGTTTCTGGCCGGTCTACTCGACCGCTTTCATGGCCGTCTTCATCAGCGAGTGGGGCGACCTCACCCAGATCACCACCGCGAACCTCGCAGCGAGCAACGGCACCTGGTCCACGGCTGTCGGGGCGGCGGCCGCTCTCATGTCCGTGTCCGCGCTGGCGCTGCTGGCCGGACGGTTCATCGCGAAGCGGGTCCCGCTGAAGACCGTGCAGCGCATCGGCGGCCTGTGCATGCTCGGGCTCGCGATCTGGTCGGTCGTCGAGATCTTCACGGGCTGACAGGCCGGGGCGGGCCCGACCGGCGGGGCGGGGGGCGCGGGCCCGCTCCGCCGGCGCGGACCTGAGCCACTGGCACGGCGCACCGGCCGGTCCCTTCAGAACAGGGCCGGTACGGCGCTGTCCGTCCCCCGTTCGAAGTCGAGCAGCCGCTGCTTGCGGTGCAGACCGCCGCCGTACCCCGTGAGACTGCCCGAGGCTCCGACGACCCGGTGGCACGGGACGATGATCCCGACCGGGTTCCGGCCGTTGGCGAGGCCCACCGCACGGGAGGCGCCGGGCTTGCCGAGGCACTCGGCCAGCTCGCCGTACGAGCGGGTCTCGCCGTACGGGATGCGCTCCAGCTCCGCCCAGACACTGCGCTGGAAGGGCGTGCCGGCCAGGTGCAGCGGCAGGTCGAACTCCGTCAGCTCGCCCGCGAAGTAGGCGGCCAGCTGCCGGACCGTCTCGGCGAAGGGCCCGCGGTCCGGTGCGCCGAAGGTCTCCTCCGCCGGACGGTGCCGCTGCCCGGTCATGTAGAGGCCGGCCAGGACACCGTCGGTGGCGACCAGGGTGAGGTTTCCGTAAGGGCTGTCGATGACCGTGTGCTGCCTGGTCACCACAGGTGTGGCTGTCATGGTTCGTCCTCGGGTGTCAGGCGGGCAGGTGGTTGATGGGGTGGTCGTCGACGGTCCAGAGGTACTGCACGGCGTACGCGCGCCAGGGCCGCCAGTGCGCAGCGCGTGCGGTGAGGGCTGCCGGGGTCGCGGTGAGGCCGAGCCTCTCGGCCGCCCGGCGGATGCCCAGGTCGGTGGGGAGGAAGGCGTCCGGGTCGCCGAGCGCGCGCATGGCGATCACCTCGACCGTCCAGGGACCGAATCCCGGCAGGGCCGTCAGCTCGGCCCGGGCCTGTTCCCAGTCGGTGCCCTCGCCCAGGCGGAGGGAACCGTCGGCGAGCGCGGCGACCAGGGTGGTGAGCGTGGTGCGGCGGCTGCGCGGCAGTGCGAGGGCCTCCGGATCGAGCCCGGCCAGCGCCTCCGGGGTGGGGAAGAGATGGGTCAGACCGCCCTCGGGGTCCTCGACGGGCACCCCGTGGGCGGTGACCAGCCGGGCGGCGTGGGTCCGGGCGGCGGCCGTGGAGACCTGCTGCCCGAGCACGGCACGTACGGCGAACTCCGCCGCGTCCACCGTGCGCGGCACCCTGCGCCCGGGCCCCTGTTCGACCAGCGGTGCGAGCAGCGGATCGGAGCGCAGCTGCTCGTCGACGGCGACCGGGTCGGCGTCCAGGTCGAGGAGTCTGCGGCAGCGGCTGATGGCCCGGGTCAGGTCGCGCGGATCGGTGAGGGAGAGCCGGCAGGCGATGTGGTCGGGCCGCGGGGAGAGCGCCACTGTGCCGTGTCCGTGCGGGAGGGTGAGCGTGCGGCGGTAGGCGCCGTCCCGCCATTCCTCCACGCCTGGGACGGCGGTCGCGGCCAGGTGCCCGAAGAGGTTGCCGGGGTTGAGCGGGGCACGGTACGGCAGTCGGAGGGTGATGACTCCGGGGGCGTCGGCCGTGCCGCCTCCGCGTGCCGCGCGGGTGCGCAGCTCTCCCGGGGCGAGCGCGAAGACTTCGCGGACGGTGTCGTTGAACGTGCGGATCGAGGCGAATCCGGCGGCGAACGCCACTTCGGCCATGGGCAGGGCGGTCGTCTCGATGAGGACGCGCGCCGTCTGGGCGCGCTGGGACCGTGCCAGGGCGAGCGGCCCGGCGCCCAGCTCGGCGAGGAGCTGGCGCTCGATCTGCCGGGCGGAGTAGCCGAGCCGCGCGGCGAGACCCGTTACGCCCTCCCGGTCGACGACCCCGTCCTGGATGAGGCGCATCGCACGGGCGACGGAGTCGGCGCGGGCGTTCCACTCCGGGGATCCGGGAGTGGTGTCCGGCCGGCACCTCTTACAGGCCCGGAATCCGGCCTGCTGACAGGCGGCGGCGCTCGGATAGAAGCTCATGTTGCGCACCTTGGGCGGCACGACGGGGCAGCTGGGCCGGCAGTAGATCCGAGTGGTCAGGACCGCGGTGAAGAACCAGCCGTCGAAGCGGGCGTCCTTCGACTGGACGGCCCGTACGCAGCGCTCGGTGTCGGTGTGCATGGTTCAAGGATCGGGCACCCGGGACGGGAGGGCTGGCGGAAATCCGACATCAGCCTCGCGCGGGAATCCGACACCGGGCGTCCGGCCACGACCACGGCCCGCCGGTCTTCACGGCGCACGCGCACGGAGTACGGGGGCGGCGCCTCCGGGGCCCCCGGGGGCCCTTGAAGCGCGGTGCCCATGCCGGCCCGGGCCCGGAGGTCGGGAGCCGGAGGTCGGGTGCCGTAGGTCGGGTGCCGGAGGTCGGGTGCCGGCAACCCCGGGCCCGGCCGGGCCCGTGACCTGCGCCGCCCTCTCGAACCCCCGTGCGCAGGCGTCGTAGGGCACCGGTCTCATCCGCGATCGCGGAGGTACGCCTCCAGTTCGGCAGCACCTGACAGCATCGCGCGCCCCCGGGCGGACAGCCGGCGGCGCCAGTCGTGCAGTGCGGCCTCCAGCGGTTCCCGCCCGCCGGCCGCCCGCATCCGGTCGATCACCGGGGCGATCCGCTCCAGCGGGTAGCCGCCGCGCCGCAGTTGGTGGGCCAGCCGGGCGTCGCGGACGTCGGCGTCGCCGTAGACCCGGTACCCGGTCCGCGGGTCGCGCCGGGGGCTCAACAGCCCCGCGCGCTCCCACTTGCGCAAGGTCGCGGGCCTGAGTCCCAGCTTCGCCGCCAGGGGCCCGATGAACGTACCGCCCGGCCCGGCCCCGGAGTCCGCCCCGGCCCCGGACACCGTGTCCGGGCCCGACGCCGCCCCCGGGCCGGATGCCACGCCTGGTTCCAGTCCGCGGAGGGCGTCCTCCACGGACTGGAGTGTCCGTCGGTCCTCGAGGAGCTGGGCGTGGCTCTCGTCGATGAGAAGGAACGCCTCGTCGACCGCACCCCGGTTCACCGCCCGCATGACCGCCGTCGCCGTCCGGTGGCCGTGGCCCGGCACGAGGGCGAGGAACGCGCGCAGCGCCCGCGCGTGCAGCGTGGTGTAGGTCCGGTAGCCGTGGGGCGTGCGCCCGGCGGCCGGAAGGATGCCGGCCTCCTCGTAGTTCCTGATCGCCTGCGTGGACAGGCCGTGTCCGCGCGCCAGGTCGATCGGCCGCAGCCGGTCACTGCTTCGAGGGTTTCGTCCCATGTTCCCGCTGCTCTTCCCGCTACTCTCGCGTAAAAGTCTCCACCGAGGGTTCAACGATAGCGTTGAAGGCATGGCTACTGGCATCAAGGACATCGCCCACGCCGTCGAGGCAGCCGCCGTCATGGGGCTGTTCACGGCCCGGCCGCACGTGCTCGCCCTGGGCGAGCCCACCCACGGCCAGGACTCCCTGCTCGACCTGCGCAACGAGCTCTTCCGGCAGCTCGTCGACCAGGAGGACTACCGGACCATCGCGATCGAGAGCGACTGCCTGAAGGCCCTGGTCGTGGACGACTACGTCGCTTCGGGCACGGGCACCCTCGACGAGGCCATGGAGCACGGCTTCAGCCACGGCTGGGGTGCCTCCGCGGCCAACCGCGAGCTCGTGCGCTGGATGCGCGCCCACAACGACGGCAGACCCGTGTCCGAGCGGCTGCGCTTCGCCGGTGTCGACGGCCCGCTGGAGATCACCGGCGCGGAGAGCCCCCGGCAGGCGCTCACCGCCCTCCACGGGTATCTCTCGGCCCAGCTCGACACGGACCTGCTGCCCTGCACCGGGGAGGCGCTCGACCGCCTGCTCGGCTCCGACGGCCGGTGGACCGATCCCGCCGCGATGACGGACCCCGCCCGGTCCGTGGGACAGTCGGCCGGGGCAGGTCAACTGCGGCTGGTCGCCGACGATCTGGTGGCGCTGCTCGACGCGCAGGCTCCGCACCTGAGTAAGGCGACCTCGCGGGAAGCGCTGGACCGCGCGCGTCTGTACGGGCGCACGGCGACCGGTCTGCTGCGCTACCACCACTGGATGGCCGCCGACTCACCGGCCCGCCTGACCCGGCTGGTGGGCCTGCGGGACCAGATGATGGCCCACAACCTCCTCGCCGTCGCCGAGCGCGGCCCCGCGCTCGTGCACGCCCACAACTCCCATCTCCAGCGGGAGAGGAGCACGGTGCGGATGGGCGGGACGCCGCTGGAGTGGTGGAGCGCGGGCGCCCTCGTGAGCGCCCGGCTCGGCGAGGAGTACGCCTTCCTGGCCATGGCACTCGGCACGATCCCGCACCAGGGGGTGGACGCCCCGCCGCCGGACACCCTCGAAGGACTCCTGTACGCGCTCCCGGACAGCCGCTGCGTCATCGCCGCCCCGCAGCTGGCCACCGCCCTGGGGGACACCCGGCTCGCGCCCCGCGTGTCCCCCTGGTTCGGCTACGCCCCGCTCGACCCGGACCATCTGCCGCACGGCGACGGCATCGTGTTCGTCAAGGACGTGCCGGCGGACGAGAGCCTGTCCGGCCGCTCATGACCTCGCGCCATGGCCCGTGGCCGTGACGGCCACGGGACCGGTGACGCGGGACGGAGGTCCTCCACGCGCCCCGCCCCGACCGTCCGGCAGACCCTCGTGCGGCAGGACGAGGGCTCGCCACGTCCGTCGACCGTGACGCGGGCCCGCCCAGGGGTCTCACGCGGCCCGCAGCCGCCGCCACACCGCCTTCGCCGCATGGTGGCCCGACATACCGTGCACACCGGGGCCGGGCGGGGTGGCGGAGGAGCAGAGGAAGACCGCGGGGTGGGCGGTGGCGTACGGCACGCGGGCGAGCTTGGGGCGGAGCACCGTCTGCAGCCCGGCGAACGCCCCGGTCGCGATGTCGCCGCCGACGTAGTTGGCGTTGCGTGCGGCGAGTTGGGGCGGCCCGGCGATCGCACGGGCCAGGACGAGGTCCCGGAAGCCGGGTGCGAACCGCTCGATCTGCCGCTCGATGACCTCCGTGGCATCGCCCTCCCAGCCCGCGGGGACGTGTCCGTACACCCAGAAGACGTGGCGGCCCTCGGGAGCCCGGGACGGGTCGACGAGGCTCGGCTGCGCGGTGATCAGGAAGGGGACACTCGGGTCGCGGCCCTCGACGGCGGCGCGCAGGGAGGCGTCGATCTCCCCGGCCGTGGGCCCGACATGGACCGTGCCGGCTCGCCGGGCCTCCGTCGCCGTCCAGGGAACGGGGCCCGACAGCGCGTAGTCGATCTTGAAGCAGGAGGCGCCGTACCGGTAGCGGCTGTAGGCACTGCCGAGTCCGGCGATGCGGGCGAGCGCGGTGGGCGAGGTGTCGAAGACGTACGCGCGCGCGGGCGGCAGTTCGTCGAGACGCCTGACCTCCACGCCCGTCCGGATCGTGCCGCCCTGTTCGCGCAGGTAGGAGGCGAGGGCGTCGGAGATGGCCTGCGAGCCGCCGCGCGGCACCGGCCAGCCCTTCGCGTGCGCGGCGAGCGCGAACAGCAGGGCGATACCGCTCGTGGCGATACCGCTGGTGGGCGCGATGGCGTGGGCGGCGAGCCCGGCGATGAGTCCGCGTGCCTTGGCGCCCCGGAAACGGCGGGCGAGGAGCGTCGCGGGCGGCAGCGCGTCGAGACCGAAGCGCGCCCAGCGGTACGGGTCTCGGGGCAGTCCGTCCCACGGGGTGCGCAGGAAGTCCTGGGCGAGTGTGTCCCAGTGGCCGGTGTAGGGCTCGACCAGCCTTCGGTACGCGCCGGCGTCGTGCGGTCCGAGCGACATCGCGCTCTCCCCCACGGACCCTGTGAGCACCGCGGCGGACCCGTCCGGGAAGGGGTGGGCCAGCGCGAGCTCGGGCTGCAGCCACTGCAGACCGTGCCGGTCCAGCGGCATAGCGTCGAAGGCGGGCGAGCCGATGCCCAGGGGGTGTACCGCGGAACACGGGTCGTGGCGGAAGCCGGGAAGGGTGAGCTCCTCGGTCCGCGCACCCCCTCCGACGGTCTCCCGGGCCTCGAAGACCTCGACGGCGAAGCCCCGGCGGGCCAGTTCGGCCGCGGCCGTCAGCCCGTTGGGGCCCGCCCCCACTACTACGGCGTCAAGCATCGATGGCACCTTCGGACTCCTTCGTCAGCCGATGGCCAGGACACCCAGGATATTCGTGTGCGCCGACAGCGGTTCCGCGGGTAGCCTCCCGGGCGATGAACCACACGTCCGCGCTCCCCCCGCCCCTCGCCGCCATGGCCTCCCGGCTCACCGCGCTGCCCGGCGTCCGGGCCGTCGTCCTCGGAGGCAGCCGCGCCCGGGGCACGCACCGGCCCGATTCGGACTGGGACCTGGGGGTCTACTACCGCGGCACCCCGGACCTGGCCGCGCTGGCCGCGCTCGGCGCCGAGGTCCAGGGTTCCCCGGTGGACGTGGCGGGGCCGGGCGGCTGGGGGCCGTGGGTCAACGGTGGTGCGTGGCTGACGGTGGACGGTGTCCCGGTCGACTGGATCCTGCGCGATCTGGACCGGGTGGAGTCGGTGTGGGCCGACTGCCGGGAGGGCCGCTTCGACGTGGGCGTACAAGCCGGCCATCCCCTGGGCTTCTGGTCCCCCTGCTACGTCGGCGAGGTCGCCCTGGGGCAGGTACTGCACGACCCCTACGGCGAGTTGGCACGCCTTCGGACGGCCGCGCGCACCTACCCCGAACCTCTGCGCAAGGCGCTGGCCGATGCCGCGTGGGAGGCGGAGTTCTCTGTGGCCGGTGCCCGTAAGTCGGCCCCGGCGGGGGACACCCTCCATGTCGCCCTGTGCCTGTCGAGGGCGTTCGGGATCCTCGCCCAGTCGCTCCACGCCCATCACCGCACGTGGTGCCTGAACGAGAAGGGCGCAGTCGCCGCGGCGGCCGCTCTGCCGGACACGCCGGCGGACTTCGCGGACCGGGTTTCGCGGTCACTGCGCGCCCTGGACGCGGCCGCGGTGGATGTCGCGGCCGGTGTCGTACGGGACGTGCGGGAGGTACTGCGCGAGGGCGGCGGGACGGCCGCCCCGGCCGGGACGTGAACGCTAGCGGTCCGCCCGCAGCGCGGACAGGATCCGCTCCGCGGTGGGCCTGTCCCTGGCCGCT
This sequence comes from Streptomyces clavifer, assembly GCF_036345975.1. Lineage (NCBI taxonomy): Bacteria > Bacillati > Actinomycetota > Actinomycetes > Kitasatosporales > Streptomycetaceae > Streptomyces > Streptomyces clavifer. The sequence continues at coordinate 6,358,923 of NZ_CP107793.1, read as the reverse complement.
GTGAACGGCAGGTCGTTGCCGCCGGTGATGCGGTAGGGGACACCGGAGAGGGTCGACTGGGCGCCGCCCGCCTCCGTGACCAGGAGGAGACCCGCCGCATGGTCCCAGGCGAACTCCCAGTTGAAGGCGACGGCGTCCTGCGCCCCGCAGGCGACGGCGAGGTACTCCAGGCCGGCCGATCCGCACGCGCGGGCGTCGATGCCCTCGGTGCGCAGGCCCAGCAGCGCGCGCTTCTGGGCGTCGGAGGTGTAGTCGGGGTGGGACATCGCCACCTTGAGCACCGCCCCCGGCGCGGGCGAACCGCTGTGCACCGGTGTGCCGTTGAGCGTGGCGCCCCTCCCCCGGACGGCGACGGCCATCTCGCCCAGCACGGGGGCGTACGTCCACGAGGCGTACACCTCTCCGTGCCGGGCCAGGGCGACCAGGGTGCAGAAGCCGGGTTCGCCGTGGACGAACTGGCGGGTGCCGTCGACGGGGTCGACGATCCACACGGGTGCGTCCCCGCCGAGCGCGTCGTACACGGCGGGGTCCGCGTGGACGGCTTCCTCGCCCACGACGACCGAACCGGGCAGGAGCCGGGTCAGCGACCTGGTGAGGTGCTCCTCGGCCAGCCGGTCCGCGGCGGTGACCAGGTCGTGCGGGCCGCTCTTCTCGACGATCTCGTGCGTGGCGAGCTGCCGGTAGCGCGGCAGGATCTCCGCGGCGGCCGCTGCACGGACCGCCGCCTCGACCTCGGCCAGGTTCCCGTCCTCTGCGAGGAAGTCATCGATCATGCCTCCAGCTAAGCACGGTTCGCCGGGAGGGCCGCAGGTGGGCGGTCAGCGGCCGACCGCGTACCCCTGCATGCCGCGCGGATTGGCGGCGGCGGACAGCACTCCGGTCTCCGGATCGCGGGCCACGGCGCACAGCCTCCCCTCGGACCAGGGTGCGCCGACGGTGACGTCATGGCCGCGGCGGCGCAGCTCCGCGACTACGCCGGGGTCCGTACGCTCCTCCACGGTCACGCTGCCGGGCCGCATGCCGCGCGGGAAGAAGGAGCCGGGGAAGCTGTCGTTGTGCCAGTTCGGGGCGTCGATGGCACCTTGCAGGTCCAGCCCGCCGCGGACCCGGGGGCGCAGGGCGACGGCCAGGAAGAAGTGGAGCTGCCACTGGTCCTGCTGGTCGCCGCCGGGGGTGCCGAACGCCATGACCGGGACGCCGCCGCGCAGGGCGAGCGAGGGTGTCAGGGTCGTGCGGGGGCGTCGGCCGGGGGTGAGGGTGTTGGGCAGCCCCTCGTCGAGCCACGCCATCTGCAGCCGGGTGCCGAGCGGGAAGCCCAGCTCGGGGACGACGGGGTTCGACTGGAGCCAGCCGCCGCTGGGAGTGGCCGAGACCATGTTGCCCCAGCGGTCGACGATGTCGAGGTGGCAGGTGTCGCCGCGGGTCGCACCGTCCGGGGAGACGGTCGGCTCACCCGCGCCCGCCGCCGGTATGCCGGTCGTGTCCAGGCCGGACGCGACCGCGCGGGCGTGGGCGCCGAGGACGGGTGTGCGCCCATCGGGGCTGCCGGGGCGGAGCTCGTGGGACGCCTCGCCGGTGACGAGGGCGCGGCGTGCGGTGTTGTACGGCTCGGAGAGCAGGGTGTCCAGGGGGACGTCGTCGGCGTCGCCGTACCAGGCCTCGCGGTCGGCCATGGCGAGCTTGCAGCCCTCGATGAGCAGGTGCATGTAGTCGGCACCGCCGTACGGCGGCAGTTCGTCGGGGAGGAGCGCCAACTGCTGAAGGAATGCGGGCCCCTGGCTCCAGCCGCCGGCCTTGGCCAGCGTCCAGCCGTTCCAGTCGTACGTGACCGGGGCCTCGTAGGTGGCGGACCAGCCGGCCAGGTCGGCGGCGGTGAGCGTGCCGGTGTGCGGGGTGCCGCTGGTGTCCAGGGTGGGTACGGCCGCCTGCCGGACCAGCGCCTCGGCGATGAAGCCCTCGCTCCACAGGGTGCGGGCGGCCTCGATCTGGGCGATGCGGCCGGCGCCGCCGGCCTGCTCCGCCTCGGCGGTGAGGCGTCGCCAGGTCGCGGCGAGCGCGGGGTTGCGGAACAGCTCACCCGGCTGCGGGGCCTTCCCGCCCGGCAGGTACACCTCGGCGGACGACTGCCAGGCGGTCTCGAACAGTTCACGGACCGTCTCGACGGTCTCACCGATGCGCTCGACCGGTGCGTGGCCGTCCTCGGCGTATTCGATCGCGTAGCGGAGCACCTGGCGGAGGGTCCTGGTGCCGTGGTCGCGCAGGAGCACCATCCAGGCGTCGAACGCACCCGGTACGGCGGCGGCGAGCGGCCCGGTGCCCGGCACCAGGTCGAGACCGAGCCCGCGGTAGTGGGCGGCTGTCGCCCCGGCGGGGGCGGGGCCCTGGCCGCACAGCACCCGCACCTCGCCGTCCTTCGGCGCCAGGATGACGGGGACCTCGCCGGCCGGGCCGTTGAGGTGGGGTTCGACGACGTGCAGGACGAAGCCGGCGGCGACGGCCGCGTCGAAGGCGTTGCCGCCGTCCTCCAGGACGGCCATCGCGGACTGCGAGGCGAGCCAGTGGGTGGAGGACACCATGCCGAAGGTGCCCTGGAGGGTCGGCCGGGTCGTGAACATCGCGCCTCACCTTGCTGGTTGTACGTGTCGGACGGGCCGATCACGGCTCACGATCGGGCCTGGGGAGAATCTGGGGAGTTTCGCCCTGCAGGGTCGTTCGCCTGATCGCCGAGCAGGCTATCGATCGCCTGTCGCCCCCTGCGACCCGCCTCCGGCATGAAGTGCGCGTAGTGGTGGAGGGTGATGGTGGGTGACGCGTGCCCCAGCCACCTGGCCGATGTCACTACCGGCTCCCCCGCCTCCAGGACAACGGAAGCGTGTGTGTGCCGCAGGACATGGAAGCCGTCCCGGGGGGCCGCCTGCCCTTGCCAGGGCTTCGCTCCCTTGGCAAGGGGCGGAATCACACCGGCCTTGGCCAGTGCCGGCTTCCAGATCTCGGTGTTCCACGTGTTCGCCGCGACAGCGTTCCAGCACGCCTGGCACAACCGGCGGGTAATCCCGCACAGCCCGGTTTGCGCCAGGCCGTGATGACATGCAGCCAACACCAGGGCCTCATACAAGAGCGCCACGGGCGCCGTTATATGAGGCCTTGGTGTTGGAGACACCTGACCTCGCTCTTCAGCGGATGCCTGGGCCTGATCAGCCGAAGGGGCTCCACTGTTGATAGTTGCCACCGTTACATGACGGTGCGTAGACACCGCCGGCAGTGCGGGCATCCAGGCAGTTTCGAGTGGCCGCGTTGCGGAGCGTGTGGGCGACGGCTGTCCACTTCTGATAGCTGCCGTTGTTGCAGGGCAGCGTGTAGACCTGGCCCGCGCCGTTGGAGTCCAGGCAGCGTCCGGTGGCCTCGTTCCTCAGTCCGCCATCACCTGTGGTCGCCCATCTCTGGTAGGGGCCGCCGTTGCACGGCAGTGTGTAGACCTGGCCCGAACCGTTGGAGTCCAGGCACCGGTAGGTGGCCATCTGGACGAGCGTCTTGCCCTGGGCGGAGGCCGAGGCTGTCACCGGCGTCGCCATCAGCGCGGTCAGCGCGATGGCTGCGCCAGCTGCCATTCGGAATCCTGGGCGGAGTGAGGAGCTCTGCATCTTGTGCCTTTCACGTTCTTGCCGGTATGTGGTCGTGCCCGCAGTGGGCGAGAGGGTTCCGCTCCTCCGGGGTGGTGTTCCCGGAGGAGCGGAGCCCTGGCTGCTTCGGGCGCGAAAGTGCTCGCCGGTGGTCGGCCGTGGGCGTCGGGCCGGCTACTTGAGCAGGTAGGCCTTCACGATGGTGACCTGGTAGGTGTTGCCCTGCCTGTCGGTGAGCTTGGCCTTGAGGGAGACCGAGGTGGCCTTCTTGGGGTGGCTGAGGGGGAGTGTCCGCTTGCTCATGTTCGTGAGAACGGGGGCCTTGGACCAGGTCTTGCCGCCGTTGTAGGAGACCTGTACGGACAGGCTCTTGAAGCTCTTGGCTGCCGGACCCTGGAGGGTGAGCGGGACCGTGAGCTTCTTCCCTGCCGCGGCCCGGCTGTGCAGGTCGAGCTTCGGGGCGAAGCGGACCGAGGAGAGCGGGAGCACCGTGTAGTTGTCGGCCGGGGTCTTCTTGGAGCGGAAGGTCCAGGCGGCGGTGAGGCGGGTGGTGACGCCGGCGACCTTGGTGGAGCGGGTCGCGTCCGTGCTGATCCGGTAGGCGGCACTCTTCGACGGCAGGCCGTAGACGTCCTGGCAGAGGCCCTCTTCGGAGTTGAGGAGTTTCTTGCCGTCGGCGGTGACGCGGGTCTGCTGCTTCGTGACGGTCGACAGGCCGATGTTGCCGGCGCCGTCGGTGTACTCCGCGATGCAGAAGCTGAGGTCGTTGCCCGAGCGGCGGGCGGTGTTGTACGTGTTGATCTTGGGGCTGAACACTCCGACGTTGAACGTCTGTGTGTAGGTCTTCCCCCGCTGGTAGGCCTTCGGGGTCGGCTCGTTGAAGATGACCTCAAGGCTGTCGTCTCCGCTGCCGGGCTGGTGCTGCCCGGCGGAGAAGCCCCAGGTGACGCCCTTGCGGGTGTTGACGTAGGTCTTCGCTGTGGCGGGCAGGGCGAAGGGCCGGCTGACGGTCTCGTGCCCGACACCCGTGGCGTTTTCCCAGGTGGGGCTGACCGCGCCGGTGCGGTTCTTCGCGGAGGCGCCGATCCGGTTGTTGACCAGGGCCAGCTCGCTGGTGGCGACCTTGTGGGTCAGCCCCGTGTGCAGGGAGCCGGTGCGGTCGTAGAGCAGGTTGTAGGTGGTGCTGCCCTTCTGCCAGGTACCGCCGACGTTCGAGCTGAACTCCTTGGCGGACAGCGCTGCGCCTACCTGGGCGGTGCGGAAGCCCTTGAAGGACGGCTGCTGCCAGACCGTTCCATAGGCGATGTCGCCGGTCTCCAGGTAGTACTTCAGGAAGGTGTCGACGCTCTTGGCACCTGTGGGCACGGTGATGTCGACCGGCTTGGCCTTGCGGGCGTCGAAGGTGACGGTGGTGGCCTTGGCGACGGTGAGCTTGGGCTGCACCATCAGCGCGATGTCCGGGTCGGCCTGGGTGCCCTTGCGGGTCTGGACCGGTGTCTCCAGCAGGTAGGTGCCCTTGGGTACCCGGGTGCGGAGGATGCCCTGGCCCTTGGTGTCGTAGGCGTCCAGGGCGAAGTCGGTGTTCCGGTCGAGGATGAAGGTGCCCGACTCCGAGGACCGGCCATCGGTGCCGATGTACTTGAGGGTGAGGTCGTACGCCTCCGCCTCGCGCTGTACGGCGAAAGAGGTACGCACGCTGTGGCCGCCATCGGTGGACCGGGCGATGAGCACTCCGGTGAACATGCCGTCCTGGCTGCCGAGCCGGGTGTCGGCGGTGAGAGCGACGTCGGCGGTGCCGCCGGCGGGGACGGTGACACGGTCGGTGCCAGCGGTGAAGAACCCGGCCGGTGCACTCTTCCCCTGGGGACCCGTCGTCTCCGTGGACAGACTGAGGGTGACCGACTCGGCGCCGTCGTTGCGGTAAGTGATCTGCCGGGTCACCGGCTTGTCGTCACCGTGCGGCCACAGCTGGGTGCCGAAGTTCACCGACGTCTGCTCGCTGACCACGCTCGCGCTGGTCGCCCGTGTCAGGTCGGTGCGTCCGGTGCCTTGCTGCAGGGGCGACAGATCGCTGCCGGGCTTCGCCGAGGCCGTCAGCGCCTGCTTGATGCGCTCTCCGGTCCAGTCGGGGTGCTGCTGGGCGAGGACAGCGGCCGCGCCGGCCACGTGCGGTGTGGCCATCGAGGTGCCCGACATGGCCACGTATCCGGGTGCAGCCGGCGTGGCACCGGTGCTCTTGGCCGCTTTCGCGGCGATGATGCCGACGCCCGGTGCGGTGATGTCCGGCTTCAGTGAACCGTCGGCCGTCGGCCCGGTGCTGGAGAACTCCGCGATCCGGTCCTTGCGGTCGACCGCCCCGACGGTGAGTGCGGAGGCCGCGCTGCCCGGGGAGCCGATCGTCGAGGCACCCGGGCCCTCGTTGCCCGCCGCGATCACGAAGAGCATGCCGCTGCTCGCCGATATGCGGTCCACGGCTGCTTCCAGCGGATCGTTCTCCGCTGTGTCCTCACCGCCGAGGGAGAGGTTGGCCACCCGGGCGCCGCTGTCTGCGGCCCACTGCATCCCCGCGATGATGCCGGAGTCCTCCCCCGTGCCCTCATCGTTCAGGACCTTGACGTCGATGATCTTCGCACCCGGCGCGACGCCCTTGTGCTTGCCGGACTTCACCCCCGAGCCTGCGACGGTCGACGCCACGTGGGTGCCGTGACCATCGTGGTCGACGGTGTTCTTCGAGCCCGAGAAGTCCTTCTGGGCGATCTCCACACCCTTGAGGTCGGGGTGCGTCTCGTCCACCCCGGTGTCCAGTACGGCAACCTTCACCCCCTTGCCGTCGAAGCCGGCCTTCCAGGCAACCGGGGCGCCGATCTGCGCGACGCTCCGGTCCAGGGCCACCTTGCGCCGGCCGTCCAGCCACACCCGGGCGATGCCCGGCGCCGCCGTCCGGGCCCCCTCACCCTGTGGTCCTGCCGTGGTGAGCGCGTCCCAGACCTGGGCCGCTTCGCTCTTGGGCGCGCTCAGCGCCTCACCTTGAACCGTAGGCAGGCTGCGGCGCACACGCACATCCGCGGCGTCCATCGCCGTCTTCGCGACCGAGCGGTCCTTCCTGGTGTAGGAGAGGATGAGCGGCATCGTCGCGCGGTGCGCGTCGTCATAGCGGGCCTTCAGCAGCCCGGTGACGTTGAACAGCCGGCGGTCCAGGACGCCCTGTCCGACCAGGGAAAGGGCATCGGAGGGCACCACGTGAGTGTCGGCACCGCGGCGCTGGATGGACATCGTGATGTGCTCGCGCCCCTTGCCCGGCTGCACACGCACCACCTTGCCGCCGCGATCGACGTACGCCCGGTCGCCGGAGATGAGCGTGACGACACGCCCGCCCCCCATGCCCGTGGAGGGGGCCGGCTCATCCGCGTGCGCGGACGGCGTCCCCGCTCCGGGCCCGAAGGTCGTACCCGATGCGGCACCGGCCGTCAGGGAGGTCGTGAGCAGCGCTGCCACTATGGCCGCGCCTCCGTATCTCTTGTCTTTGAGCACAGCTGTTCCGTTCTTCAAAGTGCGGTGCGATGGCCGCTGTCGGCGCGGAGTTGCGAAACGGTGGGAGGTCAGGCGCTGGCCGTGCGACGTGCGCGCCTCGCGCGGACCCAGTGGTAGGCGGCGCCGAGTGCTGCCGCCTGGACGAGGGCCCCGATCACCACGCCCGCCCAGGGGAGGGAGCCGGGCAGAGCAACGAAGAGGAACGAGGTCGGAGCCGTGAGGAAGAACAGCCAGACGCCCGCCATGTTGCCGTCCAGGGAACTGGTCAGCGCGACGTCCGTCCCGACCCAGACCACCACCGCCAGGTACCCCACCGCGACGGGACTCTTCAGACAGCGGAGCAGCGACCGGGGGAAGGTACGCGAAGAAGCAGTCATCTCGGACTCCGAAGAGGAAGGGCAGGATCGGACGGAGCTGAGGTGAGCAGCGCCGCCTGGGCATCCGCGTGTACAAGGACATGGGTGGCGCCCTTACTGGGGACCACAGGTGTCGAAGCGTCACCGCAGTGGGGAGGGTGTGCCGCTCTGTGGCGGTGACTGATCTCGACGCGGACGAGCTTAGGCGCGGGCGGCCGGCGGCGTCCTCGGGCTGCGGGATGATCAGAGTGTTGGACCAGAGGTAGAGACGGCACACCCCCGGTAGGAGACGGGAGTCCGTCTTCAGCCCGATCCGGGCCGTTCACCTGCGGCGATAGCCTTTGTCCACCATGAACCGAACTGACGACCGGCTGGTGCCGGTCCTGCTGCTGTGCGCCCAGGCCTTGGTGTGGCCCGGGGTGCCGCTCGTGCGCGGAATGGTCCCGGCCCCATCCGCCCTGCTGCTGGCCGCCCTTGTCGCCGGGGTGGTGGTGGCGATGCTCGTCCTGCGCAGTACCCGGCCGGTCGCCGCGCTCATCGTCGTTGCCGCGGTGTGCGCGCTGGGCGCCGGGCCGCTGCCCTCCGGGGCGATGGCCGTGCTCGGGACGGCAGGCGTCGCACTGGCGGTGTTCACCGTGGCGATCGGGCGTGATGCCTTCACTGCCGTGCTGTGCGTGACGGCGCTCGCTCTCTGGCAGTTATTGCAGGGCATCAGCCTGCACGGCCTCAGCGACCGTGACGGGCTCGATATGGTCCTGACCGCCCTGCTGTACGCGGCCACGTGCGGCACCGGACTGCTCGCGCGCCGAAACCGCCGCGCACGACAAGCGGCGCACCAGCGGCTGGAGCGTGCCGAAACCGAGCGCCACCGGCTCCCCGCAGCCGAGCGGCGCCGGATGGAAAGGGAGCTGCACGACATCAGCGCCCACCATCTGACCGCCGTGGTCGTCACGGTGGGCGCGGCCCTCGGCCTGCGGGATCGTCGTCCTGAACTGGCTGCCGGGGCAATGGAGTTCGCGTCCTCGACAGGCCGCGAAGTCACTCGCGCACTCGGCGCGGTACGAGCCCCGGCGCCCTCACGTACGGAATCGCCCCCACCGGAGGATCAGCTAGCGGGCCTGGTCGCCGGATTCCGGCGCCTGGGCCAGCGGGTGGACTGCGAGATCGATCCCCTGCCGGACGGAGCCGTCGCGGAAGCGGCGTACGGCATCGCGCGCGAGGCGCTGACCAACGTCGCACGGTACGCCCCCGGCGCGCACACCACTCTGCTGTGCCGGTACGGCGATACCCGGACCGAGATCATGGTCACCAGCACTGCTCCGCCCGTTGGTGCGGTAGCGCATGGTGCGGGGCTCGGCGGTGGCCGTGGACAGGGCTTTCTGCGCTCCCGGGCACGGGAGGCGGGCGGCACGGTACGCAGCGGCCCGACGGCGGACGGCGGTTGGGAGGTGCGGGCAGTCCTCCCCGGCAGGATCTCCACGGCCGTGGAACCAGCAACGCCGCGGGCCTACCGGGTGGCGCAGGTAGTGGCAGCCCTCGGACTGATCGTTCAGCCGCTGCTCCCCGCGCTCGTCATCAGACCTGAGGACCTGTCGAGCGGGACACAGGTGTCCGCGGGCCTCTTCTTCGCGCTGCTGGCCGCAGGCCAGGCGATGACCCTGCTGTGGCTGCGGAAGACTCCACGGGCGGCGTACGCGATGCTGCTCGGGCTGACACTGCTGTGGCCGGTGGCGATGGCAGTGGGGCACTACCGCGGCCCGGTCCTGCTCCCTCCCGCGCTGAGCCTCCTGGCCACCTACGCGGCGCTCGTGATGCAGCCTGCCCGGCCGGCGATGTCACGTACAAGGCGCGTGTCCCGAGCCGGCTGTGCTGTGCCCCAGGCCACCCGCGAACAAGAGGCAGGTTCGCTCGTGCCGGGTCGCGGCCACCTCACGACCATCTTCCTGACGGTGCTGGTGCACTCGGTCTCCGCCACCGCAGCGGTTCTGGACCGAGGTACGACAGTCCCTGCCTGGGCGGTCATCGTGGGCGTCACGATCGGCGTAGCCCTCACAGTTTCGACGGCCGGCTTGGCCGGCGTCCGCCGGGCCCGCCACCGGCAAGCCGGTAACCGGGCCAACGAGGAGCGCCTCGCCGCCTTGACCGAGGAGGCCGTCCGCGACGCCTGGGTCGAGCGGCACCGCATCGCCGCCGGACTCGAAGGCACGGTCTTCGCCCGCACCGCCGACATGATCACCGAAGCCGAGGCCGGCCGGCTCGACGCGACGGCGGCCAGGGCGCGCGAGGCCCTGGCGGCGATGCGCGCCCTGCTCGACACCGAGCCGCAGGACGGGACCAGGCCCGAACTACGCCCGCAGCCCACCCTCCAGGCGCTCGACCTGCTCGCTCACCACCTGCGGGCCACCGGCCGCGACATCGACATACGGCTGACCGACCGCGTACCGCGACAACTGCCCACCGCCGTCGACCTGACCGCCTACCACGCCGCCGAAACGATCCTCACAGTCGGCGGGCAGGGGCCCTGCCTGCTCGAACTCGACGCCGACACCGCTACCTTGACGCTCACGGCCACCGGAATTCCCCACGCGGGCGCAGCCGTGCGGGAGCGGCTGACAGCGCGGATCACGGCGCTCGGCGGCAGCCTCACCACGGGTCCGGGAGAGACCGTCCGTCTCCGGCTGCCCCTCACCAACGTGCAGAACGACGAGGAGAGACAACGATGAGCCTGAAGGTGCTGGTCGTCGACGACCAGGGCATCGTACGGGCGGGATTCGCCGCCGTGATCGACGCCGAAGATGACCTGACCGTCGTTGGCGAGGCCGCCGACGGCGCCACCGCGGTACAGCTCGCCCAGGAACTGGCGCCCGATGTCGTCCTCATGGACGTGCGCATGCCTCACCTGGACGGCATAGCCGCCACCCGCATCATCACCGGCCACGAGAACCCGCCCCGCGTCCTCGTCCTGACCACCTTCGACCTCGACGCATACGTCTTCGAGGCCCTTCGCGCCGGCGCCTCAGGCTTCCTCCTCAAAGACGTACACCCCCACAAACTGCTCCAGGGCATCCGGGAGGTCGCAAACGGCGAAAGCGTCCTCGCCCCCTCCGCGACACGCCACCTCATCGGTCACTACGCACCCCGATCACCCAACGCCGCCCCCACACGCAGCACTCCCGGACTGGACAGCCTCACCGCCAGTCAGCGACGAGTCCTCACCCTCGTCGCAGCCGGACACACCAACGCCGAGATCGCGGAGGAACTCAGCATCGCCGTGGGCACAGTGAAATCCCACGTCACAGCGCTGCTCCGCAAGCTCAACCTGCGCGACCGCGTGCAGGCGACCATCCTCGCCTACGACCTCGGCCTCGCCACCCCGAACCCACCCGGCACCCACCTCTGACCACTCAGAAGCCACCAGCAGAACCCGCCACAACCATCGACCGAGGATTCACCACCATGCCTGCCCCCGGCGCCAACCCCGCAAGATCAATCCTCCGCCGCCTGTACAACAACCTCGGCCCGATCGGGCTCGGCTACCTCGCTGTCTCTACCGCCCTGTTCGTGTGGGCATGGGTGGTGAGCATCCAGGACCGCCCGGACGCGTCCATGGCCATGGTCATACCGTTCCTCGCCACCGCCCCCGTCAGCTTCCTCTTCCTCATGCTGCAGACCAACACCCTCGTATTCGTCACCGCCATCGGCGTCGGAGCAGCCGTCAACGCCACGATCATCGGCTGGTGCACCCGAAAACTGCGCCAAGGCGGAGGCCCAGCGGACTAGAGAACACTGATCGCCTTGGTCACCTGCGTCGCTTTGGCATCGTGCCCGCTGGTCGGTGCAGCAGGCGGGAGATCCCTTGTCGAGATCCCGCACGCTCGGGGGCTTGAGTTTCCTTCTCTCAGGGGGCCAGCACCTGTGTCGGCGGAGACCCAAGGACGAGGCGTGCGACGGCGACGAATACGCCTGGCGTGAGATGCGGCGCCGACAGTCCTCGGCCAGGATCTGCGTCGAGCACACCAACGCCGAGCTCCGCCAATGGGCTCCCTTGCGGCGTTCACCGGACGCCGCGACGACTACGCCGACACCCACCTCGCGATCGGCGGACTGGTTTCCGACCGATCCGCGCAGCGGGTAACCCGCCGCCGGGCGAGCACCGAACTGGTCCACGCCCGGGACAGCGCCTGCTGATCACCCGCCAACCGACCCACCAGACCAGCACGCCCGAACCTCAATTTTCCCCGAGGTCGTTACTCCAGCTCCACAGCCACTGCCATTTGCTGAGCGGACTCGGCGGGCGACGTCCTTCGGCTACACGGGCTGGGCTTGGTCCAGGTCGTGCAGCCGGCAACGGGCGAGCGCGGTGATCTCATGGTGGTCACGGAGCACGCCGACGTCCTCTGCGGAAGTTCTCCGGCCTCCCGGTCCGCGCGTCTGCCGGCGTACGCGGTCTCAGGCATCCGCTGGGTGAGGGCATCGGCAACTTCTACGTCCTGCTCGACTCCGGCGTCACCACCGACTCCTCCCGCTGAGGTTTGCAGGTACGAGCTGTGTGATGCCTTCATGGGTCTCGGCGCTTGACCTTGCAGTGGCTGCAAGGCCGAACATGACGACATGTTGTCGATCAGCGATTTCAGCGAGATGTGCGACCTGCCGCCCCAAACGCTGCGGTACTACCACTCGGAGGGTCTGCTCGTCCCAGCCGGCGTCGATGAGCGAACCGGCTATCGCTCGTACACTTTTGAACAAGTCGAGCAGGCAATGCTGATCGCTGTTCTGCGTGGTACGGGCATGAGCGTGAAGCGCGTCCGTAGTGCCCTGGACGAGCCGGACGCAGCCCCAGCCCTGCTGCAGCAGCACACAGCAGAGCTTCAGCGCGAGCGGCGGACCCAGGATGAGGCGATCAGCAACGCGCGTGCGTTCTTCACCTCGGCCCCGGAGGTACGCCTGCAGCACGTGGCGGAGGGCACCGTGGTGTCGAAGGTCGTGCCCGGTCCTCCCATACGGGCCAGAGGGTATGACTGGGAGGCAGTCGATGCAGCCTCTACCGCAGCCGTGCAGGACCTTGTTCGGGTCGTTGAGTCGCGTGGAGGCGTGGTGTCGGGGCCTCCGTGGCGAACCTTGGCCGCTGAAACCTCACAGCAGCACAGCCAGGTCATCACCCATGAGGGGCCACACTGGTTGGTGAAGGTGCCCATCACGGCAGATGACGAAGTGCTGACCAATCTGCCATGCGACGTTGAGGTGCAGAGATTCGAGGCCCGCGACGAACTGTCGATCTTCATACCGGGCAAGAACACGACGGCCAAGCACGCCACTGCGATCTCGCGACTGATCATGTACCCCCTGGACGCCGCTCACATCGACATGGCCCGCATGCGCCATGTGCTGCACGACGCCGGTGTCGAAACCTGCGCAGCGATCCGCAAGCTCGATGAGGGGAACGGGGACGGATAACCCCGCTCCTCTCTACCTCCTTGTACCGCGGACTCGCCTGACTGGCAGGCAACTGTCTCCCGCTGGTCGTCCGCAATCCGTGTGCCGGGTTCGGGGTGCAGGGAGGACGCGCCAGCACATTCGGCACGGGCGCGGTGCAGCGCGGCGGCCTCGGTCGCCGCGGCCTGGCGGCCGCGCTGGACGCGGGGTTGCTCCATCGGGCGGCGCATTGTCACGGATGACGTCGAACCCGGGGAGCGCCCAGCGCAAGAGCTCCCGGATCGCCCTGGTCTGCCGCTCCGCTGCCTCCGCGATGCACACGTCCGCACGGGACGGCGGCGCGCCCAAGCGGTACGCCTCGATCGCACGCCGGTGTCCGTCCGGCGGTGGCCGGCGATCTACAGCTGGCGGTGGCGATCCTCCTGCGCTGGTTCAGCCCGGATAGGTGGGAGCGGTTCGCCACGAAGCGCGAGGGCGTCTACGGGTCTGTGCTGCGGCGACCGGACTGGACACCCGTCGAAGAGGCGGCCTACGCCCGCCAAGACTGCCCGGCCCTGCGACCCCTTCTGGCTGATGTCGTCTCTGCTGTGCCGGATCCTGGCGACCGCCGGCGCCGGACCGGTCACCGGCACCGACACCTGGACCAGCGGCAGGGGCATCCGTCTGGAGACAACGGGCCGCCCTGCTCCGGCCTCGTCAGACTCCTGACGCAGGGGCCCTGCGGACTGGGACATCTAGTCAGTCGAGGGCATGGGTGCGGCAGGTCTGCAGGATTTCGTCTGACAGTTCGGGTTGGGTGCGGCGCACCGCCCGGGCGAGCACCATCGCGCCGACGAGCTGGCTGAGTAGAAGCACTGCTCGGTCTCGCGCCTGCTGCGGGGTGGTCTCGTGGTCATGCTCGCGGGCGAACTCTCCGGCGAATCCGGCGAGATATCCCTCCACGCCGACTGCATACGGGCGCTGGATGGAGTCGTCGTGCCGCCCGGCATCAATGACCAGGGAGGCGGATGGGCAGCCGCCGTCCGGGGCGTCGCGGTGGGCGGCGGAGAGGTAGTCGTCCACCACTCGCTCCAACGGTGAGCTTGCGACATTGTCCCGCTCGGCGACAGCCTGCTCCAGGTGCCCCAGAGACGCTGCGAACGAGGCGCTGCACACCTCGGCGGCCAGTTCACCCTTGGACGCGAAGTGGTTGTAGAAGCCGCCGTGGGTCAGGCCCGCCTCCTTCATCAGTTCGGTGATCCCGACGGCGTCAATGCCCTGCGCGCGAAACATGCGCCCGGCTGCATCGACGATGTTCTGCCGGTTCCTGGCCTTGTCTTCCTTGGTGATCCGCGGCATGACTGCCCTCCCGCATCGACTGCATTTGACCTTTTCAAGGTTACCTCTCATCATTATATTAATGTTGATCATCATTAAAAAGTGGCGGAGGAGTCATGCGCACTGTCGTGCACACCCGACCCGGGGAACCCGCGCAGGTACTCACGTTGAGGGAGGAGCCGGATCGGCCCTGTCCCGGTACCGGGCAGGTTCTGGTCCGCATGCTGGTCCGGCCCGTTCATCCGGGCGACCTGGTCGGCGTGGAGGGCCCGCAGGAGGTGCAGGAACAGAACGCGGAGCGCCGAACGCCCGGAGCGGAGGGGATGGGCGTCATCGAGAGTGTCGGGGCAGATGTGCACTCGCTGCGTCCCGGTCAGCGCGTGGCAGTCTTCCCGGCGCCGGGATCGTGGGCCGACTTCATCGTGGTGCCAGCCGGTCTGGCCGTGCCGGTGCCGGTCGAGGTCAGCGATGAAACCGCAGCCCTGATGCTGGTCAATCCGCTGACGCTGCTCATGCTGCACCGCGCGGTAGACGATGCCCTGCGAGGGAGCAAGGGCCCCGTCCTGCAGACGGCCGCCGGCTCCTCCATCGGCCAGCTCATCAGCATGGCCGCTGTCCGGCACGACCTCCAGCTGATCAACCTCGTGCGCAGCGCATCCGGTGCCCAGCGGATGCGGTTGCTGCACCCCACGCTGCCCGTGATCGCCACCTGCGACGACGACTGGCAGGAGCAGGTCCGTCACCTGACCGGCGGCCACGGCGCCGAGGTCGTTCTCGACTGCGTCGGCGGTGCCATGACCCAGGACCTCGCCGAGCTGCTCGCCGACGGCGGCACCCTGATCTCCTACGGACAGTTGGGGGCCGGCACCACAGCACTGGAGGAGCTGGCACTCGTGCAGCGGGCACTGACGGTGCGGGGGGTGACGGTGTTGCACTGGCTGGACCGCACCCCTGAGGAGCGGGCACAGGACATAGCCTTCGCCCTGGACCTGGCGCGGAGCAGCCCGGATCTGTTCGAGGTCGCGGCCGACTACGACCTCGCCGATTTCAAGGCGGCAATCGAACACGCCCGCCGCCCGGGCAAGAGCGGCACTGTCCTGATCACCTCACCGCGGGCCACCGGCCCTGAGCACGGGGCAGCCCTATGAGGATCGGAATGCTCGGAGCCGGGACAATCGCTCAAGCCATCGCCCGGCACGCCATCCGTCACGGCCATGAGGTCGTACTCAGCAACAGCCGGGGGCCCGCGTCCCTGGCCCCGCTGGTGCAGGACCTCGGCCCTCTCGCCGCAGCCGGAACTCCCGCAGAGGCCGCTGCCGCAGACCTCGTCGTGCTCGCGGTCAACTGGCCGCAGATCCCCGACGCTGTCGCCGAGCTCCCACGCCTGAACGGGACCGTCGTCATCGACACCACCAACCAGTTCGCCTCGCCTCCCCCGAACCCGAAGATCGCGGATCTGGGCGATCTCACCGGAAGTGAATACGTGGCCTCGTTGCTTCCCGGCGCGCGCGTGGTCAAGGCCTTCAACGCCCTCTACGCCCAGTTCATCGCACCCGACCCCCGCCACGAGGCCGGCCGACAGGTGCTCTTCCTCGCCGACGACGACGCCGACGCCAAAAACACCGTGAAACGCCTGACCGCCCAGTTCGGCTTCGCGCCCGTCGACCTCGGAACACTGCACGCGGGAGGGCGCCTCATCCAGCTCGACGGCCCTCTCTCCGCCCTGCACGCCCTCAAGCAGGACTGATTCCACCCACCTGCCCGTGCCCCTCACGTCCATGACGGCACTCGCTCCACGAAAGAGATCCCCATGTCCGACCAGACCGCGACACCTGGCATCCAGCCTCTCCTGCAGCCCGTTCGACTGGGCGGCCTCGAGCTGCCCAACCGCGTCGTCATGGCCCCCATGACGCGCTCCCGTTCCGACAACGAGGAACTGACCCCCACCACCCTGCACGCCACCTACTACACACAGCGCGCCAGTGCCGGCCTGATCATCAGCGAAGGCACCTGGGTCAGCCCGGACGCGATCGGCTTCGTCAACGTCCCCGGCATATACACCGACGCGCAGACCGCCCGCTGGGCCGAGGTCACCGCCGCCGTGCACGGCGCGGACGGCCAGATCATCTCGCAGCTCGGCCATGTCGGCGCTATCTCCCACCCGGATCATCTCGGCGGCCGGCTCCCCGCAGGGCCTTCGGCGATCAACCCCCACGAGACGTCCTTCACCCCCGACGGCCCGAAGGGCACCCTCACTCCTCGCGCCTTGACCGCCGCAGAGATCGCCACCACGATCAGCGCCTACCGGCAGGCCGCCGCCAACGCCCTGCGCGCCGGCTTCGACGGCCTGGAGATCCACGCGCAGGGGTCCCACCTCGTGGCCCAATTCCTCAACCCCCGACTCAACTACCGCACCGACGCCTACGGCGGCAGCAGTGAGAAGCGGGCCCAATTCCTCCTCGACGTCGTGGATGCCGTCAGCAGCGTGTGGGACAGCAACCGCATCGGCATCAAACTGTCCCCCTACTGGAACGGCGGACCTTCCTTCACCGCGGATGCCGAGGCGCTGGCCGACTACGACCAGCTCCTCAAGCGACTCAACGACAGCAACCTGGCATACCTCCACCTCGTCGGCCCCGCATCCGACACAGCCGCAGAGGACACCTTCACGGCCTTCACCCGTTACCGCGCCCATTACCGCGGAGCCGTCATCGCCAACCTCGGCTTCACCCAGGCCACCGGCAACGAACTACTCGAACGCCAACTGGCCGACGCGGTTGCCTTCGGCGCCCCCTTCATCGCCAACCCAGACCTCGTCGATCGGTTCACCCACGGTCATCCTCTCGCCGCCGGCAACCGCGACACGTACTACGCAGGTGGCACGCAGGGGTACACGGACTACCCCGCCATGACCGGCCCCTGAGGGCTGTGTAACCAGCGGCTTCACTCCGGCGCATGCTGCGGCGCAAGCTCAAACGACCGATCCGGGACGGCAAGGCTGAGGCCAAGCCTTGACAGCAGGCATCAGGCATCAGGCATCAGGCATCAGGCCGAGTCCAAGCTCCCCGCCGTCGTCACCGTCCCGGGCGGCACCATCGAGGTGAATGCGAGCACCTTCGGGCTCAAGCGCTGCCACTATGTCACCGGCGAGGGGACCGAGCGGCAGCTCGACCCGGACTCCCGCTCCGCCGAGGGGTGCGCGCACCTCCACCGCGCGCACCCCTCGCTAAGCCGCTGGCTCGGAGGCGTGACCATGATCGTGCTGCTGGTCTCCCTGGCCGTCCTGATCATGCAGCTCGCCGAGCAGGTCACCGACTGCCCGAGGAGGGCCTGTCGCTATAGCCGGCAGGGACGGGCGGTGATGAGCGGGCAGGCACGGTCTCCCTTGCGGTGATCATGGACTCGACGCCTCATGATCGCCCGGGAGTCGTGCCTGCATCGGGTCGGTCCCCGTCGATGAACTCCGCACCCACATCAGCCGTCCGTGGGCGGCCCTACGCGGAGTGACCACTGCCCGGTGAATTCGTCCAGGCCGATCCGCAACGGCTCCAGCGCATCGGCCTCCTGAACGTCGGCCCGGATGATGCGACCGCTCCCCAGATGCAGCGAAACCCGCAACTGGCGGCCTATCGGAGACAGCGAAGGAGTAGGCCCCGCAGAAGCTGACGGCGTACCTGTACCAGGTGGCGTCGCTGTACACGTCCCTCTACGACGCGTGCCCGGTGCTGAAGGCCGAGACGCCATAGCAGATGGCGAACCGCCTCTTCCTGTTCGAAGTCACGGCCCCCACACTGCACCGGAGCACGGCCCCGCCGGGCATCCGGACGCCCGAGTGGCTCTGTGCGCCTTCAGAGACTCACTCGGCCCGTCCCCCCGCAAGAGGGGAAGGGGCCGCGCGAGTGTGCGGTCGTCGGTCGGCTCAGCAGAGATGCGAGAACTGATGGGTGACATAATCCGCGAATGCGTCCTTGGTGCGTTCTCCGGCGATCCCTGTGAGGGCAAGGCCGTAGCCGCGGCCGCGGGAGTTCAGGTACTGCTGCAGCGCCTTGACCGTGTTGGGTCCGACGATTCCATCGATGGAATCGTCGTAGAACCCCAGGGGGGTCCAGAACGTCTGTGCCGCCTTCCAGCTCTTGGTACCAAGCTGCCCGTCGATCACGCCAGGCGCGTAACCCATCGCGCGCAGCCAGCACTGCCAGTCCTTCGCCTGTGCGGTGTTCAGCCCCAGGTTGACCACCGCGAGCGTGCCGACCTCGGCGCTCGCCGTCTGCTGCTGGGCCGGCGCGGGAGCCGCCATGGCCGTGCCCGAGGTCGCCAGGCCGCCTGCGGCGATCCCGACCGCGGTGGTGGCGCTGACGAGTGCCTTCGTGAGAGCTCGCATACTGTTCCCCTCCGTTGACGTGCGATGAACGGAACCGACCGCACCGGCCGCCTCCGCAACGAGACTTCGGCCCGATGTCCGGTCACAGTTGACGCAGAAGTGGCATCATCCCGGGGCGTCCCAGACGCTGACCTGATGAAACATCGCCCGTCGAGTCACTACGACGGGACGGCCGTGAACGGGCGATGGCCGATTCTGCAGGAGGGGTGGGACCCCCCGTTCGCCGTGACGGCTGATGCGGAATGAGGCCGGGACATGAGGGTCCGGGCAGAACCTGCAGCCTGCGCGAAATGGTGCACATGTGACTCCCCTTTCTCTGGCCTCGCCCATGGACCTTAGGGTCATCGTGGGCTTCGGACTTTGTCATCCGTGCAAGGAAATTCGTCAGTAGCGCACCGCCTCACGTTGACGCCGCATCAGGCGAGGGCGGGCCCTGCGTATGCCCGTCGAAGCCGTTGCACAGCGAGAGGGAATCCCGCCACACTGATGTCGGGAACGTCCGTGTCGAGGGGTGACTTGTGGGGGAACGGGTCGATGTACGGCCAGGCCGGCTCTGTGACCGAAGCAGACGAAGGTCTGCCTCATGAGCCCGGTCCTGGACACCGCGTTCATACCGCCGCGGGACCGGGAGGAAGTGGTCCGCAACGCGGTGTGGGAATCCATGGTGGCAGTCGATATCGACCACCGTCCTGCGGCTGAAGACATCTCCGTTCGCATCGGGCTCGGCACCGCGGGGCCCATCAGGATCTGTTCGGCACGGGCGACCGCGGTCACCCTCCGTCGCACGGAGCGGCTCGCCCGCAGGGACGAGGAGCCGGCCGTCACCCTCGGTGTTCAGATGACGGGCAGCAGCGTGGTGGTGCAGAACGATCGCGAGTGCCTGCTGAAAGCAGGGGAATTCGCCGTCTACGAATCGATCGCTCCCTACACACATCTCTTCGACAAGGGAGTCGACTACCGCTTCATCCGTTTCCCCCGCGCGGCACTCGCCCTCCCCGACCGGTTACTACGAGACATCGCCGCGGTCCCCCTGGGATCCGACAGCCCCATCGCGCGCCTCGCCTTCCCGTACTTCTCCCAACTGGCCATCACCGACGCATTGCACCAGGGCGGGCACGCCGACGCCGTCGTGGAACCCAGCGTCGAACTCCTCCGTGCCGTCCTGACGTCCCAGCACGGAAACGCCAGCCTGGCCAGAGCACCGTTGGAGGCGACCCTCAGCCTGCGGATCACTCAATACCTCCGGAAGCACCTGGCTGATCCCGACCTGTCGGCGGCACGGATCGCCGCCGCACACGACATCTCCGTGCGTCATCTCTACGCTGTGCTGTCCCGGTCGGGCATCAGCCTCGGAGACTGGATCCGCACCCGCCGCCTGGCCGCATGCAGGTGAGAGCTGGCCGGCCCGAACGGCCGACTGCGGACCATCGCAGCGATAGGACGGAGTTGGGGCTTCATGGACGCGACCCACTTCAGCAAGGTGTTCAGACAGGCATACGGAATCTCGCCTCGGGCCTGGCGCGACCAGAACCACCCCCGCTCCTGCGCGTGATGGTCCCCGCGCGGCCGCGTTTCGCGTGACCGACGTTGGACGCTCGCTCTGGGGCCAGGGCAATGTCGTTCAGAGGACCTGTCCGGCTTGATGGTTCAGGCGACTGACATCGCTGCCGCTACGCACCGGCGGCAGCCTGCCACCGCTGTTCTGCGTCCACCCGGCCGGCGGCCTTGCCTGGTCGTACGCCGGGCTGCTCCCCCACCTCGGCGACGACCGGCCGGTCTACGGGTTCCAGACCCCGAACCTGGACGGCACCGAGCCCTTCCCGGACAGCATCGAGGCGATGGCCGCCGTCTGTGGCCGAGCTGCGGGCCGTCCAGCCGCACGGCCCCTACCACCTGTTCGGCTGGTCCTTCGGCGGCATCGTCGTCCAGGAGATGGCCGTCCAGCTCCACGAGTCGGGCGAGAAGGTGGCTCTGCTGACGATCCTGGACGCCTTCCCGCTCGCCCCGCTGGACGACCTGGACGGCGCGGATCGGGACACCGTCATCAGGGCGCTGCTCTCCAACATGGGAGTCGGCCAGGAAGCCCTGGACGGGAACGGCCCGGCCGAAGCCGTTTCCGTGCGCGACCAGTTCCTCGCGAGCGGGAGCCCCCTCGGGGCTCTGGAGCCGGCCACGATCGACGCGATGGTGGACAACTTCGCAGGCCAGGCCCGTCTGATGAGGACGTACACCCCCCGCATGTTCCACGGCCCCGTGCTGTTCTTCACCGCCACCGAGGGCCGCCCCCACGACGCCTTCGGCCTGTCCCTGTGGGACCCGTACTCGACGGACCCGTCGAGAACCACGACGTGGCGTGGTCAGTTCAGGGGCGTGGAGCGGACGCCCCTGAACACTGCGCGGGACCGGATCAGCCCCTGGGCCAGATCTGGCCCAGGGCAAGCCGGGTCCCCTATTCACATCTGCAGCTTGCAGAGAACCGGCGCTGCGTTCCCAGAAGCCGGTGTCGAAAGACGGTGCCACTGAGCCTCTTTCATCCACTGTAGTCGCTGGTCAGTAGGGTGTGGACGGCCTGGACGATGGTGCCGATACGGCGGGTGGAGCATCTCGCTCGCCGGAGCAGTCGCCAGGCTTTGAGCTGGGCGCAGGCGCGTTCTCCCGGAGCTCTCAGCCGGGCGTGGTCCCGGTTGAACTGCTGGCAGTGCTCGGGCTGTTCGCGGTGTTGGTGGTAGGGGGTGCGGAAAGTGGCGCCGGCGCCCTGGTGGGCGCGGTCGGCCAGGACGAGGATCTGCCGTGTGAGCCACGCTTGGACGATGCCGTGGGCGCGGGCGGAGGTCAGGTTCGTGGGTGCGGCCGGGCGTCGCGCGGGAGAACCAGGGCGGGGTGCCGTCCGGGGCGGCGATGACCTGCACATTCATGCCGTGCTTGCGGTGCTTTTGCGAGTAGTACGGCTCGTCCGCGCGGATCCGGTCGGTGGGGATCAGGGTGCCGTCGACGATAACGTGGAAAGAGGCTCAGCGAGACCAGGTGATAATCCACCCTGCCCGTCCCGGCCACCCGTTCCAGACCGCCAGCGTTTCTGCTGGTCAGCGCCCGTTCCAGCATTCCAGCGTCCCAACATGATCGCTTTTTGTGGCGGGCGGAACAGATTACGGAACAAGCTGTGGCCGTCCAAGCAGTCCGCTGGACGAGCCACTTCCGCACCATGGAGATCTTCGATGCGTTCGCGACTTGCCGCCCGCTCCACCCGCCTCGCCCTGGCCGTCGCCGCCGCGGCTGCCCTGGCTGCCACCGCAACCCCGGCAGCCACCGCCGACAGCGGAAGCACCGCCGCGCGGGCCTGTGCCACCAACGACCTGACCTTCAAGATCACCTCGAAGACACAGGCAGGTGGCTACCTCCTCGTCACCGCCAAGGCCAAGTCCGGCATCACCTGCTACCTGAGGGGCGTCTTCCCCTCCGCGTCCTTCGGCTCCGCCGCCAACACCGAGCTGCGGCCCGTCGAGCACAGCGTCAGCGACGACGTCGTCCTCTCCGGCTCCGCCGCCGCCTACGCCGGCATCAACCCCAAGTCCACCAACGACGAGAACGGCAGGCTGTTCGAGAAGCTCCACCTCTCCGTCACAGGCGACGAGGACAACTTCGTCACCCTCAACCTCCCCCACCTCGTCCAGGTCGACCGCCCCCTCGCCACCAACTGGCACGCCGACCCCGCCGACGCCGTCCCCTACAGCTGACCCCCGCGCCGGACGCCTCCACGGCGCCCGTCGACAACAGCGTCGCCCGCCTCCAGTCCTGGTGGCGGGCGACAGACGGCTGGCCAAGGAGCTTCGTCCGGCGGAAGTCCTCTTGTCGGGGTGGAGGCTCCTCGTGTCGCCGCACACGTGACCGTGGCTCTGGCAAGATTTTCGTAGCTGGAGATCATCTCGGTGTGAGGTCGGCCGGTCCGCGCAGCGGTGGCGGAAGTGGGCGATCAGGACGACGCGGTGGCGGAGCAGGAGGATGCCAGCACGACGGGCCATGAGTCGGGCCGGCCGGCCCCGTGGTCGCGTCGGACCTGGGGCGGTGGACCCGACGTGACGGACGGCCCACTTTGCGGAACCTTTACCCGGGACGGGCCGTTGGTCCAGCGAGCGCACGGCTCACGACCGACAAGTCAGAATCAGACCGAGGTGACGTCACATGGCAGTGTGGGACCGGCTCAAGGACCAGGCCAAGAATCTGCAGCAGTCGCAGGGAGGACGCCCGTCCGCGGGACAGAGCGGCGGGACGCGGTCCGGCAGCGGTGGTTCACGTGCCCAGCTGGTCAGCACGCTGAAATCGCAACTGACCTCGCTCAAGACCGAGTTGAAGAGCGGTGCGTACCGGGACGCGAGCATGGCGGTGTGCGCGCTGGTCGCGGCGGCGGACGGGCATGTGGACCCGGCCGAGCGGCAGCACGTGGAGTCGATGATCCTGAGCAACGACGTCCTGCAGAACTTCCCGCCGGAGCAGCTGCGCCAGCGCTTCAACAAGCACGTGGACCAGATGGCACGCAACTTCCCGCAGGGCAAGGCCGACGCGATGCAGGAGATCGCCAAGGCGGCCAAGAAGCCGGCCGAGGCACGCGCCGTGATCCAGACGGGGATCATCGTCGCCGGGGCCGACGGCGACTTCTCCCACGCCGAACACATGATTCTCCGGGAGGCCTGCACGGCGTTGGGGCTGTCCCCCGCCGAGTTCCAGCTCTGACGGGCTCCCGCACGCCGGTCCCGGTGCGGCGGCGCCCGGCGTCGGACGCCGTCCGGCGCCGGGTCCGCCGGCCCGGCGCCGTCCACGGGCTCAGTGGCCTCCCCGGTTCTCCACGCAGGGCCCGGTTCCGGGCTGCGGCTCGGCGTAGGCGCCGTGCACCTCGCTGGTCAGCTCGTCCTTCGTCACATGCCCGGAGACACACGTGACCCCCGTGTGGACGCTGTAGAACCCGGACCAGATGTAGACGCCGTGCTCCTTGCCGCACCCCAGGCGCTCCAGCGCTGCCGCGATCCGGGCGTCACTGAAGTCGCCCTCCTCACGGACGCTCTCCAGCTCCTCCCGGATCAGCAGGGCCGATGCCTCGCCCCGCGCACGCCGGTCCTCGGCCAACGGGGCCCGGGTGCGGTAGGCGTGGTTCTCCTCGTAGTGGGGCGCACCGTCACCGTTCTCGGCGCGCCGGGTGCCGTCGGCGTCGGGGACGGCGCTCGCACCGGCGCTCCCGGCAGGGGCGGACGGCACCTCCGAGGGCGCGCCCCCGGGTGGCTGCGCGCAGGTGGGCCGGGGCGCGAAGGAGGTCTGCGGGGTGACGGAGGGCTGGGGACCGGCCGACCGCGCCTCCCCGCTCCGCTCGGTTCCGCAGGCGGTGCCGGCGATCAGGAGGAGCGCGGCTGCCGCGACGGATCGTCTGATGGGCTTGGACATGCGCGGAGTGTCCCACCCGGGGCGCGTTCGGACATGAGTGCGGGTACTCATCCGCGGCCGCCGTGCTGGCCCGCCACGCGCTCCTGCCCCGGCGGTGGCGCCGGTCCGTGCGCCGGCACGGATTAAAGAGCCATTCGGCAGGGTTGTGCCTGATCGGAGCCGATTCGCGGAGATGGGTCGGCGGATGCGGAGGCATGGCGGTGCACGGAGAGTACAAGGTCCCCGGCGGCAAGCTCGTGGTGGTCGACCTGGACGTGGAGGGCGGTGCCCTGCGTGGCGTACGGGTGGCCGGGGACTTCTTCCTGGAGCCCGACGAGGCCATCCTCGCCATCGACGCCGCACTGGAGGGTGCGCCCGCCCACACCGATACGGCGGGCCTCGCCGCCCGGATCGACGCGGCCCTGCCGGAGTCGACCGTGATGCTGGGGCTGACCGCGGAGGGCGTCGCCGTAGCCGTACGGCGGGCTCTGGCCCAGGCCACCGAGTGGAGCGACTACGACTGGCAGCTGATCCACGACGCACCGCAGTCCCCCGCCCTGCACATGGCGCTGGACGAGGTCGTCACCGCCGAGGTCGCCGCCGGCCGCAGGCCGCCCACGCTGCGGGTGTGGGAGTGGGCCTCCCCCGCCGTGATCATCGGCAGCTTCCAGTCCCTGCGCAACGAGGTGGACGGCCCGGCCGCCGAGCGGCTCGGCGTCGAGGTGGTCCGGCGCATCTCGGGCGGCGGAGCGATGTTCGTGGAGCCGGGGAACACCATCACCTACTCGCTCTCGGTGCCGGATTCGCTCGTCTCGGGGCTCTCCTTCGCCGACAGCTACGCCTATCTCGACGACTGGGTGCTCGGAGCCCTGGCCGACATGGGCATCAAGGCCTGGTACCAGCCGCTGAACGACATCGCCACGGACGCGGGCAAGATCGCGGGGGCTGCGCAGAAGCGGGTGGTCGGCGGGGAGGGCGCCGTGCTGCACCACGTGACCATGTCGTACGACATCGACGCGGACAAGATGCTGGAGGTGCTCCGGATCGGCAAGGAGAAGCTGTCCGACAAGGGCACCAGGTCCGCGAAGAAGCGCGTCGACCCGCTGCGGCGCCAGACGGGTCTGCCCCGCGAGACCGTCATCGCCAACATGATCGACTCGTTCCGCAACCGTCACGGCCTGACCCAGGGTGCGGTGACGCCCGAGGAGCTGGCCCTGGCCGAGGAACTCGTGCGGACCAAGTTCGGCACGGCCGGGTGGACCGCCCGCGTGCCGTAGGCGGGGCACACGCGGGCCGCCCCGGCAGGTGGTGCCTGCCGGGGCGGCCGGTGGGTGCGGTGCCGCGCCGTCGGGCGGCGCGGCCGGGGATCAGCCCAGTGTCGCGATGGCCTTGTTGAAGGTCGCCGACGGACGCATGACGGCCGCGGCCTTCGCCGGGTCGGGCTGGTAGTAGCCGCCGATGTCGACGGGCTTGCCCTGGACGGCGATCAGCTCGTCGACGATGGTCTGCTCCTGCTCGGCCAGCGTCTTGGCGAGCGGGGCGAACGCCTCGGCGAGCTTGGCGTCCTCGGTCTGCTGCGCCAGCTCCTGGGCCCAGTAGAGGGCCAGGTAGAAGTGGCTGCCGCGGTTGTCGATGCCGCCGAGCTTGCGGCTGGGCGACTTGTCCTCGTTGAGGAACGTGGCGGTCGCACGGTCCAGCGTGTCCGCGAGGACCTGGGCGCGGGCGTTGGCCGTGGTCTGCGCGAGGTGCTCGAAGCTGACCGCGAGGGCGAGGAACTCGCCCAGGCTGTCCCAGCGCAGGTAGTCCTCCTTGACGAGCTGCTGGACGTGCTTGGGCGCGGAACCGCCGGCACCCGTCTCGAACAGGCCGCCGCCGTTCATCAGCGGGACGACGGAGAGCATCTTCGCGCTGGTGCCCAGCTCGAGGATCGGGAACAGGTCCGTCAGGTAGTCACGCAGCACGTTGCCGGTGACGGAGATGGTGTCCTCGCCGCGGCGGATGCGCTCCAGGGAGAAGGCGGTGGCCTCCTGCGGCGTCTTGATCTCGATCTGCAGACCGTCGGTGTCGTGGTCCGCGAGGTAGGTGCGCACCTTCTCGATGAGCTTGGCGTCGTGCGCGCGGTCCTCGTCGAGCCAGAAGACGGCCGGGTTGCCGGTCGCCCGGGCACGGGTGACGGCGAGCTTGACCCAGTCCTGGATCGGCAGGTCCTTGGTCTGGCACATCCGGAAGATGTCGCCGGCGCCCACGGCCTGCTCCAGCACGGCGTTGCCGGCGGCGTCGAGGACCCGCACGGTGCCCGTGGCGGGGATCTCGAAGGTCTTGTCGTGGCTGCCGTACTCCTCGGCCTTCTGCGCCATGAGGCCGACGTTGGGCACCGAACCCATCGTCGACGGGTCGAAGGCGCCGTTCGCCCGGCAGTCGTCGATGACGACCTGGTAGACACCCGCGTAGCTGCTGTCCGGCAGGACGGCGATGGTGTCGGCCTCCTGGCCGTCCGGACCCCACATGTGGCCGGAGGTGCGGATCATGGCCGGCATGGAGGCGTCGACGATGACGTCGCTGGGGACGTGCAGGTTGGTGATGCCCTTGTCGGAGTCGACCATGGCGAGCTCGGGGCCCTCGGCGATCTCGGCCTCGAAGGACGCCTTGATCTTCGCACCGTCGGGCAGCGACTCGAGGCCCTTGAGGATGCCGCCGAGCCCGTCGTTCGGGGTGAGGCCGGCCGCGGCCAGCGTCTGGCCGTACTCGGCGAACGTCTTCGGGAAGAACGCGCGGACGACATGGCCGAAGATGATCGGGTCGGAGACCTTCATCATCGTGGCCTTGAGGTGCACGGAGAACAGCACGCCTTCGGACTTGGCCCGGGCGATCTGCGCGGTGAAGAACTCGCGCAGCGCTGCGACGCGCATCACGGCGGCGTCGACGACCTCGCCCGCCAGGACGGGTACGGACTCGCGCAGCACGGTGGTGGTGCCGTCGTCGCCGACGAGCTCGATGCGCAGGGTGCCGGGCTCGGCGATGACGGCGGACTTCTCGGTGGACCGGAAGTCGTCGACGCCCATGGTCGCGACGTTCGTCTTCGAGTCCGCCGACCAGGCGCCCATGCGGTGCGGGTGCGTCTTGGCGTAGTTCTTGACGGAGGCGGGGGCCCGGCGGTCGGAGTTGCCCTCACGCAGGACGGGGTTGACCGCGCTGCCCTTGATCTTGTCGTAGCGCGCGCGGACGTCCCGGTCCTCGTCGCTCTTGGGGTCGTCCGGGTAGTCCGGCAGCGCGTAGCCCTGCGCCTGCAGCTCGGCGACCGCGGCCTTGAGCTGCGGAATCGACGCCGAGACGTTCGGCAGCTTGATGATGTTGGCGCCGGGAGCCTTGGCCAGCTCGCCGAGCTCGGCGAGTGCGTCATCGATACGCTGGCCGGCCTCGAGGTACTCCGGGAAGACGGCGATGATCCGGCCGGCCAGCGAGATGTCGCGGCTCTCCACCGTGACCCCCGCGGTCGAGGCATAGGCCTCGACGACGGGCAGGAACGAGTACGTCGCCAGGGCAGGGGCCTCGTCGGTGTGCGTATAGATGATGGTCGAGTCAGTCACCGGGTGCTCCGCTCCACGTCTGCAACATTGCTTGACATCAAGATATCTCGTGACCGCCCCCCTCT
This sequence comes from Streptomyces clavifer, assembly GCF_036345975.1. NCBI lineage: Bacteria > Bacillati > Actinomycetota > Actinomycetes > Kitasatosporales > Streptomycetaceae > Streptomyces > Streptomyces clavifer. The sequence goes on along the minus strand of NZ_CP107793.1, from coordinate 6,331,224 downwards.
CCACAGGGGCCCGCCCCCGTTCTCGGCCGGAACCGGTCACCCGCGTCCCGTCCCGGGCCGGCCGGTCCCTCTCACCGCAGGTGGCCCGCGCGCCCCGGCCGTCTCCGGCTTCCCGCGCGAGGGCCGTCCGCGGCACGCGGCACCCCCCGCGGCGCGGCCGCTCTTCCCGGCGCACGAGCACGGGTCGCGGACGGGGCGCCGCAGGAGGGTCAGCCCCGCGCCGGCCCCGGGGCGGGCGGGCGGTGCTCGTACCAGCGCTGGTCGGATTCCAGCTGCGCGGCGAGCGAGATGAGGCGTGCCTCACTGCGGGAGGGGCCGAGCAGCTGGGCGCCGAGGGGCAGGCCGTCGCGGGTGAAGCCGGCGGGGACGTTCACCCCGGGCCAGCCGAGGACGTTCCAGGGCCAGGCGTACGGGCAGGCCGCGGTCATCGCGAGGTCGGTGCGCCAGGCGCTCAACCGGTCGAACGTGCCGACCCCGGGGGGCGGGGCGGCGGTGGTCGGGGTGAGCAGTACGTCGTATCCGCGGCCGGATCCCGCCTCGAAGAAGGCGCCCAGTCTGCGGTGCTGGCGCACCTCCCGGGCCCTCGCCGCGCGGACCACCCGGCCGCCCAGGCGCGTCCCGGTACGCAGGGCGCTACGGGTGCGCGGGTCCAGCAGCGCGGGGTCGGGGTGCAGGGCGGCGAGTTCGGCGATTCCGGCGGTGGCGCGGGGGACGAAGGAGAGGCCGATCAGCCCGTAGCGGGGACGGGCCTCCTCGACGTGGTGGCCGAGGCGGGCGAGGGTCTCGGCGAGCGCGGTGACGGCTCGCACCACCTCGGGGTGGGGTGCGTTCCTGGTGAGGGTGAGCGGGGGCCGGAGGGCGAAGCCGATCCGCAGTCTGCCGGGGTCGCGGCGGGCCGCGGCGGAGGCATCGACGGCGGGCGGACGGTGCGGGTCGCCGGGGTGCGGTCCCGCGGCGGCGTCCAGGAGCAGGGCCGCGTCGGCGACCGTACGGGCGAGGGGGCCGTTGACGGTGAGGCCCTGGAAGGCGTCGCTGTTGGGGTGGACGGAGATCCGGCCGCGCTGAGGCTTGATGCCGACGAGGTGGGTCCAGGCGGCGGGGATGCGGATGGACCCCGCACCGTCCGAACCGAGGGCCGCCGGGACGAGACCGGCGGCGACGGCCGCCGCGGAGCCGCCGGACGAGCCGCCGGGCGTGTGGGCGGTGTTCCACGGGTTGCGGGTGACCCCGAACGCCGGCCCCTCGGTGAAGGCCCACTGTCCCAGCTCGCAGGAGTTGGTCTTGCCGACGACGACGGCCCCGGCGGCCCGGAGCCGCCGGACGGCCTCGCTGTCGGCGGTGGCGGGCGGCAGCACTCCGTCGCAGCCGAAGTAGGTGGGCATCCCGGCGACGTCGGTGTCGTCCTTGACGGCGACCGGCACCCCGAGCAGGGGCAGCCTTTCGCCCGCGGCGAGCCGCCGGTCGGCTTCGGCGGCCTCGGCGAGGGCGGCCTCGGTCCGCAGGTGGCGGAAGGCGTTGAGGGTGTCGTGGCTCGCCTCGATACGAGCCAGCGCGGCGGCGACGAGCTCGTGCGAGGTCGTCCGTCCGTCGGCCAGTTCCCGCGCGCTGTCCACGAGTCCGGGCTGTACGGAGGAGTCGTCGGGCCTGCCCGGTCGCCGCTCCACGGGTTCTGCTGAGGACATCGCCGCCGCCTCCTCGTGTCCGCCGGAGCACCGGTCTCCCGGGTCCGCCCCGGGGCCGCCCGAGCGGGGGCTACTGGAGAGTAACGAGACGGGGCGCTCCGCTCAAGCATGGTGCCGGAGGGCCGCCCCCGCCCTTCGTGGCGCGGACGGCCCAAAGGGCTCGTGGACGGACCAGGAGGGCTGGTGGACGGATCGGGAGGGCTGGTGGACGGATCGGGAGCGCTCGTGGACGGATCGGGAGCGCTCGTGGCGGTCCGGGCTCCGGCGGACGGACCGCCTGCCCGGGTCTACGGCCTGACGTGGATCTCGCCGATGCCCGAGCCGAGACCGGCGCAGTGGGCGGTCGACTGCCCGGACTGACCCGGATTCAGTGTGACGCGCTCGCCGTCCACATCCGGGGACCAGCCGCAGACCAGGTGGACCCGGAAGGTCCGGGGCGAGGAGCCGTCGTTCCGGCAGAGCGCGTATCCGGTGTAGTCGCCGGCCGCGTGTTTCCCCGTGTCGCAGGACAGACCGGGCGGTGCGGCGCCCGGCGCACCGGCGGACGCGGCGGTGACCGGGGCGGCCGGGGCGAGGACCAGCCCCAGGACCGCGGCACCGCGCACGACGGTTCGGACGGCGTTCCCCTTGGACGGCTTCTTCATGTCTCCCCCTTGGAGTGCTTGCCTGCCAGGGCAGCCCTCCCCTACGTTCCGTAGCCGAAAACAGCCCCGAACCTCACACTTCGTGCATTCGGTCGTCGCGCGGGCGCACGGCTTCGGGCGTACGCTCGCTGGGGGGAAAACAGGCTCGAGAAGGCCGCCGGCAAGGCCGTTTCCGAGGAGGCGCCGTGACCGTACAGCGCATCGCCGCCCGTGCGGCCGCCTTCGGGGCGGCGGTCGTGCTCACCATGACGAGTGGCGCGGTGGCCCGTGCGGACGACGACATCGAGTCGCTCCCCGCCCAGGAGATCGCCGACCGTTCCCGTGACGCGCTGCTCGGCGCCGAGTCGTTGCACATGCGTGTGCAGGGCGACCTGGGCGGAGGACGGCCCTCGATGATGATCGACCTCACCCTGGACCGGAGCGGCAACTGCGCGGGCGGCATCGACCTCGGCGACGACCGGGGCAAGGTCGAGATCGTCAAGCGGGGCGACGCGGTCTGGCTGAAGCCGGACGCGGACTTCTGGGAGAACCAGGTCCCGGTGGGCGGCGCGGCCTTCGACGCGATCCTGGCCGGACGGTACATGAAGGGCGAGGCCTCCGACTCCCGGCTCCGCCCGGTGGTGGACGCCTGCGACCTCGACACGGTCCAGGAACTGGTCACCGACAACGCCGACACCGTCGGGGGGACGCTCACCAAGGGGACGAAGACCACGGTCGACGGCGTTTCCGCCATCCCTGTGACGAGGAGCGGGGACGGGGACCGGAGGGACGGCCGGCTCACGGTGTACGTGGCCACCGAGGGAAAGCCCTATCCGGTGCGGATCACGGTGAGGAACGATTCGGCGGACGCGGCCGTGGACTTCTCCCGCTTCGACCGTCCGGTACCCACGGCCACCCCGTCGCCCGAGGACACGGTGGACGTCAGCGCCCTGCTGGGGCGCACACCGGCGCCCGTCTGAACACGCCCGGCAGAACACCGCCGTCCGGGCCCGCGCCCGCCCCGCCGCACCGGCGCCCCGGAGAAACGCGTGGCGGTCCGCGGCGGCCCGGGGAGGTGGCCGCCGCGGACCGCGGTCCCTGTGTCAGACGCGGGTCCGGGAACCCCGGCTGAGCAGTGTGTACAGCAGCAGCGACGCGGCCAGGCCCACCGCCCAGCCGTAGTCGGCGAGCGGCTTGAGGAAGGGGATCAGCCCGTCCGCCGGGAAGGGGCCCTTCCCGGGGGTGGAGTGCGAACCGCCGATCGCGAGGACGCCACCGGCCGCGAAGGCCGCCACCGCCCGCAGGTTCCAGCCGTTGGTGTACCAGTAGCGGCCACCGGGCCGGTACAGGTCGGCCAGGTCGAGCACGGTGCGGCGGATGATCCAGTAGTCGGCGATGAGGATGCCCGCGACCGTACCGAGCAGCCCGCCCACCAGGCCGAGCCATGTGAAGATGTACAGCTCGGGGGTCTCCGTGAGCTTCCACGGCATGATCAGGACGCCGACGATGCCCGTGATCAGGGCGCCCGTACGGAAGTTGATGAGCTTCGGCGCCAGATTCGCCAGGTCGTACGCGGGCGACACCACGTTCGCCGCGATGTTGACCGAGATCGTCGCGATGAGCACGGTGATCAGCCCGAAGAGGAGACCGAAGACGTTGTCGGTCTTGGCGACGAGCTGTACCGGGTCCCAGATCGCCTCCCCGTACACGGCCTGCGAGCCGGAGGTCACGAAGACCGAGAGCAGGGCGAAGAACGTCATCGTGGTCGGCAGTCCGAGCGACTGTCCCCGGATCTGGGCGCGTTGCCCGGCACCGAAGCGGGTGAAGTCGGGGATGTTCAGCGACAGCGTGGACCAGAAGGCGATCATGCCCATCAGGGACGGGAAGAAGACCGGCCAGAAGTCGGCACCCCAGCCGAGCGCGGACGGCTGGTCCAGCAGCGGACCGAATCCGCCGGCCTTGACGGCGACCCAGACCAGCAGCACCACCGCGCCGACGAGGACGAACGGCGCCGCCCAGTTCTCGAAGCGCCGCAGCGTGTCCATACCCCGGTAGATGATGGCGAGTTCGAGCGTCCAGAAGAGGACGAAGCAGAGCCAGAGGGTCCAGGGCTGGCCGCCGATCTCGTCGGCCTGCGCCCAGCCGCCGAAGATCTTGCCGAGCAGCGTGAAGATGCCGACGCCGCCGATCCAGGTCTGGATCCCGAACCAGGCGCAGGCGACGGCCGCCCGGATCATGGCGGGCAGGTTGGCGCCGCGCAGCCCGAAGGACGCGCGGGCCAGAACGGGGAAGGGTATGCCGTACTTGGGTCCGGCGTGCCCGGTGAGCAGCATGGGGGCCAGCACGATCAGGTTGGCGAGCGCGATCGTGAGGACCGCCTGTTTCCAGTCCATGCCGAGTGCGACGAGCCCGGAGGCGAGCAGCCAGGACGGGATGTTGTGCGCCATCCCGATCCACAGGGCGGCGAAGTTGTACGTCGTCCAGCGGCGCCGCTCCAGGGGGACCGGCAGCAGGTCGTCGTTGACGAAGCGGGGGTCGTCGGGGACGGCCCCGGGGGCGAGCTCGATCCGGCCCGAGGGGTCGGCTGTCCGCTCCCCGGGAGCGCGTGGTGGGCCGGGTGGGACGGTGGCGGTCATGGCTGCGGAACCCTTCGCTCGGGGGCGGTGCCGTGCGGGGCGCGGGGGGGGGGGGGGGTTGGGCGTGCGGCCGGCGGGTGTGAGGGCCGGCGCCTGCCGGGGCCGGGCGGTGCGGCGGTCAGGCGATGGGACGGTCAGGCGGTCAGCGCGGGAATGATCGTGGAACCGTACGCGTCGATGGTCGCCTCGCGTGCGTCGTGCATGTTGTAGACGGCGAACTGGTCGACGCCCAGGTCCCGCAGGGCCCGCAGCTTCTCGATGTGGGCCTCGGCCGGGCCCAGCAGGCAGAACCTGTCGACGATCTCGTCGGGAACGAAGGCCGTGTCGGGGTTCCCGGTGCGGCCGTGATGGCTGTAGTCGTAGCCGGAGCGGCCGGCGATGTACGCCGTGAGGGCCTCGGGCACGAGGTCGGAGTGCTCCCCGTACCGGGTGACCAGGTCGGCGACGTGGTTGCCGACCATGCCGCCGAACCAGCGGCACTGCTCGCGGGCGTGGTCCAGGTCCTCGCCGACGTAGGCGGGTGCAGCGACGCAGATGGTGACGGAGTCCGGGTCGCGGCCGGCGTCGGCCGCCGCCTCACGCACCGCCTTGATCATCCATTCGGTGAGGTAGGGGTCGGCCAGCTGCAGGATGAATCCGTCGGCCTTCTGCCCGGCCAGGGCCAGCGCCTTGGGGCCGTACGCCCCCATCCAGACGGGGAGCCGGCCGTCCTTCACCCATGGGATCCGGACCTGCTGTCCGTCGACGGTGGCCTCGCGCCCTTCGGCGAGGTCACGGATCACGTCGATGGCCTCCCCCAGCCTGGCCAGCGTGTTGGGCTTGCGGCCGGCCACGCGCATCGCCGAGTCGCCGCGCCCGATCCCGCAGACCGTGCGGTTGCCGTACATCTCGTTGAGGGTGGCGAAGGTGGAGGCGGTGACCTCCCAGGTGCGGGTGCCGGGGTTGGTGACCATGGGGCCGACGATCAGCCGCTCGGTGTGTTCCAGGATGCGGCTGTAGATGACGAAGGGCTCCTGCCAGAGCACCGCCGAGTCGAAGGTCCAGCCGTAGCGGAAGCCGTTCCGTTCGGCGCGGCGCATGAGTCCGACGACGGCCGAGGCGGGCGGGTCGGTCTGGAGGACGAGTCCGAAGTCCATGACAGGTGCTCCTAGTCGAGGTACTGACAGGTGGCGCGCGGGGTGTACATGCCGTGGCCGGCCCGGCCGGTGAACTTCCGTTCGTCGATGACCACGTCGCCGCGCGAGAGGACGGTCTCCACCCGGCCGGTGAGCTGCTTGCCCTCGTACGCCGAGTAGTCGACGTTCATGTGGTGGGTCTCGGCCGAGATGGTCTGCCGGGCCTGCGGGTCGTAGATGACGATGTCCGCGTCGGCGCCGGGCGCGATGGTGCCCTTCTTCGGATAGAGCCCGAACATCCGGGCCGGGGAGGCGCAGGCGATCTCGATCCAGCGGCGGCGGGAGAGGTGGCCGTCCACGACGGCCTGGTGGAGGAGGTCCATCCGGTTCTCCACACCGGGCATGCCGTTGGGGATCTTCGAGAAGTCGCCGAGGCCCATCTCCTTCTGGCCGGAGAAGCAGAACGGGCAGTGGTCGGTGGAGACGACCTGCAACTCGTTGTTCCGCAGTCCTCGCCAGAGCGCCTCCTGGTGCTCCTGGGGGCGCAGCGGGGTGGAGCAGACGTACTTCGCGCCTTCGAAGCCGGGCTCGGCGAGATTGTCCGTGGAGAGGAAGAGGTACTGCGGGCACGTCTCGCCGAAGACCGGGAGTCCTTTGTGGCGGGCGGCGGCGAGCTCGGCGACGGCCTCGTCGGCGGAGACGTGGACGACGTAGAGCGGCGAACCGGCGACCCTGGCGAGCTGGATGGCGCGGTGGGTGGCCTCGGCCTCCAGCGCCACCTTGCGTACGTCGCCGTGGTACCGGGGGTCGGTCCGGCCCTCGGCGAGGGCCTGCTCGACGAGGACGTCGATGGCGATGCCGTTCTCCGCGTGCATCATGATGAGGCCGCCGTTGCCGGAGGCCCGCTGCATGGCGCGCAGGATCTGCCCGTCGTCGCTGTAGAAGACGCCGGGGTAGGCCATGAACAGCTTGAACGAGGTGAGGCCCTCGGCGACGAGGAGGTCCATCTCCTTGAGCGAGGACTCGTTCACGTCGGACATGATCATGTGGAACGCGTAGTCGACGGCGCAGTTGCCGTCCGCCTTCGCGTGCCAGGCGTCGAGCCCCTCGCGCAGCGACCGTCCCATGCTCTGGACGGCGAAGTCGACGATCGTGGTGGTGCCGCCCCAGGCGGCGGCCCGGGTGCCGGTCTCGAAGGTGTCGGCGGCGAAGGTCCCGCCGAACGGCATCTCCATGTGCGTGTGCGCATCGACACCTCCCGGGATGACGTACTTCCCGGTGGCGTCGATCCTCCGGTCGGCGCTCCAGCTCCCGGCGGCGTCGGTGCCGTGGGCGGCGAGGGCGGCGATGCGTCCGCCCTCGATGAGTACGTCGGCGTGGATCTCGTCGGACGCGGTGATGACGAGGCCGCCGTGGATGACGGTGCGGCTCATGTGCCCCTCCTCGCAGTGGCGGAATGGGTCTACGCACGTAGACCTGATGTGTGGTCAAGAACGTGGAAGCGGGTGGCCCACTGTGGCAACACCGTTGCCGGCGACGGGTGAGGACGTTTCCGTTTTCCCTGCGGCACACCCCACCGGCCCAGTGCCCGGCGTCGTGCACGGCGCGTGGCACGTCGTCGTGGCACGTCGTATACGGGGCGCGGACCGGGGAACGCCGGCCCGGAGGGGAGGCCGCAGCAGCGGACTCCCGCACGGGGGGGGCCGGGACGGTCGGGGCCCGCGCCGAGGGGGCTCCGGCCGTCCGGTGCCCGCCGCCCCACCTCACGGCGGCGTTCCGCGTGGAGGAGGGACGGGGCGGACACCGGACGGCCGGACGTCTCACCCGGCGGCTTGGAGGGCGTCGGCCAGGATCTCCGCACCCTCCTCGGCCTCGGTGACGGTGAGCGAGAGCGGCGGCGCGATCCGCAGGACGCTGGTGCTGTGCCCACCGCCCTTCCCGATGAGGAGTCCGCCGGCCCGGGCCGCTTCGAGCACGGCCGCCGCGGCTTCCGGGTTCGCCTCGTCGGTACCGGGTTTCACCAGCTCGATGCCGATCATGAGGCCGCGTCCGCGCACCTCCCGTACGGCAGCCGAACCCGCGGCGACCGCGCGGATCCGCTCGATGAGCAGCCCGCCGACCCGCCGTGCGTTCCCCTGGAGATCGTGTTCCAGGAGGTACGAGAGGTTGGCGAGCCCGGCCGCCATGGTCACCGGGGAGCCGCCGAACGTCGAGATGGAATTGGCGTCCAGGCAGTTCATGACGTCGGCCCGGGCGACGACTCCGCCGATGGACATGCCGTTGCCGATGCCCTTGGCGAAGGTGAGGATGTCCGGCGGGCCGCTCGCAGCGTGTGCCTGCCAGCCCCAGAAGTGCTCGCCGGTCCGGCCCCATCCGGTCTGCACCTCGTCCGAGATCCACAGGATGCCGTGCCGGTCGAGGACCTCGCGGAAGGCCGCGTACAGCCCGTCGGGCGGTGCGGTGAAGCCGCCGACGCCCTGGACGGGCTCGGCGATCAGTGCCGCGGCCTCCCTGGTGTGACCCAGCAGGTCCTCCAGATCGGCCACGCAGGCCTTGATGAACTGCGCGTCACCGAGCTCCGCGTACGGCCCGCGGGTGCGGACCCCGCCGTGGACGTACAGCGTCTGCAGCGGCGAGAGACTGGTGGGTGACCAGGCCTGGTTGCCCGTGATGGACACCGCCGAGAACGATCTGCCGTGGTAGCTGTTGCGCATCGCCAGGATCTGGTTCGACCGGCGGTAGGCGGTGGCGAGAAGCAGCGCGGTGTCGTTGGCCTCGGTGCCCGAGGTGGTGAAGAAGACCCGGGCGTCGGGGATGCCGGAGAGTGCGGCGATGCGCTCGGCCAGTTCGACCATCGGCCGGTTGAGGTAGAGGGTCGAGGAGTGGATGATCCGGCCGGCCTGCTCGGTGACGGCCTTGGTGACCTCGGGGAGCGCGTGCGCGGTCATGGTGGTGAGGATGCCGCCGAAGAAGTCGAGGTAGCAGCGGCCGTCCGCGTCCCAGACGTGGCGCCCCTCGCCGTGGGTGATCTCCAGGGGCTGCCGGTAGTAGAGGGCCAGCCAGTCGGGACTGACGGCCCTGTGCCGTTCGTGCAGTCCGGTCACGGCTCCACCAGCCCGTCGTACGCGTCCGGCCGGCGGTCGCGGTAGAACGCCCACTGCTGCCGGACCTCCTCGATCAGGCCGAAGTCCAGGTCGCGGACGAGGAGTTCCTCCACCTTGTCGCTGGCGACCTCGCCGACGAACTGGCCCCGCGGGTCGACGAAGTAGCTCGTGCCGTAGAAGTCGTTGTCGCCGTACTCCTCCTGGCCGACGCGGTTGATCGCGGCGATGAAGTACTCGTTGGCGACGGCGGAGGCGGGCTGCTCCAGCTGCCACAGATGGCTGGAGAGGCCGCGCGAGGTGGCCGACGGGTTGTAGACCAACTGGGCTCCGTTGAGTCCGAGTTGCCGCCACCCTTCGGGGAAGTGCCGGTCGTAGCAGATGTAGACGCCGACCTTGCCGACCGCGGTGTCGAAGACCGGCCAGCCGGCGTTCCCGGGCCTGAAGTAGTACTTCTCCCAGAAGCCCTTGACCTGGGGGATGTGGTGCTTGCGGTACTTGCCGAGGTACGAGCCGTCGGCGTCGATCACCGCGGCGGTGTTGTAGTAGAAGCCGGACCCTTCCAGCTCGAAGACCGGCACGACGATCACCATGCCCGTCTCGCGGGCCAGGTCCCGCATCCGCCGGACGGTCGGCCCGTCCGGGACGGCCTCGGCCCAGCGGTAGTGCTCGGGCTCCTGCACCTGGCAGAAGTAGGGGGCGTTGAACACCTCCTGGAAGCCGATGACCTGCGCGCCCTGCCGGGCTGCCTCGCGAGCATGTTCCTCATGCTTGGCGATCATGGATTCGGTGTCGCCGGTCCAGGTCGCCTGGACAAGTGCGGCGCGTACGACATGGGACATGAGCTGCTCCTTCGACGCGGCGTCAGAGAGCCTCTACGCGATTTCTACGCCCGTAGACACAATGCATAGGAGGAGAACGTAAGCCCCGTCACACAGCGGGGCAAGACCATCGTCGTGAACCGGCGGAGTCGATCATGTTTCACACCCGAGCGGTCCACAGGTGCCGGGCAGCGGCTCGTCCAGGGCGCGCAACGTCCCGTACGCGGCCTGGATGAACGGCGCGAGCGGGGTGGGAGCCGTGTTCGTGAGGGCGACGAGTCCGGTGCGGGAGCCGGGGAGGAAGCCGGCGAACGCGGTGAAGCCGCGGGTGCCCCCGGAGTGGTGGAGCAGCGCCCCGTCCGGGCGCGGACGGAGGTTCCAGATCAGGCACAGCCGGGCACCGGTCCTGGGCACGCTCAGCCGGGGGCGCTGCACCTCGGCGAGCGCGGTGCGCAGAGCGGCGGAGTCCGCCGCGGCGTCCGGGTCGAGCAGTGCGGTGAGGACGCGGAGCAGGTCCCTGGCACTGGAGCGGACCGCGCCGGCGGCGGGCAGGCCGGGCATCAGCTGGACCGGGCGCGGCCTGCCGCGCCAATGGCCGGTCGCCTGGGGCCGGTTGGGGTCGCAGTCCGTGTCGGTGAGGCCGAGCGGCCCGGTGATGCGTTCGGCGAGCAGGTCCGCGTAGCCGTCCCCGGAGCCTCCGGCTGCCCGGGCCAGTACGTGACCGAGCAGGGCGCCGCCGAAGTTGGAGTAGAGGACCCGGGTGCCGGGGCGGTGGTGCAGCCGGGTCCGGGGCAGGGCCGCCAGGAGGTCGGCCTCGGAGAATCCGGCGTACGGGTTGCTGAGCCATCCGGTGCGCACGGCGCGGGTGAGCAGGCCGGGGGGCAGCCGGGGCAGGCCGGAGGTGTGGGTGGCCAGGTGGAGGAGGGTGAGCGGCCCGGGGAGCCGGAAGGGGAGGTAGCGGTCGACGCGGTCGTTGTACCGGACCTCGCCGCGGGCCGCCAGTTCCGCGAGGAGCAGCGCGGTGAAGGTCTTGGTCAGCGAGCCCGTCTCGAAGCGGGTGCGCTCCCCCACCGGCCCGCGGCAGAGCACCAGGCTCTCGTCCCGGCGAACGGCCGCCACCGCCGCCCCCGGCCCCCTGGCCACGGCCAGCAGGGGGCGGAGACGGGCGGTCAGCGGCGGTCCGGTCACCGCCGGCCCGCCGCCCGGGCGAGCGCGATGGATCCGGCGACGGCTGTGACGACGACGGTGTGCTGGTGGTCGGTGAACCTGCGCTGCGGGTCGTCGTCCACCGGATCGGAGTCCCGGGGCACGAGCCCGTCCTCGTGCTGGAGAGCGGCGACGGCCTCCCAGTCCTCCGCCGCGCAGTACGGGTCCGGGAGCGAGGCGCCGACGATCAGCAGCTCGGCGACGAGGTCCCACTGCCCGACCTCGCGCCAGACGTCGATCCACACGGGGAGCCAGGTGCGTACGTACGCGGCGAGTTCGGGCGGCAGCCCGTCCGGGTCGGCACCCCAGTCCGTGAGGTGGAAGACCGTGTGGGTCATCGCGTACGCGGTGATCCAGTTGATGGCCCAGGGCTCAGGTGTCGCGCCGAGCCAGGTGGCGCCGGCCAGCGCCGCCATGTCCTCGGCGTGCCCCAGGCCCACGACGCGGGCGGCGTTGGCGGCGGCGAGGCGCCGGTTGGGCAGCAACTCGACGCTGTTCACCGACCGCATGCGGGCCCGGTGGGCGAGCAGCCGGTCGAGCCCCTCGTGGCGGTAGCCGCAGCGGTAGAAGGGGGCGTACATCTCCAGCGGGTCCGTCATCAGGGTGTGGCGGAGCTGGCGTTCGTAGATCATGTCGCCGCCCCGGAACTGCTCCCAGGTGAAGTCCATCAGGCTCCGGGCCGCGACCAGGCGGCCGGGTCCGGCGACACCGTCGCGCAGGATGAGCGACGCGGCGAGGGTGGTCTCCCCCAGGGGCTTGTAGACGCTGTCCGGGTCGGCCATGGTCTCGGTGGTGTCGGGCGGCAGGCCGCCGAGTGCGCGGTTGGCGTGCAGCCACGAGAGGGCCCGGTCTGCCATACCGCGGGCCGCCCGGGTCACGGGCTCGGGAATCGTCGTCATGCGCGTGCCGCCTTCGGGTCCGTGTCCGGCCGCCGGAGGAAGTGGCCGGCGATCGCCAGGTCCAGGGCGGCACGGGGGCCCGCTCCGCCCAACAGCGATACGTGCTCCGCGGCGAGGGCCGGGTCCAGCGGCAGCGGCGTGCCGTCGTGGTGCAGCCAGGCGAGCCAGCGGATGAGCCGCACGGCCGTGGGGAAGTCGCGGCGCAGGATCGACCGGCTCATGCCCCGGCTGAGCGTCAGGGCGCCGCCGCGCGCCGCGTCGTGCACCGGCCCGTCGAGGACGAGGGTGGCGAGCGGGGCCAGTTGGGCCATACGGACGCACCACGCCTGCCAGTGCACGGTGTCGGCGAGTTCGGTCTCGTCCGCCGGCGGGGCCGCGACGGCCCGGAGGGTGTCGTCCCCGGCGAGCCGGGCGAGGAGCTGGGCGGTCGCCCAGTCGCGCCGGGCGACCGTTCGCTCTTCAAGGACATCGGACGCCGGGAAGGAGTCGAAGGCCTTGGCCACGACGGCCGCGTCCTGCGCCTCGAACGGGTCGCCCACGAGGAGGTGGGAGCTGAGGGCATCGGCCCCGAGCACCCGGACGGCCGCGAGGGCTGCCAGGGTGTCCGAGGCGTCGTCGACGTACCGGGCCAGCTGTACAGCGCCCCCGGTGCCGTCGAGGGCACCGAGGACGCTGACTGCCAGGGCATCGGTCGCCGCGGCGAATTCAGACTGGGAGCTCACTTGCCCCGGGGCTCCTTCGGCTCCTTCGGCGACAGGAGCAGAAGCGCGAGGAGGAAGCCCTCGGCCTCAGGGGTGTACAGGGGAGCGTCACTGACGACGGCCTCGGGCTCCGTCATCAGCGCACCCAGTGCGCTGGTCTCGGTCTGCGTTGCGGTGAGAGTGATTTCCTGGGCAAGCATGGTGCCTCCTCATCACTGGGGAGCATGAACCACTTGTGTGGTGATGCCTCGATCGAGCCTAAAGGCCGAAATGAGATTTATCTCCACAAGTCCGAGTTCATGGGGATTTTGCGTCGAAATGGGCCTCGAATCGTAGCCTCCGGTGACCATTCCACCGACGGATTCGACCCCTGTCCGGCAGGTCCGGGCCGCGGGCAGGCTCCCGCCGCCCGGCAGCCGCGCATCGGAGAAGCCGTACCCGCCAGGCGGACCGGCGGGCGGACGTGGCCTGCGACGCCCGTACGGAGGTCGGCGACGATCCCGCCGACACGGCCCACGCCGACCGGCCGCGCATCGCCGGTCCGGCCCTCGGCGAGCCGGTCGGCGGCCGCTGCGGGAGCTCGTTCCGGCGGGCGGGCGGGCACCGTGCCCGAGGGCCGCCCCGCAGGACCGGCGGGCGGGCCTACGGCGCCGCGATGCCGGCCACCCGCAGGGCGTGGACCAGGTCCCACTCCCGCTCGGCGGACACCTCACGGGCGGCGGCGAGCAGTTGCGGGACGAGGTGGCGCGGGCCGCCCTCGGCGATCCGCGCGGCGTCCCGCGCCGTCCGTACGCGCACGAACGCGCTCAGCAGGGCCTGCGCTTCGGGTTCCAGGCCCGCCCGGTCGAGGGCGACCACCGCGTCGGCGATCTCGGCCGCGGGCCGCGCCACACCCTGCCGGAGCAGCTGCCCGCAGTCTTCGGCGCGTCCCGCCCCTGCCAACGCCCCTGCCGCGGCCGCGAGTCCGGCGGGCGGCAGGGAGGAGACCTCCCACAGCAGGGTGGCCCAGTCGGCGCCCAGACCTGCCCGGTGCAGGGCGACGGCGAGAACCGGCAGATGCCCGGCGGGCCAGGCGGCCGCCTCGCAGAGCACGACGTGCGCCTCACCGCTGCGGCCCTCCGCGCGCAGCCGGACGAGGAGCGCGACGGCGTCGTCGGCGACGCGGTGGGCGGCTGCGTCGGGTGCGGCGGCGGGCGGTGTGACGGCAGCGTCGGCGGTCCCCGCCGGGGCACCGCCGTATCGGGCGCCGCGCGGCGCGGCGGTGGCCGCTGAGGAGTCGGGCAGTGCGGGAGCCACCGAGGGGGAGGGGCCAGCCTCCGCGTCGTCCCCCGGCTCCAGACCCGCGAAGCGGGCTCCGCGCAGCTTCCCGCGCTTCGGGGCGGGAGCCGGCTCCGGTGCGGGGCGTGTGCCGGGGGCCGCGGTCCGGGACGGGCGGCCGGCTTCGGGAGCCTGCCGCATGCTCCCGGCGGGTTCCGGGTACGGGGCGCACTCGCCCTCCTCCGCACGGAACGACTCCGCACGTAACGGCTCCTCACGGAACGAGGTGTCCGGCGCGGCGGCCTCCAGGGCCGCCAGTCGGTTGCGGAGCTCCGCGCAGCGGGCCGTGGCGCGGGCGTGGTCGTCGCGTGCCCAGGCCAGGGCGTCCGGCTGCGCGCCCACGTCCTCCCCGGCGGCCCGTAGCCGCTGTGCGGCGTGGGCCTGCTCCCGGAGCATCAGCCCCAAGCGGTCCACGAGGGCCCGGCGTCCGCCCGGCCGCCGGTCGTGCGCACCCGCCGAAGCGGAGTACAGCGCGGCAGCGCGGCCGGACTCCTGCACGGCCACGTCGCTGCCGCGTGCCGCGGCGAGGTCCTGGAGGAGTGATTCGACCACGTCCCAGGGCGGGACCTCGGTGCCGTCCAAGCAGGCGCGCATCCCTTCGGGGTCACGCGCGCAGAACACTCCGTACCACCCCCGCCCCGGATCGAGCAGGGCAGCAAGATCTTGCAGGTACTGTGCGAACTGCCTTACGTGCCAAGCATGTTGATGCACTGTCACCGGTGCCCTCGCCAGTCGCCGACTGGAGCGTTCCAGCCCGCAGGCATTCGACCGCAGGGGTGTTACGGGCGGGCTACGCGCACTTTTCAGGCGTGCTGCGTCCGGAGCGCGGCGCGGGCCGCTCACGCCCCCCGGAAGGTGACGGCGATCCCCGTGTGGGGCCGCTTGCCGAGCCGCACGGCCGTGGCGGGCCAGTCCACCATCCAGAACTTCCAGGTGTACTTGCGGGCGAGCACCTTGCGCACCCCTGCCGTCCCGTCCTTGTCGAGCAGGCGCGCCTCACCCTCCGCGCTCGGCGCGCCCTCGGCGATCCTGCCGCGGACGTCGCAGACGGTCACGAGGACCCGGGGATTGTTGCGCAGTCGCTTGACCTTCCAGGAATCACTCCGCGTCCAGACGTACAGCGCGTCGCCGTCCGCCGCGGCCCAGACGGGCGTGGCGACGGGCGTGCCGTCCTTCCGGTACGTGGTCAGGCTGACGTACTCACTGCGGGAGAAGTCCTGGAGAGTCACGGGCGTGACCCTACTCCGCCCCTCCCCGTGGGCGGCGGTGGCCCCTGTACGGGAGGCGCATCGGGCCGCGCCCCCGGGAGACGCCCGGACGGGAGGCACGGCAGCGGCCCGGGCCGGACGACATGACCTATTCGTTCCCGACGAACTCCCGGGCCAGCGCCCGGCCGGCGGCGACGGCCGCCGCGCGGCTCTCGATCGGCGACACCTCGGAGTCCTTGAACAGGATGTACGTGACGCCGGAGGCGGTTCCGCCGCTCCTCGGATCCGGGTCGATACCGAGGGCCTCGGCCGTGGCGTAGGACGCCTCGCCGATGATCCCGGTGGGCCCGGTGTCCCCGACGACGGCGTACTGGACCTGATCGCGGTAGATGACGGCGGCCACACCGCCCCCGCCGATCCCGGACCTGGTGTGGTTCCAGAGCGGCCCGGGTCCCGGTACGACGACGTAGGGCAGGCGGGCGGAGTCCAGGGGCCGGCCCGCGGACGTCCGGAAGGCCGTCTCCGGCAGGAAGGAGGGGTCCGTCCTGCTGTTGCACGCCTCGGTGATCCGGCCGTCGCAGTCGATGTCCATGTCCGCCTTCCAGAACACCGCCCCCTTCGTCCCGCACACCGGCACCGTCGCCGGGCCGCCCCGGTCCGTTCGGTACTTCCCGGCGGAGATCCGGGTGCAGGACTTCACCCGGGCCAGCAGTTCGGCCGCGCTCACCGGGTCCTCCGCGGTTCCGCCGCCGGAACCGGCGGTCCCGTCGGCGGCTGCGGGGAGTGCGGCGGCGGCGAGCAGGGAGGCGCCGGAGAGGAGGGAGAGAGCGAGCATTCTCGTACGCACGGTGGGGGATGCCCTTTCACTGGACGCGAAGGACCCGTTCGGGTCCTTCCTTGCCGACGCGGCCGGGGAAGCCGCCCGAGCCGCCCGAACCTCGTGCACGGCCCGCCCGCGTCATGGCCTCGGGGCCGGCACGACGCGGCTGAGCGCGACGCACCGGCCCCGAGGCCACTGCTGCTGCCGACCGGTCAGGAACGACCGCTCGGATGCACCACCATGGCCGAGCCGCCGCCCCGCCGCACCTTTTCCGCGGCCGCGAGCCAGCGTCCGTCCGGCAGCCGCTGGACGCCGGTGGCGGCCCCGATCTCCGGGTTGGCCCTGAAGACGTGGCCGAGCGCCTCCAGCTGACCGCGCACCGGGCTGTTCCACAGCCCCGGCTCGATCTCCGTCGTGGCCGAGTTGCG
This sequence comes from Streptomyces clavifer, assembly GCF_036345975.1. Lineage (NCBI taxonomy): Bacteria > Bacillati > Actinomycetota > Actinomycetes > Kitasatosporales > Streptomycetaceae > Streptomyces > Streptomyces clavifer. Next base: position 6,314,667 of record NZ_CP107793.1, on the reverse strand, counting down.
CTGACTGGCGCGCGGCGCGGCGATCGCCTCGACGAGCGGCAGGCCCCGGTCGACGTGGCCGGTCAGGGACTGCAGCACGGTGGTGATGATCGTGGCGCCGCCGGGTGTGCCAAGCGCCAGTACGGGGACTCCGCGCTTCAGCACGATGGTCGGCGAGATCGACGACCGGGGGCGCTTGCCCGGACCGGGCAGGTTCGGGTCGTGCACCGCCGGATTGGCGGGCGCGAAGGAGAAGTCGGTCAGTTCGTTGTTGAGCAGGAAGCCACGCCCCGGCACCGTGATGCCGCTGCCGCCGGTCGACTCGATGGTGAGGGTGTACGCGACGACGTTGCCCCACCTGTCGGCGGCGGTCAGGTGCGTCGTGTTCTCGCCCTCGAACGTCGTCGGGGCGGCGGTGCCCCCGGTGGCGCAGCGGGACGGGTCGCGCGGGTCGCCCGGAGCGAGGGGGCTGGTGAGGACCGCGTCGTCCTTGATGAGGCACTCACGGGAGTCGGCGAAGCGCTGGCTGAGCAGCCCTCGCGTGGGTACGTCCTCGAACGCCGGGTCCCCCACCCAGCGTCCCCGGTCGGCGAAGGCGATCCGGCTCGCCTCGATGAGCCGGTGCAGGTACTGCGCCTCGGTCGACTTCGTGAGGTCCGTGGACTCCAGGATGTTGAGCGCCTCGCCCACGCTCGTGCCACCGGAGGAGGAGGGCGCGATGCCGTAGACGTCGAGGCCCCGGTAGCCGATCCGCGTCGGCGCCTGGCGCAGTGCCCTGTAGGACTTCAGGTCCTTGACCGTGAGGTCACCCGGTCGCACCGTACGGGCTGCGGCCGGGTCCACGGGTGGTGTCCGCACCGTCGACACGATGTCCTGGGCGAGTTCGCCCCGGTACAGCTCGTCGACCCCTTCACGCCCCAGGGTCGCGTAGGTGCGGGCGAGGTCGGGGTTCTTGAAGACGGAGCCGGCCACGGGCAGTTCTCCGCCGGGCAGGAAGAGCTCGGCGGAGGCGGGGAAGTCGGCGAACCGGGCCTGGTTGGCCGCGGTTTGCGAGCGGAAGGTGTCGTCGACGACGAATCCTTCGCGGGCCAGCCGTTCGGCCGGCCTGAGCAGTTGGCGCAGGGGCTTGGTGCCCCAGGCGTCGAGGGCCCTGTCCCAGGTGGCGGGGGTGCCGGGGGTGCCGACGCCGAGGCCGCTCGTGACGGCGTCGGCGAAGGGGATCGGCTGCCCGTTCTCCAGGAAGAGCGAGGAGTCGGCGCTGCGGGGTGCCGTCTCCCGGCCGTCGATGGTCTCCACCGTGCGCTTGCGGGCGTCGTAGTGGACGAAGTAGCCCCCGCCGCCGATGCCCGCCGAGTAGGGCTCCGTGACGCCCAGTGCCGCCGCTGTGGCCACGGCCGCGTCGACGGCGTTGCCGCCCTTGCGGAGCACCTCGATGCCGGCCGCGGACGCGTCCGCGTCGACGCTCGCGACCGCTCCCCCGTATCCCACGGCCACCGGCGACTTGGGCGGCGGTGGCGCGGAGGGCGGCGACGATGCGGGGGCTGCGGCACCGAGCGAGCCGATGACGGCGATCACGCTTAAGAACGACACATTCCGGCCGACGGAACGACGCATCCGTACCTCCAGTGAGGGATCGTCCGCGCAGGGTAACCCCGCCCCGGCCGGATCGTCAGGACCGCCTCCGTTCCCCTGCCTCGCGGCCGGACGGGAACCTCCGACGGAGCACCGGGGTCCGGGCCGCGACCGGACCCCGGTGCTCGGCAGCGACTGCCGCCGAGCACCGTGCCCATGGACGCCGGATGAACTTTTTCGGACACCGCGTGGCGTAATCCGTCACCTTTCAGCCACGTACGGATGCCGGGCCGAGCTGCGTTCTTTACCCCTCCGTAACGCTGCGGCTGCGGGATGGCATGGCGTTGACCAGCGATGATGCAGGATTCCTTCATTGACGGTGGTCAGGGTGCTCGTTACCGTCGGCACCATGAATCACCGAGCCCCCACAGGCATCATCGACGAGCTGGACCAGCGCATCATCGCCGCGCTCCAGCTCAACGGTCGTGCCCCGTGGAGCACGGTGGCGCGCTGGGTGGACGCCAGTGAGACGACCGCTCAGCGGCGTTACCGCGCGCTGCGCGAGCGGGGCCTGCTGAGGGTCGTCGGCACCATGGAACTGGACCGGACGCGAGAGGGATCCTCCATGCTCGTCCGGGTGCAGGCCAGGCCGGGCCGGGGTCTGGCCGTCGCCGACCGGCTCACCGAGAGTCCGGACGTCCGTTTCGTGGCCGTGGTCACCGGCGCCGCCGACCTGATCGTCGACTTCGTCGCCCGCGACAACGAGGAGATGATGCGGATGCTCTTCACCGACCTGCCCGCGGCCGACCTCATCACCAGCACCGAGGCCGTACCGGTCATCCGCGCCTTCACCTCGGCGTCGATGTGGGACACCGGGCTCCTGCCCGTGGAGGCGGCGGCCGACCTGAGGCCCGATTCCCTCGCGTCGTCCTGCGACCGGGCCGACTGGGACGTGACGCCACAAGCGCTCACCCCTCTGGAGCACGACCTCGTCGCCGCGCTCAAGGAGGACGGCCGTACCCAGGTCAGTGCGCTGGCCCGGCAGCTCGGCCACACCGAGTCCGGCGTCGCGCGGGCCATGGAGCGGCTCATCTCCCGCGGCGTACTGCAGTTCCGCACCCTGGTCGATCCGTCGCTGCTCGGATACGACGCGGAGTTCATGGTCTGGCTCTCGATCGAGCCCGACCGGCTCGACGCGGCGGGCCGGCAGCTCGCGCGGCATCCGGCGACCAAGTTCCTCGGTGCGGCCACCGGTCGGTTCAACCTCGTCGGGCACATGGTGTTGCCCCGCCGTACCGACCTCTTCCCCTACACCAGCGACGTCATCGGCAGGCTGCCCGGCCTGATCGCCTCCGACGTGACCCTGCATCTCGTCACCATGAAGTACTCCTGGCACCGGATGGTCCGTCCCGTCTGAGCGCGCTCCGGCCGCCGCGACGCGCGGGCTCGTGCCGTCGCACGCCCTCTTCCTCCCTTCCTTCCCCGACCCTCGTGGAGTCACCATGCACACAGACGACTCCGGCCTGCCCGCAGAGAGCTGGCGCTGGACCGAAAAGACCTGGCGCGGCCACGTGGACGCCGTACGTGCCGGACGGCGGCTGGTCCCCGGCCGCTGGCCCGGCGGCGCACGGGTCGCGGTCGCCCTGTCCTTCGACTCCGATCACGAGACGATCCCGTTGCGCGACGGCGAGACCAGTCCCGGCCGGCTCGCCCAGGGCGAGTACGGGGCACGCGTCGGCGCGGCGCGGATCCTGGACCTGCTCGCCCGTCACCGTGTCCCCGCGACGTTCTTCATGCCGGCGGTCTCCGCCCTGCTCCACCCGGAGGAGGCGCGGGCGTACACGCGTGACGGTCACGAACTGGCGGTCCACGGCTGGATCCACGAGCGGAACACGCTGCTGGGCCGGGACGACGAGAGGGAGCTGACGGCCCGCGCCCTCGACACCCTGGAGACCGTGACCGGGCGGCGGCCGGTGGGCATCCGCACACCGTCCTGGGACTTCTCGGACTCCACGCTCGACATCATGCTCGAACTCGGCTTCGCCTACGACTCCTCGCTCATGGCCGACGACGAGCCGTACGAGATCGTCGCCCAGGGCAGTCCCACCGGCCTGGTCGAGATCCCCGTGGACTGGATCCGGGACGACGCCCCCTACTTCACCATGGACCGCTACGGCTCCGTCCGGCCGCACAGCCGCCCGCGCGACGTCCGGGAGATCTGGGCCGACGAGTTCGACGCCGCCCACCGCGACGGCGGCGTCTTCCAGCTCACCCTGCACCCGCACGTCATCGGCCACCGCTCACGTCTGGTGGCACTGCGCGAACTCCTCGACCACATCACCGCCCACTCCGATGTCTGGTTCGCCACCCACGCACAGCTCGCCGATGCGGCCCGCGCGGTGCTGACCGACCCGACGACCTCCCGTTCCGTCCCCGACGCCCCGGAGCACACGCCATGAACACAGGATCCGCCGCACCCGCCGGTCCGCTGTCCCAGGACGGCGGCTCCCCCGCCCCCGGCAGACTGAACCGCACCCAGCGCAAGGCCATCGTCGCCGGGACCATCGGCAACACCGTCGAGTGGGTCGACTGGGCCCTGTACTCCATCTTCGCCAAGGTCATCGCCGACGAGTTCTTCCCGAAGGGCAACGGCGCGGTGGCTCTGCTGTCCACGCTCGCCGTGTTCGCCGTCGGCTTCGTGATGCGTCCGGTGGGCGCCGCCGTTCTCGGCGCGTACGCCGACCGCCACGGCCGCAAGAAGGGCATGACCCTCACCGTCGCCCTGATGGCGGGTGCCGGATTCGTCATCGCGATCACCCCGAACTACGAGACCATCGGCGTCTTCTCGCCCCTCCTCCTGCTCGTCGCCCGGCTCGTGCAGGGCTTCTCGGCAGGCGGCGAGTTCGGTTCCTCCTCCGCCTTCCTCGTGGAATCGGCCGCCCGCGGCAGGCGCGCGTTCGCCGGCTCCTGGCAGCAGGTGTCAGTGGCGGGCGGCGTCCTCATCGCCTCACTCCTGGGCACCCTCACCACCTCGGTGCTGAGCGACGACGCCGTGCACGCGTGGGGATGGCGTGCCGCCTTCGTCTTCGGCGCCCTCCTCGGCCTGGTCGGTCTCTGGCTGCGGGTCTCCGTGGAGGACACCGAGGCCTTCACCGAGGCCAAGGGCTCGGGCCGGACCCGTACCAACCCCGTCAAGGCCATGTTCGTCGAGCATCCCGCGGCGACGCTGCGCGTCGTCGGCATAACGATCGCGGGCACCCTGACCTACTACATCTGGGTCAACTACCTCCCCACCTACGCGAATCTGACCACCGGCATCCCCCTGAAGACCGCCCTGCTGTCGCAGACGCTCTGCCTGGTCGTCTTCGTCGTCGCGCTGCCCTTCGTGGGGCTGCTCTCGGACCGGATCGGCCGCAAACCGACCATGGCGGCCTTCGCCGGCGGGTTCGTCGTCCTGGCCTGGCCGTTGCTGCACCTGCTCGACGGCAGCTTCCTCAGCCTGTTCCTGGTCCAGCTCACCGGCATGCTGCTGATCCTCGGATACTCCGCCAACTGCGCCGTCATCATGGCCGAGCAGTTCCCGGCCGAGGTCCGCGCCACCGGAATCGCCCTGCCCTACGCCCTGGCGGTCGCGGTCTTCGGCGGGACGGCGCCCTACCTCACCACCTGGATGCACGAGAGCGGCCACAGCGACCTGCTGTGGATCTACGTCTCCGCCGCGGCCCTGGTCTCCCTCGTCGTCTACCTCACGATGCCGGAGACCAAGGACAAGGAGTTCTCCTGATGACGACACACGTGATCGTCACCGGCGCGGCAGGCGGCATCGGCGGAGCGATCGCCGAGGAGTTCGCCGCTCGGGGCGCGCTGCTCACCCTCACGGACCGCGACCCCGAGGCCCTCGAGCGTGCGGCGGCACGGCTGGGCCGTGACACGGCGGCGTACCCCGCGGACCTGACGGACCCGGACGCCCCCGCCGTGCTGGTCGAGAGGGCCTGGGCCGAGCGCGGCCCCGTCGACGTCCTGGTCAACGCGGCCGGTGTCTACCCGTCCCTGGACATGGCGGACGTCGACGCCCACGCCTGGGACCGGCTGTTCGCCGTCAACCTGCGGGCCCCCGTCCTCGCCACCGCCGCGTTCGCCCGGCTCGCCGTGGGAGCCGGGCGGCCCGGCGCGGTCGTCAACATCTCCTCCGGTTCGGCGCTCCGCTCCCGGCCCGGCGGCGGCCCCTACGCGAGTTCCAAGGCCGCCCTGGAGATGGCCACCCGCGCCGCCGCCCTGGAACTGGGCCGGCACGGCATCCGGGTGAACGCCGTCAGCCCCGGCTTCGTCCAGGTCGCCAGCGCGTGCAACCCCGTGTCCGCCGAGTACGCCGGGGCCATCGGCGCCAATCCGCTGGGCCGCCCCGGCAGGCCGCAGGACATCGCCCGTGCCGTCTGCTGGATCACGGGCCGGGACGCCTCCTGGATCACCGGGGAGGTGCTGCGCGTGGACGGCGGCTCCAGTACGGGCGTACTGGACCTGCCCCGCATCTGGCAGCCCGGCGACACCCCCGCGACCGCGCCGCCCACGACACCGGACGCCCCGACGGAAGGACCCACCCCATGACCGACCCCTCCCCGCAGGCCCCCTCCCCGCAGCGGGCCGCCTACACCGTCGTCGGCGGAGGCGCGATCGGCGGCACGCTCGCCTTCGCCCTCGCGCGGGCCGGCCACCCCGTCACCGTCGTCGACACCGACCCGGCCCATGTGGCGGCGATCCGCACCGCCGGACTCGTCGTCCAGCACGGCGACACCCGCACCGGTGTACCGGTCGCCGCGGCCACCCCGGACGAGTTCGACGGAACCCTCGGACGGGTTCTGCTGGCCGTGAAGGCCCACGCCACGGAGACCGCGATCGCGTGGATCGCGCCCCGCCTGGCACCGGACGGCTGCGTGGTCTCCCTCCAGAACGGCTTCAACGAGGACCTCATCGCCCGGCACGTGGGCGCCGAGCGCACCGTCGCCGCGTTCGTCAACATCTTCGCCGACGTCATCGAACCGGGCGTCATCCTGGACGGCGGAGCCGGCGCCCTCGTCATCGGCGAGCCGGACGGCGCCCCGGTCAGTGCCCGCGTCCGCTCCCTCGTGTCCGACCTGCGCAGCTGGGGCCCGGCGGTGGCCAGCGACAACGTCGAAGGCTATCTGTGGGCCAAGGCCGGCTTCGGCGCCATGCTCGCGGCGACCGCTCTCGCCGACGCGCCCATGGCCGACCTCATCGACCGGCACCGAACCGCCATGGCGGGGCTGACCGGTGAGGTGTTCGCCGTGTCCGACCGCCTCGGCGTCACCCTGGAGGCGTTCGACGCCTTCGACCCCCGCCCCCTGCGGCCGGGGGCGGATCCGGTGGAGCGCGAAGCCGCCTTCGACCGCCTGACGTCGTGGCTGCGCACGCAGACGAAGGACCGCAGCGGCATCTGGCGCGACCTCGCCGTACGCCGCCGGCCCGTCGAGGCCACCACGCACTACACCGGCGTCTTCGGCCACGCCACCCGCGAGGGACTGCCCACCACGCTGCTGCGCACCGTCATGGACGGCCTGCTCGAACTGGAGGGCGCGCCCGACCGGATGTCGGAGGCGCGGCTGGAGGAGCTGGACCGCCTGGCCGAGCCCGTGATACCCGGCCGCCTGCCGGGGGCGGACCAGGCCGAGGCGGTACGGGGGTGGCTCGACGGGCATCGCGAGGAGATGGTCGCCGACCTCGCCGCGTACACGTCCCGGGGCAGCGCCGGCGACGACCCCGCCGAGCTCGACGCCTGCCTCGGCTGGCTGCGCGGCTGGCTCGACCGGCGCCTGGGCGCACCGGACGCCGAGGAGATCCTCCCGCGCACGGACGTCGGGGACATCCTCGTCCGCCGCTACCCGGCCCGTGACGCGACCCCCGAGGACACCCGGCCGGTCCTGCTCCTCGGCCACTACGACACCGTCTGGCCGACCGGCACCCTGGACGACTGGCCCTTCCTGCGGGAGGGCGACCACATCAGCGGGCCGGGCGTCTTCGACATGAAGGCGGGCCTGGTACAGGCGGTCTGGGCGCTGCGCGCGCTCGACGCGCTGGGCCTGCCCCGGCCGGCCTGCACCCTGATGCTGAACGGCGACGAGGAGACCGGCAGCCTCGGCTCCCACGAGGCCGTCGTCGAGGAATCCCGCGGCAGCCGCCTCGCCCTGGTCTTCGAGGCGGCCGCCGACGGCGCGATCAAGACCGCCCGCAAGGGCGTGGGGCTGTTCACGGTCACGGTCACCGGAAAGGAGGCCCATGCCGGTCTCGATCCGGCCGCCGGGGCGAGCGCGGTGGAGGAACTGGCCCACCAGATCCTGCGCCTGGCCCGGCTGCGCGACGTCGAGGCCGGCACTTCGCTCAACGTGGGCGTGGTGGAGGGCGGCACCCGCAGCAATGTCACCGCGGGACGAGCCGTCGGCCGCATCGACGTGCGCGTCGCCTCCGCGGCCGAGCAGGAGCGCGTCACGGAGGCCCTCGCCGCACTGCGCCCGGTGGACCCCCGGACGCGCGTGGAGATCGGCGGGGACTGGAACCGCCCCGTCTTCGAACGCACCGAACAGGTCGCAGCGTACGCCGAACTGGCCATCAGGTGCGCGGCGTTGCTCGGGGAGGACCTGCGCGAGACGTCCGTGGGAGGGGCCAGCGACGGGAATTTCGTGGTGGCAGCGGGGACACCGGTCCTGGACGGCATCGGTGCGGTCGGCTCGGGTGCTCACGCCCGTTCGGAGAACACCTCGGTCTCCGGCATGGTCGCACGCTCCGCACTGGCCGCCACGGTGCTGCTCGCGCTGGCCTGATGACCCGGGCCCCGGCCCGGCTCTCCCGGACGAGCCACCTGCCCGCCGGTGACGGACGGGGCTTCGCCGCGGCGGACCGGACCGCACGACGCGGACCGTCCGCCGCTCCGGCGCCCGCCGGGTGGTGCTGCGCGGCCGGCCCCGGCCGGTGACGCCGCCCGGGCCGGATCGCCGGGACCGGCTCGGCCACGGCACGGGAGGACCGCTACTATGCCCGGCCATGACTGACGACGTGCGCAACATCGTGCTGGGTGTCATAGCTGCCGGAATCAGCGCCTCGCTGGGCTGGCTCACCCGCAGCCATCTGTGGCGGCGCAGACTCCGCCGCAAGCAGGCCTTCCTCGGTCTGCCCGGGAACTCGGAGTGCCTGCTCGTCGTCAACCGCGACCCGGGGACGGACGGTGCGGTCCACCGCAACGACGTCTTCGCCCTGCTCGAACTCTCGGCGCTCGTCAAGGACTGCTCCGCGCACGCGCAGATCGTCTCCCACGACGGCGCCCGGCAGGGCTTCGGCGAGCGTACGGAGTTCTGCGTCGGCGGGCCGGGGTCCAACCGGCGCATGGCCGCCCACCTGCAGTCCCTGCTGCCCGGCGTGAAGATCAACGTGGATCCGGAGCCCGGCCCGGACCGTTCCGCCTTCCAGGTGGGATCGGAGCGCTACCGGCTGGAGGCGGGCAGTGCCGAGTACGTGCTGCTGGCCCGGCTGACGGGCGGCCAGGACGCCCGCCCCGTGTTCCTCTTCTGCGGGCAGCGGGCCATCACCAACCAGGCGGCCTCGCGCTATCTCGCCCGCCATCACGAGAAGCTGATGCGGAAGTACCGCAACAGCTCGTTCGTCCTGCTGCTGAAGGTGGTCAACTCCCAGGCGTACGGGCCGGATGTGGTGGAGCTGGTCGGCGATGTGACGCGCACCGCACAGGCGCCGCTGCCCACCCCCGTGCCCACGTCCCACCGGGCGGCCGGCTGAGGCGGGAGACGGGGGCGCGCCCGGTCCGGTCCCGTTTACGGCGTCGTCGTACCGCGGGAGCGGCCACCGGAACCAAGGAGGGCGGCCCCACGTCGCGTGCCTTTGCGACGTGGGGCCGCCCGGCCTCGGCAGACTCGTCGGCAACGCCCCCTATACGTTCGACGGGCGGACACCTGGGCCGGCCGTCATCCGTCGGCCTGAGGCGTACTCCACCGCCCACGGCGTCCGGCCGGTCATCGGCTCACCCTGGTGACCGACAGGCCGGCCACCTCTGCATCGGGCACTCTCCGACCGGCGCACAGCTGACCTTCCCCTTGCGCGGAACGGATCCGGGCCATGGCCCGTACCGCTGAGCGAGAAGTGATCACCGACTGCTGCCGGACGGTCTCGGCTACTGCCTGCCCGGCAGCACCGTTCCTGGTTGGGCGGGGGCGACGCCCACCGCCTCCGTCTTCGGGTTGCGCCGCTGCCGCCTGGCCATCCAGGTCGCGAACCACGAGAGCAGCATGCACATCCCGATGTAGATGGGTGAGATCACCATGACGACGGGGATGAACGGCAGGTCGTAGTCGAGGTTCGACGCGATGAGCTTGCCCGCGTGGAGGAATTCCTCGTAGGTGATCAGGTAGCCCAGCGACGTGTCCTTGAGGGCCACCACCAGCTGGCTGATGATGGTGGGCAGCATCGCGCGGACGGCCTGCGGGGCGAGGACGTACGTCGTGACCTGCGTCTTGCGCATGCCCAGCGCGTACGCCGCCTCCCGCTGTCCCCGCTCCACGGAGACGATTCCGGTGCGGAAGACCTCCGCGAGCACGGAGCCGTTGTAGAGGGTGAGCCCGGCCACCAGGGCGGGCAGGGGCTGCACCTTGAGCGCGACGAAGATGAAGAAGATCATCACCAGCACGGGCATGGCCCTGAAGAACTCGACCAGCAGCGTCGCGAGCCAGCGCACCGGCCGGTGGGCGGAGAGCCGCCCGACGGCGAGCACGGCCCCGAGTGCGAGGGAGAGCACCGCCGCGTACGCGAAGGCCTTCAGGGTGTTGCCCAGCCCGCGCAGCAGCAGTTCCTGGATGCCCTTGTAGGTGAAGGGGTTCCACTTCGCGGCGGTGAACTGGTCCGTGTCGAAGAGCAGGTAGAGGATCCAGCCGAACAGGGCGAGGATCACGATCGTCGAGATGACGCCGTAGGTGAAGTGCCTCTTGCGGGTGACCGGCCCCGGAATGTCGTAGAGCGCGGTGGCGTGGGCGGTGGAGTGGGTCATCGGGCGACTCCCCAGCGCTTCTCCATCACGTTGAAGAGCGCACTGATGGTCAGGGTGATGATCAGGTATCCGACGGCGATCCACACGAAGGACCAGACGATGCTGTAGCCCAGTTCGTTGAGGGTCTTGTAGGTGCCCAGCAGTTCGGTGACGCTGAACGCTCCGGCGATCGCGGAGTTCTTGGCGAGCGCGATGAGCGTCGATCCGACCGGTGGGATCACCGAGCGGAAGGCCTGCGGCAGCACGACGCTGTTCAGCGTCTGTCCGAAGGTCATCCCGAGGCTGCGGGACGCCTCGCCCTGTCCCGTGGGCACGGTGTTGATGCCGGAACGCAGGGCCTCGCAGATGAAGGCCGAGGTGTAGCAGCCGAGGGCGAGGACCGCGAAGACCTCGAAGGGCAGCACCAGGCCGAAGCGCGGCAGACCCAGGAGGACGGCGAAGAACAGCAGGGTCAGCGGGGTGTTGCGGAGCACCGCCACCCAGACGGTGCCGATCACCCGGAGCGAGCCGACGGGCGCGACCCGGAAGGACGCCATGAGGAAGCCGAGCACCAGTGCCAGGATCGAGGCGTAGACGGTGAGCTCCACCGTGCCGAGGAATCCCTCGCCGTAGAGGGAGAAGTTGTCTGTCAGTACGTCCATGGTGGTGGCCCGCCCCTCAGTTCGCCGGGTAGCGGTCGATGGGCGGGGGTGTCGGCGCGGGCACCCCGGAGAGGCCGAGCGTGGCCTCGAACGCCTTCTTCCAGTTGCCGTTCTTCTCGTTCGCCTCCAGGGCGTCGTCGAGCGCGAGGCGCAGCGCGTTGTCGCCGCGCGGGACGCCGATGCCGTAGGGCTCCTCGGAGAACGGCTTGCCGACGACCTTCATCTCGTCCGGTGCCTTGGCCGCGAAGCCCAGCAGGATGGCGTCGTCCGTGGTGACGGCGTCGACCTGGAAGGTCAGCAGGTTGTCGACGCAGATCGAGTACGTGTCGTAGGCGACGAGGTCGGCGTCGGGGTAATCGGCGGCGATCCGTTGGTACGGCGTGGATCCGGCGGCGGAGCAGACGGTCTTGCCCGCCAGGTCCTGCGGTCCCTTGATGTCGTTCTCGTCGCTGCGCACGAGCAGCCCCTGCCCGGCCATGTAGTAGGGCCCGGCGAAGCCGACGAGCTTCTTGCGCATGTCGTTGATCGTGTAGGTGCCGACGTAGTAGTCGATCTGCCCGTTCTGGAGGGCCGTCTCCCGGTTGGCGGAGGCGATGGTCCGGAAGCTGATCGTGTCGGGCTCGAAGCCGAGCGAAGCAGCCATCATCCGGGCGATCTCGATGTCGAAGCCGGAGTAGACGCCGGTCGCCGGGTCCTTCTCGCCGAGATAGGGCTGGTCCTCCTTGGCGCCGACCACGAGGTAGCCGCGCTTCTCGGCCTCGACCCAGGTCTTGGATTCGGGCAGCCGGAAGTCCGTGTCGACCGTGTACCGGGGCAGTGCCCCGGCCTTGGGTCCCTTGACCGGCGGGCTGCCCTCCCTGCCGCAGCCGGCGGCGAGCACGGCGAGCAGGACGCCGGCCAGCACGGCCGCGAGATTCTTCGTACGCAACATGGGGCCCCCTGTCAGTGCTTGAGGATCTTGGACAGGAAGTCCTTGGCGCGGTCACTCTCCGGAGCGTTGAAGAACTGCTCCGGGGTGCGGTCCTCGATGATGCATCCCTCGGACATGAACACGACGCGGTTCGCCGCCGACCGGGCGAACCCCATCTCGTGCGTGACGACGACCATGGTCATGCCCTCGCGGGCGAGCTGCTGCATGACTTCGAGGACCTCGTTGATCATCTCCGGGTCGAGGGCCGAGGTGGGCTCGTCGAAGAGGAGGGTCTTGGGGTCCATCGCCAGCGCGCGGGCGATGGCCACCCGCTGCTGCTGGCCGCCGGAGAGCTGGGCGGGGAGCTTGTCGGCCTGCGAGGCGAGCCCGACCCGCTCCAGCAGCTCCCGGGAGCGCCGGTCGGCCTCGTCCTTCTTGCGCTTGCGGACCTTGATCTGGGCCAGCGAGACGTTCGCCAGGACCGTCTTGTGCGCGAACAGGTTGAACGACTGGAAGACCATGCCGACTTCGGCACGGAGCTGTGCGAGCCCCTTGCCCTCCTCGGGCAGGGGCTGCCCGTCGATGGCGATGTGGCCGGACTCGATCGTCTCGAGTCTGTTGATCGTCCGGCAGAGCGTCGACTTGCCCGATCCCGAGGGGCCGATGACCACCACCACCTCCCCGCGGCCGACGGTGAGATTGATGTCCTGCAGTACGTGCAACGTCCCGAAGTGCTTGTTGACGTCCCGCAGCTCGATCAACGGATCGACGGCCATACGCTGCCCTACCCACTTATCGCTGTGTCGAGGTCAGCGCAAACTATCCAGGCCGTCAGCCCACTTCGGGGCCGACACGCATCAACGCCGCATAAGGCTTTTTATCGCGCTTTGGGTGCCGGCCCGCTCTCGGCCGACTCCGCGTACATCTCGGAGAGCTCGGGGCTGCCCGACATCGCCCAGTCCAGGCCCGCCCCGACGACGTCGATCTCACGGCCCGAGGCCAGGCGCACCACGGGCTGCCCGCTCCCCAGGATGTCCCAGGCGGCGCCGGGAACGGTCCGCACCAGGACGGTGCCGAGGTAGAGACCCGCGTCGTTGCCCAGCCAGGGAAGCTCCTCGGGATCGTCGCGCCACAGGGGCGGGAGTTGGTCGAGCGCGGACAACGAGGCGGGGCTGTCGTCGAGTTCCAGTCCGTGCTGCCCCGCCCGGGCACGCAGCAGTTCGCATTCGGCGAGCAGTTCGGCCACGCCGTCCGGATCGGTCTCGACGGCAGCCGCGAGAGCCACCCCCCGCGTACCGCCCTGGCGCTTACGCCAGTTGTCCAAGAAAGGGATGTTCATACCACTAGGATCCCATCCCGGACGTGTTCCGCACCGCAAGCCGCGCGACTGTTCCGGATCCGGGACCAAGTGCCGGGGAGCGCCTGCCTAGGCTGGGCGGATGACATCGCGCAACTACCTCTCCGAACTCTTCTCGCTCGACGGCCGGGTCGCCGTGGTGACCGGCGGCAGTTCCGGCATCGGCCGGGGCATCACCGGGGCGCTCGCGCGTGCGGGGGCGAGCGTCGTCGTCGTGGCGCGCCGGGAGGCCGAGCTGGCCCGCACCGTCGCCGAACTGACGTCGGAGGGCTGCCGGGCGGCCTGGGTGAGCGCCGACCTGGGGACCTCGGAGGGCGTGCGCACGGCCGCCGAGAAGGCGGTGGCCGCGTTCGGCGAGCCCGACATCCTCGTCAACTGCGCGGGCGTCAATCTGCGGCCCCCGATGGGCGAGCTGGACGAGGACGTGTGGGACACCACGATGACGGTGAACCTCAAGGCGCCCTATCTGCTGGGCCGTCGCTTCGGCCCCGGCATGGCCGAGCGCGGGTACGGGCGGATCATCCACATCACCTCGCAGCAGGCGCACCGGGCATTCGTGCAGAGCGGGGCGTACGGGGTCTCCAAGGGCGCGCTCGAATCACTGGCGCGCTCCCAGGCCGAGGCGTGGTCCCCGCAGGGTGTCACCTGCAACACCCTGGTTCCGGGCTTCGTGATGACGCCGCTCAACGAACGGCTGTCGGCGGACCCGGAGCGGGTGGCGGCGCTGGCCGCTCGCACGATGGTGGGACGCAACGGGCTGGCCGACGACTTCGCCGGCGCCGCGGTGTTCCTGGCGAGCGCGGCGTCGGCGTACGTCACCGGGCAGTCGATCTTCGTCGACGGCGGCTTCTCCGTGCACTGAGCGGTGGGGAGCGCGGGACGCCGCCCCCGGCGAGGGGCGGTGTCCGCGCAAGTGGGCACCCGGGCGCAGAAGTCGGCGCGACGGGCACGGGACGCGACCGCCACACCGCGGTCCGGCCCGTGCCGGACGGCCAGGCTTCGGTCCCCGGCCCCCTTCTTCCCGGAGGGGCACCTCCGCGCCCACGCACCGGGGGCCCGATGCGCGCACCCTAGCCGTCGGTGCCGGGAGTTGCCGCCCCGTCCTCACCGGCCGGGACGACGGAGGTGACGGCCGCCGACGCGGCCTCCTTGTCGATGCCGAGCCCCGAGAGCACACCCGTGCCGTCCTCGAACTCCAGCAGGGCCAACAGGATGTGCTCCGTCCCGACGAAGTCGTGACCCAGCCGCAGGGCTTCCCGGAAGGTGAGCTCCAGGACCTTGCGCGCTCCCGCGTCGTACGGGATCAGCTCCGGGACGGTGTCCGCCGCGGGCGGCAGCGCGCGCACCGCCGCCTCGCGGACCGCGGCGGGCGGCACACCCTGGCCGGTGATCACCTGCGCGGCGAGGGCGCCGGGCTCCCCCAGGAGGCCCAGCACCAGGTGTGGGACGCGCACCTCGTCGTTGCGGGCCGCGTGCGCCTCGTTGTGGGCGCCCATCACGACGTTCCGTGCCTGCTCGGTGAATCGCCCGAACCCCTGACTCGGGTCCAGGACAGCGGTCTCGTCCGGCTTCTTCGCCACGAACCTCTTCTGGGCGGCCTGCCGGGTGACGCCCATGCTCCTGCCGATGTCCGTCCACGAGGCGCCCGAGCGCCGCGCCTGGTCCACGAAGTGGCCGATGAGGTGGTCGGCGATCTCGCCGAGGTGGTCCGCCGCCACGACAGCACCGGAGAGCTGCTCCAGCGCGTCGGGGTGGGTCTTCTTGATCGCGTCGATCAGGTCGTCGAGGCGGATGGGAGGGTTGGGCCCGAGTGGCTTCGTCATGAGGCAACCCTAGGTTGACACCCCCTAGGCGTCAACCCAGGGTTGACGCCCGTAGGGTCTTGTCCACCGGGGCGCCCTGGGTGTTGGCTGACCGGATCGACCGACGTGAGCAGCGAGGAGAGGCACCCGATGGCCGAGCACCGCGACGGCATGGTCGTCCACTGGCGGCCGGGCTGCCCCTTCTGCATGAAGCTCCGCCTGCGGCTGCGCTTCTCGAAGCTGACGTACACCGAGGTCGACATCTGGAGCGACCCGGACGCCGCCGCGTTCGTACGCTCGGTCGCGGACGGCCACGAGACCGTGCCGACGGTCACCGTGGCGGGGCACTCCATGGTGAACCCGTCCATGCGCCAGGTGGTGCGGGCCGTCAGGGAGCACGCCCCGCACCTGCTGGACACCGGCGGATCCGCGAAGGGCCTCTGACCGCAGACGGTCAGAGGTCGAGGTCCACGACCACCGGGGCGTGGTCCGACGCGCCCTTGCCCTTGCGCTCCTCGCGGTCGACGTAGCTGTCCTTGACCGCGGACGTGAACGGGGCGTTGCCGTAGACCAGGTCGATGCGCATGCCCCTGTTCTTCGGGAAGCGCAGCTCGCGGTAGTCCCAGAAGGTGTACGGACGGTCGTACTTGAGCGGGCGCGGCATCACGTCCGACAACCCCTCCGCGCGCAGGGTGGCGAGCGCGGCGCGCTCGGCGGGGGTGACGTGCGTGGCGCCCTCGAACAGCGCCGGGTCCCAGACGTCCTCGTCGGTCGGCGCGACGTTGAAGTCGCCCAGGACCGCGAACGGCAGCGCACCCGCGGCGTCGGCGGCCACGGCCTTCTGCAGCGCCTCGAACCACCGCAGCTTGTAGGCGTAGTGGTCGTGCGTGACCTCGCGGCCGTTGGGGACGTACACCGACCAGACACGGACCGGCCCGCAGGTCGCCGCGATCGCCCTCGGCTCCTGCACACCCTCGTAGTCCGGGCCGTCGGGCAGGCCCGTCACGACGTCCGCGAGGCCCACACGGGAGAGCAGCGCGACGCCGTTCCACCGGCCGGTGGCGTTGACCGCGGACTCGTAGCCCAGCTCACGCAGCGCGTCGGCGGGGAACTGCTCCAGCGTGCATTTGGTCTCCTGGATGCACAGCACGTCCGTGCCGGTGCTCTCCAGCCAGGCCAGCAGCCTCGGCAGCCGGGCGGTGATCGAATTGACGTTCCAGGTGGCGATGCGCATGCAGCCAACCTAGCCGCTCCCTCTGACAGCCGGGTCAGAGACGGGTCGCGTCGCCCGGTGCCAGCCGACCGTGGTCCGTTCCGCCCAGGGCTCCGATCTGACGGTCGTAGATCGGGCGGGCGAGATCGGTGAGCAGCGCGTCGTGGATGTCGATGGCTCGTCGCGGGCCGACCTCGCGCACGTAGTCGATCACCTCGGAGATCTTGTTCCAGGGGGCCATCACGGGCAGCAGCAGGGTGTCCACCGGCCGGCCGGGCACCGTGAGCGCGTCGCCCGGGTGGAAGACCGAACCGTCCACCAGGAAGCCGATGTTGGTGATCCGCGGGATGTCCGGATGGATCACGGCGTGCAGTTCGCCGTGCACCTGTACGTCGAAGCCGGCGGCGGAGAACGTGTCGCCGTGGCCCACCGTGTGGATCCGCCCGGGGAACGCGGCCGAGAGCTTCTCGGCCACGCTCCGCAGGGTCCACACCTGCGCGGCCGGGTTGGACTCCAGGCCGGCGCGCAGCCGCGCCTCGTCGAAGTGGTCCGGGTGTTCGTGGGTCACCAGGATCGCGTCGGTACCGACCGCGGCGTCCTCCTCGGAGAATCCGCCGGGGTCGATGACGAGCGACTGCCCGTCCCGTTCCAGACGGATGCAGGAGTGCGACTTCTTCGTGAGCGTGAGCGTGCTGGGCGGTGTGTTCATGCCGACCATCCTGCTACGCGGGCGGAGTGGTCTCGGCCTGGATCACCGACTGGGCGATGCCGAACGCGGCACTCGCCGCCGGAATGCCGCAGTAGACGGCCGTCTGCAGCAGTACTTCCTTGATCTCGGTGGGGGTGAGCCCGTTGCGCAGGGCGGCCCTGACGTGCTGGGCGAGGCTCCCCAGGTGCCCCGAACCGACGACCGCGGTGAGGGTGACGCAGCTGCGGGCCCTGCGGTCCAGGCCTTCCCGGGTCCAGATCTCCCCCCAGGCGTAGCGGGTGACGAGCTCCTGGAAGTCGTCGGTGAAGGCGTCGGAGGCGGCCGTGGCCGCGTCCACGTGGGCGTTGCCCAGCACTTCGCGACGGACCTTCATCCCGCTGTCGTAGCGGTCACCGCGGCCGGCGGGGACCGCTTCGGGCACGACGGCGGCGGCTATCTCGCCCGCCGGCACCACGGGCACGAAGGAGGCCGTGCCCCCCGGGGCGGGCGGCACCGGGATCGAGCCCAGGGTGTCCTGCCAGCCCGTGGAGAAGTGCATGAGGAGCAGATCGGTGACGGCACCGGGCTGCTCGACGGGGGCCAGGTGCGAGGCGCCGGGTACGAGGGCGAGCCGGGCGTCCGGAATTCCCGCGACGAGGGTACGGGCCTCGGCGGGACCGGTGACCTTGTCCTCGGCACCGACCAGGACGAGGGTCGGCACGCCGATCCGGGAGAGCTCCGTACGGATGTCGAAGGCGGCCAGGGCCTCGCAGGCCGCGATGTAGCAGCCGGGGTCCGTGGTGCGCACCATCTGTACGGCCCACTCGACGATGGCCGGCTGGGCTGCGGCGAAGCCGGGGGTGAACCAGCGTTCCGGGGAGGTGCGGGCGATCGGCTCCAGGCCGTTGCTGCGGACGATCACCCCGCGCTGACGGAACTCGTCGGCGGTGCCGAAGCGGGGCGAGGCCGCCACGAGCGCGAGGGAAGCCACCCGGTGCGGATGGCGCAGCGCGAGGTCGGCGCCGACGGCGCCGCCGATGGAGCAGCCCGCGTACCCGAAGCGGTGGACACCGACGCTGTCCAGCGTGGCGAGGAGCCGGTCGGCGAGGTCACTGACGGCTGCTGCCGGGTACGCCGGTGCTCCGCCGTGCCCGGGGAGGTCGTACCGGAAGATCCTCCAGTGCTGGGAGAGCCCGGGGATCTGGCGGTCCCACATGTGCCAGGTCGTGCCGAGCGAGGGGCCGATCACCAGGACGGGGGCGTCGTCCGGCCCGTCGAAGCGGTACTGGAGCAGCTGCGCCGCCTGCCGGTCCTGCTGCGGCGCGCGGGGTCCCTGCGGGGGCGTGCCGGGCGGGCGGCCGTGGGTGGCCTCCGGGGCGCCGGTGTACAGGGGCACGTGCGCCGGCTGGGGGGCCTGGGGCTGCCCGGGGTGCTGCTGCTGGGGCGGGTGGGCCAGTGCGTGCTGCGGCACGGGCTGCGGTGCCGGGCCGGGCAGGAGGTCCTGGGGCTGCCCGGAGGGCTGCTGGACCAGCTCGCCCTGCACGGAGTGCGGTCTCCCGGCCTGCGAGGCCAGTGGCACCGACGGCATCTGGGGGGTCAGCGGGACCTGCGGGACCTGGGGGGTCAGGGGGACCTGGGGGGTCAGCGGGACCTGCGGCATCAGCGGCGCCAGGGGTATCCGCTGGTCCTGCGCGTACTGCGGAGCGGCCGCCGGCTGCGGGGTCGGGTGGAGCTGCCGGGCCGGGTCGCCCTGACCGTGGTGGGGGGGCTGGGCGGGCTGCGGGGTCGTCTCGCTCACGTCACTCACTCGCTCCAGGGTAATGAGCCACCCGTCCGCTCCCCGTCAGGGGGTCGCCGCGGACACCACGTACACGACGGGGGCAGCCGGGTCGGTCATGTTGACCGTGATGTCCTGCGTGGGGCGCGGGGCCTTGTTCCGGTGGGTCGTCCCCGCCCAGTCGACGCCCGGTCCGAAGAACCATCCGGTGATCCGGGTGTCGCGTTCCCCGATGCTGACCTTGCCGGTCTCCAGCGCGGCACGGCCGGTTCCCACGCCGCTCAGGAACCGGTCGAGACCGGCGGAGGTCGTCCGGAACTTGAGGTACATCCTGCTGGCTTTCCAGTTGTTCGTCTCGTAGTACTGGACGCCGGTGGCGTTGCCGGGGACCGGCAGTTCGAAGATCCGGCGCTGCATACCGGACGGCCAGTCCTCGCGCAGTCCCTGGGCCGCCGCCTCGGCCTCCTTGTCCTGGCCCGAGCGGCGGCTCTGACCTGCGGAGATCACCAGGTAACCGGCCGGGATGCCGATGAGCAGCACGATGATGGTCAGGGTGATCAGCCTGCGCCGGATCATCCGGCGCCGGTCCTGCGGAGGCATCGCGCCACCGTCCCCGGAGGAACCCGGAGCACCCTGAGAAGCCTGAGAACCCGGGGAGCCGGAGGAACCCGAGGAGCCGTCGGAACCCGGGGTACCCGAGGTGGAGGGCTGTCCCGGCACGACGTGGTGCTCGGCTGCGGTCATGGTCGGTGATCCCTCGAAGCTGCGGTGCGGAAGTGCTGATGGCCAGGGTGCCGCGGCGCGGCTGCGGTCAGTCGGCGTCGCGGGTGCTGCGCGTGCTGCGGATGGTGCTCGCCGCCTGGTCGTAGAACTGCGCGTAGCGCTCGTACCGCTCCACGCGCCGCCGGTTGGTCCGCCGGAATCGCCGGGCGACCAGACGGGCCAGGTCGGCCGCGCCGACCATACCCGCCTCCGGGCCGAGCTGAGCCTTCGCGATGCGGGCCTCGGGGCGGTAGCCGCGGCCGGTGAGGTGGCGCTTGAACGCGTCCCGGGCCGGGCCGATCAGCAGGTCGTCGGCCGCGCTCACGCCCCCGCCGATGACGAAGCAGGACGGGTCGAGCGCGGCGGCGAGATTGGCGATGCCGACGCCGAGCCACTGGCCGATGTCCTGGAGGAGCTCGACGCACATCGCGTCGCCCTCACGGGCCAGTTCGGTGATGAGCGGGCCCGTGATGTCGGGGATGTTCCCCTTGACCCGCTCGATGATCCCGTGGGCCACCGGGGAGTCCGCCGCGGCCAGCTCCCTGGCCTCGCGCACCAGCGCGTTGCCCGAGCTGTACTGCTCCCAGCAGCCGCGGTTGCCGCACGGGCAGCGGTGCCCGCCGGGTACCACCTGCATGTGGCCGAACTCACCCGCGACGCCGTACTTGCCGCGCTTGACGTGCCCGTCCTCCAGGATCGCGCCGCCGATGCCGGTGCCCAGCGTGATCATGACCAGGTGGTCCTCGCCGCGTCCGGCGCCGAAGCGCCATTCCGCCCAGGCCGCCGTGTTGGCGTCGTTGTCGACCATGACGGGGACGACGAGGCGCGAGGCGATGGCGTCCCGGAGGGGTTCGTCGCGCCAGGCGAGGTGCGGTGCGAAGAGCACCTTGGAGCGGTCCGCGTCGACCCAGCCGGCCGCGCCGATGCCGACGGCGTGCACGTCGTGCCGGTCGGAGAGGTCCAGGACCAGCTCGACGATGGTGTCCTCGACGACCTTGGGGCTCTTGGACTTGTCCGGCGTCTCCGTGCGCAGGGTCTCCAGGATGTTGCCGTCGGCGTCGACGACCCCGGCCATCACCTTCGTACCGCCGATGTCGATCCCGACGGTCGGGACCCGCGGCGCGGTCAGGTGCGAGCGCCGCTCCCTGGTCCCGACGGTCCGCAGAACGGTGGCGCGGGCGGAGCCGCGGTGTGTGAAGTCGCGGTACGTGCTCATCGTCCCTGCGCAGGTCGGGGGGCCGGCGGGTCAGCCCTCCGGCGGCGAACGGTGCCCGCCGCCCCCGATTCTGCCATTCCCGGGCCCCCGGGACCGGTGGATGGCCCGGGGGCGGGAAACATCCGGGGCGTCTACGGGGTGTCGTCGCCGACCGGACGGCCACCGAGGTGGTCCGGCGCGGGAGCCCGCTCCAGCTCGTGGCTGAGCTCCTCCAGCTCGCTGCCACCCGCCATCTGGCGGGTGAGCTCGTCCAGCGTGACGCTGTCCCTGGTGTGGCTGCCGGACATCACGCCGCGCTTGAGGAGGACGAACCGGTCACCCACGAGGTACGCGTGGTGGGGGTTGTGCGTGATGAGGACCACGCCGAGCCCGGCGTCGCGGGCGGCGGCGACGTACTTGAGGACGACGCCGGACTGCTTGACGCCGAGCGCCGCCGTGGGCTCGTCCAGGACGAGGACCTTGGCCCCGAAGTAGACCGCGCGGGCGATCGCCACGCACTGGCGCTCCCCGCCCGACAGGGTGCCGATGGGCTGGTCGACGTCCCGCAGGTCGATGCCCATGCGGAGCAGTTCCGTGCGGGTCGTCTCGCGCATCAGCTGCACGTCGAGGCGCTTGAACGGCCCGGCCCCCTTCGTCGGCTCGGAGCCGAGGAAGAAGTTGCGCCAGACCGGCATCAGCGGGACGACGGCCAGGTCCTGGTAGACGGTGGCGATGCCCCGGTCGAGGGCGTCGCGCGGGTTGGCGAGCGTGGTCTCGGCGCCCTCGATCAGGAAGGTCCCGGCATCGTGCCGGTGCAGCCCCGCGATGATCTTGATGAGGGTGGACTTGCCCGCGCCGTTGTCCCCGAGGACACAGGAGATCTCCCCCGCGTGGACCTCCAGGGAGACGTTCTCCAGGGCCTTGATGTTGCCGTAGTACTTGCTGACGTGGTCGAGCTCGACGAGCGCCGGGCGGGCCGTGTCGGTGTCCCGGGGGGCCGGAGCCTGGGGGGCCGTCATTTCGTCGCCTCCGCGCGCTTGCGTACCCATGCGTTGAGCAGGGTGGCCAGGAGCAGCATCGCTCCCAGGAAGAACTTGAACCAGTCCGGGTTCCACTCCGCGTACACGATGCCCTTGCTGGTCATGCCGAAGATGATCGCGCCGACCGCGGAACCGATCGCGGAACCGTAGCCGCCGGTGATCAGGCAACCGCCGATGACCGCCGCGATGATGTACGTCAGCTCGTTGCCGACGCCCTCGCCGGACTGCACCACGTCGTAGGAGAACAGCAGGTGCTGTCCGGAGACCCAGGCGGCGAAGGCGACCCCGAGGTAGAGCCCGATCTTCGTGCGGATCACCGGGACGCCGACCGCGCGGGCCGCGCCGGCCTCGCCGCCGACGGCGAAGATCCAGTTGCCGAAGCGGGTGCGGAGCAGGATCCAGGTGCAGACCGCGACGAGCGCGACCCACCACAGGATGGTGACCTTGAACTCGACGCCGCCGATGGTGAGGTAGGAGGCGAAGACCTTGCGGGCCGACTCGAAGCCCTCCATGTCGCCGATGGCCTTGGTCGACACGGTGCCGCTGATCAGCTTGGTGAAGCCGAGGTTCAGGCCGGTCAGCATCAGGAACGTGCCGAGCGTGATGATGAAGCTGGGCAGTTTGGTGCGGGTCAGCATGAAGCCGTTGAACGCGCCGAAGCCGAGGGTGACGAGCAGCGACACGAAGACGCCGACCCAGACGTTCGCCGTCATCTGGTAGCTGAACATCGAGGAGATCAGCGCGGCGCTGGTCACCATCACGCCGGCCGAGAGGTCGAACTCGCCGCCGATCATCAGGAGTGCCACCGGCGCCGCCATGATGCCGATGGTGGAGGCCGCGTAGAGCACCGTGCCGAAGCTGGAGGACTGCAGGAAGCTGTCGGCGACGATCGCGAAGAAGAGGAAGACGGCCACGGCCCCGACGATCGAGCCGAGCTCGGGGCGGCCGAGCAGCTTGCGCAGCGGCGAGGTGCGGACCAGCCGTTCGTCGGTTTCCGGTGCCGTCCGACCGGTCGCCGTCATCGGGTTCCCCGATCGGTGTACTCGGCGAGCTCGTCGGCGTCGTCGGCGGTGATGATCTGCGGGCCGGTCAGGACGGCCAGGCCGCCGCCGAGGACGTTCCGGTTGTAGCGGTGGAGCCAGAGCAGGTCGACGGCCTCGTAGCCCTGGAGGTAGGGCTGCTGGTCGACGGCGAAGCCGAGCGACTTGTCCGCGAGGCCGGTGGCGACGCTCGCGTTGAGGTCGAAGGTGTCGATCTCGGCCTTGCTGCCGGCGGTCTTCTTCGCCTTCACCGCCGCGGCGGCGAAGGGTGCGCCGAGGGTGACGACCGCGTCGATGCTCCGGTCGGAGTCGAGCTTCGCCTCGATGGAGGCCTGGACGTCGGGCATGTTGGTGCCGTCGACGTACAGGTTCTGCATCGTGCCGTCGAAGGTCTTCTTCGCTCCGGCGCAGCGCTGCTCGTGGCCGACGTTGCCCTGTTCGTGCAGGACGCACAGCGCCTTCTTGCGGCCCCGGTCGTCGAGCTCGTCACCGACGGCCTCACCGGCGATGGACTCGTCCTGCCCGATGTGGGTGAGCGCGCCGAAGGACTTGGACTCGGCCGAGCCGGAGTTCACCGTGATCACGGGGATACCGGCCGCGACCGCCTTGGCGACGACGGCCTTCATCGAGTCGGGCTTGGCCAGCGAGACGATCAGGCCGTCGACCTTCTTGTCGATCGCGGTCTGGACGAGTTCGGCCTGCTGCTGGCCCTCGTCGCTGTGCGAGTAGAGGAAGTTGATGTTGTCCTTGAGGGCCGCCTGCTCGGCGCCCTTCTGGACGATGTCCCAGAAGGTGTCACCGTCTCCCGAGTGGGTGACCATGGCGAACGTCCAGCGAGGTGTGTTCACCGCGGACCGGCCCTCCGCGGCTTCCTTCGCCGCGCGCTCCTCCGCCCGCTTGCCGCCGGTGCTGCTGCATCCCATGAGGGAGGCACCCAGCACCGCCGCCAGCACGGCACCCATCGCACGTACCCCTGTCCGAACCCTTGCCACGACGCCGTGCCCTTCTTGTGCTGCTCACTGTGCTGCCTGGTGGAGCCGGGGGAGCGGACTCGCGGCCCGGCCGCCCAAGTATCCCCGAGCCCGTCCCGGGACAGCCCGGCAGGGGCGTGACGGCGATTCGGTGGCCGTACCCCTTCCCTCGCCCCACCGCGGGATTGCGGCTGTGGGAGTTCTAGCGGCCTTACGTGACCCCGTCAATACATGGTCCGTACGTTCCTCACCCACGGCGTACGGGGCTCGGGCTCAGGGACGCACCAGCAGCTGGAACTCGAACGCGTACCGTGCGGCCCGGTAGACGTGGGAGCCGTATTCGACCGCCCGGCCGCCGTCGTCGAACGTGGTCCGCTCCATCGTCAGCAGCGGGGCGCCGGCGGCTTCGTCGAGCAGCTCCCCCTCCTCGACGGTGGCGGCCCGGGCGCCCACGGTCTGACGGGCGCTGTGCAGGGTGATTCCGGCGGAGCGCATCATCCGGTACAGGCCGGTCGACTCCAGCCGCTCGGTGCCGAGATCGAGCAGTTGCGGGGGCAGGTGGTTGCGCAGGAGGGCCATGGGCTCGTCGTAGGCGTACCGCAGGCGTTCGACGAGGTGGACGTCGCTGCCCTCCGCCACCCCGAGCGCCGCCGCGATGTCGGCCGTCGCCGGCTCGACCGTGTTGCGCAGCACGCGGGTCGCGGGCCGGCGGCCGGCCGCCTCCAGGTCGTCGTAGAGGCTGCTCAGTTCGAGCGGGCGCTTGATGCGGCTGTGCACGACCTGGGTGCCGACGCCCCGGCGGCGCACCATGAGGCCCTTGTCGACGAGCGACTGGATGGCCTGCCGGACGGTGGGCCGGGACAGCCCGAGCCGTGCGGCGAGCTCCAGCTCGTTGCCGAGGAGGCTGCCGGGTGCGAGGAGGCCCTGCTCGATGGCCGTCTCCAGCTGCCGGGCCAGCTGGTAGTAGAGCGGGACGGGACTGGTGCGGTCCACACCCAGCCCCAGGGCGGCGGAGTCGGCGGTGGGTTTGGGCACGGCACGGAGCGTACCCCGTCGCCTCGCTCCCGCACCTGCGAATTGTCAGGACATATAGTTGACAGGGCAGCCGGTGGGCGGCACGTTGAGTCCATGCGCATCGGACTCATCGGCACGGGCCGTATCGGCTCCTTCCACGCGGGCGTGCTCGCACGCCATCCCCGAGTCGACGCCCTCGTGGTGACGGACCCCGATGCGGCCCGCGCCGCGCGGGTGGCGGAGCGGACCGGTGCCACGACCGCCGCCTCCGCCTCCGAGGTCCTGGCCTCGGGGGTGGACGCGGTCGTCATCGCCTCGGCCACCTCGGCGCACGCGGAGCTCATCGGCCGGGCGGCGCGGGCGGGCCTGCCGGCGTTCTGCGAGAAGCCGATCGCCCTGGACCTGCCGGGCACCCTGGGCGCGCTCGGCGCGGTCGAGCGCGCGGGCAGTGTGCTGCAGCTCGGATTCATGCGCCGGTTCGACGCGGGCTACGCCGCGGCGCGCACCGCGGTGCGCGGCGGCTCCCTGGGGCGGCTGCACACCGTACGGGCGGTGACGTCAGATCCCGCTCCCCCGCCCGCGGCCTATCTGCCGCTCTCCGGCGGCCTGTTCAGGGACTGCCTGGTGCATGACTTCGACATCCTGCGCTGGGTGACGGGCCGCGAGGTGACCGAGGTGTACGCCACCGGATCGGACGCCGGGCCCCCGATCTTCCGGGCGGCGGGCGACGTGGACACGGCAGCCGCCCTGTTGACCCTGGACGACGGCACACTCGCCACCGCCACCGCCACCCGGTGCAACGGCGCCGGCTACGACGTACGCATGGAGCTGGCGGGCGAGCGGGACCAGATCGCGGTCGGGCTCGACGGCCGTACGCCCCTGACCTCGGCACAACCGCAGGGCCCGCCTGCCCCTGCCGAGCCGTGGCCCGGGTTCCTGGAGCGGTTCGCCCCCGCGTACGAGGCGGAACTGGACGCGTTCGTCGGTGTCGTACGCGGGGAGGCGGCCAACCCCTGCGACGGCCGCGAGGCGCTGCACGCACTGCGGATCGCCGAGGCGTGCGAGCTCTCGCGCAAGGAGCGGCGGCCCGTACGGATGACGGAGATCCCCGGGCTCTGACCCGGGGAGTGCCGGGATCACGACCGGAACGGACGTACGAGCCGGTTCACCCGAGGGCGGGAATGACGACCCACCTCGCGGTACCGGTCACGTCCGCCACCGCCGGCGACACCGGTCGGGCCGGGCTCTGGGTGCCCTCGTGCCACAGGACGATGCCGGAGGCGTCGTTCAGACACAGCGTGCGGTCCTTCGACTTCCTGGCCCTGACCGGCAGCGCGTGGCGGGTCTCCCGCGGTCGTGGCTCTGCCACTGACTGACAACGCACCGGACGCCGTGCGGGAGCCCACGGTCCGAAGACCTCGGCCGCCCGCCCGTCAGCACACCGGACGGCGGTCCGTGACTCACCAGCGGACGGGCAGGCTGCGGACCCCCCGGATCAGCATCCCTGGCAGCCAGTCCAGCTCACCGCCGTCCGGGTCCTGTGCGAGGCCGGGGCACCGCTCCAGCAGCGCCCGGACCGCGATCCGCCCCTCCATGCGGGCCAGCGGCGCCCCCAGGCAGTAGTGCGTGCCGTGCCCGAACGCGAGATGGCCCTGTGCCCCGCGCCGGATGTCGAACGTGTCCGGGTCCCGATAGCGGCCGGGGTCGCGGTCCCCGGAGGCCAGGGCGACCAGGACCGCTTCGCCCGCCGGGATGACGTGGCCGCCGACCCGCACCGGCTCCCGGGTGAAGCGGAAGGTGGAGTTCTCGACGGGACCGTCGTACCGGAGCATCTCCTCGACCGCCGCGTCGATCAGCTCGGGTTCGGCGCGGAGCAGGGCGAGTTGCTCCGGGTGGTCGAGCAGCGCGCGTACACCGTTGGAGATCAGGTTCACGGTCGTCTCGTGGCCCGCCACCAGCAGCAGGAAGGCCATGCCGACCAGTTCCTCGGGCGAGAGCCGGTCGCCCTCCTCGTCGCGCGCCTGGATCAGGGCGCTCATGAGGTCCTCGCCGGGCGCACGGCGCTTGTCCTCGATGAGTTCGTCGAGGTAGGTGCCCATGGCGTGGACGGCCTCGCTCTCCTTCTCGGGCGAGAGGGGCGCGACGATGGCGTTGGACAACAGCCGGAATCTGTCCCGGTCCAGGTCGGGTACGCCGATGAGCTCACAGATCACGGTCATCGGCAGCGGGAAGGCGAGGGCGTCGACGAGATCGGCGCGTCCGGCGGGCACCATCGCGTCGAGGAGCTCACCGGTGATCTGCTCGACGCGCGGGCGCAGCGCCTCGACGCGCCGGGCGGTGAACTCACGGGCGACGAGCTTGCGCAGCCGTGCGTGCTCCGGTCCGTCCATCTCCAGCATGTTGGCGTTGATCGGGTTGCTCGATGCCGTCCAGCTGTCCGACGACCGCCAGTCCTTGCTGAAACGCTGGTCCGCGAGGGCCGCGCGGCCCTCCTCGTACCCGACGATCAGCCAGATCCGTCCCGGGTCGCTGGTCCGGATGGTGTGCACGGGACCCTCGGCGCGCAGTTTCGCGTAGTGCGGATACGGGTTCGCTGTGAAGTCCGGCACCTCGCGTAGATCGACCACGGACATCGGCCCGCCCCCTTCCGGTCTGATCCGCTCAGCCTAGGACAACGGGACTGCTCGATCGGGGAGTTCGGATGCCCAGGCGGGTCGGGGCGCGGCAGCAGGCCGGTAGGGAGGTGCCCGGGACACCGTCGGGGCACGTCCCCTGCCCTCCGGTTCACCGCTCCTGCCCGGCAAGGCGCCGTTCGAAGCGTCCCGCCCGCCAACGCCGCTTGCCCGCATACCCGTTCACCCCGTCACACGGCGCCGGTCGCATGACGTGGCGGGGCGGTGATCGCAGCGGACCCGATCAGGGCCTGACCTCCGCGCTGCGGCGCCCCCACGCGGTGCCCGCGAGGACGAGGACGGCACCCAGCACCCCGAGGACGCCGAGGCGCTCACCCCCGAGGGAGATGCCGACGGCGGCGGCCCAGAGCGGTTCCGTGCCGAGCAGCAGGCTGACGCGGGACGGCGAGGTGCGTCGTACGGACCACATCTGCACGAAGAAGGCGAACAGCGTGCAGAAGACGGAGAGGAAGATCAGCCCCGCCCACTCGGCCGCGCCGAAGCCCGCCGCCACCGTCCAGGGCGCCGGGCCGGTGCCGGGGACGGCGGCGAGGACGGCGAAGACCATGACCGCGCTGCCGAGCTGCACGGTGGTCAGGGACAGCGAGTCCGCGTCCCTGACCGACCTGATGCGCGCCATCGCCAGGACGTGGACGGTGCGGGCGAGGGCGGCCAGCAGCATCAGGAGGTCCCCCGCGGAGGGGCTGGTGAAGCCGCCGCCCTGGGTCAGCAGCACCACGCCGGTGACGGAGAGCCCCGCGGCGGCGAGGAAGGTCCGGGGCGGCCGGGTCCGGGTCACGGCGGCCTCGGCGAGCGGGGTGAAGATCATCGTGAGGCTGATGATGAGCCCGGCGTTGGTGGCCGAGGTGTGGACGACGCCGTACGTCTCCAGGAGGAAGATGCCGCTGAGTACCAGCCCCAGCAGTCCGGCGCCGCGCCACTGGGCCGCGCTCAGCGCCCGGAGCCTGCGCCATCCCGCCACGGCCAGGACGGGCAGGACGACCGCGAAGCGGAGCACGAGCACGGCGATCACGGTGTGCGTGGTGGTGATGCCCTTGGCCGCGAGATAGCTGGCACCCCATACGGCGGCGACGAGCAGGACGGGGAGGTCCGTGACCCACGCACGGCGGGACGGCGCGGCAGTGGGCAGCGCGACAGAGGACACCTGGTTCTCCTGGTTCTCCACAGGGAAACGATGTGGAGACCTCGCCGGCTCACACGGGAAGCGGTCACCGTACCGAACGGACACCCCCCGCGTGAACCTCTGTCCGAGGGGCGGTCCGGTCGTCCGCTCCCAGGGGTTGTCCGTGCCGAAGCGGCCTCCCCGCGATGACGGGTCCTCCTAGAATGTCGGTCTTGACGCTCGGACACACGGAGTTGGCACATGGGTGGAGCGCGGCCGGACGGACGGGTCGAGCGGGGGAACCAGACCAGGCAGCTGGTCCTGGGGCGCGCGGTCCAGGTCGCTTCGACGGAGGGGCTGGAGGGCCTGTCGCTCGGCCGGCTCGCCACGGAGCTGAAGCTGAGCAAGAGCGGTGTCTTCGCGCTCTTCGGCTCCAAGGAGGAGCTGCAGCTCGCCACCGTACGGGCGGCCGTGACGGTCTTCGTCGATCACGTGCTGACCCCGACCCGGGCCGTGGACCCGGGGCTCGGTCGCGTGTGGCGGATGTGCGAGAGCTGGATCTCCTACTCGCAGCAGAGAGTGTTCCGCGGCGGATGCTTCTTCTACGCCACCATCGCCGAGTTCGACTCGCGGGCGGGCAAGGTGCACGACGCACTGGCGTCCACGCAGACCGGCTGGGTGACGTTCGTGGAGGAGACGATCGAGGAGGCCCGGGTGCGCGGGGAACTGGCCGCGGACACGGACGTCTCCCAACTGGCTTTCGAGCTCATCGCGTTCATGGAGCTGGCCAACGCGGAGTCCGTCCTGCACAACAACAGCCCCGGTTACACGAAGGCGGCGCGGGCCATCCTGGGGCGGCTGCGCAGCGCGGCGACGGGTGTGACACCGCTGCCCGCCGCACCCTGAGCACCCGCACAACTGCCGCGCCGTGTACGGCGCGGCGCGCCTCGGGCGGCCACGCACTGCGGTGACGAGCGCCGCGTCGCTGTCCGCTGCCCCCTGGGCACCCGCCGAACTGCCGTACCACCGCCGCGCGGCACGCCCCGGGTGCCCGTACGGCCTGCGCCCGCCGTGGCTCACGCGTCGAGTGCGAACGACCCGAACCGCGCGTGCCCGGCGGGCCGGTAGGTGTGGATCGCGACGCCGCTCGCGGTGGTCCGCGCACCGGTCAGCTCGAAGGCCGTCGGCGGGCCGCCGTCCGGGAGGAGCCGTTGGCCGCACCCCAGGAAGACCGGGTGGACCAGCAGGTGGTACTCGTCGATGAGGTCGTACGGCATCAGTGACCGGGCGAGTGCGCCGCTGCCGTGGATCTGCAGCTCGCCCTCCTCCGTCCGCTCCTTCAGCCGGGCGACCTCGGCCGCGACGTCGCCCGGGACCACCGTGGTGTTCTCCCACTCCGGATCCCTCAGGGTCGTGGAGACGACGTGCTTGGGCAGGGTGTTCAGCCGGGCTGCGATCCGGTCCTCGGGGTCGGTCACCCGGGGCCAGTAGGCCGAGAAGATGTCATAGGTACGCCGTCCGAGGAGGAAGGCGCCCGTGCGGTCGAAGACCTCGTGCATGAACGCCATCGTGTCCTCGTCCGCGAAGGGCACCATCCAGCCGCCGCACTCGAACCCGCCGCTGGAGTCCTCCTCGGGGCCGCCGGGAGCCTGCATCACGCCGTCGAGGGTCACGAACGCGGTGAGGGTCAGCTTCGCCATGGTCCTGCTCCTTCACATCCCTGCCGGCGGGTCCCGGCATCCCGTGTGCCTGCACCTCTTCAGATCCCACTGTCGGACGGAACCCATCGGTGCGCCCGGTGGCAGGAGCCGCCCTCGGCGTCCGTTTCCCGCCGGTGTCCGCGGGCCCGGAGGACTTTCCTTGTCCTTGCCGCCGCCACACCGGCCCGGCGGCCTCCCCGGATGGACAGGAACCCGCCATGACCAGCGACAACAACACGACCAGCAGCACCAGGACCGCGCTGGTGACCGGCGGGAGCCGGGGCATCGGTGCGGCGACCGCCCTGCGGCTCGCCCGGGACGGCGCCGACGTCGTCCTCACGTACGTCCGGGACAAGGAGGCGGCCGAAGCCGTCGTGCGCCGGATAGAGGGGTACGGCCGCCGGGGCGTCGCCCTGCACTCCGACGCCGCCGACGCCGAGGCGCCGGCGGCGGCCGTGCACGAGGCGGCGGACGCGCTGGGCCGGCTCGACGTCCTCGTCAACAACGCGGGCATCGGTGTTCTCGGACCCATCGCGGACCTCACTGCGGCCGAGGTGGAACGGGTGCTCGCGGTCAACGTACGCGCGGTGTTCCTCGCCTGCCGTGCCGCGGCCGGCCGGATGGCGGACGGAGGCCGCATCATCTCGGTCGGCACGGCTCTGAGCAGGTACGCGGGCGGCCCCGGCGGGACCCTGTACGCGATGAGCAAGTCCGCCCTGTCCGGCCTCACCAAGCCGCTCGCCCGGGAGCTCGGCCCGCGCGGCATCACGGTGAACCTGGTCCAGCCCGGCCCGGTCGACACCGGCCTGAACCCGGCGGACGGACCGTTCGCGGCCGGCCAGCGCTCGGCCACCGCACTGGACCGCTTCGGCACCACGGAGGAAGTGGCCTCCCTGGTGGCCTACTTGGCGAGCTCCGAGGCGGCCTACATCACCGGTACGGAGGTGGTGGTGGACGGCGGTCACGCCGCGTAACGCCCGCCGTGCTGCCCCGTTCCGCCGCCCGGCCTACGCTGGCAGGACGCTACGGACCCGAAAGGCAGACCATGAGCCAGACCCCGGCCCCGGTACACACCCTCAACGACGGCCGCACCATCCCCGCGGTGGGCCTCGGCACCTGGCCCCTCGACGACGAGGCGGCCGAGGCGGCCGTCGCCGGGGCACTGGGGCTGGGCTACCGGCTCGTGGACACGGCGCTGAACTACCGGAACGAGACCGGTACGGGCCGCGGCATCGCCCGGGGCGGCGTACCGCGCGAGGACCTCTTCGTCACCACCAAGGTGCCCGGCCGCCACCACGGGTACGAGGAGACACTGGCCTCGTTCGAGGAGTCACGGAGCAATCTGGGGCTGGAGTACGTCGACCTCTACCTCATCCACTGGCCGCTGCCGCGCGTGGGCAGGTACGTGGACACCTGGAAGGCGATGATCAAGCTCCGCGAGGACGGTCTCGTCCGGTCCATCGGCGTCTCCAACTTCACGGCGGCCCACCTGGACCGGCTGGAGCGGGAGACGGGCGTGGTGCCCGCCGTGAACCAGATCGAGATGCATCCCCTGCTCCCCCAGCAGGAACTGCGTGCGGTGCACGCCGCCAAGGGCATCGTCACGGAGAGCTGGAGCCCGCTGGCCCGTGGCCGCCAGGTGCTGGAGGACCCGGCGGTGGTGGCCGCCGCCGAGGCGCACGGGGTGACGCCGGGCCAGGTGGTGCTGCGGTGGCACACCCAGCTGGGCGCGGTGCCGATCCCGAAGTCCGCCGATCCCGGACGGCAGCGGGAGAACCTGGACCTGTTCGGCTTCGAGCTGACGCCGGAGGAGCTCGAGCGGATCGGGTCCCGGCCGTCGCACCGCTTCGGCGGCGACCCGGAGACCCACGAGGAGTTCTGACCGTCACCGTGGAGCGCAGTCGAGGATTGGGAAGCCGGCTCACGAACCCCGGCCTCCGGGTCAGTGCCGGTCGACCGCTCGTGCCGGCTCGACGAGCCACCCGACCGTGCTGAGCGGGACGGGCGGCTCGACCTCCAGGCCGAGTTCGGCCGGCCCGGTGATGGAGTCGAGCTCCTCGGCGGGAAGCGCGAGCAGCTCGCGGAGCTCGCCTGCGAGCTGGGCCACCAGGCCCGGGTCGGTGCTGTCCACCTAGTCCTGGAGCGCGGCCTCGTGGTCCTCGAACTCGTCCGGCATGTCCTGCGCGTACCAGCCCCTGCCGCGGAGGAGGATCGGGCAGGGGTGGCGGTCTACGCTCGCGCCATGACGATCACCTATGAGTGGCGGGGCGGCTTCGACAACGTCGCAGTCAATGCGCTGCACGCAGAGGGCTTCAACCATCCGACCCGGGATGTCGATTGGTTGACCCGGGTGCAACGCCACAGCCTCGGATGGGTCTGTGCACGTGATGACGGTGACCTCGTCGGCTTCGTCAACGTCGTGTGGGACGGCGGCGTTCACGCATTCATCCTCGACACTGTGGTCGCGGGAGGCAGGCGCCGGTCCGGGATCGGAGCCGACCTCATCGCCGAGGCCGCCCGGCAAGCCCGCGAAGCCGGATGCACGTGGCTGCACGTCGACTTCGAGGACGACCTGCGGCCGTTCTACTTCGACGCCTGCGGGTTCACACCGACAACGGCCGGTCTCATCGCGCTCTGAGCCGCCTCGCTGCGCGACGCCCGAGCGCACCGCCGCCGAGCTAGAGCAGCGATGGCGCACCCTGCAGGCTGCGGTATTCGATCAGCTCACGCCGCTCCATGCGATCCTTCTTTCGCTCAGCCGTCATTCGGCCGTCGGATTCCTGGGGTCGGCCGGCATGGACGTCAAGACGGTGAAGGGCGGACACGCGAGCGGCACCACCGCTCCACGTACACCGCGCACACCACGTGCACCACGGCAGCCCGGGCGCCGATGACGCCGCCCCGGCCGGGGGAACGAGGGGCCGACGCAGCGCGCCTGCCCGCGCCGACGACCTCGACGTCCCGCCACCCGGCGCGAGGAGCGCACCCCCGCCCGTGCGGGTGCCGCCCTACCGGTTGCGCGGGGTGACCTCCGCCATCCGGGACCATTCGTCGCCCGGCACGTCGACGTTGATGATCTCCGGGACCTCGGCGACCAGCTCGGACATGGTGTCGATCGCCTGCTTGAAGTGGTCGGAGTTCACGTGCGCCACGCCCGCCTCCTGCGAGGCGAAGGCTTCGAGCAGGACGAACTGGTCGGGGTTCTCGACACTGTACGACCACTCGAAGAAGAGGTTGCCCGGCTCCTCACGGGTGGCAAGGGTGAACGCGTCGACGGCCGGCAGCCAGTTGTCGCGCTCGGCGGTGCGGACGGTGAACTTGACGGCGATGAAGATCATGGGCAACTCCTGGTCGGGGCCGGTGTCCCTCGGATCGGGCACCGACCAGGCTCCCATATGCCTACAGGGCGGGCCCGTCCGGCACACCCGGGTGCCGCCGGACGGGCCCGCCCCGGGGAACCGTTATCCGCCGAGCTCCTGGTGACGGGCCGCCAGTCGCGCCGCGCCGGCCTCGGTGAGCGAGCCGAAGAGCCGCAGCCGTGAGATCCCGCCGTCCGGGAAGATGTCGATCCGCACCCGAGTGCCGCACACGGGCTCCGGCAGGACGAAGCGGTGGTTGGTGTCGGGCTGCAGCCGGGTGCGGGGCAGGATCTCGGTCCACTCCTCGCCCTCCCCGTCGCTCACCGACAGCGTCGCCCAGCCCGCCGCGTTGCCCTTGAGGTAGGCCGTGTCGATCTCGACCGCGCGGATCTCCGAGCGTGCGGCCAGCCGGTAGCGGATCCAGTCGTTGCCCTTGTCCCGCCGGCGGCGGGTCTCCCAGCCGTCGTCCATCTTGTGCGAGCGGCCCGGCGCGATGGTGTTCGTGGCCGGGGAGTAGAAGCGGTCGGAGGCGTCCTCGACCTGTCCGCCGTTCTCCAGGGCGGCGAGGTCGAACGTACCGAGGGCCGCGAGCCAGGCGGGGTCGGGGACTGCCTCGCCGTACACCCGCAGGCGTGCGATCCCCCCGTCCGGGTGCTGGTTGAGGCGGAGGTGGGTGAAGCGCTGCTCGGCGTCGACCACGAAGCCGTTGGCCGCGTGGCCGCCGACGGCCGTACGGGGTACGAGGGGCGTCCACGCCACACCGGGCGCCAGAAGGTCCTCGGGGGACGGCGATCCGGGGAGGGAGGTCGCCTCGACCGAGACGGACTGCGGGTAGTTGCCGCGGAAGTGGGCGGTGTCGACGACCAGTCCGCGGACGACTCCGGGTGCGCCCAGGCGTATGAGGGCCCAGTCGTGGTCCTCGTCGGTGGGGTGGGGCTCGGTGGCGCCCGCACCGCGTCGGCGGCGGGTCTCCCAGCCGTCCATGATCTTGCCCTTGTGGCCGAAGCGCTCCGGGTCGAACTCCGCGGGCCCAGGCTTCAGCAGGTTCTCGCGTTCGGCGAAGAACTCGTCGTTGGCGGCGACGACGCCCGCGCCCAGCCGCCGGTCGGCGAGGTCGAGGAGCGAGGTGAAGGGAAAGTCCGCGGTGCGGTAGTCGGCGTACGGGTCGCCGCCTCCGTACGGGCTCGCGTCGCCGGTGAAGTGCCGTGTCGGCGTCATGGTTCAGTGGTTCCTTTCGAGGAGGCGGCCGGTGGGCCCGGCGAGTACGCCGTCGGCCGCGATCCGCTGCCCGCGCAGCCAGGTCGACCTGACGACGCCGTACAGCGTCCGGCCCGCGTAGGCGGTCACCTGGTTGCGGTGGAACAGCTCGGCCGGGTCGACGGTGAAGGACGCGTCGGGGTCCAGGACGGCGAAGTCCGCGTCGCGGCCCGCCTCGATGGCGCCCTTGCGGGTGAGTCCGGCGAGGCCGGCGGGGGCGGCGGACATCCATCGGGCGACGTCGTCGAGGGTGTGGCCGCGCCGGCGCGCCTCGGTCCAGACGGCGGGCAGACCCAGCTGCAGGGAGGAGATGCCGCCCCAGGCGGAGGCGAAGTCCGGCGTCTTCAGATCGGTGGTGCAGGGCGAGTGGTCGGAGACGATGCAGTCGATCGTGCCGTCGGCCAGCCCGGCCCAGAGCGCGTCCTGGTTGGCGGCCTCCCGGATGGGCGGGCAGCACTTGAACTCCGTCGCGCCGTCGGGGACTTCCTCGGCCGTGAGGGTGAGGAAGTGCGGGCAGGACTCGACGGTGACCTGGACGCCCTCGCGTCTGGCCTCGGAGATCAGCGGCAGGGCGTCGGCGGAGGAGAGGTGCAGGACGTGGACGCGGGCGTTCAGTCGCCGCGCATGGGCGATGAGGCCCTCGATCGCCGTGTTCTCCGCGTCGCGCGGCCGTGAGGCGAGGAAGTCGGCGTAGGCGGGTCCGCCCTGCTGCGGGGCGGACGCCAGGTGGTGGGGGTCCTCGGCGTGCACGATGAGGAGTCCCCCGAAGCCGGTGATCTCGGCCATGGACCGGGCCAGCTGCTCCTGGTCCAGCTCGGGGAACTCCTCGACGCCGGAGGGCGAGAGGAAGCACTTGAAGCCGAAGACTCCCGCCTCGTACAGCGGCCGCAGGTCCTTCGTGTTGGACGGGATCGCGCCGCCCCAGAAACCGGTGTCGATGTGCGCCTTGGACGCGGCCACCCGCTGCTTCGTGCGCAGGTGCTCGACGGTCGTGGTCGGCGGGAGCGAGTTGAGCGGCATGTCCAGCAGGGTCGTGATGCCACCCGCCGCCGCGGCCCGCGTGGCGGTCCAGAAGCCCTCCCACTCGGTGCGGCCGGGGTCGTTCACATGGACGTGGGTGTCGACGAGGCCGGGCAGCAGCACGTCGTCACCGAAGTCCTCCAGACGGGCACCGGCGGGCACCCCGGTGTCGTACGGGAGGACGGCCTCGATCACCCCGCCGGCCACGACGACCGCGGCGGCGCGGGTCCCCTCGGGGGTGACGACACGGGTGGAGCGCAGCACCAGCCCCACGTCCGCCTCCGTCTCCGCTTTCGCATCCGCACCGGCCACGCGCGCCCCTTCCTCAGAATTCAACGAACTGTTGAAGGAGTCTTCACTCGGGGACACGGCCCGTCAAGACCCCACCCTCCCCTCGGGACCCCCAGAAGACCACTCGCACCACCCGGAGGGTATTTCCACAAAGTAAAAGTTCAATTTCGGCATACGGAACGTAGAATGCCGCCAGGAGTGGCCCCGCGAGCCCGCGGCCGGGCTGCGGACCCGACCGCCGACAACGGGACAGAACGGGTCCTGACCGGCAAGGACGCCGCACCGGGAGCAGTGGGCCGATCGGGAACAGCCCGGTAGGCTGCTGCCTTGCCCCTGCCTCGAAAGGACCGTTGACGTGCCGCCGTCCCACGCCAGCACTTCCGACTCCAAGCCCGCCGGCTCCAGCGGCGGGGTGCAGTCCCTCGAACGTGCCTTCGATCTGTTGGAGCGCATGGCGGATGCCGGGGGCGAGGTCGGCCTCAGCGAGCTCTCCGCGAGCAGTGGGCTCCCGCTGCCGACCATCCACCGGCTGATGCGCACCCTCGTGGTGGCCGGATACGTGCGCCAGCAGCCCAACCGGCGCTACGCGCTGGGCCCGCGCCTGATCCGGCTCGGCGAGTCCGCGTCCCGGCTGCTGGGCACCTGGGCACGGCCCTACCTCCAGCGGCTCGTCGAGGAGACCGGCGAGACGGCGAACATGGCGCTGCTCGACGGGGACGAGATCGTGTACGTCGCCCAGGTGCCCTCGAAGCACTCGATGCGGATGTTCACCGAGGTGGGCCGCCGGGTGCTCCCGCACTCCACGGGTGTGGGCAAGGCCCTGCTGGCGAACACACCGGCCGACGAGGTCCGGGCGCTGCTGGCCCGTACGGGCATGCCCGCGGCCACCGAGAAGACGATCACCACCCCGGACGGCTTCCTGGACGCGCTGGAGCAGGTGCGCAGGGCGGGCTACGCGGTGGACGACAACGAGCAGGAGATCGGGGTGCGCTGCCTCGCCGTGTCGGTGCCCAACTCCCCCACCTCGGCCGCCCTCTCCATCTCCGGTCCGGCGGGGCGGGTGACGGAGGCGGCGACGGAGCGGATCGTGCCGATCCTGCAGCAGACCGCGAAGGAGCTCTCCGAGGCACTGGCCAGCAGCGGCGGCGCGGCGGGCTGACCCCCGGAGCGGGTGAAGGGTCCCGACGCCCGTTCCGGGTGCCTGGTCCCGCGCTTCAGCGGCAGGACGTCGCGGCCGGTGCCGTCAGCCGTCCGTCCTCCATCGTCACCGTCCCGTCCACCCGGTCCAGGTGCGCCAGGTCGTGGGTGACCAGGACCGTGGCCGTCGACCGTTCCCGGGTCAGCGCGGCCAGCAGGTCCAGGACCGCGGCGCCCCGTTCGTGGTCGAGTGCGCTGGTCGGTTCGTCGACGAGCAGCACGGCGGGCTCGTTCATCAGGGCCCGCGCGATGTTGATCCGCTGGCGCTCGCCGCCCGACAGCTGGTGCGGCCTGCGGTCCGCCCGGTCGGCCAGGCCGACCGCGTCCAGGAGCTCCTCCGCCCGGGCCCGGGCCGCGCGTACGGATCCGCCGGACAGGTGCGCCATCACCTGCACCTGTTCCGCGGCGGTCAGTGACGGCAGCAGGTTCGGCTGCTGGAAGACGATGCCGATGCGCTCCCTGCGCAGCGCCGCCTTCTCCGCACGGCCGAGCCCGGCGGTGTCCGTGCCCGCCACGACGACCCGCCCCTGGTCCGGGGTGACCAGCGTGGCGGCGATGGCGAGCAGGCTGGACTTGCCGGACCCCGACGGTCCGACGACCGCGGTCAGCGTGCCCGCGGGAACGTCCAGCGAGACCCGGTCGAGGGCGGTGAGCCGTGCGTCCCCGTCGGGGTAGGTGAGGGTGACGTCGGCGAGGGTGAGGGTCATCGGGCACTCCCGAGTGCGGTGAGCGGGTCGACGGCGGTGATCCGCCGGATGGACAGCGCGGCCCCGAGCGCACCGAGCGCGATCATGACGGCGGCCGGCACGAGTACGGTCGACGCGTCCAGGACGAACGGCACGGCGCCGGCACCTCCCCCGATGAGCGCACCGATGCCCGCGGCGAGCACGGTGCCCGTGCCCGTACCGGCGGCGAGCATCACGACGGCCTGTCCGAGCGCGTCCCGCAGCAGGTACGGGGTGGAGGCACCCAGCGCTTTGAGCACGGCGACATCGGCGCCGCGCTGGATGGTCCAGACGGTGAAGAAGGCGCCGATGACCAGGGCGGAGATGGCGAAGAGGAAGCCCCGCATCAGCTGGAGCGAGCCGTTCTCCGCCTGGTAGGAGCCGATCGCGGTGAGGGATTCGTCCAGGGTCAGGGTGCGGGTGCCCGCCGCCAGGTCGCCGGCCGCAAGGTCGGCTCCGTGCGTCGTCAGCGCGATCACGGTGGCCCGTGCCATGCTGCCGCCGTCCCGGCCGAAGCCCTGCCAGTCGTCGAGCGAGGCCCACACCACCGGGGTGTGGCTGTACGAGGCGTCGCCCGCGACCGCGTCGACGGTCACCTCGGCGCCGCTCAGCCGGACGGTGTCGCCCGCGCCGGCCCCGAGGGCTTCGGCGGCCTGCTCGGAGAGCACCACCCGGCCCGGTGCCACCGCTCCGGGCGCGAGCCCGCCGTCCGGCCGGACGCCGAACGCCGAGACCGCGGCCGTACGGTCCCCCTCCCCGGTGGCGGCGTCCAGCGTCCGGATCCCGAGGGGCTCGGCGGCGGTGACTCCGGGCAGGGCGGCCCAGGTGCGCCAGGCATTCTCCTCGACCGCCGAGTCGGTGAAGGACACCGGGCGGCCGTCCGGTGGGGCCGCGAACGCCAGACGTTCGGCGCCCAGCCCCGTGACGGCCGAGGTGTTCTCCCTGGCCAGCCCGGCCGTCAGGCCGGACAGCAGCCCCACGAGCAGCGTGATCAGCACCACGACCGCGCCCATGAGCGCGAACCGGCCCCTGGCGAACCTCAGATCTCTCCATGCGACGAACATGACTCCAGATTCGGGCCCCGGGCCCGGACGGACATCGCACGCCGGACGGGGCGGACATCAACCTTTCGGTTGACCGGTCGCGGGCCGGTCGCCCCTACGCTGGAACGACCATGGATCCGCGTGCGCACACCCACGTCACCACCGCCCTGCGGCTCTGTCTGCACGCGCTGCTGGTGGGGCTGCTCGCGCTCGCCGCGACCCGCTCGATGGACGACACCGCGTTCGTCGTGCTCGCGGCGGTGATGGCCGCGCTCTACGGGGCGGGCGCGCTGGCCCCCGTCGTACTGCCGCACACCCGGGCCGCCGCCCTCTGGCTGGCCGCGCTGGGCGCGGTCTGGCTGGCCCTTCTCGCCCTGTCGCCCGACGCCCTGTGGGTGGCCTTCCCGCTCTACTTCCTGCAGCTGCACCTGCTTCCGGTGCGCTGGGGGCTGGCCGCCGTGGCGGTCACCGCGGCCGGTGCCATCACCGGCTTCCTGCTGCACGACCAGGAGATCGGTCCGGGTACGTTCATCGGCCCGCTGCTCGGTGCGGCGGTGGCCGTCGCGACCGCGTGGGGGTACGACGCGCTGTTCCGGGAGAGCGAGCGGCGCCGCGAGCTCATCGAGGAGCTGGTCTCCACCCGGGCGGAGCTCGCCGAGGCGGAGCGCGACGCGGGCACCCTGGCCGAGCGGGAGCGGCTGGCCCGCGAGATCCACGACACCCTCGCCCAGGGGTTGTCCAGCATCCAGCTCCTGCTGCGGGCCGCCGAGCGCACGCTCCCCCATGACGCACCGGCCACCCCTCATGTGCGCCGGGCCCGTGAGGCCGCGCAGGACAATCTGGCCGAGGCCCGCCGCTTCGTGCGGGCGCTGAGTCCGCCGGACCTGGAGCACGGTTCGCTGGCGGCGGCCCTGTCCCGGCTGTCGTCCCGCACCTCGACACCGGAGCTCGCCGTGCAGTTCGCGGTCAGCGGCACGCCGGTGGTGCTGCCGACCCCGTACGAGGTGGCGCTGCTCCGCACCGCGCAGTCGGCGCTGGCCAACACGGTGCGGCACTCCGGCGCACGGCGGGCGGAGATCACTCTCAGCTTCATGGAGACGTCGGTGTCCCTGGACGTCGTGGACGACGGGTGCGGCTTCGACCCGGGCGCCACGGACGGGGTACGGCGGAGCTCGGGCAGCGGGGGCTTCGGCCTGCCCGCGATGCGTTCGCGGGCCCGTTCGCTGCGCGGCACGCTGAGCGTGGAGTCGGCGCCGGACCAGGGCACGGCGCTGGCGGTCACGCTGC
The DNA here is from genome assembly GCF_036345975.1 of Streptomyces clavifer. NCBI lineage: Bacteria > Bacillati > Actinomycetota > Actinomycetes > Kitasatosporales > Streptomycetaceae > Streptomyces > Streptomyces clavifer. The sequence continues at coordinate 6,273,971 of NZ_CP107793.1, read as the reverse complement.
CGCTGCCACTCCCCCATCCGCCGGCCGACGGAGAGGACCCCGCCGCATGACCCCCCGCACGACCGGCCCGATCAGGCTGCTGCTCGCCGATGACCACCCGGTCGTCCGGGCCGGCCTGCGCGCGGTGCTCGACACGGAACAGGACTTCGAGGTCGTCGCCGAGGCCGCGACCGCCGAGCGGGCCGTCGCCCTCGCGGCGACCGGCGCCTTCGACGTCGTCCTGATGGACCTGCAGTTCGGCGCGGGGATGCACGGCGCGGAGGCGACCGCCGCGATCACGGCTGCGGCGGACGCGCCCCGGGTGCTGATCCTCACCACGTACGAGTCGGACGCGGACATCCTGGCAGCCGTCGAGGCGGGGGCCGGGGGCTATCTGCTCAAGGACGCCCCTCCGGAGGAGCTGGCGGCGGCGGTGCGCACGGCGGCGGCCGGCCGCTCGGCACTCGCCCCGGCGGTCGCCCACCGTCTGATGGACCGGATGCGCACCCCCGCGCAGGCCCTGACCAAGCGCGAGCTGGAGGTCCTCCAGCTCGTCGGCGAGGGCCTGTCGAACCAGCAGATCAGCAAGCGGCTGTTCCTGAGCCAGGCGACGGTGAAGTCCCACCTGGTGCACATCTACGCCAAGCTCGGAGTCGACTCACGCACCTCGGCGGTCGCTGCGGCCACCGCGCGCCGTCTGCTCCGCCGCTGACCTCACGAGTGGCGCGGCGGCTCCCCGAAGAGGTCCACGGCGATCCGTACGGCCCGCAGGCCGGGCGCCAGTGCGCTGACCGATCCGATCGCCCCCGCGACCAGCAGCAGCGAGCGGCGGAGCCGGGGGATCTCGGGCGTACCACTGGCCGCCATGGCGTCCAGCGCCGCGAGCTCGTCCTCGGCGATGCCCCGGTCCGGGAACTCGGAAGGATGGCCGGCCAGCTCGCGCCGGAGCCGGGACACGGCCGTACGCAGCTCCGTCACCCTCAGGTCCTCATCACCGCGCAACCGCTTCTGCCCCACACTTCGCAACAAAGCACTCCCCCTCGCGCCACTGCGTGCCGCAGTACTCATCAGATCCCGGACGGCGGTCAAGTGCCCAGGGTTGTAAGCAAGTTAACGCCATAAAAGGCGGCGCGCGCCACCGCGCGGACACAAAAGAGTACCCGTGAGGGTGACATGCCTTTCGCCTGTGCGAACGGGGCGGTGGTATCCAGGGGCCATGGCTCACACACAACCCGTCCCGGTGATCGCAGGGGTGCTGCTGGCCGCAGGTGGCGGCCGTCGGCTCGGTGGCCGGCCGAAGGCGCTGCTGGAACACCGCGACCGTCCGCTGGTCGAGCACGCGGTGCGTGCGCTGCGCAACGGCGGGTGCGGCCCCGTCCATGTGGTGCTCGGTGCCGCGGCCGAGGAGGTGCGGGCGCGGGCGGACCTCTCCGGGTGCGTGACCACCGTCAACCCCTGGTGGGAGGAGGGCATGGGTTCCTCGCTCCGGGCGGGACTCGGGGAGCTGGTCGGCTCGGACGTGGACGCGGCGCTCGTGCTCCTGGTCGACCAGCCGGGCATCGGGGCGGAGGCGGTGGCGCGGGTGCGGTCGGCCTACCGCACCCGGTCGTCCCTCGCGGCGGCGGCGTACGGCGGGAAGCGCGGCCATCCGGTGCTGTTCGGGGCCGACCGGTGGGCGGACATCGCCGCGGGCGCGACCGGCGACCGGGGCGCACGGGAGTACCTGCGGGCGCACCACGATGCGATCACGCTCGTCGAGTGTTCCGATGTGGCTCAGGCTTTCGACATCGACACGGCGGAGGATCTGCGGCACCTGGAGTGACCGGTGGTGCCCGCCCTGGCACGGTGGGCCACCGCGGGCGCACCTCTGTCGACCCGGAGAATCTCGACATCAACAAACCATTGAACTTCCACCATGAGGAAACTAATATCCACTGATCAGAAGCTCTGCAGGACCGCTTCTGCCCCCGGACGGCACCCACGGCCGCATCCCGGAGCCCTGGCACCCCGTGCCGCACCCGGGCGACCCGGCGACCGCGGCACACCGTCCGCACCGCCCCGCTGAAGGAGTGACAGCTCATGTCCGCACCAGCGCCGTCCCCGCTGGCCATCGTCGACGCCGAGCCCCTGCCGAGGCAGGACGAGGTCCTGACCGATGCGGCCCTCGCGTTCGTGGCCGAGCTGCACCGGCGGTTCACCCCGCGGCGCGACGAGCTGCTCGCCCGCCGGGGCGAGCGCCGCGCCGAGATCGCCCGCACCTCCACACTGGACTTCCTGCCCGAGACGGCGGCGATCCGCGCGGACGACTCCTGGAAGGTCGCCCCGGCCCCGGCCGCGCTGAACGACCGCCGGGTGGAGATCACCGGCCCGACCGACCGCAAGATGACCATCAACGCCCTGAACTCGGGCGCCAAGGTCTGGCTCGCCGACTTCGAGGACGCGTCCGCCCCCACGTGGGAGAACGTGATCACCGGCCAGCTCAACCTGAGCGACGCGTACACCCGGAACATCGACTTCACCGACCCGAAGTCCGGCAAGTCGTACGCCCTCGAGCCCGCCGAGGAGCTCGCGACCGTGGTCACCCGCCCGCGCGGCTGGCACCTGGACGAGCGCCACCTGCAGTTGGACGGCACACCCGTGCCCGGTGCGCTGGTCGACTTCGGCCTCTACTTCTTCCACAACGCCCAGCGGCTGATCGACCTGGGCAAGGGCCCGTACTTCTACCTCCCGAAGACGGAGTCGCACCTGGAGGCCCGTCTCTGGAACGACATCTTCGTCTTCGCCCAGGACTACGTCGGCATCCCGCAGGGCACGGTCCGTGCGACGGTCCTGATCGAGACGATCACCGCCGCTTACGAGATGGAGGAGATCCTCTACGAGCTCCGCGACCACGCCTCCGGGCTGAACGCGGGCCGCTGGGACTACTTGTTCTCCATCGTCAAGAACTTCCGTGACGGTGGACCGAAGTTCGTCCTGCCGGACCGCAACCTCGTCACGATGACCGCCCCGTTCATGCGGGCGTACACCGAACTCCTCGTCCGTACCTGCCACAAGCGCGGGGCGCACGCCATCGGCGGCATGGCGGCCTTCATCCCCTCGCGGCGCGACGCGGAGGTCAACAAGGTCGCCTTCGAGAAGGTCAAGGCCGACAAGGACCGCGAGGCCGGCGACGGCTTCGACGGCTCCTGGGTGGCCCACCCGGACCTCGTCCCGATCGCGATGGCCTCGTTCGACGCCGTCCTCGGCGAGAAGCCGAACCAGAAGGACCGCCTGCGCGAGGACGTCTCGGTGGCGGCGGGCGACCTGATCGCCATCGACACCCTGGACGCGAAGCCCACGTACGACGGTCTGCGCAACGCCGTCGCGGTCGGCATCCGCTACATCGAGGCGTGGCTGCGGGGCATGGGCGCGGTCGCCATCTTCAACCTGATGGAGGACGCGGCCACCGCGGAGATCTCGCGCTCGCAGATCTGGCAGTGGATCAACGCGGACGTCGTCTTCGAGAACGGCGAGCACGCCACGGCGGACCTGGCCCGCAAGGTCGCCACCGAGGAACTGGCCGCGATCCGCGCGGAACTCGGCGACGAGGCGTTCGCCGCGGGGAAGTGGCAGCAGGCCCACGACCTGCTGCTCCAGGTCTCGCTGGACCAGGACTACGCCGACTTCCTGACGCTGCCGGCGTACGAGCAGCTGCGCTGACACCTCGCGCGCTCCCGACCGCCCCCGGTGCCGCACGGCGCCGGGGGCGGTGTGCGGCCGGGGACAGTGCGATGCCGGCCGGCCCGCAACGCGACGGGCGGCCGCGGAGCGAGCCGAGAGGGGGCGCCGCACGGGCCGGTCAGCCGAGGGGCGTACGACGCTTCCGGCAGACGGGCAGATCAGCGGCGACCCTACGGAGGAAACAGACCGCGCCGCGCACGAGCAGAACGTTCACGGCGGCCCCGAGCCCGCCGGCGAGCGCCGAGCCGACGGCACCTGGCTCGCCCCCTCCCCCGCCGAAGTCGCCGAACGCCACGGTGAGCGGCATGAGGACGAAGACGTAGAGGACGTTCAGCCCGGGCTGCGACAGCCAGAACACCAGCACTTCCGCGAGCGAGGATCCCTGCGCGCCCGCGATCAGCCCGGCGAGGGCCGTGAGGGCGACGTACGCGAGGGCGAGGGCCCGAGCGGTCCGGAAACGGCTGCTACGGCTCATGATTGCGGGCCTCTCCTCATGACGCACGACGCACCGGAAGTGGCCGCCCGGCCTGCCACGCCCTCACTTTTGAACACGTTCGAAACCTATCACCCGACCGCCGGTGAGGCCCACGGCCGGCCGACGGCCCACGGGCCTCGTCCAGCCCTCCGAGGTACCCGTCAGCGCAATGCGTTGATGCGGCCGGGCCCGCCCTCGAGCCGACGCTGCCTGTACAGCTCCGCGATGTCCGCCTCCAGGCACGTGCGGATGTCCGCGCCCATCCTGCGCCACCCGAAGAACTCGCACGCCTGCTTGATCAACTCGTCCTGGGTCATGCCGGGACACTCCGCCGCGAGCTCGCTCAGCGCCAACTGCCGCTCAGCCGGCGCGATGTACGTGACCTTGCGCGCCGCCTCCCCGTCCTCCGCCCGCCGCGCCCTGACGCTGCCCCCACCGGCCGCCGCGTAGAAGTCGCCCTGCGAGGAGAAGCCTCCCGAGCGGACCAGCTGGTGGGCCACGGCGCGGACGTTGTCCCGAATGCGGTTCCCCGCCCGGCCCACGCCCCACGCCTCACGGGCGCGCTGCACCAGGAGGTCCTCGTGGATGGGCCCTTCGGAGCCGATGATCTGCGCCAGCACCTCCTTCAGTGCCGGCCTGGCCTCCACCGTGTGCAGCTCGTGGCCGCCGGAGGTGGCTGTGATCCGGCAGGCACGATACGGAGCACTCCACTCACGCTGCACCTCCACGTCGACGGGAACCCGCTCGTACTCGATACCGGCCGGCGCCTCCGCCCGCGCGGGTACGGGTGTGAGGGGAACGGTGAGCACCCGCCCGCCGGACTGACCGGCCGGACTGACCGCGGAGGCCACGGCTACGGATTCCGCCTCCGCCGGTGCCGAGGGCCCCGGCTGCACCGACGCCGTCAGCGGGCCCCGGGCGATCGCCTGCTCGACCGCCTCGCGCAGCCGGAGCTCCGCCGCCGCCCTCCCCCGGTACCAGTCGGTGCCCCAGATCCGGTACAACCGCCAGCCGAGGCCGTTCAACACCTGCTCGCGCAGCCGGTCCCGGTCCCGGGCCGTCTTCGAGGAGTGGTACATCGCCCCGTCGCACTCGATGCCCAGGGCGTAGGCGCCCGGCAGCTCCGGGTGCCGCAGGCCGAGGTCGATGCGGTAGCCGGCGACGCCGACCTGCGGCTGGACCTGGTAGCCCCAGTCACGCAGCACGGCCAGTACGGACTCCTCGAAGGGGCTGTCCGGCTCCGCGTCGGACTGGATGACGTCACGGGCGAGGACGGCGGGACCGTTCTCCGCGTACTCCAGGTAGCGCTTGAGGTGCTGGACGCTCTCGTTCGCACTGTCGGCCAGGCTCGCGCCGCGGAAGGAGGCGACGACCTCCATGCGGTAGCGGGCGCGGGTGACGGCGACATTGAGGCGCCGCCAGCCGCCCCCCTTGTTGATGGGGCCGAAGTTCAGCCCGAGCTTGCCGTGCTCGTCGGGGCCGTAGCCGACCGACATGATCATCACGTCACGTTCGTCGCCCTGTACCGACTCGAGGTTCTTGACGAAGAAGCCGTCGAGGCGGCCCTCGGTGAAGCAGTGCTCGAGGTCCGGGCGCACGAGACGGGCCTGCTGCACGGCCTGGTCGATGGCCGAGGCCTGTGCCTGGGAGAGGGCGACCACACCGAGGGTCCGGCCGGGGCGGGTGTCGAAGTGGTGGATGACGCGATCGGCGACGTAGCTCGCCTCGGCCCGGTTGTCGCGGCGGCCGCCCCGGTCGTAGACGCCGTCGGCCTTGAGGAAGGCGACACCGACGTCGTTGCCCTCGTCGAGGGCGCCGGGGAAGGTCACCATCGAGTTCTGGTAGAACGAGCGGTTGCTGAAGGTGATCAGATTCTCGTGGCGGCTGCGGTAGTGCCAGCGCAGGGGCAGTTCCCGCATGGCGCCGGCTTTGCAGGCGTGCAGCAGGGACTCGAAGGATTCGGGCGCGTCCTCCTCGTACTCGTCCGAGTCGTCCTCACCCGCGGAGTCGAAGAACGAGGTCGGCGGCAGCTGCTTGTCGTCCCCGGCCACGACGAGCGTACGTCCGCGATAGATGCAGTTGATCGCGTCGCTGGGCCGGACCTGTGAGGCCTCGTCGAAGACGACCACATCGAAGTGGTAGTCGGCGGGCAGGAATTGACTGACCGTCAGTGGACTCATCATGAAGCAGGGCTTGATCGGCTGCACGACCTCGCGTGTCCGGCCGAGCAGCTCACGCACGGGCATGTGCCGGGTCTTCTTCTCGGCCTCGCGGGTGATGACGGCGCCGCCCCCGCTGCCGAAGCGGCGGGGCCGGCGCTTGTTGCACGCCTCGATCACGGCTCCGCCCGCGGCCGCGATCAGACGGCGGTCGGCTTCCTTGTAGTCCGCCACGCGTGCGTCCAGGTCGTCCGAACGGGTCGTGCGCAGGCGTGCGTCGGTGGCGAGGATGCCGTCGGCCCAGGACCGGAGCATCGCCTGCTCCACGATGTGGGGCAGTTGCCGCGGATCGACGGACCGCTCGGCCGCGCTCGCCACGAGGCCGTCGGCACCATGGCGGGCGAGGACGTCGAGGCCGTCACGGTGGGCGTGCCACTCCTCGGGACCGTGCGGGTCGGCGAGGAACGTGCCGACCACCTGCTGCGCCTGTTCGAAGGTGTCCAGCAGGAGCGGGGAGAGCTGCCCTTGCCGGGCAGGACCGAAGAGGCCGAGCAGCGTGGCCACGGACGTGCTCCAGCGCTCGGCCCGGCGGGTGGAGATCGCACACCAGTCGCCCAGCGACCGCCTGACATCGGCGGCCAGCAGCGCCGGCAGGCGGTCCGTCTCGACACCGTCGGCGAGCTGCCCGGCGAGCAGGTCCCACCCGTCGGCTTCGCGGCCCAGGGCGGCCACGCGGTCGGCGGTGGCCAGTGCCTCGTCGAGCACGTCCAGCGCTTCCCGTTCACGGGGGACGTAGCGGCCCAGGAGGGTGGCGTGCTCGGACGCGAGGCGTGCCGCTTCGGCCGCGGCCACGTGCCAGGCCAGTGCGTGCTCCAGGCGGCCGACGAGCGGTTTGGCCCAGGTCCCGGAGTGGGTGAGGGCCGCGACGGCTGCACGGTCCGCCTTGTAACGGGCCGAGAACCGGGCCCGCAGCCCACGGTGCTGATCCGCGAAACGGGCCACCAGATCCGCCAGGTCCGCCGCATCGAGGACGCGCTCGTGGAAGACGTCCTCGGCGGCCGTGCGCGCCTCGGTCTCGGCCTCCAGGGCCTGCCGCAGCTCCTGCGCGGCCCGGTGCGCGCGGCGCAGGGTGTCGCGGTCGAACCACCCGCGTGGCGGGCGGTGCTCGGCGGTGGTCAGGTCCGCGAGCTCGCAGAGGGCGAAGGCCGCGTCGACCTCCCCCCGCTTCGGCACGCCGAACAGGTCGGCGAGCTGCGCGAGCCGGCCGGACACGTCGTCGGGGAGGGGCGCGTCGGGCGAGCCGATGCCGTCGGGGAGGCCGGCCCGCACGGAGCGTACGGCCTGCTGGAGTGCGCGGACCGACCGGGCTTCGTCGACACTCCCCGCGAAGGGGCGGCGGCCTGCCACGGTCTGCAGTGCGGCGAGAGCGTCGGACGCCTCGGTGGCGACCTGGTGCGCCGATGTCCCGACCAGCCCGCGCCAGGGGAAGGCCTCCCCCTCGGCTGCGGGACGCCAGGCTCTGCTGACCGCCTGGGCTGCTTCGGCGAGCTCCTGCAGCGCTCCGGCGCTCAGGGTCTGGACGGTCTTCGCGTTCTGGGCCGACAACGGCAGTTGCGGTGTGCCCGCACGCTCCAGCTGGACGAGTCGTCCGAGGACGTCGTGGAGGGTCTGCCGGAGGGGCTCCCGCTCCTGGTTCATACCGGCGGCGTACGCGGACAGCTCCTCGCGCAGACGCCGGGCCCGCTCCAGTTCGTGCTCGGCGGCTCCGGTGACGCGGGCCTCGGTGGTCAGCACCCGGGCGAGCTCGGTGGCGACCGCCTTCTTGCTCGTGTCACCGCTGTGGAGCGCCATGACGAAGTCGCCGAGGCCCACGCCGCGCAGACGGTTGCGTACGACGTCGAGCGCAGCAGCCTTCTCACTGACGAACAGGACGCTGCGCCCGGCGTGCATGAGGGCGGCGATCATGTTGGTGATCGTCTGGCTCTTGCCGGTACCGGGCGGGCCGCTCATCACGAAGGACCTGTTGTCGAGTGCCGCGGCGATGCACTGGCGCTGAGAGGCGTCGGCGTCCAGCACCAGCGGGGTCTTCTCGGGCAGCTGGACGTCGTCGATGCGGTCCAGCTCGGGCGGCTCGAAGCCGATGAGGTCGTCGGGCAGGCCCGCGTCGGGGCCGAGGGCCACGGCGCGGACCAGCGGATGCCCGAGGATCCGGTCCTCGTTCTGCTGGAGGTCCTGGTACATCGCTTCGCGGTGCGAGGCGAACAGGCCGAGTACGACCCGCTCGTCGACGGACCAGCCCTTCTGCCGGGCACAGACGGCGCGGGCCGCGGAGAACAGGGCGGGCAGGTCGTTGACGTCGGTGGCGGTGACCGTGGACCAGTCGACGCCCATCCGCTCCAGCTTCACAGCGAGTGCGGGATTGTGGGCCCGGTCCTGGTTGTCGGCCAGGTGGAGCCGGTACCCGCGACGAGTGTCACGGCGCAGTTCCACGGGGACCAGCAACAGCGGTGCGAGGCTGCCCTCGTGGGCGCCGTCCTCGCGCCAGTCCAGCATGCCGATCCCCAGCCACAGCACCCACAGGCCGTAGTCGTTGAACATCTGACCGGACTTCTGCCTCAGCTGGTACAGGGCGCTGTCCAACGTCGCCTGGGTGGCCTTCTGGGTGACCAGTCCCGGGTCGGCACGGCGTTCGGCCGCATCGCGGTCCTCGTCGCCGGCCTCCACCACCGGCGCGAACTCCCGGCCCTTGGCGAGTACCGGAAGCAGGGACCCCGCGTCGGGCGAGGTGATCTCCAGAGTCGACGTCCTGGTGTGCCGGAAGTTCAGCAGGCGGTTCCGTCCGCCCATGTCCAGGAGGGAGTTGCGCCACCCGTCGAGCACGGCCTTCAGCCGGTCGAGACCCGGATCGCTCGCGTCGGCGGACAGGGTCTGGGGCTGACGGGGCATGGGGCAGGTACCTCCTGAGCAGGGCGCACAGGGGTATCCACTCTCAACAGGTCCCCCCTGGAGGTATCTACTTATCAGCCCAGATGGTCCGACACGCCGGTGCAGGGCAACACGATATGTATCTGTTGTGAAGGACCGAACAAATCAGGACCTGAAGAGCTCTCGGAAAACAGTCGCACTGGCGTGCGACTAGCGCTCTTCTGGAGCTATGATCACGCACGGCAAGGCTGTAGCGCAGAGGTCGTCGCGCCCTAGCATCGAGCTGGAGGACGTCGGTTCGAATCCGACCGGTCTTGCCGCCTTTTCGTGAAGGAAAGTCGATGGCGTCGGCGTCCTGGACGGGCGGCGGACGCGGTCGTCCGTCCCCGCCGGAATCCGGCGGGGACTGGGGAGTTGTGATGTCGCAGCCAATGCCCGTGCGCTGCCCCGTGATCGAGCACCCGGACATTCCGCTCGCCGACACGGCACTGCTGGATCCGCTGCTGGCACGGCTCGCGGAGGAGCCGCCCGTCGGGGCGGACGAGGTGTTCCCGCTGGGGACCCTGCGTGCGGACGGGCGCGTTGATCTGTGCAAGCAGGGACTCGGTGCCGCCGGTGCGGCCCGGGTGATGCCCGCTCTCGTACGGTCACCGCACGCCACCCATGCCCTGCTCGGCACCAACTCCCTCGGTGACGAGGGTGCCGGTGCGGTCGCGGACGCGCTGCGCGGTGGCCGTCACCCGCTGCGGACCGTCTATCTCGGCTGCAACCGCATCGGGGCCGAAGGGGCCGCCGCGCTCGCCGACGCCCTGGACGAGGACGACACCGTCAGGGCCCTGTGGCTGAAGCGCAATCCGCTGGGCGACCCCGGTGTCCGGGTCCTCGCGCGGATGCTGGCCCGCAACACCGCGCTGCGCACCCTGGACCTGGTCAACAGCGGAATCACCGCCGCCGGACTGGAGGTGCTGCTCGGGGTGCTGACCACCCGCAAGCGGCCCGTGGAGCGGCTGTTCCTCGGCGGCAACGGCCTCGGCCCGGAGACCGCACCCGCGCTCGCCGCGCTGATCCGTGAGGCGGGCGTGCGGGAGCTGTACGTGCCTGCCAACCACCTGGGCGACGCGGGGGCCGCGGTGCTCGCCGCCGCGGCCGACCCGGCGCGCCCGGTGCGGCTGGGGCTGGGCGGCAACGGCATCGGGCCGGCGGGCGCGTGCGCCCTGGCGGGTGCGCTCGACGGGATCGAGGCGCTCGACCTCGGACGCCCGATGTCGGAGCGCAGCCTCGGGGCGACGGGCAACGCGACGGGCGACGCCGGGGCCCACGCACTGGCCGGCGCGCTGCGCGGCAGCCCGCTGCGGCGTCTGGAGCTGGCGCACACCGGGCTGACCGGGCGGGGCGCGAAGACCCTGCTGGGTGCCGTGGGAGCGGACTCCCGGCTGGAGTACGTGGGGTTGGGCCCGGGGCTCCCCCGCAAGGTGAAGCGCTCCTTCGCGACCCGGCTGCGCCCGGACGGCGGCGCCCACACGGATCTGCGTGCGATACGGAGCGTCTACCGGTGAGGCACCGCCCGGACGACCCCTTCATCCCGGCCGAGGAGGCGTCCAGTCTGCGGAGGGCGCGTCAGTACGCGGTGCCCCGCTGGATGGTCGAGCGGGCCACGGAACGCCGACTGGCGGGCGACTGGCGGGGCGCGCTCGCCGTGGCCGGGGTCGACGCGGCCTTCGACCCTGCCCGGGTGGCGGCCGAGCACGGTACGGCCGTGGCCGGGGCGCTCGTGTCGGACCTCCAGCACCTGGCGCCCGATCTGGTGCGCTGGCACCTGCCCCGGGTGCTGGGCGGACGCTCGACGGTCTCCACCGACCGCACCGTCGTCCTGGCGGGCTACCGGGACGGGGCAGGTCTGCCCCTCGCCCCGTATCTGCACCTGCGTACGCCCCCGATGGTCGACGGACCCCAGCGGCTCACCCTGGACTTCGGGGCCGTCCCCGGCGAGACCTCTCCCGGTGTGTTCGGCTCCGGCACCGAGGACTGGCGGGCGGCCCGGTACGCGTGGGACGCGCGGCGCACGGGCGACCTGCGTGCCGCGGCCGGCATCGGGGATCGGATCCCGTTCCTCCACCCCGACGGCACACCCCGTGCGCCGCGGGAGCCCGCCCCGCCGGACCGCGGTGACGCCGCGGCGAGGGCGGAGCGGGTGTCGCTGCTGCACCGGGACGGCAGGGTGGCCGAGGCGTTCGCGGCTGCGGGCGTCGAGTGGGATCCGACGCCGCCGGAGTCGGACCGCTCCTGGTACCGCGTGGAGCCGGAGAAGGTCATCGCCTCGATGGCCCTCGACATCCCGAGGCTGGAGTCGGGAGTGCGGCGGTCGATGGCGGCGACCGGTACGGAGCGCTTCCGGATCGGCGCCCACTGGCGGGGGCACGTCCTGCTGGAACTCACCGGTCACAGCGCGGGCGGACGGCTCCGGGCGAGTGTCGTGGAACCGGGAACGGCCACGGCGGCCGCCTTCCTCCCCGAGGTGGTCTGGCGCCGCCTGCCGGACCTCGACCTGCTGCGGGCCGGGCGTATGCCCGCGCGGTGGCTGCACCCGCTCGTCGCCGGGGCGCTCCTCCCCGCGCTGGAGGGCCCGTTCGGTGCGCCGGGCCCGTCGGCTCCGCGGCCCGTGCGGGTACGGTGCCGCGGCGACTGGCACGAGGTCGTCTTCCGGGACGGTGCGCTCCGCTCCCCGCACACCGAGGAGGAGCGGAACCGCGAGAGCGCCATGCGTGCGTTCGGCGGCGCCGTGGCAGGCTGCTTCGCGGTCGAGCACTCCTGCACGTCGGGGACGGGCCGGCTTCCCAGAGCGCTGCGGGCACAGCGCCAGGAGCTCTTCCTGCGCGTCCAGCACGGGGACACCCCGGGTGTCCTGGAGCTGCTGGACGCCGGTGTCGACCTGCGCGTACGGGACGGCAGGCGGCGCGGGCTGCTGCATGTGCTGCACCTGCTCGACCACGAGGCGCTGCTGCCCCGGCTACTGGCGGCGGGGCTCGACCTCGAGGCCCTGGACCACCATGACCGGACCCCCCTGGGCGTCGTGGTGAGCGAGGGGGGCTCCGCCGCGCTGGTCCGGGCTCTGCTGGACGCCGGGGCCCGCATCGACGTGATCGACCAGATGGAGCTCTCGCTGGCCCAGGTGATCCGCCGGTACAAGCGCGCGGACCTTGGCTTCCTCCGGGAGCGGGTGCTGGCCGAGCATCCGGGCATCGGGTCGGACTGGTACGACGAGTGGCAGCAGCAGAAGGAAGAGGACGAGGAACAGTGAGCACCACCATCCGGCCCCCGTCCCCGGCCCCCGGCCCCCTGGACGCGGCGGACGAGCTCAACCGGCGGCTGCGCACCACCCGCACCGAGCCGTCCCGCAGCCCGCAGCTGGAGGCACTGGCACTTGCGGTGACCGCCAATCAGCCGGTGCTGCTGTGGGGCGAGCCGGGGATCGGCAAGTCCGCCGGCATGGAGCAGCTCGCCGCCGGTCTGGGTCTCGGCCTGGAGACGGTCATCGCCAGTGTCCACGAGCCGTCGGACTTTGCCGGTCTGCCGGTCGTGGGTGACGACCCGGCCGTGACGGGTGTGCCGATGGCGCCGCCGGACTGGGCGGTGCGCCTCGCCCGCAGGGGGCAGGGGCTGCTCTTCTTCGACGAGCTGTCGTCCGCGCCGCCCGCCGTGCAGGCCGCGCTGCTGCGGGTCGTGCTCGAACGCCGGGTGGGCAGCCTCGAGTTGCCGGAGGCGGTACGCATCGTGGCGGCGGCGAACCCGCCGTCGAGCGCGGCGGACGGCTGGCACCTCAGCCCGCCGCTGGCCAACCGCTTCGTCCACCTGCGGTGGACACACGACCCTCGCACCGTCGCCCGTGGGATGGCCGGGACGTGGCCCGCGCTGGGTGTGCCGGTCGTCGAACCCGCCAAGGTGCCCGGCGCCGCCGCCCGTGCGCGGGGCGCCGTCTCCGGCTTCCTGACCGCGCGGCCCGGCCTGGTCCACCACCTCCCGGCCGACGCGGAGAGCCGGGGCCGGGCCTGGCCGTCCCCGCGCACCTGGGACATGGCCCTGCGGCTGCTCGCCACCGGGTACGCGACGGGTGCCGGCCGGGAGGCGGTCGCCGCCGCCCTCACCGGGGCCGTCGGGGACGGGGCGGGCATCGAGCTGCTGTCGTACCTGGAACACCTCGACCTGCCCGACCCGGACCGTGTGCTCGCCGACCCGGACGCCTTCGCCCTGCCCGAGCGCGGGGACCGGCAGCTCGCCTTCCTGATCGCGGTCGTCGCCGCCGTTCAGGGTGACCTGACCCGGAAGCGCTGGGAGGCGGGCTGGGCCGTGCTGGCCAAGGCCGTGGACGCGGGGGTGCCCGATGTGGCCGCCCGGGCCGCGGTCGACCTGGCGGCGATGCGCAGCCTCGACTGGCCGGTGCCGCCGGGGATCGACGGGTTCCTGGACCTGCTGCGGCAGTCCGGCGCCCTGCCGCAGGGAGGCTGAGCTGGACACGACGAAGCTCCTCGCGGCGCGCTACCGGGCGGCCCAGGACCGCCCGTACCTTGCGTCGGCGCTGTACGCCCTGACGGTGGTGCCGAGCGACGAGGTGCCGACCATGGGCGTGGACCGGCACTGGCGCTGCTACGTGTCGCCCGGGTTCGTCGACCGGACGCCGGTGGCGGAACTGGCGGCGGTGTGGGTGCACGAGGTGGCGCATCTGCTGCGCGACCACCACGGGCGGGCCGGGCTGCTGCCCGCGGCGGACCAGCGGGACCGGCACCGGGTGAACGTCGCGCAGGACTGCGAGATCAACGACGACCTGGTCTCCGACGGGCTGCCGCTGCCCGCCGGGCGCCTGGAGCCACGCCTCTTCGGCCTTCCGGAGGGGCAGCTCTTCGAGGTGTACCTGGCCGCGCTGCCCCCGTCCGGCTTCACCCACGACTGCGGATCGGGCGCCCATGGGCAGCCGGTGCCCTGGGAGTCGGGCGGGCGGGACACGGGCCCGGCGGGGGTGGGCCCGGTCGAGGCCGAGGCGCTGAGGCGCCACACCGCGGAGGCGATGCGCGCCCATGTGCGGGCCAGGGGCACCCTGCCCGGTGGCTGGCGGCGCTGGGCCGACGAGATCTGTGAGCCGACGGTCGACTGGCGGCAGGCACTCGCGGGTGCGGTGCGCGAGGGCGCCGCCTGGGCCGCCGGGGCGATCGACTACACCTACCGCCGGCCGTCCCGCCGCAGCGCTTCGCTGCGCGGTGTGGTCCTGCCGAGTCTCAGGCGTCCGCTGCCCCGGGTGGCGGTCGTCATCGACACCTCGGGTTCCATGGGTGGGTCCGAGATCGCCGCGGCCCTGGCCGAGGTCACCGGCGTCCTGCGTGAGGTGGGGATCCGGGGCAACCGGGTGACCGTCCTGGCCTGCGACGCGGATGTGCGGGCCGTCTCCCGCGTGACGTCCGCGGAACAGATCACCCTGAGCGGCGGTGGCGGCACCGACATGCGGGTCGGCATCGCCGCGGCGCTGGAGGTGCGGGAGCGCCCGCACATCGTCATCGTCCTGACGGACGGCCTCACCCCCTGGCCGGACGAGAACCCGTCGTGCAGGATCATCGCCGCCCTCATCGGCCCGTCCGCCCCTGCCGCTCCTCCGTGGGTCGAGTCGGTACGCATCACCGGCTGAGCCCGTCGCCCGGCCGGTCCGGGTGTGCCGCTCCCGGACCGGCGGGCGCCGGGCTCAGCGCACCGCCGTGGACGGGACGTCCGCGTAGTCGTCGAACTGCAGCGAGACGGCGTGCTGGTCGGAGGGCCAGTCGGGCACCACGAGGGTCGCGGTCGCCCCGCCGGTGCCGCGCATCGTCTGGGTGACGGGGATCGCCCCCCGGGCCTGCGCGTCGGCCGGGAGGTAGAGGTCGGTGGCCGTGAGGAACGGGACCCGGTCGAAGGGCGGCAGCGGCACGTCGAGCCGGCTCACACCGTCGCAGCCCCGGTCGAACACGAACACACCGAGTATCTGGCGGAGTTGGGGCGAGACGGCCGGGTTGAGGACGTCGGTCCCGCCGATGCGGAGGCGGTCGTCGTCCGCCGTGCCCGCACGCCACTCCCGGGCGCGG
Organism: Streptomyces clavifer; assembly: GCF_036345975.1. Taxonomy (NCBI): domain Bacteria; kingdom Bacillati; phylum Actinomycetota; class Actinomycetes; order Kitasatosporales; family Streptomycetaceae; genus Streptomyces; species Streptomyces clavifer. The sequence goes on along the minus strand of NZ_CP107793.1, from coordinate 6,258,612 downwards.
ACGACGGTGAGGGCCGTGTGCCCGGGACAGGTGTCGATGGAATCGGCGACACCGCCCGGCGGCGAGACGAGGAGCCGCACGAAGCGGTCACTGCGCTCGAACGGTTCGAAGTAGAAGTGGCTGACGCGCTCCCCGTCGCGGACGAGGGCCAGTTCGTAGTGTCCGCGCCCGTTGACGCGGAGCGGGCCGAAGTGTCCGTCCGCGCCCACCCGCGCGGTGTGTTGCGGGAGCAGGCCGACCCGGGCGCCCGTGCCGGGGTCGAGCCTCCACACGTCCAGACGGCCCCGGAGCCCCGCGTTCTGCGGGAAGTGCACGACCCGCCCCGCGATCTCCACCAGGCCGGGCAGCTCCGGCAGCACCCGGGTGGTGTGCGGCGGCCTGCCGCGGAGGAAGGCGTAGATGTGACCGAAGCTCTCGGCGGAGGTGGCGGACTCCGTGTGGCCCGCCTGCGGCTCATGGACGTTGACCGCCCCGGGGATCGACCCGTTCGGCTGGAGACTGCTCCAGATCGCGAGCGTGGGCACTCCGCCGGGCGGCGCGGACGCCGTGCGGCCGTCCAGATTCACGTACTTGGCCACCTCCGCGGCCCGCTCCGGCACGGACAGGTACGCCTGTACGACGCGCGTACCCCGCGAGTGCGCCAGGATGTCGACCCGTGCCGCGCCGGTGCGCGCCCGGACGGAGTCGACCAGTGCCTCCAGACCGGCGATCGCGTGGTCGTCGGTCGCCACGGAGGTGTCGTACTCGTGGACGTACAGCAGGTCGTCGCGGTAGCCGTTGCCGGAGAACCGCTGGGCCTGCGACTGCCACTGCTGCGCCGAACCCTGCTGGCCGTGCACGAAGATCACGGGATTGACCGTCGTGCGCGGTGCGGCCTCGGACCGCGTCGGGTCCGTCAGCGCGCCGAGGGTCGCGACGAGTGCGAGGACTACGGCGTACAGAATGGTCCGGCCCGTCCGGGCCGGCAGGGAACCGGTCATGATCTCCTCCGGGGTCGCGTCGTCGGAGTCGGAAGCTACGGCCGGTACCTGCCGGGCCACCAGACGGTGACGCGAGGGTGAGACGGCGGTCTCAGGTCCGGTTCAGAGGGTTTGCCGGAGTACGGCACGGGCAGCGCGTTCCGCCAGCGCGGGGTCCAGCCGGCGGCTGCTCAGCAGTTCGGCGTACAGCGCGGACTCGACGACCCGGACGTAGAGGTAGGCCAGTTCGTCGACGCCCGCCTCGGGCCAGAGCGGCCTGCCCTCCCCCGCCTCCAGCAGAATGGCCCGCTGGGCCAGCACGGCCCGCCGGTGCACGCCTCCGCCCGTCAGCAGACGCCGCGCCGTCTCGGGCTCGGCCCGGAGGAAGGCGCGGAACGGTGCGGAGCCGCGCAGGGCCGTCACGAAGTAACGGGTGATCTCCAGAACCCCGTCCACACCCCCACGGGTACGCCGGCGTCGCGCCCGGTCCAGCAGATGGTCGGCCAACTGCCACAGCACGTCTGCCAGGAGACCGTCCCGGCTGCCCACCACGCGGTAGAGAGTGGCCCGGCTGATCGCGAGGTCGCGGGCGAGCGCCTCCATGTCCACCGTGCCGTGCCGCAGGAAGTACCGGCAGGCGCTGTGCACCACATGACCCCGGCTGACCACGCGCCGGGCAGACCCCGCACCCGGCACGACAGACCCGCCTCCTCGTCCGGCCACCCCTCCCGGGCGGCGCCGGTACCTTACCGTGCGGCGGCCCCGACCTCCTCGCGCTGTACGCGCCGGCTCCCGGACTGTACGCGGCACCGGGCGTAACCGGTCCGGCCGGACGGCGTTGGCCGATCCGTAGGCGGGGACGGCCGGTTCGGGGCGTGCGGGGTGAAGTGGGAGGCGTGGGACGTGGACGATCAACGACAGCAGCCGGAGTACGAGGTCGGATCGGGCATCCTCCAGGTGTTCGGGCAGCACCTGAAGCTGTTCCGGGTCCGGGCGGGGCTGGAGCGGGCGGAGTTCGGGGCGATGACGGGGTACGCGGCGTCGTCCATCGCGTCGTTCGAGCAGGGGCGCCGGATCCCGCAGCCGAAGTTCATCGACCAGGCGGACGAACTGCTGGACGCGGGCGGGGTGCTGAAGGCCAGCAAGGAGGAGGTCGCCCGGGCGCAGTATCCGGCGTTCTTCCGGGATGCGGCGCGGTTGGAGGCAGAGGCGATCGAGCTGCATGTGTACGCCAACCACGGGGTGCCCGGGCTGCTGCAGACGGAGGAGTACGCACGGGCCGTGTTCGCGATGTGGCGACCGCTGCTGGAAGAGCAGGTCGTGGAGCAGCGGGTGGCCGCTCGTCTGGCCAGGCACGAGATCTACTCCCGCCGTCCCGGCCCGACCATCAGCTTCGTGATCGAGGAGGGCGTGCTGCACCGGCCTCTGGGCGGGAACGGGGTACTGCGTGGCCAGTTGGAGCAGATCCTGGTGATGGGGCAGTACCGCAACGTCGAGATCCAGGTGATGCCCACCCGGCGCGAGGAGCACGCCGGAATGGCCGGTCCCTTCACCTTGATCGAGACCAAGGAAGAGCGGAGGATCGCATACGTTGAGGCGCACAAGGACAGCCGTCTCTACACGGAGCGAAAGTCGGTCCGGGAATTCGAGGAGCAGTACGGAGTCCTCCGGGCCCAGGCACTCACTCCGCGCGAATCGCTGGTCCTCATCGAGACACTGCTGGGAGAGACATGAACGCCGAAGCGCTTGTGGGGACGTTGCCCGAGTCCGCGTGGTCCAAGAGCAGTTACAGCAGTGGAGCCGGCGGCGAATGCGTCGAGGTCGCGGCCTGCCCCGGCACCGTCCACGTCCGGGACTCGAAGGACACCGCCGGGCCGGTCCTGTCCGTCACCTCCGGCGGCTGGGCGGCCTTCGTGGGCTACGCCGCGCAGGGCTGACCGCGCAGCGGACGCCTCGTCCCCGCCGCTGTGGCACCCCGCGGCGGGGACGGTGCCGTCAGCCCGTGACCACCACCGTGCGCTGGGCGGAGAAGTCGCCCCACGTCCCGTCGGGCAGCTTGGCCCGGATCTTGAGCGAGTAGCGCGTGCCGGGCGGGTCCGTGGCGGTGAGGCGGTAGGTCGCGCGACCCGTGGGCGGGGTGCCGCCCCAGACGATCGTGGTGGTCGGCTTCCCGTTCAGGTACAGCTGGTACGCGGGGATCGTGCCGCCGGTGTCGGGCTGGTCCCACGAGAGGTCGATCACGGACTCCTCGCCCACGATGGCAGCTTCCGTCCGCAGGCCGGTGGGTGCCGTGCCGGACGGTGCGCCGGGGGCCGAGGGGGTGGTCAGGTCGAGCGCCCCGCTGTCCGGGGAGGACCTCTCGGCGGCGTCCCGGGCGCGGACGGTGAAGGTGTAGACGGTGCCGGGGCGCAGCCCGGTGAGCCGGGCCGTCAGCTGCGTGCCGGGAACGCTGTGGATCCTGGAGTCCTCCTGGTAGATGTCGTACGAGGTGACTGCCACGTCGTCCGTGGAGCCGCCCCAGGCCAGGGTGACCGTCCTGCCGTTCACGGGCTTGCCCCGCAGCTTCTCGGGGGCCGTCGGCGGCTCGGCGTCGTCGGGGGTGGGGGCGGGGGTGGTGACGGGCACGGCAGCGCTCGGGGCGGAGAGGTTCCCCGCGGCGTCGCGGGCCCGGACGGTGAACGTGTACGCGGTGGAGGCGGTCAGCCCGTCGATGTCGGTCATCCGCTTGGCGGCAGGTACCGATCCGGCCTTCCTGCCTTCGCGGTAGACCTCGTAGCCGGCGATCCCCTTGTTGTCCGAGGCCTGTTCCCACATGACGTGCACGGACGTGGCGCTGCCGGCCTGCGCGGTCACTCCTTCGGGTGCCGTCGGTTTCTGGGTGTCCGCTTGCGCGGACCCTCCGCATCCGGTGATCGCGGCGAGGAACAGGGCGGCGGCGGAGCAGGCCAACGCGGTGCGTGCGTGGGGGCGTTGCACGGTGATGCCTTCCGTCCGGAAGCAATGGTCCAGACCTGTATGCCATGCCGGTGGGGGTGCCGACAAGAGGACGGATCGGAACGTTCCGCAATGTCCGCGATGAGTTCCGGGCTCCGCGGGAGTCCGAAGGGTATGGATACGCACAGCGGGACCGCGCCCGCCCTCGATCTGGAACCGGCGGCCCGGCAGATGGGTGAACTGATGGACGCCGTCGACGACCGGCAGCTGTCCGGGCCCACGCCCTGCCCGGACTATTCGGTCCGCGAGCTGCTCGCCCACGTGCTCGGACTGGCCGTCGCCTTCCGTGACGCGGCACGCAAGGATCTGGGGCCGGCGACCAGCACCCCACCGGATTCGGCGCTGCCGGTGCTCCCCGGCGACTGGCGTGAGTCGTGGCCCCCGCTGCTGGACGAGCTCGTCACGGCATGGCGTGCTCCGGCCGCTTCCCAGGGCATGACCCGGGCCGGCGGGGTGGACCTGCCCGGATCGGTGGCGGCGATGGTCGTGCTCAACGAACTGGTCGTGCACGGCTGGGATCTGGCCAGGTCCACCGGTCAGGAATTCGAGGCGGACGAGGCGAGCCTGCGCTCGTCACAGGCGTTGCTGGCCCCCGTGGACGACGGCCCGGGGGCGGAATCGCCCTTCGGCCCGCCCGTGCCGGTTCCGCACGACGCACCCTTGCTCGACCGTGTGATCGGGCTGAGCGGTCGCCGCCCGGACTGGCGGCCGGGCGACTGACGGCGCCGGGAACCCTGTCCCGCGCACTCCACCGAGCGCCACGGCCCGGGGGCTCTCAGGCTCCTGCGACGGTCGGGCCCGCGCCCAGCGCTCGCAGCACCTGCCCTGCCTGTTCCCGCAGCCTGTCGTCGGTGGCGGCGATGGTGGTCTCCACGCCGGAGGCCGTCACCCTCAGGTCCCGCTCGGCCAGGGCCGTCAGCCGCCGTGCGTGGTCCTCGGTCAGCGCGTCCGGACCGAGTGCCAGGAGCGCCTCCAGTGCCGTGGCCGCGTCGGCATCGTCCTCCGCCGAGTCCAGCAGCAGTCCGGCCGCCGCGCGGACGTCGAGCGTCCCGGGGGCGATGGTGTGCAGGGCGAGCACCGCCGCCGGGGTGTGGAGCGGGTGCGTGAGCAGCTTCTCCAGCTCGGGTACGAGTGGACGGCCCTCGTCCCCGAGCCGGGCCGCGACCCGTGCGGCCCGGACGAACGTCCACCGGATCCAGCTCAGCCCGGTCTCGCCCAGCACTCCTGCCAGGAGCCGCAGCGCCTCCTCCGCCCGGCCCGTGATCCGCCACAGCGCCTCGGCGATCGCGACATCGGCGTCGAGGTGCGGGATGACGCGGCTCGCCCCGGGAGTGCTCGCCGCCGCCACGAGGGCGGGCACCAACTCCGCCGCCCGCGGTCCCAGCTCGGCCGCGGCGGTCGCGGCCTCCCGCACGCGACCGCCGTCGGTCAGCTGCTCGGCCAGGACGCCCAGCAGCGGGCCGGCGTCCTCGGTCAGCTGCCACACGGCCCGGGCCGCGGCGAGCCGGGCCTCGGGCGGTCCCGACCGGGCTGCGCGGCGCAACAGTCCGCCCGTCGCCTCGCGGTGGTCCGGCGGACAGACGGCGGCCAGGGCCCTCGCCATCGGCTGCGGATGCATGCGCAGCGCGGTGCCCAGCTCGGGCAGGGCAGGGGCCGCGCGATGCCCCCAGGACGACAGCAGCACCGCGTACCGGAAGGGTTCGTCGTCCCTGAGCTTCTCCGGCGCGGCCAGCCGGGCGCGTACGGCGGCGAGCAGTCCGGCGTCGAACGGCACCGTGGGCGAGGCCCCGAGCAGTCCGCCGCACGCGGCGCCGAGTGCCCGCGGCCGATTCTCCAGGTCACGGGTCAGGAGCGGCACGGCCTGCTCCGGGGCCACGCTCACCAGCGCTTCGAGCGCCCGGTCGGCAAGGTCGCCGTCCCCCTCCGCGACGTCGGCCAGGGCGGGAGCCACTGCGGCGGCGCGGCGGCCCAGCAGCCTGAGGAGCGACAGCGCCTGCCCGACGGCCTCAGGGTCTTCGAGGACCGCGGCGGCGAGCGGGCCGGCCACCCTGTCGGGCGCGCTGCGCGAGATCTGGCAGGCGGACTCCGCCGCCCACAGGGCTTCCGTGCGTGCCTCGGACCGCTCACTCCGCAGCGCCGCGTCCAGCAGTCGGAACACGGCGTCGCGATCGGTGTCCGTGTCACGCAGCAGGAGCTCCGAGACCACGTACCGCAGGGGTTCGTTGCGCTCCAGGTCCATGCGGGCGGCTACCAGTTCGTCGGCCGGCAGCAGGTCGAGCATCGCCTCGTGGTGCGCTGCGGACCAGGGCGCGCCCGCGTCCACGCAGGCGAGGAGTGCAGCGATCCGGAGCTCCCCCGGCCCGTCCGGACCGATCGCCCCGGCCGCCAGGTCTGCCGTGCCCGCCGGGTCCAGGTGGGCCAGGCCGCCGAGGATCTCGGCGCGGACCAGCGGCTCGGCCTCCGTGGCGAAGCGGGTCCGCAGCACCGGGCGCACCCGGTCCGCGGCCCCGGTCATGGCCGCCGCCCAGACGGCGGCCCGCCGTACGTCGGCGCTCCCCGCCTCCACCGAGGCCAGCAGCAGGGGGAGCTGCGCGGTCACGGCCCTCCGGCAGGCAGCCTCGTCGCCCTCCCCCTCGTCCGCCCCGCCCTCCGCTATCCCGCCGAGCAGGGCCAGCACGTCCGCGGTGCGGAAACCCGCACGGGCCAGGCGTGCCAGGTACGGGACGGCGTGTGCCGTGGCCTCGTAGACCGAGCCCTGGTGCAGGATGCTCCCGTACAGCTCGCCGAGTGCTTCGCCGGCCTGCTCGTCGTCCTCGTCCACCAGCGCGCGCAGGCAGTCGGGCACATCGGCGGCGCTGCCGTAGGCATGCTGGTAGGTGGCCCAGGGCTGGGCGTCGAGACCGGCGAACAGGGGTGCGAGATCCATGAGCCGGATCTTGGCACCCGGTACTGACAACGCCCGGTGGACGCGCCTGGGTCGGGGACGGCCGGTCCGGGCCGCCCTGGACGCGGCGCCGGAGGGCGGCCCGGGACGCGGCGCCGGACGACGGCCGGAGGGCGGCCCGGCGTGTGCGCCGCCCCGGACCGGTGCCGGGTTCTCAGCTGGTGAAGAACTCGCTGATCTGCTGGGCCACCTGGTCGGCGTGCCTCTTGTGCACCTGGTGGCCGCCGCCGAGCGTGATCAGCCGGCAGTCGGGGATGAGGGAGGCCATGTCGGGCAGCCGGTCCTGCGGCATGCCGCTCTCCGGTCCGCCGGCGATCATCAGGGTGGGTGCGACGATCTGCCCCAGGTCCTCCTCCCACCGCGGGTCGGGGGCGGCGATCTGGGCCTTGATCTCGGGTACCGCGTTCTCGTCGTAGTCCACCGGCCCCGAGGGGCGGCCGTCGACCACCTGGCCCGGGAAGGGCGGCGGGGTCTCCACGAGCACCAGCCGCTCGACCCGGTCCGCGTGCTCCTCGGCGAGCAGGTAGGCCACGACTCCGCCCATCGAATGGCCGACGATGCCGACCCGGTCGAGCTCGCACGCGTCGAGGAACCCGAGGACGTCCTCCGTCATCTGCTCGAACGTGTACTCGTCCGGCCAGTCGCTCTCGCCGTGCCCGCGCAGATCCAGGGCGTACACCCGCCATTCCTCACCGAGCAGACCGCCCACCGTCTCCCAGCTCGCGGACGAGCCGCCGAGGCCGTGCAGCAGGACGACGGGCGAGCCGAACGCATCACCCCAGGTCCGATACGCCAGCCGCACATCTCCGACGTCCACAACAGACTGATCTTCCATGCCCCGAACGCTACAGCCGCACGGCGCCCGCCGGGCCCCGGCCCCCGCCTGGCAGGCTTGGCGGGTGAAACCCCTACGTCTCGCCCTCGCCGCCACCGTGGCCCTCGCCCTGACCGGCTGCTCCGCATCCGCCTCCGGCTCCCCGGAGAGGAGCCTCGACGATCCGGCGAAGAAGGACATCGCCATGCGGCTGGTGTCCAGCGCGGAGAACTCCTCACTGGACTGGAAGGCGCAGTACGGCTACATCGAGGACATCGGGGACGGCCGGGGCTACACCGCCGGCATCATCGGATTCTGCTCCGGCACCGGCGACATGCTGAAGGTCGTCGAGCGGTACGCGAAGGCCCGCCCGGGAAACGCACTCGCCCGATTCCGGCCGGCGCTGCGGGCGGTGGAGGGCAGTGATTCGCACCAGGGGCTCGGCGCCGCGTTCACCGCGGCCTGGACGAAGGCCGCGGGCGACCGGGCGTTCCGGGCGGCGCAGGACGCGGAGCGCGACGAGGCGTATTTCGATCCGGCGGTCGCGCGGGGCGAGGCGGACGGACTCAGTTCCCTGGGTCAGTTCATCTACTACGACGCGTACGTGATGCACGGCTACGCGGACGCCAAGGGCTCGGTCGGCTTCCGCACGATGCGCGCCGAGGCCCTGGCGGCGGCAGATCCGCCGTCCGAGGGCGGCGACGAGGAGGCTTATCTGAACGCCTTCCTGGACGCCCGCGTGGCCGCGATCCGCAAGGAGCCCTCGCACAGCGACACCAGCCGGGTGGAGACGGCTCAGCGCGTCTTCGTGCGCGAGGGCAGACTGCAACTGGAGACCCCGCTGGTGTGGCGGGTGTACGGAGAGAGCTTCCGCATCTCCGGCGGCTGACCCACGACCGGGGGCGCGCGAAGCACCCGCACCCCTGTGCGCGTACGCCGGTTCCTTCGGTGCGTGGCTCGTGCGCAACGCCGTGCACGATCTCGGTTCACCTGTGTCCGGGGGGTGTACCGGACGCTCCACAGCCTGATAGGAAAGCTTCCTAACAGAACAACGGAACGGCGAACTCCCTTTGGAGGACTGGTGCATCACCCCCACAACAGCACCGCACGTCGCACCACCGGCACCACCCGCAGTACCCACCTCACCCGCCCCGTCGGTCTCGCCATGCTGGCCCTCGGGCTGACCTTCACGGCGATTCCGATGACCGCCCAGGCCGGCGTCCCCACGCCGCCGGCCGTTCATCACCTGGAGGCCGCCGCGACCGGGCTCGACGATCCGGCGAAGAAGGACATCGCCATGCGGCTGGTGTCCAGCGCGGAGAACTCCTCACTGGACTGGAAGGCGCAGTACGGCTACATCGAGGACATCGGGGACGGCCGCGGCTACACCGCCGGCATCATCGGATTCTGCTCCGGCACCGGCGACATGCTCGATCTGGTCGAGCTGTACACGGAGCGGAAGCCGGGCAACGTCCTCGCGGAGTACCTGCCCGCCCTGCGTGAGGTGGACGGATCCGACTCGCACGACGGGCTCGACCCGGGCTTCACCGGGGACTGGGCCGAAGCGGCGTCCGACCCGGCGTTCGAGCAGGCGCAGAACGACGAGCGGGACCGGGTCTACTTCGACCCGGCGGTCAGCCGGGGCAAGGCCGACGGCCTGGGAACGCTCGGGCAGTTCGCGTACTACGACGCCATCGTCATGCACGGCGGCGGCGACGACGGTACGAGCTTCGGGTCGATCCGGCAGAGGGCCGTGGCGCAGGCGCGGCCGCCGTCGCAGGGCGGTGACGAGGTCGCCTACCTCGACGCGTTCCTGGACGCGCGGGTCTGGGCGATGGAGCAGGAGGAGGCCCACTCGGACACCAGCCGGGTGGACACGGCCCAGCGGGTCTTCCTGCGGAACGGCAACCTGGATCTGGATCCGCCGCTGGACTGGCACGTGTACGGCGACGCCTTCCACATCGGCTGATCCCCCGCGCCCGGTGCGGGTACGGCGGTCCCGGGACCGCCGTACCCGTACCGGTCCGCCGCGCACCCGGACCGCCGCGCACCCGGCCGTACGTACGCCCGGTCGTGCGCGCACCCGGCCGGGCATGCCCACGACCCCGGGCCCCGGTCGCCCGCCCCCGGTCAGTGGGCGACGGGCAGGGCCATCGGGTCTTTCGGCTGCTCGCCGTCCACGTCCTCTCCCCCCGCTCCCCCGTCCCGCTCGCGGCCCAGGTGGTTGAAGGCCAGGTTCAGCAGGATCGCCACGACGCAGCCCGTGGAGATGCCCGAGTCGAGGACGACGAGCAGGTCCTCGGGGAAGGCGTGGTAGAAGTCCGGCGCGGCGATCGGGATCAGGCCGATGCCGACCGCGGTCGCGACGATCAGGGCGTTCTCGCCCTTCTCCAGCGCCGCCGCGGCCAGGGTCTGGATGCCGCTCGCGGCGACCGACCCGAAGAGGACGATGCCGGCGCCGCCGAGTACGGGCAGCGGCACGAGGGCGATGACGGACGCGGCGACGGGGACCAGGCCGAGCACCACGAGGATGACCCCGCCCGCGGCGACGACGAACCGGCTGCGGACCTTGGTCATCGCGACGAGCCCGATGTTCTGGGCGAACGCACTGCACATGAACCCGTTGAAGAGCGGGCTGATGGCGCTGCCGAGCGTGTCCGCGCGCAGCCCGCCCTCGATGGTCCGCTCGTCCGCCGGGCGCCCGACGATCTTGCCGAGAGCCAGCATGTCGGCGGTGGACTCGGTCATGCAGACCAGCATCACGATGCACATCGAGATGATCGCCGCGATCTCGAACTGCGGTGCCCCGAAGTGGAACGGCGTCGGGAAGCCGACCAGGTCCGCGTCCCCCAGCGCCCCGAAGTCGGTGATGCCGACGGGGATCGCGATGAGCGTGCCGACGACCAGGCCGAGCAGGATGGCGATCTGCTGGAGGAAGCCGCGCAGGAGTTTGCGCAGGGCGAGCACGATCACGAGGGTGACGGCGGCCATCGTGATGTTGGTCGTCGAACCGTGGTCGGCCGCGCGCGCGTCGCCGCCCTGGGACCAGTTGAAGGCGACCGGCAGCAGGGAGACGCCGATCAGGGTGATGACGGTGCCGGTGACCACCGGCGGGAAGAACCGGACGAGTTTGCAGAAGTACGGGGCGAGTACGAAACCGAGGAGGCTGGCGACGATGATCGCGCCGAAGATGACGGCGATGCCGTCGTGCCCCCGGTCCTTGCCTATCGCGATCATCGGGGTCACCCCGGCGAACGAGACCCCGTTGACGAACGGCAGCCGGGCGCCTATGCGCCAGAAGCCGAGAGTCTGGAGCAGGGTGGCTATACCGGCGGTGAAGAGGCTCGCTCCCATCAGGAACGCGGTCTCCGCCGCGGTGAGGCCCACGGCGGGCCCCACGATCATGGGCGGGGCCACCACACCCGCGTACATCGCGGCCACGTGCTGCAGACCGCTGGTGAACATCCTCAGCGGGGGGAGCTTCTCGTCGACCGGGTGCTTCAGGTCGGATTCTACGGATGTGTCTGTGCGAAACCTGGGCGTAGCTGCCACGGCGGCTTCCTCCGGTCGGGTACGCGTCAGGGACGCGGGTGTCAGGGAGGTGGTGCTGAGTGGGGCGTTGATGCAGGTCGTGCAGCTGGTGCGGCAGCTTTCGTCACCGGTGCGGGGCATGCGCCGGACAGGTGCGTCCGGGCACACGCTCCCGCAGCGGCTGCCGCGGATCCTCACGGGTCCACGGCGGCCGGCCGAGGGCCGTCCCCCTCGGCCGGCCTGTCAGGGGGGGTGGTGCGGGTGGGAGGGCGCGGAGCGTCAGGCTCCGGCGGCGATCGTCGCCAGGCGCCGGGCCTCGTCGCGGGTCGCGCGGGCGATGGCGTCCTCGTCCACCGTGATCAGGTGGTTGTCCTCGACGACGGGTCTGCCGTTGACGAGGGAGAGGGTGACGGGTGCCGCGGCGCCGAAGACGAGTGCGGTCACCGGGTCGGCGATGGAGGCGTGGGCGAGGGTGTCGAGCTTCCACAGCACGAGGTCGGCGAGCTTGCCGGCCTCCAGGGAGCCGATCTCGCCGGCGCGGCCGAGGACCTGCGCACCGCCGTACGTCCCCAGGCGCAGGGCCTGGCGGGCGTTGAGCGCCTTCTCGCGGCGGGCGCCGAGACGGTTGATGAGAAGGGCGTTGCGCAGCTCGGTGTGGAGTTCGCCGGACTCGTTGGAGGCGGTGCCGTCGACGCCGAGGCCGACGGGGACACCGGCGGCGAGCATGTCGGGTACGCGGGCGATGCCTGCGGCGAGGCGGGCGTTGGAGGACGGGCAGTGGGCGACGCCGGTGCCGGTGCGGGCGAAGGCGGCGATGTCGGAGTCGTTCATGTGGACGCAGTGCGCCATCCACACGTCGTCGCCGAGCCAGCCGGTCGACTCGAAGTAGTCGGTCGGGCCCATGCCGAACAGTTCCTTGCAGAACTGCTCCTCCTCGACGGTCTCCGAGCCGTGCGTGTGCAGCCGTACTCCGCGGCGGCGGGCCAGTTCGGCGCCCTGCCGGAGGAGTTCGGTCGACACGGAGAAGGGTGAGCAGGGGGCGACGGCGATGCGGGTCATCGCGTCGGACGACGCGTCGTGGTGTGCGTCGATGGTCGCCTCGGTGGCGGCGAGAGCCCCGTCCAGGGTCTCGACGGCGAAGTCCGGCGGGAGTCCGCCGTCCTTCTCGCTGCGGTCCATGGAGCCGCGGGCGAGGGTGAAGCGTATGCCCATGTCGCGGGCGGCTCCGATGATGGCGCCGGACAGGTCGCCGGAGCCGCGCGGGTAGACGTAGTGGTGGTCCATCGCGGTGGTGACTCCGCCGCGGGCCATCATGGCGAGGGAGCCCTGGGCCGCGGCGCGGGCCATCGGCTCGTCGATGCGCGCCCAGGTCGGGTAGAGGGCGACGAGCCAGTCGAAGAGGTTGTGGTCGGTCGCGAGGCCCCGGGTGATCCACTGGTAGAAGTGGTGGTGCGTGTTGACCAGGCCGGGCGTGACGAGGTGACCGGTGCCGTCGACGCGCCGCACGACGCCGGCGAGCCCGTCGGGCGCGCTGCCCGCGCCGACGGACTCGATGCGGTTGCCGGCCACGACGACATGGCCCGAGGCGTACTCGGTGTCGTGGGCGTCGACGGTCGCGATCGAACAGTTCTCGATGACGATGCGTTCCGTGGCCCTGGGGTCCGCCGAAGCTGCCATGGTGCTTCCTTCTTCCGTCTCTGGCGAGGTGGGCACGGCAGGACCCTGGGAGGATTTGAGTGCCACGGCGGCGAGGCGGGCGCCGTGGGTGCCGAGGGGGGAGAGATCGTCCGGCCCTCCGCACGGCTGCGGGGGCGGCGGAGGGCCGGCTCGGTACTGCGTCAGAGGTTGGTCATGTCCACCGGGATCCTCTGCTCGGCGCCGTCCCGGAGCACGGTCGCCTCGATGAGGCCGTACGGGCGGTCGGCCGCGAAGTAGACCTCATTGTCGTTCTCGAGGCCGAACGGCTCCAGGTCCACGAGGAAGTGGTGGTTGTTGGGCAGTGAGAAGCGGATCTCGTCGATCTCGCTCCGGCTCTCGATGATGCGGGAACCCATCTGGTACAGGGTCTGCTGCAACGAGAGGGAGTAGGTCTCGGCGAAGGCCTGGAGCATGTGCTTGCGCGCCTGCTCGTAGGACTTCTCCCAGTTCGGCATGCGCTCCTCGTCGTCGGTCCAGTTGTACCGCCACCTCGCGGACACGTCCGTCGCGAGGATGCGGTCGTACGCCTCCTTGAGCGTCGTGTACCGGTCCTTGGCGTAACCCCAGAACTCGGAGTTGGTGGAGTTCATCACCGTGAGGTCCTTGAGACCGGAGACGACCTCCCACTTCTGTCCGTCGTAGGTGATCTGGGTGGTGCGGGTCTCCTGGCCCTTGCGGACGAAGGAGTGCTTGACGTCGTCGGCGCCGATGAACCTCGAGTTGGCGTCCGAGGTCGCGATGCGCTCCCAGGCGTACTCCTCGATCCGGATCCGGGCGGTCCCGATCGGTTCCTGCGAGGTCACGAAGTGCCGGGCGAGGTGGATGCCGAACTGCTCGGCGGACTCGATGCCGTGCTCCTTGGCGAACGCGAACACCGTGTTCTTGGTGGTGTCGGTCGGCAGGACGTTCGCGTTGGAGCCGGAGTAGTGGACCTCGTCCATGTCGCCGGAGAGGGCGACGGAGACGTTGAGGTCCTTGATGTGGTGCGTGTCGCCGTCCCGCGTGATCCTGACGACGCGGTTCTCTGCTTTGCCGTACTGGTTCTGGCCGAGAATCGTGGGCATTGTCTGCTAGCTCCCTCGGTAAACGGAGTAGCCGAACGGGTTGAGCAGCAGCGGTACGTGATAGTGCTCGCCCGGGGCGACGGCGAAAGCGATCGCCACCTCCGGGAAGAACGCACCGCTGTCCCTTACGCGGGGGGCGTCCTGCTGCGCCTCGGCTTGCTTCTGGCTGGTGAAGTACGACTCGGTGTCGAAGACGAGCCGTACGTGGGTGGTGCCCTCCGGCAGGGCCGGCAGGTCCTTGCAGCGCCCGTCCGCGTCGGTCGCGGATCCGCCGAGCGCCGCGTACGGCGCGTCGCCGCCGCGGGCGGCGAGGGAGACCGCGACGGCCGCGGCGGGGCGGCCGGTGCTGGTGTCCAGGACGTGGGTGGACACGGACGCGGTGGTGTCGGTGCTCAAGGCCGTCACGCTCCTTGCTCTGGGGATTCCCGTACGAGGCGGGTCAGCCGGATGCGGTTGATCCTGCCCAGTTCGGTGCGTACGTGTCCGCGTTCCTGCTCGGGCGAGTTGGCGATCCGGGACTTCACCGCGTCGCGCATCTGCTCACCGGTGGCTCCGGTGGCGCAGATCAGGAAGACATGGCCGAACCGCTCCTGGTAGGCCAGGTTCAGTTCGAGCATTTCGGTCCTGAGCTCCTCGGACGCTCCGGCCATCCCCCGCTGTTCACGGGCGGAGGCCGGGTCCCCGGGTTTCGGGCGGCCGATCGGCGGGTGGCCCGCCATCGCTTCGGCCAGGTCCTCCGGGGAGAGCTCGGCCGTGGCGGCGTCACTCGTGGTGAACAGGGCTTCCTCGGTGGCGTACGGCCGGTGGGCGAGGACGGCGCTCCCCCATGCCGTGCTGGCGCACACCTCGTGCAGCGCGGCAGCGGCCTCGTCGGCCGTCAGGGTGTTGAACCGGGCCAGGCCCGGTGTGGAGCTCGAAGTCACGGGAGCCTCCGTGGCTGCTTCTTCGCTGTGCGTTGTTCGGGCTGCGGACAGCTAACGCCCTTCGCAACTTCACGTCAACAGTTTGTTGAAATTCCACGAACGCAAGGAGCCGCCGTCCCGGCATCCGGACGGCGGCTCTCCCTCGGGCGCACGGCCGGCCCCCGGGTCACCTACTCACTCTTGGCGCCGTTCTCGCGGTTCAGGTAGTTGTAGACCGTGAAGCGGCTGACACCCAGGGCACCCGCCACGGTCTCCACTCCGTGTCGCACGGCGAAGGCACCGCGTGCCTCCAGAGTCCGCACGATCAGCTGTTTGGTCTTGCGGTCCAGGTCGGCGAGCGGCATTCCGTGCCGCCGCGCCATCCCGGCCAGGATGTGGTCGAGCGAGTCGGAGAGCTGCGGAAGCCGTACCGCCAGGACGTCCCGGCCCTCCCAGGCGAGCACCACGTCATCGGCCTGCGCCTGCTCGGGCCCGAGCAGTTCGGCGCCCATGGCGTCGACGAGCGGCTTCACCGCGGCGACCAAGGGGTGGTCCGCCTGTCCGGTCACGGGGTGTCCTCCCCGATCACGTTGACCTGGAGCGAGACCCGGGTGGCTCCCGAGTCCAGGGCCTTGCGCAGCAGCGAGTCCACGGCCGTGAGGACCTGGTCCGCGCCGCCCTCGGCCGTGTTGCCGAAGGGTCCGACATCCACTGCGTCCAGCTCGGCCGTCCTGATCACCTCACGGGCCACCACCGCGTGGGCGGGCGCCTCGTCGAGATCGAAGGGCTCGGTGGTGAATTCCACCCTCAAGCGCACGGTGCCTCCCTCATGTCCCCGCCGCGGTCGTCGGCTCGCACGGCTGGCTCCCGACCCTAAGGCACGCCGATGAGGCGCCCGGCCCGCCCGGCGAGGGGAGCGCCCGGCCCGCCCGGCGAGGGGCGCCCGGGGCGTGGCGGTCGGGGCATGGCAGTCAGGTGCTCGAACGGCACGGCGGTCAGGTGCCCGCCTGGATGTCCCCCCGGGTGGACGAGGTGATCGGGTCGCCGTGCGCGAAGTCGCCGGGCGGGATGCCGGGATGGTGCCCGTCCCTGCCCCTTCCGGCCGCCGCCGCCGCTGCCGCCGGGCCGAGCGCGAGCCGCGAGACGATCCGGTAGCGGTCGCCCCGGTACAGCGAATGGACGTACTCCACGGGCCGCCCCGCGGTGTCCGAGGTCAGCCGCTCGAAGAGGAGCGCGGGGGACAGCTCGGGAACCTCCAGGAGCCGCGCCTCGGCGCGGGTCACGACGGTGGGCTCGATGGCCTGGACCGCCTCGTGGACGTGCACGCCGTGGATGTCGCGCAGGTGCTCGTACAGGTCTCCGCTCTCCAGCTCCTGGGCGGACAGGCCGGGGACGAACACCGCCCTGATGTGCAGGTGCTCGATGGCCATCGGGGCACCGTCCACCAGGCGCAGCCGGGCGACGTACACGATCTCCTCGGCGGGTGACATCCGCAGCTTGCGGCCGACTCGGCCTCGGCGTCCTACCGCTTCGCCTGTTCCTGGGCGGTGAAGGGCTGCGGGAACATCACCGGCACGTTCGGCACGCTCGCGAACCCGACCGCCGACGCCGACCGCTACCTGGAGATCGCCTTCACCCCGGGGGCGGGCTCGCTGGCCCCCGGTGCGGACACCGGGGACATGCAGCCGCGCTTCCACCGGGCGGACTGGCAGTCGCTGCGCCAGAGCGACGACTACTCCTTCGGCGCCGGACGGACCGCCTACGGCGACTGGCCCCGGATCACCGCCCAGTCGGGCGGGGTGACGGCCTGGGGCGAGGCTCCCGGCGGGAACGGCCCGACGGATCCGACCGATCCCCCCACCGATCCGCCTGCCGACGGGCCCACGCTGTTCGACGACTTCGACTACAGCGGCCACACGGACCCGAGGATCGCGGCGCACGGCTGGAGCGTCCGCTCCAACTCCGGCGGTCCGGGTGTGCCGGGAGCCGTGTGGGCTCCGGAGAACGTCACCTTCAGCAGCCAGAACGGCAATGCGGTGATGAACCTGGAGACGTCCACGGCGGGTACCGGCGCCTCGACGGAGCACACGGAGATCCTCACGCAGGCCACGAAGTTCCGCAACGGGACCTACGCGGCCCGGGTGAAGTTCAGCGACGCCCCCCGGTCCGGGCCCGACGGCGACCACCTCGTCCAGACCTTCTTCACCATCAACGACCTCAAGGCGCCGATGGCGGACGACTACGCCGAGTACGACTTCGAGTACCTGCCCAACGGCGGCTGGGGCGAGCCGGCCAACATCCTCTACACCACGTCGTGGGAGACCTACCGCCCCGACCCGTGGGAGGCCGTCAACCAGCACAGCGAGGTGCGGCAGAGCTACGCCGGATGGCACGACCTGGTGGTGACCGTCGACGACAGCGCCATCACGTACTACGTCGACGGGCAGCACTTCGGGACGCACGGGGCGGCGTATCTGCCCGAGCGGCCGATGTCGATCAACTTCAACCAGTGGCTGATCGATCTCGCGGGCCAGAGCAGCACCACGCCCCGTGCCTACGACCAGCAGGTGGACTACGTGCTGCACGTGAAGGACCGGGTCCTGTCCCCGGCCCAGGTGTCCGCACGGGTGGCCACGTACCGCGCGGCGGGCACGGCCTTCCAGGACACGGTGCCGGCCGGCTGACCCCACGGGTGTGACCGGCGGGGTGGGGGACGGGCGGCCTCCACCCCGCTCCGGCATGCCCGGAAGTCCGGGCGGCCCCTTGACAGCCCGACCCCCTTCCGGGCAATCTTCCGTTGAGCAGAAAGTAACTTCCGCGATACGGAAGGAGCGCACTATGGGGTACTCGGACCAGCGCTTCGATGTGAACCTCTCGATCCTCTTCACCGAACTCCCGCTCCTGGAGCGCCCCGCGGCAGCCGCCGCTGCGGGCTTCACCGCGGTCGAGCTCTGGTGGCCGTGGACGGAGACCCCCACCCCGGCGCAGGCCGAGCTCGACGCCCTGAAGGGGGCGCTCGACGACGCGGGCACCCAGCTGGTGGGGCTGAACTTCTACGCGGGCCGGCTGCCCGGACCCGATCGCGGCGCACTCTCCGTGCCCGGCGCGGAGTCGGACCGCTTCCGCGCCAACATCGCGGTGGCCACCGCCTTCGCCGACTCGGTCGGCTGCCGGGCGCTCAACGCGCTGTACGGCAACCGGGTCGACGGTGCGGACCCGGCCGCCCAGGACGCGCTCGCCCTCGAGAACCTCACCGCCGCCGCCCGTGCGGCCGACGGCATCGGGGCCACCCTCCTGATCGAGACCCTCAACGAGCCGGAGTCGCCCCGCTACCCGCTGGTGAGCGCACCGGCGGCGATCGAGGTGGTCGACCGGGTCAACGAGGCGACGGGCCTGGGGAACACCGCGTTCCTGCTGGACCTCTACCACCTGTCGATGAACGGCGAGGACCTCGGCCAGGTGATCAAGGCGTACGCCGCGAAGACCGGCCACGTCCAGATCGCCGACAACCCGGGGCGCGGCGCGCCGGGCACCGGTTCCCTCCCGCTGGAGCGGCTCCTCGACGAGCTGGCGCAGGCCGGTTACGAGGGCCGGGTCGGCCTGGAGTACAAGCCGGGCGACCGGCCGAGCGCGGAGTCCTTCGACTGGCTCCCCGCCGGGCACCGGTAGGACGCGCCGGCCCCCTCGTACACACGCTTATCGGAAGGCACCTCATGAGCAGCAACCTCCCCAAGGTCGCGTGGATCGGGCTCGGCATCATGGGCTCGCCCATGTCGGAGAACCTGATCAGGGCCGGGTACGACGTCACCGGCCACACCCTGGAGCAGGACAAGGTCGACCGGCTGGTCGCGGCGGGCGGCACGGGCGCCGCCTCGATCGCGGACGCCGTGCGCGAGGCCGATGTCGTCGTCACCATGGTCCCCGCGTCCCCGCAGGTCGAGGCCGTCGCGTACGGCTCCGACGGCATCCTGGAGAACGCCCGGCCCGGCACCCTGCTGATCGACATGTCCTCGATCACGCCGCAGACCTCCGTGGACCTGGCGAGGAACGCGAAGGACAAGGGCATCCGCGTGCTGGACGCGCCGGTCTCCGGCGGTGAGGCCGGCGCGGTCGAGGCCGTCCTGTCCATCATGGTCGGCGGCGAGCAGACCGACTTCGACGCCGCGCAGCCGCTGCTCCGGGCGCTGGGAAGGACGATCGTCCTGTGCGGGCCGCACGGTTCCGGCCAGACGGTGAAGGCCGCCAACCAGCTGATCGTCGCGGTCAACATCCAGGCGTGCGCCGAGGCCGTGGTCTTCCTGGAGAAGTCCGGGGTCGATCTGGCCGCCGCACTCGACGTACTGAACGGCGGGCTCGCCGGATCCACGGTACTGACCCGGAAGAAGGACAACTTCCTCAAGCGGGACTTCGCTCCGGGCTTCCGGATCGACCTGCACCACAAGGACATGGGCATCGTGACGGACGCCGCCCGCACCGTCGGGGCCGCGCTGCCCGTCGGCGCGGTCGTGGCCCAGCTCGTCGCCTCGCTGCGCGCACAGGGCGACGGCGGCCTCGACCACTCGGCGCTGCTGCGTTCCGTCGAGCGCCTCTCGGGCGCCCAGGTCTGACACTCCGGCCCTCCCGGGCCCCCGGAACTCCGGGTCGCGGCGGCGCTGACACCTGTCCTGTCGCGCCCAGGTGCCGCCGCGACCCGGAACCCTCTCCTCCGATTTCAACAAACTGTTGACGTTTCGTCCGCGGCGAATCTACGCTCCTGAAGCCGTCAGCAGCCCCGTACGGAAGGTCTCCATGTCGAAGCGTGTGCTCACGACCGAGTCAGGCGCCCCGGTCGCCGACAACCAGAACTCCGCCACGGCGGGCGCCGGCGGGCCGCTCCTCCTCCAGGACCAGCACCTGCTGGAGAAGCTCGCCCGCTTCAACCGCGAGCGCATCCCGGAGCGCGTCGTCCACGCGCGCGGCTCCGGCGCGTACGGCTACTTCGAGGTGACGGACGACGTCACCGGCTTCACCAGCGCCGACTTCCTCTCCGAAGTGGGCCGCCGCACCGAGACGTTCATACGGTTCTCGACGGTCGCCGACTCCCTGGGCGGCGCCGACGCCGTACGCGACCCCCGGGGCTTCGCCCTCAAGTTCTACACGGACGAGGGGAACTACGACCTCGTCGGCAACAACACCCCGGTGTTCTTCATCAAGGACCCCGTCAAGTTCCCCGACTTCATCCACTCGCAGAAGCGCGACCCGTTCACGGGCCGCCAGGAGCCGGACAACGTCTGGGACTTCTGGGCGCACTCCCCCGAGGCGACGCACCAGGTCACCTGGCTGATGGGGGACCGCGGCATCCCCGCCTCCTACCGCCACATGGACGGCTTCGGCTCGCACACCTACCAGTGGACGAACGCGGCGGGCGAGGCCTTCTTCGTGAAGTACCACTTCAAGACGAACCAGGGCGTGCGCTCCCTCTCGGCCGACCAGGCCGCCGAGCTCGCCGGCCAGGACGCCGCCTCGCACCAGACGGACCTGCTCCAGGCCATCGAGCGCGGGGTCAACCCGTCGTGGACCCTGCACGTACAGGTGATGCCGGCCGCGGAGGCCGCCGACTACCGCTTCAACCCGTTCGACGTCACCAAGGTGTGGCCGCACGCCGACTACCCGCTGCAGCGCGTGGGGCGCCTGGTACTCGACCGCAACCCGGACAACGTCTTCGCCGAGGTCGAGCAGGCGGCGTTCTCGCCCAACAACTTCGTGCCCGGCATCGGCCCGTCCCCGGACAGGATGCTGCAGGGTCGGCTGTTCGCGTACGCCGACGCGCACCGCTACCGGCTCGGCGTCAACCACACGCGGCTCGAGGTCAACGCGCCGAAGGCGGCCGTCGTCGACAACTACGGCCGCGACGGCCTGCACGCGACCCGGAACGGTTCGCGCCGGGACAGGAACTACGAACCCAACTCGTACGAGGGCCCGGCCCAGACCGGCAGGGCCCTCGCCGCCCCGCAGGCCGTACACGGCTGGACGGGCACGCACGAGACACCCGCACACACCAAGGACGACGACTTCTTCCAGGCGGGCGAGCTCTACCGGCTGATGTCGGACGACGAGAAGGACCGCCTGGTCGCGAACATCGCGCGGGGACTCTCGCAGGTCGCCCGTGACGACGTGATCGAGAAGAACCTCTCCCACTTCCACGCGGCGGACGCCGACTACGGCAGCCGCGTGGAGAAGGCGGTCCGCGCACTGCGCGAGGACTGAGCCTTCACCCGGGGCCCTGCCCGTGCCGCGTACCCGGATGAGGGGTGAAGCGCGGCGCGGGCAGGACGGGGCCGCGGCGGCGGACGACGCCAGTGCGGTGGCGAAGGGCCCGGCCGGCCCGGCTCCTGACCTGAAGGAGCCCGGTCGCCGGCCGGCCCGCTCGCCGCCGCCGCGGTCGCTGTGAGCTGAGCGAACAGGGGCGTGCCCCACGGAGCCCACCGTGGGGCGCGCCCCTGTTCTGCTGCCTGCCCGTCCTCGATCGCCGGACGGGCTGGATGCCCTGTCCCGCACCGCCGGTGCAGGCCTTCGTCCTCGATCGCCGGACGGGCTCGGACATGCCACTCGGCCCGGACCAGGCCCGTCCGGCGATCGAGGACACACCCCGGCGAGGATGGCAGAAGGCTCCCGCCCGGGGGCCCGGGCGGGAGCCAGGAAGGAAGGCGGGTCAGGAGACGGTCAGCGCACGGACCGCCGTCGGCGCGTGGCCCGGCTCCGTCGCCACGTCCTCGAACTCGTTGACCGAGGCGATGTCCGTCCCGCTCATCGAGATGTTCGTGATCCGCTCCAGGATCGCCTCCACCACCACCGGCACCCGGAACTCCGCCGCCAGCTTCTTCGCCTCCTCGAAGGCCGGCAGCAGCTGGTCCGGCTCCGTGACCCGGATCGCCTTGCACCCGAGCCCCTCGACCACCTTGACGTGGTCCACGCCGTAGGCGCCCAGTTCCGGGGAGTTGATGTTCTCGAACTCCAGGTTGACCTGGAAGTCGATGTCGAAGGTGCGCTGCGCCTGCCGGATGAGCCCCAGGTAGGAGTTGTTCACCAGCACGTGGACGTACGGGATGCGGTGCTGCGCGCCGACCGCCAGCTCCTCCAGCATGAACTGGAAGTCGTAGTCCCCGGAGAGCGCGACGACGGAGCCGTCCGGGTCGGCCGTGGCGACACCCAGCGCGGCCGGGATCGTCCAGCCGAGCGGTCCGGCCTGGCCGCAGTTGATCCAGTGGCGCGGCCGGTAGACGTGCAGCATCTGCGCGCCCGCGATCTGGGAGAGGCCGATCGTCGTCACGTACCGGGTCTCGGGGCCGAAGGCCCGGTTCATCTCCTCGTACACCCGCTGCGGCTTCAGCGGGACGTCGTCGAAGTGCGTACGGCGCTGCAGCGTGGCACGGCGCTCCTGGGTGGACGCCGCCCAAGCCGACCGGTCCTTGAGCCTGCCCGCGTCCCTGAGCTCGCGCGCCACCTCGACGAAGAGTTCCAGCGCGGCCTTCGCGTCGGAGGCGATACCGAGGTCCGGCGCGAAGATCCTGCCGAGCTGGGTGGGCTCGATGTCGACGTGGACGAACGTACGCCCCCGGGTGTAGACGTCCAGCTTGCCGGTGTGCCGGTTGGCCCATCGGTTTCCGATGCCGAGGACGAAGTCGGACTCCAGGAAGTTCGCGTTGCCGTAGCGGTGCGAGGTCTGCAGGCCGACCATGCCCGCGTTCAGCTCGTGGTCGTCGGCGAGGATGCCCCAGCCCATCAGGGTCGGGACGACCGGGACACCGGTCAGCTCGGCGAACTCCACCAGGAGTTCGCAGGCGTCGGCGTTGATGATGCCGCCGCCCGCGACGAGCAGCGGACGCTCGGAGGAGTTCAGCATCTCGACGGCCCGCTCGATCTGCTTGCGGGTCGCCGCGGGCTTGTGCACGGGCAGCGGCTCGTACAGCTCGGGGTCGAACTCGATCTCGGTGAGCTGCACATCGATCGGCAGGTCGATGAGGACCGGCCCCGGCCGCCCGGTGCGCATCAGGTGGAAGGCCTGCTGGAAGACCCCCGGGACCTGCGCGGCCTCCAGGACGGTGGTCGCCGCCTTGGTCACCGGGGCGGCGATCGACGCGATGTCGACGGCCTGGAAGTCCTCCTTGTGGAGCACGGCCGTCGGCGCCTGGCCGGTGATGCAGAGGATCGGGATCGAGTCGGCGACGGCCGAGTAGAGGCCGGTGATCATGTCGGTGCCGGCCGGACCGGACGTACCGATGCAGACGCCGATGTTCCCGGCCTTCGCGCGGGTGTAGCCCTCGGCCATGTGGGAGGCCCCCTCCACGTGACGGGCGAGGGTGTGGTGCACCCCGCCGGAGGCCTTGAGGGCGGCGTAGAACGGGTTGATCGCCGCACCGGGCACACCGAACGCGTTACTGACGCCTTCACGCTTGAGGATCTCGACTGCCGCTCGGGCAGCGGTCATACGAGGCATTGAGTACTCCTGCTTCGGACCTGGTGGAGTCGGGCTCTGTCGCGCCACCTGAGAGCACCAATTCCGCATGACGGAAATGTTGTTCTGCTATGCGGAATCAAATCTAGGGTGGACCCGTACGAGCGTCAAGGGAGGACGCGGGAGCGGTGCGAGGCCGGCGCGGGGACCCCATAGGGAGAACGCCGGGACGAAGTACGCCAAGCCCCTCCCCCGAGCGTCGCTCCTGGTGGACGATGGGGGCACGGAACGCAGTCGCCGCGACGGCGGCGGGGAGGGGCACAACGTGGAGTCCTTACCGGTGCGCTGCCCGGTCTGCAGCCGGGATCACGCGTACCTCACGCCGGTGTACCCCTGCCCGTGCGGTTCCCCGACCGCCCCGCCGCTGATGCGCGGCGCCCCGGTCGAGCCCATCACCCGCCGCACCTGGGACGACGACTGGGTGAGCGTGCGCTGCCACTCCTGCGGGCGCCGCGACCAGTGGCCGTACCCCGAACTGTGCTGCCCCTGCGGGACCGTGCTGCGCATACCCGTGCGGCCGGTGGCCACGCGCGGCTTCACACCGTCCGCCCCGCCCGGGCCGCCCCCCGCCCCCCTTCCCCGTACGGCCGCGCAACCCCGCCCGGCGTTCCAGCCCCTGGTGATCCGTACGGCACGCGACGCGGTGAGCGCCGCCGCGCTCTACCTGACCTGGCTGGGCTACCGCGACGTCGTCCAGCCCGAGGTGCGGCCCACCTCCCGCATCGACCTCCGGGCGGCCGGAGTCATCGCCCAGGTCGACTCGACCACCCGGCCCATCGCCCTGCGCGACGTCGAGTGCCTCTGGCTCAACGCTCTCCACACATCGGTGTCCGGAGTGCTCTTCTCCCTCGCCGGATACGCCGACGACGCCCGGTCACGGGCGAACGGCCTGTCCATCCCCCTCTTCGTCATGGACCTCACGGGGACGCCCCGGCCGGCGAACGGCGCCGCCGACGCACTGGCCCGCACCGGCCCCTGACCGCCCGCCATACTCGGCCCATGCGCATCCGCCCCGCCCTCCGCGCCGAACTCCCCCTGCTCCAGGACATCGAGCGCGCCGCCGGCGAACCCTTCAGGGCCCTCGGCATGCGGTCCGTCGCGGACGACGACCCTCCGTCGCTCGGCCTCCTGGAGGCCTGCCGTCGCGACGGGCGCTGCTGGGTGGCGGCGGACGGGGGGACGGACCTGCCCGTCGGCTATCTGATCGCCGAACGCGTCGACGGCGCCGCACACATCGAGCAGGTGTCGGTAGCCCCGGCGGCCGCCCGCCGGGGCGTGGGCCGCGCCCTCATCGGCCGGGCCGCCGCCTGGGCCGAGGAGCACGGGATGACGGCACTGACGCTGACCACGTTCGCCGAGGTCCCGTGGAACGCCCCTTACTACGCCCGCCTCGGTTTTCGGACACTGGCGGCGGACGAGCTCGGAGAAGGGCTCCGCTCGATCAGGGAACAGGAGGCGGAACACGGCCTGAACCGCTGGCCGCGCGTGTGCATGCGCGGCGAACTCCCCTTCCGCCCCGGGCCATGATTTCGGTCACCTGCGCCCCCTGAAGCGCATATGTTCGGACTGTTGTCAGTGTGGGGACGTAGAGTGAAGGCATGGTCTTAACTCCACGACTTTCCACCCGTTCCACCCCCGTTCTCCCGACCCAGCCGACACACCAGTCCGCCGTCGAGGCCAACGAGGCGATCCGCGCACTCGTGGATGCGCGCGCCGGCCAGGACTGGTCGTCCGTGGAAGCCGCGAAGTACGAAGTGCTGCTCATCGAATGGGCGGCGGCGACGCGGGGCATCAGCTCCGACATCATCGAAGCCGCCTGACCCCGGGGGCGCCGGCCGTCCCCCGGGGCGTGCCGGCCGCCTCCCGCGCGCCGGTTCGCCGTTTTGCCGGCGCGGGCTAGCTCCCGTAGGTCTCCCGCAGTTCGACCTTCCGGACCTTCCCACTGACCGTCATCGGGAACGTCTCCAGGACCTGCAGCCGTTGCGGGATCTTGTAGTGCGCCAGCCGCTCGCGGCAGTACGCCGTCACGTCGTCGAGCGTCGGCGGGTCGGCCGGGTCGCGCGGGATGACGCAGGCCAGGATCTCCTCCCCGTAGGCGGCGTCCGGTACCCCGACCACCTGTACGTCGGCGATCTTCGGGTGGCCGTAGAGGAACTCCTCGATCTCACGCGGGTACACGTTCTCGCCGCCCCGGATGATCATGTCCTTGATCCGGCCGACGATCTGGACGTACCCGTCCTGCCGCATCACCGCGAGGTCCCCGGTGTGCATCCAGCGCCCCGCGTCCACGACTTCGGCGGTCCGCTCCGGCTGGTCCCAGTAGCCGAGCATCACGCCGTAGCCCCGGCTGCACAGCTCACCGGCCTCGCCGCGCGGCAGGGTCAGCCCCGTCACCGGGTCGGTGATCTTCACCTCTACGTGCGGCAGCACCCGGCCGACCGTGCCCGTGCGGCGCTCGAGGTCGTCGTCCCGGCGGGTCTGTGTGGAGACCGGGGAGGTCTCCGTCATCCCGTAGCAGATGGACACCTCGTCCATGTGCATCTCGGCGACGACCCGCTTCATCACCTCGGCCGGGCACGGGGATCCGGCCATGATCCCGGTGCGCAGCGTGGACAGGTCGTACGTGGCGAAGTCCGGATGGTTCAGCTCCGCGATGAACATGGTGGGCACGCCGTAGAGCGAGGTGCAGCGCTCCTGCTGGACGGCCGCCAGCACGGAGGCGGGCTCGAAGGACGGGGCGGGGATCACGATGCAGGCACCGTGCGAGGTGATGCCGAGGTTGCCCATGACCATGCCGAAGCAGTGGTAGAAGGGCACCGGCAGACAGACGCGGTCCTGTTCCGTGTAACCGACCGTCTCCCCGACGAAGTAGCCGTTGTTGAGGATGTTGTGGTGGGAGAGCGTGGCCCCCTTGGGGAAGCCGGTGGTGCCCGAGGTGTACTGGATGTTGATCGGGTCGTCGCAGGACAACGCCGCTTCGCGGGCGGCCAGTTCCTCCTCGTCGACCGACGCCGACGCGGCCGTCAGCTCGTCCCAGCTCGGGTCGCCGATGTAGTGGACGGCCCGCAGCGCCGGGCAGCCGGCGCGGACCTGCCCGACGAGTGCGCGGTAGTCGCTGGTCCGGTGGGCGAGCGAGGCGATCAGGACGGAGACGCCTGCCTGGTTGAGCACGTACTCCAGCTCGTGCGCCCGGTAGGCCGGGTTGATGTTGACCATGACGGCGCCGATGCGGGCCGTCGCGTACTGGACGAGCACCCACTCCGGGCAGTTGACCGCCCAGATCCCCACCCGGTCGCCCTTGGCGACGCCGGACGCCATCAGCCCGCGGGCCAGCTCCCGGACGGCGGCGCCGAATCCGGCGTACGTCCAGCGTCGTCCGGACACCACGTCGACGAGTGCCTCCCGCTCCGGGAAGGCGCCGACCGCCCGGTCGAGGTTGCGCCCGATGGTGTCACCGAGCAGGGCGGTGGTGCCGGTGCCGTGCGCGTAGGACAGCTCGCTCATCGCAGGTCCCCCTCGTCGAATTCGGTGCCCTCTCCCTGGGCCGTGCGCTCGCGCAGCTCGATCCGGCGGATCTTGCCGGAGACGGTCTTGGGCAGCTCGGCGAACTCCAGCCGGCGGATGCGCTTGTACGGGGCGAGGACCGCCCGGGAGTGGGCGAAGAGCGCCTTCGCCGTCTCCGGGCCGGGCTCCCAGCCCTCCGCGAGCACGACGTACGCCTTCGGGACGGACAGCCGCACCGGGTCGGGTGCGGGGACGACCGCGGCCTCGGCGACCGCCTCGTGCTCCAGCAGTGCGCTCTCCAGCTCGAACGGCGAGATCTTGTAGTCGGAGGCCTTGAAGACGTCGTCGGCCCTGCCCACGTACGTGATGTAACCGTCCTCGTCACGCGAGCCGATGTCCCCGGTGCGGTAGTAGCCGCCCGCCATCGCCTCGGCGGTCCGGTCCGGGTCGCCGTGGTAGCCCGTCATCAGGCCCACGGGGGCGGCGGCCAGGTCCAGGGAGATCTCACCCTCCGCGACGCCCGCCTCGCCGGTGACCGGGTCGAGGAGCTCCACGGTGAAGCCGGGGCTGGGCCGTCCCATGGAGCCGGCTTTCAGCGGCTGTCCCGGCGAGTTGGCCACCTGGACGGCGGTCTCCGTCTGCCCGAAGCCGTCCCGGATGGTGACGCCCCAGGCGCGCCGGACGCTCTCGATGACCTCCGGGTTGAGGGGTTCTCCGGCTGCCACGACCTCGCGCGGCGGTGTCCTCAGCTGGGTGAGGTCGGCCTGGATGAGCATCCGCCAGACGGTCGGCGGTGCGCAGAAGCTGGTCACGGCGGAACGGTCCATCTCCGCCATCAGCCGGGCCGCGTCGAAACGGGTGTAGTTGAAGATGAAGACGGTGGCCTCCGCGCTCCAGGGCGCGAAGAGATTGGACCAGGCGTGCTTCGCCCAGCCGGGCGAGGAGATGTTCAGGTGGACGTCGCCGGGCTTGAGCCCGATCCAGTACATCGTGGCCAGGTGGCCGACCGGGTACGAGACGTGGGTGTGCTCGACCAGCTTGGGGCTCGCGGTCGTGCCGGAGGTGAAGTACAGCATCAGCGGTTCGTCGGCGTCGGTCTCCCGGTCCGCCGTGAAGGTGTCCGGTGCCTCGTCGGCCCCGCTGTAGTTCCGCCAGCCGCCGACCTCGTCGCCGACCGCGATCCGCGTGTAGTCGCCGGGGACCTCGTCGAACTTGGCCGTGTCCGCCGACCGTACGAGGACGTGCCGGACCCTGCCGCGTTCCACCCGGTCGCGCAGGTCGAGCGGGCCGAGCAGCGGGGTCGCGGGGATCACGACGGCGCGTAGCTTCATCGCGGCCAGGGCGGTCTCCCACAGCTCGGTCTGGTTGCCGAGCATCACGAGGATCCGGTCGCCCGCCCGCACACCCTGGGACCGCATCCAGTTCGCGGCCCGGTTGGAGCGGGCGGCCATCCGGGCGAAGGACACCTCGGTGCGGCCGCCGTCCTCCTCCACGATGTGCAGGGCGGTGCGGTCGTTGTCCTCCGCGATGACGTCGAACCAGTCGAGCGCCCAGTTGAAGTGGTCCGAGCGCGGCCAGCTGAAGCCTTCGTAGGCCTTCGCGTAGTCCTCACGGTGCTCGAGCAGGAAGTCCCGGGCTGCCCGGAACGTCTGCGTCGCGCTGGTTGCCGACATGTGCCCTCCTCGTTGCGGACCCGTCCCCTAACATCATGCGAACAGTGACCCAGATCTCACCACCCCCGAACGGGGGTACGACGTAGAGGGCGGAGAGACATCGGCGTGCCGGAACCGGGCGAGGCGACCGAACTGCAGGCGGCCCTGCTGAGGCTGCGCCGGACGAGCGGGCTGCCCGTCGTCTTCGGCGGACTCCTCTCTGACGCGCGCCACGCGCGGATCGCCGAGCTGAACGGGGCGCAGACGGGTGCGCTGCGCGGGCTCGTCATCTCGGCGGGCAGCGGGCTCGGTGGCAAGGCCATCGCCCTGTCGCGGCCGTGCGCGGTGAGCGACTACGCCTCCTCGCGCCACATCAGCCACGAGTACGACACCCCCGTCGCGGCGGAGGGGCTGCGCTCGGTCGTCGCGGTGCCCGTCGTCGTCCGCCGCAAGGTGCGCGGCGTGCTGTACGGGGCGCTGCGCGAGCCGCTCACGCTCGGGGACCGCACGTTCGACGCGGCGGCGTCGGCGGCGCGTGATGTCGAGCAGGCGCTGGCCGTACGGGACGAGGTGCGGCAGCTCCTGGCGGCCACCCGGGAGCAGGTGGCCGACCCGGGGACCGGCCCCGGCACGTGGGAGCACGTCCGCGAGGCGCACCGCGAGCTGCGGGCGCTGGCACCGAAGATCGTCGATCCGGCACTGCGCGACGAGCTGCTCGCCGTGTGCGGGCGGCTCGCGTCGGCCGCGGGCGGGGACCGGTATCCGGCGGTACGGTCCGTACGGCTGGCGCCCCGCGAGGTGGACGTGATCGCCTGTGTCGCTTCGGGAGCGACGAACGCGGCGGCGGCCGAGCGGCTGGGGCTGCGGCCGGAGACGGTGAAGGGGTATCTGCGCTCCGCGATGCGGAAGCTGGGGGCGCACACCCGGCTCGAGGCGGTGGTGGCGGCGCGGCGGGCGGGGCTGCTGCCCTGATGGACCACGGACGGGAGGGTGACGGACATGGGGTCCGTCGGTCGGTCCACGCCGCCACTCGGCGGGGACGGTCCGCCCCGGCGCCCGGGTCGCCTCAGTCGCCTCAGTCGCCGAAGTCGATGAACGTGGCGAACCGGACGTCGTGCGCGGGCGCCGCCGACATGGCCGTCAGCATCTCCACGGCCTCCTGCGTGATCTCCTCGCGCTGCGCCCCGCCGAGGGTGCCCAGGGGCTGGACGGTGACCGTCGCGTCGTCGGCCGTCTCGTCGAGGCGCCAGAGCGCGGCCAGGAAGCCGTCCACGAGGACCGTCCCGTACGACTGGTTGCCCACGCCGTTGCGCCCCTTGTAGGCGGCGGGGATGACCCGTGTCCGGTCGGCGTGGCCGAGCAGCACGTTGTCGAATTCGGGCAGGAACCGGGCGGGAGCGGGGACGTCGGGGCCGGGACGCGGGGCGTCCGGCAGGTCGAAGAGCTCGACGCCGCTCTCGTCGCGGAAGGTGACCAGGTGCGGGCGCAGCCGTTCGAAGACCTCGCGCAGCCGGGTCAGCCCGGCCCACATCTGCATGTCCTTCACGGAGGCCGGTCCGAAGGCGCCGAGGTAGCGCAGTACGGTTCCGTCGGGCGCGGGGGCCGCCTGCGACGGTCTGCCGAGCCAGTGCTCGGCGGTCGTCAGCGCGACCTGTCCGCTGCGTCCCCACAGTCCGCGCGGGGTGACCTGGACCAGCGGCAGCAGGCAGCGGGCGGCGACCGACAGGGCCCGCGGGTCGGCGTCCGGCCAGTGCACGGTCAGTTCGTCGCGCAGCTCCTTCATGGTGCGGGGCCGTTCCTCGACGAGCTCCTTGCTGAGGGAGGCGAGCCGGTCCAGGTCCACCCCGGTGAGCCCGCTCCGGAACACCTTCAGCTCCCGGTCGCGCGCCGGCTGGACGAGGGGGCGCAGGGCGAGCGCGTCGTCGGCGGTGTGGGTGTGGATGGTGGACCGAAGGGTGACGATCCTGACGACCTCACGGGACTCCATCAGCGCGGAGAGCGACGCGGGGTCGAAGCCGTCGATCCGGGAGAAGAGCTGGAAGTACGGCGGCCGGGTGTTCTGCGCCTGCAGCCCCACCAGGCGGGTGACGACGTCCCGCACCGGCACGGCGGCGCGCCGGAGCAGCAACTGGCGTTCCAGGGTTGCCCTGTTGAGAGCGCGGGTGGTGAGCACGGGAGCATTCTTCGCGACCATGGACCGCACGCTACGCGGGAGGTGGTGCACTGACGCTCGATTCCGACACTCGCACGTGACGGCGGCACCACCGGCCGGGCGCCGTACGCCCTCATGATGGTGCCCGTGATCAGTGTCCTCTTCGCCGTCCTGACGGCGCTCAGCAACGGTGCCGCCTCGGTCCTCCAACGCCGCGCCGCCCTGAACGTGCCCGCCGGCGAGGCGATGCGTCTGTCCCTCATGGGGCATCTGCTGCGCCAGAAGGTGTGGCTGTGCGGGATCGTTCTGGTGATCGTCGCCGCGGTGTGCCAGGCGGTCGCGCTGGCCACCGGCCCGATCGCGGTGGTCCAGCCGATCTTCGTGATCGAACTGCCCGCGACGCTGCTGCTCGCGGGAGTCGTCATGCGCGTGCGGGTGCCACGGACCGTCTGGTACGGGGTGTCCGCCGTCACGGTCGGACTGGCCGTCGCCATGGCCGCCGCCGCACCGGTCGGAGGCCGCGAGAGCGTGCCGGGCGGGGACTGGTTCCCGGCCCTGGTGGTCACGGGGCTGTTCGAGGCGGCGCTGATCACCGCCGCGCTCGGCAGCGACGGCAACGCGCGGGCCGCGCTGCTGGGCCTGGCGGCGGCCTGCGGGTACGCGCTGACGGCGGCCCTGATGAAGGACGCCATGGCGCAGCTGGACGAGGGCGGTGTGACGGGCCTGCTGACGGCCTGGCAGCTCTACGCCACCGCGGCGGCCGGTGTAGGGGCGCTGTTCCTCCTGCAGAACGCGCTGCACGCCGGCAGCCTGGCGGCCGTACAGCCGATGCTGACGCTCGGGGACGCGCTGATCAGCATCGCGTACGGCGTCACGTTGTTCGGCGAGGAGCTGCGCACCGGCTGGTGGCTGCTGCCGCAGCTGGCCGGTGCGGCCCTGATCGCCGTGGGCTGTGTGGTGCTGGCGCGTTCCCCGCTGGCCGGGGGCAACGCCCCACCCGCGCCGCGGGTGCGGTGAGGGCGGATCAGGGGCGGCCCCGGGGCGGCACCTCCTCGCCGGGCCGCACCGGACCGGGCGGGGTGCCGTCGCCGAACGGGCGGCCGCCGAGCTGCTCCCGGTGGTGGGGGGTCAGCCAGCCGGACAGGTCGGGGCCGAGCGGCACGATGCCGGTGGGGTTGATGCCCGTGTGCACGCGGTAGTAGTGCTGTTTGATGTGGTCGAAGTCGACCGTGTCGCCGAAGCCCGGGGTCTGGTAGAGGTCGCGGACGTACGCCCAGAGCACGGGGTCCTCGGCCAGTTTCGTGCGGTTGCACTTGAAGTGTCCGTGGTAGACGGCGTCGAAGCGCACCAGGGTGGTGAAGAGCCGGATGTCCGCCTCGGTGAGGGTGTCGCCGACGAGGTAGCGCCGGTCGGCGAGCCGCTCCGAGACGCTGTCCAGCCGGCCGAACACATCGGCGTACGCCGCCTCGTACGTGCTCTGACCGTCGGCGAATCCGGCCCGGTAGACGCCGTTGTTGACGTCGCGGTAGATGCCCTCCATCACCTCGTCGATCTCCTCCCGCAGCGGTTCCGGGTAGAGGTCGGGGGCTCCGGGACGGTGCAGCGCCTTCCATTCGGTGGCCAGGTCCAGCGTGATCCGCTGGTAGTCGTTGGTGACGAGCCTGCCACTGGGTACGTCGACGATCGCGGGGACGCTGACCCCTCCGGGGTAGCCGTGTTCGCGGGCCTCGTAGGCCTCGCTCAGGTACTGGATGCCGAGCACCGGATCGCGGCCGCCCTCGTCCAGGGTGAAGCGCCAGCTGCGGTCGTCCTGGAGCGGATCGGTGACGGCCAGCGAGAGGGCGCTCTCCAGCCCGAGAAGCCGCCGTGAGACGAGCGCGCGGCTCGCCCACGGGCACGCCCTGCTGACGACCAGCCGGTAGCGGCCCGCCTCGACGGGCCAGCCGTCGCGGCCGTCGGCGGTGATGCGGTCGGCGAAGTGGCTGCGCGAGCGCTTGAAGGGCTTGTGGCCGTACGAGTCGTTCCCGCCCGGCTCTGCTTCCTCGCTCATCGTGTTCCCCTCTTCGGTTCAGTTGCTCGGGATGTCTCCTGGCGTCTTCTTCCCCGTCGGCCGGCTCCGACGTCGGCCAGGGCCACGATCAGTGCGGCCAGGACGAACGCGACCGAGACGACGAGCCCCCGGTCGTACGCGTCCGCCCAGCCGTCGGGTCCCAGCTGGGAGAAGAAGACCGAACCCACGGCGGCGATCCCGATGGCCGATCCGACCCGCTGACTGGTCTGGAGGGTGCCCCCGGCACTGCCCGCGTTGTGCACCGGCACCTGGGAGAGGGTCATCGTCTGGTTGGGGGCGATGACGAGTCCGCTGCCGAGTCCGGCGAGCAGCAGCGGCGCCGCCATGGCCAGTCCGGCGCCGCGGCCCGGCACCAGGTGTGCGGCCAGCGCGGTGAGGCCGAGCCCGACCGCCACCATGGTCAGCCCGACGACGATCAGGGGCCGGCCGAACCGGCCGACGAGCCGGCCGCCGATGCTCGCCGCGCCTCCCGCGCCCAGGGCGAACGGGGTGATCGCCATGCCTGCCTCCAGGGCGGTGTAGTGCAGGCCCGACTGCAGGTAGAGGGTGGTGATGAAGAAGATCGAGGTGAACCCCGCGAAGTACAGCAGGATCATCAGGCAGCCCAGCCAGAAGGATCTGAGCCTGAAGAGCGAGAGGTCCACCACGGGCTGGACGCCCTTCTTCGCGCAGCGGGACTCCCAGCCGACGAAGGCGGTCAGCAGGACCAGGGCCACCACGACGAGCAGCCACTTCCCGTTGCCCGGCCACTGCTGGGCCTGGACGAACGGCAGAAGCAGGGCCAGTACCCCCGAGCCGAGCAGCAGCACCCCGAGCGGGTCCAGGTCGCGCGGCCCGACCCGGCTCGCGGACGGGGTGTCGGGGAGCAGCCGGTGGGCCAGCAGGAGGCAGACGGCTCCGATCGGCAGGTTGACGTAGAACACCCAGCGCCAGCCCTCCTCCGCCCCGGCACCCTGGATCAGCAGCCCGCCGGCGAGCGGGCCGACGGCGGTGGAGATGCCGACGACGGTGCCGAACATGCCG
The DNA here is from genome assembly GCF_036345975.1 of Streptomyces clavifer. Classification (NCBI taxonomy): domain Bacteria; kingdom Bacillati; phylum Actinomycetota; class Actinomycetes; order Kitasatosporales; family Streptomycetaceae; genus Streptomyces; species Streptomyces clavifer. Next base: position 6,224,810 of record NZ_CP107793.1, on the reverse strand, counting down.
AAGGCCCGGCCCCGCTCCCGGCCCGAGAACATCTGCTGGATCAGTGCCGAGATCTGCGGCGAGAGCAGTCCTCCGGCCGCGCCCTGGAGCAGCCGCGCGATGACGAGCCACAGGCTGGACTGGGCGGCCCCGCAGGCGGCGGAGGCCAGTGTGAACAGGGTGAGGCCCCACATGAACATCGTGCGCCGCCCGCGGGCGTCCCCGAGGCGTCCGCCGGGGATGAGGACGAGCCCGAAGGCCAGCGCGTAGCCGGACAGCACCCATTGGAGGTCGGACTCCGGGGTGTCGAGCCCCTGCTTGATGGACGGCAGCGCCACATTGACGATGGACACGTCGAGGAGCGTCATGAAGCCCGCCACCAGGCAGACGGCGAGGGCCCGCCAGCGACGGGGATCGGAAGGTCCGGGAGGAGAGCCAGGATCCCGGTGCACCGCGCTCTCTGCCATGGTCCGCACCCTAGGCCGCGGCCCCCGGTTCCGGCGGACTCCGGTAGCGGGGCCCGGCGTGTTCCGCCCCACCGGGGGTATTCGCGGAACATGACTGTCCTCAAAACGAGCGTTCTGGTCCTGGACTGCGCCGAGCCGATGGAGCTCGCCGGGTTCTACGCGGCTCTGCTGGGTGCCGAGATGCAGGTCGGGAGCGATCCGGACTTCGTCGAGATCATCGGCAACCAGGGTGTGCACCTGGCCGTCCGCCGCGACCACGGCTACGCGCCGCCCAGCTGGCCCCGCCCCGAGGATTCCCAGCAGGCGCATCTGCGCATCCTGGTGGACGAGGGGGACATGGACGAGGCCGAACGCGAGGCGATAGGCCTCGGTGCCCGGCCGGTGGACACGAAGGACAGCAACAGCGGTCCGCGTGATGTCCGCGTCTACACGGATCCGGCCGGGCACTCCTTCTCCCTGGCCGTCTACCCCTCCTTCGCCACCGAACGGCGGCGCGAAGCGGGATCGGTGAGCTCGGACGGGGTGTAACGCGTCCCGCGTGCCGCCGGGTTGGTGCCGGCGGGGCGATCTCGTCGGTCCGGTCAAGGACGTCACGTCACGTCACGGCCGGACCGCACCTCGTCCGCGCCTCGTCCGCGCTCTCCGGCTGTCCGAGGGTGCGGGCCGGTGATCGCCGAGGTGACGCCCGGGTGCTCCAGGACGAGGGCCGGGACGGCTGGACGAGGGCCGGGACGCGGTGAGCCGGTCGGACCCTCCGCCCGCGTGCGCGACGCCTTGCCGGGACGTGCCGTCGCCCCCGTGCCGCCGTGTGGCGAGGGGGTGTTGAGGCGCTGCGGGCGGCGGATGACCGCACGATGACGCGGCCCCGCGCCTCCACCGGCCGCGCGGCCTGTCACCCGGCGGCCGGTCGCGCACCCGGCCGTTTCCAGGATTTAACCTCGTGATGCCTTGTCACCCAGGGTCTACGCGCATAGTTTTTGCTCCCTCACTACACATTTGGGGGCAGTTCCCGTGCAGATAGCCAGAACCGGCTCCGCCCTGCTGGCCGGCGCCGTCGCCGTAACGCTTTCGGCGACCGCGCTGCCCGCCGCCTTCGCGGCCCCGTCCTCGTCCGCCGTGATCTCCGAGGTGTACGGGGGCGGCGGCAACTCCGGCGCGACGCTCACCCGCGACTTCATCGAGCTGGCCAACGCCGGTTCGAGCCCGTTCGGCCTGTCCGGCTTCAGCGTCCAGTACCTGCCGGGCGCCCCGTCGGCCGGCTCGCTGTGGCAGGTCTCCGAACTGTCCGGCGCTGTCGCCCCCGGCGACCGCTACCTCGTCGCGCAGGCGGCGGGCACCGGCGGCACGGTGGCGCTGCCGACCGCCGACGCCACCGGCACCGTGGCCATGTCCGCGTCGAGCGGCACCGTCGCCCTCGTCTCCGGTACGACCCCGCTGACCTGCAAGACCGCCGCGGACTGTGCCGTGGACACCCGGATCGTCGACCTCGTCGGCTACGGCTCCGCAGTCGTGCGCGAGGGCAGCGGTCCGGTGACGGGCACGTCGGCCACCGCGTCCGTGGCGCGCGGCACGGCCCTCGACGACACGGACGACAACGCCGCCGACCTGACCGCCGGCACCCCGACCCCGGTCAACGCGGCAGGCGAGACGTCCGGCGGCTCCGGCCCCGGCGAGCCCGGCGGACCGACCGAGCCCGGCACCGTGCGGGTGCACGACATCCAGGGCACGACGCGCGTCTCCCCCCTCGTCGGCCAGTCGGTGACCGGTGTCCCCGGCGTCGTCACCGGCGTACGCACCAGCGGCTCGCGCGGCTTCTGGATCCAGGACACCGCACCGGACGCCGATCCCCGGACGAGCGAGGGGCTGTTCGTCTACACCGGCTCCGCCGCCCCGACCGTGTCCGTGGGCGACTCGGTGCTGGTCAGCGGCAAGGTGGCGGAGTACTACCCGTCCTCCACCACCCAGTCGCTCACGCAGCTCACCGCCCCCACGTCGACGGTCCTGTCCTCGGGCAACGCCCTGCCCGCGCCCGTCGTCCTCGACGCGAAGTCCGTGCCCGGCGCCTACGTGCCGACGGCGGGCGGCGGGTCGATCGACACGCTGGCGCTGGAGCCGGCGGCCTACGCCCTGGACCTGTACGAGTCGCTCGAGGGCACCCGCGTCACGGTCGCCGACACCCGGGTGACGGGTGCGACGACCGCGTACGACGAGGTCTGGGTGACGGTCAAGCCGAAGGAGAACCGCACCCGGCGCGGCGGCACGCTCTACGCGTCGTACGAGGACCAGAACACCGGCCGCATCAAGGTGATGTCGCTGAACGCCGCACAGCCCGTCCCGGTGGCGGACGTGGGCGACGTGCTCTCGGGCTCCACCACGGGCGTCATCGACTACGCGTCGTTCGGCGGGTACAACCTCCAGGCCACCGAGCTCGGCACGCTCACCGACAACGGGCTGCGGCGCGAGGTGACGCGGAAGCAGAAGCGCAAGGAGCTCGCGGTCGCCACGTACAACGTGGAGAACCTCGACGCGCTCGACGAGCAGGCCAAGTTCGACACGCTCGCCTCGGGGGTCGCGGTCTCCCTCTCCTCCCCCGACATCGTCTCGCTGGAGGAGATCCAGGACGACAACGGGGCGACGAACGACGGGACGGTCGGCTCCGAGGCGACGCTGAAGCGGTTCACGGACGCGATCGTCGCCGCGGGCGGCCCGCGCTACGCGTGGCGCTACGTCGCCCCCGCCGACGGCCGGGACGGCGGCGAGCCCGGCGGCAACATCCGCAACGTCTTCCTCTTCAACCCCGAGCGGGTCGACTTCGTGGACCGCGCGGGCGGCGACGCGACCACGGCGGTGAAGGCCGTGAAGACGAGGAAGGGGGTCACGCTCTCCGTCTCGCCCGGCCGGATCAACCCGGCGAGCGCAGCCTGGGACGACAGCCGCAAGCCGCTGGTGGGCGAGTTCCGCTTCCGTGGCGAGCCGGTCTTCGTCATCGGCAACCACTTCGCGTCCAAGGGCGGCGACCAGCCGCTGCACGGCCGTTACCAGGAGCCGGTGCGCAGTTCGGAGACGAAGCGCGTGCAGCAGGCGACCGAGGTCAACTCCTTCGTCACCTCGCTGCTGAAGGCGGACAAGTCGGCCCGGGTGGTCACGCTCGGCGACCTGAACGACTTCGCCTTCTCCCCCACGATGGACGCGCTGACCCGCGGCAGGGTCCTCAAGCCGCTCATCACGACGCTGCCCGCGAGCGAGCAGTACAGCTACGTGTACGACGGCAACTCGCAGACGCTGGACCACATCCTCACCAGCCCCGCCATCCGCCGCTTCGACTACGACGTGGTGCACATCAACGCCGAGTTCGCCGACCAGGCGAGCGACCACGATCCGCAGATCGTACGGATCGACGTGAACGGCTCCGGCCACCGGCACTGACGGTCACGGGGGCGGTTGGGGCCGGCCACGGCCCCAACCGCCCCCGGAAACGCGGCCCTTCGGGGCGGCTCCGCTGCTCGGAGCCGGGCGGCCGGACCGTGAAGGACCCGCGGCTCCGTGTTCAGTGCGTCGGCGGCCGGCGCCGCGCATCCCCGCGCGCCCTCTCGTCCACCGCCGCGTCGCCCGGCGCCGGTCGTCGCGCCGCACCGATGCGCGCCACGACCCGGGACGAGACGGTGCGCCCCGTCCGGGTCGTGGCGCGCACAGCCGGACGCGGCGGTGCGGGTGCCCGGATGCGCGAATCCGCCTCGCCGGGGCCGTGAGTGGCACGATGGGGCGGACACGGGGACGGGCGGAGGACGAGGGAGTCATGGCGGAGGAGCAGCAGGACGGACCGGAGGTCAGCCCGACGCGATGGGTCGCCCGGCAGGCCGAGTTGTACGAGTCCTCCGGCGGGACGAAGGGCACCACCCAGCTCGGGGTCCCCTGCCTGCTGCTGGACTACGTCGGCAGGCGGAGCGGGGCGCGGCGGCGCACGGTGCTGATGTACGGGCGCGACGGCGACGACCACCTGATCGTCGGCTCCAACGGCGGCTCGGACCGCCACCCCCTCTGGTACCTCAACCTGCTGGACGATCCGGCCGTCGAGGTCAGGGTGGGCACCGAGCGCTTCCCCGCGCTCGCCGAGACGCTCTCCGCCGAGGAGAAGGAGCGGGTGTGGCCGCACCTGGTGGAGGTCTTCCCCCGGTACGCCGCGTACCGCGCGGGCACCACGCGCGACATCCCAGTGGTGCGCCTCCGACGGCGCTGACCCGCACGGGGCCCGCTCCGCCCGCACGGGACGGCCCGGCCGCACGGACCGTCCCGGCCGGCGGCTCCATCCCGGCGTGCAGTCGGTGTGCGCGACTGCCGGAGGAGCACGCCAACAGGGCTCCCCGCAGCGGGAGTCGGCCCGTACACTCCGCGATCATGACCTTCGAAACGGTTCAGGCCGACGCGTCCGCCCTCGACGGGCCCGCACTCTTCCCGACCATGTCCACGATGCGCGCCATGCGCCGCCTCAAGCCGGACGCCGTACCGGACAAGACGATCGATCAGCTCATACAGGCCGCGGTCTGGGGGCCCAGCGGCGGCAACATGCAGGCTTACGAGTACGTGGTCGTCACCGACCGCGCGGTGATGGCCCGACTGGCCCCGCTGTGGAAGCGCTGCGTGGACGCCTACCTGGCGACGACCGGCAAGCACGCGCCGCAGGGCATGGACGACGCGGCGTACGGCCGGATGGTGGCGGCGATCGAGTACCAGCGCGACCACTTCGCGGACACCCCGGTGCTGATCATCCCCTGTTACAAGTTCCCGGAGCCGCGGTTCGACGAGGAGGGCCTTGGGGTCTACGCACAGGCGCTCGGCCCGGCGGGCCTGGAGCACATGACGAACACCCAGACCCGCTTCCAGGCACTCGCGGAGGGTTCCTGCGTCTACCCGGGCGTCCAGAACCTCCTGCTCGCGGCCCGGGCGCTGGGCCTCGCGGCCAACGTCACCATCTGGCACCTGTTCCTGGAGCAGGAGTGGAAGGAGGCTCTCGGGATCCCCGCGGACACGCACACCTTCGCTGCCATTCCGGTGGGCCTGCCGCAGGGCAACTTCGGGCCGGTCCGGCGCCGCCCGGTGGCCGACGTCATCCACCGGGACCGCTGGTAGCCGTACCCCTCGCCGTCACCCCCGGCCGGGGGTGACGGCTCCCCACGGGGGAAGTCCGGTCTCCGGCACAACTCCATTGGAGTGAAGGGGTTTTGGACACGCCGGAGAGGCATTGTCATGCCCTGATCACATCGATAGCCTGTGCGAGCTCAGCGGCCCCGTACCCACCCCACCGCGTCCGGGGCCTTCCTTCCCCCACGGACCAGGAGCAGGTATGCCACGACGCCCAGCAGGCCACACCGGAAGACGCGCAGCAGTTCTGGCCGCCGTCGCCGCGACCACCCTCGTCGCCGCCGGCCACCCGGCCCCCGCCGCCCAGGCCGGGCCGGAACCCATGAACCAGGCCTTCGCCGCGGCGGCCGAGGAGTTCGACGTCCCGCGCGACCTGCTCGCCGCCGTCGGATACGGCGAGACCCACCTCGACGGACATGCGGGACGCCCCAGCCAGGCCAACGGCTACGGCGTGATGCACCTCGCCAGCAACCCCACGAACCGCTCCCTGGAGAAGGCCGCGGCCCTGACGGGCGAGTCAGCGGCCGCTCTGCGCAACGACACCGAGGCGAACATCCTGGGCGGCGCCGCCGTGCTGCGCAGCCATGCCGACGCACTCGGCCTGTCCCGGGCCGAGCGCGACGACATCGACGCCTGGTACCCGGCGGTCGCCCGCTACAGCGGCGCCGAGGGCGCGATCGCGGCCCTGTACGCGGACACCGTCTACACCTTCCTCGCCGAGGGACTGCACACGACGGTCCCCGGCGGGGAGCGGATCTCGGTCACCTCCCGGCCGGTCTCCCCGGACAAGGGCGCCCTGGCAGCGGCCCAGGTCACCGCCCCGAGCCCCGACTACCCCTCGGCACTCTGGGTGCCGGCGAACTCCGCCAACTACGCGGCGGGCAGGACGGCGACGGTCGACAAGGTCGTCGTCCACGTCACACAGGGCTCCTACGCGGGCACCATCAGCTGGTTCCAGAACGCGACGTCCAAGGTCAGCTCCCACTACGTGATCCGGTCCGCCGACGGCGAGATCACCCAGATGGTGCGCGACAAGGACACCGCGTACCACGCCAAGAGTGCCAACGCGTCGTCGCTCGGCATCGAGCACGAGGGCTTCGTCGACAACCCGTCGTGGTTCACGGACTCGATGTACCGCTCCTCGGCGGCGCTGACGGCGTACCTCTGCAACCGGTACGGGATCCCGAAGGACCGGTCCCACGTCATCGGGCACAGCGAGGCCCCCGGGAACGACCACACCGACCCGGGCGTCCACTGGAACTGGACCTACTACATGCAGCTCGTCACCGGCACCGGCGGCAGCGGGAGCGACGGGCTGAGCTTCGCCTCGTACGCGACGCAGAAGTCGGGCTCGTCGGGCGCCCAGGTCAAGGCCGTCCAGAAGCTGCTCAACGACCAGGGGTACCAGGCGGGCGCCGTGGACGGCACCTTCGGCACGGCCACGAAGAGCGCCGTCCAGGCGTTCCAGACGGCCCGGCGGCTCACCGCCGACGGCACGGTCGGCCCGAAGACCTGGACCGCGCTGCTCTCGGCCGGGACGACACCGACGCTCGTCAAGGGAGGTTCGGGGGACGCGGTGAAGCGACTGCAGCGGGCGCTGACCGCGGCGCTCGGCTCGACGGTGGCCGTCGACGGCGCGTTCGGCTCGGCGACGGACACGGCCGTACGCGGCTACCAGAGCTCGCGCGGCCTGACCGCCGACGGCAGCGCGGGACCCGACACCTGGGCCGCTCTGCAGTCCGGACGCTGACCTCCGACGCCCTGCCCCTGCCCCTGCCTGCTGAGTACGCGTACGACCGACCCGTCGCGCTCGTCGTGATCACTCGGTGGGCCCGGGCGTGGTACGCCGGTCCGACGGGCGCGACGGTCCGGCGCCGCCCCGCCCGCCCCCACGCTCCGGAGCGCACCCGGGGCACCTCGGTACGCCTTCCCGCAGGGGCCGCCGCCGGGCGAGTCTGGGCCCTGCCGGCATCGGGCCGGCGGAACGGGCGGGATGCGAGGGGGCGGTCGGGCATGGCTCGTAGACAGTCGGTATGCGGAGCACTCACCCAGAAGGGCACGGGCTGCCGCCGGCTGGCCATGGTGGGGGCGTCCCGGTGCGACCGGCATCGGGGCGACTGGTCGAGGTACACGGTGGCACGGCGCAAGGCGGCGGACCGGGCGGGCAGAGGCGGAACCCGGTAGCGGGGCCACGAACCCTGGTCCCTCGGCGCGTGAAGAGAGGTGGTTCCGCATCCCCGGGCGGGGATGCGGAACCACCTCTCAAGTGTCAGTCAGCGGGTCACTTCAGGCCGAAGGCCTTGATGATCTCCTGGTCGACGGCCAGACCGCCGGGCCCTTCGGCGTGTGCCCGGAGCGACACCGACGTGGCGCCCTTCCGGGGCGTCGTGAACTTCGCGGTCCAGGTACCGGAGGCGTTCCTGCGCAGCTCGGGCTCGCTCCACGTCCTGCCCTCGTCGTAACTGACCGACAGCGAGGCCTTCGTCGCCTTCACCGCACCGTCCAGCCACGCCTGGGTAGCGGCCTCCAGGCCGAGCTCGACGGACTTCCCGGCCCTGACGTCGCCCGCCAGGTCGGTGTCCACGGAGTAGTCCAGCTGGAGTAGCGGGATGTCGGCCTGCTGGGTGCCGTCGGACAGGGCGCCCGAGACGAAGTCCCACTCGGTGTGCGTCCGCGTCGACGTCTTCCAGGTCTCCGCGTCCCTGACCGAGTCGATGACCAGCCGGTAGGGAAGCTCCTCCGGTGACAGGTCCCAGGCGTACCCGGCCCGGCCGGCGCCCTTCTTGATCAGGGTGTCCCCCTGGTAGAAGCCGTAGGACGTGGTGTCGTACTCGTCCTCCGGCATGGACCCGGAGTGGCCTTCGCCCGAGTCGGTCCACGGGGTGATGTTGAACTGGACGTCGTCGTAAGCGGTCCGGAACGGACCCCAGTAGCCGGTGCCCAGGCGGGGGCTCGTGACGGGGGCGAACCACTCGTCGCGGTAGGTCCGGCCCGCCGTGTAGTCCAGCTTCCCGCTGCGCACCTCGTGTGCGGTGTCGGAGGCGGTGGCGTTCAGCACCGAGTGGTTCTCGTACCAGAAGGAGTCGCCGGGCAGCGGGTTGACCCACTCCGTCCGGACGCCCGGGTACTTCTCCCACTCCTCGAAGCCGACGCCCGGCCCGTAGTCCGGGATGTCGTAGCGGAAGCCGCCGCCCAGCGTCTCCTTGTGCCCGTAGAAGGTGTTCTCCACCTTCGCGAGCTGCCGGGGCGACGGGGCGAACGCCAGCGAACGGTCCGGGACGGCTCCGTCGTGCCGGTCGACCAGGTCGTAGACGTAGCTCGCGAACCTCTTCTGGTCGACGGACAGCTTCTTGCCGCGCTGTGCCGCCCTGGTCAGGGTCTCGCCCGCGATCTTCTGCACGGAGGCGACGGGAATGGTGCTCTCCTCGCCGTAGGGGAGGTAGGACTCCATCGCGACGCCGCGGCCGTCGTTGACGACGAACAGCGCCCTGGCGCCGGCGGCGAGCGCGTGGGCCAGCCGGTCGGCGGGGGCCACGGCGTCGCTGCGGTCGATCACGACGGCCTTGCCCCTGGCGTCCAGGCCCTCGTAGTCGGCGGCGGCACCGTTCCCGGCGAAGACACCGGTCAGCTTCTGCTCACTGTCCTCGGCCACGACCGACCCGCCCTGCACGGTGGCCGGGACGTCACGCCCGTCGGCCGTCAGGCCGATCAGTTCCTCTCCTTGGCGCCAGCGGGTCAGGAAGCTGAAGCTGCCCTGCGTGACCTTCCTGGTGGGGCTCGCCCACAGCTGGTCGTACGTCAGCGGGATCTGGTAGGCATCGCGCTGGACGCTGCCGTCCGGGGCGGTGCGTGCCATGTCGTACCGCAGCTGACGGGTCTCGGTCTCCTTGGGCGTCCGCACGCTGATCCGGTGGGCTTCGGAGGCGTCCAGGGTGACGGTGGTGGACTTGTCCAGGATCGTCTCGGGAGCCGCGAGGAAGGCGACGGCCTTCGAGTCGGCCCGGTCGCCGTCGATCTCCGCGGTGGTCCATGCCGTGTAGGTGCCCGGGGGCAGCCGCAGCGTGGCCTCGCCGGAGACCTGGACCACTCCGAGTTCCGGGTCGCCGAGCGCGGCGAGAACGACCTGGCCGTCCATCGGTTCACCCGCACGGTCCTTCAGCCTGAGCGTCAGGTCGTGGAGCTCCCGCTCCTTGTCGAGGGCGAAGCCGGTGTGCGCGACCGTCCTGCCCGCCGCGTCCGTGGCGACGACCTGGCCGGAGAACCGCGTGTCGGCGGCCACCTCCGCCGGGTCCAGCGAGAGCACGGCCTCGGCTGTGGAGCCGGCCGGGACGGTCAGCTCGGGGACGGACAGGGTGTAGGCGCTCGCGTCCGTGTCGGTGGCCAGCCTCAGGGTGATGTCCTGGTCGCCCGTGTTGCGGTAGGTGATGGTCCGCTCGGCGACCGGGTCGGACGGGCTGTGCGGCCAGCCGTAGGACGCGACCGCGACGGAACCGGTGGCCTCGACCGTCGTGTCGACGGCCGCCTTCACGTCCAGCCGACCGGTGCCCTGCTCGTACGGGGTGTACGCGTCGAGCTGCTCGGACGAGCTCATCAGCGCGTCCTTGATGCGCTGGCCCGACCAGTCGGGGTGACGCTGCTTCAGGATCGCCGCGGCACCCGCGACGTGCGGGGTCGCCATCGACGTACCGGACATCGACTGGTACATGCCCTCGATGCCCGGGACGGACTGCGAGGCGGCCGCGTTGATGTCGACGCCCGGCGCCGAGAGGTCGGGCTTCAGGCCGTAGGAGCCGACCAGCGGACCCATGGAGGAGAACGGGGCGCGCCCGTCCTGCTTGTCGACGGCGGCGATCGTGAGCGCCTTCTCCGCCGAACCGGGCGAGCCGATGGTTCCCGCGCCGTACGCGTTGCCCGCGGCGATCACGAACAGCGGGCCGCCGTCGGCCGACAGGGCGTCGACGGCCTGCGACATCGGGTCGGATCCGTCGTCCGGGACCGGGGAGCCGAGGCTCATGGAGACGACGTCTGCGCCTTCGGCCTTCGCCCATTCCATGGCTTCGATGATGCCGGAGTCCGCGCCGGATCCGCCGTCTCCGAGGACCTTGCCGACCAGCAGGCCGGCGGACGGCGCCACCCCCTTGTTGGCCCCGTCCGAAGCGGCTCCCGAACCGGCGATGGTGGACGCGACGTGCGTGCCGTGGCCGTTCTTGTCGTCGACCTCCTCGCCGGGCACGAAGCTCCTGGTCTCCAGGATGCGGTCCTTGACGTCCGGGTGGCCGGTGTCGATGCCGGTGTCCAGGACGGCGACCTTGGTGCCCTTGCCGTCGAAGCCCGCGGCCCAGGCCTGCGGTGCACCGACCTGCGGCACGGACTCCTTCAGCAGCGCCTCGGAGCGGCCGTCCAGCCAGAGCTCGGCGATGCCGTTGTCGAGCGAACGGGCCCTGTCCGTGCGGGCGATGTCGTTCCAGAAGGCGCGGGCGTCGTCCTTGTCGGCCGCGAGCGCGGCACCGTGGATGGAGCCGAGTGTCCTGACCCTCTCGCTGCCGCGCGGGGCGGCCGGCAGCGCGCGGCCCGGGGACGCCGCGTAGGTGGCGATCAGCGGGATGCCGCCGGTGCTCCTGTCGTCGTAGCCCATCTTCACGAGGGCCGAGACGTTGAACAGCCGTCGGTCCAGCTTGCCCGCCGCGAGGAGCGCGGTCGCCTCGTCGGGCAGGACGAAGAGGTCCCCGCCCGCCTGCTGGACGTGGACACCCCCGTACGCGCCGTCGGGGCGGTCCACGGTGACGGTGTCCTGGCTGCCGGGCCCGTCGGCGTAGTGCACGACGTCCCCGGTGACCAGGGTGATGTCGTGGTCCTGGACCCGGACTTCGGGCCGGATGCCGGCGGCCGTCGGGCCGGGGGCGGCGGAGGCGGTACCGGCCGCGGGGAGCAGCACGCCGCTCACGAGCGCGACCGAGGTCGCTATGAGCAGGGCTCTGCGTCCCGCACGGGCGGGTCGCGCCCGGCCGGAAACGGAGGAGGGGGAAGATGTCATGCAGCTGATCTACCGGCAAATACCGGGCCACGGCTGCTTTCGGGCCTGGCAGGAAGCCGCCGTGGCGGCAATCCGCCCGTGCTCGGACGACGGCCCGTCGAGCCTCGGGCGTCGGGTCAGTCGTCAGGCATCAGGCATCAGGCATCAGGCATCAGGCGACGGAGGCGAGCGACGACGGGCCGCCCTCGTGGTGGATCGGGGTGTGGGCTCCCGTCAGCGGTACGCCGCTGCCACCGCGCCGGTCGGCGACGATCTCCGCCATGATCGACAGAGCCGTCTCCTCGGGCGTACGGGCCCCCAGATCGAGCCCGATGGGCGAGTGCAGGGAGGCCAGCCGGTGTTCGGTCACCCCGGCCTCGCGCAGCCGCTCGTTGCGCTCCAGGTGCGTGCGGCGCGATCCCATCGCGCCGACGTAGGCGACCGGCAGGCGCAGGGCCAGTTCGAGCAGCGGCACATCGAATCTGGCGTCGTGCGTGAGGACGCACAGGACCGTGCGCGCGTCCACGCCGGTGGCCGCGAGGTAGCGGTGCGGCCAGTCGACGACGACCTCGTCGGCCTCCGGGAAGCGGGCCGCGGTGGCGAAGACGGGGCGGGCGTCGCAGACGGTGACGCGGTAGCCGAGGAAGCGGCCGGCCCGCACCAGCGCCGCGGCGAAGTCGATGGCCCCGAAGACGATCATGCGGGGCGGCGGAACGCTCGATTCGACGAGCAGGGTGAGGGGCCGGCCGCAGCGCGACCCCTCGGCACCGATGCCCACCGGGCCGGTGCGGCCCGCGTCCAGCATCGCGCGGGCCTCGGCCGCGGCGGTGCGGTCCAGTTCGGGCGCGCCGCCGAGCCCGCCCTCGTACGTGCCGTCGGCGTGCACGAGCAGCGGGCGGCCGAGCAGGTCGTCGGGCCCCTCGGTGACCCGGGCGACCGCCGCCGCCGTCCCCCCGGCGGCGGCGGCGAACGCGGCGGCGAACACCGGGCGCGCGGGATCGTCCGCGCGCACCGGTGTGACCAGGATGTCGATGACGCCACCGCAGGTCAGACCGACCGCGAAGGCGTCGTCGTCGCTGTAGCCGAAGCGCTCGCGCACGGTGGTGCCGTCGTCGAGGGCCTGCCGGCACAGCTCGTACACCGCCCCCTCCACGCATCCGCCGGAGACCGACCCGATGGCCGTGCCGTCGCTGTCGACCGCGAGTGCGGCGCCCGGCTGCCGGGGCGCGCTGCCGCCGACGGCCACCACGGTGGCCACCGCGAACGCGCGTCCCTGCCCGACCCACAGGTGGAGTTCCTCGGCGATGTCCAGCATGGCGTGTGTCTCCTTCTGACGGAGGTGCGAGGGGATGCGGGTCAGTTGACGCCCAGCCAGCTCTCGATCGGGTGCAGGGCGAAGTAGACGAGGAAGACCAGCGTCAGGACCCACATGAAGACGCCGACCTCCCGGGCCCGGCCCTGGGCGAGCTTGATGGCGGCGTACGAGATGACGCCTGCGGCGACACCGGTGGTGATCGTGTAGGTGAACGGCATCAGGACCACGGTGAGGAAGACCGGGACGGCGACGGAGCGGTCGCTCCAGTCCACGTGCCGGGCGTTCTGCATCATCATGGCGCCGATGACGACCAGGGCGGCCGACGCCACCTCGGCCGGAACGATCGCCGTGAGCGGGGTGAAGAACAGGCAGGCGGCGAAGAAGAGACCGGTGACGACGGAGGCGAGGCCGGTGCGCGCGCCCTCCCCGACCCCGGTCGCCGACTCGACGAACACGGTCTGGCCGGAGCCTCCGGCGACTCCGCCGATCGCTCCGCCCGCGCCGTCGATGAACAGCGCCTTGGACAGCCCCGGCATCCGGCCCTTGTCGTCGGCGAGCTCCGCCTCCGTGCCGACGCCGATGATGGTGGCCATCGCGTCGAAGAAACCGGCCAGCACGAGGGTGAAGACGATCAGGCCGACGGTCATCACCCCGACGTCGCCCCAACCGCCGAACTCGACGTGCCCGAAGAGCGAGAAGTCCGGCGGGGACACGGCGCTGCCGCCCAGCTCGGGCGGGCCGCTGCTCCAGGCCTTCGGGTCGATGTCGCCGACGGCGTTGACGACGATCGCGACCACGGTTCCGGCGACGATGCCGATCAGGATCGCGCCGGGGACGTCGCGCGCCTGCAGCATGAAGATCAGCAGCAGGGTCACGGCGAAGACGAGGACCGGCCAGCCCGCGAGTTCACCGGCGGGGCCGAGGGAGAGCGGGGTCGCGGTCCCCTGGTGGACGAAGCCCGCCTTGAAGAGGCCGATGAGGGCGATGAAGAGACCGATGCCGATCGTGATGCCGTGCTTCAGCGCGAGCGGGATCGCGTTCATGATCAGCTCGCGGAGGCCGGTGACGACGAGCAGGCAGATCACCACGCCGTAGACCACGCACATGCCCATGGCCTGCGGCCAGGTCATGGCCGGGGCCACCTGTGAGGCGAGCACACCGGAGACGCTGAGGCCGGCGGCCAGCGCGAGGGGGACCTTGCCGACGAAGCCCATGAGGAGCGTGGTCGCCGCCGCCGCGAGCGCGGTGGCCGTGATCAGTCCCGGCTGGCTGAGCAGCCGGCCGTCGACGTCCTCGCCGCCCAGGATGAGCGGGTTGAGCAGGAGGATGTACGCCATGGCCATGAAGGTCGTGACGCCGCCGCGCACCTCGCGCGCGACGGTCGATCCCCGTTCGGATATGTGGAAGTACCGGTCGAGCCAGGACCGTCCTGCGGGGACGCGCGAGCCGGGGCCCGCGTCGTCCGCGCTCGTCCTGGGTTCCACTGACTGCTGGGTCATGTTGCCTGACTCCCAAGGTTCACAGGGGCACCCGCGTGGAGCGACGTGATTGCGGGATTTGGGATGACTGCGTGGCGGCACGACCCGGGGGACGGCCCGAGGCGAACGTTTCGTGCAGGTGGGTCCGGGCCCGGGACGGTGCGCGGCACCGTCCCGGGTCGTCTGTCGGTGCGTCAGGTCCCGGTGATGTGCTCGGGGCGCACCGGTGTCCTGTTGAGCTCCAGCCCCGTCGCGTTCCGGATCGCCGCGAGGACGGCCGGGGTGGACGACAGGGTCGGGGCCTCACCGACGCCGCGGAGCCCGTACGGGGCGTGGTCGTCGGCGAGTTCCAGCACGTCGACCGGGATGCTCGGCGTGTCGAGGATGGTGGGGATCAGGTAGTCCGTGAAGGACGGGTTGCGCACCTTCGCGGTCTTCGGGTCGACGAGGATCTCCTCCATGACGGCGACACCCAGCCCCTGGGTGGTGCCGCCCTGGATCTGGCCCACGACCGACAGCGGGTTGAGGGCCTTGCCGACGTCCTGCGCGCAGGCGAGCTCGATGACCTTGACGAGGCCGAGCTCGGTGTCGACCTCCACGACCGCGCGGTGGGCGGCGAAGGAGTACTGGACGTGGCCGTTGCCCTGGCCTGTCCGCAGGTCGAAGGCCTCGGTGGGCCGGTGGCGCCACTCCAGCTCGATGTCCACGGCCTCGTCCTCCAGCACCTCGGCCAGCGGTGCGAGCACCTCGCCGCCGTCGGTGACGACCTTGCCGCCCTCCAGGAGGAGTTCGGCGGTCGCCCACGCGGGGTGGTACGTACCGAACTTGCGGCGGCCCATCTCCAGCACCTGTTCGCGGACGGCCTCGCAGGAGTGCTTCACGGCGCCGCCGGTGACGTACGTCTGGCGGGACGCGGAGGTGGAACCGGCGGAGCCGACCCGGGTGTCCGCCGGTTGGATGGTCACCTGGCTGACGCCGAGCTCGGTACGGGCGATCTGGGCGTGGACGGTGACACCGCCCTGGCCCACCTCGGCCATCGCCGTGTGCACGGTGGCGACGGGCTCGCCGTTGATGACCTCCATCCGCACCCGGGCGGTGGAGTAGTCGTCGAAGCCCTCGGAGAAGCCGACGTTCTTGAGGCCGACCGCGTAGCCGACCCCGCGCACGACGCCTTCGCCGTGCGTGGTGTTGGACAGCCCGCCGGGCAGCGCGCGTACGTCGACGGAGCTGCCCCCGGCGTCGGCCGAGAGCCACTGCTGCTCGGGCGGCATGGGGCGGGCCTTCACGCGGCGCAGCAGCTCGGCGACGGGGGCCGGGGAGTCGACGCGCTGGCCGGTGGGGAGCAGGGTGCCCTGCTCCATGGCGTTCAGCTGCCGGAGCTCGACGGGGTCCATGTCCAGTGCGGCGGCCAGCTTGTCCATCTGCGCCTCGTACGCGAAGCACGCCTGGACCGCTCCGAAGCCGCGCATGGCGCCGCAGGGCGGGTTGTTGGAGTAGAGCGCGAGCGCCTCGATGTCGACGTCCTCGACGACGTACGGTCCGACCGCGAGCGAGGCCGCGTTGCCGACGACCGCCGGGGAGGCGGAGGCGTACGCGCCGCCGTCCAGCACGATCCGGCACCTCATGTGCGTGAGTCTGCCGTCCTTGGTGGCCCCGTGCTCGTAGTGGAGCCTGGCCGGGTGCCGGTGGACGTGCCCGAAGAAGGACTCGAAGCGGTTGTAGACCATCTTCACGGGCTTGCCGGTGCGCAGGGCGAGCAGGCAGGCGTGGATCTGCATCGACAGGTCCTCGCGGCCGCCGAAGGCGCCGCCGACGCCGGAGAGCGTCATCCGGACCTTGTCCTCGGGGAGGCCGAGGACGGGGGCGATCTGGCGGAGGTCGGAGTGCAGCCACTGGGTGGCGACGTACAGCTCGACGCCGCCGTCCTCGGACGGCACGGCGAGGCCGGACTCGGGGCCGAGGAAGGCCTGGTCCTGCATCCCGAAGACGTAGTCGCCGGTGACGACGACGTCGGCCTGCTGCGCGGCGGCGTCCGCGTCGCCGCGGACGACCGGCTGGCGGTGCACGATGTTGGGGTGCGCGACATGACCGACGTGGTGGTCGGTGCGGCCCTCGTGGACCAGGACCGCGTCCGGTGCGGTCGCGGACGCCTCGTCCGTGATGACCGGCAGTTCGGCGTAGTCGATGCGGATCTTGGCCGCGGCGCGGCGTGCGGTCTCGGGGTGGTCGGCGGCGACGAGGGCCACCGGTTCACCGTGGTGGCGGACCTTGCCGTGGGCGAGGACCGGGGTGTCCTGGATCTCCAGGCCGTAGTTCTTCATCGCGGCGGGCAGGTCGTCGTAGGTGAGCACGGCGTAGACGCCGGGCGTGGCGACGGCCTCGCCGATGTCGATCGACCTGATCGCGGCGTGGGCCACGGTGGAGCGGAGCGTGTGGCCCCACAGCATGTCCTCGTGCCACATGTCCGAGGAGTACGCGAACTCCCCGGTGACCTTGAGGGTGCCGTCGGGGCGCAGGGTGGACTCGCCGATTCCGCCCTTCGTCATCGAACCCTGGGTGATCCTGGTGGGGGTGCCGGCCGGTACGGAGGCGGCTCGTGGGTGCAGCGCCATGGCTATCGGACCGCCTCTTCCTGCCGGGCGGCCGCGAGGCGGACCGCGTCGAGGATCTTCTCGTAACCGGTGCAGCGGCAGAGGTTGCCGGAGAGTGCCTCGCGGATGTCCTGGTCGGACGGGGAGGGCTGTGTTTCGAGCAGCTCGTCGGCGGCGACCAGGAGGCCGGGGGTGCAGAACCCGCACTGCACCGCGCCCGCGTCGATGAACGCCTGCTGGATCGGGGAGAGCTCCTCGGTGCCCTGCCCGTCCCCGGCCTGCCGGCTCCGGGCCGTGCCGAGCGGGGTGCCGCAGGCTCCGGTGGCGCAGCCGGTGCCGGGGTGGGCGTCCTCGCGGTGCCTGGCGTAGTCCGCGAGACCTTCGACGGTGACGACCTGACGGCCCTCCGCCTGGCCGGCCGCGACGAGACAGGAACAGACCGGCACACCGTCGAGGCGGACGGTGCAGGAACCGCATTCGCCCTGCTCACAGGCGTTCTTCGAACCGGGAAGGCCCATGCGCTCACGCAGGACGTACAGGAGGGACTCGCCCTCCCAGACGTCGTCGACTTCCTGCTTGCGGCCGTTGACCGTGAAATTCACTCGCATGGGTTAAGCAGCTCCTTCGAGGGTGCGGCCGGTGTCGCGGTACTGCTCCCAGGTCCAGCCCAGCGTGCGGCGGGCCATGACGCCGACGGCGTGCCTGCGGTAGGCCGCGGTGCCCCGTACGTCGTCGATGGGGCTGCAGGCGCCGGAGGCGAGCTGGGCGAACTGCTTGGCGACGGACGGAGTGATGATCTTGCCGTTCTCCCAGAACCCGCCCTCGTCGAGCGCGGCGTTCAGGAACTCCTCGGCCGCCTCGGCCCGGACCGGGGTGGGGGCGGCGGAGCCGATGCCGGTGCGGACGGTGCGGGTCCCGGGGTGGAGGGCGAGGCCGAAGGCGCAGACGGCGATGACCATCGCGTTGCGGGTGCCGACCTTGGAGAACTGCTGGGGGCCGTCGGCCTTCTTGATGTGGACGGCCCGGATCAGCTCGTCCGGCGCGAGGGCGTTGCGCTTGACGCCGGTGTAGAAGGCGTCGATCGGGATCATCCGGGTGCCGCGTACGGACTCGGCCTCGACCTCGGCACCCGCGGCGAGCAGGGCCGGGTGGGCGTCGCCCGCGGGGGACGCGGTGCCGAGGTTGCCGCCGACACCACCGCGGTTGCGGATCTGCGGTGAGGCGACGGTGTGCGAGGCGAGCGCGAGGCCGGGCAGCTCGGTCCTGAGGTTCTCCATGATGGCGCTGTACGGCACGGAGGCGCCGAGCCGCACGGTGTCCGGGCCGGTCTGCCACTCGGACAGCTCACCGATCCGGTTCAGGTCCAGGAGGTGTTCGGGCCGCCGGTGGTCGAAATTGATCTCGACCATCACATCGGTGCCACCCGCGATGGGCACAGCCGTCGGGTGCTCGGCCTTGGCGGCGAGCGCCTCCTCCCAGCTGGCGGGGCGAAGGAAGTCCATGAGTGGCTCTCTTCTTCTCAATCGGGGTCGTTCGGCTGGGGGCGGGGTGCGGCCTGCCCTCTACTGGTCGTTCCTGTGTTGTTGACGCGGTGTGTGGCCCAGTACACAAGCCTTGCTCCACTCGGTGCAGTCACCGAAACCATGAAGGAATTGGCTGGCCCCCACCCCTGTCTTGTAGATTCGAACGAATGGCGGGTTCCGGTAACCTCACCGCAATTCACAGGTGTCCCCGCCGCCCCCACACCCCCTCACGCACCAACGAAAAGAATCGGCGGCGAATCGACGATGCGGCTGCGCGCACTGCTGGACACCGACGCGCTGGGCCTGCGGCTGCTCGGCGGCGAGGACGAGCTGGACCGTTCGGTCCGGGGCGTCATGACGACCGATCTGCGCGACCCCAGCCGCTATCTCTCCGGCGGCGAGCTGGTCCTCACGGGACTGGCCTGGCGCCGGGACGCCTCGGACTCGGAGCCGTTCGTCCGGATCCTGGCCGGTGCCGGGGTGGCCGGGCTGGCGGCGGGCGAGGCGGAGCTGGGCGACGTCCCCGACGATCTGGTCGAGGCGTGCCTGCAGCACCGGCTGCCGCTCTTCGCAGTGAACGAGATCGTCGCTTTCGCAACGATCACCGAGCACGTGGTGCGCCAGGTCTCCGGCGAACGGGCCGGCGACCTCGCCGCCGTCGTCGACAGGCACCGCAGGCTGATGACCTCGGGCCCGACCGGCGGCGGCCCCGAAGTGGTCCTGGACCTGCTCACCTCCGACCTCGATCTGCGGGCCTGGGTGCTCTCCCCCACGGGCCGGCAGATCGCCGGGGCGGGCGAGCCGCTGGCCGGGCACGTCGGTGCGGCCCTGGCCGGGCAGCACCTCGCGGCGACCCGGACCGGCCGCCGGGGCCCGCACCGGGCCGAGGCCGACGGTACGACGTATTCGCTGTTCCCGATCCGGAACAACGGCCGGGGCACCGTCCCGGCCGCACCCCGCGACGTGCGCGAGTCGGTGCTCTCGGACTGGCTGCTCGCCGTGGAGGCGGACGCGAGCGACTGGCCGGCCGCGCGGCTGGACCTGCTCCAGGGCGTCACCCAGCTGATCGCGGTCGAACGCGACCGCCGCGACGCGGCCCGCGCGGTACGCCGCAGGCTCGCCCAGGAGGTGCTGGAGCTCGTCCAGACGGGTGCCGCCCCGTCCGAGATCGCGGCGAGGCTGCGGGTGGCCGCCCCGGTCCTGCTGCCGGGCCTCGGTACGGCCCCGCACTGGCAGGTCGTGGTGGCCCGGGTCGAGTGGTCGGGCGAGGACGCCGACCTTCCGGGCGGCCAGGTCGCGCAGGCCCTGCTGGAGGAGATCCTGGTCGACCCCGCGGTGACGGGTCCCGATTCCGCCGACCGGATCGCCGTGGCACACACGGGCGACGAGGCCATCGCCCTCGTGCCCCTGCCCGCCGTGAGCCCTGCCTCCGCACCCGGCGGGCCGTCGGACGTCGAGGGCGCGGAGAGGCCCGAGGGCGCGTCCCCCGCGGGGACGGCCCGGGACACCGGGGCGCGGGAGCGGCGGGACACCGCGCTGCACGCCGACTCCCTGCTCGCCACGGTCCGGGACCCGCTGTCCGCGGGTCTCGCGGACGACGGCCGCCTGACACTGGGTGTCAGCGCCGCCGTGCATTCCGCCGAAGGTCTGCGCGGCGCCCTGGAGGAGGCCCGGCACGCCCGCAGGGTCGCGGCGGCCCGGCCGGGGCGGGTCTGCGCGGCCGGTCACCACGAGCTCGCCTCGCACGTCCTGCTGCTGCCCTTCGTCCCCGACGACGTGCGCCGGGCCTTCACGGCACGGCTCCTGGACCCGCTGCGCGACTACGACCGGCGTCACCGGGCGGAGCTCATCGAGACGCTCGAAGCCTTCCTGGACTGCGACGGTTCCTGGACGCGCTGCGCCGCCCGGCTGCACCTCCACGTCAACACACTGCGCTATCGCGTCGGACGTATCGAGCAGTTGACGGGGCGTGACCTCTCGCGCCTGGAGGACAAGCTCGATTTCTTCCTCGCCCTGCGCATGAGCTGACCTCCGGGCCCCCGGACGGCCCGTCCGGGCTCCGCCCGATTGTGAATTCTTTCACCTGACATCGATCCCACCCCTTGGCCCGGCGTGCCAATCCGTGCTGAGATGCGCCCAGACTCAACAGCTCAATGGCGCGCTCGGGGAGGGCAATGTGGCGCATACCGCCATGTCTGGTTCCGGAACGACAGCAGATGACGATCCGCCGCTCCAGACAGCGGTATGGCGGCTGCGTTCACGCGCCTGCTGGACCGACGCGGCCGCGCTGCTCGAACCGCACGCGGCCACCGACCCCGCCGCCGCCCTCCAGCGGACCTCCCTGCTGACCGAACGGTGCCTGTACACCGGCACCGGTTGGACCGACGCCGAGGACGCGCTGCGCACCGCGGAGGCGCTCGCCCACGACAACACCGAGCGCGGAGCCGCCGCCTGCGAGCGCGGCTACCTGGCCTACGCGTCGACCCTGCTCGGCGCACGGGACCGGGCCGACGAGGCCAGCGTGGCGCTCAGCAGGGCCGCGGCCCTGCTCGCCCCCGCGGCTCCGGGCCGCCCGCTGCTGGACTTCCGGCGTGGGCTCATCGCCCAGAACATCGCCGACGCACCCGAGTCGGCACGCGCCGCCTACCGCAGGGCGCACGCCGGGGCCACGGCCCAGGGGGACGAGCTGCTGCTGTCGTTCACCTGGCGGCACCTCGCCTCGCTCGCCCTGCGCGACGGGGAGCTCGCGGAGGCCCGGCACGGATTCGCGGAGTCGCTGCGGATACGGGAGGAGCTGGGCTATCTCGTCGGCACGGCCCCCGCGCTCATCTCCCTCGCGGACGCCGAGACGGGACCCGAGGCCGCCCGGCTGCGCGCCGAGGCGGGCAGGCTGTTCCGGCTGCTGGGCGGCGTACCGACCTGGCTGGCTCCCCGGCTGGAACCGCCGGCCCCGGAGACCGTCGAGGCGAACTGAGCGCGGGCGGAGGGGCGGTCAGGCCCTCACCCGGGCCGCCGTACCGCCCCTCCGCCCGACGGGCAGGGCCGGGAGGGGAGGCTTCCGGACGGCGGGAGCGGGCGCGACCGGCGGCCCTCAGCCGTCCGCGCCGTTGAAGTGTTCGCGCACCAGCGACTGCACCACCGCCAGGTCCCGGGCGATCAGCGCGTCCAGGAGCGCGGTGTGCTCCGAGGCGTCGGCGAGGAGATCGGCCCGGCGGGTGGCCGGGTTGCTCACCAGCGGCCACTGGGAGCGGCGGTGGAGGTCGTCGGCGACCATCACGAGCTGTTCGTTGCCCGAGAGCGCGAGAACGGCACGGTGGAAGGCGCGGTCGCACTCCGCGTAGCTCGCACGATCACCGACCGCGGCCGCCGCGACCGTGGCGTCGGCCAGTGGCCGCAGGGCGCACCAGTTGCCCGCCGGGACGGTACGGGCCAGCCGCAGCATCACGGGGACCTCGATCAGGGCACGCACCTCGGCGAGCTCGGACAGCTCACGCGGGCCGCGCTCACTGACCCGGAAGCCGCGATTGGGCACGACCTCGACGGCTCCCTCGACGGTCAGCTGCTGCATGGCCTCACGCACCGGTGTAGCCGAGACACCGAAGCGGGCGCCCAGCGCCGGGGCCGAGTAGACCTGCCCGGGGGCGAGCTCACCGCCGACGAGGGCGGCGCGCAGCGCGTCGAGGACCTGGCTGCGCACGGAGTGCCGCTGCACCACCCGGGGCGCGTGCGGCTCACTGTGGGTGTGCTCACCGCGCGCCTGCTCGGGCACGCGGGCGTCCGGCGGGGTCCCTGAGGATGCGTACGGCAGGCGTACGCCGTCGCGCGTTCTGCCCTGCTCCACCGGAACCTCCTCGGACCGCGGGCCCCGCTCGCATGCGCCCGGCCCCCTGAGCACGATAGGCGGAGCGGCCCGCAGTTCAAATACCGACCGTTTCGGGTAAGGTAAGGCTTACCTGTAAAAGATCGTGATTCGGTGGTCCCGCATGACCGTCCCCACCCTGCTCACCGCCGCCGCCCCGTCACCCGTGACGGCGGCGTACACACGTCTGGCCGAGGTCTTCCCCGGACTGCGCGCCGAGGTGCTCGCCGATGACGCCCCGGCACCGTCGGGATCCGGCTGGGTCGGTGCGGCCGGGCTCGCGGAGGGCGGTGCGACCCTGGACACCTTCCTGGCCTGGGACGACGCCCAGGTGGTGCGGGACTACGGCACGCGAGCCCGCCCCGACGTGGTGGCCAGCTTCGGACTGCACCGCTACGCCTGGCCCGCCTGCCTGCTGGTGACGGTGCCCTGGTTCACGCACCGCCGGGTGCCCCGGATCCCCGTACAGGACGTCTCCTTCCATCGGGCACTGGGCCGTCTGACCCTCCGTGTGCGGGAGTTCGCCTGTCTGCCGGACGACCCGGCGGCGGTCCTGCCCGGCGCCCGGATCGTGCCGGACGAGGCCGCGCTGCGGGCCGAGGTCCTCGATGCCGTGGCGGAACACCTCGGCCCGGTGCTGGACGGATTCGGACCGCGCATGCGGCGCGGCAAGCGGGCACTGTGGGGCATGGCGACCGACGAGATCGTCGAGGGCCTCTGGTACGTGGCCCACCTGCTCGGCGAGGAGCGCCGCGCGATGAAGGAGCTGGGGCTGCTCCTGCCCGGCACCACCAAGCCGTACGTGGGCACGGCCGGCTTCCGTGAGCTGACCGGCCCCGACGGCGCGTCCCTCCCGACCCGTGACCGGGCGAGCTGCTGCCTGTTCTACACGCTGCGGCCGGAGGACACCTGTGTCACCTGCCCCCGCACCTGCGACGCCGACCGTGTCCGGAAGCTGACTCCCGCTCCCTGAGCCCTCGTTGGCTCGCACCGCCCGTCCGGGCGACCCGACTTCGAACACAACACGCTACCCATAGGCGGCCGTTCGATAAGTTTTCACCCCATCGGTGAACTTGACCACCTCAATAGGGTTTAGTTGGCCCGAAACCCCCCTGCACGGTGCGGTTTTCCGTCACGATGGCGCTCGATACGCCCTACGTGACGCAAGGGACCGCGCATGAGATTGACCGATATCTCGCTTGACTGGTTGCTTCCGGGCGCCGTGCTGCTCGTGGGGGTACTGGCGGCGGTGACGGTGATCGCGCGCGGCAAGCGCGCCGCCGAGCAGGCCGCAGCCGACGACAGCTGGGAACGCAGCGAGGACCGCCGCAGGCGCAAGGAGGCACTGTACGCCACCGCCTCGTACCTGCTGCTGTTCTGCTGCGCCGCGGTTGCCGCCGCCCTCTCCTTCCACGGGCTCGTCGGCTTCGGCCGGCAAAACCTCAACCTCTCCGGAGGCTGGGAGTACCTCGTCCCGTTCGGCCTCGACGGGGCCGCGATGTTCTGTTCGGTGCTCGCGGTGCGCGAGGCCAGCCACGGCGACGCCGCGCTGGGGTCCCGGCTGCTGGTGTGGACGTTCGCCTGCGCCGCCGCCTGGTTCAACTGGGTGCACGCACCCCGCGGTATTGAGCATGCGGGCGCCCCTCACTTCTTCGCGGGGATGTCCCTCTCGGCTGCCGTACTGTTCGACCGCGCGCTGAAGCAGACCCGCCGGGCCGCACTGCGCGAGCAGGGCCTGGTGCCCCGCCCCCTGCCCCAGATCCGCATCGTGCGGTGGCTGCGCGCCCCCAGGGAGACCTTCGGCGCCTGGTCGCTGATGCTCCTCGAGGGCGTACGCACCCTGGACGAGGCGGTGGACGACGTCCGTGAGGACCGTCAGAAGAAGGAGCTGGACCGGCACAACAGAAGGGACCGGGCGAAGCTGGACCGCGCCCACATCAAGGCACTGAACCGGCAGAACCGGGTGTGGGGGCGCAGCGCCCGGATCGGCCGCCAGATGGACGTGCAGGCCATCGCCACCGCACCGGGCGGCGGACAGGCGGCCGTGGAGCCCGCCACGACGGAGGCGGGACAGCTGCCCCTTCGTCCCCGGCCGTCCCTGCAGGCCCTGAACCACACGCAATCCAGAAGCACGTCGGCACCGACCACCAGCAAGGAACCGGCCGCCGTCGACGTCGGTGCGGAGTACGACGCCCAGGCACTGCCCCGGCTCGATTCGCTCGAGCAGAAACTCAAGGACCTGGAGCAGCAGTTCGGGTGACCGGCGTACAGCGGTCCGGCTGAGCGGCGTGAGCCGCGAGCCGGGCGTCAGGCCCTCCCGCCGTTCAGCTCGAACCAGACCACCTTGCCCAGCGCCTGTGCCGTGACCCCCCAGGAGTCCGCCAGGCTCTGCACGAGGAGGAGCCCTCTGCCGTGCGTACCGTCGTCGGCGTTGGGTACGTACGGCGCGGGCTCCTGCCCCGCCACGAAGTCGCGCACCTCCACGCGTAATCGCGCGGGAGCCGCCGTCACCGTGACCACGGCCCCGTTCCGCGTGTGGATCAGTGCGTTCGTCACCAGCTCGCTCAGCAGGAGCTCCGCCACATCGGTCTCCTCGGGGCGCGAGCGGTGGCGGAGGAAATCCCTCAGCGCACCGCGCACTTCCCCCACACCGGACAGATCGGTGTGGCCGAGTCTGCGGTGCAGCCGGACCGGCTCGCTCTCCTGACGCTTCTGCCGCTTCGTCATGTCCCCCGCATGCACCGTGAATCGGCCTCCTTGATTCCGTCATGTGTCGAACACCGTCACGGGATGCATGCCCCACTGACGGGCGGTCACCCTTTTTCCGGCACCAACAGGTGAACATGCACCCGTCCAACACCCCTGGCGTGTCAGTCGAGTTGTGTATCCATGAGCACGGTTGACTCGCCAAAGATTCACACGGGTCGGCGTTGACGGAAGGGTATCTACGCGCGTCATCATGGTGGGCATGCGAATCCCCCCACGGATCACCACGCTCGGCGGCGTCGCCGCCCTTCTGTCCGTCCTCTTCGTCGCCGGCCCCGTCACGGCGACGGCGGCGACCGCTCCCTCGACCGCCGCCGTCGGCAGCATCTGCTACTCGGCGCTGCCGGCGCAGGCGCACGACACCCTCGATCTCATCGACGCGGGCGGCCCCTTCCCGTTCGACCAGGACGGCACCGTCTTCCAGAACCGGGAGGGCGTCCTGCCGAGCCGGGGTGCGGGCTACTACCACGAGTACACGGTCATCACGCCGGGCTCCGACACGCGCGGAGCCCGCCGGATCGTGACGGGTGACGAGGTCCGGGAGGACTACTACACCGCGGACCACTACGAGTCCTTCGACCTGGTCGACCACGGCTGCTGATCCGCACCACCCCGGTCCGGTCCGCGCCGCAGCCCCCCACCTGCGGCGCGGATCACCGGACGGGCGTCGGGAGAGACGCTTGTACCCTCCGAGCATGACCGTGATCTATGTGATCGACGGCTCCGAGGTCACCGGCCTGGAGCGCTTCTGGGAGGTGGTCGGCGAGGCCGTGAACGGTCCCGGCGGCTATTTCGGACGCAATCTCGACGCCTTCGCCGACTGCCTGAGCGGTGGCATGGGCACCCCGGACGATGCCGACTTCGTCATCGAGTGGCGCGACCATGCCGCGTCCGCAGGCGCGTTGGGCCATGAGGAGACCGCCCGCCACCTGCGCCGCACCCTGGACCGGGCGCACGCCACCGGCAGGGAGCGGGTGCGGGCCGAGCTGGCCGAGGCGCTGGCCGGCCGGGGGCCGACGCTCTTCGACCAGCTGGTGCAGATCATCACCGAGCGCACCGCGCCCGGGACCCTGCGCCTGAGGTGACCGCTCCTCGCCGGGCCCGCCTCAGGGGCGAGGGACGTTGCGGAGGTTGGAGCGCGCCATCTGGAGCATCCGCCCCACGCCTCCGTCCAGCACGATCTTGCTGGCGGACAGGGCGAAGCCGGTGACCATGTCGGCGCTGATCTTCGGCGGAATGGACAGCGCGTTCGGGTCGGTGACCACATCGACGAGTGCGGGCCCCTTGTGCTTGAAGGCGTCCTTGAGGGCGCCCTCCAGTTGTTTGGGCTTCTCCACCCGCACACCGTAGGCTCCGGCGGCCCGGGCGACCGCCGCGAAGTCCGGGTTCTTGTAGGTCGTGCCGAACGAGGGCAGGCCCGCCACCAGCATCTCCAGCTCGACCATGCCGAGCGAGGAGTTGTTGAACAGGACGACCTTCACCGGGAGGTTGTACTGGACGAGCGTGAGGAAGTCGCCCATCAGCATGGTGAATCCGCCGTCGCCGGACATCGACACGACCTGCCGGTTCCGGTCGGTGAACTGGGCCCCGATCGCCTGCGGCAGTGCGTTGGCCATGGAGCCGTGGCTGAACGAACCGATCACCCTCCGCCTGCCGTTCGGCGTGAGGTAGCGGGCGGCCCACACGTTGCACATGCCGGTGTCGACGGTGAACACCGCGTCGTCGTCCGCGAGTTCGTCGAGCACGGCGGCGACGTACTCGGGATGGATCGGCACGTGCTTCTCGACCTTGCGGGTGTACGCCTTGACCACGCCCTCCAGCGCGTCGGCGTGCTTCTTCAGCATCCGGTCGAGGAACTTGCGGTCGGTCTTGGCCCGCACCCTGGGTGTCAGGGCCCGCAGCGTCTCGCGCACATCGCCCCAGACCGCCAGATCGAGCTTGGACCGCCGCCCCAGGTGCTCGGGCCGCACATCGACCTGGACGATCTTCACGTCGGTCGGCAGGAACGCGTTGTACGGGAAGTCGGTGCCCAGCAGGATCAGCAGATCGCACTCGTTGGTGGCCTCGTAGGCGGCACCGTAGCCGAGCAGACCGCTCATGCCGACGTCGTACGGGTTGTCGTACTGGATCCATTCCTTGCCGCGCAGCGCGTGGCCGACCGGCGCCTTCACGCGCTCGGCGAAGGCCATCACCTCGGCATGCGCGCCGGCCGTTCCGCTGCCGCAGAACAACGTCACCCGTTTGGCCTCGTCGACCATCCGGCAGAGCTTCTCGATCTCCTCGTCGCCGGGCTTCACGGAGGGCCGCGAGGTGACCAGGGCGTGCTCGATGGACTTCTCGGGGGCCTGCTGGGAGGCGATGTCGCCGGGCATCGAGACGACGCTGACGCCGCCGCGGCCGATCGCGTGCTGGATGGCCGTCTGGAGCAGCCGCGGCATCTGCTGCGGGTTGGAGATCATCTCGTTGTAGTGGCTGCACTCCTGGAAGAGCAGTTCGGGATGGGTCTCCTGGAAGTAGCCGAGGCCGATCTCGCTCGACGGGATGTGCGACGCGAGGGCCAGCACGGGGGCCATCGAGCGGTGGGCGTCGTAGAGGCCGTTGATGAGGTGGAGATTGCCCGGGCCGCAGGATCCGGCGCAGACGGCCAGGCTCCCGGTGATCTGGGCCTCCGCACCGGCCGCGAAGGCGGCGGTCTCCTCGTGCCTGACCTGGATCCACTCGACGGCTGCGTTCCGCCGGACGGCGTCGACGACGGGGTTCAGGCTGTCGCCGACGACGCCGTACAGCCGCTTGACCCCCGCCCGCACGAGAATGTCGACGAACTGTTCCGACACGTTCTGCTTGGCCATGGGTGCGCACCCTCTCTGTGTGTGCTCCGTGCACATGCGGCTGCCCCGCTACGGAGTCCATCAACCCATGGTGTGCGCGGTTACGCCTCCCAGACCGCGGCGCTCGTGCGGTCGTCGGCGTACCCCTTGATCCTGAGCTGGGTGTCGGCCAGGTAGGCGGGCAGGCCCGGCGGGCCCGTGGCCCAGCGTCGGGCGAGCTCCTCGGCGAGAACGGGCTCGCCGCGCATCGGTCCGGCCAGTCCGCTGCCGCAGAGCAGCAGCGTGTCCCCGGCGCGGGCGACCGAGGCACGGAACCGGAAGGGCTCGGCGGGCGGCTGCGCGGGCTCCGCGGTGTACGGGGGCGGGGGTGTGGTGATCTGCAGATCCATCGTCAGCCTGTCCCCGCCCGGGCCCTCTT
This sequence comes from Streptomyces clavifer, assembly GCF_036345975.1. Classification (NCBI taxonomy): domain Bacteria; kingdom Bacillati; phylum Actinomycetota; class Actinomycetes; order Kitasatosporales; family Streptomycetaceae; genus Streptomyces; species Streptomyces clavifer. Next base: position 6,196,434 of record NZ_CP107793.1, on the reverse strand, counting down.
CGTCGGCCGTTGCGCCGGACGGCTCCGGGACGCGTGGTTCGAGGTCCTGCCAGACGCCGTCGCGGAGCCGGAAGAGGCCGCCGGCACCCATGCCGAAGAAGACCCGGGTGCGGCACTCCGGATCGGCGGGGAGGAGCAGACAGCGCAGCGCGGCGGTGTACGCGGTCGGTTCGAGGCCCAGTTCGGACGCGCGGGCGCGCAGCCTGCCGCTGGTGCGGTCGGTGAGGCGGTGCAGCCCCGATCTGAGGTCTCCCCGGCGGCCCACCCTTATGTCGTCGGAGAGCCTGGTGTGGCTGCGGGCGACCGCACCGCCGATCCAGCGGCAGGCGTCGGCGGCGGCGAGGTGCGCGTGGCCCGAGGCCCTGGCTCCCCCGGCCACCGCGACCAGGATCAGTGCGTCGTCACCGGTACCGAAACGCGCGGTGAGCAGGGCGTCACGGCGGGGCTCACCGCGGAAGCGCGCCGAGTCGCCGCGCACGGAGGCCGCCCGCAGCGTGTACGTGCCGTAGCGGGCCCCGTCCAGCACGGTGTCGGGGACGAGTCCGCCGATGTCGTCCGGGCCGGAGACCGGCAGCGCGGCGGGGTCGGCGTCGTACGTCGGCGGCCGGTCCCCGAGGTGGCCGACGACCGGGCGCGGCGGCTCGCCCTCCGGGGACACGTACGGGAATCCTGCGGGGGCCGGCGGCTCGGGCGGCGGCTCCGGATTCAGCGGCACCGCGAAGGTACGGGGCCCCGCCGGTCCGGACGGGGCCTCCCAGGGCGCGGGAACGGCCAGGGTGCGCGGCGGCGACGGGGCCGGGGGTACGGGGGGCGTGGAGCGCGCGGACGGCGCCGGGGATCGCTCCGGCGCGGAGGGCGCGGGCACAGGCTCCGGAGGGACCGGGGGCACAAAGGGCTGCTCCGGCGCGGAGCGTGCCGCGGGCGGCGCGCGGAATCGCTCCGGGGCGAATGGGGTCGAAGGTGCGGAAGGGGCAGGGGGTGGAGCCGGGGCCGCAGGTGCGCCACCCGGCGTGTCCCGTACTGCCGATCCCGGCCCGGGTGTGCGCGGGTCGGGCACCGGTACCGCCGTGACCGGGTGGTCCTGAGGGCCGGGCGGCCCGCTCACCGCGTCCGAGGCGGAGTCGAAGCGGTCGTCGAGACTGTCGGGCGCGCTGCTCGGGCCCGTGTCCGGCGCGGTGTCGTCGTACAGCCTGCGCCACCAGTCGTCCTCGTGGGCGGCGGGCTTCTCCCCCTGCTGACTCATGCCCATATTGTCCACCGCACAGGCCGCGCGAAAACGGGTCATCAGGAAAAGAGGCCCGGAAGTGAAGCCCGGGCGGGGGCGCGAGAAGGGTCCGCCGGGTGTCCCCACCCCCCACGGGAAGGTCACCCGGCGGCCCGGTCGGAATGCCCCGCGCGATGCCGGACGCATCGCCGTCCTCGGGCGATTGCGGCACAGAGCAGTACAAGCCGTTCGTAGGGAGCGGTAGTTGGTTCCGCTGTAACGCCACACTGGCAGAGTGCCTGCTGGTACGGGGCAGGATGACCCGGCGGATGAGCGCCGTGGCAGATTCCCGCCACGGCCGACGGGCGCAGCGATGTGCGATCACCACTCCGGGGAGGGCCCGAGGATGCTGGCAGCGATAGGTCTCGACGAGAGACAGGAAGCGGCCTACCGCGCGCTGGTGGCGGCGGGAGCGGCGGAACTCTCCGATCTCGCACGCCGGCTGGCGCTGCCCGAGGCGGACACCGAGCGGGCGCTGCGCCGGCTGGAGCAGCAGGGGCTTGCGGCCCAGTCCTCGTCCCGGGCGGGCCGCTGGGTCGCGGCGCCTCCCGGAGTCGCTCTGGGTGCGCTGCTGACGCAGCAGCGGCACGAGCTGGAGCAGGCCGAGCTGGCGTCGGTGCTGCTCGCCGAGGAGTACCGGGCGGAGGCTGCCGTCCCCGCGGTGCACGACCTGGTGGAGGTGGTGACCGGTGCGCGTGCCGTGGCCCACCGGTTCCACCAGCTGCAGCTGGGCGCCACCTCGGAGGTCTGCGCGCTGGTCACGGGCAAACCGATCGCGGTCACCGGCATGGAGAACGAGTCCGAGGAGCGCGCGACGATGCGCGGGGTGTCCTACCGGGTGGTCGTCGAGCGGGACGTGCTCTCGCTGCCGTCCGGGATCGTGGAGCTCTCGGCCGCGCTGAGCCGTGACGAGCAGTGCCGGGTGATCGACCGGGTGCCGACGAAACTGGTGGTCGCCGACGCGTCGCTCGCCCTGGTGCCGCTGACCGGACGGGGCGCCGAGCCCTCGGCTCTCGTCGTCCACGCCAGCGGGCTGCTGGAGTCGCTGATGGGGCTCTTCGAGGCCGTGTGGCGGGATTCGATGCCGTTGCGGCTGGGCGAGGGCGGCATCCGGGAGGAGGACGGCCCCGGGCCGGATGCGACCGATCTGGAGATCCTTTCGCTGCTGCTGGCGGGTCTGACCGACGCGAGCGTGGCGAAGCAGCTGGAGCTGGGGCTGCGGACGGTCCAGCGGCGGGTGAAGGGGCTGATGGAGCTGACCGGGGTCTCCACCCGTCTGCAGCTGGGCTGGCACGCCTACGAACGGGGCTGGGTGGCCCGCGCCCCGCGCTGACCGCACCGCGCCTTCCCTGGTCCTGCCCGTGGGCCCTGACGGGCAGGACCGGACGGACTCCGGCAGGCTGGTCGAATGAGTGTGTGGCAGCTCGTCGCTGTCGGGGCGGTGATGCTGCTCGGCCTGGTGGGCGTACTGGTGCCGGGCGTACCCGGCCGGGCGATCGTCTGGGCGGCGGTGCTGTGGTGGGCGTTGACGGACACGACGGCGGTCGCCTGGGGCGTCCTGATCGGGGCGACGTGCCTGATGCTGCTGAACCAGGCCCTGAAGGCGACGCTGCCCTCGCGCCGTCCGCGCGAGGCGGGGGCCCCGCGGAGGACGTTGGTGCTCGGCGGGCTCGCCGCGATCGCCGGCTTCTTCGTGGTCCCGGTGGTGGGCGGGATCCTGGGGTACGTGGGTGCGATCTACGGCGCCGAGCGGCTGCGGCTGGGCAGCCACGGGGCGGGCTGGGCCTCACTGAAGTCGGTGATGCGGACGACGGGCCACTCGGTGCTCCTGGAGCTCTACTGCTGCCTGATGGTGGCGGGGGCGTGGCTGGGCGCCGTGATCTGGGGCTGACCGTGGCGGGGCTCCTCACCGGGACCGACGACCTCGGCCGGCGTTGCGGCGAGGAGGTCGTCCGCATCCACCCGCCGGGGGATTCACGGCCGGGAACCCGACGCACCCTCCCGGGCGGACCACCCCGCGAGCTCGCGATGGCGCACGGCGTACGAGCGCCAGGGCCGCAGACCCTGGACGGCCGGCGTCCCGTACGGATCCACATCGGGGTCCCCCAGCGCCCGCATGCGGATCAGGGCTGCGGTCCGCGGTCCGGTGCCGGGCAGTCTCAGCAGCTCCTGCTCCGCCTCGTCCCGGTCGGCCCCGGCGTCCAGCCGTACCGTGCCGTCGGCCAGTGCGCCCGCGAGCGCACGCAGCGCGGGGTCGTCGACGCCGGCCAGCACGCCCGGCTCCGGAAAGACATGGGTGAGCCCCCCGCACGGCACGTCCAGGACCTTCCCGTACCGCTCGACCAGCTCACCGGCGGCCTCGGTGCCGACCAGGGCGCGCACGGCGAACTCCGCCGGGTCCGCCGAGCCCGGAGAGCGCAGCCCGGGGGTCGCAGCGACGAGCGGTGCCAGGCGCGGGTCCGCGCCCAGTGCCTCGTCGACGGCGTACGGATCGGCGTCCAGGTCGAGAAGGCGGCGCAGGCGCTGCACGGCGGTCGTCAGGTCGCGCAGGTCCGTCAGGTCGATCCGGGCCTCCAGCCAGGGCCCCGCGGACCTCTCGTCGACGGACACGGTGCCCGTGCCGTACGGCAGCCGCAGGGTGCGCCGGTAGGTACGGGCACCGGGGTCGCCGATCATCTCCTCGGTCCGGGCCACCGCCTCGGCCCCGAGGAGGTCGAACACCTCCCGGGCGGCGTACGGGCCGCGGTGGGCGAGCCGGAGCGGAATGCCGGCCCTGCGCCCTTCGCGTGCCGACGCCCCCAGGCCCGTCGCGGCCTCGGCGCGCAGGGCACTGGGGGTACGGGCGTAGATCTGCCGGATCGTCTCGTTGAACTGGCGCACACTCGCGAATCCGGACGCGAAGGCGATCTCGGTGACCGGCAGGTCCGTGGTCTGCAGCAGGACCCGCGCGGTGTGGGCGCGCTGGGCGCGCGCGAGGGCGACCGGACCGGCGCCCAGCTCGGCGGTGAGCTGACGCTGCACCTGACGGGCGCTGTAGCCGAGCCGGCCGGCCAGGCCCGGGACGCCCTCGCGGTCCACCACGCCGTCACCGATCATGCGGACGGCGCGTCCGACGACATCGGCACGGACGTTCCAGTCGGCGGAGCCGGGCACGGCGTCCGGGCGGCATCGTCTGCACGCCCGGAAGCCGTTGCCCTGCGCCGCGGCCGCGGTGGGGTAGAACCGCACGTTCTGCCGCTTGGGGGTGACGGCGGGGCAGCTCGGCCGGCAGTAGATGCCGGTGGTCGCGACGGCGAAGAAGAACTCTCCGTCGAAGCGCGCGTCGCGGCTGCTCACCGCCTCGTACCTGGTCCGCTCATCCATCACAGGTCCAGTGTGCGCCGCCCCCGGCGGCGCACACTCGCGGATTTCGGACAGGGAGCCCGCCGGGCGCTACCGCATCCGGCCCTGCTTGACCGCCATGGCCGCCCGGCCCTCCGCTCCCCTGCGCTTCCATTCACGCAGGGTCTCGGTGCGCAGCCGGGCGTCGGTCTTCGCCGCGATGCGATGGTTCTCGCGGAGCAGCTTGCGGTAGCTCTCCAGACGTCGCACGGGCAGCGTCCCGTCCTCGATGGCGCCGAGAACGGCGCAGCCCGGCTCGGCCTCGTGGGCGCAGTCGTGGAAGCGGCACTGCTGCGCCAAGTCCTCGATCTCGGAGAAGACCTGGCCGACGCCCGCCTCCGCGTCCCACAGGCCGACCCCGCGCAGTCCCGGGGTGTCGATCAGCGTGCCGCCGCCGGGCAGGACGAGGAGGTTGCGCGTCGTGGTGGTGTGCCGGCCCTTGCCGTCCACGTCGCGCGCGGCCCGCACATCCATCACGTCCTCGCCGAGCAGGGTGTTGGCGAGGGTCGACTTGCCCGCGCCGGAGAGCCCGAGGAGCACACTCGTGCCACCGGCGACGATGGCCCCGAACACGTCGGTCCCCTCACCGGTGGCGGAGCTCACGGGCAGCACCTGCACGCCGGGGGCGATGCCTTCGATGTCGTCGACCAGATGGGACAGCGTGGTCACGTCGGGGACCAGATCGGCCTTGGTGAGCAGGACGAGCGGGTGTGCCTCGTACCGGTCGGCCTGCGTACCGTCGCCGAGCAGTGCGGCGCCGGCGGTGCTGGACATCGCCAGCGCGAGGAAACGCTCCAGGCGCCCGAGGTCCAGCTCGGCGGCGAGCGAGACGCAGATGACGATGTGATCGATGTTGGTGGCGAGCACCTGCCCCTCCGAGCGCTGCGACGACGTCGAGCGTACGAACGCGGTGCGCCGGGGCAGGAGCGTACGGACGAACTGCGGGTCACCGTCGGGATCGACGGCCACCCAGTCGCCGGTGCAGACGATCCGCATCGGATCGCGGGGCACGACGAACGCGGTGTCCGCCCTGACTGTGCCGTCCGGGGTGACCACGTCGCACTGCCCGCGGTCCACGCGCACCACACGGCCGGGCAGGAGTCCCTGCTCGGCATACGGGGCGAAGGCGGCAGCCCAGTCGTCGTCCCAGCCGTACGGGGCCAGCGGGTGCGACGGGGAACTACCGGGAATGGGGAAAGACAAGGGAAACCCTTCACAAGGGTGGCCCCGGCAACGCGCGTTCGAGCGCGGAGAGAGAAGGTCGGGTCAGCCGGCGGCCACAGGAGTGGGAACGATGCTCTTCGTGTGGGCGGTGCCCATCGCAACGACCGTCATCAATGTCCTCACCTCTCCTGTATCCGGCGTTCTCGTGCTCGTGCTCGGCCACACCATAGCCCGCGGGCGCCGGGCAGCGTTAAGGGTTTTCCGGTCCCTCCGTCAGCCGCGGCCGCCCAGGACCTCGCCGGAGGTGCGCGCCCCGGGGACGAGGACGCTCCTGGAGTGAGGGCGGGGCGCGGGACGCGGCATCCGCTCCGGGCCCTCGGCCGCCTCCCGCCATTCGGCGAGCAGCCGGTCGTAGATGGGCGTATCGGATTCCGGGCGCCAGGAGGGGGCGGGGCTGTCGTGCTGGTCCATGGAGATGCAGTACCCGAAGCCCGCGAGACCGTATCGGCTGTTGCGCCGACCGGCCCAAGCCTCCGGGCCCGTGCGGGCGCACCGGACCCTGCCGCCGGGACGGACCGCGGCCGCCGGGCAGCCGGACGCCCCGCCGCATACGTGAGTTCGGACAGGACAGCCCCGTCGGTCCGGACAAGTCCGTTCGCGCACCGCCCTGTTGGCCCTCCGCCACGGGCCACACCCCTGCCCGCGGGACGCCGCCCATGACACGGACGGACTACAGAACAAATATCCCCGACACGCCCACCATGGGTGGAACGGCGCGAAGCGGGGAGCAGGGGGAGGATCGTGAGATTAGGTCTCATACTTGTCTCACTCCTCTGGGGGCACCATGCGCTCTGACATCGGCACCGCACAGGACACATCCGCGGCAGATCCCGGGCCCGGTCCGATGCCGCCGGCCACCGCACGGGTGGAAGAACGGACGCTCACCTTCGAGGGGTTCGCGTACCACTGCCGCATCGTCCACCAGGATCACCCGCGGACCGAGCCACTGATCCTGCTGGGTGGTTCCTCACAGAACCGGTACGCGTGGCTGCGCCACGAGAAGTGGCTGGCCGAGTACTGCACGACGGTCACCGTGGACCTGCCGGGCTACGGCACGGCGGACTTCCTGCCCGTCGTCCACGGCATCGACTTCCTCGCCGCCAACGTGCGCCACCTACTCGGGGAGTTGGCCATGCCCCGCGTCAACCTCGTCGGCAGCTGCTTCGGCGGGGCCATCGCTCTGCGCTTCGCCCAGCAGCACCCCGCATACGTGGCCAGGCTCGGACTGGTCGGCATGACCCGGGTGATCCCGGACGACTACGCCGACTCCGTACCCCGCTGGACGCGGATGCTGGAGCAGGGCGACAGGGCCGGGATCGCCGGCGAACTGGTCGAGCGGTTCATGTCACCGGCCGGTACCGGCGCGGTCCGCAAGCACGCGGTCGTCTCCCGGCTGCTCCTGCGGCAGTTCATGGCGCAGTCCGAGGACGAGCTCCGGATGTCGGTGGAGCACAACGCGCGGCTGATGAGTCACGACTGGTACCGGAACGAGCCGGTACCGGCCGTCCCGTCCCTGGTGTTCACCGGCGAGCACGACACGCTCTGCACACCCGCCATGGGACGCGCCGTCGCCGCCTCACTGCCCGCGGCGAGCTTCACCACCATCAAGGAGGCCGACCACCTGGCCCCGGTGGAACGGATGGAGGAGTTCTCCGACCTGATCATCAGGTTCTGCACGCAGCAGCCGCTGGTCGGACTGCCGTACTGCAACCAGGTCGAGACGCTGGGCACCGCCGTGCGGCGCCCCGCCGTCCCCGCGCCGACCGGTGGGAGCCAGGCGGCGTCGGTCCGGTGAGGGCCGCACCTGAACGCGCGTGAACAGACCAATGGCCGGGCCCGGTTGATTCGGGTCCGGCCATTCGTCCATTCACACGTACCGGGCCCTCGGCCCGGACTCAGTACCCGACGGTGGGAGCGACGAAGCCCTCCGGCGCGGGGGCCGAGTTGGCGCAGTCGACGGCGGGGCCGACATCCGTCGTCCCTCGCTGCCCCACGCCGGCCCCAGTAGGCTGCTGGACCGTCTCACGGGCCGTCGTGGTGCATTCCTGCGTCTGGTTGAGGTGGTACGTGCCGTCCTCGCTGGTGTACGAGGTCTCCGTCTTCTCGACGCAGACGACGTTGCCGTACGCGTCCGGCGTGCAGTCGCCCTGCGCCCCTCCGGCGTACGCCTGAGTGACACCCAGCCCCGTCAGGGCAAGGCCCCCCATGAGCATGGAGGCGACTGCGATCTTCTTCCGACTGAACATGTGCTGCGTTCCTCCGCACTAAGAAAACGGGCCCGGCCACCGGGCGCATGGCTCGGAAACCGGGACCCGCTCTCAGGTACTTGCTCGAACTACCAGGTCACTCAGAAGGCGTCGTTGCTGCAGTCCAGCGTCGAGCCCAGCTTGGTGCTCTGGGCACCGGCGTCGCCCTCGCCGTTCAGCAGGTTGGACGCGACGCCGTTCAGGATGCCGACGTTGCCGAGAACATCGACGTTGGCGTCGTGCGAGGTGCAGACCGAGCTCTGCGTGACGTCGATGTCCGGTCCACCGTGGCCACCGGCGGAGGCGGTGCCGGCACCGATGAAGCCGACGCTGCCGAGCATGGCGACGACGACGGCAGCCTTCTGGAGCTTGCGCATTTTTTCTCCGTTTTCGCATATCGACACGCTCCGTGCTGGAGCGTGTACCAACAGTGACGATCTTAGGGTGGAACAACCGCAACCACCAACGAGGCGCAGGGTTTTGGCGGCGATGACAACCATTCGGCCGAGCGCTCGCCCCTCCGTGCGCCCGACCCGGTGATCCAGGCACCGGAACGGCAGGCCACATCGGGTGCGGCACCGCGCGCCAGGACAGCGCGCGACATCAGGGGCAGCGCCGCCGCACCGGGGCGGTGCACCACGCCGGGCACGGCGCCGGCACAGCAAGACGGCGGGCCACCCCCGAGGGGGCGGCCCGCCGCTGTGGTGCTCTAAAGGGTCAACTGCTCACCGACTCAGAAAGCGTCGTTGCTGCAGTCCATCGTGGAGCCGAGCTTGGTGCTCTGGGCACCCGGGTCACCCTCGCCGTTGAGCGCGTTGCCCAGCAGGCCGTTGAGGATGCCGACGTTGCCGAGAATGTCGACGTTCAGGTCGTGGGACTTACAGGTGGTGCTCTGCGTCACGTCCACGCTCGGGCCGTCGTCACCAGCGAAGGCGGTGCCGGCACCGATGAAGCCGAGGCTGCCGAGCATGGCGACCACGACGCCAGCCTTCTGAAGCTTGCGCATTTTTTCTCCGTTTGCTCATTCGACACAGTCCGTTGTGGACCGTGTTCGTACAGTTACAGGATGTTAGTGGAGAATGTCCGTCGAGTCACAGCGCCACGACGCGTGTTCGGCACGGTGGTCACGGGTCACGAGGTGCGCAACGCCTCAGTCCCCTTACAGGGCAAGGAATTTGCGGGTTTCGAGGACCAGGGCGCACCCCGGGCGAATACACCCGTTCAGCCCACTTGGGAAGCGCGTCGCTGCTGAATGTGCCACGAGCGGGCTCCACACCCGAGACACAAAAGACCCCCGCCGCCGGGGGAGGAACCCGGGGGCGGGGGTGCGCGGGGCAAGAGGTCAGCGGCAGTGACCTCTCCCGCTTCACTGCGGTTTCTCAGGAGCACTCACCAGCCGGACCCATCCAGGTATTCGATATTACTATCGGCCTGAATGCCAACTGAGCGAAATGCAGTCAGCCAGCCCGCACGTCGGCGCTATTCCCGTCACCCAGAAAGGCGCTTCGAATTCAGCGCGCGACGCACAAGCAAATGTCTGGTGCTAGTCCCCGTCAGGCTTTCGCTCAGCCCAGGGTCGGGGCGAGCCCCTCGACAGGCGCCTCGACGAGAGCCTGCGCGCCCACCGGAGCCTCATCCTGAATGGGCGTCAGCAGGTAGGCCTGCGTCTTGACGGGCGCGGACGAACCCTGCTCCTGGGCCGGGGCCTGCTGGGGAGCCTGCTCCTGGACCGGGGCCTGCTCCTGGACCGGGGCCTGGGCGGGGGCCTGGACCGGAGCCGCAGCCGGAGCCTGCGCGGGGGCCTGGACCGGAGCCGCAGCCGGCGCCTCGGCCGGAGCCTGCGCGGGGGCCTGGACCGGCGCTGCAGCCGGAGCCTGCGCGGGAGCCTGAGCCGGAGCCTGGACCGGAGCAGCGGCCGGCGCCTCGGCCGGAGCCTGGACCGGGGCCGCAGCCGGGGCCTGCGCCGGAGCCTGAGCCGGGGCCTCGGCCGGAGCCGCAGCGGGGGCCGCGTTGGCGTCGATGACCGTCGTGTTCGTGTTCGCCTGAGTGTTCCACTCGTAGTTGGTGGAGCAGTCCATCTTGCTGCTCGAGGTCGAGGCGACCGGGAGGTTCAGGGCTTCCAGGCTGAAGCAGGACAGGATTTGCCCGTTGTTCTCGAACTTGGGACCGTCGTCGGCCTGAGCCGCGGCCGCCCCGATGACCACCAGGGCCACGGCTGACAGGGAGACAACGGCAGTTCGCTTTCCGAACACGGAGATACCTTTCATTTGCTGGCGTGAATTCATTCGACGGAAACTGCTGGTAAGTCGAATTCTTCGCGACTGTACAACGTCCCAGCGATTTCCTACGTACCACGACAATGAACGACATGGATTCGGATGGGTAATGCCGCTGAACGAGTGACGGGGTCCACGCCTGGCCGTACACAAGTACGGAAGCGCATGCCGAGGCGCATCCGCCGGCGACTGCGGCGAACACGGTGGCACGCGTGCACGTAACCCGTTCGGAGGATTCCTCGATTCGCGGCGTTTTCCGAGTTTCCCCGAAGCGGCCCGCTCGTTATGACTGTCGTCCAGCGCACTGGAGATGACGATCCGCCGAGGCCATGACCTCACACAGCAACGGCACCACTCGTCACACACACGCGTCACTTGCGGGTGCACCACCCGCATAGAAATGTTGAGGAAGGCCCATTCAATGCGTCACGTGTTGAACAAAAGCATGATCGTCATGGCAGCGGCGTCCGGCATCCTGACCACTGTCGGCGGGTATGCCCACGCCGACTCCTCCGCCGAGGGCGCCGCCGTCAACTCGCCGGGCGTCGCCTCGGGCAACGTCGCCCAGGTGCCGGTGCACGTCCCGGTCAACGCCTGCGGCAACACCGTCAACGCGGCCGCCCTGCTGAACCCCTCCTTCGGCAACGAATGCGCGAACGTCGGATCCGGCAAGGGCCACGAGAAGGGGCAGGACGCCGAACGCAGCGACCGTCACGGCGACAGCCGCAGCCTCGACAGCGACGGCAAGAACGAGGATGCCTACGCGGAGCCCAGCGACCGCGGTCTCGACGCCCCGAGCGCCAACAGTTACGACGACGCCTACCAGGGCTACGGCGGAGCGCACGCCGAGGGCGTGGCCAGCAACTCCCCCGGCGTGCTCTCCGGCAACCTGATCCAGGCACCGGTGCACGTCCCGGTCAACGCCTGCGGCAACAGCGTCAATGTGATCGGTGCGCTCAACGCGGCCTCCGACAACGAGTGCTACAACGAGAGCGGCCCGGTCGCGCCGCCGGTCGACGAGCCGCCGGTCGACGAGCCCCCGACCAAGGCCAAGCCGCCGGCCGAGAAGCCCCCCGTCAGTGAGACCCCGGCCGCCCCCGCGCCGAACGTCCCCGTCGAGCAGCTGGCGCACACCGGTGCCGGTGAGATCGGCATGGCCGCCGGTGCGAGCGCGGCTCTGCTGCTCGGCGGAGCGGTGCTCATGCGCCGTACCCGCGGTTCGCGCAACTAGTCGCGGTACTTACGGAGAGGGCCGCCCGGCAGCACCTGACGCTGCCGGGCGGCCCTCTCTTCGTGTCCCTACGTGCGGGAAAGTCCGGCACGGTCCAGGTGGGCCGCGATCCTGGCCGTCTCGGCCGCGTCCAGCCGGCGCATCGGGGGGCTCATCACGTTCGTCGCGATGATGCCACGCAGCATCAGGGCCGTCTTGAACGCGCCCAGGCCGGCCGCGGTGGCCGACGCCGTGCCCGGTGCGGCCGCTCCGACGATGTCGAACAGGGCCACCAGCCGGTCCTGCTCGGCCTTCGCTGCGGCCCAGTCGCCGCGCACCGCCGCCTCGTGCAGCCGCACGTAGCCGTGCGGGTCGACGTTGCCCAGGCCGGGGACCGAACCGTCGGCCCCGCTCAGCATCATCGCGTCGACGACCAGCTCATGGCCGGTGAGCACCGCGAACCCCGGGATACCACGTGCGCCGATGGCCAGCCGGCGGAACGAACCGTCGTCCCCGCTGGAGTCCTTGACCCCTGCCAGCACACCGTCGGCGGCGAGCGGCAGCAGCAGTTCCGGGTCGAGCTTGCTGTGGACGCAGACCGGTACGTCGTACGCGAGGAGCGGCAGTTCGACCGCGTCGGCGATGTCCCTGAAGTGGCGGTCGATCTCGGTGGCATGGGTGCGCGTGTAGAACGGTGCGGTGACGACCACGGCGTCGGCGCCGAGAGCCGCTGCGGCGCGGCCCCGCTCGATGGCACGGTTGGTGGTGGTTTCGATGGCTCCGACCAGCACCGGCACCTGGCCACCCGAGGCCGCGGTGATCACCTTGATGACCTCGTCCTGCTGCCCCGGTGTCAGGTAGGCGGTCTCACCCGAGCTGCCGAGGGCGAAGAGGCCGCTGACGCCCCCGTCGAGGAGGTGGCCGACGACCCGCTCCAGGGAGGGGCGGTCGAGTTCGCCGTCCGCGGTGAGCGGGGTGACGACGGGCGGGATCACACCCGAGTACGGGGCGGTGCGGGTGGTCATGCGGTGCTCCTTGCGGACGGTACGGAGGTCGTGTCCCCCGCGGGGGACACGGAGGGGGACGTGACGGGCTGGGGGTGGACGCAGTGCCACCGGTGTTCGCCGGCCGCGGAGGTCTCGGCGGGGAACGCCGTCGCACAGGCGTCGTCCGCCTTCCAGCAGCGGGTGCTGAACGGGCAGCCGGGCGGCGGGTTCGTGGCCGAGGGCACCGGACCGGTGAGCACGATGCGCTCGGTGGTCTCCAGCAGGCTGGGCGTCGCGGAGAGGAGCGCCTCGGTGTACGGGTGACGGGGGGTGCCCGCCACATCGGCCGCCCGGCCCTCCTCGACGATGCGGCCCAGGTAGAGCACGGCGATGCGGTCGGCGAGGTAGCGCACGGTCTGGATGTCGTGCGAGATGAACACCATGCCGAGGCCCAGGCGGTCGCGCAGGTCGACGAGGAGGTTGAGCACCTGGGCGCGTACGGAGACGTCGAGCGCCGAGGTCGGTTCGTCGGCGACGATCAGCTCCGGCTCCAGGGCCAGGGCCCGCGCGATGGCGACGCGCTGGCGCTGGCCGCCGGAGAGCTGTCCGGGCAGGGCCTCCAGGGTGTGGCCGGGCAGTCCGACCAGGTCGAGCAGCTCCTCGACGCGTGCCTCGCGCTGCTCGCGGGTGCCGCGCCGGTGCACGTCCAGCGGGTCGCGCAGGATCTGACGGACGGTGAGCCGGGGGTTGACGGCGGTGGACGGGTCCTGGAAGACGACGCCGACCGCGGAGCCGAAGTCGTCGCGGCGCCGGGCCGCCGACATCTCCCAGAGGTCGCGGCCGTGGAAGCGGACCTCTCCCTCGGTGGGCTTCTGCAGACCGGTGAGGACACGGGCGAGGGTGGACTTGCCGCAGCCCGACTCCCCCACCAGGCCGACGATCTCGCCGCGCCGGACCTCCAGGGTGGCGTCGGTGAGCGCGTGCACGGCGTCGCGGCGGAACACGCCGCCGCTGCGTGCCTTGTGGCGTACGTGGACGCCGTCGAGCCTGATCACAGGGCGCTCCCTTCGAGCTGTGCGGTGGCCTCGGAGGGGTGGTGGCAGGCGAAGCCGTGGTCCTGCGTGGTGCCGCGTTCCGCGAGTGCCGGTGTGGTGCTGCGGCACAGCTCGGTCGCGGCGGCGCAGCGTGAGGCGAAGCGGCAGCCCGCTCCGAAGCCCTGGGGTGCCGGGACGACCCCCCTGATCTGGTGCAGTCGGTCGGCGCCCGCCTCCAGGGAGACGACGGAGCCGAGGAGGCCCCGGCTGTAGTGGTGGGCGGGGTCGGTGAGGACGGACCGGGTGTCGCCGACCTCGGCGAGGCGGCCCGCGTACATCACGGCCACCCGGTGCGAGAGGTCGCCGACCAGGGCGAGGTCGTGGGAGACCAGGACCATGGCGAAGCCCAGCTCGTCGCGGAGCCGGATGAGGAGCTCGACGACCTGGGCCTGGACGGTGACGTCGAGGGCGGTGGTCGGTTCGTCGGCGATCAGCAGCCGGGGGCTGCGGGAGAGTGCCATGGCGATGAGGACGCGCTGGCGCTGACCGCCGGAGAGCTCGTGCGGGTAGCTGCGCAGGGTGCGTTCGGGTGAGAGGCCGACGAGGTCGAGCAGTTCGGCCGGGGTCTTCGTACCGCCGCGCGAGGTCAGCTGCCTGAGCTGGGTCCCGACGAGTACGGAGGGGTTGAGCGAGGAGAGCGCGTCCTGGTAGACCATCGCGATCTCGGGGCCCATCAAGGCGCGGCGCTCCTTCGGCGGGAGCTCGAGGAGGTTCCGGCCCTGGTAGAGGATCTCGCCGCTGACCTCGGCGTTGCGGGCGAGGAGCCCCATGACGGCGAGGCTGGTGATGGACTTGCCGCAGCCGGACTCGCCGACCAGGCCGAGTGTTTCGCCCTCGTGGACGGTGAAGTCCAGCGAGTCGACGACGGGGATGTCGCCGTAGCGGTCGGGGAAGCGGATCGCCAGGTCGCGCACGACGAGGAGTTCGGCGGCGTCCTCGGGTACCGGGGTGACGGCGGGCCCGGTGGCGTTGATGTGCCGGGCGAGCTCGGCGAGGGCGGCGTCGACGTCCACGGTGGAGGCGGCCTCGACGGGGTCCGGTGCCGTGGTCCTGGTGGTGTCGACGGCGGCGCGGGCGCTCTTGGGCGCGGCGGAGGCGTCGGTGAGCCCTTCGGAGAGGATGTTGAGGGCGAGGACCGTGATCAGGAGGGCCAGGCCGGGGAAGAACGTGGCCCACCAGCCGCCGGCGAGGAGGATCTGCCGGCCGTAGGCGAGGACGCTGCCCCAGCTGGGGTCGGGGTCCTGCACTCCGGCTCCGATGAAGGAGAGGCTGGCCTCGAAGATGATCGCCTCGGCGACCATGACGGTGGCGAACACCATGACCGGTGCCATGCAGTTGACGGCGACGTGACGGATCACGATGTAGCCGCGCCGGGCGCCGATGACCTTCTCGGCGGCCACGTAGTCCTCGCCGTACTGGGAGAGCACGTTGGCGCGTACGACGCGGGCGAGTGACGGGGTGTAGACGAAGGCGATGGTGAAGATGATCACCGGAACGCTGGTGCCGAAGACCGCGACGAGGACGGCTGCCAGGGCGATCGGCGGGAACGACATCACGATGTCGAGGGTGCGCATGACGGACTCGTCGCCGAGCTTGCGCGAGGTGGCGGCGAGCGAGCCGAGGACGGCGCCGGCGACCAGGGCCACGGCGGTCGCGCCGAGGCCGATGACCAGCGAGTAGCGCGAGCCGTGGACGACGCGGGCGAACACGTCGCGGCCCGCCCGGTCGGTGCCGAACCAGTGTTCGGCGCCGGGGGGCTGCACGGGGGTGCCGGTGGTCAGCGGGTCCTGGGTGAGCAGCGGGGCGAGGACGGCGCCGAGGAGGACGACGACCAGGACGCCGAGTGCGACGCGGGAGGTGGCCGGGAGGGCGCGGAAGGCGATGCCCGGTCGGGAGAGTGTGGTGGCCAGACGGCCCGTGGCGAACATGTCACACCGTCCTGATGCGCGGGTTGACGAGCAGATAGAGCAGGTCGACGACGACATTGACCACCAGGAAGGCGATGGCGATGGTCAGTACGGTGCCCTGGACCAGGGCGACGTCGCCGCCGGTGACACCTTCGAGGATGAGCTTTCCCATGCCGGGCAGGTCGAAGATGGCCTCGATGACCACGGCGCCGCTGAGCAGGTAGCCGACTTTGACGCCGAGCACCGTGAGCGGGGTGACGAGCGCGTTGCGGAGCACCGAGCGGACCACGAGGAACACCGGCAGGCCGTTGCCGCGGGCGGTGCGGACGTAGTCGCGGTCGAGCTCGGCGACCATCGACGTCCGTACGAGGCGGGCGAGCGAGGCCGCGACGGGCACCGCGAGCGAGAAGGCGGGCAGGGCCATGGTGGTGAGCCAGCCGCTGAACGAGTCGGCGGGGTTGGTGTATCCGCCGGTCGGGAAGATGCGGACGTTCAGCGCGAACTGCTGGATGAGCAGGACGCCCAGCCAGAAGGACGGGATGGCGACCCCGGCCATGGAGAACACCCGGAACAGCTGGTCGGGCCAGCGGTCGCGGTACATCGCGCCCAGGACGCCGGAGACGACGGCGAGGACGACCGCGAGGAGCAGGCCGAGGAAGGTCAGCTGGAGGGTGAGCGGGAAGGCGGCGGTGATGCGGTCGATGACGGGCTGGCTGGGCGGGACGGTCATCCCGAGGTCGAAGTGGAGGAGCTGGCCGAGGAAGTCGAAGTACCGCACGGGCAGCGGGTCGTTGAGCCCGTTGGCCTCGGCGAAGGCCGCTCGGGCCTCGGGGGTGGCGCTCTCCCCGAGCGCGTTGAAGGCCGGGTCGACCGGCGAGAACTGGAGCACCACGAAGACCAGCAGCGCGATACCGAGGATCATCACCGGCATCATCGCGACGCGGCGCAGCGCGAGCCGGAGAAAAGCAACCATCGTCGGGTTCCTTGCGATTGGGCGGACGGCGGGTCCGGGCCGCCGGGAGGGCGGCGGCCCGGACCGGCGGGGGGTCAGGCGCGGCCGACGTCCACGAAGGACAGGCCCGTGGTGGGCAGCGGCTCGAAGCCGGACAGGGTCTTCTCGTCCCAGGCGGTGGGCAGCTTGCGGTGCAGGATCGGGTAGAGCGCGGCCTCGTCGGCGACCAGGTCGGTGACCTGGCCCCAGAGCTGCTTGCGCGTCGTCTCGTCGGCGGCCTGTGCGGCCTTGTCGAGGGTCTGCCTGACCTGCTTGTACGCGGCGGACCCGGCCCATCCGTAGCGCTTCTCCGGCCAGAAGCCGTAGTAGAACCAGCGCATCAGGAGGTCGGCGTCGTTGCCGAAGACGGACGGGTCGCCGGGCGCCACGAGTACCTCGAAGTCGCCGCTGTCGATCTTGGCGTACTGGGCCGGGGACTGGGCGATGTCGAGGGTGACCTACACGCCGGCCGCGGCCCAGCTCTCCTTGAGCAGCGGGGCGATGTCCTTGACCCAGCCGGTGTCCGTGGTCAGGACGGTGAAGGAGAGGTTCTTGACGCCGGCCTCGGCGAGCAGCTTCTTCGCCCTGGCCACGTCGTGCGTGTAGACGGTGGAGGCCTCGTGGTAGTCCGGATGGGTCTTCGGAACGTAGCCGGTGGCGGCTGCCGCGTTGCCGACCATCGCGGTGGAGATGATCTTCTCGGTGTCCAGGGCGTAGTGCAGGGCCTGGCGGACCCGCTTGTCGGCGAACCGCTTGTCGGCGGTGTTGAACATCAGGAAGAGCAGGCCGAAGGACTGTACGGACTCCGTCTTCGTGGTGGCGGAGAGCCGCTTCACGTCGATGTACGGAACATCCTCGATGGCCTGGACGCGGCCGGACTCCATGGCGCTGACGCGGGCGGACTGGTCCGACATCAGGCGCCAGACCATCTTCTTGGCCTTGGCCGGGTGCGGGCCGTTGTACTTGTCGTACTTCTCGAAGACAATCTTGTCCTCGCGGGTCGCCTCGATGAATTTGTACGGCCCGGAGCCGACCGGCTTGGCGTCGAATCCCTTGACGTCCGCCTCGACGATCTTCTTCGGCACGATGCGGGCGACCGCGATGCGGGAGGGGAAGAGCGCGAAGGCGTACGTGAGCTTGAACTCGACCGTCTTCGCGTCGACGGCGGTGATCGTGTCGATGAAGGGGACGAACTGCGCCATCAGCGACGCGTTCTTCTCGTCGAGGATGCGTTCGAAGCTGAACACGACGTCCTCGGCGGTGACCGGCGATCCGTCGTGGAACGTCGCACCGTCGCGGAGGGTGGCCCGGTAGGTGGTGGCGTTGATCTTCTTGGGCATCTCGGTCGCGAGCGCGGGGCGGGCCACCAGGGTGGCCGGATCGAGATCGACGAGGCCCTCGAATATGTGCATGTTGGCGGCGTACGGGGTCGCACCCGAGGTGATCATCGGGTCGAATCCGGTCGACAGGGGGTACGACAGACCGGCCTCGATGGTGCCGTTGGCGTCGCCCTCGCCCGCCGCGCCGTCCGCGGTCGAGGTCGGCCCGCCGCAGGCGGAGAGGCTCGCCGTCAGGGCGGCGGCCGCGCCGAGGGCACTGGTGTATCGCAGGAAGGTGCGGCGCTCGACGCCGGCTGGCCTCAGCTCGGGCACGGGTCCTCCAAGGGACGTTGAGGGAGCGGGATGGGACTGGACGGGGTGCCGCTCGGTGATCGCGAGGGACTTCCGATCACCGAGCATCAGACGTCAGATGTCTGATGCCTTGATAGCGTGGGAACGTAGCTTGACAATCGAGAGGGGTCAAGAGGTGGGGAGTTCACATATGTCCGGCATCCGGTCCGGCCGGACGCTTCTCCGGCAGGAAGTCGTGGAGGGCATCAAGCGCTACATCCTGGAGAAGCGGCTGCGTCCGGGCGACCCTCTGCCCACGGAGCCCGCGCTGTGCGAGGCGCTCGGAGCGAGCCGTTCCAGCGTCCGCGAGGCGGTCAAGATCCTGCACGCCCTCGACATCGTCGAGGTGCGCCACGGGCACGGCACCTATGTGGGCCGACTGAGCATGTCAGCCCTGGTGGAGAGCCTCACGTTCCGCGGGCTCCTCTCCCCCGACGACGACTTCCAGGTGATGGCCGACCTGGTCGACGTGCGCGAACTCTTCGAGCGCGGCATGGCCGATCGGATCCTCTCGTCGCTCACCCCGGAGCAGCACGACCGGCTGGACGGCCTGGTGGCCACCATGCGCGAGACCGGGGCCGGCGACGGCGACGGCTTCGTGGCAGCCGACCGGGCCTTCCACGCCCTGCTCGTGGCCCCGCTCGGCAACGACCTGATCGGCCAGCTCACGATGGCCTTCTGGGACGTGTACACGATCGTGGCGCCTCATCTCGACGGGTTCACGCACGCCGACGAGACGGCGACGATCGCCGCCCACCAGAACATCGTGGACGCCGCACGGGCCGGTGACACCACCGCCTTCCTGAAGGCGATCGGCGAGCACTACTCCCCGGTCAGACGGCGGATCGCCGAAGCCCGGGCGCGCAACGGCATCACTCCCTGACCTCCTCCACCCCCCACGTCCCGGCCGGGGCGGGCCTCCGTCCGCACGGGGCCCGCCCCGGCCGGCCCCTTGACGACCGGCCGCAGCGATCCCTAAAGTCCGTTTAGCCCCAGGACATCAGACGTCTTCTGTCCTGTCGCGTTCCGACCTCCAGGAAGGCACCGCCATGCCGTCGGCCGATCTCCCGCTCCCGGACTGCCGCGCCTTCCGGCCCGAGCTGCCGGTGCCCGTCGACTTCGACTCGTTCTGGGCGCGAACCCTGGGCGACGTGCCACCCGGAGGCCGGGACAAGCCCGGTGTCACCCTCGTCGACACCGGGCTCACCCAGGTACGCACCTACGACGTGGCCTTCGCGGGCCACGGCGGGCAGACCGTACGCGGCTGGCTGCGGATGCCCACCGGGGCCACCGAACCGCTCGGCTGCGTCATCGAGTTCCTCGGCTACGGCCGTGGCCGGGGGCCGGCGCACCAGGACTTGTTGTGGGCCTGCGCGGGATACGCCCACCTGGTCATGGACACCCGCGGGCAGGGCTGGTCGGCCGCGTCCGGAGCGACGGCGGACCCGGATCCCGGGGCCGCCGGGGCGGTCCCGGGCTTCGCGACGCGCGGCATCGAGAGTCCGGACACCTACTACTACCGACGGGTGTTCGTCGATGCGGTCCGCTGCGTCGAGATGATGCGCGGGCACCCCGAGATCGATCCGGCCCGCGTGGTCGTGACCGGGATCAGCCAGGGCGGCGGCATCGCGCTGGCGGTCGCCGGGCTGGTTCCGGGACTGGCCGGAGTGATGCCGGACGTGCCGTTCCTGTGCAACATCCCCCGCGGGGCGCGGGTCGGCGGGCTGCCGCCGTACACCGAGATCGCCTCCTACCTGCGGCTCCACCACGACCGCACCGACATGGTGTTCCGCACCCTGTCCTACTTCGACGCGGCCCTGCACGCCGCCCGGGCCACCGCGCCCGCACTGTTCTCCATCGCGATGATGGACGAGATCTGCCCGCCCTCCACGTGCTTCACGGCCTACAACCACTACGCGGGGCCCAAGGACCTCCGCGTCTACGAGTTCAACGGGCACGAGGGCGGCGGCGAACACCACCGTGCGGAGCAGCTGGCCTGGGTGCGTTCCCTGTTCGCCGGCCTGTCGGCCGGGCGGACCGCCACCTCCTGACGGAGGGCCGGCTCCTCGATCGACACCGGGTGCGCGCCCGTTGCACGCGTCGGCCCGTCGCGCCGCCCCCCTCTCCGCACCATGGACGTGGCCCGCAGTGCCGGGACCCTCGACCTCGCGGTGCCCGGCGGCTGGACGGCCGAGCGGGTGGCGTTCCCCGCGACGCGGCCGGGTGAGGGCGCGAACATCAAGGTCCCGGTCACCGTCCCGGCCGGCGCCTCCGGGGACGCCGGGCTCACCGCGACCTACAGGTCCGACGGCAAGCAGGCCTCCGGCAGCCGGACGGTGACCGTGACGCCGTGACACCCGGTCCCGGAGGAGGTGTTGCGCCCCCGGTCCCGCCGGACCGGCTGCGACGATGGGGACGGCATCTTCCGGTACGAGGACAGGTGGCAGGGGCATGGCGGCGACAGGGTTACGGATGGGTGTGGTCGGCGGCAGCATCGCCGGGTGCGCGATGGCGATCGCGGGGACCCGGGCGGGCGCCGACGTCACCGTGTACGAGCGGAGCGACGGCGAGCTGCAGGACCGCGGCCTCGGAATCGTCATCCCGCCCGCCCTGCACGGAGAGCTCGTCGCCCTCGGCTATCTGGACGCCGCGATGCCGACGGCCCCGGTCACCGAGCACGTCTGGCTGACCCGCTCGCCGGGGCGCGGCCGGACCCGTGAGATCGCCCGGCAGCCGAGCCCGGTCACCCCGTGCAACTGGGGGCGGCTGTGGCAGTCGTTGCGGGAGAACGCCGGCGGCGCCCGCCATCACCGGGGGCGGCCCGTCGTCTCCGTCGAGCGGGCTGCCGCGGGCGGCGCCCTGGTCCGTACGGCGGCCGGCGAGGCGGTGTACGACATCGTCGTGGGGGCCGACGGGCACCGCTCGTTGACCCGGCAGGCGATCGCACCGGGGCTGCGGCCCTCACCGGCCGGGTACCTGGTGTGGCGCGGCACGATCCCGATGAGCGTCGTGGCGGGCGCCCCGCGGCAGCTGGAGCTGCTGCGGAAGGCATGGATCACCCTGGGTTTCCCCGGCGGACACGGCATCTTCTACCTCATCCCGGGCGTGGCCGGGACCGATCCGGACGACCGGCTGCTGGCCTACGCGATCTACTTCCGCGGGCCCACCGGGGCGGGGGACCCCGCGCCCCACGTGCGGGAGATCGCCGAGGAGCACTTCCCGGACGAGTGGGCCGACATCGTGGCCCGGGGCGAGCACGCCTCTCTGGTGTGCCACCCGGTCACCGACCTGCACGCCCCGCGCGCGGCGGATCCGCCGTTCGTGCTCGCCGGTGACGCGGCGGGCATCACCCGGCCCCACACCGCCAGCGGGGCGGTCAAGGCACTCCAGGACGCGCTCTGCCTGGAGGGGGCACTGGGCGCCTGCGCGTCACCGGCCGAGGCCCTGCTGCGTTACGGGACCGAACGCACCGCCGAGGGATCCAGGCTGGTGGAGCTGGGGCGTCGGCTGGGTGCGGCGCAGGTGGAGCGGACTCCCGACTGGGGTGCGATGGGGCAGGCGGAGGTGGACGCCTGGTTCCGCGCCGCACTGGCCGGGACGAAGAGCTATCTGTACGAGGGCTGAGGCCGCCGCCGGCCTGCGGCGCCCGGGCCGCGCCGGCACCCCGCCGGGCAGGCAGGACGCACCCGGGACCGGTGCGCCCGAGGACGCGTCAGCCCTCGGCCCCCAGCCGGGCGCGGACACCGTCGAAATGGGTGCGCATCGCGCGGACCGCGCGCGCACCGTCGGCCGCCGCGACCGCCTCGGCGATCTCGTGGTGCTGGGCGACGGTGGTCGCCGGGTCCTGGTGGCCGTCGTCGAGGTCCTCACGCACCTGGTCCATGGCCGCCCAGAACGCGTCCAGCACCTCGCTGAGCAGGTGGTTGTCGAGTGAGGCGTAGAGCGCGAGGTGGAAGGCCCGGTCCGTGGCGCGGCCGACGCGGCCGGTGCGGGCCTCCGACTCCATGGTCGCCACCAGTTCCCGCAGCACGGCCAGGTCCTCCGCCGGAATACCGGCGGTGACTGCGCCGACCAGTCCCGCCTCCAGCGCCTCCCGCACCTTCATCAGCTCCAGGAGACCGGGCTCGCCCTGCCGGTGCCGGACGGCGGCGCGGAAGGCGAGGCCCTCCGCGAAGGGGGACAGGGAGAGCGAGCCGACGAAGGTCCCGAAGCCGCGCCGGATCTCGACCACGTTCATCGCCTGGAGCGCCTTGAGCGCCTCGCGTACGGACACCCGGCCCGCGTCGAAGAGCTCCATCAGCTCCGCCTCGGTGGGCAGCGGGTCGCCGGGGCCGAGCCGGCGCTCCAGGATGAGTTCCCTGATCCGTCGCTCGATGTCCTGAGCCATGGTGGGGCGCGCCACAACGTCCTCCTGGGGTGGTGCCGGCCGCCGGTGCCTCTTGACCGCCCGCCGGGGCATCTGTTTAAGGTGAGTCAGACATAGGACATCTTACGTCTCATGTCACGGTCCCGGCCGCGCGGCCCCGGACCGGATTCCACCGAGCTGGAGCCCTCACCATGTCTCTGACCGCACCGCTGCACGGCGTCGTACCGCCGGTCTGCACCCCGCTCGACCGCGATGGGGAGGTCGACACGGCATCCCTCGCGCGGCTCGTCGAGCACCTCGTCGGAGGTGGCGTGCACGGGCTGTTCGCGCTCGGTTCGACCAGCGAGGTCGCCTACCTCACCGATGACCAGCGCGGCACCGTGCTGGAGACCGTGGTCAACGCGACCGACGGCCGGGTCCCGGTGCTGGCCGGCGTCATCGACACCACGACCGCCCGGGTCGTCGAGCACGCCAGGACCGCCGCCCGCCTGGGCGCGGACGCCCTCGTCGCCACGGCGCCCTTCTACACCCGTACGCACCCCAAGGAGATCGCCGGGCACTTCCGCCGGCTGCGCGCGGCCGTGGACCTGCCGCTCTTCGCGTACGACATCCCGGTCGCCGTGCACTCCAAGCTGTCCGCCGCACTGATCCGCGAGCTGGCCGAGGACGGCACCCTGGCCGGTCTCAAGGACAGCAGCGGGGACGAGGGCGGGCTGCGCCGGCTCCTCGTCGGGCTGGGCGGCCGGGACGGCCGGGCGCGGGGGCCCGCGCCGCACTTCAGCGTGCTGACCGGCTCCGAACTCACCGTGGACGCGGCCCTGCTGGCGGGAGCCGACGGCGTGGTGCCGGGCATCGGCAACGTGGACCCGGCCGGGTACGTACGGCTGTACGACGCCGCGCGCGCCGGTGACTGGACGACCGCCGCCCGGGAGCAGGAGCGGCTGATCGAGCTGTTCGCCATGGTCGACGCCGGCCCGGAGGCCGACATGGGCCGCAGCTCGTCGGCGCTCGGCTCCTTCAAGGCGGCGCTGCGGCTGCTCGGTGTCATCGACGACGGTGCCACCGTGTTCCCCCAGATCCAGCTCTCCGCCGAGTCGGTCGCGCTGGTCTCGCAGCGGCTGCGCGGCGCCGGTCTGCCGCCGGTCCGATGACCCCGTCCGCCACCGGCACTCCGGTCCTCGGGCTCGATCTCGGCGGCACGAAGATCGCCGCTGCGCTGTTCGCCGCCGACGGCACGGTGCTGGCCCGGCTCACCCGGCCCACCCCGGCGCTCGACGGTGCGGCGGCGGTGCTCGACGCACTCGCCGCGGCCGCCGCCGCGGCCGACCCCGGCCGGCTCGCCACGGCCCTCGGCATCGCCGCCGCCGGGGTCGTCGACCCCCGCACCGGCATGGTCACCAGCGCCACCGACTCCATACGCGGCTGGGCGGGTACCGCGCTCGGCACCGGGCTCGCGGACCGTACGGGGCTGCCGGTGGCCTGCGACAACGATGTGCGGGCCACCGCCGGGCCGGAGCTCGCGGCCCTGCCCGGCACCCATGGGTCGCTGCTGTTCACGGCGGTCGGCACGGGGGTGGGCGGCGCCGTCGCCGTCGCCGGCAGGATGCTGCACGGCGCCTCGGGCATCGCCGGTCACCTCGGTCATCTGCCGGCCGCCGAGGCGGCCGGACTGCCCTGCACCTGCGGCGCCACCGGGCACCTGGAGGTCATCGCCTCCGGTCCGGGCATCACCGCCCACTACGAGCGCCTCGCCGGTACCTCGGCGGACCGGCTCGAGACCGTCGCGTCCCGGGCCGCCCTGGGCGACGAGGCGGCGGTCCACGCCATCACCACCGGCGCGGCGGCCACCGGCCGCGTCCTCGGCGGGCTCGCCAACGCGCTGGGCCCCGACCGGGTCGTCGTCGGTGGCGGGGTCCCCCGGATCGGCGCGCTGTACGGGGACGCCCTGGCCGCCGCGTTCACCGCCGAACTGATGCCGCCGCTGCGCGGACTCGTCCCCGTTCCGCCGCTGTTCGGCCACGACGCGGCCGTGCTCGGCGCGGCGGCCCTGACCACCACCCTTCCCCTCCACCACCCGGGAGTTCTCCGATGAGCGCACAGGACCTGACCGCCACCCTCCGCGGCCGGCTGATCGTCTCCTGCCAGGCACCGCCCGGCGACCCGATGCGGGACACCGCCACCCTCGTCCGGCTCGCGCGGTCGGCCGTCGCGGGCGGCGGCGCCGCGATCCGCGCCAACGAGCCGGCGGTCGTCGCCGCGATCAGCGCGGCCGTCGACCTGCCGGTCATCGGCCTGTGGAAGGACGGTGACACCGGCGTCTACATCACGCCGACGGTCCGGCACGCCCTGGCGGTCGCCGAGGCCGGTGCGGCCGTGGTCGCCGCCGACGCCACCGACCGGCCGCGGCCCGACGGTTCCACCTTCGCCGAGCTGGTGAGCGCCGTGCACACGGCCGGTGCGCTGGTCATGGCCGACGTGTCCACGCTCGCCGAGGGCGTGACCGCGGCGGCGCAGGGGGCGGACTTCGTCTCCACGACCCTGTCCGGCTATGTCCCGGGGACTCCCGAGCAGACCGGCCCGGATCTCGATCTGGTCACATCCCTCGCGGCCGCGATCGACGTCCCGGTCGTGGCGGAGGGGCGCATCAACTCCCCCGCGGAGGCCGCCGAGGCACTGGCCCGCGGCGCCCACAGCGTCGTCGTCGGCACCGCCATCACCGCGCCCACCGCTCTGACCGCGCGTTTCGTGGCCGGCCTCACCCGGCCCTGACCCGCCCCACCACGCGGGACGGCCGGCCACCGTCCCGCATCATGGAGTGCACCGTGCAGACATCACCCCCCACGCTCCCCTGGTACCGCGAGGTGAGCCGTACCCAGTGGAAGTCGTTCTTCGCCGCCTGGATCGGCTACGTCCTCGACGGCTTCGACTTCGTCCTGATCACGCTCGTGCTGACCGAGATCAGCGACGACTTCGGCCTGAGCACGGTGCAGGCCGCCGGCCTGGTCTCCGGTGCGTTCATCACCCGCTGGCTGGGCGGCGCCGTGCTCGGCGCCATCGGTGACCGGTACGGCCGCAAGCTGTCGATGGTGCTGAGCATCATGCTGTACTCCCTGGGCACGTTCGCCTGCGGATTCGCCTGGGACTTCCACAGCCTCTTCGCCGCCCGGCTGGCCATCGGCATGGGGATGGCCGGGGAGTACAGCGCCAGTGCGACGTACGTCATGGAGAGCTGGCCGGCCAGGCTCCGCAGCCGTGCCAGCGGCTTACTGATCTCGGGCTTCTCCGTCGGTTCGGTGCTCGCCGCCCAGGTCTACACCTGGGTGGTGCCGTCGCTCGGCTGGCGGTGGATGTTCTATCTGGGCCTGATCCCGATCGCGGTCGCGCTGTGGATGCGGCGTGCGCTGCCGGAGGCCGGGGAATGGGCCGACGCCGTCGCGGACGAGGAGTCCAGGCCCAGTCCGTTCCGGCCGCTGTTCATGACCCGGGGACGGGCCGTGGCCAACACGGTCCTCGTCGTGGCCGCCACACTCTCCCTGTTCCTGATCTTCGTACCGGGCGGTGACGGCCTCGTGCCGGTCCTGTCGGTGGTGGCGGGCCTCGCACTGGCCGCGTTCGCGGTGCAGCTGGGCGGGAAGCGGAGCCGGCTGCTCTACGTGTCGATGATCGTCACGCTGTTCTTCGCGTTCCTGTACTCGTGGCCCATCCAGGCGCTGCTGCCCACCTATCTGAAGACCGAGCTGGGATACAGCACCGGGCAGGTCACCGACGTCCTCTACTTCGCGGGCTTCGGGACCATGGCCGGCTGCTGGGCGGCGGGCTTCCTGGGCGACCGGATCGGGGCGAGGAAGGCTTACGCACTGACGCTGCTCGCCTCGCTGGCCTTCGTCTACCCGGTCTTCGCGGTACGGGACAACCTCCTGCTGCTGGGCTGCCTGCTGTTCCTGCTCCAGGCGACGAGCTTCGGGATCTCCGGTCTGCTGCCGCGATACATCGGCGGCCACTTCCCGACCACGAGCCGCGGCGCCGCGCTGGGCTTCACGTACAACGTGGGGGCGCTCGGCGGGGCCGTCGCTCCGGTCCTCGGGGCACATCTGGCGTCCGGGATGGATCTCGGGCAGGCGCTCGCCGTACTGACGTTCGCGGGCACGGTGATCGTGGTGCTGCTGATCGGCTTCGACGTGCCGGCACGGCTGAACCGGCTGACGGACCCCGACGGCCCCAGGGACCATCTGGCCGCACCGGCCCCCGCACCGGCCCGGGAGCCGGAGACCGCGGACCGGGCCGGGTAGTGCGGTCGCGTCGGCCTACGGGTAGAAGTGCGTCAGCGACTCGGCGACGCAGGCCGGCTTCTCGGAACCCTCCAGCTCGAAGGTGAAGGCCCGGGTCATCCGTACGCCGCCCCGCGCGACCTCCGTCACGCCGGTGACGGAGGCGTGCAGCCGCACGCGGCTGCCGACGGGGACGGGCGCCGGGTAGCGGACCCGGTCGACCCCGTAGTTGAGCGCGCGTCCCACCCCGCTCACCTGGAGCAGTTCGCCGAACATCGGGATGCCCCAGCTCAGGACCATGTAGCCGTGGGCGATGGTGCGCCCGTACGGGCCGTCCGCGGCGCGGGCGACGTCGGTGTGGATCCACTGGTGGTCCCCGGAGACGTGGGCGTAGGCGTCGATGAGCTCCTGGGTGACCTCCTTCCAGCCGGAGTGCCCGAGGTCGCGCCCGCCGAGGGCGAGGATCTCCGGGATGCCGTGCACGGTCAGGGGCATGATGTGGTCCGTTCTGCTCGCGGGGTCAGGCGGAGACGGGGGCGGTGCGCGGAGCGGCGGCCGGCTCGGCGGCCAACTCGTCGTGGTTGGGCCGCTTCAGCAGGAGGAGCATGCAGCCCAGGGTCAGCGCCACCTGGAACACCGCGTACGCGATGACGGCGGTGATCGAGCCCGTCCGGTTGAGCAGGAACTGGCCGATGATCGGGGTCGTCCCGCCGAGGAGGGTGCCGCACAGCTGGTAGCAGAGCGAGATGCCGGTGTAGCGCAGATGGGCGGGGAAGCGGCTGGCGAGCATGCCGGCGAGGGCCGCGTAGTAGAGGCAGTGCGGGATGGTGGCGACGGCGACTCCGAGCATCGCGAGGCCGTAGTCCCCGGTGCTGATGAGGACGAACATCACCGGCATCAGGATCAGCTCGGGCACCAGCATCACGGTCACCGCGCGGGACCAGCTCTTCATCCGGGTGGCGATGAGCGCGCCGAAGGGCTGGACGACGATCTGGGTGACGTTGGCGACGAGGATGATCGTCAGGAACGAGCTGCGGTCGAAGTCGAGCGACGTGGTGGCCCAGGAGAGGGCGAACGTCGACTTGAAGTACGTCGCCGACAGGCCGATCGTGCAGGCGCCTATGCCGAGGACGATCAGCATGGGGTGGCTGCGCAGGACCTCGGTCAGCGGGAGCTTGACGACTTCCTTCTTCTCGATGAGCTTGGCCATGGCCGGGGACTCGGCGACCTTCAGCCGGACCAGCAGTCCCACGATGACGAGGGCGGCGGAGGCGAGGAAGGGAACCCGCCAGCCCCAGGAGACGAAGGCCTCGTCCGGCAGTTGGCTGATGGCGAGGAAGCTCAGGGTGGAGAGGGTGTTGCCGACGGGCGAGCCCTGCTGGGCGAACGCCCCGTACAGCACCGACTTGCCCTTGGGCGCGTGCTCGGAGGCGATCAGGACGGAGCCGCCCCACTCCCCGCCGAGGCCGATGCCCTGGATCATGCGGATGCAGACCAGCAGGATCGGGGCGGCGATGCCGATGGAGGCGTAGCCGGGCAGCAGACCGATCGCGGTGGTGGAGACGCCCATCATCAGCAGGGTGATGACGAGGGTCTTCTTGCGGCCGAGGCGGTCGCCGTAGTGGCCGAAGACGATGCCGCCGATCGGGCGGGCGAGGAAGCCGACCCAGAAGGTGGCGAAGGCGACCAGGGTGCCCAGGGGGCCCTCGAGTTCGGGGAAGAAGACCTTGTCGAAGACGAGCGCCGCCGCGGTTCCGTAGATGTAGAAGTCGAACCACTCGATGGTGGAGCCGATGAAGGCTCCGAACCCGGCGCGGTTGGCGGCTTTCGTCTTCTCGCGTGCGGTTGCGGTGGACGCACTCATGGGTGGCTCCCGTGAACATCGTTGATCAAGCGGATGAGGGCATGGCGGACCGGGGCGTCGCCCGAGACGCCCTGGGTCGCGCTGAGGAGGGGGCGGAGCAGAGGGGGACGGGGAGGGAGGTCAGGCGGTGACGCGCTCGAAGACGGCGGCGAGGCCCTGGCCGCCGCCGATGCACATGGTCTCCAGGCCGTAGCGGGCCTCGCTGCGGTGCATCTCGCGGGCGAGCGTGGCGAGGATGCGGGCACCGGTGGCGCCCACCGGGTGGCCGAGCGAGACTCCGGACCCGTTGACGTTGATCCGCTGCTCGTGGTCCTTCTCGCCGAGGCCCAGCTCCCTGGTGCAGGCCAGGACCTGGGCGGCGAAGGCCTCGTTGATCTCGATCAGGTCGAGGTCGGCGAGGGTGAGCCCGGCGCGGCCGAGGGCGGCGAGGGTGGCGGGGACGGGCCCGATGCCCATGGTGGCGGCGGGGACGCCGGCGCGGGCGAAGGAGACGAGCCGGACGAGCGGGGTGAGTCCGAGCCGTTCCGCCGTGGCGGCACTGGTGACGAGGCAGGCGGCGGCCGCGTCGTTCTGACCGCTGGCGTTGCCCGCGGTGACGGTCGCCTCCGGGTCGGACGCACCCATGAGGGGGCGCAGCGCGGCGAGTTGCCCGGCGGTCGTGTCGGGGCGGGGGTGCTCGTCGGCGGTCACGAGCGTGTCGCCCTTGCGGCTGCGTACGGTGACGGGGACGGTCTCCGCCGCGTAGCGCCCCTCCTTCACGGCGCGGGCGGCGCGGGCCTGCGAACGCAGGGCCAGGGCGTCCTGGTCGGCGCGGCTGACGGAGTAGGCGCGGCGCAGGTTCTCCGCGGTCTCGATCATGCCGCCGGGCACGGGGTGGTTGACGCCGCCCGCGGTGACCCGGCCGCGGGCCAGCGAGTCGTGGAGCTGGAGGCCGGGGCCCTTGATGCCCCACCGGCCGTCGTGCGTGTAGTAGGGGGCGGCGCTCATGACGTCGACGCCTCCCGCGATCACGACGTCGCTGAACCCGGCCCGGATCTGCATGGCCGCGTCGAGCACCGTCTGGAGGCCGGAACCGCAGCGCCGGTCGATCTGGGCGCCGGTGACGGAGGCGGGGAGTCCGGCGTCCAGGGCGGCGACGCGGCCGATGGCCGGGGCGTCGGACGTGGGGTAGGCGTGTCCGAGGATCACCTCGTCGACCCGCTCGGGGTCGATCCCGGTACGGGCGACGACCTCGGCGATGACGCGTGCGGCGAGCGCGGCGGGCGTCTGCCGGGCGAAGGCTCCGCCGAAACGCCCGATGGGGGTGCGCAGCGGTTCGCAGATGACGACATCGACATGGTCGGGCACGGCGGAACACCTTTCGGCGGTTTCGGGTGTGTGGGGTGACCTTCGCACTGGATCACTGAGTCGGTCCAATATCGAGTTCACCGGTCTTCGAGACGCTGCGCGTCTCAATCAGGCTCCGGGTGTGGGCAGGGCCTCCTCGGCGACCGCGAGCACCGCGCGGAGGGCCGGGGACGGGTTGTCCGCTCGCCAGGCCAGTGCGGCCTGGCGCCGGATGGGCGGGCCCGCGAGGGGCCGGTAGACCAGCCCGTTCTGCTGGATGTGCCGGCACGAGGAGACCGTGAGCGTGACCCCCACCCCGGCGGCGACGAGGGCCAGGATCGTGTACGAGTCGGGCGCCTCCTGCACCACGCGCGGATTGAAGCCGGTGGCCTCGCAGGCCTCGACCATCGCGTCGCGCACCGTGGATCCGGCGTTGGCGGGGAACGAGACGAAGGGTTCGTCGGCGAGGATCCCGATCGGGATGCTCTCCAGTGCGGCCAGTCGGTGGTCGGAGGGCAGCGCGCACAGCAGCTCCTCCTCCTCGATCACCCGGTGGGCCACGCCGGGCTGGGTCACGGGGAGCCGGACGAAGCCCAGGTCGAGGGAGCCGTCGGCGACCCGGGACAGGGCCACGTTGGCATACGTCTGCCCCTTCATGACCAGCTCCAGAGCCGGGTGAGCCGCCCGCACGGCCCTGGTCAGCTGGGGCAGCGTCTCGTGGCTGGAGGCACCGGCGAAACCGATCGTGACCCGCCCGTACTCCCCGCGTCCGGCGGCCTTGGCGGCCCGTACGGCGGTGTCGAGATCCTCCAGGACCGCCCGTACGGGTTCGAGGAACGACTCCCCGGCGCCGGTGAGCCGCACGGAGCGGGTGTTGCGCTCGAAGAGCTGGACGCCGAGCTCCTTCTCCAGCTGCCTGATCTGCTGGCTGAGCGGCGGCTGGGCCATCTGCAGCCGTTTGGCCGCCCGGCCGAAGTGCAGTTCCTCGGCCACGGCGGTGAACGCGGTCAGATGACGCAGCTCCATACGACTGTCCATTCATTAGCCAGCGGTCTGGATGCGACCTTAATTTGGTATTGGACAGCAATCAATGCCCGCTGACACGGTGGTGCGGACCAGCACACACCTCGCCGAGGAGCACCGTGGAACGGACGGACACGGCCGACGGGCCCAGCAAAGTCATGTCGATGAGGGAGGCCGTCGCCGCCTTCGTGCACGACGGCTCCACCGTCAGTCTGGAGGGCTTCACCCACCTCGTCCCGACCGCCGCCGGGCACGAGATCATCCGTCAGGGTCGTCGGGACCTCACGGTCGTCCGCATGACGGCGGACATCGTGGTGGACCAGATGCTCGCCGCGGGCTGTGTCTCGCGGCTGGTCTCCTCCTTCGTCGGCAACTCCTCCGCCGGTTCGCTCGGTGAGCTCCGGCGCAGGATCGAGCGCGCGGACCCCG
Organism: Streptomyces clavifer; assembly: GCF_036345975.1. Lineage (NCBI taxonomy): Bacteria > Bacillati > Actinomycetota > Actinomycetes > Kitasatosporales > Streptomycetaceae > Streptomyces > Streptomyces clavifer. Next base: position 6,164,909 of record NZ_CP107793.1, on the reverse strand, counting down.
AGCCGCTCGCCTTCGAGGAGTACAGCCACTACGGGATGGTCTGCCGCTACCTCGCCGGTTCGCAGCGGCTGCCGTTCTATCCGCTGCGCAGCTACGGCGGCAGCGATCTGCCGTCCGTCAACAGCGCGCTGCGCAGGATGACGTCGCCCTACCCGGGCCCGGACGGCGGACCGGAGCAGATCTACGTCGTTCCGCCCGTGAACCCGGACGTGACGATCATCCACGCGCAGCGCGCCGACCGCAGGGGCAACACCCAGATCTGGGGCCTGACGGGCATCCAGGCGGAAGCGGTGTACGCGGCGGACAAGGCGATCGTCGTCGTCGAGGAGATCGTCGGGGACGAGGTGGTCCGCTCGGACCCCAACCGCACGCTCGTCCCCTCGCACGCGGTCGACGCCGTCGTGGTGTGCCCGCGGGGCGCGCACCCGTCCTTCGCGCAGGGCTACTACGACCGCGACAACGACTTCTACCGGGCCTGGTCGCACATCAGCAAGGACCCGGAGCGGCTGCGGGCATGGCTGGCGGAGTGGGTGTACGGGACGGCCGACCACGCCGCGTACGTCGCCAAGCAGGGTGAGGAGTTCTGGGCGGGGCTCGCGGTCGGCGAGGCGCTCAGCGAGCCGGTGAACTACGGACGGCGGCTGTGAGCACGGACGACAGGACCGCGCGGGACCACGGACCACGAGAAGGAGCGGCCATGACCACCACCACCGAGCCGGACGCCGTCACGTCCTCGGAGCTGCTCTCCGTCGTCGCCTCCCGCGAACTGGCCTCACGCCGAACCGTGTTCGCCGGGATCGGGCTGCCGACCCTCGCCACCGAGCTGGCGCGTCTGACGGTCGCCCCGCAGATCGAGGTCGTGTACGAGTCCGGGGTCTGCGGCGCGCACCCCTCGCACCTGCCGGAGACCATCGCCGACGCCGTGCTGATCTCGGGTGCGGAGGCCGTGCTGTCCATGCCGGCGCTGTTCGGCTGCGTCCTGCAGGGCGGTCACATCGACGTGGGCTTCCTGGGCGCCGCGCAGATCGACCGGTGGGGAAGCCTGAACACCTCCGTGATCGGCGACTGGGAGAGCCCTCGGGTGCGGCTGCCCGGTTCCGGCGGCGGTATCGAGGTGATGGCCAACTCCCGCGAGGTCTTCGTGGTGATGCGCCGTCACGACCCCCGGTCCTTCACCGGGTCCCTCGACTTCTGCACCACGCCGGGGCCTGACCGGGCGCTCTCGGAGGGCATCCGGCCGCTGGGCGTGGGCGTCACCCGGGTCATCACCGAGCTGGGGATCCTGGCCCGCGGCGGCATCGGCGAGGAGTTGCGGCTGATCGCCGTCCACCCGGGTGTCACGGTCGAGCAGGTCCGGGAGGCGACCGGCTGGGACCTGAAGGTGTCCGACGAGGTCGGGACCGTACCGCCGCCGACCGCGGCGGAGCTCCGGCTGCTCCGGGAGGACGTCGACCCCGGCCGCGTCTATCTTCGCTGAGAACACCGCCCCGGTCCCGGGGCTCTCCCCGATTCCCTCCCGAGAGGACCGCAACTGCCATGCGTATCAGGATCGTCGGCGCCGGAGCCATGGGCCGCGGTATCGCCCAGTGGGCGGTGACCGGCGGACACACCGTCGAGCTGTGCGACGTCCGGCCGGAGGCGGTGACGGCGGCCGTCGGCTTCGTGCGGTCCATGCTGGAACGCGCCGTGGAGAAGGGACGGATGTCCGCCGGGGAGCGGGACGCGGCCCTGCGGCGGCTGGTCCCGCTGGACGATCCCTGGGCGCAGGGTCCGGACGTCGAGCTGGTCGTCGAGGCCGTGCGGGAGGATCTGGACACCAAGGCCGAGGTGTTCGGGAAGCTGGAGCAGGCGCTGCCCGCCTCCGCCGTCTTCGCGACCAACACCTCGTCCCTGTCGGTGACCGCGATCGCCGCCTCGCTCACCGACCCGACGCGGCTGGCGGGCCTGCACTTCTTCAACCCCGTACCGCTGATGCGGATCGTCGAGGTCGTGCCGGGTGCCGCGACGCGTCCGGAGATCCCGCCGGCCCTCACCGCGCTGGTCGAGAGCTGCGGCCACCGCGCGGTCACGGTCGCCGACACCCCGGGCTTCCTGGTGAACCATGCCGGACGCGGCCTGGTGACCGAGGCGCTGGCCCTGCTGGAGGAGTCGGTGGCCGGCCCCGCCGACATCGACCGCATCGCCCGGGACGTGCTGGGCCTGCGGATGGGCCCGTTCGAGCTGATGGACCTCACCGGGCTCGACGTGACGGCGGCCGTGATCGACTCCATCTGGCAGGGATTCCGCCACGAGGACCGGCTCCGCCCCTCGTACCTGACCCCGAACCGGGTGACCGCGAAACTGCACGGCCGCAAGACCGGGCAGGGCTGGTTCGCGTACGGCTCCGAGGCGCCGGGACCGGACGCGGAGCCGCCGGTGACGGGCGACGCGGACCGGCCGCTGTTCATGGCCGGCCCGGCCGTCCCCGGCTCCGCGGCGCTCCGCGAGGCCCTGGCCTCCGCCGGGGCCGCCGTCGAGACCGGCGCCGTTCCCTCGGCCGGGGCGCTTGTGCTGGTCCCGGTCTGGGGGACCACGGCGGCGGCCGCGGTCGCCTCGCTGGGGCTGCCCCCCGGGCGCACCTTCGGCGTGGACCCGCTGCCCGCCGCGGGCCGCCGCCGGGTGCTCGCGGTGACGCCCGCCGCCGACCCGGCCGCCGCGCGGGACGCTCGCGCGGTGCTGGCCCGCGCGGCGGACGGCGAGGAGCCGTACGCCGTGTCGGTGGTCCGGGACACGGCGGGCTCGGTCGCGCAGCGGCTGCTCGCCTCGGTGGTGTCCGTCGCTACGTCGATCGCGGAGCGCTCGCTCGCCGCCCCGGCGGACATCGACCTGGCGGTGACGACCGGGCTCGGCTACCCGGTGGGGCCGCTGGCCTGGGGCGACCGGATCGGCGCCGCCCGGATGCTGGAGCTGCAGCGGGCCCTGCACACCACGACCGGCGACCCGCGCCACCGCCCGACCCGCTGGCTGACGGAACGGGCCCAGCTGGGCCTGCCGCTGACGGACCCGGGCACCTCACCGGACGCCTGCACGGACCGGTGAACCGTGCGGGCGGGCGGCCCCGGACGGCTGCCCGCCGTGCCCGCGCGGATGACCGTTTCCTACAAGACGCCCCCGGAGCCGCCCGCATAGGTTCGGACCATGACTCCACGACTTGACGCGATCTCCGTCACCACCGCCGACATGGCCGCATCCCTCTCCTTCTACCGCCGCCTCGGACTCGACATCCCCGCCGACGCCGCGTCCGCACCCCATGTGGAGGTGGCTCTCCCGGGCGGACAGCGTCTGATGTGGGACACCGAGGACGTCGCCCGCTCCATGGACCCCGGCTGGACCCCGGCCAAGGGCGGCGAGCGGCTCGGTCTCGCCTTCCTCTGCGACAGCCCGGCGGAGGTCGACACGGTGTACGCCGAACTGACCGGCGCCGGGTACCAGGGCCACCTCGAACCCTGGGACGCCGTCTGGGGGCAGCGCTACGCGGTCGTCCTGGATCCCGACGGCTGCGCCGTGTCGCTCTTCGCGGCGAGCGCGCCGGCCGGCCCGTAGCCCAGTCCGGCCAGGTAGCCGCCGAGTGTTGTACCGGCCAGGTCCCGCACCTCACGGGCGAGGTGGGACTGGTCGGTGCAGCCCGCCGCGTACGCGGCCTCGGCGTACGGCGTCCCCGCCCGTACGAGGGTCAGGGCCCGCTGCAGCCGCAGGACCCTGGCCAGCGTCTTGGGCCCGTAGCCGAACGCGGCCAGGGAGCGCCGGTGCAACTGGCGCGCGCCGAGGCCGGCGGCACCCGCGGTGGCCGCGACGGAGTGCCCCTGCTCCAGCCGGCCGGCGACGGACACCATGACCGGGTCCGGCGGCGCCGCGGCGGCCGCCCTGCCGAGGACGACGTCCTCCAGTGCGGCGGCCGGGTCGGCGGCCTCCGCCATCCGCTCGCCGAGCCTGCGGGCCTCCGCCCCCCTCCAGAGCGCGTCGAGGGCGACCCGCCGGTCGCGCAGTTCGTGCGCCGGTACACCGAGGAGGGCGGGCCCCGTACCGGGGGCGAAGCGGATCCCCGCACGGAGTCCGTCGCCGGTGTCGGCCACCGTGACGGCACGGGTGTCGGGCCCCGCGACGAGCAGGTGCCCACCGGCCCAGATCAGGTCCATGCAGCCGTCCGGCAGCACCGGCCGCTCGGGCCCGCGGGGCCCCTGCCAGGTCCAGACGACCGCTCCGCCCCACCCCGTCGGCCGCTCCGTGTACCGCCCGCTCATGACCGCAAGATGAGAAGAGAGGTCCTCGGGGCTGCCGGGTTCCAGGCGCCTCCTGCCCCCGCTACCGCCCATCCTGGTCCCTGGGGGGATTCCCCGGTGTCCCGAAGCCCTTGGTGTCCCGGGTGTCCTTCGTGTCCTTCGTGTCCCGGCCGGTGTGCAGCCGGGACTTCACGTCGTCCGGGGGCAGGAAGCGCGACCAGCGTTCCGGGAATTCGGAGGGCATGCAGACGTCCTCCTCCTCGTCGTCCGCGTAGGCCTCCCACTGGGCCGCCCGGGCACGGGCCACGAGTTCCGCCGCCTGTGCCGCGCGCACCCGCTCCGTCGCCGCTCGTGCGGCGGCCGTGGCCAGTGACGGCCACACGTGGTCGATCGCGGCGTTCACCGCGGCTCCGACGAGTACCGCGAAGGCGGAGATGCCTATCCAGAGCAGGACGGCGATGGGCGCGGCCAACGAGCCGTAGATGGTGGGGCCTTCGACGGTGCTGGTGAGGTAGATCCGGAGGAGGAAGCTGCCCATCACCCACATCCCCAGGGCGACGAGCGCTCCGGGGACGTCCTCCATCCACGGCGAGCGGACCGGCACGGACACGTGGTAGAGCGTCGTGAGGAACGCGATGGACAGGAGTATGACCAAGGGCCAGTACAGGACGGCGAGCACCTCGGTGCCCCACGGGACGAACTCCACCACCCGGTCGGGGCCGACCACCAGCAGGGGCAGCACCACCGCTCCCAGCAGCAGCGCGACCACGTACAGCAGGAAGGCGAGCAGCCGGGTCTTGACGATGCCGCGGTGCCCGTCGAGCCCGTACATCACGGTGATGGTGTCGATGAAGACGTTCACCGCGCGCGATCCCGACCAGAGGGCGATCGCGAAGCCGATGGAGATGACGTCGGGGCGGGCCCCGGTGGTGACGTCGTCCATCAGCGGCCGGGCGATGTCGTTGACGCCCCGCTCGGACAGCACCGTCTGCACCGCGCCCAGGATGTTGCGCTCGATGGAGGCGACCGTGGTGGTGGCCGTCCATTCGTCGACGTAGCCGAGCAGCCCGATCAGGCCGAGCAGCAGCGGGGGCAGGGACAGCAGCGTGAAGAACGCGGCCTCTGCCGCGAGGCCGAGGATGCGGTACTCGATGCACGAGTTGACCGTGTCCTTGAGCAACTGCCACGCCATCTGCCGCTTGGATACGTTGCGGTAGAGGACTCGAGCCCGGTGGAGCCGACCCGGTGGGCGCTCGGGTGTTTCTTTTGCTGCCTGCACCTCCTTACCGTATCGGCATGGCAGCAACGACCCACACAGTGACCAACCAGGTTCCGCCGCTGGTCGGCTATGACGTCTTCGCCACCGACCGTGCCCTGACGGAGGCCGTCGAACGGCACCTGGAGCCCGGGATCCTCGCCGGCGCGCGGACGGAACTCGAAGAGCTCGGCCTCTCCGCCGGCTCCGCCCAGGCCCAGGCGTGGGGTGCGCAGGCGAACGAGAACCCGCCGAAGCTGCGGACGCACGACCGGTACGGGCACCGCATCGACGAGGTGGAGTTCCATCCGGCCTGGCACCGGCTGCTGGGGCACGCCGTCGGGGCCGGACTCACCGACGCCTGGGGCAGGCCGGGCGGGCACGTCCGGCGCGCGGCCGGCTTCCTGGTGTGGACGCAGGCCGAGGCGGGCCACGGCTGCCCCCTGTCGATGACGCACGCGGCCGTCCCGGCGCTGCGGACCGACCCGGCGCTGGCCGCCGAGTGGGAGCCGCTGCTGACCTCGCACGTGTACGAGGAAGGGCTGCGGCCCGCGTCGCAGAAGGCCGGTGTGCTCTTCGGGATGGGCATGACCGAGAAGCAGGGCGGCACGGACGTCCGCTCCAACACCACCCGGGCGCAGCCGCTGGCAGCCGACGGGGAATATCTGCTCACCGGCCACAAGTGGTTCTGCTCCGCACCCATGTCCGACGGGTTCCTGGTGCTGGCGCAGGCGCCGGGCGGGCTGAGCTGCTTCCTCGTACCGCGCGTCCTGCCGGACGGCACCCGCAACGCGTTCGCCGTCCAGCGGCTCAAGGACAAGCTGGGCAACAGGTCCAACGCCTCCGGCGAGGTCGAGCTCGACGGCACCTGGGCCCGCCGGGTCGGCGAGGAGGGGCGCGGGGTGCGCACCATCATCGAGATGGTGGCGGCGACCCGGCTGGACTGCGTGGTGGGTTCGGCCGCCCTGATGCGGCAGGCGGTGGCGCAGGCCGTCCACCACACCGCGTACCGCAGCGCGTTCGGCGGGCTGCTGATCGAGAAGCCGCTGATGCGCAACGTGCTGGCCGATCTGGCCCTGGAGTCGGAGGCGGCGACGACGCTCGCGCTGCGGCTGGCCGCCGCGTACGACGCAAACACGGAGGAGGAGCGCGCCTTCCTGCGGATCGCGGTCCCGACCGCCAAGTACTGGGTGACGAAGCGGTGCGGCGCGGTGGTCGGCGAGGCCCTGGAGTGCCTCGGCGGCAACGGGTACGTGGAGGAGTCCGGCATGCCCAGGCTGCTGCGCGAGGCGCCGCTCAACTCGATCTGGGAGGGCTCGGGCAACGTACAGGCCCTCGATGTGCTGCGGGCCCTGCAACGCGAGCCGCAGGCGCTCAACGCCTTCCTGCAGGAGGTCGGGAAGGCGCGCGGGGCCGATCACCGGCTCGACGCGGCGATCAAGGACCTGCTGACCGAGCTGGCTGATCTGGACGCGGTCGAGGCGCGGGCCCGGCGGCTGGTGGAGCGGATGGCGCTCGTGCTCCAGGGCTCGCTGCTGCTGCGCTGGGCGCCGCCCGAGGTGGCGGACGCCTTCTGCGCCTCACGGCTGGGCGGCGACTGGGGCTCGGCGTTCGGAACGCTCCCGCACAGTCTGGATCTGGCCTCGGTCGTGGAGCGGGCACGGGCCCGGTAGTCCACCGCGGGAAACGACGGAGGGTGGTGCTGCGCCGACACGGCACCACCCTCCACGCTTCTGCACCACCGCACGGCGGGGTCGATGACGCCGCGCACGGTGTTCCGCCATTGTCCGACGACCGGCGCCGTGCCACCAGAGTTGCAAAGGGTTGCAACCATTGTGTGGAGTGCGGGGTAGCGGGACCCTCGGCACGCAAGGATGGGTCTCCTGGGTCCGGTGCCCCGTTCCGGATCGGGCCCACGCCTCATTGGGGGAATCCAGTCATGGAAGCAAGCCCCGTCGCGGCGCCGCGACCGGTGGCCGACCCGTACTCGGCGGCGACCACCCGCCTGGTCCACCGGGCCCGGGAGGCCAGGCTGGCGGGTGAGCGCGCGGCCGCGGGCCCGCGCGCGGAGATCGACGCGTCCTGGAACCGTGCGCTGCGCAGCGGTGTCGATCCCGAGCAGTCGACGGAGAGCAGGCTGCTGGCGACCGAGGAGATCGAGCACCGGCGCAGGAGCACGCCCATCGGCGGGGTGATGCCGCTGCTGCGGGACGGGCTGGCCGTCATCGCGGACGCGACGCGGCAGATCATGGTCGTGACCGACGACGAGGGCCGGGTGCTGTGGCGCCAGGGCCACCCTGCCGTGATGCACCGGGCCAAGGACATCTGTCTGGAGGAGGGGGCCGCCTGGTCGGAGTCGGCGACGGGTACGAACGCCATCGGTACCGCGCTGGCCACCCGCGCCCCCGTCCAGGTCCACTCGGCCGAGCACTTCGTCCGGGTCCTGCACACCTGGACCTGCGCGGCGGCCCCGGTGCGCGATCCGCGCGACGGGCGGCTGGTGGGCATCGTCGACGTGAGCGGACCGGCGTCCGCCTTCCATCCGACGACGCTGGCCCTGGTCGGCTCGGTGGCCGCGCTCGCGGAGAGCGAGCTGCGGAACCGGCACCTGGTGGCGATCGAGCGGCTGCGGTCGGTGGCAGCGCCGATCCTGTGCCGGCTGGGCGGCCGGGCCCTGGTGGTGGACGCCCACGGATGGCCGGCCGCGGTCAGCGGGATGCCGCCCGTGGACCGGCTCCCGCTGCCCAGGTCGATGCGGCCGGGCCAGGTGTGGCTGGCCTCGCTCGGCATGTGCCGCGTGGAGCCGCTGCCGGGCGGCTGGCTGGTGCGGGTCGCGGACGGCTCGCCGGACGGGCCGCCCCGCCGGGTGGTGCTCGACCTGAGCCGGGAGCGGGGGCTCGCGGTCCATGTGACGGGTCCGGTGGGCACGTGGTCCCGCCGGCTCTCACCGCGTCACGCGGAGCTGCTGTACGCGCTGGCCCTGCACCGGGAGGGGCGCACCGCGGCGGAGCTGGCCCAGGACCTCTTCGGCGACCCGACGAGGACGGTGACGGTGCGGGCCGAGATCTCCCGGGTACGGCGCCATCTCGCGGAGGTGCTCGCCCACCGCCCGTACCGCTTCGACGAGGAGGTCGAGGTCGAGGTGGTCCATCCGGACCAGCCGGCCGACCTGCTGCCCCGCTCGACGGCTCCGGTGGTGGTCAGGGCACGTGCGTCCGCCGGTGCGGTGTGAGCGGGCCGGATGGGAGGGCGGGCGGGCGGCATGATTCCCTGGCGGCCATGAGCAACCCCCTGCACGCCCCTGGTCCCCCGGAGTCCGGCTCTGCGGCTGTCCCGCGGTCCGACGCTCCGGCCCCGCCCGGTCCCGAGGAGTCCCCCTCCCGGACGTCCACCTCCGAAGTGACCGTCTGGTCCCTTGAACAGACGTCGCCCACCGATCTGAGCGCCTCCGCCGATCCTCCGCCCGGGGTGCGGATCGTGCGGTCCGGGACGCCGCTGCCCGAGTTCAGCCGGTTCCTCTACACCGCGGTGGGCGGCGACGTCCGCTGGACCGACCGCCTGGGGCTGACGTACGCGCAGTGGCGGGAGATCCTGGAGCGGCCCGGCGGCGAGACCTGGGTGGCGTACGAGAACGGGACGCCCGCCGGATTCATCGAGCTCGACTCGCAGGAGGGCGGCGTGGTCGAGATCGCCTACTTCGGGCTCATCCCGGCCTTCCGGGGCCGCCGGATCGGCGGCCACCTGCTGTCGTACGGGGTGGCGCGCGCCTGGGACCTCGCGGAGCGGCACCCCGGCCGGCTGCCCACCGAGCGGGTGTGGGTGCACACCTGCTCCGACGACGGTCCGCACGCCATGGACAACTACCTGCGCCGCGGTTTCCGGCTCTTCGACACCAGGACCGAACGCGAGCCCGACGTGGCGCACCCGGGGCCCTGGCCCGGCGCGTACACGGAGACCTCGTACTGACTTCCGTACCGGAAAAACAGCTTTGTCGACAGTCCGGACGTGACGGAGACCACAGCGTCTCACAATCCGGGACCATCTCGTCCACATGGTGGATCGTGGTGGACTGGCCCAAGATACGCGTGACACGCTTCCGTCATGTCTGGAACTGGAATTGCCTTGGTGAGTCGGCGGCACGTCGACCTCGGCCGCATGTCCAGCGCCATCTGTCCGGCACGCTGAGAGACTCCAGCACCGCCGCGAACCCAGATCCCCGCATCACCCCTGCGCACCGCCGCGCCTCACGCGAGTGTGCAGTTCAGAGCCGCCCTCCTGCAGTCCCGAAGGACGTACTTGCCATGGCCGCCAACCCCGAAAAGCCTGCTACCGCCACGCCCCGCCGCAAGGCCGGCCGGCACCGTGGCGAAGGTCAGTGGGCCATGGGTCACTTCACGCCACTCAACGGGAACGAGCAGTTCAAGAAGGACGACGACAGTCTCAACGTGCGGACGCGCATTGAGACGATCTACTCCAAGCGCGGATTCGACTCCATCGACCCGAACGACCTGCGCGGACGCATGCGCTGGTGGGGCCTCTACACGCAGCGCCGCGCCGGCATCGACGGCGGCAAGACCGCGGTGCTGGAGCCCGAGGAGCTCGAGGACTCGTACTTCATGCTGCGGGTGCGCATCGACGGCGGACGGCTGACGACCACGCAGCTGCGGGTGATCGGTGAGATCTCCGAGCAGTACGCGCGCGGAACGGCCGACATCACCGACCGGCAGAACGTCCAGATGCACTGGATCCGCATCGAGGACGTCCCGGCGATCTGGGAGAAGCTGGAGGCCGTCGGGCTCTCCACGACCGAGGCGTGCGGCGACTGCCCCCGTGTGATCATCGGCTCTCCCGTGGCGGGCATCGCCGCGGACGAGATCATCGACGGCACGCCCGCGGTGGACGAGATCCACGAGCGGTACATCGGCAGCCCCGAATTCTCCAACCTGCCGCGCAAGTTCAAGACGGCGATCTCCGGCTCCCCCGTCCAGGACGTGGTGCACGAGATCAACGACATCGCCTTCGTGGGCGTCGACCACCCCGAGCACGGCCCCGGCTTCGACGTGTGGGTCGGCGGCGGTCTGTCCACGAACCCGCGGCTGGCCGAGCGCCTGGGCACCTGGGTCCCGCTGGACGAGGTCGCCGACGTCTGGGCCGGTGTCGTGGGCATCTTCCGCGACTACGGCTACCGCAGGCTCCGGACACGCGCCCGCCTGAAGTTCCTGATGGCCGACTGGGGTCCCGCCAAGTTCCGCCAGGTACTGGAGGACGAGTACCTGAAGCGTCCGCTGCTGGACGGCCCCGCCCCCGCCGAACCCTCCTCCCGCTGGCGCGACCACATCGGCGTCCACCAGCAGCAGGACGGCCGTTTCTACGTGGGCTTCGCGCCGCGCGTCGGCCGGGTGGACGGCTCCACCCTGGCCAAGATCGCGGAGCTGGCCGAGGCGCACGGCTCGGGCCGGGTGCGCACCACCGTCGAGCAGAAGATGATCATCCTTGACGTGGAGCAGGACCAGGTCGCGTCCCTGTCCGCCGGGCTGGAGGCGCTGGACTTCCAGGTGAAGCCCTCCAGCTTCCGGCGCGGCACCATGGCCTGCACCGGCATCGAGTTCTGCAAGCTGGCGATCGTCGAGACGAAGGCGCGGGGCGCCGCGCTCATCGACGAACTGGAGCGCCGCCTGCCGGACTTCGAGGAGCCGCTCACCATCAACATCAACGGCTGCCCGAACGCCTGCGCCCGCATCCAGACCGCGGACATCGGCCTCAAGGGACAGCTGATGCTGGACTCCGAGGGCAACCAGGTCGAGGGGTACCAGGTGCACCTCGGCGGCGCACTCGGCCTGGAGGCCGGCTTCGGCCGCAAGGTCCGCGGTCTCAAGGTCACCTCGGCCGAACTCCCCGACTACGTCGAGCGGGTGCTCGGCAGGTTCCAGGAGGAGCGCGAGGACGACGAGCGCTTCGCCACCTGGGCGGCCCGCGCCAGTGCGGAGTCCCTGTCATGAGCGGGCGTGCCGCGCCGTTCTACTGCCCGTACTGCGGTGACGAGGACCTGCGCCCGCACGAGGCCGGGCACGGCGCCTGGGAATGTGCTTCCTGCAATCGCGCGTTCCAGCTGAAGTTCCTGGGCCTGCTGGCCCACGGACTCCAGCGCGACGACGTGGAAGGGGACGGGACATGACGGACACGCTGCACACGGACGAGCTCACCGACGAGGCCCTGAAGGAGCTGGCCGGGCGGGCGGGGCGCGAGCTGGAGGACGCCTCCGCGCTCGACATCCTGAAGTGGGCCACCGACACCTTCGGCAAGCGGTTCTGCGTCACCTCCTCCATGGAGGACGCGGTCGTCGCACACCTCGCCTCCCGCGTCGCCCCCGGCGTGGACGTCGTGTTCCTCGACACGGGTTACCACTTCGAGGAGACCATCGGCACCCGTGACGCGGTCGACGCGGTGATGGACGTCAACGTCATCACCCTGACGCCGCGGCGGACGGTGGCCGAGCAGGACGCCGAGCACGGGCCGAAGCTCCACGACCGCGACCCCGACCTGTGCTGCGCGCTGCGCAAGGTCAAGCCGCTGGAAGAGGGCCTGACCGCGTACGGGGCCTGGGCGACGGGTCTGCGCCGCGACGAGTCCCCCACCCGGGCGAACACCCCGGTCGTCGGCTGGGACGAGAAGCGCCGCAAGGTCAAGGTCTCCCCGATCGCCCGCTGGACCCAGGACGACGTGGACGCGTACGTCGCCGAGCACGGCGTACTGACCAACCCGCTGCTGATGGACGGCTACGCCTCCGTCGGCTGCGCGCCCTGCACCCGGCGGGTGCTGGAGGGCGAGGACGCACGGGCCGGCCGCTGGGCCGGCCGCGGGAAGACCGAATGCGGGCTGCACGGCTGATGACGACTGATCAGGAGATATCGATGAGCGTGACGGAGACGGGAGCCACCGTCTGGCTCACCGGTCTGCCGAGCGCGGGCAAGACCACCATCGCGTACGAACTGGCGGGCCGCCTGCGGGGCGAGGGCCACCGGGTCGAGGTCCTGGACGGCGACGAGATCCGGGAGTTCCTCTCCGCGGGCCTCGGCTTCACCCGCGAGGACCGGCACACCAACGTGGCTCGGATCGGCTTCGTCGCCGGTCTGCTGGCCGCCAACGGTGTGAAGGTGCTCGTGCCGGTCATCGCGCCGTACGCCGACAGCCGTGACGCGGTGCGCAAGCGCCATCTGGCCGAGGGCACCACGTATCTGGAGGTGCACGTCGCGACCCCCGTCGAGGTGTGCTCCGTACGCGATGTGAAGGGGCTGTACGCCAAGCAGGCCGCCGGCGAGATCAGTGGCCTCACCGGGGTCGACGACCCCTACGAGGCACCCGAGTCGCCGGATCTGCGGATCGAGTCGCACCAGCAGACCGTGCAGGAGTCCGCAGCGGCGCTCCGCGCGCTGCTCACCGAGAGGGGCCTGGCGTGAGCACCGTCGCCACCGTGCCGGAAGGCACCGTCCACCCGTACGCGCTCAGCCACCTCGACTCCCTGGAGTCGGAGGCGGTGCACATCTTCCGCGAGGTCGCGGGCGAGTTCGAGCGCCCGGTGATCCTGTTCTCCGGCGGCAAGGACTCGATCCTGATGCTGCACCTGGCACTGAAGGCGTTCGCTCCGGCGCCCGTGCCCTTCACGCTGCTGCACGTGGACACGGGGCACAACTTCCCCGAGGTCCTCGAATACCGCGACCGGACGGTGGCGGAGCACGGGCTGCGCCTCCACGTCGCCTCCGTCCAGGAGTACATCGACGCCGGCAAGCTCCGCGAGCGCCCCGACGGCACCCGCAACCCGCTGCAGACGGTCCCGCTCACCGAGGCCATCCAGCAGCACCGTTTCGACGCCGTGTTCGGCGGCGGCCGGCGCGACGAGGAGAAGGCCCGGGCCAAGGAGCGCGTCTTCTCGCTGCGCGACGAGTTCTCCCAGTGGGACCCGCGCCGCCAGCGCCCCGAGCTGTGGCAGCTCTACAACGGCCGGCACGCCCCCGGGGAGCACGTCCGCGTCTTCCCGATCTCCAACTGGACCGAGCTGGACGTCTGGCAGTACATCGAGCGCGAGGGCATCGAGCTCCCCGGGATCTACTTCGCCCACGAGCGCGAGGTGTTCAACCGCTCCGGCATGTGGCTCACCGCCGGTGACTGGGGCGGCCCCAAGGAGCACGAGAGGGTGGAGACGCGTCAGGTCCGCTACCGCACGGTCGGGGACATGTCCTGCACCGGTGCCGTCGACTCCGACGCCACCACGCTGGACGACGTGATCACCGAGATCGCCGCCTCCCGGCTCACCGAGCGGGGCGCGACCCGCGCCGACGACAAGATGTCCGAGGCCGCGATGGAAGACCGCAAGCGCGAGGGGTACTTCTAAAATGACCGCATCCGTTCAGCCGGCCGAGCAGTCGGCGGCCACCACCCTGCTGCGCTTCGCCACGGCCGGATCGGTCGACGACGGCAAGTCCACCCTCGTCGGACGCCTCCTGCACGACTCCAAGTCGGTCCTCACCGACCAGTTGGAAGCCGTCGCACTGGCCTCCACCAACCGCGGCCAGGAGGCTCCCGACCTGGCGCTGCTGACCGACGGGCTGCGGGCCGAGCGCGAGCAGGGCATCACCATCGACGTGGCCTACCGCTACTTCGCCACGCCCCGCCGCCGCTTCATCCTGGCCGACACCCCGGGCCATGTGCAGTACACCCGGAACATGGTCACCGGCGCCTCCACCGCCGAGCTCGCCGTCGTCCTGGTCGACGCCCGCAACGGCGTCGTCGAGCAGACCCGCAGGCACGCCGCCGTCGCCGCGCTCCTGCGCGTCCCGCACGTCGTGCTCGCCGTGAACAAGATGGACCTCGTGGAGTACGCGGAGCCCGTCTTCGCCGCGATCGCCGAGGAGTTCACCGCGTACGCCGCCTCGCTCGGCGTCCCGGAGATCACCGCGATCCCGATCTCGGCGCTGGCCGGCGACAACGTCGTGGAACCGTCCGCGCACATGGACTGGTACGGCGGTCCGACCGTGCTGGAACACCTGGAGACCGTCCCGGTCAGCCACGACCTGACCGAGTGCCACGCACGCTTCCCGGTGCAGTACGTGATCCGCCCGCAGACCGCCGAGCACCCCGACTACCGGGGCTACGCCGGTCAGATCGCCGCCGGGGTGTTCCGGGTCGGCGAGACCGTCTCCGTACTGCCGTCCGGACGCACCACGACGATCGAGGGGATCGACGCACTCGGCGAGAGCGTCGGCGTCGCCTGGGCACCGCAGTCGGTGACGATCCGGCTGGCCGACGACATCGACGTCTCGCGCGGCGATCTGCTCGCCCCCGCGGACGACGCCCCCGCCGTCACGCAGGACGTCGAGGCGACCGTCTGCCACGTCGCCGACCGGCCGCTCGCCGTGGGCCAGCGGGTGCTGCTCAAGCACACCACCCGCACGGTCAAGGCGATCGTCAAGGACATCCCCTCGCGGCTCACGCTGGACGACCTGTCCCAGCACCCCGCACCGGGACAGCTCGTCGCCAACGACATCGGCCGTGTCGTGGTCCGTACCGCCGAGCCGCTCGCGCTCGACGCCTACGCGGCCTCCCGGCGCACCGGTTCGTTCCTCCTGATCGACCCGGCGGACGGGACGACCCTGACGGCCGGCATGGCGGGCGCCTCGTTCGCCGCCGTCACCGCGGGTGCCGCCGAGACCGCCGGCACGGCCGCCGACGACGCGGAGTGGGACTTCTGATGAGTACGGACTTCTTCTCGACCTTCGCGAAGGAGGGCGGCCGTGTCGGCAGCGGCGCCCTCGGCAGCGGCCAGGGCGGGGTCGGGCGATGTGCGTGATGACGTACGCGCACTGCCTGCGCGCCCGCTCGTACCATCCGCACCACCAGGTGCGGCGAAGACCTGCCGACTTCCCGGCCGCGCTCCCCGACTTCAGAGGGACGTGAGCACCGGGCCACCGAGAGGAAAGCCTCCCGTGTCTGCCCCCCGTACCACCGTTCGCCGCAGCATCGCCGCTGCCGCCGCTCTGCCGCTGCTCGCCGTGGCGCTCACCGCCTGCGGCTACGGCTCCGAGGCGAAGGACGACGACGCCGAGAAGTCGAACGTCTCCGCCGACGGAAAGAAGCTCTCCGCGGACACCGTGAAGATCGGCTACTTCCCGAACCTCACGCACGCGACCGCCCTGGTCGGCATCCAGGAAGGCCTCATCGCCAAGGAGCTGGGCGGCACCACGGTCAAGCCCTCCACGTTCAACGCAGGGCCCTCGGAGATCGAGGCGCTCAACGCGGGCTCGATCGACATCGGCTTCATCGGCCCCTCCCCCTCGATCAACGGCTTCACCAAGTCCCAGGGCAAGAACCTGCGGATCGTGAGCGGTTCGGCGTCCGGCGGAGTGAAGCTGGTCGTCAACCCGAAGAAGATCAAGACGCTGGACGACCTCAAGGGCAAGAAGATCGCCACCCCGCAGCTGGGCAACACCCAGGACGTGGCGTTCCTCAACTGGATCTCCGAGAAGGGCTGGAAGGTCGACGCCCAGAGCGGCAAGGGCGACGTGTCCGTGGTCCGCTCGGACAACAAGGTGACTCCGGACGCCTACAAGTCGGGCTCCCTGGACGGCGCCTGGGTCCCGGAGCCGACCGCGTCCAAGCTGGTCGCCGAGGGCGGGAAGGTCCTGCTCGACGAGTCGTCGCTGTGGCCCGACGACAAGTTCGTGATCACGAACATCATCGTGTCGCAGAAGTTCCTCACCGAGCACCCGGACGTCGTCGAGGCGGTGCTGCGCGGCACCGTGAACACCAACAAGTGGATCAACGCCAACCCGGACGAGGCGAAGGCCTCGGCCAACGCCGCGCTCGAGGAGCTGAGCGGCAAGGCGCTGCCCGCCGAGGTACTCGACCCGGCGTGGGAGTCCATCCAGATCACCGACGACCCGCTGGCCGCGACGCTCCAGTCGCAGGCGGACCACGCGGTCAAGGCCGGTCTCCTGGAGAAGCCCGACCTCAACGGCATCTACGACCTGAAGCCGCTGAACAAGATCCTCGGGGCCGCGGGTCAGCCCGAGGTCGCCGACGCCGGTCTCGGCGTCAAGTAACCGACCGGTCCGCGATTCGGATTCCAGGATTCCCAGGAGGTGACGACCATGGCGACCAACACGCTCACCAAGGCCGAGGACCGTGCGGTGGTCGAGCACGCCGCTCGCATCACGCACGTCTCCAAGTCCTTCGCCGGACCCACGGGGCAGCAGCTCGTCCTGGACGACATCACGCTCGATGTCGCTCCGGGCGAGTTCGTCACCCTCCTGGGAGCTTCCGGGTGCGGCAAGTCGACGCTGCTCAACCTGGTGGCCGGACTCGACCGCCCGACCGCGGGGTCCATCGAGACCCCCGGCGGGCGGCCGGCCCTGATGTTCCAGGAGCACGCCCTCTTCCCGTGGCTGACCGCGGGCAAGAACATCGAGCTGGCCCTGCGGCTGCGCGGGGTCCCCAAGTCGGACCGCCGGACCGAGGCGGAGCGGCTGCTCGAACTCGTGCGCCTGGGCGGTGCGTACGGGAAGCGGGTGCACGAGCTCTCGGGCGGGATGCGCCAGCGGGTGGCGATGGCCCGGGCGCTCGCCCAGGACAGCCAGCTGCTGCTGATGGACGAGCCGTTCGCCGCGCTCGACGCCATCACCCGCGACGTGCTGCACGACGAGCTGACCCGCATCTGGCGCGAGACGAACGCCTCGGTCCTCTTCGTCACCCACAACGTGCGCGAGGCGGTACGGCTCGCGCAGCGCGTCATCCTGCTCTCGTCACGGCCGGGCCGGATAGCCCGGGAGTGGACGGTCGACATCGAGCAGCCGCGCCGCATCGAGGACACCGCCGTGGCGGAGCTGTCCGTCGAGATCACCGAACAACTGCGTGGGGAGATCCGCCGTCATGGCCAGCACTGACACCAAGTCCGACGATCTGGCCGGGCTGGAAGCCGGGCTGGACGCGCTGGACGCCGTCCAGGTGCGGCGGACGCCGGCTCGTGAGGTCCTGCTGAACAAGGTCCTGCCGCCGGTCGTGGCGGTGGTCCTGGTCGTCCTCGTCTGGCAGCTGCTGGTCTGGGCGAAGGTCACCGAGGACTACAAGCTGCCGCCGCCCTCCGCGGTGTGGAACAGCGTCGCCGACATGTGGGCGCAGGGGACGTTGCTGGAGGTCGTCTGGACCAGTGTGTCGCGCGGTCTCCTCGGCTTCCTGATGGCCGTCGCGATCGGCACGCCGCTGGGTCTGCTGGTGGCCCGGGTGAAGCTGGTCCGGGCGGCGATCGGCCCGATCCTGTCCGGGCTGCAGTCCCTGCCGTCGGTGGCCTGGGTGGCGCCGGCCGTGATCTGGCTCGGGCTCAACGACTCGATGATGTACGCGGTGATCCTGCTGGGTGCCGTGCCGTCCGTCGCCAACGGACTGGTCTCCGGGGTCGACCAGGTGCCCCCGCTGTTCCTGCGGGCGGGCCGCACGATCGGCGCGACCGGGCTCCGGGGGACCTGGCACATCGTCCTGCCGGCCGCGCTGCCGGGCTATCTGGCGGGGCTCAAGCAGGGCTGGGCGTTCTCCTGGCGGTCCCTGATGGCCGCCGAGATCATCGCGTCCTCACCCGATCTGGGTCTGGGGCTCGGCCAGTTGCTGGAGAACGGCCGGAACAACTTCGACATGCCGGGGATCTTCCTGGCGATCCTGCTCATCCTGTTCGTCGGTATCGCGATCGACCTGCTGATCTTCAGTCCGCTGGAGCGGCGGGTGCTGCGCGGCCGCGGTCTCCTCGTGAAGAGCTGAGTCGTCATGTCCGCTCCCGTCCTCCTCGTCATCGCCCACGGCAGCCGCGATCCGCGGCACGCGGCGACCGTGCACGCGCTCACCGCGCGGGTGCGGTCGCTGCGGCCCGGCCTGCGCGTGGAGACGGGCTTCCTCGACTTCAACGCCCCGTCCGTGCCGAGGGTGCTCGAACGCCTGGCCGCGGAGGGGGCCGCCGAGGTCGTCGCGCTTCCCCTGCTGCTGACCCGGGCCTTCCACGCCAAGTCCGACATCCCGTCGGTGCTGCACGAGGCCCGGACCCGCCTGCCGCAGCTGGCGATCCGGCAGGCCGGGGTGCTGGGCCCGTCCCCGCTGCTGAACACGGCGCTGGAACAGCGGCTGCACGAGGCCGGGTTGACCCCCGGCGACAAGGGCTCGACCGGGCTGGTCCTGGCCTCGGCGGGCTCCTCGGACCCGGAGGCGATCGCAGTGATCGCTGAAATCGCGCGGGAGCTGCGGCACACCGGTTGGTGCGCCGTGCGGCCTGCGTTCGCCTCCGCATCCCTTCCCCGCACCGCGGACGTGGTGCGGGCCCTGCGGGCCGAGGGCGTACGGCGGGTCGCGGTGGCCCCGTACGTCATCGCACCCGGCAGGCTCCCCGACCGGATCGCCGAGGGCGCCGCGGAGGCCGATGTGCTCTCCGGGGTCCTGGGGCCGTCCCTGCCCCTGGCCCGGCTGCTGCTGAACCGGTACGACGAGGTGTGCGTGCCGGCGGCCGTGCCGAGGGCACTCAGCGCGTAGCGGGCGGGCCGCCCGAAGTGGCTCGCTCAGCCCGCGGTGGACGCTCGCCCGAGGTCCAGGCTTCCCGTGCGGGTGCGCTTCAGCTCGAAGAAGTCGCTGTGCCCCGCCAGGACCCGGAAGCTGTCGAAGAGCCGTGCCGCTTCCACCCCGCGCGGGACCGAGTTGAGCACCGGCCCGAACCACACGGTGCCGTCGACGTGGATCGTGGGCGTACCGACGTAGGAGTCCGCCGCGGGGTCCTTGCCCCGGTCGTGGCTGCGGCGCACGGCGTCGTCGTGCGCATCCGAGTGGGCGGCTGCGGCGAGCCCGGCCGGCAGTCCCAGTTCGGCCAGGGATTCCGCCGTGACGGTGTCGTAGTCCTCGTTCCCCTGCTGGTGGATGCGGGTACCCAGGGCGGTGTAGAGGTCGCGGATGATGCCGGGGCCGTGCTCCTCGGCCGCGGCGGCCACGACGCGCACCGGACCGATCGACCTGTCGACCAGCTCGCGGTACCAGGCGGGGAGTTCGTTGCCGGCGTTGTGCAGGTAAAGGCTCATGACGTGGAAGCGGAGTTCGATGTCGCGCCGCTGCTCGACCTCCAGCATCCAGCGGGAGGCGATCCAGGCGAACGGGCAGGCGGGGTCGAAGTAGAGGTCGACGACCGTCCTGTCCGCCACGGGGGCTTCGTGGGTGCTCATGGCACGAGCCTAGGGAGTCTCCGGCCTGAGGTGCTGGGCCAATCCGTCATGGTCCGGCCGGGCAACTTCGGGGCCTCGCGAAGAGGGACGGACACGACAACGGGCCGCGCTCGGGGAGCGCGGCCCGTCGGGGGTGAGCCGGGTGGTGGTGCCCTGCGTCCGGTGGGGTCCTAGAAGACGCTGACGCCGTAGGCGTTCAGCGCCTCGACGACGGGCTGGAAGAACGTGGTTCCGCCGGAGCTGCAGTTACCGCTGCCGCCCGAGGTGAGGCCCAGCGCCGTGCTGCCGGCGAAGAGCGAGCCGCCGCTGTCGCCCGGCTCGGCGCAGACGTTGGTCTGGATCATGCCGTAGACGACGTCGCCGCCGCCGTAGTTCACCGTCGCGTTGAGACCGGTGACGGTGCCGCTGCGCAGACCGGTGGTGGAACCGCTCCGCTTGACCGCCTGGCCGACCGTGGGGTTGGCGGCCGTGGTGATGTCCTGGTAGCTGCCGTTGTAGAGGTACACCCGGCCGTCCGCGTTGGCGGAGTTGGAGTGACGGATCAGCCCGTAGTCATTGGTCGGGAAGCTGCTTCCCGTCCGCGTGCCGAGGAGCGCGGTCTGCCCGGAGTTCGTGTACCAGGTGCTGCCGATCTCGGTGCAGTGCCCGGCGGTCAGCGCGTAGTAGGTGCTGCCGCTGCGGACGTTGAAGCCGAGGGAACAGCGGCCGCCGCCCGCGTAGATGGCCTGGCCGCCGGCGATGAGCTTGTTGAACGTGCCCGGGGTGTGCTTGAGGTCGATCTTCGCACCGGAGTCGGTGACCGACTTCTTGATCGTGGCGATCTCGGCGTTGGAGACCGTGCTGTCGACGGTCACGACGACCTTGCCGGTCTTCGCCTCGGTGTACCAGGCGGTACCCGCGATGTCGGCGCCGCGCACGGCGGAGCTGGCGTCGGCGAGTTCGGCCTTCGTCACCGTGTCCGGAGCGGCCTGGGCGACCGCGGTCGGGGCCGCAAGCGCGACGGCGGTGACCAGACCGGAGGTCACGGCGATGAGCCGTGCACGTCTGGAGATGGAACCGAGGGGGGCGAGGCGCTTGAAGGTCACAGGATCCTCCATCAGGGGGGTGTCGCGGCCCACTGGGTGGGCGGGCCGGGGGTGTGCGGCTGTCCGCAACCAGTGGGTTCTAGTCGTGGACCTGCCAACCGCACGCCCCGAATCCTTGACGCCACCCGACCCGGTGACAAGGTGCGCTTCCGGACCCGCGGCGGAGAACGGACAGTGAACTCCGATACGCGACCGGGTGACCTCCGAACACCGGCAGCCGCTCACCGAACGGACGTCGGCAGCGAATTGCAGCAAACCCCGGAAGACGGGCACGACGTCGGGCCGTGCCGGGAGGCGTCGCGTTCACACACACCCCCGCTGCCCGCGAGCCGACCGCGCCCGCCCGGCCACGGCCCGGACCGGGCCCCGTGGGGACGCGACCGTACGGCCGACTTATAGCTGAATTGCCCGGGCGCACCGGGTGGCCGGAATCCATCCTTCCGGTGAGATCCGGCCGGTTACCCGGCCCGGATCAGACCGGCTCCGCCCTCTTGCGCGCCCGCCGCGGCCCGTGCTGCGGCGCCGGCCGGGCCGGTATCCGGGCCCAGGTCGTATGCAGGAGTCGGCGGGGAGGCCGCAGGGGTCCCGGCGCCGGGTCACGAGCCGGCTCCGCGTCCGCGTCCCGGGCGGGGCCCTCGCGGGCGGATCGCTCACGGACCCCCGCGCACGGTCCGCGGGCGGACCCCCTGCCCCCCGGTTCGCGGGCGGGCCTCGGCGCACGGAGCGCGTTCAGACCTCGGCGAAGGGGTCGTCGATGAACGGCGTCCCCTGGTGGAAGTAGAGCAGCCAGTCGCGCCCGGTCAGTCGCCACAGCGAACTGCGGTGGGAACGCAGCCCCTTGGACTCCGTGTCGAAGGTGAGGTGCACCAGGTCGGGAGCGAGCCGCTCCCCCCGCATCCGGGACGCGGTCAGAGGGCCGGGCCGCGGCGCGTCGGCCGCGGTGAGCACACCGATGATCGTGTCCCGGTCCCAGATCCGGCCGCTGGTGCCGATCTCGCGGAAGTCGGGGTGGAGCATCGAGGCCAGCAGATCCTCGGAGACCCGGACCACCGGGTCGAGGAGCCGGAGTTCGGCCTCGATGGCTGCCGCCACGGCGGGCGAGGGCTCAGTCACGCGTCATCTCCACAAGTCTGACCACGGTGTTCCAGTTGCGGGCGGTTGCGACGAGGCCCCGGTTGAGGGCGGGCCGGGCCAGGACCTCGGCCAGCTTCGAGCGGCCCAGCCCGTCGGGGGCGTACAGATACAGGGCGCGGTCGCCGAGCCGGAACTCCTCGGGGGCGAAGGCGGCGGCGTCGACCGGGGCGAAGCGGCCGGCCTCGACGGGCTGGTCGAAGAAGGTGACGTGCAGTTGCTTGCCCTGGAGCTCGGCGGCCGGGAAGGGACAGGCACCGGCCAGCGCCTCGAGATACCCGCCCGTACGGACCAGGCAGTCGACGGGGAACCCGAACCGGTCGGCAAGGGCCTGCTCCAGCTCGGCCGCCAGGGAGTCCTCGTCACCCGACGCGCTGCTGAACACGGCGTTCCCGCTCTGCAGGTACGTGGCGACGCCGTCGTACTTCAGCTCCCCCAGCAGTGTGCGGAGTTCCGCCATGGGGACCTTGCGGTGGCCGCCGACGTTGATTCCGCGCAGCAGCGCCGCATACCTCGTACTCATGACCCCACCCTAGAACGGTCGTCCCACCGGTGACGGCCGCCGCGCCCCGTGGGGGAGGGCACGGCGGCCTGTGCACCCGACTACTCGACGATCTTCAGGAGCTTGTTCGCCGTGCCCGCGGTCGCGTTGGAGATCGCGTCCGGGGTGGCCCCGTCGGTGAGCGCCGTGGCGACCTCGCCCGGGGTGGCGTCCGGGTGCCCGCCCAGGTAGACGGCGGCGGCACCGACGACGTGGGGGGTCGCCATGGAGGTGCCGGAGATGGTGTTCGTGCCGTCGTCGCTGTCGTTCCAAGTCGACGTGATGTCCGAGCCCGGGGCGTAGATGTCCACGACCGAGCCGAAGTTGGAGAACGAGGACTGCTCGTCGTCCTCCGTGGACGAGGCGACCGTGATGGCGTCGGGGACGCGGGAGGGCGAGCCCTCGCCGGCGTCGCTCGACTCGTTGCCCGCGGCCACCGCGAAGGTGACACCGGAGGCGATCGCCTTCTCCACCGCGGCGTCGAGGGCCGGGTCGGCGCCCCCGCCCAGGCTCATGTTGGCGACCGAAGGCCCCTCGTGGTGGGCGGTGACCCAGTCGATGCCCGCGACGACCTGCTCGGTCGTACCCGAGCCCGAGTCGTCCAGGACGCGGACGGCCACGATCTTCGCCTTCTTGGCGACGCCGTGGGACGCACCCGCGATGGTGCCGGCCACGTGGGTGCCGTGCCCGTTGCCGTCGTTGGCGTCGTCGTCGTTGTCCACGGCGTCGAAGCCCGAGGTGGCCCGGCCACCGAAGTCGGTGTGGGTGACCCGGACCCCGGTGTCGATCACGTACGCCGTGACACCGTCGCCGGCGGCGTCCGGATAGGTGTACGCACTGTCGCCCGCGGTCCCGGCCTGGTCGATCCGGTCCAGGCCCCAGGACGGCGGGTTGTCCTGCGTGGCGTTGATGTGGAACTTCTTGTTCTGGACGACCTTGTCGACGGCGGGGTCGGCCGCGAGCCGCTTGGCCTCGGTCTCCGAAAGCCCGCTGGCGGAGAAGCCGTTGATGGCCGAGCTGTAGTTCCGCTTGAGCTTGCCGCCGTACTCCTCGGCGAGCTCGGCCTTGTCCGTCTTCCGGTCCAGCATCACGATGTAGCTGCCGGAGACGGCCGTGGCCGCGTCGGCACCGTAGACCGTGCCCGTGGCGGGGGCCGGGGCGGCTCCCGCGAACGAGGTGCTGAGCAGGGTGACCCCGGCCGCGGCCGCCACGGCGGTTATCGCGGCGGTCAGCTTGATACGGCGTGCGCGCTTGTGAATTGCCATGAAGGAGGGATCTCCTCGTCATTCTTTGTGGGGGGATTGACCCCCGGCCGGAAGATCTCCGGGGGTTGCCTCGAAACCCTGCTCGATTGACGCGCCCAGATCAAGACCTTCATGTAGCCGTCACGCAGTCACCCGGTTGTCTCCATAAGAAACCGAACCACTCCCGATCAAGTCGGACAGCCCGGCGCAACGTCCGCCACGGGTAGGGGGCTTGCACGGACCGGACCGTCACGCACCGACCGGTTCGGGCCGACCGCGGCTGCCGCGTCCCGCCTCCCTCCCACCTCCGCGCCACCGTCGACGGCAGCCGGTCCGCTACCACGACTCGGCCGCCGGCGGCATCCCGGCCCGCGGCCCCGATCGACGGCCCCGGAGCCGCGGCCCCGCGTCAGGACGGCAGTTCGGCCTCGATGAGGTCGGCCGCCCGCTTCGTGCCGCCCTCCGCCGCCATCCGCTCCCGCAACCGCTCCAGCCGGGCGGCGACCTCCGGGTCGTCCACCAGGGCGAGGACCGCGGCCCGCAGGGACGCGGCATCGGCCTCCTCCTTCGGCAGGTGCCGGGCCACACCGAGCGCCTGGAGCATGTCCGCGTTGCCGAACTGGTCCACGGCCTGGGGGACGGCGACCATCGGGGTGGCCGTGGCGAGTCCCTCCTGGCTGCCGCCCGCGCCCGCGTGGGTGATGAAGGCGTCCGCCTGCTTCAGCACGGACAGCTGCGGCACCCAGGCGTGCACCTCGACATGGGCCGGTACGTCCCCGAGGGCGGCCGGGTCGACGTGCGCCCCGATCTGGAGCACCGTGTGCCAGCCCGGCAGGTCACCGAACGCCGCGAGGCAGGCGCGGTAGAACGCGGGTTCGTTGGTGTACGACGATCCGAGCGAGACCAGCAGCACCTTCCCGGCGTCCGCCGGACGCTTCCACTCCCCCTGGTCGGCGCGTTCGCCCTGGCAGGCGCCGACGAAGGTGTAGACGTCCCTGTCCACCCCGTCGGCGTTCGGCTGGAGCGCCTCGGGGATCAGGACGAGGGCCCGGCGCGGGCGGGCGACGAAGTCGTCCGGGGGCACGTCGCCCAGGCCGTTCTCCGTGAGCCACTCCTCGAAGCGCGCGTAGTACGCCCGGCCCCGGTCGGTCTGTCTGAGCTCGGCGGTCGCCGGCTCGCCGACCTCCTCCTCGTACCCCTCCCACGGGACGAGGTTGGGCCAGAGCGAGACGGCCGGCACGCCCCAGTGGTGGGCCAGCACGCGCGCCGGGTAGGAGGTGATGTCGTGCAGGACCAGGTCGGGCTCGTCCCCCCGGAAGGCCTCCACGAGCTGGGGCAGGACCTGGACCGCATCGGCGAGGAACGGCTCGATGTTGTCGATGAGTTCGGTGCCCCAGTCCTCCGGGTTGTCCTCGGTGGGCAGCACGGAGGTGTAGATCACCGGTTCGGCGCCGGTGGCGGCGACCTTCTCGGCGAAGGAGGCCGGGATGGCGTAACTGACGCGGTGCCCGCGGGCGACGAGCTCCCGGATCACTTCGAGACTCGGGTTCACGTGCCCGTGGGCGGCGATGGAGAACATGGCGACATGGGCGCGCGGAGTGGTTGTCATGGCGCCACCGTAAACAAGACGATACGTCTCGTCCAGCGTATTTCCGCGGCGGTCTCAGCGCTGGTAGCGGGCCAGCACCCGGTTCCCGTCGTCGACCAGGCGTTTCCTCAGCTCCCCTGCGCCGATCGCCCCGCTGTAGTACTCCTGGAGCGCGGGCGTGGCGACCTTGTCCTTCCACTCGGGGTACCCGCGCACCGACTGCGCGGGGGCGGGACGCAGGTCGCGGGCGAGCGCCGTGCCGGTCGCCCAGCCGTGCTCCGCGGTGTGCAGCGCCGGGTCGGCCAGCGCCTGGGTGCCGGTCGGCAGCATCCAGTCGCCCCGGGCCAGGCGCACCATGTTCGCCGGGCGCAGCAGGAAGTCGATGAACTGGACGGCCTCCTCCTTGTGCGGGCTGTCCTCGGCGACCGAGAGGGTCTGCGGGCTCACGCCCTGGGCGAGCCCCCCACTGCCGGCCGGGGCGGGCAGGACCGTCCACTCGAAGCCTTCGGGGGCCTGCTCGACGACCTGCTGACGGTAGGAGAAGCCGAGCGGGACCATGGCGTACCTGCCGCCGAAGAAGCCCGGCAGGGTGTCCGAGCCGCTCATCCCCAGCGCGGTACGGGCGGCGCTGCGGTCGGTGCCGACCTGGTCCCGGACGGTGCCGGGCATGACTCCGTCGCCCTCGTCGAAACGGATGGTCACCTTGCCGTCGGCGTCACGGTGGAAGAGCTGCCCGCCCGCCGAGAGGCCGAGGTTGAGGGTGACCGAGACCGGTTCCTTGAGCGGCCAGGCGACCCCGAATCTCCCCTTCCCCGTCAGCTTCGCGGTGACACGGCGGAATTCCGGCCAGCTCCACGGCTCCGAGGGCGTCGGGACGCGTACGCCGGACTCCTCGAGGATCTCGGTGTTGGCGATCAGCACCCGGGGTTCCTGGAGGAACGGGACGCCGTAGACCCCGTCGCCGAAGGTCGCGGTGCGCCAGGACTGCTGCGGGATGTCCTGGGTGAGCCGGTCCGGCAGGAGGGTGCGCAGGTCCGCGAGGTAGCCGCCGTACGCGAAGTCCGCCAGGTCGTCGGAGGCGTCGTGGATGATGTCGGGCGCCTCGCCGCCCTCGAAGGAGGTGAGCAGCTGGTCGTGGACGTTGTCCCAGCTGCCCTGGACGTAGTCCACCTGGATGCGGGGGTGGGCGGCGTTCCACTCCTTCACCAGCTCCTTGTTGGCGTCCACGGACTCCTTCTGCCAGGCCAGCGACTGGAAGCTGAGCCGGATCGTGCCGCCGGCGTCGGCGCCGTCCGGTCCGGCGCCCGTGCAGCCGGTGAGCAGCAGGGCCAGCACGGTGGCGATCGTGGCGGAGGCGCGGAGCACGGGCCGGCGCATCAGTGCTTCACCGCCCCGGCCGTGAGGCCGCCGGTGATGCGCTTCTGGATGACCGCGAAGAGGACGAGTGAGGGAAGGGTCGCGAGGAACGCGGCGGCGGCGAGCGGCCCGAGGTCGGCCACGCCCTCCGCGCCGAGGAAGTGCGTGAGTACGACCGGCAAGGTCTGCTTCTCCGGTGTCTTGAGCAGGACGAGTGCGAAGAAGAACTCGTTCCATGCGGTGATGAACGCGAAGAGCGCGGTGGCGACGATCCCCGGGGCCAGCAGGGGCGCGGTGACCGAGACGAGGATCCGCACCTTCCCGGCTCCGTCGACCGCGGCCGCCTCCTCCAGCTCCGGCGGTACGGCCCGCACGTACCCGGCCAGCATCCACAGGGCGAAGGGCAGCGACCACACCACGTACACCATGACCAGCCCCCACAGGGAGTTGATCAGGTGCAGGTTCTTGAGGACGAGGAAGAGCGGAATGATCACCAGGACGAAGGGGAAGGCCTGGCTGACCACGACCCAGCCGGTGGCGGCCGTGGCCAGCCTGCCCCGGTGGCGGGCCATCACATAGGCCATGGGTGTGGCGACGACGACGGCGATCAGCGCCGCGCACAGTGCGGCGGTGAGCGAGTTGGCGGCGGCCCGGAGCAGCGGCTGCTCGTCGAAGGCCTGCCGGAAGTTGTCGAGCGTGGGCTGTTCGGGGATCCAGGTGGGGTGCAGCGACCCCAGCTCGCGGGCGGGCTTGAAGGCGGTGGAGATCAGCCACAGGAAGGGGAACGCGAGGAAGACGAGGTAGCACAGCAGCGCGGCGTACTGCCCCGCCCGCGCGGACCCGCTGGTACGCAGACTCATGCGTCGTCCCCTCCCCTGAGCCGGCCGACGAGGTAGAAGGCGAGGATCACGGAGATCACCGCGACCATCACACAGCCCATCGCGGCGGCGTAGCCGAACTGTCCGTAGCGGAAAGCCTCTTCGTAGGCGAAGAGCATGGGCAGCCGGGTGCGGCCGCCCGGTCCGCCGCTGGTCAGGACGTAGACCAGGGCGAAGGAGTTGAAGTTCCAGATGAAGTTGAGCGCGCTGATGGCGAGTGCCACGGGTCTGATGGCGGGCCAGGTGACGGTACGGAAGCGGCGCCAGGCCCCGGCACCGTCGAGGGCCGCCGCCTCGTGGAGTTCCTGCGGGGTGTTCTGCAGTCCGGCGAGCAGCGCGACGGCGGTCTGAGGCATTCCGGCCCAGATGCCCACCACGATCACGGCGGGCAGGGCGGTGGCGAGTCCGGTCAGCCAGTCCCGGCCGTCACCGAGCCCCAGATCGCGGACGGTCTCGTTGAGGATGCCCGCGTCCGGGTTGTAGACCAGCCGCCACATGATGCCGACGACGACCTCGGGCATGGCCCAGGGAATGATCGCCAGCGCTCTGGCCGCCCAGCGCATCCGCAGGTTCGCGTGGAGGAGGAGGGCGAGGCCGAGCGCGAGCACGAACTGGGGGACGGTGACGCCGACGGCCCACAGCAGGCCGATCCGGAAGGAGTCCCAGAACAGGGTGTCGTGCCACAGGTCCTGGAAGTTGAGGACGCCGACCCACTGGGTGGAGCGGGTGCGGCCCGACTGGGCGTCGGTGAAGGCCAGCCCGATGCCGTACAGCAGGGGTCCCACGCTCAGGATCAGGATCGGGATCAGCGCGGG
This sequence comes from Streptomyces clavifer, assembly GCF_036345975.1. NCBI lineage: Bacteria > Bacillati > Actinomycetota > Actinomycetes > Kitasatosporales > Streptomycetaceae > Streptomyces > Streptomyces clavifer. Next base: position 6,136,520 of record NZ_CP107793.1, on the reverse strand, counting down.
CAGGACCAGGAACCAGGCGGCCCCGTCCCTTCTGCGGCGGTCACCGCGATCCGGCGGCGCCTCACGTCCGGACCGCGCCTTCACGGTCACCGATGTCATGAATTCGACCCCTTTACCTCATTGGATCGGTTTCACACCCGTATGGCCGCCCGAGCGTCCTCCGTCATCGTGCTGACGGGGGATCCGTTCGTCAAGGTGGCCTGCACGGATGAGAAAATCCGGCCATGGACGAGAAGCGTGCGCGCGAGGTACTGACCGCCGCCGGGCTGCCCGGCGGCGCGGAGCTGCTCGCACTGGGTGAGAACGCGGTGTTCGGCGTCGGCGACCTGGTGGTCAAGGTCGGCCGGGACGCCACGGTCCACCCGGAGCTACGGGAGCGGGCGGAGCGCGAGGTCGCCGTCGCCCAGTGGCTCGCCGCCTCGGGCGTGCCCGCCGTCCGCGCCGCCGAGCCCCGGGCCCGGCTGGTCGGGGGGCATCCGGTGACCCTGTGGCACCGGCTGCCCGAGGCCGTGCGCCCGCCCGAGCCGCGCGATCTCGCCCCGCTGCTCATCCAGGTGCACGCCCTGCCCGCTCCGGAGGGCTTCACGCTGCCCCGCCGTGAACTGCTCGGCGGTGTCGAGCGCTGGCTGCGCCTCGCCGGCGACGCGATCGATCCGGCCGACGCCGACTACCTCCGCGGCCGACGCGACGGCTTCGCGAAGGCCGCGGCCGCCCTGGTCCCGCACCTTCCGCCCGGTCCCCTCCACGGCGACGCCCTCCCCCGCAACGTGCACGTCGGTCCCGGCGGGCCCGTACTGGTCGACCTGGAGACCTTCTCGGCCGATCTGCGGGAGCACGACCTGGTGGTCCTCGCGCTCTCCCGCGACCGCTACGGTCTGCCCGCCGAGGCGTACGACGCCTTCACCGCCGCCTACGGCTGGGACGTGCGCGCGTGGGAGGGCTGCGCGGTCCTGCGCGGAGCCCGCGAGACCGCGAGCTGCGCCTGGGTCTCCCAGCACGCCCCGGCCAACCCGAAGGCGCTGGCCGAATTCCGCCGCCGGGTGGCGTCACTGCGCGAGGACGACCCCGAGGTCCGCTGGTACCCCTTCTGAGAACGGCCGGAAACACCCGGCGGCCCGCACCGGGCGGGCGGAACCCTCCGCAGCGCCGGGGCGGATCGGCGCGGCCCTCTGCCGAACCTCACCCCCGGCCGGCCCTGAGCCGGCGCGAAGGCGTCGGCGGCACCTGGTGGCACTTCGGCACGTATGCTGCCGACTGCTCGTCCCGAGCCGAACGAATGGAACACAGCCATGCCCATACCCCGTCCGTCCACACCGGTTCGGGGCCTCGCGGCGCTGACCGCCGGTGTGCTGCTCACCGGCTGCTCGGGCTCGGTCTCGGTCGGGAACGCCGACCCGGAACTGTCCTCGGACAAGCTGGCCACGACCGTCGCGAAGAAACTGGCCGCCACGACGGGGCAGCCGACGCCGGACGTCACGTGCCCCGAGGACCTCGCCGGAAAGGTCGGCACGACCACGCGCTGCACCCTCACCGCGGGCGACGGCAGCACCGTGGGTGTGACGGTCACCGTCACCTCGGTCGACGGGGGCCGGATCGATTTCGACATCGAGGCCGACGACACGGCTTCACCCGCCCCGGGCTGACCGGCACCGCCCCGGTCACGGCCTCCTGGGGACCAGGGGCCAGGCGGGTTCGACCACGGCGGCCGGGTCCGCGGTGCGCCGGAGGTAGGCCTGGAGGGAGACGGACTGCTCGGCTGCCGCCCGCACCTGGAGGTCGTGCAGGTCGGGCAGGGACATCACCCCGAAGGGCTGGTACTTCTCGCCCATGCGCCGCACCACCCGGGCCGCCGCCACGGCGTCGGCCCGAGCGTCGTGCGCGTCGTCGAGTGGCACGCCGTAGTGGGCGCACAGCGCGTGCAGCGCCCGCCTGCCCTTGCGGTACTTGTCGACGTGCTTGTCCATCACCAGGGGGTCGATGACCGGCAGGGGCGCGCCCCCGAGCCGCTCGCCGAGCGGCTCGATGCCGTGCCGCCGGCACTCGCGGTCGAGCAGGGACAGGTCGTACCGGGCGTTCATCACCACGAGGGGTGTGCCCGAGGCCATCCCCTCGGCCACGGCCGCGGTGATCTCCTCGATCGCCGTGGCGGGCGACGCGCCGTGCCTGCGGGCGCGTTCCGTCGAGATGCCGTGGATCGCCGAGGCCTGCTCCGGTATGACCACGCCGGGATCGAGCAGCCAGGTCCGCTCCCGTGCGACCGTCCCGTCCGGGTCCAGCCGCACCACGGCCGCCGTGACGATGCGGTCGGTCTCGATGTCGGTGCCCGTGGTCTCCAGGTCGAAGGCCGCCAGCGGCCCGCTCATCCAGGTCATCGCGCCGCCTCCGCCCCGGTGCGGACCCCTGTCGACGGGCGGGTGGTGCCCGCGGCCTCCCCGACGCATCCGCTCGGCGGCCGCGCACCTGTGACGGCCCGGTCGAACCCGATCGGGTGCTCCCCGTACCGGCTCATCGGCATACCTCCTTCTGTGCTGCTCCCCCATGTGGTGACCACCTTCGCACGCACCACTGACAACACAGGAGGGGGCGTCAGGAGGGGCGCCGCCGGAAGGCCGGGGTCAGGAGACGGGCCGCGAGTCCGTCCATACCGACTCGAACTCCTCGCGGTACGTCTCGAAGAGGCCGTGCTCGCTGTCCTGCCCCGCCCGGACGACCGCGCGTCCGCCGCCCCGCAGCACCAGCACGGGAGCCTCCATGCCGCGGGCCCGCCGCAGATAGGGCTGGACCACCCCGACCGCGTCCGGCCCGTCGCCGTCGACCAGGTAGGCCGTGAAGCGCGGTGTCTCGTCGAAGACGTGGATCTGGAAGGCGCCGGGGTCGCGCAGCTTGGAGCGGACCCGGCGCATGTGGAGGATGTTCATCTCCACGGAGCGGCTCAGCTCGCCCTTCTTGAGGCCCAGTTCCCGCTCCCTGCGCTTGACCGCGCTGCTCGCCGGGTTGATGAACAGCAGCCGCACCCGGCAGCCCGACTCGGCGAGCCGGACCAGCCGGCGGCCCGAGAAGTTCTGCGTGAGGAGATTGAGGCCTATGCCGATCGCGTCCAGCCGGCGCGCGCCGCCGAAGAGGTCCTCGGCGGGCAGCTGGCGCTGGAGCCTGACGCGGTCGGGGTGGACGGAGACGACGTCCGCGTACCGGTCACCGACCAGCTCCTCCACGGCGTCCACGGGCAGCCGGTCGGCGGACGGGACCGCCGCCCCGCTGCCGAGGATCTCCAGGAGCCGGGCCGAGGCGCGCTCCGCCTGTGCCAGGACCGCCTCGTTGAGCGCGCGGTTGCGGGAGACGACGTTGCGTGCGACCTCCAGCTCGTCCAGCGCGAGCTCCACCTCGCGGCGGTCGTCGAAGTACGGCTCGAAGCACGGCCAGTGCTGGACCATCAGCTCCCGCAACTGGGGCAGCGTCAGGAAGCTGAGGACGTTGTCGTCGGCCGGGTCCAGCAGATAGCCCTTGCGGCGTGAGACCTCCCGGACCGCGACGGCGCGCTGCACCCACTCCTGCCCGGCGGGCCCGGCGGCGGCCACCACCCAGTCCTCGCCGTGCACCGGCTCGTAGATCGGCCGGATCACGGCGGAGACCACGGCACGCAGCCGCTGTTCCACCAGATTCAGCCAGATGTAGGCCCGCCCGGCGCGCTGGGCCCGGGTGCGCACCTCGTTCCAGGCGTCCGCTCCCCAGTCCAGCTCGGCGCCGATCTCCATGGGCTGCACGAGGGAGACCGCCCCCGGCGGGGCATCGGTCGACTCCCCCTCGTGACCTGCGTCACCTGGAGGCAGCTCGAACCCTCCCGAGCTCACCCGTGTACCGCCTTCCGCTCCCCCACCAACGATCAAGGAAGGGTACTCCGGGAGCGGGAGCCGGTGCAGCCGGATGCACAGGCTCCTCACTCAACTCCCCTGTATCGCAGGCTTGTTCTCTGCGGCGAGATCGGGCGTAGTGAGCTGATTCATAGCGTTTGACCGCCCCCTCGCATGCCGCATACCGGACGAGGGGGCGCATCTGTCATTCGTGCCCCTCCCCGGGCGACACCGAGGTGTCCGAAGTTGACCGGCGCGCCCCACTCGCGCCGAAGGGACCCGGCCGCACCGGCCGACGTCCTAGGTACGCGCCCATTTTTCGGGGAGAATCGGGTCGATAACCCCCGCACCCGGATCAGAAGTGGAAGAGTCCTATCTATGCAGGTCTGGCCGGGACAGGCGTATCCCCTCGGTGCCACGTACGACGGCGCCGGGACCAACTTCGCGGTCTTCTCCGAGGCCGCCGACAGGATCGAGTTGTGCCTGCTGCATGACGACGGTTCGGAGACGGCGGTGGAGCTCCGCGAGACCGACGCCTTCGTCCGCCACGCCTACCTGCCCGGAGTGATGCCGGGGCAGCGGTACGGCTTCCGGGTGCACGGTCCCTACGAGCCGCAGCACGGGCAGCGGTGCAACTCGGCGAAGCTGCTCCTCGATCCGTACGCGCGTGCGATCTCCGGGCGGATCCAGTGGGGCGAGGAGGTGTACGGCTACCCCTTCGGCCGGCCCGACGCGCGCAACGACCTGGACTCGGCGCCGCACACCATGAGCTCGGTGGTGGTCAACCCGTACTTCGACTGGGGCGACGACCGCCGCCCCCGTACGGACTACCACCGCACCGTGATCTACGAGGCCCATGTGAAGGGCCTGACGATGCTTCACCCCGGTCTGCCCGAGGAACTGCGCGGGACGTACGCCGGGCTCGCCCACCCCGAGATCATCGCCCATCTCACGGAGCTCGGCGTCACGGCGATCGAGCTGATGCCGGTGCACCAGTTCGTCCAGGACCACCGCCTCGCCGACGCGGTCCTCGCCAACTACTGGGGCTACAACACCATCGGCTTCTTCGCCCCGCACAACGCCTACGCCTCCTGGGGCGACCGCGGTGAACAGGTGCTGGAGTTCAAGCAGGCCGTGAAGGCACTGCACCAGGCGGGCATCGAGGTGATCCTCGACGTGGTCTACAACCACACGGCGGAGGGAAACCACCTGGGGCCGACGCTCTCGTTCCGAGGGCTGGACAACGCCTCGTACTACCGGCTGGCGGACGACCAGCGGTACTACACGGACACCACGGGCACCGGGAACTCCCTGCTCATGCGGTCGCCGCACGTCCTGCAGCTGATCATGGACTCGCTGCGGTACTGGGTGACCGAGATGCACGTGGACGGCTTCCGCTTCGATCTGGCGGCGACCCTCGCACGCCAGTTCCACGAGGTGGACCGGCTGTCGTCCTTCTTCGACCTGGTGCAGCAGGACCCGGTGGTGAGCCAGGTGAAGCTGATCGCCGAGCCGTGGGACGTGGGCGAGGGCGGGTACCAGGTGGGGAACTTCCCGCCGCTGTGGACCGAGTGGAACGGCAAGTACCGGGACACCGTGCGCGATCTGTGGCGGGGCGAGCCCCGGACGCTCGCGGAGTTCGCGGGCCGGCTCACGGGCTCCTCGGACCTCTACCAGGACGACGGCAGGCGTCCGCTGGCCTCGATCAACTTCACCACCTGCCACGACGGCTTCACGCTGCACGACCTGGTCTCGTACAACGACAAGCGCAACGAGGCCAACGGCGAGGGCAACCGGGACGGCGAGAGCCACAACCGCTCCTGGAACTGCGGCGTGGAGGGCGAGACCGAGGACAAGGAGGTCCTGGAGCTGCGCGGCCGCCAGATGCGCAACTTCATCGCCACGCTGATGCTCTCCCAGGGGGTGCCCATGCTGAGCCACGGCGACGAGTTCGCCCGGACCCAGCGGGGCAACAACAACGGGTACTGCCAGGACAACGAGCTCTCCTGGGTCCACTGGCCCGATCCGGACGCCGCACGCGGGCAGGAGGCCGGGGACGCGGGGGCCGGCGGGACGGACCGCAGCCTGCTGGAGTTCACCCGTTCCATGGTCTGGCTGCGCCGCGACCACCCGGTCTTCCGGCGCAGGCGCTTCTTCCACGGCAGGCCGGTGGAGGGAACCCACGACGAGCTCTCCGACATCGCCTGGTTCACCCCCAGGGGCGAGGAGATGACGCAGCGGGACTGGCAGGCCGCGCACGCCAAGGCCATGACGGTCTTCCTGAACGGGCACGCGATCTCGGAGCCGGGGCCGCGCGGCGAGCGGATCTCCGACGACTCCTTCCTGCTGATGTTCAACGCGGGGGCCGAGACGCTGGTGTTCACCGTCCCGGTGAACCACGGGCGGCAGTGGCGGGTCGTCGTGGACACGGCCGTCCCGGACGGGGTGCCGCCGGGCGCGGGTCCGAAGGTGTCCGCGGGCGACCGGGTGACGCTCGTCGGCCGCAGCCTGACGGTGCTCCAGCGCCCGGCGTAGGCCGCACGGGCACGGGGCGCCGCCCGGGCATGGGCCGAACGGGTCACGGGGGCGGCGCTGGTGCCCCGGTGCGGTGACCGGTGACACAGAAGCCGCCAGGGTGGGTACGTACGTCTCCATGACGCCCACCGCCACGTACCGGCTGCAGCTCCAGCCGGACTTCCCGTTCGCCGCCGCGGCGGACGCCGTGCCGTATCTCGCCGAGCTCGGCGTCTCCCATCTGCACCTGTCCCCCGTCCTGGAGGCCGTGCCCGGCTCCGGGCACGGCTACGACGTCGTCGACCACGGCCGGGTGCGGGCCGAGCTGGGCGGCGAGAGGGGGCTGCGGCTGCTCTCCGCCACGGCCCGTGCGCACGGCCTCGGGCTGGTCCTGGACCTCGTGCCCAACCACATGGCGGCGGCGCCCCGGCACAACCTCCCCCTGTGGGAGGTGCTGCGCGAAGGCCCGGAGTCCCCGTACGCCCGGTGGTTCGACATCGACTGGGCGGCGGGCGGCGGCAAGGTGCTGCTGCCCGTCCTCGTGGGGCGGATCGGGGAGGAGAGCGGCCGCTTCGAGGTCGGCGCCCGGGACGACGGCGCCCCGGTGCTGCGCTACGGCGACCTGGAGTTCCCGCTGCGCGAGGGCACGGCGGGCCTTCCGCTGCCGGAGCTGCTCGACGCCCAGCACTACCGGCTCGGCTGGTGGCGCCTGGCCCGGACGGAGCTCAACTACCGGAGGTTCTTCACCGTCTCCGACCTGATCGGCCTCCGGGTGGAGCACCTGGAGGTCTTCGCCGCCACCCATGACAAGGTCCTCGGGCTCGTCATCGAGGGCGTCGCCGACGGGCTCCGCATCGACCACCCGGACGGGCTGGCGGACCCCGCCGGGTACCTGGAGCGGCTCGCGGCGGCCACCGACGGGAGGTGGACCGTGGTCGAGAAGATCCTCACCGGCTCCGAGGTGCTGCCGGCCGGCTGGGCGGTCGCGGGGACGACCGGGTACGACGCGCTGCACCGGATCGACGGACTGTTCACCGACCCGATGGGCGCGGCCGACCTGCTCGGCCGGTACCGGGACTTCGCGGGCCCGCCCGGGGACCGGGGCGGCTACTGGACGGCGACGGTCCGCCGGGCGGCGTACCGCGTCGTCACCCATGAGCTGGCCGCCGAGACCAGGTGGCTGACCCGACTCGCCGTCCGGGCCTGCGCCGGGGACCCCGCGCTGCACGACCACGCCCCGTGGGCGCTGCACACGGCGGTGCGCGAGCTGCTGGTCCGGGTCCCCGTCTACCGTCCGTACGTCACGGCGGGCGGGCCGCTCACGGAGATCGCGGCGGCGGCGCTGCCGCCGGAGGCGGTGCGGGACGCCAAGGCGGTGTTCTCGGTGCCGGAGGAGTCGGCGGCCGTCGACGTGGTGCGGGATCTGGCGCTGGGCCGGCTCGGGGACGGTCCGGACCACACGGCGTTCTGCGCACGGTTCGCCCAGACGGCGTCCGCGCTGCACGCCAAGTCCGTGGAGGACACGGCGTTCTACCGCTACGTCCCGCTGATCTCGGCGACGGAGGTGGGCGGCGACCCGGGGCGGCCGGCGGTGAGCCCGGAGGAGTTCCACGGCTTCTGCGAGCGGATCGCCCGTGACTGGCCCGCCACCGGCACGGTGCTGACCACGCACGACACCAAGCGCAGCGGGGACGTGCGGGCCAGGATCGCGGTCCTGTCGGAGTGCCCCGAGCGGTGGTCCTCGCTGGTGGCGCAGCTGACCCGGGCGACGTCCGCGGCCGCTCCCGATCCGCAACTGGCCTGGCAGGCTTGGCAGTCGGCGTACGGCTGCGCGAGCCTGCCCGCCGGGGAGATGGCGGGCAGGCTGGAACCCGCCCTGCTGAAGGCCGTGCGCGAGGCGGGCCTGTTCACCAGCTGGACCGAGCCGGATCCGGCGTACGAGCGCGCGGTGACCGACTTCGTGGCGGCCGGTCCGGGCAGCGACGCGGGCGGGGCGCGGACGATGATGGCGCGGTTCGCGGACACGCTCGCCCCGTTCGTGCGCGCCAACGTGCTGGGGGCCGCACTGGTGCACCTGACGATGCCGGGCGTGCCCGATCTGTACCAGGGCACGGAGCGGGAGTACATCGCGCTGGTCGACCCGGACAACCGCCGGCCCTTCGCCCGGCCTGCCGGGGGGCGCGACGAGAAGGGGGACCTCACGGCGGCGGCCCTGCGCCTGCGGCGGGAGCGTCCCGAGGTCTTCGGCGAGTCGGGTACGTACGCCCCGCTGGCCGCCCGGGGCCCCGCCGCGGCCCACTGCGTGGCGTTCTGCCGGTCGGGCGAGGCGGTCACCGCGGTGACCAGGCTGTCGCTGCGGCTCGCGGAGGAGGGCGGCTGGGGCGCGACGGAACTGACGCTGCCGGACGAGGGCCCGTGGCAGGACCTCCTGTCCCCCGGGCGGGAGTTCACGGGGGCCGCGGTCGCGGTGGCCGAGCTCTTCGCGGAGCGGCCGGTGGCGCTGCTCGTGAAGGCGGTACGGGGAGGGTCCGCGGACCACGGGTGAGCGGACCGGTACGCGGGGCGTCCACGGCCGGGTGGTCGACGCGCGGGCCGGGCGGGCACACGGCGCCCCGCGCGTGGACCGCTCAGGCCGGCGGCCCCGGCAGCGGTGCGGAGAGCCGGAAGGCCATCCGGCCGAAGCTCACCTGGTCACCGTCGCGGACCGCGGCGGCACCGATGACGCGCTGGCCGTTGACGCAGGTGCCGTTCGTCGAGCCGAGGTCGCGCAGGATCCACCGGCTGCCGTGCGCGGTCAGTTCGGCGTGCAGCCGTGAGACCGTCTCGTGGCTGAGCCGCAGCCCGTTGCCCGGGTCGCGGCCGATGCGGAGCGGGTGCGGGCCGGGGACGGGCAGCAGGAGCTTGGGCAGCCGCTCGGACTGCCAGGCCCTGCGCACCCCCGCGGGAAAGGCGGAGACGCCCCCCACCGCACGGAACAGCCGGCGGGTCCAGCGCCCGCCGCTCTCCAGGTCGGAGGTGAGCGCCGCCAGCTCCTCGGAACGCCGCGCCGTCAGGGCCAGTTCCATACGCCGCAGGAACGTGTCGTGGGACAGCTTCCCCTGCGCCGCGCCGTCTCTGAGCACACCGAGGACACGGTCGCGCTGGGCGTCGGACAGCCGCGCGGGGTACGTGTGGGACTCGAAGGAGGACGTCACAGTGTGATTGTCGGCCCGACAGGCCCGAGGTGTCCAGAAGAGCGCTTCTTCGGCCCCTCCTGACCTGCGCGGCAGCACCGGGATCCGGCCCGACGGGCGCTCCGTGGCGCCGAGGACGTCCGCTGTCGCCCTGCCGGCACCTCGGTGCGTCCGCTGTCGCCCTGCCGGCACCTCGGTGCGTCCGAGCGAGTGCCTGGGCCGGTCACCGCATCGCGCGGGAGCGCGTCCGCCCGGACTGAGCGGCCGTCAGCCCGTGCCGGCGGGGCGCTGGGCGCGGATCACGTCGCGGTACCAGGCGTACGAGTCCTTGGGCGTGCGCCGCAGCGTCTCGTAGTCGATGTGGACCAGGCCGAAGCGCTTGCTGGCGCCCTCGGTCCACTCCACGTTGTCGGTCAGCGACCAGGTGAAGTATCCGCGCACGTCGACGCCGGCGTCGATGGCCGTGCGCAGTGCCCCCAGGTGTCCTTCCAGGAAGGCGATGCGGCGGCCGTCGGCGACGGGTTCGTCGACCGCGCAGCCGTTCTCGGTGATGTAGACGGGCGGCAGCCGGTCCCCGAAGCGGTCCTTCAGGCCGCCGAGTGTCTCGGCGAGGCCCTCGGGGACGACGGGCCAGCCGAAGTCGGTCGTCTCGTACCCTTCGATCTCCCTGATCCCGAAGGGGAGTTCGGCCGGCATCGTGTAGCCGGAGAAGGAGCCGAGGGCTTCGGGCCTCGGTGCGCCGACGAGGGTGGGGTTGTAGTAGTTGACCCCGTACCAGTCGAGCGGGGTGGAGATCACCTTGAGGTCGTCCTCGACGGGGCCCGGCATCAGGGCGGCGAAGCCCTCGTCGGGGTAGCGGCCGGTCAGGACCGGGTCGGCGAAGAGCCAGTTGGTCAGGGTGTCGTAGAGCGCGGCGCCCTGCCGGTCCTCCTCGGTGTCCCCGGCCGTCCAGACGGGGCTGTGGGAGAGCGCGATGCCGATGTTGTCGGCGCCCGCGGCACGCAGCGCGCGCACGGCCAGCCCGTGGGCGAGGAGTTGGTGGTGGGCGGCCGGAAGCGCGTCGAAGAGGAGGGTGCGGCCGGGTGCGTGCTCTCCGAGTGCGTAGCCGAGCATCGTCACCTCGGCCGGTTCGTTGATGGTGATCCACATGGGCACGCGGTCCGCGAGGCGCTCCGCGACGATGCCCGCGTATTCGGCGAAGCGGTAGGCGGTGTCCCTGTTGAGCCAGCCGCCCGCCTCGTCGAGCGGGAGCGGGGTGTCCCAGTGGTAGAGGGTGGGGGCGGGTGTGATGCCGTGGGCACAGAGCTCGTCGACGAGCCGGTCGTAGAAGTCGAGCCCGGCGGGGTTGAGCGCGCCGCTGCCGCCCGGCACGACCCGCGGCCAGCTGATGGAGAAGCGGAAGGCGTCCGCGCCGAGTCCGGCGAGCAGGGCCACGTCCTCGCGGTAGTGCTCGTGGAAGCCGGTACCCCGGGTGGTGTCCGTGCCGTCCTTGATCCGGCCAGGCAGTGCGGCGAACGCGTCCCAGCCGGAGAGCCCCTTTCCGTCGGCGTCGAACGCCCCTTCGGTCTGGAAGGCGGAGGCGGAGGCTCCCCAGAGGAAGCCGGGTGGAAAGGTCGGCACGGTCATCTCGGACTCCAGCAGCCGTAAGGGGGACCTCGGATTACTGCCCGGCTTCTCTACGTATGAGCAGAACCCGGTAGGGCAATGATCAGGACCAGACCCTAATCGCCAGTCATGGGCTCGCTCCAGTCTTCCGGGGCCCCGAGTGCGACTTCCGCCGAGTACGGGCCCGCTGCCGGGCTTCCGGTTCATGGACGAGGAGTGGTGGATGCAGTTCGAGGTGTGGGCGCCGGAGGCCGAGTCGGCCGTGCTGCGGACGGCGGACGGGCCGCGGCCGATGGTGCGCGATCCGCTGCGGGAGGGCTGGTGGACGGCCGACGCCGAGGCGGCCGACGGCGACCGCTACGGCTTCGCGCTCGACGACGGGCCCGTGCTCCCCGACCCGCGCTCGCGCCGCCAGCCGGACGGCCCCGACGGCGAGAGCGCGGTCGTGGACCAGACGGCGTACGCCTGGCGCAACGCGTGGGCGGGGCGCGGACTGCCGGGCGCCGTCCTGTACGAGCTGCACATCGGTACGTTCACGGACGCGGGCACCTTCGACGCGGCGGCCGGGCGCCTCGGGCACCTCGCCGAGCTCGGCATCACCCATGTGTCGCTGATGCCCGTCTGCCCCTTCCCCGGCACCCACGGATGGGGGTACGAGGGGGTGTCCCTGTGGGCCGTGCACGAACCGTACGGCGGCCCGGCCGGCCTGAAGCACTTCGTCGACACCGCGCACGGTCTGGGCCTCGCGGTCGTCCTGGACGTGGTCCACAACCATCTGGGCCCGTCCGGCAACCACCTCCCGGCCTTCGGCCCGTACTTCACCGACACGCATCAGACCCCCTGGGGCTCGGCCGTCAACCTCGACGCCGCGGGCTCGGACGAGGTCCGCGCCTACCTCCTGGGCAGCGCGCTCGCCTGGCTCCGGGACTACCGGCTGGACGGGCTCCGCCTGGACGCCGTCCACGCACTGGCCGACAGCAGGGCGCTCACCTTCCTGGAAGAGCTCTCCACGGCCGTCGACGCCCTCGCCGCGGAGCTCGGCCGCCCGCTCCCCCTGATCGCCGAGTCCGACCTGTGCGATCCGCGCACCACCACCCCGCGCGAGGAGGGCGGTCTCGGACTCCACGCCCAGTGGAACGACGACTTCCACCACTGCCTGCACACCGCCCTGACCGGCGAGTCCCGGGGCTACTACGCCGACTTCGCCGTCGCCCCGCTGGCCGCCCTGGCCAAGACCCTGACCGGCGCGTTCTTCCACGACGGGACGTACTCCGGCTTCCGGGGCCGGACGCACGGCCGTCCCGTCGACGTCGCCCGCACCCCCGCCCACCGCTTCGTCGGGTACGCCCAGACCCACGACCAGATCGGCAACCGGGCCCTGGGCGACCGGCTCGCCGCCGGCCTCTCCCCCGGGCTCCAGGCCTGCGCGGCGGCCCTCGTGCTCACCGGTCCCTTCACCCCGATGCTCTTCATGGGCGAGGAGTGGGGCGCCCGCACCCCGTGGCAGTTCTTCACCGACCACACCGACCCGGCGCTCGCCCGGGCCGTACGCGAGGGCAGACGGCGGGAGTTCGCGGCACACGGCTGGGCCGAGGAGGACATCCCCGATCCGCAGGACCCGCGCACCCGGGACCGTTCCCGCCTCGACTGGAGCGAACCCGCGCGCGAGCCGCACGCCCGCCTCCAGGCCTGGTACCGCGAACTGATCGCGCTGCGCCGGGCCATGCCCGATCTCTCCGACCCCGATCTGGCCTCGGTCAGGACGGCGTACGACGAGGAGGCCCGCTGGCTGGCCTTCCGCAGGGGCGATCTGCGGATCGCGGTCAACCTGTCCGGGGAACCCGTCGTCATCGCGCTGGGTGGCGGCCGTCACCGCACCGGCGGGGGCCGGGTGCTGGCCGCCTGGGACCCGGTCGGCGCACCGGCCGGCGACGGGCTGCTGCACCTGCCACCGGAGTCGTGCGTGGTACTGGCGGACGACTGAGCAGGCCGGCCCTCTGCGCGTACGGCGTCCCGCACCGCCCACGTCACCGGGCCCCGCGGGGCCGGCATCGGGGCGCCGGGTGCCGGCCTACTCGACGATCGCCATCTCGCGCGACGTGGTGTTCAGCCGCCGCCCGCCGTCCTCGGTGACCGTGACGATGTCCTCGATGCGCACACCGAAGCGGCCGGGGAGGTAGATGCCGGGCTCCACCGAGAAGCACATCCCGGGCACCAGCGGCTGCTCCTCGCCCTCGATCATGTAGGGCGGCTCGTGGGTGGTGACGCCGATGCCGTGACCGGTGCGGTGGATGAAGCGCTCGCCGTAGCCGAACCCGGTGATGACGGCGCGCGCCGCCCGGTCGATGTCCTGGCAGGCGACCCCGGGCCGCACCGCACGGCAGCCCGCCTCCTGCGCCTGCCGTACGACATCGTGCACCCGCTGCTCCTCGGCGGTGGGTTCGCCGACGTGGACCGTGCGGGAGGTGTCGGAGCCGTAGCCGTGCTTCAGGCCGCCGAAGTCGAGGACGACCATGTCCCCCCGCTCGATGGTCCGGTCGCCTGCCTCGTGGTGCGGGACCGCGCCGTTCGGGCCCGACCCGACCACGGTGAAGTCGACCTGCGAGTGACCGGACTCCGTGAGGAAGGCGGCCAGATCGGCGGCGACCTCGGTCTCCTTCCGCCCGGAGAAGCGGACCCCGAGGATCTTCTCGTACGCGGCGTCGGCGGCGGCACCCGCCGCTGTGAGCCGTTCCAGTTCGGCCGCGTCCTTCACGGCTCGCAGCATCGGCAGCGCGGCGGTGAGCGAGGCGTAGGAGGTGCCGGGGAGGCGCTGCTGCAGCGCGAGGAGGTGCAGCGCCCAGGTGTTGTCGCTGACTCCGAACCGTCCCTGGCCGTCGAGGAGTCCGGCGGTCAGGGCGTACGGATCCGATGCGTCGGTCCAGTCGCGCAGGGTGAGTGCCGGGGCTCCGGTCGCGCGTTCGGCGTCCGGGGCCTCCAGGGCCGGGACGACGAGGACGGGGTCCTGCCCGGCCCGCAGGACGAGGAGGGTGAGGCGTTCGGTTTCCGCGGGCAGCCGGTAGCCGGTGAGGTGCACCAGGTCGGGGCCCGGCGCCACGAGGACACCCGCGAGCCCCGCGGCATCGGCCGATTCGGCCGCGCGGGCCATCCGGGCCCGGTAGTCGTCGGCGGTGAAGGGGACGGGCTGGTCGGGGCTGGACATGTGGACCTCCTGGCGGGGCGACGCGGCACACAGCATCCTGCCCGTGCGGGTCGGCGTGCGCGACCAGGATCAGGACATGTCGCCGACCCGTACGACGAGGTCGGCCCGGTCGCGGCCGCGCTCGACCAGCCGGGCGTTGCGTTCGTCGGAGGCGGCGACCCAGCGCTCGGCCTGCGGACGCGGCTTGCCGAACCGCACATGGCGTTCCACGAGCCTGCGCACCCGCAGGCCGGGATCGGGGTCGAGGAACCACACCTCGTCGAGCAGCCCGCGCACCGGCGCCCACGGCCCGTCGTCCAGGAGGAGGTAGTTGCCCTCGGTCACGACGAGCGGGGTCTCCGGCAGGACGGGTACGGCACCGGCGATCGGTTCCTCCAGGCTACGGTCGAAGGTGGGCGCGTACACCGGGCCGGCCCCCTCGGGGTGCCGCAGCCGCCGGAGCAGGGCCGCGAAACCGGCGGCGTCGAAGGTGTCGGGGGCGCCCTTGCGGCCGGCCAGGCCGAGGCGCTCCAGCTCGGCCCCTGCCAGGTGGAAGCCGTCCATCGGCACGAGGACCGCGCGCCCTTCCAGCGAGTCGACCAGCCGGGCGGCCAGAGTGGACTTCCCGGCTCCGGGCGCTCCCGCGATGCCCAGGACGCGGCGGGCGCCGGGGACGGCGAGGCGGCGCGCGCGGGCCGTCAGCTCGGTGAGGTCGGTCGTGTCCATGCTGGGCATTGTCCCCGGCGCGGGCCGGACGGCGTTAGTGTGGCGCCGAGAAGTGTTACGTATAACGTCCCGGGTGCGCGCAGCCGCCCCCTGTCCCGAAGGATCGCCATGTCCCACATCGCCCTGGTCACCCTGGTCGTCCGCGACTACGACGAGGCCCTCACCTACTACACGGACGCCCTCGGCTTCGAGTTGGTGGAGGACACCGACCGCGGTGACGGCTCGCGCTGGGTGGTGGTGCGTCCCCGCGGCACGCAGGGCACGGGGCTCCTGCTGGCCCGCGCCAAGGACGCCGCTCAGCTGGAGAGCGTCGGGGCGCAGACGGGCGGCCGGGTCGGGTTCTTCCTGCACACGGAGGACTTCGCGGGCGACCACGAGCGGATGCGGGCCGCGGGGGTGCGCTTCCTGGAGGAGCCGCGGCACGAGGCGTACGGCTCGGTCGCGGTCTTCGAGGATCTGTACGGCAACCGGTGGGACCTCCTGCAGCCCGCGTGAGCCACCTCGCGGACGGGGGAGGCGAGCCCGTCGCCGCAGCCGCCGACGAGCAGGCACGGGGACGTCCGGTCCTCACCCCGACCGCCGCGTGCGGGGAGCCCGCCGTCACGACGCGGCCGCCCACGTCGGCCGTCGAGCGGCCGGCCGGGCCCGGGGGACGGACCCCGGCGCCCCGGAGCGCCGGCCGTCACCGATGGCCCCGGTCCTCGCCCCTGCCCTCCAGGTAGGCCAGCACCGCGAGCACGCGCCGGTGCACCGTGCCGTC
The DNA here is from genome assembly GCF_036345975.1 of Streptomyces clavifer. NCBI lineage: Bacteria > Bacillati > Actinomycetota > Actinomycetes > Kitasatosporales > Streptomycetaceae > Streptomyces > Streptomyces clavifer. The sequence goes on along the minus strand of NZ_CP107793.1, from coordinate 6,120,713 downwards.
GTCGGGCTCCAGTCCGAGCTTGGCGAAGATCGAACCGATGTGCTTGCTCACCGCTCGTTCCGTCACGACCAGTTCGGCCGCGATGGTGCTGTTGGCCTTGCCCTGCGCCATGTGCTCCAGGACCTGCCGCTCCCGTGCGGTGAGGCTCTGCAGCGGCCGTGCGGACGCCTTGCGGGTCAGCAGTTGCGACACCACCTCGGGGTCCAGGGCCGTGCCGCCGGCGGCCACCCTGTCCAGGGCCTCCAGGAACTGCTCGACGCGCCCCACCCGGTCCTTGAGCAGATAGCCGATGCCCTGCGCGCCCCGGGCCAGCAGCTCGGCGGCGTACGTCTCCTCGACGTACTGGGACAGGACGAGGATCGGCAGACCGGGCAGCTCGGCCCGGGCCGCGAGCGCGGCGCGCAGGCCCTCGTCGCGGAAGGTCGGCGGGAGGCGTACGTCGAGCACGGCCACGTCGGGGCGGTGCTCCAGCAGCGCGGGCAGGATCTCCGGACCGGTGGCCGCGTCGGCGACCACCTCGTGCCCCGAGCCGGTGAGGAGGAGGATGATGCCCTCTCTCAGCAACGCGTTGTCCTCGGCGATCACGATCCGCACGGCAGCTCCACTTCGATGTCCGTCGGCCCCCCGGCGGGGCTGCTGATCCGGGTGGTGCCGTCCAGGGCGGCGACCCGCCGCCTGATCCCGACCAGCCCGCTGCCGGCGCGTTCGTCCGCGCCGCCGCGCCCATCGTCGCCGATGCGTACGCGGAGCGTGCCGGGGCCCCTGGCGATCCGGACGGTCGCCGCCGTCGCCCCGCTGTGCTTGCTGATGTTGGTCAGGGCCTCGGCGACGACGAAGTAGGCGGCGGCCTCGATCGCGGCCGGGAGCCGCCGCCCGTCGTCGATCCCGTGCAGCACCACCTCGGCGGGCACGGCCACACCGGCGGCCAGCGCCCGGACCGCCCCGCCGAGTCCACGGTCCGTCAGCACCGGCGGATGGATGCCGCGCACCACGTGCCGCAGTTCCGCCAGGGCCGCCTCCGCACCGTCCTGCGCCTCGTCGAGCCGGACGCGTGCCGCCGCCGGGTCGCGGTCGAGGAGCTGCTTGGCCAGCCCTATGCGCATCGAGAGGGCGACGATCCTGGCCTGCGCCCCGTCGTGCAGATCCCTTTCGATGCGGCGCAGTTCGGCGCCGTGGGCCTCCACCGCCCCGGCCCGGCTCTCCGTCAGCTGGGCGATGCGCTCGTCCAGGACGGCGGACACCGGGGAGGTGAGGACGTCCCTCGTCCAGCTCGCCGAGAGGTCGGCGAGGACCGGGTGCCAGCGCAGTACCCACCCCCGGCGCACGGGCACCGGGGTGCCGTACTCGTCGCTCGTACGCCGGTCCAGCAGGTGGACGACGGTCAGCGCGGCACCGTCGACGAGCAGGCCGACCGGCCACAGCAGCATCGTGAGGTACCCGAGGGCGTTGCCGGCGAGGGCCTGGAACGGCAGCCGGAACACGTCCCGCAGGGTCGCCGGGTCGGTGAGGGCGCGGCGCACCCGGTCGGAGAGCTCCTCCGCGTCCAGCGGCAGGTACGGCGTCGGCCGGAAGGGGACGCCCAGCCGTGCGGCGGCCCTGCGGCGCTCGGACTCCGCAAACCTGCGAAGGACTTTGGCCGCCTCGGGGAGTGCGGGGAGCCCGATGACCACGACGGCGGACAGCAGCACCGCGAGGACGAGGAACACGCCCACACAGGCGGTCAGCGCCACCGGGATACCGATGAGGAGGTAGCGCGACGCGTCCCACGAACGCCGGACGGCCACCGTCAGCGGGGAGGGAGTGGAGGTCATGGCAGCCCACCGTACGGGGGGCTCACCCCCGTACGGAGGGGTGCCCTCCCCCCGGCCGGGGTGGAGTCTGCTCCACCCCGGGTCAGGGAGTGCGCACCCTCGCCCCAACTCCTCGCGATGACTAGCGTTTATGCAGGTCAAAGGGCATGTGCAACGAGAGGAACGGTGGAGCAGACGTGAACACGGTCACGGAGGTGCGATCGGCCGCGCTGAGTCTGGAGTCGGTCAGCCGGCACTACGGGCGGCGGGGCGGCGGCCGGGGGACGACCGCGCTGGACACGGTCAGCTGCGCCGTCCCCGCGGGGAGTTTCACCGCGGTGGTGGGCCCGTCCGGGTCGGGCAAGAGCACCTTCCTGCAGTGCGCGGCGGGCCTGGACCGGCCCACGTCCGGGACGGTGCGGATCGGGGGGACGGATCTCGGTCCGCTGTCCGAGGCGGCACTGACCCGGTTGCGCCGGGACCGGGTCGGCTTCGTCTTCCAGTCCCACGCCCTGAACCTGGTGCCCTCCCTGAGCATCGAGGAGAACGTCGTCCTCCCCCTGGTCCTGGCGGGAGCGGACCCGGCAGGGGCCGGGGTGCTCGCCCGTGGGCGGGAGCTGCTGACGCGGGTGGGGCTCGCGGGGCGCGGGAAGGACGGCCCCTCGACGCTGTCGGGCGGCCAGCAGCAACGGGTGGCGGTGGCACGGGCCCTGGTGACGGAGCCCGACGTGATCTTCGCGGACGAGCCGACGGCGTCCCTGGACCCGGAGTCGGCGGCCCTGGTGATGGCGCTGCTGCGGGACGCGGTGCGCGTCGACGGCCGCACGGTGGTGATGGTGACCCACGACCCGGTGGCGGCGAGCTGGGCCGACACCGTGCTGACGATGGACGGCGGACGGCTGCGATGAGCACGGACACGCGCACCGACGTGCGCACGGGGCGGGCGCGTGTGGCGGTCGCGCGGGCGGGTTCCCGGCGGGCGTCGGCGTTCCTCGCCCGGCGCTCGCTGACCGCCCATCGCCGCTCCTGGGCCGCGGTGTTCACCGCCGTGGCAGCCGCGGCGGCCCTGCTCGGCGCGTTCGCGACGGCCATCGGTTCGCTGCTGCTCGCACAGCCGCCGGTGGAGCGGTACGCGGGCGCCGACGCGGTGGTCGCGGCCGGCCAGAAGGTCTGGTACACCGCGAAGCCGTGGGGCGACGAGCCGCGGACCGTGACGGCGTATCTGCCCGAGCGGGTCCGTCTGGACCGCGCACTGGTGGCGAGGGCGGCGGCGGCCGACGGGGTCGCGCGCGCCGTCGCCGACGACGCGGTGCCGGTGGCCCTGGCCGACGGGGCCCCGGCGACGGGCCGTTCGTGGCCCTCCGCCGAGCTGACTCCGTACCGGCTGTCCGACGGCCGGGCGCCGAGGACCCCGGACGAGGTGGTCCTGGACAGGGCTCTGGCACCGGCCGGTACGGTGCCGGGCTCCACCGTGATGCTCCGGGCCGACGGGCCGGCACGGCAGTACACCGTCAGCGGACTCGCCGGGACCGGCCGGAACCCGGGCTCCCCCGCCGTCTTCTTCACGGAGGCGCGTCTGACCGAGCTGGCCGGGCACCCCGGCACGGTCGACGCCATCGGGATCGTCGCCGGGCCGGGTGTCGCCCCGGAGGCCCTGCGGGAGTCGCTGCGCGCCGCCGTGGCGGACACGGGCGGCGAGGTGCGGGTCCTGACCGGTGCGGAGCGCGGCGAGGGCGAGCGGGTGGACGCGCCGGGCAGTCGGGACGATCTCCTGGCGCTGCTGGCCTCCCTCGCGGGAACCGTCGTGATGGTGGCCCTCCTGGTGATCGCCTCCACCCTCTCCCAGGCCGTCCACCAACGCTCGGGCGAGCTGGCGCTGCTGCGCGCCGTGGGGGCGTCCCCGCGTCAGCTGCGGTCGGCGATCGGCAGGGAGGCGGGCCGGGTGGCCGGGGCCGCCGCGCTCGTGGGAGGGGTCGCGGCGGTGCCGCTCGGGCTCGCGGTCCGGTCCCTGCTGGCCACGGATCCGCTGCCGCTGCCCGTGCCGGTCTGGCTCCCGTGCGCGGGGGGCGCCGCCGGAGCGCTGGTCGTCGCCCTGGCCGCGCGGCCCGTTGCCGCGCTGGCCGCCCGGGGCATCACCCGGATGCGGCCGTCCGCCGCGCTGGACGCCGCCGGTGCGCCCGAGCCGAGCGATCCGGGCCGCCTGCGTACGGTCACCGGGCTGCTCCTGGCGCTGGCGGGGGTCGGTTCGGCAGGTCTGGCCACGACGCAGGGCGGCCAGGCGGCGGCGCTGGCCGCGTCGGGCTCCGCGACCTCGCTGATCATCGCGGTGGCGCTGCTGGGCCCGGGGATCGCCCGGGTGGCGGTCCGTGTGCTGGGCCGGCCGGTACGCCGGGCGGGCGGGGCCCCCGGGTTCCTGGCGGCCAGGTCCTCCGCCGCGCACACCCGCAGGCTGGGCGCGGCGCTCACCCCGGTCGTGCTGGTGGTCGCGTTCGTCTGTGTGCAGCTGGCGGCGTCGTCGACGATGGAGCGGGCCTCCGACCGGGAGGCCGCCGCGGCACTGCGTGCGGAGCTGGTGGTGACGGGCCCGCCCGGCGGGCTCCCGGCCGGGGCCGCGGAGGCGGTGCGCCGGGCGCCCGGTGTCGCGGAGGCCACCGGTGTGCTGCGGTCGTCCGTGGTGCTGTCCCGCCGCGAGGCGGGCGAACCCGTACTGGACCGGCTCCCCGTCCTGGGGGTGACGGCGGATCAGCTCCGGGGCACCCTGGATCCGCGGGTCACCTCGGGCGACCTCGGGGACCTGACGGGCACGGACACGGTGGCGGTCGGTGCGGACCGGGCCGACGCCCTGGACACGGGCGTCGGCGGCACCGTGAAGCTGTGGCTCGGGGACGGCACGGCTGTCGGCCTGCGGGTGGTCGCGGTCTACGAACGAGCCCTGGGAATCGGTGAGTTCATGCTTCCCCAGGCAGCGCTCACGGACCATGTGTCGGCCCCACGCGACCAGGCGGTCCTGATCAGCACGGAATCCGGCGCGGGTGACGGCAGGGCGGCTGCCGCCGTACGGGACGCGCTCGCCCCGTACGGCGGTGCGACGGTCCGCCGGGCGACGGCGGACGACGTGCGGATCGCCCCGCCGGTCTCCGCGCGGGACGACGCGCTGATCGTCGTCGGGGTCGGGGTCATCGGCGGCTTCGCGCTCCTGGCGGTGGTCAGCACCCTCGCCCTCATCTCGGCGGGCAGGCGGAGCGAGTTGCGGCTGCTGCGGCTGGTCGGCGCGGGGAGGGGCCAGCTGACCCGGATGCTGGTCCTGGAGACCGGGCTGGTGGCGGTCGCCGGCCTGGCGATCGGCACGCTGGTCGCCGCGGTGCCGCTCACGGCGTTCTCGGTGGGACTGGCCGGTGCGGCCCCGTACATGGCGCCCGCGCAGTACGGGGCGCTGGCCCTGGCCGTGACGGTGGCGGCCGCGGCGGGGACCCTGCTTCCGGCCGCCCGCCGATGAGGGCCGCGCCGCGCCCTACGCGGGCGCGGCCGCCGCCCCCAACGCGTCCAGCACCGGCTTGATCAGCGGATGCCCTTCGGCCCCGTGCCGCACCGCGGCGAAGACCCGGCGGGTGGGGGCACTGCCCTCCACCGGCCGGACGACGACACCGCCGAGCTCCGTGCCACGCAGTGCCGAACGTGGCACGAGCGCCACCCCGGCGCCCGCGCCGGCCAGCGCGACCACCGCGTGGAAGTCGTCCGACGAGTGCTCCAGACGGGGCGCGAATCCCGCGTACTCGCAGGCCAGGACCACCACGTCGTGGCAGGGGTTGCCGGGGTAGGGACCGATCCACCCGTCCTCGGCGAGGTGGGCCAGGGCGATGTGCTCCTGCCCGGCGAGGCGGTGGCCGACCGGCAGCACCGCGTCGAAGGGCTCGGAGTACAGCGGCACCCGGGTCAGCCGTCGGTCGTCGTCGCCGGGAGCGCCGCGGTATTCGACGGCGACCGCCACGTCGACCTGCCGGTCCAGCACCATCGGCACGCTGGCGTCGCCCTCGGCGTCCTGCACCCGGACCCGGATGCCGGGGGCGGTACGGGTCAGCTCCGCGATGGCGGGAGCGAGGACGAGGCCGATGCCGGTGGCGAACGCGGCGACCGTGACCGTCCCCGCGACTCCCGCGCCGTAGTCGGCGAGCTCCGCCTCGGCCCGCTCCAGCTGGGCCAGCACCGCGTTGGCGTGGGTCAGCAGGATCTCCCCGGCGGCGGTGAGCCTGGCCCCCCGCGCACCGCGTTCGACGAGCCGGTGACCGGTCTCCTGCTCCAGGGCGGCGAGCTGCTGGGAGACCGCGGAGGGGGTGAGGTACAGCGCGGCGGCTGCGGCGGTCACCGTGCGGTGGTCCGCCACCGCACGGAGGATGCGCAGCCGCCGTGCATCGATCATGCGCCCATTGTCCCAGGTCGCGGGAGGGTGCTACGCCTCCAGTGCGGCCCGTGCGCCGATGAACGCGTCCACGGCACGGTGGACGTCCTCGGTGGAGTGCGCGGCGGAGAGCTGGACCCGGATGCGCGCGGCACCCTGCGGGACGACCGGGTAGGAGAATCCGATCACGTACACACCGCGCTCGAGGAGCAGCTCCGCCATCCGGGACGCCTTCGCCGCGTCCCCGATCATGACGGGGGCGATGGCGTGGTCGCCGGGCAGGATGTCGAAGCCCTCCTCGGTCATCCGGGAGCGGAAGAGCGCGGTGTTGGCGTCGAGCTGCTCGCGCAGGTCGCCGGCGGACTCCAGCAGGTCGATGACCTTGAGGGAGGCGGCGGCGATGACCGGGGCGAGCGAGTTGGAGAACAGGTACGGACGGGAGCGCTGGCGCAGCAGCGCAACGATCTCGGCGCGCGCCGCGACGTAGCCGCCCGACGCGCCGCCCAGTGCCTTGCCCAGCGTGCCCGTGATGATGTCGACGCGGTCCATGACTCCGTGCAGCTCGGGGGTGCCCCGGCCGCCGGGGCCGACGAAGCCGACGGCGTGCGAGTCGTCGACCATGACCATGGCGTCGTAGCGGTCGGCCAGGTCGCAGATCTCGGCCAGCGGGGCGACGTATCCGTCCATGGAGAAGACGCCGTCGGTGACGACGAGCCTCCGCCGCGCCCCGGACGCCTCCTTGAGCTGCCGCTCCAGGTCGGCCATGTCGCGGTTGGCGTAGCGGTGGCGCTTCGCCTTGGAGAGGCGGATGCCGTCGATGATGGAGGCGTGGTTGAGGGCGTCGGAGATGACCGCGTCCTCGGGGCCCAGGAGGGTCTCGAAGACACCGCCGTTGGCGTCGAAGCAGGAGGAGTAGAGGATCGTGTCCTCCTGGCCCAGGAACGCGGAGAGCCGCTGTTCCAGCTCCTTGTGGACCTCCTGGGTGCCGCAGATGAAGCGGACGGACGCCAGGCCGTAGCCCCAGCGGTCCAGTGCCTCGTGGGCGGCGGCGACGACCTCGGGGTGGTCGGCGAGGCCCAGGTAGTTGTTGGCGCAGAAGTTGAGGACCTCGCCCGCGCGGCCCCCTGAGGTGACGCCGACGGTGGCGGACTGCGGGGTGCCGATCACCCGCTCCGGCTTCTGGAGTCCGGCGTCCCGGATCTCGTCGAGGGTGGTGCGCAGGTCGTCGCGTACGGAGTCGAACATGAAGGATGTCTCCCAGGTGGGTACGGGCCGGGGGCTACGAGGCGGGCGGGGTGCGGATCAGGCGGACCAGTCGAGCAGGACCTTGCCGCCGAGACCGCTCGCCGCGTCGTCGAACGCGGCTTCGAAGTCCCGGTATCCGTACCGTCCGGTGATCACGGGGGCGAGGTCGAGTCCGCCCTCCAGCAGCACGGACATGGCGTACCAAGTCTCGTACATCTCACGGCCGTAGATGCCCTTGATGGTGAGCATCGACGTCACGACGCGGGACCAGTCGACGGGGAACTGTCCGGCCGGGAGCCCCAGCATCGCGATCCGGCCGCCGTGCGTCATGTTCGCGATCATGTCCTGCATCGCCTCGGGGCGGCCGGACATCTCCAGGCCGATGTCGAAGCCCTCCCGCAGGCCGAGGTGGCGCTGGCCGTCGGCGATGGTCTCCTTGCCGACGTCGAGGGCGAGGCTGACGCCGACCTTCCTTGCCAGTTCCAGGCGGGCCTCGCTGACGTCCGTGATGACGACGCTGCGGGCGCCTGCGTGGCGGGCGACGGCGGCGGCCATGATGCCGATGGGCCCGGCGCCGGTGATCAGTACGTCCTCGCCGACCAGCGGGAACGACAGGGCGGTGTGCACGGCGTTGCCGAACGGGTCGAAGATCGCGGCGACGTCGAGGTCGACCTTGTCCCGGTGCACCCACACGTTGGACGCGGGCAGTGCCAGGTACTCGGCGAACGCCCCGTCCCGGCCGACGCCGAGTCCGAGGGTGGAGCGGCAGAGGTGACGCCGTCCGGCGAGGCAGTTGCGGCACTTCCCGCAGACCAGGTGGCCCTCGCCGCTGACCAGGTCGCCGACCTTGATGTCGACGACGTCGGAGCCGAGGTCCGCGACCTCGCCGACGAACTCGTGGCCGAGGACGAGGGGGGTGCGCACGGCCTGCTGCGCCCAGCCGTCGTAGTCGCGGATGTGGAGGTCGGTGCCGCAGATTCCGGTGCGCAGGACCTTGATCAGGACGTCCGCGGGGCCGATCTCCGGCTCCGGCACGTCCATCAGCCAGAGCCCCGGCTCGGCCTTCTGCTTCACGAGTGCCTTCACGGCTGCGGCTCCCTGTACCTGGTACCTGGTGAACGCCCCGGGCCGGGGCATGCCGAAGGCGGCCTGCGGCCCGGGGTCGATGGGGTTCGGCGGACGGGACGGGGCGCCCGGATCGGCTCCGCGCACGGCCCGCCGGTGCTCTCCGCCGTCATGGAGACTGTGCCGCACCCCGGCCCCTCAGGTCCATCGAGGATTTCTTAAGCGCAGCCGTAGATCTTCTTCAGGCCGTGGCCCGGATCTTCCTCAGGTCTCGGCCCACGGCTACCGGCCGACCCGGCGGCGGGGCGGTCGGGCCGGCCGCGGCGTACGCCCCGGGGGCGGGTACACCCATGGCTCCCGCGCGCACCGGGCGTCCCGGCGGAGGCGCGGGCGGGGCGGTCGGTCAGGGGCGGGGCCAGGGGCGCCCGTCGAGGTTCTCGATGTCGGTGTTGAGGCGCTTGAGGTACGCGGCGAACGCGGCGACCTCCTCCGGCTCCCACGCGGCCATGACCTTCTCCAGACCGCTGATGTTCGCGGACCGCTCGGCATCGAGGCCGCGCCCGCCCTCCTCGGTGATGCGGAACTTGCGGGCGATCCCGCCCTCGGGGTCCGGGATGCGCTCGACGAGCCCGGCGCGCAGCATGGCGGCGGTCTGCCGGTTCAGGGTGGAGGCGTCCAGCCCGAAGGCCTCGCTGAGCTGCCCGATGGACATCGGGCCCTCCATCCGGATACGGCTGAGCAGGGTGTACGCGCTGCGGTCCAGGGACTGGTTGTTCCGCCTCAGCCGGGGTGCGCTCAGCTGGAGGTGCCGCCCGAGCAGCATGGTCTCGAATTCGATCAAGTGCGTGGGCTTGTCCATGGTCCTTCTCTCGACCGCCTTCACGTGCGCCGGGTCTCTCGACTGCAGATATACCACCACGGCGAAAGGGCGCCTCAGCCGCCCGACCTCGTCGGCGGCACGCCCGTGCGGGCGGATCGGTGCCGCGCCGGGGACACGGAACGGGAACACGGTCCGTCACGGCCCGGCAGAACATTTAGGTACGTTGACATAGGTATCTCGGGGTACCTATGCTGCGGGCATGCCCGATTCCAGCGCGCCCTCCCAGGACGTCGACCGCGTGGCCTCCGCGCTCGTGGCCGTCCTGCCCGCGCTGCAGCGGAGCCTCGAGCGGCACGTCGGCCGCGAGTTCCCGCACCCGCGGCTTCCGGAGGGCCAGCTCGCCCTGTTGTTCCTCGTCGAGGAGCGTGAGGGGATCACCGTCCGGGAGTCCGCCGAGGCACTGCTGATGAAGCCGAACAACGTCAGCGCCCTCGTCTCCCAGCTCACCGAACTGGGACTGCTGGAGCGCAGGCAGGACGCGGCCGACAAGCGGGTCGCCCATCTGTATCCCACGGCCACGGCCCGGGAGCGGCTCGCCGAGGCGCGGCTGCTCAAGGAGGGGCACATGGCGCGCGCGCTCCGCACCCTCACCGACGGCGATCTCGACGCCCTCGGTGCGGCGCTGGGTGCGCTGACGTCACTGAGCGGGCGTCTCCGCACCTCCGCCGGCTGACACCCGCTCGCCGCCCGGTCAGGGTCCGGGGTCCTCACGAGGACCCCGGACCCTGACCGCTGCCGGTCTCTCGTCACCGCGGCCGGGCGCTCACGCGTGCTGACGCGACGCGCCTCCTCCGCACCCCGAAGTACGTACACAGACAAGGCGTTCCCATGTCCTCCACGACCGTGGACAAGTCCCCCCTGCCCGCAGGCGCTCCCCCGGACGCCCCGAAGGGCAGACGCGCCAATCCCTGGCTGACGCTGATCGCCGTCGCCATCGGCCTCTTCATGGTCAACCTCGACGGTTCCGTGGTCTCGATCGCCAACCCGGAGATCGGCCGCAGGCTGAACGCGTCCACCGCCGACCTCCAGTGGGTCACCAACGCGTACCTGATCGCGATGGCCGCCTTCCTGATCCTGGGCGGCAAGCTCGGCGACCGTGTCGGACGGCGCACGTTCTACATGATCGGCACCGCCGGATTCACCGTGGCGTCGGTCGCGATCGCCCTGTCGGGGTCGATCGAGGGCGTCATCACCTTCCGCGCGCTGCAGGGCCTCTTCGGGGCGCTGCTCATCCCGAACACCCTCGGTCTGCTGCGCGCGGTCTTCCCGCCGCGGAAGTTCGGCATGGCGGTGGGCCTGTGGGCCATGGTGGCGTCGTGCTCCACGGCGCTCGGCCCGATCGTCGGCGGGCTGCTCGTCGAACACGTCAACTGGGAGTCCGTCTTCCTGATCAACGCGCCGATCGGCGTGGCCGCCCTCGTCTTCAGCGCCCTCGTCCTGCCGAGGAGCCAGGACTCCACGGGCGATCACCGCTTCGACGTCCCCGGCGTGATCCTGCTCGCCGCCGGACTGGTGGCGCTCGTCTTCGGCGTGGTCAAGGGCGAGACCTGGGGCTGGACCTCCGCCGGGACCCTGGGTTCGCTCGGCGCGGGTCTGGTCGTCCTGGCGGTGTTCTGCTGGTACGAGACCCGGGTCCAGCACCCGCTGCTGCCGATGCGGCTGTTCCGCAACCCGTCCCTGACGATCGGCACGCTCGTCACCGCGATCAACTTCTTCGTCCTGCTCGGCGTCATCTTCTTCCTGATGCTGTACCTGCAGAACGTGCGCGGCTTCACCCCCGTCGAGGCCGGTGTCCGCACGCTGCCGCTGAGCCTGGCGACCGTCGTCGCGTCCCCGCTCGGCGCCGCTCTGACCCAGCGCTTCGGCCCGCGTCTGACCATGCCGCTCGGCATGGTGCTCCAGGCCGCGGCCTCCCTCTGGATGCTGACCTGGGACGCGGAGTCCTCGTACGCCGCCCTCTGGCCGCCGTTCCTCGCGATCGGCCTGGGGGTCGGCATGGTGATGTCCGCGTCCTCCGACGCGATCGTCGGCAACGCGCCGAAGAAGGACGGCGGTGTCGCCGGTGGCCTGCAGGCCACCGCCCTGCAGATCGGCGGTGCGCTCGGCACGTCCGTGCTGATCTCCCTGATCAGCGGCAAGGTGGGCTCCACCCTCACCGGCGAACTGACCGCGGCCGGAGTACCGGCACCGGCCGCGGCGGGCCTCGCGGAGGCCAAGGACGCGGTGGCGATGGGCGTGTCGCCGGTCTCCGGCGACATGCCGGCCCAGCTGAGGGCCGCCGTCATCGAGGGCAGCGGCAACGCGTTCATGAACGGAGTGCACAGCGCGGTGATCGTCACCGCGGTCCTGTGCGTCGTCGGCGCCCTGCTGGCCGGATTCGGCCTGCGGCGCGGCGCCGCACCGGTGGACGCCGGGCACTGACGCACACGACGGACCGGGACCGGCCGGGATGCGGGGCAGGCGCGAAGGCGCGGCTCCCGCATCCCGGCCGGGCTGGTGTCCGGGGTACGGGCGGGCCGTGTCGCACCGCCCGTACCCCGCGGACGGGGCCGGCGCTGCGGCCCCGTCCGCCGTCACGCGGCGGCGTCCGCCCGCTCATGACGGTCCCGGATGCGGGCGACGACCCGTTCCCGTCCCAGTCGCCGGGCCCTGCGGAGCTTGGCTTCCGCGGCCGCCATGGGGATCCCGAGCAGCCAGCCCCACAGGCTGAACCGCAGGGTTCCGCTCGACACCAGCGCCTGGTTGACGCCCAGGCAGAGGCCGACGGTCAGCGCGTACGCCGCGGCCCGGTGGGCGAGGAGCAGGCGCAGCAGGGCGTTGCGGCGCCCCTGCAGGAGCTCGACCGCCGCGGCCAGTTCGGCGGCACGCAGGTCCTCCCCGGGTTCGCCCCCGGACTCGCCGCGAGCGGCACGCCGCAGCGCGTCGGTGACCTGCATGCTCTGTTCGGCCGCTCCCTCACGCCGCGAACGGGCCTGCGCGGCGGAGTCCTTGAAGTCGTCCCAGTACCCTCGGCCGGCCCACCCCGTCACGGCGTCCACGCGTGCCCGCTCGGCCGACCCGGGCGGCGCCAGCTCTTCGAGCCGCGTCCGCAGGGCCGCTCCGCGGGCCGCGCGCCCCGGGTAGGTGAAGGAGTCGGACCGCAGGCACAGCTCCAGGTACGACACCAGGAGCCCCAGATCGTCCTGCGCGAGCGCGAGCCCCTCGCGGTACGCCGCCTCGGCCTCGGCGTCGTGGTCGTCGTCGTCCTCGGCGGCGTGCGCCTGTCCCAGCCAGCAGAGGAGGACCGGATCCGGACCCAGCTCGCCGAGCCCGGCCCGGGCCGCCTCCCTGACTTCGGCGTAGCCACCCACCTCGTACAGCTCCGAGCACCGCTGTTCGTACTGCTGCCGCTCCATGTCCCCGCCCCACTCGTTCCGGACCGGCAGCTTCGCCAATGCACCGTGACGCCGTCAACGGACTTCGGGTCACGATGTGCGCGGGGTTCAGGCCTCCTGGGGTGCGGGCTCCTTGCTGGTGGCCCCGGGCGCCCTCGTCTCACCGGACGTGAGGATCGGGGCGGTCAGGCAGGCGATGACGCAGAACGCCACCGGCAGGAAGAAGGTGAGGTTCAGCGGCATGAAGTGCGTCATGGGGCCGATCACCGCGGGGCCCGCCAGGATGCCGATGTAGCCGAGGCCCGCCACGCGTGAGACGTTCGTTCCGGCGGCGGCCGGATCGATGTGGCCCGCCGCACTGAAGAGTTGCGGGATGGTGCCGGACAGGCCGATGCCGAAGACGGTCCAGCCGATCAGCGCGACCGGGATCGTGGGCGAGAGCGCGGCCAGGACGAGTCCTGCGGCAGCCGCTCCGGAGCCGTAGCGAAGGATCGCGACCGGGCCGAAGCGCGCGGCGACCGGGTCGGCGAGTAGGCGGCCGATGGTCATGGCGGTGGCGAAGGCGCCGTACGCGAAGGCCGCGGTCGACGGGGACGCGTCGAGTACGTCCTTGAGGTGCAGGGCGCTCCAGTCCCCTGCCACGCCCTCGGAGAGCATCAACATGAGGGCCAGCGCCGCCATGATCCAGATGCGGCGGGGTACGGGACGCCGGGCGGACTTCTCACCGGCACCGGCATCCGCGCCCACCGGGGCGGCTTCCGGGGGCATCAGCGCCGGCACGGCGGCCAGCGTGACGACGAGGCTGAGCGCGGCCATGGCGCCGAGCGTGACGGCCGGGCTCCACTCTCGGCCGAGGGTGAAGGCTCCGACCAGCGCGGCGAAGACGCCGCCGATCGAGAACATGGCGTGGAACGCGGACATCACGGGCCGGCCGTAGCCCCGCTCGACCTGCACCGCGTGGGCGTTCATCGCCACGTCCAGGCATCCGGTCGTGCAGCCCAGGACGAAGAGCGCGGCTCCCAGCGTCCAGGGACTGGTGGCCAGGCCCGGCAGGACGAGGGCCGCACAGGACAGCACGGCGCTGACGGGAACGACCTTGCGGGCACCGAACCGGTCACTGAGCGGACCGATCAGCTGCATCCCCGCGAAGGCCCCGCCGCCCAGGAGCAGGAGGAGCCAGCCGAGGACGGCGTGGCTGATCCCCACCCGCTGCTCGATGGTGGGGATGTGGACGATCCACATGCCCAGGATGAAGCCGCAGAGGGTGAAGTAGACGAAGGTGGCCAGGCGGCCGACCCGCAGAGATCTTTCCATGCGCGCCAACCTAACAAACAGATTTTATGAGCGGAACTTGGTTTTCCGCACACTTCTGGTGTTCACTTCGCGTCATGGCGAGCGCAGACCGACTGAAGCAGATCACGCACGCGGTCCTGGAGACGGGCCGCAGAACGGTCGCGGAGCTGGCCGCGCTCACCGGCGCCTCGGAGATGACGATCCGACGCGATCTGGAGACGCTGGCCGGCCAGGGCGTCCTGGAGCGGTACCGGGGCGGGGCGAGGAGCCTGGTGCTGCGCGGTGAGGAACCTCCGTTCGCTCTGCGGGCCCGGGAGGGCCTGGAGACCAAGCGCCGCATCGCGGCCGGGGTCGCCTCACTGATCGCGGACGGCGAGTCGGTGGTCGTCGACAGCGGCACCACCTGCCTGGAGGTGGCGCACGCGCTCGCGGACCGTCGGCTGACCGTGATGCCGCTGTCCCTGCACGCCGCCAACGCCCTGACCGGCGCGACCGGGTTGACCCTGCTGCTGCCCGGTGGCCGGCCGCGCCCCGGCGAGCTCGCGCTGACCGGACCGCTGGCCGAGGCGTCCCTGGCCTCGCTGCGCTTCGACACCGCGGTGATCGGCTGCTGCGGCCTGACCGCCGAGGACGGGCTCACCGCCTACGACCTGGAGGACACGGCGGTCAAGCGGGCCGCGATCGCGTCCGCCCGCCGCGTCATTGCCGTGGCCGACGCCGCCAAGCTCTCCCGCACCGCCCTCGCCCTCGTCACCCCGGCGTCCGCGCTGCACGCGGTCGTGACCGACACCGCGGCCCCCGGCGACGAGGTGGAGGCACTGCGCGCCCTGGGCGTGGACGTACGGACGGTGTGAGCCGGCGGGTGCGCGGCGAGCCGGGCAGGCACCGGAGGCGCCGGGGCCCGGGACGCGCCGTCCCCGGGGGTGCGCGGCGCCCGGGAGCGGCACGGCACCGGCGGGTACGTGGTTCCGGAGCGTGTACGGTCCCGGCGGGTACTTCGTGGGCACGATGCACCGAAAGCGGGGCGCGGCCCGCCGACCGCGTGGCGCGTGGCGCGTGGCGCGTCGGAGCGAGCCGTTCGTCGCGGCCCCGTGCGGCAGTTCCACGACGTGCCCGCCACCACCCGTGCCCTCGTACCCCACCGCGCCCGCGGACAGCAGCACTTCGGTCATTCGCCCGGCCCGGGGCCTCCTCCTGCCTCGCGCGGCCCAACAGGCCGTCAGGGCTTGATAGCGTCGCCCGCACGACTACGGAAAGCTCCCCGCCGGGGTCGTCGCTCCGCTGGGCCGGGCCGCGCCGACAGGACGGCGAGCGGTGGCCGGTGCGTGTGACGGGGACGCACGTGGCAGGGACGATGAGGGCCTACGCATGAGCCTCCCGCAGTTGCACTACACCTCCGTCGCGGCCGGGGACGGGGAGCCCTCCGGCCGGTTCACCGCCGTCGACCCCGCGATACCCGGGCCGGTGCGCACGGAGGCGGCACCGTTGCTGGCCTACGACGCACCGGCGGGCACCCCCGACCGGCTCGGCGACGCCCGGCTCCGGGCACTGCCGGTCGCGTTCGCCTTCGCCGCGCTCACCGACGGCAGCCACCTGCTGAGCCGTACGGTGGCCACGGGTGCGGGTGGCTTCCACGCCCACGCCGTGCACATCCCGTCCGGTACGCCGATACCGGGCCGGGCGCTCCCGGTGGCCGCCTGGGGGGCCGCGGGCTGGCTCTCCGCGGCGCCGGACCGCACGCCGCACGACCCGCTGACCGCGATGTCCACCGCGCAGGGCCCCTCCCGGGGGCTCACCAGGGAGGGCCTCGGAGACTTCGCCGTGTCCCGCAGCCCGTGGCTCGCCGCCGTGCTCAGCGATCTGCGCCGGGTGAGCGAGGACCCGTCCGCGCCGCCGGTCGTGCTCGTGGAGCGGCAGAGCGCCGACGTGGCCCGGTGGGTCGCGCTGGCCACGGCCGTGCTGCCCAGGGAGCACGCGGAACGGCTGACCTTCACCACGTACACGCGCCGGCCCGGACACACGACGCACCAGGTCATCGGTGTCCTGCCCGAGGACGCTCCCGACGCCCGCGACCCCCGCTTCCGCGTGCACGCCGGGTCCGGCCCGCGTCCCGCGGGAGCGGTGGACGACGCGTGGGCGGGGACCGCCGCCCGGATCTGGCGCAGCCGGGCCCCCGAGCTGTTCCGGGAGGCGGCGGAGCTGCCGGGCGAGCCGTTCGCTGCCGGTCCGCTCGCGGTGACGGCACTCGGCGCGGGCATCGCGCTCGGGTCGAACGAGCGTGCCGCGGCGGCCGATTGGGCGGCCGTGCGGCCGTACGCCCTGGACGAGAAGCGCACCCGTCAGCTGACCGACGCACTGACCTCGCCCGCCGACGACCGCACGGCGGCGGAGTGCGCCGCCGCGCTGCGTCTGCTGACGGCGCTCGACGGGCGCTGCCCCGCCGCCGTCACCGCGCCGCTGGCCGCGCTGCTGGTGAGGGAGGCGGTACGGGGCGGCGACGTCGGGCTGGAGCCGCCCGCGCGGTCGGCGTTCGAGGAGCCCGCCGGGGAGCGTGCCCTCACCGGACTCGTCGAGGAGCTCGGCGACGACCTGCTGGCCGAACTGGCGCCCGGGGTCCCCCGGAGTGTCGCGCGGACCGTGCAGTTGCTGCGGATCGTGCGGCTGCTCGGCGTGGACCGCGAGGAGCTGCTGCCCGACGTCGTGCACCGGCTGGCCCGCACACTGCTCGACGACCCGGAGACGGGCGCGTGCCCCGCGCTGCTGGATCTGCTGGACGAACAGTTCGACGTGCGTACCGCGCTGCTGGGCGAGCTGGACGGGCTCGCCCCGGACGACCCCGCGGGCGCCGAGCGGCTGCTGGTCCGGGTCGCGCTGCCGTTCACCGGGACGCAGGCGCTGCCGCATCTGCGGATGTGCGCCGAGGCGCCGGGGGCGAAGACGCGCGGCACGGACCGGGTGGGCACCCTGCACACGGTGCTGCGCGCGGCAGGTATGTCCCCCTTCGCCGAGCCGCTGGTGCTGCGGACAGCGGTCGGGCTGGTCTGGGGCGAGGAGACGCCGACCGCGGGCGAGGCCCGGTCACTGCTCACCGAGACCACGTCGGACGCCCACCGGGCGGCCGGTACCTGGGCGCACCTGGTCGACGCCGCGCTCGCCGCCCCCTACGGCGACGAGGACGCTCCCGAGCTCGCCCACGACCTCCTGCGCGGCTTCCCGCAGGAGCTCACCGCCCGGGTGCGTGCGTGCCTGATGCTGCTGGACTTCGCCCGCGGGATGAACGCGGGGGCGGCGGAACCCGGCTGGGCGGACCGTGCCCGCGAGCTGCGCGCCCGTGCCGAACCCGTGGAGCCCCTGGTACTGGAACACGCTCACGGCGCCCTGTCGGAGCGGCTGCTCACGGCCGGCCGGCCCGAGGCGGAGCTCTACGCCTTCGTCCACAGCGAGGACGAGGACCTGATCGCCGCCTACGGCAGGGCCGCTCGGGGCGCCGGGGTCGCCGCCCTGCTGCGGGACGACCCCGCGTACGTGGCGGACTGCTTCGCGGTGTGGAACGCCCACCCGCACGCCGGCACCGCCTGGACCCGGACGCGTACCGCCCTGCTCGAAGAGGTGCTGCGCCCCGCGGTGCGCGCCCTGCCCCCCGAGGGGCTGGCAGCGGTGGAGGAGGCGGTGGAACGCGAGGGCAACAGCCGCACCCTGGAGGCCTTCCGCACCTGGAACCGGCCGTCACGCTCGATCGGACGCCTCGGCAGACGCATCGTGGGGCGGGTGCGCCGAGGATGACCGCGGGCAGTACGGCACGTGCCTACGAGGATGTGGCCGGCCCGGGCGCAGCGGCCCTCGGCGCGGTGAGGGCCGAGGGCCGCCCGGTCGGTGCCGGGTACGGCGGACTCAGACGTTGGGCACCTTGAGCTTGTCCCAGCTGGTCCGGCCCGGGACGCCGTCCGCGCCGCTCCCCGAGTAGCCCAGCTTGCGCTGCCAGGCTGCGTACGACGCGCGGTCGGCCTCGGACCACGCCGGGCCGGGGCCGACCTCGTACTTTCCGCAGCCCTCGGCCACCAGTCTCTTTCCCATCGCCGTGATGACGGCGCTTCGCCGGCCGGCCCGGAAGAACGCCGCCCCGGGGAACGGCTCATAGGTCGCCGGGGGCTTGGCCGGGCCGTCCGGCTTGCCGGCGAGGCGGGTCCTGACCCTGGTGCGCATCGAGCCCATCGTGAACCCGCGCGGGTCGATCTTCCCCGGCTGCCACTCCTTGTGGCCGATGACCGAGCGCTGGTTCCAGCCGTGGGCCCGGCAGATCGCGGCCGCCGCCCTCTCGATGGCCAGCAGTTGGGCGGCCGGCCACGGATCCTTGCCGTTGCCGAGGTTGATGCACTCGAAGCCGTAGAAGGAGCGGTTGCCGTCGGTGTTGGCCTCGTTGTCGGCGGGCAGCGCCGTTTCGTTGATCACCGCACGCAGGACGTCGTCGTCGCCGAGGCCGGCGTGGTTGGCCCGGCCGTGGCCGACCATGTGGACGGTGCCGTCCTTGGCGATCACGCCGTGGCACAGCGGGCCCGGCAGACTCGAATGGCCGTCGTAGCAGAGGTCCACGGAGCTCTGCGTGCCCGAGGTCACGGTGTGATGGATCATCACCCCGTACACGGGTCCCCACGCGCCCTTGTGGTTCCGGTTGTGCGTGCGCCAGCTCCGGTGCTCGACGACGCGCAGGCCCTCGTCCCGCAGGGCCCTGAGCAGTTTGTCGGCGGACAGAGGCGTTGCCATCGTGGTGCTCCTTTACCCAGGTGGTGCGTCAGCTCTCGGGCTGTCCATCGTCGTCCTGCCCCGCCGTCCGGCCGTCCGAACCGGCGGCGGCACTCTCGGTGGCCTCCGCTTCCGCCTCGGCCTCCGCTTCCGCGGCCAGCTCCTGCTCGTCCGCCGCGGGGACGGCGGCGGCCAGGGGCGCGAACGTCATGCGCAGGTCCGCGACCGACCCCTCCCCCAGCACCCAGGCCAGCGGTGCGTAGTGGACGCGGATGCCGTTCGGGGCTTGCAGCAGCGGGCGGCGGGCCGCGTCCGCCGGCCATTCGACACCGCCCGTCGCGGTCCTGGCCGGAACGGTCCAGAAGTCACCGGACCGGTACGCACCGCCTGGCTCGAAGTAGACGAACACGCCGTCCTCCAGCGGCAGCCAGCCGCCCTCGTCGATCCGGACCGCACCGTTGCGCAGCCTCGCGGACCCCTTCGCACGGCCCGGTCCGCCCCCGTGCCGGGAGCCGGACCGCTGGTCCCAGCGCCGCAGGTACGGGTGGAGTTCGGGGCGCCGCCCGACCGAGGGGTGGGGCTCGTCCGAGAGCCGTACCCGCCGTCCCGGCAGGTCGATTTCCTCGATCCGCAGCAGCGGCAGCGGCTCGCCCCGGCTGGTGTAGCCGGTGTCGACGAACTCCACCTGGTCGCCGACGTGCAGACCGAGCTTGTCGTCGTTGCCGAGCGAGGACAGCTCCACCCAGGTCCCGTCGGTCCCGTCGACCGGGAGCGTCACGGAGCCGTTCTCACGCGACCACTTGTAGGTGGCCTCCTCGGCCGCGCCGCCCTCGTGGATCTCCACCCGGTACATCTGGTTCTCCGGCCCCCGGTAGCGGGCGTCCGGATCCACCAGGCAGGGCGCGTCGTCCGTGTGTCCGGGACGCTCGCTGCGCGCCGCCATCCGGGCCGTCGACGCCTGCGCCGCCGCCCAGCGGGCGAACGCCTCCCGGACCTGGTCCTTGGCGGCCCCGTCCTCCACCTCCAGCTGTGCGCCGGGCAGCGGGAGCACCTGCCAGACGGTCTTGATCCGGGCCGCCGTGTCGGGCATCGCCGGGCCGAGGGCCACCTCGCGCAGCAGCGGGTCCTCGGCCGCGGTCACCGAGCGTTCCCACACCTTGAGGCAGGCGAGGTAGGGGAACCGGGTGGGCAGCCGGTCGCCGGGGCGCTCCGGGTCCCGGTGGCCGTCCGGCTGGTCCCAGTAGGTCCAGGTCGCCGGGGCCTCCCCGTCGTCGTCGGCGTCCTCCTGTGCCGGGACACCGGGCTCGGGGCGGGTCGAGTCCAGCAGGATCCCGTCGACGTAGTAGCGTCCGCCGCCGATCGAGAGGTCGTCGAGCTCCCGGCTGCCGCCCAGGAACCCCACCTCGAATCCGGTCGCGCCGCGCGGGCCGCCGTGCTGCCCGATCAGGTCGGCGGCGGTGGTCCGGGCCCGGTGCAGCTGGATCGCGGCCTGTTCGTTCGCGTCGGCGTCCAGCTGTACCCGGCCCTGCTGGGTGAGGACCGCCGCGTAGTGCCGGTCCGGCCGGAAGGTGTCACGGGAGAGATCTGCGTGCATGGGAAGGGGTCCCCCTCGGAAGTACGTCGGTGGGTCGGAAGAGATCGGTGCGGACGGTTCCGGGCCGTCACGTCACGGGGAAGATCCCGGCATCCGTACCGGCCGGGGTGAACGCGGCGAGCCTGGCCCGCAGGCTGTCCTCGCGCTGTGGTTCGTACAGGTGGTGGAAGACCCCCATCTCGGAGCCGTCGTCGGCGCCCCGCCGGATCTGCCACGGTCCGCCGTCGGCGAGCCTCCCGTACGAAGGAGTGCCGTACCGCTCGCTGCTCAGCAGCGGGCGCACCTCCCCGGCGAGGTCGGCGCCCACGAGGTCCGGCTGGCAGCGGTGGCGCCGGGGGGTGCGGGAGCCGGGCGGCACGTAGGAGTACCGCAGGCAGCCGATGCCGCGCCGGGCCACCCTCAGCCGCCCGGTGAAGATGCTGTTCTCGGCGATCCGCACCGCGTGGGTGTGGACCTCGCCGATGATGGTGGTGCGGTACGCGTGGAGCACGGCGTGCGCGTGACGGCAGTCCGGGGCGGACAGCGCGGGACGGTCGTGGCCGGTGGCGTCCAGGATGCTGTCGCGGATGTGGATCGCCGGCGGATCGTGGCTCACCTCCTCCCCGGTCACCTCGATGGTGCCGAGGATGCTGCGGTCGATGGTCACGCACGCGGTGGTCCGGTCCAGGACCAGGCTCGGCTCCTCGGGGGAGTGCGGACCGCAGTCCGTCTCCAGCGACCAGCCCGGCACCAGGGTGCAGTGCCGCAGCACGACCGCGCCGACGGGGCCGCTGACGTGGAGCCCGCGTCCGGTGACCAGCAGGCCGTCGAGCACGATCCGGGGGGCCTCGCCGTCCTGTCCGGCCGTCCGCCCGTCCTCCTGCGCCCGGATGTTGAGCGCGTCGGGGCGGTTGCTGTACCAGTCGAGCAGCCGGATCACCGGGCGGCAGCCCTCGGCCGCCCTCAGTTCCAGCTGGTCGCCGCGGCAGAGGTCGAAGTCGAGCTGTTCCTGGTAGGCGCCGCTGTGCGTGATCTCGATGATGCCCTCGGCACCGCAGTGCCCGGACCGCCGGTCGGTGCGCCACTGCGCGTACGCGTCCATGATCCGCTGGTGGGCCTGGCGGGGGCCCACCCGGTAGATCCGGGCGGCGGGCGGGGTGACGCGCTCACGCGGGTACTCGCCCCCGCCGGTGTCGTCGCCGAAGGCGTGGTGGTAGGTGACCCAGACGCCCTGCCGGGGTGCCGAGCGGGACCCGAAGGCGATCCTGCCCAGCACCGGGTCGACGGCCACCTGTCCGAGCTTCGGGCGGTAGCGCCAGCCGGACAGGTCCGCCACGACGATGTCCGACATCGGCACGGGCTCGTCCCGGCCGTCGCGCCGGACCGTGAAGCTCTTGCCCGGTCCGTAGTGGTCGGCGAGCCGGTCCGCGAGCTGCCGCCTGCTGATGGACGCGGGCACGTTGTCGACGGTCGCGAGGTGCGTGGCGGAGGGTTCCGGCACCGGGCGGGTCACCAGCGCGGTGTCGTTGCCCAGGATCGAGAACGTGTACAGGCCGCGGGCGCGGTCGACGCAGTACGCGGGTGACCGGCTCACCCGGTAGGGCTTCAGCCGCCACACGAACAGTCCTGTTCCTGCGGGGGAATGACCGCCCCGGCGCCGCGACGAGGCCGCCGCGCGTACGTCGACGGACCGGGCCAGTACGTCGAACGGCCCGCCCGCCAGGTCGAGTCGCGTACCGTCGCGCACGTCGGCCAGCCTGCCGCGCCCGCTCCTGCGTGCGTCGCCCGCCGCCGCGCCGGTGCCGTACAGCCTGACCGGCTGCTGGTGGGAGACCAGCCGGGAGAACTCGACGGCCCGGGCGGGCCACCCGGCGACCTCCTGGGCCAGCTCCTCCAGCAGGGCGAGAGTGCCCTTGCGGCGGCGGTTCGCGACCGTGGCCGCGACGTCGCGGCGCGGGGCGAGGGCCTCGGCAAGCCGTGTGCGGGCCTCCCCGTCCGTGCCGCCCAGTCCGGCCGTCAGGACCCGCTCGTACCCGGCGAGCGGCCGGTAGCCCACCAGGTCGCCGATGTAGGGCAGCGCCCAGGGCGCTGCCGTCTCCACGAAGAGGTCCTCATAGCTCTGGTCGACCCCGTCGCGCACCCGGTCGACCTGCTCGGCGATCACCGCGAGCAGGGCCCGCAACTGCTCCCCGCCCTCCGTGTCCCGCAGCCGGTGCCACTGCGGGAGCAGCTCCGTGAGTCCGTCCGGTTCCCTGCTCATGCGACGCTCCCTTCCTGGGTGTTCATGCGGTGACCTCCGTGAGGACGAGCGTGTCCGGGACATCCGGTGACAGCAGGACCAGCTGGGCCGGCCGGATCCCGCGGAAGACGCACACCGCGCGGCCCTTCCCCAGGCGCCGGGTTTCCGTGATGTCCGGGTTGAGACGCAGCAGTCCGGCGAGCGTGATGCCGTACCGGGCCGCGATCGAGGTGAGGGACTCGCCGTCCGGTCCGGCCACCCGGTGCACGTCCTCGTCGTACCCGGCGAGGCGGGCCGGGACGGTCGTCCGGTGTTCGGCGAGCGTGTCCGCGAGGCCGGGCAGTCCGTCGGGGGTGAGGGAGGCGGGCACTCCGCCGAAGACGTCCACGTCGACGTGGTCGACTCCGGGCACGGAATGGGCCGTCGCCAGGACGTCCGACAGGTGTGCGGGACCGCCGAGCTCGCGCCGGGAGCTGCCGAACCGGGTGAGCAGGGCCCGGCGCAGCCTCGGCTCGACGGTCCGCCAGCTGTGGTCGCGGGCCACCTTCACCCTGGTCGCGAGGAGGAGCAGCAGCAGTTCGCGCACCTGCACCCGTACGGGGAGCAGGGAGTCGCCGTACCGGGCGAGCGAGGAGCGCAGTGCGGTGAGCACGTCGGAGTCGTCCGCCAAGGGGCTGTCCCGGACCCCGGCGACGGTGATGTGCAGCATCCTCCGTCTGCCGTCGAAGAGTTCGCGCGCCACCGCCCGTCCGATCCCGGCCCGGGAGCGCGTGAAGTCCTCGTAGTCGGCGACCGACACCAGCCGGTCGAGGGCGGACACGGCGAGCGGGATCGCGGTCCGGGTCCGGCCCGGGCCGTCCGCGTCCGCGCCGCCCGTGGCGGGCCGGGGATTGGTGACCCCGGTGACGCCCAGCGGCCGGGTGACCGCCTGGGTGACGCGGTCGGCCCGGACGTTGGCGGCCCGGCCGGTGCCGAAGCGGTAGCGGGCCCGGACGTTCTCGTGGCCGGTGGGCAGCCGGGCACCGTGGACCCCGTCGCCGAAGGTCACCGTCGTCCGGCCGCCCGCGGCGCCGCAGACGTAGACCCGCTCGCGCGGGCCGCGTCCGGCGAGGCTGTCGACCCTGTGCCAGAGCAGTCCGTCGACGCGCACCTCGAGGGCCGGGGTCGCGCCCAGCGGGTTGTCGGCGGGCAGCCAGGTCAGTGGCGCCTGCCAGAGTGCGAACACCTGGTGGGCGAGGTCCGCGTTCCCGTTGCCGATCGGTTCGTCCCGGCTCTCTCCGTGGCCGGCCGCCACGACGTTGCCCCGGACGCGTACGGTGGCGCGCCGGTAGCGGTGGAGGAGGTCGTTCGTCAGGGTCAGCCTCGTGTGGACGTGGTCTCCGGGCAGCACCGGGTCGAGCACCTGCTCGACGGCCGCGATCGTGACCAGTTCGGTGGCCGGCGCGGCGGGGACGTCGGCGCGCTCACCCGACACGATCAGCCGCCGCCCCGGGCGCAGCCCGTCGTACAGCTCGGCCAGTTCCAGCTCGTTGCCGTGGACGTCCTCGGCGAGCGGCTCGTCGGCGGGCCGCAGCGGCTGCCCGCCCGCGTGCACGGTGGCGTCGCGGATGGTGGACAGCAGTACGTCGTGCTCGTCCAGCCAGGGGTCGGCCAGGGTCAGTTCCGTACCGCGGCCGGTGATGCCGAAGTCGGTGTACACGGCGGTGCGCAGGGAGGTGACCCTGGTGGTGACGAATGCGAGCGCCGGATCGCCCGGAATGCCGTCCGGCCGGTCGGCGCCCTTGCGGGGGCGTTCGATCGCGACCCAGCTGCCGACCGTGATCGAGTCCCGCACCGAGTCCAGGGCGATCACCCGCCGGTTCGCGGGCTCCGGCACGGTGGCGATGCCGATCACCACGTTCGCCGGTTCGCCGCCGACCGTGTAGCGCACGGTCATCTCGTAGCCCGCGTGCCTGATCTGCTGGTGCTCGCCGGGGGCCAGACGCCAGCTCCTCGTCTCCCCGTTGTGCACGGCGACGTGGACGCGGCCGTCGTCCGCCGGCCTGGACACGAACAGCGTCCGCTCGGGCAGCCCGTCGAGCAGTTGGGCGGTGACACCGGGCTCCTGCGAGTCGGCGGGACGTCTGTTCAGCCAGCTCGGATCGTGGTCCTGAGCGGTCCGGGTCATGACCGCCACCCGGCCGGGCCCCAGGTCGAACGTCGCCTCCGACGGAAGGTTCTCCGCGTGCTGGACGGACGAACCCGTCTCCGTGTGCTGGAACTCGGCGCGCACCGGCACCTTGCCCGCCGTGTCGAGGACCACCCGCATCGTCGTCAGGGCCGAACCGGTCAGCGGCCAGTCCGCCTGCCTGATCACCCGCCCCCGCTCGTCCTGCACCGGCCGCAGCGGGGCCATCGCCCCGAACGGTGCCGCCGTCACCCGCATCGCCTGCACCTCGTGCAGGAGGGGCGCGGCGGTGGGGGCGGCCCGGCGCCACGCCGGGTACATCCCGTCGGCGATGCGCGGGTCGAGTGCGGCCAGCAGCCGTGCGCCCAGGTCGGAGCCCGGCGCCGCCGGGGACGCGCCGGCGGACGTCCGCCTGCCGCGGGTGGGCCGTACGGCCCCGCTGCGCAGTCCGGGGAGCACCGCGCCGAGCGCCCGCAGCGCCTCCGCCGCCGGTGCGCCGGCGTGCGCGGTCGTGGGGGCGGGCCGGGAGGGTTCCAGGTCCGCCGCCCGGGCGATGACCTCACCGACCGTCGCCTCCAACTCCTCGAACCAGGAAGCCACATCGGGGTGCGCGCGGGAGACGGCCTGCGCCTCGGCAAGGCGCTCGTGGGGCTCCGCAAGCCGTGCCGCGAGGGCGGCCGGTGAGGTGACGGAGTCCAGACCGGCCCGCAGCGGGGCGAGCACCTGGGCGTCGAAGTCGGCGATGAACGGGCTGACCGGCCGTGGATTGGGGTTGCCGGGCGTGGGTGCTCCGTCCTCGACGGCCCGCTCGTCCTCGGTGATCCACTCCCGGAGCAGTTCCACCAGTTCTCCCAGCGACGGCGGGGCGGACTGCTGGAGCCCGATCCCCGTCACGTCGTCCTCGCGGTCCACCCGGAGCCTGGCCACGGTCCGGAGCAGCCGCTGTCCCGGGCCGTCGCCGCTCCGCCCCTTGAGGACGAACAGCAGCCGGTCCCCGGTCCGCAGGCCGGTCGTGGTGCCCGAGACCTGGATCTCGGAGCGCCGCGTCAGCTCCTGTTCGGTGAGCAGCGCGGGCCCGCGCCGGCGCACCGCGAGTTCGTTCCACGAGGCGCGGGCGACCAGGTCGGTCTCCGTCTCGAAGACCTGCGACTCCTCCGCGGAGGTGAGCGGGACGCTGTTGCTGCGCGCCCCGCGCCCCACGATCACCTCCACGTCCACACCCCGGGGGTCCTGGTCCAGGGTGTAGGCGAGATGGGTGCCGGCGGCGATGCCCGGCCTCGGGCGGTGCCCCACCAGGCGTCCGAGCAGCGCCAGCGAGCGGTGCTCGTTCGCGGTGCGCACGTACGCCTCGTCCATGATCCGCTCGGAATGGAACGTCAGCAGGTCGCCGACGACGGCCCAGGAGTCCAGCAGTCCGATCGCCGGATCGTCCGGGGTGCGGATCGTCAGTCCTCGCAGCGCCGGGTACGCCGGGGAGGCGAGCCGGTCCACCATGGCGGCCAGGAACGATCCGTGGTCCCCGACCCGGTGGTCGAGAGCGGTGCGCCCCGGCGGGTTGTACGGGGCCTCGGGGGCCCGGCTTTCGTCGTGTCCACCGCAGCCGCAGCCGCGTTTGCCCGCTCCGCTCATCGGGTGCCTCCGGCGAGTTCGATGGCCAGCCGCCCGTTGTCCGGGCGGTCGGGGTCGTTGTCGCAGCGCGCGACCTCCAGTGCGCCGAGCCGCAGCACGCCCGTCTCCAGGGCCGTGGCGCCTCCGTCGGCCTCGTCGAAGAGCCGGCGCAGCCGGGTCACCGTCACGCTCTCCACCCCCCGCACTCCGGCCGCGGCGGCCACCAGCCGGCTGAGCCGCACCGGTTCGCCGAACACCAGGACGTCGGGATGGAAGAAGCCGAGCCGCCCGTCGAGGAGCCGCCCGCTGCCCAGCAGCCGGTACAGCTCGGCCAGGATCCGACCGTGCTGGTGCCCGGGGGCCGCGCACACCGACAGTGCGACGTCCAGCGGTACGTTGCTCGCGGGGCCGACCACCAGGTCGTGTCCGATCCGCCGGTAGCGCTCCAGCGCGTAGGCCACCGAGTCGAGCAGCTCGGGCTCCGGATCCCCGGCCCCCAGCGTGTCGACGGCGACGTGGGCCTCCTGCACACTGCCCGTCCAGCGGATCTCCGCCGCTGCCCGCTGCACCCCCGGCAGTGCGGAGGCCAGCGCCGCGTAGTCCTCGGCCGTGACCGCGCGCCGCACGGTGCGCCTCAGGTCGAGCGGGGCCAGCTGTCTGACCTGTTCGAGCGGTTCGGGTTCCGTCCCGCCGACCGCGGGCAGCGGATTGCGCACGCCCGCGACCGGCAGTGCCTCCCCGGCATCCGGGTCGCGGTGCAGCACCAGGTGGTTGACGGCCTCCGCACCGACGTTGCCCGCCGTGCCGCCGCCGAGCCGGTAGTGCAGTTCCAGCCGGGCTCCGGGACGGGGCCGGGCACCGTGCCGCCCGTCGCCGAACCGCAGCGCGGTCCGCCCGTCGTCCTCCAGCTCACCGACGACATGCCGGTCCCGGTGGCCGGAGGCGAGCAGGTCCCGCCGCGCGGTCCACTCGTCGTCGCCGTCCACGGCCCTCACCGCAGGCAGCGCGGCCCGCGGATCCTGGACGAGGGCGGCCGCGGGCCCGCGGAGCACCGGCTCGTCCGGGTGCAGCCCGGTCGCGTGGCCGGGGCCCCAGCTCTGCGCGATCTCCCAGGCGATCCCCGCGTCGAGCACCGCACCCGCCCGGGCCCGGGCCGTCAGCACCTGGAGCCTGCGCAGCTTCGGTGCCAGCAGCCGGTCGCCGGCGTGGAGCAGTTCCCGCAGCGCGCGTACCGGGTGGAGGTGCAGTTCCAGGTGCTCCAGCGCCCGCAGCCCGAAGAGCACGGTCAGCTCGTCGATCTCCGCCTCGGTCAGCCCGTCGCGGTCACGGGCGCTGCGCCACAGCTCCACCAGCCGTGCCCGTACCCGCCCGGGCACGGCGGCCAGCCGGTCGGCCTGCCCGGCCGAGACGTGCTCCGGCAGCGGGAACGGCGCCGCCCGGACCACGGGTGAGCGCTGGAGCACCGGCCGGAACCGGGGCCGGATGCCCGGGTACACCACCTGGGCGAGCAGCGCCGCCAGTGCCTCGGCCTGTTCGTACGCCGTGCCCGGCACGACGCTCTCGCGCCGCCGTCCCGCAAGCTCCAGGCCGATTCCGGCGCGCGTCACCTGCTCGTGGCCCACCTGCTCGAAGAGCTCTCCGACCTGCTCGGCGGTGAGCAGCCGTCCGCACCGTGTCTGTTCCAGCCGCTCACCCAGCAGCCGGGCCGGCGCGTTCCCCGCGCCGGCGTCCCCGCAGCCGGAGCCGGACGGCTCGCAGGAGCCGGGGACCGCGGGGTCCGGGGGTACGGTCACCGTCTCCGGGAGCGCCCCGCCGAACGTCAGCGACCGGCCGTGGTCGACGAGGACCACGTTGCCCCGGGCGACGCTCACGTCCGCTACGGGCTCGCAGTGCGGCCCGCCGCGCGTCGACAGGCACACGGGGAGGGCGAGCGCGTCCTGGCGGGCCCAGGTGACCTCCAGCACCGGCTGGTCGGTCAGCCCGTCCACACCAGGGGTGACCGAGGTCAGCCGTACCGCCTGCCGGTGTGCGGGATCGGCGTCGCCCGGCGTACCCGAACGCGCCCCGCGCACCTCCTCGAACAGCAGCAGGTCGCCGGGCGCCAGGGCCAGCGAGCGCGCGGTGCGCTTCTTGTCGGTCCATCCGTCGCGCAGTGTGGCGGACACCGCGCCCGTCGGCAGGACGCACACCTCGTCGCCCCAGGTCCAGAAGCTGATCGTGTTGTGCGCCGGTCGCATTTCGGCCGGTTCGGCGTCCGCCACCGGTTCGAACACCTCCACGGAACCGCGCTCGGCCAGCACCGCCAGCTCGCGGTCCTCGACGACGGTGCCGATCGCGGGCCGGTCACGGATTCCCGGTGTGCGGACGTCGACCGCGGCGAAGCGGAAGGTGCCCGGCAGCAGCGTCAGCCGCTTCGTCACCTCGACGGTCACCAGGGCCCGGGCGTTGCATCCGTCGTGCATCGGATAGTCGATCAGCCGTACGTGCCGACGCACCGAAACCCGCCTGCGGGCGGTGTCGAGGTAGGCCTCCGTCGCGACCGCGTCCTGCTGGTAGCTGATCCGGTCGGCCGTGTGGGCCAGCAGTTCGACGAGCGTCACGCCGAGGTCGGCGGGGTTGCGCTCCACCCAGTCGGGCGTGGTCAGCGCGAGCCGGTCCAGGATGAGCCGGCGTACGGAGTCGAAATCGCGTGCCGTGTAGTCGATGACGGGCGCCTCGACCCGGGGGCCGGGGTCGCCGCCGCCCGTGTCGTCCGCGCAGTCGAAGGGCGTGGGGCAGTCGGTCCGGAAGTCGAAGTCCGCCCCGAAGTAGCGCTGGTCGAAGCCGGGGAACGGCTCCGTGCCGGGACGGCCGTACGCATCGGCCTCCACCACCGACAGCCGGTAGCGCGAGGTGTCCCCGGTGCGGTCGACCGTCACGAGCAGCCGGTCGTCGAGCTCCGCGTCTTCCTCCCGCTCCACGGTCACCTCGACGGCTTCGATGCCCGTGACGCGGCGGCCGCCGTCGATGCGGATGTTCTCGGCGCACAGCCCGTGCGGGGCCTTGCCGAGGAACGTCACAGTCAGGGTCAACCCGTCGTCGCCCACCTCCACGGCGTCCACGCCGTGGAGCAGCGCCGCGCGCACCTTTGCGCGCCTGCCGTCCGTCCGGAGGACCACCTCCCTGCCCCTGCCGCTCATACGGGCCCGCTTCCTTCGAACACCTCGTCGCGGAGGCTCCCGGTGGAGCGCACCACGTAGCGCAGATACACCCGGACGACGTTCTCCTCGCTGACCACGTCCAGGGATTCCACGTCGATGAGCTCGCCCAGCCAGCGCTGGAGCGAGGCCTGCACGGACAGTTCGAGCGCCGAGGCCAGCTCGGGGCTGTTCGGTGTGAACACCAGGTCCAGCAGTCCGCAGCCGAAGTCGGGGCGCATCAGGCGTTCCCCGGGGCTGGTGAACAGCAGCTGCTCGACCAGATCCCGCACGTGCTCGTCGTACGGGGCGTGCGCCGTCCGGCCGCGCCGGTCGCTGCGGAACGGGAACGCCAGGTCACTGCGTACGGTCCTCATCGGCAGGTCACCCCCCGCCGGGGCGCGTCGACGGCCGGTGGGCCCTGCGGCACGAGCGCCGCGCCGAAGCACTGCGCCGCACTCGTGTGCAGCAGGACGAGCGCGCCGTCGACACGTACGCCGCCCGGCTGCGGGCTCCACCGGACGGTGGTGCAGGGATGCGGCACCCCATCGACGGTGTGCGGACACCCGGTCACCACGAAGGTGTCGGTGGCGGTGTGCACGGGCAGGCCGTCCAGGAGGACGGCCGCGTGCCCGGAGGTCGCCGAGGCGCGGCCACCGTGCGGGCAGTGGAGCGTCGCGGTGGCGCTGACGATGGTCCCTGAGCTGGTGGACAAGAGTTCTCTCCCCGTTGTCTGCTTACTGCTTCTTGGCCACGATCAGCCGGCCGTCGTTGATGTCGACCTCGCCACCCGCCAGCACGATCGAGGCGCCCTGGCCGTCGGAGATCGTCACGCCCTTCCCGTCCACCTGGATGTACGCCCCGGTCGCGGCCTGGAGGCGGATGCCTTCGCCGCCGTCCGGCACGTCGCCCATGACGAACTTGTGCCGGTCGGACGTCTGGATCACGACGTTCTGGTGCGCGGGTCCTCCGGTCAGTGCGTCCGGCGGGAGCTCGGAGGTGGCGCCGTACCAGCAGCCCGTCCAGATGGGAAAGCTGACGTCCCCCTGTTCGAACTCCACCCATACGCCCGCCCCTTCGGCGGGCACGGCGTACTGCCCCGACTGCGGTCCCGTGAACGGCAGGCAGGGCATGGCCCAGGTGGACGTCTCGTCACCCAGGACGTCCGGCACCTTGACCGTGACCCGCCCGATCCTGAGGGGGTCGTCGTTGCTCACCACCCGCCCCCGGAACTTGCCGAGGAAGTTGTTGTTCGGTCCTGCAGCCATGCGTAGTTCTCCTGGTCCGCCACCGCTGCCGCGGCCGCTACGGTCGTACGGTGCCGCTCCGGGCGATGAGGCCCTCGCGCGAGAGCGTGAAGTTCTGCTGGTACGAGCCGGGCCTGATGGTGTGGGTGACGGACTTGACGAAGTAGTCGCCGTCGTACGTCACCCCGGCGCCCCGGACCCCGACCAGCTCACGCGGACGCAGGATGTAGCCGTGCCGGTTCACGTCCAGCGATCCGGAACCCGAGATGGCGTCGGCGGACAGGGCGGCCCGCGCGAGCAGCTCCGCCTGCGCCTGCGCCGACTCCTTCTTCGCCGTGCCGGACAGCGTCCGCCGTTTGAGCGCGGGAGTGGCGCGGCGGCCGAGCGGGGGGCGCAGCGGCCGGATGTCGGGCTGCGGCAGGAGCCGGCTGTTCCTGGTGGCGGGGTCCTGCACCCGGGCCTGCGGTTCCTCCCTCGCCGTCCCGTCGTAGGCGAACGTCAGCTGGTCCACCGTCGAGTTGACGTCCATGTTCACGTTGAGCGCGTGCTGGCGTTGTCCGACGCGGGGCTCCGGGCCCCAGACGGCGGTGGAGTGGCCGGGGCGGGGCCCCGGTTCGAGGTAGAACGTGTAGCCGTTCGCCCGGGCCAGCTCGTTCACATAGCCCAGGTCGGTACCCGACTGGTAGTCGACCCGCAGCTGTTCGCGGGGCGGCTGTTCGATCTGTTCCTGGAAGACGCGTGCCTCGATGCCGTAGTCGGCGTACTTGGAGAGGATGCGGGCGACGCGTCCGGAGGGCCGGAGGTTCGGGTACCGGTCGGTGCGCTCCTCCAGGTCCATGAGGAGGGTCAGGTCCTCACCGGTCACCGTGAGGGTGGAGTGCCCCGGCTGGTTGCTCGTGCCGACCTCCTGGCGCACGATCAGTCCGTCGAGCAGCACCCATGCCGTGCCCTTCACGCTCACGGAGAGGATCACCCGGGTCTTCGGGTCGAAGAACCCTTCGGGCAGCAGCAGCCGGGACAGCGCGCCCTGCTTCGTGAGGTCGAACGCCAGCTGGAATCCGCTGCGTTCGCCCGCGGTGGCGGTGATCTGGGCGGACAGCAGTGCTTCGACGACCTCGGGCGGGACGGGCCGGGTCAGCCGGGGCCCCGTCTCCAGGGTGATGTGGATGGGCCCGCTCCCCACGGGCTGGTCAGACATACCGCGCTCCCGTCCCTGGGAAGCCCCCGGCGTGCGGGACGGCGATGGTGCGGCCCGCCTCCTCCGTCAGCTCGTGCGGGTCCAGCACCGGGTTGGCGTCGGCGATCTGCCACCACTGGCCGGGGTCGCCGAAGTACCGCTGTGCGAGCAGGTCCGGGCGGTCTCCGCTGCTGACGGTGTGCGGGGCGCTCTCCCGAGCCGCCTCGTCCAACGCCGGCAGCAACCGCCGCTTCGTGTACCGCACCTCGGTCCCGTCGGGCATCCGGTGCACTCCGATCTCGGCGTCGTGGTAGCGGCTGGAGCGCGGGTAGGGGTGGGCGCCGGGTATGGCGTCCAGGGCGTTCTCGTACGGTTCGATCTCCGCCATCTCCTTCAGCCCCTCCCCATGACGGTGCTGCCCCCGGCCAGTCCCAGCGAGGTGAGCCCGCCGCCGCGCGCGGCCCTGGCGAGCTGCTCCTTCTGCGCGAGGTGCGCCATGTACAGATCGGCCCCGCGGTGCCCGGCGGGCAGATCGCTGACGCTGAGCACCTTCATGCCGATGCCGAGGCTCGCCCGGATCGGATTGAGGTGCACGTCGAACGCCGACTCGTTGATGGACAGTTCGGTGAGCCGCACGGGCATGACGCGCTTGCTGCCCCAGGTGAAGAGGGTCAGCGGCATCTCGATCGGGCTGATCTCGATGGTCCCCTGCCTGGCCAGCCGGCCGGCCTCGCGCAGCTGGGCGGTGGTCGGGTGCACCAGCATTTCGAGGGTGGCCAGCTCGGGGTGGATCCCGTCGGGAGCGGCGACCTCGAACTGGTCCGTGGAGTCGATCTCGGCGGTGAACTTCCAGGTCTCCTGGGCGGGCCCCTTGAGCCTCAGAGCCTCGTTACGGTCCCCGGACCCGCTGCCGCCTCCCCCGGAATCCCCGCTCCCGCCAGCGGACTGGGGCGCGAGGCTGCGTTCCAGGGTGTCGGGGTTGAACTGGAGGACGATGATGCGCTGGGGGGTGCCGCGTTCGGGGTCGACCACGACGATTCCGGAGCGGATGGGCTTGGGGATGTCGGCGTAGCGGGTCACAGACGGGCCTCCAGCCGGGCGTGCCAACCGGAGTGGTCGACGTTCGGAAAGATCCGCGGAAGCGCGTCGGCCATGTTCACGATCCGCTCGGCTGTCCGCTGGAACTCTGCGTCCCCCAACGGGGCCTGGGTGAAGAGGTGCTGCCAGTCGAACGCGCCCTTGGTGAAACGGAGAAGACCGACGTACGTGCTGTAGTCGAGGTCCATTTTCCACAGTCCGCGGTCGTCGTCGGAGAACCACACCTCGGGGTTGGTCACCGCCGGCTGCAGCCTGATCGCGGCGAACGAGCCTGCGCCGGTGAAAGGAGCATCGTCGATGACGCGGAGCTCCCGTCCTATGCGTTGTTCCTTCTTCGAGTGGAAGGAGGATGCGAATGGGGGCGGATCCTCGCGCACCGCTTGTGCCAGAGGAGTGAGAGAGAACTCACCGGTGATCAAGGGGTACGGCTCCACCGTCTGCCACTGACTGCCGATCTCGGAGAACCGGACAGACCGCTCGTAGAGGGATGGGTCGAGCGGTGGGCCGTCCTCCGAACCTCCCGCATCACGGGATGGGTCTTCCCGGGTGATGGGCCCTTGGACGTCCCGGAGTACCTGTACCCCAGGATTTCTCCGGAGATCTTCCTGGACCTGGACCCATTCCTGCTCCCATGCCGTCAAGTTCGTCATTTCGATTTCTCCGCGATCACCTAGAAGGTCAGCCGTTTCTTGCGCGCGGCTCTCCTGAGGAGGACAAGAGCCTCCAGTCTGTTTCTGTGACTGCCACCCGTATGGGTCTCGTCGGACTCCCCCGGCCGCAGGTGATCTCCCACGTTGAGCGCCCTGCTCAAGGCGCGCATGTTGGCGAACGTCTTGCCCCGGCCCCGATTCGGCTGCGTCAAGTCGGATATGCGCTTGGCGAAGTACAGGCTGACTCCGGTCGCCCTGCGGATGACATGTGCGTCATCCTGATTCACGTCGGCGACGGGTGACGGCAGGTCCTCCTTGTGCGGTGGCGGCTGGAACCCGCGCGACCAGATCCCGGCGGCCGGATCCCGCTGCCAGTGGCCGTGGGGATGGCCATATCCTCCCCAGGTGACGGACACGGAATTCGGGAACCCCGGGAATGTGCCGTCACCGAAGTAGGAAACGTTGACGTCGTACCAGATCATCTTGTTGATTTTCCCCTTCCATTTGGAGTTCCGGACGACGTTGCCGAGTGACTTGGCGGCGGGATGTTCCACGGACGTCGCGGCATCCTTGTTCTGGTCCCCGCGCGCGGGGACGAGGTTGGAGGTAGTGGCTTCACCTCCCAGCGGCGCAGGTAGCAGGTGCATGCGTACCCACGCACCGCCCCTGCTGTACTTGGGGGAGACCGCGTCCCACCCCTTGGGCAATGCGTTCAACCTGTCTTTCGCTTCCGACCCCGCCGGTGTCGTCGGCTTGATGTGATGGGCCTTGAGACTCGGAGCCCTCTCCGGCCCGTCCTTGAAAGGTGGGAGTTTCGTCGGCGGGAGCGGGGGCTCGACGGCGTTCTGCCGCCTCAGATAGTCGTTGCGGTCCTCGCTGCTTGTGTGGCCGCCCGTGACGGGCATGGACGGGTTCAGTCGCGCCCTGACCTCGAAGTCCTGGTCGTGGGACTTACCGAGGCTCGTGAGACGGTAGTGAGCGCGGAGCCCTTCGAGCATGGCGCGGTGTGAAGGCTGCGAAATTCCGCTCTCGAGCTTCGCCTCGATGACAGGGCGAATGCGCGCCACGATGGCCCGCAGACGGTCGGCCTTGGAATCGTCCTCCTCGTCCTTGCGCCGGTCCCTTTCCGTCCTGGATTTGGGCCTGCCCGGGCCGGTCCTGCTTCCGTCCTTGCCCGGGTTCCTGCCGCCCTTGCCCTTTTCCTTGTCCTTGTCCTTGTCCTTGTCCTTGTCCTTGTCGGACCTGGGCTTCGGGTCCTTCTTCCCGTCCTCGGGCTCGGGCTTCTTTCCGCCGTTGTCCCTGTCGGGCCCGGGCCTGCCCGCAGTGTTCTTGTCATCCGGCTTCGTCCTGGGCCGGACCGGGTCCTGGTCCTTCGGCTTGTCCGGGCCGTTCTTGTCGTCGGCCACCCGCTTCGTGGAGTCCTTGTCGTCGCCCGGTCGCCTGCCCGGGGTGCCGTCCTTCGGGCCGGGCTTCGTGTCCGGCTCGGTCTTCGGCTCGGCCGGGGGTTCCGGTTTCGGCTCGGGCTTCGGGGACGGCGTCGGGCGGGTGGCCGGCCTGGCGTCGTCCCTGTCCTTGCCCGGGGTGGTCCTGGGCTTCCCGGGCCCGGTGAGGTCCGGCTTCGCGCCGGGCCTCGGGGACGCGGTGGTGGTCGGGCGGTTGCCGGGGGGCGATGTGTCCCTCTTCGGGACCTGCTCCCGGGCCTTCTTGTCGCCGCCCTCGTCGTCCGAGCCTCCGCCGTCCCTGTTCTTGCCCTTGCCCTGGCCCTTGCCCAGGCTGGCGGCGACCCCCTTCAGCCGCCGGCCCACCTTCGCCACGTACTTGCCGATGCCGCTGAGCAGTGCCTCGTAGGCCATTTCGAGCAGCGCCACGATGCCCGCCGCGACCGCCTTCGCGAAGAGGATGCCCGCGCCCCCCTGGCGGACCGCCTTGAGCCAGGAGATGACCGCTCCGATCGCCCGCAGGATCTCGCCGAGCGCACCGATGGCCACGCGGATCGCGTCGATCACGGCCATCGCCCACCCCGCGCCCGGGATCAGCTTGGCGATGACCTTGGTGATCACGATCTCGCCGATGATGAAGGGGAGTTGCGGAACAATGGCGTCCCACGTCTCCTTGATGATCTTCTCCAGGGTGAAGCCACCCTTGATCAGCTTCTCGATGACGGCCCTCGGAATGCCGATGATCTCTTCGATCTTCGACTGGAACCACTGCTTGACGGCCGCCCGAACCTCCCGGAACAGGTGGTTCTTCGCTCCGTCCACCGCGGAGTTCTTGGCGCCGCCGAGCCATCCGCCCGGGTCACTGAGGAAGTCGACTGCGATGAGCATGAAATCGCCGAGTGCGGCGAGCAGCGCGGCGGCGAAGTCCAGCACCGACCTGATCGCGTCCACGACTGCCTTGACCACGTCCCGCAGCATCTTCTTCAGGAGGTCGAGGATGCTGCTCAGGAGCTTGCCGATGTCGTCCAGGAGATCCCTGACGGCCTGCTTCAGCGCTGTGGCGAGCCTGTTGACGAAGGCGATCGCTGCCGCGATCAGCCCCGTGATGGTCTTCCTGATGCGGTTGGCCAGTTCGACGACGGCCCGAACCATCGACTTCGCGAACTCGATCAGGTCGTTGATCAGGTTCTTGATCGCGTCGGCGATGAACGTGCGGGCCTCGTTGATCCAGCGTTCGACCGTCTCCTTGAAGTTCTTGATGACCCCGACGACCGCGTCACGTGCCGCCTTGATGACGCGGACGATCGCGTCCTTGATCTCGATGACCTTCTTCTTGATCCAGTCGAAGGCCTTACTGACCCAGTCGCCCGATTCCTCGACGCTGTCGTCGCGCTTCTTCTCGGCGTCCTTCTCGGCCTTGGTGTTCTCGTCCTGGATCTTCTTGTCGCCGTCGGCCTTCTCCTTGACGACGTCCTCGTCGGTCTTCTTCTCCTTGTCCTTGACGTCCGTGCGGACCTTCTCGTGCCGCTCCGTCTTCTTGGTGCCGAGGGTCTTGAGTTCCGCGTCCTGCTCGGTGCGCCAGTCGGCCCGCTCGGCGGTGACCTCGTCCAGGGCCTTGTCGCGCGCGCCGGCCTGGCTCCGGGTGTTGGTCGCGATCTCGGCGTCGACCTTCGCCCTGTGCTTCTGCTGCGAGTCGCGGAAGTCCGCGTCCCTGGTCTGACGTCCTTCCGACATGCCCTTCCGGCCATCGCTGAACGCCGCCCGGAACTGCGGTCCGCGCTCGTGCTCAGCCACCTCGGAGGCCGCCTCGGGGGGTACCGCCCCGGTCCCGGCGCCACCGTCGGGTGCGCCGCCCCCACCGCCCTGTCCGCCGGGGACCTTCGCCGTCATCTGCTTCTTCGGAGCGTTGGGGTAGACCTGGTTCTCTCCCATCGGGCGGGCGGCGTCGTCCCTTCCCGCCGCCACCGTTTCCCGGCCCTTGGTGTCGACGGCCGCGCCCTGCTCGCCGGCCGTCCGCTCGGCGGCGCCTTCCATCTCCACACCCGGCGCGTTGCCCGCCTGGGCCTTCCTCAGCGCTTCGTCCCTGGTCGGCAGCCCGGCGAACTTGGCGGCCAGTTCCGACTCGTCGATGTCGGCGCCGAAGAAGTTGGCGACCTTGGCCAGGCCGAAGCCGAGGGCCATCTTGAAGGTGTCCCAGCCGCCCGGCTCCTCCGCCTTCTCCGCCTCGATCTGGCCCTCGGGCTCCCTGGCCCCCTCGACCTCGGCCTTCTCGCCCTTCGGGGCCTCGGACCTCGCCGCCGGATCCTGCGCGTACCGGGCCGGCGCGTCGGCCTTCGGCCTGCCCTCCAGAGTCTGCGGGGCGCCCGCCGGGCGCAGCATCGAGGGCGGCGCGGCAGCGAGGGCCTTGTGCTCGTCGCCGACGGTGCGGTCCACGGAGCCGCTCACGCCGGTCATCGCCTGGAGTGCTTTGTGCGGCTTGAGCTTCGAGGCGGTGGACAGGCCCGCTTCCGGAGCCACTCCGGAGAGGTTCGGGGCCGCTCCTGAGCTTTTCCCCCTGCCCGGTCCGGCAGCCTTCGCTCCTCCGCCTCCGCCGCCTGACCCCCCGGGAGCGGGGGCCGGCTTTGACGCCGCGGCCCGGGGAGCCGGTGCGGTCTTCGCCGCTGTCGGGGCGTCCTGAGTCTTCGTGGCCTCGGGGGCCGCGGTGGGCACGGGGGTTTCCGGCGCCGGGCTCTCCGTACGGGAAACGGGCCCGCTCTTCGCCGGGCCGCTGCCCGTCGACGCGCTCGGTGCGCCGCCCGACGTGTCCACAGCGGAACCGCCGGAGACATGCGTGTCCCGTGCGGGCGAAGGGGCCCGCGAGCCCGCCGCCGGTCCGCTCCGGCCCGTCGGAGCCGCGTCCGCCTTCTTCTGCTCCTCCTTGACCGCCGGCTCCGGCGCCGTCGCGTTGCCGGCCACCGCCTGCGGCGAGGCCTTCTCCTGCGCTGCCGCCGCGCCGCCCCCGGCTGGAGTGCCCTTCTCCTCCTTGTCTGCCGCCTCCTTCGCGTCGCTTCCGGCTTCCGACGTGCCGGGTGCCTCCTCGACGGCCATCTGCGCGGCAACGGGACCGGCCTTCGGGTCGGCGCCGCTCTTGGGGTCCCGGGAGCCCGTCACAGGCCGCACCTCGGTGGCCTGTTCCAGGGCGATCCCGCCGAGCAGGGAGTCCCCCTGCGTGCCTTCGTCCGCCTCGGCCGACGGGACCGTAGCCGGAAGTGCGACGGCACCGTCCTGCTCGGGCTCGGACTCCGCCGCCGCGTCCTCTGCGTCCTCCGCATCCCGCTCTGCCTGCACCCGATCGGCCCTGGTCACCGGAGGCGCGGGGAACGACGGGGTGGCGGACGGGTAGGAGTCCGGCGTGTCCGCCGTCGGTACGGCGGACACGTCGAGGTCCTGCGTCGGCAGGAAGTCCTCCGGACGCAGCGTGACGTCCCAGGCGCTCGGCTCCCCACCGCCGACCTCGACCTCCGACGCGCTGCCGGTACCGAACGGAATGTCGTCGGACTTCTCCTCCGGGCCGTCGAGATCCTGGGCGCGTACGCCGTCGAGCGTGCCGAACGCCCCGGACAGCTGGGCGTCCTTGCCGGCCGCGGACGGAGAACCCGTGGGCTTCTCCGAGCCGCCCTTGTCCTCCGGCTTCAGCTGCTGACCCGCCACGAGCGCGTCGACGGCGCCCGGACGGTTCCTTGCCGCGGACTCCTCCCTGCTCGCGGCCGGGGCGCCCTGCTGCTCCTGGCCTTCCTTGCCTTCGCCTGAGCCTGCGGTCTCCGCCCCACCGCCGGAGGGCGAGGACGAGGCGGAACCCGAGGAGGCGGACGATGCCTGCTGCCGGGGTGCGGCGGCCGGCGCCGCAGAAGCGGCACCCGGGTCCCGTCCCTGCCCCTGCCCCTGCCTCTGCCCCTGCTCGCCGCTCCCCCTGGAGCTTCCGTTCTCCGGGGTACTGCCGGGAGCGCCGCCCTCGTCCTCCTGGTCCTTCTCCGGACCCGGCGCGGGCGCGGGCTGCCGCTCCTCTTCCCGCTGCTCCTCCGCCGACCGCTGCGCAGTCTCGCGCTCGTACCGCAGTTCCCCGACCGGATCGCTCTCGGCAGCCGGGGCGTCGAGCGAGCTCCGCTCGAGGTCGTCGTAGGCCTCCACCTCGTCGACGAGGTCGAGCAGCCGCTCGTGCTCCGAGCTGAGCAGCCTCGTCTCCAGGCGCTCCAGCACGGTGTCCTGCAACTCCTCGGGCAACCGCGCCAGTTGCCTTCGGGTGCGCTTGGACCGGTCCTCCGGGTCGCCGCGCAGCGATCGTACGACCGAGTTGGCCAGCCGCTCCACCAGCGTTGCCGGATCGATCTGCTCCAGCCGGTTCCGGTCCGCGTCCACGGTCGCGTACCGCAGCCAGCCGGGCGTCGACTGCCCCTCCTCGACCTGGGTTCCGGCCTCGCCGTCCCGTACGGACTCCTGCGCCGCCGACTCCGCCTCACGCTCCATCGCCTGCTGCGGCAGGCTCACTTCGCCCAGGTCACGCCCGGCCCGCAGCGCACCCAGACCGTGCGGGTTCTGCACCGTGTGCAGCAGCTCGTGGGCGAGGAGGCGCTGACCGTCCGGTGTGCCGGGACGGTAGGCGCCCTCGCGGAAGAAGATGTCCTGCCCGACCGCGACCGCGTCCGCACCGAGCATCTCGGTGAGCGCGCCCGCGTCCCGGTCGGTGTGCAGCCGTACCCGGCCGAAGTCGTGGCCGAGCCGTTCCTCCAGCTCCCGTCGTACGCTCAGGTCGAGCGGCTGGCCCGCACCACTGACGATGTTCTTCGGCTCGGGCGCGCGGGTCGCGGCACGCTCTTTGCGCTTACGGCGCTTGCCGGCCTGGTCCGGCCGCGTCTCCTGCGAGTGGGACGTACTCATCGAGTCACCTCGCCCCCGCCCGAGAGGCCCGTGTGCACCGCGCGCGCCAGCTCCTGGCCGAGCCGCCGTGCGGAGAGCGACGCGGGCAGCGGGGGCAGCCCCGCCAGGGCGTCCAGCGCCTGTCCGCCGTCGGCGGCGAGCGGCACGCCCCGTTCCCTTACGAGCCGGCCCAACTCCGCCTGGAAGGCCTCCGAGACGCGTTCCGGGTCCACCGTGCCGAACCCGTCGAGGACCAGCTCGCCGATGTCCACCCGTACGGTGCGCTGCTGCTCGTTCAGACCCATCCGTGCACCTCCGACGGTGTCAGGGAACGGTCGAGTTTCAGGTACTCGGTACGGGCGGCCTCCAGCATGTGGCGCATCTGGAGCCGGTCCCCCTCCTCCGCCGCGAGGAACGCGCCGGACAGCGCGATGTTGCGGATGGAACCACCCGCCACGGTCAGGCGCGCGAGCAGCGCAGGGTCGACGCCCTTCGTCGGCGCCCGCGCGGGCAGGACCCGGCGCCAGATCTCGGCGCGCTCGCCCTCGCCCGGGAACGGGAAGTCGACGACGAAGCGGATACGGCGCATGAAGGCCGTGTCCAGCGCCTGCTTCATGTTCGTCGTGAGGATCGCCAGTCCCCGGTACGCCTCCATCCGCATCAGCAGGTAGCTGACTTCGAGGTTGGCGTACCGGTCGTGGGAGTCCTTGACCTCGCTGCGCTTGCCGAACAGTGCGTCGGCCTCGTCGAACAGCAGCAGTGCGCCCCCCTGCTCCGCGGCGTCGAAGACCTTGCGCAGGTTCTTCTCGGTCTCACCGATGTATTTGCTGACCACCTGGGAGAGGTCGATGACGAACAGGTCCAGGCCCAGCTCGTTCGCCATCACCTCGGCGGCGAGGGTCTTGCCGGTGCCGGAACCGCCCGCGAAGAGCGCGGTGACGCCCAGCCCGCGGCGCAGCGTCCCGGCGAAGCCCCACTCCTCGTACACGGTCGGCCGCTGCCGTACGTGCGCGGTGATCTCGCGCAGCACCCGCAACTGCCGCTCCGCCAGGACCAGATCACTCCAGGCGGCCTGCGGTTCGATCCGGCGGCCGAGCTCGTCCATGCCCATCCGGGCCTCGGCGAGGCCGGCCTGCCAGGCCAGGCCGGTGGCGTCCAGCTGGTCCTCGCCGGGCAGGTCCCTGGCCACGGTCGCTCCCGCCGAACGGACCAGATGGGGCGGCAACGAGAACTGGGCGACGAGGTCACGCAGGTCGCCCTCCGACACGTCCGGCACATCGGCGAACGCCTCGGTCCACACCCCGAGCTGCTCGTCCGCGCCAAGCGGCGGCACGACGACGCGGGTACCGCGGGGGCGTGCCGTCTGCCGCGGATCGGTACTCGACACGACCAGCGGGACGGCCGCGGTTCCGACGAACGCATCGGTGGCAGCGGACTGTTCACGGTCCAGGTCGCCGACCTCCACGAGCAGTGCCGCAGGCAGCAGAACCGCCTCGCGTTGCCACAGACGGGCCAGCAGGTCACGGGGGGCCGGCGCGGACGGAAGGTCGGCGGCCGACATCGCGTAGAGGCCGAGCCCCGAGTCGCGGGCCGCCGCCGCGGCGATGTCCGCGCGGGTACGGAGATCACCGCCGACCAGCTCGACCCGCAGCGGCACATCGCGGCCCGTCCCCGCCCAGCCCGCCGCGACCCGGCCCGCCGCCAGCTCGTAGGAGGCGGGCAGGGTTTCCGGTGCGGTGGTCCGGCGCAGCAGGCCGTGCAGCCTCGCGTCCAGGTACGGCGAGCCGGCCAGGAAGTGCAGGATCCGCTCGTCGAGCCGGATCCGGGACGTGGCCAGCCGGGTCTCGTCGTCCAGCTCCACGATGCGCCAGCGCCGCAACGGGGCGACGGGGGTGAGGGCGCTCCAGTGCGGATCGCCGAGCGCGGCAAGGGCGAGCGAGAAGGTGGGGTACGTGCGCTCCGGATCCCCGCAGGCCGCGGCGCAACGGGCACCCGTCGTGGGGTCCAGCTCGGCCGCGGCTGCCAGCAGGACGATCTCGCGTTCGAACGGGCTGAGGCCGAAGCAGGCGACGAGGGCGTCGAGAGCCGCGGGGCCGGGAAGAGCGCCCGGTGGGGCACCGACGGCGCTTCCCGGTGGAGTGGTTCCGGAGGCGGACGCGGCAGGACCGGCTGCGCTGCCGGACGGGACGTCGGTGGCCGGGCCCGAGCCGTGTGTCGCACGCCCGGCATGGCTGTCGATGCGGGCGAGGACGGCGTGGACCTCGGTCAGGAGCGCCCGCCCCTGTGCTGCGGCGCTGCGGCCCTCGCTCCGGCCGGCCCCTTCGTACGTGCCCATGCCCTCACCACCCCCCGTGTTCCGCACTCCGGCTCAGCCCTTGCCGTCCGGTGTCGTCGTGCCGCCGCTCCCGGTCGTCCTGCGGGGACGCGGCGGGGTCGCTCGCCGGGCGGCCCCGGTGGGCTCGGCCGCCGCTTCGCCAGGGACCTGGGCGGGTGCGCCCATCGCGGCTTCGGAGGAGGTCCGCGCAGGCGCGGCCTTCTTCGCGGCGGCCTTCGCCGACCCGGCCTTCTTGACGGCGGCCTTCCGTGCGGGGGCGGCCTTCTTCGCCACGGCCTTCCGTGCGGGAGCGGCCGGAGCCGTCGAAGCCCCTGCGGCACCCCCGTCGACCCCATCCACTCCAGGCGGCAGGGGCGCACCGGGAGCACCGAACGGCACCACCCGCACCGTGCGTTGCTCCACCGGTTTCGCCGGGACGGGTTTCTCCCGGCCCTCGATCACCACCAGCGATGCCTGATAGGCCACCGACAGGGTGTACGGGGTCTGGTGCAGCATGCCCCAGAGCTTGGACGTCTCGTCGACGTCCATGACCGTCGGTGTGAAGCGGACCTTCTGCAGCGAGTCCGCCAGGTCACTGCCCGCCAGATGCGGCCGCTCGGCGGCCAGTTCGATCAGCTCCCGCGGGAGCACGGGAATCTCGTGCAACGTCCGTATGACGCAGCCCAGCAGCCGCTGCCCGACAAGCTCCGTCTCCTCCCCGTACGCGCTGATCACGTAGTGCAGGTCCAGCGGCGCGGCCGCCCTGCTGCGCAGGGTGCCGTCGGCGGCTCGCGTCGGCAGATCGTTGTTGCGCATCGCGGCGTTCGGGGTCACCTGGTAGAGGAACACCGTCACGGTCGGCTCACTCGGTGCCTCCGACGGGGGCTTGCGGGTCTCCACCTTGACCGCGATGTCCATCTCGGGTCCCAGATTGCTCTCGATCAGCAGGGCGAGCGCCT
The DNA here is from genome assembly GCF_036345975.1 of Streptomyces clavifer. NCBI lineage: Bacteria > Bacillati > Actinomycetota > Actinomycetes > Kitasatosporales > Streptomycetaceae > Streptomyces > Streptomyces clavifer. The sequence continues at coordinate 6,077,390 of NZ_CP107793.1, read as the reverse complement.
GGGTGACCGTGGCGACGGCGAGTGCGTTGCTCATGTCATCAGTCCCTCTTCCCGCCGCGCGACAGGTAGTCGTCCAGCGTCAGTACGGGGGCCGGCCGGCCGGGCCGCTGTGCCGGGCGCCCGGCCGGTGACGCGTCCGCACCGGGCGGCGGCGCCGCGCTGACCTCGAGCCGGCCGATCTGTACGTGCACGACGCGTTCCGCCGGGCGGGGTGCGCGCCGTCCCACCGAGCCGAGTGCCGCGCCCCGTGCCGCGGCGGAGTCGGAGCCGCGCGGCACGGCGAGCGCTGCCGCGCGCGCCGGTGGGGCGGCCCTGTGTGCCGGCGCATCCCCCATGGCGGACGCCGGCGTCGAGGCGTCCGGCACGGAGGGCCGCCCCCGGCGTACCTCACGCGCTCGGTCGGCCCCACCCGGCCGGACGTTCGGGGCCGGAGCAGCCGAGGGCCGGAGCAGGGGCGCCGGAGCCGTCGCCGGACGGAGCGGACGCTCCGTCCCGCCTGGTTGCGGCGCACTCTCGGTGCGTACCACGGTGTGCCGCTCCGTACGCACCTCCCGGACCGGCCGCAGCGGCCGGGGCGGGTGCCGATCGGCACGCGGGGCGGAGGGGACGAGTGCCTCCGGTTCGCCCGGCCCGGGCGGGCCGTACCGCAGCGCCTCGACCCGCTCGAACGGGCCGGACAGCCTGGGCCGCACCCGTGCGGCGGGTTCCCCGCTGCCCTCGGCCGCGGGCACGGGCGTGTACCGGGCGAGCAGCCGGTCGAAGTAGTCAGCCATCGGTGCACAGCTCCAGGTAGTAGCGACGCCGAAGGGGGCTCAGCGCCAGGATGTGCGGCTCGCTCCACCCGTAGGCGGTGGCGAGCAGGTGGACGTCGAGGAGCACGTCCCTCGCCCAGTTGTCCAGCTCGGTCCAGAGGTAGGAGGTGATGTCCAGCTCGGCCCGGGTCGCCCCACCGCATTCCGGGCACGCCACGTTCAGCGTCACCTCGGCCGTCGGGTCCGCCTCGGCGGCCTTCTCGGCGATGAGCCGCTCCACCCGTTCGGGCAGAAGGGTGTCCAGCCGCTCCGCGGGGACGGGCTCGCCGCCCCGCAGTGCCCGCACCGTGCAGCCGTTCACCAGCTGCCTGCGCGCCCCGGCGGACGAGGCGGCCGCACCGGCCGCCGCGAGGTCGGCGACGGTGGGCAGCCGGAAATCGACCACCCAGTCGTCGTCCGTCACGCGCAGCAGCCGGTCCGCCGGACGCGTGCTCAGCGCACCGGCGTCGAGGTCGAACTCCATGGCCTCACCGCAGGCACCGCACTCGATCCGCACCTGCATCCGTTCGCCGAAGAGCGACCGGCGCAGCGCGAACAGATCGGCCTCCCTCTCGCCGACCGGTACCGACAGAAGCTCGTCGGTACCGGCCCCCGGGCGGGCCGCCCGGTGCAGCAGCAGCGACCTCTCGGCCGCCCCCAGAGGCAGTCCGGTCTCCCAGGCGGCCAGCAGTTCGTCGGGCCCCACGGGGGCCCTCCCCGGATTCACGGCGCCGTTCAGGCGGGGTGGGTGAACGAGGGTTCGACCGGTTCCGGGATCTCGTAGTCGCGCTCCCAGCCCTCGCACTCCAGCTTCACGCTCTGGATGGCGACGGCGTTGGCGTTGGCGTCGAGCTCGCCGATGACCTGGTATTCACTGACCCAGGCCCGGTAGAGCTTGTGCGAGACGGCCACCTGCCCGGCTTCGTTCAGCACCTGGATGATGAGGTCCTTGCGGAAGTCCCGGAGCGAGACCTCCGAGCCGAGCCCGGCGCCCACCTGCCAGACCTTGTTGGCCCAGCGGTCGAATTCGGGATCGTGGGTGACGCCTCGTTCGAGTGTGACGCCCTCGAACTCGGAGCGGCCCGGTGACTTGCGCGGTGAGCTCGGGTCCCCACCGTGACGGTGTTTGACCACTTCTGTGGTGCGTTTCAGGGGACTGATCTTGCTGATGCCCGCGACCGTTCGACCGTCCCAGAGGACCAGGAACTTGAAATTCTTGTAGGGGTCGAAGCGATGGGCGTTTATCTGGAACTCAGCCATCGGTTTCCTTCGTGTTCCTTTTCCTCGGTTACGAGAGGTCGAACTGCCCGGCGAACTGCTGGATCCTGACGACCACGAACTCCGCGGGCTTGACCGGCGCGATGCCGATCACGACGTTGACCACGCCGCGGTCGACGTCGGCGTCGGTCGTGGTGTCCTTGTCGCACTTCACGAAGTACGCCTCGCGCGGTGTGCCGCCCTTGAACGCGCCCTGCCTGAAGAGGTCGTTGAGGTAGGCCGACGCCTTGAGCCGGATCTGCTGCCACAGCTGCTCGTCGTTGGGTTCGAAGACGACCCACTGCAGGCCGCGGTAGAGGCTCTCCTCGACGTGCAGCGCGAGCCGCCGCACCGGTACGTACGTCCACTCGCTGTCGAGCGCGTCCGCGCCCTCCAGCGTGCGGGTGCCCCAGACCAGGGGACCCACCACGGGGAAGGTGCGCAGGCAGTTCACGCCCAAGGGGTTGAGCAACCCGTTCTCCCGGTCGGTCAGCCTGACCGTCAGCGACCGGACACCCGCGAGGCGCGCCTCGGTGCCGGCGGGCGCCTTCCACACCCCGCGCTCGCCGTCGGTACGGGCCATCACTCCGGCGACGGCACCCGACGGCGGGAAGGAGCGCAGCCGGCCGGTCAGGGGGTCGGTCAGCCGCAGGTGCGGGAAGTACAGCGCCGCGTGGCTGCTGCGTACGGGTTCGAACGCGCCGATGCCGGCCCGCGCGGCATCGACGCTGCCCCAGGTCGAGGGAGAGTCGACGAGCAGGAAGATCCGCCGCTCCCGGCAGAGCTGCTCGGCCGCCGACAGGACGGTGACCATGTCCTCGGTGGACTCGTAAGCCGACAGCTCCGGCAGGACCAGCAGGTTGACGTCGTCCACGTCGCGCAGCGCCTGGACACCGGTCTTGCTCCCTTCGCTGCCGATGAGGTCGCGCGGGCCGGGCGGGTCGCCGTCCCTGCCGCCCTCCAGCGCGAAGACGGGCGGGTTGACCGAGGCCTCGAGTCCGAGGTCGTTGGCGCACTCGCCGACGAAGCGGACCACGTCGTCCGGGTCGACGGACCCGGCGACGACCTGGAGCCGCCTGCCGAAGGCGGTGACCTCGGACCCGGCGAACGTGTGCTTCCCGGGGGCGTCGGGGAGGGCGCGCAGCTTGCGTTCGAGCAGGAGGGCCAGCTCGGTGACATTGCACGGCGGCTCGCCGTCGCGGTCGGGCTCGAAGAGTGTGAACTCCCGATCCACATCGCCGATCTTGACCTTCAGCTCGACTTCCAGGCCGGGCAGGTCCGCGGCGAAGGGCTTGGAGACCGTGCCCGACGGGTCCGGCCGGTCCTCGTCCAATGCCTTCACCCGGACGAGGGAGGAACCCGCATTGACGACTGTCTCGACGAAGCGGCCGTGGCCGGCGTCCATGGACAGGCCCGTGAAGGACTCCCGGGCCCTGCCGCGGGCGTCGACGATCTGGAGGTTGAACGTACGGTCCGGCGCGGGGGTGTCGTGGTCGACTGCCACCCGCAGACCCGAGCCCCATACGCCGGGCTCCTTCGCGTGCACCTCCAGGACCGGGCACTCGCTGTGCCCCTCCGTCGAGCGGAGGGTGACGCACGCGTCCTCGCCCGTGCCGGCCGCGGCCACCCGGACGATCACCGCGAGCGTGCCGCCGTTGCCGAAGAACTGGTGCGCCGCGTAGCTGAGGGCGCTCTGCGAGGTGAGTCCGCCGAAGCGCCGCTCGAAGTCCGCGAAGCTGGTGACCCGTACCGGTTGGTTGAGCGGACCCCGGCGGGTGTGCCCCACGAACGCGGTCACCGACGTGGTGACCGAGGCGATCGTGCGGACGCCGCTGGGAAGTTCTTCGATGTACACACCGGGATAGCCCATGTGCGTCGGCATTCCCCCTCCATTCCCGCTGCGCACCAAGAGGTGAGAGGAAGAGGTGGAGGAAGCGCGTGCCCATGTCGAATCCGCACGCACGATCCCCCGCGTGTATCCCCCGTCGTTCACCCCGTGCGATATCCGGTCTCGCAGGGCCATCCGCATCCGTGTGCGCTCGTGGCTCCTGATGCATGAGTTCCTCTTGCGAGTGTGGAGCGCACCACGAGAGACGGTCAAGGGATTGATTCAGTCATTCGGATATGCCGCGTGACCGGTTCGCCAATTAATGATTCGACATGGTCAGAGGATTTTCCCATCAGCGTATGAAGATTCAATTCACCATCGCTTCACAGAAAAACCGGAGCCCATGAGGGATTCAAGCCGAATTGGCTCGATGGCGGCGCGCCGCCGTGCATGCGGATCACAGAGAATTGCCTTTCGGTTCGAATCTCGGACAGACATCACACTCGGGGCGCAAGGGATGTCCGCGGACCGTACGGGCCGTGCCGACGGGGCCGGGGCCCCGGGCGCCACCGGCGGAGGCGGCCGGAGCGGCGGCCGGGCCCGGGGCCCCGGGTGCGCGGCGGCAGGTACCGTAGGGAGAACGATTTCGTGGGCCTCCTGGCGGGCTGCGTACACCCAGGAGGAACACATGACGACGAACCGCGGGCGCAAGGACGTCATCCGGGACCGGATGGCTTCGACCGGCGAGTCGTACAACGTCGCCGCGCGCAATCTGAAGGCGATGAAGGACATGGGCGCGACCCGCGACGCCATGCTCGTCCAGCGCTGGCAGCCCGCCGAGTCGCTGGACGTGCCCTGCCCCTGCGGCGGCACCTGCGAGCCGGGTGAGACGTGCGACCACTGCCACGCCCGCCACCGCCATGTGAAGCGGTACCCGGGAAGCGTCACGGACGTGGAGGCCTGGGCGGACCGCTACGAGTGCATGGGCTGTTCGTCGTCGTACACCCTGACCGTGCGCCTGGCCGGGCGGCCGTGGGGCGTCGCGGAGACCGTGATCCAGGGCGGGTCGGCCGAGGAGGTCGTGCGGGCCCGGGTGTTCCCCGGGGTCGTGCACCCGCTGCTGCGCGCCGAGGCGGCTTCGGAGTCCGACCGGGACCAGGGGATCTCCTGAGATCACCCGTGGACGTTCGAGCGCGGGTCCTGCCGGCAGTTCGACGAGCGCTACCTGGAGTCGGCCGAGGTGGTCGCGCCTCCGGCGCCGCGGAGTCCGGTGAAGGTCCGCTCGGCGACCCGGCGTGCCCTGCCAGGTCCTGAGCGGTGCGGGGCGCCGCGACGGGCGATCCCGGGTGCGGTGCCGCAGGCCCGGAGGGCGCGGCACCACTCGTCGAAGGTCGTGGCCGCGGTCGGCGACACGCGTCAGGGACGCCGTCCGGCCACCTCGGCGACACGATCCCGGCCGCTCCTCACCCGTCGGCGTGCCGCTCGATCCAGGACCGGGCCGCCTCACGTACGGCCTCGGTCGGCGCCGGGCTCACCAGGTCCGGAGAGCGGACCAGAGAGTGCTGACGGGCGGCGCGCAGGCCGACCGAGCGGGCCTCGGCCGAGAGGCCGGGGTGCTCCGCGACCTCCAGGGCGCGCTGCCACCAGCTCCAGCTGCGGGGGTCGACACTGTAGTGCCACAGCGGCTGTCCGGGGTCGGCCACTGCTATCAGCACCCGGTGCAGGACGTACTCGCGGATGCCCGGGGTGCCGAGCAGCCGGTCGGCCACGAGCAGGGGGTGCTCCCCGTCGAGGCGGGCCCGGACCAGTACCCAGGTCATCAGCTGGCCGACGTCGTGGACCGGCGACGTGACGAAGTCCCACAGCTCGGCGGCCTTGGCCTCGTCGGGGGCGCCGAGGTGGGTGAGCAGCCGCAGCTCGTCCTTCCAGAGCGGCCGGGCCCCGTTCCACCAGGAGACCAGCTTTCCCGCCACCGGATGGTCCAGGTCCAGAGCGAGACAGGTCAGGGTGACGAGCGGGTGGCGCCATTCGGTGTACGTGGTCCGGTACTTCTTGGTGAGGTCCTTCAGGCGGTGCGGCAGCAGCGCATCGACATCGGACGCCGTGGCCACGCCGTGGGCGAGGAGGAGTTCGAGGCAGAACCCGAGCCCCTGCAGACCCGTCTCCGGGGCGGCCGTCCTGCCCCGCAGCCAGCTCACGTCGGCTTCGGTGAGTGTCCGGTACCGGTGCCACACGTCACCCAGTGAGCCTTCGGAGGCGGTGAGGTCCGGGCCGGTGCCCGACAGGAGCCCGTCACGGGCTGCCTCGTAGCGGGCCACGTCGGCCAGCACTTCGGAGGTGTCCGTGCCGGCGAGCGGGGCCGCGCCGGGGCGGAGCGCCTCCTCGCGCACGAGGTCCACCCGGTCCCGGGCCGCGTCAGCGGCGAGGGCCCGCAGGGCGCGCGGCAGCCGTTCGTCGAGGGCGAATCGGACCGCCGCGAGGGCCGCGTAGGACCGGCCCGCCCGGTATGCCTCGCCCGTCTCCCGGCGCCAGTCGGACGTGACGGCCCCGGTCAGCGCGTCGTGCAACCCCCGCAGTGAGGACTCCGGTACGTCGTGCGCCTCCAGTTCCGCCGCGATGGCGGCTGTGGCCCGTATCGCGTCGGGCTCGCGGAGCGACCGGTGGAGTGCCAGCCAGGGGCGGACCGCGGCCCTGTCGCCGCCGAGCGCGAACGCTCGCGCCGTGGCCAGGCCGCGCTCGGACGGCACTCGGGGCAGGACTTCGGCCGCCCGGGAGCCGAGGGCGGCGATGATCTCCCACGCCTCCTCATCACCATGGCGCAGCAGCGCGTGGAGCAACTCCCTCCATGCCGGCCACTCCGCGAGCCGCCCTTCGTACTCCTCCCGCCAGGCACGCAGCAGCAGCTCCGTCTCATCGGGCGTGAGCTCGTCCCGCCGCTCCAACGAGACCGCGAAGCGGGTCGCGTCGGAGAGGCTGAAGGGGGCTCGCAGCCGCTCGTGGAGCCAGGCGGCTTCGGCGGCGGACAGCGGCCGGTACCGGAAGGGTGCGGTGGTGCGGTCCAGCGGCTCGTCGAGCGCGGCGAGGAACTGCCGGACCCCGTCGGCGTCCGCGGGGTCGGGCAGGCCCGCGTCGTCCCGGCCGGTGATCCGGTCCAGCTGGAAGGCGCCCTTCGGTCCGCCGTCGACGACCCGGAAACCGGTCGGCCCCTCGCCGAGCCCGGCGGCGGTGACGGCGTGGTCCCCGCCCCAGTGCAGCAGCAGTTCACCCTCCAGGGCACCGGAGCGGCCGAAGGCCCGCCCGTGGGACTGCCAGTGCCAGTACGCGAAGGAGACGGGGCCGGTGAGCCCCCGCACCGCGAGGAGTTCGGCGGCGTCCTCGTGGCCGTCGGACTGCGTGTAGCGGCTCCGGGTCGGCGGCGGAAGCACGAGGAACCCGTCGTCTCCGAGCCCGCGCCACCAGGCCGTGATGACGGCGAGGTCCGAGCGTGTCCGCTTCGTGCGGCGGGCGGCCTGGGCGGTGCCGGGGTCGTTCACGTGCTGCTCCTCGGGCCGTTCGGAATCCTTCGCGAACGGCTCCCCCGTCCGTGACCCACCCTGCCACGCGGGTCCGACAGTCCGGGGCCGGCCGAGGGGCTCTCCGCGCACGGCGCCCGCGGCGCCGCAGTCCCGGTGAGTGCCGCCCTCCGAGCCTCACGCACCAGGACCGGACGGCCTGCGCCCGAGTGATGGGTGTCACGCGAAACGCCTGACCGATCGGTCAGGGCTGACCGATCGGTCAGCTACGGTGAGCCCATGCCACGTCCGCCCTCCGCGATGCGCCGTCACATCCTCGATTCGGCCCTGCGCCTCTTCGCCGAGCACGGCTTCAAGGGGACCTCGCTGAACGACATCGCCGTCGAGGCGGGCTGCTCCAAGGCCTCCCTGCTCTACCACTTCGCGGGCAAGGACGCGATCCTCACCGAACTGCTGACCTCACCGGCGGAGGGACTTTCCGCCCTGAGCCAGGAGTTGGCGGTGCTGGACGGGGATCAGGCCGTCGAGGCGGCAGTGGCGGGCTACGTCGGCCTGGCGATGCGCTTCCACCTGGAAGTGAAGATCATCTTCGCCGAACTGCCCGACATGCTCGGCCACCCGGTGCTCGCCGTCATCCCCGAAGCCGTCGGTGAGCTCGCGGACGCGCTGGCCGGCCGGTCCGAAGAACCGCGTGCGCGTGTCACGGCCCAGATGGTGATCGGGGGCGTGGCCGTCACGGTCGCGTCCGAGGTCGACGTCGCACGGGACACCATGCGCACCGAACTGGTCCGAGGAGCACTCAGAACCCTCGGACATCCCACCAGCTGAACAGAAGTCGTCCAGACCGAAGAGAAAGACGCCTCTTTAGCATGGCTATCCTGCTGTACCGGCTCGGCCGGCTCTCCTTCCGCCGCCGAGGGCGTGTCCTCGCCCTGTGGCTTCTGCTGCTCGCCCTGCTAGGGGGAGGCGCGGCAGCCTTCATGGGGCCCACCACCAGCAAGTTTTCCATACCGGGCACCGAGTCCCAGAAGGCCCTGGACTCGCTCTCCCGGGAATTCCCGCAGGCGGGTGGCGCCACCGGGACGATCGTCGTCGCCGCACCCGAGGGCACGAAGCTCACACCCTCGGCCGTGGCGCCGGTGACCGAGGAGGCCGGGAAGGTTCCCGGTGTCCTCGCGGTCGTCGACCCGTTCGTGTCCAAGGCCGTCTCGCAGGACGGCCGCTACGCCCTCATCCAGGTGCAGTTCGCGTCGGTCACCGACGACATCACCGACGCCCAGCGCGAGGCGTTCAGGGAAGCGGGCTCGTCCGTCGCGGACCTCCGGGTCGAGCACGGCGGCGAGATCATGCGGGGCGTGCCGGAGATCGGTTCGACCGAGGCCATCGGTGTGGCGGTCGCCGCCCTCGTCCTGGTCCTCACCTTCGGCTCGCTGGTGGCGGCCGGTATGACCCTGCTGAACGCCCTGGTGGGCGTCGCGGCCGGCATGGCCGGACTGTTCGCCCTCAGCAGCACCGTGGAACTGACCAGCACCGCACCCATCCTGGCGCTCATGCTGGGCCTGGCCGTCGGTATCGACTACGCGCTCTTCATCACCTCCCGCTATCGCCAGTACCTCGCGGAGGGCATGGAGGGGGAGGAAGCGGCAGGACGGGCGACCGGCACCGCCGGCTCGGCCGTCGTGTTCGCGGGTGCCACGGTCGTCATCGCCCTGGCGGGGCTCGCCGTCGCCGGTGTGCCCTTCCTTACGGTCATGGGACTGGCGGCCGCCGCCACGGTCGCCCTCGCCGTGCTGGTGTCCCTCACACTGCTGCCCGCCGCCCTCGGCTTCGCGGGCGCACGCGTCCTGCCCCGCAAGCTCCGGACGCGGGACCCCGCAGCCGCCCCCGCCCCCGTCGAGGCCGGGACCGCCTTCGGCTTCCGCTGGGGCCGGATCGTGGCCTCCCTCCGCGTCCCCGTCCTCGTGCTCGGAGTGGTCGGGCTCGGCGCTCTCGCCCTGCCCGTGCAGGACATGCGGCTCTCGCTGCCCGACGCGAGCACCGAGGCGGTGGGGTCGCCCAACCGCGAGGCCTACGACCTGACCACCGAAGGATTCGGTGAGGGATTCAACGGCCGGCTGATCGCCGTCGTGTCCGGCGACAGCGCGCAGGCGACCGGCGCCGCGGTCAAGGAGGCCGCCGCGCTCATCACGGACACCGACGGCGTACTCGCCGTCGCCGCACCGCAGATGAACGAGAACGGCACCACCGCCCTGCTGGCCGTGATCCCCGAGACGGGCCCCACGGACGCCGCGACCGAGGACACCGTCCATGCGGTCCGGGACCGGGTGGAGGACGTGAAGGGCGCCGCCATCGCGTTGACCGGTGCCACCGCCATCGGCATCGACGTCTCCGAGAAGCTCGCCGCAGCCCTGCCGGTCTACCTCCTGCTGGTGGTCGGGCTGTCCATCCTGCTGCTGATGCTCGTCTTCCGGTCGATCCTGGTACCCGTCAAGGCCGCACTGGGCTTCCTGCTGACCATCGGCGCCACCTTCGGCATCACCGTCGCCATCTTCCAGGAGGGCCATCTGGCGGAGCTGGTCGGCCTCGACACACCCGGACCGCTGGTCAGCTTCCTGCCCATCCTCCTGATCGGCATCCTCTTCGGGCTGGCCATGGACTACGAGGTCTTCCTCGTCTCACGGATGCGGGAGGACTTCGTCCACGGCGCGGACGCCCGCGAGGCCGTCGTCAGCGGTGTGGGCCACAACGCCCGCGTCGTCACCGCCGCTGCGGTGATCATGACCGCCGTCTTCGGCGGGTTCATCTTCATGCACGACCCCGTGATCAAGTCCATGGGCTTCGCCCTGGCGATCGGTGTCCTCATCGACGCGTTCGTCGTACGGATGGCCCTGGTGCCGGCCGTCATGCACCTCATGGGCCGAGCCGCCTGGTGGCTGCCGCGGGCGGTCGACCGGGTCCTGCCGGACCTCGACATCGAGGGCGAGCAGCTGCAGCGCCGGATCCCGGTGCCGCAGCAGGAGTCCGAGCTCGTGAAGACCTGACCGCGCCCGCGCGTCCGGACCGACGGAAGCGAGGGTCGGCCCACCCGGGACGGCCCGTGGGGCCCCTCGCCCACGGATGGGCGCCGGGAGCACCCCGCCACACGGAACGGCCCGCCGGGAACCCCGGCGGGCCGTTCCGCACGACTCGGCACCGGAGCACGCCCGGCCCGGCGGGGTCAGCCCTCGTCCGGCGCCAGCGTCAGCGAGATCGAGTTGATGCAGTACCGCTGGTCCGTGGGCGTGGGGTAGCCCTCGCCCTCGAAGACGTGGCCCAGGTGCGAGCCGCAGCGGGAACAGCGCACCTCGGTGCGGGTCATGCCGAGGCTGGTGTCCTGGATCAGCTCGACCGCTTCGGTGTCCTTCGGGTCGTAGAAGGACGGCCAGCCGCAGTGCGACTCGAATTTGGTGTCGGAGCGGAACAGCTCCGCCCCGCAGGCCCGGCAGGAGTAGACGCCCGCGGTCCTGGTGTCGGTGTACTCGCCCACGAACGCGGGCTCGGTGCCGGCCTTGCGCAGCACCGCGTACTCGGCGGGGCTCAGCTCCGCCCGCCATTGCTCGTCCGGCTTCTCGACGTCGTACGACACGGTGGCTCCCTCAGCTCGACAGGTGGTCCAGGATCTGCGGGCCGAGGTCGGTGACGTCGCCCGCTCCCATGGTGAGAACCAGATCGCCCGGCTTCGCCATTCCCGCGACGACGGCGGGTACCTCCGCCTGGTCGTGGACGGCCGTGACGTCGGCCCCGGCCGCCTTCGCGGCGTCGATGATCAGGGCGCTGGTGATGCCCGGAATCGGGTCCTCACGGGCCGGGTAGACGTCCAGCACCACGGAGGCGTCCGCGAGGGCGAGCGCCTGGCCCATCTCGGTGCCGAGCTCCTGGGTGCGGGAGAACAGGTGGGGCTGGAAGACCACGAGCAGGCGGGCATCGGTGGCCGCGCCGCGCATGGCCGCCAGGTCCGCGGCCATCTCGGTGGGGTGGTGCGCGTACGAGTCGACGACCTGGACGCCGGCCGCCTCGCCCTTGAGCTGGAGGCGGCGCTTGACTCCGGTGTACTTGCCGAGCGCGGAGGCCAGGTTGTGGGCCGGGATGCCGAGGGCGACACCGGCGGCGAGGGCGGCGACCGCGTTGTGCGCGTAGTGACTGCCGGGCACGGAGACCGTGAAGGTGAGGTACCTGCCGTTGAGGACGACCGTGACCTCGCTGGTCAGGCCGCGCGGGGTGACCTTGTGGACGCGTACGTCGGCGTGCTCGGACTCGCCGTAGGTGACGACGTCGAGGGACGCGATGTCGCGGACCCTGCGGGTCAGCTCCACCGCGCCGGGCTGGTCGGCGGAGACGACGAGTGTGCCGCCCGGGACGACCTTGCCGACGAACGTCTCGAAGGAGTCGTAGATCTCTTCCATCGAGGCGTAGTTCGCGTGGTGGTCCAGCTCGACGTTGAGGACGATCGCGACCTGGGGGTCGTACTTCTGGAAGCTGCGGTCGCTCTCGTCGGCCTCGGCGACGAAGATGTCGCCGCCGCCGTGCGCGGCGTTCGTGCCGGGCCCCGCCAGGTCGCCGCCGATGGCGTACGAGGGGTCGAGGGCCAGCTCCGACAGGGCGACGGCGAGCATCGACGTGGTCGTGGTCTTGCCGTGCGTGCCGGCGACCGCGATGGCGCGCAGGCCCTCCATCAGGGCGGCGAGCGCGTCGGAGCGGTGCACGACCGGGACGGACAGCTCCGCGGCGCGGGCCAGCTCGGGGTTGTCCGGGCGGATGGCGCTGGAGACGACCACGCAGGACGCGTCGTCCGCCAGATGACCGGCGGCGTGCCCGATGTGGACGGTCGCCCCCAGCGCGCGCAGGGCCTCCGCGGTGGCGGACTCCTTGGCGTCGCTGCCCGCCACCTTCGCCCCCCGCTGGGCGAGGATCTTGGCGATGCCCGACATTCCGGCGCCGCCGATGCCGATGAAGTGCGGCCGTTCCAGGGCGGCAGGAATACCGGGTGCCATGCGTGTGTCTCCCGAAGATGCGAGGTGGGTGAGGTCCGCCCCAGCCTATTCGCTGTGCGCGAAGAGCTTGAGCACCGGTACGCCGACCTTGTGCCGGGCCCGGGAGGCCCAGTCGCGGTGGAAGAACTCCTCCACGTAGTGCGGTGCGGTCAGCACGATGACCTCGTCGGCCCCCGAGTCCTCGACCACGGACTTCAGCTTGTCCAGGGGATGGTCCTCGACCACCTGTCCGACAGCCTCGGAGCCCGCCTTGCGCAGCTCCTGGAGCGAGTACTCCAGCGCGACCGCGGCGGGCTCCTGCGCCGCCCTGCCCTCCGGTTCCTCACCCTCGCGGACCGCTTCTCTCAGTTCACCGAGCGCCACGTCGTCGATCGCCCGGAGCAGGACGTCGGCCTGGTCACCGCGTGGCTGCATCAGTACGACGAACGAGATCTGCTCCTCGCCGTGGAGGGTCGTGACGAAGTCCACGTCCTCGGGAGTGAGGGGCTTCTCGATCATCAATACGCTTCTGAACACGGCAGGCGCCCTTCCGTTTCATCTCGTCGGCCCTGGACGGCCACTGCTGCTGAAACCATCCTTCCCCGCAATTGCACGGGGTTGCAGGACTAAGTGTGCCCATCGGGAGCTAACCGGAACGGAAAATTCCGCTCAGTGTCGGATCTTCCCGTACCGGCTGAAGAGGAATCCTGCCTCCTCCAGCAGCGACACGAGGGAGAAACGTTCCGGCACGGTCACCGGCGGGCCGCCCGCGATCCGTTGCGCGTTCCCGGCGACGAGCGTCGGGGACAGGGTCAGGCAGAGCTCGTCCAGCACCCCGGACGCCACGAACTGACCGAGCAGCCGAGGCCCGCCCTCCGTGAGCAGACGGGTGTGCCCGCGCGCCGCGAGCTCCGCCACCGCGCGCGCCGGCTCGACCGCGGCGCCGTCGCCCGCGATCAGCACCTCGGCGCCCGCTTCCCGGGCCGCGCGGACCCGGTCGGCCGGCGCCCCGGCCCCGGTGACCACCAGGGTGGGGACCAGGGGCGACACGAAGAGCGGCAGCGAGAGGTCCAGGTCCAGGCTCGCGCTCACGACGGCGATCGCGGGGGCGGGTCCCTGCCCGGCGGCAGCACGCCGCGCGGCGAAGGCGTCCCGTGCCCTGGCCGGCCGGTAACCCTCCTTGCGCACCGTCTCGGCACCCACGACGACCGCGTCGGCCAGTCCCCGCAGGGTGCCGAAGACGCGCATGTCGGCCGGGGAGGAGATGCCCTGGGAGCGCCCGTCGTGGTGGGCCGCGCCGTCCAGGGTGGTCACCATGTTGGCGCGCAGCCAGGCGCCGTCGCCCGCGGGGTACGCGTAGGCGTCGGCCAGTTCGTCGAGGGTCCACTCCCGATCCGTGACCGGGGTGGTTCCGGCGGGCGTGGGTGTCAGGTCCGTCACAGGGAGCAGGCGTCGCATGCTCCGCAGTCTGGCACGGCCCTTAAGGTGGAGAGTTGTGTCGTCCTCCACCGCCGTGCCGGGGCAGAGCCCCATAGCCGAAACGGCCCCGCAGTCCCTGTGCGCCCTCGAGCCGCGCGTCCCCGCCGACCGCCTGGTCGCGGAGATGGTGCCGCCGCCGCGCTTCGACTCGGTGCGTTTCGATACGTACGAACCCGACCCGGGTCAGCCCAGCCAGACCGAGGCCGTCAAGGTGCTCAGCGACTTCGCCGGCGGGCTCGGCGGGGCGCACGCCAGCGGGGCGGGCAGGAAGGGGCGGGCGCGGAACGCCTCCGGCGAGGGCTGGTGGCGGGCGACGGGCGGGCGGTTCGGCAGGAAGGCCGCCGCACCCACCGGCCCGCGGGGCGTCTACCTAGACGGCGGCTACGGCGTCGGCAAGACCCACCTGCTCGCCTCACTCTGGCACGCCACCCCGGCCGCACCCGAGCTCAAGGCCTTCGGCACGTTCGTCGAGCTGACGAATCTGGTCGGCGCGCTGGGCTTCCAGCAGACCGTGCAGACCCTGGGCGGCCACCGGCTCCTCTGCATCGACGAATTCGAACTGGACGACCCGGGTGACACCGTCCTGGTGTCGTCCCTGCTCAGCAGGCTCGTGGAGGCGGGGGTCGCGCTGGCCGCCACCTCGAACACCCTGCCCGGCAAGCTCGGCGAGGGCCGTTTCGCGTCCGCCGACTTCCTGCGCGAGATCCAGGGGCTCTCCGCCCACTTCCGGCCGCTGCGGATCGACGGCGAGGACTACCGCCACCGCGGACTGCCCGAAGCCCCGCCGCCGTACTCCGACGAGCAGGTCACCAGGGCCGCGTACGCCACCGCCGGCGCGTCCCTGGACGACTTCCCCTCGCTGCTCGACCATCTCGCCCGGGTCCACCCGAGCCGCTACGGGGCGCTGACGGACGGGCTCACGGCGGTCTGCCTCACCGATGTGCGGCCGGTGCCCGACCAGTCGACGGCGCTGCGTCTGGTGGTGCTCGCGGACCGGCTCTACGACCGCGAGGTCCCGGTGCTCGCATCCGGTCTTCCGTTCGACCGGCTGTTCAGCGAGGAGATGCTGAACGGCGGGTACCGGAAGAAGTACTTCCGGGCGATCTCCCGGCTGACGGCACTGGCGCGTGACGCAAAGGGACTGGTGGCGCAGTAGGTTCGGGGGCGTACCGCGTGCGAGGTGCCCCCGAGGGCCTCGTACGCGCCGTTGACCGCGCACACCGTTTGAAGGGATCCAGCATGGCTACCACGCGTCAGGCGCACACGGTCTGGGAAGGCAACCTGCTCGAGGGCAAGGGCGTCGTCACCCTCGACTCCTCCGGGGTCGGGGAGTTCCAGGTCTCCTGGCCGTCCCGCGCGGAGAAGGCGAACGGGAAGACCAGCCCGGAGGAGCTCATCGCGGCCGCGCACTCCAGCTGCTTCTCGATGGCACTCTCCAACGGCCTCGCCACGGCGGGCACCCCGCCCACCCAGCTGAACACCCGGGCCGAGGTCACGTTCCAGCCCGGCACCGGCATCACCGGAATCCACCTCACGGTGGAGGGCACGGTTCCCGGCCTGGACGAGGCGGGCTTCGTGAAGGCGGCAGAGGACGCCAAGGCGAACTGCCCGGTCAGCCAGGCGCTCACGGGCACGACCATCACGCTCACCGCGTCGCTGGCCTGATCCCACGGGCCTCTGAGGGCACTTCCGCCCCAGGGGCACAGGGAGGCACGGTGGCCCGCATGGTTCCC
Organism: Streptomyces clavifer; assembly: GCF_036345975.1. Taxonomy (NCBI): domain Bacteria; kingdom Bacillati; phylum Actinomycetota; class Actinomycetes; order Kitasatosporales; family Streptomycetaceae; genus Streptomyces; species Streptomyces clavifer. The sequence continues at coordinate 6,061,781 of NZ_CP107793.1, read as the reverse complement.
GCGCGACACGACGCGTGGTACACACATGCGGGTCACTACACCTGTCCGCCAACAGGGAGTTGCCTCATGTCATCCGCACCACGACGACTCGCAACACGACGACAGGTCCTGGCCGGCAGCGGCGCGACCGCTGCCTCGATCGCCTTCGCCGGGGCTTTCACCGAACTCTTCGCCGGCACGGCCGCCGCACGGGGCCACAGCGGCTACGGGCCCCTCGTGCCGGATCCCGAAGGCCTGCTCGATCTGCCGAAAGGTTTCCGCTACCGGGTCCTCTCCCGCGAGGGCGACCCGCTCCGCTCGGGCGAGGGCCCGGTCCCCAGCAATCACGACGGCATGGCCGCCTTCGCGGGCCGCCGCGGCCGGGTCCATCTGGTGCGCAACCACGAGAACCGGGTCACCGGCAGGATCGGCGTCCCGACGGTCGAGGGCCTCACGTACGACCCGATGGGCAAGGGCGGTTGTACGGCCCTGGAGCTCGACAGCCGGGGCAACGTGCTCGGCGAGAGGGTCGCGATCGCCGGTACGGCGGTCAACTGCGCGGGCGGGCCCACCCCGTGGAACACCTGGCTGACCTGCGAGGAGACCGAGGACAAGGCCGGTACCAACGGCTACACGAAGGACCACGGCTTCATCTTCGAGGTGGACGGTGCCGATCCGCGCCGCACCGGGGCCGTCCCCCTGACCGCGATGGGCCGTTTCCAGCACGAGGCGATCGCGGTCGACCCGAAGAACGGGGTCGTGTACGAGACGGAGGACGCGTTCGACCGGCCGTTCGGGCTCTTCTACCGTTTCCTGCCCGAGAAGCCGCTCGGCGGCACGGGCTCGCTGCGGGCCGGGGGCGCGCTCGAAGCCATGAGGGTCCCCGGACTGCCCGACCTGTCCGTGGTCCAGGAGACCGGTGCGAGCTTCGACCGGGTCGAGTGGGTCCCGGTGCCCGATCCGCAGGCCACCGAGACACCGATCCGGCTGCAGGACTTCGGGCCCAGGGGCGTCACGCACGCCCAGAAGCTGGAGGGCTGCTACTGGGGCGGCTCGTCCGTCTACTTCGTCTCCAGCTTCGCTCACAGCTCGGAGGGGTCGGCCGCCGACCACTTCGGCCAGGTCTGGCGGTACGAGCCCAAGCGGCGCCGGCTCACGCTGGTGGTCGTCTTCGGCCCGGACACGGACATCCAGCTGCCCGGCGAGTCCCCGGACAACATCTGCCTCGCCGCCGACGGCGGGCTGATGGTGTGCGAGGACGGCGGCGGCGCACAGCACGTGCTCGGGGTGACGCGGCGCGGAGAGGTCTATCCGATGGCGCGGGGGCGGCAGAACACCGGGACGGCCGATGACCCGGAGTGGGGCGAATTCGCGGGGGTCACGTTCTCGCCGGACGGCGGAACGATGTTCGTGAACTGCTACACGCCGGGCACGACGTTCGCCGTGACGGGCCCCTGGCGCTGAGCGGCCGGGTAACGGGCCGCGGGGCCGGGCAGCGGTGGCTGCCCGGCCCCGCGGTGGTTCCCGGCACCGTGACGCCGCGGGCGGGAGCTCGCGGCGAGGGGCCGCCGGTGGTGCGGGACGTGGAGGCCCGGAGTGCCGCGACCGGATTCTGATGCCTCATCAGCTAACGTCTCCCGGTGATCAAATCCGTTCGTACGATGACAGCACTGATGGTGCTGGGTGCGGTCCTCACCGGCTGCGGCGGCCGGGAGGACTCGCGCACGGCGGCCCTCGCGCCCCCGGCAAGCCCCAGCCCCGGCCCCGGCGCGACGGTCGAGGCGCGACAGGGGCCGCCCACCATGGCTCCCGGGCCGGAGGGCCTGACCCCGGTCTTCGAGCGCCGGGCCGCCGGCTCCCGCGACGGCGCCCCCGGGGCCGACAAGACCGTGGCGCTCACCTTCGACGCGGACATGACGGCGGATCAGGGGCCACGCGCCTCGGCGGGCGAACACTTCGACAACCCGGGCCTCATCGCGCTGCTGCGCCGGCTGAAGGTGCCCTCGACGGTCTTCATGACCGGGCGGTGGGCCCAGGAGTACCCCGCCCAGGCCCGCTCGATCGGCACCGATCCGCTGTTCGAGATCGCCAACCACTCGTACAGCCACTACGCCTTCTCCTCGCCCTGCTACGGGCTGCCGGCCGTCGCGAAGGCCGATATGCGCAGCGATGTGGAGCGGGCCTTCGCCGCGATCCGGAAGACGGGGGCACGCAACGTCGTGCCGTACTTCCGCTTCCCCGGCGGCTGCTACGACGACGCGTCGCTGAAGGCCCTGGCGCCGACCGGGGTCACGGCGGTGCAGTGGGACGTGGTCAGCGGGGACGCGTTCGCCACGGACCCGGAGGCGGTGGCCGAGCAGGTGCTGAGCGGGGTGAAGCCCGGATCCCTCGTGGTCATGCACTGCACCCGCAGCGCCGCACCCGTCACCGAAGAGGCGCTGGAGCGGGTGGTCCCGGAGCTGCGCGAGCGGGGCTACCGCTTCGTCAAGGTCTCCGAGCTGACGCGGGGCTGAGCACACACGGCGGACCCGCCGCGCACGCCGCCCGCCCGCGTCACCCGGAGCAGGCCGTGCGGCCCGCCTCCTGCCAGGCGCAGACCGGGCAGAGGGTGCTGCCCTTCGTCGACTCCGGGAACTCGGTCGGCTTCCGGCACAGCACGCATGCGGCGTACGGCGGGCCCGCGTCCGCGGGTACGGGGGCCGGAGCGGGCGTCGCGCAGTACGAGTCGTCCATGCGTCCGAGCGTACTCACCCGCGCGGGCTCAGTTGGCCGACGCCTTCTCCGGCTTGAGCTCGCTGGGGCGGACGATCACGAATCCCTCGCCCTGCAGCATCAGCTGGACGGCCTCGCCGGAGCCGCCGCGCACCATCGAGCCGAAGCTCTGCGAACGGTGCAGCGTGGTGGAGAGCCGGGCGCTCCAGCCGACGACCGCGTCCGTGTCGACGTACACGGGCTGCTGGGCCGTGACGGGGATCACGATGGGCTGGCCGTCGCATATCAGGCCGAGGTTGCCGTGGCCGCTGAAGACACTGTTGAAGAGACCGCCGCCGGTCATTCCGGCACCCTTCACCGTCTTGATCTCGTACGCGAGGCTCGCGTCGAAACAGAGGACGTTGCGCCCGTTGACGGTCAGGACGTCGCCCTGTTCCATCTCCACGATGAAGCAGTTGGCCGCCTCGTGGGCGAACCACGCCTCCCCCTGGCCGCGGACCGCCATGAGCGGCAGGCCCTCGCCGGTGACCGCGCGCTTGAGCATGCCGCCGATGCCCTGGCCCTTGCGTTCGAACTGCAGATCGCCGCGGAACGCGATCATCGACCCCTGACGCGCGTGCATCTCACCGTTGACGGCGTACTTGATGGACTTGGAGTTCTGCAGGGTCATACCGGGGGCGGTGGCCTGCTGGGCCATGTGCTCGCTGGAAAAGAGGTCGCTCTTCATGCCCCGCATCCTCACCCGGACCCCTTCGTTCCAGCAAGGACCGGTTTCCGCGGGCCTGGCAGACTGGAGCCCGTGAGCAGCGAAGACCGTCCCGAGCCCTTTACCGTGCCCACCCCGGAGTCCCCTCCCGGGGCCGACCGGGAGTCCGTTCCGGCGGATCCCGCGGACAGCCCGTTCCGTACGGAGCCGACCTCCCGCGACGAGGCGCCGCAGTTCGTGCTGCCGCTGGTGGTGCACATCGAGAAGACGGATCCGCCGGCGCGCACCGACGCGCTGCGGACCGCGGCGCGCGCGGTGCTCACGATGCTCTCCGACGAGCGTGCGCTCGGCGGGGGCGAGTGGGCGCAGGTCATGCGGGAGTGGCAGGACGCCCGGATCCGCAAGGTGGTGCGGCGTGCCCGGGGTGCGGAGTGGCGCAAGGCGTCCGCGCTGCCCGGGATCACGGTCGCGGGCGAGCACGCGGAGGTACGGGTGTTCCCGCCGGTGCCCCTGGACGCCTGGCCCAGGGAACTGGCCAAGCTCCAGGTGTCGGGCACGGACCTGGACGACCCCGAGCCCCCGGCCGCGCCCGATCGGGACGCTCCGGTGCTGTGGATGAATCCCGAGGTCGGCATGTCGGCGGGCAAGGCCATGGCCCAGGCCGGGCACGGCGCACAGCTCGCCTGGTGGGAGCTGTCGGACACGGAGCGCAAGGCCTGGCGGGAGGCCGGATTCCCGCTCTCCGTCGCCACCCCGGACCCGGACCTCTGGCGGGAGCTCACCGTGAGCGGGCTGCCGGTGGTGCGGGACGCCGGCTTCACCGAGATCGCGCCGGGTTCCTGCACGGTGGTCGCGGACCATCCGGCGCTGCGCCGCTGAACGCGGGGCCCCGGGGCGGGCGTGGGGCCGCGCGTCCGAGCCGGTGCGGCCTCCCGGCGGAAGATCCGCCGGTGCTGTTGAACATCCCTGCGCCGATGTACGTATCTCCCGGTACTGCCGCACCGGCATTACCGCCAAGTAGGTTGAACGCCGAGTCAGTTGGCGGTTGATTCAGAGCTGTCACACATCGGCCCGGGAGACATACGTGTTGCGACGCATCAACGGAACGGCCCTCATCATCGCGGCACTGGTCGCCACGCTCGGCGCACTCGCCTATCCCGTGTGGTCCTACTCGGACCGCTCGGGCACCGGAGAGGCCAATCTGAACGCCTCCAGCGTCGCCACCCAGTGGGGCCCGCTCTCGGCGACGGACCGCGACTTCCTGGTCAAGGTGCGCCTCGCGGGGCTGTGGGAACTGCCCGCGGGGCAGCAGGCGATCGAGCGGGCACCGAGCGAGGCGATGAAGGCGGCGGGCGACCACCTGGTGGTCGGCCACACCGACCTGGACCGGCGGGCCAGGGACGTGGCCGCCAAGCTCGGGGTGGAGCTGCCGAACCAGCCGACGGAGGTGCAGCAGGGCTGGTTGCGCGAGCTCACGGCGGCGAGCGGCGAGGAGTACGAGCGCAAGTTCTCCAATCTGCTGCGGGCCGCGCACGGCAAGGTCTTCGCACTGATCGCCGAGGTCAGGCACACCACGCGCAACGCGCTCATCCGGCAGCTGGCCTCGGATGCCAACCAGACCGTCCTGGACCACATCACGATGCTGGAGCGCACCGGCTTCGTCGACTTCGACGGCCTGGCCCGTGAGGCGGCCGGCAGCTCGACGGCCAGCCCCTCGGGCCCGCCCATGTCCTCGGGCGGCAACGTCCCGCAGGTCCCGGTGCCGGTGACTCCGAGCGGCGACCAGTCGTTCACCTCACGCCCCGTGCCGCCCACGATGGAGCCCTTGCCACAGCCCTGATCACGGCATCGTGACGCCGGGAACCTCAGATCCAGCTCTGAACGTCCCCTGTTTCGGATTCACCACCGCCCGGCGGGGCCATCACCCCCGTACGAAGCGGCGGAGCCGATGAGGGGGACGGGATGAAGCTGGGAACGGGAATCGGCTGGCGGCCGGAGATCGAGGACGCCGTCGAGGCGCTGCCCGGGATCGACTGGGTCGAGGCGGTCGCGGAGAACATCTGCACCGACCACCTCCCCGCGTCGCTCGAACGGCTCAGGGAGCGCGGCGTCACCGTGGTCCCGCACGGCGTCTCGCTGGGCCTCGGCGGGGCCGACCGCCCCGACGCGGGCCGCCTCGCCGACCTGGCGGCGCGGGCCGTGCTGCTGGGGACACCGCTGGTGACGGAGCACATCGCGTTCGTACGGGCCGGGGGGCCGCTCACCGCGTCGCCGGGGCTGGAGGCGGGCCACCTGCTGCCCGTGCCCCGGACCTGGGACGCGCTGGAGGTGCTCTGCGAGAACGTCCGGATCGCGCAGGACGCGCTGCCCGTACCGCTGGCGCTGGAGAACATCGCCGCGCTGGTCTCCTGGCCCGGCGAGGAGCTGACCGAGGGGCAGTTCCTCGCGGAACTGGTCGAGCGGACGGGGGTCCGGCTGCTGATCGACGTGGCCAATCTGCACACCAACCACGTGAACCGGGGCGAGGACCCCGCGACGGCCCTCGACGAACTGCCGGTCGAGGCCATCGCGTACGTGCATGTGGCGGGCGGCGTCGAGAAGGACGGGGTCTGGCACGACACGCACGCCCACCCCGTGACCCGCCCCGTCCTGGACGTGCTGGCCGAGCTCCGCTCCCGGGTCGACCCCCCGGGCGTCCTGCTGGAGCGCGACGACGACTTCCCGCCGGCCGCCGAGCTGGCCGGCGAACTGACCGCGATCCGCGCCACCCTGGCCACAGCGGCCGGCACCCCGGCGCCCGCGCGGCGGCGGCCGGCCCGGCCGTCGGAGCCGGCCGGCCGGACCGCCGGTGCACGTCTGCGGGTCGGCACGGCCCAGGCCGCGCTGCTCTCCTCACTGGTCGCCGGCACGCCCGCCCCGGAGGGCTTCGACCACCGGCGGCTCGGGGTGCAGAGCCGCGCCCTGGCCGCGAAACGGGCCGATGTCGTCGCCAAGGTGGCCCCGGAGCTGCCGGAGATCCTCGGCGACGGCTACCGCACGGCGTTCCTCGGCTACGCCGGGTCCCGGCCCATGTCCGCCGGGTACCGCCGTGACGCCCTGGACTTCGCCGAACAGCTCCTCGTCGTCGGCCGTCCGGCCGACGACGCGGCCCGGCTGAGGCTGACCCACTGGTGGCAGGACCGGGCGGCTCCGCGTCCGCCGCGCCGGACCACCAGGATCGCCCGGGCGGCCCGTGCCGCCCTGATGGGAAGGTGACCCCGATGAACGCCCTCGCCCTTCTGATGACCCTCGCCGTGGCGGTCTCCTCGACGCTCCTGATCGTGGCGGCCCAGAGCGCCGGCCGTCGCGGCGGTGCCGACGGGTACGTGCACGACCGTTCCGAGGCGGCGTTCCTCAACGGCGGCCCTGCCCGGGTCGTGGACACCGCGCTCACCGCCCTGCACACGGACGGGCGCCTGGTCATCGGTGGCCCCGGCATCGTGGTCCTGCAGCGGGCCGAGGCCCGGGACCCGGTGGAGCGTGCCGTGCTCCAGGAGCTGGCCGCCGCCCCGAGCGGGGCCCTGCACACGCTCCGGCAGGCCGTGATGGTGCACCCGACGGTGCAGGAGATCGGTGACGGTCTCGCGGCCCGCGGCCTGATGGTCGCACCGGGCGAGAGCCGGAACCGCCGCCGGTGGGCGCTCGTCCAGGGCGTGGGGTGCACGGTGGCCCTCCCGGTCAGCCTGGTGCTGACCTTCGTCCAGTACGCCCTGCACGAGGGCTACGCGGACATGCCGTTCCCGTTCATCGTGAAGGTACTTCCGGCACTCGTGGCCGGGAGCATCGTGGGCTTCCTCACCGCCGCGTCGGCCAGGGCCCGGGTCACCGGGGCCGGGCGCCGGGCCGCCCACGGATACCGGGCCGCCCACGCCCATGTGGCGGACCCGGCCCACCTGGTGGCCACCGCGGGGCTGCGTGCACTCGTCGACCCCGAGCTCCGGGGGCAGTTGCTGGCAGCCGCACGTCATCCCTCCGCCCGGCTCCCCTCGCCGTCGCACTCCCCGTCGGCCGACTCGTACGCCGGCGGCGTGGTCCTGCCGGTGATGTGGTGCGCCGGTGCGGGCCCCGGGAACGGCAGTTGCGGGAGTTCCGACGGCGGCGGCGGCCACGGAACGGGCTCCTCCTGCAGTTCCGGATCGAGCTGCGGCGGGGGATCGGGCGGCGGGTCGAGCTGCGGGAGCAGCAGCGGGTCGAGCTGCGGCAGTAGCAGCGGGTCGAGCTGCGGGGGTGGTTCCAGCTGCGGCAGCAGCTCCTGAACGTACGGATCCGGGTCGCGGGCGGCGACAGCTGCCGAGCATGCGGATTCAGCCACCGATGACCGCGCGTGACCACACTTCGTCCATATCGTGAACAGACAGTGGCGCCCCCCACTCATCTCGCATACAAATCCGCCATGCTCTGGGTCGTGCTTCTTCTGGTCGCGTGGGGCGCCGCGGCCGTCTCCTGCATCCGTCTCTGCCTCGTCACCGCGGGCGCGGCCCGGTGGCCGGCCGAGGCCGCCCGCGAACCCGTGCTCCACGAACTCAACCTGTACGAGACGGCCTTCCTGGCCGGCGGCCCGCACCGGGTCGCCGACCTGGCGCTGCTCTCCATGCACCTGCGCCGCCGGCTGCTGCTCGCCCACACGGGCTGGGCGACGGTCGTCGACCCGGAGGGCCGGGACGAGGTCGAGCGCACCGTGATCCGAGCGATCGGCCCGGAGGGGCAGTCCCGCATAGCGCCGATCCGGGCGTCCGCGGCTGCGGCGGACGCCGTGCGCACCCTCGCCGACCGGCTCGTGGCCGCGGGCCTCGCCGTACCGCACGGCACCCGGACGACCCTGGCGTCGGCCGTGCGGGCGGTACGGGGCGCGGCCGTGCTCGTGGTGGCGCTGGCCGTCGCCGCCGTGCTGCTGCCGGGTCAGGACCCCGCGTACGCGGGGCCGGTGGTGGCCTGGTTCGGGCTGCCGCTGGTACTGACGCTGGGATGCCTGGCCATCGCGCGGGTGGAGGCCCATCCCTGCAGCCCCTGGGCCTCGCCGTCCGGGCAGCGGTGGCTGGACTCGCTCCCGGCGCCGGAACACGGCGCGGACCGCGACCTGCTGGCGGCGGTGGCCGTACGGGGCGTGGCGGCCGTGGAGGACCCGGAATTGCGGGCGGCCCTGCGCAGCGGTCGCTCGGCACTTTCGAGCCATTGACGGGCCGGGACGGCGAAAGGGCCGCCCCCTCGACGGGAGCGGCCCCGATGCGGTGCCTGTTCGGCCCGGGGCACATCGGCCGCACGCGGCGAGGAGCGAGGGCCTGCGGGGAGGAATGGCTGACTCCCCCGCAGACCACCGCAGTTCGCCGGCGCTGGGCCGATGTGCCCGGAGCCGGACCCGGTGTCGTTGGAACGACGGGCGGCGTCACACGCGCCGTAGCCCGCCAACTGATCTTCCGGGTCGGGGTGACCGGAAACGCTGGTTATGCGAGACCGGACACCAAGTCTGCGACGGACTTCCTGCGCCCCGTGTAGAACGGGACCTCTTCACGGACGTGCAGCCGTGCCTCGGAGGCCCGCAGGTGACGCATGAGGTCCACGATGCGGTACAGCTCGTCGGCCTCGAACGCCAGGACCCACTCGTAGTCGCCGAGCGAGAAGGAGGGCACGGTGTTGGCGCGCACGTCGGGGAAGCCGCGGGCCATCTTGCCGTGGTCCGCGAGCATACGGCGGCGGTCCTCGTCCGGGAGCAGGTACCAGTCGTAGCTGCGCACGAAGGGGTACACGCTGACGTAGCCGCGCGGCTCCTCGTCGGCCAGGAAGGCCGGCACGTGCGACTTGTTGAACTCGGCGGGGCGGTGCAGCGCCATGTTCGACCAGACCGGCTTCAGAGCGCGGCCCAGAGCGGTGCGCCGGAAGAGGTTGTACGCCTCCTGGAGGGCGTCGGAGGTCTCGGCGTGCCACCAGATCATCAGATCGGCGTCGGCCCGCAGACCGGACACGTCGTAGGTGCCGCGGACGACGACGTCCTTGGCCGCGAGCTGGTCGAAGAGCTCCTGGACCTCGTCGGCGTAACCGGCGCGGTCCGCGGGAAGCACATCTCGCAGCTTGAACACGGACCACAGGGTGTAGCGAATGACCTCGTTGAGGTCCTTGGCCTTCTTGCCTGCGTTCGGAAGCTTCTCTGGCGCACTCATACGGCTATTGTCCCGCCTCGCTCCGGGTGCCCTGAACCCGGGTCGGCGTGGCGATGATCTCCTCTGCGATCTTCCGCGCGTTCCCGCCCCCGTCCGCCCCCGTCAGGTCCCGGGTGATCTCGTCCGCGGCCCGTCGGGCGCTGGCGATGCAGGCGGGGATGCCGACCCCGTCGTACACCGCTCCGCAGACCCGGAGCCCCGGCAGCCTGGCGACCTCGTCACGGATCCGGGCGACCCGCGTCAGATGCCCCACGGGGTACTGCGGCAGGCCGCCGATCCACCGGGTCACCTCGGTGTCGACCGGCCGTGCCGCCAGCCCGGTGGCTGCGGCCAGGTCGCTCAGCGAGACGTCCACGAGCTCGGAGTCCTCGCGGTGCAGGTGCTCCTCCTCGCCGTACCGGCCGACGGAGGTGCGCAGCACGAAGAGGTCCGGGGCGGCGTCCGCGACCCACTGCCACTTGTGGCTGGAGAAGGTCGACGCCTTGATCGTGCGTCCGTCGACGGGCGGGACGAGGAAACCCGAACGGCCGTGCAGCGCCTGCGTCCCAGCGATGTCGGAACGCCGGAAGGCCAGGGTGACCAGGGCCATCGAGGCGTACTCCACGGCGGCCAGTTCCACGGAGGCGGCCGGGCTCTCGGCGGCGAGCAGCGTGGACGCCGACCAGGCCGGGGTGGCCAGGACGATGCCGTCGGCGTCGATCACCCGGGTGTCGGTGCGTACGTCCCAGCCCCGCACGGTCCGGGTCAGCCCGAGCACGGGGGTGGCCAGGAGGATCTCCGCTCCCCCGGCGCGCACGGCGTCGGCCACGGCGTCCGGCAGGGTGCCGATGCCGCCGTCGATGCCCTGGAACACCGGTCCGGTCTGCTGCCGGGCGGCGGCCCGCTCCTGGACGCGCCGGACGCCGTCGAGGAGCGAGCCGCCCTCCTTCACGGCCTCGAAGAGCTGCGGTACCGCTGCGCGCATCGAGATGCGGTAGGCGTCACCCGCGTACACCCCGCCGAGCAGCGGCTCCACGAGCCGGTCGACGACCTCGCGGCCGAGCCGGTCGGCGACGTACGCGCCGACCGCGACGTCGTCGCCGACGGCGGTCGGGGTGAGGTCGCGTTCCTGGGCGATCCGGGCCAGCCCTTCCGGGGAGAGCACACCGCTGAGCGCCGCCGGGTCGCCGGGCACACCCATCACGTGCCCCTTGGGCATGGGGCGCAGGGCGTCCCTGGTCCACACCGACGCGGTGGCGGTGGCGGGCGGCTGCAGCCGCCCGCCGAGGCCCACCGCGGTGGCCAGCTCCACCGCCTCGGGGCGGCGGGCGAGCATCGACTCGGCACCGAGGTCGACGCGGGTTCCCGCGATCTCGCCGGTCATCAGCTTGCCGCCGAGCCGCTCGGTCGCCTCGAGGACGGTGACCCGGAGACCGGTGGAGAGCAGCCGGTGGGCGGCGGCGAGTCCGGCGATGCCACCGCCGATGACGACGACGTGGCCCGTACGCGTGGTGTCGCGCTGAAGAGGAGACTGCATGGGTCCACTCTCTCAAACCCCCTTCCGAGTCCCGAACGTGACCGCTTCGAAACCCCTGGGGCGAAACCCGCACAGGGGCCCCGTGCGTCGAACCGGCATCAAGAGCAACGGCCCTGGGGGACTCGCTATGCAGATCGACCGCCACACCGACCGTCATCCACCCGTAGGCCCGCCCCTGCGCCCCGCGCACCGTTCTCGCGCGGTCCTGGCCGCCGGGCTGCTCGTCGTCCTGCTGGGCACCGGCGCCTGCGGTGCCTCGGACTCCTTCGACAGCTCGTCGAGCGAGAAGGGTGTCGCGGCCTCCGACCGACGGGGCCCGGCATCCGGCGCGGAGGGCGGCAGCGCGGAGTCGGACAGCAAGCCGGCCGCCGGCAAGTCCGCGGCCGGCTCCCCGGCCGCGCCGAAGCCGGGGGCCGCCGCGGTCCACGTCATCCGCACCGCGACCCTGGACGTCGAGGTCAGGAGCGTGCCGAAGGCGGTCGCCGCCGCCCGTGGCGCTGCGGAGAGGGCCGGCGGCCTCGTCTCGGAGGAGACCACGGAACGCGTCGACGACACCCATGAGATGTCGCATCTCGTGCTGCGCGTGCCCCAGGACCGGTACGACGCGGTGCTGCGCGAGCTCGCGGGGACCGGAAAACTGCAGTCCCGCACGTCGAACGCGAAGGACGTGACGGGTCAGGTCGTCGACGTGGAGAGCCGCATCGCCACCCAGCGGGCGAGTGTCGTCCGGGTCCGGGACCTGATGGACAAGGCGGAGAAACTCACCGATGTGGTGACGCTGGAAGGTGAACTGAGCAGGCGTCAGGCCGACCTGGAGTCGCTGCTCGCCCAGCAGGCGTCCCTGAAGGACCGCACCTCACTGGCGACGATCACGCTCGACCTCAGCGAGCCGTACGAGGACGGGGAGGAACCCGAGGACGAGGACACCGGGTTCCTGGACGCGCTGGCCGGCGGCTGGGACGCGTTCGTGACGATGCTCCGGTGGATCGCGGTGGCGATCGGTGCCGCGGCTCCCTTCCTGGCAACGGCGGTGGTGCTGCTGGCCCTCCGGCGTCTCCTGCGAGGCCGTCTGCAGCGACGTCACCGTCCGGCACCGCCCACCGCGGCCCCGGCACCGGCCCCGGAGGCCCCGCCCGCCCCGTGAGCGTCGTAGCGTGGTCTCCCTGACACTGCGGCGAAGGGACCCGGCATGGCGGCGGAACGACTGGTGGTCATCGGGGGCGACGCGGCGGGAATGTCCGCCGCGTCGCAGGCCCGCAGGCTCAAGGGGCCGGCCGAGCTGGAGATCGTCGCCTTCGAGCGCGGCCACTTCACCTCGTACTCCGCCTGCGGCATCCCGTACTGGGTGAGCGGCGACGTCGAGAAGCGCGACGACCTGATCGCCCGTACGCCCCAGGAGCACCGGGCCCGTTCCATCGACCTGCGCACCCGCACCGAGGTGACGGAGATCGATGTCGCCGGGCAGCGGGTGCGGGCGCTGGACCGGGACAGCGGCGAGACGTACTGGACTGGCTTCGACAAGCTGGTGATCGCCACGGGGGCCCGTCCGGTCCGGCCCGGACTGCCCGGGATGGACGCCCCCGGGGTGCACGGGGTGCAGACGCTGGGCGACGGCCAGGCACTCCTGGACTCGCTGGACCGGGCGGAGGGGCGCCGGGCGGTGGTGGTCGGCGCGGGCTACATCGGCGTCGAGATGGCCGAGGCGATGCTGAAGCGCGGCTTCGAGGTGACGGTCCTGAACCGCGGGGCCCAGCCCATGGCGACGCTCGACCCGGACATGGGCCGCCTCGTCCACGACGCGATGGACGGGCTGGGCATCACCACGGTGAACGGCGCCGCGGTCACCCGCATCCACACCGGCCCGGACGGCCGGGTCACCGGGGTCGCCACGGACGACGGGAGCCACCCGGCGGACGTGGTGGTGCTCGGTATCGGTGTCGAGCCGGAGACCGCCCTGGCCCGGGCGGCCGGCCTGCCGCTCGGCCCGCACGGCGGGCTGCTGACCGATCTGTCGATGCGGGTCGTGGGCCACGGCAACATCTGGGCGGGCGGCGACTGCGTCGAGGTCCTGGACCTCGTGGCGGGCCGCACCCGCCACATCGCGCTGGGCACCCACGCCAACAAGCACGGCCAGATCATCGGGGCCAACGTGGGCGGCGGCTACGGCACCTTCCCGGGCGTGGTCGGTACGGCGGTGAGCAAGGTCTGCGACCTGGAGATCGCCAGGACCGGGCTGCGCGAGAAGGACGCGCGGGCGGTCGGTCTGCGGTACGTCACGGCGACGATCGAGTCCACCGGACGGGCCGGCTACTACCCGGGAGCGCAGCCGATGACGGTGAAGATGATCGCCGAGTACCGCACGGGCCGGCTCCTCGGCGTGCAGATCGTGGGCCGCGACGGGGCGGCCAAGCGCGTGGACGTCGCGGCGGTGGCCCTCACCGCCGGGATGACGGTGGAGGCGATGACCGCGCTCGACCTCGGCTACGCCCCGCCGTTCTCCCCGGTCTGGGACCCGGTCCTGGTGGCGGCCCGCAAGACGGTGGCAGCGGTGCGGGAGGCGGGCACGGCCTGATCCGCGGACGGGCCCGGCCGCGGCCCCTCGTGGGCCGCCGTCGGTCCGGTGTGCGCCGGTGCCGCGCCCGGGTCGGGAACCCGCCGCGGCACCGCGCCCGCTCAGCGCGCCGTCTGCTCGTGGACGTACTCCACGAGCCGGGTCAGCGCGTCCGGGTCCGTCGTGGGCATGACCCCGTGGCCCAGGTTGAAGATGTGGCCCTCGAGACCGGCGGCCGCGTCCAGCACCTCGCGGGCCTTGGCCTCCACCGCCTCCGTGGGTGCGAACAGCACCGCCGGGTCGAGGTTGCCCTGGACCGCCTTGCCGGGGCCGACCCGGCGGGCGCCCTCGTCCATCGGGACCCGCCAGTCGACGCCGACGACGTCCGCGCCGGCCTCGCCCATGAGGCCGAGCAGCTCGCCGGTGCCGGTGCCGAAGTGGATGCGCGGGACGCCGTACGACGCGACGGCGTCGAACACCTTCACGGAGGCGGGCATCACGGAGCGGCGGTAGTCGGCGGGGGCCAGTGCGCCCACCCAGGAGTCGAAGAGCTGGACCGCCGAGGCGCCCGCCTCGATCTGGACCTTCAGGAACGCCCCGGTGATCGCCGCGAGCCGGTCGAGCAGGTCGGCCCAGAGCTCCGGGTCGCCGTACATCATGGCCTTCGTGCGCTCGTGGTTGCGGGACGGACCGCCCTCGACCAGGTAACTCGCGAGAGTGAACGGCGCCCCGGCGAAACCGATCAGCGGGGTGGCACCCAGCTCGGCGGTGAGCATGCCCATGGCCTCGGTGACGTACGGGACGTCCTCGGGCGTGAGGTCGCGCAGCCGGGCGAGGTCGGCGCGGGTGCGGATCGGCTCGGCGATCACCGGGCCGATGCCGGGCTTGATGTCGAGGTCGATACCGATGGCCTTGAGCGGCACGACGATGTCGCTGAAGTAGATCGCGGCGTCGACCTTGTGGCGGCGTACGGGCTGCAGGGTGATCTCGGTGACGAGCTCCGGCATCATGCAGGAGTCGAGCATCGCGATGCCTTCGCGGACCTTCAGGTACTCGGGGAGTGAGCGCCCCGCCTGACGCATGAACCACACCGGGGTGTGCGGCACGGGCTCACGCCGGCACGCCTTGAGGAAGGCCGACTCGTGGGGGGCGGATGTCGTCTGCAGGCCCGAGGGGCTGTCGTTGGCACTCACACACGGAATCTTCGCACGCATGCGGAACGAGCCGGACCCCGCCTGGGTGTCCCTCCCTGCGCGAGGCTCCGGTTCCGCCTACTCTTCCCGGCATGGCTCCGGCTCAGGGACAATTCTCCGATCACTCCGATGGCGCCGACACCGAAGGGGGCGGTGGGGACGATCCGGTCCCGCCCGCCTTCCGGTCGGCGGTCGACGCGCTGCGCTCCGCCCACCTGCGCCCCGAACTGGAGGTCGAGTCCACACGGCCGCCCCAGCGTCTCGCTCCGCACGCGTACGCCCTGGAGGCCGCGGTCGTGGACGGCGAGGAGGACCTCGCCGACGGCCGCCTCGTGCTCCTGCACGACCCGTCCGGGCACGAGGCCTGGCAGGGCAGCTTCCGCCTCGTGACGCTGGTCCGGGCCGAACTGGAACCGGAGATGGCGGCCGACCCGCTGCTGCCCGAGGTGTGCTGGTCCTGGCTGACGGGCGCGCTGGACGCGCGGGGACTGTCGTACGGGGAGGCGGGCGGCACGGTGACGCGCGCCGGGTCGCACTACTTCGGCGCGCTGGCCGAGCGGCGTCCGGCGACGCAGATCGAGATCCGGGCCTCCTGGACGCCGCGCGAGGGGCGCGGAGGAGCGCCGGACACGGCGGCGCACCTGGCGGCGTGGGGCGACCTGCTCTGCCAGCTCGCCGGTCTGCCGCCGTCGGACACGGCCGACGCGGCGGTCGTGTCACTGCCCCAGCGGCGCGGCCCCCAGAAGCCCTGACGCTGCGTCACCTTCGGGAGAGAGCCGGTCGCACACGCACCGGCTCTCTTTTCGTACAATCGATCGCGCGTCCTATTTGCCCGAATTGTTACTCACTAAATCGTGATCTTCCCCTAAAGGAGGACGCGCCTGCTGCCGAAGAGGTCAATGACCCTTCAAGCACGGTTCGCCCCGGCTTCATCCCCGAGCCGGCCCGTACCGCCACTCCCCCAGGAGGCCTGGTGTCCGTTCTCCTCGAGCAGCCCGCAAGCCTGGTCGCCTACCGCCCGAACAAGCCGACGGCCATGGTCGTCGTGGCCGACCCGCGCGTCCGTTCCACCGTCACCCGCCATCTGTGGGCACTCGGAGTTCGTGACGTCATCGAGGCGTCGTCCATCGCGGAGGCCCGTCCCCGCGTCGGCAACCCGCGCGACATCTGCGTAGCCGACGTCCACCTGCCCGACGGTTCCGGGCTGACCCTTCTGTCCGAGACCCGAGCCGCCGGCTGGCCGAACGGCCTCGCCCTCTCCGCCGCCGATGACATCGGCGCGGTTCGCAACGCCCTCGCGGGCGGCGTGAAGGGCTATGTGGTCACCGGCACCCGTACCAACATCGGCCACCCCTCCCGCCCCGGCGTCGCCCCCATCGGCGCCAACGCGGCCCGTATGCACCGCAGGCCTCCCGGTTCCCCGAGCCACCCGGGCGGCTACCGCGAACTGTCCGGCCGTGAGGTGGAGGTGCTCCGCCTGGTCGCCGAAGGCCAGTCCAACAAGGCCATCGGCGTCTCGATGGGCCTCTCCGCACTCACCGTCAAGAGCCACCTCGCCCGCATCGCCCGCAAGCTCGGCACCGGAGACCGCGCCGGCATGGTCGCCGTGGCCCTGCGGACGGGCATCATCCACTGACCGCCACTCCCCCGCCGGTACGTGCAGCGATGCGTACCCGGCCGGTTTACGTGCATCGGCACCCGTCGACGGAACGTTCCGTCGACGGGTGCCGCACATACACAGATACCCTTGGCATGTGACCGACGCCCAAGAGACCGCAGCAGACACCTCACTGCGAACCACCGGGGGCGCTCCCCCGGACGACGTCGCCCCGGCGCCGATCCCCTTGCTCGAACCGCGCGAGGGCATTCCCCCGGTGGTGGCGACCGACGACGCGCTGGCCCAGGTGATCGCGGCCTTCGCCGCGGGCACCGGCCCCGTCGCCGTCGACGCCGAGCGCGCGTCCGGCTATCGCTACGGGCAGCGCGCCTACCTCGTGCAGCTGCGCCGCGAGGGCGCGGGCAGTGCACTGATCGACCCGGTCGGCTGCCCGGACCTCTCGGGACTGGGCGAGGCCCTCACCGGCAGCGAGTGGATCCTGCACGCCGCCACCCAGGACCTGCCCTGTCTGCGCGACATAGGCATGATCCCGACCTCGCTCTTCGACACGGAGCTCGCCGGACGGCTGGCGGGATTCCCGCGGGTCGGCCTCGGCGCCATAGTGGAGAACGTCCTCGGATACGCCCTGGAGAAGGGCCATTCCGCAGTCGACTGGTCCACCCGTCCGCTCCCCGAGCCCTGGCTGCGCTACGCCGCGCTCGACGTCGAACTGCTGGTCGACCTGCGCAACGCCCTGGAGGAGGAGCTCGACCGGCAGGGCAAGCTGGAGTGGGCTCTGGAGGAGTTCGACGCGATCGCCTCGGCACCGCCCGCCCCTCCGCGCAAGGACCCCTGGCGCCGCACATCGGGCATGCACAAGGTGCGCCGCCGCCGTCAGATCGCTGTCGTGCGGGAGCTGTGGACCGCCCGCGACCAGGTCGCACAGCGCCGTGACATCTCGCCCGGCAAGGTGCTCGGCGACGCCGCGATCATCGAGGCCGCCCTGGCCCTCCCGGTGAACGTGCAGGCCCTCACCGCGCTGCCCGGCTTCGGCCACCGGATGGGGCGCCGTCAGCTGGAGCAGTGGCAGGCGGCCGTCGACCGGGCCAAGGAGCTTCCCGAATCGGAGCTCCCGCAGCCGGGGCAGCAGCCCGCCGGACCGCCTCCGCCGCGCTCGTGGGCGGACAAGGACCCGGCCGCCGCGGCCCGCCTGTCGGCGGCCCGTACCGCGGTGTCGGAGCTCGCGGAGAGGCTGCGCATGCCTCAGGAGAACCTGATCACCCCGGACACCGTGCGCCGGCTCTGCTGGGAGCCGCCGCGGATCCTGACGCCGGACGGGGTCGAGAGCGCGCTCGCCGGATACGGCGCCCGCCGCTGGCAGATCGAGCAGGTCGGCCCGCTGCTCCTGCGGGCCCTGGACACCACCGGCGCCTGACCGCACGCGGATGCCGGGAGCGGTGGCCGGTACGGGCCTCCCGTGCCCTGCGGAGGATCCGCGACCGGAGCGGCACCCCGTGTCCGCCGGTCCGGCGCGGCGCGCGGCGCCTCCAAGCGGGTGAGGACGGAGCAGTGCCGGCGCCACCCCCGAGGCGGACGGTCCGGAGGTCTCCCCACTCGACGACGGTTGGTCCGTCCGTCGGCGAGGAGCGAAATCGCGCCAGGTTGTGCGCACTGCCGCCGCCCGCGGACGGGGGCGGCGGGCGACCGTCCGCACGGCTCTCGCGGCTGTCGCCCAGGTCCCCGGAGACGGACGTCCGCTGTCCGTCGACGCGGCGCCCGTGGCCCCCGTCGCCGCGCGCGAGCGCGGTCCGGCACCGCGGGGCGGCCGAAAGCGGGGCGGCGCCGGTTCACCGACGAGGTGGTCCGGTCCGCGCACCCGATCGCCGCGGACAGGGTGCGGGACGGGCCCGTGCGGGCAGTCTGTGACGTGTGACCTTCGCCGCTCCGCCCACAGGGGGTGGGCAGTCTGGTTACCCGCAAGTAGCATGTGGGGGGCGGCGCGCTCCCGGGCGCGCCCCGCAGCAGTGCCATCCCGCACCCTGGAGGAGAGCCACCGTGCCTCGTACCATCCGGGACGTCGTCTTCGTCGACGGCGTCCGCACCCCGTTCGGCAAAGCGGGCCCGAAGGGCATCTACCACGAGACCCGCGCCGACGATCTCGTCGTGAAGGCCATCCGGGAGCTGCTGCGCCGCAACCCGGACCTGGACCCCGCCAAGATCGACGAGGTCGCCATCGCCGCGACCACGCAGATCGGCGACCAGGGCCTCACGCTCGGCCGCACCGCCGGAATCCTGGCCGGTCTGCCGCAGTCGGTCCCCGGCTACTCCATCGACCGCATGTGCGCGGGCGCCCTGACCGCCGTCACGGCGACGGCCGGCTCCATCGCGTTCGGCGCGTACGACGTCGTCGTCGCCGGTGGTGTCGAGCACATGGGCCGCCACCCGATGGGCGAGGGCGTGGACCCGAACCCGCGCTTCGTGTCGGAGAAGCTGGTCGACGAGTCCGCCCTGTTCATGGGCATGACCGCGGAGAACCTGCACGACAGGTACCCCACGATCACCAAGCAGCGCGCCGACGAGTACGCGGTGCGTTCGCAGGAGAAAGCCGCGAAGGCGTACGCCAACGGCAAGATCCAGCAGGACCTGGTGCCGGTCTCCGTGCGCCGCACCAACGCGGAGGCCGGGGAGACGGGCTGGGGCCTGGTCACCGCCGACGAGCCGATGCGTCCGGGCACCACGATGGAGTCCCTGGCCGGTCTGAAGACCCCGTTCCGCGCCCACGGCCGCGTGACGGCCGGTAACGCGGCGGGTCTCAACGACGGCGCCACCGCCTCGCTGCTCGCCGCCGAGGACGTCGCCCGCGAGCTGGGCCTCCCGGTCAAGATGCGCCTCGTGTCGTACGCCTTCGCGGGCGTCGAGCCGGAGGTCATGGGCTACGGCCCGATCCCGGCGACGGAGAAGGCCCTGTCCAAGGCCGGCCTCTCCATCTCCGACATCGGTCTCTTCGAGATCAACGAGGCCTTCGCCGTGCAGGTGCTCGCCTTCCTGGAGCACTACGGCATCGCCGACGACGACGCGCGCGTCAACCAGTACGGCGGCGCGATCGCCTACGGCCACCCGCTGGCCTCCTCCGGCGTCCGCCTGATGACTCAGCTGGCCCGCCAGTTCGAGGAGCAGCCGGAGGTCCGCTACGGCCTGACGACGATGTGCGTCGGCTTCGGCATGGGCGCCACGGTCGTCTGGGAGAACCCGAATTTCGACGGAGGCAACAAGTGAGCACCACCACCACTGAGCTTCTGAAGGGTGCGGCCGAGCTGTTCCCCGGCGAGGTCGTCACGCAGGCGCACGTACGCCACCTCGACCTTCCCGGCGGTGCGGGGCGGTTCGCCCTCATCACGCTGGACAACGGCCTCGACCACACCAAGCCGACCACCGTCGGACCGCAGTCGCTGGCGAATCTGAACGCCGCCGTCGACCAGGTCGAGAAGGAGGCCGCCGAGGGCGCGATCTCCGGTGTCGGGATCACCGGCAAGCCGTTCATCTTCGCGGTCGGCGCCGACCTCAAGGGCGTCGAGCTGCTGAAGAAGCACGAGGACGCGCTGGCCATCGGCAAGGGCGGCCACGACGTCTTCCGCCGTCTGTCCGGCCTCGCGGTCCCCACGTTCGCGTACTACAACGGCGCGGCCATGGGCGGCGGTGTCGAGATCGGTCTGCACTGCTCGTACCGCACCGTCTCCACGGCGATCCCCGCGTTCTCGCTGCCCGAGGTCTTCCTCGGCCTGGTCCCGGGCTGGGGCGGCTGTGCGCTGCTCCCCAACCTGATCGGTGCCGACCGCGCCGTCTCGGTGATCATCGAGAACTCGCTGAACCAGAACCGCCAGCTCAAGGGCAAGCAGGTCTTCGAGCTCGGGATCGCCGACGCGATCTTCGAGGGCGCGGACTTCCTGGAGCAGTCCCTGATCTGGACCGCGGCCGTCCTCAAGGGCGAGATCGCGGTGGAGCGCCCCCAGGTCGACCGCGGTGACGCCTGGGACCAGGCCGTCGCCCGCGGCAGGGCCGTCGCCGACTCCAAGGTGCACGGCGCGGCCCCGGCCGCGTACCGCGCGCTGCAGATCATCGCCGCGGCCAAGGACGGCGACCTGAGCGCCGGCTTCGACGCCGAGGACCAGGCGCTCGCGGACCTGATCATGGGGGGCGAGCTGCGCTCCGGGATCTACTCCTTCAACCTGGTCCAGAAGCGCGCCAAGCGCCCGGCCGGTGCCCCGGACAAGGCCCTGGCCCGCCCGGTGACCAAGGTCGGCGTGGTGGGTGCGGGCCTGATGGCCTCGCAGCTCGCCCTGCTGTTCCTGCGCCGCCTGGAGGTCCCGGTCGTCCTCACGGACATCGACCAGGAGCGCGTCGACAAGGGTGTGGGCTACGTCCGGGCCGAGATCGACAAGCTGCTCGGCAAGGGCCGGATCAACCAGGACAAGGCCAACCGCCTCAAGGCCCTGGTCTCCGGTGTGCTGGACAAGGCGGAGGGCTTCTCCGACGCCGACTTCATCATCGAGGCCGTCTTCGAGGAGATCGGCGTCAAGCAGCAGGTGTTCGCGGAGGTCGAGGCGGTCGCCCCGGCGCACGCGATCCTCGCCACCAACACCTCGTCCCTCTCGGTCACCGAGATGGCGTCGAAGCTGAAGAACCCGGAGCGGGTCGTCGGCTTCCACTTCTTCAACCCGGTCGCGATCCTCCCGCTCCTGGAGATCGTCCGCGGCGAGCAGACCGACGACGCCTCGCTGGCCACGGCCTTCGGTGTCGCCCGCAAGCTGAAGAAGACCGCGGTCCTGGTGAAGGACGCCCCGGCGTTCGTCGTCAACCGCATCCTCACCCGCTTCATGGGCGAGATCCAGAACATCATCGACGAGGGCACCCCGGTCGGGACGGCGGAGAAGGCCATCGAGCCCCTCGGCCTGCCGATGTCCCCGCTGGTGCTCCTGGAACTGGTCGGCCCGGCGATCGGTCTGCACGTCTCCGAGACCCTGAACCGCGCCTTCCCGGACCGCTTCACCGTCTCCGAGAACCTCGCGGCCGTCGTCAAGGCCGGCAAGCGCGGCTTCTACGTCTACGACTCCGGCAAGCCGGAGCTGGACCCGGAGGTCGCCGCGCTCCTCAAGCAGGGCGACACCGTCCTGACCGAGGAGCAGGTCCGCGACCGCGTCCTGGACGCGGTGGCGCAGGAGATCGGCCTGATGCTGGACGAGGGCGTCGTCGCCGAGGCCCAGGACATCGACCTCTGCCTGATCACCGGCGCGGGATGGCCCTTCCACCTGGGCGGCATCACGCCGTACCTGGACCGCGAGGGCGTCTCCGAGCGCGTCAACGGGAAGCGTTTCCTGGCGCAGGGCGTGGCGAGCGTCCCGGCGTAGTACCTGCCGACGCGCGTGGAGGGGTACGGACCGGACAGCGGTCCGTACCCCTTCGTCGTGTCCGGGTCGCGTGTCCGGGTCGCCCGGACCCGGCGCGGTGGTGACGGCATGTCGGACCGGACACGGGGGGCCACGGTGCCCTCGCCGGTGTCCCCTCCTGTCTCAGACCTGCGCCGAGGGGCCCAGGGCCAGACCGGGCTCACCGTTCTGGCGTGCGATGCGCAGCGCCCCGTCCGTCCCGATGAGCGCGAGCACCACCCGTCCGGCTGCGTCGCACGCGAGCGCCGGGCCGCCCGTGCAGTGATCGCCCGTGGGCGACCACCACACGCCGTCGGCCTCGTTCTCCGTACCGCAGGCGGTGAGCATGACCCGGCCGTCGGGCGTGCCGTGGGCGAGCACCGTGCAGTCGTAGCCGTCGAGCGCGGTCCGCAGCGCGGCGACCGGGCCCGTGCACGGGGCGCCGCCCAGCGGGATGGGCGGGGTACCGGGGCGGTGCGCGGTGACGCCTCCGTGCGAGCCGTCCGCCCAGTAGTACGTGATCCTGTCCCGTGCGGTCTCCAGGGCGACGGCGCTGCCGGGAGCGTGTGCGTGGGGGATGTCCTGATCCCGCTGATAGGCGCCGTCGGGCTCGTGCCGGCTCAGTCGCAGCGTCACGTCCGTCCCCGGGGCCAGCACCTCCACCCGGCCGGACACGGTGGTCACCGTCGCGGTACCGTCCTGGGCCCGCCGGACCTTCGAATCGTGCCAGGCCTCCCACTTGCCGCCCGTCTTCTCGCACCTGAGGAGCAGGTCGCCGTCGGCGTTCCGCACGAAGACGTGCACCGTCCCCTGCCCGCTCACCGCCGCGGCCGGTACGCCGAGGAGGGCCGCCTTCGGCCGCTCGCTGTGCGGGTTGCCCAGGGTGCGCCACTGGGTGACGGGGCGTCCCGTCTGGAACTGCGTGGCGCTCATCAGGTCGACGACCGGCGGGCCTTCGTCCTTGTGCACGGCGCGACGGCCCACGAAGTGCACGAAACCATCGGGCCCCTGAGCCACCGACAGGGAGTTCAGGCCCGGCACGGGAACGAGTTCGGGGCCCGCCCACGCGGTGCCTCCGGGGCGCTCCTGCGTCCAGCGGAGCATTCCTCCGTCGCCCAGGGCGTACGCGCTGAGCCGGCCGTCCTTGCCCAGGACGAGCCAGCGGCCGCCCGCCGCCTCTCGCGCCACGTGATGCGCGCGGGTGCCGGGGCTTCCGGCCCCGAGGGCCGGGGCCCTCCCCTGGGCGGCGCGCCTGGATCCGACCGGCATGGCGTGAGGTTGTCCTTTCCCCGGGCTTCCCGGCCCCGCCGGGGACGCCCTGCGTCCCGCCGCGCGGCAGACCGAACACGCCCATCATAGGATCCCCGCCCGCCTCCGGACCGGCGCGCCCTGCCTGGCTGTGCGCCCGCCGGAGGCGACGGCTCCCCTCACCTGATGCCGAGCGGTCCGGGAGACCGCGCCGAAGGGTGCGTGAACACGTGTACGAGATTCGAAAATGGGTCTAGAGTCCACACACAGCCTCCCCCACCTGAGTGGACCGGCCCCACCCGAGTCCCGGACTTGCCCCACCACCTCGGGGCAGCGAGACCAAGGGACCCGATGAGCCAGGACGCCATCCCACCGGGCCGGCCCGCAGCACCGCCGGCAGAGCCGTCGAGCCGGAGACGGAAGAAGGAACGCGGGCGCCGCCGCGGCCTCAAGATCACGCTCGGGGTGCTCATCGCCCTCCTGCTCGCCGGCAGCGGCAGCGTGTACTGGATGTACAGCAGCCTCGACAGCAACATCAAGGGTGTCGACATCGACAGGGCGCTCGGTGAGGACCGTCCCGAGAAGCTGCCCACCGCCGGCCAGAACCTCCTCGTCCTCGGGTCCGACTCCCGCGCGGGAGCGGAGAACAAGGAGCTGGGCGGCGGCGGCGACGTCGGCGGGGCGCGCTCCGACACCGCGTTGGTGGTGCACATACCCGACGGACGGACCGAGGCCGTCGCCGTGTCCATTCCGCGGGACACCCTGGTGACCCGGCCGGAGTGCACGAAGGCCGACGGCACGAAGGTGCCGTCGGCGGAACGCAGGATGTTCAACTCCGTGTACTCCGAGATCGGCCCGGCCTGTGTGGTCAAGACCGTGGAGAAGATGTCCGGCGTCCGCATCGACCACTACATGGAGATCAACTTCGCCGGGTTCAAGGATCTCGTCGACGCCATAGGCGGCGTCACCATCGAGGTCGACGAGCCGATCCACGACAAGGCCTCGGGGCTCGACCTGGCCGCCGGTTCGCACAAGCTCGACGGCACCGAGTCCCTCGCCTACGTCCGGACCCGGCACGGTGTCGGTGACGGCAGCGACCTGGGGCGGATCGGTCTGCAGCAGCAGTTCCTGTTCGCCCTGCTGACCGAGGTCAAGTCGAAGGATCTGCTGGGCAGTCCGGCGACGGCCTACAGGATCGCCGGCTCGGCGACCAAGTCGCTCACCACGGACGAGGGCCTGGCCTCGCTGTCCTCGCTCACCGAGTTCGCCCGCTCGATGAACGGTGTCGACCCCTCCTCCATGGAGACGGTCATGCTCCCGGTGGCGTACGACACACAGGACCCGAACCGCGTGGTGGCGGCGGAGCCGCAGGCCGGTGACCTCTGGAAGGCGATCCGCACGGACGCGACGATCCCGGAGTCGGCGAAGAAGTCCCCCGCGACCGGCGGCTGAGCGCGTGTCACTCTGACGGCATGACGAACGGACACGCCCTGGTGATCGTCGACGCCGCCAATGTGGTGGGGTCGGTGCCGGACGGCTGGTGGCGGGACCGGCGCGGTGCGGCGGAGCGGCTGCGGGACTCGCTGGTGCCGTACGCCGCCGACGGCCTGCCCGGGCACCCGGGCCCCGTCGAGCTCGTCCTGGTCGTCGAGGGCGCGGCCCGGGGCGTGGCGTCCGTCCCGGGCGTACGGGTGGAGGCCGCGACCGGCTCGGGCGACGACCGGATCGTCGAGCTGGTCGCCGGCTGGGCCTCCGGGCCGGCCGCGGAGCGCGACTGCCTCGTCGTCACGGCGGACCGGGGGCTGCGGCAGCGGGCGGAGGCTCACGGGGCGCGGTGCGCGGGCCCGCGCACGGTACGCCCGCTGCCGCCCCCACCGGAGCGGGACCGCTTCCGTCACTGAGCCGTCGTCGCCATGCGGCTGTGCCTGCGTCCGTACACGAAGTAGATGATCACGCCGATCACCATCCAGATCCCGAACCGCAGCCAGGTCTCCGCCGGCAGGTTCAGCATCAGCCAGACCGAGGCGGCCACCGAGACGATCGGGAGCAGCGGCACCCACGGTGTGCGGAAGGCGCGGTGCAGGTCGGGGCGGGTGCGGCGCAGGACGATGACGCCGAGGGCGACGACCACGAAGGCGAACAGCGTGCCGATGTTCACCAGGGTGGCCAGCTCGTTGATGCTCGTGAAGCCGGCCACGATCGCGATGACCCCGCCGAGCAGGATGGTCGGCCGGTACGGGGTACCGAACCGCGGATGCGTGACCGAGAAGAACCGCGGGAGCAGGCCGTCGCGGCTCATCGCGAAGAACACGCGGGTCTGTCCGAGGAGCAGGATCATGCAGACCGTGGTGAGGCCGACCGCCGCGCCGAAGCTGATGACTCCCGCGTAGAAGGGGTGCCCGACCGCCTTGAAGGCGTCGGCCAGCGGGGCGCTGACCGAGAGCTCCGAGTAGTTCTGCATGCCGGTGACCACGATCGACACGGCGACGTAGAGCAGGGTGCAGATGAGGAGCGAGGCCAGGATGCCGCGCGGCATGTCCCGCTGCGGGATCTTCGTCTCCTCGGCCGCGGTGGCCACGACGTCGAAGCCGATGAAGGCGAAGAAGACGACGGAGGCGGCGGTGAAGATGCCCATGACGCCGAAGTTCGTCGGTTCGTAGCCGAAGATCAGCTGCACCAGCGGGGCGTCGAGGCCCGAACCGCCTTCCTGGGGTTCGGCCTCGGGGATGAACGGCGAGTAGTTGGACGCCTTGATGAAGAACAGGCCGGCGACGATGACGATCCCGACGACCGCCAGCTTGATGGCGACCACGACCGTGGTCACCCGCGCGGAGAGCTTCATCCCGAGCACCAGGATGACGGTCAGGACCAGCACCAGGGCGAAGGCCAGGATGTCGAAGCCGAATCCGCTGGCCACGTCCGGGCCGGAGAGCCCCTCGGGCATCGTCCAGCCCACGTTGTCCATGAGCGAGCGCACGTAGCCGGACCAGCCGACGGCCACCACCGCCGTACCCAGCGCGAACTCCAGCACCAGGTCCCAGCCGATGATCCAGGCGACCAGCTCGCCCAGGGAGGCGTACGAGAAGGTGTACGCCGATCCCGCCACGGGGACGGTGGAGGCGAATTCGGCGTAGCAGAGGGCAGCGAGGGCGCAGACGACGCCGGCGACCACGAAGGCGAGGGCCGTGGCGGGGCCCGCGGTCTCCTTGGCGACCTTGCCCGTGAGGACGAAGATGCCGGTGCCGATGATGACGCCCACTCCGAAGACCGTGAGGTCCAGCGCGGAGAGGGACTTCTTGAGCGAGTGTTCCGGCTCCTCCGTGTCCCTGATCGACTGTTCGACCGTCTTCGTCCGAAACAGTGTGTTCACCGGTCTGCCTCCGTGATGTCCGTCGCCGCGTCCTCGCGTTACCCGAATCACGGTCATGATCGAGACGGCGCGCGGCCCAGGGGCGGCAGGACGGCGCGATTCACCCGATGGGGCCCGGGAGAGGGAAAGCCGGGCGGCCGAACGGAGTAACGGCTCCGGGGCAGGTGGCGCACATGGCACCGCGCCCCCGCCGTCCGGGGACGGCGGGGGCGCGGTGCGGTGTGCCCGGCGGCACGGTGTTCCGGATCAGTCGCGGGCCGGCTCCACCTCGCGGCTCTCGTAGCCGCCGTCGAGCTTGGCGACCAGACCGGTGACCTGACGGGCGATGTCCGGCGCGGTCAGCCCGATCTCGGCCATGACCTCGTTGCGGGAGGCGTGGTCGAGGAAGACCGGCGGGATCCCGAAGTCGCGCAGCGGTACGTCGACCCCTGCGTCGCGCAGCGCCTGGGCGACGGCGGAGCCGACGCCACCCGCCCTGCTGTTGTCCTCGACGGTGACGACGACCCGGTGCTGGGCGGCGAGCGGGGCGAGTGCCTCGTCGACGGGCTTGACCCAGCGCGGGTCGACCACCGTCGTGGAGATGCCCTGGGCGTCCAGCAGTGCGGCGATCTCCAGGCACATCGGGGCGAGCGCGCCGACGGAGACCAGGAGGACGTCCGGCGCGTCCGTGTCCGCGCTGCGCAGGACGTCCATGCCGCCGACGGTGCCGACGGCCTTGACCGAGGGGCCGACGGCGCCCTTGGAGAAGCGGACGACGGTGGGGGCGTCGTCGACGGCGACGGCCTCGCGCAGCTGGGCGCGGACCTGGTCGGCGTCGCGCGGGGCGGCGATGCGGAGCGTCGGTACGCACTGCAGGATCGACATGTCCCACATGCCGTTGTGCGAGGCGCCGTCCGTGCCGGTGACCCCGGCCCGGTCCAGGACGAAGGTGACCCCGCACCTGTGCAGGGCGACGTCCATCAGGACCTGGTCGAAGGCCCGGTTGAGGAAGGTGGCGTACACCGCGAAGACGGGGTGCAGTCCGCCGGTGGCGAGGCCCGCCGCGGAGACCGCGCCGTGCTGCTCGGCGATCCCGACGTCGTAGATCCGGTCCGGGAACGCCTCCTCGAACTTGCCGAGGCCGACGGGCTGGAGCATGGCCGCGGTGATGGCGACGATGTCCTCGCGCTCGTGGCCGAGCTTGACCATCTCCTCGCCGAAGACCGAGGTCCAGTCCAGGCCGGAGGTGGAGATGGGCAGCCCGGTGTCCGGGTGGATCTTGCCGACCGCGTGGAAGCGGTCCGCCTCGTCCTGGAGGGCGGGGGTGTAGCCGCGGCCCTTCTCGGTGAGGCAGTGCACGATGACCGGGCCACCGAAGCGCTTGGCGCGCTGGAGGGCGGATTCCAGTGCCTCGATGTCGTGGCCGTCGATGGGGCCGACGTACTTCAGGCCGAGGTCCTCGAACATGCCCTGGGGGGCGATGAAGTCCTTGAGGCCCTTCTTCGCGCCGTGCAGGGTCTCGTACAGCGGCCTGCCGACGACGGGCGTGCGCTCCAGGAGGTCCTTGCCGCGGGCCAGGAACCGCTCGTACCCGTCGGTCGTGCGCAGGGTGGCCAGGTGGTTCGCGAGGCCGCCGATGGTCGGGGCGTACGAGCGCTCGTTGTCGTTGACGACGATGACGAGGGGGCGGTCCTTGGCGGCGGCGATGTTGTTCAGCGCCTCCCAGGCCATACCGCCGGTGAGCGCGCCGTCACCGATGACGGCGACGACGTGGTCGTCCTTCCTCAGGACCTCGTTGGCCTTGGCGAGGCCGTCGGCCCAGCCCAGCACCGTCGAGGCGTGCGAATTCTCGATGACGTCGTGCTCGGACTCGGCGCGGGACGGGTATCCGGAGAGACCGCCCTTGCTCTTGAGCTTCGAGAAGTCCTGCCGGCCGGTGAGCAGCTTGTGCACGTAGCTCTGGTGGCCGGTGTCGAAGAGGACCTTGTCCTGCGGCGACTCGAACACCCGGTGCAGGGCGATGGTCAGCTCGACCACGCCCAGGTTCGGGCCGAGGTGGCCGCCGGTCTTGGACACGGCGTCGACGAGGAAGGTACGGATCTCCTCGGCGAGCTGGTCCAGCTGCTCAAGGCTGAGCCGGTCCAGGTCGCGCGGTCCCCTGATGCGGGTCAGCAGATCCACCCGTGCCTCCTTGCGTGTGAGCTGGTCGAGCGTGTCGATCCGATGAGTCTAATGTTCCGTCGGCGGCCGCGGTCATCGGGCGGCGTATTGCTCCGCTCCGCGCCGGGTCGCGCCCGACGCGCCTGTGCCCGGCATCACGGGGATGCCGGGCACAGGCGCGCAGGTGGGACGGTCAGGCGCGACCGGCCGTCTTCTGCGTCTTGCGGGTGATGGAGTCGATGACGACCGTGACGAGAAGAACAGCACCGGTGATCATGTAGTTGATCGGAGTGGCGATGCCCTCCAGCGCGAGGCCGTACTGGATCGAGACGATCACCATGACACCGAGCAGCGCGTTCCAGGTGCGGCCCCGGCCACCGAAGAGGCTGGTTCCGCCGATGACGGCCGCGGCGATGACGTTCATCAGGAGGTCGCCGCCGCCGGAGCCCTGGTTGGCCGCCGCGATCTTGGAGGCCCAGAACAGGCCGCCGATCGCCGCGAAGGTGCCTGCGATGGCGAAGACCGAGACACGGATCGCGGTGACGTTGATGCCCGCGCGGCGGGACGCCTCGACGCTGCCGCCGAGCGCGAAGATCTTCCGCCCGTAGGAGGTGCGGCGCAGGACGAAGTCCGTACCGACCAGGACGACGAGGAAGAGGACCAGGGCCAGCGGGAGACCGCGGTACTGGTTGAACATGAACGCCGCACCGAAGCCGAACACCGCGAGGACCGCGGTGCGGATCGCGATGTCGATGATCGGCCGCGACGGGACGCCGGCGGCCTCGCGGCGGCGGGTGTCCAGGAACGCGGAGAGGAAGTACCCGATCACCGCGACGGCGGCGAGGCCGTAGGCGGCGGCGACGTCCGCGAAGTAGTACGTGGTCAGCTTGCCGACGACGCCGTCGCTGTCCAGGTTGATCGTGCCCGTGTCACCGAGCAGCTGGAGCATGAAGCCCAGCCAGAACAGCAGACCGGCCAGGGTGACGGCGAACGCCGGGGCGCCTATCCGTGCGAAGAAGAAGCCGTGGATGGCGCCGATGACCGCGCCGCTGGCGATCGCGATGAGGACGGCGAGCCACTCGTTCATGCCGTGCGTGACGCTGAGCACCGCGACGACGGCGCCCGAGACACCGCTGACCGAGCCGACCGAGAGGTCGATCTCGCCGAGCAGCAGCACGAAGATGATGCCGACGGCCATCATGCCGGTGGCCACCATCGTCACGGCGATGTCGCTGACGTTCTTCGCCGAGAGGAACTCGGAGTTCAGGCTCTGGAAGACCACGCAGATGATGAGCAGGCCGACGATCACGGGGATCGAGCCGAGGTCACCACCGCGCATCTTGCGCTTGAACTCGGTGAGGTAGCCGCCGAGGCCCTGCTCGCGCACGAGGAGCCGGGGGTCGACCGCGATGTCGGCGCCCTTGGCAGCCTCCGGGTTGACCACTGCGGTGGACGTCTTGTCGGTTGTCACTTCTGGGCCTCCGCGTTGCGCGCCGCACGACGGGTCACGGCGTTCTCCGTGGCACCCGTGATGGCGGAGATGATCTCTTCCTGCGAGGTGGTCTTCACGTCGAAGACCCCGTTGTTCCGGCCCAGCCGGAGCACGGCGACCTTGTCGGCGACGGCCTTCACATCGGCCATGTTGTGGCTGATGAGGATGACCGCGTGGCCTCGCTCGCGCAGCCGCTCGACGAGGTCGAGGACCTGCGCGGTCTGCTCGACGCCGAGCGCGGCGGTGGGCTCGTCGAGGATGACGAGCTTGGGCTCGCCCAGCATCGAGCGGGCGATGGCGACGGTCTGGCGCTGACCGCCGGAGAGCGACGCGATCGGGATGCGGACGCTCGGAATGCGGATCGACAGCGTGCTGAGGAGCTCGCGGGAGCGCCGCTCCATCTCGACCTCGTCCAGGATCCCGAACTTGCGGAGCTCCCTGCCGAGGTAGAGATTGCCGACGACGTCGATGTTGTCGCAGAGCGCGAGGTCCTGGTAGACGGTCGCGATCCCCAGGTTCTGGGCGTCGTGGGGCTTGTTGATCTGGACCGGCCGGCCGTCCCACTCGATGACTCCGTCATCGATGGGGTGGACCCCTGCGATCGTCTTGACCAGCGTTGATTTACCGGCTCCGTTGTCACCCACCAGGGCGACCACCTCACCGGCGTGGACCTCGAGCTCGACATCGGTGAGCGCCTGGACGGCACCGAATCGCTTGGAGACCCCTCGCAACGCCAACACGGGCGTAGCGGACACGTGAACCATCTCCTTCGCCGCCTGACCCGGCGGGGATACCGCGCCTGGGGGGAGGCGCGGTGGTTGAGCAGAAGAGTGAGAAAGAGCAGAAGCGTTCCGTCCGGCGCCCCGCCCGGTAGCGGGACAGTTGGTGGGCGGGGCGCCGGACAGGCTTCGGGTCCGCCCTTCCGGCCGTGCGGGCCGGTCGGGCGGTGGGGCCTACTTCAGGCCCGCGGCGTCGCAAGCGGCCTTGTACTTGGCCGTGCAGATCTCGTCGATCGTGTAGATACCGTCCTTGATGACGGTGTCGTTGATGTTCTCCTTGGTCAGCGAGACGACCGGGACGAGCACGGTGGCGATGCCCTTCGTACCGGCGTTGTCGACCTTGGACGTGGCGATGGTGTCGAGCTTCTCGCCCTTGGCGAGCGCGACGGCCATCTCCGCGGCGACGATGCCCTCCTGCGGGTACGGCTTGTAGACGCTCATGAACTGCTCACCGGTGACGATGCGCTGCACACCGGCGAGTTCGGCGTCCTGGCCGGTGACCGGCGGGAGCTTGCTGAGCCCGGCGGACTTGAGGGCCTGGATGATGCCGCCGGCCATGCCGTCGTTGGCGGAGTAGACGCCGACGATCTTGTCCTTGCCCAGGGCCGTGATCGCGCCCTCCATGTTGGAGTTGGCGTTCTCCGGCTTCCACTCCTTGGTGTCGTACTCCTTGCCGTACGTGACCTTGCCGTCGAGGACCGACTTGGCGCCCTTCTTGAAGAGCGCGGCGTTCGGGTCGGTGATCGAGCCGTTCATCATCACGATGGTCGGCTTGGCGGCGTCGCCCAGGGCCTCCAGCAGTGCCTTGCCCTGCACACGGCCGACCTCTTCGTTGTCGAAGGAGGTGTAGGCGTCGATCGGGCCCTCGGCGAGGCGGTCGAAGGCGACGACGGGGATGCCCGCGTCCTTGGCCTTCTTCACGCTGTTCTCGATCGCCTTGGCGTCGACCGCGTCGACGATGAGCGCGTCGACCTTGTTCGTGATCATGGTGTCGACCTGCTGCGCCTGCAGCGTGGCGTCCTGCTTGGCGTTGGCGTAGACGACCTCGGCCTTGCCGCCGGTCAGCTCGCCGACCTTCTTCTCGATGATCGGCTTGTCGAACTTCTCGTACCGGGCGGTCACGTTCTCGGGAAGGAGCAGACCGATCTTGAGGTCGTCGCCCTTCTTGCCCGAGTCGGTGGTGGCCTTGTCGCCCGATTCCTTGGCACTGCCGCAAGCGGCGAGCGAAACGGCCATGGTGGTGGCGGCAACGGCAACGGCGGCACGACGCATACGCATGTTCATCTTTCGAACCTCCCTGACGAGGCCGCGACGTTGCGGCCGAGGTGGCTGGAAGTCAACTCGGCTGCAACGCCAGCGTCAAGGAGTAAATCCTTAACGAGATGACAACGGTGCCATTCGTTATCTAAGTGAAGGCAGGCGTCGCAGCGGGGAGCGTGCTTTCCAAAAGGGTTGAATCCCCCATCTCGCTGAGGACGAGGGCCAGCGCACCCAGCACCTCGGCCCTGGCGCCGAGCGCGCCGGGCAGCACCGAGAGCTGTCGCGCCGCACTGGGGATGGCGTACCGCGAGACGGAGTCCCGGATGGGTCCGAGCACCAACTCCCCGGCCTCCGCGAGGGACCCGCCGAGAACGACCCTGCTCGGGTTGAGGAGATTGCAGAGGTTGGCCACCCCGCTGCCGATGTGCCGGCCCACGTCGCCGATGACCCGGCGGCAGCCCGGGTCGCCCTCGCGGGCCAGCTGGACGACCCGCTCCATCGTGAGATCGGGCCCGTGGCTGGGCTGCAGCAGGGGCAGGACGTACCGGGCGGCGGTGAAGGTCTCCAGGCAGCCGCGGTTGCCGCAGCGGCACACGGGGCCCGACTCGTCGAGCGTGATGTGCCCGATCTCGCCCGCCGTACCGCCCGGCCCGCGGTAGATGTTCCCCTCGATCACCAGACCGGCGCCGACGCCGCTGGCGACCTTGATGTAGGCGAGGTCCCTGACCCCGCGGCCGCTGCCCCAGACGAGCTCACCCAGCGCCCCGAGGTTGGCGTCGTTGTCGACGTACACCGGCACACCCAGGCGCCCCGCGAGCTCCTGGCTGGGATTGATGCCCGTCCAGCCCGGCAGGATCGAGGTGGAGCCCAGCGTGCCGGACTCGACGTCGATCGGCCCCGGCACACCCAGGCCCACGCCGATCACCTTCTCGGGACTTATCCCGGTGGTCTCGATCAGGCGGTTGACCAGCTGCTCCGCCCGGCCGAAGCCCTGGGCCGACGAGGCGTCGACGTCCAGCGGCTCCGATTCCTCGGCCAGCACCTGGTGGGCCAGGTTCCCGACGGCCACCCGAAGGTGCGTATGTCCGAAATCAACCCCTATGACGATGCCCGCGTCTCCACTCAGGGAGACGCTCCGGGCACGGCGTCCGCCCGCCGAGGTGGGGGTCACCTCGACCGTGCCGCCGTCCTTCAGTTCGCGAACGATGTTGGAGACAGTGGCCGCGGAGAGGCCGGTGCTTCTGGCGATCTCGGCCTGGGTCAGTGACCCCGCCATCCTCACCGCACGTACGACCCGCTCAAGGTTGGCCCTATGCAGAGATGTCTGCGACCCCGGAGTCTCCATCGACTCTCTCACTCCTGCCGTTTTCTCTAACATGTGAACCCTAAGCTGAGCGTTTTGGGGTGCCCCCCGTCAAGACCTTGAGCAGTCGGAGCCTCCGATGAGCACCGCGGTCCGCTTCTCGGCCGGATCGCGGCCGAAGCCCCGGCCCTTGCCTGAAACTCTCGAACGAGTGCGCGGCACGCACGGGCGCGACGGCCCACAAGGCCCGCACAAGGCCCGCACAAGGCTGCGAATCAGCCATTCCCCGAGCCGGGCACCGCGGATTTTCGCACCACCGGGCCTCGACGGCAGCGCTGCCGGGGGCGATTCACGGACAACTCTTCGCGTCCATGGATTTTTTCGAGACAGACACAAGGCCGTCCCGTCTTTTTTGCTTGGCCATGGCGTGTGCGTGACAACTAAGTTGACCAAGACACGCCGCAGCCTCCGAGGAGCCTCGGCGTGTGGCGACGTACGAGCGGGGGCGAGCGTCACGGGGGTGTCTCAACCATGCCGGAAACGGCCGACTTCGCGCAATCCGTGCGCCTCTGCGCCCTCTTCCCCCTCAGGCGTCCGCAACGTCCCTCCCAGCGTGATCGAAGGAGAGCCCGTCGTGGCCGACGAGATGGTGCGCAAGGCGCAGCAGTTCATCAATGGCGTGTATGGAGGAAAGCTCGGCATCGACCGCCTGCCGGAGACCGGGGAGACCGGCTGGTCGACCATGTTCGCCCTGACCCGCGCCCTGCAGTACGAACTGGGCATCACCAGCCTGTCCGACGCGTTCGGTCCCACCACACTGAACACCCTCACCTCGAAGTATCCGGTGCTCAATGGGGCCACGGTGCCCTCGGAGAACTTCACGAAGATCATCCAGGCGGGCCTGTACTGCAAGGGCTACGACGGCGGTGACATCGACGGCACGTACAACTCCCGTGTGGCGTCGTCGATGGCCCGCCTGAAGCAGAACATGGGGGTGGACTTCGTCTACCCCGGCGGCAACCTCGTGCCGAAGGTGTTCAAGGGCCTCCTCAACATGGACGCCTATGTCACCGCGAACGGCGGTACGGAGACCGTGCGGGCGGTACAGCGGTGGCTCAACGGCTCGTACGTGACCCGCCGGGACTTCTACGTCATCCCGGCCGACGGCAACCACTCGCGCGATGTCGCGAAGTCGATGCTCTTCGCCGTCCAGTACGAGCTCGGCATGGCCGACGGCACGGCCAACGGCGTCTTCGGGCCGGGCACCCAGAGCGGACTCAAGGGCCACACCGTGGCCACCGGCGACTCCGGCCCCTGGGTGCAGCTGTTCTCGGCCGGCATGGTGCTCAACCAGCGTCCGGGCGTGGCCTTCGCGGGCACCTTCACCAGCTCCCTGGCCTCGGCCGTGTCCTCCTTCCAGTCGTTCGTGAAGCTGCCCGTCACGGGTACCGGCAACTTCTCGACGTGGGCCTCGCTCCTGGTGTCCTACGGCGACCAGGAGCGCAGCGGAGAGGCCTGCGACGGGGTCACGAAGATCACCGCGGCGCGTGCCGCCACCCTGAAGGCCCAGGGCATCACCTACATAGGCCGCTACCTCACCAACCCGATCCCGGACGACCCGGATCTCCCGGAGAAGGAGATCCAGCCCGGAGAGCTGCAGACCATCGCCGACAACGGCCTGCGCTGCTTCCCGATCTACCAGACCTTCGGCCGCTCCGCCGCGAACTTCAGCTATCCGCAGGGGCGCGCGGCGGGACAGGCGGGGATCAACGCGGCGCTCGACCACGGTTTCAAGACGGGCAGCCGGATCTTCTTCGCGGTGGACTTCGACGCCCTGGACGAGGACGTCACCCGTAACGTCCTCCCGCACTTCAAGGGCATCCAGGACGCGATAGCCGACGACGGCGACCGCTTCGGCATCGGCGTCTACGGACCGCGCAACGTCTGCACCCGGGTCGGGGAGGCGGGCCACGCCACCGCGTCGTTCGTATCCGACATGTCGTCGGGCTTCTCCGGCAACTTCGGCTACCCGCTGCCGGCGAACTGGGCCTACGACCAGATCGTCACCCGCACCGTGGGCAGCGGGGCCGGGTCGATCAACATCGACATCAACATCGCCTCGGGCCGGGACAGCGGCCAGGGCTCGTTCAACGCCCCGCGCGGTCAGCTCCCCGACACCTCGCTGGACTCCGACCTCATCGCGGCCATGCGGACCGATGTCGGCAAGTACATGGAGTCCATAGGCTTCCCCAACGACGGAGGCCTGCGGTCCCACACCCACGAGGAGTGCTTCCGCCGCGTGGTCCTGGAGTACGACAGCGTCACCACCCTGCTCGCCTACCGCTACAACATGCGCAAGGCGCTGGTCCAGACGACCGCGTACTGGGAGATGCGGCACATCGACCCGGTCGACCTGTCCGTCGACGCGGAGGTCGCCCTCGAGTTCCTCACGACCAGGAGCTTCCGTGACAGCTCCACCGGCATCGGCCAGATATTCGGCAAGACAGCGGTCCTGGCCTGGAACAACGCCATCCGGAAGGGCTATGCGGAGGGCACCATCCGCGACGTCGGCAACGACGAGGACAAGTACAACATCTGGGCCGACTGCCGCCACGACGACCAGTTCTCCATGTCGACCGTGCCGCTGATCCACCTGTGGAACGCCGACGGGGCACCGGGGGCGAATCCCGAGGAGACGCCGCTGCGCTCGATGCGCCTGAACTACACGGAGTCGGAGATCTTCCAGATCCTCCGGAGGTACCAGGGCACCAACGCCGAGGCCATCGAGCACGCCCGGCAGCGGATGGCGCTCTACCAGATCATGGAGAAGTACAACTCCATCTCCCGGAACAACTGACAAGGCTCCGTCGCATGCTGGTGACAGACTCCTCCGACGACCTCTACATCGGTCTCGTGTTCCTGCTGACCCCGCTGGGCATCGGCCTCACCCTGTGGATGGCCGTCCGCGGTCTGCGGCTGCTGCTCGCAAGACGCGGCGGGCGCGACGCGCACACCGTCGTCAGGGGCGCCGCAGCCGCAGCGTGGGCCTGCACGTTCGGCTTCTACACGTGGGGCCTGCTGCATTTCGTGACCCTGGACGAGAGCCGTCAGGCACAGGCCTGTCAGGAACGGCTCGGGACGGAGCAGGCCCGGTCCGTCGACGGGTACGAGTACGCGTTCCTGCCCCTGGAGTTCAGGTGCCGCCTCACCGGCGGGCAGACGTACGACGCCGTCGTACCCGGATACGTGAATCCCGCGGCGGGGCTCTTCGGCGTCACCGCCGTCGCACTGACCTACGCCGCACGCCCGAAGAACTGGCTCAAGGAGACGAAGAAGTGACCGTGAACATTTCCCGCCGGACCGCTCTGAGGCGTGCGGCGTTCGTGGCGGCGGCCGCCGCCGTCGGCTCGCAGGTGCTGTCCGCTCCCGCCCGCGCGGCGGACCGCGCACCGGACCCGGAGACCGTACGCAGGGAGGCAGCGAAGGCGCAGGAGCGCAACAAACGGGTGCTGAGCGGCGTCCCGTCGAAGAACGGCTGGGAGATGGAGAAGCTCGCCGACGACCGCGGCAGCGTCTACACCAGACCCGTTCCGGGGACGCCTCTCGAAGGTGTGAGGATGCGCATGGGGGACGTCGAGACGGTCCTCGTCCATGTGATCACCCGGTTCCACTACGAGATCGGCTCCCTGCGCGCGGGCGAGGTGACCGGCTGGCAGGCACCGGGTTCCGTGCGCAAGGGCCTCTCCGAGTCCAATCTGGCCTCCGGCACGGCGGTGCGGATCCGGCCCGGGTCCTATCCCTCCGGCGCGCGCGGGGGCTTCTTCCCCCTGGAGGAGCTGGTGGTCCGCGACATCCTCGCCGAGTGCGGGGGTGTGGTGCGCTGGGGTGGTGACGACCGCAAGCCGGACGAGTCGCTCTTCTCCCTCGACGTACCGCCGGGTGACGAGCGCCTGAAGGAGACCGCGGCCCGGATCCGCGGCTGGAACCACACTCCGGGGCTGGGCGCCGGGGCTCCGGTGGACCCGCTGCAGTCGCAGCGGCGCAGGGCCGCCGAGCGGCTGGCGGCCCAGCAGGCCTGAGACGACGGCTCCTGACGCGGAAGGCCGTGCCCGGTCCGGGCACGGCCTTCCGTGTTCCGCACCGGCGGCAGTGGGCGGGTTCCCGGGGCCCGCGGGCCACAACGTGGCGCCGCCCTCCTCCGGCCCTGCGGGAGTGGGACACGGGGCGCCGGCGGCTCAGCCCGGCTCCCCCGCCGCCGTGCGCCGCTTGCGGTGGAGGAGGACGGAGACGAGGCCGCAACCGAGCGTGAGCAGCAGCAGGACGGCGAGGGCCGGGTTGATGCAACCGGGGATCACGACGGAGAAGTCGCTCCCGTCCGACGTCTCGCACACGAGCCGCAGGGGGACGAAGTCGCCCCTGCGGCCGACGAGGCGCGGTGTTCCCCCGGGGCGGTTCCGCTCGCACTCCATCGCCTGCTCCTGGTCTTCGAGGAACAGGACGTGGAGGCACCCCCACAGATAGAGGGCCAGCGCCGCGGCGGCCGCCGCGAGAGAGAGGTCCCGCCACCGGGCGGGCGGGGTGTACCGCCGGCGGGCCCGCGGGGAGAGGCGTGAGCACAGGTACGCGGTGAGGCCGAGCATGGCCGGCGCACCGGTGAGCAGCACGACGAGCAGGACTCCGACGTCGTGCCCCTGCCAGGGGTCGGATGCGGTGATCAGGGGGACTCCGGACTCTCGGACGACGGAGTGACGCCTCTCCGGGCCGGCGCCGGGCGGCGGATGCGCCCGGCCCGCGGGCAAAGGGCCGTACACACGTGCGCCGGCCGGACGGCGGCGGAGGACCGCGCCCGTGCGGGCGCCGTCTTCCGCGGCCGTCCGGCCGGCGGACTTCCGAGGGCTACTTGAGCGCCCCCGCCGTCAGACCCGCGACCACCTGCCGCTGGAAGACGATGTACGCCACCAGGACCGGCAGCATCGCCATGACCAGCCCGGCGAAGAGGCCGGACCAGTCCCCCTTGTACCCCTGGCTGGTGGCCAGTTCGACCAGGCCCTGGGAGAGCACCTTGCCGTCCGGATCGGTGTTGAGCACCGTCGGAAGCATGTACTGGTTCCACTGGCCGAGGAAGTTGAAGATGCCGACGCTGATCAGACCGGGCTTGGCCATCGGCAGCATCACCTGGAAGAACGTCCGGGTGTGCGAGGCCCCGTCGAGCATCGCCGCTTCCGCGATCGAGGTCGGCAGGGTCCGGAAGAACGAGGTGAGGAAGAAGACGGTGAACGGCAGGGAGTACGCGATGTAGACCAGGATCAGCCCGTGCACCGAGTTGAGCAGGCCCATGTTGTTCATGACGAAGAACAGCGGGACCAGCGCCAGGATGATCGGGAAGCTCATCCCGCCGATGAAGAGGAAGTAGATGAAGCGGTTCCCGGGGAATTCGAACCGCGCCAGCACGTACGCCGCCATCGAGCCGAGCAGCAGGGTGCCGATGAGCGATCCGCCCACCACCAGGATGGTGTTGAAGAAGTAGTCGCTCATGTGGGCCTGGGTCCAGGCCCGTGACCAGTTCTCGAAGTGCAGCTTGTCCGGCAGCGCCCACGGCGTCGACAGGATCGAGTCGTCGGTCTTGAAGGAGGCCATCACCGCCCAGAGCAGCGGCATGACGACGAGCACCGCCCAGATGACCAGCACACCGTGCGAGAAGACGTTGAGGACCTTGCCCTCGCTGCTCTTCGCCGGCTCGCCGCCCGGGCCGTCCGTCTTCGCCACCGGCGAGCGCTGAGCCGGAACGGCGGGAGGAGTCTCAGTGACCTTCACGTGTGCTCACCTCGTACAGCTGTCGAGCCGGCCACCGGGACCGAACTGTTGTGCGTGCCGCCGGTATCCCGGTCGTCGTACCCCGCAACGACCGTCATCAGTACTCCAGCCGCTCGCGCCGGCCGAGCCGCATCACGACGGCCGCGAAGAGCATCGTCACGATCAGCAGCCCGACACCGATGGTGGTCGCGTAGCCGGCCTGGGCGTCGCGGAAGGCCGTCTGGTAGACGTACAGCGGCAGGACGGTGGTGGAGTAGTCAGGACCGCCCGGCCCCACCGTCATGACCTGTACGGCGGTGAACGCCTCCACCCCGAGCGCCAGGATGCCCATGTAGACCCAGCCGGACTGCACGGTGTCCCAGAGCAGCGGCAGCGTGATCTTGAAGAACGTCGTGATGCGGCTGGCCCCGTCGAGCAGGGCCGCCTCGTAGAAGTCCTTCGGGATGGACGCCATCCCGGCGGAGAAGAGGACGACGAAGAATCCCACCGTCGACCAGATCAGCACCACCATCACGCAGTAGAGCGCGAGGTCGGGGTCGCCGAGCCAGTCCGGCTGGAGGCTGTTGAGGCCGACCGCCTTCAGCGTCGAGTTCAGCATGCCCGAGGTCGGGTTGAACGCGAACTGGAAGAGCAGGGCCACGATCACGATCGACAGGACCTGCGGGAAGAAGTACGCGATCTTGTAGAACGAGGAGCCCCGCACGCCGGCGATCGCGGCGTTCTTGCGCCGTCGACCGCCGACGTTGAGCATGAAGGCGAAGAAGAGCGCCAGGCCCAGCGTCACCAGCGGCAGCAGCAGCACGAGCAGCACACTGTGCTGCAGCGACTTCCAGAAGATCTCGTCGTCGAGCATCCGGCTGTAGTTGTCGAAGCCGACCATCTTGAAGTCCGGACTCAGCCCGGTCCAGTCCGTGAACGAGTAGTAGATGGACTGGGCGAAGGGCCAGATGACGAAGATGGCGTACAACGCCAGCGGGGCTACCAGGAACCCCACGATGAACCGGTACTTGCCGTGCTGCATCTTTTACCGACCCCGATCTCTGAGCGGGTGCCGCCGCTGGTGACGGTTGCTCACTGGTGCTTGTAGTGCTTGATGGACTGGTCCTTGGCCGCGGCGTCCGCGAAGCCCTGGATCTTCTTGATGGTCTCCGCCGGGGTCGCGCGGCCGGCCATCATCTCGCCGATCCCGGCGATACCGATCTGCTCCTTCTGCAGCTTGACGTACCAGTCCTGCAGCCGCGGGTTGACCACGTTGTCGCCGGCCTTCTTCAGCACGTCGACACCGGACTGCATGGCGGTGGACAGGGTCAGTCCGTCGGTGCCGCCGTTGAAGGCACTGAGCGACTTCACCTGCTGCGTGAAGTTCTTGGAGGACTCCTCGGAGAGCATGATGCGCAGCTGCTCCATCGCACCCTCGGGGTTCTTCGCCTTCGACGGGACGATGAAGGGCTCACCGCCGGAGGCCCAGATGGTGCCGTAGGGCAGCGCGTCGGACGCGTCCAGGCTGGACGGCGCCCCCACCATCATCTTGAAGTCCTCGGGCGTGGTCGGCGCGGCCTCGTTCTCCACCCACGAACCGTTCGGGATGAAGAGGGCCTTGCCCTTGGTCCACTGGGTCTGCGACTCGATGTGCGTCAGACCCGGGGTGCCCTTGAGGATGTAGCCCTTCTGGAAGAGCTCGTAGTACGCCTCGAACGCGGCCTTGACGGCCGGGTCCTTCCAGGCGTTCGGCTCCAGGTTGTCGATCTTGTCGAGGACCTCGCGGCCGCCGATCTTGCCGATGAAGGGGTAGAGCGAGAACGGCAGGTAGTACGGGTACTTGCCGGGGTACGTCCAGCCGGCGATGCCCTTCTTCTTCGCCTTCGCGCAGAGGGCGAGCATGTCGTCCCAGGTCTCCGGGTACGCGGAGTCGAGCTTCTCGAGGTTGGTCTGGGAGTACCAGACGCCGTAGACCGTGTACGCGTAGTACATGATCCAGACCGGGTCGCCGTCGAACTGGCCCATCTCCAGCACACCGGGACGCAGCGTGTCGCGGACCTTCTTGGCCGGGTCGTCGTAGGACGGGGCGTCCATCAGCGGCGTCAGGTCGAGCAGTTGCTTCTTCCCGACGAGGACACCCATGTCCATCTGCTCGGCGCCCGAGTTGTCGATCAGGTCCGGCGGCGTGCCGCCGTTGAAGCGCGGCTGCAGCTGCGACTGGATCTTCTGGGTCGCGGCGTGCTTGACCTTCGGAGCCTTGGGGAAGGCCTCGTTGTACTTCTTCTCCGCGTCGATGGCGTACTGCTCGCCGAAGCCGCCGTTGAAGATGACGACC
Source organism: Streptomyces clavifer (assembly GCF_036345975.1). NCBI lineage: Bacteria > Bacillati > Actinomycetota > Actinomycetes > Kitasatosporales > Streptomycetaceae > Streptomyces > Streptomyces clavifer. The sequence continues at coordinate 6,020,191 of NZ_CP107793.1, read as the reverse complement.
TCGAGAGCCGCGGTCTCATTGACACCGAGCGGGTTCTTCGCGGTCGTCTTGCCCTTGGTGACCTTTTCGTCGCTCCCGCTGTCGCCGCTCGCGCAGGCGGAAAGGAAGCTCATCGTCGGAACAGCGATCAGGCCGAGTGCGGCAGACCGCTTGATCAGACTGCGACGGCCAAGGCCCTCATTGTTGTGGGCGGAGGTGGATCCCATGCTCAAGTCCTCGCCTTCTCCAGGACTCAGGCGGTGTACCGGTCACCCGTCGTGAATTCGCCTCAGGCGAAGGGCCCCGCCACCGCGTTCAGTTGCGCTTGGGTCGTGCAGATTGCCGGATTTCCAGGTGCAGCGGAGAGTTCCGGGAGACCGTACAGCGGGATGCCTCGGGCACCCCGCAACCGTTCCCCCTCCCCCGCGTCCGCGGACCGTACGGAACGGCCTGTGCAGACGCCGACAGGTATAGTCCACTTGCCGCCAACTCAGCAAGATCGAATGCAGGTTTGAGCGGCAGTCTTTCCCGAGTTGAGACCTCACCGGCTCCTCGGCACCGTGCGCCCTCGTACCGGAACGCTCATTTCCGGATTACGGTCGATTCGCCCGGGCGACCCCGCGCAACACCCTTGACACATCCGGCCACTTGGCTCCCTACTGGAACACGTATCCCGTAATGACAACGTTGTCCATGCACCGCCCCCGGGAGGAACGGCTCCGTATGCAGCCCCTACGTGGTCTTCAGCAAGGCTCTCGAAAGAGACAAAGCCACTCCGCCGCGGTGATCGCGGCTTCTCTCGTCCTCGTCGCGGCAGTCCCCACCGCGGCCTTCGCGCAACCGTCCGGAGCCACGCAGAAGCCCTCCGGGAAAGCGTCGTTCAGCTCCTCCTTCGAGGACGACGAAAAGCTTCCGGACTGGCGCAATACCGTTGAAGAAGGGCCGGACGGAAAGAAAAGGGCATCGGGTGTCGATGGCGGCTTCTCCGCCGGAATACCGGGCAATGTCACCGATCAGGTCACCGAGGTGCGCGCCAGCGGCGAGAACGCCGGCGGCGGCGAGGTGAAGGAAAACCTGGCCGACGTCGAATCAGGCACCAAGTGGCTGGCTTTCGCTTCCTCCGGCTGGGCCGAATTCGATCTTGCCGAGCCCGTCAAGGTCGTGACGTACGCGCTCACTTCCGCCAATGACCACGCGGAGCGCGACCCCAGGGACTGGACCCTGAAGGGTTCCACCGACGGAAAGACCTGGACGGATCTGGACACCCGGACCGGTCAGACCTTCTCCGAGCGCTTCCAGACCAAGTCGTACGATTTCACGACCGATACCGCCTACCAGCATTTCCGGCTGGAGATCACGAAGAACAACGGGTCGTCGGACGCGCTCCAGCTCGCCGACGTCCAGTTCTCCGACGGCGACACCACGGCCCCGGCGCCCGCCGACATGCGCAGCCTCGTCGACCGCGGCCCGTCCGGCTCTCCCACCGCCAAGTCGGGTGCGGGCTTCACCGGAAAGAAGGCCCTGCGCTACGCGGGCACGCACAAGCCGGACGGCCACGCGTACTCGTACAACAAGGTCTTCGACGTCGACACCGCCGTCACCAAGGACACCCAGCTCTCCTATCTGGTCTACCCCCAGATGACCGAGACGGACCTCAGCTACCCGGCGACGCACATCGCCGTGGACCTGGCCTTCACCGACGGCACGTACCTGAGCGGGCTGAAGGCCACCGACAGCCACGGCGGGCTGCTGACCCCGCAGGGCCAGGCCGACGCCAAGCGGCTGTACGTGAACCAGTGGAACAGCGTCGCCTCACGCATCGGCACGGTCGCGGCCGGCAAGACCGTCGACCGGATCCTGGTGGCGTACGACTCCCCCAAGGGCCCCTCGAAGTTCCAGGGCTGGATCGACGACATCACGATCGCCCCGAAGGCCCCGGAGAAGCGCAAGGCGCACCTCTCGGACTACGCCTCGACGGTCCGCGGCACCAACTCCAGCGGCGGCTTCTCGCGCGGCAACAACTTCCCCGCGACCGCGGTCCCGCACGGCTTCAACTTCTGGACACCGGTCACCAACGCCGGCTCCACGAGCTGGCTGTACGACTACTCGCGCGGCAACAACGCGGACAACCTGCCGACGCTGCAGGCCTTCAGCGCCAGCCATGAGCCGAGCCCCTGGATGGGGGACCGCCAGACCTTCCAGATGATGCCGTCGGCGGCCTCCGGGACCCCCGACGCCTCCCGCACGGCCCGCGGGCTGCCGTTCCGCCACGAGAACGAGACGGCGACCCCGCACTACTACGGGGTGACGTTCGAGAACGGCCTGAAGGCCGAGATGACACCCACCGACCACGCGGCGCGGATGAGGTTCACCTACCCCGGTGACGACGCGAGCCTGGTCTTCGACAACGTCGACAACCGGGGCGGTCTCACCCTCGACGCGGAGACGGGTTCCTTCACCGGCTACTCCGACGTGAAGAGCGGCGGCTCCACCGGCGCCACCCGGCTCTTCGTGTACGGCGTCTTCGACTCGCCCGTCACCGACAGCGGAAAGCTGAAGGGCGGCGGCGGTGACAACGTGACCGGCTTCTTCCGCTTCGACGCGGGCAAGGACCGCACGGTCAACCTCCGCCTGGCCACCTCACTGATCAGCGTCGACCAGGCGAAGGACAACCTCGCCATGGAGCTGCCGGAGAAGGCCTCCTTCGACAAGGTGAGGAAGAACGCGCAGAAGGCCTGGGACAAGATCCTGGGCAAGGTCGAGGTCGAGGGCGCCAACGCCGACCAGCTGACCACGCTCTACTCCAGCCTGTACCGGCTCTACCTCTACCCGAACTCGGGCTTCGAGCAGGTCGACGGGAAGAGCACCTACGCGAGCCCGTTCTCGCCGCAGACCGGGACCGACACCCCGACCCACACCGGGTCCAAGATCGTCAAGGGTGAGGTGTACGTCAACAACGGCTTCTGGGACACCTACCGGACGACCTGGCCGGCGTACTCCTTCCTCACCCCGAAGCAGGCCGGGAAGATGGTCGACGGCTTCGTCCAGCAGTACAAGGACGGCGGCTGGATCTCCCGCTGGTCCTCCCCCGGCTACTCCGACCTGATGACCGGCACCAGCTCCGACGTGGCCTTCGCCGACGCCTACGTCAAGGGCGTCGACTTCGACGCCGAGGCGGCGTACGACGCGGCGGTCAAGAACGCCACGGTGGTCCCGCCGTCCTCGGGAGTCGGGCGCAAGGGGATGGACACCTCGGTGTTCACCGGCTACGCCAACACCTCGACCCATGAGGGACTCTCCTGGTCGCTGGAGGGCTACCTCAACGACTACGGCATCGCGCAGATGGGCGAGGCGCTCTACAAGAAGACGAAGAAGCAGCGCTACAAGGAGGAGTCCGCGTACTTCCTGAACCGCGCGCAGAACTACGTCAAGCTCTTCGACGACAAGGCCGGCTTCTTCCAGGGCAAGAAGGCCAACGGCGACTGGCGCCTGCCCTCGGACCAGTACGACCCGCGGGTCTGGGGCTACGACTACACCGAGACCAACGGCTGGGGTTACGCCTTCACCGCCCCGCAGGACAGCCGGGGCCTGGCCAACCTGTACGGCGGCCGCGGCGGGCTCGCCGAGAAGCTGGACACGTACTTCTCGACCCCCGAGACCGCCGGACCCGAGTTCGTCGGGTCGTACGGCGGAGTCATCCACGAGATGACGGAGGCGCGTGACGTGCGGATGGGCCAGTACGGCCACAGCAACCAGGTCGCGCACCACGCCACGTACATGTACAACGCCGCCTCGCAGCCCTGGAAGACCCAGGAGAAGGTCCGCGAGGTCCTCGGCCGGCTGTACACGGGCAGCGAGATCGGCCAGGGCTACCACGGCGACGAGGACAACGGCGAGCAGTCGGCCTGGTTCCTCTTCTCCTCGCTCGGCTTCTACCCGCTGGTCATGGGCAGTGGTGAGTACGCGATCGGCTCGCCGCTCTTCACCAAGACGACGGTGCACCTGGAGAACGGCCGCGAGCTGGTCGTCAAGGCTCCGAAGAACAGCGCGAAGAACATCTACGTCCAGGGCCTGAAGGTCAACGGCAAGAAGTGGACGTCCACCGCTCTGCCGCACGACCTGCTGGCCAAGGGCGGCGTGCTGGAGTTCGACATGGGCTCCAGGCCCTCGGCATGGGGCACGGGCAAGAACGCGGCCCCGGTGTCCATCACCGACGACGACAAGACGCCCGCCCCCAGGGGCGACGTGCTCAAGGGCGACGGCGCGCTGTACGACAACACCTCGGCCACCTCAGCCCCGGTCGAGTCGGTGGACCTGCCGGTGGCCTCGGCCACGAAGGCCGTCCAGTACACGCTGACGTCGTCCGCGGCGGCGAAGGCGCCGACGGGCTGGGTGCTCCAGGGCTCCTCGGACGGTACGACCTGGAAGGACCTCGACAAGCGGTCCGGCCAGACGTTCGCCTGGGACAAGCAGACCCGGGCGTTCTCGGTGGACGCGCCGGGCTCGTACGCGAAGTACCGGCTGGTGAGCTCGGCGGCGGCGACGCTGGCGGAGATCGAGCTGATCTCCTGACCGTCGCCTGAGCGGAGTCATCGGGCCGGGGGCGGCCACCCGCACGTGCGGGTGGCCGCCCCCGGTGTAGTGCTGCGCCAGGTGTCCCCACGGATACCGGCCATGCGCCACATGTCCGGCGGACACCGATCAGCGGGCTCGCGGCAGCCCGCGCCACGGATACCGATCAGCGGGAGCGCGGCAGCCCTCCCCACGGATACCGATCAGCGGGCTCGCGGCAGCCCGCGCCACGCCTTAGGCCGTCCCTCCGCGCCTTCCTCCGTCCACGCCCCGCCCCGGGCCGCGGTCACAACGCGTGCGGGGCCGGCCCCGGTTCCGGCGGACGTCTGTCGGCGACGCCGTCGGACACCGGGCTGGAACACGCTGAACGAGCCTGCGACGCGACGAGCCGCCCGGCACCCCCGGCCTCGCCCGGCTCATCTCCCCCGTCCGGAGGTACCCACCCCGGCAGCAATGTGCCCGCTATCGGCTAGTCAGGGTACTTTTCCGCGCTTTCACGGTGTCCCGGCCCACTCTTCCGACGATCCGTGCCATCTCTTAGGCGATCAGGTGATCAGTACGACAATCATCTCGGCTCGAAGGAGTCCAGCATGCACCTCTCCTCTTCCGCCCGCTCCCGCACGGCCCGTACGAGCACCATGGCCGCAGTCGCAGTCGCAGCCGCCGGCGTCACTCTGGCCGGGGCACCCTCCGCGCTCGCCATCGGCGAGAGCGGCGACATCGACGTCCGCTCGGTCAGCTGGCACTCCACCGGCGACCGCGACGGCGTCGAGGTCTGCAAGTTCGTGCTCGTGGCCAGCAACTTCGAGACCCTGGAGTCCGTCACCTGGCTCATCACCGAGAAGCCCAGGTCCATTCCCCCGAACACCCTTTCCGCCACTCTCCCGCTCGTCAACGGCAAGGCCCGCAGCCAGGAGTACCTCCTTCCCGAGGGCACGTACAAGCTGGAGTGGCCGGTCGGGGGAATCCCCCTGAAGAACAAGAGCTTCTCGGTCGACTGCTCCCAGCGCGGCCAGGGCGGCCCGAACGGCGGGCGCCCGGACGGCGGGCGACAGGGCTCGTCGTCCGCGTCGGACGCCGGGAGGAGCACCGGGAAGAGCGCCGCCGAGATCTACGACAAGCCGTCGGGCGCGGTCCTCGCGGGCGGCGGCGGCGTCCCGGACATGGAGGGCGTCAGCTCCGAGAGCGAGTCGGGTATCGGGACCTCGGCCGCGCTGGTGGCCGGCGCGGCCGGAATCGCCGGGCTGATCATGGTGCGCCGATCCGCACGCCGCCGTGCCCGCAACGAGGCATGACGCGCGCGGCCGACGGCGACGACGGGGACCGAGTCGCGCATGCCGGCTCACGATGACCCTGAGCGTGACCTTCTCGCTGGTGGCCGGTGTCGTGTGGGCGGGTTCCGACTCCTCCGAGGACACCCCGTCGGTCACCGCCGCCCGCGGCAGCGACGCCGCGGGCGGCGGGTCGCCCCCTTTCCGGAGGGCACCGCACACGGAGCAGAAGAAGGTGCCGGCCTCGCACGCGCCGCTGGTGCACTCCCGACCGGTGAAGGTCGCCATCCCCGCGATCTTCATCGAGGCCCCGGTCATCGGTCTGGCCCTCGACAAGAAGGGCCGGCTCGGCACCCCGCCCCTGAACAGGCCCAAGCTGGTGGGGTGGTTCAGCAAGGGCCCGTCCCCCGGAGAGGCGGGAACGTCGCTGCTCGTGGGGCATCGGGACACGGCGACGGGACCGGCCATCTTCCTCAACCTCAACGTCCTGCACCGCGGTGACACCGTGCAGATCACGCGGGCGGACAGGAGGACCGCGGTCTTCACCGTCGACAAGGTGAAGACGTACACGAAGGACGAGTTCCCGGACGACAAGGTGTACGGGGCCACCGGCCGTCCGGAGCTCAGGCTCCTGACGTGCGGTGGACGTTTCGACAAGAAGGCCGGCTACTCGGCCAACGTCGTCGTCTTCGCCCACCTGACGTCACTGAGGAAGAAGACCGTCTGACTCGGGCACACCACGCGGAACGGGCCGGTACCTCGGGGGCGGGGTACCGGCCGTTCGCGTGGACGGACCTGCCGGAGCACGGAGGGGCGGGGGAAGGCGCCCACGACCGTCCGCGCGAGCGGGTTGCCGACCGGACCTGCGAGAAGACCTTCACCGCCGGCGCACGTGACGACTCGCCGCCGAAACCGCCCGCCTGCCTCCGTCACCACGCCGGGACCGGCAGGTGACACACCCGCGTTCACCGGGGCCGGACCCGCGCGAGGGCGCCCCGGCGGGCCGGCCGGCCCACCTCCGCACCGGACGGCTCCGGTGGGCAGGGCCTACGCGTCCCCCGCGCGCGTCACCGCTGCAACCCGGCCACCCACTCGTGCGCCGTGGTGACCGCGGCCTGCTGCGGGAAGACCCTTTCCATCAGCACGCGATGCACCTCGGGATCGGCATCCGCGCACGCGTCGGAGAGGACGGTCAGGCCGTAGTCGAGGTCGGCCGCCTGCCGCACCGTGGACAGCACGACCCCACTGGTGGCGATTCCCGCGAGCACCAGGTGATCGACGCCCTGCGAGCGCAGCACCATGTCCAGGTCGCTGCCCGCGAAAGCGCTCACGCGGCGCTTGACGACGACGGGCTCCAGCGGCAGCGGCGTCACCTCGGGGTGGATCGCGTTGGCCCATTCCTCCTGCGGCGAGGCCGCTCTCCCGGCGAGAGCACCGAACATCTTGTTGCGCGGGTGGATCTCGGCGCGGCCCGGCCGGAAGCCGACGGTCACGTGAACCACCGGGTGATCGGCCGCCCTCGCGGCCTCGACAGCCTCGCGGAGCCGGCTCACGTACGCCTGGTCGGCATACCGCTCGACGATGATGTTCTGCACATCCATGACCAAGAGGGCGCTCTGCGGCATTGCGTACCTTCTGTCGCGACAGCACCTGCCGACCGTGATGTCAACAAGTGATTACATGGGACGGTAGAACGCCGTCGACCACATGTCAACAAGTGATTACACGGGTCGGTACGCGCCTCCTGCGCAGCCGTGGCCACGCAGTAGGTTGGGGTCATGGACGAGGAAACGGTGAGTGCCGAAGGCGCGGGACAGCGCAGGAACTCCGCCGCCACGCGCGCAGCGCTGCTGCGTGCCGCACACGGGCGCTTCATCCGGCTCGGCTACGAACGGACCACTCTGCGCGATGTGGCCGGTGACGCAGGAGTCAACATCGCTCTCGTCAAGCGGTACTTCGGCTCCAAGGAAGGGCTGTTCAAGGCCGCGCTCGCCGCCAATCCACGGTTCCTGGACCCGGACGGGCATGTTCCGAGCGGTGTCGCGGGGCTGGCCGACGCGCTCGCGAGCCAGTTCTCCGCGGACGCATGGCCCGAGTTCGGCGAACATCCGGTGCTGATGCTGCTGCGCACCCCGGACGAAGGCGACCTGGGCGACTTGCGGCGCGCCGCGCTTCAGGACTTCGCCCGCCACGTCCTCGCCTCCGTCGACCCGCTTCCCGATGTCGGCACGACGGAGCGGGAACTACGCTCCCAGCTCGTCGTCGCACTGGGCGTGGGGATGGCCGTGCTCCGCTCAACAGTCGCCGTCCAGCCCCTCGGTGACGCAGGACCCCGGGAACTGGCCCCCTTGCTCCGCCTGGCCCTGAGGGCGCTTCTGGAAGAGCCGCGGATCGACGCGGACACGTAGGCGTACGCAGGGCCCGGGCCCGCCGGCGAGGCCTACGACCACACCCTCGTGGCCTGATCGGCCGGCTCGCCGCCGGGGCCGTTCGACGGGCCCCGGCGGCGTGCCGGTGGGCACGGGCAGCGGCGCCCTCGACCGCGACGAACCGGTCGAGGTCGCCTTCGGTCTCGGCCAGGGTGAGCCGAGCGGTGAGGACCTTCTGCCCCGGCGCCGCCGGCGGACCACTTCCGCGGGCGGCATACCGGCGCGCTCGGCCAGGTCCCTCCACGGTGTCCCGGTGCGGTATGTGAACGCGGTCGCGTCGATCACCCGCCGGTGATCCCGCCACGCCCTCCCCGCCCCGGAGTCCGATCCTGCAGCAACGGCTCGGCGCGTGCCCAACGGGCGTCGGTCGACGACACGCGTCGACCGACGACCACTTGATCCGGAGGGAAGGGCCTAGCCGACCCGGCAGCCGAGTCTCAGTGCCGGATCCGGGGTGCCGCCCTGGGTGACGTAACCGAAGGTCGTGGATTGACCGGGGTCCAACGAGCCGTTCCAGCCCGCGTTGTGGACCATCACCTCCTGCCCCTGCGTGGTCATCGCTCCGCTCCAGAGGCTGGCGATGCTCTGCCCGGCGGGCTGTGTCCACTCCACCATCCAGCCGAGCATCGGCACGTCGCCGGAGTTGGTGACCTTGACCTCCGACTGGTAACCGCCGTTCCAGCTGCCGGTGGTGCTCCGCGTGGCGGTGCAGGTGCCCGGCGGCGGCTCGGTCGGGGTGGTGGTGGAGCCGTCCTTGACCCCGGTCACCTCGCCGTTGCCCCCGTCGAAGACCACGTCGGAGCAGGAGTAGAAGGTCTCCTGGCTGTCGGAACGCTGCCAGACCACATAGATGACGTGGCGGCCGTCCTTGTTGTCGGGCAGCGCGCCGGTCCACTTGTAGTCGGCCTCGACGGTACCCGGGCTGCCGTTGAGGGGCGGGTGGTCCACGGAGATGAAGGGGGTCTCCTCCATGTCGGCCCAGGCGAGCGGCTGCGTCGGGTCGTAGCCGTCCTTGGTGATGTAGACGTAGAACCAACCCGGGTGCGCCGCCCAGGCGTTGTACGAGAAGTCGATCGTCGAGCCCTCGGTCAGATGGGTCACCGGCCAGTCGGTGCTGGGCTGGTTGAAGCCGGTGAAGTTGGTGTTGCCACCACTGCACAGCTGACCGTCCGGCACGAAGCCGCGGGTGCGGCCCGCGCCGTCGGAGCGCAGCACGGAGAACCAGTTGTAGAAGGGGGTGGTCCCGCTCTGCTGCGCGGCGGCCTTGCACGCGGGGTTCACCGGTTTGATCTCGCCGGTTTCGGTCAGCCCGTCCTGCCAGCACAGGAAGGTACGGCTGGCGGGCTTCATGGGTGTGCCGTGCGCCTCGGCCTGTTCGCCGGCGGTGACGACGAGCCCGAGGGCGGGGATGGTCGTGAGGATTGCGAGCAGGGTGAGGAGTAGAGCCCTGCGGCGGGTGCCCGCCAGTAATCGATGTCTCGTCAGCTGGATCACGATGTACGTCCCTTCGCTGCGGCGCCGGGTGGGGCCGGGGTGCGGTGCGAACTTGGGAGCGCTCCCACTTGCGGAGGCTAGCGCCGACCGGAAACCGTGTAAACGCCTTGCGCAGAACGGGTCAGCCGTCCCGCCGGGCGGTTTCGCCGGAAGCGCGGTATACGGGGGCGGGGTAACCGCCGGGTCCCGGCCGCGCCACTCACGGACACCGCCCGCCCCGGTACGGGAACCCGCGCGCCTCCTCCGGTGCCCAGCTGGGCTTTGGCGGAGTCGGCCGGGGAGCGGGTGATCCACTCGGGCACGCGGGTCCGGCTGTCGGGGCGAGCCCGCGTCCTCGGGTGGGCCCGTCCCGGGGATTCGGCGAACTGCTGCGGACCGGACGTCATGGGGAACGGCTGGGGCGGTCCGCAGGGCGGCAGAAGGTCCCCGGGCCGACGGCCTCACCGGCCTCCTCCCCGTACGCGAGGGCATGCCCCCCGGCGGTTCGGCACACCCGCCTCCGGCAACGGCCACCGGACGTACTCCGTCGACGTGCTCGGGGCCGGCGCACTCCGGCACCCGTCAGCCGATGGCGTTGAACAACCGCTCCGGCAGGGCCATGTTGAGCGCCGTCACGACCGGCTTGCCGTGTTCCGTGCCGAGGCGGGAGACCGCGCCCGTGGCCAGCTGGAACAGCTCGCCGCTCGCGGGTGTCAGCCGCAGGTAGCGCGCGGTGAGCACGCGTAGGAAGTGCGAGTGGGCCACCAGGGCGATGTCCGCGCCTCCGAGGTGTGACGCCGCCGCCGCGACCTCCGCCAGGATGCGGTCCGCGCGGGCGCCCACCTCCGCCGGACTCTCCCCCGGGTGCTCCTCCGGGCCGGGGGCGACGCCGTCGGTCCAGAGGTTCCAGTCGGGGCGGGTGCGGCGGATGTCGACGGTGGTCACGCCCTCGTACGCCCCGTAGTCCCACTCCCGCAGATCGGGTGTCTCACGGGGCGCCGGCAGGCCGGCCAGCTCGGCGGTGCGGAGAGCACGGAGGTAGGGGCTGACCAGGGTGAGCCCGATCTCCCGATCCGCGAGCAGCGGCACGAGGGCGCGGGCCTGCCGCTCGCCGAGCCCGGTCAGGGGCAGGTCGGTGTAGCTCGTGTGCTGCCCGGACCGGGACCACTCGGTCTCGCCGTGCCGGATCAGGATCAACTCGCCCATGGGTGCTTCCGCTCTGTGCGCCGTACTCGCCGTATGTGCCGCTCGTGCCAACCCGCCGGCCCACGATCGCATTCCGCCCGGCCGGGCACGGGGGCGGCTCGCAGGGCGGCCCCGGTTCCCCCCTCGCGCCGGGAACGGGCGGGCGGCCCGCAGCGCCTCCGCGCTCCGGGCCGCCGCGGGCAGGTCAGGCCCGCTCGCCCACGACCGTCACCGTGTACGGGCGGTCCGTGTCCGTCGTGACGCGGACCTCGCCGTTCTCGCGGACCACCTCGTACGTCGCGGCCACCTGGCCCGTGTGGTCGGGGACGGTCACCGTGCGGGTGAAGTCGCCCGTTCCGGCCGGGGTGAACACGCGCAGTTCCAGGTCGTCGAGCCATGCGCCGTCCGGGCGGGACTCGTCCGCGCCCAGCGCCAGGACAGCGCCCTGGCGGACCAGCAGGGGCAGGCTGTCGAAGCCGTGGGTCTCCCTGCGCCAGGTGGGGCCGGTGACCGTGTCGCCGGTGAGCAGGTGGGTCCAGGTGCCCTCGGGGACGTAGTACTCGACCTGGCCGTCCTCGGTGAACACGGGCGCCACGAGGACGTCCGGGCCCAGCAGGTACTCGCGGTCCGCCGCGCGGGCGGTCGGGTCCTCGGGGAACTCCAGCAGCAGCGGACGCATCATCGGGACGCCCGTGCGGTGGGCCTCCACGGCCACGCCGTACAGGTACGGCATGAGGCGGTGCTTGAGCCGGGTGAACTGCCGGGCCACGTCGACGGCCTCGTCGCCGAACTCCCACGGCACGCGGTACGACGAGGAGCCGTGCAGCCGGCTGTGCGAGGAGAGCAGGCCGAAGGCGAGCCAGCGCTTGAAGACCGCCGGGTCGGGGGTGCCCTCGAAGCCGCCGATGTCGTGGCTCCAGAAGCCGAAGCCGGACAGCGACAGGGACAGGCCGCCGCGCAGCGACTCCGCCATGGCCTCGAAGGAGGACCAGCAGTCGCCGCCCCAGTGGACCGGGTACTGCTGGCCGCCCGCGGTGGCCGAGCGGGCGAAGAGCACGGCCTCGCCCTGGCCGCGCTCCTCCTCCAGGACCTCGAAGACGGCCTTGTTGTACAGGTGCGTGTAGTAGTTGTGCATGCGCTCCGCGTCGGAGCCGTCGTGCCAGACGACGTCCGTCGGGATGCGCTCGCCGAAGTCGGTCTTGAAGCCGTCGACGCCCTGGTCGAGGAGGCCCTTCAGCTTGCCCTGGAACCAGGCGGTGGCCTCGGGGTCGGTGAAGTCGACCAGCGCCATGCCGGCCTGCCACTTGTCCCACTGCCAGATGTCGCCGTCGGGCGTCCGGACGAAGTAGCCCTTCTCCACGCCCTCCGCGTACAGGGCGCTCTTCTGCCCGATGTACGGGTTGATCCAGACGCAGATCCTCAGGCCCTTGGCCTTGAGCCGGGCGAGCATGCCCTCGGGGTCGGGGAAGACGGCCGGGTCCCACTCGAAGTCGCACCACTGGTACTCGCGCATCCAGAAGCAGTCGAAGTGGAAGACGCTGAGCGGGATGCCGCGCTCGGCCATGCCGTCGACGAAGGAGGTCACCGTCGCCTCGTCGTACGAGGTGGTGAAGGAGGTGGTCAGCCAGAGGCCGAACGACCAGGCCGGCGGGAGCGCCGGGAGGCCGGTGAGGGAGGCGTAGCGGGCCAGGACGTCCTTGGGCGTGGGGCCGGCGACGACGAAGTACTCGAGGGTCTGGTCCTCGACGCTGAACTGCACCTGGCCGACGGCCTCGGAGCCGACTTCGAAGGAGACCTTGCCGGGGTGGTTGACGAAGACGCCGTAGCCGCGCGAGGAGAGGTAGAACGGGATGTTCTTGTACGCCTGCTCGCTGCTGGTGCCGCCGTCGGCCTGCCACATGTCGACGGTCTGGCCGTTCTTCACGTACGGGGTGAAACGCTCACCGAGGCCGTGGACGGTCTCGCCGACGCCCAGGGCGAGCTGGGCGAACATGTGGTGACTGCCGTCGGCGACGGTCGCGAACGCGCTTCCCTTGCGTCCGGCCGAGGTCAGGATCCGGCCGTCGCCGTCGAGGAACTCGAGTCCGAAGACGCCCTCGGTGGGCAGCCGGAGCGTGAGCGGGCCGCTGGTCAGCTCGGCGGTGGCACCCTCGGTGCGGACGGTGGCCGCGGACCGCGCCGAGGCGCCCGGCAGTTCGAAGTCGGGGCCCTTGGGACGCTTCCCGGCGTGGTGGGTCAGGCGTACCGCGATGACGCCTTCGGCGGGCGCGTGGGCCTCGACGGTGATCAGCGGCGCGTTGAGTGTGTCGCCGCGCCGCTCGACGCGCTTGACGGCGGCGTAGGCGGCGAGACGGCCCTCGTCGAGGCGGACGTCGCGGACTTCGGTGGCGTATGAGGCGTGCACACCGCTGCGCAACTGCCAGAAGCCGTCGGTGAACTTCATGGGGGTGGTCCTTAGCCGTCTCGGAAGTCGGTGGTGCGGGACGTCAGGACGCCTGCGACGAGCGCGGCGACGGGTCCTCTCGATTTTGATCGTACACAAAACAAATGTGAGCGAGCGGGCGCGTACACGACAGGAACCACCGGATTGCCCGATAATCCGAACCCCCGTCAGGGCCGCCGGATCGGCAACATTGACACCGAGTGAACGAAACATCACGGAAACGGTCTAGAAACCAACGGCGGGATGGAGTATTAGTACTGCAAGCAAACAAATTGGTCGGTCGGCGCGCAGCCGTCCGTGAGTTTCGTCGACAAGAGGCTGATCAATGTCGGACCGCTTCACTCCCACCTCCGCGGACAAGTTCACCTTCGGTCTCTGGACTGTCGGCTGGCGCGGCAACGACCCCTTCGGTGACGCCACCCGCCCCGCCCTCGACCCGGTCGAGTCCGTCGAGCGTCTGGCCGAGCTCGGCGCCCACGGCGTGACGTTCCACGACGACGACCTGATCCCCTTCGGCTCCTCCGAGGGCGAGCGCGCCACGCACATCGCGCGCTTCAAGGAGGCGCTGGAGCGCACCGGGATGAAGGTCCCGATGGCGACCACGAACCTGTTCACGCACCCTGTGTTCAAGGACGGCGGCTTCACCTCCAACGACCGCGACGTCCGCCGCTACGCGCTGCGCAAGACCATCCGCAACATCGATCTCGCCGCCGAGCTGGGCGCCGAGACGTATGTGGCGTGGGGCGGCCGCGAGGGTGCCGAGTCCGGCGGGGCCAAGGACGTGCCCGTGGCCCTGGACCGCATGAAGGAGGCCTTCGACCTGCTGGGCGACTACGTCGTCGAGAAGGGCTACGACCTCCGCTTCGCGATCGAGCCCAAGCCGAACGAGCCGCGCGGCGACATCCTCCTGCCCACGATCGGCCACGCCCTGGCGTTCATCGAGCGCCTGGAGCGCCCGGAGCTCGTCGGCGTCAACCCCGAGACCGGCCACGAGCAGATGGCCGGCCTGAACTTCCCGCACGGCATCGCCCAGGCCATGTGGGCCGGCAAGCTCTTCCACATCGACCTCAACGGCCAGTCCGGCATCAAGTACGACCAGGACTTCCGCTTCGGCGCCGGAGACCTGCGCCAGGCCTTCTGGCTCGTCGACCTGTTGGAGCAGGGCGGCTACGAGGGCCCCCGCCACTTCGACTTCAAGCCGGTCCGCACCGACGGCATCGACGGTGTCTGGGAGTCCGCGAAGAACTGCATGCGGAACTACCTGATCCTCAAGGAGCGCGCCGCGGCCTTCCGCGCCGACCCGGCCGTGCAGGAGGCGCTGCTCGCCTCCCGCCTGGACCAGCTGGCCCTGCCGACCGCCGCCGACGGCCTCAAGAGCCTGCTCGCCGACCGCTCCGCGTTCGAGGAGTTCGACGTGGACGCCGCCGCCGGGCGCTCCATGGCCTTCGAGGCCCTGGACCAGCTCGCGATGGACCACCTCCTCGGCGTCCGCTGACGTACCGGGTGTCCGGCGGTCCGCCGCCGGGCACCCGCATTCTCCGCGCGCGGCCTCGCCGAACCCGCGCCCGGTCTTGACGAGCACCTTGTGGGAGCGTTCCCATGAGTCGGCCACCCTCTGACGCAAGGGCACCACCGTGACAGAACCTTCCCCGGACGGCCTGGTCCGACGCCGCAGCCGCCTCACCAGGCGGATCGCCGTCCCCCTCACCGTCGTCTCCGCGATCGTCGCCGGCACCGTTCTGTCCGGGTGCGGCCAGCAGCGGGACGAGGACGTCTACACCGTCATGAACTCCTCGACCGACGAGTCGTACCACCGCTGGGACGGAGACACGCTCGCGCGGTGCAGCAAGCAGCTCGGTGTCACCATCGAGCAGCAGAGCGTGCCGGCTTCGCAGCTGATGACGAAGGCGCTGCGCATGGCGTCCTCGAAGTCGCTGCCGGACGTCCTCCAGCTGGACGCCTCCGAGATGCCGACGTTCGCCGAGGCCGGCGGGCTGATCCCGCTCAAGGACCTCGGGCTGTCCACGACCGACATCCCCGAGGGCATCGTCGACTTCGGCTCGTTCGACGGGAAGTACTACGGGGCCGCGCGCACGGTGAACACGCTGGCGCTGTTCTACAACAAGGACACCCTCGACAAGGCCGGGCTCGAGGTGCCCACCACATGGGCCGAGATGCAGTCGACCGCCAAGGAGCTGACCCAGGGCAAGCGGTACGGCCTGGCGCTGAGCGCGGGCGGCGCGGAGGACGGCGTCTTCCAGTTCACCCCGTTCATGTGGTCCAACGGCGGCGACGAGACGAAGCTCGACAGCCCCGAGGTAGCCGGTGCGCTCGACTACTGGAAGGGCCTGCTGAAGGACGGCTCGCTCTCCAAGTCCACGGTCAACTGGACCCAGGCCGACGTGAACGACCAGTTCATGGCCGGCAACGCGGCCATGATGATCAACGGCCCCTGGCAGGTCGAGACCCTGAACGCCAAGAAGGGGCTCAACTGGGGCATCGCCGAGATCCCGGTGCCGAAGGCGGGCGACGACTCCGTCGGTCCGCTGGGCGGCGGCGTGCTGACCGTGCCCAACACCGGTGACAGCGAGCGCGAGAAGACCGCCGCCAAGATCATCGGCTGTATGGCGGGTGAGCAGGAGCAGATCACCTACGCCCTGAACAGCTGGATGGTCCCGGCGAACAGCAAGGCCGCCGCAGTCTGGCGTACGAAGGCCCCGGAGCTGGCGGCCCTGGCCGGCCAGGTCTCGACGGCCCGCTCCCGCACCGCCAAGGTCGGCGCGCAGTGGTCGTCCGTGTCGCTCGCCCTGCAGAGCGCCTTCCAGTCCGCCCTCACCGGCGAGTCCAGCGAGGCCGCTCTGAAGCGTGCCCAGCAGCAGGTCACGAGCGGGAACTGAGGTACCGAACCATGTCATCCACCACAGCCTCCGCCACCGCGCCGCCCGCGGGCGGGAACGTCAAGGCGGCCGGCGCGGCCGGGAAGCCGGTGAGCCCGCAGCGCGCCAAGCGCCGCAGGCAGCTCGCCCAGTGGGGCTTCATCGCCCCCGCCGTGATCTTCATGGCCCTGTTCTTCGGCTACCCGCTCGTCCGCAACGTCGTGATGAGCTTCCAGGACTACTCGCCGTCCACCTTCTTCACCGGCGAGGCGCCGTTCAACGGCACGGACAACTGGAGCAACGTCTTCAACGACGGGCTGTTCGGCAAGGCCCTGTGGCAGACGATCCTCTTCACCGTCGGATCGCTCGTCGGCCAGTTCTGCATCGGTCTCGCCCTCGCCGTCTTCTTCAGCCGCCGCTTCCCGCTGAACGGGATCCTGCGCTCGCTGATCCTGCTGCCGTGGCTGGTCCCGATGGTCGTCTCCGGCATCGTCTGGCGGCGCATCTTCGACCAGGACACCGGTGTCCTCAACTCCTTCCTGGGAACCATCGGTTTCAGCGGCGACACGCCCTGGCTGACCAGCACGAGCATGGCGCTGGTCTCCGTGATCCTGGTGAACATCTGGATCGGCATCCCGTTCAACATGGTGATCCTCTACGGCGGCCTCCAGGAGGTCCCCAAGGAACTGCACGAGGCGGCCGCGCTCGACGGCGCCTCCGCCTGGCGCACGTTCCGCTCGGTGACCCTGCCGATGCTCAAGCCCGTCATCACGGTGGTGCTGGTGCTCGGCTTCATGTCGACGGTCAAGATCCTCGACCTGGTCCTCGCCCTCACCGACGGCGGCCCCGCCGACTCCACGCAGACGCTCGGCACGCTCACCTACCAGAACTCCTTCGTCCAGATGGACTTCGGGGCCGGTGCCGTGGTCGGCAACATCCTGATCCTGATCTCCGCCGTCTTCGCGGTGTTCTACCTGCGGGTCAACCGCAACGAGGGGAAGTGACCGGCATGGCGACCACCACCCAGATCCCCGCCGCCCCGGCTCCCGCCGCCACCCACCGGCCGAAGCGCCGCTGGGGAGCGACCGTCTTCGGCGTCGTCGTCCTCGCCGTCATGCTGTTCCCGCTGTACTGGATGATCAACACCGCCCTGCAGCCGGACGCCAGCCTGGTGGACGTCGGACCGGTGCCGACGAGCATCGACTTCTCCGGCTTCACCTCGGCCATCACCGACCAGGGCGCGAACCTGCTGACCTCGCTGGCCGTGGCGCTCGGCGCCGTGGCCATCTGTCTGGCGATCTCCGCCCCGGCGGCCTACGGCCTGGCGCAGTTCAAGCTGCCCGGCAGCAGGACGATCGTCTTCGGCACGCTCATCACCCAGATGGTGCCGGGCATCGTCATCGCCAACGCCCTGTACAGCGCGTACGTGGACCTCGGCCTGGTCAACTCCTACTTCGGGCTGATGCTGGCGGACGCCTCGCTGGGCATACCGTTCGCGATCGTGCTGATGCGCTCCTTCATGGTCTCCATCCCGCGCGAGGTCATCGAGGCCGCCGAGGTCGACGGCGCGGGCCGCATCCGCACGTTCGTCCAGGTCGTCCTGCCGATGAGCCGCAACTCGCTGATCACCGCCGGACTGTTCTCCTTCCTGTACGCGTGGAGCGACTTCATGTTCGCGCTCACGCTGAACACGACGGACGACGTCAAGCCGATCACGCTGGGCATCTACCAGTACATCGGGGCCCACGTCGGCGACTGGGGCTCGGTCATGGCCGCGTCCGTGCTCTCCGCGGTGCCGGCGGCGGTCCTGCTCGTCCTGTCCCAGAAGTACATCGCCGCCGGTATCACCGGTGGCTCGGTCAAGTAAGGGTTCCCCATGAGTGACTTCCCGGTCTTCCCGCCCGGCTTCGTGTTCGGCGCGGCCACGGCCTCGTACCAGATCGAAGGAGCCGTGCGGGAGGACGGCCGCGGACCGTCCATCTGGGACACCTACAGCCACACGCCCGGCAGGACGGACGGCGGCGACACGGGCGACGTGGCCTGCGACCACTACCACCGCTACCCGGAGGACGTGGCGCTGCTCCGCGACCTGGGTGTGGACTCGTACCGCTTCTCCATCGCCTGGTCCCGCATCCAGGCCGAGGGCAGTGGAGCGGTGAACCCCAAGGGTCTCGACTTCTACTCCCGGCTCGTGGACTCGCTCCTGGAGGCGGGCATCGAGCCGGCCGCCACCCTCTACCACTGGGACCTCCCCCAAGCCCTGGAGGACAGGGGCGGCTGGCGGGTACGGGAGACGGCGGAGCGGTTCGGCGAGTACACCGCGATCATGGCCGAGCACCTGGGTGACCGGGTGCCGCGCTGGATCACCCTCAACGAGCCGTGGTGCAGCGCGTTCCTGGGCTACTCCGTCGGCCGGCACGCACCGGGCGCGCAGGAAGGGCGTGGGGCGCTGGCAGCCGCGCACCACCTGCTGGTCGGCCACGGCCACGCGATGGACGCGCTGCGCGCGGCGGGTGTCCGCGAGGCGGGCATCACCCTGAACCTGGACCGCAACGTCCCGGCCACCGAGTCGGACGCCGACCTCGCCGCCGTCGTCCGCGCCGACACCCAGCACAACCTCGTGTGGACCGAGCCGCTGCTCGCGGGCCGCTACCCGGCCACCGAGGAGGAGACCTGGGGCGAGCTGATCACCGGTCAGGACTTCCGTCGCGAGGGCGACCTGAAGCTGATCTCGCAGCCGATGGACTTCCTGGGCATCAACTACTACCGGCCGATCGTGATCGCCGCCGCCCCGCACCGCGAGGCGGACCCGGCGCTGCGCGTCGCCACGGACAACCGGTACGCGGAGGGGAACTACCCCGACGTCCGCAAGACGGCGATGAACTGGCCGGTCGTCCCGGAGTCCTTCACCGACCTGCTGACCGTGCTGAAGCAGACGTACGGCGACGCCCTGCCGCCGGTGCACATCACGGAGAACGGCTCGGCGGAGTACGACAGCGTGGACGCGGACGGCTCCGTGCACGACGCGGACCGGGTGGAGTACCTCCACACGCACCTGGCGGCTCTGCGTGCGGCCATGGACGCCGGTGTCGACGTACGCGGCTACTACGTGTGGTCGCTGCTGGACAACTTCGAGTGGGCGCTGGGCTACGCGAAGCGGTTCGGGATCATCCGGGTCGACTACGACACCCTGGAGCGCACGCCGAAGGACAGCTACCGCTGGTATCAGCAGCTGATCGCGGCGCACCGGGCCTGATCACCGCCCCGGGGGCGTACGCACTCACCGCAGCGCGTACGCCCCCGGGTTCGCCAGTACGTCGTGCACCACCCGGGCGGCCGCGCCCCGGGCCGCGTCTCCCGAGAGGGACGAGGCCCGGAGCCGGCTGCCTTTCTCGTGCCAGCGGCCGGACACCACGCGCGCGGTGAGCTGGGCGTCCGCGGACGCCTCCAGCCACGGCATCAGATTGCGGTATATCCCGCCGAGGACGACCGCCTCCGGGTCGAAGAGGTTCACCGCGCCGGCCAGGACCACGCCCAGCCGGTCCCCCGCCTCCCGCAGCGCCTCCACGGCCCGTGCCTCTCCGGCTGCGGCCCGCTGTTCCAGCTCGCCGATCCCCCGGACTCCCGTCGCGGGGTCGATCCCGGCGGCTTCCAGCAGCGCGGCCCGTCCCGCGTACTGCTCCAGGCAGCCGCGCGCACCGCAGCGGCAGAGCGGGCCCTGCGGGTCGACGACCATGTGGCCGATCTCGCCGGCGAAGCCGTGCGCTCCGCGCAGCATCTCGCCGTTCAGCACGAGCGCCCCGCCGACGCCGATCTCACCCGTGAGGTAGAGGAAGGTGCGTACGCCCCCGAGTCCGCCGAACCAGAGCTCGGCCAGGGCCGCCAGATTGGCCTCGTTGTCGGAGCCGACCGCCAGTGCCCGGCCGGCCGGGCGCAGGGTGCTGAGCGCCTGCCCGAAGATGCCCTCGGCCGCGACCCTGTTCCAGCCGAGGTTGGGTGCCTGGCGGACGACGCCGCCGGAGACCAGGCCGGGCAGGGCCAGCTCGACGCCGACGACGCGCAGTTCCTGTTCGAGGGTGGACCCGATGACGCGGTTGGTGAGCCGGGCCGCGTGGGCGAGCACCTCGGCGGCCGGGACGCCCCGGTGGTCGGTGTGCTCGGTGACGCGGACCCGGTCGGTACCGGTGAGGTCGACGGCGCACACCGACACGTAGTCGATGTTGATCTCCACGCCGAGCCCCGCCGGACCCGTCCGGGCGAGCTTCAGCACGGTGCCGGGGCGCCCGGCCGATCCGCTGGAGGTCTTGCCCGACTCGCTGAGGCAGCCGAGGGCGAGGAGTTCCTCGACGAGGGAGGAGACGGCGGCCCTGGTGAGCCCGACGAGGTTCGCCACCCGGGCCCGGGTGACCTCGCCCTCTTCGCGTACGGTCCGGAGCACGAGGCTGAGGTTGTGGCGCCGCACGGACTCGTGGCCGGCCTTGGCCGCGAGCGAGGTCAGATTGTTCTTCATCAGGTGTGTGAGCCTAACGGCGAAGGGCCGTACCCCGGGGGATACGGCCCTCGTTGCCTTCCGGATCCGCTAGTTGCGGATCAGGCTGCGCAGCACGTACTGCAGGATGCCGCCGTTGCGGTAGTAGTCAGCCTCACCGGGGGTGTCGATGCGGACGACGCCGTCGAACTCCACTCCGGTGTCGGTGGTGACCTTCACGGTGGTCGGCGTGGTGCCGTTGTTCAGCTCGGTCACACCGGTGAAGGAGAAGGTCTCCTCGCCGGTCAGGCCGAGGGACTCGGCGGTGTGGCCCTCCGGGAACTGGAGCGGGAGGACGCCCATGCCGATGAGGTTCGAGCGGTGGATGCGCTCGTAGGACTCGGCGATGACGGCCTTGACGCCCAGGAGCGCGGTGCCCTTGGCCGCCCAGTCGCGGGAGGAGCCGGAGCCGTACTCCTTGCCCGCCAGGATGACGAGCGGGGTGCCCGCGGCCTGGTAGTTCTGCGAGGCGTCGTAGATGAACGACACGGGGCCGTCCGCCTGGGTGAAGTCCCGGGTGAAGCCGCCCTCGGTGCCCGGCGCGATCTGGTTGCGCAGGCGGATGTTGGCGAACGTGCCGCGGATCATGACCTCGTGGTTGCCTCGGCGCGAGCCGTAGGAGTTGAAGTCACGGCGCTCGATGCCGTGCTCCGTGAGGTACTTGCCGGCCGGGGTGTCGGCCTTGATGGCACCGGCCGGGGAGATGTGGTCGGTGGTGACCGAGTCGCCGAGCTTGGCCAGGACGCGGGCGCCGGTGATGTCGTCGACCGGGGTCGTCTCCATCGTCATGCCCTCGAAGTACGGGGGCTTGCGCACGTAGGTGGACTCGGAGTCCCACTCGAAGGTGTTGCCGGTGGGGATCGAGAGCGCCTGCCACTGGGCGTCGCCCGCGAAGACGTCCTGGTAGGACTTGTTGAACATGTCCTCGCCGATGGAGTTGGCGACGACGTCGTTGACCTCGGCCTCGGAGGGCCAGATGTCCTGGAGGAAGACGGGCTTGCCGTCCTGGTCGACTCCGAGGGCGTCCTTGGTGATGTCGACCTTCATCGAACCGGCGATGGCGTACGCGACGACCAGCGGCGGGGACGCCAGGTAGTTCATCTTGACGTCGGGGTTGATCCGGCCCTCGAAGTTGCGGTTGCCGGAGAGCACCGAGGTCACGGCCAGGTCGTGGTCGTTGACGGCCTTGGAGACCTCTTCCGGCAGCGGTCCGGAGTTGCCGATGCAGGTGGTGCAGCCGTAGCCGACGAGGTTGAAGCCGACCTTGTCGAGGTACGGGGTCAGGCCCGCCTTGTCGAAGTAGTCGGTGACGACCTTGGAGCCCGGGGCGAGGGTGGTCTTGACCCACGGCTTGCGGGTCAGACCCTTCTCGACCGCCTTCTTGGCCACGAGCGCCGCGGCGACCATGACGTACGGGTTCGAGGTGTTGGTGCAGGAGGTGATCGCGGCGACGGTGACGGCGCCGTGGTCGAGCTCGTACGTCGTGCCGTCCGGGGCCGTGACCGTGACCGGGTTCGACGGGACGCCGTTGGGGGACACGGCCGGGCTGTCGGAGGCCGGGAAGGACTCCTTGCTCGCCTCCATGTCGTCGCTGACGTAGTTGCGTACGTCCTCGGCGAACTTCGCCTTGGCGTTCGCCAGGACGATGCGGTCCTGCGGGCGCTTCGGGCCGGCGATGGAGGGGACGACCGTGGAGAGGTCGAGCTCCAGCTTCTCGGAGAAGTCCGGCTCGGCGGCCGGGTCCAGCCAGAGGCCCTGCTCCTTGGCGTACGCCTCGACGAGCGCGACCTGCTGGGCGTCACGGCCGGTGAGGCGGAGGTACTTCAGCGTCTCGTCGTCGATCGGGAAGATCGCGGCGGTGGAGCCGAACTCCGGCGACATGTTGCCGATGGTGGCGCGGTTCGCGAGGGAGGTGGCGGCGACGCCCTCACCGTAGAACTCGACGAACTTACCGACGACGCCGTGCTTGCGCAGCATCTCGGTGATGGTCAGCACGAGGTCGGTGGCGGTGGTGCCGGCCGGGAGCTCGCCGGTCAGCTTGAAGCCGACGACACGCGGGATGAGCATGGAGACCGGCTGGCCGAGCATCGCCGCCTCGGCCTCGATGCCGCCGACGCCCCAGCCGAGCACACCGAGGCCGTTGACCATGGTGGTGTGGGAGTCGGTGCCGACGAGGGTGTCGGGGTACGCCTGGCCGTTGCGGACCATGACCGTGCGGGCCAGGTGCTCGATGTTCACCTGGTGCACGATGCCTGTGCCCGGGGGGACGACCTTGAACTCGTCGAAGGCGGTCTGGCCCCAGCGCAGGAACTGGTAGCGCTCCTTGTTGCGGCCGTACTCCAGCTCGACGTTCTGGGCGAACGCGTCGTTGGTGCCGAACTTGTCGGCGATGACGGAGTGGTCGATGACCAGCTCGGCCGGGGCCAGCGGGTTGATCTTCGCCGGGTCGCCGCCGAGCTCCTTCACGGCCTCACGCATGGTGGCGAGGTCCACGACGCACGGGACGCCCGTGAAGTCCTGCATGATCACGCGGGCCGGCGTGAACTGGATCTCCTGGCTGGGCTGGGCCTGCGAGTCCCATCCGCCCAGTGCCCGGATGTGATCGGCGGTGATGTTCGCGCCGTCCTCGGTACGGAGCAGGTTCTCCAGCAGCACCTTCAGGCTGTAAGGGAGGCGCGCGGAGCCCTCGACCTTGTCCAGCTTGAAGATCTCGTACGACTCGTCGCCCACGCGCAGCGTGCTGCGGGCGTCGAAGCTGTTCGCCGACACGACAGTCTCCTTCTTCAATGTGCGCGTATCACCGCGCCGCGCCTCATGGCGGCCTGCGCCGCTCGGTGCCGCCTGCGGCCCCCACCATCCGCTAAGGTAAGGGTTAGTTAGGTAACCCTTACCGGGCGGCGGCTGCGGTACGCCTCGGCAGATATCTCGATGTCGAGATAACTCTAGTGCATAGCCGCCGCGCGGTCATGCGCGGGCGCCCCTTGTGGTGTGCCGTCGACGGCTGCGCGCTGTCGTCGAAGCCGGACTCGGGCGATGCGTGTCACCGGGTGTGAGCGGTCCTTCACTCACGCCGGATGTTTCGCCGCCCTCGGCCCGGCGGGCTCCTGGGACGTCCGGGCAGTGCGGCTGTCAGGACGTGGCGGGATGCGGGCGGCAGGGGCGTCCGGCGGGTGGGCCCGCGGCGGCGGCTCACGGGCAGCAAGGGGCCCGACGGAAAGGCCCGTGAAGGCGGCTTACAGGCGGCAAGGGCGCCCGGCGCGGAGAGCCCCGTGAAGGCGTACGCGGGTCCCGCGTCGATGCGTCCGAGCCGGACTCCCGACGAGGGCGACGTGCGGCGCGGCCTCCGCAGGCGGGCCGCGCCGGTTTCCGGTCAGCCCGCGGCGAGCAGCTCGAGCGTGTCGATGAC
Source organism: Streptomyces clavifer (assembly GCF_036345975.1). Lineage (NCBI taxonomy): Bacteria > Bacillati > Actinomycetota > Actinomycetes > Kitasatosporales > Streptomycetaceae > Streptomyces > Streptomyces clavifer. The sequence continues at coordinate 5,996,029 of NZ_CP107793.1, read as the reverse complement.
GCGGTTCGAGAAGCCCCACTCGTTGTCGTACCAGGCGACCACCTTCACATGGCGGCCGTCGACGCGGGTGAGAGCCGAGTCGAAGATCGACGAGGCAGGATTACCCGTGATGTCGGACGACACGAGCGGGTCGTCCGAGTACTCGAGCACGCCCGCCAGCGGACCCTGCGCCGCGGCGCGGTACGCCTCGAGCACGTCCTCGCGGGTCACGTCGCGAGCGACGGTCGTGTTGAGTTCGACGATCGATCCCACCGGAACCGGCACGCGGATCGAGTCGCCCGACAGCTTGCCGTCGAGGTTCGGCAGCACGAGCCCGATCGCCTTGGCGGCACCGGTCGTGGTCGGCACGATGTTGACGGCGGCCGCGCGGGCGCGACGGGCGTCGCGGTGCGGACCGTCCTGCAGGTTCTGCTCCTGCGTGTAGGCGTGCACCGTCGTCATGAAGCCGTGCTCGATGCCGGCGAGACCGTCGAGCACCGCGGCCAGCGGCGCGAGCGCGTTGGTCGTGCACGAGGCGTTCGAGATGATCGTGTGCGCGGCAGGGTCGTACGCGTCGGTGTTGACTCCGAACGCGAGTGTGACGTCGGCGCCGTCGGCCGGCGCGCTGATGAGTACCTTCTTCGCACCCGCGTCGAGATGGGCGCCGGCGGCCTTGGCCGACGTGAAGCGGCCGGTCGCCTCGAGCACGATGTCGACGCCGAGCTCGGCCCAGGGCAGCTGCGCCGGTTCGCGCTCGGCGAGCACGGTGATGCGACGGCCGTCGACGACGAGGGTGCTCCCGTCGACGGTCACCGGACGGCCGAGCCGGCCCGCCGTCGTGTCATAGGCCAGCAGCCGCGCGAGGGTGGCGGGTTCTGTGAGGTCGTTGACGGCGACGATCTCGAGGTCGCTGTCGCGTTCGAGCAGTGCGCGCAGCACATTGCGTCCGATGCGGCCGAATCCGTTGATGGCGATGCGAGTCATGTGTGGTGTCCCTTCGGGTTACCACCAGGTTCCCGCGCGGTGTCCGCCGGTGACAGCGGCGTGATCGCCAGGGTCCGCAAGGATCACGCCAGGGCTACTGCCCCTGGGCGAAGGTGCGCCGGTACTCGCTCGGCGTGGTGTCGAGGATGCGCTGGAAGTGCAGCCGCAGATTCGCCCCGGTGCCGAGTCCGACGTCGGCGGCGATCTGCTCGATGCCCCGCTGCGAACGCTCCAGCAGCTCACGGGCCACGTCGATGCGGGCTCGCATGACCCACTGCATCGGCGTGTACCCGGTGTCCTCGACGAAGCGCCGGGAGAACGTGCGCGGCGAGACCGCCGCGTGCCGGGCGAGCACGTCGAGGGTGAGGGGCTCTCCGAGCCGGTGCAGCGCCCACTCCCGGGTGGCGGCGAACCGCTCACCGAGCGACTCGGGCACACTGCGCGGCACGTACTGCGCCTGACCGCCGCTGCGGTAGGGGGCCGCCACCAGGCGCCGCGCCGCATGGTTCGACGCGGACACCCCCAGATCACCGCGCAGGATGTGCAGGCACAGGTCGATGCCCGAGGCTGCGCCGGCCGACGTCAGCACGCTGCCCTCGTCCACGAACAGGACGTTCGCGTCGACCCGTACGAGCGGACGCTTCGCCGCCAGTGCCCGCGTGTAGTGCCAGTGCGTCGTGGCGCGCCGGCCGTCGAGCAGTCCCGTGGCGGCGAGCGCGAAGGCACCCGTCGAGATGGCCGCGAGCCGCGCACCCCGGTCGTGGGCGGCGATCAGCGCCTCGATGACGGCCTGCGGGGGGTCCTCACGGTCCGGGTGCCGGTAGCCGGGAACGAAGACGATGTCAGCCCACGCCAGGGCGTCGATGCCGTGGGCGACGTCGTACGACAGGCCGTCGCCGCCGGTCACGAGACCGGGCGCCGCACCGCACACCCGCACCTCGTACGGCATGCTCGCGCGGGTCGTGAACACCTGCGCGGGGATACCGACATCGAGGGGCTTCGCGCCTTCGAGCACGAGGACGGCGACGCGGTGCGGGGGCGAGGCGGACACGGGGAAGAGGGTACCCGGGGCACTCGACGGAGCTTTGCGCGCCGCGGCGGGGCCATGGGCGCATCACGTCCGGCGTGTCCGTGCGTTGCGTTCGTATACGTTCCTGATACGGCGTGGCCGCGCCCGCCGGAGAAGCGGGCGCGGTCACCGGGGGGCGGGGCCGAGCCGGTACGGATGACGGCCCCGTCCCCCGGTGTTCGCGGAGGGCGGGTCCCTCGCCCCTCGTCAGGCGCCCACGTAGGCCGCGAGGTGCTCGCCGGTGAGGGTGGTGCGGGCGGCGACGAGGTCGGCGGGTGTGCCCTCGAAGACGATCCGGCCGCCGTCGTGTCCGGCGCCGGGGCCGAGGTCGACGATCCAGTCGGCGTGCGCCATGACCGCCTGGTGGTGCTCGACGACGATGACCGACTTGCCGGAGTCCACGAGCCGGTCGAGCAGGCCGAGCAGCTGCTCCACATCGGCGAGGTGGAGGCCGGTGGTGGGCTCGTCCAGGATGTAGACGCCGCCCTTCTCGCCCATGTGGGTCGCCAGCTTGAGCCGCTGCCGCTCGCCGCCGGACAGGGTGGTGAGGGGCTGGCCGAGGCTGAGGTAGCCGAGCCCGACGTCGGCGAGCCGCTCCAGGATCCGGTGCGCGGCCGGTGTGCGCGCCTCGCCGTCGCCGAAGAACCCGGCGGCCTCGGCCACCGACATCGCGAGCACCTCGCTGATGTCGCGGCCGCCGAAGTGGTGCTCCAGGACCGAGGCGTGGAACCGCTTTCCCTCGCACTCCTCGCAGGTGGAGGCGACACCGGCCATCATCGCCAGGTCGGTGTAGATGACTCCGGCACCGTTGCAGGTGGGACAGGCACCCTCGGAGTTGGCGCTGAACAGCGCCGGCTTCACCCCGTTGGCCTTCGCGAACGCCTTCCGGATGGGGTCGAGCAGTCCGGTGTACGTCGCCGGGTTGCTCCGCCGCGAACCGCGGATCGCGGCCTGGTCGATCGACACGACACCCTCGCCCGCGGGGATCGACCCGTGCACCAGCGAGCTCTTGCCGGACCCGGCGACACCGGTGACGACGACGAGCACCCCCAGCGGGATGTCGACGTCCACGTCGCGCAGGTTGTGCGTCGCCGCGCCGCGGATCTCCAGCGTGCCGGTTGCCTTTCGCACTTCCTCCTTGGGGGCCGCCCGGTCGTCGAAATGGCGGCCGGTGACGGTGTCGCCTGCCCTCAGCCCCTCGACGGTGCCCTCGAAGCAGACGGTGCCACCGCCCGTACCCGCGCCGGGTCCCAGGTCGACGACGTGGTCGGCGATCACGATCGTCTCCGGCTTGTGCTCCACGACGAGCACCGTGTTGCCCTTGTCCCGGAGTCGCAGGAGCAGGTCGTTCATCCGCTGGATGTCGTGCGGGTGCAGGCCGATGGTGGGCTCGTCGAAGACGTAGGTGACATCGGTGAGCGAGGAGCCGAGGTGACGGATCATCTTGACGCGCTGCGCCTCGCCTCCGGAGAGCGTCCCCGCCGACCGGTCGAGCGAGAGGTAGCCGAGCCCGATCTCCACGAAGGAGTCGAGGGTCCCGAGGAGCGTGGTGAGCAGCGGCGCGACCGAGGGCTCGTCGAGGCCGCGGACCCATTCGGCCAGGTCGCTGATCTGCATCGCACAGGCGTCGGCGATGCTGATCCCGGCGATCTTCGACGACCGGGCCGCTTCGCCGAGCCGGGTGCCGTCGCACTCGGGGCAGGTGGTGAAGGTGACCGCACGGTCCACGAACGCGCGGATGTGCGGCTGCATCGCCTCCCGGTCCTTGGACAGGAAGGACTTCTGGATCTTGGGGATCAGGCCTTCGTAGGTGAGGTTCACGCCCTCGACCTTGACCTTGACGGGCTCCTTGTGGAGGAAGTCCTGCATCTCCCTCTTGGTGAACTCGCGGATCGGCTTGTCCGGGTCGAGCAGGCCCGACTCGGCGTAGACCCGCACCGTCCAGAAGCTGTCCGACTTCCAGCCGGGAATGGTGAACGCACCCTCGGCCAGCGACTTGGAGTCGTCGTAGAGCTGTGTGAGGTCGATGTCGGAGACCGTGCCGCGGCCCTCGCAGCGCGGGCACATACCGCCGATGATCTGGAAGTCGCGGCGCTCCTTCACGGTCCGTCCGGCGCGCTCCATGGTGACCGCGCCGGCCCCGCTGATCGAGGCGACGTTGAACGAGAACGCCTTGGGCGAGCCGATGTGCGGCTTGCCGAGCCGGCTGAAGAGGATGCGCAGCATCGCGTTGGCGTCGGTCGCGGTGCCGACCGTGGAACGGGGGTCGGAGCCCAGCCGCTGCTGGTCGACGATGATCGCGGTCGTCAGTCCTTCGAGCACGTCGACCTCGGGACGCGCCTGCGTCGGCATGAAGCCCTGGACGAACGCACTGTAGGTCTCGTTGATCATCCGCTGCGACTCCGCGGCGAGCGTGCCGAACACCAGCGAGCTCTTGCCCGAGCCGGAGACGCCGGTGAACACCGTCAGCCGACGCTTCGGGATCTCGACGCTGACGTCCTTGAGGTTGTTCACGCGCGCGCCGTGCACACGGATCAGGTCATGGGTGTCGGCAGCGTGCGGCGCAGGCGACTGCGCGTCCTTCTTCGTGGGCATGCTCTTCGTGTCTCCATCCGTGGGGCGGGGCCGCCTCCGCGGCCTCCGCTTTCCTGCGTCCGTCTGCGTCTCGCCCGCTCGTCGCGCGCGCGTCTCGTTCCACGCCGTTTCCTGCCGCACGGGAACGGTCGCGGCAACGGCTCGTCGCCCAACGGTCCGGCAGTGGCTCCGGGGTGGCGCAGGACCGCGGCATCGGCCGTTGCGGTCCGGCTCGCCGCTCCGGTGGCGGTGGCCTCGGGCGGGGCGCACGCGACGAGGTGGCCTCGGCCGCACGCGACGACCGGGGCCGGTGGACGGCTCAGCGGAGCTCGTTGAAGCGGACGAGGTTGCCCGCGGGATCGCGGAACGCGCAGTCGCGCACACCATACGGCTGCTCGGTCGGCTCCTGGACGACGTCGGCGCCGCCGGCCCGCAGCCGCTCGAAGGTGCCGTCGAGGTCGGAGGTGCCCAGGATGATGTGTCCATAGGTGCCCTTGGCCATCATGTCGACGACGGTGCGGCGCTCGTCGTCCGTGATGCCCGGGTCGACGGCGGGCGGTGTCAGGACGATGGACGTGTCGGGCCGGCCGACGGGGCCGACCGTGATCCAGCGCATGCCGCCGTAGGCGACGTCGTTGCGGACTTCGAAGCCGAGCGTGTCGCGGTAGAAGGCCAGGGCGGCGTCGGCGTCGTCGTGCGGGAGGAAGGTGGAGTGAATCGTGAGGTCCATGGGATGCACGCTAGCTTCGGCCCGATGGCCGCGCTTCTCGATTCCTGATCGGTCGCGTCACCTGTTTCGCGAGGCATGACGGCATGCCCTGCGTCGCGGCCGCGGCCTCCCGCCGGTAGGTGCTGGGCGGCATCCCGACCAGCTCCGTGAACCGGGTGCTGAACGTGCCCAGCGACGAGCAGCCGACCTCGAAGCAGACCTCGGTCACGCTGAGGTCGCCACGCCGCAGCAGCGTCATCGCGCGCTCGATGCGCCGCGTCATCAGATAGCCGTACGGCGACTCGCCGTACGCTTGGCGGAACTCACGGCTGAGGTGCCCGGCCGACATGTGCTCGCCCCGGGCGAGCGCCTCGACGTCCAGCGGCTGCGCGTACTCCCGGTCGATGCGGTCACGGATCCGACGCAGTCGCACGAGGTCGCTCAGACGCTGCTCCGCGGTGGGTCTGCTGGTCACGTACGAAAGCGTACGGTGCGCCGGGCCGCCCGGCAGCTGATCCTCAGGACCGCCCGCCCGCCGGGTCTCCCGCCGGTCCACACCCGACCATCACTCGAACGGCACACCCCAGCGCGGCCTTCATCTCATATCTGAGATAGCGTTTGGGCATGGAAGACGACTACCTCGCCCGTATCGGCAAGCTCATCCGTGACGCCCGTCAGCACCGGGGCTGGACACAGTCACAGCTTGCCGAGGCGCTCTCGACCAGTCAGAGTGCCGTCAACCGCATCGAGCGCGGTAACCAGAACATCAGCCTTGAGATGATCGCCCGTATCGGCGAGGCCCTCGACAGTGAGATCGTATCCATCGGCTACGCCGGCCCCATGCACCTGCGGGTGGTCGGCGGGCGACGGCTGTCCGGCTCCATCGACGTCAAGACGAGCAAGAACGCCTGCGTCGCCCTGCTCTGCGGCTCGCTGCTCAACAAGGGCCGCACCGTACTGCGCCGAGTGGCCCGCATCGAGGAGGTCTTCCGCCTCCTGGAGGTCCTCAACTCCATCGGTGTGCGCACCCGTTGGATCAACGACGGTGTCGACCTGGAAATCCTTCCGCCCGCCGAGCTCGACCTGGAGTCCATCGACGCCGACGCCGCGCGCAGGACCCGGTCGATCATCATGTTCCTCGGCCCGCTGCTGCACCGACTGGACCGGTTCACCCTGCCGTACGCGGGGGGCTGCGACCTCGGCACCCGCACGATCGAGCCGCACATGATCGCCCTGCGCCGCTTCGGCCTGGAGATCGCCGCGACCGACGGGCTCTACCACGCGCAGGTCGACCACGAGGTCCGGCCCGGCCGCCCCATCGTCCTGACCGAGCGCGGCGACACCGTGACCGAGAACGCCCTGCTGGCAGCCGCCCGCCACGACGGCACGACCGTCATCCGCAACGCCTCCTCCAACTACATGGTCCAGGACCTGTGCTTCTTCCTGGAGGCACTCGGCGTCACGGTGGACGGGGTCGGCACGACGACCCTCACCGTGCACGGTGTGCCGGAGATCGACGTGGACGTCGACTACTCCCCCTCGGAGGACCCGGTCGAGGCGATGAGCCTGCTGGCCGCCGCCGTTGTGACGGAATCCGAGCTGACGATCCGCCGGGTCCCCATCGAGTTCCTGGAGATCGAGCTCGCGGTCCTGGAGGAGATGGGCGTCGACTGCGACCGCACGGCGGAGTACGCCGCCGACAACGGCCGCACCCGGCTGGTGGACCTGACCGTACGGCCCTCCAAACTGGAGGCGCCCATCGACAAGATCCACCCGATGCCGTTCCCCGGGCTCAACATCGACAACGTGCCGTTCTTCGCGGCCATCGCGGCCTCCGCGCACGGCAAGACCCTGATCCACGACTGGGTCTACGACAACCGTGCCATCTACCTCACCGATCTCAACCGTCTCGGCGGCCGACTGCAACTCCTGGACCCGCACCGGGTCCTGGTCGAGGGCCCGACCCGCTGGCGCGCCGCCGAGATGATGTGCCCGCCCGCGCTGCGGCCGGCGGTGGTGGTGCTGCTGGCGATGATGGCGGCCGAGGGGACGTCCGTACTGCGCAACGTGTACGTGATCAACCGGGGGTACGAGGAGCTGGCGGAGCGGCTCAACTCGGTGGGGGCGCAGATCGAGATCTTCCGGGACATCTGAAAGCCTGCAAAAATGGCACCGCCACACCCCTTCTGACCTGCACAAATGCGAGTCGAGGCGGGGTGTGACGGAGTCCCTGGGACTTTTCTGGGACTTTGAACCAGGAGCGATGGCCTCCGTGCACCGGGCTCTTCACGCGATGAGCCATCGCAAACATGTCGGCCTGAGCGCTTGATGGAAAAGCCCAGGTCAGAGACCATTTCTCAGCTCGCCGTCCTACGTGTGGCTACCTGGAGCGTCAACGCCGACAGCCGGCGAACAGGCTGCCAAAGCCATGTCACCCATCGGGTCCGCCCCCGTCGGCTCCGGACGCCAGCTCATCTGTCATGCCCCGCCATCTGTCCGGACAACGTCATGGGCCATGCCCGCCGGCCGACGACACTCCGCACCCGCGCGGAGGAACTTCTCTGGCACGGACGCCAACGACTTCGCGCCGTACCGGGAGAACCCCATTCCCGGCCCGGCCTCCGCCTGGGCGAGGTTACGACGCGATGGTGGGTGACCGCGGAAAGCAGGCGCCTGTGGGTAGCGGCCAGATAGGCCGACCCCTTCAGCGCCTGCCGTCAAAGGCCATGGTTCGGTGCGGTCCGGCCCTGTCCTCGGCCGCCTCCCGCCGGGCCGCGAGGTAGGCGCCGACCCTCGGTCGAGGGCGTCACCGACGACAGTGGCCAGCACCCGGCCGATCATGGTCCGCGAAGCCAACAGCGCCACTGAAGGCTCCACTCCCGCACGTCGACAGCAAGCAAGGTCCGCGAACGAGGCGCACCTTCACTCCCCCACAGTCGCCACAATCACGCTGGCCTCCAAACAGAAACCAAGGCTTGGCCGACTGCCCTCCGGGTGTTCAACTACCGCCTCCAGGGCAGGGCGGCGTGTTCACGCCAATCGCCCATCCCGAGGCGACTGGCCGACCGCGCGACCAGGGGACACTCCAGGCGCCGTTCGGTGCGTCACGTCGGGATCCAGCCCCATCCACGGCCGTGCGTTAGTTCGATCCGCTTTTGGATCAAGCATCACCCCGACTCTGTTCACGACTTACTCACGGGTGATGCACTGTGCGCACACAAGCGCGAAGACTCCTCACGACACTCCTGGCTCTGGCTCTCCTGGCTGTCGCAGGGGTCATCCCCTCCTGGGCATCCCCCGGAGGCCAACAGACCTCCATACCCCCATCGGCTGCCATACGGACGGCCGCGGCGAGAACCGCTTCGGATCTCCCGAAGCCGCCCAAGGCCATGACGCTGGCCGAGAGACGCCAGCAGGTGAAGCGGGACCGGGGCGAGCTGTCGCCCATGCACAACTACATCGCCCCGCGCGCAGAAAAGCCGTCCGGCACACCGCACCCCCGCCCCACCGAACCTGCCGACCGAGGCCCGGCCGCAAACAGATCGGCAACTCCGTTCGGCGCACAGGCAACAGGGAATCCCACGTGGGTCAGCGCGTACGCCACTGCTTACCCGGCGATGTTGTCGATCGGCGGGCAACTGCAGCTACCAACGGGCACGACGGCTTCCTCGGTATCCGGGATGTGGCTCTACGTCCGCGACGAGGCCGGGAACTTCGTCCTCCAGCAGGAGATCAAGCGCTCCACCGGTGACCCTTCGGGCCGCTACCTCGACAACGGCGCCTGGTGCTACGGATGGTGGCCGGGCAACGCCTACCCCGCCGACCAGTGCTTCTGGTGGAGCGGCAGCACGCTCGGGGGGCATCTCGAGGACGGCAAGAAGTACTACGCCTGGATCTTCCTCACCGGCACGGACGGGTCGTCGAGTCCGGGTGGAACCACCTCTCCCCTGGTGGAAGCCTTCTACACGCCCGACATCCCTGGGGCGCAGGCGGGCATCTGCACCTGCTACGCCCAAGCCCACCGTGCCGACCCGGTCAACACGGCGACCGGCATGTTCTTCGAACAGCTCACCGACGCCTCCCTGGTCGGCCCAGGTGTGCCCCTCGCCCTGGAACGCACGTACCGTTCCGACTCGACCGCAGCGGGCCTGCTGGGACGCGGCTGGGCGACACCGTTCGACTCGAAGCTCACGGTTGCGACGGGAAAGGTCACCTACCGGGCGGACGACGGGGCGTCGTTCGTGTTCACGCAGAACGGCGACGGGACGTACAAAGCCCCGGCCGGGTCGGCAGCCAAGCTGGTCAAAGGCACCAGCGACTACATGCTGACCACGCCCGACCACACCAAGCGGACCTTCACCAGCGGTGGTCAGCTCGTTTCCGTCGTGGACAAGGCAGGGAAGGGGCTGAACCTGACGTACGTGTCCGGCAAGCTCGCCTCCGTCAAGGACGCCGCCGGACGCACGACGACCCTCACGGTCGGCGCGGACGGGCTGCTGACCAAGGTGGCCCTGCCGGACACGACCTCGGTGTCCTACGGCTACACCGGTGGTCTGCTGACCTCGGTGACCGACCCCGCCGGAAAGACCTCTTCCTACACGTATGACGCGAACAAGCGGCTGTCGTCCTACACCGACCCCGCAGGCGGCAAGGTCAGCAACACCTACGACACCGCAGGCCGGATCACTTCCCAGACCGACCAGAACACCAAGACGACCACCTTCACCTGGGACGGCCGTCGCGAGTCGCACACCACGGCGCCCGACGGCGGCGTGTGGACCGACGTGTACTCCGGCAACGTCCTCATGTCGACCATCGACCCGTACGGCAAGAGCATCACCTACGACTACGACCGCAATCTGCGGCCCGTGGGCATCACCGACCAACGCGGCCACACCACGTCGATGACGTACGACAGCGCCGGCCGGATGCTGACGCGCAGTTCGCCCTCAGGGCTCGGCTACAAGGAGATCTGGACGTACGACGCGTCGGGCAACATCACCAGCCACACCGACGGCCGCAGCAACAAGACCACGTACGCGTACAACACGTCCAACCAGCTGACGACAACCACCGACCCGCTCGGCGGCACCACCGTCTACACGTACACGACGCTCGGCGCCATCCAGACCGTAAAGACGCCACGGGGCAAGGTCACCACCTACGGCTACGACACGGCCGGGAACCGCACGTCGGTGACCACGCCCCTGGGTGAGAAGGCGACGTTCACCTACGACGCGGCCGGGCGGATCCTGACCAAGACGGACCCGCGCGGCAACGTCACCGGCGCTGACCCCGCCGCCTTCACGACGACGTACGCCTACGACGGGCGAGGTCTACTCAGCTCGGCCACCGACCCACTGGGCCGTACCACGGCCTACACGTACAACGGCGCGGAGCAGCTCCTCACCGCGAAGAACCCTGAGGGCGACACCACGGCATTCGCCTACGACGATGTCGGGCACCTGACGCGAACGACAGACCCGGCGGGCAAGTTCGTCACCCGCACCTACAGCGCCGCCGGACACCTCGCCTCCGAGACGGACGCCGCCGGCAACAAGACCACCTACACCTACGACAAGGTGGGCCGCCTGCTCACCAGCGTCTCCCCGCGCGGCAACGCCACAGGCAACGACCCGGCCGCCCACACCACCAACTACGCCTACGACGCCGCAGGCAACAGCACCAAGGTCACCGGCCCCACCGGCGCGTTCACCACCACGACCTACGACGCGATCAACCGGCCGCTGGTGAACACCAACCAGCTGGGCCACACCACCGCCTACACGTACGACGCCAACGACAACGTCACCAAGGTCACCGACGCCGCAGGCAAGACGACCCTTTCGGTCTACGACAAGAACAATCGGCTGACCAGCAGCACCAACCAGCTGAGCAAGACCAGCACCTACACCTACGACGCCGACGGGAACCTGCTCAGCAGCACCTCGCCCCTGGGCAACAAGGAAAGCTGGACCTACGACGACGACGGCCGCCAGGCCACCGCCGTCGACCCGCGAGGCAACGTCACCGGCGCCTCCCCCGCCCAGTACACCACCACCTACGACTACGACCCGTCGGGCAACCCGACCACCGTCACCGACCCCCTCGGCAACGTGACCAGAACCGAGTACGACGCCGCGGGCAACGTCACCCGAAGCACGGACGCCGACCAGCGCGCCACCACCTACAGCTACAACAAGCTCGACCAACTGACCACCGTCACCGCCCCCGGCGGCGCGGCCACCACCTACGGCTACGACGCGGTCGGCAATATGACCGGTCGCACCGACGCCAACAACCACGTCACCACCTACGGTCATGACGCCGCGCACCGCCTGACGTCGGTCACCGACCCCCTGGACAGGGCGACGACGTACGCGTACGACGCGGACAGCAATCCGGTAAAGGTGACGACGCCCCGCGGCTCAACCACCCGGACGTATGACGTCCGCGGCCTGGTCACCAAGATCGACTACTCGGACTCCACGCCGGACGTCACCCTCGGCTACGACGACGCCGGGCAGATGACCGCCCGCGCCAACGCGAAGATCTCCGAGGACTTCGTCTACAACGCGGTCGGCGACCTCACCAAGACCCGCGGCTTCGCCTACACCTACGACGCCGCCGGGCAGATGCTCACCCGCAAGTACTCCGACGGCAACACCGTCGGCTACACCTACGACAACGACGGCCGCACCGCCACGATGACGGCCGACGGCGCCACCACCACCTACACCTCCGACGCGGCGGGCAACCTCACCAAGACGGCACTGCCCAACACGGAGACCGAGGAACGCACCTACGACCGGGCGGGCCGCGTCACCGCCGTCACCTCCGCCAAGGCGGGCACGACAGTCACCAAGACCGCCCTGACCCTCTCGGCGGCCGGCCTGCCCACCCGCGTCGACGTCACGCGGGCCGGAGTCGGCACCGGCGGCTACGACCAGACCTACGACACCGCGGGCCGCATCACCGCCGGCTGCTACCCCCAGCCCTGGGTCACCGGCTGCGCCGCGACCCGCACCACGTCCTACACCTATGACAAGGTCGGCAACCGTCTGACCTCCACCCTCGGCGCCACGTCCACCAGCTACGCCTACGATGCCGCCGACCAGCTCACCTCCACCACCGCCGGGGCCACCACCACCGCGTACGAGTACGACGCGGAAGGCAACCAGACAAAGGCCGGCGCCGACACCTTCATCTACGACCTGGCCGGACAGATCTCCGCCGCCACCGTCGCAGGTGCCAACTACGCCTACGACCATGACGCCAGCGGCAACCAGGTCGCCACGCTCAAGGACGGCGCGGTCACCAGCCGGACCCAGTGGGACCCCAACGCACCCCTGCCGATCCTCGCTACCGAGTACGACAGCGCCTGGACCGTCAAGCAGTCGTACCGCTACGACCCCCTCGGCCAGCCCGCAGCCACCAAGACCGGCGCGGGTGCGGTGTTCTACTACCACCACGACACCCAGGGCTCCCCGCTCGACGTCACCAGTAGCACCGGCACCCTCCACCAGCGCTGGGCCTACGACCCATACGGCACCCGCGTCCTGGGCACCGTCACCGGAGGCGCCCCCGCGAGCACGCCCACCTACACCGGCGCCCGCTACGAGGCCACCACCGGCAACATCGACCTCCACGCCCGCCAGTACAACCCCGCCACCGGCCGCTTCACCAGCACCGACCCAGCTGCGCGCAGTGCCTCGACTCCCCACGTGTCCCCGTACGCCTACGCCGACAACAAGCCCACCCTGCTCACCGACCCCAGCGGCCGGACCCCCGAAGACCCGAACGACAGCGTCGACGGCATCGGCGACGTGCTGGGCATCTTCGGTGACGCCTTCGTCGACGTCGTCAAGTCACCGTTCGTGTTCCTCGGTGACGCGCAGGACGCCTTCACCGGCGAGAACGGCGGCGCCGGCGCCTTCCTCGACAAGTACCTCCCCGTACGCCCCGCCTACCGCCTCTACCGCGCCGAATACATGCTCCGCCAACAAGGCTGCGACGCACTCGCCGACCTCTACGCCGAAGCAGCCGAAGAGCTGACCCAACAGCTCGCCGTCACGGGACTCGGAGGACTGACCGGGTGGCGCAAGGCGGCGGCATCGCCTCGTGGTGCGGCTGGAGCCACCGTGATGGGGGTTCCACCTGCCTCGTCGTTCACCTGGGCCGGCGGAAGCGTCCGCTACACAAGGACCGCCACGGCAATCGGAGACGATACGAACACGATTCAGAATCTGCTGCGGTCCAAGGGCGACTACGGGCACGACGTCATTGTGCACGGCAACGAACAGGGAGAATTCATCGTTGACGGCAAGATAACCCACCCGCAGCAGATCGCCGAACTGGTCAGAGAAAATCCGCATTACAACGGAGGCCCCATTCAGTTGGTCACCTGTCACGGCGCTTGCAAGGCGGCCGGTGAACTCTCCAAGGCTCTGGGTGGCGTGGAAGTGAGAAACGCGAGCGGTCATCAGGTAGATCTCCACCCTCGGACCGGAAAGGTTCGCGAGTGGCCTGAGGGGGGCCAGGGCGACCCGAGGTAGAATTCTCCGAAAACAGCTCCGGATTATCCGTAAGGGTGCGTCCGGAACGAAAGCCGTGCGCACCCTTACGCACCAGTATAAGTATACCTATCACCGCCTCACGCGGTCCTGCTCAGGAAGCCGTCACATGCGCCAGGTCACCCCTCTCGGGTTTTTCAGCAGTATCTCCAGCCAGTCCCGCTTCAGCGTTAATGCGGAGGGCATCAAGAAACTCTCCGGACAGATGCCCGTACACGACTGCTCGCGCGTAGCGGAATACCTGAGAAGAGCTCCCGTGATCATCGCCCTCATGGGATATACGGAGGATGTCGTGGGCAAAAAGTTCGGCGTGATGGGTGGGTCCGCCCTTCACAGTGACGGCACCTACTACTGGCGTCGCGACACTGCCGAGTACGTGGAGACCTACAGGACGGGGCTCCCTTCTGGATTCATGGAGCACGGTGCGAGGATGCAGTGGAGCGTCCCCCATCTCAGCGATGCGGAAATTTTGGAGATCGATGATTTCTTCGAATCGCTTCGTACGCAGGGCTGAGTGGGAACGAGCCTGTTCCATCTGCCACCCCCACGGGCACCTCACGCCCCTTGTCCGACATCGCTGCCGGAAGTTGTTGCAGGATGCCTGCTGTACGGGAACGCTGCCGGACTGGCCTGGCCGCAAACAGCACTGCACCCCGGACATGACGAACGCGCAGCGGGGGTCCGCCAAACGTTCGTTTGGCGGACCCCAGCGACGGCTCAGAGCCAAGGCCCGCATGTAGCCCGGAGAGCGGGTCGCGGGCGGCAGGGCCGCTGGGACTTTTCTGGGACTTTCGGCCGCATCAATGTGCACGCGCAGAAGACACCTGAAAGAAGATTCACGCAGGTCAACGCTCTGCAACCAGGTATCGCCGCAGGTCATGGCACTGCGCGGTCCCTTCCGGGACATCTGACCGGCGGGGTGGCGTGCCCCTGATGAGCAAGGGGCACGCCACCTCAATATGCCAGCTGAACTGCGAACACTTACCATTTACAGCTCTCCATTGAGCACCGTTGTTTTTCAGCACCTTGTGCAACGCACGTGCAAGATGATCTTAAATAATTGACGGGGCGTCAGGCAGACCTGATGAGCCATCAGCCTTCACGCAGAGTTGTCGTCGAAGCGACTTCGCAACGTCGGATGTCGGTCGCGTCGTGCCGACCGCGTATGGTCGGCGAGGCGAACCGCTATCTGCCCGATGCCTCCAGCCTCGCGACGCAGCCTGAGGTCCGGCGCCGCATCCGACTCCTCCGGCTGACCACCAAGCCACGCAGAAGAGGACCCGCACCACGCGGGCGCGGCTCCTTCCTCCTCGACGGGCACCGTGTCACGGGATGAGCCTGCGCCCACCTCGCGGGAGCACTCGCCGTAACGTCCGGGCCAGCCGGGTGTCGGCCGCCGTGCGAGCGGTGTCGTTTGCCACGCGGCAAGTAGGTGTGGTGCACGTTGGCCAGGTAGAGCTGTTGGCCGTGGCGGCTGACCGCTGCGAGGCCGACCGCCCGGCCGGGTTCCTTCACGCGGCGTCCTTCCACGCTGTACAGGCGGCACATTCCGGCATCGCCGATCGTCGTGTGGAAGCCGCACACCATGCATCCGGCCTGTCGGATAGGGGGTTGCCCACCAGCAACAGCTCCAGCAGTACCAGCTGTGGGCGCGATGGACGCCCCAAGCCAGGCAGCTACGGCACGCCCCGGGATGCATCGGGGCGCCGAGGTGGCACGAGTCGCGCTGGCCCTGGCTGAAGTACCTGTCACGGGAGCCGCAGTTTCGGCACGGAGGTGGCACGACCCGACCCTCAGGCCCCCATAATCCACCGGACGGTTGCAAGCACGCTGATGATCAGCGACGGCGCCAGCCACCAGGGGCCCATCGCGCGTCGCACCGTGGGAGGGGCCACTGTGATGACCAGAGCGATGACGCTGACTGCGATGGTGAGAAAGCACAGCAGTGTGATGGCGCCGTATGCGTCCTTGTCCCAGGCTCCCGACGGGCGGATCGTCCACGCCGAGTAGCAGAGACCGGCCGCGAGCAGGTGCAGAATCCCTAGAGGCACGGCCATTACCCAGCGCAGGCACCCGTCATCCTCGGTCGCGTGCCTGATTTCCATGCGGTCGGACATCAGCGCATCGCCTCCCTTGCGTTGGAGAGGTCGTTGTCGAAACCCCGGCCGTATGCCTGAGCGTCGCTTCCCTCCCAATAGGGCCCACCGTTGTACCGCGCGGCAAGTTCCTGGTACTGGGCGGGTGTCATCTCCTCCGCGGGCACGTCGACGAACTCACTCTCCGCCTTGAGCTGGGCCAGATACTCGGACGCGATGAAGATGTTCTGTCCCGGGTCCTGAAGCGACTCCTCCACAACCGAGCGCTGGTGTTCGGTGAGGTTGTCCGGATCGTATCCGAGCACTTCAGCGCCTCGTCGGACCTGGATCGCAATGGGCCCGAAGGACGTTTCATCCTCACCCGGGGAATTCGGCCTCGGTCGTGAGGCGTTGAGCCGTACACTTCGGCAGTGCACGGTGACGGCGTCCGGCCGTTGCAGGCCCCCGCGGGAGGACATCGCATGCAGGATTCTCCGGACTCGATGGAGAACGCCGAGCCGGAGGAGAACGGACGGAGCGATGCCGCCGACTCACCCGTCGTGGACGGTCCGACACCCGACTCAGGCATCGACTCGACGACGGAGTCGACGGTCCTGGCGGAAGTACTGCCGGGAATTGCCGTCGTCTTCGGTAAGGTCCCGGCGGAACTCAATCCCGATCTGCTCGACTTCGGGCTCGTGTCGAGCGCCGACCGCAAGCAGATCTCCGCAGTCCTCGCCGCGATCGGAAACACGGCGACCGTGGCCGGAAACCTCGCAAGCGCGCTCGCCGACGCGCAGGGGCTCTACAGGATCAGCGACGCAACACAGGCCCTGCTGAATGCCGGCGCGACGCTCGCGGTGAAGGACGGCGCGAACCTCGGAGCAGTGATGTTCGGGGGCCGCTTCTTCGCTCAGGCCCGCCTCATCCCTGTCAGGACGGTGAGCGCGGCGAAGACCGCTGCCTCGATCGGGCCGGCGCTGGCCATGATCGCCCTTCAGATGCAGCTGAGTGAGGTCACGGGCCTCGTCAGGACCAACGTCGAGCTGACGGGCCAGGTACTCACGAGCATCAGCAACGAGCAGAGGGCCGAACTGACAGGGCTCGTCGCCACGATCGATCGCGCGATTGACCAGGCGCGAGAGATCGAATCGGTCCCAGCCTCGTTGTGGGAAAGCGTCGCGGGTACTGAAGCGTCGCTGCGTAAGCAGCTCGACCTGTTCCGGCGGAACGTCGGCGGTCACGTCGGGAAGATCGATCGGAACGATGCGCGTCGGCGCCGTGAGTACCTCCAGACGAACGCCGAGGCCATCTTCTTCGACTCCTTCGCCCTGCTGGACTCCCTCAAGGCTTGGACCGGGTACAAAGCGCTCCAAGTCGGCAAGGCGAGAGACGCCGCCCGCGATGACGCCGGCGAGGCACGGCTCGTCGACGTCATCGTGCGCGACACACGCACGGAGTTCGACTCCGCTCTCGCCGACACGAAGCGCCTCGTCGACTCACTGACACGGGAGCTGCGCATGGCCGAGCTCCCCGGACGCGACACACTGGCACAGTCACTCACGGGGAAGCGGAAGGACGCGAAGGCAGCCCGCCAAACCTCCGCCCGTCTTCTGGAGGCAATCCAGCCTCTTGCCGATGTGCTCCATCCGCCGGCCCCTCCACTCAAGGCTCCGGGTGCCGTCTGCGCACCCGAGTCGCTGGATCTCAAGCCGTACCTTCGCATCCTGCGATGGTTCCTCGACGACGAGGAGACCCTGCGCGTCCTCGGCTTCCCCGACCAGCTCGATGGCCCTGGTTCGATTTCCGCGATCTTCGGCGGAGCGATGGAGATGTTGGTGGCATCGAAGGACAAGGCCGAGGCGAAGACACTGGTCGCCGTCACGGATCGCCGCATCATCACGGCCAAGACGAGCGCATTCCTTGAGCAGGCCGAAATCCGTCAGGACATCCCGATCGACCGAGTGCGATACGTCCGAGCAGCGACCACACAGGACAAGAGCGCGCGCTTGGCAATCGATCTCATCACGCGTGACGAGAACATCCGGTGGATCTTCCACACCGACATCGACACCACGCAGGTGGACGCGCTCGCCGCAGCGCTCGCCGAGTCGATGACGATCCCGGACGTCGAACGCGATGCGCTTCAACGGCGGCCCTTCGCCTCCATCGAGGCGGGCACGAAGGGCGAGAGCACTGGCACGAGGACTGCACAACCGACCGAACCCGCGGCCGCGACCTGAGATGCCGAGCAGGCCAGGGGCGTCGGTGCGGTAAGGGCGAGTTGGCCGTCATACCGCTCGGCCGGGAAGAGCGGCCGAGCGGTATGACACATGCACCCCTGTAGCACCGAACCGGACGGGTTCTACCCGGATCCCACTCCGGTGATCACCCTGAGCCGCTGCTGGCCGGGGATCGGGAGGCTTGTCTGCCCTTCCCGCTCAGCGGAAGGAACCTCGACCAGCAGCCCCAGGTCCACATCGGCGAGCTGATCGAACAGGTTCTCGTCGAGCGTGATGAATCTTTCACATCCCTCGTCCAGCGCAGTGACCAGGTGAACCGCGTCGTGGGAGTCCAGCCGGTAGCGCAGTGCCAGGCGACGGGCTTCCTCCGCGATCTCCTGGTGCAGTTCGACCCGGATGATGTCCGAACGCCGGAAGACGACGCCGGAACGCTGTATCGCGTGGCCGTCGGCGCTGACAAGTTGTCGACATCGGCGGCGAGCCAAGCTGCCCCACCCGGCAGTTGTGACAGTCGTTCACATAGGCGCCGCCGCAGTTGCCCTCGCCCTCCGCGACCAGGCGGCCCTGGAGGCGTACCTCAAGTACCTCGACCCGTACCCCGGTGCGCCGCATAAAGCCGCAGGGCACCCGGGCCGAGCCAGAGTGCCCTGCGGCGCCCGCCGTAGCCGGTGCCCGATCGCCGCATACGAACGGGCCCCGGCCGCCACCGCGCAGACCGCTGCCCGAACCAGCGCGAGAAGCGGATACCGTCGCCCCCGACGGGCACGCGGGTCAACGGCCTCGATCCCACCGTCACCGTCCGGAGTGACGGAACACGACAGCACGAGCGCGGGCATGGCAGACTCACGAAACAGCGAAGCCCTGTTGTTGGTAAAGGACTTGAGATCTCCCTCACCTCAACCGGGCTTCGGCATGTTCGGTCACACCCCCACCGACCTGCACCATCACAAGATCGCGACGACTGTGCAAGAGCCCTGGTGTGATGACCGACCGACCACCAGCGAACACCCCGAGCAGGACCAGACGTGGTTGCACAGCTTTATCGAATCCGCTTCAACTGCTGAGTGACTGCTTCGGATTGCAGCTACCCGCGTCGGTCAGGAAGCCGAGGACGTCGGCAAACCCCGCAAAAAAGAAGCTGTCTCCTTCGCCGGTCCACCAGAACCGCTCCTCGGCTGGGCCTGCGGTATCGATCAGGAAGATGCCCTGGCTGCGGTCACCGTTGACAGCTACCGGAAACAGGAGTGTTCCCGGAGGTACACCCACATCCTCCGGCTCGCTGTCCAGGACCGTCCTCCGGAATTCCTCAGCGGCCTCGCCCATTCCTCCGGGCTGCCAGTCGCGGCAGCCGAGCAGCAGGAGGGGGAAGCCCTCCAAGCCGTCCGTGAGCAACAGAAACTCTCGGTACCCGGCCTCGAGCGACTGAGTGGATCTGTGCTCCAGTTCTGCCAGCGCCCCGGGTTCAGCGGGAGGCCGGATCACCGGGCGAGGACTGGTACCCACCGGCGAATCCGCGAAGTACTCCTTCACCCGCTCGGCCACCACCTGGGTGACGAGTTCTCGCATCTGCACAGTTCAACTCCTCAGGGTCGCGATATCTCGCAGATCCCGTACCTGCGCGCCGGTGTACCAGTGTGGACTGGAGGGCGGCAGAGCGCGATGCCCGCCGCACTTCGGGCGGGCGTCCAGTTCCCGGGCAGGAGGCCGAGCTCGCTGACGGCCCGGGCGGTTCAGGCGCCGCGCCCGATGTCGCGGGCAGAGGGTCGACGCCGCTCGTGTGGGCGTCCATGACAGTACGTCTGAGCGTCAGGCGACCGCCCCCGAGCGGGACTAGCTGATCCGCTCTCACACCGGTGTACGTCAGACCTGTTTGATCGCGGAGATGTCGAACTCCAGTACCACTTTGTCCCCGACCAGAACACCGCCGCCTTCAAGAGCGGCGTTCCACGTCAGGCCATAGTCCTTGCGGCTGACGGTGATGGCACCCTCGAAGCCCACCCGCTGGTTGCCGAAGGGGTCCTGGGCAGCGCCGGTGAACTCGAAGTCGATACTGATCGACTTGCTGGTGCCCTTGATCGTCAGGTCTCCGGTCAGCCTGAAGTGGGTGTCGTCCACCTGCTCGGCCTTGGTGGAGGCGAAGGTGATCCTGGGGTGGTTGGGGGCGTCCAGGAAGTCATTCGTACGCAGGTGGCCATCGCGATCGCCGTTACCTGTGTCGATGCTGTCGGCCTGGATGGAGACCGACGCTCTCGACTTGGCCGGGTCGGACCCGTCCAGGTGGAGAGTGCCCTCGAACTCGTGGAACGCTCCGCGTACCTTGGTGATCATCGCGTGGCGGGCGACGAAGCCGATCCGGGTGTGGACGGGGTCCAGCACATACGTTCCGGTCAGGTCGGTAAGGGCAGGCATGGTCACGGGGAGCTCCGTCGGGCAGCGCGGGAGTGGGCTCCTTACGCTAGGCCGGACCGGCACTCCGGGAGGGCAGGGCCGCGGCTCGTTCGGCCCGGGGTCATCCCGATGGGCTACGTAAGGCCGCCGGTCACGATGCCATTGCCTGGTGGCGCGGGGTCAGGTGTACCTCGTGCCGCTGCCCGTGGTCCTCGGCCACGAGGGCGCAGGAGTCGTGGAGGCCGCCGGTTCCGCGGTGCAGAAGGTGCAGCCTGGTGACCACGTGGCCATCAGATTCCTGGCCTGCGGCCGGTGCCGCCCCAACCTGGACGGTTCCTCGGCCAGCTGCGCGAACTTCAACGCCATGAACTTCGCGGGCCGGCGGCAGGACGGCTCGCATGCCCTCACCCTGTCCGACGGCGACGCCCCCTCGGACCGCTTCTTCGGCCAGTCCTCCTTCGCCGGCAACGCGATCGCCCACGAGTCCAATGTGGTCAAGGTGCGCAAGGACGCCCCACTGGAGCTCGTCGGCCCGCTCGGCTGCGGGATCCAAACCGGAGCGGGCACCGGGTTGCGGGCGCTGAAGGTCACCGCCGGCTCCAGCTTCGCCGTGACCGGCGCAGGGACCGTGGGCCTCAGCGCGGTGATGGCGGCCCGGGTGGCCGGGGCGACGACCGTCATCGCGGTGGACATGGTGCCCTCTCGGTCGGAACTGGCCCTGGAGGTCGGGGCGACGCACACGGTCAGCGGCAAAGAGCTGGACGCCCTGTCCGAGATCCAGCGGATCACCGGCGAGGGCGTGGACTTCGCCCTGGAACCACCGGCCTGCCCGCACTGATCCTCCAGGCTGAGGCCGGGCAGCACCTGACCGGCCCTGTTCTCTCATGTCACACTCGTGCCTGACATGGCTCAAGCTTCCGGCGGCCGGCCCATCGGTGAGCTTGCCAAGAGCCACACGCGCCATCGCGCCGGCATCAACGACCGGCTCGGTCCCACGGTGATCGACCCCCACCACAGCCCATCGCACTCTCAAGGCCCGGCCACGCCGCGGCCGCCGGTGGGGGACAGGCTCTCGCTTCGCGACGCCGGTGTGCCGCGCGGGGTATGCAGCTCGTATGACTTCCGAACCTACGCCGTTGCTCGCCTTGGACCTCACCGGCACGTTCGCGTTCGGGCTGAACGGGGCGCTGTTGGCGGTGCGTGCCGCGCGGCTGGACGTGGTCGGTGTGGTCGTCCTCGGCATGATCACCGCGCTGGGCGGCGGCTTCATCCGCGATGTCATGATCGGCTCGCTGCCGCCTTCGACTCTTCTGGACTGGCGCTACTACACGCTCGCCGCCCTCGGTGCGTTGATCGCCTTCGCTCTCAGCAGGCACCTGCGCCGGATCGGGAAGGCGATCACCGTGCTCGACACGATCGGGTTGAGCACGTTCGCCGTCACCGGCGCGAGCACGGCACTGGACGCCGGGCTGGGCGTCGCTCCCGCCATCCTGCTGGGGGTGGTCACCGCGGTAGGCGGGGGCACGATCCGCGACACGCTCGTCCGTCAGATCCCGACGGTGCTACGCAGCGGCCTGTATGCCGTCCCGGCCCTGGTGGGCGCAGCGGTGACCGTCGCCACCGTCGAGATGGGCGTCTACGGCCTTCCAGCCGCTCTGGGAGCAGCGGCGGCCTGTTTCCTGATCCGAATGCTCGGCCTCCGCTACGGTCTCAACGCGCCCGAGCCCCCGGAGACCCGCAGGGGCAAGGAGTCACACGGAGCCGACGTATAGCCCGAATGCGACCGGGTTCACCCGTCGACCGAACGGGATGTGATCCTTTGCCCAAGCCACGGTGGGCGGCGCCGCCGCGCCCTCCCCCTCACGCTCAGCACCGGTCCGGGTGGCCTACGGCGGGGCCGTAGTTAGGCTGGATTCATGTGCACCAGGGCCTTGCCACGCCCTGGTGCCGATCAGTGCCGTGGCCGGAGTACGCACGGACGCCAGTCCCACCCACGCAAGGAGCGCCCGCATGGCCGACCCAGCTCGGACCGTACTGGCCGACCTCGAAACCATCCGTGGCGACCTGGAGGACCTCTACCAGGACCTGCACAGGCACCCCGAACTCGGCCTGCGGGAGCACCGTACGGCGGGGAAGGTGGCGGACGCGCTGCGGGACGGCGGTTACGACGTCACCGAAGGCGTGGGAGGCACGGGCGTGATCGGGGTTCTCAGAAACGGCGACGGTCCGGTCGTCATGGCCCGTGCGGACATGGACGCCCTCCCGGTACGCGAACGGACCGGGCTTCCGTACGCCTCCACGGTGACGGCCACCGACCACCGAGGCAGCGAGCAACCGGTCATGCACGCCTGCGGACACGACGTGCACGTGACCTGCCTGATCGGCTGCGCCCAGCTGCTGGCCGGGCGAAGGAACGCCTGGCAGGGGACCTTCGTGGCGCTCTTCCAGCCTTCGGAGGAGAACGGCGACGGCGCCGACGCCATGATCGAGGACGGTCTGACCGCGAAGTCTCCGCGGCCCGAGGTGGTGCTGGCCCAGCACGTCCTTCCCTACCCGGCCGGCTACGTCGGCACCCGCCCTGGTTCCTTTCTGTCGGCCGCGGACAGCCTGCGCATCACCGTGCACGGCCGAGGGGCGCACGGCTCCATGCCCCAGGCCGCGGTCGATCCCGTCGTGATGGCCGCCATGATCGTCCTGCGCCTGCAGACCATCGTCTCGCGGGAGCTGGCCGCCACAACCCCCGCCGTGGTCACCGTAGGCAGCATTCATGCCGGCAGCGGTCCCAACGTCATCCCCGACCGGGCCGTCATCGAGCTCAACGTCCGCACCTATGACGACACCACGCGCACCCAGGTCCTGGACGCGATCGAGCGCATCGTCCACGCCGAGTGCCAGGCATCTCACGCACCCAGGGCCCCCGAGGTCGAGCGGATCTCGTCCTTTCCGCCCACCGTCAACGACGAGGAGCCGACCCGGCGCGTCGCGGACGCGTTCGCCGCGTACTTCGGCGACGACGCCCACACCGTCGAACTCCCTACCGCCAGCGAGGACATGAGCGAGATTCCCCGGGCATTCGGAGCGCCGTTCACCTATTGGGCGATCGGCGGCATCGATCCGGGACGCTATGCCGAGGCCGCCAGGAAGGGAACTGTCGCCCAGGACATCCCGGTCAACCACAGCGCCGCCTTCGCCCCCGTCATCCAGCCGACCCTGGACACCGGCGTCAGCACCCTGACGGTGGCCGCCCTGGCCTGGCTCGGCAGCTGAGACAAGCCCGGAAGTACCCGGCACCCAAGCCGACCCGACGCAAGTTCCGGGCGGCAGGCCGAGCGAGGCTTCCTCCGCCTGCGGGCGATGGGACCTGATGGGCAGTACCTGGTCACGGCAGGCCAGGTACTGCCACATACTCCGGGCGTCGTCCGGAGCGAGGAGCACGACGTTCGGTCAGGGATGAGGCCCCGGGGGCCGGAATGGCAGCACTACCGTGACAGGACACCCGCGGCCCGATGCGGTGACGAGCCGTCTTCGACAACGCAGCGGGGCAACACGCAGGCTGCCGGTCTCGGCCGGCGGTGCATTCCGGTGAGGCACGACGACCTTTCCAAGGGTGGGCGAGCCGGGGCCCGTCGGGGCGGCTCGCCCAGCGGGTCAGGGGCGGTGTGCGATCCAGGTGGTGCGGGTGGTGTGGACGCGCAGGTCGTCACGGTGGGCGACGCTGTTCGGCTGTGCTTTGTCCAGCAGGATGTCCAAAGCCGCCAGGTCGTCCGCGCTGAGCAGGTCGGTGGCGTGGGAGCGCAGCTTGGCCAAGAACCCCAGGGCGTAGGCGTTCACGGACGGTCCTGCCTGGGCGTGGTCGAGACGGATCTCGAAGGGCCGCTTCTCGACGGTGAATCCGGCGTTCTCGAGCTGGTCAGTCCACTCGTGGTCCGGTTGGGTGTTCATGGCGGCGTGCAGGCGGGCCTCGAGGCCGGGCCGGCCAACACCTGCGTCCTCGGGCAGGTACAGGGGGAAGAAGTCCATCTCGGTGACAGCCAGGAGCCCGCCGGGCCGCAACTGCTCGAAGGTCTGGGCGAGGGTGCGGGCGGGGTCGGCCACGTGGTGCAGAAAGGAGGCGGCCCAGATCAGGTCGTACGGTCCGTTCGCGCCGATCGCATCCCAGGGCTCATCGATGTTTGCCTCCAGCGTGCTGATCCGGTCGGTGACGCCGTGTACGGCGGCCTGCTCACGCAGGCGGTGCAGCATCTGCGCAGAGAGGTCCACCGCCGTCACCTGCGCCGTCGGGAACCGGCGGGCCAAGGCGAAGCTGCCGGTGCCGGGGCCGCTGCCCAGGTCCAGGACCCGGGCGGGAGTGGGGTCAATGAGATCGGCGAGCAGGCCGGTCAGCTCCGCGAGATAGGAAGCGAGGACATCCGCGTCCAGCTCCAGCAGCTGCGCGAACGCGACGTCGGAGTTGCTGCCCCGCTCGTGCCCAATATGGCCGTGAGTGTCATGGTGTGCGGTCATGCTTCGACGGTAAAGCGATCAATGCCCTTGCGTCATAGACTCTTGCCGGTGGAGCAAGAATCGACATTGGACGCCATCGTCAGGATGCGGATCAGGTCCCTGCGCAAGGCGCGCGGCTGGTCACTGGACAACCTCGCCGCGCGTGCGGGCATCAGCCCGTCACAGCTCAGCCGCATTGAGACCGGTCATCGCCGCATCAGCCTCGACCAGCTCACTGCCATCTCCGCGGCGCTGGGGAAATCTCTCGACGAGCTCGTCGAGTCTTCAGATGACTCCGATGTCGTCATCCGGCCGGACCGCGACGAGACCCGCGGCCTGACCACCTGGCTCCTCACCAAGGACAACGGCCCCCAGGGGCTGACCGTCGGCAAGATGCGCATCACCGACCAGGCGGGCAGCGTCACCTCTGACGACCTGGGTGTCCATCCAGGCAGGGACTGGTTCACCGTGCTGTCCGGCACCGTCGTCCTCTACCTCGGCGAACGCGTCATCCGCGTCGAGGCCGGCCAGGCCGCCTCGTTCTCCACCATGACCCCCCACACCCTCCGCAGCGACCGCGGCCCCGCCGAGATCCTGATCATCCTCGACCACCACGGCGAACGTAGCCATCTCCACAGCTGAGGCGACCCGTAAGTGTCAACAACGCTTGTGGTCAATACAACTAGTGTCATGCACCTGAAATGACGGCCTTAAGTCTGTCGGCGAGGGAGTTGAGGATCTCGGCGCTCGCGCTGCCCGGACTCGATGTCTTGCGGGGTCATCACCGCGACCCGTCGGGCGACTTCCTCGGCATGCCGGGGGAAGTCACGCAGGGTCTCCTGCTACTGAGAAGGCTGGATGCCCTCGAACAGGTTCTCCGGTCGGTTGATAGCGGTCATGGGTGTGCCGTCCTTCCTGGACTGCTCCAGTTCGGCGATCGTGCGGGAGACGGTGCCGGCCAGAGCGTCGATCCGGTCCCGCTCGGCGAGCAGTCGGCGGTGGTGTCCGCACAGGGCGTCCACCTCGTCGATCTGCTCGGCCAGGATCCGGCCGACCTCGGGCCCTGAGCCCAGTGCCCGCAGGACGAGGATCTGCTGCAGCCGCAGCAGCTGGGGCTCCTCGTAGTAGCGGTGGCCGTCGGCCCCGATCCTGGCAGGCGGCAGCAGGCCGACCTCGTCGTAAGCCGCAGGGTCCGGGCGGTCATGCCCGGCATACGCGCGACCTCCGCAATCGGCCAGTCCATCGCCGCCTCCCTCACGTTCGCGTCGCCAAGCCGGTCTCTCCGGCCCTGTTCAGGACGGTAGAAGCTGCCGCAGCGGCAACCGCGTGACCGGACCCCCACGGTTTCTGCTCTGCGACTACGCGGAGAACGCCCCTGGCAGACACAGATCAAGGACGGCTGCTGTCGGAACTCGTGAACAAAGCCACCCGTACTACTCGACCTGCTCCGGCGGATTCCCGGTCCCCGTCCGCTGCGGCGCCTTTGGTGACCACCAACCCACCCTGACGCGTGGACGAAAACCATGAGGCCACCTCGTTGTCGGTGGCGAGCGCTTCAATGGCGGCATGAACCTCCACGATGCCGCCCGGCGGCTGCCAGACATCGCTGTGCTCCGTGACCACTGCCGTGGGCTGGCGGTGTTGCATGCGATCGTCGAGCCGGAGGCTGCTCGCCGGTTCTGCGCTTTCGCCGTCACCGAGGACGGGCCGCAGTCGGCGTGGCTGCGGCACCGGGACGGCCGGTGGCTGCGCGTCGACTTCTGCGAGGCCGGGGCGCTGCTGCACTGGCACAAGGAGCCGGGGCAGGGGCGGATCGCGGTACCGGACGACATCCTCAAGACACTACGGCCGATCCTGCACGAGGTCCGGTGCGACTGCTTGGCGGACCCGCAGCTGATGGCCGCCGCTCTCTGGAGGGAGAAGGACAGCGATGCCTGGCGGGCGACGGACGACTCCGCTCCGGGGGCCTCCCCGTCCCTGCTCCGCTGCCTGACCGACCGCTCTCCTGAGAGGGCCCGCCGCTTCGCCACGAAGCGTTACGGCACGCCCTGCGACCTGGAGGCGGTCCGCCACCTCATCGGCCTCCGGCCGCTGACCGACGCGCTTGTAGCCGGCCTCAACCCCGCCCTCGACCTGACCGACCTCGGGCCGGACCTGGCGTCGGCCCAATACCCGCTCACGATGAGGCTTCCGCTCGTGCGCCACCTGTCCACAGTGGGCCCCGGGGCCGCTGCCGAGCCGTCCAGGCCGCGTCTCGCCTCCCCCCTCCAACCGGTCACCACCAGCGTCGTGTCAAGCCTTCAGCCCCACGGGACCGCTCTGCTTGCGCTGGACAGGCCCCGCCACGACCTCGAACTGTTCCGCCGCCGCGACGCCTCCGGGCTGATCACCACCGCCGTCTTCCGGTACGGGGCCGACCACGACCAGCAGCATTTCACCGACCTCGGCGCCGAGGTCGACAGCGACATGGTGGCGATAGGCGGCGGTGCGAGCGCCGTCGACTCACCACACGGCGCACTGCTCACTGCCTCGTACCCGGCGGACGACGGCTCTGCCTGGCTGGCGTCGTCCAAGGACCACAACGTCCCCCAGCCTCACCGGCTGACCGCCTTCGCCATCGGGATGAAGATCGATGGGGTCAGCCGTCAGCGACTGGTCGAGGAACTGCTGACCGTTGTTCAAACCCGGAGCCGGCGCGCGGCGCACCCCTACGTGTCCGCCCGGGTCCCACAAGGTCACACGCTGATCGGCGGGGGCTTCCGCGTCAACTGGCAGGATCCCCCGAGCGGTGACGCCAATGGCAACCTGGCCACCGCCTCCTTCCCCCGGGCGGGTGGCGCCTGGACCGTGCGCTCCAAGGACCACCAGATTCCCAGCCCCTGCACCATCGACGCCTTCGCGGTCTGCCTGAAGTCCTCCTTCGTGATCGACGGCGCGGAGTACACCGTCCGCGCCTGGACGGACTTCACGGAGAGCGAGGGCAGTCCAGTTCCGCATCCATCCGCAGCTCTGCCGCTCTCCCCGTCCGGATACGTCCTGACCGGCATGGGCGCCGAGGCGCTCCCCACCGAACCCGGCTCCCTGCTTTGGCAGTTGGAACCCACCACGGACGGCACGGCCCCGGGCGTCAGGGCGGGCGCGAAGCACCACGGGCAGTGGTCGGCGGCCACCCTGTGCGCGTGGGCACTGGGCATCCGGCTGCAGCGGAGCTGACCACCGGCCCCACCCCAGGCGTTTCCTCACAGGTCCGTTCAGCCGAGGACATGGGCGATGAAGGGCCGGTCCACCTCCGCTCGCGCGGAGAGCACACCGGGCATGCGGGGCGCGTCGGCCGGGCCTTTGATGTATGGGCCTCGCCAGATGTGGAAGCGCCGTTCCTGCGGCAACGGAGCCCACGGTCCGCGCGTCCACGACTGGGCGAGGGCCGAGGTCCGGCCCTGGCACCGCGAAGACCGCCGACACTGAGTGATCGTCAGCCGCAGCGTCAACTGCCCACCCACCGCCGACTACACGACGTTGGTACTAGCTCTCGGCCGGGGTGAGTACCACGAAGTCCGCGTCGAAGGGGTCGAGACAGACGGCCATGCGGCCGACGCCCTCCGCGTCCTCCGGCCCCATCTGCACGCTGCCGCCGTTCTCGGTGACCGCGGCCACCGCGGCGTCGCAGTCGGTGACGTTGAAGACCGGGTGCCAGTACGGGCGTCCGCCCGCCAGGGCGAGGCCCTCCTTGCCGACCTCCATCAGGCCGCCGTGCATCCGCTCCTCGGGCAGCCCGGAAGGGGTGATCAGGGTGTACGTGCCCTCGCCGCCCGGCATCTCCATGTCGCTGAACCGCCAGCCCAGGACACCGCCGTAGAACTCCTTCGCGGCGCCCGCGTCGCTCGTGTACAGCTCGGTCCAGGAGAGCGAGCCCGGCTTGTCCACCAGGCCGACGCCCTTGCTCTCGCCCGGCTGCCAGACGGCGAACTGGCCGCCCAGCGGATCGCTGTACTGCGCCATGCGGCCCCACTGCTCGAGGTCCATCGGCGGCACCCGCACCGTGCCGCCTGCGCTCTCCACCGCCCGGGTCGTGGCATCCGCGTCGACGACGCTGTAGTAGATCATCCAGGCCGGGCGGGCGCCCTGCTCGGTGATCTTGCCGAGGCCGGCGACCATCTTGCCGTCCTTGTTGAACATCCCGCCTTCCCCCTCCTCCCCGTCGTCCCCCATGGGCTCGTAGTCCCAGCCCAGGACCGCGCCGTAGAAGGCGGCCGCGGCCCGGACGTCGAGGGTGCCGAGGTCGAGCATGCAGGGTGAGCCGGGGGCGAAGTCAGTGGTGATCACGGCGATGTCCTTTCGCTGGTTCCCATGGGACTCAGCCTGCCACCCGGCGCTGACACCCGCCCTCCGGCTTCGCCGTCCGGGCGTCGCGGGCCGGCTACTCCTTGTCCGCCGCCCCGCGCTTCGTGAACGGCAGGACGAGCCGTGAGGGGTGGGCCGCGTCACGGTAGATCTTGTGGGTGACGGGGCGGCCCACCGGCAGGTGGAAGGCGTCCGGCGGCAGCAGCGCGTTGTGCGCGTCGGCCAGTGGCTCGTTGTCGGAGAGCTCCACGACCAGCTTGTGGCCCGGCAGAAACGTCGCCGCGAACGGGTAGCCGCGCCGACAGCGCGGAGCTGAGCGCGTGGTCGCGGGGTGCGGGCAGCCTCGGAACGGCCCCATCAGCCGCTACGTCCACCCCCAGCTCGTCCAGTTGCGGTGCCGCAGCGATCGTCTGCGCGGCGTGAGCACTGCAAACGGGGCTTTGATGCGACTTCTTGCCCGCGCCAGCGGGGTCGGCGGGGGAAGCCGCTTTACGCTCGCGCCGTGCCGACGGCCATCAAGATCCTCAAGCGCCTGGTCATCGGGCGTGCCCGGCGGAGTGAGGAACTGGGTGAGACGCTGCTGCCCAAGCGGCTGGCTCTGCCGATCTTCGCGTCCGACCCGCTTTCCTCCGTGGCCTACGCCACGCAGGAGATCCTGCTGGTCCTCACCCTGGGAGGGCTGGCGTACCTGCACTTCACCCCGTGGATCGGGGCCGCGGTCGTCGCGCTGATGACGGTGGTGGTGCTCTCCTACCGGCAGGTCGTCCACGCCTACCCGAGTGGCGGCGGATCGTACGCCGTCGTCTCGACCAATCTCGGCCCCTCCGCAGGTCTGGTGGTCGGGGCCTCCCTGCTGGTCGACTACGTCATGACCGTGGCGGTCTCCGTGGCCTCCGGAGTGGACAACATCATCTCCGCCGTGCCTTCCCTGGCCGACTACCGCGTGCTGATGGCGCTGTGCTTCGTGGCGCTGCTCACCGCACTGAACCTTCGGGGCCTGCGCGAGTCCGGCCGGTTGTTCGCCGCTCCCACCTATCTCTTCATCGGCGGGATGCTGATCATGATCGGCACCGGGCTGCTGCGCTACCTTCTGGGCGATGCCCCGGTCGCCGAGAGCTCCCGGTACGGCATCACACCCCAGGAGGCCGACCTGGATCTGGCCGGACTCGCACTGGTCATGCTGGTGCTCCGCGCGTTCTCCAGCGGCTGCACGGCGCTGACGGGCGTGGAGGCCATCTCCAACGGAGTGCCCGCGTTCCGCAGGCCCAAGTCGCAGAACGCCGCGAACACACTGGCCGCCATGGGCATCATCGCCGTCATCCTGTTCGTCGGTGTGACCACGCTCGCGATCGTCGCCAAGGTGCACATCGCCGACGACCCATGCCGACTGACCGGACTGCCCGACTGCGCCGGTCACACCCAGCGCACCGTCATCGCGCAGCTTTCCGCGGCTGTATTCGGCGGGGCGGACAGCTTCGGCTTCTTCTACCTCCAGGCAGTCACGGCCCTGATCCTGATCCTGGCGGCGAACACCGCCTTCAACGGCTTCCCCCTGCTCTCCTCGATCCTCGCCCAGGACAGCTACCTTCCGCGCCAGCTGCACAATCGAGGCGACCGGCTCGTTTTCAGCAACGGCATCATCGCCCTGGCAGTGGTGGCCGGGCTCCTCCTGTACGGCTTCAAGGCCAACGTCACCAGCCTGATCCACCTCTACATCCTCGGTGTGTTCACTTCCTTCACCCTCTCCCAGACCGGCATGATCCGGCACTGGAACCGGGCGCTGCACAACGAGACCGACCCCGCTCAGCGCCGCCGTCACCACCTGGCCCGTGCGGTCAACTCCACCGGCGCCGCCGTCACCGGACTCGTCCTGGTCATCGTGCTGGTCACCAAATTCACCCAGGGTGCGTGGCTGGCCGTCGTCGCCGCCACCGTGCTGTGGCTGATGATGCGGGGCATCCGCCGGCAGTACGACAGGACCACCACCGAGCTCGCCGTGACCGACCCACGGCAGGACAGCGTCCCGCCCACCCGGGTCCTGGCCATCGTGCTCGTCTCCACCCTCAACAAACCGACCCTGCGAGCCCTCGACTACGCCCGCGCCTTCCGGCCCGACCACCTCGAAGCACTCACCGTCGCCGTCGACCAGGAGTCTCTGTCCACACTGCTCGGGCAGTGGAACGACTTCGACATCCAGGTGCCGCTCAAAGTGCTCCGGTCCCCCTACCGCGAAATCACCAGACCGGCGGTGGCCTACGTACGCTCCGTCCGCCGCGACGGCCCCCATGACCTCGTCGCCGTCTTCATCCCCGAATACGTCGTCGGCCACTGGTGGGAGAACTTCCTCCACAACCAGACCGCCCTCTGGCTCAAGAGCCGTCTGCTCCTCACCCCCGGCGTGACCGTGACCAGCGTCCCCTGGCAGCTGTCCTCCGCCACCGGCACCCACCGGCCCATCGCCCGCGCCCCCGGCTCGGTCCGCCGCGGCGAGCCCCCCAACACGGTCGGCCACACCGCACTGCACACCACGCCACAAGACCCCGACACGGACTGACGACGCGAACCCGGCCGAAGCCACCCCCGCTGCCGGCCGAGTTCGCCCGTGCTCGGCCGGCCGCCGCACGTGGTGGGCGGCCTGCCATGCCTTCGAGCACCGCCGACCGCAGACGCCCGGACCCGCCCCCGGCTTCAGCACGCTGCATCCGAGAGGCCGGGCGTCTCCCACCGTTGGGGCGACGGGCCGTAGCGGATCGCGGGCGAGCACCGGACGACGATCGTGCCGCCGTCGCGCAGGAGGCGGACGCGAACTCAGTCGGCGGCGGCTTGGGCGCGGCGGGCGTAGGCGCGGGCGGCGCGGGCTCGGTCACCACAACGGACCGAGCACCAGTGGCGGCGGCCGGCACGGAGCAGGTAGCGGTTGCAGGGGGTGGAGGCGCAGGCCGTCAGCCGTTCGACGTCGGGTCCGGTGAGCAGGTCGGCGGCGTCGGCGGCGAGGATGCCGAGAGCCTGGTCGACGATCTGGTCGATGGGGTGCGGGGCGGTGCGGTGCATGCCGCGGACGGAGTCCCAGCCGAGCGGGGAGGCGGTGGGGACCCGGGTGAGGGCGTCGTTGACGGCGGCCAGCGCGCTGGCGGGAGCCGGATGGCCGCCGACCTGGGCGGCGAGCAGGGCGCGTACCTGTTCGCGCAGGGAGCGCAGGCGTGCCGCACAGATCTCCTGCATACCGGCGTCCGCGGGGGCCAGGCCGTGGTCGACCAGCCACTGGTTGGCGCCCGCCGGGGTGCCCAACGCATCGAGGAACTGGCCGCCGCGCAGGGCGATGGCGCTGTTGGCGAGGTCGAGCGCGGGGTAGTCCTCAGCGCCCGGCGCCGGCGGCAGCCCGGGATCGGCAGTGTCGGCAGTTGCAGTCTCACTCACACCTCTCACGTTATAGCTTGCCTTCATCCATGACAACACCCTATGGTCACGGATATAAGCCAATCCATCCGTGAGGAGATTTCGTCATGACTGCAACCGGCGCATCCAGTGAGCAGGTCCCCGTCCGTGTCTTCGGCGGTCCGACCGCACTCATCGAGTACGGCGGGCTGCGGTTCCTGACCGACCCGACCTTCGACGCCCCCGGCACCTATCCCTCGGGGCTGGCCAAGACCGCGCCCGCCTCCGCCGCACCGGCCGACCTGGGCCGCATCGATGTGGTGCTCCTGTCGCACGACGAGCACGACGACAACCTCGACGCCTCGGGCCGCACCCTGCTCGCCGACGTACCCCTGACCCTGACCACGCCCAGCGGCGCGGGCCGACTGGGCCCCACCGCACGCCCGCTGAAGGACTGGGAGTCCATCGAGCTGGACCGCCCCGGCGGCGGCACGATCACCGTCACCGGCGTCCCGGCCCTGCACGGTCCCGGAGCACGCGCCGACCTCGAACCAGTCGTCGGCGAGGTCGTCGGCTTCGTCCTGACCGGTGACGGCCTGCCCACCGTCTACGTCAGCGGCGACAACGCCCAGCTCTCCCTGGTGCGCGAGATCGCCGACCGCTTCGGCCCGGTGGACACCGCCGTGCTGTTCGCCGGCGCGGTCCGCATTCCCGTCCTGGACGGCGCGCTGCTCACTCTCGACAGCGCTCAGGCTGCGGAGGCCGCCCGCATCCTGGGCGCCCGCCGCATCGTGCCCGTCCACTTCGACAGCTGGGCCCACTTCACCGAGGGCCGCGAGCAGCTCGTGGACGCCTTCACCACCGCCGGACTGATCGACCGCGTGGAGCTGGCCTGACCCCGGACACCCGGCCCCTGCGGTGCGACACGGGAGCACCGCGGCGGCCCGTCCTCTGGCCCGGACATCCCGTACCGGGCGCGCGCACCGCAGAGGGAATCCCCCGTGAACGAGCCGATCACGGGCATAGCCCGTGGAGCTGAGGCGACGTGCGGTCCGGTCCCGGCTCTGCTCGATTGTCCGCTTCTCCCGGGGGTAGCAGCGGAGCACTGGCCGAGGAGAGGAGCTTGTGATGTCCGAAGCACGTGACGTGGTGGCCGTGATCCTCGAGGACCACCGCACCATGGAGGAGTTGCTGCGGCGGATGCGCAGCGTCGAGGAGGACCGGGGAGCGGCTCGCAAGGACTTCGCGGCGCTCCTGATCGCTCACGGCGAGGCCGAGGAGGCTGAGGTCTACCCCGCGCTCAAGCGGTTCCAGAACGTGGACGCCGAGGAGATCGAGCACGGGGAGGAGGAGCACCACGAGGGCAACGAGGCGCTCCTCGCCCTGCTGGAAGTGGAGGACGTCGGCTCCGACGAGTGGGACGAGAAGCTGGAGGAGCTCGCGACGGCCATCACGCACCACATCGACGAGGAGGAGCGCACGATCCTCAACGGAGCGCGGGAGAACGTGCCGGACGAGCGCCGCGCCGAACTCGGCGAGGTCTTCCTCCGCGACCGGGCGAAGCACCTGAAGGCCGACTGCGGGAGCATCGACAGCGTCCGCGCGGTGGTCCGGGCGCACTGACCCTCCAGCGCGTACGCGGGCACCCGTCCCGCCGGACCGGCCGGATCGGGTGCCGCCTGCTGACCCCACGCCATGCCTGTGCACGGCACTCCGCGCGGCGCAGAGCGTCGGTTCGCGGCGCACAGCGCAGGTTCACGTGACAGCGCCGGGGCGGCACCGACCGCCCCGGTAGGCGGGACGCGGCCTCGTCGGCCGAAGAAGCGGAGCGATGCGCGGCTTCCCCTCCGCGCTCCCCCTCCTCGCCCCTCCCGCCTCGTACGCCACCCGTCGGCGGCGACATCTGTCAGCGCGGGTTGACTTCCGCGTCTAGTGCAGACTCACTAGACCGGCGCTGATGTACTCGCACCACGAGGTATTGAGGCGACAGCTGACGACAGGTGGCCCCTCAAAAGGAAGGGCTCGTGGGACCGTTCTGCGCGGATGCGCGCAGCACGTGAGCGCGAAGGGTGCGGGACGCCATGACCATTTACCCGTTCACGTCGCACGTCGTGGTTCGTTCCGGCATCGCGCGGGTGACGTTCGCCGGAGAGCTCGACCTGGACACCGCTCCTCGCGTCCAGGACGCGGTGACGGCTTGTCCGGAGAGGCAGCCGACGAGCCTCTGCCTCGATCTGACCGGCGTTTCCTTCTGCGACTGCGCGGGCCTGAGCGCCTTGTTCAGGGGCTCGGACTCTCGCTCTTAGGGCAGGCGTGGACCTGGTCGTGGAGGGAGTCGGTACCCAGTTGGCGCGGCTGCTCTCCCTCGTCGGGGCCGACGGCCTCTTCACCGCGAGGAGCACACCGCCGCAGGCGGAACCGACCGCCTGGGCTGCGGCGGATACGGCCGCGACCCGCCCCGACGCTGCGGCGGCGGCCACCGCGGATTCGCTCCCCCGGGTCTTCTGACATGATCACGCGGTCCGCCACCTGCAAGGATGCACCGATGCCCGCACCTGCCCCGCACGGTCGACCTCTCAGGATCATGCTGGTCGAGGACCACGACATGGTCGCCGAGGCGATCTGCCTCGCCCTGGAGCGCTCATCCGATCTGCAGGTAGTGGCGCGCGCGGCGTCGGTGGCGTCGGCCCTCGCCGACGCGAAGCGATGCGAGCCGGATGTCGTACTGATGGACCGCCGCTTGCCGGACGGTGACGGGATCACCGCCATCGCCGATCTGCTGGCACTCCTGCCGAACGTGCGGGTCCTGGTGCTGGCGGGTGAGGGCAGCGGGTCGGTCGCTGCACGGGTCGCGGCGGCGGGCGGAGCCGGCCTGATCCTGAAGGCCCGCGGTCTGCGCGAACTGGAGGAAGCCGTCCGTCGCGTGGCTGCGGGCGAGGTGGTGTTCAGCCAGGACCTGCTCGGCGACGTACTGGACCGGTTGGCCGGCAGGGCGCCGGGGCTCGGTACGAATCTGACACCCCGGGAGCGGGAGGCTCTTCATCTGCTGGGAGAAGGCCGCACCACCGCGGAGATCAGTGCCGAGCTCGGGGTCGCACTCAACACGGGCCGCAACCACGTCCAGCGGGTGCTGGAGAAGCTGGGAGCGCGTTCCTCTGCGGCGAGCGGCTGAACCTCGGTGAAGGCCGGCCGAGGTGCGGTCCGGCCCGCCCCAGGGGCTCCCCCGGTCACTCCAGACCCATGTGGAGACGCAGGACGAGGCCCTGCTCCACCGTGCGGAACTCGACCAGGTCGCACACCTGATGCATGATCCACACACCTCGGCCGCCGTTCGCCGCCCGGGGGTCGGGCCGGCGGCGGCCCGTCAGGGGATCGGCCAGCAGTCCCTGGTCACGGATCTCCGCGACGAGCCGGCCGTCGGCACGCCACATGCGCAGAGTCCCGCTGCCCCCTCCGTGACGCACCGAGTTGCTGGTCGCCTCGCCGATGGCGAGCAGCCAGTCCGTGCGGCGGACCGGCGGCAGAGCGGCGTCGGCTGCCCAGCGATCGGCCTCGGCGCGCACGGACGCCAGCCCCTGCTCGCCGAACGGGACGACGACGGCCTCCGGCGGCTCGGGCAGCGGAGTGTCGCAGTCCCTGCAGACCTCGTGGGGATCGGCGTAGCGGGAGCTGGCACGGTAGGCCCCCGGATCGCCGACCACCGGGTGGGTGCGGTACGCCTGTGCCAGGACGTCCTCGGGCAACGCCGTGTCGTAGGGGCACAGGATGCTCACCGGGCGCCCGGTGAACGCGAGGTTGATCAGCGCCTCGTGTCGGGTCGCCTCCCGCGCCTCCGCCGGCGTACGCCCGACCCAGATCGGCTCTCCCACGATCGACGCCCTGCTGCCCGAGTCCCCTGCTCGGTCGGCGAACTCCTGGAGCATCGACAGGATGCGCCCCGGGTTGCGTCCCGCCCGCCGCATGTCCACCCATGTGACGTGCTTGCCGTTGTCTCCGACGAGGTCCTGCAGCACCGGAAGGCTCCGGCCCGGCACGGCCACCAGTACGGAATGCTCGTGGTCCAGGGCGTCCTGGACGAACGCCCCGACCCCGTCGGCGTACTCGTCCTCGGTGCCGTAGAACAGGGCCGGGTGGTAGAAGGCCGCCTGCCGGCCGGCCCCGGCCGATGCCGGTCCGTACGCTGTCATCGGTCCAAGACCTCGGTG
The DNA here is from genome assembly GCF_036345975.1 of Streptomyces clavifer. Lineage (NCBI taxonomy): Bacteria > Bacillati > Actinomycetota > Actinomycetes > Kitasatosporales > Streptomycetaceae > Streptomyces > Streptomyces clavifer. Next base: position 5,959,032 of record NZ_CP107793.1, on the reverse strand, counting down.
GTGGTGTCCGTGAAGTACAGGGCCCGCCCACCCTTGTCCGGCCCGCCGCGGACGAGGGCGCCGAGGTGTCCGGCCCCCTGGCGGTCGTCGGAGAGAACCACGCTGTGACGGCGCCCCTGCGGCAACTCCCGCCCGGTGGGTGCCACCACGCTTCGCACCATCGGCATGATGCGCCCCCTTGTCCCCTCCGAGGCAACTGTCCTGAACATGGAAGCACACGGATGCGAGGGGTCCGGCGCACCGTACCCGGCCGGAGGCACGCCGGTGAGCCCGCCCGGAGGGCTCGCTCACCGGCAGGTGCTCGGCCGTCGGCACCGGCCCCCGCTGCGCGGCACCCCGTCAGTCGGCGCCGACGTCGTGCACGGACACGCGCATCGTCCCCGAGGTGCTGTCGGCGGCGTCGGGGACGAGCATCCCCCCGCTGACACCGGACCGCAGGTGATCCACCGCGGCCTGGTCGAGCAGCTCATCGGGGAGGACGGCAGGGATTCCCGGAGGGTAGGGGGTGAGCATCTCGGCACGGATTCGGCCGAGATGCTCACATGGTTCGGATCAAGGGCCGGCGCACCTGTCAGAGAGCGGGGGTGAAACGGTCCCAGGCCCGGTGCCCTCCGAGAAGGCCGGTCACCGCCTCCAGGACCTGGGAGGCGGCCCCGTCGGTGACCACTCCTGCCGAGTTCGCAGGCAGCCCGGCCGCTTCCAGAGCGCTGACCCCTGCGCCCCAGGCGCCGATGGCCTTGCCGTGGCGGTACGCCTCGGTGACCATCAGCAGGAGGCGGGGTTCCACACCGGTGGCCGCTGCGGCGCCGTCGTCGGCCTTGGCGTCACGCGCCCCGTACGCGTCCGCCGCCGGGGCCGGTGCCCCGGCCAGCAGAAGGGCGTCGAACTCGACGGACCGGGCGGTGGTGAAGGTGCGCTGCACGGTGACGGGATCGCCGTCGGGGCCGAGCGTGCCGCCTGCCGGGGCGATGACCAGCGGAACCATGCCGGCCTCGAGGACCGCCCGACGTACTTCGCGCACACCGTCCAGGTCGTCCGCGCCGTCGGTGACGATGCCGATGATCCGGCCGTCCACCGGCCATTGTTCGCCGAGCTGGGACAGGGCCGGGCTCGGCTCGACCGCCGCGAACGGGACGCTCGCCTCCGGTACGGGAAGGCCCAGACCGGACGCGACCTGCGTACAGAGGTCCGGGTCGATGTTGGCGAGCACCTTCAGTGCCCGTTCCTTGATGGCCTTCTCCCAGCACTTGCCCAGCTCGAAGGTGTAGGCGGCGGCGATGTGCTCGCGCTCCGTGGGGGTCATGCTGAGCCAGAACAGCCGGGCCTGGCTGAAGTGGTCGTCGAAGGATGCCGCCGCGTCACGCACCTTGCGGGCCGCCGGGACCTCGGCGGGAACCTCGATGTAGGCCCCGGTGTCCGCACCCGCGAGGAACGGGCATCCCCCGTCGAGGGAGTGGGGCCGGTACGGTGCCACGCCGCGGTGCACCGCGGTCTGGTGCATGCCGTCACGCAGCATGTCGTTGACGGGTGCGTGCGTGCGGTTGATCGGCAGCTGACCGAAGTTGGGGCCGCCCAGCCGGCTGATCTGTGTGTCGAGGTAGGAGAAGAGACGCCCCTGCAGCAGCGGGTCGTCGGTGACGTCGATGCCGGGGACCAGATGGCCGAGGTGGAACGCCACCTGTTCCGTCTCGGCGAAGAAGTTCGACGGGTTGGCGTCGAGGGTCATCAGGCCGATCGCACGGACCGGTGCCAGCTCCTCGGGCACGATCTTCGTCGGGTCCAGGAGGTCGATGCCCTCGAACATCTGGTCCTCGGTGTCCGGGAAGGTCTGCACGCCCAGCTCCCACTGGGGGAAGGCACCCGCCTCGATCGCGTCCGCGAGGTCGCGGCGGTGGAAGTCCGGGTCCATGCCCGCGGTGATCTGCGCTTCCTCCCAGACCAGCGAGTGCACACCCAGCTTCGGCTTCCAGTGGAACTTCACCAGTGTGGTGGCGCCCTCGGCGTTCACCAGCCGGAAGGTGTGGACGCCGAAGCCCTCCATCATCCGGTACGAGCGCGGGATGCCGCGGTCCGACATGTTCCACAGCGTGTGGTGGGTCGCCTCGGTGTGGAGGGTGACGAAGTCCCAGAACGTGTCGTGGGCGCTCTGCGCCTGCGGGATCTCACGGTCCGGGTGCGGCTTGCCTGCGTGGATCACGTCGGGGAACTTGATCGCGTCCTGGATGAAGAACACCGGGATGTTGTTGCCGACCAGGTCGAAGACGCCCTCCTGGGTGTAGAACTTCGTCGCGAAGCCCCGGGTGTCGCGCACCGTGTCGGCCGAGCCGCGCGAGCCCAGGACGGTGGAGAAGCGCACGAACACCGGTGTCTCGACACCTTCGGCGAGGAAGGCCGCTTTGCTGATCCCCGCCGCGGCACCGTACGCACGGAAGACGCCGTGCGCGGCCGCGCCGCGGGCGTGTACCACCCGCTCCGGAATGCGCTCGTGATCGAAGTGGGTGATCTTCTCCCGCAGATGGTGGTCCTGGAGCAGCACCGGACCACGGGGTCCGGCCTTCAGGGAGTGGTCGGTGTCGTACAGGCGCGCGCCCTGAGCGGTCGTGAGGTGGGCACCGTCCTGGGCGACGCGGCCCTGCGGGGCCCCGGTCTCCTGCCCGGTGGGGCTGTACGTGTCCGGACCGCGCTGGTCGCGTTTGGGCGGGAGCGGTGTGCGCGCTTTCGTCGGCTCCTCGGCCGACGCCGCTTCCGGACCCGGGGCACCGGGGATCTCAGGTGCCGGGAGTACAGCGTCCTGAACCTTCTCCGCGACCTTCTCGGCGGCAGCCGACACCGGGTTCTTCTTCTTCTCGCTCACTGAATTCCGATCCATGGGCGGGCGGGGCCGGGCGCGGAGCGTTCAGCACTCGGCACGATGCGGACTGACCACGCGTACCCTCCGCCCCGACACGCGACACATGTGCTGCGCCATCCGGCGCTGCAACACCGCCGGATATCGCGAAAGCCGCCGGCCCGGGCCTGTCCGGCCCTCTTCACGCATTCACTCCGGCGCCCCACGGCGCGCCGCAGGAGGACCCTTCGCACCGCACCGTGCAACGACGACGTGCACGTTCTCCGTGCGGTGGGATCACACCCATCAGGAGGAGGAAATCCTTCTTTCTTCTGATGGATGTGATGCCACGGACGAACTCCCGGACGCGGAGCTCCTCATTCCCCGTTCCGCTCCCGATGTGTATTCCGGCCCCCTGCAGGAATTCCCGAGCATCCCGTCGTCCACATTCACCCCGGCCCTCGAGGAGTCGCATGACCGACCGGAAGCGGATTCTGAACGGCCGTACGGCCGTGGTGACGGGCGCCGCGCGCGGCCTCGGGAGAGCCGTCGCCGAGGAGTTGGCCGCCCGGGGTGTGCGCGTGGCGCTGCTGGGCCTGGAGTGCCCGCGGGGCGGGTGCCGTCGTCCTGATCGTTCCCGGCCGAGCGGGGCGCGACGACGGCTTCGCCCCGGGACGCCCCCGGTGGTCGGGGCCACTCACTCGGTGTTGCGGCCTGCACGGACGGCCCACGGCATGCATGGCGCACGCAGCCGGTGCACGCCCCCGCCGCGCAGCGCGGCGCGGGCGGCGTTGGCGCCGGGGGCTCCGTGCACGCCGCCGCCGGGGTGCGCGGAGGACGAGGCGAGGTACAGGCCCTTCACCGGCGTTTCGGGCCGCCCGGTGCCCGGAGTCGGACGGAACACGAGTTGCTGGTGGGCGGCTGCGGTTCCGCCGTTGATCGCGCCGCCGAACAGGTTGGCGTCCATGGATTCGATGGTGGGCGGTGCGAGAAGGCGGCGGGAGATGATGCGGGAGCGGAAGCCCGGCGCCCAGCGTTCGACCTCGTTCTCCACGCGGTCGGCCATGGCTTCCTGCTCCCGACGGTCCCATCGTCCTGTCAGGCCGTCCTCGCCTCCGTCCCCCTTGATCCGGTGCGGGACGTGGGTGTACGCCCAAGCCGACTCCGTACCGGCCGGTGAGCGCGAGGCGTCCGCGGTCGTCATCTGTCCGACGAGGAGGAAGGGGCGGTCGGGGACCAGGCCCGTCGCGATCTGCGCGGCGAACCGGGTGAGACCGTCGACGCCGTCGGCCAGGTGGACCGTCCCCGCCGTGGACGCCTCCTCGGCGGTCCATGGCACTGCCCCGCTCAGTGCCCAGTCGACCTTGAACGTGGCGAAGTCCCACTGGAAGCGGCGCAGGTCGCTCAGCAGCTGGTCGGGGAGGTGCTGTGCGTCGACCAGATCGCCGTACAGGGCGGGCGCCGACACGTCGGCGAGCACGGCACGGGCGGCGGGTACGGCCTCGCCCCCCGCGGTCCGTACGCCGACGGCGCGTCCGCCGCGTACGACGATCTCCGTCACACGCTCTCCGCAGCGGACCGCGCCACCGTACCGTTCCAGCCGGCGCACCAGGGCCGCCGTGAGCGCACCGGCTCCGCCCACCGGCACCGGGAAGCCGTAGGTCTGCGCGAGCATGGACATGAGCCATCCGTAGCCCCCGCTCCCCGCCGCTTCGGGGCCGAGGTCCGCGTGCAGCGCGTTGCCCGCCAGCAGGAGCCCGGCTGCCTCGCCGCGGAAATCCTCCTCGCCCAGGCGACGCACGGGCAGCACCATCGTCCGCGCCAGCCGAAGACCGCCGGATGTCCGGAGCCTGGCGGCGAGTCGCACGACGGAGCGCACCGGCGGGAAGGGGGTGAACAGGGCGCGCAGGATGTCGGGGCCCAGCCGGTTCCACGTGCCGCACAGATCGAGCCACGCGGCCCCGTCGCCCGCCGCGAACGTGTCCAGTCCCGCCGCGGTGTCCTCCGCCCCCTGTTCGAGGACCGCACACCGGCCGTCGGGCAGCGGATGCGCCAGTACACGCGGGGCGCGGCTCCATGTGAGCCCCTCCTGCTGGAGCTCCAGCCCGCCGAAGACCGGCGAGGCCGCTGCCAGCGGGTAGAAGGCGCTGAAGAGGTCGCTCACGTAGTCGGGATGGACGCCGCGGTCGCTGCGGACCGCCCCACCCGGCTCCGGCTGTGCCTCCAGCACCTCCACGCTCCACCCCTCGGCGGCAAGGAGGTTCGCTGCGACGAGACCGTTGGGCCCCGCGCCGATCACCACCGCGTCCGGCATCACTACCTCCACGTGTTCTCGCCGCCCCGGGGTCGCCCGGCCGCGCTGCCCTGCCCTGCGCGACTCCGCAGCGATCTGCGGCCGGCCGGTGCACGCTCCCCGGGTCCGTCTCCCCGGTGGCGAGTGCTCCGGTACCCGGCCCTTGCCGGCACACCCACTCTCGCAAGCATCCGGGGAGGCCGCAGCCCGCCGGGCACCCGGCCGGGTGTACAGGCCCCGTGACCAGCCTCGTATCGCCCCCGGCGGACCGGCACCGCGCACATGGTCACGACCGCCGCGCAGTTCCACTTCGACCTCCCTGGATGGCCCACACGGGGAGGACCCGCCGGATTCGGTCGCTCCGTTCCGGGAACAGGTAAGGCCTCTTTTCCCGACGCAGGAGGCGGACGATGACGAACGGCGAGCAGGCGCCGCACGACCCGGTGACCAAGCACCCCCGACCGGAGTTCCCCCAGCAGGAGCAGGCGGTTCCCGGCTGGACCGGAGCGATGGACCCGCCTCCGGACCACGGTGAGGAGTCCTACCGAGGTCACGGTCTCCTCACCGACCGCAAAGCCCTGGTGACGGGGGGAGACTCCGGCATCGGGCGCGCAGTCGCGCTGGCCTACGCCCGGGAGGGCGCCGACGTGTTGTTCAGCCACCTGGAATCGGAGGAGGAGGACGCGCGCGAGACCGTACGGCTGATCGAGGACGCGGGGCGACGGGCCGTGGCGGTCGAGTGCGATGTGCGCGAAGAACGGCAGTGCGCCGGCCTCGTCGACCGAGCGGTCGCCGAGTTCGGACACATCGACATCCTCGTCAACAACGCCGCCTACCAGATGTCCCAGCCCGACGGGATCGGCGCCATCTCCACGGAACAGTTCGACCGGGTGGTCCGCACGAATCTCTACGGCATGTTCTGGCTGTCGAAGTTGGCACTCCCCCACATGCCCAAGGGCGGAAGCATCATCAACTCCGCTTCGGTCCAGGCGTACAAGCCCAGCCCGCACCTGCTGGACTACGCCATGACGAAGGGGGCGATCGTGACCTTCACCCAGGGGCTCGCGCAGATGGTGGCGCAGGACGGTATCCGCGTCAACGCGGTGGCGCCCGGCCCGGTGTGGACACCCCTGATTCCCGCGACACTGCCCGACACCGCCGAATTCGGTAAGCAGTCCCCCCTGGGCCGCCCCGCCCAGCCCGCGGAGATGGCCCCCTGTTACGTCTTCCTCGCCTCGCCGCAGGCGAGCTACATCACCGCCGAGGTCCTCAACGCCACCGGAGGCACCCCTCTCCCGTAACCCCCGCGGCTCTGCTCCCCGCAAGCGTCCGCCACGGAGGCGGCCCCCTCCGCGGACGCCTGCGGGGACCGGAGCGGACCACCGGGAAGTACGCGGACCTGCGGAGGAAGCCACCTTGCGGCGCGGACGCGGCACAGGTCAGCGGCCGGTCACCTGGGGCGCCCACGCGCACATCTCCACCGCTGCCTCCAGCACCGCCCGCTCGGTGGCGGTCAGGGGGTACATCTCTGCCGCGCCGCCCGGCGGGGCGAGGTGCGGTCGGACCCGGTCGGCATCGGTGCTGTCGAGGGAGAGTACGGGCTTCACCAGGATGTGGAGCGGATGCTCCAGGTCCTGCACGACCGTGGAGTAGAAGTCGTCCGTCGAGCGCATGCGGCTCGCCAGCGACCCTTCGTACACGGCGAGTCTGCCGTAGGGCGCGGCGAGGAACTTGCCGACGGCGCGCGAGCCGCGGAGGTCGTCACCCTCGGAGTCGGGGCCCGAGGGCACCAGGAAATCGGGGGCCGAGGAGCGTTCGAGCGTGGTGGAGTCGTAGTGGTAGTTGACGTTGCCGCCCTCCGCCACCAGCAGGTTCCACGGGGCCACCGGGTGGAGCCGGAACATCGTACGCGGTGCGGTGCCGAATCCGGAGTGCAGGCCCCGGATGCGGTCGCCGATGATCTGCCACCGGTACAGGCCCTCCTCCCAGCCCGCGGTGACGATGGTGTCCCCGACGAAGGTGATCGCGTTGAACCGTTGTTTCCGCAGGGTGGTGTCCAGCACGAGTTCGTGCTGCGGCTGCAGCCTGCTGTCGGTGACGAGCAGCCGGTTCTCACTCGCGAAGGCGATTCTGGTCCCGGTGGCGTCGACGGCGAACAGGGCCGCACTGTGCATGCCGAAGTCCCGCAGGTCCAGCTGTTCCTGTTGGCCGTCGGCGACCGCCAGGGCGACCCCGGCCATTTTGGTCCCGACCACCCACCCCGTCGCGGTCGGCTTCACCACCGCGTCCAGCAGCCCGCCCCCCGAGGCGAGAACGGCCTCACGGCCGGGGGTGTACTCGACGATCTCCGTGTCGCCGCGGTGGCCTCCGGTGTCGAACTCCCTCCGGGCGATGACGGTCTCGCCGTCGAGCGCGCACATCGACCAGTGCTGTGCGGGCCCCTCGTACAGAGTCGACCGCACTCCGGTCCGGTCGGCGGTGACGAGACGGGACGTGTGCAGGTCGCGGCCCCGCAGGTCGAGTGCCACGACCGGGTGCCGGAGGCAGAAGCCCGCCGGGTTCACCACCCCCAGCGAGGTGTGCAGACGCACACTGGTCCGGTCGAACAGCTCCGCACCGAGCCGGGCCGCCTCCTTCGTGCCGATGCCGGTGAGCAGGGCGGCCAGCCGGGCGTCGGCCTCGGACGGCGAATTCCACCGACGGAGCTTGAGGTACGCCGCCGCGCCCACCGCCTGGGGCAGGGGGAGGGACAGGATGAGCCACCACAGGGTGCGCCAGTCGCCCTTGCGTGCCAGTCTCCGGGCCTGACCGACCGGATCCGAGCCGCCGCTGATACGTGGGATCATCCTGCATCGTCTCCCTCGGCCGAGCGATATGTCACTGGACTGCGTACGAGTGCGCTTCCCCGCCCCGGCACACCGGGCCCTTCGGCACGCGCACCGTGCACACCGGGACGCTTCACACCGGGGCCCTTCACACCGGGGCCCTTCACACCGGGGCCCTTCACACCGAGAACCATCCACCGGGCCTGATGTCCACGCCGAGCCGGCGCAGCATCGCCTGCTTCAGCTCCGGATCGAAGTCGCCCACGGCGTTGGCCGCGTGGACCTTCTCGGAGCGTCCGGCGTCCGGCGAATCCACCAGCTCCCGCAGCGCCCGCAGCCCTTCCTCCCGGTCCACCTCCGCCAGTGCGCGCGCGGCCGCCACGCGGGCGTCGCCGGCCGACGCGGCGATGCGCGCGCGCAGCAAGGACACACCGGCCTGCCGGTCGCACCGGGCGAGCAGCACGGCGGCCCGGAGCCGTGGCCCGTCGTCCCAGTCGGGTTCCCCGGCCAGCGCCGTCAGCAGTGCTTCCCCTTCGGACGGCTCGTAGTGGGCGAGTTCGGAGGCCGCCCGCAGCCGGTGGCGGGGGTCCTGGCCGGGGGCGCGGGCGATGACTCCCAGAGCCCGCACTCCCTCCGCACGGTCGTGCTGCGCGAGGAGCATCGCGGCGTCACCGCTGTAGCGGCCGCGCACCACACCACCGGCGAAGTCACGCAGCAGGGCGACGCCGGTGGGGGTCTCGTACCGTGCGAGCCGGTGTGCCGCCTCCACCCGGTAGCCGGCGTCGACGCGTTCGTCCCGGGCGATGCGTTCCAGGAGCAGCGCCGCCTCGGTGCGCTCCGGGAAGTCGACGTCGGGGACCGCGCCGAGGGAGTCGGCCGCGAACACACGGCAGTCCGCGAAGAAGCCCCCGTCGGCGGCGATCCGGCGCAGCCAGTCGGTTCCGGCGGCCCGGTCGTGGTCGCGCAGCGCGACGGCCGCCTCGGCCCTGGCCAGGTGTGGGCAGTAGGGGTTCGCCACCAGGGCGCGCAGCCGCGTCGTACCCGCGTGGGTGTCGTGGTCCGCCAACCGGGCCGCGGCCTGGGCGCAGTAGCGGGACGTGGTGTCGTCCGCGAACCGGGCGAGCGTCTCCGCGCCGGCCTGCCGGTCCACACGCGCCAGGTGCCACGCCGCGCCGATGCGCAGTCGGAGGGGGAACGAGGCGTCGTGGACGAACCCGCGGAGCAGTTCGGTGCCGCGCGGGTCGTTGCCGGCCAGCGCGGCCGCCGCACTGACCCGGTCGACGGGCACGGCGTCCGGATCGGCCGCCATGGCGTGCAGCCGGCGTCGTTGCCCGGGAAGGTGGGCGAGCGCGGTGTGGGTCTGCTGCCAGTCGTGGACGACCGGGTCCGCACCGGAATCCCGCTCGTCCGGGTGCTGCCAGAGCATCTCCAGGATCCGGTCGCGGCTCTCGTCGTCGCACATGCCCTCCGCGAGCAGCCACGCGGCCTGCTCCACCCGCCGGGGATCGGCGGACAGCCGGCGGGTCAGTTCGCCCTGCAGCGCGGCCGGGTGGCGGTCGAAGGCGAAGAGCGCGGCGACACGCGTGCCGGGATCGGCGAGGGCGTCGCCCCAGGCGGCGGGATCGGTGCCGTAGCGGTCCCGGAGCCGATCCGCGGCGAGATACTCGGCGAAGGTCCGGTGCAGGAACCGGGGATACGCCGTCCGGACGTCGATGACGAGTCCGGTGGCGTCGAGCAGTGCGGCCACCGTCCGTCCCGTGTACGGGTCGTCGTCCTCCGGGCCGGTCAGCAGCTCCGCGGCGGCGCGGGTGATCGGCGTGCCGTGCAGGAGATGGGTGTCGGCCACCTCGCCGAGGAATCCGCGCAGGGCGGTGGTGACGGCGGCGTGGCCCGGGGCGTCACGGGCGTAGCGATCGCGCAGCCGGCCGAGCGACTCCTCGACACGGTCCCTCAGCAGTGGTTCGTAGGGTCCCTGACGCTGCGGGAAGCGGCCGAGGAACTCGGCCACGGCATGCGCGTACAGATCGACGCGCCGGCCCCGCAGGTGCGGCTCCCCGCCCGGGTCGAAGTACTGGCCGACCGCCAGCTGCGCCAGGAGGGGCAGCCGGACGAGGTCCAGCATGCTGTTCCCCCGCACGTACGCGAGGAACTCCGCGGCCCGCGCCGAGGCCCGCTCATGGACCCGGGGGTCGGCCAGCCGCTCGGCGCCGCCCGTCTGGTGCGCCATGACGAACCGGTGGAGCTGCTCGTCGGAGAAGGGCTGCAGACGGAACTCGACGCCCCCGACGCTCGCCAGACTTCGCCAGGTGCTGTCGTGCAGGCCGCGGGTGGACAGCAGCAGACGGCACTCCATGCCGGGCCCGTTCGCGCCCTCCCGGGCGGTGGTGAGCAGGATCTCCATCACCTGCCGCCAGTCCTCCGGCCGGGTCACCTCGTCCAGTGCGTCGACCAGCAGCAGCACCTGTGCTCCCGGCACGGGGGGTCCGGCTTCCAGCAGCGCCCGAGCCCCGGGCCGTACCGCGGCGGCCACCGAGTCGCTGCCGACCAGTTCCCGCGCGGCGATCCGCAGCGGGAGCAGCGGCCCGAAGGGCGCCGTCTCCGGCGCCTCGGTGCGGGTCGCGGCACACCACCACCGCCAGGCGGTGGCTTCCACGTACTCCAGCAGGCTGGACTTGCCGACGCCGGGCTGGCCGGTGACGACGACGTGCCGGACGGCGGGGTCGGTGAGGAGTCGCTCCACGGTGACGGTCTGTCCGGTCACGCGCACGGGGCCGGACGGGGCCTCCGTGTCCCGGTCCCGGTCGGCGGTCGCGTCGAGGTACTGCCGGGTGTAGACACGGGCCAGATCGCCGGGTTCGGCGACCCGGTAGGTGAGGCCGCCGCGGTCGTGTGTGACGTCGGCCGGGGGCGCGGCGGCGAGCAGCAGGGGTGGCAGCAGCGGGCGGCGGCGGCGCAGGCGCCATGCGCGTACGGAGGAGGCGACGGTGCCGACGCCGGCCACCGCTGCCGCCGGCGCCGGCCCCAGCGGGAGGGCCGCGCCGGCGGCTGCCGCCGTGGCCGCCAGCAGGGCGGGCGGTGACGTCCAGGACGCGGCTCCACCGCGGGGCTGCCGTGACGGCGGGGTTTGCGGCGGGCTGGTCCCGCCCGGCTCCGGCCGCTCGGGCCTGCCGTACTCCCACGTGCCCGCACCGCCCGCCCACCGGATCCACGCCTTCAGCTCTGGGTCGTCCGCGAACGCCCGGGCGGGTACGGCCCGCAGCTCGGCGACCGAGGCGGACCCGCCGCTCGCGTCCGCGGTGACGAGGCCCACCAGGCGGTCCCCGGCGAACAGGGCCGCGCCGGACATCCCGGCCCACCCGCTGCCGGGGGTGGGCCGCGCCAGCGCGCCCGTCGTGACGACCCACTGCCCCGACCGCACTCCGGACAGCGGATGGACGACCCCGGTGAACTGCCGGGACTCGCGCCGGGCGGCTACGACGTCGTGAGCGGGGAACCCGACGGCCATGACGTCGACGGGGTCGGCCGAGTCGGGCTCGGACCAGTACGTCGGCGCCCACCCTGCCGGCGGCGCGGGATGCGGCAGGTCGCCGGTGACCAGCAGGAGCGCCACGTCGCAGTCGGGTCGCCACCAGACGGTCACCGCGTCCAGGAACGGCCGGCCCGCGCGAGCGTCGGCCAGCGCCCGCACCCGGCATCCCGCCCGGTCACGGGCCAGCTCCGCCAGCGTCGCCTGCGAGAGCGGCCGGCGTGGCGGTGGCACGCCGGGCGCGGGCTCACCCTCGCGGGCGCTGCCCTCCACGGCATGCCACACCGTGAGGACGAGTTGCGGTGTGATGAACCACCCCGACCCCACCACGCGGGCCCGGGGGTCGAACACCTCTGCGACACGCTGAGCGGTCAGTGGCATGACGGCTCACCCTCAGCCGGGCTCGCCGTCGACGCTCGCACCGATCCGCACCGGGCCGTCCCCGTGCGCGGCGACCGGGTTCAGCGTGAGCGCGAGCCGGTGCGTCTTCGCGTCGGTCGCTCTTCCGGCCGCCCCGAAGGACACGACTCCGAACCGGAGCCCTCCGTCGCCGGAGGCCTCACGGGTGATGGCGAGCTCCAACTCGATGTTCACCGGGCCCAGCTCGAATCTGATCGGCTGACCGTCGCCCCGCGCCATCGCCGTCGTCAGCTCGGCCCTCAGCGCGTCGATGGTCTCGGCCAGTCCTCCGGCGACGACCCCGTCCCCCGTACCCATCGTGTGTCCCCCGTGACTCGCGCCGTACACGACTCCCCGAACGTAACCATGATGCCACCCGGGGGTGTTGGACGGGGTGACGGCGGAGTACGGGCGTGGCGGGGATCGCTGCCCGGACCCCGCGGGACTCGTACCGGGCACGGTGGCGCCCGCGGTGCATGAGAACTCCGCCGGGGCCCCGGTGGACGGCGGCTCCGCACGGGTGCCGGACGGCAACCCTCACCGCCGGGCCCGGGGTCCACGGTGGCCGCCCCTCGTGGTCGGCTTCCGCATAGACCGGCGAATGCGTACCGGGCTTATCAGTTTTGTTAACCGGCATGAATGCGTGCCCATGTCGCGGAGGGCCGTCTTGCCGCCCACCGGAGGGCCCTGATGTGATTGTGCATTCGGACCGGCACTACTGGTGACGTCGGTGTTCGTGGGGGTGGCAGCAGCAGCTGCTAAGGGGCCGCTGGAGGGACACGTTTTCATGGGCGAGGACACAGGGGTGCATGCGATCCGCTTCCGGATTCTGGGCTCGTTCGAATGTTGGGACGGGCCGGACCGGGTCCGGGTGGGTGGTCCCGTACACGAAAAAGTACTGGTCACCCTGCTTTTGGAACCCCAACGCGTGCTCCCCGTCCACCGACTGGTGGAAGCCGCCTGGGACGAGAACGCACCCGCCACCGCCGCCCACCAAGTGCGCAAGGCGGTGGCCGAGTTGCGGCAGCGCATCCCCGGTGGACGCAATCTGATCGTCACCGAGGGGCCGGGGTACCGGGCGCTGACCACCCCCGAGCAGGTGGACCTCAGCCGGTTCACCGAAGGGTTGAAACAAGCCAGGGAGGCGACCGCCGCCGGACAAAATGCGTATGCCGCCACCGCACTGCGGGAGGCACTCGACCTGTGGCGGGGCCCTCTCCTGTCCGGCAGCGGCGGCTCCGTGCTCTGCGCCGCCTCCGCAGCCCTGGAGGAGCGGCGGCTGACCGCTGTCGAGCAGCTCTTCGACTTGCGGCTGGCCGCAGGCGAGAACGGCGAACTGATTGGCGAATTACGGGAGTTCATCGAGGCCAATCCGCTCCGCGAGACCCTGCGCGGGCAGCTCATGCTCGCTCTGTTCCGGTCCGGGCGGCAGGCCGAGGCACTGGAGGAGTTCGCGAAGGTACGCGAGTACCTCGTCGACGAGCTCGGTATCGGTCCCGGCGACGCCCTCACCGACCTGCACCACGCCATCCTGCGCAACAGCCCCGAGCTCGCCGCTCCGGCCCAGGCCGCCGGCCCCGCTCCGTTCACCCCGGAGGGGTCACCCTCCACGCTCCCCTACGACCTGGGCGACTTCACCGGCCGTGAGGAGGAGGTCAGCCAGCTGCTCGGGTTCGTCGAGGAGGCGCCCGGCACCGGACCGCTCATCGTCGCCATCGACGGCATGGGCGGCAGCGGCAAGACCTCGCTCGCCGTACGGGCTGCCCACCAGCTCACCGAGCGCTATCCGGACGCCCAGCTCCACATCGATCTGCGCGGGTTCACCCCGAGTGAGCAGCCGCTCACCGCCGGGGCCGCCGCCGAGGCTCTGCTGCGCATGCTCGGCGCACCCGGCGAACGCATCCCCGACGACGCGGAGGGCCGCATCGCCCTGTGGCGGCGCACCATGAGCTCCCGGCGGATGATCCTGCTGCTCGACAACGCCGTGGACGAGTCCCAGATCAGACCCCTCCTGGCGTCCCCGACCCAGACCCTCGTCCTGGTCACCAGCCGCGCGCTGCTCGCGGACCTGGACGCCGCACACACCGTCTCCCTCGGTGTCATGCCCCCGCACGACAGTGTCGCCCTCGTCGAGGGCGTCCTCGGCAGCTCGCGTGCCCGCGCCGAGCCCGAGGCCGTCGCGCAGCTCGCCGAGCTCTGCGGCCATCTGCCACTCGCCCTGCGCATCGCCGCGGCCCGGCTGCGCAAGCGCCCCCGCTGGACCGTCCGCTACCTCGTCGACCGGCTCCGCGACGACGCCCACCGGCTGGCCGAGCTCAACTCGGGCGAGCGCAGCGTCGAGGTGACCCTGCGGCTCTCGTACGAGGGCCTGTCGGCCGAGACCCGGGAGGCGTTCCGGCTGCTCGGCCAGCACCCGGGGGCGGAGATCGAGGTGTACGCCGCCGGAGCCCTGCTCGACAAGAGGGCACGGGACGCGGAGGACGTACTGGAGTACCTCCTCGACATGCACCTGCTGCAACAGCACGAAACCGGCCGGTACGCCTTCCACGACCTCGTCCGCAGCTTCGCCCAGAACCTCTCGCGCGTCGGTGGCCGGGCCGGGCCGGAGACAGGCGACGGGGACGGGGACGCGGGCAACGAGGAGGCGGCCCTTGCCGTGCGCCGTCTCCTCGACTTCGCGCTGGGGGCCACCGACGCGGCCTGCGACCTCCTCTTCCCCGGGCGGGCCCGGATACACCGCCCCGAACACCGGTCGACCGCCGAGCTCCCCCCGCTGAACACCTCCGATCAGGCGAGGGACTGGCTGGAGCGCGAGCAGGACTCGCTGCTGGCGGCCGTCTCCCTCGCGTACCGCTGGGAACTGGACAGCCATGTCGGGCTGCTCGCCGCCAACGTTGTCTTCCCACTCGACCTTCGCGGGCGCCTGGAGGAGTTCCGGGAACTGTGCCGCACGGCCGTGACCGCTTCCCGCAGACTCGGCGATCCGGCGCTGCTGCGGCTCAGCCTGTCCAACCTGGCCGTCGCCTGCTGGAAGCTGGGCCGCTTCGAGGAGGGCATCGAGATGGCGGAGGAGGCGTTCGGTCTGGCGGTCAGCCTCGCCGACCGCCGTGGCGAGGCCAAGGACACGGGTGTCCTCGGCCTCCTGCTCGGCGCCCTGGGCCGGTACGGCGAAGCGCTTCCCCGGCTGGAACACTCCATCGCGATCAAACGGGAGCTCGGCGCCGAACGCGCGGAGGCCGAGTCCCTCGCCAACCTCAGCAAGCTGTACGCCGAGTGGGGTCGCTTCCCCGAGGCCGTGGAGGCCGCCGACCGTGCCGTCGCGCTGTCCCGCAGTATCGGGGCGGTCGACAAGGAAGTCGAGGGCCTGACCGATCTGGCGGTCGCACGGCTCGGCCTGGACGCGGTCGACGAGGCCGCCGATCTGCTGCGCCGGGCCCGCAAGCTGGCGGTGGACGTCATGTCGCCCGCCGACATGTCCCTGCTGCTCGCCCTGTCCGCCGAGACCGCCGACCGGCTCGGCGAGAGCACCCAGGCCACCGAATGGGCGGAGGCGGCGCTCCAGCTCGGCGACCTGAGCGGCGCACCGATGCGCGAGGCGGCCGTCGGCAACATCGTCGGCCGGCTGCACGCACGCAGGGGCCGGTTCACCCTCGCCCTCGAGCTCCACCAACAGGCCCACCGCGCGGCCTCCGGCGTGGACTACCGCGTCGAGGAGGCGCGCGCCCTGGCCGGCATGGCCCACGCCATGGAACGCCTCGGTGACCACGAAGCGGCCCGGACCCACTTGGCGACGGCTGAAGCGGCGTACGACACGATGGGAATACCGGCGGCCGGGCGAACGGACTGACGAGCGCCCGGCCCCGAACAGCCGCCCCCCATCGGGGTGTTCAGGCGTTCTGGTATCCGGTACGGCTGTCGACCATGCGTACGCGGGTACGCGGATGCCCCGCTCCCTCGGTGGGGAGCGGGGCATCCGTATGACAGGGCTGTGAAGAACGCGTCTGCGCCGAGGCGCAGGGGCCGGGATCAGACCGCAGCCAGGTTGGGGCCCTCGCCGGAGGTGGGCTCCTCGTTGGGGCCCTCGCCGGAGACGGGGACGACGTTGGGGCCCTCGCCCGAGGTGGGCGCGAAGTTCGGGCCTTCGCCCGACGTCGGCGCAACGTTCGGGCCCTCACCCGAGGCGGGAACGATGTTCGGACCCTCACCCGAGGTGGGCGCGAAGTTCGGGCCCTCACCCGAAGCGGGAACGATGTTCGGACCCTCACCCGACGTCGGCGCAACGTTCGGGCCCTCACCCGAAGCGGGAACGATGTTCGGACCCTCACCCGACGTCGGCGCAACGTTCGGGCCCTCACCCGAAGCGGGAACGATGTTCGGACCCTCACCCGACGTCGGCGCAACGTTCGGGCCCTCACCCGAAGCGGGAACGATGTTCGGACCCTCACCCGACGTCGGCGCAACGTTCGGGCCCTCACCCGAAGCGAACACGACGTTCGGACCCTCACCCGACGTCGGCGCAACGTTCGGGCCCTCACCCGAAGCGAACACGACGTTCGGACCCTCACCCGACGTCGGCGCAACGTTCGGGCCCT
Organism: Streptomyces clavifer; assembly: GCF_036345975.1. Taxonomy (NCBI): domain Bacteria; kingdom Bacillati; phylum Actinomycetota; class Actinomycetes; order Kitasatosporales; family Streptomycetaceae; genus Streptomyces; species Streptomyces clavifer. Next base: position 5,942,570 of record NZ_CP107793.1, on the reverse strand, counting down.
CGCCCCCGTCAGTCAAGAGGTGAGCGGCGGCCACGAGGACACGCGCGGTTCCGTCCGTCGTGGCCGCCGCGGCGGCGGCGTTGCCGGCCCCCAGTGTGAGAACGGCCGTCGTAACGATTCCCGCGATCGTGAACACCGTGTTCCGCATGTGATTCCCGCCTTCTGGAGTGGTCCTGCCTGGGCTTTCCTTCTGACAGGAACGACTTTCGCGGGACACGCTCCCGGCCTGTTCCGCATCCGCTACCGGCCCTTGTCGGCCCGACGGGAACGGAGGGGGAAGCGCCGCTCAGGAGGCGGGAAGTGCGTCAGGAGGGGCCATTGGGGCCACAGATGCGTGAAGGGCCCGCCGTGTCACTCGGCGGGCCCTGCACGGGGTGGGAAGACACGGCGTCAGGCCAGACAGTCGAGGACGGCAGCCGTCCGGACGGCGAGCTCTGCCGGCGTGAGGGCGGTGAGCAGAGCGTGCTCGTCCCGCACCTCCCGTACGCCCGGGAGTGCCGTGATGCTGTCGGGGACGTCATGCGGATCGGGCAGCGGGACGGCCGCGGCGCATCCGACCAGCACCGGTGCCTCCAGGGGCTTCCCCGACAGCGCACGCACCAGCTCGCGCTCCGGCACCAGTCCTGTGGTCAGCTCGATGAGCCGGGAGGTGGGCCACTTGGCCTGCCGTGTGAGGGAGTTGATGATGCGGGGGCCCTGTTCGGTGTGCGCGATGCGGGTGTACGCGTACCCGAATTCGTACCCGGCGAGGTCGAGCAGGCCGGTGGCCAGAGCACGGATCTCCGCCTCTTCCTGTCGTGAGAGCGGCGCGGGGAAGGTGTGGAGCGGGGCGCCCCGCCGCGCCGCGTCGAGAGCCCCCGGCCCGGGACCGGGCCCGGCCGAAGCCGGGCCCGGTCCCGTGAAGCGGAGTTCGACGATGCCGGTGACCCTGTGCATGCCTTCCGCCGTCAGCGTCTCCACGCCGTACTCGATGTCGTACGGCGGCGCGTCCCTCGTCGCGGTGGGCAGCGCGACCGCCTCCCACTGGGGGCCACTGCGCGTCAGCAGCCCCCGGATCTGTGAGGGGTCGGCGAGCAGCCGTGCCGCGGCGGCCGGGTTCGGGGAGAGCCCGAGCTGTTCGGCCGTCTCCAGTACGGCGGGCAGGGTGCTCGCCTCACCGCAGGCGATCAGCCCGCTCACCCGATGGTTCCTGGCGGTCCGCACGAGGTGCTCGCGGAGCGCGTCGTCGTCCGGGAAGACGGTCGTGTCGGTGAGGGTGACGTGGAAGCCGGCCTCCGTCGCCTCGGCCACGAGCCGGGGCGGCGCTGAGACGAGGAGGAGGTGCCGCGGATCGGAGTGACCGGGTGCGGCGGGTGCCGTCATGGCTGTCCCCCGGTGTCCTGCGGAGAGGGCGCGGCGGGGGCGGCACCGGACAGGATCTCGTCGGCGAGCACGCCGCCCTTCCCCCAGTGATCGGGATCCACGTCCCGCACGATGACGGTGACGGCCTCCTCGGGACACCCCGCTATGCGGGACACGCAGGCGGTCAGCTCGCTGACCAGCTCCTGGCGTTGTGCACGGTCGTTCCCTTTCCACCAGTCCACGGAAATCACGGGCACGGGGAGCTCCTCTGTTCAGGTCGGTCGATCCGATGTGTGGTGCAGCGGGTGCAGCGCAGGCCGACGCACCGGAGAACCGGTGTGCGGCGGGGCTGCTCCAGCGAGTCTGGGGGTGCCCGTTCCCGTCTGTTTCCCGGCCCGTTCCCGCCCGCTTCCCTCGATGCCGCCCGGGGTCTCACCGGGCGGGAACGGGCCGGGACTCCACCGGGAAGGCGGCCCGGCAGGCTCTGGTCCAGTCAAGAGGCCCACCCCGCCACTGGAGCCACGATGAGCCTGCTCAGTCCGACGAAACCGGAGCCCAAACCGGAGTCGAATCCGGAGCCGAATCCGGCCCCCGGCCACACGTCCGGCACCGCCCCCACGTCCGGCACCGCCCCCACCGCCGGCACCGCCCCCACCGCCGGCACCGCCCCAACGGGCAGCGCCGCGACGGCGGGCGCCCCCGCCGCCACTCCTGCCTCCGCCACCCCCCGTCTCCTGTCCGCCCTCCGCGAGGACCTGCACGTCGTCGTCGCACGTGACCCGTCCGTACGGGGTGCGAAGGAGGCGGTGCTCCACCCGGCGCTCACCGCGCTGTGGGCGCACCGGGTGGCCCACCGCCTGCACGGCCGCGGTCTGCGGATCCCGGCCCGGCTGCTCGCCCGGTGGGCGCGCCGGGTGACGGCCGTCGAGATCCACCCGGGTGCGGTGCTGGGGCGCCGGGTCTTCATCGACCACGGCGCCGGGGTGGTGATCGGCGAGACCGCCGTCGTCGGCGACGACGTGACGATGTACCACCAGGTCACCCTGGGTGCGGTCGGCTGGTGGAGCGACAACAAGCGGCCCGAGGGCGACCGCCGCCACCCCGTCGTCGGCAGTGGAGTCATCCTCGGTGCCAACTCCACCGTCCTCGGACCGGTGACCGTGGGCGACCGCGCGGTCATCGGCGCCCAGGCCCTCGTCAACAAGGACGTCCCCGGTGGTGCCCGCGTGCTCGCGCCCACCGCCGTCATCAAGGAGCCGGGCCGCCGGCCGGAGTTGATGGAGGACGTCTTCACCGTCATCGCCTCTTCGGGCTCCTGGTGAGTCCGAGGCCCCCCGTACTCCCCCTGCTCACCGAATCCGAATCCCCCGATTGCGAGAGATGAGAACCGTGACGACCACCGCACAGGCCCCCCTGGCCCACATCGCCCCCGTCCGCCCCGCCGTCGCCTCCCGCATCGAGGACCTCGTGGGCTCCACCCCGCTGCTGGAGCTGCGCCTGCGCGACGTGGCTCCGGGTGCTCGCGTGCTGGCCAAGCTGGAGTCCGCCAATCCGATGTCCTCCAGCAAGGACCGGGCAGCGCTCTACATGCTGCGCGCCGCCGAGGACCGCGGCGACCTTCGGCCGGGCGGCACGGTCATCGAGGCCACCTCCGGCAACACCGGCATATCGCTGGCCGCCTTCGCCGCCTCCCGCGGCTACCGCTGTGTGATCGTGCTCCCGGACAACGCCACCGTGGAACGGGTCAAGCTGCTGCGCGCCTTCGGAGCGGAGATCGTCCAGACGCCGAGCGCGCTGGGCTACCCGGGGGCGATCGCCGAGGCGGAGCGGCTGCACGCCGCCACGGCCGGTTCCTGGTTCCCGTGCCAGCACGAGAACCAGGACAACGTCCGGGCCCACTACGAGACCACGGGCCCCGAGATCCACTCGGCCGTCGCCGCCACCGGCCGGCGCATCTCCGCCTTCGTGTGCACGGTCGGCACCGGCGGCACCCTCACCGGTGTCGCCCGCCACCTCAAGGAGCAGGACCCGGACGTGCGGGTGATAGCCGTCGAGCCGGAGAAGTCGCCGCTGCTCTCGCAGGGGTACGCGGGCCAGCACCGCATCCCGGGCCTCAACGGCGGATTCGTCGCCGACACCACGGACGTCGCGCTGATCGACGAGGTGCTCACCGTCTCGGACGAGGACGCGCTCGACACCGCGCGCAGGCTCGCCCGCAGTCAGGGCCTGTTCACCGGTGTCTCATCCGGCGCGGCGGCGCACGCCGCCGAGCGGGTGGCGCGCAGGCCCGAGTTCACCGGCGGTGTCGTGGTGACGCTCCTGCCCGACACCGGTGAGCGCTACCTCAGCATGTGGGAGGCCTGAGCATGAGCCACGCCATGTTCCGGGCGTACGCCGACGCCGTGAAGGCGGAGATCGGTGTGGCGACGACGACCCGCTTCATCGCCTTGGCGGAAACCACCGGCGGACGCTTCGGTCTGTTCCACCACTCGATGCTGCCGGGTGCCGGTGGCGCCGACCCGCACTACCACTCGCGCATATCCGAGTCCTTCTACGTACTGACGGGCGAAGTGCGCCTGCACGACGGCACCGGCTGGCGCACCGCCAGGGCCGGGGACTTCCTGCACGTACCGGAGAACGCCGTGCACGGCTTCCGGAACGAGAGCGACTCGCTCGTCGAGATGCTGATCATCTTCACTCCGGCGGAACACCGCGAGGGCTACTTCCAGGGCCTGGCCGATCTCCTCGCCGACGGCAACCGCCCGTCCCGCGAGGAGATGGTCGCCCTGATGGAGAAGTACGACCAGTGGGAGGTCGAGGCTCCCGACACGGACCACGACCACCCGCATGTGCACGGGGCAGGGCACGACCACCCGCACCCCCACGGGGACGGGCACGCACATCAGCCGCACCAGACCCCGCACACCCACCACTGACGACCCGACACCGCTCACCTCCCCGCCTCACTCTCAGGAGAACACGTCATGAACCTCACCAACTGGGGCCGCTTCGGCCTGCTGGCAGCCCTGTGGGGCTGCAGCTTCGCCTTCATCAAGATGTCGCTCGAGGCCTTCGCACCCCTCCAGCTCGCCTCGGGCCGCCTGATCGTCGGCGCCCTGGTCGTCTTCGCCATCCTGGCCCTGAAGCGGCTGTCCCTGCCCTCCCGAAAGATCTGGGGGCACATCGCCGTCGCCTCCGTCTTCGGCAACGTCATCCCCTTCACCCTCTTCGCCATCGGCGAGCAGCACACGACCGCGACCACCGCCGGAGTCATCCAGGGCGCGACTCCCCTCATCACGATGGGTGTCGCCGCCCTGGCGCTCTCCGAGGAGAAGCCGACGAGCCGCAAGGTCGTCGGTCTGTTCGGCGGGTTCCTCGGGCTGATCGTGGTCGTCGGGCCGTGGAACACCGACGGGTTCGGCACGCTCGGCGGTCAGCTCGCCTGTGTCGGCGCCGCGGCCAGCTATGCCGTCAGCTTCGTGTACGTACGCCGCTTCATCGGTCCCCACAAGCTGCCGGCCCTCTCCGTGACCGCCGCCCAGCTCGGCTCCGCCGCCGTCATCACCGTGGTCGTCACCACCTTCATGACCGGCTGGACGCTGCACGGTGACCTCACCGCCAAGCCGCTGCTCGCACTGCTGGTGCTCGGCGCCGCCTCCACCGGCATCGCGTTCGCCCTGCTCAACCGGCTGATCGCGGACGCCGGCCCGACGACGGCGTCCGGCGTGAACTACCTCGTGCCGGTGTTCTCCGTGGCTGTCGGTGTGCTGGCCCTCGGGGAGCCGCTGACCTGGAACGTGCCGGTGGGCGGCATCGTCGTCATCGCCGCGCTCGCACTGGCGGAGGGCCGCATCTCCGCCCTGTCCAAGCGCAGGGAGCCCGCGCCGCCGGTGCCCGCGGTGCCGCCGGTGCCGGCCGCGCCCGCCGCGCCCGCCGCTCCCGCCCGTGTACCGGAGAAGGCCTGCCCGTAAGCAGCTGCCCGCATCAGGGGCCGCACAGCGCACCACACCGAGCCGGGGCCGGCGCGGACACCCTTTGCGGGTGCCTGCGCCGGCCCCGGCTCGGTGCGCTTCCATGCCATCAACTCGCTTTTCCTGTACGGGACTTGGGATTCCCGCCCATGGGTCCGGCGATCCGGGATGCTTCCCGGTCATGTCCCCCGCACCGGTAGCGGAGCGGGAGGGCAGTGGGATCGGCCGGCGCGAACCTGGAGTCACAGGACGAAGGGAAGCACCACCACCCGCTCGGTCCCCTCCCCCACCTCCAAGGAGCCCACCGCATCATGCGCACTTCCACCTCGGGAACCCTCACCGCGACCCCGCTCGGGGACGCCCGCATCATCGCCGCCGACGACTTCGACTTCGCTCCCCTGCCCGGCCGGCGGACCACACTCGCCACCCCGGTGAGCCCCGCCGCGGGCGCCACACACGTCACCCTGCACGTCGTGCGCGTCGCGGCGGGCGAGTCCTTCAGCCCCGAGGCGAGCGCCGAGGAGGAGAACACCGCCGTCGTCTTTGCCGGCCGGGGCACCGCGGCGGTCGGCTCGCGCACCCGCCGGGTCGGCCGGGCCGACGCGGTGTACGCGCCCACCGGGCAGGCACTGGCGCTCACCGCGGACGCGGAGGGCCTCACCGTCTACATCTGGCGCACCCCCCTCGCCTCCGGACGCCACCCCGGCACGGACCCCGAGCCCTTCTCCAGCCTCTGGGACGAGACCACCCAGCTGCGCGGCTTCGGCGGTACCGGTCAGATCGCCCCCGACACCGACCGCGCCACCATGAACTTCGTCTTCTGGCCCGGCAACGGCAGCAGCCAGCTCTGCCTGCACTGCGGCATCCAGCAGCCGGGCCAGACCTTCAACGTCCACCTGCACCCCGACAGCGACGAGGCGTTCTTCGCCTTCGAGGGCATCGGCCAGATGTATCTGCGCGACCGCTGGATCGATGTCGCCGCCGGGGACGTCCTGTACGCCGCCCCCGGTGTCCTGCACGGCGCACGCAACCCGCACACCGGTCCCGAGGCCCGGCGCTTCGTGACCTGCGGCGGTCCCAGCCCGTACGACCCGGCGCTCTACTCCGCCGCCGGTCTCTCCTCCGACGTCAGGTGATCTGAGCCATGTGCCGTATACACGGATCCTTCAACGCCCGTACCACCGCCCAGGAAATGCGCGACGTCGCCGCCCGCCAGCACCACGGCGGGCCCGACGCACAGTCCTTCGCCCAGCACTCCGGCTGGGCCCTGGGCAACAACCGGCTGTCGATCATGGACCCCGAGGGCGGCGCCCAGCCGTACCGCCTCGGCGACATCACCGTCGTCTTCAACGGTGAGCTGTACAACCACGACCGGCTGCGCACCGAGCTCATCCGGCAGGGCTTCCACTTCGAGGACCGCTGCGACGGCTCGATCCTGCCCGCGCTGTACCTGACGTACGGCGACCGGTTCGCCGAGCAGCTCGACGGGATGTTCTCCGTCGCCGTCATGGACCTGCGGGGCGCCCCGCGCCTGGTGGTCGCCACCGACGCGTCCGGCATGAAGCCCCTGTACTACCACTGGGAGGAGCGCAGCGGCCGCTTCCACTTCGCCTCGGAGCTGCCGGCCCTGCTCGGCTTCACCGACGTACGCCCCTACGAGGACGAACTCGGCCTGCACACCTACCTGTCGGCCAAGACGCCCTTCGGCCAGCGCACCATGTTCCAGGGCATCGACGTGCTGCCGCCGGCCGCCACCGCGGTCGTCACCCGCGAGGAGGGTCTGCACCTCACCACCCGGCGGATGGGGTACGAGTCCGCGCCGCCGGTCCCCGAGGACCGCAGCCTCGCCCAGGCCGGCAAGGAACTGCGCGACATCCTCTCCCGCGAGGTGTCCCGGCTGCTCATCGCCGACGCCCCGGTCGCCGCCATCACCTCCGGCGGTCTCGACTCCAGCCTGGTCACGGCGCTCGCCGCCCAGGCCCTCCGGGACCGCGGCGCGTCCGGAGCGCTGCACACCTTCAACATCGCCTACACGGGCAACTGGCCCGGTGACGAGCGGGTCTTCGCGGACGAGGTCTCCCGGCACACCGGTACCGTCCACCACCAGGTGGAGATCGACCCGGCCACCTTCCCCGACCTGATGGGCGACGTCGTACGGCACCTCGGTCAGCCCAACGCCGATCCGATCACCCTCAGCACCTTCTCGCTCTTCCGGGCGGTCCGCGACGCCGGTTTCAAGGTCGCCCTCACCGGTGACGCGGCCGACGAGCTCTTCGGCGGGTACGCCCGTATGACGCAGGCCCTCGCCGCCCCCGAGGGCGCCGACTGGGCCGGCGCCTACCTCGACCACCTGGCCGCCGTGCCGCGGTCCCTGCGGGACCACCTCTACACCGGCGACTACGCCGCCTCCGTCCACGCCCACGGCGCTGCCGCCATGCCGCCGGGCCTCACCGAGATCCTCACGCACGGCACGGGCAGCCGCCTCCAGCGGATCTGCCGCATCGAGCAGCGCTACCGGCTGCCCGCCTACCACCTGCGCCGGGTCGACCACCTGTCGATGGCCAGCTCGGTGGAGGCCAGGCTGCCGTTCTGCCAGCCCGCCGTCGTGCGGTACGCGGCGACGCTGCCCGACCGGCACCGCACCATCCCCGGCACGGGCGTCAAGCGCGCCCTGTACCGGGCCGCCGACGGGCTGCTGCCGGACAGTGTCCTGAACCGCCCCAAGCAGCCGTTCACCCTCCCGATCACGGCGATGCTGGCTCCGGGCCAGCGGATGTGGGCGATGGCCCGCGACATCCTGTCGCCGCAGACGCTGCGTGCCGACGGACGGATGCGGTACGAGGCGGTGGACGCCCTGTTCGCCGAGCAGGCGGCCCAGCCGTCCGACCAGGCGTCGCTGGCCCTGTGGGCACTGATGTCGCACCAGATGTGGCGCACCGAGTTCTTCGGCTCGTCCGGCGCGGCCTCGGTGCGCACTCCGGAGCTGGCGGTGGCCCTCTGATGAGCGTCTCACTCGCCAGGGCGCACGGCGCCCCGTGCCCCACCGTCGTCCTCGACGGCCGCACCTTCCCCGAGTCCGAGCCCGAGCTCCTGCGCGCACTGGCCGACCTGCGGGCCGACCTGTCCGTGCAGGGGGCCGGCGACGTCCTGAAGAACGCCATCGTCCGGCCGTCCCGGCACCCGCTCTTCGACCTCGACTACCGGTTCGTCCAGTCCCTGCCGCAGAGCAACGACAGCTTCGACCTGCGCGGCTCCTGCGGCCACTCCATCCTGGCCGCCGTGGAGGCGGCCGCCCGCACCGGCATGATCCAGCCGCTGGTGCCGGGCTGCCGGGTCCGGGTCAACGTGCTGAACAACGGCGACAACGTGGTCTGCGAGACGGAGGAGACCTCCGACGGCGGCACCCGGTTCACCGCCCACTTCCTGTGCTCGCCGCCCCTCCGGCTGCCCGAGCTGCTCATGACGGGCGAGCCGGTGACCCACGTCCCCTTCGAGGGCCGGACCGTGCCCGTCTCGCTGGTGTCGATGGGCAACCCGTACGCCTTCGTCGACGCCTCCCACCTCGGGGTGAGCGGCCCCGACGCACTGTTCGCCGACGATCCGCGGCTGTTCACCGCCATGACCCGGCTGCGGGTGGCGGTCTGCGAGTCGCAGGGCTGGGACACCTTCGGGGCCTTCCCGAAGATCGCCGCCCTGCTGCCGCAGGAGGGTGGCGGACTGTTCGTCCGGGCCGTGTCCGTGCCGTCCTGGCACCCCACGGTCGCACTGACCGGCGCGATCTGCCTGGGTGCCGCCGCCGGCATCGAGGGCACGGTTCCCTGGTCGCTGGCCGACCGGGCGGCGCAGGAACCCGACGCGCTGCTTCCGGTACGCACCCCCGGCGGGTGCGTGCGGGTCGCCGCCCGCTCGACGCTCGGCGACGACGGGGAGCGCAGGCTCGCCTGGGTGTCGGTCGCCGAGAAGCAGGTCGAGTACCGGGGGCTGCTGCCGCGCCTCCGGTCCGCCTCCGCGGCGGCCGGGCCGGCCGCCGGCTCCCGCCCCTCCGTACTCGCCACGTCCGACCACGCATCCGAGGAGACCTCATGGGTTCCGCTGACAGCCTGACCGCCGTGCGCGGGAGCACTCCGCCGCGGACACTGCCCGATGCGTACGCCGTCGGTTCGTACACGACATCCGGCTCCCCCGGTGCCAGCCGCGTCCGCTCCGTCCCTCCCGCCCCTCTCGTCCCTTCGTCCGACGTGCTGAGCCGGCTGTCCGCCTGTGCCGAGGCGGCCGACCGCAGCGGGGAGCCGGACCGCGAGGCCGTCGCCGTGCTGCGCGACAGCGGGCTGCTGGCCCTCGTCGTCCCCAGGTCCCACGGGGGTGCGGGAGCCGACGCGGTGGCCCTCAACACCTGTGTCGAGCAGGTCGCCGCGGTGAACGCGTCCGCCGCGATCATGCTCTTCCAGCACTGCGCCGTCACCAGCCGGATCGTCGAGAACGGCACCCCCGCCCAGCACCGCGAGGTGCTGCCCAAGCTGGCCGGCGGCCAGTGGCTGGCCGCCTCCGCGTGGTCGGAGAGCGGGGCGGGCGCGGACAAGAAGAACCTGTCGACCGTGGCCCACCGCACCCCCGACGGGGGCTGGCTGCTCGACGGGGCGAAGTCCTTCACCACCAGCGCCGGACTCGCGGACGTCTACCTCGTCCTGGCCCAGTCGCAGGAACCGCCGGAGTCACAGGAACCGCGGGCCGGGTCGCCCGCATCGGCCTCCTCCTCGCAGGACACCGGGTACGGGGCCGCCGGGCAGACCTTCTTCCTGATCCCCGGCGACCATCCCGGTCTGCTGCCGGACACGTCGCTCCGGCTGACCGGTATGCGCGGGTCCGCCACGGGCTTCGTGTCGGTGCGGGAATGCCGTGTCCCCGACTCCGCGCGGCTCGGCGCCACGGGTGTCGCCGCGTCCATCATCGCCCGGGTCCGGGACAGTGGGGCCACGCTCGGCGCGGTCGCCGTCGGGGTCGCCCAGGCGGCTCTCGACGCCGCGCACGCACACGCCGCACGCCGGGGGCTCTACGCCCACCAGGCGGTACGCCACCGCCTCGTCGACCTGGCCACCCAGGTCGAGTCCGCCCGCGCGGTGGTGGAACGCGCCGGCCGCCGCACCGCGGCCGATCCGGGACTGACCACCCTGCACTCCAAGCTGGCCGCCTCCGCGGCGGCCGAGCGGGTGGTGGCGGACGTGGCCCAGTTCCTCGGCTCGGCGGGATACGTCGAGACGCACCCGATCAACCGGTTCGGGCGCGACGCCCGTGCCGTCGCCCTGATGGGACCGACCAACGACCTCTGCAAGGAATTGGTGAGTCTGCCGTGGAATCGATGAACTCCGACCTCTCGTCCCTCATATCCCCGTCCTCCGGTCTCCCGCACACGGCCGAGGCCGACCTGGTGGTGGAAGGCGGCCGCCTCGTCACCCCCGAGGGAGTGCGCGACGGTACGGTCGTCATCCGCGACGGCCGCGTCGCCGCCCTCCTCGCCCCCGGCGACCCGCTCCCCTCCGGTCCGCGCCTGGACGCCCGCGGCCGGTACGTCCTGCCGGGGCTCATCGACTCGCACGTGCACTTCCGCACTCCCGGTCTCGAGCACAAGGAGACCTGGGAGACCGGGAGCCGGGCCGCCCTCGCGGGCGGCGTCACCACAGTCATGGACATGCCCAACACTCGTCCGCCGTCCCTCGACACGGCCACCCTGCGGGCCAAGGCCGCCCTGATCGCCGGCCGCTCCTACGTCGACCACCGCTTCCACATGGGGGCCGACCCCGACCACCCGGAGGTCCTCGCCGACCTGGACCCGGCGGTGGCAACCTCGGCGAAGGCGTTCATGGCCGGGCACCACACCGCGCCCGTGGTCTTCCGCGAGGCGCACCAGCTGGAGGCGGCCTTCGCGGCCGCCGCGCGGGGCAACGTACGCCTGGTCCTGCACGCCGAGGACCAGCACGTCTTCGACCTGCTGGACTCCCGCGGCGGGGATCCCCACTCGTACGACGCCTACGAGCCGCACCGCCCGCGCTCCGGAGCGATCGTCGCCGTCGCCAAGGTCGTCCATCTGGCCCGGACCCACGGCACCAAGGTGCACGTGCTGCACGTGTCGTCGGCGGAGGAGACCGATCTGCTGGCCGCGGCGGCGGCCGAGGGGCTGCCGATCAGCTTCGAGGTCACCGGGCACCACCTGTCGTTCACCGACCACGACACGGCCAGGCGCGGCCCGCGCACCCGGCTCTCCCCGGCGATCCGCGCCCCACGCGACCGGGAACGGCTCTGGCAGGCGGTGCTCAGCGGGGAGGCCACGACCGTCGGCAGCGACCACGCCCCGCACACGGTCGAGGAGAAGAACCGCCCGCCGGCCGAGGCCCCGCCCGGTCTGCCGGGCGTCCAGGAGCTCGCCGTCTCCGTGTGGACGGGCATGCTCGCCCGCGGAATCGACGCCGACACGGCCGCCGCCCATCTGGCGCGGCTGATGGGCCGGGGCCCCGCGGAACTGTTCGGGCTGGCGGGCAAGGGCCGGCTGACGGTCGGCGCCGACGCGGACATCGCGCTCCTCGACCCGGCTGCGCGCTGGCAGCTCTCGGCGTCGCACGTGGAGTCGCTGTGCGGCTGGTCGGCGTACGAGGGCTGGATGTTCACCGGGCGCTTCACCACGGTGGTCACGGGCGGCCAGGTCGCCTGGGACCTGACACGGGGAACGGTGGGGGCGCCGCGCGGCCGATGGCTGCCCGGTCCGGACCGGGCCGCCATGGATCACTCCGCGCCGGCCCTGCCGACAGTGCGGGACCTCGAACTGGAACTGGAAGGGGCATCCCGATGAGCGCCACGAGCCTGCTGACCGCGTCCGCGGCGCCGCGTACGGCGGCAGCCTCCGTCCTGGACCCCGAGGAGTCCGGCACGGTCATGTCCTGCAACATCCCGGCGGACGAGTTCCGTGCGGCGATGGCCTCCCTGGCCGCCCCCGTCACCGTCGTGACCTGCTACGACGACACGGGAACCCCGCGGGGCCTGACGGCGAGCGCGGTGTCCTCCCTCTCGCTGGACCCGCCGCTGATCCTGGTCTGCCTGGACCGGGGCTCGCGCACCCACGACGTGCTGACCGGCGCGACCGCGTTCACCGTCCATCTGCTCGGACCGGAGAACGAGGTCCTGGCGCGGAAGTTCGCGGGCCCCACCGACCAGCGCTTCGAGAACGTCCCGCTGGCCACCGGCCCGACCTCCCACCACGCACCGCAACTGGCGGACAGCGCACTCCGGTTGACCTGCGCACGGCACGACGTGATCGAGGCGGGGGACCACACGATCCTGGTGGGCCGGGTGGCCGCCTCCGACTGCCTGGGACGCCCGGCGGGCGGCCTGGTCTGGCACCACAGGGGTTTCGCACACGCGAGGCCGGTGGAGGCGCGCTGACCGGGTGGCAGAGCCGGAGAAACCTTCGGGAGAGCGCTGTGAGGCGCAGACGTGGACGTGCGCGCAACGCAGAATGAGCGGCGGCCCGGCCGGGAACCTCCGGCCGGGCCGCCGCTGCGCGTGCGCGGCGAAGGCCTGTTCGTTCCGTCCGGTGCGGGATGCCCGACGCGGCGGCCCGGCGCGGAGGTGCCGGCACGGTGCCCCATCCCGAAGAAGTCGGCGCCTCATCTGCGGTGTGTCCGGACGTGGTTGCCGCCGGTGCGCCGCTCCACCGTGACACCTCGCCGCAGTGACGGGCGCGTGGATCCAACGTTTCCGCAACGACACGCACACGTCGGGCGCATCCCGAGCCGGCACGGGGAAGCTCCGCGCGGGAATCCGCGAACCCGGCAGGCCCCTTCGTCGTGCGCAGGACCGCTGGTCAGACGGCGTGGGTCCGAGAACTCGGTGCTCGCCGAGGAAAGCACGCCGACCGAGCACGCGCGACCGAGTGGGACCGGCCCGGTGCGGACCGGCCACTACTTTCGGAGATACACCCGTCGTAAGCCGCCTCCACACGTGCCGCCGAGGCGCGCCCTCGCGACCCGGGAGCCGTCAGCCCTCCTCGCCGAGCACCAGCATGATGTGCTCCGCCTCGCCGTGCAGGACCGTCCCGGTGCGCCGGAATCCGTGCTTCTCCAGCAGCCGTACCGAGCCGGTGTTCTCCCCGAAGGGGTCGGCGTGCAGCGGCCGGGCCGTCTCCTGCTCCAGGAAGAGCGTCAGCGCCCGGGTGCCGACGCCCCGGCCCCAGAACTCCCGGCCGAGCCAGTACCCGAGGAAGCGCCGGTCCCCTTGCCACCAGGCCACCAGATTGCCCGCGAGCTCCCCGTCGGCGGTGACGGCCTGGACGCGGACGGAGGGGTCCCCCAGGACCTTCGTCGTCCAGTGCTTCATGAACGCCTCGTGCTCCCGGGGCCGCCAACTCGACCGCCGCAGGGCTTCCGGATCGTGTTCCTGCGCGAAGAACACCTCCAGGTCCGCCGGACCCACATCTCTCAAACACACCTGCCCGCTCATGCCTACGGAGTCTGGCAGCCGCCACTGACAATCCCGCTCGGCGGACGGTCCCCGGGGCGCGCCGAGGGCGACCCGCGCCCTCATCGGCGCAGGTGCCTGGGCGCGCCGAGGGCGGACGCCGTGCGCGGAGGGCAGGCGGCAGGCGGTTCCGGCCCTGCCCGGACCGGCTGCCGCGGGCCGTATACCGGCGCCGAACCTGCGACCAGGCGTTCCCATACCGGCGGCTCATACGTTCTGTCTCAGCCGGCGCAGCGGACGCCGTTCAACAAGGAGGACAGCATGCCCGAGAACACGAACCCGGAGCAGCAGGACGACATCGAGGCCGAGGTCGTCGCGCACAGCGAGGACGAGGAGCTCGAGGCAGGCTGCATCGTCAACGGCAGCAGCGCTCTCTCCTGAGCACTGCGCGGGCTACTCGGCTCTCGGCCCCGGGCCGGGAACCGGGCAGCCCGCGCCTGTTCGCGCACCCGCCGAGGGCCGCCGCACGTACTGGGGCCGCGCCCGTCGGGAGCCACCGCACCGGAGCCCGTCCCCGTCGGCCATGCCATGAGAGAGCGCCGCATGACTTCCGTCGCCCGTCCTCCGGCACAGCGCCGGCACCCCCGCCCGGTCCGGCAGGACCGCGTGGGCGAACTCCCCGGACTTCCTGAACTTCCCGAGCACTCCGGCCTCCTCACCGGACGTCCGGGCCGCACGGCACCTGACCGCCGCCGCCCCGGCCGGGAGGCGTCGTGAAGATCCTGCTCTGTCCGCTCAGCGACGGCGGCTACCTCTACCCGGTGATCGCGGCCGGGCACGAACTGCGGCGCCGCGGCCACCACGTCGGTGTGCTGGGCCGGGCCACCGCCGCGCCCGTCGTCGCCGGGGCCCGACTGCCCTTCATGACAGCCGAGGACTACGGCGGCCGTCGGGCCTTCTCGGCCGCCCGGTGGGGGACGACCGGTCGGGCACAGTACGAGGCGACCTTGCGCGCCGCCCGGGAGGCGGGGGCCGATCTACTGGTCACCTCCGTCCTGTGCAACGGGGCCCTGCTCGCCGCCGAAGTGCTGGACATCCCCGTGGTGGTGGTCGGGCTCTCGGTCCACCTGTGGGACTACCGGTCCGGTGGTGAGGGTGAGCCGCAGCTGGGCAGGACCCGGGCGAGCCGGACCAGCGAGGGGCTGCGGCTGTACACCGAGCTGCGGGAGCAGGCCGGCCTGACCGCGCGCGCCTCCCGCTGGGAGGCCGGCCCGCTGCTCGGTGACGCGCTCCTGCTCCGCGGTGACCCGGCACTGGAGTACCCGGACGCCGAACTCCCGGAGCGCGTGAGCCACGTGGGGCCGCTGGCCTGGGAACCGACGCCCGACCCGGGCGAGGTCGAGGCGGTCCGGGAACAGCTGGACCGGACCGGCAAACCCGTCGTGTACGTACACCTGGGCCGCTTCTTCGGGGGCGGCAGCCTCTGGCCCCGGCTCAACGCCGCTTTCACCGGCGGCCGGTACCAGGCCGTGGTCGAGCAGGGCCGGTCCACGGACCCGCGGCCCGCACCGGACGCCGACGTCCTCCTCGTGCGGAAGCCGTGGATGGGTCCGTTCATCGACATGGCGGGGCTGGTGCTGACCAACTGCACCTCCGCCCCGGTCCTGGCGGCGCTGTTGCGTGGCCGGGCCCTCGCGGTCTCGCCCAACGGCGCCGAGCAGCCGCTTCTGGCGGGTGCCTGCCTGCGGGCGGGCGTGGCCGCGCGCATGCCGGACACCCCGGCCGCGAGGCCGTCGGCGCTGCTGGAGTCGGCGTGGGAGGACCAGGGTCTGCGGGCCCGTGCCCGTGTCCTCGGCGGCCGGCTGGCCGCGATGGAGAGCGCGGCCCGCGCGGCCGACATCGTCGAGCGGACGGCCCAGGCCTCCGCCACACCGAAGAAGGAGGAGGACCATGGGTACGCGATCAGCCGGCCTTGACGAGACCGCGGAACGTCTGTCCGCGGACACCCGGCAGTGGGTGGGGCGTCACGCGGACTACCTCGGCTCCCCGGCCGCCCACGCCGAGCTCCCGGCGACCCCGCACGTGAAGGCGCTGCTGCAGCTCGCGCTGCTCTGCCGCTACTGGAGCAGGCTCGCGCCCACGGACCCCTCCCTCGTGGGGCCGGCCACGGTGGTGGAACACACCTGGCTGCGCTCGGACTTCCCCCGTCTCCTCACCGGCGACCCCAGGTACGCGCGTCAGTTCCAGCTGATGTACGCGGCACTGGCACCGGCCGGCACAGCGACCGACGCGCACCGCGTCGCGCTGGCCCGGCTGGAGGCCGACGGCTTCCTGTCGCCTCGCAGGAAGTCGCCGTACCTCCACCTGGAGACCAGGTTCTACGCCGATCTCGCGGGCGCCGGGCACCGGTTGGCGTCGTACCCGGAGCTGTACACGTCCAGCCTCCTGGCCCGGGCCGCCGCACGGCGGGTCGCGGAGCCGGACGTCTGCGAGGTCACGCACACCGTCTTCTACCTCAGCGATTTCGGCCTCCGGGACCCCGGCCTGACCGGGGGCGACCTGGAGCGGGCGGTCCACGTGGTGGACCGGCTCACGGAGCACTGCGTGCGACAGGGCGCATGGGACCTCGTCGCGAAGCTCGTGCTCGCGCAGCACTGCCTCGGCGTGGATCCGCTGAGCACGTCCTCGGGGGCGGCCGGCATCCGGCTGCTGGCACGGGCACTGTCGTCCGACGGTGCGATACCCGGGAAGTCCGTCACCGAACAGGCCGCGGCGAACGCGACACCCGTGACGTTCTTCCGTCGTGCCTACCAGGCGACCCTCGGTACGGCGCTGGCGATGCTGATCGTCACCGGCGGCCGGTCCACGTGGCTCCCGGCAGCGGGCGCCTCAGCAGCAGCAGGAGGTACGCGATGAGCCTGGACCAAGCCACCCGTGTCGGGGGCGAGCGCCTGCTGCGAGGCAAGCGGAACTGGTGGTTCCTCGGCCCGGGCGGGATCGTCCGCCTCGGCGGCCGGCACGTCACCGCGGACGGTGCGCTGCTGCCCGAGACGGAACTCTGGCTGCGCGAGCGCGGCATGTTCACCACCAGGCCGGCCCGCGCCTACGCGCTGACCGTCCTCACCAGCACCCACTGCAACCTGGGCTGCGGATACTGCTTCCAGAACACCGCCCAGGACCCGGCGGGCGGCGGCCGCCCGCCCCGGATCGCCCAGACCCGCCTCACCTCGCAGACGATCACCTCGGTCCTCGCGTTCACCGAACGGCAGATGGCCGCCGTCGGTCTGGAGAAGCTGCGCATCCTCCTCTTCGGCGGAGAGCCGCTGCTCAACCCGCGCGGCTGCCTGGAACTGCTGGAGCGGGCCGCGGACATCGGGCAGTCGTCGGCCTGGATGATCTCCAACGCCACGCTGCTCACCCCGCGGCTGGCAGGGCAGCTCGCCGACCTCGGCCTCGACTCCGTCCAGGTCACGTTCGACGGCGACCGCTCCGACCACGACCGGATCCGGATCGGCAGGGCGGACGGCAGCGGGACCTTCGACACGATCGTCCGCAACATCGTCCGGGCCTCCGAGGCCGCGCCGATACGGTGGACCCTGCGGGTCAACGTCTCCCAGGAGAACATCCGCGGGATCGACGACCTGATCGGCCGCCTCTCGGACGCGCTCGACCCCGCCCGGTGCACCCTGTACTTCGCCCGGGTCGGCGACGTCGGCATCGGATACGCCAACGACCTGCACACCGGCGAGCTTTCGGCGGCCTTCATCCGCTGGCAGCGCCGGGCGCTCGACCTCGGCTTCACCGTCACCCGCCCGGGCTCCCACCGGCCCTGCACCACCTGCGGTCACACCGGCGGACGCTACGGCGCGGTGGTGAGCGCGGACGGCACCCTGTCCAGCTGCTGGGAGACCGCCGGCAAGTCCGACTGGGAGGTCGGCACGGTCGCCGACGGATACGTGTCCGGCGCGAAGGCCGACGACCGCTGGATCGCCTGCGAGGACCTCTACCGCTACGACGAGGACGCGCGGTCCCTCGCGGAGTTCCGTGACAGCGTCGACACGGCACTGCTCGACCATCTGGACGAGACGGGGCGCCTGTAGCCATGCCCTCCACTCTCGACCAGCTCTCCGACGGCGCGCTCGACTGGCTGGGCGGGAGCCTGGACCACTTCGACCCGTACTCGTCGAGCGCCCCGTCGGCGACGCACACGAAGGCGAAGGCCGCACTGGAACTGGCGCTGCTGTGCCACTGCGCGTCGCGCCTGGACGGCGGCCCCGGGCGGACGGCCGGGGCGACGGCCCTCGTCCGCACGCTCTCGCGGCGTCCGGACTTCCCGGAGCTCTTCGACGCCCACCCCGGGCACGCCGCCACGTACGGGCTGATCTGCGCGGCACTCGCACCCGACGGGGCCGACGGCACCTCGTGCCGGTCGGCCGCGCTCGCACGCGTGGACCCCGGTTTCCTGTCGCCGCGCGGGAAGTCCGCCTACCAGCGCATCGAGATCCGCCACTACGCGGACAAGGCCGGTGTCCGCCACACCATCGAGCCGTACGCCGCGCTCGTCCCGCTCAGCCCGCTCGTCGCGGACCACCCTCCGGCGCCCGACGACGAGGGGCCGCTCACGACCCCGCAGGCGTACGCGCTGACGCACACCGCCTTCTATCTCGGCGACTTCGGCCGGACCGACCCCGGTCTGACGGACGAAGCCGGGGCGCGCGCAGGGGACCTCGTCCGCCGCATGCTGGACCACAGCGTCGCGCACGACCGGTGGGACCTGGCCGCGGAGCTCGTCCTCACCCAGTTCATCCTGGGGACCGATCCGCTGCGCACACCCTCGGGAGTGGCGGCCTTGGAGTGCCTGGCGAAGGCCCAGCTGTCCGACGGCTCGATACCCGGCCGGTCGGCCGCGCTCAGGGCCGGGGAATCGGATACGGCCGGGGAGTTCTTCCGCAGGGCCTACCACACGACCCTGGTGACCGCCCTGATGGCCCTGATCGTCTCGTCGGGAAGGCCGTCATGACACCTCGTCTGGTACTCATCAACCGCGACTACACCCGGCTCTGGTTCGGGCAGGCGGTCTCGTCCATCGGGGACGCCGTCTTCAGCACCACCCTGGTGCTGTGGGTGGCCACCGTGCTGGCGAAGGACGAGACCTGGGCGCCGATGGCGGTCAGCGGGGTCCTGCTGGCGACGGGCGCCGCCGTCCTGTTCGTCGGCCCGCTCGCGGGTGTGTTCGTCGACCGCTGGGACAAGCGCCGCACGATGCTCCGCACCGAGGTGGTCCGCGGCGCGCTGGTCGCCGTACTGACGGCCGTGTCCTTCCTGCCGATGCACGCCCTTCCCATCGGGGTCTGGCTGGCCCTCGTCTACGCGACCGTGCTGCTGCTCAACGCGTCCGCCCAGTTCTTCACACCGGCGCGCTTCGCGGTCATCGCCGACCTGGTGACCGGGGAGGCCGACCGCGCCCGGGCGGCCGGCATCGCCCAGGCCACCGGCCAGACGGCCTGGATCATCGGGCCTCCCCTCGCCGCCCCCCTGCTCTTCACGGCCGGCCTCCAGTGGGCGCTGCTCCTCAACGCGCTGTCGTACGCGGTGTCGTACGTCGTGATCCGCTCCATCGGGGCGGGCCGCCCCGAGGCCGCACCCGAGCAGGCCGACAGCAAGAAGGCCGGGCAGCCCGCCAGCCTGCTGGGGGAGTTCACGGCCGGCCTCCGCTTCTTCCGGCGCAGCAAGTTCCTGGTCGCGCTGATCGTGCTCGCGGTCATCGGCCAGTTCGGGACCGGTGCCCTGAGCACCCTCAACGTCTTCTTCGCGACCGACAACCTCCAGATGCCCACCCACCTCTACGGCTACATCGGTACGGCCATGGGGCTGGGCGGCATCACCGGCGCGCTGTGCGCCGGGCGTGTGGTGCAGTGGATCGGGGCGCGCCGGACCACCTGGGCGGGCCTGCTGGTGAGCGGTCTCCTGCTGGTCGTCTACTCCCGGCAGACCGGTCTCGTCGGAGGTGTCGTCATGCTCTTCGTCTTCACCGTTCCGCTCACGA
Organism: Streptomyces clavifer; assembly: GCF_036345975.1. NCBI lineage: Bacteria > Bacillati > Actinomycetota > Actinomycetes > Kitasatosporales > Streptomycetaceae > Streptomyces > Streptomyces clavifer. The sequence goes on along the minus strand of NZ_CP107793.1, from coordinate 5,922,767 downwards.
TGCTGAACACGGCGATGGCACCGCTGCTGCTCGGCGCCGCGCCCGCCGAGTACCGGGGCCGTGTGGTCTCGGTGTTCTATCCGGTGACACAGCTGGCGTCGATGCTCTCCGCCGTCCTGTCCGGCTGGCTCGCCAGCTCCGTGCTGCGGGACGTCGGTGGCTCGGTGGCCGGGATGCGGTTCGGCCCCGTCGACACGATCTTCGCCATGTCGGGACTGATCGTCGTCCTGTCCGGCGTCTACGCCTGGACCGCCCTCCCCCGTACGGAGACACCCGAGGAACCCGGCGCCGAGCCGGCCACCGCACCGAGCGGGCCGCAGCCCGCCCTACCCCGTGGGAGAGCCCAGTGACCTCCGTCATCCGACCGGCACGGCACCGGTACCCCGACGCCGTCCGGCAGGACCTCGTCGAGGAGATCCACGGACTGCCCGTACCCGATCCGTACCGCTGGCTCGAGGACGCCGAGGCCACACAGGCACGCCGCTGGGGTGAGGAACAGGACGCCCTCTACGAGGCGCGGCGGACGGCTCTGCCGGGTCTGGAGCGGTGGCGGGCGGAAGTGGCGGCGCTCGCCGACATCGCACCGGCGATGACGCCCAAGGTCCGCGGCGACAGGGTGTTCCGGCTGCGGCAGGACGGCGGCCGGGAACATCCCGTGCTGATGGTGAAGGAGGGCGAGGAGGGCACCGAGCGGGTGCTGCTGGACCCGAGCGCGCTCGACCCGTCCGGACGCACCGTGCTCGACGCCTGGCAACCGTCCCTGGAGGGTGACCTGCTGGCCTTCCAGGTGTCCCTGGGGGGCACGGAGGACTCGCTGCTCCGGGTGATCGACGTGGCCACCGGGACGGTCGTCGACGGGCCGGTGGACCGGATGCGGAAGTCGTCGATCGGCTGGCTGCCCGGGGGCGGGGCGTTCTACTACGTCAGGCAGCTGGACCCGCGGCTGAACCCCGGCGAGGGGCGCTACCACCGCCGCGTCTACCTGCACCGGGTCGGGTCCGCGCCGGACACGGACGCCCTGGTCTTCGGCGAGGGCCGGGACCGGACCCAGTTCTACAGCGTGTCCGTGACCGCGGACGGCCGCTGGCTCGGTGTCACGGCCACGCTCGGCACCGGCCGCGGCACCGACCTCTACCTGGCCGACCTGTCCGCGGCCCCCCTCGACCGCCCGTTGCTGCGCCCGGTGCAGGAGGGCAGGGAGGCCGTCACCCGGCTGTGCGCGGTGCCCGGCACCGGCCCGGACGACCCGGTGTGGCTGCGCACCGACCGCGGTGCCCCGCGCGGTCACGTCGTCGCGTGCCGGCCGGCCGACCTCCACCTGGGCCCCGGTGCCTGGCGCGAGGTGATCGCCGAACGGCCCGACGCGATCCTGACCCATCTGGTCGCCCTGTCCGGCCCCGAGCTCCCGCACCCCCTCGGCCTGGCCGCCTGGACCCGCCGCACGGTGGCGGAGGTGACCGTGCACGACCTGGTCGACGGCCGGCAGCTGGCCACGGTCCCGCTGCCCGGCACGGGCGCGGTCGGCGACTTCTCGGCCGGGCCGCACGGCAGTCACGACGCGTGGTTCACGTACACCGACTTCGTCACGCCGCCGCGTGTGCTGCACTTCGACGCGCGGACGTGCCGGGTGACGCCCTGGGAGCCCGGTGCGCAGGACGCCGGGACGGTGGGGGGAGCGGTCACCCGCCAGGTCGACTTCCCGTCCGGGGACGGCACGACGGTGCGGATGTTCGTCATCTCCCCGACGGGGCGTCCGGATGTCCCGCGCCCGACGCTGCTCACCGGGTACGGCGGCTTCGGCGGAACGATGTCGCCCCGTTACCGGGCCCAGGTGCTGGCCTGGGTCAGGGCGGGCGGGGTGTTCGCCTGGGCGGGGCTGCGCGGCGGCGGTGAGGAGGGCGAACAATGGCACCGGGCCGGGAGCGGGGAGCACAAGCAGAACACCTTCGACGACTTCGACGCCGCCACCGACCATCTGGTCTCGGCGGGGTGGGCCGACGGCCGGATCGCGATCATGGGCGGGTCCAACGGCGGACTGCTGGTCGGCGCGGCCCTCACCCAGCACCCTGAGAAGTACGCCGCCGTCGTGTGCATGTCCCCGCTCCTGGACATGGTCCGCTACGAACTCTCCGGACTCGGACCCAGCTGGGTGCCCGAGTACGGCAGCGCACGGGATCCCGCACGGCTGCGGACGCTCCTCGGCTACTCCCCCTATCACCGCGTCACCCCGGGCACCGCGTACCCGGCGGTGCTGCTGACCGCCTCGGACGGCGACACCAGGACGGACCCGCTGCACGCCCGGAAGATGTGCGCCGCCCTGCAGCACGCCTCGTCCGGCCCCGGACCGGTCCTGCTGCGCCTGGAGCGCGGCGTGGGCCACGGCGACAGGGCCGCCTCCCGCGTGGTGGCGCTGCAGGCCGAGTGCCTGGCGTTCCTGGCGGCCCACGTGGGCCTCGCGGCACCGGTGCCGGACGACGAGGTGCGGTAGCGGTTGCCTCACCTGCTGTCCGTCGCGGACGCCTTCCGGCCGCACGCCGGGGCCCGGTCCGGGGCCGAACGGGCGCCCGCGACCGGTCGTCGGGGGCCGGTGCGGGTGCGTCCGGTGCGACGCTTCGCCCGCCCCGCCGGCTACACCGGAGGTGCGAGGTGGCCTTCGAGAACGGTCTGGATGATCCGGGGCCGGTCCCAGAGGGCCAGGATCTCGTTCACGAGTGCCACGACGGGCAAGGGGTCCCGGTCGCCGTGCACCACGACGGCTGCGGCCGACAGGCTGCGCGGTACGGCTCCGGCGTCCAGGAGGACCCGCCACTCCTCCGGGCCGAGCTGCAGGAACTCCAGTCCGGTGAGCTGCGTGATCTCCAGGGGGTCGGCCAGCGTGCCGGGGTAGGCGGTGAGGGTGCGCAGGCGGGGCAGCCCGGTCACGGGGGCGAGGCTGAACGGCGGACCGTCCCAGACCCCGATGGACAGGACTTCCAGGCCGTCGTGGGCAGCGGCCCGGACGCTCTTCAGACTCGCGATGTTGACCCGGGCCACGAGGGGCGGCCGCTGCCCCCGCGGTCCGCCGCGCTCCGCGCAGGGCCGGCCCAGCACCATGTCGGTCAGGGAGTCGGCGATGAGTTCCGCGCCGACGCTCTCCTCGTGGGAGAGCATGATGACCTGTCCCGTGTGCCCGCGGGGGCCGGGTGTCAGATCGACGGCCAACCGGTCTCCGCCGCCGTTGTCACCGAAGGCGATCCAGCCGGGTGAGCCGACGAGGCCTTGCACCCTGGCGTCGGGCGGGGTGTCGACCGCTTCCATTGCCGCGAACTCCCAGCGACAGTGGCGGGACGACGCGTCGGCGATGTACAGGCTGTCGAGGTCGAAGAGCTCGCAGCCGACCGCGACGCACTGGCGTTCCGCTGCCTCGTGGTCTTCGCCCAGATCCTCCCAGCGTGCCCGCGTCACCCGGTAGAGCGCCTTGAGCTCGTCGGGCAGCGCGACGCCGAGGCGTGCCTCGGCGGCGGCGATCTCCTCCTCCGTGGCGCCGACGGCGTGCGGCAACCGCTCCCGCAGCGTCCGCTCCAGCACCTCCAGGTCCGCCGAGGGAGCGCGCGCCGCCCCGCGTACCGGCTCGGGGAGGCGGCGCCAGGGCTCGGGCAGGGCACCGTCGACCAGGATGAGCGCCCCCGGGTGCGGGGTGCCGATGCCCGGTTCCACGGCAAAACTGGGCCCCAGCAGGCGCAACTCGGTCCTCCCGTCCGGCTGGATCCGTGCCGTGAACGAGACGTCGTCGACCCCGGCGTCCGCGAGCGCGCTCTGCACCCGTTCCACCGCGTCGAACTCCTCCTGCACGTCCTCCATCTGAGCGGCTCGGCCGGGCGGCGGCACCCGTCGCGTCAGAGCGAGACTCCAACCGCCCCGACCGATACGTCCCGCCACCCGGCGGGGCCGGGCACCGTGCGTCTGCGGCTGTTCGGCCAGCAGGAGCCGCAGCACCGGCTCCCAGGTCGCGAAGTCGTCCATCGGTGCCACGGTGAGCCTCTGATCAACCATGGGCAGACCGTACGCGGGCCCACTGACAGCAGGAGGAACCCCGGGCGTCCGGCTCCCGGAGCTCAGCACGTCCGGAAGACGTGGCCCTTCTCGCCCGCGGGGAGCACTGCGAGGTCCCGCAGCACGAGGGAGATCCTGTCGCCCCAGGTGGAACAGCTCTCGTCGAAGCCCACGTCGCCCTCGCCCTCGTACTCGACCGCGAAGACACGGTCGTCGTAGGCGTCGGCGTACGCGTCGCACTCGTCGAACTGCGCGCACTCCTCCGCCACCGCGAAATCGAAGCCGATCGCCTCGTGCCGGTCGAGCAGGTCGGTGGTGTTCTTCTGCCCGATGGCCAGTCCGTCATCGTGTGCCCGGTCGGCCAGTGTGGTGGCGAACGCGGCATTGTGCTCGGCCGTCAGCCTGCCCCGGGAGCGTTCGAAGGAATCGAGGTTGTCCGGCTCCACCGCCTGGAAGCCGCTCTCCGCACAGCCGTCGATCCAGTCGCCGACGATCTCCGCGAGCTCGGTGCGCAGGGCGGCCGTCGACGTGTCCAGGAGGACTTCGTCCCAGCCCTCGTCGATGATCAGCTCCCCGTCCCCGTCCCGCAGCAGGAGGGCGGGGTGGGTGTCCTGCCACCACTTCAGCGCACCGGGCTGCGTCTGGAAGGCGTTGACATAACAGACGTTGTACAGGCCGGGGACCGGCTCGTCCTCGCGGTCGCGGGACACCGCCCGCACCCCGTCGGGCGGCGTGTAGCCCTCGCCGATCTGGTAGTCGAAGGGCATCCCGGCCTCCGGCCGGAGCACATCGGTGGACTCCGGCCGCTGCCGGGGCGCGGACTCTCCGGACGCCTCGCCCGCCGTGGAACAGCCCACCAGCACACCTGCCACGAGGGCCGGGGCCAGGCTCGTCGCCACTCGGGCCACCACGCGCCTGCGGCGGAAGAACGGGGAAGGGGCGTGGGCGGCCACACGTACTCCAGCTGTCATGAATCCGGAAGGGGATCCGCCCATCCTCCGTCACCCCTCCGGAGGGCGGTCCGCCGGGGCCCGGCGATGCGTGCCGTCCGCCGGAACCCCGCCCCGATCGGCGAGCGCCGCCGCGGAGCGTGGACCGGTGAGGCGCGACCGCGTCCAGCGGCGAGGGAAGCGCAGCGACGTCGAAGCGCTTCGACTGGGGGCGGGCCATCGATGCGACCTCTGGGGCCGGTGAAGGTACCGCATGCCGACTTCTGCCCAAACCGTTGACATCCCTACGCGCGCCTGGAAGTTTCGAAGCGCTTCAACGATCAAGCCCGGACGGCCGGTTTCCGCCCCTGGGCAGCGGCCGTCGCCGGCCCCCGCGGCCGGTCACATCCCTGAGGACGGACATGACGTTCTTCGACAATCCCGTGATACCCGGCTTCAGCCCGGACCCGAGCATCTGCCGCGCCGGCGACGACTACTACGTGGCGACGTCCAGCTTCGAGTACGTCCCCGGAGTGCCGCTGTGGCACAGCCGCGACCTGGTGCACTGGAAGCTGATCGGGCACGCGCTGGACCGGCCCTCGCAGCTGGACCTGCCCACCTCCGCCTCATCCTCGGACGGTGTGTACGCGCCCACGCTCCGGTACCACGACGGCCTGTTCTGGATGATCACGACCGTCGTCGGCGGGGCGGACACCGTCCTCGTGACCGCGGAGGACCCAGCGGGGCCGTGGTCGGACCCGGTGCCCGTCGGCATCCCGGGCATCGACCCCGACCTGGCGTGGGACGAGGACGGCACCTGCTGGTGCGTGTTCTCCTCCGGCGGGATCCGCGGAGTGCGGATCGAGCCGAAGACGGGCGAACTGCTGGGCGAGCCCGTGGCGATGTGGTCGGGAAGCGGGCTGCAGTATCCCGAGGGGCCGCACCTGTACCGGGTCGGCGACTGGTGGTACCTGCTGCTGTCGGAAGGCGGCACGGAGCGCGGGCACGCCATGTCGGTGGCCCGGTCCCGCACCCTGCCGGGGCCGTTCGAACCGCACCCCGACAACCCCGTGCTGTCCCACCGGAGTACCGGCCACCCCGTGCAGAACACCGGCCACGGCGACCTGGTGCAGGCGCACGACGGCACGTGGTGGATGGTGCTGCTCGGCACCCGGCCCCGCGGGGACACACCGAAGTTCCACGGCATGGGCCGGGAGACGTTCCTGGCGCCCGTGCGCTGGGAGGACGAGTGGCCGCTGCCGGGCCCGCTGGAACTGCGCGCACCCGCTCCGGCGCTGACGCCCCACCCCTGGCCGCAGGAACCGGACCGGGACGACTTCGACTCCGGCACGCTCGCACCCTGCTGGGTGACGGCCAGACGGCAGGACCCCGGTGCCGTCCGCCTGGACGAGCGGCCGGACCACCTGGTGCTGCACGCCGTCAAGGACAGCCTCGACCAGCCCGGTTCGCTCTTCGTGGGACGGCGCCAGCGCGATCCCGACTGCAGCGCACGCACGTCGGCAGACGTCGGGGAGGGCGGCCGGGCCGGACTCGCGGTGCGGCTCGACGACGCCCACCACTACCAGGTGGAGCGGGCCGACGGCGTGGTCCGTGCCGTGGCCCGGATCGGCCCGCTGTGCCAGACCGTCGCCGAACGGAGCGTGCCCGCCGGCCCGGTGACCCTGCGGATCGACATCGGCACCACCGATGTCCTGCCGCCCACGGTCACGGTCCGCGGCACGCCCCCGGAGCCCGCGGCCCCGCCCGGCCTGCGCGTCGGCGCACCCGACACCCTGCGCCTGGGATACGAGACGGCCGACGGCGCATTCGAGCTCCTCGCCGAACTGGACGGCCGCTACCTCACCACGGAGGTCGCCGGGGGCTTCACCGGCCGCGTCATCGGTATGTACGCCACCCACGGCAGCGCCGCGTTCGACTGGTTCGAGCTGCGGTCGGCCTGACGAGCTGGAGCAGCTCGTCCTCGGGAGCAACGGCCTTCCGCACGAGCCGGCCGGTGACGGTTTCGCTCGGCACGTGCGTGCCCGGTCCGGTACGCAGTCCGTCACCATCCAGCCGTTCGGCCACTTCTCCGCCGTCGCCGTCGCGACGTAGCGGCGCGGCTGGTTCATCGGGAGGGGAAGGACCTTGTTCGTGCGGGTGTCGATGGTCTGCCACTTCGACAGGTCGACGCAGTCCTCAATCGTCGCGGTCGGCAGCTTCGCGACCGCGTCGAGCGAGGTCACCTTCGCGTCGTGTCCGAGCTCGCCCCGGATCACGGTGCGCTGTTCCTTCATGTGGGCCAGATCCGAACGGAACTTCGACAGCGCGTCGGTGCTTGCGTAGTTCTCCAGGTCGGTGCCCTTGGCAACGGCCTTCCCGTTCGAAGTTACTCATCGGTCACCCGGTCTGTCCAGAGTCCGAGTCTGTGATCCAGCGCCCTTCGGCGGAGTCGTGCACGTATGCCGGCCTCCCCCTGGTCCCGCTCGTGCGGAACGGCTTCCCGCCGTCCGTGATCCGCACCGTCCCCGTACGGCCCCCGGCGCTCCACTCCAGCTCCAGGTACCAGCGGCAGTCGCAGCCCGCTGTCCGCGCGGAGACCAGCAGCTCCTCGGGGTCGGAGGAGGTGACCTTGTACGGGAAGGAGACGGCCGGGATCTTCCGGACCTCGGCGCCGGAGGCGTCAAGGCCGTCGACGGGCCTCGCGAGCGGGCGCGGCCGGTCGAGGTCCACGGTGAAGTGGCGCGGGGTGACGGCGCCGCCACAGCCGTTGTCCATCCGGTACGCGTTCCACGGCAGCGGCGCGGCGCGGTCGACCACGCGCACGTGCAGGGCATGGAGGACGACGGCGTCGGACGGCGACCGGCCCTGGACCGTGATCCGCACCAGCGCCTCCCCGCCGTGCACGGCACCGTGCGTCCCGGCCCACGCACCGGAGTCGGCCGCGACCGGCGGCGGGGCGACCGCGCGGGGGGCCCGGTTCACGAGGTAGGTGTGCCCGCAGCCGCCCTCCCAGAGCTGGGAACCGATGCTCCAGGTGAAGGGGAGGGGGGCCGCGGTCCGCCCCGGAGCGGTGGAAGCGGGAGCGGGGGCGGAAGCCGTACGGGTGGGGTGGCCGAGCAGGGCGGCGGCGAGGGCGAGCACGACGAGGGCGACGGCGGCGGCGACGAGGAGGGGAGCGGGGGCGCCACGACGGGGGCGGGCGCGGGGCGCCTCCGGCGCGGACGGATCCGCGGCGGACGGGTCCGGCGCGGATCCGTCCGGGGCGGGGCCGGGGCCCGGTTCCGGCGCGGACGGTTCCGGGTTCGATTCCGGCGCGGCTGGCACAGGCATGGGCGCGGGCGAGGCCGCTCGGCGGCGGGCGCGGTCCGCCTCCGTCCAGGCCGCCTCCAGGGCCCGCCGTTCCTTTTCGTCCGCCCCGCACAGCAGGGCGAGGCGGTCGACCACGGCGAACTCCTCCGGGACGGTCGCGCCCGAGCAGTAGCGGTGGAGGGTGGACGCGCTGACGCTCAGCCGCCGGCCCAGCGCCTCGTAACTCCTCCCGTCCCGCGCCTTCAGCGCGCGCACGAGCCCCGCGAACTCCTCGACGGCGGCGTCCTTCGGCATTCCATCCCCCTCGACCCTGCGTCCCATCCTTCAGGTCCTTGCACGTCAGCGGGGGTGGAATGGTTCCGGGACGGCTGGTGGGCGCGTGATCGTTGCAGCCGGCGGGCGCCGGCCCCACGCTGGTTGAGCACTGACCGAACGAACGACCCGACGGGGGATCCACCGCCATGAACAAGCTCCGCACCGCACTCGCCACCGCAGCCGCTGCCGCACTGGGCCTCGCGGCCCTCGCCACAGCCCCGGCGCAGGCCGCTGCCCAGCCCGCCTTCCTCGCCGCCTCCCAGATGCCGCCGTCGTCGACGCCGTGGACCGCCACCCAGGTCTTCACCGGCGTCCCGGAGAACGGCGGCGTCCTCTGCGCCCCGTACAAGATCCCGGCGCAGAACACCCGCTACCGCGAGTTCAGCACCGAGCTCGACACCAACGGCGTCCAAGTCACCACCGTCGCCCGTACCGAGGCCGACGCCGTGAAGCTGGTCGACACCCTCCGCGGGGCCCTCGCCGGCTGCGGCCCCCTGCTGGAGCAGCAGAACCCGGGCCTGCAGGCCGTCAGCGCCTCCCACGGCAAGCTCGCCGTCGAGGAGGGCGCCTGGGTCTACAGCCTGGACACCGCCGACCCGCAGATCGGCATCTCCGACATCCACCTGTTCTCCGTCGGCCGCGACGGCCGCACCGTCACCCTCGTCCGCTGGGGCCAGATGGGCGACCTCGAGGACGCCCCGCTGACCGCCTTCCGCACCACCACGAAGACCGCCGTCAACAAGCTCCACTGACCCGGGGGCTCCCCGAAGGCTGACCACAGCTCGACAGCGGCGCGGCCGGAACCCGGACGCGCCGCTGTCGTGCCCACCTGCTCCGCCGGCGGCGACCATTTCCTGGCCTTCACCAGCATCGCCTGCACCTTCATCTGCTACCGCAGACTCGCCAAATGAGATGGTCTCTCAGTGGTGGGCCACGGGCCGGCCCCGAGGACCCGGGGAGCGGCGGGTGGTCAGCCCGGGGGCGGGAGGGGAGGGAGGAGGGAAAAGAGGAGTACCCACTCCTTTCCACTCTCAACGTATAGCGCATGGGGGGCCTTGCGGCAAGGCCCCCTTCGTGCCGCAGAATCGTCGCCCTGGGCCGGAAGCTGTGCCGAAATGGGGGATCCGAAAGATGCGTGCGCTTCTGTCTGCATACGGGTCGCGGGGTGACGTCGAGCCACTGGTGGCGCTCGCCGTGCGGCTTCGGGCACTCGGCGCCGAGGTACGGGTGTGCGCGCCGCCGGACGAGGAGTCCGCGCAGCGGCCGGCCGGTGTCGGTGTGCCCCTGGTGGTGGTGCCCCAGCCGGCTGACCAGCCGTACGGGGCGGGCCGGGTGGCCGGTCCGGGCATCGGCACGGCGCACGACGGCCCGGTTCCGGCCACCGCCTCCCTGCCGGCCGCCCTCGGGGCCGCTCCGACCCCCGGTGTCCGCGCACGGGCCACCGCCGTGGCCGGTGCGATCCGCACCGACGGGGCGGCGGTGGCCGAGAAGCCGCTGTTCAACGCGGTCGGCTGAGCGAGGCCACCGGCTTCCCCGCGCACCTGCCGGAACGTCCGGCCGGGCGCCCGAACACGAGAACCCGGACCCGGGCGGGCGTCGCCTGCCGGGCCACCTGATTCGTTACGCCGGTCCCCACGCCTTGCCGCGCGCAACGGTGTCGAGCGACCCAGATCGGAGCCAACGACGTGAGCCCCCTGACCACCAGCGCGTTCGACCTTCCCGACCGCCTCGCCCCGAAGGCCGACCCGACGCTGATCGCCGCCGACGAGCAGCACTTCGCGGCCATCGCGGAGTGCCTGGATCAGTCGATCGCCGAACTGACCGATCGTCTCGACGCCGAGCGCAGGGCGCCCGGCGGCATCGGCCGGCAGGCGATGGACCGGGACATGGAGGTCCACCGCCTGACCACCCGGCTGCGTGCACTGCGCCGCTTCGGCCTGGACCTGTGCCTCGGGCACATGGTCGGCACGGACGACCCCGACCCCGTGTACGTCGGACGGCTCGGCCTCACGGACAGCACGGGCCGCCGGCTGCTGCTCGACTGGCGCTCCCCCGCCGCCGAGCCGTTCTTCGGGGCCACCCACGGCAACCCGATGGGGCTGGCGAGCCGTCGCAGATACCGCTGGACCCGCGGCCGGATCGGCGACTACTGGGACGAGGTGTTCACCTCGGACGGCTTCGCGGGCCATGCCGCGCTCGACGACCAGTCCGCCTTCATCGCGAGCCTCGGCGGCCACCGCTCGCCGCGGATGCGGGACGTACTCGGCACCATCCAGGCCGACCAGGACGCCATCATCCGGGCCGGCTCCCGGGGCGCGCTCGTCGTCGACGGCGGTCCGGGTACGGGCAAGACCGTCGTCGCCCTGCACCGCTCGGCCTACCTCCTCTACTCCGACCCGCGCCTCGGCCATCGCCGGGGCGGCGTCCTGGTCGTCGGTCCGCACCAGCCCTACCTGGGCTATGTCGCCGATGTCCTCCCCAGCCTCGGCGAGGAGGGCGTACAGACCTGCACCCTGCGGGACCTCGTCGCCGAGGGGGCGTCGGCAGCGGCGGAGACCGATCCGGACGTGGCACGTCTCAAGTCGTCCGCGGACCTGGTCGGGGCGGTCGAGGCGGCCGTCGGGTTCTACGAGCAGCCGCCCGCCGAGGGGATGACGGTCACGACCCAGTGGTCCGACCTCCGGCTGAGCGCCGACGACTGGGCTGTGGCGTTCGATTCGGCGGGCCCCGGCACTCCGCACAACGAGGCACGTGACCAGGTCTGGGAGGAGCTGCTCACGCTCCTGATGGACAAGTACGACGGCGACGGCCCGGCCGACCTGATCCGCAGGTCGCTCCGGCGGAACAGCGAGCTGCTCACGGCCTTCGACCGCGCGTGGCCGCTGCTCGAAGCGGCCGACCTCGTCGGAGACCTGTGGTCGGTGCCCGCCTACCTGCGCAAGTGCGCCCCCTGGCTCGGTCCCGACGACGTCCGGCGCCTGCAGCGCGAGGACGCCCAGGCATGGACGGTGTCCGATCTGCCGATCCTGGACGCGGCACGGCAGCGGGTGGGCGACCCCGAGGCATCGCGACGCAGGCGCCGCAACGAGGCGGCCGTCGCCGCGGAACGCGCGCGCAGGGCCGACGCCATCGACAGCCTGCTCCAGAACACCGTGATCGACGAGAGCGAGGGCGCGGTGGGGATGCTGCGCGGACGGGACCTTCAGGACACCCTGATCGAGGCGAGCGCACCGGCCGGTGGCGAACCGGACCTGCTCGCCGGACCGTTCGCCCACATCGTCGTGGACGAGGCTCAGGAGCTGACCGACGCGGAGTGGCAGATGCTGCTGCTCCGGTGCCCGTCCCGGAGCTTCACCGTCGTCGGGGACCGCGCCCAGGCCAGGCACGGGTTCACGGAGTCGTGGCAGGAGCGGCTGGAACGGGTCGGGCTGGACCGGATCAGGCTGACGTCCCTGAGCATCAACTACCGGACGCCGCAGGAGATCATGGCCGAGGCCGAGCCGGTCATCCGGGCCGTGCTCCCGGACGCCAACGTGCCCGCCTCCGTCCGCAGCAGCGGAGTACCCGTGGTCCACGGGCCGGCGTCGGATCTGCGCCAGGTCCTCGACGCCTGGCTCGCCACGCACGACGACGGGATCGCCTGCGTCATCGGCGACCCCGCGTTCCGGCCGACGCCCCGCGTCCGGTCGCTCACCCCTGGGCTGTCGAAGGGGCTCGAGTTCGACCTCGTCGTGCTCGTGGACCCGGAGAGGTTCGGCTCGGGCGTCGAAGGGGCGGTCGACCGCTATGTCGCGATGACCCGCGCGACCCGGCAGCTCGTCGTCCTCACGAGCCGACGGGATCAGACCCCTGTGTGAGCGGAGGCCCGTGACTGCCTCCGCTCACGCGCCCGGCACTCCGCCCAGACCGTCTTGCCCGGGCCGACGCGCTCGCGGACACCCCAGCCGACGGTGAGCGCCTCGACGAGGACCAGTCCGTGACCGTGGTCCCCGCCGAGGGCCGGCACGACGCCGACCGGCCGGGCGGGGTGGGTGTCGGACACCTCGATCCGGATCACGCCCCGGGCGTCGTCGCGTGCCAGAAGAAGGGCGAAGTCCCGGCCGGGTACGCGCCCGTGCAGCACCGCGTTCGCGGCGAGCTCGGCCACCACGAGGGTGACGGCGTCGTGGACGGCCGCACCCCGGGGGTGCCCCCAGTCATCGAGCTGGAGCGCCGCCAGCAGGCGCGCGAGGCGTGCTCCGCGCCGGGTGGCGGAGAAGCGCTGCTCGAAGGTGCGCACCGGGGCGCCGGTCGACTGCGGGATACGAGACATGCGACTCACCCTGCGGGGGGCGAAGGGCCCGGCGGCAGGCACGGCACCCATACAGAACGTCTTGTACTGGTGCACGCACTGGACCCGGTACGTCACCGTACGTGACCATGGTCCGGTCGGGTCGTGGCGCAGCGCGGACGACGCACACGGCACGGAACGGGTACGGCACAGGGAGAGGCGGCTGCGATGGCGACGGACACCGGTGGGGGCGGCGGACCATGCGGTGAGCCGGAGTTGTCGGACAGTCTCAGGACGTTCGGGGCCGTGCTCAAGGCCCTGCGCGACGAAGCCCGTCTCACCCAGGAGCAGTTCGCTCCGCTGGTGCGGTATTCGGTGGCGTACATCGCCAAGATCGAGCAGGGCAAGCGGTTCCCTCCGCGGGATCTGCTGGACCGCTCGGAAGAGGTGCTGGGAGCGACGGCGGCCCGGGTGCTGGTGGCGGCGGCGGGGAGCCTGACGCGGAAGGCGGGGCTGGCGTCCTGGTTCCTCCAGTGGGCCGCGATCGAGGAGGAGGCGATCACGCTCTACGCATATGAATGCCGCGTGGTGCCAGGTCTGTTGCAGCCGGAGCCGTACATCCGCGCCGTGTTCAGCAGTCGTCTGCCGCCTTTGACGGACGAGCAACTCGAAACCCAGGTAGCCGCACGGATGGAACGTCAGCGACTCCTCACCGACAAGGGGAACACCGCCTTCGGGTTCATCGTCGAACAGGCCCTGCTGCAGAGGGAAACGGGCGGCCCGGACGTCACCCGGTCCCTCATCGACTACATGCTGGCGATGGGACGCCTACGCAACGTGGAGATTCAGCTCATGCCGTTGCGACAGACGGCCCACGCCGGGCTGGACGGCTCGATGTACCTGGGCGAGACCCCCGCACACCAGTGGATCGGGTACACCGAGAGCCACGACACGAGTGCGCTCACCACGCAGGGTCGGCAGGTCAGTTCGATGCTTCAGCGCTATGGCAAGATGCGATCGCAGGCCCTCAGCTCCGAGGCGTCCGTCTGCCTGCTTGAGCAACTGCGAGGAGCGCTATGACCACCTCTGGACTCGCCTGGTTCAGGAGCAGCTACAGCGGTACCGGCGGTGACAACTGCGTCGAGGTCGCCATCGGCGCCGAAGCCGTGCTCGTCCGCGACTCGAAGGACACGCGCAAGCCTCCCTTCGCGGTCTCCCCCGGCGCGTGGTCCGCCTTCACCGTGCTGGCGGCGGACTCGCGCGTCTGAGTGGCTCCGCCGGGTCTCAGCGGGCGAGTGCCGCGATGACCTCGACGGCGCGGTCGAGCTCCGCCTCGGTGTTGTAGTAGTGCGGGGAGAGCCGTACCAGCGGGTGCACGTCGCGGACCTCCGAGTCGAACTGCGTGTGCGCGGCGACGGTCGCGCTCACGTTGACGTGCCGCCGGACCAACGCGGCGGCGAGGTCCGCGGTCGGGACGCCGTCGACCTTCGCCGTCACGATGGCGCACCTCTCGGTCCCCTGGTCGTGCGTGGTGACACCGGGCAGGGCGTCCAGTTGACTGCGCAGGTGGTCGCCGAGTGCGAGGGCGCGCTCGCCGATCCGGTCCATGCCGAGGTCGAGGGCCTGGCGCACGGCCGAGTCGAGCCCCAGGACGTTGGAGTACGCCATCTCCCAGGTGGCGAAACGCCGTGCTCCCGGCTGCCAGGTGAAGCCGCGTCCGCCGTCCCAGTTCGCGGACTCGATCTCCACGACGAACGGTTCGAGGCGGTCCAGCATGTCGTTGCGGACCCACAGGAACCCGGTCCCCCGCGGCCCGCGCAGGAATTTGCGGCCGGTGGCGGTGAGCATGTCGCAGCCGATCTCGCGTACGTCGACGGGGAACTGGCCGACGGACTGGGTGGCGTCCAGGAGGAAGGGCACGCCGGCGGCCCGGGTGATCCGGCCGATCTCGGCGACCGGGTTGATGAGGCCCCCGCTCGTGGGGACGTGGCTGACGCCGACCAGGGCGGTGCGCTCGTCGATGAGGGCGGCCAGTGCGGTGGTGTCCAGCCGGCCCGAGGCGTCGTCCGGGACCACGACGACCTCGGCGCCGGTGCGCCGGGCGATCTGGAGGTAGGCCAGGACGTTGCTGCCGTACTCGGCGCGTCCCGTCAGGATGCGGTCGCCGGGGCGGAGGGCGAGGGAGTGGAACGCGGCGTGCCAGGCGTGGGTGGAGTTGTCGAAGAGCGCCACCTCGTCGGCCCGCCCGCCGACCAGCTCCGCGATGTGCCCGTACGTCGCGTCGATCCGCTCCTGCTCCCGGTCCGCCGCCTCGTAAGCGCCGATGGCCGCCTCGAGCTCCAGGTGCGCGGTCACCGCGTGCAGCGTCTGCCGGGACATCAGGCCTGCCCCGGCGTTGTTGAGGTGCACCCGCCCGACGGTCCCAGGGGTGTCGTGGCGGAGGGCTTCGATATCCATGGGTGCGCCTTCTCCTCGGTCCGTCCGGCTTCGTCGGCCGCGCCGCCGAATCTCCCCGGCCGAGTAAAGCAGCGTTCGACGGTTGGCGCGTGGCCCGTCAGGCGCGGTCGTGGAGAGTGACCTGGTACCCGTCGGGGTCGGCGAAGGTGAATGTCCGGCCGAAGGGGCCGTCGATCGGCGCGGAGACGATCGTGTGGCCGTCGGCGGCGAGAGCATCGTGGATGGCCTGGACGTCCGTGGCGTGGAGCCGGATCGCGGCACCGCTGCCGGCTGGGCGACGGGACCGCCCTCACCCGCCCTCGGGCGCCATCGCCTCCGCCTCGGCGGTTCCGCCGAGGCGGGTGAGGGCGGCGGCGGTCAGGGCGGTGATCGCGGGCGGGAGTGCGGTACGGATGTCCGGGGCGAAGTGGGGCGAGTGGTTCGGGGGGAGGCCGGCCGCCGCCTCGGCCCACTGCTTCGGGCCCATGACCCCGATCATCCAGTAGACGAGCGGGATGCCCGCTTCGGCGTGGATCCCCGCCCCCGCGTCGCCGAAGAGCGGGAAGTCCTCGGCCGCCATCGACGGTGGCCAGTCACCGACCCGTTCGGGGCCGTACAGGGCGGTGTGGGCGGCGCGGACGGTCCGGGTCGCTTCGGGGTGGCACCACAGGGCGGGCGAGCGGGAGAGCACCGTCAGCTCCGGGTCGCGGGGGCAGGCGGAGGCGGCGCACTCGGCCCGTACGATCCGCTCCACCGCCGCGAGGGCGCGGTCCAGTGCCGCGTCGTCGGCCGCACGGATGCCGATGCCCAGCTCGGCCGTGTCCGGCACCACGTTGACCGCGGTGCCCGCGCGCAGCGTGCCGACGGTCAGGGTGAGCCGGTCACCGGGTGCGGTCTCGCGGGCGACCACGGTCTGGAGGCGGGTGACGACGGCCGCCGCCGTCACCACGGGGTCGACGGTCAGGTGCGGGGTGGCTGCGTGGCCGCCGCGGCCGTGCAGGACGGCGGTCAGCGCGACGCTCGCGGCCGCCACCGGGCCGTGGCCGGTGCCGTGCGCGATCATTCCGGACGGGAGCGGGGCCGCGTGCTGGGCGAGGACCACGTCCGGCCTGCCGAACCGCTCGTACAGGCCGTCCGCCAGCATGGCCCGGGCCCCGGTCAGGGTCTCCTCGGCGGGCTGTCCGACGACCACGGCGGTGCCCCGCCACCGGTCGGCGGTACGGGAGAGGAGGTCCACCGTGCCGGCCGCCGCCGCGAGATGGAGGTCGTGGCCGCAGGCGTGCATGGAGCCGTTGGCGCTGGCGTAGGCGAGGCCGGTGCGCTCGTCCATCGGCAGGGCGTCGAGTTCGGCGCGCAGGTACACGTGGGGGCCCTCGCCGTTGCGCAGGACGCCGACCACGCCGTGGCCGCCCACGTCGCGGGTCACGTCGCAGCCGGAGGCGGCGAGCCGTTCGGCGAGCAGAGCGGCGGTACGGCTCTCCCGGCCGGACGGCTCGGGGTGGCGGTGCACGTCCAGGTAGAGGGTGAGGGCGGGGCGCAGGACCTCTCCCGCCCTGCTCAGGACGGGGTGGGGCGGGAGGGCGGGCGAGGCCATGAGGGCTCCTGTGGAGGGGAGTTAGGGGGTGCTGTCGGGGCGCTGGCGTCGGGTGCCAGCGATGTGCGTGCGCGAGGCGTGCCGAACGGTCAGCGGCACCCGGTGGAATGAGTGGCGTACACCCCAGCAGGCGGCCGCCGGAGACGACGGCACCAACGGAGGAGACCGCATGAACAAGGACCTGAGCACCCTCGCCGACGAGATCCTCGAGCTCGAGGCCGAGACCTTCGAGATCTCCGACTACTCGGACGCCAGCGAGGTCGTGCTCGCCGGTTCCACCAGCACCAGCTCGACCTCGACGTGCAGCTCCACCACCAGCACCACCTCCTGCTCCGCCTGATCCGGCGTCAGCAGCGGTCCCTCGCGCCCGGTACCCGTCTCCCGACGGGTACCGGGCGTTCGCGGTGCTCAGGGGAACGGGTGCGGGACCCGGCGGATCTCGGCGTCGGTCAGATCCGTCGCGCGGTGGCCGCCGCGCCGCAGCGCGGTGCGCAGCCGCGGCATCAGCAGGGCACGCTGCCGGTTCCAGCCGAAGTCGATCGGCAGGAGCCCCGGCACCAGGGTGCTGACCGTGCGCAGCCCCATGCGTTCCTGTTCCGGGGTGGTCTGGTCGACGACGATCACGTCGTGGCCGGCCCCGGTCAGCTCGTCGCGGACGGCCAGGACGTCGTCGAGCAGATCTCCGGTGCGCGGGCGCCCGTCGTCCTGCCAGTCGCGGTAGACCTCGCCGAAGGAGCGGACGGCCGTCGGTTCGAGGTGGCTTCGGGCGTGCTCGGCCATCCGCGGCAGGCCGTAGAGCTGGGCGTGGTCCTTGAGGTGCCTGACCCGGTGGAAGTCGTCGGCCATGGCTTCGAGTTCGCCCCGGCGTTCGATGGTCTGGCGGGACAGGTGCGGGATGTAGGTGAGCACCTCGGACAGTGCGCCCTCGACGGCGGCGAGCGGGTCGAGGGAGGCGGCCGCCGCGAAGGAGAGCATGCCGGGGCCGCCGTCGCGGCGGACGGCCACGGCGGTGACCACGGGCACGGCCAGGTCGATGCGGTTGTCGAGGACATGGACGTCGTAGCCCTGGAGCGCGGCCCGTTCCGCCATGGCCGCGGCGGTACGGCCGCCCACGGTGTCCAGGTCGATCCTGGTGAGGCGGGCCGCGCCGTACCAGGCGTTGAGGAAGGCGTCGCGCTCGACGAGTTCGAGGAGTCCGCCCAGCACCGCCTCCTCCAGACTGCCGCCGATGGCACAGCCGTTGGAGCACTCGAAGACGAAGTTGTCCGCGGCCAGCCCGGCGCTGTAGTAGACGAGGCGGGAGGGCACGAGTACGGGGCGTTCGTCGCGCAGCGACCAGCCCCGCTCCCAGGGGATGGGCCGGTCGGGGTCGAAGGGGTCGACCAGCGGGTCGTCGCGGTAGGTGCGGGGGTCGTAGAAGCCGCAGACGGCGGGGTCGACGGCGTGGGCCGCGAGCTCGTTCCACGAGCCGGTGACCGGGGTCGTCCGGCCGCGGCGGTGGGTTCCGGCGTAGCGTTCGAGGCCTTCGAGGAAGGCCAGGGTGCGGCTGGTGGAGAAGGCGTTCTCCTGGCCGCTCCAGGTGACGTCGTTGAGCCCGGCGTAACCGCGCACGAAGACGCTGCCGGCGACCGGGGCGGTGGTCGGGGAGGTGACGTCGATCCACGTACCGCCGCCGAGGGCGCCGCACACCGGGTTGGCCAGGGCCTCCTCCGGGATCGGGTAGGCGGAGGCGGGGCGCAGCCGGTAGGTGTCCGGGTCCGGCTTGGGCCGCGGGACGAGGGCGTGCGGGGTCGCTTCCGCCGTGCCGGGGCGCGGCGCGCAGTCGGGGCAGAGCGGGTCGGCCAGGAGGGGGAAGGTCCGTATGCGCAGGGTCTTCAGGTCGAGGCGCGACACCTGGGGCAGGGCCCGGTCGGCGCCCTTGGCCGCGGGTGGTACGGCGTCGGGGCTGCCCAGGACCGCCGCGTACAGCGCGGCGACGGCGTCGTGGGTGTGGTCGGTGAGCAGCGGCCACTCCCCCACGGGCCGGGGGCCGTCCGGGCCGCCGGTCTCCAGGGCGTCGCGTTCGCTGCGGCTGCGGAGCCGCTGCCAGCGCATCGCCAGGCAGCGTCCGCAGGCGGGTGCCGTGCCGTCGCCGCCCCAGGGGCCGACGAGTACGGCGGAGGCGGTGAGGTGGACGCGCGCACCGGGGCGGTCGGCGGCCCAGGGGTCGGGCGCGCCCCGGTCGCCGAGGTGGGCGGTGGCGTCGGTGGCGCCGATCGGGACGACGTGGAGGGTGCCGGGGCCCAGGCGGTCGGCGAGGGCGGAGTGCAGGACCGCCCGCGCGCGGTGCATCGGGTGCGGCAGCGGTGGGGCCGGCGGGGGCGGCTGCTGCCGCGTGGCGGTGGTCATGAGGCCTTCGTCCAGCGGAAGGTCCTGATCGCCACGGCGCCGAGGACGAGGGCGAAGACGGCGAGGCCCGCGCAGCCGATCACGACGTCGGAGGAGTCGCCGCGGCCGGTCAGCGCGTGGGACACGGCGTCGTTGAGGTAGCGCAGCGGCATGACCAGGGAGACCTTCTGCAGCCAGGAGGGCATGGCGTCCATCGGGAAGAAGGATCCGGACAGGAAGGCCATGGGGAGCATCAGGAAGTTCGCGACGGCCGCGACGGACTCGGGGGTGTTGGCGAAGGAGCCGATGATCACGCCGAGCAGCAGGAACGTCGTGATGCCCAGGGTCATCACCGGGATCAGGAGGGGCCAGCCGGACGCGGGCTCCAGGCCGAACAGCGGCAGCATCGCCACTCCGACGAACAGCAGCGACTGGACGAGGCCGACGACGAGGGCGAGGGCGTAGCGGGAGCCGATGACGGCGGACAGCGGAGCCGGGGACATCCGTATCAGCCGCAGGATGTCGTCGGTCCGCCACTGCATGAGGGTGAACGCGATGCCGAACACGGCGGCGTTCGCCACCCCCCAGGACAGGACGCCGGCCGCCGTGTAGGAGATGTAGGACAGGCCGCTCTGCTCGACGTCCTGGCCGCGGAAGATAAGGCCGAAGACGACGAGGAAGAGGAGCGGGAAGGCGAAGGTGAAGAAGAGGGTCGTCCGGTCGCGGACCTGGGCGCGGTAGCCCGCCGCGGTCAGTGCGGTGTACGCGCTCATGCCTGCTGCTCCGTTGTCTCGGCGTGGCCGCCGGGGGTCTGCCGGGCCCGGGCGAGCCGGGCGGTGAGGTCGAGGTAGACGTCCTCCAGGCTGGCGGAGCGGGTCTGTACGCCGTCCAGTCCGGTGAGGCGGTCGACGGCGCTGAGCACCCGTCCGGACGTCCGTGTCTCCAGGACGAGGGAGCCGCCCTGGACGGTGACGCGGTCGACGCCGGGTATGGCCGCCGCCTGCTGTTCGTCGAGTCTGCCCAGCGGCAGCATCAGCCGGCTGGGTGCCTCGGAGGCGTCGACGAGGTTGTGCGGGGAGTCGGTCACGGCGATCGAGCCGTCCACGAGGATGGCGATGCGGTCGCACAGTGCTTCCGCCTCGTCGAGGTGGTGCGTGGTGTAGACGATGGTGCGGCCCTCGGCCTTGAGCCCGCGCAGCACCTCCCACAGTGCGCGGCGGGCCTGCGGGTCGAGGGCGGCGGTCGGCTCGTCCAGGAAGATCAGCTCGGGGCCGTGGACGAGCGCGGAGGCGATGGCCAGGCGCTGGCGCTGACCGCCGGAGAGGCTCTCCACCTGTATGTCGCGGTGCTCGGTCAGTCCCACGGAGTCGAGGGTCGCGTCGACTGCCGTCCGGGAGACGCCGAAGAGTGCCGCGACCGTGCGCAGGTGTTCGTGCGCGGTCTGCCGCACGAAGAACGCCGAGGACTGGGTCTGTACACCGAGGCGGGGCAGCAGCGTGGTGTTGCGCGGCCAGGGGGACTCGCCGAAGAGGGCGACGGAGCCCGAGTCGGCCCGGCGCAGTCCTTCCATGATCTCGACCAGGGTGGACTTGCCCGCGCCGTTGGGGCCGAGGAGGCCGAAGAACTCCCCGCGGCGGATCTCCAGGGACACGTCGTCCACCGCCTGCCGGTCTCCGTACCGCTTGGAGACCCCCACCACTTGGACGGCGGCGGACGGGGTGGTGCCTTCGGGGGGTGTGGCTCGCATGGCCTGTACCTCACTCATGTGGTGCGTGGGTCCTTCGGGTCGGGGGTCGGCGGGGACGGGGTGCGGCCGGTTCACCGGAGCAGCAGCAGGAGGACCGCCGTGCAGGTACCGGCCGCGGCGAGGAGGAGCAGGGCCGCCGATCCGATCCCGTACGCCGTGTAGAGGCGGCGGGCCCGGCGGGGGTAGGCGGCGGTGGCCCCGGCCCCGCCCCTGCCCCGGCGCAGCAGCAGGTAGGCGCGGGATTCGGGGGCGAGGTGGGCGACGCCCAGGGCGTGGCCGAGCATCCGGTAGCCGTCCAGGGGCGGGAGGGGGACGAGGTTGCTGAGTCCCTGGACGCCGCCGAGCAGCAGCAGACCGGCCAGCGGCGGCCGGGCGGGGTCGTGCCCCGGGAGGAGCAGCCACCAGAGGGCGAAGGGCAGCAGGAGCAGCAGGTTGACGTAGGCGCCCGCCCCGGCGATCACCAGCTTGGCCCGCCTGCCGGGCAGGAACAGGTAGTTGTCGACCGTGCAGTAGAGCATCGCGGCCGGGAACCTCCAGCGCAGTCCGATCTCGGCGACATGGCCACCGTAGTGCTGGGCCGCGACGCCGTGGGCGAGCTCGTGGAGGGTGATGCTGAACCACAGCAGCAGGGCCACCGCCGCCAGGGCGAGCGGGCTGCGGATCAACTCGGCTGTTCCGTCGAGGAGTTCTCCGGCCCGGAGGCCGAGGACCACCAGCATGGCCAGGACGGCCGCCAGCAGGGGCAGTTGTACGGCGGGGTGGAGCAGGGGCCGCAGGAGCCGGTGCAGCCGGGCGGTGGTCGCGTCGGCGTCGGCGACCATCCGCCGGGTGCCCCGCCAGAGGGTGCCGGTGCGGGGCGGGGCGGGTGGGGCGGGTGGCGGGTCGGGGGCTCCGGACAGCAGGCCCCGCACGCCGAGGAGTCCGAGGAGCCGGTTCCAGTTGTCCTCCGCGAGGCGGCGACCGAAGCGGGTGGCGTACGCGGGGCCGATGTCGTCGAGGTTCCGCGTCCCGTCGAGCCGGGCGATGACGAAGTGCTCCTTGATCCCGACCTCGAACGCGGCGCCGCTGTAAGGATGTTTGACCAGGTGCACGGTGCGGGGGCCGCGCAGCAGGGGCGGGCTGAGCATCACGCCTTCGCGCAGTGCGGGCCGGTAGGCGCGGGCCGCTGAGTGGGCGCCTGCCGCCGGGGCGACGGGGCGGTCGGGGGCGGCGGACCGGTCGGGGGTTGTGGACCGGCCGGGAGTCGCGGACCGGTCGGGGGCGGCGGTCATGCGTGTGCCTCGATGTCGCCGGACCCGTCCGTGTCCCCCGGCCCGTCCGCACCCGCCGCTCCCGTCCCGCTCATGGGCTGCTCGCGCAGCACCTGGCCGAGCACGAAGGACAGGTAGGCCTCGTCGCGGATCGTCACGTGCAGCCGGTTGTTGGTCATGTGCATGTACGGGGACAGCAGCCGCGGCAGGACCGCGGGCACATGGGTGAGCGTTTCCAGCGGGACGGCGTCCCCCTGCTCGGCGCGCTCCTGGCCGGTGTCCTCCCGGGCGGGCCCCTCCCACGCGGGAAAGGCGAGCTCGCCGCGGGTGGCCAGGTCCGCCACCCGCGCACGCAGCTCCAGGCAGTGGGCGGCCCAGCCGCGCAGGAACACGGGCAGCCTCCCCGGCTCGCCGCCCGAGACCGCGGCGTGGATCTCGGCGAACCGGCGGCCCAGCGCGGGCGCCATCTCGGCGTAGTTGCGCTCGTACTCCTGCGAGCCGATGAACCCGGTGCCGGGAAAGGCCCGGTGCCAGAACTCGTAGTAGCCGTCCAGGTAGGCGGCGAGGCGGTCCTTCTCGGGCAGGAAGCAGCTCGCCATCACCATCATCAGCTGGGCGGAGGTGCCGAGCAGCACGGTGCGCAGGTGCAGGTTCATGGTGCGGAAGGCGTCCATGACCAGCTCGCTGGAGTGCCGGAAGTGCCATTCGGCGAGCTCGACCCCGGCGGGCCCGCCGTACTTGGCGTACTCGGGGGCGTAGGCCTCGTACGAGAAGGAGTTGTTCGGCCGCAGGTTCATCCGGCCGTCCTCGCCCATGTACCTGCCCCGGTCCTCCCCGGGGAACTCGATGTCGAACAGGGCGTTGTAGAAGTCCTTGAGGAAGCCGGAGTCGACCTCGTACAGCGCGGGGCGGGTGCGCAGGAACGCTCCGAGGGCCTCCTCGGCCCTGCGGCGGACCTCGGGTGCGGCGGCGGCGCTCGCGGGCCGCAGCCGGAGCCGGACGTGCGGGCCCTCCAGCCAGTAGTTGATGAAGAAGTGGCCGGCCAGCAGTCCCTCCTCCGTGAGCCGGTCCACCAGTGGGCGCACGCAGTCGACCAGCATCGGCCGGGGGCTGGCGGCGTAGAAGACGTGCAGGGCGATCCACTCCCCGTCCGCCGTGCCGGGGGCCGGGCGGGCGGGGCGGGGCGATGTCAGTTCCGGCATGTCGGGCCGTCCTCGGTGCTGGTGCGGAAGGTGAAGGTCTCGACGGCCAGCTCGGCCACATGGCTGCCCCGCTCCGAGGTCAGGTGCAGCCCGTCCTCGGCCGGGAGCATCTCGCGCAGGACCACCCGGGTGCCGGGCTCGCGCTCCACCACGGCGTCGAACGCCGTCAGGGACAGGTGGCTGCCGAAGTCCACGTAGGCGGGCTTGGCCCCGAGGGCCGCCCGGCCGTCGCGGGTCACGGTGGCGAAGACCTGGTCGGGGAGCCGGTGGGTACGGCGCCAGCGCTGCCAGTCCAGGTACCACTCCTCCTCGCCCGTCCCGGGACGGCGCACCGGGAGCGCCGACGCCTCCGCCGTCCAGCTGCGGCGGCTGATCACGACATCCCCGTGGCGCACCCGCGGCCGGCGCGTCACGCCGTCCACGGGCTCGCTCTCGGGGACACCGCCCCAGACGTTCGAGGGGGCCATGGTGCTCGGCGAGAGGAGCAGCAGGGTGCGCGGGATCTCCGGCAGGGCCACGGGCACGAGATAGCCGAGGTAGACGGGGACGACCTCGCACTCCAGCCTGCGGGAGCGCAGGACGAGGCGGTCGGCCTCCTCGTCGTGTTCCAGGTACAGGTCGTCGAGGTGGATCCGGTCGGCCTCGGGGACCGTGCCGGTCTCGCCGGGGCACACGATCTGATGGTCCGTCAGTCGTCCGTGCAGGTTGAGATTGCTGGTGACAGGTCCGCCGGTCAGCTCGGCGAACACCGCCCCTCGCGGCTGCCGGGCGCGGAGCTCCGCGCGCAGCCGGCCGGAGAGCCCGGGGTCACCCGCGTCGCCGGGGCCGTCGTACACATGGGTGAAGCGGCTGAAGGGGAACGCCACTCCCCCGTACGAGCGGTTGAGGACGACCAGGGACTCACCGGGTCGGTCCGGGGCGGGGCGGGACAGCTGGATGTGGTGGCTCTGCGGGGTGAAGTCGGCCGTCAGCGGGGCGAGTTCGCCGGCGACCGATGCGAGCAGTTCCTCGGGCAGCCTGATCTCCCCGGTTCCGTCCGCCTCGGCCCACAGCTTCCGCATACCGGTGACGAACCGGCGGCGGGCGTCGTCCAGTGTCCTGAGCGCGGGCTGCCCGAGCCAGTTCTCCTCCGGCACGTACGTGCCGTCCTCGGCGAAGGCGGCGCGCTTGGAGGTGAAGGAGACGTACTGGTCGAAGAGGTCCTCGTGGAAGTCGTGGACGAGGCCGAGCAGGTCGTCGCACCGGCCGCCGCGCCCGTACCGGGCCACGAAGAAGCCCCTCAGGGTGATGCGCTGGGGCAGTGTCATGTCGAACATCGGCAGCACCCCCTCGACCGCCCGCAGCGCCCGCCCCGTCGCCCCGGTCAGCACGCCGGGGCCGCAGACCAGGCCGTCCCCCGCGCTGACGTCCTCGTACAGCAGGGTCTGCGGGAGCCCGGGATCCGCCGCGCCCAGCTCCCGCTGTGTGTCCAGGAGTTGCTCGCGCAGGGTGCGCAGCAGGGTCCGCCGCTCGTCGACCCCGGCGGCCGGGTACGCCGCCAGGCAGGCGGCCGGGCCGTCCAGGCCCGCCGCCACCCGGTCCGCCCAGGGCGCGCCCAGGCCCCGCAGGGCCTCCTGGAAGGAGTGCAGCGGATCCGGGGTGTGCACGTCGGTGCGCAGGCAGGGCACCTGCACCATGCCGAGCTGGAGCAGGGCCGCGGCGTAGCGTTCGCACTCGGTGCGTTCGGCGCCGTGCTCGGCCCGCAGCCAGTCGACCAGGTCGCGGTGACGGAGGTCCGTGCGGCCGTCGAAGAAGCCGAGGAGCCGTTCCAGGGTGCCGCTGCTGCGGAGGTAGAAGAGCCGGTCGCGCACCGAGTCGAAGGTGACGGCGGCGCTGTCGTCGCCCGCCGTCACCCACTGCCGGACGTAGCGGATCCGGTCGTCGTCGCGGCCCCAGCCGGGGGAGAGCACGACGGGCAGGTCCTGGCGGCGTACGGGGTCCGCGAGGATCAGGTCGGCCAGCCGGCCGAGGGCGACGACGTTGAGGCGGACGTGGCTCGTCCAGTCCTCACCCGTGCGCAGGGCGCTCCGGTCGTCCGCCGGGTCGCCGTCGAAGGTGCCGAGGGCGACGGCCGTGAAGGTGCTGAACGGGCTGGTCTTGCAGGCCGTCCGGTAGAGGTAGGCGAGCGCGGAACGCTCCATCTTCCGCATCCGTTTAGCCGGCTCGTCACCGGTGTCGCGCAGATAGGCGTCGAGCCGGCTGTCGAGCGTCGGCGAGGCCAGCAGCAGCCCCGGTCGGAGGCGTTCCCCGGCCAGGAGCGTGCGCAGTTCGCTCCGGGCGGTGCGCAGTTCGGCGGTGAGCAGCGCGGCACCGCTGTCGCGCAGCTCCGTGAGGCCGGCACGGTCGCGCAGCCACGCGGCGGTCCGGGCACCGGCCTCCGCGTCGAGGCCGGTCACCAGGCGGACGGCCGCACCGGGGTCGGCGGGAAGCCGGTTGTTGAACACCCGGCGGCGCAGCGCCAGCAGCGCCCGCCGGGCGTCGGGGCCGACGGCGTCGGCGGCCCGGACCAGGCCGTGCAGCAGATCGCTGAGGGCGGCGCCGCCCCTACGCAGGCGCTCCTCCCCGTCCAGGACCTCGTCGGCCCAGCGGCGGGTGCCCGGACAGCGCAGGCCGTGCACGCTCTCCACGGGCAGCCCGGCGGCACGGAGCACGAAGCGGCGGCCCGGCTGCCACTCCACGGCGGCGGCCGGGAGCTCGCAGGGCGCTTCGGAACCGGGCGGGACCGGTGTGTCGGACGTCGTGA
This sequence comes from Streptomyces clavifer, assembly GCF_036345975.1. Lineage (NCBI taxonomy): Bacteria > Bacillati > Actinomycetota > Actinomycetes > Kitasatosporales > Streptomycetaceae > Streptomyces > Streptomyces clavifer. Next base: position 5,896,534 of record NZ_CP107793.1, on the reverse strand, counting down.
GTGTCATCGGAAGTCTCCCCCGTCAGGCGATCTCGTGGTGGAAGTCGGCAGGCCCGGGGCGCTCGTGGCCGAGCGGCATGATCAGCAGGGGGGCCTCGTCACCGTCCCCCAGACCGAGCTTCTCGACGAACGAGATGTTGTCGAAGCCCAGGGCCACCCCCGCGCCCAGGCCGAGCGCGGCGGCAGCGACGTAGAAGGTCTGCGCGACGGCGCCCGCGGTGCCGACGGCCAGCCGGTAGCCCCGGTCCCCCACCGCGTCGAGGACGGCGGTGGTGCGGACGGCCGGCACGAGGACGACGCCCGCCTGCTCCAGGTTGTAGTTGGCCAGGAAGTAGTTCTCCTGGAGGAACGCCCCCTGCGGGCCCGCTTCGACGAGCCGCAGGTCGCCCGTGTCCGGGTCGTGGGCGTACGCGCCCGGCTCGATGCCCTCCACGTGGTTGACGAAGGCGTAGAGGGTGGTCAGCCGCACGGTGCCCGCCGGGTCGGCGTCGCCGCCCAGGGACGTCGCCGCGCAGGCCGCCAGGACTGCCGAGAGCTGCGCGGGGGTGACCGGCCGGGCCGCGTCGAAGCGGCCGAAGCTGCTGCGCCGCCCGCGCAGCGCCCGGCGTACCGGCATCTCCGGGAAGGCGGGTGGGGGCAGTGCGGCGCGGGTCCCTCCGGCGGGTGCCGGGCGGGCCGCGGCGGCGGCGAGGGCGCCGGGTGCGGGCCGGTCGGCGGCGCGTTCCACGGTCGCGGCGTGCATGGCGCGCACGGTCGGGAACTCCAGCACGGTGCGGGAGCGCTCGACGTCCCGGTGCCGGACGGCAGGACGGTGCGCGCGGCCGGACCCCGGGGCGGGGGCGGCCGGGGACGGCGCGTCACGCCCGGCCGGGGACGTCCGGCGCGCGGCCGGGTCCCAGTGCAGCGGGACGACGGCGAAGACACCCTCCTCCTCACCGGCCACGCCGAGCAGGCCGTTCAGCCGGGGCTCGTCGAACCAGAGCACCGGCGCCGTCCGCAGCCCGCGGGCACCGGCCCAGATCCGCCAGGTCTGCAGGACGGTGCCGAGGTCCGTGGAGACCACGTGGTACGAGAAGCTGTTGTACTTGAACGCGTTCTGCCAGTACTTGACGCCCAGGACCAGGTACTGGTCGGTGTCCAGCGCCTCGGCCGGCGCGTCCGGTCCCAGCGCCTCGCGCACGCGGCCCGAGACGTCACCGGCCAGCAGCCGCTGCACGGCGTGCCGGTGGACGTCGTAGTAGTGGATGCCCGGGGTGAGCGGCCCGGACGGGCCGCAGGCCCAGTAGATGCTGACGGGATAGAGCCCGCCGCCCCCGGCCGTGCCCCGGGACCAGTTGGCGTGGGTGTAGAAGGGCAGCCCGGACAGGTCGCTGTTGGCCTGGACGCCCAGGCGGCGGCCGGTCAGACCATAGGAGTCCTTGAGCATCCCGGACAGCAGCGGCAGGGTGAATCCCGCCGGGCGGTCGCCCGGCTGTCCGTCCGCCTCGCTCCCGGCGGCCGGGAGCAGGCCCCTGCCGACCGGGGCGCCCGGGAGGCCGTCGCCGTCCGGCAGCGGGTAGGTCTCCGCTCCCGGGTAGAACTTGCCCCTGCGGGGGCCGTCGGCCCAGTCCGGGACGAAGTCGGCGGGCTCCATCGGGATCCGGCCGCGGTGCATGACGGAGTGCGCGTACTCGTGGGCGTACCCCATGGGGTCTCCCCTTTCGGATGGGCGGTCGGTACGGACGTCCGTCACGGGAACGGGTGCGGGGCCGGGTTGAGCCCGTCCGCGGTCAGGTCGGTGCCGCGCAGTCCGGCCTCGCGCAGTGCGGTGCGTGTGCGGGGCATGTGCCGGGCACGCTGCCGGGACCAGCCGAAGTCGATCGGGACCAGGCCGGGCACCAGCACCTTCACGGTGTGCAGACCGAGGACGCGCTGTTCGGGCAGGGTCTGGTCGACGACCACCACGTCGAACCCGGCGGCGGTGACGGCTCCCACCGCGCGCAGCAGGTCCTCCCGCAGGTCGGGACTGACGGCGGCGCCCGTCGCGTCCGGCCACCGCAGGCCCGCGACATCCACGGCCGGGCGCGGGTCGGGCTGCCGCAGCAGGAAGTCGGCGTGCGCGCCCATCTCCGGGACGCCGTAGACGAGCGGGTGGTCGTGGAGGCTCGTGACCTGGTCGAAGTCCTGCGCCAGGGCGCGCAGCCGGGTCTCGTCGCGCCGGGTCCGGCCGACGAGGTTGACGGAGTCGGTGGCGATCTCGCAGAGGGCCGAGTCCAGGGCCGACTCGGGGTCGAGTCCGGCGCCCGCCCCGAAGCACATGCGGCCGATGCCTCCGTCGAGGCGTTCGGCGACGGCGGTGACCACGGGGACGGGGAAGCTGACGCGGGTGTCGAAGAAGCGGGCCCGGTAGCCGTACATGGCGAGCCGGTCCACCATGTGCCGGGTGCCGGGGCGGGCGCTGGTCGCCGGGTCGATCTCGGTCAGCGGCACCTGCCCGTACCAGGCGAGCAGGAAAGCGTCCCGTTCGACGACCTCCATCAGCCCGAAGTAGACGGCCTCCTCCGGGCTGCCGCCCGAGGCGCAGCCGTTGGAGCTCTCCTGCACGAACCGGTTCTCCAGGCCGGGTGCGTGGTAGTAGGCGAGGATCTCGGGGACCGGGCGCGGCCGGGCGTCGCGCAGCGACCAGCCCCACACCCAGGGGATCTCCCGGTCGGGGGTGAAGGGCCGCACCCGGGGGTTGGCCCGGTAGAAGTCCTCGGAGTAGAGGCCGGTCAGGCGGGGGTCGACGGCGTCCGGCCCGAGGTCGTCCAGGGAGGCGACGAGACCGGTGGTCCGGCCGCGGGCGCGCATTCCCGCGTAGCGCTCCAGTCCTTCCAGGACGCCGATGCGCAGGCTGTGCGCGTAACTGTCCGCGTGGCCGCCCCAGAAGGTCTCGCGCAGGTAGGCGCCGGAGCGGGTCGAGAAGCAGCCGACGGTCGCGGAGGTCGTGGTCGACGCGACGTCGCAGATGACGGACGGTCCGAGCGCCCCCCAGTGCGGGTTGGCGAAGGCGTCCACGGGCAGCCGGTAGTCCTCGACCCGGCGGACCCGGAAGGCGCCCGGCCGGTACTTGGGCGCGGGCCGCAGGGTGAGCGCGGCGCCCTCGGCCGTGTCCGGCCCGGGCGCACCGCAGGCGGGGCACTCCGGGTCGGGCACCAGCGGGTGACGGCGTACGGTCATGGCGTCCAGGTCCAGCAGGTGCACCTCGGGGTAGGGGGCGCCGTCGGCGTCCGGCCGTGCGGCCTCCTCGGCGACGGCGGCCATCAGCGCGGCCACGGCGGTGGCGGCGAACGGGGTGGCGTACGGCCAGGGGGCCACCGACCGGGTGCCGGAGCCGAGTTCGAGTCCTTCGCGCAGGGGCACGGAGCGCACCCCCTGCCACCGCCGCTCCAGGCAGGTCCCGCATCCCGCGTCCCGTCCGGCCGCGGGCCACGGCCCGACCAGCACCTGACGCCCGTAGAGGCGTACCGGTACGTACTCCCGGGATGCAGCGGGAGCGGTGTACGCGTCCCTGACACCCAGGGCGCCCACCGCCGGGGCGGGGGCCGGTCCGGTGCGGACCTCTTCCAGGGCTTCCCGCAGGGCACCGGCGAACCGGCGGGCGGACTCCGCCCGCGCGGCCGCCTCCCGGGGCGGATCCGCCCGTCCGGGGCGGGCCACGGTCTCAGCGTGCATCGGTGGCCACCGTGAGCAGGACGCGGACGGTGTGGATGCCGGCGGTGGGCAGGTCCGCCGCGTGCGTCGGCACGACGAGCGCGTCCCGTCCGCCGTCCGCGAGGCGCTCCAGGATCCGGGTCCAGTCCGTGGGCTCCCCGGACGCGGCTGCGGCGGTCGCGGTGACCGGGACCAGGGCGGCGTCGAGGTCACGCAGCAGCGGGTCGCCGGTGTCGGGCGCGCCCAGGCCCTCGGCGGCCAGCTGCACCTGACCGAGCAGGTCGCGCAGGGCGTCGACGGCGGCGGCCCCGAGGTCCAGGGCGGCGCCCACGGCCCAGCGTGCGGGCGTCCCGTCCCCGCCGGTCCGGGCGAGGACGACACAGGCGCCGGAGTGCGCACGCTCCCCGAGGTCCAACAGGTCGACGGTGATGCCGAGATGGCCCGCGGACCGCAGCAGGAAGGTCACCTCGGGGTCCTCGCCGAGGGCCGGGGGCGGGATCACCGCTGTGTCCCCGGCGCCCCTGACGGCCCGTCGGAGGGCGTCGTGGGCGAGTGCCGACAGGAGGCCCGCCGCGGCGGCCTCCGGCAGGTCCGCGCCCGCGCCCGCACCGGCGCGGGTCGGCTCGAACCGGCGGTCACGGTTGTCCGGGCCGAACGGGCGTACGGCCCCGGCGGGCACCCGTACCTGTTCCTTCGTCACGAGCGAGGTGGCCGGCACCCATGCGGTGGTCCCGTCACCGCCGGTGCCCGACGCGATCGTCAGCACGGCGGGGCCGCCCCCGGGCAGCGCCCCGGCGGGTGCGTCCGCCGCCGGGGCCGCGGGCACCACGTGTTCGGCGTAGAGGACGGCGGCGGCGTTCAGTGCGCGCAGCCGGGCGCCGGCGGTGTGGTGGACGTCGAAGGCGGTGACGGTCCGGGTGACTCCGGGGCCGAGGCCGAGCACGACGGACCCCACCTTCAGGGGTGTCTGCGTCAGCGGTTCGTCCGCGTACCGGGTGAAGACTCCGGTGTGCGGGCGGACCAGCGCCGAGCGGCGCTCCAGCTCGGCCAGGGGGCCCTCGGCCGCTTCGTCGTCGGGGGCGGTGGCGACCGTCGGCAGGAACGCCGGACGGGCCGGGGCGGACGCCAGGTCGACGGGTTCCGGGCCGCCCGCGAGGGTCCGGCCGGCACAGAACGGGCAGCGCGGGTGGGGCAGCAGCGGTTCCGAGGCGACGTCGAAGGACGCCATGTCCTGGATCAGCACCTGTCCCCGGGTCTCGGCCGGCAGCGCACCGGTGACCAGGCGGAACACCTCGTAGCCGAGCAGGTTGCCGAGCATCGCGGCGAGCGGGCCCGCGGGCTGCTCGCCGGAGGTGCCGGTGCCCAGGGCCAGACCGCTCCACAGGTCCGCGGCGGCGCTCGGCTCGCTGTCCCCCGCACCGCCCAGCCGCAGAGCGGCGCAGGACCAGCAGCCCGCCGCGTCCGGGGTCATCACGGGCCCGACCACGGCCCTGCGGCCGAACGTCCAGGCGGGGAGCAGCGTGCGGCCCTGCGGAACCCCCTCGCGCAGCAGCGCCAGCACGGTCCGGGGGACGTCGGGGCCGGACGCGGCCACGACGACGTCGTAGCCCTCGTACGCCGCCCAGCCGGGCGGTGGCGAGCCGGCCTGCCGTGCCGGGAGCAGGGTCGTCTCGACGGGGCAGTCGTGCTCCGCGAGCTCCGCCGCCTCCTGGTGGATCGCCTCGAACTGCTGGGACGTCACGCCTGCGGAGCCGTCCGCGAGGGCGGCGTCGAAGGCGACGGCCGCGCAGCCGTTGCGTATCAGGGACAGCACGCACCAGCGGGCGACGGGGCCGTCGCCGAGGACGGCGACCCGGGTGGCGCGGAAGCGTGCGAAGCGGGCCTCGGCGGCGTCGGCGTAGTGGTCCACGTACGCGATCTGCTGCGCGAAGCGGGAGGCGACGGCCGGCACGGTCACGAGGGCGCCGTCGGCCTCGTCCGGCGCCGGGACCGGCCGGGCGAAACCACGCGCGTAGAGCGCTTTCACGAGTTCGCCCACCATGGCCTTCTGGCGTTCCCCGAACCCCTGGCAGATCTCGTCGACGGAGCTGCTGCCGTCCAGGTGCGGGACGAGCAGGGTGGCGAAGCGGTAGGCGGACGGGGAGGTGAGCTGGAAGCCGCCGTCGGCGTTGTGGAAGATCACGCCGTCGGGTGTCTGGGTGAACAGGACGTCGCGGCGGACCCGGGGTCTGGTTCCGGCGGTCTCTGCGTACGGTGTCGTGGCCATGCGTGCGTCACACCTCTTGGTCTGGGGTCGGACGGGGCGGCCCGGGGTCTGGGCCCGTACAGGGGCTGGGCGAGGTGGTGCGGGGCGCGGGACGGCGTGCGGGCCGTCAGCGCAGGGCGGCCGGCGGCCGGTCGGCCGGCTGCCGGCTCTCCTCGCGGCGGGGCGGGCGGAGCACGGTGGGCTGATGCGCGGTCCGGGGCGCGGCCCGGCGGGCGTGCGCCCGCAGGAGTTCGTGCATCCGGAACGCTCCGGGCGGGCCCTCCTCCAGCAGGCCCGCGTCGAGGAGCTGTTCCATCACCGCCTCCGCCGTCTCCTCCGGCATGCCGAGGACGTCGGCGGCCCGCCCGGGGGTCAGGGGGAGGTGGGCCGTCGCCCCCAGCCGGAGGTGGGCGTCGGCCAGCGGAGGGGGCAGCCGGTGCAGCGCCCCGTCCAGCAGGAGGGGCACGGACATGCGGGGGTCGTCGGCCAGCGTCAGCCGGGCGGGCAGATCGTGCCGCAGCCAGTCGGCGCAGTCGGCGATCCGCAGCCGGGGCCTGGTGAGCAGGCGGGCGGCGGCGATCCTCAGGGCGAGCGGGAAGTGGCCGCACAGGGAGGCCAGTCGCCGGGCCGCCGAGGGCTCGGCACCGACGCGTTCACCGCCCAGGACGGCGGTCAGCAGCGCGTGGGACTCCTCGGGTTCGAGGGCGCCCAGCCGGAACACGGCACCGCCGTGCGTGGCGACGAGTGCGGCCAGCCCCATCCGGCTCGTCACGATCGCCGCGCCGCCCGTGTTGGCGGTCAGCAGCGGACGCACCTGGTCGGGGTGGACGACGTCGTCGAGGACGAGGAGGCGGCCGCGTCCCTCGCCCGGCCGGGCGGGCCGGGCACGGCGCAGTTCCTCGGCCGCCTCCTCCGCCGGGAGCGCGGTGCCGTCGGGGCGGGTCAGTGGCAGCAGCAGGCAGCCCTCGGGATAGTGCCCGCCGGCCAGGTGCGCCGCGTGCAGGGCCAGGGCCGTCTTGCCGATGCCGGGAGCCCCGGAGAGCACCACGACCGACGTCCCGCACTCCTGACGTCGCGTCAGCAGTGTTACCAGCGCGTCCACTTCGGCTTCCCGCCCGGTGAAGCAGGGTACGGCGGGCAGGGGTGCGCCGGGGGCCGGCGGAGCGGCGGCCGGCCGCCGCTCCCCGCCCGTGGTTCCGCCCTCCGGGGAGGCGTCCCGGGGCTCCGGGAGGGCGGGCGGCGCGAGGGAGACCGGGGCACGCCCGGTGTCGAGGGTCCCGAGGTCGTCACCGCGCAGGATCGCCAGCTCCAGCCGCTGCAGGTCCGCCCGGGGGTCGACGCCCAGTTCCTCCCGGAGACGGCCCTTGACCCTGCGGTACTCCGCGAGGGCCTCGGTCTGCCGGCCCGTCCGGTACAGGGCCAGCATCAGTTGCTCGGAAAAGCGCTCATGGGCGGGGTATACGCGCGTAACCTCCCAAAGATCGACGAGTATCTCGCGGCAGCGCCCGTGCTCCAGCTCGATGTCGCCGACCCTCTCCAGCACCCTCAGCCGCTCCTCCGCGAGCCTCGGCACCTCGTCGCGGTGGAGCAGGTCGGAGGGGACGTTGGCGAGCAGCGGCCCCTGCCACAGTGCGAGGGCGGCCCGCAGCGTGTACAGCTCGGGCTCCTCCCCCGACCCGGCCGCGCGGTCGACGAGCTGACGGAAGTGCAGCAGATCGAGCGTCCCGGCGTCCGCCCGGACGCGGTAGCCGCCGGCGACCGCCGTGACGGCCTGGTCCTCGATTCCGTACTTGGCGAAGATCCGGCGCAGGCGCAGGACACAGCTCTGGAGCGCCGCCTTCGCCGTAGCGGGCTGATCCTCGCCCCACACCACACCGCGCAGATGATCGGTGGAGACCACCGAGCCCGGGCGGATGAGCAGCGCGGCCAGCAGAGCGGTCGGTTTGGACGGCGGGAGCACGACCACGTCCCGTCCGTCGGTGATGCTCAAGGGCCCGAGCAGTTGGAATCGCACCGTCGTCCGCCCTTCCTCCCTGGGGTTCTCCACGTCCGGGTCGAGCCGCACGGGTGCCGTGCCTACTGCCAGCCGAAGTCGTGGGGGTCGTGGCCGGGTCTCGGCATCTCGGGGCGGGCCGGGGGCTGCGGCGGGCAGGGGGTGGTGTGGGTGGCAGAGACGCGGACCTCCGCGGCCTGGGCGGGCACGGCGAAGGCGCCGAGAGCGGCGCCGGCCAGCACCAGGGCACCGAAGGCCAGACAGGAGGCACGGTGGACATGAATCATGTGAGGAGCCCTTCCAACCATCTGTGGGGACCGGTGGACAGCATGGTGAGTTTTGTACGGAAGTGACGACACGGTGAAGGCAAGACCGGTGGACCGATGGGGCCATGGCCCTTTCCGTCCAGAGGCCCGTCGGGATCCTGCCCGAATCCGGTCCGCGTCCTGCCCGGAATCCGTCCGCTTTCCGTACAGACCCTGTACAGCCGCCGTACGGATTCCCCGCGATGCCCGGCGCGGGCCGCTTCGGCCCCATGTCCGAAGCGGCCCGCGCGTGCCATGATCTTCACTGGGGTCTTTCGTTCGGGCGGGGCCGGATCGGAGGGTCGGGATCCGCGCCGTGCGACCGCCGGCAACGCGGCGAGGCGCGGTGCCGGGACACGTCAGCCCGGCACGATCCGACGGAACACCCCAGGCGTCATCGGAGGGACGACGAGCGCTGCCCGCGTCGAGCAGTGGGACCGGAGCAGGCGCCTGTGTCGTGACGAGGGGGGACGATGCTCGACCGGTTGGGTCTGGACCCGCTGACGGAGACGGTGTACCGGGCGATGCTCGGCAGCCCCCTGGCGACCCCGGAGGAGCACCGCGCACGGCTGGGGCTGACCACGGATCAGCTCGACAGGGCCGTCGGCCTGCTGCGCGGCCTGTCGCTGGTCCGCCCGGCGGCGGACGGGGACCCGCAGCGGATGCACGTGGTCAATCCCCGGCTGGGCCTGGAGCTGCTGCTGGCCCGGCAGCGGGCCGAGCTCGCCGCCCGCAGGCAGCGGATGGAGGAGGGCGAGGCGGCGGTCGCCGAGCTGCTCAGCGAGTTCACCCCCGCCCATCCCGTGCCCGGCGAGTCCCCGGTGGTCCACCTGGACGGCGTGGACCACGTCCGGGACTATCTGGCCCGGCTGCACGACGAGGTGGAGGACGAGATCCTGACCTTCGCCACGGGCGGGGCGCAGACCGAGGAGAACATGCGCGCCTCCCGGCCGCTCAACCAGCGCCTGCTGGCCCGCGGCGTCCGGATGCGTACGGTCTACCTCGACAGCATCCGCAATCACGCCCCCACGGTGGCGCACGTCAAGTGGCTGTCGTCGATCGGCGGAGAGACACGCACCGCCCCCTCCCTCAGCACGCGCATGATCATCACCGATCACCGGCTCGCCCTGGTGGCCCTGGACGACCAGGACTCCTCGCTGGGCGCGCTCGTCGTGTCGGGCCGGGGGCTCATCACCGCCCTGGAGGCGCTGTTCGAGAGCGTGTGGGGGCGCGCCCAGCCGCTCGGCCCGGCCGAGAAGCACGAGGCGTGCTCGCTGACCCGTCAGCAGGACGAGGCCCTGAGGCTGCTGGCGCGGGGTTACACGGACGAGGCCATCGCCAAACGTCTCGGCGTCTCCCCGCGCACGGCCCGCCGCATCGCCACCGGCCTCATGGGCCACCTCGACGCCCGCAGCCGCTTCCAGGCGGGTGTCCACGCGGTGCAGCAGGGCTATCTGCCGACCGGGGGCCCCACCCCCTGAGACACGGGGGCGGGGCCGGCCCGTGGGCACCGCATCCCCGCGGTCAGTCGGGCAGCGGGACGCGGATGACGGGGTCGAAGGGGTGCTTGTTGAAGCCGGTACGCAGATTGCGGCACTCCGGCGCCTTGCACATGAAGAACTCCTCGACGCCCCTGCGGCCCGTGCGGTTCTTCAGCCAGTCCTTCTCGGTGACGGTGAGGGACCGGTGCTCCTCGTCGGAGCCACAGGTGTAGCAGTACATCGCGCGAGATGGCATGAAACCTCCTGATACGGACGGACAAGCCGGTCAGGAGCATACGGATAAACAGTGCGGGCCGGACAGTACGTCACCCACCCGCACACAAGAACGACCCCGTCCCCCGTGCGAGGGACGGGGGACGGGGGACGGGGGACGGGGCCGGGGGGCGGGGCCGGGGACGCTCGGCGCGTCAGTTCGCGCCCGCGCCTCCGAGGCTCTTGAGGAACTTCGCGGCGACGGGGCCCGCGTCGGCACCACCGGAGCCGCCGTCCTCCAGCATCACGCACCACGCGAGATCACTGTCGCCCTGGTAGCCGATCATCCAGGCGTGGGTGCGCGGCGGCTTCTCCTCGCCGAATTCGGCCGTACCGGTCTTGGCGTGCGGTTCCCCCGGCAGCCCTGTCAGGGCCTGCCCCGCCCCGTACGTCACCGTCGCCCGCATCATCTCCCGCAGCGAGCCGACGACCGCCGGGTCGAGCCGCGCCGCCGCCTCGTGCTTCTTCTTGACCGCCTCGGGGACCAGCACCGGCTGCTTGAAGGTCCCCTCCTTCACCGTCGCCGCGATGGAGGCCATCACCATCGGGGACGCCTGCACCCGGGCCTGGCCGATCGTCGACGCCGCGAGGTCGTTGTCCGAGGTGTTCACCGGGACCGAGCCGTCGTACGTCGTGTAGCCGACGTCCCAGACGCCGCCGATGCCGAAGGCCTCCGCCGCGTCGTGCAGGGCCGACCCGCCGACCTTGCCGCGGTTCTCCACGAACATGGTGTTGCAGGACTTGGCGAAGGAGTCCCTGAAGGTCGAGCCGGCCGGCAGGGTGAACTGGTTCTGGTTCTCGAACTTCTGTCCGTCGACATGGGCGAACTTGGGACACTTCACCACGTCGGTGGGCTTCAGGCCCGCCTTCAGCAGCGCGGCAGCCGTGACGACCTTGAAGGTCGAGCCCGGCGGGTACTTCCCGGCCAGGGCGCGGTTCAGCCCGCCCGCGGGCCGGTTGGAGACAGCCAGGATGTTGCCGGTGGAGGGTGCGACGGCGACGAGTGCCGCGTTCACCTTCAGGCCGTCCAGGGCCTCCGCGGCCGCGGTCTGCACCTTCGGGTCGATGGTGGTCCTCACCGGCTTGCCGGGCTTCGCCGTGCTCCTGGTGAGGGACGCCTGCGCCTGGCCCGACTGCCGGTCGGCGACCACGATCTCGCTGGTGGCACCGGTGCCGCCGCGCAGTTGCTTGTCGTAGCGGGCCTCCAGACCGAAGGCGCCCTTGCCCTGCTCGTCGACGGAACCACGCAGCGAGGCGGCCTGCAGGTCGTCGCCGTTGGTGTCCAGGACGGCGGCCCGCTCGGCCACCGCCTTCAGCGCGAGCGTCTGCCCGGGCTTCAGCCGGGGGTGGATCGTCGGCGAGTCGAACACGACGGTCCAGGCATCCGCCTTGCGGACGACCGTGGCCTCGGAGTCGTAGCGGAAGACACCGACCGCGGGAATGCTGAGCTTCGCGGTATAGGGGACGGCGACGTCGCCCTTGTCGTTCTTCTTGCCCTCCCCCGCCGCGAGCACCGTCTTCGTCGGCTTGAGGTTGGTCATCACCGAGGTGAGCAGGGACTCCGCGTTCTCCGGCGAGTCGGACAGCGCGCCGGCGTCCGCGGACTTGCCCGCGGCCCAGGCGTCGAGGAACTTCTGCAGCTGCGCCGTGGCGGCCACGATCTCCGGATCCTTGTCCGGACCGTCGTCGGACCACGCCTGGTAGCCCCACCACCCGGCGCCCCCGGCCAGGACGACGGCCGCGGCCACGCCCAGCACCGGTCCTCTGCCCCGGCGGCGGGAACTGCGGTGGTCATGACGTGCCATGCGTTGCAGCGTGGGGTCGGACACTCTGGGTTGTCTCCTCGTCTGGCGCAGACGTCTCTCCCGCGACCGGACCGTCTCCGGTCACCTTCCGACACGCTAACCGCTGCTCCCCGGCGTCGGGCTACCACAGAGAGTGTGCGGAGAGCGAGCCGAGAGCGGGCGGAGAGGGGGAAGGACATGGCGGAGCCGGCCCGTGGCACACCGCCGGAGCGGTGTGCCACGGGCCGGCGCTGTGCGGCCCGCCCGGGCGGGCCGCTCCGGTCAGGCGCGCGGCGTGAAGGAGATCACGTCACCCGCGTGCTCCCCGCCGGACAGCTGCCCGTAGCGGTCGGTGCGGATGTAGACCCGGTGCAGCCACCGGTCCTCCCCGTCCCAGCGCGGGGTGAACGGCGTACGGGCGTGCGTGGTGCGGAAGTTGTCGACGATCAGGACGTCTCCCGGGATCAGGTGCACCGCCTCGGTCGCCTCGTCCAGCGCCTTGGAGAGCGCCGCCACGGCTTCGACGTCCCGGGGGTCCTCGGGGGCGAGGAGCTCACGGTCGTATCCGAGGAGCGGGTCCTCCGCGTTGCCGTACAGGGGCTTGACCTGGGCTATCGCCCCCGGGTCCTCGACACCGCCGCGGAAGGCGACATCGACGCAGCACGGCATCTTGCGGTCGAAGAGGTGCTCGCGGAACCCCTCGGGCACCAGGGGCAGCGCCTTGCGCACCGACCCGACGAGGGTGGCGGCCCGGCGCTCGTGGTCGGCCCGGGAGCAGGCGAGCATGACGTAGTTGGGCTGGAGGCTGTGGTAGGCCATCTCCGTGTGGAACTCCAGCAGGGTCTCGGAGGTCTCCGAGGAGAGGTGGTGCGCACCGGGCGACGGGTACACGTCGTGGTAGACGGTGCCGCTGCGCAGCTCCGCGTACCCGGTGTGCAGACCGAGCCTGCGTCCGACGATGCCGAGCATCGCCTCCATGGTGAGGAGGGGGCGGTCCACCGGCGCCGGGGTGGACTCCGGTGTGCGCGGCAGGTCCTCGGCGGCTTCCACGGGCAGCCCGCGCAGCAGCAGGTAGCCGTCCTCGTTACCCCTTTCGTTGAAGGAGTCCAGGGCCTCGGCGAGGGACGGCGGCAGGTCGCCGGCGGCGTCCAGGGCGGCGTCCAGGAAGCCTCGCAGGTCCTGGCGGGGAATCGTGGGCAGCCTGGTGACGAGGTCCAGAAGTTCGTCGCGGAGTGCAGTGCAGTCGATGACGGTCACGCGAGGTTCCTTCCTTTGGTGTGGGCGCGGGCGTACTGGAACAGCAGTTCCGCGCCGATCTCGGTCGCCAGGACGGAGGTGATCCCGGCGTGGTCGTACGGGGGCGAGACCTCCATGACGTCGAAGCCGACCGGCCGCAGCTCGCCGACGCAGCGCAGCAGGGCCAGGACTTCGCGGGAGGACAGCCCGCCGGGCGCGGGGGTTCCCGTGCCCGGGGCGAAGGCGGGGTCGGCGACGTCGATGTCGACCGACACGTAGACGGGCCGGTCGCCGATGAGCTCCTTGACCAGCGCGTGGATCCCGGCGGTGCCGGTCTCCACGAACTCGTCGGCGGTGACGATGCGCACGCCCTTCCCGCGGGCGAAGTCCAGCGAGTCGGGCTGGGGGTTGTGGCCCCGGATCCCGATCTGCACGGTGCGCTGCGGGTCGATGAGCCCTTCGTCGATGGCGTGCCGGAAGGGCGTCCCGTGGTGGAACTCCCCGCCGTAGAAGGCGGGGTTGGTGTCGGAGTGCGCGTCGAGGTGGACCACGGCGACGGGGCCGTGCTGCTCGGCCACGGACCGCAGGGCGGCCAGGGTGAGCGAGTGGTCGCCGCCGAGCATCAGGAAGGCGGCGTTCTCCTTGAGGAGGTCGCGCAGATGCCGGTGCGCGGTCTCCATGGCGATGTGCATGTTGAACGGGGTGAGGTCGATGTCCCCGCCGTCCACACAGTCGATGAGTTCGAAGGTGCCGGGACCCCGGTCGATGCCGACCCCGTGGATCAGGCCGGACTCGTTGCGGATCGCCCGGGGGCCGAAGCGTGCCCCCGGACGGTAGCTGGTCCCCCCGTCGTAGGGGGCGCCGATGACGACGACGTCGCGCCCGCGGGGGCGTGGGTCGTGGGGTAGACGCATGAAGGTCGGGATCTGCGCGTAGCGGGGCGAGATCGTGGTGTCGACGCGTTCCACGGCGCTGTCACTCCTCTCGGCCGGTAGGGGTAAGGGGGGCGGTGGTCTGCCCGTTCACTCGGACTCCTTCAGCCGGTCGGCCACCTGCCGCACCGCGTCGGCGGTCGCCACCTCGGCCGGCGGCAGCCCCTCGACGACGACCCGGTCGAAGATCTCCTGGACGACCAGCCGTTTGGCCCGGTGGACGTCGGCTTCGGGAATGCCCGCGTCCATCAGCAGGAGGCTGAAGGACGACGTGGTCCCCGATCCCTCGTGCACGCCGAGCTTGGGCCGGTTGACCGTCTCCTCGGGGAGGAGTCCGGACATGGCCTCGCGCAGGACCCACTTGTCGCGGCCGTAGCGCCGCTTGAGTCCGGCCTCCAGCCCGACCAGCAGGTCGAGCACGTCCCGGTCCCAGTAGGGGTGGGTGGACCAGTGCCCCCGGATCCCGGACAGCACCGGGGTCATCTCGTTGAGCCCGTCGAAGGTGGCCATGTCGAGCGCCACCGCCGTGTCCAGCTGGGGCAGCCGGTCCTCCCGGTGCATGCCGGCGAGCGGGATGTCCGCCCCGTAGCCGGTGAGGATGCGCCGGGCCGGGCCGTCGAGCGCCCGGTACAGGGCGGTCAGCGGCAGCAGGTACTCGATGATGTCCGGGTCGACGGACTCGGACGCCCACACCGCGTGCGGGAGCTGGCCGAGCAGGTCCGCCGTGGGAATGGTGATCTCCCGGTGGCGGGAGCCCAGGTGGGTGGCGACCACGCCCGCCTCGGCGAACTCGTCCGAGGTGTCGGTGCCCATGGACAGGGTGTCCAGCGGGCCTTCGGTGTGCGCCGCGGCCAGCGCGGCGACCCCCGAAGAATCGATTCCTCCGGAGAGCACCACCAGCGGAGCCGTGCCAGCGGTCCGGGCCCGGACGGCCCGCTCCAGCGTCTCGCGGACGGCGGTGGTCGCGTCGGACTCGGCCATGACGCGCCGGGAGACCGGCGGTGTCCAGGTGCGGGTGCGCACGGCGGCTCCGGTGCGGACGTCGAGGTCCAGCACCGCCCCCGCGGGCACCTGGTGGACCCCGGGCACCCGCCGCACCCGGCGCGCCTCGGGGACGGGCCGGCCCGACGGAGGGGTCCGGGCCGCCTCCGGTACGAGCGACTTGATCTCCGTGGCGGCGAGGACCCGGCCGGGCGCCGGCAGGATGTACAGGGGTACGGAGCCGGCGTGGTCGGTGGCGGCGAGGACCCGGTCACCGGTGGCCACGACCGCCGCGAAGCGGCCGTTGAGCAGCCGGAAGGCGTGCAGGTCGTAGACCTTCAGGAGTGCGAGGAGCAGGTGCGCGTCGCCGCCGTCCCCGGCACCGGGCGGGAGGACGGAGACGAGCTCCTCCCGGTTGTAGAGCTCGCCGGCCAGCACGAGCGCCATGTCCCCGGAGCGGGCGACGGCCCGCTCGGGCGCACCGGAGTGCACGAGTACGGCGTCGAGGGTCTGGGAGCGGAGGGCCTGCGCCACGGGGGCGTGGGACCCTTGGGTCGCGAAGACGGGCGCGAGGCCCTGGCCTCCGCCCGGATGGGCGGAGACCAGGAACCCCGTCGCCGCGGGAAGTGTCTGATCCATGATCAGATGCTCAGGGCCCCGAAGCCGCCCGAGGTGAAGTCGTAGTTCACCGGCACCTCGATCAGGAACGGGCGGCCGAGCCCGGCTCCCTTGCGCAGCGCCGCGAGGAGGTCCTCGCGGGTGGCCGCCTTGACCGCCTCGACGCCGTTGGCCCGCGCGAGCTCGGTGAAGTCGACCCCGGTGAACTTCACGGCCGGGTCGTGCGAACGCTGGTGGCCGAGGTTCTGGTAGAGCTCGATCAGACCGTTGGTGTCGTTGTTGACGACGACGGTGACGATCGGCAGGTTCAGCCGGGCGATGGTCTCCAGGTCGGCGCTGTTGGAGTGGAAGCCGCCGTCGCCCGCGATGAGGAAGGTGGGCTGGCCGGGGCGGGCCATCTGGGCGCCGATCGCCGCGGGGATGCCGTAGCCGAAGCTGGAGCAGCCGGCCGAGGTGAGGAAGCCGAAGGGCTGGTCGGCACGGGCGAAGAGCACCCCGTAGTGCCGGAAGAAGCCGATGTCGGAGACGATGGTGCCCTCACCGGCCTCCGCGGTCTCCTCCATCACCGTGTTCATGGAGTCCATGACCTGGTGGACCCGCATGCCGTCCGCGTACTCCTCGGGGTCGGCGAGGAACTCGGTGATGCGCTCGCGGAGCGGGGTGATGTCGTGCGGGGTCTTCTTCGGGGTGTCCGCGGTCCCCTTGTCGAGGTGCTCGACGAAGGCCAGCACGTCGGTGACCACGTCGAGGTCGGGACGGTAGACCCGGGGGATGGGGTTCACCGTCGGGGAGACCCGGACGGTCTTCTTCTCGTCGCCGCGGCTCCACATCGAGGGCCGCAGGTCCTCGGCGTAGTCGTAGCCGAGGGTCACGATGACGTCCGCCGGACCGAACAGGGTCTCCAGCGCCGGGAAGGACAGGATGCCGTCCATGTAGCCGGTCACCGCGCCGTAGTTGAGCGGGTGGCCGTGCGGCAGGACGCCCTTGGCGATGTACGTGGTGATGACGGGGACGTCCAGGCGCTCGGCCAGGGCGCGGATCGCCGGGACCGCTCCGGAGCGGATGGCGGCGGCGCCGACGACGAACACCGGGTGCTCGGCGCCCGCGACCAGGGCGGCGGCCTCGTCGGCCGTCTTCTCCCAGCCGTCCTGGACGGCGCCGACCGGCTTCGAGGGGGTCCGTGCCGCCGGGTGGGTCACCGTCGAGTCGACGTCGGTGCCCAGCAGGTCGACGGGGATGGAGATGAAGCTCGGGCCGACCGGCTCGGTCATGGCCGCGGCGACCGCGGAGTCCACCAGGTCGGTGATCTCGTCGGGGCGCTGGAGCTCGACCGCGTACTTGGTCATGGGGCGCATGACGGCGACCGAGTCGAGGCACTGGTGCGTGTCGTTCGGGAAGATGTCGTGCGACTCCGACTGCGCCGCGAGGGCGATGACCGGCGAGCGGTCCAGGATCGACGTCGCCACACCCGTGGCCAGGTTGGTCATGCCGGGGCCGAGCGTGGCCCAGCAGGCCTGCGGCCGGCCGGTGATGCGGGCCAGGACGTCGGCGGCGACACCGGCGGTGAACTCGTGCCGGGTGAGGACGAAGTCGATTCCCGGCGCCTCGTCGAAGAGGATGGAGGCGGCTTCACGGCCGACGACACCGAACACCGTCTCCACACCGTGCTCGTGCAGGCGCTTGAGCAGTGCGTGTGCGGCCGTCGGGTTGTTGCTGGGCTTGGTCGATACACGGGACATGCGGCGTCGTCTCCAGGATCTCGACGGGGAAGCGGATTGCCGTCACCGTGCCGGTGACTTCTCTCCACTGCCTCTCCACCGCCTATCCGACCGCGCTGTACAGGGGTTCAAGGCAGCACCGGAGCCTGTTCGGCGCTTGCGGACCGCCCCCGCGTGGTGCCTGAATAGACATACGAGAGTACGCATATGAAAGAAGGCGATCATGACTGAACCGACCACCCGGGACCCCGAGGGCTTCGTGGTGCACACCGCTCCGGTCGGGATGTCCGACGACGGGCGCGACGACTTCACGGTGCTGGCCTCGACCGTCCCGGCACAGGTCAGCGCGGTGTTCACCAAGTCACGGTTCTCCGGGCCCAGTGTGGTGCTCAGCCGGTCGGCCGTCGCCGACGGCCGGGCACGCGGCGTCGTCGTCGTGGCGCGCAACGCGAACGTGGCCACGGGCCCCGAGGGTGACCGCAACGCACGCGAGGTGCGGGACTCGGTGGCCGCGGCGACGGGGCTCGCCGAGGACGAGCTGCTGATCGCCTCCACCGGAGTGATCGGCCTGCAGTACCCGATGGAGCAGATCCGCGATCACATCAAGACGCTTTCGTGGCCGTTCCCCGACGGCGGGTTCGACCGGGCGGCCCGGGCGATCATGACCACGGACACCCGGCCCAAGGAGGTCAGGGTGCGGTGCGGTGCGGCGACCCTGGTGGGCATCGCCAAGGGCGTGGGCATGCTGGAACCCGACATGGCCACCCTGCTGACGTTCTTCGCCACGGACGCCCGCCTGGAGCAGGCGGAGCAGGACCGGATCTTCCGGAGCGTCATGGACCGCACGTTCAACGCGGTGTCCATCGACACGGACACCTCCACCAGCGACACGGCTGCGCTCTTCGCCAACGGGCTGGCCGGCCCGGTCGATCCGGCGGAGTTCGAGGAGGCGCTGTACGAGGTGGCGCTGGCCCTGGTGAAGAACATCGCCAGTGACGGCGAGGGCGCGAGCAAGCTCATCGAGGTGCAGGTCAGCGGGGCGCGCGACACCGCGCAGGCCAAGCGCGTCGGCAAGACCGTGGTCAACTCCCCGCTGGTCAAGACGGCCGTGCACGGCAGCGACCCGAACTGGGGGCGGGTGACGATGGCGATCGGCAAGTGCACCGACGACACCGACATCCTCCAGGAGAACGTCACTGTCCGCTTCGGTTCGACCGAGGTCTATCCGCAGCACGCCGGGGGCCCCGGCGACGCCGAGCTGCGGGCGTCGGTCGCCGACCACATGCGCGGGCAGGAGGTCGTCATCGGTATCGGCCTGGGCATCGGCGACGGTGAGTTCACGGTCTACGGCTGCGACCTGACGGAGGGGTACGTCCGGCTGAACTCGGAGTACACGACCTGATCCCGGCCGCCCCCGCGCCCCGGCCCCGCCACTGACTCAAATGCGTCACCGCACCGCGATCACTCCGTAGGGTGACCGGCGATCAGCACAACGTGAACGAGGTGGCGCATGGGTCAGTTGCGAAGGTCGGTACTGAGGGGGGCGCTCGGCGCCGGTGCGGCGGGGCTGCTGATCGGGGCGCGCGCCCGCGCCGTGCCCACGAGGACCGCGCTCGGCCTGCGGTGGCTGGGGGTGTCCGGCTGGGAGCTCTCCTTCGCCGGGCGCAGCATCCTGTTCGACCCGTATCTGAGCCGGATGCCGTACGCGGACGGGGGCGGGGCGCTCGACGGCGCCCTGCCCCTGCGGCTGGACCCGGCGGCCGTCGAACGGGTGGCCGAGGACGGGCTCGCCGGGGCGCCGGAGCTGATCCTGGTCAGCCACGGGCATTTCGACCACATCGCCGACGTGCCCCAGCTGCTGGCCCGGCCCGGGTGGCGCGACCGGCGCATCCGGACCCTCTGCGACACCACCTCGCGGCACCTGCTGTCCGCGATGGGGACCCCCGCGAAGCGGATGAACGACGTCATCCCGGTGTACGGCGGCGACCACCTGCAGTTCGACGGGTACAGCGTGGAGGTGTTCCGCAGCCTGCACAGCCGGCAGGAGGACTACACGTCCTTCGCCCCGGGCCACCGGGACTCCGCCCCCACGCGCCCCCGGACGCTCGGCGACCTGGTGGAGGGCCGGACCCTGGCGTTCCAGGTGGCCGTGGAGGGCGGCCCGACGGTCCTGCTGACCGGCACGAGCAACTTCGCGGAGCGCGAACTGACGGGCGCGCGGCCCGATGTGGCGGTGATCGGGATGAGCGGGCACGCCGCCGTCCACGGCTACCCGGACCGGCTCCTGTCCGTGCTGGGCGCGCCGCCGCTGCTGGTACCCGGCCATCACGACGACATGGTGACTCCGCTGGGCGACTCCGGCGTCTTCCGCACGGCCTCCCCCGAGGCCGTGTCGGCGCTGGGGCGGGCCGCCGCCCGCCAAGCCGCACCGGGCGGCTGCAGGGTCCTGACCCCCCGCCACCTCGAGGTACTGGACATCACCGGCGAAGCGGACACATGAGCGCCGCCAGCCCCCTCGTCGGCATGGCTCAAGCAGGACATCGCTTTTCGGCCGCCCGAACGGAAACGTGATTCCGCCGACCATCAGTCAATTTTCGCCAACACTGGACTAGACCAATACTCCGGCGCGTCCGATTCCGAGTCAGCGCGCTCCGTAATGATCCAGGTCCCCGCACCGCTCGCACTCCGGCCCCGTCGGAAGCACACACTCCGCACCCCTTGCAACGATCCAGGCCCCATGCGGTATCGGCCACCGGAGCGCCTGCCGAACGGGCAGTCACTCCGCGCCATCGACAGCCGGTGACTCGTGTCGGTCTTTACCCTCCGTATACCTGCACCAAAGGCCTGGTACCGACCATTCCCCCCACCGCCATGAGTCGGTTTCCGGCCGCACCGATCCAGGACGCGTTGACGAGGGGGGACACGCTGATTACTGTCCTGACTCGACAGAACGGCACTCGCTACGCGTGTAGTACCGACAGTTGTTGATCACCGAAGTTCTTTCTGTTCAGCGCATCCTCAGACCACCGCAGCGGAGCTCAGAATTTCGGAATTGGGGGAATACGTTCGTGGACAGGCAGTACGGGAGAACCCCTTTGGCCAGCGTCCAGGTCCGCATACTCGGACCTGTCTCCATGGTATTCAACGGCCGGCCGGTTCCCCTGGCCGGGCAGCGACAGCTCAGGGTTCTGACAGCTCTCGCACTTGTTCCGGGACGGGCCGTCCCCACCTCGCAGCTCATCGGTCACCTCTGGGGGGACCGGCCACCGAGAACAGCACCCGGCCAGCTACAGACCAGTGTCTGGATGATCCGCAGGGCACTGGCATCCGTCGGCGCGCCGCAGGAGATCGTCCAGTCGACCGCTTCCGGTTACCAACTCGACGCGGAATACTGCGAGATCGACAGCAACGCGTTCCGCAGCTCCGTCGTAACGGCGAAGCGGCTGCTCCGCAACAACTTGCCGGAGGATGCGCTGGAGCGGCTCAGAGAAGCGCTCGCACTCTGGCGGGGCCCGGCTCTCGCGACCATTTCGAGCAGTGATTTGCAGTCCCGTGCCGCCCGCCTCGAAGAGGAACGGGTCGCGGCATTGCAGCAGCGCATTTCACTGGAGATATCGCTCGGACAGTACGAGGAGGCGATCGGGGAACTGACCGATCTGATCGCGCTCCATCCACTGCGGGAAGAGCTTTACGCCCATCTGATGCTGGCGCTGTACCTCTCCGGCCGGCAGGCGGACGCCCTCGCGGTATTCCGCCGCGCGCGCAATACCCTCACCGACGAACTCGGAATCGACCCGGGCCCCAGGCTGACGATGCTGGAAAGGGCGATCCTGCGCCAGGACGCCGAAATGCTCACGGCCTCACCGGCGATGTCCCGGTACTGAGGAAACGTTTCGAGGGAAACGTTGTCGCCCGACGGCACACGTGCCGGAAGCACCCGCGCTCTTTCCGCGCCGGGTGCCTTCGGCGGTTGCGCCCTTCCGTGCCGGCCACACCGTCGGCGCATACGCGCCCGTCCGTCCTCGTCCGGGCGTCCGCACGGATCCGCCCCGTCCGGGCACGGTACCGGTCATCCGGGTGACCGTCCGGCCGGAGGTCCGACCCCAGGCATCCGCCCGGCGGTCCGACCTCCGGCGTGCGCCCAGCCGTCCGACCTCCGGGCGTCCCCCCGCCCTGGTGTCCGTCCGTCTATCCGCCGCCCGCTGCCGCGAACGCCGCGGCGGCCGCGCCCAGCACCACGACCTGGACGCCCACGGCGATCCAGGCCCGTACGGCGAGGGCCGGCGGACCGGAGAGCAGCAGGGCCCCCAGACAGACCAGGGCGGCCCTGGACGCCTCGTGCGCCACCGCCGCCCGGTCCGGGGAGCCGGTCAGGCCGCCGGAGACGGCCACCCCGAGGACCAGGACCACGACGAGGACCACGTCCAGCAGGAACAGCACCGCGGCCGTGCCGGCGTCGGCACGGCGGGAGACCTTCGTCATCGCACCCCTTCGTACGGAGGGCCCTCCCCGGCGGGGAGGGCCCTCTGCTTCGTCCCTGACGTGCTGGGCGGCCCGTGAGGGCCTCCGTCAGAGACCCATGCCCTGCATGGTGCGCTGCAGCGAGTCCGCGTACAGTCGAGCTCCACCGATCTTCGGGTGGAAGGACTGTGCGGACGCGCCGAGTTGCAGGATCGGCCAGTCGATGGCCGGTTCGTCGCTCTCGACCAGGTCGAGCACGATGCCGTGGACCTGTTCCGGGTCACCGCAGACGGCCTTGCCCGCGAAGTTCTGTGCGGGGTTGGAGTACCAGACGTTCACGCCCGCCGCCTTGGCGTCGTTCGCCGCGCCCTGCATCTCGGTGGCCAGGGTGGCCGCCATGCCGTTCAGCCAGGGGGCCTCCTCGGTGCCGATGCCCGGGATGCAGCTCCCGGAACGCTCGAGGAGCGGCGGGTACCCCATCAGGACGATCTTGGCGTTGGGGGCCTTCGCCTTGATCTTCTTCAGTGCGTCGACGATGGCGGGCCGGACCCGTTCCTTGGCGAGGCGTTCGGCCGCCACCCCGACGTCCAGACCCTGGTACGCCTCGTCGTCGACCCGGGAGTCGTTGTCCTCGAACGTCTGGTTCTGGCACAGCTCGGGCCAGCCGATGCCGCCGAAGATGCACTTCTGGATGATGTAGGCGAAGCGCGCGTCGTTGCCGCCGATGGACATGGTGACCAGGGTGGTGTTCTGGTCCAGGTATCCCTGGGACAGCTGCGGCAGTTCACCGTTCTGCGGGACGGTCGCGATGTTGTAGGTGCGGGCGCCCGAGCAGGCGACCATGTGGTAGTCCATGGCGGCCGACCGGCTGTCGTCCATGGACCCGATCGAGGCCGACCGGCCGGGAATGGTGGCCTGCCGGGACCACGTCTTGCTGGACCGGTGGCAGGAGTTGCGGGCCGAGGGGTTGCTGGGGTCGCGGTAGTTGGTCTCCCGCGCGTAGTCGACCCCGCCGGCCGCCGATGCGCCCTCGCCCGAGGAGTACGAGTCGCCCAGCGCGACGACCATGTCCTTGGGCTTCGCCGACAACGGCTGGAAGCCCACGGCGTCCCAGGCCACGTCCTCGGAGCCGTTGCCGTCGGCCGCGTGCGTGGAGAGCGACACCTTCGGCGTGCTGGTGAACTGGAAGACTCCCAGGGAGACCCACTTGTTCGACAGCACCCGCTGCGGATGCACCCGGACCGGGCTGGTGCTGTTCGTCCCGCCGATGGTGTACGAGGCCTGCCGGGTGTGCGCGCCGTGGTCCGGGATGTGGACCCAGACCCGGGACCAGCCGGTCATGCCGTTGGTGAGGGTCCAGGTGCCGGTCGTGCGCATCCGGGTGCCCTCGGTGGTCGCCTGGTTCCTGGTGTGCGAGAACCAGAAGTGGTTGCCGTACCCGGCCCCGATCTGATGGGTGTCGATCTTGCCGGGATAGTTCGCCCCGTCGGCCGTGAAGGTGAATCCGAAGGTCCCCGGGGACGTGGTCGCTCCGCAGCTGCGTCCCGGGGAGCCCGTCGGGGTGACCCCCGAGGCCACGTCGTCGATCACGTGTGTGCCCGAGGGCAGTCCGCTCGCGCACCGCGGCGGGTACGCGTTGCCGTCGGGCTGTTCCGGATAGGTCGCGTCGAAGCGGTGCAGCGCGTATCCGCAGGCGCCGCCCGCGCAGCTCTTCCAGGTGGTCTTCTTGTTCCACCAGCAGTGCAGGTAGAACTCGTCGGCCGGGTTGTTCAGCTGGCAGGCCCCGTTGGTGGAGGTGTCACCCTCCTTGATCTTGCTCGGGTCGCAGTTGTTGGAGGCGTCGCAGAACTGGCCGACGGGCGGCTTGGCGCGCGTCCGCTGGTCCACGGCGGTCCACCAGGCGGCGCGGTAGCCGGGCTGGAAGTCGCCGGGGGCGAACATCGCCGAGATCGGCCGGGCTGCCCAGCCGATCACCTTCTCCTGGTACGGCCAGTCCTGCGGGTGCGCCGCGTGCGAGTAGTCGTCGCTGCCGGCCGCGCTCTCCAGGAACGGGGTGCGGTTGGCCTTCCACAGGGCGTTGGCCGGGTTGTTGGTGTAGCCGACCCCCCAGTGGCCGCCGTGCGAGCCGGCGCTGGACTGCGGGTAGAAGCCCGAGTTGTACGCCCAGAGCGCGAAGAACCAGTTCTCGATGTAACCGGGCCCACCGTCGTTCACGGTCATGCCGGCACTGTGCGTCTGGTTCCACTTGTCGACGAGGATGTTCACACCGGCGGCGATGTTGGCCGTGTAGTCGAGCGCGATCGCCTCCTGCTTCTGCACGGACAGCGAAGTCTCACCCGGCTTCTCACGGCCGGCCTTGCGCATCCCGTCGGTCACCTGGACGATGCCGTATCCGCAGTCGGAGTCCGCCCAGTCGATGGCCCAGGGGTCCGGGGTCTGGCCGTCGGAACCGTGGCTGATTCCGTAGTAGTTGCCGATCAGGGTGTTCGCCGTGACGCCGGGTACGGCGAACCTGGTCGCCTGCCACATGTTGGACTCCTGGGCGGTGATGCCCAGCATGACCTGCGCGGGGATGTGGTACCCGTCGGCGGCGTCGGGGGTCCCGTTGGGGTCGCCCGCCAGCGTCTTGAGCGGGAAGAGGGACTGCGGCTGGTAGGCCGACATCCCGGTGTTCTTCCAGTTGGCGGGGCGGGAGACATGGCTGTTGAGCTTGCCGACGACCGCCTGGTCCACCGCCCACTCGACCTGACGCGGGGTGGGCTGGAAGGCCTGCTTGCGCACGTCGCCCCGGGGCACGGAGCAGTAGCGCTCGTCCTCGACCGGGTTGGTCGGGGACGCGGCGGCGGCCCGGGTGGAGGCGCCGGACGGGGAGCCGCCGGTGAGGGCCGGGGAGGTCGCCCTGCCCGCTTCCGTCTTCGCCGGCGTGCCGACGGGGGTGCCGGGACGGGCGTCCAGGACCACGGTCCTGCCGGTGCCCAGGATGCGGACCTCGGTCCGTGCGGTGCGGGCGGCTGCGGCTTCCTGCGGGGAGATGCGGGAGTCCTTGCCGTCGGCCCAGGCGCTGGTGACGGCCGCCCTGCCGCGGGTGGAGAGGACCGCGTCCTTGGCGACGCCGGACGGCATGCGCACCGACGCGGGCAGCGTGCCGGTCGCCTCGGCCGTGCCGGTGACGTACACCGTGCCGGTGCGGGCGGACCGGGAGAGGTCGAAGTCGGTGAGGGCGCCGGTCGCCAGGCGCTGGGTCGCGGCGGGCTTCCCCGTGCCGCGGAGGAGCGCGGCGGGGGCCCGCCTGACCTCCGCACGCGCGGAGGCGTCGGCCTTGCCGTCGGGCCCGGCGGCCGGCCGGTCGATGAAGACGACCGATCCGTCCTCGGCGGCCGTGAGCTGGAAGGGGACCGCCGAGGTGCGGGCTGCTACGCGGACCGTGCCCGCGGGGGCGACCTGGACCAGGCGGGAGCCCTGCGCGGCGGCGTATCCGCTGCCGACGGGGACGGCCGAGGTGACCTGGCCGGGCAGCTTCAGCGGCTTGCCGGCCCGGTGGGTCGCGGCGTCGACACCGATGAGGCGGGTCTCGTTGCGCGCGGACGCGTCGTCGGAGAACTGCGAGAAGACGGCCTTCTCGGTGGTGCCGCAGCCGGGCGAGAAGTAGCTGAGGCTCGACCGGACGGCGAGTTTGGTGACCGCGCCCGTGGTCAGGTCGACGATCGCGGTGAAGGCACCGCGGGTCATCAGCTCGGGCTCGTTGGTGAAGGTGCGCGGCGCGTACGTGACCGCGGCCCGCTTGCCGGACGCCGTCACACAGACGTTGCCGATCCAGGTGTCGGTGTCGAAGCCCGGCTCGGAGAGCGTCGCCGCGGTCTTCCACCGGTAGCCGTCCTCGGCCTCGGCGACCATGACGTGGAAGCCGGTGCCGTCGCCCGACGTGGTCCAGGCCCGGTCGTCGGACGTGCGGTAGGAGCCGCCCAGGAGTTCCTTGCGCTCGGCGGCGGGGACGGCCGCCGGACGCTCCGCCGGACCGGACGCCTTCGCACCGGGCCCGCCCTCGGCGGACCATCCCTGCGCCGCGCCCGGCGGGGGTGTCGGGCTCTTGGCCATCGACACCGCCGGGTAGCCCGACAGCAGCGCCGTGGCCGCGGCGATGATGACAGGAACCTGCCATCTCTTTCTTCTGAGCACGTCTGTGCCTCTCGTCCGTTCACGCTCTTTCGCGCGTGGGGGGAACGCGAGCCAAGCGGTCCTGCCTCTCCCCCGCCTCTCCGCCGGATCTCCCGTCGCTATACCGACCGGCGGTCCGCTATGCGCCCGGCCGCCGGCCTCCTCCACGGCACCCGCCCCGACCGCAGAATGGCGCTGAAATCACCGCGAGAAGGGCTGCAGGTACATGGAGACCGAACAGTCGGACCCCACGAACACCGGCTTCGACGCCGCCGTCGACGGCGTGGTCGCGCCGACCGACGCCCTGGGCGGCACCCTGCGCCTCGTGCGCACCGACGACTTCGACTCGCTCGACCCCGGCAACACGTACTACGCGTACACCTGGAACTTCCTCCGCCTGATCGGCCGGACCCTGGTCACCTTCGACACCGCCCCCGGCAAGGCCGGGCAGCGGCTGGTGCCGGACCTGGCCGAGTCGCTCGGCGAGTCGTCCGACGGCGGGCGTACCTGGACCTACCGGCTGCGTCCGGGCCTGCTGTTCGAGGACGGCACTCCGGTCACCTCGGCGGACGTCAAGTACGCGATAGCCCGGAGCAACTACGGGACGGACGTGCTGGGCGTCGGCCCGACGTACTTCCGCCACCTGCTGGGCACCGAGTACGGCGGCCCGTGGCGCGAGCCGGAGGCCGACGGTCCCGTCACCCTGGAGACCCCCGACGAGCGCACGCTGGTCTTCCGGCTGACCGAGCCGTTCGCGGGCATGGACCTGCTGGCCACGATGCCGAGCACCACCCCGGTCCCCAAGGACCGGGACACCGGGATCGGCTACCGGCTCGGCCCCGTGGCCACCGGTCCGTACCGCGTGGTCTCCTACGAGCGCGGCAGGCTCGCCGTGCTGGAGCACAATCCCCACTGGGACCCGGAGACCGACCCGGTGCGCAAGCAGCGTGCCCGGCGCATCGAGGTCCACCTCGGTGTGGAGCCGCACGAGGTGGACCGGATGCTGATCTCCGGCGAGGCCCACATCGACCTCGCGGGCTTCGGTGTCCAGCCGGCCGCGCAGGAGCGGATCCTGGCCGACCCCGAGCTGCGGGCCAACGCCGACAACCCGCTGACGGGTTTCACCTGGATCTACTGCCTGTCGAGCCGCATCACGCCGTTCGACAACGTGCACTGCCGCCGGGCGGTGCAGTTCGCCACGGACAAGGCGGCCATGCAGGCGGCGTACGGCGGCCCGGTCGGCGGTGACATCGCCACCACCATCCTGCCGCCCACGATCGACGGGTACGCGCCCTTCGACCGCTACCCGGTCGGTGACGCCGGCACCGGGGACCTCGAGGCGGCCCGCGCCGAGCTGGTGCTGGCGGGGATGCCGGACGGCTTCGTCACGAAGATCGCGGCCCGCAAGGACCGGCTCAAGGAGTACCGGGCGGCCGAGGCGCTGGCCGCGGGGCTGGCCAGGGTCGGCATCGAGGCCGAGGTGCTGGACTTCCCGTCGGGCGACTACTTCGACCGGTACGGCGGCAGCCCTGAGTACCTGCGCGAGAACGGCATCGGGATCATCATGTTCGGCTGGGGTGCCGACTTCCCCGACGGATACGGCTTCTTCCAGCAGATCGTGGACGGCCGGGCGATCAAGGAGCGCGGCAACCAGAACATGGGCGAGCTGGACGATCCGGAGATCAACGCGCTGCTCGACCAGGGCGCCGTCAGCGGCGACCCGGCCGAGCGGGCGGCCATCTGGCACCGGATCGACCGGCTGACCATGGACCACGCGGTGATCGTCCCGTACCTGTACCCGCGGTCCCTGCTGTACCGGCACCCGGACGCCCGCAACGTGCAGGTCACCGGATCTTTCGGGATGTACGACTACGTGGCGCTCGGCGCGCGCTGACGCGCACCGGCCGGCCGGGGACCGCAGGTCCCCGGCCGCACCCGGCGCCGCTCAGCCCCGGCCGGCGACGGTGGGGCGTGCGGTGCCGAGGCCCGGCTCGGCCCCCCGCCGGGCCCGCCCGGTCCCGGCCCGCAGTCCGCGGTACACGCGGTGCGGGCCGCTGTCGTCCGCCTCGCCCACGAGTGCTCCCGGCCGGCTGACGCTCCAGCAGGCGACGCCCGCCTCGTACAGCTCGGCCTCGAAGCCGGCCAGCCGGGTCAGGAACTGCCGTGTGGGCCCGGTCAGGTCGGTCCCCCGCGAGCTGCGCAGCAGCAGCCGTGCGCCGAGCCGGAGTTCGAGCCGGTGGATGCGGCGGGTGAGGGCCGACTGGCTGATGGACAGCACGGCCGCGGCCCGGTTGATGCTGCCGTGCTCGGCCACCGCCCGCAGCAGGTGGAGGTCCTCGACGTCGACCTCGGCCGACTCGGCGGGCAGCGCGGGCGGCGTCTCGCTGCTGCGGGCGGCCGCGTCGGTGCGCGCCTCGCACTCGGCGGTCTGCCGGCGGAACCAGTCGGCCCACCACGGATCGCGCAGCATGTCCCCGTGGTGCTCGGCGAACCTGCTCAGATAGCGCCCGGTGAGCAGGGCGGCCAGCTGCCCGCCCAGGGCGTGGGGGACGACGGACGGGTCGACCAGCAGCCCGGCGGTGCGGCGCGGGCGTTCGACGACGGACCGGCGTACCAGCGAGGGCGCGAAGACGGCGGGGCACGCCGGGGAGCCGAGCCCGACCGCGTCGCCGCGCCGCAGCATCCCCCGGGCCACGGACGCCCCGGTGACCTGGATGCGGGCGGGCGGGGTGAGCCCCGCGCCCTGGTACACGCGGGTCACCAGGACCTCGGCGTTCGGGCCGATCTCGGAGACCCAGCTCTCGTCCCGCAGATCGGCGAGCGAGACCGTCTCCCGGGCGGCCAGCGGGTGGCCGACGGGCAGGGTCACCCAGAGCGGGTCGTCCAGGACGTCGTACGAGCGGACGGTGCGGTCGACCGAGTGGCGCAGGGAGTCGAGGCTCCAGGTGTGCGCGGCGTCGACGCGATAGCCGGAGAGCTGCTGGAGCACCTGGTGCGGTGCGTCGTGGCTGACCGAGAGGAGGATGCCCAGACCGTCCGCGGCATCCTCGACGAGGTCCTCCATGAGGGGTTCGGCGGAGGCGATGTTCAGGATCCTCGGGGCGTTCAGGGCCTCCGTGCCCCGCCCGTAGATGTCGGTCTGGACGGCCTGGTCGACCTGCCGGAAGAACCGGCGTCCGGCGACCAGCATCCGGGAGCCCGCCGAAGTCAGCCGCGCGGTGTGGTGGCCGCGCAGCGTCAGCCGCAGACCGGTGGCCCGGTCCAGCCGGTCGAGCTGCCGCTCGGCGGCGCCCGGTCTCATCCCTGCCCGGCGGGCGGCTTCGGCGAGGTCTCCGTACTGTCCGACCGCGTCCAGCAGCAGGAGATCCGGCCGCGCGAACGGCAGCTGGGTCAACCGGTCGGGAACAGAAGTCAATCGCATCGCAGAAGACACTGACGGTTTCCTTATCGGTTGGAACCGGAGAATGACGCCTCTTCTTCACCTGTGACGGCCTGTTCCGGCTCACGTTAGGCAGGCGTTCTCTCCTCTCTCTCCTCACGCGGTGGGCGGGGGCCGCGGACAGCAGCACGGCGGGCCCCGCGAACGCGGGACCCGCCGTGCGTGTGCGGTGCCGGGGGTGTCAGGCCTGGTCGGTGGGACGGATGAAGATCTCGTTGACCGTCGCGTGCGCGGGCGCCGTGACCGCGTAGAGGACCGCGGCGGCGATGTCCTCGCCCTGCAACTGCCGGATCTTCGCCACCCGTTCGGTGATCGCGGCCTTGGACGGGGCGTGGGTGATGTGGTCGCGCAGTTCGGTCTCGACGGTGCCGGGCTCGATGACCACCACGCGGACGCCCCGCTCGGTGACCTCCTGGCGCAGCCCCTCGCTGAAGCCGTTCACGGCGAACTTGCTGGCGTTGTACACGGCGCTGCCGCGGCCGACGACACGGGCGGCGATCGACGAGATCTGCACGACCGTGCCGGCGTTCTCCAGCAGGTGCGGAAGGGCCGCGTGCGTCATGTACATCAGGCCCATGACGTTGGTGTCCATCATCCGGGTCCAGTCGGTGGTGTCGGCCCCCTCGACCGGTCCGAGCAGCATCAGCCCGGCGTTGTTCACCAGGATGTCGATCCTGCCGAGCGCGTCGACGGTGGACCGTACGGCGTCGGCGACGGCCTGTTCGTCGGTGACGTCCAGCGGCAGGACGTGCACGCGGGCGCCGGCCGCCTCCAGTTCGTCACGCAGTGCGTGCAGCCGTTCGGTGCGGCGGGCGGCGAGTGCGACAGCGGCTCCGGCACCGGCCAGGGCCCGTGCGGTGGCCTCGCCGATTCCTGAGCTGGCTCCCGTGACGAGCGCGACTTTCCCCTGCAGCGACGATGTCATCGTGCCCCGTTCTCTTGGCGGTTGGAGTGGTCGGACCCGGATGGGTGGTCCGGTGGCTGGAAACGTCCGACGGTGCGGCGGGGCGACCGTACCAGCCGTGTCGGCGCCGGGTGAATCGCTGCCGGGGCCTCTGGTTATGTGCGTCCCGGACCGGTTATGCGCGACCGTTCGCCGGAACCGGACGAGCCCGGCCGGGCAGGGCAGATTGTGACCGCTACTTCACGTCGGCACGCCCGTGCAGTGATAGGTGGGACACAATGACGTACGACGCAGCGATCCGTGAAGGGGCGGCACCGCCGTCCTATCCGATGGAGCGCGTCTCCCCGGTCGATCCGCCGCCGCAGCTCGCCAAGCTGAGATCGGGCCGGGCCGCGAGCCGGATCACCATGTGGGACGGCAGCCAGGTATGGCTGGTGACCGCCCACCCGCACGTCCGCGCGGTGCTCGCCGACCGCAGGTTCACCGCGGTGACCAGCGCCCCCGGCTTCCCGATGATGACGCGTACGTCCGTCCTGGTGCGGGACCAGCCGCACACCGCCTCCTTCATCCGCATGGACGACCCCGACCACTCCCGGCTGCGGTCCATGCTCACCCGGGAGTTCCTGCACGGCAGGGCCGAGGCGATGCGCCCCGTGCTGCGGGAGTCGCTGGACGGGATCATGGCCGATCTGGTGGCCCGGGAACGCCCGGTGGACCTGGTCCGCGGCCTGACGATTCCCGTGCCGTCCCGGGTGATCGCCCTGCTGTTCGGGGTATCGGCCGAGAGCCGTGAGCTGATCGAGAACCGGGCCGCCGTCCTCATCGACCGCGGATACGCTCCCGCCCAGGTCGCGGCGGCCCGCGACGAACTGGACGGGCTGCTGCGCGACGTGGTCGAGGAGCGGATGCGCGAACCGGGCGACGACCTGGTGAGCCGGCTGGTCCTGGACCAGGTGCGCCCGGGGAATCTGACCGTGGAGGAACTGGTCCCGATGTGCCGGCTGCTGCTGGTCGCCGGGCACGGCACGACGACGAGCCAGGCGAGCCTCAGCCTGCTGAGCCTGGTGACCGACCAGGGGCTGGCCGACTCGCTGGCCGCCTCCCTGGCCGACGGCGGAGAGCTGCTGCCCAAGGCCGTGGAGGAGCTCCTGCGGTTCCACTCCATCGTGCAGAACGGGCTGGCCCGCGCCGCGCTGGAGGACGTGGAGCTGGACGACGTCACGATCCGGGCCGGCGAGGGCGTCGTGGTGTCGCTCTCCGCGGGCAACCGCGACGAGGCGGTGTTCGCCTCGCCCGACACCCTCGACCCGCACCGGGACGCCCGCCGCCATCTGGCGTTCGGCCACGGCATCCACCAGTGCCTGGGCCAGTGGCTCGCCAAGGTCGAGATCGAGGAGATGCTCTCCGCGGTGCTGCGGTGGATGCCCGGCGCCCGGCTCGCGGTCCCGTTCGACGAGCTGGACTTCCGGCACGAGGTGTCCAGTTACGGGCTCGGCGCGCTGCCGGTGACCTGGTGAGCGCCGGGCTGCGCGTGGCCGTCGACACCGACGCCTGCTGCGCGATGGGCCGGTGCGCGGCGACCGCCCCCGAGGTCTTCGACCAGGACCCGGACAGCGGCACGGTGGTCCTGCTGCTGGCCGAACCCCCGTCCGCACTGCACGAGACGGTCCGGCTCTGCGCCGAGCTCTGTCCCTGCGCCGCCATCACTGTCACCGAGAACTGATCAGCGGTCGGGAACGGCCGACAAGGAGCGATGATGATCGATCTGCCCGGTTCCGCCGCGTCCGCCCGCGCCCCCCGGACGGGGGCCGCGGCGGCACTCGCCGGGGACGACACCCCCCTCGGCGTCCGGACCCGGTGGGCGGCGGGGCTGCTCACCGCCCCCGGCCTCCCGGACGAGGATCCGACCGGGCACTTCGTGCCCGTGTTCCTCGCCCGCCACCCGCGGGGCTTCGTCGCCACCCTCGAACAGTGGCGCGAGAACGGGCCGTTCACCGTCGTCGACTACCAGCCGGTCGCCCACAAGTCGTGGGTGACGCTGGCCGGACCCACCGGCGTCCGCTCCACCCTGTCCCTCACCCTGGACTCCTCCGGGCTCATCCGGGTCCTCCACCTCGGGCCCGAGGTCGTGACGCCCGAGGTCCACGACTGGGCGTCACTGGCCGGGGCGCTGGAGCAGCCGGGCGTCACCTGGTCCGCACTGGCCGCACGGGTGGAGCGGGGGACGGTCGAGACCCTGTACGCGAAGGACGCGGACCGGCCGATGCCCAACGGGTCCTCGTACAAGCTGTATCTGATGCGCGCCCTGGTGGCCGCCGTCGCCGCGGGCACCGTCCGCTGGGACGACGAGGTGACCGTCACGCCCGAGCTGCGCAGTCTGCCCACCGGGGACATGCAGGAGCTGCCCGACGGCACCCGGGTCCCGGTCCGCGAGACCGCGTACAAGATGATCGCGATGAGCGACAACACGGCGGCCGACCTGATCCAGGACCTGGTGGGCCGGGACGCGGTGGAGCGCGCCGTGGAGGCGGCCGGGCACAGCGACCCGTCGCTGCTGCGGCCCTTCCTGACCAGCCACGAGGTCTTCGAGCTCGGCTGGGGTGCGCCGGAACTGCGCGAGGAGTGGTCCGCAGCGGACGAGGCGGGACGCCGGCGCCTCGTGGAGGCGATCGCGGGTCCGATGACCGTCCGGGGCTCGGACCTCGGACCCACCGTGCACCGGCTGGGCCTGGACTGGCACATGAGCGCGTACGACGTGATGCGGGTCCTGCTGGCACTCGCGGACGACGGGGCCGCGGACACGAGCGGGGCCGTCGAGTCGATCCTCACCGCCTACCCCGGTGTTCCGATCGACGCCGCCCGCTGGCCCAGGGCGGTGTTCAAGGGCGGTTCCTGCCCCGGGGTGATGATGTTCTGCTGGCTGCTGGAGGACCCCGAGGGCGTCCGGTACGTCCTGGTGCTCCAGCAGGCCGCCGACGACCAGAAGCTCATCGGCGACGGCCAGTTCCTCCGGGGCATGGGCGGACGGGTCATCGAGTCCGGACTGCTCGCCGGTCCGCAGCGGTGACCGCCCGCGACAAACTCCTGGCCGTGCTGGTGGCCGTGCTGTGGGGGCTGAACTTCCTCGCCGTGCGGGTCGGGCTCGACCACTTCCCGCCGTTCTTCCTCGCGGCCCTGCGCTACCTCGTCCTCGCGGTGCCGGTGGTCCTCTTCGTCCCGCGCCCCGGAGTGCCGCTGCGCTGGCTCCTGGGGTACGGACTGGGTTTCGGTACGGTGCAGTTCGGGCTGCTGTTCCTGGCGATCGACCGGGGCATGCCGTCGGGGCTGGCCTCCGTGGTGGTGCAGGCCGCGGCGCCGTTCACGGTGCTGCTGGGGGCGCTGCTGCTGAAGGAGCGGGTCTCCGGGCGGCAGATGGCCGGGATCGGGCTCGCGGTGCTGGGCATGGCGGTGATCGCCGTGGACCGGGCGCGGACCGCGCCGCTGCTGCCGGTCGTCCTGACCGTACTGGCGGCGCTGGGCTGGGCGTGCGGCAATCTGTCCAGCAGGCAGGCCAGGCCGGAGTTCCCGCTGCGCTTCGCCCTGTGGATGGCGGTGGTCCCGCCGCTTCCGCTGCTCGCCCTGTCCGCGGTGATGGAGGGGCCGGGCACGGGCTGGCGCGCGCTGGGGACCTCGTTCAGCGCGGAGGGCTGGCCCAGCCTCGCTGCGCTCGTCTACATCGCGGTGCTGGGCAGCGTCGTCGGCTCGGGGATCTGGACGGCGCTGCTGAAGCGCTATCCGGCCGGGGTGGTGGCACCGTTCTCGATGCTGGTGCCGGTGGTGGGCATGGCGGGCGCCTGGCTGGCGCTGGACGAGCGGCCGACCGGCTGGGCGGTGGCCGGCGGGGTCGCGGTCGTCGGCGGTGTCCTGATCGGCACGGGCTGGCTGCCGGGCTTCCTGCGCGACCGCTCCCCGGGTACGGCTGCGGCCCCCCGCCCCGTGACGGAGGGCGAGGGGCCGCAGCCGGCGGCCGGCTCCCGGGAGCCGGGCACGTCTCAGGAGACGGGTGCCTCCCAGGAGACCAAGCGCTCCTGAGGTACGAAGCCCATGGCCTCGTTGAGGGCGATCATCGGGTGGTTGTCGTCGGCGTTGGCCGTCTCGATCAGCCGCACCGACGGCTCGTACTCGCGCACGTGGGCGAGGTTGGCGAGCTTCAGCAGCCGTCCCAGGCGGTGCCCCCGGTGGTCCCGGCCCACGACGGTCATGCCCTGGAGCGCGTGCTCCGGATTGCCGGTGGTCTTCGAGACGCTGGTGAAGCCGGCCAGCTCGCCGGTCTCCTCGTGGACGACGCCCGCGTGGTAGGCCCGGCGTCCCCGGCCGACCCGCATGCGTTCGTAGCGGCGGACGTGGCTGGTGCGGATCGCCTCCGGGCTCGTGTCCCAGCTCTGCGGATCGCTGCTGCCGAGCGTCTGGCCCAGCTCCGAGACGGCGACGGCGAACCGGTCCGGGGTGATGGTGCCCCAGGTCACCAGCCGGTAGCCCGCCGGGACTTCGGGCACCCCGCCGGCCAGTGGGTCGTGCCGGTCCAGGTCGAGCCACTGGTGGATGCCCTCCGGACCGGCCGCGGGCGCGCCGCCCACGGCCGCGGCGAACGCCGCCGGCCCCCCGTCCCGGTCCGGTCCCCCCGGCAGTGCCTGCACGAGGTCGGCGACCAGGGCGGTGCGGCCGTGGGCGGCCGCGAGCTCCCGGGCCCGCACGGCCAGGGCCCTGCCCACGCCCTGCCGGCGGAGCGCCGGATCGACCAGCAGCTGGTCGACGACGGCGACGGGCGCCCCGTCGGGCAGCACGAGGCGTGTCGCGCCGATCAGCTCCCCGTCCCGGTAGGCGGCCTCGCCCACCAGGGCGGTGCCGGGCGGCGCGAAGCGCACCGAACCGGCCAGGTCCGCCGCGCAGGGCGGTGCGGCGGACAGCGGGACGTCGTCGGCGGACTCGGTGGTCAGCCTGAGCCAGGCGGCGAGCACGGGCGCGTCGTCCGCGGTTAACGGGACGAAGCGGAGCTCGTGGGCGATGTCATTCATACGGTGTCGGTCTCCCGGTCGGTGCGTGTCCCCGCGACCCCCATCGCCTGCACGTCGTACAGCCCGAAGGCCGGGTGGACGTAGACGTTGGTGACCCGCGGGCTTCGGTAGTGGAGGGTCTTGTCGTGGACCAGCGGCAGGATGACCGCGTGGTCCATCACCCGGCGCTCCACGTCGCGCCACAGCTCGGCGCGTGCGGCCGGGTCCTCGGTGTGCAGACTCTCGTCGATCAGGGCGTTGACCTCCGGGTCGTCGAGCTCGGCGATGTTCCAGTTGCCGCCGCCGGGCCGGATCAGCCGGCCGTCCACCAGCGGGGCGAGGAAGCCGTACTCGGTGGGGAAGTCGGCGCCCCAGTCGGTGACGATCAGGCCCAGGCCGTGCTTGCGGATCGTCTCGGGCGAGCCCGCCCCCTGGCTGAAGTAGGTGGCCACGTCGAGTTCCTTGACGGTGAGCCGGATACCGACCCGGGCGACCGACTCGACGACGGCGTCGGCGACCAGGCGGAACTTGCCGCGCTGGGTGCCGATGACCGCGTCGAAGCCGTCCGGCAGTCCGGCGGCGGCCAGTTCGGCGTGTGCCGCGTCGAGGTCGCCGCGCAGGTCCGGGCCGGTCGGATAACGGTCCAGCGCCTGGTGCGCGGCGAGGCGCGGCGGGAAGAGCGCGGTGGTCAGGTCGCCGCCGGTGACCGGTCCGCCGCGCGCCTCCTGGAGGAGGATCTTGTCGGCCGCGTAGTGCACCGCGCGCCGCACGTGGGGGTTGTCGAACGGCGGGACGTGCGGCTGGAGCGAGACGAAGTGCAGGAAGCTCGTCTTGGGGTTGTCGGTGCGGGAGCGGAGCACCGGGTCGCCGGCGAGGCGGTCCTGGGCCGCGTGCTGGAGACCCCGTCCTTCGAGGTTGATGTCGAACTCACCGGCGGTCAGCCGTTCGTCCATCTCGTCGAGGCCGAGCCCGATGGTCAGCTCGACCCGGTCCGGCAGCGCGGGCCGCACGGGGTCGGTGGCCCGGTCCCAGTGCGGGTTGCGTTCCAGGTGGAGGTGCGAGCCGGGACGGTGGTCCGCGACCCGGTAGGGGCCGGTGGAGCGCGGGGCGTCACCGTAGCGGGCGCCGGTGTCGGCGTGCCGGGGCACGGGGGCGACGCACGGCTGGGCCATCAGGTGGTCGAAGTCGGAGAAGGGTGTGCGCAGCCGGAAGACGATCGTGCGGTCGTCCGGGGTCAGCACGGCGGGCAGCGCCTCGGGGTCGCCGTCCCGGTAGGGCCCGGCGTACGGGCGTGCCGGGTCGTCGAGCAGCGGCACCAGATAGGTCGGCCCGCCGGGGAGCACGTCCTGGGCGAAGATCCGCTGGACGGCGTACCGCACGTCGGCGGAGGTCACCGGGGTGCCGTCGTCGAAGCGGAGGCCCTCGCGGAGCCGGTAGGTCCAGGTGCGGTTGCCGTCGCCGGGCACCCCGGGGCCCTCGGCCAGGTCGGGGACGGGCGTGAGGCCCGCCGTGCCCGGCTCGGTCGGATACGCCATCAGGGTGCGGTTGAGCATCCGCTGGAGCAGCCACACCCAGACGTAGTAGGTCCGGGCGGGGTCCAGCGAGTCGACGTCGGCGGAGGAGACCAGGCGCAGGGTTCCGCCGCGCTGCTCCGAGGGGTTCACCATCGCCCCGACGGCCGCGTTCCAGCCGCCGGGCCCCGGGTCGTGCGCGTCTCCGGGGGCCGGGGCGGGTGCGCCGTGCGTCGGGGCGGGGTCGGTACCGGCACTCATCGTGTGGGGGTCTCCCGTTCTCGTGCGCCGCGTGGGCCGGCGGGGGCGCCGGTACGGGGCAGCCGCAGCAGGTACGAGCGCTGTTCACTGGACCGGCAGCCGCGGGCCAGTTTGGCCTTGATGCTGCCGATACCGGCGTGCAGGACGGTGGCGCCCTCCTTGGCGGCGGCGTCGAGCACCCGGTAGTAGAGGACGTCGTAGTAGAGCGGCAGCTTGCCCTGGGCCTCGTAGTCGAATCCGGCCCGGTGACCGAACCACTGCTCGTCGCCGCGCGCCTTCGACCGGAGCACCATGCCGAAGCCGATGATGCTTCCGTGCTGCCGGGCGACGGAGACCAGGACGTCGTCGCCCATCACGTCGGCGATGCGGCCGATCATTCCGGCGGAGCCCTCGGCACTGGCCGGATTGCCGTACTTGAGCAGCAGGTTGGCGTCGAGCTCACCGAGCCGGGGCGCGAGGGCCCGGGTGAGCGGTTCGACGTGCACCTCGACGCCCGCCTCGTCCAGCGCCCGGCGTTCCAGGCGGACGCGGCGGCGCCGGTGGGCGCTCATCTCCTCGACGAACTCGTCGTACCCGCCGGGCGGGATGTCCAGCCAGGCGTAGTGGTCGGAGGTGTGGTGGCGGTACCCGCGGCTCTCCAGCAGGGCCACGAGTCCGGTGTCGCGCAGGTCCACGTGCGGGAAGCACACGGAGGCCGCCCCCCGCTCCGCGGCGAGCCCCTCGGCCCCTTCCAGCAGGGCCTCCACATCGGCTTCCGTGGCGTCGGGGGTGGCGAGCGTCCGGGTGCGTCCCAGGTGGCGGCCGCCGCAGACCAGGGACGGCAGCAGGGTGGCCGGGTCGCCGTCCGCGAGATCGTGCAGCAGCTCCCGCGCCTCGGGTACCTCCTGCTCCACGGCCCGCTTCAGCATGGCGTCGGGCCGTGCGAGCAGCCAGGCCACCGAGGTGTCGGCCCAGGCGGTCACGAGGCCGGCGACGGGGGCGCCGCCGCGGTCACGGACCAGGAAGTCCATCGTGGTACCGGAGTTGCGCTCCTGGACGGTGAGCCAGCGGGGTGTCTGGAAGAAGTCCTCGACGCCGAGGAGCCCGTTCCAGCCCGCCGCCTCCAGACCGGCCGCGTCCGCGACCGGCCGGACGCCGGGCGTCGCGCCGGCTGCCGCGCCCGACGTCGCGGCGGGCTCCGCGTCGGGTAGGGGGCCGGGTGCCGTGTCCGGGCTCACCGGAGCTCTTCCTCGACGACGAAGTCGAGCAGCGCCGCTGCCTTGTCGGCCAGCGCCTGCGCGGTCAGCCGGTCGGGGCCGTTGCAGTACGTGAATCCGACACAGGAGGAGTTGTCCATCCGCTGGAGCAGCGCGTCGCCCTTCTCGACGTGCAGCAGCACCTGCACGTTCTCCACCGCCGCCGCCGCTTCCAGTCCGTCGATCCGGGTGAGCACGCCACGCCGGGTCGGGTAGATCATGCGCACGGCGGCGCCCCCGGAGTGCACCACGGGCTCGATCGCCGGGGTCACCCCGATGGTGAGCAGCCAGGCGTCCAGGATGGGGCTGCGGCCCGTGACGTCGGTGACGAGCATGGTCATGCAGCTCGACGGGGTGCGCGGGTTGGCCTCGATGATCCGCCAGCCGGACTCGGTGCGGCGGACCTCGGTGTGGCAGGGGCCGTGCCGGTAGCCGATCATCTCCAGGGTGCCGCGGACCACGGAGTAGAGCTCGTCGCGCTCCTCGTCCTCCAGCGGCACGGGGAAGGTGTGCCCGCACTCGATGTAGGCGGGGTCCCCGAAGAGGTCCTTGGACGTGACACCGAAGACGTGGGTGTACCCGTCGACCGTCATCGTCTCGACGCTGACCTCGACCCCTTCGACGTACTGCTCCAGGAGGACGTCCCCGCTCCTGGGCTGGCCGCGCAGGCTGTGCCGCACGGCGGAGAGCTCCTCCCACGCCTCGGTGAGCTGCTCCATGTCGTCGACCCTGCGGACCCCGTAACTGATCGCCTCGGCCGGGGGTTTGGCGATCATCGGGAAGCCGAGGCGGCGGGCCGCCTCGTCGAGCTGGGCCTTGTGGCTCACCAGCACGTGCGGAATGTTGAACGGCTCGTCGCCCAGCGCGATCCGCAGCTGGTCCTTGATGTTGGCGGTCCGTACGGCGGCCGGGTCGGGGCCGGGCAGGCCGAGGCGCCGTGCCGCGTGCGCGGCGAGCTCGGTGTGGTAGTCCGAGAACGAGGTCAGCCCGTCGACCAGGGAGTTCCCGTCCTCACCGGTGACCACGGACAGCACCGCTTCGAGGTCGGTGGTGTCGACGTCGATCACCCGGTCCACCCGGGCGAGGGGGTGGCTGTCCCAGTCGTGGCCGTGGGTGTACCAGGACCGGTCGCCGGTCAGCAGCCACACCTCCAGACCGTGTTCCTGCGCCTGCCGCAGACCCAGGACGAACGGATGGTTCTGCATGTGCTCGACGATCGCGATCCGCTTCCCGGCGAACTGCGCGTAGTCGGCCAGAGGTGTTGTCATCGGGCGCCTCCCGTGTGGGTGATGTGGCAATCGACCGGTTCCGGGTTTTCGGGGACCAGTTGAACCGCCGCCCTCGGGGCGGGGCCATGCCTGGGAGGGTCATGCGCATAGGCCGTCCGCGAGGCGCATAGGAAGACCCCGGCGGGGTGCGGGTCCCGGGAGCACCCGGTGGAAGCGCTTGCCCGAAACCATCAGATTCGAACAACTGCGCACAGGCTCCGAGATCACATGCGGAATGCTGCACGAGCCCGGCGATCCGGCCTGTCTGAACTTCACGAGAACTCCAGCGAAATGGCACGTGTGTGGATATCGTGCACCGAGCGAGGGCGCATCCGTCATCCCTGGGATCGACGGATGCGCCCCGTTTGCGGGGATGCAACTGTGACTGGGGGGTTCATGGGGCATGTCGAAATACCTGAATCGGATATATCCGGGTCCGTTGGGTTCGCGGGCGCACCGCGACCGCGTACCGCTGCGGCCCGAAACCGTACGGCGACTCCGGAGGAGTTGTGGAGGGCCCCGGCCGTCCCGCGTGACCGCGCGGACCGGCCGAGGACGAAGTGGAAGCCGGGGCGGCACCTGCCGCTCCTGGCCCTGACGGACCTGCTGGGCCTGGGAGTTCCCGCCTGGCTGGTGCTCCGCGCCGGCGATCAGCCGAGACCACTGATCGCCGCCACGGTGGCCGCGCTGGCGTGGGCGGGCGTGCGAGCGGCGCGCGACCGGTACGCGACGGCGCGCGACGCCGGCCGGGTCCGGGGGAACGCCCTCGGCGACTGGCTGGTGCTCGTCGGACTGCTCGTCGTGCTCCTGGCCGTGACGGGCGGGTCCTACGACCCGGCGACCACCGTCACCGCCCTGGTGCCCGGCCTTGTCGTGGCGGCGCTCGCCGCGGGGGCGGCCCGGTGGCTGTCCGCCCGGCGGCGGACGGCCCGGCGGGTGCTGGTGGTCGGCGGGGCCGCGGGCCTCGACCGCACGGTGGGGCTGCTGAACTCCCGTGCGGACCACCCGTATGCGGTGGTCGCGGCGGTTCCGGTGGGCCCGGGGGCACCGAGCTTCGAGACACCCGTGCCGGGGCGGCTCGCTCCCGAGCGGGCCGACGACGACGTGTCCACGGTGCTCGGAGGGGCCTTCACCCACGATGCGGACCTGGTGCTCGTCGCGCCCGGCCCGCAGTTGGACGACGACCGGCTCCGCCGGCTGTCGTGGGGCCTGCACGACAGCGGGATCGCGCTCTGCGTGCTCTCGGGGCTGTCGGGGATCGCCGCGGACCGGGTGCGCCCGGCCTCCGCCGCCGGACTGACCCTGCTGCATGTCGCCCCGCCACTGCGGCGCGGCCCGCAGGCGGCGGTCAAGGCCTTCGTGGACCGGGGCGGCGCGGCTCTCGGACTCCTGGTGCTCGCACCGCTGTTCTTCGGCGTCGCGCTGGCGGTACGGCTCACCTCTCCGGGTCCCGTCTTCCACCGGCAGACCCGCCACGGGCGCCACAACAGGCCCTTCACCATGTGGAAGTTCCGCACCATGGTGGCCGACGCGGAAGCACGTAGGGAACAGCTCTCGTCGGCGAACGAGAGCGAGGGACCGATGTTCAAGATGCGTCGCGATCCACGCGTGACCCGGATCGGCCACGCGCTGCGCCGCACCTCCGTCGACGAACTCCCGCAGCTCCTCAACGTGCTACGGGGTGACATGTCCCTGGTAGGTCCGCGTCCTCCGCTGCCCGAGGAGGTCTCGCGCTACGACGAACGGGAGCTGCGGCGCCTGGTGGTCCGGCCGGGGCTGACCGGTCTGTGGCAGGTCAGCGGTCGCTCCGACCTCTCCTGGCAGGAGACGGTCTCGCTGGACCTCTGGTACGTCGACAACTGGTCGGTGGCCACGGACATGGGACTCCTGGCCCGTACGGTGCGCGCCGTCACCGACGGCCGCGGGGCGTACTGAGGCGGCGGGGGAACGCGTGCGGGGAGTCCAGGGGGACCGCGGCCACCGGGCCGGCCGGTCAGCCGCGCGGGGCCGACCGGCCCAGCCACCAGGCGTACGTGCGGGCGATGCCGTCCCGCAGGGGGATCTGCGGCTTGAAGCCGAGGGAGGAGAGGCGGGACACGTCGAGGAGCTTGCGCGGGGTGCCGTCGGGCTTCGAGGTGTCCCAGGCGATGCGGCCCTGATACTCCGTCACCTCGCTTACGGTCTCGGCGAGTTCCCTGATGGTGAGGTCGTCGCCGCAGCCGATATTGACCGGCTCGTCCCCGTCGTAGGCCTCCAGCAGGCGTGCGCACGCGGTGGCGAGGTCGTCGACGTGCAGGAATTCGCGGCGCGGGCTCCCGGACCCCCACAGGGTGACCTCGGGCGCCCCGTCCCGCTTCGCCTCGTGGAAGCGGCGGATGAGGGCGGGCAGCACGTGCGAGGACTCCAGGTCGAAGTTGTCCCCGGGGCCGTAGAGATTGGTGGGCATGGCGCTGATGTACGAGGCACCGTACTGCCGGCGGTACGACTGGATCTGCACGATCCCGGCGATCTTGGCCAGCGCGTAGGCCTCGTTCGTGGGTTCCAGGGGGCCGGTGAGCAGCGAGTCCTCGCGGATCGGCTGCGGGGCGTGCTTGGGATAGATGCAGGACGAGCCGAGGAAGAGCAGCCGCTCGGTCCCGGCGGCGTGCGCACCCGAGATCAGGCTGAGCTGGATGCGCAGGTTCTCCTCCAGGAACTGCACCGGGTAGGTGCTGTTGGCCATGATCCCGCCCACCTTGGCGGCGGCCACGA
This sequence comes from Streptomyces clavifer, assembly GCF_036345975.1. Taxonomy (NCBI): domain Bacteria; kingdom Bacillati; phylum Actinomycetota; class Actinomycetes; order Kitasatosporales; family Streptomycetaceae; genus Streptomyces; species Streptomyces clavifer. Next base: position 5,854,278 of record NZ_CP107793.1, on the reverse strand, counting down.
CCACGGCGTCCGGGCGGGCGTCCCGCAGGAACGCCCCGGTCGCCGCCGCGTCGCACAGATCGAGGTCCTGGCGGCCGCGGGTGATCACCTCGTGCCCGTCGGCGGTGAAGCGGCGCACCAGCGCCGAGCCGACGAGACCGCGGTGGCCCGCGACGAATATGCGGGCACCGGGACGCAGGAGGGGGCGGACGGATTCCTGGGAAGTGCCGGGGAGATCAGTCGTCATGGCTCGGATTGTGCCAGCAGTACCGCACGTAGGTGACCTTTTGCCGCAATGCGCTCAGATCAAGATATTTCGGTGAACCAACCGCCCATCGGGCGAACACAGAAGGGGGGAGTCATGGCAAAAACCGCGTTCATCACGGGCGTGACGGGTCAGGACGGTTCGTACCTGGCGGAGCTGCTGCTCGAGAAGGGGTACACGGTCCACGGACTGATACGCCGCTCGTCGAGCTTCAACACGGAGCGCATCGACCACATCTACCAGGGGCCGGAGGAAGCGAATCGTTCCTTCGTGCTCCACCACGCCGACCTCTCCGACGGCGTGGCGCTCGTGAACCTGCTGCGTGACACACGCCCCGACGAGGTCTACAACCTGGGTGCGCAGTCGCACGTCCGGGTCTCCTTCGACGCACCCCTCTACACCGGCGACGTCACCGGTCTCGGCACCATCAGGCTTCTGGAGGCGGTCCGCGCCAGCGGCATCGAGACCCGGGTCTACCAGGCCTCGTCCTCCGAGATGTTCGGTGCCAACCCGCCTCCGCAGAACGAGAGAACGCCGTTCCATCCGCGCAGCCCGTACAGCGTGGCCAAGGTCTACTCGTACTGGGCGACGGTCAACTACCGTGAGGCGTACGGCATGTTCGCCGTCAACGGGATCCTGTTCAACCACGAGTCGCCGCGGCGCGGGGAGACGTTCGTGACCCGCAAGATCACCCGCGGCGTGGCCCGGATCAAGGCGGGACTCCAGGACCGCCTGCACCTGGGGAACCTGGACGCCGTACGGGACTGGGGGTACGCCCCCGAGTACGTGGAGGCGATGTGGCGGATGCTCCAGTGCGACACCCCCGACGACTACGTGGTGGCCACCGGCGAGGGGGTCAGCGTCCGGCAGTTCCTCGAGTACGCCTTCGAGCACGCGGGCCTGGACTGGACGGAGCACGTCCGCTACGACCCGAAGTACGAGCGTCCCAGCGAGGTCGACGCACTGATCGGTGACGCCTCCAAGGCGGAGGAGCTGCTCGGCTGGAAGCCCGACGTGAAGTCGCGGGAGCTGGCCCGGATCATGGTCGACGCGGACGTCCGGCTGCTGGCCGACCAGCTCACCGGAGCTGTCGTACGGACGGACCGATGAGGGGACCCGGACGTCTCAGACGTACGGGTGGCGTGTTCGCCGCGGTCCTCGGCCTCGCGGCGGGCGCGCTGAGCGCCGTCGCCGCTCCCCCGGCCGCCGCACTCACCCCTCCGGTCGGCTTCACCGCCGACCACCTCTCCACCTACCAGACCAACGGCATCGTCTGGTCGCTCGCCGAGGCGAACGGTGTGGTCTACGCGGGCGGAACCTTCTCGACCGTCCGGCCGGCCGGCTCCCCCGCGGGAAGCAACACGACGCCCGCGGTGAACTTCGCCGCGTTCGACGCGGCCACCGGGGCGCCCACCGGCTGTTCGCTCTCCTTCACCCGGAGCAGCGGCACGGCCACCGTGCGCGCGCTCGCCGTGTCCCCCGACCGGTCCACGCTGTACGCGGGCGGTTACTTCAACGCCGTCAACGGAACGGCCGCCAACGGCCTCGTCGCGATGGACACCGCCACCTGCCGGCTGCGTCCCGGCTTCTCGCCGGACTTCGGCGCGACCGTGCGCGCCCTGGACGTCGCCGGGAACGGCACGGTCTACGCGGGCGGCGACTTCCGGTCGGTCAACGGCCAGAACCGGAATTTCTTCGGTGCGGTCACCCCCACCGGCGCCCTGACCGGCTGGAACCCGGACGCGGACGATCCCGGACGCACGCTGAAGGTGACCCCGGACGGGGCGAACGTGCTGATCGGCGGTGACTTCTTCACCGTCGGCGGCTCCGCCTCGCACGCGCTCGCGGTCACCAGCGCGTCCACGGGCGCGCTGACCCGCGCCTACACCGGCAACTTCATCCCGTCGTCCGCGGTGGTCAAGGACATCGTCACGGACACCGCCTCGGACGGCTGGTACGTCGCGGGCGAGGGCGCCGGGGGCGCGTCCTTCGACGGCCGGCTCGCCATGGGGCTGGACGACTTCGACCAGCGCTGGCGGGACACCTGCCAGGGCGCCACCCAGGCCCTGCGGGTCCACCGCGGTGTCCTGTACGCGGGCAGCCACGTCCACGACTGCTCCTCCATGGGCGGCTTCCCCAACCAGGTGCGCAAGCACCTGACCGCCCAGTCCGTCGACGATCCGGCGCTGCTGGGCTGGCTCCCGGACACCAACGACGGCATCGGCGAGCCGGTCGGGCCGCGGGCCCTGACCGTGTCCTCGCGCAGCGGCCGTGACTTCCTGTGGGTGGGCGGCGAGTTCACCACGGTGAACGGTGTCGCCCAGCAGGCGCTGACCCGGTTCGCCGACACCCCGGACACGGGTGCGCCCGCCGCACCGGTGGTGAGCGCGTCCGCGCCGAGGGCCGGTGAGGTGCGGGTCGGCTGGCGCAGCAGCCTGGACCTGGACGACAGCCTGCTGACCTACCGGGTCTACCGCGACGGCGGCTCGGCCCCCGTCCACACCACGACCGGCTCCTCGCTGTTCTTCAGCAGGCCGCAGCTCACCTTCACCGACAGGAACGTGGTGGCGGGCCGGACGTACACGTACCGGATCACGGCGAGCGACGGCACGAACACCAGCGGGCTCTCCGCGACCGCGTCCGTGACCGCCGCTTCCTCGGCCTCCCCGTACCAGGAGAAGGTGCTCGCCGACGGGGCGGACCTGTACTGGCGCTACGACGAGTCGGGCGGCGCCTTCGCCGCGGACGCCTCGGACAGCGGGAACGGCGGGGTGTACGCCAACGCGCCCTCGTACCGCGCCACCCCGTCCGCCGTGGCCGGCTCGGCGGCGCTCTCCCTCAACGGCACCGACGAGTACGTGTACAGCGACCGGCTGCACCACTACACCTCGCCCACGCCCTACTCGGTCGAGACGTGGTTCCGCACGACGTCGACGGCCGGCGGACGGATCGTCGGATTCGGCAACAACATCGGCACCGCGCGCGGCCACACGAGCTCCGTCTCCGACAAGCTGGTCTACCTGACGTCGAACGGCCGGCTCACGTTCGGCGTCCAGACCGGCAGCAGCAGCGCCCGTCCCACCGTCACCACGACGGACACCTACAACGACGGCGACTGGCACCACGTCGTCGCCACCCAGGGACCGTCCGGCATGGTGCTGTACGTGGACGGGGCCGCCGCCGGCACGAATCCGGCCACCGGCAACCGCTCGTACAACGGGTACTGGCGGGTCGGCGGTGACGCGATGAGCAATGCCTGGCCCAATCTGCCCGCCAGCACCTACTTCGCCGGGCAGGTCGACGAGACGGCCGTCTACCCCTCGGCGCTGACCGCCGCGCAGGTGGCCGCGCACCACGGCCTGGCGGACACCCCGGCGGGCCCCGGCGACAGCACCGTGACCCTCACCCCGTCCGAGGACGCGTACGTCAACGGCGTCGCGCCGAACACCAACTACAACGACGGTCAGCTCGCCTCGCGCGGCACCACGGCGTATCAGAGCTACCTGCGCTTCGCCCTGCCCGAGGCACCCGCGGGCCAGGTGCTCAAGGGCGCCCGGTTCGCCTTCCGGACGTCGTCGGACCCGACGGCGGGCTCGGCCGAGAGCCACAGCATCGTGCCGGTCACCGGCGCGTGGACCGAATCGGCGGTCACCTACAACACCCGGCCGACGCTTGCCGCGTCCGCGCTGGGGACCATCACCGGCGCGTCCCGGGCCTCCACCGACCACTCGGTGGACCTGGACGCGTCCGCTCTGGAGGGGGCCCTGGGCTCCCTCTTCCCACTCGCCCTGACCAGCAGCGGGACGGACAGTCTCCGCATCTGGTCGAGCGAGGCAACCGCGGCCTACCGGCCGCAGCTCGTTCTCACCTTCGGAGCTGAATGATGAACGGAAGTACGGGGCGGAGACTCGGGGGACGCGGCCGTGTGCGGGCCGCCTCCGCCGCGCTCTGCCTGTTCGCCGGAGCCCTGACCGCGACCGCCGCCGGGGCCTCCCCGGCGGCTGCGCTGACCTCTCCGGTGTCGATCACCGCGGACGACCTCACCACCTGGCAGACCAACGGCATCGTCTGGTCGTTGGCCGCCGCGGACAACGGCGTCGTGTACGCAGGCGGCACCTTCTCCACCGTCCGGCCGCCGGAGGCGGCGGCCGGCACGTCCGAGCAGCCTGCCGTGAACTTCGCCGCGTTCGACGCGGCGACCGGCGCCCCGACGGGATGCAGCCTGTCGTTCACCATGGCCTCGGGGACGGCCACCGTCCGGGCCCTGGTGCTGTCGCCCGACGGAGGGACGCTGTACGCGGGCGGACAGTTCGGGGCGGTGAACGGGGAGGGCGTCAGCAATGTCGCGGCCATCGACACGGCGACCTGCACCCCCCGCCAGGACTTCAAGATCTCCGTCTCGGCCACGGTACGGGCCCTGGACGCCACCGCGGACACCGTCTACCTGGGCGGTGACTTCAACAGTGTGGGCGGTCAGACCAGGAACAAGTTCGCCGCCGTCACCGCGGCGGGCGCCGGTCTGCTCCCCTGGACGGCCAACGCCGACGAGGTCGCCCGGGCGGTGCAGGTGACGCCCGACGGGCAGCACGTGGCGCTCGGCGGCGACTTCTTCACCGTCAACGGCACCACCTCGCACGCGCTGGCCGTGGTCGACGCCACCACGGGGGCGCTGACCAGGAGCTACCCCGGCTTCATCCCCAACACCTCCACCGTGCAGGACCTCACGACCGACGCGACCGGCCTGTACACCGCCAACGAGGGCACCGGCGGCGGGGTCTTCGACGGCCGCATCGCCATCGACCTCGACGACTACCAGCAGCGCTGGCGGGACACCTGCCTGGGAGCCACCCAGGCCGTCCTGGTCCACTCGGGCGTGCTGTACAGCGGGAGCCACGCCCATGACTGCTCCAGCATGGGCGGGTTCCCGGACCAGCCGCGCAAGCACCTGCTGGCCCAGTCCGTCGACGACCCGACGCTGCTGCCCTGGTTCCCGGACACGAACGACGGCATCGGCGAACCCGTCGGCCCCCGGGTGATGGCCCAGACCGACAAGGGAGGCCGGCACTACCTCTGGGTCGGCGGCGAGTTCACCACCGTCAACGGCTCCGGGCAACAGGGCCTGACCCGGTTCGCCGACGGCCCGGACACGGGGGCCCCGTGGGTGCCCAACGTCAGCCTCTCCACGGTCGCCCCGGGGCGGATCGACGTCAACTGGCAGACCAGCTTCGACACGGACGACGGGGAGCTGACCTACCGGATCTACAAGGACGGGGCGAGCACCCCCGTCCACACCACCACCGGGTACTCCCTCTTCTGGGACCGGCCCCAGCTGAAGTGGACCGACACCGATGTGGCGGTGGGCGAGACCCACTCGTACCGCATCAGCGTGAGCGACGGGACCAACACCAGTGCCAAGTCGGCCGCCCAGTCGGCGACCGTCGCGGGGGCCACGGAGCGCTACCCGGCCAGGGTGCTGTCCGACGGCGCCTCGCTCTACTGGCGCTACGACGAGGGCACCTCGACCTTCGCGTCCGACACCACGGGCGGGCTGAACAACGGTTTCCTGCGCAACGCGCCCGCCTACCAGCAGACCCCGGCCGCCGTCGCGGGGGACTCGACCGCGATCGGCTTCGACGGAGCCGCCGAGTACGCCTACAGCAACCGGCAGCACCCGCAGCCCACCCGGTTCTCCGTGGAGACCTGGATCAAGACCACCACCAACCGGGGCGGCAAGATCATCGGGTTCGGGAACCTGACCATGCAGAACAGCACCCGCTTCGACAAGCACGTGTACATGGCCAACGACGGCCGACTGGTCTTCGGGGTCTACAGCGGCGGCCGTCGCACCATCACCACGTCGGGCGCCTACAACGACGGCAACTGGCACCACGTCGTCGCCACCCAGGGCACCGGCGGTATCGCGCTGTACGTCGACGGACAGCTGCGCGCCTCCAACTTCCTCTACACCGCCAACGAGAACTACCCCGGCTACTGGCGGGTCGGCGGGGACAACCTGACCAACTGGGCCAACCGTCCGACCAGCAACTTCTTCGCGGGGCAGATCGACGAGACCGCCGTCTACCCGACCGCGCTGACCTCTTCCCAGATCAGCGCGCACTACGCCCTGAGGACGGGCTGATGAGGCATCCGTTCCTGGCCTGCGCCGTCGTCGCACTCGCGACGGCGGCGCTGGCCGCCTGCGGCTCGTCCGCCGACGGGGGCAAGGAGGCCGCCGCGGACGGCACACCGTCCGCCGCGGCCGTCTCCGCGCCCGCCGTCGCCGGGCCGGCGGCCGAGCCGTCCGGCTCCTCCGGCCCGTCCGGCCCGGACACCGGGACGACGAGCGCCCCGCCGAAGGAGCCCGCCTCGGGGATCACCCCGGCCACGGGCTCCTTCACCGAGAAGCAGAAGGAGTACCTGACCGACCGCGTCCCGAAGGGGATGGACCCGGCCGCCGTGCTCCAGACCGGCCAGGAGACGTGCGACCGGCTCCGCTATCTGGTCAGGGCCGACCGGGACATCGCCGTGGGGGCGGTCCTCACCGGAGAGGTCGCCGACGCGAAACCGGCCGTGACCCACCTCTGCCCCCGGTACCAGGACCTGGTGGACGAGGCAGCGCTGGGCTACGCCGACGGTACGCACACCGGTGCGAGGCTCCGGCCGGGCCGCTACCACGCGCCCTCCCCCACCAAGGACTGCAGCTGGCAGGTGACGGGAGCGAAGGGTAAGGCGCTGGGGTCGGGATCCTCCGCCACCGGCGAGCGGGTGGAGCTCACGGTCCCGGAGGCCGCCCGCACGTTCACCTCCACAGGCTGCTACGCCTGGCTGCCCGAAGGAGAGACAAGTTGAGCAAGCTCCCCATCGCCGTGGCGATCCCCACGAAGAACGAGGGCCTGAACATCGCCGAGGCGGTGAAGTCGGTGCTCGGCCACTTCGAGGCGGTCGTCGTGGTGGACTCCCACAGCACGGACGACACGGTGAAGATCGCCGAGGAGTGCGGGGCCGAGGTGGTCACGTACACCTGGGACGGGGGCCATCCGCGCAAGAAGCAGTGGTGCCTGGAGAACGTCCGCACGGACCTGGACTGGATCCTGCTGCTGGACGGCGACGAGCGGCTCGGCCCGGGGCTGCTGGCCGAGCTCCGCCAGGTCTTCGCAGACCCGGCCGGCGCCCGGCCGGCCGCGTACGACATCCCGCTGGGCTACTGGTTCTCGGGCAAGCGGCTGCGGCACGGTTACACGATCCGCAAGCGGTCGCTGACCGACCGCACCCGCTGCCACTACCCGGAGGTCGGCGACCTCGCCGCGCCCGGGATCGGTGAGGTGGAGGGGCACTACCAGCCGGTGGCGGCCACGGCCGGCTCCCTGAAGAACCCCATCGAGCACCAGGACCTGGACCCCGTCACCGCCTGGTTCGAGCGGCACAACCGCTATTCGGACTGGGAGGCGTGGCTGGAGCACCACCCCGAGGTCAAGGAGCAGGTGCGGAAGGTGAAGTCCCGTCAGGGGCAGCTCTTCCACAAGGCGCCGTTCAAGCCGCTGGTGTCGTTCGCCTACATGTACGTCTACCGGCGGGGCTTCCTGGACGGCCGGGCCGGCCTGGACTTCGCGCTGGCGATGAGCTTCTACCGCTGGCAGATCGCCCTCAAGTCCCGCGAGGGCAGGACCGGCTGAACCGTCACCCCCTCCGGCGGACCACGTCCTCGTAGGTCTGCCGGAGGGTGCGGGTGACGGCCTCGATGGTGAAGTGCTTGTTGACCAGGTCCCACGCGGCCCTGCCCGCCTGCTCGCCGGCCTCCGGTTCCAGGAGTTCCAGCACGGCCCGGGCGACCTTCTCCGCGTTGGCGGCGTCCTCCCCGACCCGGCTGTCGATCACCCGGCCCGCACCGGCCGCGGCCACGTCGGGGCCGAGACCGCAGGTGCGGGTGATGACGGCGGGGGTGCCGACGGACATCGCCTCCAGGACCGAGACACCGAGCGGCTCCTCGATCGACGGGAGGACGTACACGTCGGCCCGCCGCCCGGCGGCCAGCACCTCCTCGTGACCGAGGGGCCCCACGTGGTCCAGCGAGTCCAGCACACCGAGACGGCGGGCCAGCGCGAGGGTACCGGGCAGGGCACCGGTGTCCGGGCCCGCCAGCACGAACCGCGCGTCGGGGTACTTCGCCAGGACGGCCGGCATCGCGCCGACGAAGTCCTCCGGGCGCTTGCGCTCCTGGATCCGGGCGAGGAAGAGGACCGTCGGCGGCCGGCCCGGCTCACGGGCGGGCTTGCGTTCCTGCGGACGGACACCGTTGACCAGCCGTACGGTGTTGGTGAGGGCGACCGGTGCGGCGACGGCGTTCACGTCCACGCGTTCCGTCTCCGTCAGGTGCAGGACGGCGTCGGCGCGGCGCAGCACGGTGCGGACGCCCAGCAGGTCGGTCAGCTGGGCGACCCGCTTCTCGGTCGGGTCGACCATGCCGTGCGTCTGGACGACCAGGGGCGTACGGGTGGCCAGGGCCATCAGCGCGGCGGGCAGGGTCACCAGGTCGCGCATCAGGTGGACGTGGACGAGGTCGGCACCCCGCATCATGCGGCGCGCGGTGCGCAGCAGGGCGCCCGAGGTGATGCCGCTGACCTCGAACACCGGGAGCAGGTGGCGGGCCTGGAAGAGGTGCACGGGCACTCCTTCGACCTCGCGGGGCAGTACGCCGCCGAAGCCGTCACCGAGCGCCATGATGCGGGCGTCGTCGCCGTGGGCGCGCTGCACCTTCGACAGGTTGAGCGCGACCCTCGTCGGACCTCCGAACGCGTGGTCCGGAGTGTGCAGTGTGACGATGTGCAGGACCTTCACCAGGGTTCCCCTCAACCTAGGCCGACCGTTCACAGACTAGTCATCACATCACCCCAAGTGGGTTGATTCGTTAGAGTGTTCATCGACCATGAGGTCGGGCGATCGGGGGGCCATGACGTCCGTGCACGAGGCACCCGCGGCTGCGTCCGTACCGGACCCGGGGGCCGGCCCCCGCCCACCGGTGCTGCTGCCCCCGGCGAAACCCATGGCGTGGACGATGCTGTCCCGGGCGCTGTCGGTGCCGCTCATCCTGGGCCTGGTCTGCTTCCTGCCCGCGGTGATCGCCGCCCAGCCCGGTTCGGGCGTCCGCGACAACGCGTACTGGCTGCAGCTGGTCCTGACCTGTTATGCGGGGGCCCGGCTCGCCACGATGATCCTGTCCACGCGGCGGCGGCTGCTGCAGGGCGTGTTCTGGATGTTCGTGTACATCGCGATGGGGGTCGCGCCGTTCGCGCAGGCCGTCATCGGGCAGACGCCGACCCCGGTGGTCGGGCCCCGGTCGGACCTGGTGACCGCGGTCTCGCTGATCCTGGTGGGCTGCGCCGCGTTCGACCTCGGGGCGCTGCTGGCGTCCCGCCGACCGCTGACCCGCCGGCCGGGCACCGCGGACGGGAAGGGCCCCGCGACCGCGCACCGGATCAGGCTGCGGCTGCTGGTGCTGCTGGCGTTCGCGGCGAGCGGGTACTACGTGGTGAAGCTGGGCGGGCCCGCCATCTTCTTCTCGAGCCGGCAGGAGATCAGCGCGTCGGTCGCGGTCAGCGGGGTGGCGGCCACCGAGTCGAACGTGGGATCGGCCTTTCTGAAGGGCTTCGGCACGGTGCCCGCGCTGCTGGCCCTGCTCTTCTACACCCGGCGCCTGGTGACCTCGCACCGGGCGCGGCGCTCCCCCTCGGCCGTCCTGGTCTGGACGGCGCTCATGGCCCTCAATCTGGTCGTCAACAACCCGATCTCCAACGCCCGTTACTGGTTCCTGACGGTCCTCGTCTCGCTCCTGTTCACCGCGTTCCCGAGCAGCTCGGCGATGTACCGCTCGGTGCTGGCCATGGGCGTGGTGGGGGCACTGGTGCTGTTCCCGTACGCGGACCGCTTCCGGTACGACGACGAGGGGTACCGGCCGGTGCAGTCCGCGTCCGCCTTCGAGCCGCTGGCCACCAAGGACTACGACCAGACGGTGATGTTCGCGAACACCATCTCCTGGGTCGACACCAGGGGCCACACCTACGGCCGGCAACTCGCCGGCACCGGACTGTTCTTCGTGCCGCGAGCGGTGTGGAGCGGGAAGCCGGAGGACACCGGCGTCCGGGTGGGCCAGTGGATGGGTATGAACATGACCAACCTCTCGGCTCCGCTGTGGACCGAGTTCTGGGTGGACTTCGGCCCGGCGGGCATGGTCGGCGGCCTCGCGCTGATCGGCTACGGGGCGGCCCGCACCGACCGGCGGTACGCGCTCGCGGTGCTCCGGGACGGGCCGGGCAGTGTGCTGGCCGTCGCCGCGCCGCTGATCGCCGGCTACACCTTCATCCTGCTGCGCGGCCCGCTGCTGCAGTCCGCGGGAAAGCTGGCCATCGCCGCGCTGTGCCTGCTGCTGGTGACGAGCTTCAGACGGAACCGGCCGCGTCCGCGGTGACCGGGTCCGGCCGCGCGTCCTTCCGGCGGCGCAGCCGGGCCACCCGGGTCCAGGTGGCGACGGCCTTGCAGACGGAGCCGAGGCACAGGCCCCAGGCGGCCCCCGGCACACCGGCGAGCGCGTAACCGCCGGCCAGGAGGACGACGGCGAGGAGCGAGAAGACCACCTGGACGGACAGGGTCGTGCGGGGGTCCAGCATCCGCAGGGCCAGCAGCCCGCAGGTGCCGACGGCCATCGCCGCGTACTGGCTGCCGGTCGCGGGCAGCAGCGCCGCCGCCGTCGGCCAGGTGTCGCCGAGCAGCTGCCGGCCCGCCGCGTCGGGCAGCAGCGCAAGCACGGTGGCCCAGGCCGCGGCGGTCGCGGCCAGCACGGCGGCGAGGACGGCGGTGGCGCGCACCTGGCGGCGTTCGCCGTCGAGCCGGCCGAGGAGCGGGGGGCCGAAGCCGGTGGCGGAGGTGTAGAGCACGTTGAGGGGTCCGAAGAGCGTGGTCGCCCCCCGCAGGGCGCCGACCACCAGGGGGTTGCCGACGGCGCCCAGCCCCAGCACGGACAGCTGGCTGGTGGCGTTGCCCACGCCGAACTCCACCACGAAGCGGCGGCCGAGGTGCCCGCGCCGCAGCAGGGCCCGCATGCGCAGCGGTGTTCCGGCCGCCGGGCGGTGCAGCAGGAAGCCGGACAGGAGCAGGGCGGGCAGCGCGGACAGCCCCCAGACGAGGACGAGCCGGGCCGCCTCCGTCCCGTGGGGCTGCACGGCGAGCGCGCCCACGACGCAGGCCAGCCGCAGGGTGTCGCCCGCGAGCGCGGCGTGCGGCAGCCGGAGTGTGGAGAAGGCGTAGCGCATGGCGTCCTGGCCGAGGACCACGGGCAGCACGAGGCCCAGCATCATCAGGGCACGGGCCGTGTCACCCGGCAGGAGCAGGCACACGGCGGCGAGCGGGAGGCCCGCGGCCGTGGCGGCCAGCAGGGTGAACAGGACGGCCGACCTGCACGCCCCAGCGGTCTCCGCGTCCCCGCCGCGCCGCAGTACCAGCGGCTGCCCGGTGTACGCGCCGGAGATGCCGAGCAGCACGGTGAAGACGAGGTAGACGGCCGAGAAGCGCGCGAAGTCGGACACGGTGGAGAGCCGGGCCGCCGCCACCAGCACAAGGATGTTGGTCAGCGCGGCGACGCCCTGGTCGGCGACCGAGCAGACGATCGCGGTACGTGCCCTCACCGGCGCCCGGCGGGGGTGCCGAACGGGAAGCGCAGTCCGAGTGTCTCGGTGGGGTCGCCGGTGGTCTCCGGACCGTCCGTGCCGTCGGCCGGGGAGGCGGCATCGGATCCGGAGCCGTCGGTGGCGGCGGGCGCCCCCGGTCCCGGGCCGCCGCGCCGCCTGCCCCCGGACTTCCGGTGCGCCCGGCGACCCTCCTTGAACGCGAGCCGGCTGCGGCCCGGCTGCAGGAGGGCTCCGAGGACCGAACCGCCGGACGCGCCGATGATCTCGCGGATGCGTTCCAGGTCGCTGCGGTGCACCTCGCGCGGGTCGCAGACGATCACGACCCCCTCCACCCGGTCGACCAGGGCCACGGCGTCCGCGTACGACAGGACGGGCGGGGCCAGCACGATGACGACGGTTCCCGGCCGGTCGCCCTCGGCGACGATCCGGCCGACGGGCGCCGAGGTCAGCGCACGGGGCACGTTGTCGACGGGGCGGCCGGCGATCAGGGTGAAGGCGCCGGAACCCGGTACGTCGACCGTGGAGCGGCTGCCCGACGGCCAGCTGCCGTCCTCGTCCTCGGTGGTGGCCCAGCGGGGCCGGGCGTCCTTCGCCGCCGTACCCAGCTCGGAGGCCAGCGAAGGTGTCCGCAGGTCGGCCTCGACGAGCAGGACCTCGCGGCCCATCTCGGCGAAGGCGGCGGCCAGATTGGCGGCCGCGGCGGCCGCGGCGGCGTTGTCGCCGCGCGGCGCGGTGACGAGCAGCCTGCGGCTGCGGGCGAACGCCGGGTCGTACGCGAGCCGGAAGGCGACCGCACGGTACTCCTCGGCGAGCCGGCTGCCGCTCCGTCCGATGGCGAGGAACTCCCGCGCGGATCCGCGCTCCCGGGGCAGCGTGCCGAGCAGCGGGGCACCGAGTGAGCGGACGAGCTCGCGGGTGGAGCGTACGGCCGGGTCGAAGACGAGCCGCACCCAGGACAGCAGCAGCCCGAGGGCCAGTCCCACCACTCCGCCGAGTCCCAGCAGCAGCGGCAGGCCCGCGCCGGTGGGCGCGGTGGGCTCGACGGGCTTCTTGTTCAGATAGCCGGGGGTGGTGTCGAGCGCCTTCAGCTCCACGATCTTCCGGTTGAGTTCGGAGATGGCGACGACGAGGTTGGCGCGGGCGCTGTCCGTGTCCTCCGCGGTGGTCCCGCCCGTCTGCTCCTCCAGCTGGTCCCGCTGCTCCACCAGGGGTTTGAGCTGGGCGCGGTAGCCCTCGGCCATGTTCTCGATGCTGCCCTCGGTGCGCTGCCTGCGGATCTGGAGGTAGGCGTTGGCGAGGGCCCCGGCCCGGTCCTTCGCCAGGGCGGGGGTGCCGGCGGTGTAGGAGAAGCGCAGGGTCAGGGTGTTGGGCGGGTTGGTGACCTGGAGGCCGGCGAGCAGCTTGCGCGCGCCGACCCGGTCGCCCTTCGCGGTCAGGGAGCGGGCGGCCAGGGTGCCCACGGTGTCGCTGACGGCGGTCTGCCGCTCGGACCCGATGTTGATGCCCTTGTCCGCCGACGCACCGGTGGCGAAGGGGTCGGCGGTCGCGGAGCGGACCTGTACCTCGCCGGTGGCGGTGTAGGTGTCCTCGCCGCTCAGGGCCAGGAAGCCGCCGCCCAGCAGGCCGACGACGACGCCCCCGGCGAGGAGCGCGCGGTAGCGCAGGAGCTGGCGGAACTGGTCCCGCAGCAGGGCCGGTTCGTCCTGGTCCTCCACGGTGCGGATCGGATGCGTCATCGGCCTGCTCTCCCTTGTGCGTCCCCGAGGACCTCGGTGAGCAGGGCGTCGAACCGGGCGAGGCCCGCCTCCCGGCTCAGGTGGTGTGCGACGTACCGGGGCCCCTGCGCACCCAGGGCGTCCGCCGCCTCCGGGTCGTCGGCGAGCTTCCGTACGGCGGCGAGGAGCGCGGCCGGGTCCTCGGGGGCGACGAGGACCCCGGCACCGGAGCGGCGCACCTCGTCGGCGGTGCCGCCCTCGTCGGCCACCGAGGCGACGACGGGGCGGCCCGAGACGAAGTACGAGGTGAGCTTGGACGGCACGCTCATGTCGAGCACGGAGGCCCGCTGGGTCACCGCGAGCACATCGGCCGCGGCGAGCACATCGGTGAACTCGTCGGCGCCGGCGGGCGGCAGGAAGTCGATGTTGGGCAGTCCCGCTGCGAGCTCGCGCAGCCCGGCGCGCTGGTTGCCGTCGCCCATCAGCACCACCCGGATGTCCGGTGCCAGCCGGGCCAGCCCGACCAGCACGTCGAGCCCTTGTTTGAGGCCCATGTTCCCGGAGTGGAGCAGCACGGGCGTGCCCTCGCGCCACCCGAGCCGGGCCCGGGTGGCGGTCCGGTCGCCCGAAGGGCGTTGCACATGAGTCCAGTTGGGGACCAGCCGGATGCGCCCGGGGTCCACGCCCAGGGCGGTGACTCCCGGCACGAAGCTCTCGTGGATGACGCCGACGAGGGCGGCGCCCCGCAGGGCGTACCGCTCGGCCGCCGCGGCGACCGCCGCCGCCCTGTCCCCGCCGCGGATGCCGCTCTGCGCTGCGGCGGCCCCCATCAGGTCCTGGACGACGGGTATGTGGGGGACGCGGTGGCGGCGGGCGACGCGGGCGGCGATGACGCCGCCGGCGAGGCTCGGCATCTGGGAGACCACCGCGTCGGGGCGCCCCGGTGGCGGGGCCAGCATCCCGTGGGCGAGCACCGACGCCTCGAAGGCGGCCCTGCGCAGGGCGCTCTGCCGGGGCGGCACGTAGTGGCGCCGCCGGTGCACGCTCACACCCTCCCGGACCTCGTGCCTGCGCCACACGCCCCGGTACTCCTCGTCGACGCGCCAGGCGGGGTAGTGCGGCATTCCGGTCAGGACCTGGGTCCGGACACCCGACGCCGCCCAGTGCTCGGCGAGCTGGGTGGCGTACGGGCCGATGCCCGTCAGCTCGGGGGCGTAGTTGGTGGAGACGACGAGAACTCTGCGGTTCTCGAACAGTCGGTGACGCTCAACAGCGGACATCGGACGATCGCCTTCCCCCCGGAACAGCCTCCCCTTGAGCTTATCCGTTCACGCGTTGCACAAGTGTTCTTCACAGTAAGGTCGTTGGACCAGTTCCACCGTGGGGGGAGAGAACGGATGGTGCAGCACAGGGTCGGATACGCACCGGGGGTGTACGACCTGTTCCACGTCGGCCACCTGAACATCCTGCGGCATGCCCGCAGCCAGTGCGACTACCTGGTGGCCGGGATCGTCTCCGACGAGATGGCCTCGCTCGCGAAGGGCCACAAGCCGGTGATTCCGCTGACCGAGCGCCTGGAGATCGTCCGCAGCGTGCGCTTCGTGGACGCCGCGTTCGTGGAGACCGTGCCGGACAAGGTCGAGACATGGCAGCAGGTGCGCTTCGACGTCATCTTCAAGGGCGACGACTGGCGGGGCACCGAGAGGGGGAAACGGCTGGAGCGCGACTTCGCCGAGGTGGGAGTGGAGGTCGTCTACTTCCCGTACACGGTGCACACGTCCAGCACCCAGCTGCGCCGGGCGCTGGACGTGCTCGTCAGCCGGCCCGGAGCGCTTTCAGCTCCCTGAACCACTTGGCCAGGAAGGCCACGAGGAACAGGGCGTGCACCGCGGCGAGCAGGGCGTACCCGGCCCGGAAGGCGGCGGGTGCGCCGAGCAGCGCGAAGACCAGGCAGAACACCCCGTAGTCCGCGGGCAGCAGCGCCACGGCCCGTATCCGGGACACCGGGGCCGTGGCGCCACCGGACGCCGGCGCGGTCCGGGCCGCAGCCTTGCCGAGCTGTTCCCGCAGGAGGCCCGCGCAGAAGGTGAGCACGGCGGTGAACAGGAATCCCAGGGGCAGCAACAGCCATCCCTCGGAGGGGAGTTCGCCGAAGCGGTAGAAGGAGATCAGTACGGCCGTGTGGACGAGGATCATCTTGGCGCAGTCCACGACATGGTCCAGCCACTCACCGTCCGGGCCGCCCCGCCCCGTGAGCCGGGCGAGCTGCCCGTCCGCCGAGTCGAAGGCGAAGCCGATGGCCAGACCGGCGTACACGGCGCCCCCCAGCCACCAGGACGGCTCCACGAGCGCCACGGCGGCGAGGGCGGCGAAGGTGAAGGCCGCGCTGATCAGGGTGACCTGGTTGGGCGCCAGACCGGCCCGGTGGGCGACTGCCGCCAGCAGGCGTCCGGCCGGCCTGTTCACGTACCGCGAGTAGAGCGAGACGCCCTTGGACGACTTCTGCGCACCGCGCAATGCGCGCAGCACCGTACCCGTGCTTTCCATACGCCCCCCAGCGCCCGGCCGAACTGTCCGCTGCATCATGGCAGACATACGGGGAGGGGCGAGGGCGGTGGCGGACGTCCGGCCGCATGACCTGGCAGGTAATCGACGCGCCGCGGTCGCCGGGACAGGCTGTTCCCGTCGCCGCGGACCACCGCGGCGGCGGGACACGGACACCCTGGAAGGAACCGGCCATGACCGTTCACGAGGACGCCGTCCAGCGCTACTTCGCCGCCTGGAACGCGGACACCGCCGAGGAGCGGGCGAAGGCGGTGGCGGTCGCCTTCACCGAGGACGCCACCTACACGGACCCGCTGGCCGGGGTACGGGGGCACGACGGCCTGGCCGCGGTGATCGGCGGGGCGCGGGAACAGTTCCCCGGCTTCGACTTCGTACCCTCCGGGACGCCCGACGCGCACCACGACCTGGTCCGGTTCACCTGGGACCTGGTCTCCCGGGCCGACGGCTCGGCCCCGGTGGCCGGGTTCGATGTGATCACTCTGGCCGGGGACGGCCGGATCAGCTCGGTCAGCGGCTTCCTGGACCGGCTGCCGGGCGCCTGAACGGACTCAGTCCCGCTCCGGGCCCGGCTTCGGGCCGGGCCCGGGCTCCGGCTCCTCCTCGGCCACGGTGAGCTGTTCGTCGAGGTCGTCGAAGAGCAGTTCGCTGTGCCCGACCTGGCCGGTCCGGTAGGCCGACCGTGCCACCAGGTGGGACGCCACCGGGCTGGTCAGCAGCTGGAAGAAGCCGATGAGGGCCAGCGTGGCCAGGTCCATTCCGCCGCGCAGGCGCAGCGCGACCCCGGCCAGCACCAGCAGCAGGCCGAGGGTCTGCGGCTTGGTCGCGGCGTGGCTGCGCGACAGGACGTCGGGGAGCCGCAGCATGCCGATCGCGCCGAGCAGGCAGATCACCGCCCCGACGAACACCAGGGCGGCACCGGCCGTGTCCATGATCTGCAGCAGGACGTTCATCCCTTGCCCTCCTTCCCGGCGGGTCGCCGATGGGCCGGCGGCCGGTCGCGTACGGCGATGAAGCGGGCGATGCCCACCGATCCGGTGAAGCCGAGGAAGGCCAGGACCAGCATGATCGGGAAGTAGAACGAGTCCAGGGCCGCCGCCGACCTCGCGCCGAGACCCGCGATGATCAGGGCGGCGCAGACATCGAGGGCGATCGCCCGGTCCAGCATGGACGGGCCGCGCCAGATGCGGACGAGCAGCAGCATCCCCGCGACGACGAGGACCACCACGGCGGCGGTCAGCAGCACACGGTCGACGGTCTCGGGTCCGCTCATGACCGCGCCTCCCCTTCGCCGGGCGGTTCGGTCGGGGGCGGCGGCGCGGACACCCGGTCGATCTCGTCCCGGGTCCCGAACGCCCGTACCGTCAGGGCCTCCAGCCGCCAGACGGAGCGCCGGGCGGCCTCCAGCGCCTCCGGCCGGTCCGCGTCGAGTACGTGCAGGAAGAGCGTGCCGGTGGCTCGGCGCACCTCGATGACGGATCCGCCGGGCACGTTGGACACGGCGACGGCGGTGGCGGCGAGCATCAGGTCGCTGCGGCAGCGCAGCGGTACGCCGATGACGGCGGGCCGGTGCGGGCGTCCGGCGAAGATCTGCCGGGTGACCTGCACGCCCGAGGTGTACATGTCGTAGAGCAGGTATCCGGCGAGGACGAGGATGCCCCACGGGTGGAGCCGCAGCCCGAGGTCGACCTTCGGCAGCGGGAAGGCCAGGCAGACGGCCACGGCGACGACCACCCCGGTGACGACGTTGGCCCAGGTCAGGGTGGACCACAGCAGCACCCAGATCAGGGTGAGCCAGGCGATCAGCGGCAGGTCCAGCACGCGGCCCCGGCGGCCGGGGAACGCGCAGCTGAAGGGTGGCAGGTCGGGGTCGCGGTAGGACAGGGTGACGAAGCGCTTCACCGGCCGAGCACCTCCTCGACGTAGGGGGTCCGCGCGATGAGCTCGGCGGCCGAACGGTCGGTGTACGCGGCCAGTGGTCCGGCCAGCACGGTGAAGGCGAGGCCGAACGCGACGGCGCCCGCGGTGGCCGCGGTCATCGCACGGGGCGGCCGGGTCGTGGTGGTGACGGACTGCCCGTGCAGGGTCGCCGCGACGACCTGTCCGGCCGGCCCGGGCGCACCGGTCACCCCCTCGTCGCCGGTGCCGGGGATGCGGTCGGGACCCAGGTCGGTGTCGTCCTCTGTCTCGTCCGCGGACTCCAGGACCGTGCCGAAGGCCGCCAGGTCCGGTGGTTCGGCGCGCCAGAAGGCCAGATTCCAGACCTTGGCCATGACGTACAGCGTCAGCAGGCTGGTCACGGTCGCTCCCGTGACCAGGATCCAGGCCCAGACCCCGCCGTC
This sequence comes from Streptomyces clavifer, assembly GCF_036345975.1. Taxonomy (NCBI): domain Bacteria; kingdom Bacillati; phylum Actinomycetota; class Actinomycetes; order Kitasatosporales; family Streptomycetaceae; genus Streptomyces; species Streptomyces clavifer. The sequence continues at coordinate 5,835,737 of NZ_CP107793.1, read as the reverse complement.
GGCGACACCGGCCCGCATGAGGCCGAGTTTCCCGATGAAGCCGGACAGCGGGGGGATCCCCGCGAGGTTCATCGCGGGGACGAAGAAGAGGACCGCGAGCAGCGGGGCGCTCCTGGCCAGTCCGCCGAGGCGGGTGAGCTCGTTGGTGCCTCCCCGGCGCTCCATGAGTCCGGCGACGAGGAAGAGCGTGGTCTGGACGGTGATGTGGTGGGCGACGTAGAAGATCGCGCCGCCGTACGCGTCCCGGGTGGCGAGGCCGATGCCGAAGACCATGTAGCCGATGTGGCTGATGAGGGTGAAGGACAGCAGCCGTTTCAGGTCGGTCTGCGCGACCGCGCCGAGGATGCCGACGACCATCGAGGCGAGCGCGGCGGCCATCAGCAGGTCACCGAGCCGGTTGCCGGGGAAGAGCAGGGTCTCGGTGCGCAGCATGCAGTAGATGCCGACCTTCGTCAGCAGGCCGGCGAAGACGGCGGTGACGGGCGCGGGCGCGGTCGGATAGGAGTCGGGGAGCCAGGCGGCCAGGGGGAAGACGGCGGCCTTGATGGCGAAGACCGTGAGGAGCATCGCCTGGATCAGGGTCTGGACGCCGATCGGGAGGTCGGGCAGCCGGACTGCGAGCTGGGCGAAGTTGGCGGTGCCGGTGGCGGCGTACGTCATGGCGATGGCCGTCAGGAACAGCATGGAGGAGAGCAGCGAGATGATCACGTAGGTGGAGCCGGCCCGGATCCGGGGGCCGGTGCCGCCGAGCGTGAGCAGGACGAAGCTGGCGACCAGCATGATCTCGAAACCGACGTAGAGGTTCACGAGGTCGCCCGCGAGGAAGGTGCACGACACCCCGGCCACCAGGATGAGGTAGGCGGGGTGGAACACCGCGACGGGTGTCTCCTTGTCCCGGTCGGCCATGCCCTGGCCGAGCGAGTAGACCAGCACGGCGAGGGTGACGGCCGAGGACACGGTCAGCATGAGGCCGGACAGCCGGTCGGCGACCAGGGTGATTCCGAGCGGCGGGGCGAAGTCGCCGAGGTGCACGGACAGCGGGCCCTCGCGGTCGGACGCGATCATGAGGGTGACGGAGAGCCCGAGCACGGCGGTGAGCACGGCGACGCTGATGATGCGCTGGAAGCGGGCGAGCCGGGTGCCGAAGGCGAGGCTCAGGCCGGTGGCGCAGAGCGGCAGCAGCACCGGCAGCGGAACGAGCGCGTTCATCCGGCGGCTCCTCGGTCGGGGTCCTGGCCATGTGTTCCGGTGGCGCCGGGTGTGGTGGCACCGCCCGGGTAGTCCTCCGGGTCGGCTCCCAGCACGTCGTGCCACAGGTCGCCGTTCGCGTCCCGGCCGCGGGCCTGGAGTGCGCGGTCGGCGCGCAGCCGGGCGCGCAGGCGGTGGCGCTCCTCGCGGTAGCGGGTCCGTTCGTCCGGCGTACGGCCGGGCTCCGCCCGGTACTCCTCGCGCAGTTCGGCCCACTCCCCCCGTACCTCGGTCCGGAGCACGATGCGCCTGTCCTCCAGGTCGTCATGGACCTCGTCGGTGCCGGTCAGCTGGTGACTGCGGTAGGCCATGGCCAGCAGGAAGGCCGTGGTGGCGAGGGTGATGACGAGGGCGGTCAGCGCGATGGCCTGCGGCAGCGGGTCGGTGACCCGCCGCAGCGGTACGCCGTAGAGCAGGGGCGCCGCTCCCGCGGATCCGGTCGAGGAGAGGACCAGCAGGTTGATGCCGTTGCCGGCGATGACCACGCCGAGCAGGATGCGCGTGAGCGGCCGGGTGAGCATGAGGATGCCGCCGACCGCGCAGAGGACCACGGCGGTGGCGAGGAGCGAGACGCTGACGGTCATCGGGCCGTACCCCCCGCTCCGGTGCCGGGCGCGGGGGCGAGTGCGCCCGCCGCCCGTTCGATCTGCCGGTCGACCTTGGCTCCCAGCGCCCGGACGATGTCCAGGACCACGCCGAGGACCAGCAGGTACACCCCGAAGTCGAAGACGACCGGCGTCGCCAGGTGGTAGTCGCCGAAGAGGGGGAGGTGGCCCTTGTACGTCCACGCGTGGAGCACCGTGCCCTCCAGGAGGCCGAGGAGGGCGACCCCGGTGGACAGGAAGAGGCCGAGGCCGGTGAAGAGGCCGGGCTGCAGCGGTGCCGCCTCGGCGAGCTCGAAGCGTCCGCCGGCCAGGTAGCGGGTGATGAAGGCGAGTCCCGCGACGAGTCCGCCGACGAAGCCGCCGCCCGGCATGTTCTCCGCGCAGAACAGCAGATAGAGGGAGAGCACCAGGATGGGGTGGAAGACCAGGCGGCCCACCACCTCGAAGACCACGGAACGGTGTTCGGGCGCGAGGGTCGAGCCGGCGGCCAGCCAGTCACGTTCGGGGGCGGTGTCGTCCCCCTGCGGCAGCCCGGTCAGCCGGCGGCCCGTCAGCGTCCAGGCGGTGGCGCCGTGCAGTTCCTCCCGGGTCATGGGCCCTTCGCTGCGGCGGTGCAGATAGATGAGGCTGGTCACGCCGATGGCCGCGGCGGCGAGCACGGCCGACTCCCCCATCGTGTCCCAGGCGCGCAGGTCGACGAGGATGGTGGCCACCACGTCCTTGAGCCCGTGGTGGGCGACCTCCTCGACCATCGCGGCGCCCGCCGGTTCCGCGGTGCGCGCGGCGCCCGAGACCCACACGACCACGCCGAGGGTCGCCGCGGCGCCGAGCGCCACGGGTACGCGCACCGCACGCCGCCAGGAGCTGACCGACTCCTGGAAGTGCACGGGCATCCGGCGCAGCACCAGGACGAACACGATCATCGACACGGTCTCGACGCAGAACTGGGTGAGCGCCAGGTCGGGCGCGCCCTGGACGACGAAGAGCAGCGCGGCCCCGTACCCGGTGAGCCCGGCCAGGACGACGGCCTTCATCCGGCGGCTGACGGTCAGGCAGAGCAGGGCCGCCGCACAGGTCAGCACGGCCACGGCACCCTGGAGCGGGGTGTCCCACACCCGGGGGGCGACCGCTCCCTCCCAGGGGCGGTCGGTGATCAGCACCGCCAGCTGTCCGGCCAGCATCACCAGCAGGGTGGTGGCCAGGTACACGGACAGGGAGCCGCGCTGGACGAATCCGGTGACCTGCAGGGCGAAGCGTTCGAGGCCGAGCAGGAGGTGGCCGAAGACGCTGTCGGCGGTGGGCCAGGCGATCCGGCGGGAGACCCGGGTGACGGTCGTCCGCCCCGCGAAGAGCAGGGCGCCGCCCGCCCAGGCGAGGACGGACAGGAGCAGGGCCGTTCCGAAGCCGTGCCAGAGCGCCAGGTGGTAGGGGTGGGCGGGCGCGGGGAAGGTGTCGGCGTACGCGGCGAACAGCCGGTCCGTCCACGCGACTCCGGGGCCGAGGACCAGTCCGGCCACGGCGAGCAGCGCGGGCGGGGCCAGGAAGGCGGCGCTCACCCGGCGTACGGAGGTGTCCGCGACGCCCGGCTTGCGGAAGAACGCGCCCCATACGAAACGGAGGGTGTACGCGACGGTGAGCACGGATCCGACGACGGTGACGGCCAGCACCCAGCGGTCCGAGGTGTCGCCGTGCTGCAGCGCGTGGAACGCGGCCTCCTTGGCGGCGAAGCCGAGGAGCGGCGGCAGTGCGGCCATGGAAGCGGCGGCGAGCACGGCGACCGTGGTGACGTGGGGCAGCGCGCGGCCGACGCCGGAGAGTCTGCGCAGATCGCGGGTGCCGGTCGCGTGGTCGACGATGCCGATGACGAGGAACAGCGCGGCCTTGAACAGTGCGTGGCCGAGGATCATCGCGGCGGCGGCGAGTGCGGCGTCCCGGGTGCCGGCCCCGGCGAGGACGATCAGGAAGCCGAGCTGGCTGACCGTGCCGTAGGCGAGGACGAGCTTCAGGTCGTTGAGGCGCAGTGCGCGCCATCCTCCGAGCAGCATCGTCGCGGCGCCGAGGACGAGGACGACGGGCCGCCAGACGGGCACGTCGGCGAAGGCGGGGGCGAGCCGCGCCACCAGGTAGACACCGGCCTTGACCATGGCCGCGGCGTGCAGATAGGCGCTGACGGGGGTGGGCGCGGCCATGGCGTTCGGCAGCCAGAGGCTGAACGGCCAGATCGCGGATTTCGACAGCGCCCCGCACAGGACCAGGACGACGGCCACGGACACCGCGAGGGTCGCTTCCGGGGGGTTCGCGACGATCGCGGAGATCTGGTAGGTGCCGGCCGCCTGGCCGAGGATCAGGAAGCCGACCAGCATGGCGAGTCCGCCGAGCGTGGTGACGACGAGGGCCTGGAGGGCGGAGCGGCGGTTCTGTTTGCGTTCGCTGCCGTGGCCGATCAGGAGGTAGGAGAAGACCGTGGTCAGTTCCCAGAACACGTAGAGGGTGATGAGGTCGTCCGCGAGGACCAGGGCGAGCATCGCCCCCGCGAAGGCCAGCAGGTTTCCGGCGAACGAGGCCAGTTGCGGGGAGTCGTCCGTGAAGTAGGAGGCGCAGTACAGCAGGACGAGCGTGCCGACCCCGGCCGCGAGCAGCACCATCAGTTCGGCGAGCGCGTCCAGGCGCAGGCCCAGGGAGACGTCGTAGGCCGGGATCCACTCCCACGTCCAGGTGACCGCCCGGCCGGCCGCCGCGGTGCTCCACTCGGTCGCCGCCCATGCGGTGGCGGCCGCGGGGGGCAGCGCGAGCACGACGAAGGCGCGCCTGCCGAGCCGCCGCACCAGCGGACGCGCGCAGGCCGCCAGGACGAAGTGGCAGACGATGAGTGCGATCACGAGGAGGCGTCCGGGGCATAGGGCACCGAATACAGATATATCGCCCGGCCCCGTTCACCCGTCCGGCGCGCCGCGCGGCCCCCCGGCCACTGTTTCCCGCCGGTCCGGGCCCGAAGGACGCCCGGGCATCGCTGTCCAGCCCGCCCGGACGTGGCGGGCGCACGCTCCACTGTGATCACAGAACGGCGCATGCCCCGTATGCCCGCAACCACACACCCTCATCCGGGTCTCCTGCCCGGGACCCCCGTGCGGCCGCCTACGGGTCCCCGCGCACCTGGACGACGGCGTCACCGTGCGGACAGACGTGGGTGGGCACATCGGGGACCTCGTCGGGCATGCCGTCGGTGCGGTGGCAGCGCGGCGCCCCGCTCGGGCGGCGGTGGACGGCGTCGGCCACGTCGCCGGCCGGGGTGCGCCGGGGCGTGATCCACGGGCCGCGGCCCTCCTGGAAGACGTCGGGCATCCCGTGGAGGCGTTCCGCCGCGTGCGGGCAGGGGTGCGCGTCGTAGCCCACGGTGATGCCGTCACCCTCGTGCGACACGGTCGCGGGGCGCGGGGGCGGTTCGCCTGTCACCGCTCTCCCTCCCTGCGCGGGGGATGGATGCCTGCCACTCCAGGCTCACCCCGGAGCAGGTGCGCCGCTACTCGGGGGAACGGCCGGGCCGTCGTCGCACGGTCGGCCGCAGCTCACCGCGCCCGTGCGCAGGGATTTCGACGCCTTCGGTACCGGCAGCGGGTGTGACGCCCCCTGGGACGACCTGGGACGGCAACACCCCTGCGTGTACTGGTACCGGGCGGCGGTACCGGCGGACCGGCCCTCGCCGTCGCGCTCGCCCGGAGCGGCCACACCGTCGAGGTGGCCGAGCTCCGTGACGGGCACCCGCGGTGCCGGAACGTCCCCCCGGCCCGGGGGGCTCAGTCCAGCACCGCGATGCCGTCCAGCTCGACCAGGGCCTGCTCGTCCCAGAGCCTGACCGCCCCGATCACCGCCATCGCCGGGTACTCGCGCCCCGCGAGCCGATGCCAGATCCTGCCCAGTTCGGGAGCGTGGGAGCGGTAGTCGGCCACATCGGTGGCGTACACGGTGACCCTGGCCAGGGCCGCCGGGGATCCGCCCGCCGCCCGCAGGGCGGTGAGCAGGTTGCCCAGCGCCGTCTCGAACTGCTCGGGCAGGGTGGCGCCGACGACCTTGCCGTCCCCGTCCAGGGCGGTCTGGCCGGCCAGGAAGACCAGCCGGCCGCCGGTGGCCGCCACGGCGTGCGAGAAGCCCGTGGGCGGGGCGAGCTCGGTGGGGTTGATCCGGGTGAGGGGGTTCATGCGTGCGTCTCCTGGGTCGCGTACAGCTCCTTGGCGATGATGGTGCGCTGCACCTCGGTGGCGCCCTCGTAGATCCGGGGCGCGCGGACCTCCCGGTAGAGGTGCTCGAGCAGATGACCGCGGCGCAGGGCGCGTGCGCCGTGCAGTTGCACCGCAGCGTCGACGACGTACTGCGCGGTCTCGGTGGCGTACAGCTTGGCCATGGCGGCGCGCCGGGGTACGCCGGGCTCACCCGCGTCGTGGGCCGCCGCGGCGGCGTACACCAGGAGCCGGGCGGCCTCGGTGCGCGTGGCCATCTCGGCGACCTGGTGGGAGACGGCCTGCAGGTCCTTGAGCGGGCCGCCGAACGCGGTGCGGTGCGCCGTGTGCTCCAGGGTGGCGTCGAGCGCGGCGCGCGCCATGCCGACGGCGAACGCGCCGACACTGGGCCGGAAGAGGTTCAGGGTGTCCATGGCGACCCGGAACCCCCGGTCCGGCTCCCCGAGCACGTCCTCGGCGGTGACGGGTACGCCGTCGAAGTCCAGGGCGCCGATGGGGTGCGGGGAGAGCATGTCCAGGGGCGTGCCGCTGAGCCCCGGACGGTCGGCGGGGACGAGGAACGCGGTGACGCCGCGGGCTCCGGCGCCTTCGGTGGTGCGGGCGAAGACGGTGTAGAAGTCGGCCTCCGGGGCGTTGGAGATCCAGCACTTCTCACCGGTCAGCCGCCAGCCGTCCGAGGTGCGCCGGGCGGCGAGCGCGAGGGACGCCGCGTCGGATCCGGCGCCCGGCTCGCTCAGCGCGAACGCGGCGACGGCGCGGCCCGCGCGCACCTCGGGGAGCCAGCGCCCGCGCTGGGCCGGGGTGCCCGCCTGGACGACGGGGTACGTGCCCAGGCCCTGCAGGGCGAGAGCCGTCTCGGCCTCGGTACAGCCGCGCGCCAGCGATTCACGCAGCAGGCAGAGGTCCAGTGCACCGGAGCGCAGCATCCGGTCCAGCAGTCCCCGCTCGCCGAGCGCGGCGAGCAGCGGGCGGTTGACCCGGCCGGGGTCCCCCTTCTCTGCGAGCGGGCGCAGGTGCGCCCGGGCGAGGTCGTACAGCTCGTCACCCCAGGCGGTCTGCCCGGGTTCGAGCGAGAATGCCGTCATACCGGCGCCTCTCCTGCCGCGCCGTGTCGCTGACTCGTCGCGGACTTATCGCGGACCGTTGACTACCGTCACCCAAACGATACGCTCCAAGGGCGACTAGGGGGCGATGCTTCATGAAGCCGTCGGATACCGCGAGTGCGCACACCGACACGTTCGCGCGCGACCACCTCCCGCCCGCCGGCCAGTGGCCCGAGCTGGTCTTCGACCTGCCCGAGCTGCGGTACCCGGCCCGTCTGAACTGCGGACACGAGCTCCTCGACCGGACCGCCGACCACTTCGGCCCCGACCGTCCCGCGTTCCGCACCGCGGACGGCGCCGTCTGGAGCTACGGGGAGCTGCGGGACCGGGTGGACCGGATCGCCCGTGTACTGACCGCCGACCTGGGTGTCGTCCCCGGCAACCGGGTGCTGCTGCGCGGGCCCACCACCCCCTGGCTCGCCGCCTGCTGGCTCGCGGTGATGAAGGCGGGCGCGGTCGCCGTGACCGTCCTGGCCCAGCAGCGCCCGGCGGAGCTCGCCACGGTCTGCTCGCTCGCCCGGGTCGGCCACGCGCTGTGCGACGTCAGGTCGGTCGACGACCTGGTGGAGGCGCGGGTACCCGGGCTGCGGATCACCTCGTACGGCGGCGACTCGCCCGACGACCTGACAACGCTCATGGCGGCCCGGCCGGGGGCCTACCGGGCGGTGGACACCGCCGCCGACGATGTCGCGCTCATCGCGTTCACCTCGGGCACCACCGGGCGGCCCAAGGGCTGTATGCACGTCCACCGCGACGTGCTGGCCGTCGCGGACACCTTCGCCCGCCACGTCCTGCGGCCGGGCCCGGACGACGTGTTCGCGGGGAGCCCGCCGCTCGGCTTCACGTTCGGACTCGGCGGGCTGGTGATCTTCCCGCTGCGGGCCGGCGCCTCGGCGCTGCTGCTGGAACAGGCCGGCCCGGGGCAGCTGCTGCCCGCACTCGCGGCCCACCGGGTGTCGGTGCTGTTCACCGCGCCGACCGCGTACCGCCTGATGCTCGACGCGCTCGACGGCCACGACCTGTCCGCACTGCGGCGCTGCGTCTCGGCCGGGGAGAACCTGCCGGCCGCGACCTGGCACTCCTGGTACGAGCGGACGGGTCTGCGCATCATCAACGGCATCGGTGCCACCGAGCTGCTGCACATCTTCATCTCCGCGTCCGACGAGGCCGTCCGCCCGGGCACCACCGGCGTGCCCGTACCCGGCTGGCGGGCGCGGGTGGTGGACGACGACGGCCGGGAGCTGCCCGACGGCGAGCCCGGCCTGCTGGCGGTGCGCGGTCCGGTCGGCTGCCGGTACCTCGCCGACGACCGCCAGCGCGCCTATGTGCGCCACGGGTGGAACATCACCGGCGACACGTACGTCCGGGAGGCCGACGGGTACTTCCGCTATGTCGCCCGCGCCGACGACATGATCATCTCGTCCGGGTACAACATCGCGGGCCCCGAGGTCGAGGAGGCGCTCCTGCGCCACCCCGAGGTGGTGGAGGCGGCGGTGGTGGGCAGGCAGGACGAGCTGCGCGGCCAGATCGTAGCGGCGTACGTGGTGCTGCGCCCGGGTGCGGAGCGGTCCGCCGACGCCCTGCGCGGTCACATGAAGTCCCAGCTCGCTCCGCACAAGTGCCCGCGCGACTTCGTGTTCCTGCCCGCGCTCCCCAGGACCGCGACCGGAAAGCTGCAGCGCTTCCGGCTGCGCGGCACGGGCGCTCTAGAGTGACCGCGTGGCCGAGCACACCCCCCGTTCCCTGATCGTCACCCTCTACGGCGCGTACGGGCGTTCCCCCGGGAACGCCCCGCTGGCGGTGTCCGAGCTGATCCGGCTGTTGCACACCGTCGGTGTCGACGCCCCGTCCGTGCGCTCCTCCGTCTCCCGGCTCAAGCGCCGCGGGCTGCTCGTCCCCGCCCGGACGGCCGACGGGGCGGCCGGGTACGCGCTGTCGCCCGACGCCCGTCAGCTCCTGGACGACGGCGACCGGCGGATCTACCGGCATCCGGCGCCCCGGCTCCGGGAGGGCTGGGTGCTCGCCGTCTTCTCCGTGCCGGAGGCCGAACGCCACAAGCGGCACCTGCTGCGCTCACGGCTCGGCCGCCTCGGCTTCGGCACGGCGGCGCCCGGGGTGTGGATCGCTCCCGCCGGGCTGTACGAGGAGACCCGTCACACCCTGGAGCGGCTGGAACTCGCCCCGTACGTCGAGCTGTTCCGCGGGGAGCACCTCGGCTTCGCCGCGACGAGGGAGTCCGTGGCGCGCTGGTGGGACCTGGACGCGGTCGCCCGGCTCCATCTGGACTTCCTGGAGCGGCAGGAGCCCGTGCTGCGGTCCTGGGAGGAGCGGCCCGCGGGGACACCTCCGGATCCGGAGGAGGCGTACCGGCACTACCTGCCGGCGCTGGACTCCTGGCGGCGGCTGCCGTACGCGGACCCCGGCCTGCCCGAGGAACTGCTGCCGAAGGACTGGCCGGGAGCCCGTTCGGCGGAGGTGTTCGGTCTGCTGCACGCCCGGCTGCGGGACGCCGGGGCGCCGTTCGTCCGCACGGGGACCACCTGATGGAACACGGGTGACCGCCGGTCCGCCGACCAGGCACGATGAGGCATGACCTGGACCTCCACCGATGACGTCGATGTCTTCCCGGACACGGCCGGGGCGCCGCCGGCCGTCCGGCCCTCCGCGGGCACCCCGCGCCTCACGGTCCCGGCGTCCCTGCGGCAGGGCGGGCGGCCCGCCCGCGGCGAGGGGATGCCGGACCGAGGGCGCGGGACGGACGGGGAGGCGACGGGGGCGGCGCGGGTGGCTCGGCGGGAGGTGCTGTCGCGCACGGGCCTCGCGCATCCGACGGGCGACGGTGCGTGCCAGCGCGGCCCCTGGGCCGACCCTGACCGGTCGCCGGCCGGCGTGGTGGCGGTGTGAACGGGGAAGAGGCGCCGGAGCCGCGGTGGCTGATAGCGGCGAACGTGGTGCGCTGGCGGCGGTACGGGGAGGGTGGTCAGGAGCTGCGTCCGGGGACGAAGTCCTGTCGTGGCGGCTCGAAGGTGTACGTGATCGGCCACCGCCCCGGTGGCGCGGACGTGCTGACGGCCATCGGGCGAGGGCGCCGCACCGGCACGTACATCACACTCGATCTGGCGACACGGCACCTGCACACCTTCCGGGCCGAGTTGGTCCGCAGCCCCGCGATTCTCCGGCGTGATGCCGAGAACGACGCCGGCCGGGGCTGGGACGGCCGGGAGCACACCGCGGAACGGGCCGCCCGGTTCGAGCGGCAGGCGGCCGGGGAACGCCTCGCCCGCTGGGAGGGCCTCCCCCACCCCACGCCCTGTCGCTGCCACGAGTGCCTGACGCTCAGCCCAGGGTGAGCCGGGGCCGGGGTGCGTCGGTGCGGCCCGTCGGAGGGGTGCGGCTGCCCGCGCGGTACGGGAGGGGCCAGGGCGCACCCGGACCCTCGTAGCCCTGTTCGGCGGCCGCGTGCAGGGTCCAGTGCGGGTCGTACAGGTGCGGGCGCGCCAGGGCGCAGAGGTCGGCGCGGCCCGCGAGGAGCAGCGAGTTGACGTCGTCCCAGGAGGAGATGGCGCCGACCGCGATGACCGGGACGTCCAGGGCGTTGCGGATCCGGTCGGCGTACGGGGTCTGGTAGGAGCGGCCGTACTCGGGCCGTTCGTCGGGGACGACCTGGCCGGTGGAGACGTCGATGGCGTCGGCGCCGTGTCCGGCGAAGGCACGGGCGACGCCGACGGCGTCCTCGGCGCTCGTGCCGCCCTCGGCCCAGTCGGTGGCGGAGATCCGGACGGTCATCGGCCGGTCCTCGGGCCACACCTCGCGGACCGCGTCGAACACTTCGAGGGGGAAGCGGAGGCGGTTCTCCAGCGGCCCGCCGTAGGCGTCGGTGCGCCGGTTGGTGAGCGGGGAGAGGAAGCCGGAGAGCAGGTAGCCGTGCGCGCAGTGCAGTTCGAGGAGGTCGAATCCGCAGCGGGCGGCCCGCCGGGCGGCGTCGGTGAACTGGGCGCGGACGGTGTCGAGCCCGGTCCGGTCCAGGGCGTACGGGATCTGGCTGACGCCCGGCGCGTACGGGATCGGGGAGGCGGCGCCCACGGGCCAGTTGCCCTCGTCCAGCGGCTGGTCGATGCCGTCCCACATCAGTTTCGTGGAGCCCTTGCGACCGGAGTGCCCGAGCTGGACGCCGATCGCGGCGCCGGGAGCGGAGTCGTGGACGAAGCGCGTGATCCTGGTCCAGGCCGCCTCCTGCCCGTCGGTCCACAGTCCGGTGCAGCCGGGGGTGATGCGGCCTGTGGGGCTCACGCACACCATCTCGGTCATGGTGAGACCGGCACCCCCGAGTGCCCGGGCCCCGAGGTGGACGAGGTGGAAGTCGCCGGGCATCCCGTCGGCGGCGGAGTACATGTCCATGGGGGAGACGACGACGCGGTTGCGCAGTTCGAGGCCGCGCAGCCGCAGCGGGGTGAACATCGGCGGCGTGCCCGGCGGGCATCCGAAATCCCGCTCGACGGCACCGGTGAAGCCCGGGTCGCGAAGCCGGAGGTTGCCGTGGGTGACGCGGCGGCTGCGGGTGAGGAGGTTGAACGCGAACCGCCGGGGCGGCTGGTCGACGTACTGCGGGAGTTCCTCGAACCAGCGCAGGCTCGCCGCCGCGGCGCGCTGGGTGGACAGGACGACCGGGCGGCGCTCCGCCTCGTACGCGGCGAGCGCGGCGGGCAGGCCGGGCTGTTCCTCGATGCAGGCGGCCAGCGCGAGGGCGTCCTCGACGGCGAGCTTGGTGCCGGACCCGATGGAGAAGTGGGCGGTGTGGGCGGCGTCGCCGATGAGGACCGTGTTCCCGTCCGACCAGCGGGAGTTGGTGACGGTGGCGAAGGTGAGCCAGGAGGAGTTGTTGGAGCGCAGCGGCCGGCCGCCGAGGGCGTCCGCGAAGACCTCGGCGCAGTGCTCGGCCGACCCGGCGGTGTCGCAGGTGTCGAGTCCGGCCGCCCGCCAGACCTCTTCGCGCATCTCGACGATGACGGTGGAGGCTCCGCACCCGTCCGGCGCGCCCGAGCGCGTCGACGGGGTGCGGGGTCCGGGCGACGGGCGGGAGAAGGGGTAGGCGTGCAGCTGCATCACGCCGTGCCCCGTCTCGGCGGTCTCGAAGCGGAAGGCGTCGAGGGCGAAGTCCGCGGCGAGCCAGATGTAGCGGTTGCGGTGGGTGGTGATCCGGGGGCCGAATGCGGCGGCGTGGGCCTCGCGGGTGGCGCTGTGCACCCCGTCGGCGGCGATCACCAGGTCGTGGCGGGCGGCGAGCTCGGCGGCGGGCGGGGCCGCGGTCCGGAAGCGGAGACGTACGCCGAGGGACTCGCAGCGCTCGTGCAGGATCTGCAGCAGCCGGCGCCGTCCCAGGGCCGCGAAGCCGTGGCCGCCCGAGGTGTGGACGGCGCCCCGGTGGACGACGTCGATGGTGTCCCAGCGGACGAACTCGTCCCGCAGCGCCCGGTACACGACGGGGTCGGCGTGCTCGATGCCGCCCAGCGTCTCGTCGGAGAGGACCACCCCGAAGCCGAACGTGTCCTCGGGTGCGTTGCGCTCCCAGACGGTGACCTCGCGGCGGGGGTCGAGCCGCTTCAGGAGGGCCGCGGCGTAGAGCCCGCCGGGCCCGCCGCCTATGACCGCGATCCGCCCGGTGTCCGGTCCCGGCCCCGAAGGAGACACCGCGCTACCGGCCTTGCCACTTCGGCGGCCGCTTCTCGGTGAAGGCGGCGTGGAACTCGGCGTAGTCCTCGCCGGTCATCAGGTGGGCCTGGGTGGCGGCGTCCATCTCCACGGAGGCGGCCAGCGGCATGTCGAGCTCGGCGGTGAGCAGCGCCTTCGTCCGGGCGAGGGCGAGGGCGGGGCCGTCGGCCAGCCGGCGGGCGAGCGCCGCGGCCTGCGCGTCGGCCCGGCCCTCGTCGACGAGCTCGCTGATCAGCCCGATGCGTTCCGCCTCGGGGGCGCGGACGGGTTCGCCGAGCATCAGGAGCCGGGTGGCGTGGCCGAAGCCGACGACACGGGGCAGCAGATAGGCGGCCCCCATGTCGCCGCCGGAGAGGCCGACCCGGGTGAAGAGGAAGGCGAAACGGGCGGACGGATCCGCGACGCGGAAGTCCGCGGCGAGGGCGAGCACGGCTCCGGCCCCCGCGGCGACCCCGTGCACGGCGGCGACGACGGGGAAGGGGCACTCCCGCAGCGCCCGGACGACCAGGCCGGTCATCCGGTTGAAGTCCAGGAGCTGCGCGGCGTCCATCGCGAGCGTGGCGCCGATGATCTCGTCGACGTCACCGCCGGAGCAGAATCCACGGCCTTCACCGGCGAGCACGAGCGCGCGCACGCGGCCTTCGCGGGACAGCTCCGCCAAGAGGTCGCGCAGGTCGGCGTAGGCGCCGAAGGTGAGTGCGTTGAGCTTGTCGGGGCGGGCGAGGGTGACGGTCGCCACCCCGTCGTCCAGCGTGAGGCGCAGGTGCTCCCAGCGCTCCGCGCGCGGGGCGGAGCCGGTGAACGGGCTCATGGAAGGGTCCCCTCCAGCCGTCGGGCTGCTACTGATCCGCTTCGAAGTTATCACTCATACGTGACTTCCGTCATGAGAGCGCGATAAGCGATCGGCGGGGCCGATGTGGCGAAGGTCCCCTTTGCGCCGGTCGGTCGCCTCTATGTCTCCGGCGCCGCTCTTCGTATGGTTGAACGCAGGAAGTACTGATACGGAACTTCTGACGCAGCCGTCCCCCCGTTATCGCGGTCCCGGAACACCGGTCTGGAACAACAGGCCGGGAACCTGGGGCCCCGGAACAGCAGTCACGTACAGGAAGTCCCGCTCCCGAACGGAAACCCGCCCGTGCCGCCCGACGCCCCCACTCCCCCGCCCGCACCCGCCTCCTGGCGCATCGCCCTGCCGCACTCCACGGCCGCGGTGCCGATCGCCCGCGCCCTCGTCCGGACGGCGCTGGCGGACATCGAGGCGCCGGCGGACAGCGACACGGCCGAGCTGCTCACCGCCGAACTGGTCGCGAACGCCGTGGAGCACACGGACGGCTCCGGGCCGATCGAGCTGGTGGTGGAGCTGATGGCGGCCGGCTGCCAGGTGGAGGTCCACGACCACGACCCGGACCCGCCCGGCGATCTGTCCCGCCCCGGCCCCGGCAGCGAGACGGACCCCTGGCAGGAGCACGGCCGCGGTCTCCTCCTGATCCGCACCCTCAGCTCCGCGTGCGGTCACCGCACCACGGAGCGCGGCAAGGCCGTGTGGTTCACCCTGCCGTCGATCCCGGAGCAGCCGGGCCCGTCCCCGCGGAGCTGACCAGCCGCGACCTGCCGCGGCCGTAACCGGCGTAGACGAGCGCACCGGCGGTCAGGAAGACCACGAACTGCACCCAGGTCGTCCAGCCGGTCCCGTACATCAGATACAGGCAGAACGCGACGCCCAGCACCGGACTGAGAGGGTAGAGCGGCACCCGGAAGGAACGCTTCAGCTCCGGGTTGCGGCGCCGCAGCGCGATCACCGCGATGTTCACGACCGCCATGACCGCGAGGGTCCCGATGGTCGTCAGGTTCACGACGACGTCGAGAGACGCGAACGCGGCGGGAAGCGCGAAGAGGGCGGCCACGATCCAGGTGTTGGCCACGGGGGTGCGGGTCCGCGGCGAGACGCGCTCGAAGACCCGCGGAATCAGGCCGTCGCGGGACATCGACATCAGGATCCGGGTCTGGCCGTACATCACCGCGAGCACCACGGACGCGATCGCCACGACCGCGCCGAAGGCGACGATCCCGCCGCCCACGGTCGAGCCGGTGACCTGGTTGACGACCAGCGAGAGCGCGGCCGGCTTGTCGGACACGGCGTCCGCACCCAGCGCGCCGATGGCCCCGAGGGCGACCGCACAGTAGAGCAGCGTGACGATGCCGATGCAGATCATGATCGCGAGGGGGATGTTCCGCCGGGGGTTCCTGACCTCCTCGCCCGCGGTGGTGATGGCGTCGAAGCCGATGTACGAGAAGAACGCCACCGACGCACCGGCGGTGACCCCGGCCATGCCGTGGGAGGCGAACGGAGAGAGGTTGCCGTCCTCGAACGCCGTGAAGGCGATCGCGCAGAACGCGACGAGGATACCGATCTTGAGCACGGCCATGGCCGCCGTGGCTCCCGCGCTCTCCCTGATCCCGCGCACCAGCAGGGTGGCGGCCATCATGATCACGACGACGGCGGGGAGGTTGATCACACCTCCGTCGGCGGGCCCGGACGAGACCGCCGCGGGCAGCTCCCAGCCGACGACGCTGTTCAGCAGCTCGTTGACGTACTGGCTCCAGCCGACCGCGACCGCGGAGACCGACACGCCGTACTCCAGCAGCAGGCACCAGCCCACGAGGAACGCGACGCGCTCGCCCAGCGTGGCGTAGGCGAAGGAGTACGAGCTGCCCGACACCGGAATGGCGCCCCCCAGCTCGGCGAAGGAGAAGGCGGTGAAGATGCAGGTGATCGCGGCCAGGACGAAGGAGAGCACCACGGCGGGCCCGGCCTCGGCGACGCTGTCGGACAGGCCGACGAAGATGCCGGTGCCGACGATCGCGCCGACGCCGAAGCAGACCAGCTGGAACAGCCCCATGGTGCGCCGCAGGCCGTGCCCTTCCAGGTCGGCGCCGGACTCGGCGACCAGCAGATCGGGGCTCTTGATGCGAGCCCGGGTCGCGCGCGAAGGGCTCGTCGGGGTGTGGGGGGCGGGGCTCATGGGGGGACGTTCTCTTCTCTGGTGGCGCGTGCGGGGAGCCTGTGGGGGGCTCGGCCGTGTGAGGGCTCTCCCGTGGGGGTCCACGGGGTGGGGGTCGTGTCGCGGGGGCCTCGACGCGGGGGCTCGCGGATGGGAGGGGCTCGTGAATGGGCTTGCGTGCGGGAGGGGCTCGCAGGTCGGGGCCTGCTTGTGGGGGCCTGCTTGTGGGGGCCTGCTTGTGGGGGCCTGTTTGTGGGGGTGAGGGCTTGTGGGCGGGAGGGGCCGGCCTGCGCGGGCAGAGGGTCCGCGGGCACGGAAATGGGGTTCGAGCGTGCGAGCCCGAACCCCACCGAGTGCCACCATCGTAGCCACCCACACGCATGGTCAGCCTGTAGGGCGCATGGTCATACGTCCTGCCCCGGACCGGCCATGGTCGCCACGAGGACGGCCTTGATGGTGTGCATGCGGTTCTCCGCCTCGTCGAAGACCACCGCGTGCGAGGACTCGAAGACCTCGTCCGTGACCTCCAGCGCCGTCAGCCCGTGCCGCGCGTAGATGTCGAGGCCCACCTTCGTGCCGAGGTCGTGGAAGGCGGGGAGGCAGTGCAGGAACTTCACGGCGTCGTTGCCGGTGGCGCGCAGGACGTCCATGGTCACGGCGTAGCCCGCGAGGGCGGTGATGCGCTCGTCCCACACCTCCTTGGGCTCCCCCATGGAAACCCAGACGTCGGTGGCGACGAAGTCGGCCCCCAGGACGCCCTCGGCGATGTCCTCGGTGAGGGTGATGCGCGCACCGCTCGACTCGGCGAGCCCGCGGGCGCGGTCCACGATCTCCGGAGCCGGCCAGTAGGCCGTGGGCGCGACGATCCGGACGTCCATGCCGAGCAGGGCGCCCGTGATCAGGTAGGAGTTGCCCATGTTGAACCGGGCGTCACCGAGGTAGGCGAAGGCGATCTCCTCCAGCGGCTTCTCGCTGTGCTCGGTCATGGTGAGGACGTCGGCGAGCATCTGGGTGGGGTGCCAGTCGTCGGTGAGGCCGTTGAAGACGGGGACCCCGCCGTACGCGGCCAGCTCCTCGACGGCCTGCTGGCTGTCCCCCCTGTACTCGATGCCGTCGTACATCCGGCCGAGCACCCGCGCCGTGTCCTTCACCGACTCCTTGTGTCCCATCTGGGAGCCGGAGGGATCCAGATACGTCGTGGACGCACCCTGGTCGGCGGCGGCCACCTCGAAGGCGCAACGGGTCCGGGTCGAGGTCTTCTCGAAGATCAGCGCGATGTTCTTGCCGGTCAGCCGCCGCACCTCCCGGCCCGCCTTCTTCGCAGCCTTGAGCTCGGCGGCCAGGGCGATCAGGCCGCGGAACTCCTCGGCCGTGAAGTCCAGCTCCTTGAGGAAGTGGCGGCCTGCGAGGTCTATGGCCATGGTGACTGCTCCTGGGTCGGGCTGCGGGCATGCATACATTGACCCTGGAAGTCTATACGAGGCACTGCATTGCTATACAGGCCCCTGGTGTGGGCGACGCGCGGCTGCCACCGGTGCGTCGCCGAGCGGGTTCACACCGGATCGCGCACCACGGGACAGCTCATGCAGCGCGGACCGCCCCGGCCCCGGCCCAGTTCGCTGCCGCGGATCTCTATGACCTCGATCCCCTGCCTGCGCAGATGGGTGTTGGTGGTGGCATTGCGCTCGTAGGCGACCACGACGCCCGGTTCCACGGCCAGCACGTTGCAGCCGTCGTCCCACTGCTCGCGCTCGGCGGCGTGGACGTCCTGGGTGGCGGTGAGGACCCGGATCGCGTCCAGTCCGAGTGCCGCGGCGACGGCCCGGCGCATGTGCTCGGGCGGATGGTCGGTGACCTTCAGCTCGCGGGGACCGCTGCCCGGCTCGATCGTGTAGGAACGGAGCATCCCGAGTCCGGCGTACTGCGTGAACGTGTCGCCGTCGATCATCGTCATGACCGTGTCGAGGTGCATGAACGCACGGCGCTTGGGCATGTCGAGCGCCACGATCGTCCGAGCCGAGCCGGCGTCGAAGAGACCCCTGGCCAGCATCTCCACCGCCTGCGGGGTGGTGCGTTCGCTCATCCCGATCAGGACGGCGCCCCGTCCGATCACGAGGACGTCGCCGCCCTCGATGGTGGACGGATAGTCGTGCTGCCCTTCCGACCAGTGGTGGAAGGCGCCCGCCTCCGGACCGGTGAACAGCGGGTGGTGCCGGTAGATCGCCTCGAAGTGCACGGTCTCGCGCTGCCGGGCCGGCCAGCGCATCGCGTTGATCGACACCCCGTCGTAGATCCACGCCGAGGTGTCCCGCGTGAAGAGGTGGTTGGGCAGCGGGTTGAGGAGGAAGTCGTCCAGATCCATGACGTGGAAGCGGACGGAGGTCGGCTCCGCGTGCCGCTCCAGGAACTCCCGCTTGGTCATCCCTCCGACCAGCGCCTCGGTCAGCTCGGCGGCGGGCAGTTCCTCGAAGGCGGCGCGCAGATGCTCCGTGGCGAGCGGTCCGTACTCCTTCTCGTCGAAGACCCGGTCGAGGACCAGCCGCCGGGCCACCGGGATGTCGAGCGACTCCCGGAGCAGGTCACCGAAGAGATGGACCTCCACACCCCGGTCGCGGAGCACATCGGCGAAGCCGTCGTGCTCCTCCCTGGCCCGGCGCACCCACAGCACGTCGTCGAACAGGAGCGCGTCCTTGTTGCTGGGGGTGAGCCGCTTCAGCTCCAGATCGGGGCGGTGCAGGATGACGCGGCGCAGCCGCCCGGCCTCGGAATCGACATGGAATCCCATGTATCCATCCTCACCGCGTGGAGCACCGTTCACCCTGCGAACCGCCCACCGGTTCCCGGACGGGGCCGGGAACCGGTGTCATTCGTTCGGATCGGGCCGGATCGGGTCGAGCCCGGCGGGTCGGGTCGGGTCCGATCGGGCCGGCCGGTCGGGCCGGACCCGTGGCAGGCGAGCCCGGCCCGATCCGAACGAGAGAGCCGCCGGCTAGAGCCGGGGGTCGACCGGCTCCGACTCCAGGGCGAGCACCGCGAAGACCGCCTCGTGGATCCGCCACAGCGGCTCCCCGTCGGCCAGCCGGTCGAGCGCCTCCAGTCCGAGGGCGTACTCCCGCAGGGCCAGCGACCGCTTGTGGCCGAGGAAGCGCGAACGCAGGCGCTCCAGATGGTCCGGCCGGGTGTACTCGGGGCCGTAGATGATCCGCAGGTACTCACGGCCGCGCACCTTGACGCCCGGCTGGACGAGCCTGCCCTTCGCGTCCCGGACCAGGGCGCCGAGCGGTTTGACGACCATGCCCTCGCCGCCGCGCCCGGTCATCTCCAGCCACCAGTCGACACCGGCCCGCACGGAGTCCTCGTCGCCGGTGTCGACGACGAGGCGCCGGGTGACCTGGAGCAGCCCGGTCGGGTCGTGCTCCACGAGGCGGTCCAGCCAGGCCAGCTGCTCGTCGTGCGGTACGGGGGCGAGCGAACGCCCCTGCACCGCGAGGATCTGGAACGGCGCGAGCCGGACCCCGTCGAGCCCCTCGGTGCTCCAGCAGTAGCGGCGGTACGCCTCGGTGAACGCGGCAGCGTCCGCAGCCCGCTCCCGCTGACGGCCGGCGAGGGCACCGACGTCCACACCACGGGCCTCCGCCGCGGCCAGGGCCGCACCGGCCGCGGGCAGCACCGCACCCGATGCGGCACCCACCGCCGCGTACTGCGAGCGCAGCAGCCCGGCCGCCTTCAGCGACCAGGGCATCAGCTCGGCGTCCAGCAGCACCCAGTCGGTGTCCCACTCCTCCCAGAGGCCCGCGGCGGTGACGGCCGTGCGCAGCCTGCCGAGGATCACCTCGGTCAGCGCCGTGTCGTCCAGGAAGGGCCTCCCGGTGCGGGTGTGAAGGGCGCCGGTGGGACCGTCGGCCCCGAAGCGCTCGCGGGCCGTTTCCGCGTCGCGGCAGACCAGGGCGACCGCACGCGAGCCCATGTGCTTCTCCTCGCACACGACCTTGGTGACACCGTCCGCCCGGTACTGGGCGAAGGCCTCGGCCGGGTGCTCCAGGAAGCCGTCCTCGTGGGAGGTGGAGGTCGGGGCCATGGTCGGCGGGAGGTAGGCCAGCAGTCGCGGGTCCACGGCGAAGCGGCTCATGACCTCGAGCGCGGCCGCCGCGTTCTCCTCACGCACCGCGATGCGGCCCATCTGCCGGGTCTCGACGATCCGGCGGCCCTGCACGTCGGCGAGGTCGAGCGGACGTCCCTCCCGGCCGCCGGGCGCCTCGGTGGTCAGCGGCTTCACCGGGTCGTACCAGACCTTTTCGGCCGGTACGTCGACGATCTCGCGCTCGGGCCAGCGCAGCGCGGTCATCCGGCCGCCGAAGACCGCTCCGGTGTCCAGGCAGAGGGTGTTGTTGACCCAGGAGGTGGTGGGTACCGGGGTGTGGCCGTACACCACGGCCGCACGGCCGCGGTAGTCCTCCGCCCACGGGTAGCGCACGGGCAGCCCGAACTCGTCGGTCTCGCCGGTGGTGTCCCCGTACAGCGCGTGCGAACGGACCCGGCCGGACGTGCGCCCGTGGTACTTCTCGGGCAGACCGGCGTGGCAGACGACCAGCTTGCCCCCGTCCAGGACGTAGTGGCTGACCAGCCCGTCGATGAACTCCTTCACCCGCTCGCGGAACTCCGGGTCCTCGGCGTCCACCCGCTCCAGCTGCTCGATGGTCTCGGCGAGGCCGTACCTGACCTGTACCTGTCTCCCCTTGAGATATCGGCCGAGCTTGTTCTCGTGGTTGCCGGGGACGCACAGGGCGTTGCCCGCGGCCACCATGGACATCACGCGACGCAGCACGCCGGGGCTGTCGGGACCGCGGTCGACGAGGTCGCCGACGAAGACCGCGGTGCGCCCGTCGGGGTGCGCGCCGTCGGCGTAGCCGAGCTCGCCGAGCAGGGACTCCAGCTCGGAGCTGCAGCCGTGGATGTCGCCGATGATGTCGAAGGGGCCGGTGAGGTGCCGGAGGTCGTTGTAGCGGCGCTCCAGGACGACTTCGGCGCTGCCCGCCTCCTCCTCGGTCCGCAGGACGTGCACCTTGCGGAATCCCTCGCGCTCCAGACCGCGCAGCGAGCGCCGGAGCTCGCGGCGGTGGCGCTGGACGACGTGCCGGGGCATGTCCGCGCGGTCGGGGCGTACGGCGTTGCGCGCGAGGCAGACCTCCTCCGGGAGGTCCAGCACGATGGCGATGGGCAGTACGTCGTGCTCGCGGGCCAGCTGCACGAGCTGCTTGCGGCTCTCCGCCTGCACGTTGGTGGCGTCGACGACGGTGAGCCGTCCGGCGGCGAGCCTCTTGCCCGCGATGTAGTGCAGGACGTCGAAGGCGTCACGGCTGGCACTCTGGTCGTTCTCGTCGTCGGCGACGAGACCGCGGCAGAAGTCCGAGGAGACGATCTCGGTGGGCTTGAAGTGCTTGCGGGCGAAGGTGGACTTGCCGGATCCGCTGGCGCCGATGAGCACCACGAGGGACAGGTCGGTCACCGGCAGGGTGCGAGAGGTACTGGTCATGCGGCCTTCGTCTCCTTCGTCGTGTCGCCGGCCCGGCCGGGGTGTGTGTCCGCCGTGGTCATCGTGAACACGGCCATCTGTGTGGGCGGCCCCACCTCGGGGTCGTCCGGCCCCACGGGCACGAACGTCACCGTGTAGCCGTGTCGCCCGGCCACGTGCTCCGCCCAGTCCCCGAATTCCGCCCTGGTCCACTCGAAACGGTGGTCGCCGTGCCGCACGTGCCCGGCCGGGAGCGTCTCCCAGCGGACGTTGTACTCGACGTTCGGCGTGGTCACGAGCACGGTCTGCGGCCGTGCCGAGCCGAACACCGCGTACTCCAGGGCCGGGAGCCGTGGCAGGTCGAGGTGCTCGATCACCTCGCTCAGCACCGCGGCGTCGTACCCCTTCAGCTTCTTGTCCGTGTAGGTGAGGGCGCCCTGCCGGAGGGTGACCCGGCCGGCCTGCCGCTCGCCCATCCGGTCCAGCTTCAGCCGTCGCGAGGCGAGGGTGAGGGCCCGCATCGACACGTCGACGCCGACGATCTCGGTGAAGCGGACGTCCTTCAGCAGTGCCTGCACCAACTGGCCCTGTCCGCAGCCCAGGTCCAGCACCCGGCTTGCGCCGGCGGCGCGCAGTGCCTCCAGGATCGCCGCACGGCGCTGCTCGGCGAGCGGGACCGGCTTCTCCTCGGTGTCGGTGGTCTCGTCGACCGCGTTGTCGACGCTCTCCACCTCCAGGTCGTCCGACTCGGCCAGCCGCACCAGCTCCAGCCGCTCCATCGCCAGCCGGGTCAGCCCCCAACGGCGGGAGAGGTAACGGCTGGTGATCAGCCTCTGCTCGGGATGGTCGGCCAGCCAGCCCTCCCCGGCGCGGAGCAGCTTGTCGACCTCGTCGGGCGCCACCCAGTAGTGCTTGGCGTCGTCGAGCACCGGCAGCAGCACATACAGCTGGCGCAGCGCGTCGGCGAGCCTCAGCTCCCCCTCCAGCACGAGCCGTACGTAGCGCGAGTCGCCCCACTCGGGGAACTGCTCGTCCAGAGGTACGGCCACGGCGTCCACCCGTGTCCAGCCGAGCGGCCCGAAGAGCTTGCGGACCAGCTCCGCGCCGCCGCGTGCGGGCAGGACGGGCACCTCGATACGCAGCGGCAGCGGTTCCTGCGCCCGCTCGGGCATGGCCCGGCAGACCCCGTTCAGCGCCGACTTGAACACCGTCGTCATCGCGACCGAGAGCAGGGACGAAGCCGCGTAGGGCCGGTCGTTGACGTACTGCGCGAGCGCCGCGTCGGGGGCGCCGCCCCTGCCCTTTCCCTTGCCTCGCCGCACCAGGGCCACCGGATCCACCTCCAGCAGCAGCGCGGCCGTGCAGCGGTCCGCGGACGCCTCGGGGTAGAAGACGTGCGCGGTGCCGTGCGCTGTGGAGAACGTCTGCGCCTTCTCGGGATGCTTGTGCAGCAGGAAGCCCAGATCGGTGGCGGGGCGCTCAGGGGTGCCGGTCGTGCTGATAGTCAGGAACACCCGTCCGAGTATGGTCCCGTGCTCCACCTCCCACCAGGCATTTTCATGGCCCGGTCCGCCCCTGCAGCGAGGCCAGTTCGGCGATCTCGGACGGGCCGACCCGGCAGCATCCCCCGACCAGCCGGGCACCGGCCCGCTGCCAGTCCCGCACCCGCCCGGGGTCGAAGGCGCCTTCCCCGGTCCACCGCCGCCCGGCCGCGTCCCACTCCTCGCCGCTGTTCGGATAGACGACGACGGGCTTCCCCGTCGCGGCCGCCGCCACCTCCACCGCACGGTCCGCGTCGGCGGGATCGCAGCAGTTGACCCCGACGGCCACGACCTGGTCGATACCCGCTGCCACGGCGAACGCCTCCTCCAGCGGCTGTCCCGCCCGGGTCCGGTCCCCCGCCACCGTGTACGAGAGCCAGACGGGCACCCTGAACTCCGCGACCACCCGCAACAGCGCCTCGGCCTCGTCGATGTCGGGCACCGTCTCCAGGGCGAGCACATCGGGATCCGCCGAGGCCAGGGCCTCCACCCTGGGCCGGTGGAAGCGCTCCAGCTCCCGGCCGGTCAGCCCGTAGCGGCCGCGGTATTCGCTGCCGTCCGCGAGCATCGCCCCGTACGGCCCGACCGAGGCGGCGACCCAGACCTCCCGGCCGGCCACCGCGCCGGCCCGACGGGCCGACCCCACGCTGCCGGCGATCAGCTCCGCGGCCCGGTCCCGCCCGATGCCGCGCCGCCCGAAGCCCTCGAACGTCGCCTGATAGCTGGCAGTGATGAGCACCTGCGCACCCGCCCGCACATACGCCGCGTGAGCGGCCTCGATCTGCTCCGGCGCGTCGGCCAGGAGCCGGGCCGACCACAGGGCGTCGGACAGATCGCATCCTTGGGCCCTGAGCTGGTTGGAAAGACCACCGTCCAGCACCACGGTCCCTTCGGCAAGCGCGTCGCCGAGAAGACGACCGGGCGGAACGCCGGGGGTTCGAAGGGAATGCACAGCTGCTCCTGTCTCCGTCACGGCCGGGCCCGGAACGGCTCGGCCCCTCCACTCTGCTGGGCCCGCACGGCTCAGCTCAACTGCGACTGGACCTGCGCCGAGATGAGCTCCAGGTGTTCCAGGTCGTGCAGGTCCAGGACCTGGAGGTAGATCCGGGACGAGCCGATGGCGGCGTACCGGCCGATCTTGTCGACGACCTCGCCGGGCGAGCCCGCCAGCCCGTTCGCCTTCAGGTCCTCGACGTCCCGGCCGATGGCGGACGCCCGACGCGCGACCTCCGCGTCGGTCCGGCCGACGCAGACCACCAGGGCGTTGGAGTACACCAGGTCGTCCGGCGCCCGTCCGGCCGCCTTCGCCGCATCCTGGACCCGGCCGAACTGCTTCTCGCTGTCCTCGATCGACGCGAAGGGGATGTTGAACTCGTCCGCGTACTGGGCGGCCAGTCGCGGGGTGCGCACCGCGCCGTGTCCGCCGATCAGGACCGGGACCTTGGCCTGGGCCGGCTTGGGCAGTGCGGGCGAGTCGGTGAGCTGGTAGTACGTGCCCTCGTAGCTGAAGGTCTTGCCGGTCTCGGTGCCCCAGAGGCCGGTGACGATCGCCAGCTGCTCCTCCAGCCGGCCGAACTTCTCCTTCGGGAACGGAATGCCGTACGCCTTGTGCTCCTCCTCGAACCAGCCGGCGCCCAGGCCCAGCTCGACCCGGCCGCCGGACATCTGGTCGACCTGGGCCACCTGGATGGCCAGCACACCGGGCAGCCGGAAGGTGCCCGCGGTCATGAGCGTGCCGAGCCGGATCCGCTTGGTCTCGCGGGCGAGTCCCGCCAGGGTGATCCACGCGTCGGTCGGGCCGGGCAGCCCGTCCCCGGCGCCCATGCGCAGATAGTGGTCCGACCGGTAGAAGGCGTCGAAGCCGAGGTCCTCGGTGGCCTTGGCGACGGTGAGCAGGGTGTCGTAGCTCGCCCCTTGCTGGGGCTCGGTGAAGATTCGAAGATCCATGCCTCCATCCTGCACCTTCGGATCCGCCGGCCCGTCCGCTCATGACGGACCGGACACGAAGCCCGCAGGTCCGCGGATCACCCCGTAGGGGCCGTCGCGCTCCTGCTCGAGGGCCCGCTCGCGCTCCTGCTCCGCCAGCCGTCTCAGCATGCCGTGCACCCGGTCCACCGACTCGTCCACGGCGTCTATCGCCTCGATGCACTGCCAGTAGAGCTGTTCCTCCTCGGTGTCGCAGGCAACGCCGACGAGTGCGATCCCCACATCACCCAGCAGCCGGCCGAGCGCCTCCAACGCCTGGGGCACCACCGCCACTTCGGAGAGCTGGGACGCCCGCACGCTCCCCGCCGGCACCAGCGGGTGGTAGAGCACCGCGGCACCGGGCCCGCCGATGTCCCCGAGGCCGCGCGCCTCGGTCCTCAGCTCGGCCGGCCCGCAGCGCAGGAGCTGCCCGCCCACCGCGCGGGCGAGAGCCTGCGCCTGCCAGGCCTCCGCCATGACGGCCGGCGCCCCCCGGCTCGACGCCAGCGCCTGCCGGCCCGCCTCGATCAGTCGCTCCGCTTCCATGCGATTCCCCCGTCGCCGAGACCGTGCGAGCGAAACCCGCTCACCTCTTCCATTACCCACAGTGAGGTGAGCCCCACCGTAAAGCCAGAGGAAATCGGAAATCTGTGGACAGGAAGTCGATTGTGAATAAGTCGATCACTCCGAAGAGTGACGATTCGGTGAATCTGGGCGGTCGGGCACCGGAAACCGCGTCTCGTTCCGCTCGATCTTGGCATCCAGTGCGGCCAGCACGTCGACGCCCAACACCTCGCAGAACTGCAGGAGATAGGCCAGGACGTCCGCGGCCTCGTCCGCGACGCGGTGCGCCGTCCCGGGGTCCTCCATCACCCGTGCCGACTGTTCCGGCGTCAGCCACTGGAAGATCTCCAGGAGTTCGGACGCCTCCACGCTCAGCGCGGCCGCGAGGTTCTTGGGGGTGTGGTAGCGCTCCCAGTCCCGCGCCGCCGCGAAGTCGGCCAGCCGTCGCTGCAGTCCCGCCACATCGAATTCCGTCACGGTGCCAGGTCTACCACTGTCACGCCCCCGGCCCCTCGGGCCGCTTCCGCGGTCGCCTCCGTGACGGTCGCCAGCAGCCGCATGTGACCGGCCGCGCAGATCGACGCGGCCAGGGCGAGCAGCTCCCCCGTCTGCCGTGTGTCCAGACTCCGGTCGAGCCCGTCGGCCAGCAGCGTGAGGGACTGCATGGCCGAGGGCACCTCGGCCGCCGGGTCCACCACGAGGACGTGGGGGCCGGCCTGCAGGACCAGGGCGAAGGCCAGATACCGGAGCTCACCGTCACCGAGGCGCCCCAGGGGTGTGCTGTACCCGGGCCCGCGCTCCGTCCGGGCCTGTACCGTACCGTCCCCCAGCAGTTCGGCGGTCAGTCCGGTCACCTCCCCCGCGCACCCCGTGTGCGCGCTGGCGACCAGCCGTGCGTGCCGCTGTGCGCACTGGCTGCGGGTGCGGTACAGCACCTCGGCGAGGTTGTCGCAGCTGGACGTCAGCCGCCCCTCACCGACCGGCACCGTCGCCCGCATCCTCCGCGGCTGCGGATCGCAGACGAAGGCCGACCGGAGCGCCACCACCACCTGCTCGGCGGCGGCCAGCACCCGCAGCTCCCCGTCCGTCGTGCCCGCGACCCGCAGCGGCAGCAGCGCGGTGCCGAGCCGGTCGTCGGGGAACGGGGCCCGCGTCACCGGGACCGCCCCGGCGGTGTACCAGGCCGCCTGGACGGCCGACCGGCCCGGATCCCGCAGCGCCGTGCTCAGCAGGGTCTCGCCGCCGTCCGACAGGCGCTCACCGACGACGCGGAGGGTGGGCTCCGCCTGGACGGCCAGGTCCAGCCTCACCGGACCCGCCGGCCCCTGCACGGTGCAGCCGAGCCGGAAGCCCCGCCGGCCCTGCGCATCCGCGCCGGCCCGTTCCGGCACCCAGGCCGACGGATCGGGGAACACGTCCTCCAGCGGGTCTCCCGCGGCCAGCCGCGCCAGCGCCTCGTACGCCCGCAGGGCCGTCGACTTGCCGGTGCCACTGCTCCCTGCGAGCAGGGTGAGCGGACCGAGCGGGATGACGGCGCGGCGGTGCGAGGCGAAGGCGGCGAGCCGGAGTTCGCTGACGGCGGGGCGGGCGGGCCGTGCGGGGCGGCCGGGGCCGGCCGCACGACCGTACGACGACGTGGGCGTGGAACTCCCCGTGGAGATCACAGTCATGAGCGGACCGTACGCACGCCCGCGACCGGCGAACCGTTCCGCCCGTTCAACCTTCCTACGATTGAGGTACGCCCGCCGCCGTGACCCCCTCGACCTCCATGCCCACCGGAGCGAGCAGGAAGACGTTGCGGTCGACCCTGTGCATCCCGCTGCCGAGCCCGAAGACCACGCCGCTGCTGAAGTCCAGGATCCTCTTGGCCACGTCGTTCTCGGCCCCGGTCAGGTCGAGCAGTACCGGGATCTGGGCCACCAGGTACTCGGCCACCTCGCGGGCGTCCGCGAAGACCTGGACCCGCAGGACGACCATGCGCCGCTGCTCGGCGGTCTCCTCCGCGGGGACCGCACGGTGGTCGACCCGGGACGGCCATTCGTTGCGCCCCCTCAGGGGTACGACCTGGGCGAGCCCCTCCCACTGTTCGTCGGTGGCGTCGTACCTGTCGTACCTGTCGTACCTGCTCACAGAACCACCCCGTCCGTATGCCGGTTGGCTGTGCGCCGGCTGCGCTCGCTGTCCATGCCGCAATTGTCTCGTCCCTCACCCGTTCGGCGTACCACCGACACGGGCCGGAACGTGATCGGCGCCCTCCGAAGCGCGACGGATGTCCTGTTCGGGGAGCGTGTCGAGCGGGGTGAAACGGACCGGAAGATGGGCCGGAGCGCGGTGGAAGGGGCCCGGACGCCAGATCAGTTCAGCGGCGTCGACGGCGAGTTCCAGGTCGCAGAGTTGGCTGGTTATCTGCTCGATCGCGGTGATCGCCATCAGCAGGGCGGGCTGCTTCGCCGGGCACCGGTGCGGGCCGGTGGACCAGGCGAGATGGGCGCCGTCGCCCGAACGCGCGGCGGCGTCCGAACCGGCGGGGGGCGACTGCGTGTTGGCGGCGGCGAAGGAGACCAGGACCAACTGCCCTGCCCGCAGCGGAACCCCGTGGAACTCCGTGTCGTGCCGCGGGTAGTGCGCCCCCAGGTTGGCGATCGGCGGGTCCCGCCAGAGCACGTCGGCGATCGCGTCCTGCGCGGTCGTCGCTCCGCCGTGCAGGGAGACCCCGTGCCGGGCGTCACCGAGCATGCGCAGCAGTGCGTTGCCGATGAGATTCGTCGTCGGGTCGTGACCCGCGCTCATGATGAGTGTGATCTGGCGCACTGCCTCGTCGTCGTCGAGGCCCGCAGGGTGTCCGAGCAGGTAGGTGGTGAGGTCGCGGCCCGGCCTGGCCCGCCGGTCAGCGACGAGGTCGGCCACGACGCCGACCAGGTCGGCGTACGCGTCTGCCGCGCCCGCGGCCGAGTCCATCATGCCCGCGACGCCCAGGACGATCCGCCGGCGGTCCCGGGGTGCCACCCCGAAGGACGCCGTGAAGACGTGCAGGGGGAGCCGGCGTGCGTACTGGGCGATGAGATCGCCGGTTCCGGTGGCCGAGAACTCCCCGATGAGCTGCTGGGCGACCCGGGAGACCTCGGCCCGCAGCAGGTGCGGTTCGATCAGGCCGAGGGTGTCGTTGATGGCGTCGCGGTAGCGGGCGTGGACGGCGCCGTCGGTGAACATCGCGGTGGGCCGGTAGCCGAGCACCGGCAGGACCGGTGAGTCGGCGGGCACCCCTTCCTGCCATGCACGCGGGTCCTTGGTGAAGGTGTCGGTGTCGCGCAGCAGGTCGACGGCCGCCTGGTAGTCCGTGACGAGCATGGCGTCGGTCCCCGGGGCGATGCGGACCCGGGCCACCGGCCCCTGGGCCCGCAGCCGGCGGTAGTGGCCGTGCGGGTCGGCGGCGAAGTCAGGGCCGTACAGGGCGAGCGGCTCGTGGGGCGAGGGCGCGGACAGGCTCATGACGGTTCCTGGGACGGGGGCAGGCGGGTCAGGGCGTGCTCGGCGAGGGCGATCAGGGCATCGATGCTGCCGCGTCGCTCGCGGGCGTCGCACTGCACCAGCGGGGTCCGTGGGTCGAGGTCGAGGTGCTTGCGCAGCACCTCGTCCGTGTGTGCGGGGGCGTCGGGGAAGCGGTTGACGGCGACGGCGTACGGCAGCCCCTGCTCCTCGACCATGTCCATGACGGCGAAGGAGTCCTCGAGACGGCGGGTGTCGACCATGACGAGGGCGCCGAGCGCACCTCGTGCGATGTCCTCCCAGAGCGGGAAGAAGCGTTCCTGCCCGGGGGTGCCGAACATGTACAGCACCAGGTCGTCCTGGACGGTCAGCCGGCCGAAGTCGATGGCGACCGTGGTCGTGCTCTTCTCCGGAAGGCCGGCGGTGTCGTCGAGTCCCGTACTGGACTGCGTCATCACCTCTTCCGTGTGCAGGGTCGGAATCTCCGACAGGGTACGGATCAGGGTCGTCTTGCCCACGCCGAAGGGACCCGTGACGACGAGTTTCATCAGGGTCTCGGCGGCACTCGGCAGGTAGCCGATGCCGCCCCGGTCAGTGGAGGGAACGGAGTCCAACGAGCAGCCTCTCGACGAGCGACCGGTCGAGCTCACCGGCACTGGGGATCGGTGGTCGAGCGTGCAGACGACCTGCGGCCACGAGGTCCGTGACCAGGAAGACGGTCGCGCTGACCGGCAGGTCCAGATGCGCGGCGCACTCGACGACGGTGAGGGCTCCCGGCTCCAGGAGCTCACACAGCCGGCGGTGCTCCGAACCGGTGTCCGGCGGGAGTGCCGCATCCGTACGGATGAGGACGGCGAGCCGGTCGAGCGCGGGACCGGTGGGCGTGGAGCGGCCACCGGTGACGAGGTACGCGGGAATCAGGCGGCGCCCTGGGCCGGGGGTCATGGCCGCGAGGCAGCGTCCGGTTGGCGGGTGGGGGCGTGCATGGCCCGCGTCAGCGCGGTGACCTGCACCTGCATCTGGTACGCGATGTTCCCCAGGTGCGCGTCGGGAGCCGCGAACAGGGCCAGGGTGGTGTTCCTGCCCGCGGGTACGACGATGGCGAAGCCCAGTTCCGACTCCACGACCGTCTGGGCCAGGCGGGGCGACTCGGCGTCGGTGAACGCGGTGGTGAAGGCGCGGGCCGACGCGTGCAGCGTGGCCGTCATCGCGGCGACGCGCTCCGCGGACGCGCGGTCCAGCCCGGGAGAGGCGCCCTCGACGAGCCCGTCTCCGGTGGCCACCACGGCGTGCTGCACGCCGGGGAGTTCCAGCAGCGGGGTCAGCACCCAGGCGAGGTCACCGGTGGTGGGGGTGGTGCTCACGTCTCGTCTCCTTGGTCGTCCGATGAGGCTGCCGGGGGCGTCGGGACGCCTCCGCCGGGCGCGTCCCCGCCCGGTGCCTTCCTGCCGCTGAGGGTGCCTTCCTGGAGTGCCGCCCAGGAGTTTCCGGCCTGTTCGGGGGTGCGGGCCACGAGCTCCTCGGCCTCCTCGCGTGAGGCGGCCGGGGCGGCGGGTGCCCTGCGTGTCCTGCGGCGCCGGCTGGGCAGCTCGGCCGCGGGCGCGGCGGGGCTGCCCGTCCCGGCCCCGGCGGGGTCGGGGTCGGCGGCCCGGCCGGGCGTGGGAATCACTGTCGCGTCGTCCCCCGGGACCTTCGCGCCCGCCCCGGCAGCGGCCGGCACCCCGGTGCGCGCGTGCATGGGCTTCGGCGCGAGCACGGACAGGGTGCGGTCGTCGTCCATCACGGTCAGCAGATGGGCGGGGATGCGCAGCATCGCGCGCATGCCGCCGTACGGGGACGACTCGATGTGGCAGCTGAAGCCGTACCGTGCGACGAGCCGGCCCACCACGGCGAACCCGGTCTGCGGCGGGTCCCCCAGCTCGGTGAGCAGCACCTCGTCGGGTCCGGCCAGCAGCGCACGGGCCCGCTTCAGGGCGTCGTCGTCCATGCCGATCCCGGCGTCGTCGACCAGGACCAGGGCGCCGCGGCCCGCGGTCTGCTGGACGGTCACGGGCACTTCGGTGTCGGGGTGCGAGTACGCCGTCGCGTTGGCCAGCAGTTCGGCGAGCGCGATCGCGAAGGGCTCGGCGGCCCGGGCGGCCAGGGCGAGCCGCTCCTGGCGCAGGTGGTTGGCGACCTTGATCCGCTCGTACCCCGCGACCCGGGACTGGGCGCCGAGCACCACCTCGACGAGCGAGGAGTTCTGCCGGGCGAGGCCGGGCCAGGCGTCACAGAGCACGGCGGTGGCCTGCGTGCGGCGCAGGGCCAGTTCGTTGCGGAAGTCGAGCTGCAGGATCCGCGGGTCGTCGTACTCGTGCTGGAGCTCGTGCAGCAGGTGCTGTGACTGGTTGAGCAGCGACTGGATCTTGGCGGAGGTGCCGCGCATGGCCGACCGGGCCGCCGCGTCGACCCGTCGGCGCTCCTCCAGGACGGCGGTGCCCGCGGCCTGTACGGCCTCGGTCAGCAGACGGGCGGCGTCGCCCTCGATGCCGGCCGCCTCCCGCAGTCCGGGCACGGGTGCGGTCCGGTGGGAGAGGGCGGTGGCCGCCGCGGGGATCCGCTTCTGGCCGAGCTGGCGTATCTCCTCGGTGAGCGCCAGGGTGCGGGCCTCGGCGGCCTTCAGCTGCCGGTCGGTCAGTTCGGCGCGGGCCGCCGCGCCGTAGGCGTCCTTGCGGGCCCGGTCCGTCTGCACGGTGGCCCATATCGCCGCCACGAAGGCGACCAGTGCGACGATCCATCCCAGCACGGCGTCACCGCGTCTCTGTTGTAGGGCACGGTGAACACGCCGCGGGGCGGCGGGGTATCCGTCTTTCGCTCCGGGCCGGCGTCACTCCGGTCCGCCGCTCGTGCGCGACGCCTCGGTCTCCTGCGCCAGCGCCGCGACCTCGGACATCACCTGCAGGACTCCGGGGAGCGCCGAGCCGTCGAGGTGCCGGTACTCGCTCCCGATGGTGACCACCAGCCGTTCCGGCAGCCCGAGTGCGGGGTACCGCCCCTCCCGGATCACCCGGCGCGCCGCCTCGAACGCGGGCACGCCCGCCGCGTGGAAGGTGTGGGCGCGCTCGCGCACGTACGCGAGGTAGCGGATGTGCTCCCGCACCCCGGCCGGGTCGAGCACCGGCCCGTGGCCGGGCACGATCACCTCGGCGCCGGTGGCCAGTACCCGCTCGCAGGCGTCGATCACATTGCTCAGAGGGCCGGCCCAGTGCACCGGGTGGTCCCCCGGCTGCTGCGGGGTGGAGGAGAAGACGACGTCTCCGCTGAACACCGTGCGCTGCGTCGGCAGGTACACGATGAGGTCGCCCGTGGTGTGCGCGGGCGGCAGGGCCGACACCTGGACCGCACAGTCCCCCAGGGTCAGTTCGAGCTCTCCCGTGACGTAGGTGTCCGGCAGCACCGGCTCGGTGGTGGACCAGTCGAAGACCCCGAAGTGACGGCCCAGGTACGCGCCGAGGGGGGTGGCCGGATCGCTCCCTGCCACGAGGGCGTGCTGCTGCTGCGGGGTGGGCTCGTAGTGGATGTGCTCCTCGGCGTCCCGGGTCGCGATGATCTCCGCGCCCGGGAGCACCCCGGCACCCCAGAAGTGGTCCCCGTTGGCATGGGTGACGATCACCCGGTCGACGCTCACCCCGGTGGGCAGTCGCTTCTCGCTCTCCGCCAGGAACTGCCCGGCCATCACCGGGTCGTACGGGGCGTCGATCCAGAGCGCGCCGCGCGGCGACACCAGGAGTCCGCAGTTGGCCAGCCCCCAGCCCCGCCTGGGCGGCAGCCAGGCGTACAGACCCGTGCCGAGGTCGACGATGTCCCCACCCGTGATCGACATGGGGTGATTATGCCGACCTCGATCCGGCCGCGCGTTCGAAGTCAGCCAACTCGTGGACCCGTTGACGCAAAATCGCCCTTCGGCTCGAATGATCACCCCATGAGGGTGACCGTCCGGGGTTACGGGGGTGCGGACACGGGCGAGAAATTCTGAGCATTTCGGTGATATCGCCCATGGATACCGAACAACGGCGCAGATACCCACACAGGAACGGCGGAACCTCATCGCGCCGACTACCCACCGAGCATGGCTGAAAACAGCTGTCGCGTTACCGCTCGAATCACGCCTCCTTTGCTTGTTCTTGCTCGATTGGGCCATGTAATATGCAAAATTGAGCAGACAGGCAACGATTCCATCCAGCCATCCCAGTGCGAACAGCAGCGGAAGCGGAGTGCGGACATGTCCCATGTCGAAACCGAGACAGCCGGCCAGCCCGAGTGCTGGCGGCGTGCCGAGGAGGTCGCGGCGGACCGGGCGGCGGTCCTGCCCGCCACCGGTGAGCGCGTCGCCGTCGTCGGCTGCGGCACGTCGTACTACATGGCACAGGCCTACGCCTCGCTGCGCGAGGACTCCGGGCAGGGGGAGTCCGACGCCTTCGCCGCGTCCGAGTTCCCTCTCGGCCGCTCGTACGACCGCGTCGTGGCCCTGACCCGCTCGGGAACCACGACCGAGGTGCTCGACCTGCTGACCCGGCTGCGCGGCACCACCCGCACGGTCGCGGTGACGGCGGACCCGCGGACCGCGGTGATGACGGCCGCCGACGAGGTGGTCGTGCTGGACTTCGCGGACGAACGGTCCGTCGTCCAGACCCGGTTCGCCACCACCGCGCTCACCCTGTTCCGCGCCCACCTCGGACTGCACACCGAGGACGTCGTACGGGACGCGGAGGCGGCGCTGGCGGATCCGCTGCCCGAAGGGCTGCTGGAGTGCTCCCAGTTCAGCTTCCTGGGCCAGGGATGGACGGTCGGGCTCGCCAACGAGGCGGCGCTCAAGATGAAGGAGGCGTCCCTGTCCTGGACGGAGTCGTATCCGGCGATGGAGTACCGCCACGGGCCCATCAGCATCGCCACGGCCGGGACGGCGACCTGGATGTTCGGCCCCGCACCGGAGGGCCTCGCGGAGCAGGTACGGGCGACCGGTGCCCGCTGGGTGGAGAGCGGCCTGGACCCGCTGGCCGAACTGGTCCGGGTGCAGCGGCTGGCCGTGGCCCGCGCGGCGGCCCGCGGCCTCGACCCGGACCTTCCCCGTCACCTCACCCGGTCGGTGGTGCTCGACGGGGCCGCGGCGGGCTGATCCACGGCACGGCGGACGGCGTGCCGGGCGGTTCGCCCGCCCGGCACGCCGCTTCCACGGGCCGTACCGTGATCAGTTCTCTTCGAAGTAGGCGTCCAGCGCCGCGTCGAGCTCCGCCGTCCACTCCTTGAGGCTGCTCCGGGACTCCGCCTCGACCTCGGCGTTGAACCACCGACGGCTCGACACGTGCACCGTGACGGTGAACCGGCGCCCGAAGCGGGCGGTCTTGACCTCGACCGCGCCGATCTCGGCCCAGTCGAACTCAGCCTCCTGGTCGTCCAGCGTGAACCGGACGCCGTCCCGGTCCACCGTGATGGATCCGCGCCGGTCGCTGACGGCGAAGACGGGCCCCTCGGCCGGGGCGCCGCCCCCCTCGTCAGCGTCCTCACTCGCCTCCGGGGTGGCGTCCCGCACGGCGTCCGGGGACGCGTCCGCCGTCTCGGCCCCTTCGGCGACAGCCGTCGCTTCGTCCTCGGCGGACGCACCGGACGCACCGGGCGCCTCGGGCCCTTCCGGCGCCTTCTCCGCTTCCCCCTCCGTCCGCGCGGGGGCAGGGGCCGTCAGGCCGGGGATGTACGCCGGGTCCGTGCCCGCGGCGAACTCGGGTTTCGTGTTGGAATCTATACGCTGCTCCACGGCGGGCAGTATGGTCGACGAACCTGTACGTGACCAGTCGCCAGGGGTCCGACGGGGCGCAACGGCCGCGGAAGTCACCGGTACGCGGCGGCTTCGCGCCGGGGCCGACCGGCGCGGGCACCCGGCGCGCGGCCGGTCATCCACCCGATCGCGGGGGCTGGTCCGCCGTCCGGCGGAGCGGGCCTCGCCGAGGACGGCGAGGGCGGTCCCGGCCAACGGCCCGGGCGTGAACGCCGGCATCCGCACGTGGGCCCATGACGGTGGAGGTCGTGGAGGTCTTCCCTCCGGAGAAGGCGGCGGATGCCCGTCGCCGCAGCGGGTCGGACCGCACCCGCGGCACGCTCGTGCCGCACGTCGGCGCCTGGACACCACCGCTCCGGGGCGCGGCCCCGCACGGAAAGACGGGTGGTGCGGGCTCTCGCGAACCCGCACCACCCGTCGGCCGTGCACTGCTGTCACACGGTCAGGCCTCAGTAGGCGCCGAACACGTTGTCGATCGAGCCGTACCGGTCGGCGGCGTAGTTGCACGCGGCCGTGATGTTGGCGACCGGGTCGTAGCTGTCCGTCGACGTGCCGGGCACGTGGTAGGCCTGGAAGGTCGGGTCGATGACCTGCAGCAGGCCCTTGGACGGGATGCCGGCGGCGGCGTTCGAGTCCCAGTTGTTGATGGCCATCGGGTTGCCCGAGGACTCACGCATGATGTTGCGGTGGATCCCGTCGTAGCTGCCGGGGATGCCGTGTTCGGCCATGACCGCCAGCGACTCCTTGATCCAGCCGTCGAGGTCGTCGGTGTACGCGGCCGGCTCGGCGGCGGGAGCGGCGGCAGGCGCTGCCGCGGGTGCGCCCTGCGCGGCGAGCGCGGTGTCCGTACGGTCCGAGCGGTCGGCACGGTCGGCGCTCTGCTCCGCACGGTCGGCGGAGCCGGACGCCTTGGATTCGGCCTTGTCCGCCGTTCCGGCCTTGTCCGCCGCCTTCGCGCCGATCGTCAGCTTCAGACCGGCGTGAATGAGGTCGGGGTTTGCGCCGACGGCCTTTCGGTTGTCGTCGTACAGCGCCTTCCAGCCGCCGTCGACGGAATGCTCACGCGCGATCTTGGAAAGGGAATCGCCAATGATCACGGAATAGGTGACGGGCGTCGACTTCTGTGCGGCAATCGCCTTGCCGGACACGGCAGTCGACGTGGCCGCCTTTTCGACGGCGACCGGCTGCGCCGGCGCCGCGAAGGCTCCGGTCGCGCCGATCACGGGAAGGGCCAGAGCGGCTCCACCCGTGCTCACGGCGATGATGCCGCGGGTCAGCGAACTGGTCCTGAAACGAAGGTGCTTACCCATTTCGGGCATGGTGATTTCCTCTCCGCCGCCTGCGAAGTGAGCTGTCGGGTTCGGGCTGGAGATGCCCGGTCGCATACGAATGCGACTTCACCCCGAGCCGCTCCGGATACCGGATCGGCGCTTACCTGGGTCCCCCGCTCCTGCCGTACGAGATGTGGTCGGGTTCCCGGACGGCGGCAGGATTCGGCGTTCCATCCGGAGTGAGGGTGACCGTAGGCGAGAAATAGCGAAAGGAACAAGCCCGGAATTGGTGATCACAATTCACTTGCAAGATCGATCCAAGTGAATTCATGTAAGCAAGCCCACAGCCGGGGTGCCAACCTTGTTGGCGCACAAGGGAACCGGTCGACATGTCGATGCGTCCGGGAGGCGGTGGGGTGACCCTGGTCACCAAGACCGAAAAGGGTGATTTGCACCCTTCCGAAGCTCCACGGGTCGCACGAAATAGCCCTATATGAATTACTGGATGAATTGCATATAGCATCCTAAACCGGGCATACGGCTCACGCGGAGGGTTCCGGGCGTACCGGAGGAGCACGCGTGGAACCGATCAGCGCATGACCGACAGGGCGCACCCCGGCCCCACACATCCGAGGCTCACCGTTCTGCCCGTACAGCCCGGCGATCCGCCCTTCCGGATCCTGGAGGCCGACGGGGAGATGGTCGGCAGGGTGACCTCGATGACGGACGTGCTGTACGCCGCGCAGGCCGCCGGCATCACGGTCCACGACCTCGACGACCCCGACGCGGTGCGGTAGGTGGGCGGTGACAAGCTCACCTGGACGCAGCACTGACCCTGCGCGCACCCCACCGGCCCTGCCCGGCCCGGTACGAACCTCACCGGGCCCTGCTGGGGGAAGCCGCCCCTACCGGGTCCCCAGGACCCGCACCCCGCCCCCGTACGCCGCGACGGCCCCCGGGACCGCCCACCGCACCGAACACTCCGCGCCGCCCGCTCAGCTGCCCTGCGGTTCCCCGGTCCAGGGGTCGAGGCCCGCGCGGCGGCGGGCCCGCTGAACGGCCCGGCTCACGAAGGCGTGCGACCGACGGGCCATCACCCCCTCCACGCTGAGGGGTACGGAATCGAAGCAGCCGGCCAGCAGCCTGCGGAGGAACTCGGCCATACCGAACCGGTACAGCGCGAACGTCGGCACGGTGTGACGGCCGCAGACCACCACGGGCCAGCGGTCGGGGTCCTCGTCCGTCGTCAGCCAGCACAGGATGTCCGCCTCGGTGGTCGTACCCCAGGCGAGCAGCGCGCCGGGGTCGAGCACCATGTCGGGTCCCGCCGGATCGGCCCATATCTCGTCGGCCTCCACGCGCCACACCTCGCGGACGGCACCGGTCCCGTCGGCCATGGCATCCGCGGCGTGGCACCCGTCCGGCGTGTCCGCGGGCATCGGCCGGTGCACGACGATCACGTCGTCCACGGACCCCTCCCCGTAGGCACTCATGAAGGCCTTGTAGTCGGCGGGGAAACAGGCGCCCCACCGTGCCTCGGCCACGGCCCAGTCGACCTGCTCGTCGATGCCGTACGTCGTCGGCAGCAGGCGCTCCAGCGCCTCGATGGGCCATCCGGTCACCGGCCGGCCCCCCGCACGCGTACGCCTCGTAACGCGCGTCCGTGCGCCGGGCTCCGGACGCTCACGCTCCGTCCCCACATCTGCGACTCCCCGCCTGTCCTGTGGGAGGACCCGTTCCTCCCACAGGCCCAGCGAACGGCGGGCTGCGAACATCACACCGGCCGGCCCGGGACGCGCAGCGCGGTGGGGTCCGGGAGCAGGCGTACGGCCGCTCCGTACGACCGGGCCAGGCGGGGTCCCGCCGGACGGACCCGTGCCAGGACCACTCGTGCGGCCGACGGGCGGCCGATCCGCGGGGCCGGACCCTCGGCGCCTAGGGTGTGGCACATGCAGTCCTACACGATCGGGCAGGCGGCTCGACTCCTCGGCGTCAGCCCCGACACCGCCCGCCGCTGGGCCGACGCCGGCCGGGTCGCCACCCATCGCGACGAGGGCGGACGCCGGCTGGTCGACGGGCGCGACCTGGCCGCGTTCTCCGTCGAGGTGGCCCAGGCGGGCACCGGCGAGGAGGAGGTCTCGTACACCTCCGCGCGCAACGCGTTCCCGGGCATCGTCACCGCCGTGAAACTGGGCGATGTCGCGGCCCAGGTCGAGATCCAGGCGGGCCCGCACCGGCTCGTCTCGCTCCTGACCCGGGAGGCGGTGGAGGAGCTGGGCCTCGAGGTCGGCATGCAGGCGACGGCCCGTGTGAAGTCGACCAGCGTGCACATCGACCGCACCTGACCCTCCCCGTCGGCGCCGCGCCCCGGACCGGCACGGGACCGCCCCGCGGCCCACGCGGAACGCGGTGAACCGGCACTGTCGGACCCTTGTCCTACGCTCACGGCATGAGCGTCTCCCTCTACTACACCGCCCTTCGCGCGGAACCGCTGACCGCGTCCGAGACGGCTGCGGTCTCGCGCATCGTCACCGCCTGCGCGGCTTCCTTCCCGTACGACGAGGAGGAGGGCCTGTACCTGTACGACCGGTCCGACGGCGAGAGCGGTGAGGTCCTCGCGGGCTCCACCAAGATGCCGTTCGAACCGGGCCGTCTGCTGCCCGTGATCGCCCATGTGCTGGACTCCCTGACGGAGCTGCGCCGTGCCGTCGCGGGGGCCGAGTGGCGGGTGCACATGGACGACCTGGACGTCCCGTGGGACGACGGCGAGGGCTATCTCCTGCCGGGTATGCGCGACGCGGACCTGGTGGCCGAGCCCGGCAACCTCTGACGGGCGGGCCGGCCCACGGGCACGGCGGCGGTCGTCAGTCCATCAGCCCGGCGGCGATCGTCGCGCCCAGCTCCCAGCACGCCTCGATGGCGGCCTTGCCGGGCTCCCCCGTCACCGTCACGGCGTCCGCCGCGCGGCGCCATCCCAGGCCCTTCGTGATCGAGTCCATGGCCCGTACCGCTCCGGTGACGTCGTTGCCGCCGTGCACGTAGGAGCCGAAGGGCCTGCCCTGCGTCGCGTCCAGGCAGGGGTAGTACACCTGGTCGAAGAAGTGCTTCATCGCACCGGACAGGTAGCCGAGGTTGGCCGGAGTGCCGAGGACGTAGCCGTCGGCGGCCAGCACGTCGGACGCCGTGGCGGCGAGCGCCGCACGCCGTACGACCTGGACGCCCTCGATCCCGTCCGTCGTCGCGCCGGAGACGACGGCCTCGAAGAGCGCCTGGCAGTTGGGCGAGGGAGTGTGATGGACGATCAGCAGAGTGGCCACGCCTCCGAACCCTGCCGTCCCCCGTCCCCGGCCGCAAGCCGGCTCCGGACGCTCCGCGCGCACGGAGGCGGGGTGCTCGACAGCCGCCTGCCCTCCCTGCCGTCCCCCGGGACGGGCGGTGGCACCCTCGCTGCGGGCGCGTCCCTACCGGATCGGGACGGGCTCCGTGCCGCCCGTGCCGCGTTGCCGCCTGGTCGCGGCGGCGACGGAGGCCAGCAGCTCGGCGTCGAGCAGGGACGGGTCGCCCAGCCGGGTCGGCGCCGAGTAGGAGTTGAGCACGGCCTTGGTCACCCGCAGGGCGGCTTCGGGGCGGCGGACTATGGGCTTGGTCCACGCGGTGACCGCCTCGTCGAGCGCGTCCCGGGGCACCACGCGCTGCAGAACGGACAATCCGTACGCCTCCGCCGCGTCGAAGGCCCGTCCCGTGAGGATGAGTTCGCGGGTGCGAGCCGCACCCACCTCGTGGATCAGCCGGGGAAGCACCCCGCCCCAGGCGGTGGGCAGCCCGAGGGCCAGCTCCGGCAGTCTGAAGCTCGCGGTATCGGCACCGACCCGGAGGTCGCAGGAGAGCGCGAGAGCGAGCCCCGCGCCGATGACCTTGCCGTGCACGGCGGCGATGGTCACCGCCCGGCTCGTGGAGAGGGCCTCGCAGACCCGGCGCGCCTTGTCGCCGGCGATGCGGATGCCACGGCCCGTGGGGTCGTCGTCCAGCCAGTCGGCGAACTCGGCGCGGTCCCCTCCGAGGCAGAAGTCCTCCCCGGCGGCGCTCAGGACGAGCACGCGCACCTCGGGGTCCGGCACGGCCAGGACGTCCAGCAGAGCGTCCAGCATCGCGCCGCTGACGACGTTCCCGCTCTCGGGGTCGTTCAGTTGCACGCGCAGGACCGGTCCCTCGCGCAGGCTGCTCACCGGGCCGGCGGACGGACCCTGGGACTGGAGGAAGCCGGGCATCGAGAGCTTCATATCGCCACGCCCAGCGAGGTGACTCGCCTGAAGACCATGCGGGAGGCGAACACCGGGGGCGAAACCACGCGCAGCGTGGGGAAACGGCTCAGGAGCTGGGTGAGCATGGAGCGGGTCTCCAGTCGGGCGAGGGAGGCGCCCAGACAGTAGTGCGCACCGCCTCCGAAGCTGAGGTGGCTGCCGGCACGGAGCAGGTCGAAGATGTGGGGATCCGGGTTACGGCGTGGATCGTGGTTGGCGGCACCGTACATCACGTGCACCATGCTGTCCTTCGCCACCGGGACCCCTGCCAGCACCGTATCGGCGGCGGCGACACGCGTGTTGATGTGGATGGGCGGATCGTACCGAAGGGCCTCGTCGATGGCCGCCTCGACGTGTTCGGGGTTCTCCCTCAGCCATGTCCACCGGCTCGGTTCGTCGAGCAGGTGCCACACCGCGGACGAGAGCAGCGTCGCGGTGGTCTCCAGTGAGGCGATCGTGATGAACATGGTCAGCCGGTAGAGCGCCTCGTCCGCCGCGTCACGGTCGGGTTCGAGCTCGTCCCAGGTGCGTATCCAGCCGCTCAGCACGTCGTCCCCGGGAGCCGCGCGCCGTTGCCTGATCAGCTCGGTGAAGTACGTCCGCAGCTGTTTCGTCGCCCCCGCGGAGACGGCGAGCTGGCTCCTGGTGGGCAGCAGCTCCTGCGCGTACACCTGGTTGTGGGTGATCTCCAGAAGGTGTGGGTAGTCCTCGGAGGGAAGGGACAGCCACGAGCCGATGGTGCCGATCGGCAGCTGTTCACTGACCGTCTGCGCGAAATCGGCTCCTCCGGAGCGCAGTTGCTCCGCCAGGGTGTCGAGGAGGCGGGTGACTTCCCGGTCGACGTTCGGGGTCATCCGCTCGATGGTCGCGCGGTCGAAGAGGTTGCCCAGGCTGCGCCGCTGGCAGGTGTGCTCGGGGGCGTTGAGGCGCGAGAGGGTCTTCGTCATCTCCTGGGTGGCGGGCGCCTCCCAGCGTTCGCTGTGCGCCTGCCGCTCCTGCCAGGCGAAGTCCGGCGCGAGCCATTCGCGGCCGCGGAGGACGTGGTTGCACGCATCGAATCCGGTGACGAAGTACGCGCCGCCCCAGGGGGCGGGTACGACGTCTCCCATGGATCTCAGCTCTCCGAGGAGAGGATAGGGATCGGCCTGGCCGCCGGGGGAGTTCAGGCGTCGGAGGAGTGGGACAAGGGTGCGGCGATCAACGGGGGGTCTGGCGGTTTCGCGGACGGTGCTCACGCAGAGATCCTTGCCTTGACGCTTGGTTACCGCCAGGACTCTCCCCTCCACTTATCAGCACCATGCATCAATGGGTGTTACCCATGTCACAGTCGGGGCCGTTGTTGCCACCGCGACACGTGGTGATTGCGTGAAGCACGTGACGCGGTGGCAACAGGGACTCACACCCGGAAGACGTCCAGGAAGGAGCTCCACCAGCCCTTGGTCTTCTTCTGGGGCTCCGAGGCCTCGCGGTACGTCGGCGCGGGACCGACATGGTCGACCGTCAGCGAAGCGGACTGGGCCTGTCCGTTCGTGGTGGTGTGCCGCACGGCGCCAGGCGTGAACCGGACCGGCAGGGAGACCAGGGCCCGGTGGAACGGACCCGGGCGCCATTCCGCTTCCGCCGCGGGACGAGCGAGCGTCACGTCCGGCAGGACGTTGAGGATCTTCTCGATCGCGGTCAGGGCGATCAGCTGCGCCGGGGACTTCGCCGGGCAGACGTGGGGGCCGGCCCCCCAGGCGAGGTGGGCGCCCTTGCTCAGGGTCCGACGCGCGTCGGTGAGCGCGGGGTCGCTGTTCGCCGCGGCGAAGCTGATCAGTACGGGAGTGCCCGCCTGGAGGATCGTCCCGCCCAGATCGACGTCCCGCACCGGGAAGTGCGTCGCGTAGTTGGCGATGGGCGCGTTGTCCCAGAGCACCTCGTTGAGCGCGTCCTCGACGAGCATCCCGGTGCCGGCCCGGTCCGACCCGGGGGTGTCACCGGACAGCATGAGGAGCAGCGCGTTGCCGATGAGGTTGCGCTCCGGCTCGACGCCCGCGCCCATCAGCATGACCAGCTGGTCCTTGAGCTCCTCGTCCCGCAGGCCCGCCGGGTGCTGGATGAGCCAGGACGTGATGTCCTCGCCGGGCACGCGCCGCTTCAGCGCGACGAGCTCCATCAGGCAGGCCGTCAGCTCGGCGTTGGCCCGCAGCACGTCCTCGCCGTCGAAGATCGCCGACATGTTGCGGGTCAGCCGGTCGCCGATGTCGCTGGGGCACCCGAAGAGCTGGTTGAAGAGCAGCAGCGGCAGGAGCTTGGCGTAGTCGTTGAGCAGGTCGGCGCTGCCGCGTTCGATGAACTGGTCGATGAGGTAGTCGGCGATGCGCTCGACGTCCCGGCTCAGCCGGCTCGCGTTGAGGCGGCCGAGGCTCTCCGTGACCGCCTTGCGCAGACGCAGGTGCTCGGTGCCGTCGGTGAACAGGCAGTTGGGCCGGTAGGCCA
Organism: Streptomyces clavifer; assembly: GCF_036345975.1. Taxonomy (NCBI): domain Bacteria; kingdom Bacillati; phylum Actinomycetota; class Actinomycetes; order Kitasatosporales; family Streptomycetaceae; genus Streptomyces; species Streptomyces clavifer. The sequence goes on along the minus strand of NZ_CP107793.1, from coordinate 5,792,905 downwards.
TCATCGGCAGCACCGGGCTGTCGAGCGCGATCCTGCCCTCCTGCAGTGCGTTCCAGCGCCGGGAGTCGCGGGCGAAGAGGGCCGGGTTCTGCAGCACGCGCAGAGCCGCTTCGTGCTCCACGACCAGGTTCGCCTCGACACCGGGCGCCAGCTCGATCGGCGCCACGGGGCCGTGCGCCCGGAACGCGTCGTAGACGCGCTGCGGGTCCGCCGCGAAATCCTCCCCGTACAGGGAGGTCTGCCGCCCCCGGTGCATCGGGCACTCGGGGGGCGGGTTGTCGTCAGTGGCTCTCGGACGAGAGTCCATGTGTGCTTCCTCTGCAAGATGCGCGGGCCGTGACGGGCACGGCGGTGGACGGCGGAAGGGAACGGTGTCAGGCCGCCCGGGCGAGGAGATGCCGGACCAGCGTGATCAGCGTCCTCGCGGACGAGTCCCGGTCCCGGGCGTCGCAGTACACGACCGGGGTGTCCGGCAGCAGGTCGAGGGCCTCACGCAGCTCCTCCTCCTCGTGCCGGGTGTGGGGGTCGAAGCTGTTGACCGCGACGGCGTACTCCAGCCCGTACTTCTCGACCAGGTCGATGACCGGGAACGTGTCGGCGAGCCGGGCGGGGTCGACGAGGAGCAGGGCGCCGAGCGAGCCGCGCGCCATGTCCTCCCACAGCTCGACGAAGCGCTGCTGGCCGGGTGTACCGAAGAGGTACAGCACCAGCTCGTCGCTGAGTGTCAGACGGCCGAAGTCGAGGGCGACCGTGGTGGTCTCCTTGCCCGGAGCGCCTCTCAGGTCGTCGATGTCGGCGGCGGCCTGCGTCATCCGTTCCTCGGTGCGCAGCGGCTTGATCTCGGAGAGAGTGCCGATGATCGTCGTCTTGCCCACGGCGAAGTGCCCGATCACCAGGATCTTCACCGCGCGCTGTACCGCGTCCGACACATAGATGTTCTCAGCCGAAGCGGGCCTGGAGTCCATGCAACACCTCCTCGAGGATCTTCTTGTCAACGAGCTGAGCGGGGGGCGGCACCTTACGGCGCAGTAAATGCCCCTGGTCCGTCAGGTCCTTCAGCAGGAGGCGCACCACGCCGACCGGGAGTTCCAGGCGGCCCGCCACCTCGGCGACCGACAGGTAGCCGCCGGAGCAGAGGTCCCAGATCGCCTGGATCTCGGGGCTCGGATTCCGGTACGGCTCCCGGTCCGGAGCGATGGTGACCAGCGTGACGAGGGTCAGCTCGTCCGCTTCCGGCAGCCCGCGTCCGCCGGTGATGACATAGGACCGGACGAAACCGCTGCTGACCTGCTGTTCCTCGCCCGGCGACGTCACGTGCCGCTTCCCGCACTCTGGCGCGGGGGTGTGGACATCGCCTTCCCCAGTGCGCTGACCAGCTGCTGCATGCGGAAGGACATCGCCTCCATGTCCACGTCCGCCACGGCTGCGGCCGCGAGGTAGGCGCCGCTGCCCGCCGCGATGAGGAAGATCCAGCCGCCCTCGTACTCGAGGAGCGTCTGCCGCCATCTGCCGGGCGACTGCCGTCCGACGAACGGGGCGACGGCCCGGCTCAGCGACTGCATCGAGCTCATCGCCGCGGCGACGGTCTCCGCGTCGTCCCTGCCGATCTCGTCGGAACTGGCGAGCAGCAGACCGTCGGCGGAGACGAGGATCGCGTGCTGGGCGCCGGGTACCTGAAGTACGTCGTTGAGCACCCAGGACAGATCGGGGTTCACAGGTTCTCAGGTCCTTCCATGGTCGTCATGTCACGCCCGGACCGGGTTCCGCGCTGGAACGCACCCAGTCGGGACGCCGTGGCCTCGTTGCCGGACACCGGCTCGGGCTCGGAGCCGGCCGGGGGCACCACGGAGACGGGGCTCTGACGGCGGCGCTTGGGGAGGCCGCCCGCGGTGGTGGCCTGGCTGACCGGCCGTGCGGCTGCGTGCGGTACGGCGGAGGGGAACAGCGGGGTGGGGGCCGGCGCGGGGGCCTCCTGCAGCGGGGGCACCGGCGCCTCCTCCCGGTACGCCTCTCGGGCGACGGGGGGCGGGGGCACATCACCGCTCAGCAGCTCATCGGGCAGGAGAACCACTGCGCGCACGCCTCCATAGGGGGATACCGAGTCGACCGAGACCTTGAATCCGTAACGGGCGGCCAGCAGACCGGAGACGGCGAACCCGAACTGCGGGGGGATGCCGAGGCTGGAGACGCTGATCGCGGCCTGCGGAGCGAGCAGTGCCGCAGCGCGGTCCTTCTCCTCCTGCGCCATGCCGAGGCCGGCGTCGTCCACGATGATGCAGACGCCTCTCGGGACCGCCTGGATGTTGATCTCGACCGGGGTACCGGGCGCGGAGTAATTGGTCGCGTTGGCCAGCAGCTCGGCCAGTACCACCGCGACGGGCTCCACCGCCCGGCTGACCACGGAGAAGTTCACCTGCCCGTTGATCCGCACCCGGTCGAACTGCCGGATACGGCCCTGGGCGCTGCGGGCCACGTCGTAGGCCGAGGCGACGGTCTCCCGTCGTCCGAGCCAGCCGCCGCAGAGCACCGCGATGCCCTGCGCCCGCCGCCCGAACTGGCTGTTCGTGTGGTCGATGGCCATCAGGTCGGCGAGGATCCGGGGATCGTCGCCGTACTTGGTCTGCGCCTTCTCGATGACCAGCTGCTGTTCGTCCGCGAGACCCTGCAGGGTGCGTACCGCGGCTTTGAGGACTGTCTTCGTCTCCTCCTCGGCGTCCTTACGGACCTCGGACAGCTCGGCGTCATGGCGACGGGAAAGGTCGGCGTTCACCGCCTGGAGCTGTTCCCGGTGCTGCAGCAGCGTCTCGCGCTCCCGCAGCAGTTGGGCGTTCTGTCTGCGCAGCCCGATATTGGTCTTGCGAGCCCGCAGGACGGCGCCCACAGCGACGAGTGCGACCAGCGCTACGGCAGCCAGTGCCCAAGTCGTGGGGCCGTTGGGAAATGTCATGAGACTCACTTCAAGTGCCATGGCTATGGATACGTCTTGGTACCCGCTCGGCATGCCGCACAGACCGGGGCTGGAAGTACCACGGTGCGGACACGGCCGGGAAGGCCACTCCAAAAGTGGAACTACGGAATGCACCCCTCAGGGGTGCCCCCCACACCGTCAGCCCAACTGGAAGTCGGATGATCTTATCATTGCGAGTTTGGGTAATTCCTTATACCTACCGCGCACTTAGGGCCGTATTGGACCCCCGTGACACCATGGAGACACTGTGAAGGTTTCGGGGCGGTACGCCCGGCCGCCTTGCCGGAGCGAGGGCTTCCGGGGCGGAAAGTGAACGCGAACCGTCCTCCGTCCTGATTCCGCGGGCCGCACGGCTCGGGCCTCCGCGGACTGACCGGAGGGCGCCCGCGAGTCCGAGGACCTGCCCGCTGCCCGCTGCCCGCAGGAGACCCCTCGCGTGCGGATATCCCGGTGACCTCGTGAGCGGGTCGGCGTACGGATCAGGAGGGGAACCGTGCCGACGACGCGCTTTCGACCCATCCGGTCCGGGCCGCACGGACGAACACGTGCTCCACAGAACCCGCGTTGCCTATTCTTGGGGCGAGCCGATCATCCACTCCGTCTTCACGCACCCTGGAGTTCGCCATGTCCCGACCGGGCAACGACGCCGCCGCGCTGCACATCGACACCAGCAAACCCCATCCCGCCCGGATGTACGACTGGTTCCTCGGCGGCAAGGACAACTACCCGGTGGACGAGGCGATGGGCCGCCAGATGCTCGCCGTCGAACCAGGTGTCCCGGTGATGGCGAAGGTGAACCGTGCCTTCATGCACCGTGCCACCCGCTGGCTGGCCGGCCAGGGCGTCCGGCAGTTCCTCGACATCGGGACGGGGATACCCACCGAACCCAACCTGCACCAGGTGGCCCAGAAGGCGGAACCCACGACCCGCGTCGTCTACTGCGACAACGACCCGATCGTGCTGGCCCACGCCGAAGCGCTGCTGAGCGGCACTCCGGAGGGCGCCATCGACTACGTGCAGGCCGACGCCCGCGACGTGGACGCGATCCTCGAACACGCCAGCAGGACCCTGGACTTCGGCAAGCCGGTGGCGCTGTCGCTGATCTCGCTGCTGCACTTCGTGAGCGACGAGGACGGCGCCTACGAGCTGGTGGACCGGCTCACCGGTGTGCTGGCGCCGGGCAGTCATGTGGTGATATCCCACCTCACCGCCGACTTCCACCCGGAGGAGGCCCGCAAGGTGGACGAGATGTACAGGAAGAACACGCTGACGCTGGCGCCCCGCAACCGCGCCCAGTTCGCCGCGTTCTTCGAGGGGCTGGACGTGGTCGAGCCCGGCATCGTGGCGGCCGAGGCATGGCATCCCGAACTCGGTGACCCGATCCCCGGCCAGGAGGACATCATCAGCGCGGGCTACGTGGCGGTGGGACGCAAGCCGTAGCCCGGCGGGCCGCAGGGCCCCGGGCGGCTGCCCGGGACACCCGCGTCCTCAGCCCAGCCGGAACACCGGGCCGCGTGGGGTGAACGGCAGCGAGGCACCCTGCGGGATCAGGAACGCGTGCTCGCGACGGATCCGCAGGGTGTCGCACCAGCCGTCGGTGATGACGAGGACCGGGGCCGCCGGGGGGAAGTCCTCCGCCCTCCGCAACAGATCGATGCCCGGCTGCAGTTCGGTGCCGCCTCGGCCGCGCACCCGTACCCGCCCGGCGATCTCGGCAGGCGGCAGATATCCCGCGTCGTACGCCGCCGCGTCGCAGAACACCACACGGGCCGCCGGTACGTCACGTGCCTCCGCGTACGAGGCGATGGCGCCGAGGGCCTTGCCGAGCAGGATGCCGCTCATCGAGCCCGAGGTGTCGAGTACGACTCCGAACGTGCAACGGGCCGTCTCCTCCGGCGGGTAGTACCGGCCCGCGCGCGGGATGTCCGGCGTCGACGCCTGCCGCCGGGCGCTGCGGGCGTAGGAACGCACCGGCTCCGGCCGGGGTACGTACTCGTCGAACCAGCGGGCCAGTCGCGCGTCCCACGGCACGGGCGGATGGGCCAGCGCCCGGATCTCCTCGACGAGGCCCGCGGGCAGCAGCCCGCGCTCGCCGTACTGGTGCAGATCGAAGCCCTGGACCAGGCCACGCCGGTAGAAGTCGTCGAGGTCGGTGTACGGGCGGGCGCCGGCGTGCGCGAGCGGCTCTCCGAGGATGTCTCCGACGCCCTTCCCCCGCAGCGTGGCGAGCCTCCGCCGTCGGCGCAGGTCGCCCGTGATCCGGTCGTACACCTCCTCCGCCGACAGTCCCCGCAGCTCCGGGTCGTACAGCAGACCCTCGGGCATGTCGCCGACGCGCATCTGCACGAGCCAGTCGTTGACGACGTAGTCGGCCGCGACGTTGAAGAGGAACGGGTCACGGCCACCTCGGCGTTCGCCGTGGCGGAGGGCGGCGTGCAGCATCTCGTGGGCGAGGACGAAGCGCCATTCCTCGTCGGTGAACGCGCACAGCGGATTGACGTAGATCTCGCCCGCGGCGGAGCTCACGGCGGCGATCGCGATGCCCTGGGCCCGGGCCAGTTCCGCGTCGGCCACGACGGTGAGCCCCGCGGCGAGCCCGCCGAGCAGCGGGTAGGAGGAGACGAACCAGTTCAGGGCGCGGTCCCAGGGCTGCTGCGGCGTGCGCGCTCCGGTCTCCCGGTCGATGCGCCCGCCCGCCGTGTCCATGGCGGTGGAGACGCTGCGGGTCAGAGCTCGGGCGAAGGCGTTCTCCCAGTCGGGAACGGCGGTGTTCCACGTGTTCCACGTCGTGAGGATCTGGTCCGGGTGGCTTCCTGCGGTCCCGCACCGTTCGTAGGCGGCGGGGATGCCGTCGCGCCGCCAGCGGGCGGCGAGCTGCTCCTCGTCGCCCGCCGGGTACGCGGCCGGCAGGTCGTCGGGGGGACGGCTCACCGGGAAGGTGAGCAGGAAGCGGTTGACGACCGTGCACCGGGCCGCGACCTCGTACCGGTCGGGCTGTACGCGCGGGTCGTCCGCCGAGGCGGGCAGATGGCCGAAGCCCAGATGCAGCACGCAGTGGGCGAGGACCCACGCCCACTCGGCAGGCTCCGCCCGCTTCGTGGGGTGTGCGTGGACGAAGCCGCCGGAGGTGACGACGGCCAGTCCCCCGGCCGGGGTGAGCGCGCACCGGGTCTTGCGGCAGCAGGACAGCGGGACGGCGGCGAAGGCCGGGTTCCGGTTGAGGAGCGCGAGGCCTGCCGCGAACGCTTCGGTGGCCCGGTCGGTCTCGTCGTCCCTGTTCTTCCCGCCTCGACGGGACGTGGCGGTCACCGCCGGGCCTCGACCAGCCGGGGCATGTCACGGGCCGCCTCGACGAGGAACCACGCGGGCAGGACGGGCCGGCCTTCGGCGTCGTCCGCGATGACGGTCTGCGCGACCTCGACCGAGATCTCGGCGAGCCGCACGAGCAGCGACTTGGCCCGGTAGGAGGTCTGCCGCATCGACTCGGAGACGTGCTCCTTCTGCCGCGGCAGTTCCTTCACCAGCCGGCCGCGGAACGCTTCGGCCAGGTAGTAGAGGAGGTCACGGTCCTCGATCCGGCCCGGCCAGGAGGCCTCGCCCTTGAGGATCGCCTCGATGCCGAAGGTGTGGCGCACGATCTTCGCGTACCCGCAGAAGGAGACGGCGTGTGCGGGGGTCAGTGTGCCGTGCACGATCACCTTCAGCGTGTCCTCGTCGATGCCCAGCCCGAACGAGTGCAGGGCGTCGGACAGCATGTGCCAGGAACGGGGCGTGGAGAACGGTTCCTCGGTCTTCGGCGGCTGCGACCACAGGTGGTCCGGGCGGTCGGTGACGTAGTCAGTCACCCAGGGGTGCATGCCGTTCTCCCCCGCCCACACCAGCCAGTCCGCGGCCGACGCCCGGAGGTGCACGTGGGTCAGCCGGTTGACCAGCGCGGACGCGATGGGCCTCGCCAGCGCGTTGTCCGTGGCGCGGTTGCCGGCCCCGATGACGATCGAGCCGGCGGGGAGCTCGTACGAGCCGATCCGCCGGTCCAGGATCAGCGAGTAGAAGGCCTTCTGGACATCGGGGGTGGCGGCGTTCAGCTCGTCGAGGAAGAGGCAGTACGGTTCGTCGCGCGCGATGCTCTCCGGCGGGCAGAAGACGGACCGCCCGTCGCGGATCTGCGGCACGCCGATCAGGTCCTCCGGTGCCAGCTGCGTCCCGAGGAGACTGACGCACTCCAGGCCCAGCGACTCCGCGAAGCCGCGTACGAGCGACGACTTGCCGATGCCGGGCGCTCCCCAGAGGAAGACGGGCCGCACGGTGGCGAGCCCGAGCAGCAGGTCGGGGATCTGGGCGGGGGTGACCGTGACGGCAGCCTGCACGCGGAGGTGTTCCTTCGGGACGCGGAAGATCGAGCCCGCTCAGTATGGGAGCATCCCGCGGACCGACGCAGCCGAATATCGGGCCGGACGGATGCGTCCCGTCATCCCCGGCCATGGCCCCGCACGGGCCTGGCCGTCCTTGCCCGTGCGGCTCGCGGGCCACCCGTCCACGGTCGTCGCGACGACTCCCACGGAAGTGCGGGGCTGCCCGGACCGGGTGCCGGGCAGCCTGCCGCGGCCTGCTCCGGTGCGGGGGAACACCGCACCGCTCCCGCCGTCCCTACTCGAAGAACTTGAGGCTCCAGCCGGTGTCGGCGGTCGGGCCGGGGACGTTGGCGCGGCTGTAGGTGGTGTTGCCCCACCAGGCGAACGTCCCGGTGTACCAGTAGCGGTTCTCCCACGCGTACGGCGTGCCCTTCGGGACCGCGTGGAACATCAGGGGGAACCTCGGGCCCGCGGGCGGGCTGGTGTTGATGTCACCGTTCAGCAGCACGAAGCTGTGGTGGCCGGGACCGTTGACGTACAGCGTCGGGTCCCAGCCCGACATCATGGTCGCGCGGTGGGAGCCGAACAGGCAGCCGTTCGACTTGTACCAGTCCCAGACGTACGTCGGGTCGCCGCCGGCCCGCAGCCGCAGGTCGGCCAGGCAGTACTGGTCGCTCCAGCTGCCGTTGGCGGAGTACACGATGTGCAGCCGGCCGTTGGGGTCCTTGACCGCCTCGGGACTCTCGTTGATGAACGGGTTGCCGACCACCCGCTCCCAGCTCTCCCGCGGTTGCGAGATCACGTGCCGCGCACCGGTGGGCGTGGTGGGGCTGCTCATCCGGGCGATGTAGAGGTTCTGCTCGACGTTGGTGTCGCCGGCCCAGCCGGACCAGACGAACCAGCGCTGCCCGTTGAAGGTGAACAGTGTCCCGTCGATGGCCCACTTGTCGTCCGGCAGTGCCAGCCGGGTCTCGCCGGTGTATCCGCTGTCCGCGGCGGCCGAGCTGATGACGTACATGCGATGGGCCGAGCCGCGGCCGGCCGTGAAGTAGATGTAGTAGCGGCCGCCGTCCGTCACGATCTCCGGAGCCCAGACCTCACCGCGGCCGGCGGCGTCCGACCACACCTGCCGGGCGGGCGCCGACGCCAGGGCGGCCGTCGACGACGCCTTCCGCACAGCGATGCCCCCACCGGTCGACTGCACCGACACATAGGTGCTGCCCACCCGGATCACACTCGGGTCCGCGGCCCGGATGGTCTGTTCCGCCTGAGCCGGCTCGGCGGACGACAGGGACATGACGGCAGCGAGGATGCCGGACAGCGCGACGGCGGCGGCGCCGGAAAGCAGGCGAGAGAACTTCATGGTCCCGTCCCATGGTTGGCCTCCGCTGCGATGCCGAGCCGGCGGGGGAATGACGGCGATAGGGATTTACATCGATGGAAGCAGTCCCCCTCAGGATCCTGACTAGTCCAGGACATGTCAATATCTTGCGCGCGCCCGTCACCCGTCGAGACCCCCGCGGCGACGTCGTCAAAGCTTCAAGTAAGGTGACCCTAATATCACAGAAACAGCCACTGGAACCAGACGCGGACCGGATCCGGCCCCGGCCCCGTTCGGGCCCGTCCGGCCCGGGACCGGTCCCCCAGCGGGCCTTTCGCCCTCCCTCGACCTCGGAGTACGCATGTCGCACGGCCCCTCGCCCGCCCTCGCCACGGCTCCCGTCACCCGCGAGGGTTACGTCGAGCTCGGCTCCGGCACGGAACTCCGCGAGCTGCTCGGCACTCCGCACCCGATCGTCATCGAGAAGGTCAGGCAGGAGCTCGACGCCGAGGACCTCGCCGTACTGGCGGACTCCCCGTTCTGCATCCTGTCCACCTCGAACAGCGCGGGCGACTGCGACGCGTCGCCGCGCGGTGGCGCACCCGGTTTCGTCCATGTCGTGGACGGGTCGACGATCGCCCTGCCCGAACGTCAGGGCAATCGCCGGGGCGACAGCCTCCTGAACATCCTGGAGAACCCGCACGTCGGCCTGCTGCACCTGATCCCCGGCAGCAAGGAAGTCCTCCGGCTCAACGGCCGGGCACGCATCCTCACGGCCGCACCGTTCTTCGACGCGATGACGGTGAAGGGCCGCCTCCCGGACCTCGCGATCCTGATCGAGATAGACGAGGTCTTCAAGCACTGCCCGCAGTCGCTCCAGCGCTCCGCGATCTGGCAGCCGGAGACCTGGCGCAAGGCTCCGGGCGCGTAGTCGGCGCACGCAGAGCCGGTGAGGGGCCGTCGCGAACGACGGCCCCTCACCGGCCCGCCGTCAGAAGCAGGTGGCGGTGTCGTCGCCACGCGCACTGCTTCCGGGTCGGCGCATTCGATCGGTGCCGGTCCCGGCCTGACGCCGGGACCGGACCGCTAGCCGGCGTACGTCTCGAACTCGGCGATCTTCGGAGTGCCGGTCGAGCTGGTGATCTCGAACGTGATCTTGCTCAGCGAGGTCTTGGGAACCGCGATGACTCCCGCACCGCTGCCGGACTTCAGGACCGTGCCGTTGTCGCCGTTGAGGACCCTCCAGGATCCGATGGCGCCCACGGAACCCGTTGCCTCACGGATGTTGACGCTGGACACGGCGGTGGCGGAGGACCACTTGACCGAGACGGAACCCGTCGAGCCGGCCGGCGACCAGTGGGTGCTCAGGTTGCCGTCCCGCACGTTGCCGTAGCTCGTCCCGGCGGCCTTGCTCGAACCGTCGGCGCCGGCACCGAGGCTGAGGTTGGTCCCGCTGGGCTGGGTCGGGTCCGGCGTCGGCGTGGTGGGACCCGGAGTGGGCGTGGTCGGAGTCGGGGTCGGGGTCGGGGTCGGATTCTGCGGCGTGCAGTTGCCGTTCGACACCTTCAGGCCCTTGTTGGCACCTGCCGTCTGGGCCACGACGTCCGGCACGCAGGCCGCCGCGTCCAGGCTGAAGGAGTACGGGATGCTGACGGTCGTGTTGGACTGCGGGTTGGGCCCGGCGGGGTTGTTCTCGCTGCTGCGGCTGGACCAGGTCACGTTGTCGAACGTGTTGCCACTGACCTGCCAGTAGCCGGCCGCGTCGGTGTAGAAGGTGCCCAGGACGTCCTTGGAGTCCTTGAAGTAGTTGTTGTCCACCTTCGCGCGCGCCCCGGCACGGGAGTTGATCCCGGACTCGTTGAGCTTCACGTAGTGGTTGTTGTAGATGTGCGCTATGCCGCCACGCAGCAGGGGTGCGCGGGAGTCGATGTTCTCGTACAGGTTGTGGTGGTACGTGATGAAGCCGTTCGAAAGCTCGGTCTCGCTCGACCCGACGAGGCCACCGCGACCGGAGTTGCGCAGGGTGCTGTAGGACAGCGTCACGTACTGGGTGTTGTCCTTCATGTCGAAGAGGCCGTCGTAGCCCTCCGACTCGCCGCCCGACGCTTCGAGTGTGGTGTGGTCGACCCAGACGTTGCGGACGTCGCTCTCCATGCCGATGGCGTCACCGCCGTTGGACGTGGGCGAGCCGGACTTCTTGACGTTCCGGACGGTCACGTTCTGGATGATGATGTTGCTGGACTCGCGGATGTGGATGCCCAGTTGGTCGAATACGGCACCGCTGCCGACACCGACGAGCGTGACGTTGCTGATCTGCTTGAGCTCGATCACGCCCGCAGCGGTGTTGCAACTGCTGCCCGACACCTTGGTGGTGTTGCCGTGGTTGATGGTGCCCTCGACCTCGATGGTGATCGGGGTACTGCTGCTGGCCCGGCCGCACAGGGCCGCGTGGATCGCGGTCCCCGTGGTGGCCCGCACCGTCTGCCCGCCGGCGCCGCCGGTGGTCCCGCCGTTCTGGGTCGCGTAACCGGTGGCACTACCGGTCACTGCCGCCGAGGCCGAGGGCATCGACACCAGCACACCGGTCGCGGCCGCCAGGGCCGTCGTGGCCAGTGCCGCACAGAGTCGCAGCGCGACTGGTTTCCTCATGCTCATTTCTCCCTGTTCGTTGCGAATGTCGAGCAGAAATGAATGCCATGTACATGTCATTCCAATACGGCGAATCCGGGCGTCCGCCGAGCTGCACCGAGCCGGGCCGGTCGGCCGGTTACGGCGTTGCTCCCGGGCGCGACCGAGCCTGCCGTCCCGTCGTGACCCGGCCTGCGTGTCCCGGCGCGCCGTCCGTGGTCGCGCTCCCACTTTCCGCCGGACCGCGATGCCTCGGACGACGACCGGCACCGGAGCCGGCGGCGCGAGCGGCCGCCGGACACTGCAGGCCGTCGCCCTGAAAGCCCCGGCGGGTGGCGCACTGCGTCTTCGGCACGGCGTGCACCCTTCGGTCATGGCGGTCGGCTTCCGGAGCGCAACCCGCACGAGACCGACATCGGCCCATGCGGAAGCTGCGGCAGGCGCGGCGGCGGCCGCACCCGCCGGAGCGGGGCTCAAGAACGGGGAAAGCGCTTTCTGTCCGCGACAATAGAGCCGCTTCCGTCGGGCTGACAAGGCTCGTGCGGCATGCGGAATGATTGCTTCGACCCGACAACCCTTCGCGTCCTGCTGCCGGTTGCCGAGGACCGATGGCCCTGCCGTCCCTCCGCCCGACCCGGGGAGAGCTCGCCACCTGCGTGTACTCCGGGGACGCTGCGGCCCAGTGCCCTGGTGGCCATCCGGCCCAGGGGCTGTCCGATGGGTCGTGCGACGCCCCTTCGGGGAACCCGTTCCGCGGGACATGGGGTGGGGAGATCTTTCGGATGAGGAGTGGGCTCGGCTGGAGCCGCACGTGCCGACGGATCACGGGCGGGGCGGGCGCCGGCAGTGTCACCGTCGAGTGATCAACGGCATTCTCTCCCGTCAACGGACCGGCCTTCCCTGGCGGGACCCGCCTCCCTGCTTCGGGAGCTGGAAGACGGTTCACTCTCTCGCCCAGGACTCCTGGAGCCACCCGCACGCCATCCGGCGAACAGCCCGACATCACCTGATCAAGTTCAGCAGCTGCACCGCCCGGGAGGGGCCCTGATGGGGGCGACCGTGCCCCCATCAGGGCTCAGCGCGTGCCGCCGACGCCGCCCTCGATGAGTGCGGACATCGCGCCCATGGTCGCCCCGGTGACATCCCCGGTGACGTACACGACCGCCGTGCGCGAGCCGTCCGCCGTGACACCGGCCCACGCGTGGTAGCCGAGCAGTTCGCCGAAGTGGGAGAAGAAGCTGCCGCCGCCGGGGAGCGGCAGTTCAGCGAGGCCGAGGCCGTACCGCGCACCCTCGATGCCGATCCCGGACGCTGGGACGGTGGCGGTCATCTCGGCGAGCCGCGGCGGGGGAAGCAGCTCCCCGCCGAGCAGCGCGGCGTAGAAGACGCTGAGGTCGCGGACACTGCTGATGAGGGCACCGGAGCCAACAGCCATGCTGGGGTTGAGAAGCGTGACGTCGAGCGGTGTCTCGGTGCCGAACGATGCCCAGCCGCGCGCGTGTGGGCCGGGGACGAACGGTGACTCGTCGGGGGCGCTGGTGGCCTCGAGGCCCAAGGGGCGGATGATCCGGTCGGTGATCTCCACGGCCCAGCTCCGGCCGGTGATCCGCTCGATGATCATCGCGGTGAGCAGGTAGTTGGTGTTGGCGTACGACCACTTCTCGGGTGCCCTCCCGAGCCGCAACGCCGCTCCTGCCAGCTCCTCCGGCGTGTAACTCCGCAGCCGCTCCGCCCGGTAGCCCTCTGCGCTGGTCAGCGCCGGGATCTCGGGGTCGAGCAGACGGCTGGTGTGGCGCAGCAGGTCGCGCACGGTGATGTCCCGCGCAACCTCCGGCAGCCAGTACCGTACGGGGGTATCCAGTTTCAGGTCGGCAAGCTGGAGTGCGACCACCGCCGTGAACGTCTTGGTGAGGCTCCCCATCCGGAACCGGCCTTCGCGCGGCGTCCCGGCGAACGCGTGGCGCCGGCCGTACGGCGACACCACCTCCGCGCCGACTCCCGCGACGCCGGTGGCCAGGATCGCGTTCACCTGCCGGCGGAGATCGCCGTTCGTCGCGGCGGCTGCGGGTGGTGCGGCCGGGCCCCTGGAGGCGGGTGCTGACGCCGCCGTCGGCCCCCCGGTGAAGCCCACCAGGGCCGAGGCCATGCCGACGGTCAGGACAGCCCGGCGTGAAACAGGGACGCGCATGGTGTTTCCCCTTCCGTTTCTCCCATCCCACCACCACCGGAGGCCCACGCCCATCCAGCTGTCCTCCCCTCGGCCCCCCGGCCGGCCCCCGGTGAAGCCCGGGGGATGCCCACCGGGCCCGGTGGGTCGTGTCGCGTCGAGGGGGCCTTGCGGCCGGCTCGGTGTGGGGCCCCGGGTGCGCTGTACCGGGCACCATGTCCTCCAGCATGGTCCGCCGGACAGGCCCCAGCGGGCGATGCTCCACGGAGGAGGCGCCCCGGCCGCCACCGCCCCGAAGAGGTGCACGGGGACCGCATACGCATCCCCGCACGCCGGCACCGACGGCCACTCGTGGGCCCTGCCCGCCCATGGCCGGAAAAGCGGCGGGCCCCGCCCCTGCCGAAGCATGAAGGCGGGGCCGTGCGGGGTCCCCGGTCTCGGGGGCGTCCGGGCCCGCGCGAGCTCAGCATTGCACCAGATTGAGCCAAATGACAGAGGGGTGACTGAAAACAGCCAGTCGGCAGGACGGGTACCGCGTGACCGACGCGGCGCCCCGGCGACCTGGCCCGGGCACCAGCCGCAGAGTCCGAGCACCACCGCAGGCAGATGCATGAGGCCCTGGGACAACGGCCATTGACGGTCGCGGGCTGTCCGACCGAGTGGCCGGCGGCGGAGGCCAGTCGGGCTGGTGGAGGAGCGTCGCGATGCCACTCCCCTCAGCCCGCCGGACCGCCGGTCGCGCCGCCCGCTCGGTGCACCGAGCGGTTGGATCAGCGCAGTCGGTCGTAGACCACGGCCATCTCACCGAGATCGCCGGTCTCCTGACGGACGATCTTCCATTTCGAGTGCGGCAGGCCGTCGTCGAACAGCCGCTGTCCGCCGCCGACGATCTCGGGGCAGATCATGAGGTACAGCCTGTCCAGCAGGTCTGCCGCGAGGAGCGGTTTGATGACGCTGGCGCTGCTGTTGACGAGGATGTCGCCCTCACCCGTGGTCCTGAGGTCGGCGACGACGTCCGCGGCGGGGGCGTTCACCACGCGGGCGTGTGCCCACGGAGCCTCGGCCAAGGTGGTCGAGAACACCACCTTCTCCGTGTGGACCAGCCACTTCGCATATCCACGATCACGCGGATCGGCGTTCTCGTCCGCGGCGACCGACGGCCAGTACCCCAGGAATCCCTCAGCGTTGACCCTGCCGAGCAGCGCCGTCGTGGCGCCCTCCCAGATACGGGTGAGGTGGTTTCGCGCCACCTCGGTGGTCACGTACGGGGCGAACGCACCGAAATCATGGGCCCCGGCGGGACCGTGGTAACGCCCGTCGAGGCTGAGGGCCAGGTTGGCGGTCACCCTGCGGCCGGTCGAGTCGGTCATGTCGCGCTCCTCGTATCAGCACTGTCCGTGTCGTGCGGGCCCGCGGCGAGGGCTGCCGTGAGTTTGTCGAGGCTCTGGCCGAAGCCGATCTCGATCCCTGCGATGAAGTCGGCGGAGTCGACCGCGCTGTCGGCTGTCCGCCAGTGGATCCGAGGGTGCGGCGCGGGCCCGTTCCCGGTCTCGGGCCTCTCAGACCCCGCCCGCGCCCGACGCGTCCTCCGCCGTCACGTCCTTCGCCGCCTCCTGCAGCACCTCCGCGAGCCCTTCCGTGGTCAGCACCATGCTGACCGGGGCCGAGCTGTTGAGACACAGGCTGTGGTCCGGGGGGATACGGCCGAGCAGGTCCACCACCGGCAGCTGTTCGAACCCCAGCCGCCCGACGCCCTGGAGATGGCGAGGGGAGGTGAAGACGGGGACCACCGCCGTGCCGTCGGGTGCGGAGGCGCTCACCGGCTCGCCGCCCGCCGTGACCAGCACCGCGACCTCGGCCCTGGCCAGCGCGGCGGTGACGTCCTCCACCGGGCCGTATCCGGTGGTGGCGAGCTGGATGGCACGGTCCACGTCGTCGGCCGGCTCGGGCCAGCCCATCGCCTCGGGTGAGGGCCTGTAGTCCTCGTTGTCCTCCCACTCGACGATCTCGCCCTCCGAGTCGGAGCGCCACTGGCCGACCACCGCCCACTCCGGCGGCGGGCCCTCCCCCTGCCAGGCGGGATCGGACAGGTAGAGCCAGTGGTCGGGTGCCAGCCTGGCGGCCCGGACGAACTCCTCGGGTGGCGCGGGGTCCATGGGGGTGACGGCAGGGGTTCCGGCGCCGGACTCACTCATCTTGGCCTCGCTTGCTGGGGGTATCCGGGTAGGTACGGGGGAGCCCGACGGCCGGTGCCGGGGCGCCGGGGGCGGGTTCGCCCCTCGTCTCCTCCCACCGCGCCCGCAGATCGTCCACCGGGACGAGCAGGGCAGCGGGGGCGGACGAGCTGAGGAACATCACGTCCCGGCCGGGCGGGAGCCGGTCCAGGAGGTCGGGAAGCGTCATCATCACATGCGCGGGAAGGGTGTCCACCGCTTCCTGCGGCGGCACCGGGAAGACGGGCACCACGTGCGCGCCGCCCGGTGCCCGCGTCCACGCCGGCTCCCCTCCCCCGTCCACGCACACGGCCACGAGGCCGGCCTCCGCCAGTGCCTCGGTGACGTCCGCGTCCGGGCCGTAACCGGTGGCGGCCAGGTGCACGGCCGCGTCGGCGTCGCTGACCGGCGGAGCCCAGCCGAGCGCCGCGGGTGAGGGCCGGTAGTCCGGGTTGGTCTCCCATTCGACGATCTCGCCGTGCACGTCACTGCGCCAGCGGCCGAGTACGGCCCAGGGCGGCGGGGGCTCCTCGTCCGTCTGGCCGAGCCAGTGCCGGTCGGTCATCGACAGCCAGTGGTCGGGCGCGGTACGGGCCGCCGCGACGATGTCCTCGGGCGGCACGGGGAAGTCCGGCATGCCCCGGGCGACGGTGGCGGGTATCGGCGCGACGGAGCCTTCCGGCTGTCCGCCAGAGGTCGGCACAGGGGGCACTCCTGTCATTCACGCCGGGCGGATGCCCGGCTCGCGGAGGAAGACGACGATGACATCTCATCACCGGGGTGCGCGGTCGTCGTCCCCCGCCCCCGTTCCGTCGGCACGCCCGGCGCCCTCGGCCTTCGCGGCCTCCAACGCGGCGAGCAGAGCCCGTGCGTGCTCGTCCGGGAAGAGTCCCTCCCGGGCGACGAAGGTCCGCAGTTCCTCCTCGGTCAGCGGGTGGACGTCCCAGTACCGGCCCCAGTTGTTCTCATAGACCGAGGCCGCAGTGCGGTCGCTCTCGTCCAGGGCGTGCTGGGCGCCGGTCATCACCTCGTGGAAGCTGTGGTGGCCCACGCCCACCAGCACGCTCACCAGTCCGGTCCTGATCAGGCCGAGGTCCACGGGCACGCCCGCGAGCCGGGTGAGCCGGGCCACGTGCGTCATGATGCGGTAGGCGCTGCCCGAGGTGCCGGTCAGCACCAGACCACCGGAGTCCTCGGAACGCGCTTGGAAGTCGGCGGCCATCGGCAGCGTGTGCGTCAGCCCGGCCGGCGACCAGAGCAGGACTCCGTCCCGGACCGCGAGACGGCGTTCGGCCGGGCTCAGCGCGGGCCAGACCTCGTGGGGCTGCAGCGGTGTCCGCAGCATCGCGTCCAGCTCCTCCATCTCCTGTTCCTCGTCCTCGGGGTCCAGACCCGCCGCGAGGAGTTCGGCCCGCTCCCGCTCGTACCGCCGGAGCTGTTCGGTCCGGTGCCGGTCGCGGCGCTCCAGTCCGATCACCGGGTGCTGGGGCTCGACGCCTCCCATGAGGTACGGGACGAGGTCCCTCGCCACACCGTTGAACAGGAACGTCACCCGCTCACGCAGGTTGCCGGACTCCACCACCCGCGCGAGTTTCTCGTACGAGGTCCCGACGGATCCGGCGTCCTCGCCGCTCCTGCTGCCGAACTGCCGGTAGTCCGTGCGGTTGTGCAGTGCGATCGCCCAGAACGCCCGCACGACCTTGCCGAACTCGTCGTTGACCCGGGCGTTCTCGCCCAGGTACGCGGCGAGGCTCTGCTCGAAGTACAGGGCCTCCTGCGCGTAGCGGACGCGTGCCAGGACCCAGGGAGGTGCGGCGAGTTGCTCGGTCCGCTCCTCGGACTCCGGCGTCTGCGCAGGCTCGGCGCCCCGTCGGGCACCCCCCGGCACCGGGGTGGCCTCGCGGTCCGTGGACGGCTCCCGGCCCTGCGACGGCCGCGGCGCCGGTTCGTCGTCCGAGTCGGACTCGTCGTCACGCGACAGCAACGGCCGCGGGTCATCGTCCACATCCGAGTCGTCGTCACGCGACAGCAACGGCCTCGGATCGTCGTCCACATCCGAGTCGTCGGCGTCCGAGTCCAGGGACAGGGCGGGGAACGATTCGAGCACCTGGGCGGCCGGCTCTCCCGGGCCCGCGAAGTCCGCGTCCACGACGGAGGTCCGGCCGACGACGGCGCCCGGAGCGACCGGTGCGAAGTGCGGATTGGCGACGTACGGCCCCACCGGGACGCCGTACTCCATCGGCTGCGCGCCGCGGATGAAGCCGCGGCCGATGCCTCCGGGGAAGAGCACCTCCTCCTGGTCGGGGAAGGGAGAGGCCAGGCCCAGGGTGGCGTTCACGTCGATGCCGCCGGGTGCCTGGATGTCGTAGCGCCAGCGGTAACGGCGGTACAGGGCGGGGGCGCCCATCGGGTTCGAGCGGGCGCTGTCGCGCACGTAGGTGCGGCTCGCGGTCGTGCTCGCGAAGACGGTGTGCGGGACCAGGGCGCTGCCGCCGTAGACGTGGTCGATGAGGTGCACCATCTCCGGGCCGTACGGCTTGAGCCCTTCGCGGAAGACCCGCTCGGGCCCGTCGGGGCTGAAGCGGTACAGCGGGGCGTCGTGGTCGCGCCACAGGGCCTCGGGGAGCGTGCTGCCGGCCAGTGCGGCCGGGTCGGCGGCGACGGTGGCCGGGTCGACGGGCGGGGTCGGGCTCACCGGCCCGGTGGCGGGCCAGCCGGCCGGCACCGGCGGGGGGCCGTCCGGGGCCGGGGTGTGTGGCACCGTCAGCAGGCGGGAGGAGGCGACGAGCCCGCGGCCGGGCATGTACCAGTCCCAGGCCGGGCCCTCGGTGTACACCCGTCCGGACATGTCGGTGACGCCGCCGGCGGACGGGCCCTCGGACCTGTACTCGCCCCGCAGTCCCAGTGCCGGTATCTCGGCCGCGAAGACGTGGAAGTCCGGATCGTCCTGGCCGAAGCCCCACACCGTGTGCCGGTCGGTGGAGTCGGCCACCGGGAAGGCCTCCAGCGTCTCCGCGAACCGCAGGTCGAACTGCCCGTCCGCCGAGTAGGGCAGGGGCTGGGCCGCCGGCGGCTCACCGTCGGCACCCGCGTGCCACTCGGCGGTCCCCACGGCGTCCGACGTGTCCGCGTCGGCGGCCGGTTCGGCGGAGGGGAGGCGCGGCACGGTGCGGCGCCAGACGCCGGGCCGCTGCCGGCCCGGGGCCGTGGTCCCCGGTGTCCCCGGCTGCGCCTCGCGCCGCGGCTGCGGAAGGGCCGTCACGAGGCCCGGCTCCGTGGCGCTGCCCTCGGACAGCACGAGCGTGCCGCCGTAGCTCCACACGGTCCGGTCGTTCCTGACCGCGAAGTACTGCTGCGCGTGCCCCTTTCCGGTCCCGAGCCCGGGCACCAGCAGGGCCAGGGGGCGGTGCCGGCCGATCAGCGGCAGCTCCGGGTCGGCCTCCAGCAGCTCGTAGAACTCCTCCGCGGTGATCTGTACGGTGCCCTCCGGCAGCCGCAGGATCACCGCGCCGGCGGCATTCGTCTCCGCGTGCACGAAGTACGGGGCGGTGGCGCCCTCCTGCGCCCAGGGGGCGAATTCGAGCGTCGTGGCGTTCTCGCCGGGGCCGGTCCCGACCACGTTCAGGCGTGACGGCTCCAGCCCGCCGGGGAGCGGTGTGGAGCCCCAGTTGCGGCCCTGGAGCGTCCCGTCGGGGGTGCGGATACGGCTCTCGCCGGCGAACGCCCCCAGCGTCTCCAGGTGGAACACGGACAGTTCGCCGGGGCGGCCGATGTCCCGTCCTGCGGCGGCGGCCTGTTCGGTGAGTTCGCGCAGCCGGGTCTCCGCCGGCGCGTCCCAGGGGGACCCTGCGGGCAGGTGAAGCACGGCGCGCCCCAACTCCCGCAGCTCTGACGGGGACTTGGCGTCCAGCAGGCGCGAAGCACCGGTCATCGCCCACAGGGCACGGGCACGGGCACGCGGCGTGAGCGGGCCGGTGGGCATCCTGAGCACGGCGCGTGCGGCTCCGTCGCCGCCCGAGGCGAGCCGGTCCAGCGCGGCCCGCAGCGCGGGCGCGTCCCATACGGCGGTGAGCGCGGCGTCCGGCGCCGCCGCCAGGGCGCGGTCGAGCACGGCTTCGAAGTCGGCCGGTACCGGGGCGGGCCCGTCCGGCGACGACGCCAGGAGCTCCCACAACTCCATGCGCAGCGGGGTGAGCGGGCTCAGCGCCGGGTCGTTCGCCCGCAGCGTCTCCAGTGCGCCGATCCCGCGCAGCAGCCGCTCGTACCGGCCGCCCGGCACACCGCGGTCGGCCTCGGCCTCGTTGCCGAAGACCATGCGCAGTGCCCGTACGAGCCTCAGGGCGCGCGGCCCCTCGTCGTCCCAGGCGGGGACACCCGTGGCATGCGGGAGGGGCCGCAGCCCGGCCTGTCCGGTCACCTCGGCCGTCAGGTTCACCGGCTCGGGCAGGAAGGTCTCCATGCGCGACAGGGTGCCGTCGGGCGTCGCCGCGAGCAGCCGCACGGTGTCGTTGTAGCCGGTCCTGCCGGTGGCGGCGGTGGTGGTGCGCCCACTGTGGTTGGCGGCGTGCTGCGCAAGCGCGACCTCCTCCAGGGGGTCCTCGACCGGCGGCGCGGGCCTGATGAGGGACTGTTCGCGCAGCGGGTCGCCCGCCACGGCGCCGTAGCAGCTCGCGACGTGCAGCTCGTCCCCGGCCGCCCGCGCGACCAGCTCCGGCAGCCCGCCGATGTAGCGTCCGCCGTCCTCGGCGCCCAGCAGCAGCACCCGGCCGTCCTTGTGCACGAGCTTCAGCCCGCCGGGGACGCCGTGGGCGTGGAAGGTGTGGACCGACGCCTCCGGGTCCGGGGTGGTCTCCTCCGAGTCGACCTGGTGGTAGGCGTCGCCGAGACGGAGCACGTGCGCGCGTTCCCGCATGCCGCGGTACAGCCGCAGCCGCCGCTCGCGCAGCCGCCTGCGCCCGTCGTCCGGCATCGACTCGCGGCCCTCGAAGCGGTGGTCCGCGCCGACCAGCGGGCGGGTCTCCACATCACTGTCCCGGAACCGGATGCCGTCCGCCGTGACCCACTCGCGGTCCACCGCGGGGCCGGTCCCGTCCGGCGACGGATCGAACGGCACCCAGTCGCCGTACGCGTCGTCGGGATCCGCGTCGACGAGCGACGGCACGTGCGCGCCCGCCGCGGCGGGCGTCCCGTCGGCCGTGGTCCCGCTCACGGGGGCCAGGAGGCGTCCGTCGCCGCTGGGCGCCCAGACCCTGCGTCCCAGCCGCTCCGCCACGGCTCGCGCCAACTGCCCGTACTGGGAGCCCGCGTAAGGGCTCACCAGCACCACCGGGACGTCGCGCGGCAGGGACGCCAGCACGGGATCGGCCGCGAGGAGGGCGGCCGCCGCCTGCGGATCCAGCTCCCGGCCGTCGGCGATCAGGGACTCGTCCCAGCCGCCCTCGGTCGCCACCACGTACGCCTCGGTACCCCATGGGGCGGGCTCGTCGGAGACCCTGTGCAGCTCTCCGTCCCGCAGCTCGTGGAGCTGTATGCGTGAGACGTCGACGCTCCTCGTCCCGGAGCCGGTCCAGTCGCGCCCGCGGGGGGCGCCGTGGGCGTCGGTCATCAGCGTGGCGCCGGACAGCAGCGGGTCCGAGGCGGCGTCCACGGCGCCGGTGGACGGAAGCGGGCTGATGGACCGCGCATCGGAGGTCCCCGAGGAGGACACGGGCGAGGCCGGGGCGGACGCCGTGTCGGAAGCGGGGGCGAAGGCCCAGTCCGGGTCGGACGGCAGCGTGCGGGCGGCCGGCTCCGGAGTGGCGGACCGTCCGGCCGGTACCGCCCGGGTGCCCGACGGGAGGGCGCCCCTCGTCCCGGAATCCGTGGCCGGGGCCGGGACCGTAACGGGTTCCGGGGCCGGGTCCGGGGTGACGGTTCCCCGTCCGGTGGAGCGGGGCACCGGCGCGGGGAGCGTGCGGGGCGCGTCCCCGGGCGCGGTGTGCTGGACCGGGCGTGCGTCGTGCCAGACGTCGGTCCCCTGCATGCTCCCGACGACGGCCGAGTCGCGCAGGGTCAGCACCGGCTGTCCGGAGTCGCCGGCCCCGGACAGGTCCGCGGGGAAGTCGGTCCACCACACGGTGCGGCCCAGCCCCTGGGCGATCCGGTGGGCGACGTCCCCGGCGTCCGCGGGCGGTCCCGAGAACGCCAGGACGACGGGGGTGGTCAGGTCCCTGCGCATCAGCGGGAGGTCGTTCGCGAGCAGGTCCAGGAGCTCGCCGGTGGGAACGCCGGCCGTCTCACCGTCGTAGGACAGCTGGAGGAGGTCCGGGTCGTGCGCGTCCGGGGCGACCCGCACCAGGTACGGGGCCGGCACGCCCGGCCCCTGCTCCCACGGCGCGTCCACCAACGCGGCGGGCGTGCGGAACTGTGCCAGGTCCACGCTCGACGGCGGCTGTCCACCGGTGAAGTCGCGGCCCCCGCGGGCACCGCCCTGGACCGTGCGCAGTCCGGTGGTGGTGAACACCCCGGACTCCTCCAGGTCGTACGCCGCCGCGACGTCCGGATCGGACGCCTGGCGGCCCGCGGCGAAGGCGCGGGTGAGCAGGTCCGTCGCGTCCCCGCGCTCCGCGTGGCCCGTCCGTGAGCCGGGGGGCAGGTGGAGGACCTGTGCGATGAACGCGTCCTGGTCCGCGCCGAGCGCGAGCAGTGTCTCCTCGGCCTTGCCCCGGGCCCAGAAGATGCGCGACCGCTCGGTCTCGCCGACCGCGTCGGGATCGATGTCCAGGGCGTCGGCGGCCTCGGCCACGGGGTCGCCGTCCCGCATCCACTGGGCGGCGGCCTCCACGGCCGGCAGGTCCACGAAGCCGACCAGTACGTCCCCGGGCCACATCGTCCACTGCTCGGCGGCGGCCTTCAGCACGCGGCGGGTGCTCTCGTGGTTCACGCCGGACGCCGCCCCGGGGTGCGCCTCGACGACGCGGCGCAGCAGGTCCAGCGTGAACGGACCGGCCGTGTCGAAGTCGGAGTCGCTGCGCCACATGTGGTCCACCGCCGCGGCACCGCGCAGCAGATCACCGAAGTCGGGCGCGGCGTCCACCTCGTGGCCGAACGTGAGCCGCAGCGCCCGCACCAGGCGCAGCGTCCTCTCGCGGCTCGCCTCCGTCGGGTGTCCGTCGCGCGGGGTGAATCCGGCGATCTCGGCCAGGCGGTCCAGTGCGGGGCCCGCGGGCTCCGGCCGGAAGAGGTCCCACGCCCGGTGGCGTCCCTGCGCGTCGGCGTACAGGGTGCGCGTGTAGCGGCCGTTGGCCGACCGCGTTCCCTGCGAGCTGTACGCCAGGCGGACGGTGCGCCCCGTGCTGTTCGCCAGGTGCTGCCCCATGGACACGTCGCGCAGCGGGTCGGGGACGAACGGGCCGGGGAAGGCGTCGCCCACGGTGTCGGGGGCCGGTACCGCGCTGCCCCTGGGAGCTCCGCTCCAGCAGACCACCAGGTCGATCCAGTGGTCCGCGGGCAGGCTCGCCAGGCTCTTGCGGCGCTTGAGCCACGCCCCGGCCTCCCGCTCGTCGGCCAGTCGGACGGTGCCGTCCTGCAGCGCCAGCTGGAGGAGGCCGGGTTCACCGTGTATGTCCAGGCGGTAGGCGGTGTCCTCGGGGCCCGGGCGCGGCAGGTCGTGCTCCTGGGAGATCTCGTTCGTGGCCGGGTAGTGGTGCACGAACGTCGTCATCCGGTCGAGATGGCGGCCGTCGTCCTCGAAGTGCTTCGCGTACTCGGCGGGGTGGTGCGAGGCACGGCCGATCTGCTTCCCGCTGAGCGCGCTGACGAGGGGACGGGTGACCACGTCGCGGTGCCAGTCCGGTGCGTCGTCGTCGGGGTCGGGCGCCAGGCCGGGCTCGCTCGCGATCCAGTCGCCCTGCGGGACGCCGGGGCGCCGGACGGTGTCGAGGGTGCTCGCCGCGCCGGGCGCCGAGCTGAGCGTCACATCGCCGCTGTGCGCCCACACCGTCAGTCCGGTGCGGTCCGCGAGCTTGCGCGGCAGATCGAGGTAGCGGTCCCCGGCGAAGGGGATCGCCAGCACGATCGGGGTGCCCTGCGCGATCCCCTCCCCTGCCACGTCCGCCGCCACCAGCTCCACGAACTCGTCGACGCCCAGGTCGCGCGTCGAGCCGTCCGGCAGCCGGGCCTCCACCCGGTCGTGCTGCCCGTCGGCGGCCACGACGTACGGGGTCACGCCCGGCGCCCAGGGGGTCCGCACGGTGTCGAGGATGTCGTACGTGCCGGACGGGTTGTCCTCCAGTACGTCGCTGTTGGCGGTGTCCAGCTCCGCGACGGCGTCCTCGTCCCAGTTGAGGCCGGGTACACGGCCGCCCCCGACGGTGAAGTGGCGTGCGCGGCCCGGCGCCCTCACGCCCAGCTCGGTGAGGTGGAAGGCTCCCAGCGCCGCGAGGCTCGTCGCCGCTCCGGCCGCCCTGGACCGTTCCACCAGGGCGAACAGCTCCTCGCGCAGGTCCTGTCCGACGCTCGCGCCGGAGTCCAGGTGCAGGATGCGGCGGGCGAGGGCGTCGATGTCCAGCGGGCGGTCGCGCAGTGACGGGTCGTGTCGGCGCAGGGAGTCCAGCGTCTGCACCGCTGAAGCGTCCGGCTGCTGGGAGATGCCGATCGTGGCCTGCCGCCCCAGCTCGGCACGGGTCACGCCGTCGAGCGCGCCCGTGCCCACCCAGTCGGCGGGGACGCGTGCCGCGCCCCGTGCGCCGACCGTGAAGTCCTCGACGGCAAGCCTGGGTTCGCCGACGGGGCGGTCCTGCTGGAGGTCGTCCAGCGCGCGGGCCAGCAGACGCCGGAACAGGTTGCGCGCGGCCTGCGCGCGCCGCGTCCCCGTCGCGGCCTGCTCGGTGGGCTCGCCCCGGCGCGCGTCGGCGCCGTAGCCGGTGACGGCCACGCGCGGCAGCGACGCACCCGCCTTCCGGTTGCGCAGCCCGGTGGCGGCCACCTGGGCCGCCAGCCTGCGCAGCCCGTCCGCACCGTTCGTCGACGGGGTCGTCGCCCCGTGCCCGTACGCCACCAGGCTGCGCGTCGGCAGGGCGGGCAGCGGCGGAGCGGCCGGGGCCGTGCGCACCGGCGGGGTGAGCGTCGGCGCCGAGGTCATCTCCACGCCCTGCATGGGGTCTCCGGCCGAGGAGCGGGCCTTCGCGGGCGGGGCCACCGTCGCATCGGCTCCGGTCGGCAGGTCGCGCGCGGCCGTGGGGTCACCGGCCACCGCGCCGTCCTCGGCCGGGCCCGCCGTGCCGGGCAGCTGCCCGGCGGGCAGCGGCGGTGCGACGGGGCGCAGGCCCTCCTGGGTACCGGCCGGGGCGACGGGCCGTGCTTCCTGCCAGTCGGCGGCCGTCGGGCTGGTCAGGGTGATCAGGGAGTCGACGAGGGTGGGCACCGGGGTGCCTGCGTCGTCCGTCCCGGACAGGTCCGCCGGGAACGGACTCCACCACACGCTCCGGCCCAGCCGTTGGGCGATCAGGTCCGCGAGGCCGGACGCGGGCCCGTCGAGCCCTTCGAGCACCAGGAGGACGGGGGTGTTCAGGTCCTTGCGTCGCAGATCGGGGTCCGCGGCGAGCAGTTCGGCGAACTCGGCGGCCCGCACCCGGTACGACCCGCCGCCGAAGCCCACCTCGAGGTGGTCGTTGTCCTGCAGGTCCACGTACGCCCGCACCAGGTAGGGGACGGGCTTGTCCTTCCCGTACACGTCCTGCCCGGCCCACGGTGCGTCGGCGAGACCGCTCGGCGCCCGGAACCGGCCCAGCTCGGGGAACGCCGCCGAGCCGTCCTTCCAGTCGCGGCCCTCGCCCGTGTGGGAACCCATCATCGTGAACGTCGAGGGCTCGTCGAAGGCGCCGCGCGCCTCCAGGTCGTACGCGGCCGCCACGTCCGGGTCGGACATGTTCCGGCCGGCCGCGAACCCGCGGGTGAGGAGGGTCAAGGCCGCGCCGCGCATCCCGTCGTCCACGTCGACGGCGGGGTCGAAGTGCAGCACCTTCGTGGTGAGCGCGTCCGCGTCCGGGCCGGCGGCGAGCAGCGTCTCCTCGGCCTTGACCCGCGCCCAGAACATCCGCGCCCGCTCGGCCGCACCCACCTGACCGGTGTCGGCGAGCTTCAGCGCGGCGACGGCCGTCGCGTCCACCGCCGTCGTGTCCGTGAGCCACCTGGCGGCCGAGTCCAGCACCGGAAGGTCCACGAAGCCGGTCACGGGCAGGGCGGATCCGGGCTGCCGCGCCTGTGCCGCCGCGGCCAGCACACGGCGGGTGGACTGCCGGTCCACCCCGGCCGCGGCCTCCGGGTGGGCGGCGATCACCCGGCGCAGCAGGTCCACGGAGAACGGTCCGGCCGGGCCGAGGCCCTGGTCGGCGTACCACATGTCGACGACCGCGGCGGCCCCGCTGATGAGGGTCGCGAAGTCGTCGGCGTCCTCCACGTCGTGGCCGAGGACCAGCCGCAGGGCCCGCACCACGCGCAGCAGTTCGGTGCGGCTCCGCTGCGACGGCTCGCCCGGGAGACCGGCAAGCCCCGCCAGCCGGTCCAGCTCGGCCTCGTCGGGCTCCGGGCGGCTGGTCTCCCACCACCACTGGCGTCCGCTCGCGTCGGTGAACAGCACCCGCACGGGGTCGCCCTGGTACGTGAACGTGCCCTGCACGGCGTACGACATGCGCACGGTGCGCCGCGTCTCGTTCGCCAGGTGCTGCCCCATGGAGAGGGCGTCGTCCGACAGCGGATCGGCTGCGAACGGGACGGGGACGGCGGTGCTGACCTGGGAGAGGTCCTGCGTGGCGCCGTCCTGCGGAATCGAGGAGTAGCAGACCACCATGTCGATCCAGTGGTCCTCGGGCAGGCTCGAGAGGCTCTTGCGCCGCCGCAGCCACTGGCCGGCCTCGTGCCGGTCGGCCGACTTCGACCCGCCGCCGGCCAGGGGCAGCATCAGCCGGCCCGGCAGACCGTGGCCGGCCAGGTGGTACGCCTTCTCCTTCGGGCCGGGGTCCGCCAGCGGAAGCTTGGCGGAATACGCACCGGTGGCGGGGCTGTAGTGGACGAACACCTTCATCTGGTCGAGACGGGCGAAGTTGTCCTCGCGCGACGACTCGGTGAGCTCGCCGGGCTCGTGCAGACTGCGGCCGATCTGCTGCCCGGTCAGCGCGCTCACGATGGGCTGGGTCAGCACGTCGCGGTGCCAGTCCGGGGCGCCGTCCTCCGCGTCGGGTGCCAGGCCGGGCCGGACCGGGATCCATGAGCCGTGCGGCATCCCGTCCCGCTGGATCACGGCGATGGTGTTCACCGCGGCCGGATCGGGGTTGCGCCGTGCCAGGCCGCTGTGCACCCACACGGTGTGACCGGTGCGCCCGGCGAGCTTCCTCGGCAGTTCAAGGTAGCGGTCACCGGCGAAGGGGACCGCCAGGACGATGGGGGTCGTGGTCGGCAGGCCCTGCCGGGCCAGGTCGGCCGCGACCAGCTCGACGAACTCGTCCACGTCGAGGTCCCGGGTCGTCCCGTCGGGCAGCCGTGCCGTCACCATGTCGTGGCGTCCGTCGGCCAGGACGGCGTACGGGTTCACGGCGTCCCACATCCACGGGGCGAAGTCCGAGCCGCCCGTGGGGGCGAAGCCGCCCGCCTGATCGGGCGTGAGGCTCTCGATGAGCATGGTGTCCAGCTCGACGGTGTCGGGCCCGGACCAGTTCAGGCCCGGCACCCGGTTCCCGCCGACGGCGACGTACCGGGCGCGGTCCGCCGCGAGCACGCCCTCCTCCTCGAGGTGGAACGCCGTGAGTGCGGCCAGACCGGTGGCCCGCCCGGCCGCGAGCGCCCGCTCGACCATGGTGTACAGGTCCCTGCGCATCTCCGGGTCGACGAGGACGTGGGGGTCGAGGTGGAGGATGCGCCGGGCGACCGCGTCCACATCGAACGCGCCGGCGCGCAGCGCGCGGTCGTCGCGGCGCAGCGCGTCCAAGGTGTCGACCGCCACCGCGTGCCCGGGCGAGGTGAGGGCGATGGTGGCCTGCCGGCCCAGATCCGTGCGGCTCACCGGCTCGGACGAGCCCACGGTGACGCCCTGGCCGGGCACGCGTGCCCGGCCGCGCGAAGTGATCTTGAAGTCCTTCGCGGTCAGCCGGGTGCGCCCGGCCGGCAGGTTCTTCTGGAGGGCGCTCAGCGCGTCGTCGAGCTCCCGGACGAAGAGCTCGTGCGCGGTCCGCGCACGCCGGTCGCCCGTCTGCCGGGCGGCCTGTTCCCGCTCCTGGGCGGTGCCGGCCCCGCGGGCATCGGCGCCGTACCCGGCGATGTCGATCCTCGGCAGCGGTACCCGCGTGCGCAGGTTGCGCAGACCGGCCTTCGCGACCTGGAACGCCACTCGTCCGACGCTCTCCTGTGCGTCGGCCGAGGGGCGCGTCTCGCCCATGGCGTACGGCACGAGGCTCAGCCGGGGCAGGGGGGCGAGCGGCCGGGCCGCCGCCGCGGTGGCCGTCGGCGCGACGAACACCGGCTGTCCGCCGTCCGTGTCCAGCTCGGTCATGTCCGGGCCGGTCGGCTCCGGATCGGTCATGTCGACGTCGGCCGCGTCCGGACCGGTCGGGCCGGCGAGGTCCGTTCCTGGCAGGTCGAAGTCGAAGTCGAAATCGAAGTCGCCGACGTCGAGGCCGTCCCAGGCCGACAGGTCGAAGTCACCGAAGTCGATGGAGTCCGGGCCGGGGTCGGCCGGCACCGACATGTCGAAGTCGGGCATGTCGGCGTCGGCCCCCGACTGCGCCACCGGCACCTGTTCCGGTTCCCCGGGTTCCCCGCTGTCCGTGGGGGGCGCGGTCCAGCGCTGCCGCAGGCCCAGGCCGAGTCGGAGCGTGTCGGCGAGCTCCGTGGCGGACGCCGGGGCGGGCCCGGTGCCGGTCCCCGCCTCCAGGAGGTGGCCGGCGACCCGGCCCACCGCTTCGCGGAAGCCGTCACCGGCGTACCGGGAGTCGGCGAGGACGTCGTGCGGCTCCGCCGGCAGCACCAGGGAGACGGCAGCGTCCCAGGCGCGGGTGGTGTCGGCGGCGGTGGTGCCCTCGGGTGCCGCGTCCGCGAAGTCGGCGTGCGCCCGCGTCCACAGCCGGCGCGACGCGTTCGCGGCGGCCCTGTCCGCCGTGGCCGTCCAGGCGCCGTGCCCCGCCATCCGCACCCGGACCAGGTCCAGCGGCGCGAGCGCGCTCGCGGGCAGCCGGTCGTCGCCGCGGAGCGCCATCTCCGTCCGCTGGCCCACGGAGAGCGTGATGCCCCCGGCCTCCAGTTCCCGCGGACCGACGGTCTCCTCCCCGGTGGGCAGCGACGGGGTGGACGGCAGGTCGGCCTCGGTCAGCTGCCCCGCGATCCAACGGCGTTCACCGGCGTCCCTCGGGACGGCCGGGGCCGCGTCACCGGCGTCGGTGGTGTCGTCGCGGCCGGCCTCCCGTGCCGCGCCGAGGTCTTCCGGAGCGACACCCAGGGTCCACAGCCGCGCCTCGGCGTCCTCCAGTGCGCGGCGTGCCTCGTCGACCCCGGCCCAGGCGTCCGCCACCGCCGTCTCGTCGCCGCTGATCCGCTCCGTCGTCGCGGCCGCGGCGGCGGCTCCGCCGAGCGCGGTCAGCGCCCGCGCGTGCGCGTCCCAGGCATCGTCCAGGTCCGTGCCGGCTCCGGCGACCACGGCCGTACGGGGCGACCGCGCGTTGGTCGCCACCGCCGTGCCCGTGGTGGTGGAGCCGTCTCCGCCGGACGGCGTGATCCGTCCCCAGGTGCCTGCGGTGGCCGGCTGCCCGTCCGGGCCCGGCAGCAGGGCGACGGTGTACGTCCCGGTCGCCGGGTCGTGATGGAGCGTGGTGGGGCTGTGGGTGGCCCACCAGTTCCGGGCCGAGTTCCGGGCGCCCTCGCCCGGGACACTGCCCTCGGCCGGCTGCGCACCCGCCGGCCGGCCGTGCGGAACCACGGCGATGACCTCGGCGTACCCGTCCTCGGCGAGCAGCTCCGGGTCACGGAAGACGAGTTCGCCGAACTCCTGGGGCGGCACCGCTCCCTGCATCCACAGCCCGTTCGCGTCACCGTCGGCGACGTACACGAAGGGCCTCGGGCGGTGCGGGTCGGCCGTCCAGGGCGCGGGCTCGGTGCCGACGGGCGCGAGCGAGCCGTCGGGCGCGTATCCGAGCAGGGTCACGACGCCCGGGTCGAACGTGCCGTGCGGCCGGGATACGCCGTCCAGCGCCCGGCCCCACGCCTCGCCGTCGTCGTCCGTGAGGAGCCGGTCGGACTCCAGCGCGCCCTGCTGCTCCAGGTGGTGTGCGGCCACCTCGCTCAGCTGCCACGGGTCGCGGCCGACGGCCGCCGCCCGCCGTGCGACGACGACCGCTTCCCCGAACCGCGCCGGGTCGGGGGCGGGCAGGTGCAGCACCGCGGCGGCGAACGCGCCCGGATCCACGTGCCCGGTCACCATGGCGACCTTGTACGACGCCCACAGCAGCCGCGACCACTCGGCCTCGCCCACCTGGGCCGAGACGTCGAGCCCCAGGACGTGCCGGGCGACGTCCTCGCGGTGCGGCGTGGAGGCGAGGTCCGACAGCATGTGGACCAGGTGCGGCAGCGCGATCCAGTCGGTGAGGGGACCGCGCAGCCCCGCGTCCCACCGGCGGGCCGCCTCCGCCAGGAGGGCCCGGTGGCCGTCGGGCGTGAACTGCGGGGCCCGCCCCTGCGGGAGCCCGCCCGTGTGGAAGCCGGTCAGGAGCTGCTCGTACAGCTCCAGGGTGAACGCGCGCGCACCGTCGCGGTCCAGGTTCGGATCGGCCTCGCGCATCAGGTCGAGCGCGCCGATGCCACGCAGCAGCACCGGGTACTCCGGGCTCTCGTCGACCGTGGGGCCGAAGGCCTGGCGCAGTGCCCGGACCAGCCTCAGGGTCCGCTCGCGTGCCGCCTCGGGGACGGGCCCGGGACCCTGGTGCAGCCCGGCGTCGCGGGCCCGCCGGTCCAGCGCGTCCCCGGCGGGCTCCGGCCGGAACATCACCCACGGGTGGGCCTGGCCCCGGGCGTCGGTGTGCAGGCTGAGGTAGGTGTCCTGGTCGTCGGTCCGTGACTGGACGGCGGCGTTCATCAGGGTGGTCGCGAACACCGTGCGGCCGGTCTCGTTGGCCGTGTGCTGGCCGACCGCGACGGCCGCGAGCGGGTCCGGCACGAACGGCAGCGGACCGTCGATGTGCAGCCCGTGCATCTCTCCGATGCCGGGGGCGGCCGCCGCGTAGCAGACGAGCAGCGCCACGGGGTGCTCGGGGGCGAGCGAGGCCAGGCTGCGGCGGCGGGCGAGCCTGCGGGCGAACTGCGGCCCGTCGTCGGTCCGCTCCCCCTCCGGGGTGTGCCAGGTGACGGAGCCAGGCAGACCGTGGTTGTTGGGGAAGTACGGTGCCGGCAGGTTGAGTTCGACCCAGGGGACGGGGGAGGTCGGGCCCTTGGGGTCGTAGGAGGTGCGCTGGAACGTGTAGGAGGTGACCCTCCCGAGCCGGCTGTGCGTCAGCGTCCGCGACCAGCCGCCGTCGTCCGACCCGGCGAGGTCCATCGAGATGTAGCCCGTGGACCGGTTGCCGTGGTGGGCGACGGAGAGGGCGCTGATCTGGTCGTCCCCCGTGTCTGCGGGCGGGGTGGACGTCATGGCGGGCGTGTTGGCGAACCACTGGCCCCTGGGCGCCTGCGACTCCTCGTCCAGCAGCAGGACCACCGAGCGGTCCGGGGCCTCGGGGAGGCGCCCGATCGCCGACCGGCCGGTGGTGGCCCACACCTCTCGGCCGAGCCGGTCGGCGAGGCCGCGCGGCAGGTCCAGGGACGCGGCGGTGGGACGGGCGACGTGGAGCAGCAGCGGCCCGGGGCGGTCCGCCAGGTTCCGGTCGAGGGCCATCAGCTCGTGGAGGACCTCGGGCGGTACGGGACGCGCGAACCCGCCGAGCCCGCGCACCACGACACCGTCGGACCGGGCGCCCATCAGCACGAGGTACGGGTCGGGGTGGCCGGGCGTGGAAAGCCACGGGGCGGTCTCGAGCCCGCTGTGGCGGGTCGATCCGTCAGGGGCGCGGGAGACCCGGCCGGTGCTGCCCGGATCGAAGTCGGCGGGCAGGGGCCGGCCGAGCCAGTTCCAGCCGCGCGGGCGGCCCTGGGCGTCGGTGAGCCGGAAGTCCGCATGGAACGCACCGCGTTGGGCGAGGTAGGCGGCGGACAGCGCGGCCAGAGTGGTGGCGCCCGTGGTGAGGGGGGCCGTCACCAGCCGCACCAGGGCTCCACGCGCCGCGGCGTTCACCGTGTCGGAGGGATCGAGCAGCAGCACCCTGCGGACCAGCGCGTCCAGGTCCAGGAAGCCGCCGCGCAGCTCCGGGTCCGCCGCGCGCAGCCCGTCCAGTCGTTCCAGCCCCGCGGCGGCCCGGTCCCGGTCGACGTTGGTCAGGGCGCCCAGGCCGTACAGCGCGTCCAGGACGGCCGTGCGGTGGTCCTCCGCCTCGTGGGGCGACGCCTCCGGGGGCGTGGCGGCGGTGCCCCGGTGCGTGGCGGGCGGATGCGGCATCTGGGGCGCCGGGTGGTTCGGCTCGGTGGCGACGGGCCTGGTGTGGATGGGGCGGGGGGCCCGTCCCTGGCGGTGCGGGAGAGCGGTGCGGGAGCCGGGGCCGTCCTGACGCGTCACGGTGCCCGGCTTCGGCTCCAGCTCGTCGAGGAGGGCCTGGGCGTGCTCGTCGGGGAAGAGCCCGTCCCGCGCGACGTTCTCCCGCAGGTCCTGCTCGTCGAACGGGTGGATGTTCCAGTACCGGCCCCAGTTGTCCGCGTAGTCCAGGGCGGGGTCGTGGCCGGGCACGTCGTTCAGTGCCAGTTGGGCACCGCGCATCACCTCGTGGGCGGTGTGGTGGCCCACGGTCAGCGAGATGGCAAGCATCCCGGCCCGGATCAGGCCGAGGTCCAGGTCGAGGCCCCACTGCTCCCGCATGCGGGCGGCGTGCAGCATGAAGCGGTACGTGGATCCGGCGGTGCCGGTCGCCACCAGACCGCCGGAGTCCTCGGAGAGCCCCTGGAAGTCGGCGCCCATCGCGATGTCGTACACCGACGTCGCGGGCATCCAGGTCAGTCCGGCCTCGTCCAGGGCGAACCGGCGCTCCGCCTCGCTGAGCGGCGGACGAGCGGTGTCCGGGTGGGCCGGGTCTGCCACGGGCTGCGGCAGCGCCTTGACCGCGGCCTGCTTCTCCGCGGGCGACATGGCCGACTCCTGGATCTCAATGGCGCTCCGCATGTACGCGGCGTAGGCCTCCCGCTGCCGCCGGCTCGGCCGCTCCGCGGCGATCTCCGGGTGCTGCTCCTCGGGGCCGCCGAGCATCTCCGGCACGAGGTCCTTGGAGATCCCCTCGTACAGGAACGCCACGAGCTCCCGCAGGTTGCCGCTCCTGATGACCCGCTGGAGCGCCTCACGCGACGTGCCGACGACACCCGCCTTGAACTTGCTGGTGTCTCCGAACGTCGCCAGCGCGCGCGGGTACTTCTGGCGCGCCGCCGCCCACGCGGCACTCGCCATCTTGCGGTACTCGGCGGTCACCGCCTCGTGTTCCGCCAGGTACTCGCCCAGCCGCTTGTCGAAGGCGACGGACTCCTCGGCGTAGCGGATGCGCGCCATGACCCACGGGGGCGCGTCGCTGTTCCTGCGCTCGGGGCTCGGCTGCGCGGAACGTCCCGGCGAGCGGGACCCGGCGCGCCGGGTGGTGGTCGCGGGCTCGGGGGACGCGGACCGCGTGGTCACCGGCCCGCCGGTCGCGGGCGGTGCGACCGCCGGCTCGTCGATCGTCGTCACCTCGTCCGCCGTCGGCCGCGTCACCGCGGGCTCGTCGGACCGGGCCGGTTCACCGACGGGCGTGGCGGTGCCCGACTGTCCCGGCGCGACCAGGCGCCGGTCGTCGATGTCGATCGTCACCACGCGCCCCTGGGCCGGGTCGGTGGCGCTGCGCACCCGCTTGGCGGCCTTGGTGAGCGCGAAGTCCCGTACGCCGACGCGCGGCCCGTCGTGGCCGGCCTGGAAGGTGTCCAGGACCTGGGCCAGCCTGGCCGCGAGCGCCTTGGCGACGGCGTCCGCCCGCTCCTGGCCGCTGGCCAGCGAGCGGTTGCCGTGCCCGGTGAGGGTCACCGCCGGCATCGGCAGGCCGTGGGCCCGGTTCCACAGCCCCGCGCGTGCCAGTGAGAGGGCCAGGCCGTCGATCGTGGCATCCGCGTCGACGGGGGTGCCGCGCCTCCCCTCCTCGAAGCGGACGGTCCGCTGGTGCATGCGCGGCGTGTGGCCGTGCAGCACCACCGTCGTCAGCGGGTTGGCCACCGCGGGCGAGGTGTCCGAGAGCAGGGCCGCGTTGGCCTCGTGCGCCGACTCCCCCGGCCGCTTGCTGTACGCCCGAAAGAACCACTGGTCCTTGCTCTCGAGCACCGGCGCGGCGGCCGTGATCAGCTCCCTGGCGCGGGAGCGGGCCTCGGCCACCTCCCGCAGCGCGAGTGCGTGCTCGGGACGGTCCTCGTCGAAGTAACCCGGCAGTTGCTCCGCCCGGTGGACGTCGGCCAGGGCCCGGGCCGCCCGCGCGAAGTCGTCGAGGCGGGCGGTCTCCGCCTCGCCGGCACCGCTGCGCCGCGCCTCGGTGGCGCGCTGCCCGGCCTCGTCGGCCAGCCGCAGGAGCTCGTCCTCGCCGTAGCGGTCGAGGTTCTCGTCGATGACGTCGTCGAGGGCCGCGGCGGGGATCCCGGTCCGGGAGTGGGTCTCGTTCTCCAGCGTGATCTGGTGGGTGCCGTCCTCGGCGGCCAGCACCACCTGCGCGAAGTGGTACGGGGCGTGGGGGCCCACCCGGTCGCCGGGCTTGGCGTGGTTGTGGGTGAACAACTGGGCGCCGCTGTCGTTCGTGGTGCTGATCGACTGGATCAGGTATCCCTCGCCGACCCCCGCCCACGCGTACTCGTTGACGCCGATGCGCCGCGCGGCGGTGCCCAGCGGGGTGCGCAGCGGGTTGTCCTGCGGCTCGTAGCTCAGGGCGCTGCCGTAGCGCTCACCCGGCGTGGGGGCGCCCACCACACCGCCGGCGAAGCGGTTGTCCCGGCCCGCCTGGCGGGCGGCCCAGCGGGGAGTGACGTCGCGGGCGGAGCGGGTGCCCTCGGCGACCTCCGTCAGTGCCAGGGCCAGGTGGTGGGTCCCGGTGACCTCCCGTCCGTGCTGCCCGTTCACCGGTGCCGTCGACACGACGTCGCCGGTGGGGCCCCGGAAGGCGATGTGGGAGAGGGGCGCGACCGCCTCACCGGCCACCATCCGGGCGAAGTCCCGCGTGAAGGCGTGCTCCGGACCACCGGATCCGGTCAGGAACTCCGGCTCCACCCGGAAGAGGGGCTCGCCGTACGAACCGTCCTCCTTCGGCAGCAGCACGCCCACCGACTCGTCGGTCCTCAGCCGTACTCCCGCCCCGGCCCGGGTGAGCCGCGCGGAGGAGCGCTCGATCGCCGCGCGCGTGGCGTACACCTGCCGGCTGCGGCCGGCCGTGCCGTCGCCGTCGGCCGCGAGCATGGCCAGCGTGCGGTCCTCGGAGATGTGCAGCGGCGGCCGGTCGGCCATGCGGATGTCTTCCTGGCCCTGGTACGGCAGGGCCAGTGCGGGTGTGTCGGGCCCGGTGCCGTCACCGGCCCGGACGTCCCCGACGGTCTGCGGGAGCGGCCGGGTGAACAGGACACCGGTACCGCGCTTGTCGATCACGCCGTAGTCGCGGGTCGTCAGGGGCCGGGGACGGCGTCCCTCGATCTGCCGTTCCAGGACGGCCTGTTCGACCAGGCGGTCGAACTCTGCGTCCCCGTCGCTGGACGAGCCGTCGTCGCTGTCCGGGTCGGACAGGCTGTGGGTGTCGCCCGCGCTGCCGGGGTCGCGGGCTCCGGTCAGGCCGCCGTCCGCCGGCGGGGCGTACGCGGCCCAGCCCGCACCGGTGTCGCCGTCGCCCAGGTCCATCATGAGGTGGCGGGTCCCGGTCGTCGGGTGCGTGGTCACGGTGACCGGCGCCTCGGGGTACCAGACGCGGCGGCCCGTCGTCCCGGCGACGAGGGTCGCGACGGTGGCGGCGTACGCCGGTGGGAGCGCCAGGACGATGTCCGCCCCGCGGGGCCGCCCGGAGTCGTACGAGATCAGCATGGCCAGCTCTTCGGCGCTGTCCACCAGGAAGGTCCGCCCCGGCATGGAGATCTCGACGGCGCGGCCGGCCGCCCGGGCCACGACCAGGTACGGGTTCTGCCACGGGGCCGGCCGCGGGACGACCCGGCCCCGGCCCCGCACGGGGTAGGACTCCAGCTCGGGGGTGGGCTGCCCCGGCCCGGTGAAGTCGCGCCCGACGGCGCTACCCTCGTCGTCGCGCAGCAGCGTGCCCTCGTCCAGGGCGCCCCGCCCGGTCTCGATCTGACGCTCGATGAAGTACAGGGCGAGGTCGTCGGTGCTCGCGAGGTCGTCGGAAGAGGCGTCGAGCGCCAGCGAGCCGAGGAGCAGGAAGTCCGGGGCGCCCGGCCCGCTCCTCATGTGGAGAACCCGCCGGGTGACGCGGTTCAGGCCGGTGCGCAGCGCCTGCGACGTCTCCTGTCCCCCGGCCTCCTCCCGGACGAGGTCGTACAGCGCCTCCGAGGTCTCCCGGAGCCGGAGCCGCGGAACGCTGCCCAGGTGAGGGCCGAACAGCATGTTCAGCCAGCCGGAGTCGGCCCAGAGCGGGCGCTCGTCCTCGTCGTCGGAGTCCGATTCGGACTCCGGCTCCGACTCGTCGGACGCCTCCGCCAGCGTGGACAGGGGGTTACCGGGAGGCAGCGGGGGCGGCACCGCGCCGTCCGGACCGGTCTGCGGGGAGGCGGCGGGGAGCGACACCGGGTCGACCCAGGCTTGCTCCCGGATCTCCGCGGGCGCGTTCGTCCGTGCGTCGGCCCAGCTCGACCCGTCGGGCGCGGTGTGCAGCTCGATGTCCCCGGTCACCGCGGCCCACAGCTGGAGGTGGCGCGGGCGCAGGCCGCTCTGCGCGAGGCCTTCGGGCGCCTGGTCGCGGAACGGGCCGAGCAGGCTGCCCGGCGCGTGGAGCCGGCCGGGGTTGCTCGCGTCGCGCGTCTCGTCCCGCAGGAACAGCTGGTGCGCCAGTTCGTGCGCGAACTCCACCGGATCGGCGTCGGCCCACCACGCCCGCTGGTTCATCTGCTGGTCCCGGTCGACGAGGTCGACCGTCAGGTGGGGGTTCTCGTCCGGTCCGGCCTGCTCGACGGTGACGTGCAGCCGGTCGCCGTTGGGCAGTTGGTGCCCCGGCCGGTTGTAGAACTCCTCGACGCCATCGATCACCCGCGCCATGACGGCGTCGGTGTCGGCCTGCCCGTCCCCCGCGCGGACGGCGAGACGCACGGTCAGGTCGGTGACGTTCTCGCCGCCGTGGGTGAAGCGCCGGACGTCGAAGGCCGATCGCACGACGTACCGCGGCCGGTCGTCGAGGCGGGCCCGGGGCGGCTGCGCGGGCCCGGTGGCCGGGGCGGAGGTGCCGTCCGCGGGCGCCACGGGTGTGGGCTGCGTCGCGGTGAGGGACGTGTCGCCGGGCACGGCGAAGCCGGCGTACTCCCGCAGCGGGATGCGCAGGGCCATGTCGCCGTATTCCGGCACCAGGTACAGGGCGGAGGGGTCCGCCACGATCCGGTAGGGCGCGGTGTCGGGGTCCAGGTCCGCCATGGCGGGCCAGAGGGTGTCCAGGTTGGCCACGTGACCGATCCAGCCGCTGTCGCCCCGCAGGATCGCCCCCGTCGTCCCGTGGACGAAGTCGTGGCCGTACCGCGTCCAGCCCGTCGGCGGGATCTCCTCCCCGTCGGGAAGCCTGATGTGCCCGGTGTCGGCCACCTCGTAGCGCAACGGCTCGGAGCGGTACTCGGCGGCACGCGTGTACGCGAACCACTGCCTCGGGTCGGCGGTCGGCGGCGTGTCGTCCGCGGTCGCTGTGTCCGGGGCCTTGCCCTTCCCGGTCCCGGCAGTCACCCTGTCCGCGGACCCGTCCGGCGCAGACCCGGCCGGCGTGGGGAGGTCCGTCGCGGGGGCCTCGGAGGCGGGCACGACGAAGGCCGGGTCGACAGCGCCGAAGCGGGGCCGCATGACAGTGATCGACATTCCTATCGGCCACTGCTCCGCCATCGGGTCGAGACCGCCGTGGCGTGAGCCGCCGCGCAGACGGCCGCGGGTGGCTATGTGCCGCGGACCACCGCGGTGGTCGTCGACCGTGATGGTCACGGTGGAGGCGCCCGTGTCCCCGTCGGAAGGCTGTCGGCCGCGTACCGAGACCGGCACGACCGTCACCAGGTCGGCGGTGACGTGCGGCTGCGGGGTGCCGTCCTGGAGCGCCGCGAGCGCGTCGGCCAGCTCCTGCCGGAACGAGGCCGTGACCGCCTCGGCCCGCGTCTTCGCGAGGTCCCGGCCGGTCAGGCGCCCGCTGCGCAGGCCGGTCACCTTGACGTCCGGCAGCGGCAACCCGTTACCGGCGTTCCACATCGCCGTCCTGGCCACCACCTTGGCCAGGTGCCGCAGGGAGTGCGTCGCACTGTCGGGCGTCTGCTGGGCGCCCTTGGGGAAGGAGATGGACGCCGGCGGGGCGTGCTGGCCGCGGAGCACGACCGCGGTGAGCGGATTGGCTTCGGCCGAGGGCTTGTCGTCCAGCAGTTCCGCGTTGGTGTCGTGGGCCGATTCGCCCGGCCGCTGCGAGTACATCCGCATGTACCACTGGTGCTTGCCCTGAATGACGCGTTCGAGCTGTCCGACGCGGGACGCGGCGGCGCGGGTGGCGCCCTCCAGCGTCCGCTCGGCCGCGGCGCGCTCGGGTGAGCCGGGGGCGGCCGCGCGCATCTCCGCCTGGGCCTGCTTCGCCCTCACCAGGGCCAGGGCGAGGTCGAGGTGTCCGCGCAGCTCGGTGAGGTGCTCGTCGGTGTCGGTTCCCTGCCGTCGCTCGATCTCCTCGCGCAGTTGCGACACGATCTCCCGCAGATCGTCCAGGCCGTGCTCGCTCAGGTTCGCCGTGACCGCCCTGCGGTGCCGCTGGTTGCGCTGCGAGGCCCGGGCGTGGTTCTCCAGGGAGATCTGGTGGCTGCCGTCCTCGCTGGCCAGGACCACGGTGGCGAAGTGGTAGCCGAAGTGCGCGCGGCTGGCGGCGGTCTGCGGCTTGGCGTAGTTGTGCTCCAGGCTCGGCTGCCCCTGGGCGCCGGCCGCCGCGACGGACTGGACGACGTAGCCCTCGCCGACACCGGCCCAGGCGTGCTCGTTGACGCCGATCCGGCTCGCGGCGTCCGACAGGACGTCACGGCGCGGGTCGACCTGCTGGGCGAGGCTGAGCGCGCTGCCGTACGCGCGGCCGGGCAGCGGACCGTCGTCGCCGCCGGTGGGCCGGTCGTCCCGGCGGACGAAGGAGGCCGCCCACGCCGGATCCGCCGTGTCCGGTGACACGTCGCCGTCCGCGACCTGGCTCAGGGCGTCGGCGAGGTGGTGCGTCCCGGTGACCTCCACCCCGTCGGAGGCGTTGACCGGTGCGGTGACCACCAGGCCGCTGCGGGGGTTGCGGAAGACCATGTGCGACGTGCGGGAGTTGTCGGCCAGCATGTCGGCGAAGTCCCTGCAGACCTCCTCGGTGGACTGGCCCGACCGGGTCAGGAAGACGGGTGTCACACGGAACAGCTGCTTGCTGTTCCCGTCGGGGGTGGGCAGGAGGATGCTCAGGTCCTCGTCGGTCCGCAGCCGCACGGCGAGGCCCGAACGCGCCAGGTCGGCGGAGGCGCGGGCGACCGCCTCGGCCGTCGCGAAGACCTGCTGCCCGTACGCACCGTCCTCGACCGCGAGTGTGCGGTCCGACGAGATCCGCAGGGCGGGCCGCTCGGTGGCCGGCGTCTCGCGGTGGTCCTGGACGGACATGGCGAGTTCGGGGGCGTCCTCCGTGACCTCCAGGATCCTCGGGGTCTGCCAGGCGCCCCGGATCGCTCCGGGCTTCCGGAAGAGCACACCGTCGCCGCGGTGGTCCACGACGCCGTAGTCCGTCGTGGTCAGGTGCTTGGGCCGGCGTGCGTCGGCCCCTTCGGCGTGCTCGGAGCCGTCCTCGTACAGGTCGACGATGTCGGCGACGTCCCCTTCGCTGTCGTCGTCCTGGTGCGGCCCGACGGACGTCCACGCCGTGCCGGGCCCGCCGGGGACGGACCCCACGGTGATGTGGTCGGTGCCGGAACGCCAGTCCGTGGACGGGCGGGGGCCGTGCTCCGAGTACCAGACCCTGGAGCCGGTCAGGTCGGCGACGTGCCGCGCCAGGAACGCGATGTCGTCATGGGGGAAGGCCAGGACGACATCGGCTCCCGGGTGCCGCGCCGGGTCCCGCGCGAGGAGCCGGGCGAACTCACCGGGGTCGTCCAGGGTGAGCCTGCCCCGGGGCGTGACCAGCTGGACGGAGTCCGCGCTCTCCTGGGCGAGGACGACGTAGGGATCCGACCAGGGCGCGGTCCAGGTGACCAGGCCGCCGTCCTCGCTCTGCATCGCGTAGGAGTTCAGCGGCGGCGCCTGGCCCCCGGTGCCGGTCCAGTTGCGCCCGGTACCGTCCTCCGCCACCAGCCGGGTGCCCCGGCCCAGGGCCGCGTCGTGGCGCGTCAGGTACGACGTGAGGGCGCGGGCGTCGGCCAGTTCGTCGGGCGATGCGCTCAGGGCCAGGGAGCCGAGGAGCAGCAGGTGCCGCGCGTGCACCTCGGTGTCCGGGCCGAGGCCCAGCACCTGCCTGGTCAGGTCGTGCAGTTCGTCGAGCACGCCGGTGGCCACGAACGACGGATCCGCGTGGTCCCGCGCGAGGTCCCGCAGCGACGAAGCCGTGTCGACGAGCGTCTCGTGCGAGTAGTCGTGCCTGGCCGCGGGCCCGAAGAGGAGGTCGAGCCAGGCCTCGTGTGCGGTGTCCGGTGCGCCGTCCTCACTCTCGCCGTCACTGTCGGTGTCGCTCGTGTCGTCGGTGAAGCGGAACTGCGCCAGCGCCTCGGCCTCGGAGCGCCGGGATCGCGCGGACGGCGGCAGGAGGAGCGGTCCGGCCTCTGCCGTGTCCGTCGCCTTGATCCCCTCGGCATCGGCACCGGACAGCGTGCTGAGTTCGTACGCCTCTTCCTCGCCCTCGAGCCCCGGGAGGTCGCTGCCCGTCGGGGACGCGGGCAGCGGTACGGCGGCCGCGTCCTCCACATCCAACTCCGGAGCAGGCGGAGGCGGAAGCACCACGGCCGCGTCCTGCTCCGGCGCGGGCGGAGGCGGAAGCACCACAGCCGCGTCCTCCACGCCCAACTCCGGAGCAGGCGGAGGCGGAAGCACCACGGCCGCGTCCTGCTCCGGCGCGGGCGGAGGCGGAAGCACCACAGCCGCGTCCTGCTCCGGCGCGGGCGGAGGCGGAGGAGTGTCCCGCCTCTGCGGCGCCACCGCCTCGGGGGCCGGAGTGCGCTGGGTCAGTGGGACGAAGTCGCCGCCGCGACGGCGGAGCCGGAGGTGGGCGGAGTCGGCCGACGGACCGGGATAGGTGTGGGCGGTGCCGTTCTCCTCGATCAGGGTGACGGTGGCACCGGTCGCGGCGGCTGCCCACTCGGCCACCGCACGGTCGGCCCCGGGCCCCCACGGGGCCTCGGTGAGGTGGCGGCGCAGGTGGCTTTCGCGGGCGTCCGCGGTCGGCGCGGGCGCGCCGGGGCGGTGGCGGAGAGGCGGAGGCGTGAAGAGGGAGCCGCGCTCGGACGGGTCGCCGGGAAGTCCGTTCAGGCGCATCAGCTGGGCGGGCGTGGCTGCGGCGCGCATGCGCAGCCGTGCGGCCTCGGCGCCGGCGAGTCCGGGCTGCTCGGCGGCCTGGTTCAGGACCGTGGAGAGCGCACCGAAGAAGCCGTTGCCTCGGCCAGTGGGGGTGCCCTGGGTGTAGGTGGCGCGGTCGGGTGCGGTGAGGACACCGTCGCGGTCGAGGCGGTAGCGCGGTCCGGTGCTGTCGGTGGGCGGCATCCAGGGCGGGTTGGTGTGACTGCGGTGCGCGGGCGGCTGCTGCGCCGTGCGCGTGGTGTCGCCGGAGGTCCCGGTGTCCGTGCCGGATGCGGCCGCGATGGCCGGGGCCGGCAGCGGGGTGGCGACCGGAGGCGGGGTGCCGGGCGGAAGAGCGGCGTGGAAGAAGCCGTCGGCGGCGAAGAGGACCGGATCGCCCACGGGGTCGACGGCGGCCGGGTCGCTGCCGTGCGGGAGGAAGAGCTGCTCGCGTCCCTCACCGGTCACCACGGTGAGCGGGGTACCGAGGACCCGCGCGGCGAGGGCGGGCAGCAGGTCGGCGCCGCCGTGGTCGCCGGCGCGGCGCTCGGGCGGGGCCGGTTCGCCGTCCGGGACCGGTGTGCCGTCCGGCCGCGGCTCGCTCGCGAACGGGCGGGACAGGGCCACCAGGGCGAGTGCCACCCGCTGCCCGGAGGCCGGCCAGAAGTTCTGCGGGAGGCGGCCGAACGCGTCGAACTCGGCCTGCTGGGCCGGACTGAGCTTCACTCCCGCCTCGTCGAGTTCGTCCTGGGTGAAGGTGTCCGCGGCATCCATGGCGAGGGCGTCGAGCAGGTCCTTGTTGCTGTCCTCCCCGAGCGCCCAGGCGAGGCGTTCGCGGGCGGCGTCGATGGCCTCGGCGGTGACCGCGGGGTCGGCCGGGTCACCCATGAAGCGGTCGGCGAGGTCGGTGCCGAGCAGGTAGGACAGCCGGCCCCGGTCCTGGGCGGCGGCGAGCAGCGCGTGGAAGAACGACGCACCGTCGTGCGGCATGTCGTGCACCTCGCGCACCGTGGCGCCGTCCGGCGAGGTGAGGGTGCGCGGGGCAGTGGGGGTGCCGTCGCTGATCGTGTACGGCGCGGGCGCCTCGGACCGCCATTCCGGCGTCGTGTACTCCTGCGGCCGGTCCGGCACCGTGACCGAGGCGGAACCCTGGTGGTGGGCGGTGAGGCGGGCAGCGGCGAGGTGCAGCCGGTGGTGGTCGGAGGCCGCGGCGTCGGTGCGCTGCTTCCAGCGGTCGACCTCGTCACGGGCGGCCTGCCAGGCGACCACGGACGGGGACGGGGCGGCGTCCCCCTGCGGCGGCTTCGCCCGGTCGGGGTCGCCGTCGCCGAGCGCGGCCTGTTCCTCCGCGCTCAGGTCGAGCCATGTCTCCCGGGCACGCGCGCGGGCGTCGTAGTAGCCGCTCTCGGCCTTGGCGAGGTCGCCCACCGCCTTGGCGAGGTCGTCCCAGGCCTTGACGGCCTCGGCGGGGAAGGTGGAGTCGTCCAGGAGGCCGTACTCGCGGGCGATGTCCTCGCGCAGCCAGACGAGGGCGGTGGTCTCGGCCTCGACGGCACGCGGGCCGCGTGCGGCGTTGCCGAGCGCGCGCAGCGGACGGCTGTCGGTGAGCCGGTGGTCCACCTCGGCCACCGACAGCCAGCTCACCGGAAGCGCGAAGAGCATGCTGCGGTCGGTGACCACCTTGAGGTGGGTTCCCAGAGTGGTGTCGGCGGTGCTCTTGGCCGTGATGCCGTCGTTGGAGCCCGCGATCGGGACCGTGGCACCCGGATTGGTCATACCGGCGTTGCTGTTGCCCGCCAGCGGCGCCGTACCCGCGGCCCCTTCGACGTTGTCGGTGATGCCCGCCTCCGACGCGTCGGAGGTCTTCGACCGCTGCATGGCCTCCATGCGCGGCTTGTTCTCCACGGCGAGCAGGCGGGCCCCGTTGCGGTGCATCTTCGCGTAGAGGCGGGAGTCGGCGGTGTGGAACTGTCCGAAGAGGCGGGCGGAGGCCTGCGTCGGCAGCGGTGAGCCGTTCGCGCCGAGGGCCTCGAGGAAGCCGGAGGTCAGGCCGACCTGGCTGGTGGCCTCCTGCTGGGCCTGGCCGGGGGCGGTGCCGAGGCGGGTGAGCGGGGTGTGGCGGGCCATGCGTACGCGTGCGGCGAGTGTGGTCCCCGTGTGCCGCTGGCCGAGGTCACCGTCGCCGAGGCCGTCGGCGCGCGCGGTGGCGAGGGTCAGGGCGTCCTGCACGTTGGCCGCGCCGCGGATGTCCACGGCGAGGATGCCGGAGCCGATCCGGTCGTCGAAGGGCAGCACGTCCGGGGCACCTGTGCCGGTGCTGGCACCGCCGGTAGTGGAGGCACGCCAGGCGGCGATGCCCTCCGGGCGGGCCTGGTCGGCTGTCAGCATCTGCACCGCGCGTCGGGGTTCCGGCACGTCCTGCTCGGTGAGCGCGTGGTCGGCGCCGTCGCCGTCCGGGGTGAGCAGGTTGGTCGGGAGGATCTCGTTGAGGCTGCCGACCGGCGTGACGGCGCGGGGGGCGAGCGGGTCGCCGGACGCGTCCGTCATGGTGACGGTCAGCGTGTACCCGGTGACGATCTCGGCGTGCGTCTGGGTGGTGGCGATGTTCGGCATCGCGGTACTGCCGGCGGTCTCGGTCCGGTTGCTCGCACGCAGTTTCGCCGCAGTGCCCTGGAGGGAGGGATTGGCGATCAGGACACCGCTGTCCGCCGCGCGCTGGCCGGCGCTGAACGTCAGGTCGGCGCCGCGGTCCTGGGAGACGGTGCCGGAGTCGTCGCGGGCGGTGTTGCGGTAGTCCTCCAGCTCGAATCCGGTGCGCACCCGCTCCACGGTGGTGGTGATCGGGGTCAGCTTGAACAGGACCTGTCCGGGGCTGCCCCCGACCGGCAGACGGTGCGGGCTGCGCCAGGTGCGGTAGTGGACCGGGAGAGTCATCCCACCGGTCGTCAGCTCGTGCACGTGGGAG
Source organism: Streptomyces clavifer (assembly GCF_036345975.1). Lineage (NCBI taxonomy): Bacteria > Bacillati > Actinomycetota > Actinomycetes > Kitasatosporales > Streptomycetaceae > Streptomyces > Streptomyces clavifer. The sequence goes on along the minus strand of NZ_CP107793.1, from coordinate 5,748,487 downwards.
CGGAGGAAGTCCGGGGACAGCCGCTGGAGGACCTGCTCCCGGTCGTGGGAGGGCACCCCGATCTTCCGCATCCGCTCCATCAGTTGGGGCACTGCCGGGCTCGCGTCGAGCTGGCCGCTGGGGTGGGTGGGGAAGCGGCGGCCTCGCAGGAAGGGGGGCACACGGTAGCCTCCGCCGAGGTTGCGCGGGGTGGTGGTGGCCAGGCCGTCCGGGGCGAGGCCGGCCTCGATGACGTCCTGCATGGGCAGGTGGAACATCACCGCGTCGCGGATCCGCTGCAGTGAGGCGGCGGCCCCGCGCGGGGCGAGACGGCGGCCGAGACCTTCGGAGAGCCGCCCGGCCGCGGAGCTGACCCGGGTGCCGGCACGGGTGCCCACCGTGCCCATCGCGGCCGTCCAGCGGTCCCGCACCGCGATCGTCTCGGCGGCGTCGGCGACCACGAGATACATGCGCCCGGCGAAGGTGAGGGTGGTGTTGCGCCCCCGGGTGAGGGTCTGCGAGACACCGCGGCCCTTGCCCCAGGCGTACTGCAGGGCGTTCGAGTAGGTGCCGACGACCGCCTGCTGGTTCGGGTCCTGCCCGCCCGGGGCCTGCTGGAGCGGCATGTAGGCACCCTGGAGACCGAGAGTGCTGCGCGAGACGGTGCTCGCGCTGCCGGCGATCCGGTGCTCGTTGCCGATGGTGGCCTCGAAGCTGGCCGGCTTCGGGTCGCTCTTGACCCGCAGGTTCTGCAGTTCGCCGCGGATCGCGGCCTTCAGGTAGTGGGTCCGGAGAGGCCCCGCGCCGTTGAGTCCGGTGACCCGGGAGCCGAACGGGCCTAGGTACTGGCCGAGTTGCCCGGCCACACCGAGGTTCGCCATCGCACGGCGTATGGCGGTGCGTACCGGGGCGCCGGGCGCGCTGACGTGCCAGGAGGTACCCGAGGCACGGTCCGCCGTGTCCTGCATGAGCTGCTGGCGCTCCCGGCCGCCCTCGGTGCTGAGCACCACGTGGGGGGAGCTCAGCAGCTTCTTGGTGAGGAGCCGGTCTGCCGGGCCCGTCCTCGGCGACGGCGTCGTGCCGTCCAGGAGCTGGTCCGCGACGGTCGCGGTGAGCAGCTGTGTGGCGGGCGCAGGTACGGGTGCCGGCCCGGTGGGCGGCGGGTCGGCGGGGGCGTGCCGGTCGGATCCGTGTGCCGCGGGTACGGCCAGTTCCACCCGGCCCACCGTCTCGCTCCCGCGGGCGAACAGCGGGCGTTCCTCGACCTTGCTGACGAACATGCCCGCACCGAGCAGGCCGACCGTGGCGAGCCGGGCCCAGCCGCGCGGGCGGCGGTGGCCCTCGAAGGTCGCGCCGAGCTCCACCCGGTAGCTGTAGAGGTCGGCGCCGTTCTGGAACGTCAGGTTGTCGTGGGCGACCGCGACCGTGCTGCGGGTGGCCTTCTGGTCGGTGAGCGCGTAACGCGCGCCGACGGACACGTTGCCGGCACGGCGCGGCAGCCCGACCTCGGGCACCTTGTCGTGGTCACGCGGCGAGATGCCCAGCTCGACACCTGCGGAGAGGGTGCTGGACGCCTGCTGGCCCTGCCCTGAGATCTCGGTACCGATCACCGCGTTGCGCAGCGAACGCTCGCTCATGGTGGTCTCGAACCGGCGGTCGGTGAGCCGTGCCCGGAGGATCAGGGTGTGGTGGCCGCGGCGCACCTTGCCGTCCTCGGTGAGGGTGACGGGCACCCCGGTGGTGGTCAGGTCGTCCAGGCTCTGGGCCAGGCTCGGCCGGTTCAGCGCCTCGCGGACCTGACGGTCGTTGTGCAGCGCGGTCCGCATCCGCCCGTCGCCGTACCAGAACTTGGCCAGCCGGGGGTGCCGCAGCATCAACGGCGGGACGAACAACGACGGGTACGAGTGGTGGAGGGTGTCCAGGACGCTGTCCGCGAAGGCCCGCATGGGGTCCTGGGGAGCGGGACCGGGAGCGGGACCCTGGAGGGCGGGCCCGCCGTCCTGGACCTGGTCCCGGCTCTGGTCCTTCGGCTGGTCCTGGGGCTGAGGCAGGGGCTGGATCCGGCTCTGGTCCTGGCTCCCGGTCGTGACCGGGTTCTGCGGGCGTTCCGGGAGGAAGCCCTCGGCACGGACCTGGCCGCTCAGGTGGACCGGGTCCTCCTGCGTGAGGTACCACGGCACCGGCGGTTCGGCGTCCGGATTCGGACCCGCCTGTCCGGGGGTGCGGCTGTCCCAGCCGGCGAGCCGGCGCGCGTCCTGGGTCGAGATCCAGTCCAGGCTCACCACGCGGACCGGACGGACCGCGGACCGCGGCTCGCCGGCCATGCGCACCATCAGGGTGCGCTCCACCCGGTAGAGCGCGACCGGGTGGTTGCGAACGCGGCCGGTGGTCTTGCGGGCGGCATCCGTACCGAGGTAGTGCCCCCGTCCGGCACTGAAGTCCGCGCGGACCAAGGGGCCGCCCTGGATGCGTATGTCCGTCTCCAGGCCGGGGACGGTGTAGTTCGGCCCGGAGGTGACCTGGATGCCGAAGCGGGTGTCGCGGACGTGGCCCCGCTCGTTCTGGTACGTGGTCTGGGTGAGGTCGCGTATCTCCGCCTTGACGGACTCGGTGACCAGGGTGGCCCGGTGCGGGGTCGACCGCTCCACGACCAGGTGCCCCAGCGGGTGCTGGCCGCTGCCCCGGGTCAGTTCAGGCCCGCTGACCGGACCGGAGAGCCGCCCGAACAGGGCCAGGACCCGGCCCGGCCGGACATACGAGACCAGGGTGCGGTGCGCCGAGCTGCCGGGCCGCGCGCCGGAGAGGGCGAGTGCCAGGTCCTCCGGTGGGTCCAGGAGGTGCAGCCCGGTGACATCGGTGGCCCGCGGCTCGACCCCGTCCGGGAAGGTGAGCGTCTGCGGCGCCCGCCGGGGCCCCTTGAAGGGCAGGGTGAAGTCGGACGGCAGCCGCCAGCTCAGCCCGTCCCGCATGGCGAACTCGTCGTTGTGCACCGCCGTGCGCTGCCAGCGGAGACCCGGCGCGGGTGTGCCGGGCTCCGTGCCCCGGCCGTCGGTCTTCGGCGCCTCGGTGACCCGCTCCACGCGTACCCGGTAGAAGACGTCGTCCAGGTGCAGGTGCGAGCCCTCCACGGCCCGGTACTCGGACTGGTTGTACGCCTGGGTGCCCTGGGTGTAGTCGGTCCTGCGGGTCCAGCCGAGCGAGAGCCCGATCTTCAACAGCCAGTTCAGCGGTGGGCCCATGCTCAGCCCGGCGGCGATCCGGCGCCCGAAGCCGACACTGCGCCCACCGCCGGTACCCGCCTGGCCACGCCGCATGGTGTCCAGGCGGGTGGTACCGCCGTTGACGTCGGAGAAGCGCTCCCAGCGGTGGTACGGGACGGCCTCGACCGTCATCTCATGGCCGACCCCGGACTTCTCCCGGCCCACGAGGCGGGCGCCGCGCGGGGCGGTGAAGGCGGCGGGCTGATGGGTCAGCAGGCGCAGCAGCTCCGCCTCGTCGAACTGGGCGCGCAGCTTCTTGGGCAGCTTGCCGATGATCTCCTGGGCCACCTGCTCGGGCGAGCGCAGCGTGAGGAGGCCGGGGCCCGTGAAGAGTCCGGTCCGCCCGGTCCGCGGGGTCAGGTCCGCCCGGCCGCCCGGCGCTCCGTCGTCCGGATCGGCGCCCGGGTCGATCAGGACGGTGGGCAGCCGGCTGCCGTCCTCGAAGGTGACCGTGCGTGGCACGGGGCCGGGCGGGCGGGCGTCCTGGCCGGTCAGCAGCCGTGCCGGGCGGTGCCGTTCGAGCTGGGTCTCCAGCGGTACCGGGTCACCCCGGTCGGGGGTCTCGTCGGCGGCATCGGGCCCGTACACGTCGCTGATGCCGCCCATGCCGCGCAGCCATTCCCCGAAGGGGTCGGATTCCTCCGGGTCCTGGGAGACGGGCGGCGGCCCGGTGGTGGGGTCCGGGACCGGCTCCGTGGTGGGCACCAGTGCGTCGTAGTGGTCGGTTCCGTTGTAGGCCAGGTGCAGGGTGCCGCTGGTGCCGCCCGGATGCAACTGGTTGACGAGGAGCGCGTCCGCCGACTGCGGGTGGGGTCGCACGAGGCGCAGATCGAGGTCGAGGGTGTGCGCCAGCACGTCCGGGAGCAGGTCGGCGAAGGGGGACGACCACAGACCGGGGCGTTCCGCGGCGGCGGCGAGCAGGCCGCGCCCGCCGAGCCGCCGGGCGTCGGCGGGGGTGGGCGCCACCTGGGCGAGCTGCGGATAGTCGCTGTCGGCGATGATCTGCTGCCACCGGTCGGCATTGCCTTCGGTGACGACCTCCCGTGCGACGCGGTTCCACTCCTCGGTGATCCTCTGGTGTTCCTCCTCGTTGTCCACGCTGTCCACGCCCGCCAGGGCGCGCATACGCAGGTCGTCCACCACGCTGAACACCGGGTCCGGTACGGCGGTGTCGGCGACGGCCCCCAGCTCCGTACCGGTGACGCGGTCCCGCACCAGACCGCGCAGCCCGGCGATGTTCCGCGCGGCCCAGGCGGGCGGCACGTCCCGGCCGCGCGCGCTGTCGAGAATCGCCCGGAAGAGGCAGTTCCCGTCGCCGCGGGCAGCTATCCGGCGGAAAGTGAGACCGTCCGCCCGGACGAGGTCCGTCGGGTCGGGCACCGTCACTGGGCCCTTGCCCTTGCTGAGCAGGACCATGCTCTCGGCGAGGCTTTCCGGCCGGCTCTGCACGGACGGGACCAGATCGGGCCTGCGGCGGGCCAGTTCGGCGGTGTCCTCGGGGCTGAGGGCCAGCTCGGACAGCGGCAGCGGCGCACTCGACAACGACCAGGCCACTTCCGCGGACGGCGCGTAGGAGAGTCCGCGCACGTCCTCCTGCGAGACCAACGCGGTCGCGGGCAGGCCGGGAGGTGGTGCGGACGGCCCGGTCCAGGTGAGCAGGGCGTTCTTGCTCTCGCGACGGAAACGGAGCAACGGCTCACCGTCGGGGCCCCGATGAGAACCGACGATCTTGTCGAAAATCGACTTGTCGAAAGCCGTCGGCGGATTCCAGAACATGTGTGCGCCGTGCGTCACGGCCATGTCCTTCGCCCGCATCCTGCTGATCAACGCATCATGCGCCGAAGGCTCGACCCGCGTCCCGTCAGGCGTGGTGATGTCGAACACGTCATTGTCACCGGTGAGCGGACGCCGCCCACCGCCCTCACCCACCTCGAACACCACACCGTCACGGACGACAAAACGATTGTCCGCCTCGAACCCGGCCATCTTCCCGGCCAGCTCGTGAAACTCCGTCAACCGCTGATTGAAACGCGACAGAACCCTGTCCCGCTCACCCACCGGAATACCGTCCACATCAGCAAGCACCGGCTTGAAATAACCGACCAACCCGACGTTCGCCGGATCAGCACCCAGAAAGACATCAACCTCGTTGACCGTCTTCGCCTTGATCTCCGGCGGCTTGGGCAACGCCCCCGCCTCGATCCACTTCGGAGCCAGCGGATTCGTCGGACGCACATCAATGACCGTATTGCTGTCCCACGCCAGATCGCGGAACTCCTTGAAAGACTTCTCCCGCATCCCGTACGTATGACGCGCCGCGTACGAATCGACCTCACCGACCCCGAGCGGCTCGGTCCAGGTGAGCTCGGCGTTGTTGCTCTCGCGACGGAAGCGGAGCAACGGCTCACCGTCGGGGCCCCGATGAGAACCGACGATCTTGTCGAAAATCGACTTGTCGAAAGCCGTCGGCGGATTCCAGAACATGTGCGCGCCGTGCGTCACGGCCATGTCCTTCGCCCGCATCCTGCTGATCAACGCATCATGCGCCGAAGGCTCGACCCGCGTCCCGTCAGGCGTGGTGATGTCGAACACGTCATTGTCACCGGTGAGCGGACGCCGCCCACCGCCCTCACCCACCTCGAACACCACACCGTCACGGACGACAAAACGATTGTCCGCCTCGAACCCGGCCATCTTCCCGGCCAGCTCGTGAAACTCCGTCAACCGCTGATTGAAACGCGACAGAACCCTGTCCCGCTCACCCACCGGAACACTGTCCACATCAACGAGCACCGGCTTGAAATAACCGACCAACCCGACGTTCGCCGGATCAGCACCCAGAAAGACATCAACCTCGTTGACCGTCTTCGCCTTGATCTCCGGCGGCTTGGGCACCGCCCCCGCCTCGATCCACTTCGGAGCCAGCGGATTCGTCGGACGCACATCAATGACCGTATTGCTGTCCCACGCCAGATCGCGGAACTCCTTGAAAGACTTCTCCCGCATCCCGTACGTATGACGCGCCGAGTACGAATCGACCTCACCGACCCCGAGCGGCTCGGGCGTCGGCTGTACCTCGTGTCCGGTGGTCGTGGGCGCCGGGTCGTGCAGGCGGCGGGCCAGCTCGGCGGTGTCCTCGGGGCTGAGGGCCAGCTCGGACAGCGGCAGCGGCGCACTCGACAACGACCAGGCGATGCCCGCCGCCGGCGCGTACGCGAGTCCGCGCACGTCGTCCCGAGTGACCGGGGTGGTCGGGGACAGCACGGGGGGCGGCGGGGGCAGCAGTTCGTCGAGCGTGGTGTCGGGGCCGGCACCGGCCCGCAGCGCGGCCGCCGCGCGCAGGAACGCCGTGTACTGCTCCGGGGTGGGATCCACGGACGGGTCGGCCGCCGTGGCGCCGGTGGCGGAGAGCCAGTCGGTGGTCATCCGGCGCAGCAGGTCCGGGGTCATGCGGCCGTCGCCGTACCGGGCTGCGCTGTCCGTGCTCAGCCAGCGCAGACCGTCCACATGGGCGAGCCCGGCGAGCAGCTCCCGGTTCTCCGGGCGCTGCTCCGCGTCCGGGCCGAGAGCGCCGCGCAGCGTGCGGATCTGCTGGAGGGTGCGGGCGCGGGCGAACACGTCGGCGGGGCCGGGACCCGCGTGCAGACCGGCATCGCGCGCCGACTGGTCCAGGTCCCCGCCACTGGGCTCCGGGGTGAACAGCTGCCACCGCCCCGGGCCGTCCGCACCCTCGGTGAGCACCGCGCGGACGTTGCCGTCCCGGTCGCGGGCCGTTCCCACCTCGGTGGTCGGCGCGTACACCGGGCGCCCGGTGCGGTTCGCCACATGCTGCGCGACCGACAGGCCCGCGATCTGCGGCTGCCGTCCGGTCTTGCAGGAGTACAGCACCAGGGGACGGTCCTGATCGCCTTCCACCGCCCATGACTTGAGGATCTCGCCGAGCTGCACACCGCTGACCTTCACGCTGGGCCGCGCCGCGTCGTCGGTGCCGAGCGTGACGGTGCGCTCGGTGGCGTGTGCCACCACGTAGTCGGCACCACGGTCGGTGTCTGCGCCGGGGAGCGGGGCCGCCGGGCCGGTGAAGACCGTGCGGGTGGTGCTGGGCGTCCCTTCGGTACCAGCGACCGGCTTCGCCGACGGCGACAGGGCGGGTGAGCCGGGCGTGGACACGGTGCGTACGCCGCGGAAGGTGTCCAGACCGATCAACGCCCGACGCCCCGCTTCACGGGCCGTACCGTCCTCCGCCGGGTCCTGCGAGATGGTCAGCGTGTGGACGGCGCGGCCCGGCGGGGGCTGCACCGTCGCATCCGGCACCAGGCGCCGCACCTGGCTGAGGGGCACCGTGAGGCCGTCCAGGGTGAGGACGACAGGCTCGGCCCACAGCCGCCGGGAGCCGTCGGTGGCACCGCCGTCGGCGGGGCGTATGACGATCCGGGCGGACGGCGTGGGAAGGGGCACGGACGGCGTCGTGGGAGAGCTGTCCGGCGCGGGCGGGGGCGGAGTGATGCCTCCGGTTCCGGAGCCGTGTCCCGCGCCGGGGCCGGGGACCTGCCCGCCGGTCCCGTCGTCGCTCCTGTCCCCCTTGTCCGACTCCAGGTACACGTCGGCGGCCGTCTCGGTCCAGGGGCGCGACAGGGTCGCGAGCTTGTCCGGGGCGAATACGGCGGTTGCGGTGGAGTCCGGACCGGCTCCAGTGCTGCGTACGGGAGCCGGCTTCTCCGGGAGCGCCGCCGACGGAGGTGTGTCCTTGGAGGTGGTGAACGGGTCGCTGTCGGCCGTCGCGGTGCTCTGCGTGGCGGGCCGGGACATCGGGCCGAGGGCGTCCGCGAGCGGCAGCAGCACGTCCGCGCCGGGGAACGCGGTGTCCGTGGTGGTACCGGTGGTGCCGTCAGCCGTCGCGGCGGGCGCCGGTCCGGTGAGCGGGCGGACCTGGACCGGGGCGCCCGGCCCCTCGCGGGTCAGCTCGACCGCGGCACGTACCGGGCGTCCTGCCCCGTCCGGCGTGACCGCCGGTCCGAGCACCACGGCCCGGTCGGTCCCGGCCCCGTCCAGCAGCTCGGCCGCCTCGCGCGACCCCTCCCCCGGCGGCGGCAGCTCCGACACCACGATCGTCAGGGGCTGCGCAGGGGTGGACTCGGGGTTCCCGAAGGGCGCGGACTCGGACTTCACATCGGTCGGGCCGCCGACAACACGTCCGTCGTCCGTGCCGGCGAACGAACCGGTGGTGCTCACCTTCGGCGGAGCGGCGGCGGTGTCGACGGCCGGACCGGTAACGGGGCCGGTGGTCGGAGCAGTGGTGGTGTCGACCGTGGGTATGTCGACGGTGGTGTCGATGACCGGGGCCCGGACGCCGCCTCCCGAGTCCGGGGTGACGTCGGTCCCGGACGCGTCCACGGCCTCCGGAGTGAGGGTGGTCTGCGCGGGGCCGTCCGTGACGGTGGAGGAGCCGTCCACCGGAGCCGAGCCCTCCGGGGCACGGGTGCCCTGGGGGGAGGTGGTGCTGGAGGGGGCCGCCTGGGCACCTCCGGCGGTGGGGACGCCACCCGGCCGGGCTCCGCTCCCCGTGCCGGGCGCGGCGGAGGTGGCAGAGCTGCCGCCCGTGGCGACGGGAGCACCGTTCCCCTGGCCCGGCACCGCAGTCGCACGGTCGTCCTGCCCGCTCGCTTCCTCCGGAGATCCCTGGACGTTGTTCTGCGGAGATCCCTGGACGTTGCTCTCCGGAGCGCCATCGGCGTTGCTCTCCGGGGAACCCTGGGCAGTGCCCTCCGGAGCCCCCTGGACGTTGCTCTCCGGGGACACCGCAGCGGAGTCGGCCGGTCCACCTGCGGCACCGCTCTCGGGGGTCGTCACGGGCGCGGCACCCTGCCCACCGACCGCATCCTGCACCGGTGCGTCCGGGCCGTCTTCCACCACCGGATCGGCGTCGTTTCCGGTGGGGCCGGCGGCGGGGTTGCCCGTGGTCGAGGCGTGGCTGTTGCCGGAGGTGCCCGTGCCTCCCGTGGCCGGACTGCCCCCCGTGGCCGGACTGCCTCCCGTGGCCGGGCTGCCCCCGGTGTTCGAGGCGCCCTCCGCGACCGGACTGCCCCCCGTGTTCGAGGCGTCCACCGTGACCGGGCCGCCCCCCGTCCCGGCGGCGCCCACCGCGATCGGGGCGTCCACCGTGACCTGGGTGCCGAAGGCGTCGAGGGCGCGGCGGACCTCGTCCGTGTCGACCTGGGTCGCGGGGCTGTTCCCGGCGGGCACCACACGGACCTCGGGCACCTGCGACAGGTTGCTGTGCAGGCTGTCGCGGACACCGATCTCGGCGCTGCCGGGCGGCTGGGCTCCGCGCAGGGCGGCAAGGTCACGCAGCGCCTGCTCACGGACCTCGCCAGAGCCCTGGTGGACCTGCTGCCACAGCGCGTTCTCGGCGGCGGTCGCGGGCAGCGGGCCCGGTGAGTACGGCGGCGGGTCCAGGCTCGTGTACGGCGGCGGGTTCTCGGAGAGGTACGGCGGCGGGCTCTCGGAGAGGTGGGGCGGGGCCGACTGGCTGCCGCTGGCGTTCCCCTGCCCGACGGTCTGCGCGACCGGCGGGGGCGAGGAGAGCGCGGGGCCGTCACCGCCCGTGGTGTCCCTGCCCGAGGGCCCGTCGGCGCGCCCCGGACCGTCGCCGGAGCGCGAGGAGCCGTCCGAGTCACCGGCGCCCGCGCCGCCGGACACGGTGGGCGGCTGGTGGCGCAGCTTGTCGATGGCGTGGCGCAGTTCGGCGGCACTGTTCACAGCGGTGTCGCTGAGCGTGGCCTCGACCTGGCTGCTGATGCCCGCCCCGACGAAGGTGGACCAGCTGGTGGACCAGTCACCGTCGAACGCGCCCTTGATCAGGATCTCCGCGAGCGCCTCGCCGGAGCCGGCGGCGAGGAAGTCGGTGACGCCCTTGAGCCCGTAGTGCCCGGCCAGCGCACCGGGCCGGTCGGCGTTGAAGCGCAGGATCTGGTTGTTCCGCCACAACTCGGTGTTGTTCCGGAAGGAGAGCGGGTTGTTCCGGAACGTGACCGGCAGGTTGTTGGAGGGGTTGGGCCCGTTCCCGTACGGAGTGGGGTCGGGGCGGTCGTTGAGCAGGTTGTCGCGGTCGGGCTTCGGATTCGGTCCGGGGGTCGGCTTGGGCTGGGGACCGTTGTTGAGATCGAGGTTCGGGTTGTTCTTGAGGTTGGGGTTGTTCTTGAAGTCGAGATCGGGGGCGTTCTTCAGGAAGTTGTTGTCGAAGCTCTTGACGATGCTCCGCGCGAACTGGTCGAAGACGCTGGTGAGGAACCCCGCCGCCGCGCCGAACGCGGCGGCCTTGCCGATGTCGCTCCAGTCGATGCCGTCGGGACGGCGGCCGTCCGGGGCGAAGTTCATCATCGCCAGCCGCACCGCGAAGGTGGTGAACGCCTCGGCGAACGCCTCGGTCAGCGAGGGTGCCAGATGCAGCCGCTGGAGCAGGTGGCTGAGCGTGGTGAGGATGAAGAACCGGCTGCGCATCTTGGCCAGCATGATCTGGCTGGCCGAGGCGCCACCGGTGAAGAAGGACATCGCCAGGTAGATGGCGATCTCGATGAGCAGCCGGATGATCTCGGCGATGACCTGCCACTTGGACTCCATGATGTCCATGGAGGTCTTGCGCCGGCCTTCGGCGATCTTGTCGAGCTGCTCGGCGAAGTCGCGCAGGTAGTTCTTGCCGCCGTCGTCGATGAGCATGCCCATCGCCCTGCCGTACGACTTGGCGAGGTCGTCCGGCATGGACTCGCCGATGTCGTGGACCGACTTGTCGATGAGCGAGGACAGCCTGTCCAGCTTTCGCCCCAGGCCGGAGTAGGGCCGACGGCTCTCGAAAGCGAGATCCTCGTCGGCGTCCATGAGCCTCTCCCCGGTGAGGATGAAGATCATCGCGTTGACCTCGGGCGAGACCTGGATGCTCATCGGGTGCCGCCCCGGAGCCCGCGCGGGCAGGACGGAGCGGCCGCTCCCGGCGTGGTGCGGGAGCGGCCTGCGGCGCGGAGGTCAGCGGCGGCCATGCCCGCCCGGGCCGTCGAGTCCATCGGTGTTGATGCGGTTGGTGCCCTGCTCGACGCTCTCGATGTTGCGGTCGCGGGTGTCCTTCATCATGCGGACCTGCCCGACCGTGGCGTCGGTGATGCCCACCAGCGCGTCGCGGATGGACAGCATGGTGTCCTTGGTGGTCTGCCGCTCCTTCTGCTCCTGCGGCTTGGCCTTCTCCGCGAACTCGCCCTCCGTGCCCGGCCAGCTCACGGTGGGTGCCAGCTCGTCGAGGAACTCCTCGGTCATGCTCCTGGTCAGGGTGCCGATCTCCTCCAGCTGCTTGGCCAGGGCCTCGATGCGATTCGGGTCTACGTAGTACCGCTGTCCCATCGTCAGTCCTCTCCCTCTTCGCCGATCGCGTCCCGCCAGCCGGGAGTGGCCTGGCCACCGCGTGCCGTGTCCTCGGCGTCGTCGCGCAGCACCTCGGGGCCGAAGATGCGCTCCCAGTCCATCTCGAAGCCCTTCAGCTCCGGAACGTTGCTGCTGGGCTCGGTGAAGGGCGCCATCGCCTTCATCACGTGCCGGTTCATCTTCAGGCGCGCCGCACCGGCCGCCTCCAGGACGCTGGCGGCCAGCTCCTGGGGAGACATGTCGCGGTACTTGTTCTCCAGGAACTCGATGCCGCTCAGCTCGCCCTGCGGGCCCGCGGTGGCACGGACCGCGCGGTCGGAGGAGAGCGCCGTGAACGACGCGGTCCGCAGCTCGCGCTCGGTGCGCGCGACCGCTTCCTGGGCCGCCTGCAGTTCGACCATGGCCTTCTCCAGGCGCTTCTCCAGTGGTTCCGTCACGCCCACTCCCTCCTTCTCCGTCGGTCTTCCCGCACATCCGGCCGCCCGTGCGTCCGGACAGTGTGTCCGGTCACGGTCTCCGGTCCGTCGACTACTCCGATGATCTTGCCTGGTGTGGACACCGCTGCGGAAGCCGGGGTGGGTCGTGTGCGTCTCCACGCGTCGGCGCGGCGCGACCGGCCGCGGATCACCGGCCGATGACGGCCGGGGTGCCGCCCTCCTCGGTACCCCACACGTCCGCGTCCTCCTCGAGGTAGTCGGCGGACGTGACGGGCCTGCCGCTCTGATCCGCCTCCTCCTGGGGGGCGTCGCCTCCGGTGGTCGTCACCCGGGAGGCCGGGGACAGGAAGGTGTCGCTGTCCTCCTGCCTGTTCCACGGGCTGCGCCGGCGACGGTTGCGGCGCTCGCTCTCCTCGGCCGCGTCGACCAGGACGGAACGCACCCGCTCGCCGTTCCCCTTCTCGCCGCCCCCGCCCATACCGCCCATGCCGCCGCCCATCGGCATGCCGGGGCTGCCGGGCATTCCCGGCGCTCCGGGGGTGCCCCCGGAGCCGCCCGTGGCGGCGGTGAGCGGGCTTCCCGCGCCCGCGGTGACACTGTCGGAGAGGGGGGCGACTCCGTTCGCGCCGATGCCGTCCAGGGACACGGAGCCACCCGGGATGCCGCCGCCGGACGCACCGGCGGTCGCCTGGCCACCGCCGAGGCCCAGCTCGGAGAACGGTACGTCGCGGCTGGTGGTGCCGTCGCCGCCGCCACCCCCGCCGAGGCCACCGAGATCGCCGAGGCTGCCCAGCCCGTCGAGGATGCCCGAGCTGTCCGTCCTGACGGGCAGGTTGAGGTCCTTCAGGTCCACCGTCTCGGTCCTGCCCTGCGGGTCGGTGACCGTGGCGACGCCGGTGTCCGGGTCGATGACCTGGGTGGAGCCGTCCGGGAAGGTGGTGGTCAGCTTGCCGTTGTCCAGGAACGTCGTGGAGCCGTCGGGGTTGTTCACCCTCGCCCCGTGGGTGAGGTCTGTCTCGACGGTGGAGCCGTCCGCGGCGGTACTGGTGAACATCCCGCTCTCCGGATCGAAGGAGGTCGAGCCACCGTCCGCGAACATGGTGGCGAAGTCACCGTCGACGAGCCCGGTCTGCCCGCCCGTCGGGGTCTCCAGACCGTCCAGGCTCGAGAGGTCGCCCAGGTCGCCCAGACCGCCGTTGCCCGTGTTCAGATCGCCGAGGTTGCCGAGGTTCTCGGTCGTGACGGTGCCGTCGGGGTCGGTGGTGACGGCCTGACCGGTCGCCGGGTCGACGACCTGCTTCGTACCGTCCGGGAAGGTGGTGGTCAGCTTGCCGTCGTCGCCGAGCGAGGTCACCGACCCGTCCGGGTTGGTGACGCGGATGCCTTCACCCAGGTCCTGCGTCGTGACACTGCCGTCCGGGCTCGTGGTGGTGAGCAGTCCGCTGTCCGGGTCGAAGGACGTGCTGCTGCCGTCCGGGAAGTCGGTGGTGAGCTCGCCGCCGCCGAGCTGCGTACTGCCCCCGGTCGGGGTCTCCAGGCTCGGCCGCTCGCCACTGTTCAGGTCACCGAGGTTGCCCAGGTCACCGATCGAGTCGGTGGGCAGCTGGGAGTTGAGGTCCCCGAGGTCTCCGAGGCCGCCGTTGCCCGTGTTGAGACCGCCGAGGTTGCCGAGGTTCTCGGTCGTGACGGTGCCGTCGGGGTCGGTGGTGACGGCCTGACCGGTCGTCGGGTCGACGACCTGGGTGGTGCCGTCCGGGAAGGTGGTGGTCAGCTTGCCGTCGTCGCCGAGCGAGGTCACCGACCCGTCCGGGTTGGTGACGCGGATGCCCTCGCCCAGGTCCTGCGTCGTGACACTGCCGTCCGGGTGCGTGGTGGTGAGCAGTCCGCTGTCCGGGTCGAAGGACGTGCTGCTGCCGTCCGGGAAGTCGGTGGTGAGCTCGCCGCCGCCGAGCTGCGTACTGCCCCCGGTCGGGGTCTCCAGGCTCGGCCGCTCGCCACTGTTCAGGCCACCGAGGTTGCCCAGCTCCTGGGTGATCGCCTCGTTGGCCGCGTCGGTGGCGTTCTTCGTGCCGCCCGGGCCGTTGTTCAGGCCGCCGAGGTTGCCGAGGTTCTGGCTGACGGGGGGCGGGAATGCCGCGGACGACTGCTGGTTGTTCACGTCGCCGAGGTTGCCGAGCTCCTCGGTGATCACGTTGTCCAGGTCGCCGTTGCCGCCCGGGTTGTTGAGGTTGCCGAGGTCGCCGTTGCTCTCGGTGACCGGGATGTTCAGCAGGTCGTTGAGGTTCTGCTCGTTGAGCGCGTTGGGATCGTTGATGCCGCCGAGGCTCTCCTCGATGGACTTCTGCTGCTCCTCGGCCTCGCGCTTGGCCTCCTCCTGCTCCCGTCGCTGTTCCTCGCGCAGCTCGTCCGCGTACTTCTTGTCCTCGTCGCGCTGCTGGTTCTGCTCGTTCCGCAGCTCGTCCTGGAGGTTCTTGGCCTCCTCCTGTTCGCGCCGCTGTTCCTCTCGCAGCTCGTCCTGGTACTTCTTGTCCTCTTCGCGCTGCTTGTTCTGTTCCTCGCGCAGCTCGTCCGCGTACTTCTTGTCTTCCTCGCGCTGCCGCTCCTGCTCCTCGCGCAGCTCGTCCTGGTACTTCTTGTCCTCTTCGCGCTGCTTTCTCTGTTCCTCGCGCAGCTCGTCCTGGTACTTCTTGTTCTCCTCGTTCTGCCGCTTGATCTCCTCCTTCTCCTCCTCGAGCTTCTTCTTCTCGTACTCCTCCGAGGCCGTGCCGGTCGACTTCGGCTTGGGTACGTTGTCGGCGAAGTCCTTGCCCAGGTCCAGGAAGTGGTTGTTCAGCGTCGACTGCACCCCGCGGGCGGGGGTGACCAGGAGTTCGTCGACGCCCTTGCTCCAGATCTCGACCGCCTTGTCGCCGACCTTCGCCCAGTTGGCGATGTCGGTGAGGTCCCCGTACTCGGGGTGCACCTGGGAGAAGCCGCCCTGCGGGCTGTGGGAGACGGTCGTCATGTACCGGCTCGTGTAGGACTTGATGTCCGTCTTGGCCACGTTCTCCGTGTCCACCCACTGGGCGAGGTCGTCCAGGACGTAGCGCAGCACCCGGTGCGGGTCGTAGTACGGGGACTTGGCCCACTCCAGCCATGCCGCCAGCAGTGTGTTGGCTGCGTCCACGAGGTACGAGCGGCCCAGGGACAGCGCGCGCGAGTACACCGTGTTGCCCGTCGCGGTCTCGTTCCCCGTGCCGGCCGAGGAGTTGAAGGTCTCGACATAGGCGTCGTAGTTCTCGCGGACCTTCTTCAGCAGGCTGCGGAAGACCTCAGCAGCCTCACCCTTCCAGCTGGCGTCCTCCCGGCCGAAGCGGTCCTCCCAGTCCTTGAGCACCGGTGCCTGGTCCTTGAAGAACTTGGCCGCGAAGTCGAAGGAGTCGCCGGTCTGGTTGAAGGAGTTCAGGTCCACCACGGCTTCCTCGGCCACACCGAGGTTGCTGAAGCGTGCGTTCTGCGTGCCGCCCGTCAGCAGCTCGAGGAGCGCCGCCCGCGGCCCGTTCATGTACTGGGCGAGCGGGATGGTGCTCATCTTGTCTTTGTTGTAGTCCGTGAACTCGTTGCCTTCCCGGACGTCCACGTTCTTCACGTCGTCGGAGTCGGTACCGGCGAAGATGATCTCCTCACCGGCCTTCACCCGCCCCTCGAAGACGATGCGGGCCTGCATGATGGAGCGCTTCTTGCCGCTGTCGAAGAACCAGATGTCGTAGTCCTGGCCCTTGTTCTGCAGGAAGCCGGAGTCCTTGACGAGCAGGCTGAGGCTGCGCTCCTTGATGTCCATCCGGAAGAGCTTGCCGCCGTGGTCGGAGCGGAGCTTGTCGAAGATGGTGGCGCGGTCCGGCACCGGGTAGCCGGTGATGTGGGTGACCAGGGCGGCCCAGGTGTCGGCCGACGCTCCGCCGACCTTCTCGTACTTGTCGACGTTGGCGACGGAGTTGGGATCGTACTGATCGGGCACCGGGCACCCTTTCTGGTCGGTTGTCGTCCGCGCCGGCGCACCGCCCCTTCCCGTGGACGTGCGGCCGGGTGTCTCTCACATGTGTGTGCGGGGCGGCCGGGGCGCCGCCGTCGCACACGGCACAGGATCAGGTACCTGTCGTCTCCGTGGATCCGCTGGTCAGCGTGTCGACCTCGTCGAAGGTCTGCAGCAGCGTCTGCGCGTCGATGGCGTTGAGGTTCTTGTCCTTGGTCTTGTTGGCCTCTTCGATGGTGTCGGTGAGCGCTTCCTTCAGCTCTTTGAAGAGTTCCATCTGGTCACCCAGCAGCTTGTCGATGGCCTCGGCCGCGGTGCGGACGCCCTCGATCAGCTTGGGTCCGGAGACCAGGGTCTCGGTGGTCATCTTGCCGATGCGCAGGAGTTGCTGACCCTGGATGAGGTTGTCCGCGCTGGTGTGCCCGTCGATGAGGTCGCCCAGCGGCCGGCTGTGGGGCGCGTCGCCGTCCTCCCGGTGCTTCTTCGCCTTCGTGTACACCGGCTGCACTTCGTTGTCCCGGAAGTTCTCCATCTGCTTGAGGTCGAAATGCTTGACGTCGGCCTTCTCACCAGCCATGGGACGTCCTCCTGCCGCTCGGTACCGGACGGAACACGGGCCGGCCGGACGAAGAGGAGTCCGGCCGGCCCGGGGGAACTGCCGCTCGGATCGTGCCGGGGGCGCGGTGCCCCGGCACGATCCGGACGGAAGACCTCAGCGAGCCCGCACATTGCCCCAGTTGTCAGCGCTTCGGCGCTCGTCACGGGAGTGGTTGTCGTGGATGCTCTGGACCAGCTCACCGCTGTCGCCGAGGAGCAGGGCCATGTTCTTGGTGGCCTGGTCCCACTCCGCCTGGACGCCGCGGTACATCGCCTGGTCGTCACCCTCCCAGGACAGCACGAGCGGCTTCAGCTCGTCCTCGAGGTTGTTGAGGGTGGTGATGATCTGCTGGGTCTGGCCCTTCAGCTCCTCGATCGCGTTGCGGACCGTGGAGTACTGCACATCGATGATGCCGTCAGCCATGACATCTCCTCTCGGGGGGCCGGGCGCCGTGGCCCGGGAAGCTCACGGACTCCGGCCTCCCCTGAGGGGGCCGGGGTGCCGCAGGGGGTGGGTCAGCGCAGCGCTTCGAAGACGCCCTGACTGGTCTTGCTGTTGAGCACCTCGGTCAGGTCCTGGTTCTCCTTCGCCAGGCGGTCTGCCGAGGTCACGTTCTCCTGGAGCGCGTCGATCATCTTGCTGATCTGGACGACGACCTTCTGCGCCTCGGAGTTCCAGCTGCGGAAGAGCTTCAGCAGAGCCTGGCCCTCGTCACCGCCGACGCCCGAACGCGCCGCGACCTCGGCCACGTTGTTCTGGATCTTCTCGACCGCGGCCCGGGCCGACTCCAGGGAGGAGACACCTCCCAAGCCCTTGGCATAGTCCGCTTTCCTTGCGCCAGTGTCCGCCACGTCACGCTCCCTTCGATCACGCGAGTCTCCTCGCACCGTTGCCCGCTGAGGCTAAAGAGAATCCACTGCCCGGCGCAACGTATGCAGGAAAGATTTGAGCATAGGTCAGCTCACCGGAACCCCTGCGCAGCAATGGAGTTGTCCCAATGTTTCCGCGAAATGAATGCTGCCCACCCAGTCGGCCGGAGCCACGGGGCACCGCTCCCCGCCACGACGCGATGCGGTCAGCAAACGGGCGGCCATCCAGCGAAAACGGTCACCGGGGCGGTCCGTTTCCGATGAAACGGGCACGCCCGTGGGCCGGGCCCCGCGAAGGCGGTCAGCCAAAAGATTTGAGCTAATTCTGAGCTTTCCCGGCGCGCTCGATGCATGCTGAATCGAGCTCAGCGCTACGAGAGTTCAGCATAAAGTCACGCCCGGGTCCGTCTTCACTTTGCTTGGCGCCGTATGCGGTTTTTGCCGGAATCAGAGGGTGGAGCCGGCCGTATCGGCCGCGCCCTCCGTGGCCGCACCGTCCGCCGTGTCCCCGTCGGCCTCCTCGTCGGGCTTCTCCTTCCCCTCGCCCTTCTCCCCGGCCTTCTCGCCGGCCTCTCCCGACCGCTCACCGGAACCGCACTGCGGGGCCGTGACCTTGGGCTCCGCGGCGCCCGAGGCGGCGGCCGGGTCCAGGTCGGCGCCGGTCGGGAGGGCCGCCAGCAGCGGCGCGGGGACCGAGCCGATGTCTCCCTCGGCATAACCCAGCGCCGACAGGGAGTCCTTGGCCGAAACCCGGTACTTCACGCCGTTCTCCGCCACGAGATACGTGGTCCCCGCGTGCGCGGCGCCGCTCGCGTTGAGGGCCCTGACGAGGGCACCGTGTCCGGGCCGTACCACCGTGGCGTCCGTCCGGACGCACGCCGGAGTCAGGGGCCGGGCGGTTCCCTCGGACACCGCTACCGGGCCGAGCCCGGTCAGCGGGACGAGCACCGACCCGATCCGGGCGCCGCCGTCGCCGCCGTCCACCTGCGCGCAGAGCGCGGTACCGCGCGGCACCGACTGCGGGACCGGCGGCGTCTCCGGCAGTTCCGCGGACCCTGCCGGGTCCGCCTTCTCCGCCCGGTGCGTGCGCAGCGCGTCGGCGCCGACCGCACGCGCCTCGGGCGACTTCCCCTGGTAGGCGTCCTTCTGGGTGGCCGGGTCGCCCAGCACCAGCGCGGCACCGAGCCGGGTCACCGGCACCAGGCCGTCCTTGCGCAGCAGGTGGTAGGTGCTGCCGCCACCGGGCACGCTGACCGTGAACAGCTGACCGATCGTGCTGGCTTCACCGCCGAGCACCGGGCCCTCCCCGCCGCGCCCCGGGACCTCGGGTGGTGCGAGGGCGGGTCCGGGGGCCAGTGCGTCGAGGAAGGCCGCCGAGACCGGCATCGGCTGCTCGGAGCCGTACCCGAGAGCGTTGCGGGCGTCGGAGGCGCGGTCCAGCGCCAGCCTGCTGCCCCTCCACACGAGGTATTCGGAACGGTCCGGGCCGCGCACGAGCACGCCCCGGTCACCGCCGACGCCGCGGGAGTCCAGCTTCGCCCCGACGACCACGGTGGTGGCCCCCGGCTCCTCCACTCCGGTGCCCGCCACGACACCGGTCGTGCTGGGCACCGCCCCCTCCGGCCCGGTGACGCACATGTGCCAGGCACCGTCGTCGAGCTGACCGGCCCCGGGCAGGGAGTCCGGTGCGCCGGGGATGCCGGCCGGCGACCCCACGGGGACGTCCTGCAGCGAGCCGGTGGCGACGTCCACGGTCTTGAGGTCGGCGCCGCCGATCAGCCGTGCCGAGGCGTAGTTGCGTACCGGGTGCAGCACGCCGTCGGTGCCGGTCCACAGATACCGGGCACCGGTGTCGCGGTTGACCACCAGGTGCCTCCCGTCACGCCAGCCGTCGTTGCCGCCGGGGCGGAGCAACCCGTACACGGTCGCGCACGCACCGATCAGGACGGTCACCAGCACACCGAAGACCACGCCTCGGGTGGTGCGTCCCAGCGGGCTCTCCGGGGCGTCCGGGTCGGCCGTCAGCAGGCCCGAGCTGAGCCTGCCCATCATGAAACCGTGGGCCTGTACCTGGTCGCGCTTGGACTGCACTGCCTCTCCTCAACTCGTTGTGCATGGAACGGCGTACGGCTGCTCTCAGCCGAACAGGCCGCGCAGCCAGCCGAAGAGACCCGCCACCCACAGGCTGAGCGGCAGCAGTGCGACGGCGAGGGCGGTGTGCAGCAGCTCCGCCGCACGGCCCCAGTACGGCAGCACCCGGCGGCCGGGCACCGTCCAGGAGGCGGTCACGAGTCCCGCCGCCGCGGCGAGCAGCACCCCGAAGACCACCACACGGCCGTCCGCGTCGCTGTCCATCGCCCAGGCACGGGCCATCAGCAGCAGTCCAAGGACCCCAGGCACCGCCAGGGTCAGCCGCTGCCCGATGTGCACCAGGCCCCGGCTGTGCAGGAGCAGCAGCAGGCTCAGAGCGAGCCCGGTCAGCACCTCGGGCAGGTCCGCGTTCTCGGCGAGGACGACCAGGGCTGCCGCGACGATGGCGCCGGTGGCGGCGAACAGCGCGGTGACCCAGCGCCCGGCCAGTTCGGTGCGGGCGGCGACCTCGTCGCCCGCGTAGGGGTCGATGCCCTCCTGGAGCTGGGCCGCGGAGGACGGCAGCGACGGCATGCGCATTCCGGCGAGCTTGAAGGCGAACGGTGCCACCGCACCGGCTGCCAGGACGATCACCGTGGCCACGACCGCGACCGCGGCCGGCACGCTCAGGTCCGAGTACCCCATGAGGGTTCCGGTGATGGCGGTGGCCACCGACACCATCGCGGTGGCCAGCAGGGCCGGAGCGCCGACCGCGGTGGCGGCGAGCGCGAGGATCGCGCCGCCCGCGCCCGCGGCGCCCGCTGCCAGGAGTCGCGCGCCCACGACCTGGGCCGCGTCGGGGCCGGTCAGGTCTCCGCCGGGCAGCACCCACCCGACGACCGCCAGGCACGGTGCGACCAGCAGGCCGAGCGCGGTCGCGGAGACGCGGTCGCCGACCGCGCGGCTGGCGGAGCCCGCGCCCGCGAGCAGGAGCAGCCCGACCACGGCCGCCAGGGCCGCCCGGGAACCGCCGGAGCCGGTGGTCACACCCGGCCAGAAGACGAGCACGAGGGCGGTCACCACGGTGGCCACCGCGGTGCCGACCAGCAGACCGCGGGCCGCCGCGGGGGACCACGTGTGCAGCCGCCGGCCCACGGTCTCGGCTATCCCGTCGACCAGGTCGTCGAGCCGCGCCTCGGGCAGCGCCTCGGTGTGCGGGCGCAGGTAGAGCACGGCACCGTCGGCCAGCCCCGCGCGGGCCAGGGTGGTCTCCTCGTCGAGCGGGGCGTCACCGAGCCGCTGGAGCACCCATCCGGCGTGGTCCAGGCCGGCTTCCTCCGCGTCCTCGCCGACATAGCGCAGCAGCGTGGGCAGGAGGTCGGCGACCGGTACGTCGGCGGGCACGGCCAGATCGACGCTGACGCTCGGCGCACGTACGGTCAGGCGGCACGATTCGGCCACGGCACTGTCGGTCATCAGCAGAACTCTCGTCTTCCGTGGAGGCTTTGACAGGAGACTTCCCCCGCGAGAGGGGATGTGCGAACAGTACGGAAAGTCCGCCCGGCCATGAACCGGGGGGCCGGGCGGGGGAATTGTCTCCGCCGGCCCGGCGGCCACCCCTCCCGCGTGGACAGGCCGCGTTCCGTGAATGCACACTACTGCCTACGGCCACCGGGTCGTGCTGCGGGACCGGGCTCCATATATCCGGTATGTGGTTGGTCAGCACGGAAGTTGGCCGTCGCCCGCTATCCGCTCGAAACATTCATCCGGCGTTCACCGCATCACGCGGGACGCGGGAGAATGAGCGCGATGCGGCCTTTCCCCACCACCGGGTGCGCCGGAAATTCGGCGCGGGCCGCAACGTCAGTGAACCGGAGGTTCTGTTCCTTGAGTGTCGTGCTTTTTCGCCGCCCGGCCCGCAGGCGCGGGCCGGAGATGCCCGAGGGGCAATTGACCCTCCAGGAGCCGCCGGTCCTCGCCGAGGCGGTGCCCGACACCTCGGCGATCTGGACCTACCTGCCGATGGCACTGATGTCGGTGTCGATGATGCTGATGTTCCTGCGCCCCGGAGGCGGGAACGGCGTCTTCATGTACCTGGCGATGGGCGTCATGGCGCTCTCCGCCGGTGCCATGCTGCTGGGCCAGCTCATGCGTCGCTCCAGCGAGCGCAAGCAGCGCCTGAAGGGTGAACGCCGCGACTACCTGCGCTACCTGGCGCAGACCCGCAAGCGGGTGCGCTCCACCATCACGGAACAGCAGCGGGCGCTCGCCTGGCGCCACCCGGAGCCCTCGTCGCTCCGCTCGCTGGCCCGCACCTCACGGCTGTGGGAGCGCCGCCCGGCCGACGAGGACTTCGGCGAGGTCCGCATCGCGGTGGGCGAGCAGCAGCTCGCCCTCACCCTGAACCCGGTCTCCACCCGCCCGGTGGAAGACCTCGAGCCCCTCTGCGCGCACGCCCTGCGCCGCTTCGTCCGCGCCTACTCCACCATCCCCGACCAGCCCCTCGGCCTGTACCTGCGCTCCTCGGCCCGGATCATGCTGCGCCCGGAGGAGGCATCCGAAGGGGAGGGTGCCGAGTCCGGGGAGGCCGGCGAGAATCCGGTCGAGGGCCCCGGCACCGAATCGGTGCGCGCCCTGGTGCGTGCCGTGATCGGGCAGCTCGCGGTGTTCCACGCGCCCGAGGAGCTGTGGATAGCCCTCTGCGTCAGCGACGAGCGGCGGCCCGACTGGGAGTGGGTCAAGTGGCTGCCGCACTCGCTGGACCCGCACGAGGAGGACGGCGCCGGCCAGGCCCGCCGGATCACCTCCGACCTCACCGAGCTCGACGACCTGCTCGGTGCGGAGTTCGCCGAGCGCCCCGGCTTCGATCCGGACGCCCGCCCCGGCCGTGACGAGCCGTACACGATCGTCGTCCTGGACGGCGTCACCGTTCCCGAGGGCCACCGCTGGGAGGGGCACGGCTACCGCAACGCCCTGACCCTCGACGTGTCCGGTGCGCTGCGCTGGCGGCCCGGCCGCAACACCCTGCGGCTGACCGTCGGGCCGGACCGGGTGAACCTGGTGCGCACCGACCGCAGCCGCAAGGAGCGCACCGTACCGCTGGGCCGGCCGGACCGGCTCGGGCCCCTCGGCGCGGAGTCCCTGGCCCGGCTGCTCACCTCCCGCCGGATGAGTCTGGGCACCGACATCGCGCAGCCGCTGGACAACGACGTCGAGCTGACCACGCTGCTAGGCATCCCCGACCTGCACCGGCACGACCCGCACACCCTCTTCAACCGGCACACCGGCTCCACCCGGCTGCGGGTGCCGATCGCCGTCGGCGTGGACGGCCGGCCGGTGGACCTGGACATCAAGGAGTCCGCGCAGGGCGGCATGGGCCCGCACGGCATGCTCATCGGCGCCACCGGCTCCGGCAAGAGCGAGCTCCTGCGCACCCTCGTCCTCGGCCTCGCCCTGACCAACTCCTCCGAGACCCTCAACTTCATCCTGGTCGACTTCAAGGGCGGCGCCACCTTCCTCGGCCTGGAGGAGCTCCCGCACACCTCGGCCGTCATCACCAACCTCGCCGACGAGGTCGCCCTGGTCGAACGTATGCAGGACGCCCTGCACGGTGAACTCATCCGCCGCCAGGAACTGCTGCGTTCCGCCGGCAACTACACCTCCGCCCTGGAGTACGAGCGGGCCCGTGCCGCCGGGGCGGAGCTCGCCCCGCTGCCCAGCCTGTTCGTGGTGGTCGACGAGTTCAGCGAGCTGCTGTCCGCACACCGGGAGTTCATGGACCTGTTCGTGATGATCGGCCGGCTCGGCCGCTCCCTCGGGGTGCACCTGCTGCTCGCCTCGCAGCGCCTGGACGAGGGCCGTATGCACCAGCTGGAGAGCCACCTCTCGTACCGCATCGGCCTGCGCACCTTCTCCGCCATGGAGAGCCGCGGCGTGCTCGGCGTCCCGGACGCCTACGAGCTGCCGGCCCAGCCCGGCAGCGGCTACCTGAAGTCCGGCGTGGAGGCCCTGACCCGGTTCCGCGCCGCCTACTCGTCGGGCACCTACCGCCGCCGTACCGGCGCCGTGGTGCGCGCCCGGGTGGCCAGCCAGGTGGTGCCGTGGACCAGTGGATGGGTGGTTCCGCGCACCCTGGAACCCGCTCCCGAGCCGGAGCCCGAGGAGGCCGGCGACGAGGAGGCCCTGCTCGACGTGGCCCTCGACCGGCTGCGCGACTCCGGCCCCGCCGCCCACCAGGTGTGGCTGCCGCCGCTGGACGAGCCTTCGCCGCTGGACGCCCTGCTGCCCGGTATCGCTCCCGACCCGGAGCGCGGCCTCATCGCATCGGGCTGGTCCGGCACCGGCAGGCTGCGGGTCCCGGTGGGCCTCGTGGACAAGCCCTTCGACCAGCGCCGCGACCCCCTGGTCGTGGACCTCTCCGGAGCCGGTGGCCACGTCGCCGTCGCGGGCGGTTCGCAGAGTGGCAAGTCCACCCTCGCCCGCACCCTGATCGCCGCCCTCGCCCTCACCCACACCCCGGCCGAGATCCAGTTCTACTGCCTCGACTTCGGCGGCGGCGGCCTCTCGCAGCTCGCCGCCCTTCCGCACGTCGGCGGCGTCGCGGCGCGGCTCAACCCGGAGCGGGTGCACCGGGCCGTCGCCGAGGTGATGACGCTGCTCGCCCGCCGCGAACAGTTCTTCGTGGACCACACCCTCGACTCGATGCAGTCCTACCGGCGCCGCCGGGCCGCCGGGGAGTTCCCCGACGAGCCCTTCGGCGACGTGTTCATGGTGGTCGACGGCTGGTCCACGGTCCGGCAGGACTACGACGACCTGATCCCGAAGTTCAACGAGCTCGCCGCCCGGGGCCTCAACTACGGCATCCACCTCATCATCACCACCACACGGTGGGTGGAGCTGTCCGCCCAGGTCCGTGACCAGGCGGCCACCCGCCTCGAACTGCGGATGGGTGACCCGATGGACTCCGAGATCGACACCCGCAAGGCGCGTTCGGTGCCGCGCAGCGGCGGCCGGGGCATCACCGCCGACAGCAAGATGCACTTCCTCGCCGGTCTCCCCCGGCTGGACGGCAGCGGTTCGCTCGAAGACCTCGGCGACGGCGTCGCCCATCTGGTCGCCGAGGTCGCCCGGCACTGGCAGGGCACACCCGCCCCTCAGGTCCGGATGCTGCCGCACCGGCTCCCGCTCGCGGAACTCCCCGCGCCGGAACCCACCGAGGGCGGCGGCATGCGCCTCGCGCTCGGCATCGACCAGGACGCCCTGGAACCGGTCTGGCACGACTTCAGCCGGACTCCGCACCTGATCGTGGTCGGCGACACGGAGAGCGGCAAGACCAACCTGCTGCGCAGCATCACCAAGGGGATCACCGCCCGGTACGCCCCGGAGGAGGCGAAGATCATCGCGGTGGACTACCGCCGCACCCTGGTGGACGCGATCCCCGAGGAGTACCGCCTCGGGCACGTGATCTCGCTGGACAACCTGAAGGACACCATCGAGGGCGCGGCCCGCGCCATGAAGACCCGCGTCCCCGGAGCGGACATCGCACCGTCCCGCATGCGCCGGTGCGACTGGTGGACCGGCCCGCGTCTCTTCGTCCTGGTCGACGACTACGACATGGTCTCCGGCAACTCCTTCCAGAGCCCCTTCGAGCCGCTCTTCGAGAATCTGACCCTCGGATTCGAGATGGGCCTGCACCTCATCGTCGCCCGCAGCGCCATGGGCGCGGGCCGCGGCCTGAGCGACGCTCTCATCCGCCGCCTCGACGAGGCCAACAACCCCGCCGTCCTGCTCTCCTGCCCGCCCACGGAGGGCCGTCTCTTCGGCAACGCCAAGCCCCTCAACCTCCCGCCGGGCCGTGCCCTCCACATCGCCCGCCGCAAGCCGCGGCTGATGCAGACGGCGCTGGTCGAGGAGGTCCAGGGGCAGCAGGACTGAGCGAACACGGGAACGGCCCCCTCACCCGGACTTCCGGGGGAGGGGGCCGTTGCCGTACGTCAGCTCATTCCGTTCCCGTCGCCGCCGCTCCCGTTCCTGCCGGACGCCAGCCCCGGGCGCGGGCCCGGGAGAGGGCGAAGCCGGCCCAGAGGGCGGCGAGGACGCCGGCGGAGCCGATCAGGACGAAGAGCGTGGCGCGGCCGGTCGCGCGGTCGGTGGCCGAGGTGTCGCGGACCGTCACGGGATCCGCGGCACGCTCGGCGCCGGAGGACGTCCCGGAGTCGCCCAGGACCGCGGTGACGGCGGCGTAGGCGTCCAGTTGGGGGATGTCGGCGGGGTAGGCGGTGGAGGTCAGACGGCGCACGACGGCCTCGGGCGAGTCGTCGGGGCGCGTGGCACGGACCGCCGCCGCCGCCCCCGCGGCGTAGGCGGTGGCCACCGCGGCGCCGCCCCCGAGGTAGTGGCCGTCGCCGCTGGGGCCGCCGGAGACCACCCCGGCGCCCGGGGCCGCCAGGTCGATCCCGTCGGTGGGCAGGGAGCTGTCCGGGCGGGTGCCGCCGGGAAGCATGTCGGCGACCGAGAGGACGCCGGGCTCGCCGGCCGGCCAGTAGGTGCGCGCCGGTATCTCGTCGGTGCCGATCCGGGACGGCGGATCCGGGGTGGCCGCGGCGAGCACCACCGCGCCCTCCCGTCGGGCCTCGGCCACCGCGCTACTCAGCGCCGCGTCCTGGCGCGGCAGGGCCACCGCAACGGCGATCACTTCGGCCTTGGCCTCGGTCGCCGCACGCAGCGCTTCCACGACCAGGGCGGAGCTCGCCTGGCCCCGGCGGTCGGTACCGCGCAGGGCCAGGATCTTCGCGCCCGGTGCGACTCCGGCCAGTCGGGGGCTGTCCCCGCCGTTCCCCGCGATCAGCCCGGCGAGGAACGTGCCCTGGCCGACGCAGTCGTCCTCGGCCTCGCCCTGGGCGGTGACCCGGCCGTCGAGACCGGCCGCGTCGGGGGCGACACCGGTGCCGATAAGCGCGACCGTCACGCCCGCCCCGGTGCTGTGCTGGTGCAGCCGGTCCAGGTCGAGGCGCTGGCGCGACCAGTCCTGCTTCTCCGCCTTCTGGCGTGAGCCGGGTGTGCAGACCACCTCCTCGGCCTCCGGGTCCAGCGCCGAGGGCATACCGGGCAGCTCCTGGCCCTTCTTCCCGTCGGCGGCCGGGACGCGTGCGAGGGGCTGCGCCGTGGCCGGAACGGCCGTGGGCAGCAGGAGTGCGGCTGCGAGGCCGGCGCCGGACAGCAGGCGGCCGGCCCCGCGGGCGGGCGGCGTCATCGGGGCGCCACCTGCGCCGCCGTGACGTCCGCGGGAAGGAGGATGCGCAGGTCGTCCAGGGTCGGCACGGCCACTGAACTGAGCCTGCCCGCCTGACGGGTGACCATCGACTCGACCACCTGGCGGGCCAGGCGGGCGTTGCCGAAGGAACGGTCCCGGGGCATGGCGTCGAAGTACTCCTTGAGCAGCGGGCCGGTGCCGGGTCCGCACTCGTAGCCCATGTTCGCGGCCTGGGTGCGCACGATGGTGACCAGTTCCTCGGACGAGTAGTCGGCGAAGGCGATCCGGCGCGGGAACCGGGAGGAGAGGCCCGGGTTGGAGGCGAGGAACCGTTCCATCTCGTCCGTGTAGCCGGCGACGATGACGACCACCTCGTCGCGGTGGTCCTCCATCAGCTTCAGAAGGGTGTCCACCGCCTCCTGCCCGAAGTCGGCGCCGCTGCCGCGCGGGGTCAGGGTGTACGCCTCGTCGATGAACAGCACGCCGCCGCGGGCCCGCTCGAAGACCTCGCGGGTGAGCTGGGCGGTGTGCCCGATGTAGCGGCCGACGAGGTCGGCGCGGGCCGCCTCGACCAGCTGGCCCCGCTCCAGGACACCGAGCTGGGTCAGCACCTCCCCGTAGAGGCGGGCGACGGTGGTCTTGCCGGTGCCCGGCGGACCGGTGAAGACGAGGTGGTTGCTGAGCGAGGGCACCGGCAGCCCGGCAGCGGCCCGGTGACGGGCCGTGGTGATGAGGTTCACCAGGTCGGCGACCTCACGCTTGACCCCGGCCAGCCCGATCATGTCACCGAGGCGGGTCAGCGGGTCGTCGTCCGGTGCGGCGGTCTCCGCGGCCGTGGCGGCGGCGGTGGCGGACACGTCGTCCGGCAGCAGCAGACGCAGGTCGCGCTCACTGACCTGCGGCTGCGCGGAGAGGCGGACCGCCTGTCTGTCCACCATCTCCTCGAACACCCCGCGGGCGGCGCGGCCGTTGCCGAAGCCGGCGTCCCGCGGCATCGCCGCGAAGTGCGCGGCCAGGGCCTCCGCCGTCCCCTCGCCCAGCTCGTACTGGTGCTGCGCGCACATGCTCTCCATGATCGCGACGAGGTCGGGCACCGAGTAGTTCTCGAACTCCACGGTCCGTGAGAAGCGCGAGGCCAGGCCCGGGTTCGATCCGAGGAAGGACTCCATCTCACGGGAGTAGCCGGCCGCGACCACCACCACGTCGTCGCGGTGGTCCTCCATGAGCTTCAGCAGCATGTCCACGGCCTCACGGCCGAAGTCGGCACCGCCGTTGCCGCTGTCCGAGGTGAGCGTGTACGCCTCGTCGATGAACAGCACGCCACCGAGCGCCCGCTGGAAGGTCTCGCTGGTCTTGATGGCCGTACCACCGACGACCTGCGCGACGAGGTCGGCCCGGGACACCTCCACCAGGTGCCCGCTGCGAAGCGACCCCAGCTCGGCCAGGATCGAGCCGTAGAGACGCGCGACGGTGGTCTTGCCCGTGCCGGGCGGGCCGGCGAACACCAGGTGCCTGCTCATCGGTGGTGCGGGCATGCCGAGTTGTTCACGGCGCTGGGCGAGCTGGGTCAGGTTGACCAGGGTGCCCACCTGCTGCTTGACGTTCTCCAGGCCGATCAGCGCGTTGAGGGCGCCGAGCGGGCCGTCCGCGCGGTCCGTCGCGGGCCCGTCCGCCGCGCCGGAGCCGGCCGGGTCGGTGTTCTCGGCGCTGCCGGTCCCCCAGGCGTCGCGCTTGCCGTTGCCCGTGCTGTTCAGGTTCTCGACCGCGAGGCGTTCGCCGGGCGCGGTCTGCACCAGACCACCGCCCTCGTTCTCCCGGGCGAGGCAGTTGACGATCGAGACCGGCGCGGTGGACTCCACCCGGAAGCCGTCCTGGGCCCCGCCGGTGACCTCGCAGCCGCTGAGCGACACGAGCGCACCCTCATGGAGCAGGAAGCCGTGGCCCTTCGGGGCGTGCACGGCGGTGCGGTTGGCGGTCAGTTCGCCGCCACCGGCGACCACCACGCCCTCCTCGCCGGACATCTCGATGCGGAAGTCGCGGACGGTGACGTTGCCGCCGTCCTCCACGACCAGGCCGCTGGTGACGGTGTCGGAGACCCCGCCGCCGGCCATGTAGAGCGTGCTGCCGGAAGCCACGCGTACACCCGCGCCCGTCGGCCGTACGATCTCGCAGTCCTCGACGCGGCCCCGGGCCTCCCTGGTGGCGGCGATGCCGTCACCGGTGGGCTCCACCAGCCGGGCCCGGCGCAGCAGTGGGTTGGCACCGCCGGACACCGCGACCGCGGGTGAGCCGCCGATCACTTCCAGACGGTCCAGTTCCGGCGCCGAGTCCTCCTCGAGGAGCAGTCCGACCGCGTCGCAGTCGCGGACCGTCAGACCGGTCAGCGCCGGGGAGGCGGCCCCGGCGACCCGCAGCGCCGCGCCCTGCGCGCCGTCCACCCAGCAGTCCTCGAAGGTCCCCCGTGCCCGGTCGGTGACCACTACTCCGTGGCCACGGACCCGCGAGACGCGGCAGCGCTTCAGGACCGGGTCGGTACCCCCGGCCAGGGCTATCCCGTTCCCGGACGCACCGGTGACGCGGACGTCCTCGAGGGTCGTACGGCCGGTGCTGCTGAGGTGCACGCCGGTGCTCGTGTCGTGCACGACGGTGCGGACCACCGAGACGGCGCAGTTCCCTTCCAGGGCGATGGAGGGCTTGTCGGTGGAGGAGATGTCGCAGTCCTCGACGGTGCCGCGGGTGTCCCCGTTGGCGAGGAGACCGTTGCCGCGGGCGTCGCGCACCGTGCAGTCGCGGATGCGGGCCTCGCCCTGCTCGGCGAGGACCAGACCGCTGGTGCCGAGGTGTTCGAGCGTGCAGGACTCCACCGTGGTGGGCGTGGTGGAGGTCACCACTATGCCCGCGCCCTGCGGGTTGCTCACCCGGCAGTTCCGCAGCGCGAGGGAACCCGTCCCCCCGGCCAGCATCGCCGTCCAGGCGGCGCCGACGATCTCACAGCCGTCGAACGCGGCCTGGCCGCGCCGCACGTCCACGGCCGGCAGCTCGGCGTCACCGCCCCGCAGGGTCAGCTCGGAGAGCATCACGGCGTCGGCGCGCAGCGAGATCACGCTGCCCGAACGTGGCCGGATCTCGACCGTGCCCCGCCCTTCGGCGGCGGTGAGGGTGACCCTGGTGTGGATCACCAGGTTCTCCGTGTACGTCCCGGGCCGGACGCTGATGAGCGCTCCGGTACGGGCTGCGGCGAGT
The DNA here is from genome assembly GCF_036345975.1 of Streptomyces clavifer. Lineage (NCBI taxonomy): Bacteria > Bacillati > Actinomycetota > Actinomycetes > Kitasatosporales > Streptomycetaceae > Streptomyces > Streptomyces clavifer. The sequence continues at coordinate 5,718,358 of NZ_CP107793.1, read as the reverse complement.
GCCTCACCGATCGTCGAGAAGCGGTCAGCGGGGCCGACCGACAGTACCTGGCGCGACACGCACCAACCTCCTTGCTACGGCGGCGTCTTCTGCGAACTCCCCCATGTGCCGGGGGCGCGTGTCGGCGAGCCGACGATGCCATCATGCCTCGTCCCCGGTGCGTACGGGTCCCCGGAGCGGTGCTCCCGGCGTCGAGGCGGTGCGGTCAGGTGCTCCACTTCTGGGCGGAGTTGCCCGTGCAGGTCAGCAGCTGCAGCGCTGCCCCGCTGTTCCGGTTGGCGCCCGCGATGTCGACACACATGCCGACGACGGTGTTGACCAGATCGTGACTGCCGTTCAGGGCGAACTTCTGGGCGGCGTTGCCGTTGCACCAGGCGATCTGGATGGGGGTGCCGTTGCTGAAGTTCGCGTTGGCCACGTCCAGGCACTTGCCCTGGATGCGGATGGTGCCGTCGGAGGCGAACTGCCACTTCTGCGCGGGAGCGCCGTTGCAGTCCCACACGTGCAGCGCCTTGCCGTCGCTGAAGTCGTGGCCCGGTACGTCGATGCACCGGCCCGAGAGGTGACTGCGGAAGGAGACGGGGCCACTGAAGGTGACGGCCGGAGCGGCCTTCGCAGGCTGCTTCTTGGCGACGTCGGACTTCTTCGCCGCGCTCTCCTTCTCCGTGGTCTCCTTCTTCGGCCGGCCCTCCTGCTCTGCGGCCTTCTTCGGCACGTCCTTCGCCGTGTCCGGCGCCGGGACCTTCTGCGCCGCCTTCTCGGGTACCGGCGTGTCCGCGTTCTTCTTCTTGTCGACGGACGGGGCACTGCTGGTCTCGGCGGGGGTCACCGCGAAATCACCCGGCGCCTCCTGCCCGCTCCCGTCGAGCACGGTCCCCGCCGCCGCCACCGACGGCTGCTCGGGGCCCTTGTCGTCGTTCCCGACGAGTATCAGGAAGGGCACCGACACGAGCAGCGCCCCCGCGACCGCGGCCCCGGCCAGCACCGCCCTGCCGGGCCGGCCCACCGGCCCGGCCTCCTGCTCCGGCTTGCCGATCGCGGTCGCGGTCATGGTCCGCACGAACGCGGGCAGCCGGCTCTGGGCGGCCGCGGCGGCACCGGGGTCGGCGTCGGGGTCGGACGGGGCGCCCGCGGAGGCCGCCGGCTCGCCGGACGCGGCCTCGGGTTCGGCGTGGACGGCACCGGCGGACGTCCCGGGCTCGGTGGTGGTGCTGCCCTCCGCGGGCCCGCTCCCTGACGCGCCGGGCGTCTTCACGCTCTCCGGGGCCTCCGCACCGGCCTCTCGGGCCCGGGTCTGCGCTTCCGCCGGCTCGGACTCCGGCTCGGCGGTGACGGTGGGCCGCTCGGCGGTGGTGGGCTGCGTGGTGGTGGTGGGCTGCGTGGTGGCGTCGGGTGCGTTGCCCGCACCCGTCTTCTCGCCCTCGGAAGCCGGCTCCGTGTGAGCCCTCGGAGAGGCGGGGGGTTGCTGGGACGATCGCGTCACGGGGTCCTCCCTGTCATATGAGGCCTGGGTTCGGATGAGCTGTCGGTGCGGTCCGCGGCAGGGGACATTGCCGGAGCGCCGGTCCGGTCAGCCGTACCGGAGGGGCCGCCGGCGCCCTCCCCCACGGAGGCGCCCGCAGCGGAAGTCCTCTCGTCGCCCGTGGTGCGTACGGGGCCGAGGAGGCTGTCCGCCGGGACGAGCAGGGGCGCCGCGGCCCCGGCGTTGACCATCAGCATGGTGCCGGGCCCTCCCAGTGAGCGGGCCAGTTCCCGTGCGGACAGGGTGTCATGGCGCAGTGCCGCGGACATGAACTCGTGTGCCGGCGAGGTGAACAACAGGACCGCCGGCGCCCCGTCCCGCCCGGTGGCGGTGAGCGGTCCGCCGTCCGGCCCGCGCATCACGGTGACGTCCGCCTCCGCCAGTGCGGCGACCGCGGCTTCCACCGTGCCGTAGCCGGTGGCGGCCCGCTGTGCCGCCGCGTCCACCGGGTCGGTGGGCTCCGGCCAGCCGAGGACGCGTGCCGAGGGCCGGTAGGCCGGGTTGGCGCGGTACTCGCCCACGCCCCCGCCCTCGTCGGACTGCCACTCCCCCAGCACCGCCCACTCGGGCGGTGTCCGTTCTTCGGTCCACTCCGGATCCACCACTCCGATCCAGTGCCCCGGCGCCCGGCGGGCAGCGTCCATCACGGCCTCGGGTATCCCCGGGACGTCGGTGTCCGCCGTGCTGTCCGGGACCGGTGGCCCGGGGTCGACGCGCGGATCCGAGGCATCGGGGACGACCAACTGTGCGTCGTTCCGGACCTCTTGCCGTTCTCCGGGCCGCATCTCCACCTGAACTCTTGGGTCTGTTCGCGTTCTCGGGTGCCGGCGCCGTGCGCGCACACCGAGAACGATCGGATCGGGGAGTCAACAGGATGTCACATGAGCCCCACCCGAATCGGTCCGGGCAGAGCCCGTATCGGCCTCCGGCGTGCCCGTTCACCGCCCGAACAGGGAACTTTCCGGTAGCAGTGAGGCACTGGAGGACAAAGCGACGGAGAACTCTGGTACGTACGAGCAGTCGACGCCCCGCGACGGGCTAAGTTGGGTCCACCATAGGCCTCTTCGTCGTACAGTCGGCTCCCTCCGGCCCGGACCTCCCCGCCGGGAGTCGTACGGGGATTCCTCGCAGCTCGGAAAGGTGTCGGATCGGCCGTCGGCCGCTGCCGCGCCGGGTCGCGCGGAGTCCGACGACGAGGTCCGGATCCGGCGGCGGGTCCGGGCCGGCACGGCCCACTGCGACGCGGCCCGCCCCTGAGATCCCGGCGTTCACCCGGCCCGACCGCTGCCAACGGCAGCTCCGTCACCGAGGAGGAGTAACCGCATGTCCCCCCAGCAACCCACCCCCGGCGCGAACGCGGCAGCCGCCGCCCCCGACGCACCGGAGGCGGGGCCCCCGGCCCCAGGCACCGCGCCGCCCGAGAAGGCCCCGGCTCCGGCCGCCGCCCCCGACGTGAAGGCCGGCAGCGACCCGGCCGGGGAGACCGCTGTCACCCCCGCGGCGGAGTCCGGCACCACCCCTGCCGCGGGTACCACCGCCGCCCCCGGTGCGAAGTCCGGCACCGCCCCGGCCGGAGAGACGGCTGTCACCCCGCCCCAGCCCCCGGCCCCCACCGGTGCCGCCGAGGCGCCCGAGGAGGGCATAGGTGTGGCGGCGGCCGTCGGGACGGCGCCGGACACCCGGACGGCCACCGGCCTCGACAGAGGACGCCCGCGCACGCCGGTCCTGGCGGGGGCGGCCATCGCCGGCGCCGCCCTGATCGCCATACCCCTGCTGCTCATCGGGAGCGCGAACGACGACGGGCGCGACAACTCCGCGAAGGGGCCGGTCGCGGGTGGGGCGGACACCGTCCTCCATCCGAACTCCGCCCCCGTGGCCGCCGACGACTACGTGGTCGCGAAGCCCAGCCCTTCCCCGAGCAAGGAGAAGCCGAAGAAGGTCGAGGCCCCGAAGGCCGTCGTCCCCGCTCCGGTCGTTCCCGCGCCGGAACCGAAGCCGAGCGCTACGGCCGAGAAGAAGAAGCCCAAGTCCACACCCAAACCCAAGCCGGCCCCGAAGCCGGACTGGACCACGGTGACCTTCTCCGCGCCCAGCGTTCTCGGGGTCAATCAGGCGTGGACCACCAACCGCATCCGCCTGGTCATGCAGACCGACGGCAACCTCGTGCTCCTCAACGAACACGGCAAGCCCATCTGGGCGTCCATGACCTTCGGCCAGAACCACCGGGCGATCTTCCAGCACGACGGCAACCTCGTCATCCACAACGGTGACGACCGCCCGATCTGGGCCTCGAAGACCCACGACTTCCCGGGCGCCCAGCTGATCCTGCGGGCCGACGCCAAGGTGGTCATCGTGCACAACGGCAATGTCGTCTGGTCGACCTGAGACCGCGGCGCCCTCTGCCCTGTCGTCCCGCTGCGGGCGGCCACGTTCCGCGTGACCGCCCGGCCGGCAGCCCGCCGGTGGCCCGGTACGGCGGCGCGTCCGGTACCGCCCGGCCTTCAGGTGACCCGCCTGCGTTCAGGTGACCGGCCTGCGGGCGGGGCCGACTCTCCCTGGCGCCGGGAACCGGAGCGGGACCGGGCTGCGGGGACCGGAGCGGGACCGGGTGCCGGGGGCGGCGGGCAGCGGATCGTGACGGTGATTAAAATCCACTCTCATGTCGAAGCCTGACGAACTGCTCGTTGACGTTGCCGCCCTGGTGGAGTCCGGGCACAGCAATCAGATGTCTCTGACCGTGGTCGCCAGCGGCGCCGTCATCACCGGACGGCTCGCCCCCGAGGCCGTCTGGAGGCAAAGGGTGTCGGAGGTCCTGGCGGACTCGGCCAGCCTCAGCGATTTCTCCGCCGTGTTCACCGCGGCGAACCGCAGGGAAGGGCCGCCCACGCACCTCCACTTCCACGTGGCACGGATTCTGCAGGGCGAGGTGGGAATCCCGGAGACGGGCGGAATGTACCGCGTGGCCATCGAGGACGTCAGCGCCTGGACCATGGGCGACTTCAGCTACTCCAACCACTGACCACCTGCCGCTCAGGAAACCCTGGGCACGCGCTGGGGGCACGACCGGCGCACACCGGTCGTGCCCCCGGCGTCGCCACGAAGGCGGCCCGTGCCGCTCCGCCGGCCGGACGGCCTCGGGGGCACCGGGCTTCGCGCAGCGCGCCGGGAGCCTGTCGCACTGATTCCTGCGGCACAGCAGAACGCCCACGCCAGGACGTGGGCGATGGCGTGGGCGAAGGCGGACTCCCAGGCTGTCGTGCGGGAGCCCGCCGATACGCGACACGCACGCCGCCTCAGGCTGCGGGCGGACCCGACGATCCGGCGCCACGGCGGTATTCGGCGTTGATCCGCTGGGCTTCTTCGAGCTGGTCCTCGAGGATGACGATCCGGCAGGCGGCATCGATCGGTGTGCCCTGGTCGACGAGTTCACGGGCGCGGGCGGCGATGCGCAGCTGGTAGCGGGAGTAGCGACGGTGGCCTCCCGCGGAGCGCAACGGGGTGATGAGCCGGGCTTCGCCGATGGCGCGCAGGAAGCCCTGGGTGGTATTGAGCATCTCGGCGGCCCTGCCCATGGTGTAGGCGGGGTAGTCGTCGTCGTCGAGACGGCCGAACGAGTCGTCTGCTGTCACTTGCACCTCTCTGTGGAACGCGTGGAGGGGCCCTGGTGCCGTACCGGCACCAGGGCCCCGAAGGAACTGCTACACCATCTGCCGACCTTGGTCCTGCGTCGGCCTTCTGTGTCCGTGTCCCCGGCCTGAAAGGCGTCGGGGGTACGGGGATCGCGGTTGCTCGACCGGAGACCACCTCACTATCGATGTCCTGCGGTACCCGGGCTCAAGGCTTCCGCCCGGGCGATCCTGATGGCGCTCAACTCCTCCGTTCTTTCCCTCTGAACCCAATCATTAGCCGAACCTGTACTGCGTACTGCTGGTACTGCGTACTACTTACTGCCGGTGGCGGCCCCTGATCACTGCGGGCCACCCGGTCCGGTCGTCAGTCCCGTCGCCGTCTGCAACAAACCTGGCTTCGGAACTCCACCACCGCACCGTCCTGCGAACTGCACCTACTGATACCGCTACCCGGCAGTTCATCCCTGCCGGGCCTTGCTCGATCTCGACTACATGAGAAACCATACTCACGCCCACCACCCAATGTCTACTCCCGTCGGCACAGATTTTCGCGCGTTCGACAAGGAGGTAGTCACCCTCCGGGCGACCAGGGGGAAAGAGCGGGGAGCCGCCTTCACTCGCCCGGCCGTCCGGCCAGGTCCGGAGGGCACGCCGGGTGGCACGGGGGCGGTGCGGACGACGGCGCTCCGTCAGGCGGCTTGGACGAGCTCGGCGCGGCCGAACAGGAGCGCGTAACCGGTGGGGAGCCGGTTCAGGATGCGGGTCAGCAGATCGGGGCCGGCCAGGGCTGCCACGACGGCGAGGACGGCACCGGTGTCCCAGCGGGTGGTGGCGGGGGTGGCGCCGGTGCGGGCCGCGAGTTCCTTGACGAAGGCCCAGCCGGTCAGAGGCTGAATGCCGGGGACCTGGGCGGTGAGGATCGAGGCCGCCTCGAAGGGAAGGCGGGCGGCGAGCTCGACGCGTTCCTCACCGGTCAGCTGGCGTCCGAGTCCCGAAAGGACCAGGCGAACGACCTCCTCCGCCCGTTCGCGAGTGGGGTAGGCGCCGTCGTAGCGGACCTTCTCCAGCATCTGCTCGAAGGTCATCACGGGCTGGTGAGGGAGTGGTACGCGCAGGTCGGACATCACTGCGGTGGCTGCCTTTCTGTATCCGGAGTGGTGGTACCGGCCCCCGGCGGAGTGCGGGCGCCGGCGTGGGGTGGCCACGGGGGCCGGGGTAACCGAAGAAGGGGTCGCATCCCAGCGGGAAGCCGGGGCTGAACTGCTGGACTGCTGGAACAAGTCGTCGGCGACCGGACCGATCGCGCTCACGTCCGTGGCCGCAGTCGCTGCGGTGGTGCGTTCGATCCAGGCCTCCACCGCCCTCGGGAAGCGCCCCGACGGAAGGACTTCGGCCCTCCGTGACGGCGGGAAGGACTCAGGGGCGAATCCGCGTGTCTCCCGCACAACGGACGGTCGGCGGACGTACGGCCGACCCGGGTAGCACCCCGCCGGGCCGGCCCATGCGGTGCAGGACGGGCGAGGGGACGTGCCCGCCCTGCACCGGCATCGACCTGGCCGCCGGGCGGACTCAGCCGGAGATCTGCTTGCGGGAGGACTCCCGGCCGATCGTGATCCTGCGGGGCTTGGCGCGCTCGGCGATCGGGATGCGCAGCGTCAGCACCCCGGCGTCGTAGTCGGCCGTGATGTGCTCGGTGTCCAGCGTGTCGGCCAGCACGATCTGGCGGGAGAAGACACCCAGAGGCCGCTCCGACAGGTCCATCTGCACATCGTCGGCCTTCACCGCGGGCCGGCGCTCGGCCCTGACGGTCAGCATGTTCCGCTCGACGTCGATGTCGATCGCCTCCGGGCTGACGCCCGGAACGTCGAAGGCCACCACATACTCGTCACCCTCGCGATAGGCGTCCATCGGCATCGCGGACGGTCGCGTCCACGTACCGGAGCCGGTCAGCTGCTGGGCGAGACGGTCGAGCTCGCGGAAGGGGTCAGTGCGCATCAACATCGCGAAACACCTCCAGAAGGTTCGGGCAGTAGCTGCCAATGCGCTGCACTGGAACCGTTGTATCATGTCATCCATCGGATGACAAACCTCGAGTCATCCAATGGATGACAGTCCGGAAGGAAAGCCCATGACCGCAGCCGAGCAGCAGCCCGCCCCACCCGGTGACGACGGCCGGAGCCCTGCCTCGTTTCTCGCCGCCGCCGCAGCACTGGAGGCCATCAACGGCGAACTCGGCGCCGCCCGGCACGAGACTGCGGGCGCCCAAGGCGCCCCCGTCGCCGGACCTGAGCAGGCCCTGGCCTCCCTCCTGCTGCTGCGGCAGATCCGCGAGCAGCTTTCCGGCTGGGAGACCGGTCTGATCGAAACCGCCCGTCACGCAGGCGCCAGCTGGGCCGACCTCGCCCACCCCCTCGGTGTCGCCAGTCGCCAGGCCGCCGAACGCCGCTACCTGCGCAACCGTCCCGGCGCGGCCGGAACCACCGGCGAACAGCGCGTCCAGGCCACCCGCGAGCGCCGCGCCGCCGACCGCACCGTGACCTCCTGGGCCCGCCACCACGCCGCCGACCTACGCCGCCTCGCCGGACAGATCACCGCCCTCACCGACCTGCCCACCGCCGCTCGCCAGTCCCTCGGCGCGCTCGACGCAGCCCTCGCGAACGACGACCCCGCGACCCTCATCCAGCCCCTCAACGCCACCCGCCCCCACCTGACCACCCACCCCGAGCTCGTCACCCGACTCGACACCCTCACGGACTCGGCCACCACCCCGTCGACGGCGAGCGGGAACACCTCCGGTTGACCCATGGCGCGCGGCCCGACGACGTCGAGGAGATCAGGGCGAGCGGCCGGCGGGGCACGGCGCACTGTCCGGCGGTGCAGGCCGGCAGAGCCGGGCCGCAGGCAAGGGTCTTGCCGGAGCCGGTGCGCCCGCGGCCGAGGACGTCGCGGCCCGGGGTGCTGGGCACGGTCGCGTCCTGGATCGACGAAGGGACGCCCTCGCGGTGCACGCGGCCAACAGCTGCCGCGGCGCCGAGGTCGGCGAACGCCTCGGCGGCGGGCGGCGCGGGAGTGATCACCTTCGGCAGGGCGAACTCTCCCTGGAACGCAGCGAGCCGCATGCCATGACCACCCGAGCGACTCCGCCCCGGAGGAGCCCGGGGCGGACGGGCCGGGCCGACGAGGCAACGGGTGCCCGTGCGACACGGAATACCGCTCGTGGGCTCCACGGTGCAATAGCATCTGCCCGGCACCGGGCTTGTCGTCCGCCCAGCGCCCACCGGGGGCGGAACCCTGAACGCCGCGTACAGCGAGGAGCCACAGTGACCGAAAGCGGGCCTGACGCGGGCGGTGGGCCGACCGTACGTCTTCCCGGGACCGAGGGGGGCCGGGGCAGAGAGATGACCTTGGCGAAGACACTGGCGGCGGCGGAGACAGCAGCGCCCGTGGAGTCGCTCGACGTGGTCGCGCGCATGCTCAAGGAGCGCCTCGGGGCCGCGTCGGTGTCGTTCCTGATCACCGACTTCACAGGTGGCTCGGTCGTACGGCTGGGAGCGGCCGGCAGCGTGGAGACCGATGAGCCCGCCCGTCGCATCACACTGCACGGCACCCTTTACGACGACGTGATCCGCACCCAGCGGCCGGGCAAGGAGGACAGGGGCGACGGCTCGCTGGTACGGGTCGTCGCCCCGGTGACCAATCGCGGGGACGCCATCGGGCTCCTGGAACTGTTCCTGCCCGCGGCACCCGACGCGGAGGTGATGCGGGAGATCGGCGAGACCGCGCACGCCCTGGCCTACATCGTCATCGCGAACCGGGCCTTCACCGACGTGTACCAGTGGGGCCGCCGCACCATCCCGCTGAGTCTGGCCGCGGAGATCCAGCACCGGTTGCTCCCGACGTCGCTGGCTTGTGAGGCGGCGCAGTTCGCGGTGGCCGGGGCGCTGGAGCCGGCCGACCACGTCGGGGGTGACACATTCGACTACGCGATCGACCGGGACAGGGTCCATCTCTCCGTCACAGATGCCATGGGTCACGATGTCGGCGCAGCGCTACTGGCTACTCTCCTGGTGGGCGCCCTGCGCCGGGCGCGGCGGGCCGGAGCCGACCTCGCCGTACAGGCCTATGAGGCCGACCAGGCCGTCCGCGAGCACGGCTTCCAGGGCTACGTGACCGGCCAGCTGCTCCGCATCGACCTGAACGACGGCAAGACCGAGTTCATCAACGCCGGGCACCCCTGGCCGCTGCGGATGCGGGACGGAGCGGTGCGGGAGATCCGTCCGCGTGTCGATATGCCGTTCGGCCTGGCAATCCCTCACAGCTACCGAGTCCAGTCGCTGGACCTGCGGCCGGGGGACCGGTTGGTGATGCTGACCGACGGAATGCTGGAGCACAACGCAGACAGCCTCGATCTGTCGAACCTGATCGTCCGCACCCGCACCCTGCATCCCCGTGAGGCCGCCCGTACCCTCATCGCAGCGGTCGTTGACGCCAACGGCGGTCACCTGAAGGACGACGCGACCGTCATATGCCTGGACTGGCACGGCGTCGACCAATCCCGGCGGGACGCCGACACCGGCGCAGACCTCGCCGATGCCTCCGCCGCGTCGGGGACCACTGCCGAGCGATGACTCGACGACTGCTCCGATGCGCCCGGACTGGAGACCTCTGGCGCCTGAGCCAGTCCGCTACCCCTGCGGCATTGCCGACGTCAGAGGGCCGGACGGTGCCTCTGGCGCAGGCCGGACCGTCCAAGACCCCCGACAGAGTCAAGCCAGGCCGGTTCGGTGCCGACGCCGACTCCGTACTTCCTCCGGCCGGGCCCGGACCTCCGCCTCGCCGGGCTTCCTCGTCGGTGACCCCGCCGGCGGACGGGCCTTCACCGACCACGTGATGGATCTCGGACCGCGAGGAGCCCGTGGACCCTTCAAGGGCTGCGCATCAGGTTGTGGAGGCTGGCGATGAGGGCCGGAACGTCGCGTCCGCCCTGCTCCGGGGCCGCCGTTTCGGGTGATTCCTGCTTCTGGTGCTTGGTACGGCAGGGGCGGCAGAGGCCGTCCGGGAGCGCCTCGGCCGGGCCGGGGCGGCCGCATTCGGTGCACTCGACCAGGAGACCGCGCACGGGAGTGCCGGACGGGCCCTGGGTCGGTGCGGTTGCCGCAGGGAGCCGGGGCGGCATCTTGTCCGTGAGGCGGCGGCGTACCAGGCCGATGGGTGATCCGACCTGTTCGGGAAGCCCGGCGGTGAGCGCCGAGGTCAGGTAGTCGGCGCTCACACCGCGCGCGAACCAGGCGGCGGCGAGTGGCTCCAGCGCGGCGCAGTCGGCGGCGGAGAGCGCCAGGCGCGGTTCGCGGCGGCCGAGTTCGGCGAGGGCCCGGTAGGCGGGGGAAGGGGCCTCGGCGGGCTGTGGGGAGTCTGTGCCCGGCTCACCTGCCGGTGCCGGGGGAGGCTGCGGCGGGTTCGGGAAGGGGTGCACCATGATGTCCGCCCGTGCGGCGCGCTGTTGGGGCACGACCGGCCGGGCGGAGGGCGCGGGTGCCTGCTCCGGGGCGGCTGCTTCCCCTGCGAGCCTGGCCGTCCACCACTCGTTGTCGTGGGCGGCGCGCGACCAGTAGGTGAGCGTCACCCACCGGCACTGGCCGTCCCCTTCGACCCGGCAGCGCACACGGCGGAGATGCCCGGCCACGGCGAGGGCGCGCAGGGCGGTGCCGATGGCCATCTGGCCGTACAGGGGCAGGTCCTTGGCCAGCGACTTGATGTCCATGGCGGCGCCGTCGGGCAGGTGGTCGACATACCCGGCGACATACCGCTCGCGTGCGGGCAGGAGGGTGAAGTCGGCGCGGTGGGCTTGGCCTTGGCCGGGGAGGGACTGCTTGCCGTAACCGGTACGGGCCGTGCGGTACGGGCGTGAGGCTGCGGGGGCGGGCAGCGCGGAGTTAGGGTGCTGGATAGCCACGAGATCGTCTTTCTTGGGTATCGATCTTGGGTCAGACCCCGGCCGGTGCGCCAAACACCGTGTCGGGGTCGTCTCGTTGTGGGCACCGTAAGCAGTCACGACTCTCCGCTGCAACTCGATCACGATTAGTCATACTTGCTGGCCGTGACGGGGTGGGGAGGGAGGGGAGGTTCGGTTTCCCCGAAAACCCTTACCTACCTCCCGGATGAACAACACGGCTCGAATCCCGGAGCCCAACGCCTGGCCCTCGGGACCCGAAGCTCAAGCGTCGGCCCCGGACCCCGCACCGGCCCCCCGAACGAGTGAGCAGGGCTCCACGACGCTCGGACCCCGAGATTCGAGACCCGAGCGCCGGAACGGCGACCGCACCACCACGACGGCGTCGCGGTGAACCCGACGACACCTGACCGTCCTCGACGAGGACCCGAGTCGCGACCTACCGATGCTTCAGGACACGCCATTCACGGCCCGGCTTCGGGATCTTCACCTCGTCTGCGGTCTGGCGGTCCTCGTCCTGGATGACTTCACCGATGATGACCTGGCCCCCGACCGGCTTGGCGAGTTCCAGGCCGGAGAGATGCGTCTTGAGCCTCTTGGACATGGGGCGGAAGGTCGCATAGGTGAGCCCGCCGGACACCGCGGCCCCGACGAGGGGAATCGCCTTCGAGACGGACTTGGCGAAGGTCTCCTTCGTCATCTTGACGCCGAGGTACCCGGCGACCTTCTTCACGATGGGGTAGACGACACCCTTGGTCAGTGCCTGCTGAGGCAACTTCCTGGCGACCTGCTCGGCCATCGCCTCCGCCACCTTCCCCAAGGCGGCGTTCGCGGACTGGGTCCCGAACATCACTCCGAAGAAGAGCGTGAGCACTCCCTTGGTGGCGTCATCAAGGTCGTCGTTGTCGGTGGAGAACAGATCGGGCCAGCTGTAGAGGTAGGCGAGCTTCTGCGCGATGCGCAGCATGTGGGCGACGTACTGGGCAAGATCGGCCGGCACCGTGGCGGGCATGGCGATGAATCCGGGAATCCCGGCAGCCGCGGAGAGCGCGCTCACCTTGGCGGTCTCGTAGCGAATGGCGGCGTCGGCCACCCTGTCCAGAACATCCAGAGGAATACCCGCTGCCGCGGGGTTCTCTTCCATCGCTTGGCGCAGTTGATCCTCCGAGCAATGACGGGCCAGCGCCGTCCGGAGGTACGCCTCCCTGTCGATTCGCACGCCAGGAAGCCTTGCTGCGCCGACCAGAAGAGCGGAGAAGCGCGACTCCGAGTTCTCGCTCACTTGTCCCGTGACCATGCCAGGAACGTACAGCAGACGGGTGCCCCGTATCCCTCTCATCGGTCATTGTGATCGCGGATCCAGACCGGCAGGGCTTGCGAGTTGGTCCGGCCGTGAGCGCGGCTGGAGACACCAAGCGGTGCCCAGCTGCTCGTGAACCAAGCCCGTTCGTCGATACTGCTCATGAAGCCCTGTGTACCTCTTCGCCGGGATATGAACCCAGGGCGGCTGTGCACCGGCCAGGCACGCAGCCCTCCACGAGGTCGGTCCCAGGGGAAATCGAGCGACTCCGCCCCGGAGCACGCGAGCCCGCAGGGCTGCGCTCCGGAGATCGGGTCTCCGGACGAACCCGCCTCTCGACGCCCTGGAGGCCGTGGCCCGACAGAACGCGATCGGGAGAGAGGCGGGGCCCGAGGGATCTCAGCTGCCGGAGGGGCCGGTCCAGTCCGCGGGGACGTGGCCGAGGCGGACCCGCTGCGGGTGGTCTCCGACGGGGATCGAGACGACCTTCCTGCCGGTGGCGAAGTCGATCGCCGTCACCTGGTCGGCACCGCTCTCGGACACCACGCAGTGCTTGCCGTCTCCGCTGACTGTGGCCCAGTAGGGCTTGGAGGCGGCGACGAGCGGGCCCTCCTGCAGCGTCTCGCGGTTCACGACGGTGACGTAGTCGTCCATGGTCCCGGCGATGCAGAGCTTGTCCCCCCGAGGGCTCATGGACATGCCGTGGTGCCGGGAGTCGTTGACGTAGGTGGTGCGTTCGTCGCTGGTGTCCGGGTTCTTCGGCAGCGTCTTCACCCGGGTGATCCTGTCGTTGCGCACGTCGTACTCGACGAAACCGTTGAAGAAGGAGACCTGGAAGTACATCTTCGACTCGTCGGGCGTGAAGGCGACGGGCCGCAGCGCGTCGGACAGGTCCTTGCGGCCGAAGGCGTCGAGCCGCTCGCGCATGTCGATGATCTTCTTGACCTCGAAGGTCTTCGCGTCGGCGACGGTGATGCGGCGGTCGCCCTTGGTGAAGTCCTGCCAGGGCGCGTCCATGTCGGTGTTGACCTCGCCGATGGCCATGTTCCAGAGGTACTTGCCGCCGTCGGTGTACACGTTCTCGTGCGGCTTGTCGCCCGTCTTGAAGTTACCCGCCTCCTTGCCCGTCACCATGTCGAGGACGTGCACGGTGTTGGAGGTGGACGAGGAGACGGCGACCTGGGTGCCGTCGGGTGAGACCGCCATGTGGTCGGAGCGGAAGCCGGACACCGGGAAGCGCCAGTTGATCTTCCCGCTCTCCACGTCGATGGAGACCACGTCGGCGAAGCTCGGCCGGGAGGCGACGACGGACTTGCCGTCCTTCGTGGTGTACATGTCGTCGACGTACTGGTCGTGGCCCTCGCCCGGGCCGAGCCGGATACCGAGGAAGAAGGCGAGCTTGACGGGGTTGAGGTAGATCTCCCACAGGCGCTCCTCCTTGTCGGGGATCATGTCGATCCGGCCGATCTTGGCGTAGTCGCCGCGGGAGTTGATGACGTCGGCGGTGCCCTCCCAGTTGTTGCCCACGAAGAACACCTCCTTGAGCTCCCCCGAGGCGGCTTGCCGTGTCTGCTTCGACGCCTCGGTGGCGCCGGCCGAGCCCGGTACGGAAGGCAGCACGCCCGCGGTGAGTCCGGCGGCGACGAGAGCGGCCGTGCAGAAGGGGCGACGGCGGCGAGGACGACGGGCGGAGGAACGCGTCACGGTGAACTCCTGAGGCAGAGGGGCGGGGCGCCGGCAGGCGCGCCCGCTACTGTTACCAGAGGTAACGTAACCAGCAGAGACGGATGTTGAACAGAGTCCGGACGGCGGGTGCTGTCCGGCTCTCGCAGAAGGCCGGAAAGCGGCAGAGGCCCGGGGCGGTCAGGGGCGACGGCCCGGCTGCTCCTCGGCCAGGTCGATCAGGCACAGACGAGGAACCCCCGCCGCCGCACGGCTGGGGTTCCTCGATGCGGGCCGGCAGGCGGAATCGAACCCGCCGTCGACCGCTCGCATACACGCCTGCAGACCGCACCACAGCACGGTCGCCGTGAATCGGGAAGGTCAGCGTTGCAGGGTGAGGACGCCCGGCCGCCACGGCAGTCGGTTGTACTCACCGCCCGCGTCCGGGGCCTTGCCCTGGTAGAGGAACTGCAGCTTGCAGGGATCGATGGTCATGGTCTGGTCGGGGTTGTCGCGGACCAAGTCACCATGGCTGATGTCATTGGTCCAGGTGGCGCCGCTGTTGGCCCTGCCCGCGAAGGGGTTGCTCTCACTGGCGGCCTGCGGGGTCCACGACCCGTTCAGGCTGGAGGCCGTGAAGGAGCGGAAGTAACGCCCGTTCGCGCCCATCGCCTCGACGATCATGAGGTACCGGCTCTGGCCTTGGACCTTGTAGACCTGCACACCCTCGAAGAGGTTGGCCTTCGTGTCGCTCATGATCGTCGTGTACGACGATCCGAAGTTGCCCGGGAAGTTCCCGATCGGCATGCTCGCGCGGTAGATCTTGCCGTTGTCACCCCCGAAGAACAGATAGATGTTCTGACCGTCGGCGATCAGCGTCTGGTCGATCGGGCCGGTGTCGGAGCCGGAGATGCTCCCGGTGAACAGGGGTTGCGGGGCGGACCAGCCGTTGGGGTTGGTGGGGTCGCTCGACGTGCGGTAGATGAAGGGCCACGCACCCCACTGGTACGCCAGCACCCAGATGTTCTTGGGTGCGAAGTAGAACAGCGTGGGCGCCACCGCGGCCTGACTCATCCCGCTCTGGCCGGCCGTCGCCATGTCCGACCAGTTCGTGAAGGGACTGAACATCATCGAGCCGTAGGACGATCCCGACACGTTCGACGCGTAGACCAGGTGCCTGCCGTTGTGCGTCACGGTGGTGAAGTCCTTCACCGCGGCCCAACCGTTCGCCGGCTGCGCCAGCACACCCGTCGACGTCCAGCGGTACGTCGACGGAAGAGAACACGTGCCGTCCGTCGGCGGCGTCCCGGTGAGACCGGTCCACTTCTGGTTGCCGCCGCCGTTGCACGTCCACAGCTGCACCGCCGTGCCGTTGGCCGTACCGGCACCCGCGGCCTCCAGGCACAGCCCGGACTCCACGCCGACGACCGCGCCGTCGGAGTTCACCCGCCACTGCTGGTTCGCACCGCCTGAACAGCTCCAGATCTGCACCCGGGTACCTGCCGTGGTGGCGTGGCCCGGAACATCCAGGCACTTGCCGCCGTACACGGTGAGCTGGTTGGCGTCCGTCAACGTCCACTGCTGGTTGGTTCCGCTCCAGCAGTCGTAGAGCTGCAGGGACGCGCCGTCGGTCTGGACGGCGCCCGACACATCGAGACACCGGTCCGAACCGACACCGCGCAAGGCGCCACTGGCAGCCGCCTGGGCCGGGGTGGCGACGAGCATCGCAGCCAGCGCGGCCAGGGCCGCGACCACGGCGGCGAGCACCGCAGACGGATGCCTGCGGCTGAAACTTCCTCCATGCATGGGGACTTCCTCAACCTTGAGTAGACGGCTCCGGTTCACCTCGTCAAAGGTCGCCCGGACTGTCGGTGTGGTGCGGCGGGCTGCGGTCGGTGAGCACCACGGCTTACCGCTTGTGACTCCCCCGTCCTTCCCGACCTCCTGAGAGACCGGTGGCCCCCGGAACCTGCGGGACGGCATGGGGTGCCCGGGGTGGAGGCCCAGACGGTCGAGCGCCCAGGTGGCACGACGAACAGGGCGACCGAATTGTCGAGGTCATGACACACGTGTCGCACGGCTTCTTGCGGCACCTCGTACGGGCGGAGCAACCGGCGCTTCCCCCACTGCGCGATGGAACGTCTGCGCACGTTCGCAATATCGAACAAGGGTCGGGATGTCGAGCGTCCTCCATGTTACGGAGTCGGCGAACGGCGTCAATACCTCTCGCATGTGTCGCCAAGGATGCCGAAACATTAGGAGACTCCCGTGCCCGAAATGCCGCACGCCGCACCGGTGACGGCCGAGTCACCACGCTCGGCGCCAGGAATGGGGCGGTCCAGCGCGGCTCGCACACCAAGGCGTTGACACGCGCGCCGAAGTGACGAATCGGCGAGCAGGGCTTCGACACCGCACTGCACCGCACCGCCGCACTGCCGCCCAGCCGCGACCGCGAGACCCACCCACCCGGTGCGACACCGCGGATCAGCTGATCGACGACGTGCGCGGCCCGCCGGCCCGCCGACCACGCCACACGGCTGGCGAATCCGCTGCCCTTCGGGCCAAGGCCCGGTGCGGGGCGACATGTTCGCGAGCCCCCGACCCTGGTCCGCGTTCGAAAGTTTCGATCGAAGCGCAGAAACTTTTTCCCGTGAGGAGTCTTGACGATGCATCGTCAAGACCTCAATCATTCCTGTCGGAGACACCGGCCACAGCTCGACACTTCGGACCGCAGCAGCCTTGGGCAGTCCGTGCGGCACGGCACCTCCACACAGAAAGGCACCACAGATCCGCGCACCGAAGCACCTGCGTCACCCCGTTCCGGTGAGGTTCGCACCAGCGCATCCTGGCTCTTCGGCACGCAGTCGATGAGGTAAGCGACGCAGCGTGGCGGTCCCCCGGCTGAGCCGCGATGGAGTACCCGTGCCCGTGCCGAACTTCGTCCCGTCCCATGACCGCGGCGTCCGGTGAAGCCGTGCCGCCCGGGCTCCGCCCCGCCCCGTCCGTCTGCCGAACGGGAGCGAACGACGCATTCCCCTGCGCTCCAGCCCTTCCGTGATTTCTACCTTGGAGGCATAGTCATGGGCTCGTACGTCCTTCCCAGACCCGTTATCCGCCGGAAGATCCGTAACCTGTTGTTGGCGCTGGTCGTCGGCGTCCTCGGTGCGGTCGCCACACTGGTGGCCCCGCCGACCTCGCACGCCGCAGAGAACACGCTCGGCGCCGCGGCGGCGCAGAGCGGCCGGTACTTCGGCACCGCCATCGCCTCGGGCAAGCTGGGCGACTCGGCGTACACGACGATCGCCGGCCGTGAGTTCAACTCGGTGACGGCCGAGAACGAGATGAAGATCGACGCCACCGAACCGCAGCGGGGCCAGTTCAACTTCACCTCCGCCGACCGCGTCTACAACTGGGCGGTGCAGAACGGCAAGCAGGTGCGCGGCCACACCCTGGCCTGGCACTCCCAGCAGCCCGGCTGGATGCAGAGCCTCAGCGGCAGCTCCCTGCGCCAGGCGATGAATGACCACATCAACGGCGTGATGGCCCACTACAAGGGCAAGATCGCCCAGTGGGACGTGGTGAACGAGGCCTTCGCCGACGGCAGCTCGGGAGCCCGGCGGGACTCCAACCTGCAGCGCTCCGGCAACGACTGGATCGAGGTCGCCTTCCGCACCGCGCGCGCCGCCGACCCGGCGGCCAAGCTCTGCTACAACGACTACAACGTCGAGGACTGGACCTGGGCCAAGACCCAGGCCATGTACTCCATGGTCCGGGACTTCAAGCAGCGCGGCGTGCCGATCGACTGCGTCGGCTTCCAGTCGCACTTCAACAGTGGCAGTCCCTACAACAGCAACTTCCGCACCACTCTGCAGAACTTCGCCGCCCTCGGTGTAGACGTGGCCATCACCGAACTCGACATCCAGGGCGCCCCGGCCTCGACCTACGCCAGCGTGACCAACGACTGCCTGGCCGTCCCGCGCTGCCTCGGCATCACCGTCTGGGGCGTGCGCGACAGCGACTCCTGGCGATCGGAGCAGTCGCCGCTGCTGTTCAACAACGACGGCAGCAAGAAGGCCGCCTACACCTCCGTCCTCAACGCACTCAACGGCGGCTCGTCCACACCCCCGACCGGTTCCGGAGCGATCAAGGGCGTCGGTTCAGGCCGGTGCCTGGACGTGCCGAGCGCCGGCACCACCGACGGCACACAGCTGCAGCTGTGGGACTGCAACAGCAACACCAACCAACAGTGGACTTCCCCCGCCGGAGGCGAGCTCCGGGTCTACGGCAACAAGTGCCTGGACGCCGCCGGCACCGCCAACGGCGCCAAAGTCCAGATCTACAGCTGCTGGGGCGGCGACAACCAGAAATGGCGCCTCAACTCCGACGGATCCATCGTCGGCGTCCAGTCCGGCCTCTGCCTCGACGCCGTCGGCAACGGCACCGCCAACGGAACCCTGATCCAGCTGTACTCCTGCTCGAACGGCAGCAACCAACGCTGGAACCGCACCTGAGGAGACCTGCCACTAACGGAAGGGCGAATCAATGACGGCCTACGGTGTGGCTTCGCCCGCCCCTCCAGGAGGACATCGCTGATGGTCCAGGGTCGTCGCCGTAATGGCGGCGACCCTCGCGATCGGCATGCTCGCTGCGGTGATCGGTGATCCGACAGATCGCGGGGCCGGCGAAGCCACGAAGGAGACACCACTGAAGTCATCGACAGCGACGGGGAGATGCACAAGGACAGGGTGACGCACTCGCTCTCGTTCTGAACGGGGTGTCACTGTCGATGGCTATGCATCCCGCCACTCGCTCGACGACTGGACCGCGCATGCGGCCCGGTCCACGAGCCGGAAGCACTCCTCCCGCTCGCGGACCAGCTGCCTACGGCCCCCAACGCCTGGGCCCGCCCTTTGCGGATCTCGCACATCTCGCTCTCGAAGCGAGGTGTTGCGACCATCACTAGAACTCAAGCCCTTCCACGGGTCTTGGACCTGCGAGTTCTCCTCCCTTTTCAGCCCTCACGTGGGCGGAGTCGAGGACTGCCCGGGTGAGGTGGAGGAGGGTGACGTCGTCCAGGCGGTGCAGGATCCTCGTGGAGCCCGCCCCTGCGTCCCCCCGCCCTGCGGTCGCCCTGCGGCGGGGGGACCAGTGGCTCAGTGATCTCCCGCAGCCGGTCCGGAACAATCCGACTCCACGCGCCCCGCCCCGTACGCAACCCGACGAGCCAACACCGAGATCCGCTGGAAGAGCGAGGACGCAAGCAGCATCCGCGCGGGGCAGCAGATGCGACGCCACGGAGCGCATCGCATGACGAAGCGGTCAAACCGGCGCGAGATCCGGACCAACATCGAAAACCACAGTATCGAAAACCACAGTTTCGAAAACTTGATTTTCGCTTCGCCGAGTGGCTAAAGTTCTGGTGTCAGCCGAGGATCCGATCAGGAGCAGTCATGGCAGAGGCACCCGCGGCATCGCGCCGCCGCAAGCTCACCGCGGAGCGGGAGCGTGAGCTGCTGGCGGTGACCGCCGAGCTCGTCGGCGAGGTCGGTTACGAGCAGGTGACCATGGCCGCGGTCGCGCAGCGGGCGAAGTGCAGCACGGCGACGCTCTACCGGCAGTGGGAGAGCAAGCCGCGTCTGGTGATCTCAGCGTGGAACGCCCTTGCAGCGGAGACGGGGAAGGACTTGTCCAGCATCGATACCGGCAGTCTGCGTGGCGACCTGATGGAGTTCGCGCAGTACCTGGTGGCCGATGATCTGGTCAAGGACACCTTCACCTCGGTGCCGGCCGCCATCGTCAAGGACGAGGGCCTCATGGACATCGTGCGCGAAATCCTGATCCACCCGATCCTGCGCGATCTGGCCCAGCTGTTCGAGCGCGCGGTGGCCAGGGGAGAGATCGAAGCCGGACACCCGGTCATCGACCTGGCTGACCAGATCCTGCTCGGCCCGTGGCTCGCACAGACCATTCTCCACGGGATGCCGGCGACCCAGGAACTGATGGAGAACGTCGTCGAGCAGGTGCTCCTGCCGGCTCTCACCGCACGGCCCGCCACCGTCTGACCCGACCCCAGCCCTCACCGCCCTCCGGCCGCTCCTTCCCGTCGCGCCGGCGACCCCGCACACCCTGACAACGGCGTAGCGCCGCTCGTCCACGTCCGCATGCCTTCCTACGGCCCGCGCCGGCCACATGCCGGGCCGAAGGCACCGCACGTCCAAAAACACCATCGATCCGGAGCGTCTCCCTCATGGCCACCTTCCTCCACAAGATCGGCGGAGCCGCGTTCACGCGGCGCCGACTGGTCCTTCTTCTCTGGGCGCTCGTCCTGGGCGCCGTGGGCTTCGGCGCCGCCAACAGCTCGGGCCCCGCCAGTTCCAGCATCACTCTGCCCGGCACGGAGGCCCAGCGTGCCTTCGACCTCCTGGGCGAGAAGTTCCCCGCGGCCAACGCCGACGGAGCCACCGCCCGCGTCGTGCTGCGCGCACCCGACGGCGAGAAGATCAGCAGCCCGGAGAACAAGGCCGCCCTCGAAGCCACTCTGGCCGACGTCAAGGGCTCCTCCGCCCGTGTCGCACAGATCAGCGATCCCTTCGTCGGCAAGGCACTGAGTGCGGACGGCACCACCGCGTACGCCGAGGTCACCTACACCGCCAAGGACGCCGACCTCACCGACGGCGACCACGCGGGCCTGGACGGGGCCCTCGAATCCGGCCGCGACCAAGGGCTGACGGTCGAAGCCACCGGCAACGCGCTGGCCGCGCCGGAGGAGAGCCACACGGCCGAGGCCATCGGCTTCGCCCTGGCAGCCGTCATCCTCCTCATCACCTTCGGCTCTCTCGCCGCAGCAGGACTGCCCCTGCTGACCGCACTCGTCGGAGTGGGTGTGAGCATCGCCGCCATCACCGCTCTCAGCGGCCCGCTCGATCTCAACAGCAACGCCTCCGCTCTCGCCACGATGCTGGGCATCGCGGTCGGCATCGACTACGCCCTCTTCATCGTGTCCCGCTACCGCTCCGAACGCGCGGACGGCCACGACGCCCGCGAGGCCGCCGCCCGCGCCAACGGCACCGCCGGCTCCGCCGTCGTCTTCGCGGGACTGACCGTCGTCATCGCCCTCGCGGGCCTCGCGGTGGTGAACCTGCCCATCCTCACCGCGATGGGACTCGCCGCCGCCGGCGCCGTCGTCATCGCCGTCCTCGTCGCCACCACCCTGGTTCCCGCACTCCTCGGCTTCGCCGGCGAACGTGTCCGGGGCAGGAACCGCAAGAAGGCCGCCCCCGCCGACACCACCAAGCCGGGGCTGGGGCAGCGCTGGATCTCCTACGTCCTGCGCAAGCCGGCCCGGATGCTCCTGCTGGCCGTGGTCGCCCTCGGCGTGGTCGCCCTGCCGGCCACCCAGCTCGAACTCGGGCTGCCGGACGACGGCTCCAAGGCCGCCTCGTCCACCCAGCGCATGGCGTACGACATGCTGTCCGAGTCCTTCGGGCCCGGATTCAACGGCCCCCTCACCGTGACCGTCGACGACCAGGACCCGGCTGTCGCCCGCGCCGGCGCCGAAAGCCTCGGCACGTCCCTCGCCGACCTGCCGGACGTGGCCGCCGTCGTCCCGGCCGTCTTCAACGAGGCCGGCGACACCGCCATCATCACCGTCATCCCCGACAGCGCACCGGGCAGCGAAGCGACCAAGGCCCTCGTCGCCGACATCCGGGCCGAGGCGGGCGACCTCCGGTCGGACACCGGCGCCCGTTCCCTCGTGACCGGCACCACGGCACTCAACATCGACATCTCCGACAGGTTCAGCGCGGCGATCGTGCCCTACCTGGCCCTCGTCGTCGGCCTCGCCGTCCTCGTGCTGATCCTCGTCTTCCGGTCCATCCTGGTACCCGTCAAGGCCGCCCTCGGATTCCTGCTCTCCGTACTGGCTTCCCTCGGCGCCCTCGTCGCCGTCTTCCAGTGGGGCTGGCTGAAGGACCTCGTCGGCCTCGAACAGACGGGCCCCATCATGAGCCTGATGCCCATCCTCATGGTCGGCATCATGTTCGGCCTCGCGATGGACTACCAGGTGTTCCTGGTGACCCGCATGCGCGAGGCATACGTCCACGGAGCCGACGCCCGCACCGCGGTCGAGACGGGCTTCAAGCACAGCGCCACCGTCGTCACCGCCGCGGCCCTCATCATGATCAGCGTCTTCGTCGGCTTCGTCGGCTCCCACGACGCCATGATCAAGGCACTCGGCGTCGGCCTGGCCATCGCCGTCGCCCTCGACGCGTTCGTCGTCCGCATGACGATCGTCCCGG
The DNA here is from genome assembly GCF_036345975.1 of Streptomyces clavifer. NCBI lineage: Bacteria > Bacillati > Actinomycetota > Actinomycetes > Kitasatosporales > Streptomycetaceae > Streptomyces > Streptomyces clavifer. The sequence continues at coordinate 5,695,998 of NZ_CP107793.1, read as the reverse complement.
CAGCCCTCGCCCTCCTCGGCAAGCGCGCCTGGTCCCTGCCCGCCTGGATCGACCGCATCCTGCCCAACGTCGACATCGAAGGCGAGAAACTCGCCACGCACGCCCCCGCCGCTCCCGCAGTCCTCGAACCGAGCTACGCCGGCCCGGCGGACCACCAGCGCTGACAGCCTTCGCCCCAGGGGCCCGCGGTCGCCACGGCACCGCGGGCCCACCCCCCTGCCCGAAGGACGCCCATGCACCGTGTAATCCTCGCGGGCGGCCCCGCACTCGTCCGAGACGCCTACCGGCACATCATCGCCGCATCGCCGGCCTTCGCCCGCCCGGCCCAGACCGCGAGCCTCTCCGAAGCCGTCACCACTCTGACCGCGACGACCTGCGACCTTCTGATTGTCGAGGCTCAGGAACTCGATCGCCCCACATCCGCGGCAGCCCAGGTGCGGCTGCATCAGGCCGCCGCGCGGACCCGAGTCGTCGTGCTCGGAAAGATCCCTCCGAGCGAACTGCCGTCCCTGACGGGCGCAGGAGTCAGCGGCGTGCTCGGTCCCCACCTCGAAGCCGGTGAGTTCCTCACGGCACTCGATGTCATCTGCCGAGGGGCGATGGTCATCTCGCCCGCACCCGCCCAAGCACCCTTGACGCCGGCCCCGCACAACGCGCTGACGCCACTGACCCGGCGTGAACGCGAAGTGCTTGCCCTTGTCGCCACCCGGCCCGACAACTCCGCCATCGCTGACGCACTCGGCGTGAGCCCGCTCACCGTCAAGTCACATGTCAACCGGATCATGCACAAACTCGCGGTGTCGAGGAGATCCCAGCTCGTCGTACTCGCATACGAGAGCCGGTTGGTCGTCCCCGGGTCTCCGGCCGCCGCCGGTGCGGCACCGAGGGGCAACGCGTTCGCTCCTTGAGCGGGTCGTCCACGGTCCGAAGCAGCAACGCCGGTCAGGTGCGTTGGCGGGCACGGTGAGCGGTCACCAGGACGTGGTAGAGCAGACGCGGCAGGACCCGCTGGTGGCACACCGGCGACTCGCTCTGCTCGTGGCCGCCAGGTCCCTCGACATCGCGGCAGACGTCTGGGCGGACGCCCCGCGATGGCAGGCACCGTGTCTCATCGCGCACGGCACCGCGGACACCTTGACCGACCCCCGGGCCGGCCGCCGCCTCGCCACGCGCGTCACGGCGGACGCCAGCTCGCACCTCTCGGTCGAGGGCCGCCTGCATGAACTGCGCCACGACGAGACCGACCTGGTACTCCGTCACGTCCTGCTGTTCACGGTCCGCCGCCTCGGTATCGGATCGGCGGATGGAGGCCCGCAGCGGCCCGTACCCCGACGGGGCACGGCCGGATCCGGCCGAAAACCCGTCGGAGTCGTGGGCGTTGGCGGCGTCGAGGGCGATGGCCATGATCGCGGGCAGGGTGTGACCATCGGCTACCTGGGAAACGCCGGCGTCGGCCGGGGCGAGCGCCGCCAGGCGCTGGGAAACCTGGTCCACCAGCGCGGCGTAGTGCGCCCCGTAGTCGGGGACGAAGCTCTGGTCGCCGGGATGGCCGCCGGTGGCGAAGTGGCTGTGGCCGCGGGTGAAGGAGCCTGGGACGATGATCGACATCTCGACGTCGAAGCGGGCCGGCCCGGCGGCGTCGGACACGGCGAGCGCGTCCACGGCCGCCTTCACCGCGTCGCGGGAACCGACGTCAGCCCGCCGACGGCCCCTCGGTCGCGTCCCCCGAGCGGGTGCTCTCCCACAGCCGCATGAGCAACTGCTCCTCCATGTCCGGCGTGGCGTCCTCGAAGCGCTCGCCCTCGCGCACCTCCGTGTGCAGTTCCTCCATGCGCTGGTCGAGCTGCTCGGCGAGGTGCGCGGCCTCGGTCAGGCTGGCGACGAGGCCGGGCGGCACCTGACCCTCGTACTTGTAATAGATCTTGTGCTCCAGGCTGGCCCAGAAGTCCATGGCGATCGTCCGGATCTGTACCTCCACGGTCACGGGGACCGGACCCGTACTGAGGAACACCGGAATCTCGATGAGCGCGTGCAGACTCTTGTAGCCGTTGGGCTTCGGGGCGGCGATGTAGTCCTTGACCTGGAGTACGCGCACATCGTCCTGCGAGATGAGCGCCTCCAGGACCTGGTAGGTGTCGGCGATGAAACTGCACGTGATACGCACGCCGGCGATGTCCTGGATGCCGGCCCGGATCGCCTCGGGCGTGGGGGCGATGTTGAGGCGTGCCACTTTCCGCAGGATGCTCCCGGTGGACTTGACCCGGGACCCGACGTGCTCGATCGGGTTGTACCGGTGCAGGTGGAGGAATTCCCTGCGCAGGATCGACACCTTGGTCAGCACCTCGTCGACGGCGAACTCGTACTCCATCTCGATGCGCTGGAAGTCCATGCGCATCCGGCGCGCGAACGCCACGTCCTCGGACCTGCGCGGCTCCCCGTCCGGTCTCTGCGTCGGATGGTCGGCCACGAGGGCTGCTCCTCTCCCGGTCAGGAGGCGTGGACCGGCACCGCCGGGCGGGGTGAGCGACCGCGGACGCCTGGTCCCATGCTCGCACCGGCGAAGGGCCCCGGCGACCTGCACGGGAACCGCGCACCCCCGGGCCGCGCGTTCAGCCCCTCCCCCGACCACCTGGCTGCGCGAGCGTCCCGGTGCGAGTACGTGTGCCGGAACGGCTCTGCCACCCACGCCGAGGCGCTTCGCCAGAGGTCGGCCTGACCGGAGTTGCCGGAAGGGGTGCTGACTCGGCCGCGGTCCGACCGGGCAGGTCGTGCTGGCGCGAGTATGGGCAACCGCCCATCCCGATGCCGCGCCGGGTGGGATCGGGATGGGGCGAGGCCCCAGGGACCCGCGTCCAGAGACCGGCACACCGGCTCACCCGCTCACCCCCGGGCGTCGTTGCTTTCGCTCTCCGTGGTGTCGCCCTCGAAGAGGATCGCGTGGACGCGTTGCAGCACGTCGAGGTGGGCGCGGTTGTAGTACTCGACCAGCGCGTGCACGACGACCGACTCGGCGACCGCCGTTTCCCGGTGCGAGGACGACGCCAGGTCGGCCAGGCCGGGGTGGTCCCGGTGCTGTTGGCGGACATCAGGCACCATTCGTTCCGCCAGCCGCTGCCGCACCTCGTCGGAAGCGTCCTCCTCGAGCGCCGCGAATTCCGCGTCGAGATCCCCGCGAGGTCCTGCGAGCTGTTCCTGGAGGGCGGTCATCGCCACGGGTGTCAGGATGCTGGAGTAGGCCATCAACAAGGAACGCTGGGTCTCGGGCAGGTCGTCGGCGAGTGTCCTGAAGTGCTGGGGCATGTCGAGCGCGGCCCGGTTCTCCATGACTGCCGCCAGTTCCCGCCGCATCCGCTGACGGCGTTCGATGTCCGCCGCGAGTTCGGCGTCCAGGCCCCGGAGGACCTGCCGCGCCTTCTCGTCGCCGCTCTCGACAGAGGGGACGTCCGCGAGGGCCACGCCGAGGTCGGTCAGTCGCCGGATGCGCAGCAGGCGGACCAGGTGGCTGACGCCGTACCGTTTGTAGCCGTTGGACGCCCGTTCCGGCTCGTCCAGCAGGCCGATCTCATGGTAGTACCGGACGGCCTTGGTCGTCGTGCCCGCGAGTTCCGCCAACTGACGCGTACTCCACGCCACCAGGATCCCTTTCTCCAGCCTCGTTCCCGGCAGCCATTCAAAACCGTGCCCCTGGGGCACGGTCAACCACCGGCCGGTTCCGCGCCGGCCCTTGTTGACCCTGCCCCAAGGGCACGGAGTGGGATGGTCGCGACCACGACCACGAACCGGCATGCGGAGACTTTGACATGAAACGACAAAGCAGCGTCGGCCAGAGCCTGGCCCTCCTGGCGGTCCTCGGCCTGGGCGGCTCGCTGGCCACCGTGCCCGCCGCCGCCGAGGAGCCCAAGACGCCGCAGGTGAAGTGGGGCCAGTGCCCCGAAGACGTCGTGGCAGAAGCCGCTCCGACCGAGCTGCAGTGTGCCACCGTGCCCGTGCCGCTGGACTACGCCGCCCCGCGGGGCGAGCAGATCGACCTCACCGTCTCCCGGCTGGCCTCCGACCCGGGCAAGAGGCGCGGCGTCCTCATGCTCAACCCGGGCGGCCCCGGCGGGTCCGGGCTGGCGCTGTCCGCGCTGCTGGTGGCCCAGGGCCTGCCCAACAGCGTCACCGACCGCTACGACCTGATCGGGATGGACACCCGCGGGATCGGTCATTCCACACCCGTCAGCTGCGGCTTCACCACGGACAGCCCCTACTACTCCAACATCCCGCCCTACGCGGTCGACGACGCCGCGGTCACCGCACAGGCGAAGATCGCCGAGCGGGCGGCCGAGCAGTGCGCTGACAACGACGACGACGGCCGACTGCGCCACCTCACCACCGCGAACACCGCCCGCGACCTGGACCGGATCCGGGCCGCGCTCGGCGAGGAGAAGACCAGCTACCTGGGCTACTCCTACGGCACGGCACTTGGCGCCGCCTACGCGTCGATGTTTCCCGAGCGCTCCGACCGGATTGTGCTCGACAGCAACATCGGAGACACCCACCTCGACCGCGACAGCATGCGCCGCTACGCGCTCGGCATGGAGCAGACCCTGCCGGACTTCGCACGGTGGGCCACCCGCCGGCACGACAGCTACGGCCTGGGCCGCACCCCCGAACAGGTCCGGGCGACCTACCTCACCATTGCCGGCACACTCGACAAGGCTCCAGTCGCCGGGATCGATGGCAGCCTCTTCCGGCTCCTGACATTCGGCCACCTGTTCAAGCAGACGCAGTACCCCGAGCTGGCGCAGACCTGGCAGGCGCTGCTCGCAGGCGACCAGGCGGCGGCCCGCAGCCTGTCACCCGTTCCCAAGAAATCGGCGGACAGGGCATTGTCACCGGCCGACAACGCCCTGACCGTGTTCCTCTCCGTCACCTGCAACGACGTCGAGTGGCCCGAGGACGTCAATACCTACCGGCGGGGCGTCACCGAGGACCGCGAACGCTACCCGTTGTTCGGCGCCGCCACCGCCAACATCACACCATGTGCCTTCTGGCCGTACGCCCCCGCCGAACCGCCCGTGGAGGTCGACACCGAAGGCCCTCGCAACGTGCTGCTCCTGCAGAACCGGCGGGACGCGTCGACCCCGCATCGGGGCGGGAAGATGCTGCGCGAGAAGTTCGGCGACCGGGCGCGGTTGGTCACTGTCGACGACAGCGGGCACGGCGTCTACGTCCTGGGCAAGAACCCCTGCGCGTTGAACACCGCCACGCGCTACCTCGTCGAGGGCGAGATGCCCGCGAAGGACACGTTCTGCCGCGCGGACTGACCTTCTCCGAAGGCCGTCACCGTGGGCCGCCCGTATCGGACAGAAGTGTGTGGAGACGTCGCATCACGTAGACCTGGGCCGGACGGCAGGGATCGGCAATGGCAGCCGGAAATGCGCGAGGGCAGGGCACGCGTGCGCCCAGCCCATCCGTCACCGTGCGTCAGGAATCGGGAACCAGACCGAGAGGCACTTGGCGATGACCGGGACATCGATGTCGTCCTGCGCGATGTCCTCGACGAACGGTCCGGCAGTGGAGACAGGCGGCGGGGCAGTACGAGCGCTGACGCCGTTGAGCCGCAGGAAGACACGCATGGCGAGCCAGGCAGTGGGCTTGTTGCCGTCGATCAACGCGTGATTGCGGGCAACGGAGTGCAGCAGCGCCGCCGCCTTCTCGTGCAGTGCGGGAGAGAGCTCGGCCCCGAACACGTTGGTCCGGGGCCGTTCGATCGCAGACACCAGAAGCCCCATGTCACGCACGCTGTGCTCCGTGCCGTTGACCTTACGAGCTATGGCCAGGATCTCGTCGATCTGGATGTAGCGCACCTCGGTCACTTCAGGTAATCCAGGATCTCCGCATCGCTGTCCATCAGCTCGGCCAGAACGTCATCGACCTTCAGCTCGGCCCGGTCCTGGGCGTCACGAATCGCCTCGATCGCAAGCTCCTGCTTGCTGCGGCGCTCCCGACGAGCACGCTCGGTGAGCTTGGCGTCAAGGTCATCGGGGAGTCGGAGTGTCATCGCCATACAGCGATGACACCAGGCTGGTATCTGCGCGACGGGATGACGCGTTCTCCCGGTGGAAACCGGAGGACCTGGCCAGGGAGTGGCGTCGGATTCCGGGCTCAGGGGCTCGCGTGGCTCAAGAGCGCGTGGGGCTCACGGGCTCGCTGAGCACGCGGTCTCTCGGGGGCGAAGGACAGCATGCGGGCCTGTCGGTTCGTGTCGTCGCCGCTCACGTCGGCCGACGTGATGACGATCCGGCCGTTCGCGTAGGCCAGGTGTCCGGCGAGCATTCCGTACTCCGTGGCCGTGGCCGATTCCGGATGCTGCAACACCTGCTTGTCCGTGTCCACGCCACCCGGGCCGAACCGGATGATCCTGCCCGGCCGGCTGGGCGTGGCCGCTTCGTAGACGAGCGCGGACGAGCCGCTCTGCGCCTGAAGGGGGTTGAGTGTGCTGTCCTCGGACTTCACGCCCCAGGCAAGTTTCCCGGTGCCGAGGTCATAGGCACCGGCCTGGTTGGTACCCCCCAGAAAGACGGTGTTCCTGCCGACCAGGGTGCCCTTGCAGTTCTGGATGTTCTCGCCCGATTCCCCCGCGTCGGCGCAGTGCGTGAAGCCCTTCGACCGGGGGTCGACAGTGGTGCGGAGCGCTCCGCCGGGCCCCAGGGCGACGATCCGCCAGTTGTCGGTGCGCTCCTCGTTGTGGAGCGTGGTGAAGACGACCGGGGCGACGGAGAGCACCTTGCCGACCTGCCATCCCGGCTGGGTCCGGAAGCGCCAGAGAACCTTCCCGGTGCGCGGGTCGATCTCGCGGAGTTGGCTGTAGGACTTGCTGCCGTCGACGCTCATCGCGCAGGTGGAGGCCACCAGGAGCCGGGTGCCGCCCGCAACGTCGTCGGGGTAGCACTTCCCGGGATTCTCCATGGGGATGTCATAGAGCTTGACGCCGTCCTCGACCCGGTACGCGGCGGCTCTCATGCTCTGGCCGATCGCGAGGACGCCGCCGCTGATGGCGCTGTTCACGATGAAGGTGTCGTCCGCGGAACCGGTCTCGACGAGCTCCTTCTGCCACCCGGCCTTCCCGGTCCGGAGGTCGATCATCCGGAGCTGGTTGCACCGGGCCCCTCTCCGGGCCTGGCTGCTCTTGTACACCAGGACGACCTTGCCGTCAGGGGTCGGGTTGACCGGTGTCTCGCAGACGGGGGCGGGCAACGGCACGCTCCACACCTCGGCGCCGTCCGAGAGGCGGTAGGCGGTGACTTTCCTGTACGCGGCCTGGACGACCGTGTCGCCGACGGTCCACAGATCGTGGACCTTGAAGTTGCGCCGAGGCAGATCCGTCCGGTCGTCGACGACCCACGCCTTGGCATCACCCGGTTTGCGCCCGGCGTTGATCTGCTCCGACGTCGGGATCTCCTTCTGCTCAGGCGTGCGGACCGCGGGGGTACGGGGAGCGGTCGGCGTCCCGGAAGGGCGCGGTGTCGCCTCCGCCTCGGGCGCGACGGAGCCGTCCGAGCGGCCGACGGTGACGGCATACACTCCTGCGCAAGCCACCAGGAGAGGAAGGATGGCGGCCGTGGCGATCGTCGGCCTCCTGCCGAAGCGCCTGCGGCGGCTCGGCGGCAGCGGAGGGCCGTAGCCCTCCGTCGCGTAAGGGTTGCCCGGCACCGGTCGCTGCTCCGGAGGTGGCAAGTCCCAGGGCTGTCGCGTGCGCGGCATCAGTGCTCTTCTCTCCTGGCAGGTCCGAACCCGTCCGGGGTGCTTGGTGAGTCCTCGCTGAGCCTCTTGCCGCGGTGTTCAACGGCACGGGCAGGCGGCGCCGCCGCGCTCGGAGCGTCGCGCTCCTCCTTCTTCTCGCGTCGCGCAGGTATGTCCACGATCAGCGATCACGCTGGGCTGCGGCACGCTCACCGGACGGATCGGCGACCACGATCTCGATGTGCGGCGGGGCGTACTTGCCTGCTTTGCGCACCATCTTCGCCAGATCGAACTTGGAACGGGGGACGGCGACATGGATCGGTGCGGGCATGGCCGGGTCCGGCGACGGGCCGGTCGCACCCGCCGGCAGGATTGCACCGGGACGCAGCCGTGCCCCGATCAGCGCATGCGGGGCGTTGGGCGGAGTGGCCACGACGAACTGGGTGACGTCCGTCCACGGCAACAGCACCCGGCCGAACCGGGCCCCGGCCGCGTCGAACTGGAACGCGGTGCGTCGCTTCTCGAACCAGGAGATGATGAAGGGCGTTGCCAGGACGATGACAGCACCGCCCTTCATGTCGAGTGCCCAGCCGAGCAGTAGGGCCAGTGCCACGACACCCACGATCGCCCCCCACAGGCCCGCCTGGTCCTGGGCGGAGAAGGGGTGGGCGACCCGGTAGCGTTCCCATCGCCCACCGCGGCGGGTGGGCTGTGTGCCGGGGATGCGATTGCCCTGCGACATGGTGTTCTTCCTCTCTCGATGAACGGTTGACGGTTCCTTGCCGACGGCGTGGCGGAGCCCCGCCCGCGGGCATCGCCCACGGCTGCACCGACGGTGTTCGCGCGTGCGCCACCTGTCCGTAGCCTCGTCCGTGTGTCGGGGTGCTGCCGTGTCGCCACGGCCCCACTGTCCGGTCACACGCATGGGGCAGCTCACTGCCCGTCCAGGTCGTCTGCACCGACGCAACCTGGCAAACTCTGGCCCGACGCACTGAAATGCCGGTGAAATCCTGCTGAAGCAGGGCCTTGGGAGCGGCGGGCCCGGGGCGAACGGGGACGTGGGGACTTCTAAGTGGGCGTAGACGCAGTGGCCCCGGGCGCGAGTGCGGCCGATTCGAGCGGGCACGTGCGGATCGACCTGCTCGGGCCGGTCAGGGCCCGCCGCGGAGAATCGCCACTCGCGCTCGGCCCGGTTCGCCGGCAGGCGGTTCTCGCCGCTCTGATTCTGAGGGCGCCGGATTTCGTGACGTACCGACAACTCCTGGACGACGTATGGGGAACCGAGCCTCCCGCGACGGGCCACCGGGTCCTGTCGAGCTACGTCTATGCGCTGCGCAGGACGCTGAGCGGGGCGGGCGCCGGGACGGCCCGGTCGGTGATTCAAGGGGGGAGCGGCGGCTACCGTTTCGTGCCCGACGGAGCCCGCACCGACCTCGCCGACTTCGCCGAGCAGGTCGCCCGCACCCAGCGTGCGATGGCCGCCGGTGACCACGACGCGGCGCTCGACCACGGCAGTAGAGCCCTGGGGCTGCTCCGCGGCGAGCCACTGCCAGGCCTGCCGGGGCCGCTCGCCGACACCGAGCGGCAACGCCTCGCCCGGCAGCGGCGAGTGTTGCACCAGGACCGGGCGGAGTGCCTGGTGCTGCTCGGGCGCTACCCGGAGGCCCTGGACGCCCTCATGGCGGCGCCCCTGATGCGGCCGCTCGACGAGCCGGCAGCCGCCCTGCGGATGCGCGCGCTCCACGGCAGCGGGCGACAGGCCGAGGCACTGGCCGTCTACCAGGAGATGCGGCACCGGCTCCTCGACGAACTGGGCATGGAGCCCGGGGAGGAACTGCGCCGCGTGCACCAGGCAGTCCTGCGAGGAGACGGCCGACTGCCGGCAGACCGTTCGGCGAGGCCGCCCGCGGCCGGCACCCCGACCCTCCACGGCACTCGGTCCGAGGAACCCCCGCCCGAGCAGTGCCTCCCCGGCGCATCCGATCGCCCCGGCGGTCCCCGCCCCCGTCGCAACGACCTCCCCGGCGACACCGCCTGTCTGGTCGGCCGTGAACGGGAACTCTCCCTGCTCACCGCCCCCGTGCCCGCAGGGAGTGTGTCCGTGGTGGCAGTCGACGGCACGGCGGGCGTCGGCAAGACCGCCTTGGTGGTGCGCGCCGCTTGGGCGCTCGGCGACGCCTACCCCGACGGTTGTCTGTTCGTGGATCTTCACTCGCACGGCGCCGCCCACGAGAGCGTCGGCCCGCAGCGGGCTCTGCGTCGGCTGCTGCGCGCCGTCCGCGGCAGCGGTGATGAGATCCCGGACGACCTGAGTGATGTGGCGGACCTGGTCACGGCCTGGCGAGCGGCAACCAGTGCACTGCGGCTGCTGCTTGTCGTCGACGATGCCCGCAGCGCCGAGCAGGTGCGTCCGCTCCTGCCCGCCGGACCGGGGAGCCGGGTCCTGGTGACAGGCCGACAGCGCCTGCCCGGCCTTGACGCCGATCTGCGGCTCACCGTGGAGCCACTGGGCACCGGCGATGCGGTCAGCCTGCTCCGGGAGCTCATCGGCAAGTCCCGGGCGGACCACGAACCAAAGGCGGCACTTGAGCTTGCCCGGCGTTGTGGCGGGCTGCCCCTGGCGTTGCGCATCACGAGCGCCCGGCTGCAGAACCGCCCGTCCTGGACCCTGGCCCTTCTGGCCGGCCGGATGTCCGACGACGCGCGCAGCCTGGGCGAGCTGCGTGCCGAGGACCGCAGCGTGGAGGCCGCCTTCCGCATGTCGTACGACCAGCTCACGCCCGAACTGCAGCGCGCCTTCCGCGCATTGGGCCTGGCTCCGACCGCGCGCTTCGACGTGCTCACCCTCGCCGCCATGCTGGGCAATTCCCGTGAGGACACCGAGGACCTCTTGGAAGACCTGGTCGACGCGAGCCTGCTGCAACAGCCGCACCCCGGCCGCTACAGACTGCACGATCTCGTACGGGCCCACGCACGACGCCTCGCCACCGAAACACCCGAGGAGGCCGCCGCGGACCGGGCCGCCGTCCTGAACCTCTATACGGCCGCGGGCCGCATCGCCAGTGACTGGGGCCCCGAAGGCTTCGCAGCCGACTCCGACGGGTCTGGTTGCTCAGACGTCTCTGGTCGCTCCGCGTTCCCGAGTTGGCGGGAAGCCTCGGCATGGCTGAAGGCAGCGGGCGGCGAACTGGTCGACGTGGTGGCCTACGCGGCCGCCGCCGGCCAGTTCGACCACGCCTGCCGGATCGCCGAAGCCCTGGTCGACCACTTGGCCCACCAGGGCCGGTTCCACGAGTGCCGCGCCGCCCTGGAGCTTGCTCTGCCGTGCGCGGACCGGGCGGCCGACCGGCGGATGCCCTCCTCTCTGCACAACTGCATGGGAATGGTCGACATCTACCAGGGGCGGTTCCAGCAGGCGCAGAGGTCCTTCACCGAGGCGGGACGCCACGGCTGCGGTCACGACGATCTGCGGAACCAGGCTCGTACCGTCGCCGGGATGGGCGCAGCGGAGTGGATGCTGGGCAGCGTCGAGGACGCGGTTGCTCACCTGGGCGAGGCGGTGGAGCTGGCGACCCGACTCGGCGACGACTGGCTGACCGGGATCGCGCTCTGCAACCTCGGTGCGATCTGCTCCCAGCAAGGGCGGCACGAGCAGGGATTCGAGTACTACTCCGCAGCCCTCGCCATCGCCGAGAAGAACGGCCGCCCCAGAACGATCAGCAACGCACTGTCCTTCGCCGCCGATGCCCACCTGGCCCTCGGCCGGCACACGGAGGCCACCGACCTGCTGCGGCGGGCCGTCGAACTTGCCCGTGACGCCGATGACCTTCCGCTGCGCGCGGCGAGTCTGTCCCGTCTCGCCACCGTGGAACACCTCCGGGGCAGTCTGCGCTCTGCCGTCGACATCCACCAGGAAGCCCTGTCCACGCTCACGCCGAGCGCGAGTACATGGCTGGAGATGGAGGTCCGCATGCGTCTCGGCACCACCTACGCCGCGGCGGGCCGTCGCGCGGAGGCACAGCACGAATTCCGGACCGCCCTCTCCCTGCCCGGAGCCGGTGACCACCCCCGGCAGAACGGAATGGCACGCGACGGGCTGAGGGGCCTTGACGTCCGCCCCACCGAGGAGAACACCTGAGGAGAACACCTGAGGGGGGCGGCCGGTGGCGACCGGCCCGGTCCACGTGCCGCCCGGGGGACCGAGCTTCGGGGCCGGATCAGGTAAGGCGGCCGAGGAAGTCCTGGCCTCGATGAGTCCTGCGTCGCAGTGCTCCCTGCCTTCGCAAGTACGACAGCAACCGCAAGCCACCGTTCACGTCATGACCTCCATGCCCTACGAGCCCTCATTGTCTTCCGAGGAAGGCCGCACCACATGCCGCCCGTCGACCAGACGTCCTGGGACGCCGCGGTACGCCACCTGTACGGGGGCGCGTACGCATGCGTCGCCACAGGACCCCGGCACCACGAGGACTGGGCCCTCGACGTCCTCACCGTGATGGCCCGGGTTCCGGACCCGAGGGACTGGGCCGGCGTCGATGACGCGGCGCAGAGCCCGGAGCGTGAGGGAGACCCCAAGTACCCATTCGCCGACCACCCCCCGGAGTACGTCGCGCCGCGCCTCAAGGAGATCGACCGGGGCAGCGCCGAGAACCTGCTCCTGGCCCTCACGGAGTCCGGGTGCACCCTTGCCAACCTCCAGTACTTCGCCGAATCCCCGTACGAACTGCGGGCCATGGCGCGCACGATCCTCGCTCGGTACGGGGACGGGGCCAGGTACTACACGAACGTAAAAAAAACAGGGCAGCCGCCCCGGCACAATCGCCTTCACTCTGGAGAGCTTCGGGTACAGCCCGCTGGGTGTCTACGTGGAAGACTGTGGCCTCGTCATCGTCTCGGACACCGAAGTGGGCCTGTTCTGGAGCTTCGCCGACTAGTGAGTCTGCACGCGCGAAGGTCCCGCCCCGGTGATTCGAGAGGATCCCCCCGCGCTGACCCGTTCCGCCTCCTGTCCCGATCGGGAGACCGCCCAATGGGCCACCCAGCAGGTGGTGACCGCGAACGAGCAGGCCGTCCACCGCTGCCTCGCCCAGCACACCCGGTCCCGTCTTACCGCCGAGGCCGCATGGCCGTCCCGTGAGGAAGCCGTGGGCCGGGCGGGCCACGGGGCCATATATCCGAGGTACGGGAGACACTCAGATGCCCAGCGGCACCTGGGGCCACCTCTGTGTCGAGGACGGGAAAACGCTCGGACAGCCCGTCGGACTTGCCGTCGAGCAGGGCAAGAAAGTGAAGCCGAGTTCCGGGCGGTCAAGGTGTCCTATTCGAGCGTCATATGAGCGTCAAAACTCTCCGATCGTCGAGCCGTTCCACTCGACAGCACCCAACGGTGAGACCAGTGGCCGCAGCGTGAGCTAGCAACCGGTGGACCCGGAAGACCCGATGTCCGGATACAAGCAGGGTGGCCTGAAAGCCACGGGGTCCGACGTCACCGGTATCGACACGCGAATCCAGTACGACAGCGACCGCAACCCACCGTTCACCGTCATGACGTCGATGCCCTACAAGCCCTAGCTCCGCCGAGAAAGGCCAGCACGACATGCCCGTCGACCAGAAGTCCTGGGAAGCCGCGGTACGCCACCTGTACGAGGACGCATACCCGTACGACGCCACCGGCCCACGCCGACACGAGGACTGGGTCCTTGATGTCATCGCGCTGATGGCGCGGGTTCCGGACCCCCGCGGCTGGGCCGGTCTCGACGACGCGGCCCAGAACCCGGAGCGTGAGTGCGCTCTCGGGTGAAACCGCAGGTCAGAGCAGAGTGCCTGGACGACCGCGCGCTCCACGTCGTGTCCGGTGGGAAACATGTCGAGCGCATCCCGCCATGCCTGAGAACGCCGGGAAAACTGCAGGTCAGGCACCCTTGTCCGCAGGCTCAAGGATCGCGACGCACTCCACATGATGCGTCATCGGGAACAGGTCGAACGCCCGCAGCGTCCGCACCCGGTACCCGCCCTCCCGGAAGTACGCGATGTCCCGCGCCAGTGCCGCCGGGTCGCACGCCACGTACGCGATGCGGCGGGCGCCCAGGGTGACCAGTTGCTTGACCGTGGCCTTGCCCGCGCCCGCGCGCGGCGGGTCCAGGACGATCAGGTCGCACTCCGTGATGCCCGTGCGCGGCAGGACCTGGTCGACCTTGCCGTGCTCGATGCGGACCCGGTCCAGGTCCTTGAGGTTGTGGCGGGCGTCCTCGACGGCGCGCTTGCCGGACTCGATGCCGAGCACCGCGCCCTTCTCGCCGATGCGCTGGCCGATCGCGCCGGCGAACAGGCCCACGCCGCAGTAGAGGTCGAGCGCCGTGTCGTTCTTGCGGGGCAGCAGCCCCTGCATGACCGCGCGGACGAGGGTGTTCGCCGCCTGGGGGTGAACCTGCCAGAAGCCGCCGGAGCCGACGCGGTACGTGCGGTCGTCGGCGCGCTCGCGCACGAAGGCGCGGCCGTGGACCCGGTGGACGCCGCCGTCCTTCTCGTCGACGCGGAGCACGGAGACCGGCTTGTCGAGCTCGACCAGGGGCAGCCGGCCGCCCTCTCGCGGGGTCAGGATGACCTGGCGGTCGTGGGAGCCGGTGGCGGAGATGGCCTCCACCGTCGCCATCTGCGGCCAGTCCTGCTTCTCGATGCCGAGCTCGGAGACGCCGGGGGCGGCGATCATGCAGTGGTCGATCGGCTGGACCTCGTGCGAGCGGTGCTTGCGCAGCCCGACCAGACCGTCCGCGTCGACGGCGTACTGGACGCGGGTGCGCCAGGCCGGGACCTCGCCCGGCGGGAGCTTGTCGCCCTCGGCCGGCATGACGGTGCCGTCCCAGCCGGCCTCTTCGGGGGTGAGTCCCGCGAGGCGCTGCAGCTGCTCGGCGATGACCTCGCCCTTGAGGCGGCGCTGCGCGCCCGGCTTGGCGTGCTGCCAGTCGCAGCCGCCGCACTTGCCGGGGCCCGCGTAGGGGCAGGGGGCCTCGACGCGGTCCTTGGACGCGTCGATGACCCGTACGGCGTCGGCACGCAGGAAGCGCGAGTCGCTCTCGCCGTCGGTGACGCGGGCGACGACCTTCTCGCCGGGAAGGGTGTGCCGCACGAAGAGCACCTGGCCCTCGGCGGTACGCGCGATGCAGTGGCCGCCGTGTGCGACGGGGCCGACCTCGACCTCGTACTCCCGGCCGATCAGCGACTCCCCCGATGACGACGATGTGGATTCGTTCTGCATGAGGGGGTGGCTCCAGAGATCAAAGGGAAAGCGGCCGGACAACAACCCACGAGTCTACGTGGATGCCGGCCGGCCGCTCACCACATGCGGGGTGTGCCCGGTCAGCGCCGGTTGCCGTGTTCCTTGTGCCGCCGCTCCACGGGGCCGCGGCGGACCGACCCGGGTGCGGTCCAGTCGGCGCGCTTCCTGGCCCGCAGCTTCGCGGCCTCCGAGGACTCCAGCTGGTACGGCACGGAGGTCACCATCACACCCGGGGTGAACAGCAGTCGTCCCTTGAGCCGCAGGGCGCTCTGGTTGTGCAGCAGGTGTTCGTACCAGTGACCCACGACGTACTCGGGGATGTAGACGCTGATCACCGTGCGCGGCCGGTCCTTCCGCAGGCCCTTCACGTACTCGATGACCGGCCGGGTCACCTCGCGGTAGGGCGAGTCGAGGATCTTCAGCGGGATGTCGATGCCGCGCCGCTCCCACTCGTCCTTCAGCGCCTTGGTCTCGGTGTGGTCGACGCTGATGGAGAGCGCCTCCAGCTGGTCCGAGCGCACCAGCTTGGCGTACGCGAGCGCGCGCAGCGTGGGCCGGTGGAGCTTGGAGACCAGGACGATCGAGTGGACCCGCGAGGGCCGCACGGTGTCGTCGGTCGGGGCGTCGGTCGCCGCGATCTCCTCGGCGACCCGGTCGTAGTGCTTACGGATCGCGGTCATCGTGCCGTAGAAGATCACCATGCCGAGCAGCGCGACCCAGGCCCCGTGGGTGAATTTGGTGGCCAGGACGACGACGAGCACCAGGCCGGTGAAGAACGCCCCGAAGGTGTTGATCGCCCGCGAGCGGACCATGTGCCGCCGCGCGGCCGGGTCCCGCTCGCTGCGCAGGTGACGGTTCCAGTGCCGCACCATGCCGGTCTGGCTGAGCGTGAAGGAGACGAAGACGCCGACGATGTAGAGCTGGATGAGCCGGGTCGAGTCGGCCCCGTAGATCCAGACGAGGAGGATCGCGGCTCCGGCCAGCAGCACGATGCCGTTGGAGAAGGCCAGCCGGTCGCCGCGGGTGTGCAGCTGACGCGGCAGGTAGCGGTCCTGGGCCAGGATCGAGCCGAGCAGCGGGAAGCCGTTGTACGCGGTGTTCGCGGCGAGGAAGAGCACGAGGGCGGTGGCCGCGGCCAGCACCACGAAGAAGAAGGTGCCGTCACCGAAGACCGCCGCGGCGACCTGCGAGATCACCGGGTCCTGGACGAAGCCCGTGCCGACCGCTGCGCCGTTGTGGATGAGGTCCTTCGCGGGGTTCTCGGCCATCTTGACGTCGGTGGCCATGGCCAGGCCGATGATGCCGCAGAACATGGTGGTGGCCAGCAGGCCCATCGCGGCGAGGGTGGTGGCCGCGTTCCTGCTCTTCGGCTTGCGGAAGGCGGGCACGCCGTTGCTGATCGCCTCGACGCCGGTGAGCGCGGCGCAACCGGAGGAGAAGGCCCGCAGGAGCAGGAAGACGAGGGCGAAACCGGCCAGCCCCTGGTGCTCGGGCCTGATCTCGTAGTCCGAGGTCGGTGCGTGCATCGTCTCGCCGAGGACCAGCCCCCGGAACGCGCCCCAGAGGATCATGAGGAAGACCCCGGCCACGAACAGGTACGTCGGGATGGCGAAGAGCTTGCCGGACTCCTTCACACCGCGCAGGTTCATCAGCGTCAGCAGCACGATGGCCCCGATCGCGAAGAACGTCTTGTGTTCGACGACGAAGGGGATCGCGGAGCCGAGGTTCTCCACCCCGGAGGCGATGGACACGGCGACGGTGAGGACGTAGTCGACGAGGAGGGCGCTGGCGACGGTCAGACCGGCCCTCGGCCCGAGGTTGGTGGTGGCGACCTCGTAGTCCCCGCCACCGCTCGGGTAGGCGCGCACGTTCTGCCGGTAGGAGGCGACGACGGTGAACATGAGGACCACGACGGCGGCCGCGATCCAGGGGCTGAAGTGGTACGCCGACACACCCGCGACGGACAGCACGAGGAGGACTTCACCGGGTGCGTACGCCACCGAGGACAGCGGGTCGGACGCGAAGACGGGCAGCGCGATGCGCTTGGGGAGGAGTGTTTCCCCCAGCTTGTCGCTGCGCAGCGCCCGGCCGATCAGGATCCGTTTGGGCAGGTCGGTCAGTTTGGACACGCTGAGGATCGTAAGCGCTGGCGTGACGGGCTACCGAGGCACCACCCGCTCGGGAGCGGGAAAACCTTCATATTTACCCGCGCCGACCGCGAAAGTCCATGGAATCCTTAACGAAATCCTTGCGGGCCGAGCGGGCGGTGGCCCCCTCCCGGGCCCCCCTTTGCCCGATGCCGCGGGGGATGCGCACACTCGGATGAGGCGGCGGATGCCCGGCCGCATAAGCTCATCCCCGGGCGACGCCGGGGGTCATTGCCCCATCGGTCTGCCCCGCAAGCGGAGAAAGAAGTGTGAGCAGGGTGTTTTCGCAGGTCATCCGGACGACCAGGACGGCGAGGTAGGCGCACGGTGCACATCGTCATCATGGGCTGCGGGCGTGTCGGCGCCGCTCTCGCACAGACCCTGGAGCAGCAGGGACACACGGTCGCCGTGATCGACCAGGACCCCACGGCGTTCCGCCGTCTCGGTGCCGGTTTCGGCGGCCGGCGGGTCAACGGGGTCGGTTTCGACCAGGACACCCTGCGCGAGGCCGGGATCGAGGAGGCGGGGGCGTTCGCCGCGGTGAGCAGCGGTGACAACTCCAACATCATCGCGGCCCGGGTGGCCCGCGAGATGTTCTCCATCGACAACGTCGCCGCCCGCATCTACGACCCCCGGCGTGCCGAGGTCTACCAGCGTCTCGGCATTCCCACCGTCGCGACGGTGCGCTGGACCGCGGACCAGATGCTGCGGCGGCTGCTGCCGTCGGGCGCCGAACCGCTGTGGCGCGACCCGAGCGGAGGTGTGCAGCTCGCGGAGGTGCACACGACGCCGTCCTGGATCGGCCACAAGATCAGCACGCTGCAGGAGGAGACGGGCGTTCGCGTCGCCTTCCTCACCCGGTTGGGCGAGGCCATACTGCCGACGTCGCAGACGGTGCTGCAGGAGGGCGACCTCGTCCACGTGATGATGCGGACGGACGAGATCGCGAAGGTCGAGGAGGCCTTTGCCGAAGGTCCTGAGGAGGGCGGTCACTGATGCGCGTGTCGATTGCCGGGGCGGGTGCGGTGGGCCGTTCCATCGCTGCCGAGCTCCTGGAGAACGGGCACGAGGTGCTGCTGATCGACAAGGCGCCGACCGCCATCTCGGTGGAGCGGGTCCCGATGGCCGAATGGCTGCTCGCGGACGCCTGTGAGATCACCTCGCTCGACGAGGCGGCGCTGCAGCGGTGCAACGTCGTGATCGCCGCGACCGGGGACGACAAGGTCAACCTGGTCGTCTCGCTGCTCGCGAAGACCGAGTACGGCGTTCCGCGGGTGGTCGCCCGGGTGAACAACCCGAAGAACGAATGGTTGTTCAACGAGTCGTGG
This sequence comes from Streptomyces clavifer, assembly GCF_036345975.1. Classification (NCBI taxonomy): domain Bacteria; kingdom Bacillati; phylum Actinomycetota; class Actinomycetes; order Kitasatosporales; family Streptomycetaceae; genus Streptomyces; species Streptomyces clavifer. The sequence continues at coordinate 5,677,519 of NZ_CP107793.1, read as the reverse complement.
GGGGTGGACGTCGCGGTCTCCACGCCGCGTCTCATGTCCGCCCTGGTCGAGGAGGCCGTGAGCGTCGGCGATCTCGTCCGGCTGCTGCGCTTCAGCCACGGCGACGCCAACCTGGTCGAGCTGACGCTGCCCCCGGAGTCGGCCCTGGCCGGTACCCGGATCGGCGATGTGGCCTGGCCCGAGGACACCTCGCTGGTCACCATCATCCGGGGTACGCGCGTCCTGACGCCGAGCCCCGAGGAGACCCTGGAGGCCGGCGACGAGCTGCTGTTCGTGGCCGCCCAGGCGCGCGAGGAACAGCTGGAGGACCTGCTGTCGGTCCGCCGCGATCCCGCGGACAGCTGAGACGGGACACGGCGAGGGGCCCGGAACCGTGTGTCACGGTTCCGGGCCCCTCCGCTGTCCGCGTGCCGACGTGTGCCGGCGCGGTGGCTGCCGTCCTGCCGTGTGCCGGCGCGGTGGCCGCCGTCAGGCGTCGTAGTCGCGGACTTCGGCCGCCCGGGCACTCTGCGCGGCCTTGCGGGCCTTCTCGGCCTCCTCCTCCGCCTCCATCTCCGCGAACACGTCGATGGGCGGCGGTGCCTTGGCGAGGAAGACCCAGGTCAGGTAGACCGCCAGCAGGAACGGCGGGATCTTCAGCGAGACCAGCACCCAGCCGAGCTGCGTGGTGTCGGCCCACCAGTACAGCGGGAAGAGGATCGCGCACTTGGCGAGCAGGATCAGACCCCACGCGTAACTGGCCTTGGCGTAGGCCTTCTTGCGCCCCGGGTTCCTGGTGCGCCAGGAGAGGTTCTCCTTGAAGACCGGGCCGAGGATCAGGCCGATCAGCGGCACCCCGGCGAGGGTCGTGCCCAGATAGGCCACCGCCAGGCCGAGCGTGTAGAGCATGCCCGGCAGGTAGAAGTCCTTGGCGTTGCCCGTCATCTTCGCGAAGACCACACCGAAGGCGACGCCGAAGACGCCGCTGAAGGCGTGCTTGACGGTGTCCTTGCGGATCAGCCGCACGACGACGAGGGCCAGGGACACCGCCAGTGCGGCGATGGCCGAGGTCCCGAGGTCCTTCTTGATGGTGAAGATCGTGACGAAGAGCAGCCCGGGCAGGACTGTCTCCACCATCCCGCGCACGCCGCCGAAGGCCTCGAAGAGCGCGGCTTCGGTGACCGCCTTCGCCTCGGCGTCCTGCTGGTCGGTGCGCTGGGGGTGGTCCATGTCGGGTGTCGGCTTGTCGAGAGACGTCACCGGCTACTCCTTGCCGAGCGGTCGGAGTTCGTATGTGGGGTTGAACAGCACCCGGCGCCCGTGACTCATGGCGACGCGGCCGGAGGCGATGATCCTACGGCCCGGTTCTATGCCGACGATGGAACGACGGCCCAGCCAGACCACGTCGAGCGGCGCGGTGCCGTCGAAGAGCTCCGCCTCCAGGGCGGGCACTCCGGCGCGCGGGCGCAGGGTGACGGTCCGCAAGGTACCAGCCACCTTGACGATCTGGCGGTCGCTGCACTCGGAGATGCGCGTGCAGCCCGACGCGTGCGTGTCCTCCTGCAGCTCCTCGGACTCCAGGTCCTCCTGGGAGCTGGACAGCCGGTCGAGCATGCGGCGGAAGCGCCCGGAGGGCTTGTCCGCCTTGCCGGCCTTCTCGAATCGGGGAACAGCGCTCATACCCGAAGGGTACCGGTCTCCTGTGGTACGGGCCGGACCCCGAGGGTGTCACTCGAACGGGTGACCCCGATGAACGGGGAAGCGGGTCATCCGATGAGCGGGAAGCGGGTCATCCGCGCTCGAAGCGGTATCCCATGCCGGGTTCGGTGACGAAGTGCCGGGGGTGCGCGGGGTCGGTCTCCAGCTTGCGGCGCAGCTGCGCCATGTAGACCCGGAGGTAGTTCGTCTCGGTGCCGTAGGACGGGCCCCAGACCTCCTGGAGAAGCTGCTTCTGGCTGACGAGGCGGCCCGCGTTGCGGACGAGCACCTCCAGCAGGTGCCACTCGGTGGGCGTGAGCCGCACGTCGCGGCCCTCCCGGTGGACCTTCTTCGCCGCGAGGTCCACCGTGAATCCCTCGGCCTCGACGATCACGAGGTCGTCGGCGCCGTCCGGGCCGACCGGTTCGGCCCGGCGCACGGCGGCCCGCAGCCGGGCCAGGAGCTCGTCCATCCCGAAGGGCTTGGTGACGTAGTCGTCCGCCCCGGCGTCCAGGGCCTCGACCTTCTCGTCGGAGGTGTGACGTGCGGAGAGCACGAGGATCGGTACGCGGGTCCAGCCGCGCAGCCCCCTGATCACCTCGACGCCGTCCATGTCGGGCAGACCGAGGTCCAGGACGACGACGTCGGGGTGGCGCGCGGCGGCGAGCTGGAGGGCGGTCGCGCCGTCGGGCGCGGCGTCCACCTCGTACCTGCGCGCCTTCAAATTGATCACGAGGGCGCGAACGATCTGCGGCTCGTCGTCGACCACAAGCACCCGGGTCATCGCGGACCTTCCTTTCCGGAGAATGTGTACGGGGGAGGGGACTCCCGCCCCGGGGACCTCAGGAGACGACCTGCGCCGGCGCTCCGGGGCCGTCCCGTACCTGTCCCGGTACGGCCCTGAGCGTGAGGACCATGGTGAGGCCGCCGCCGGGGGTGTCCTCGGCGCCCAGGGTGCCGCCCATGGACTCCACGAAGCCGCGGGCGACGGCAAGGCCGAGGCCCACTCCGGCTCCGCGCGGGGCGTCGCCGTACCGCTGGAAGGGCTCGAAGATGCGTTCCTTGCCCTCGTCCGGGACTCCGCGGCCGCGGTCGGCCACCCGCAGCTCGACGCGTTCGCCCAGCGTGCTGGCGGCGACGGTGACGCGTTCCCCGCCGGGGCTGTACTTGACCGCGTTCTCGACGATGTTGGCGACGGCCCGCTCCAGCAGCCCCGGGTCGACGGCGACCATCGGCAGCGTCTCGGGGATGTCCAGGTCTACGCTGCCTTCCGGCACCCCGCCCAGGGCCATCGGGACGACCTCGTCGAGGTCGATCTCACGGATCAGCGGGGTGACGGTCCCGGTCTGCAGGCGGGACATGTCGAGCAGGTTGCCGACCAGGTGGTCCAGCCGGTCGGCACCGTCCTCGATGCCCTCGAGGAGTTCGGCCTCGTCCTCCTCGGACCAGGAGACGTCGTCGGAGCGCAGGGAGCTGACCGCGGCCTTGATGGCGGCCAGCGGCGTACGCAGGTCGTGGCTGACGGCGGCGAGCAGCGCGGTCCGGATCCGGTTGCCCTCGGCGAGCCGTCGGGCGGCCTCCGCCTCCCCCACCAGGCGCTGCCGGTCGAGCACGACGGCCGCCTGCGCGGCGAAGGCGCCGAGCACCCGGCGGTCCTCGGCGGGCAGTACCCGCCCGGACAGCGCCAGCGCCATGTGGTCACCGACGGGCATGTCCACGTCCGCGTCGTCGGGCCGCGCCACCGGGGCGGGCCCCACGGATCCGGCGCAGGTCCACGGGTCGACGTCACTCTGCCGCTCCAACAGCGCGACGGACTCCATGCCGAACGTCTCCCGGACCCGCTCCAGCAGGGCGTCCAGCGCCGTCTCGCCGCGCAGGACGCTCCCGGCCAGGGCGGAGAGGATCTCCGACTCGGCGCGCAGCCGGGCGGCCTGATGGGTGCGCCGGGCCGCCAGGTCCACGACGGAGGCGACGGCCACCGCGACCGCGAAGAAGATCACGATGGCGACGAAGTTCTCCGGGTCCTGCACGGTCAGGGTGTGGGTGGGCGGGGTGAACCAGTAGTTGAGGAGCATGGAGCCGACGGCCGCGGAGGCGAGCGCGGGGGCCAGACCGCCGAGCAGCGCCGCGGTGACGGTCATGAACAGGAAGAGCAGCACGTCGTTGGCGAGCCCCGGCCCGTTCTCCATGCCGTGCAGGAGCAGCGTCAGGAGCGCCGGCCCGCCGACGCCCACCGCCCAGCCCCAGATGATCCGGGTGCGGCCGAGCCGGGCGCCGCGGGCGATGGGCAGTCCGCGCCCCTTGGCCACCGCCTCGTGCGTGACGATGTGGACGTCGAGGTCGGGTCCGGACTCGCGGGCGACGGTGGCGCCGACGCCCGGCCCGTAGATGTACTGCCAGGTCTTGCGCCGGCTGGAGCCGAGGACGACCTGGGTGGCATTGACGCCCCGGGCGAAGGCGAGGAGCGCCGTGGGTATGTCGTCGCCGATGACGTGGTGGAACGTCCCGCCCAGGTCCTCGACGAGGGTGCGCTGGACGGCGAGCTCCTTGGGCGAGGCGGAGGTCAGGCCGTCGCTGCGGGCGATGTACACGGCGAGGATCTCGCTGCCGGACCCCTTGGCGGCCATCCGGGACGCGCGGCGGATGAGCGTACGGCCCTCGGCGCCGCCCGTGAGTCCGACGACGATGCGTTCGCGGGCCTGCCAGGTGGTGCGGATGTCGTGCTCGCCGCGGTACTGCTGGAGGTACTCGTCCACGCGGTCGGCGACCCAGAGGAGGGCCAGCTCGCGCAGGGCGGTGAGGTTGCCGGGGCGGAAGTAGTTGGACAGGGCCGCGTCGACCTTGTCGGACTGGTAGATGTTGCCGTGGGCCATGCGCCGGCGCAGCGCCTGGGGCGACATGTCGACGAGCTCGATCTGGTCGGCCCGGCGGGCGACCTCGTCGGGGATGGTCTCCTGCTGCCGTACGCCGGTTATCGACTCGACGACGTCGCCGAGGGACTCCAGGTGCTGGATGTTGACGGTGGATATGACGTCGATGCCGGCCCGCAGGAGTTCCTCGACGTCCTGCCAGCGCTTGGCGTTGCGGGACCCGGGCACGTTGGTGTGGGCCAGCTCGTCGACGAGGGCGACGGCCGGAGCCCGTTCCAGGACGGCGTCGACGTCCATCTCGGGGAAGACGGCGGAGCGGTGTTCGATGTCGCGCCGGCGGATCTGCTCCAGGCCGTGCAGCAGGACCTCGGTGCGGGGCCGGTCGTGGTGCTCGACGAACGCGACGACGCAGTCGGTGCCCCGCTCCACCCGGCGGTGGGCCTCGGACAGCATCGCGTGCGTCTTGCCGACGCCGGGTGCCGCACCCAGGTAGATCCGAAGCTTGCCGCGCGCCATGGCCCCATTGTCTTCTCTGAACCGGCTCCCGCCGTTCGGGGAGCCACCCCCGAAGCTACCCCGAGAATTTCCGGCATATGGGTCGGAGGGGGCACCTGTGGTCCGTATTGACGGGATTCTGACGCGATGCGGCAGGTCACGGCGGTGCCACGGGGTGCCGCCGACAGGCTCCGGCCCCCTGCCGGCGGGGCCGGGCAGCCGCCGGGGCGGTGGGGCGCGGGTCGCAGGGACGCCGGTGGCCGTACCCCCGGACCGGCACATCGTGCGGGCCGCGGAACGGCCGGTGGGCCGTACCCCTGTCCAGGGGTACGGCCCACCGGCCGGAACGTACCGGTCCGAGCGGTCAGCGGATCTCGGTGATCTCGGGGCCGCGCTGGAGCTGGCCCATGCCACCGGAGAACTTCGAGCTCTCCTGGTCCTCCTGCTGCACACCCTCCGGCACCATCTGGGCGTCGTTGGGGAGCTTGAGGACGATCGGGTCGCGCGGGGCCATCGGACCGTCGCCACGGACGACGACGGTGTCCCGGAAGATCGTCTCCAGCAGTCCGGCGGCCTCCGGCTGCACGGCGCCCTGACCGGAGATCACGCCACGCAGGAACCAGCGCGGCCCGTCGACTCCGATGAAGCGCACGAGCTGGACGCCGTTCGTCCCGTCGGGGAGCTGTACGGGGACCTGGGCACGCAGTTCCCAGCCCAGCGGGCCCTCGACCTCGTCGATGACCCCGCCCTGCTGGGTGATGCCCGAGGCGATCTCCTCGCGCACCTCGCCCCAGATGCCCTGCTTCTTGGGAGCGGCGAAGGCCTGCAGCTGGACCGCGCTGTCGCGCAGCACGACGGTGGCGGCGACGATCGCGTCCCCGGCCACCTCCACACGCAGCTCCATGCCCTCGACCCCGGGCACGAAGATGCCGCCCAGGTCCACCCTGCCCTCGCCGGGCAGGGAGACCTCGGAGATGTCCCACGGCCCGTCCGGCCGGGGGGCCGGCGGGAGGTTGCTCCGGCGCGGACCGCTGCCTGCGGCTCCGTCGGTGCCTTCGAGCTCGTCGGCGACCTGCTCGGCCTCGCGCGTCTCGTCCGCCTTGTCCTCGGCGGAACCACTGTTCTTGCGACGTCCGAACACGTCACTGTCCTTCCCGGTCGGAAACGACCGAAGCGTAGCTGTTACCACCCTGGGTGTTACCGCCCGTGACGCCATCCACCGCGGCGTGACCGCCGGTGGACCCGAAGCCCCCCTCGGCCCGAGCCGAACCGGGGAGCTCCGCCACCTCGTGGAAACGGACCTTCTCGACCTGCTGGACGACCAGTTGGGCAATCCGGTCGAACCGCTCGAATCGCACGGTCTCGCGTGGGTCGAGATTGACCACGATTACCTTGATCTCCCCACGGTACCCGGCATCAACCGTCCCCGGGGCATTCACGAGGGCCACTCCACAGCGGGCTGCGAGGCCGGAACGGGGGTGCACGAAGGCCGCGTACCCGTCGGGCAGTGCGATCGACACCCCGGTGGGGAGCACCGCCCGTTCGCCGGGCGCGAGTTCGGCGGCCTCGGTGGTCACCAGGTCGGCACCGGCGTCGCCCGGATGACCGTACGCCGGGATCGGCACGTCCGGATCGACACGGCGGATCAGTACGTCGACGGGGTGCCGCATCAGGGGTTCACCTCGAAGGCGCGGGTCCGCCTGACCTGGTCGGGATCGGACATCGCCGCCTCGATCTCCTCGGGCCGGCCGTTCTCGATGAAGTGGTCCACCTTGACCTCGATGAAGAGGGCTTCGGCGCGGACCGCGACGGGCCCCTCGGGGCCTCCGGTCCTGCCGGTCGCACGGCAGTAGATCTTCCGGTTGTGCACGGCGGTGACCTCGGCCTCCAGGAAGAGCACCGTGTCGACCGGCACCGGCAGGACGTAGTCGGTCTCCAGCCGGCCGGTCACCGCGATCACCCGCAGCAGCCAGCTCAGCGCGCCGAGCGTCTCGTCCATCGCCGTGGCCAGGACACCGCCGTGCGCGAGTCCCGGAGCGCCCTGGTGGGCGGGCTTCACGGTGAACTCCGCGGTGACGCTCACCCCTTCTCCGGCACGCGCCTGGAGGTGCAGCCCGTGCGGCTGCCCGTTGCCGCAGCCGAAACAGTGTTCGTAGTGCGAGCCGAGGAGCTCACCGGGTGCCGGGGCGTCGGGATGCCGGACCGGCCCCACGGCGTCGGCCGGGGGTGTCAGACGTGTAGATGTTCCACTCACAGCCGCAGACCTTACCCGCGCGGCCGACCGCGGGGCGCGCCGTGCCAAGCTTGCTCCCATGCAGCCTTCCGCAGCGCCCTTCGACGAACGTCTCACCGCACCCCGTTCGTGGTGGTTCATCGCTTTCGGGGTGGGCATCGCCTGCGCCCTGATGCTCCTGCCGCTCGGCGTCCTGCCCATGATCGGCGGCCTGGCGGGCGGCACGGCGGCAGCGGCCGTGGCCGTGAGTTCGTACGGCTCCGCGCGCATCCGGGTCGTGTCGGGCGCCCTCGTCGCGGGCGATGCCCGGATCCCGCTCTCGGCGCTCGGGGACGCCGAGGCACTGGACGGGGAGGAAGCGCGCGCCTGGCGCTCGTACAAGGCGGACGCCCGCGCCTTCATGGTGCTGCGGAGCTACATCCCCACCGCGGTGCGGGTGAAGGTCACGGACCCGGCCGACCCGACGCCGTACGTCTACCTGTCGACCAGGGAGCCGCAGGCCCTGGTGGCGGCCCTCGCGGCCGTATCCGCCCCTGACCGTCCGACCGTCTAGAGGCCGGGGCCCTCCAGGCCCTTGGGCAGCTCCTCGGCGGGTACCGCGGGCTGCTCCAGCGGCGGAAGCTCCGGGAGCCGGTCCCAGTCGACCCGGTGGCGCCGCAGGTCGCTCCTGACCCGGTCGGCGAGCTTTCTGGTGTCCCGGCGGTTCATCATCGCGCCGACCACGGCGCCGACCATGAACGGGATGAGGTTCGGCAGGTCGCGGACCATGCGCTTCATGATCTGCTGGCGCAGCTCGCGCTTCATCTGCCCGCCGAGCGCGGCGTTGAGTGTGGTGGGGCGCGTGACGTCGATGCCGCGCTCCTCCGTCCAGGACGTCAGGTACGCGGTGCTGCGCTGCCCGATGTTGCCGGGCGGGCGCCGCCCGTAGACCTCGTGGAGCTCGGCGACGAGCTTCATCTCGATGGCGGCCACGCCGGTGATCTCGGCGGCGAGCTCGGCCAGCATGGCCGGGGGTACGGGCATCATGGCCGCCGCCCCGATACCCGCGCCGACGGTCGCGGTGGCGTTGCACGCCCCGGCGACGAGCTTGTCGGCGAGCTCTTCGGGACCGAGTCCCGGGAATTGTCCGCGCAGGGTCGCGAGGTCGCGCACAGGGATGCGGGGAGCCACGTCGATGATCCGGTCGGCCAGCCGGCCGGCCAGGGCTCTGGCGCTCTCCCCGCCCTTGCGCACGCCTCGTCCCACGGTGTGCAGACGGCCTGACCCTGTCGCGGATCCCGTCGGGCCGTCCTGCCCGGGCCCCTGTGGCGGGCCCGCTGCCCCGACTGCTTCGAGCGAGGCCGCCAGGCCCCGCTCGTCGTCGGACGTGCCGGAGGCCGACAGGGCGGCCTGATGCTCGGCAGTGGGGCTTGCGCCCTCTGCCGGGCCTGCGCCGCCCTGATGCGCCTCCGACGACTTCGTGCGCCGCAAGCGCCGCTTCCGGAACGGTGTATCGCCTGCCACGGCCGGCCTGCCTCAGTCGCAGTCGCGGCAGATGGGCTGGCCGTTCTTCTCGCGCGCCAGCTGGCTCCGGTGGTGCACGAGGAAGCAGCTCATGCAGGTGAACTCATCGGCCTGCTTGGGCAGAACCCGTACGGCCAGCTCTTCGTTGGACAGGTCTGCGCCGGGCAGCTCCAGTCCTTCTGCCGCGTCGAACTCGTCCACGTCGACGGCGGATGCCGTCTTGTCGCTCCGACGAGCCTTGAGCTCTTCGAGGCTGTCCTGATCGACGTCGTCGTCGGTCTTCCGTGGGGTGTCGTAATCCGTTGCCATGTCGCTCTCCCCCTCATGGGTTGCTGCGGTGTCTCAGCGCACGTAACGCGTGAGAGGCCGGACTTGTGCCCGACCTGAGGCGGAGATCTTGCCTCACATCAAGGTCTGTTACTCAATCGACACCCAACCGGACCTCTCGAGAGCGATCAGCTTGGGTGGCGTTGGGGACCGTACACGGTCCGATTGTGGTGCTTCACAGGTGCCACCCCGTGTACTTCCCGTGATATTGCCCCCTGAAAACCCGGACGTTTCCCGGCTTTCAGGCAGAATCGTGATCACGGAGAGTGGAAGGACCGAAAATCGCTCCTGTGATCGATCACACAGGGACAGAACGGAAACTGGCCTTGAAAATTCCGCCCAAAGCGAACAGAGCGATCCAATACGGCTTCACAGGCGAAGCCTCTCAGATCGGAAGGGTGACGCGCATCACGAGACCACCGCCCTCGCGGGGCTCCGCGATGATACGGCCTCCGTGGGCCCGCGCTACGGACCGCGCGATCGACAGGCCGAGCCCCACCCCCTTGTCGCTGCCTGTGCGTTCCGTACGCAGCCGCCTGAACGGCTCGAAGAGGTTGTCGATCTCGTAGGCGGGCACCACAGGACCTGTGTTCGACACCACCAGGAGCGCCTGTCCGGGCTGGAGCTCCGTGGTGACCTCCACCCAGCCGTCCTCCGGCACGTTGTAGCGCACGGCGTTCTGCACGAGGTTGAGGGCGATCCGCTCCAGGAGGACACCGTTGCCCTGCACGACGGCGGGAGCGCGCTCCCCACGCACTTCCACGCCCTTCGCCGCCGCCTCCGCACGGGCCTGGTCGATGGCGCGGTCGGCGACCTCGGCCAGATCCACGGGTTTGCGTTCGATGATCTGGTTGTCGCTGCGGGCGAGCAGCAGCAGCCCCTCGACCAGCTGCTCGCTGCGCTCGTTGGTGGCCAGGAGGGTCTTGCCCAGCTGCTGGAGCTCCGGCGGAGCGTCCGGATCGGAGAGGTGGACCTCCAGCAGCGTGCGGTTGATCGCGAGCGGTGTGCGCAGTTCGTGCGAGGCGTTGCCCACGAACCGCTGCTGGGCCGTGAAGGCGCGTTCCAGGCGGTCCAGCATCTCGTCGAAGGTGTCCGCGAGCTCCTTCAGCTCGTCGTCCGGGCCGTCCAGCTCGATGCGGCGGGACAGGTCCGTGCCGGCCACCCTGCGGGCGGTGCGGTTGATCCGGCCCAGCGGGGACAGGACACGGCCCGCCATGGCGTAACCGAAGGCGAAGGCGATGATGCTGAGGCCCACGAGAGCCAGCAGCGCCCGGTTCAGCAGGCTGTCGAGGGCGTGCTGCCGCTGGGCCGCGGTGCACTCCTTGATCGCCTCGTTGAGCTGGCCGTTGTTCTGCGCGGAGCCGAGCTGGGCACACGTGTCGCTGGAGATCCGGACGTTGGTCCCGGAGACCTGGAAGACGAGGCCGCCGGCGTCGTTGAGGGCCTGCGCGGCCAGCATGTAGATGATCGAGAGCAGCAGGATGCCCGCGATGAGGAACATGCCCCCGTAGAGCAGCGTGAGCCGTATCCGGATGGTCGGACGCAGCCACGGGTAAGGGGCCTCCTGCTGTTTGGGCTCCCAGGTGGGCTTCGGGGGCACGGTCACCGGCCCCGGCGAGGCTGCCATCCCGCCCTCAGATCCGGTAGCCGGAGCCGGGTACCGTGACGATGACGGGCGGCTCGCCGAGCTTGCGGCGCAGGGTCATGACCGTCACCCGCACGACGTTCGTGAACGGGTCGGTGTTCTCGTCCCAGGCCTTCTCCAGGAGCTGCTCGGCCGAGACGACCGCGCCCTCGCTGCGCATCAGGACCTCCAGCACGGCGAATTCCTTCGGTGCGAGCTGGATCTCCTGCTCGTTCCGGAAGACCTCGCGTCGGTTGGGGTCCAGCTTGATGCCGGCCCGCTCCAGCACGGGCGGCAGTGCGACCGTGGTGCGGCGCCCCAGGGCCCGCACCCGGGCGGTGAGCTCGCTGAAGGCGAAGGGCTTGGGCAGGTAGTCGTCCGCGCCGAGCTCCAGGCCCTCGACCCGGTCGCTGACGTCCCCGGACGCGGTGAGCATGAGCACCCGGGTGGGCATGCCGAGCTCGACGATCTTGCGGCAGACGTCGTCGCCGTGCACCAGCGGGAGGTCCCGGTCCAGTACGACGACGTCGTAGTCGTTGACTCCGACGCGCTCGAGGGCCGCCGCTCCGTCGTAGACGACGTCGACGGCCATGGCCTCCCGGCGCAGTCCGGTGGCCACCGCATCGGCGAGCAGCTGCTCGTCCTCGACGACGAGTACGCGCACGGCGCAGTCCTTCCCTAGATCTCCAGAAATACGGCGAGCGGCCCTGTTGCGGCCGCTCGCTGCACGTCGGCGGCACCGACTGTGCGCGTCCATCCTGCCCGTAACGCGCATAAACCGGCGGTAAGACGACGCGGCCGGGCCCGCGGGCCCGGAGAAGACATCGGATTCCCGGGCCAGTTGAGGTTTCCCCCGCACCCGGCCAGGGGAGGACGATTTCACACCCGCGATCACGCCATGCCTGTGGCGTTCGACAGCCCGCTCTACTCACAGAGGGACTGCGTGATCACCCGCCCTCCGGTCACCGGCCGGGGGAATCCGGGCACACCCCCGTGCCACCGACCCACGATGAGGGGGCGCTCCATGGACGCTTTCACCGCAGGTCTGCTGCAACGAATCAGGACCACCGAATCCGATCTCACGAAGGCACGTGAGACGGGCGACGACTTCCTCGCGGACGTCGAGCAGGGAGAGCTGGACGACCTGCGCCGCCTCGCTGCCGAACACGGTGTCGAAATCAGCGCCGCAAGCGTCTGAGCCGCCACGAGAGGGCCCCGGATGCCGGCATCGGCATCCGGGGCCCTCTTCGCGTGCCCGTGCCCCGCAGCCCCCGTCAGGGGCTCGCGAAGGCGGTCAGTCGTGCCAGGCTCCGAGCTCCTCCAGGAGTACCTGGAGCGGCTCGAAGACCCCGGGTGTCGCGGCGACGGCCAGATCCCGGTCCGCGGGCAGTCCGGGGCGGCCTCCCGTGAGCGCTCCGGCCTCCCGGGCGATGAGGTCGCCGGCGGCCAGGTCCCACGGGTGGAGTCCCCGCTCGTAGTAGCCGTCGAGCCGTCCCGCCGCGACGTCGCAGAGGTCGACGGCGGCCGATCCGCCGCGCCGGATGTCGCGCAGCCGCGGGATCATCCGCTCGGCGACGGCGGCCTGGTGGGTGCGTACCTCGGTGACGTAGTTGAAGCCGGTCGACACGAGGGCCTGGTCGAGCGGTGCCGCGGGGCGGCAGTGCAGTGCCTCCCCGTTGCCGAACGCGCCGCCGCCGAGCACCGCGTGGAAGGTCTCGCGGCGCATCGGGGCCTCGACCACGCCGACGACCCGCTCGCCGTCGCGCTCGGCGGCGATGGAGACGGCCCAGGTGGGCAGCCCGTAGAGGTAGTTCACCGTGCCGTCGAGCGGGTCGATGACCCACCGGATGCCGCTGGTGCCCTCGGAGCTGGCGCCCTCCTCTCCGAGGAAGCCGTCGGCGGGGCGGTGCTCCGCCAGGAAGCCCGTGATCAGCTTCTCCGCCCGGATGTCCATCTCGGTGACGACGTCGATGGGGCTGGACTTCGTCGCGGCCACCCCCAGGTCGGCGGGGCGGCCGTCGCGCAGCAGCGCTCCGGCCCGGCGGGCCGCCTCCAGGGCGAGGTCGAGCAGTTCGGACAGGAAGGGGTCGGTCACAGCGCTCCAGGGTGAGGGTTCGCGGGCGGACGTACCGAGGTCCGGGGTCCTGCGTACGGTCCGGGCCGGATCCGCACGAAAAAGCCTAGGCGTACGGGCTGTCGGCGCCCGCGGCGGCCGGCTTGGGGGCCCGGGCCGGGCAGCAGCCGACCGGGCACAGGTCGTGCGAGGGGCCGAGCTCGCCCAGGGCGCACCGCTGCGCGGGACGGCCCCGCTCGGCGGTGGCGCGTTCCAGGAGGAGCTCGCGCACGGCCGCGGCGAACCGGGGGTCCGCGCCGACCGTCGCCGAGCGGCGGACCGGCAGTCCCAGCTCGGCGGCCTTCGCGGTGGCCTCCGTGTCGAGGTCGTAGAGGACCTCCATGTGATCCGAGACGAAGCCGATGGGGGCCATGACGACGGCCGGAACACCCTCGCCGTGCAGGGTCTCCAGGTGGTCGCAGATGTCGGGCTCGAGCCACGGGATGTGCGGGGCGCCGCTGCGCGACTGGTAGACGAGCTGCCACGGGTGCTCGACGCCGGTCTCCTCGCGCACGGCATCGACGATCAGCCGGGCGACGTCGAGGTGCTCGGCCACGTAGGAGCCGCCGTCGCCGTGCGTCTGCTCCGGTCCCGAGGTGTCGGCCGCCGAGGTGGGGATGGAGTGCGTGCAGAACGCGAGGTGGGCACCGGCCCTGACGTCCTCGGGGAGGCCGGCCAGTGAGGCGAGCACTCCGTCCACCATGGGACGCACGAAGCCGGGGTGGTTGAAGTAGTGCCGGAGCTTGTCCACGCGCGGGACCGGCAGGCCCTCGGCCTCCAGCGCGGCCAGCGACTCCGCGAGGTTCTCGCGGTACTGGCGGCAGCCGGAGTAGGAGGCGTACGCGCTCGTGGCGAGGACGGCGATCCGGCGGTGTCCGTCCGTGATCATCTCGCGGAGGGTGTCGGTGAGGTACGGAGCCCAGTTCCGGTTGCCCCAGTACACCGGAAGATCGAGGCCGTGGCCGGCGAAGTCCTCACGCAGCGCGTCGAGCAGCGCCCGGTTCTGCGCGTTGATCGGGCTGATGCCGCCGAAGAGGAAGTAGTGCTTGCCGACCTCTTTCAGACGTTCTTCGGGGATGCCCCGGCCGCGCGTCACGTTCGCCAGGAACGGGACCACGTCGTCCGGGCCTTCGGGACCGCCGAAGGAGAGCAGCAGCAGGGCGTCGTAGGGAGCGGGATCGCGCAGATCGGACATGTACCCGATCCTGCCACTCGCCTCCGACGGTGCGGCAACCGACATCGGCCCGGTCCGGGGCGCCCCCGCCCGCCCGTAAGCTGTATCGGCCGCCTTCACACCTGTCAGGCTTCACCGGAGTCCTCGTGCCCAGCCCTTACCGCGCCATCTTCGCCGCACCCGGAGCCCGGGCGTTCTCGGCGGCCGGGTTCTTCGGCCGGATGCCGCTGTCCATGATGGGGATCGGCGTGGTGACGATGGTGTCCCAGATCACCGGCCGCTACGGGCTGGCGGGCGCGCTCTCGGCGACGCTCGCGATGGCCGCCGCCGTGATGGGGCCCCTGGTCTCCCGGCTGGTGGACCGGTACGGGCAGCGCCGCGTCCTGCGCCCCTTCACCCTGGTCTCGGCCGCGGCGGTCGCGGGTCTGCTGATCTGCGCCCAGCAGCGGCTGCCGGACTGGACCCTGTTCGTCTTCGCCGCCGGCGCCGGCTGCGTCCCGAGCGTGGGGTCGATGGTCCGCGCCCGTTGGGCGGAGATCTACCGGGGCACGGGCCGACAGCTGCACACCGCGTACGCCTGGGAGTCGATCGTCGACGAGGTGTGCTTCATCTTCGGGCCGATCATCTCCATCGGCCTGTCCACCGCCTGGTTCCCGGAGGCCGGACCGCTGCTCGCCGCCGTGTTCCTGCTGATCGGCGTCTTCTGGCTGACGGCCCAGCGCACCACCGAGCCGAGGCCGCATCCGAAGGAGCACCACGCGGGGGGTTCGGCGCTGCGCTCGACGGGCCTCCAGGTGCTGGTGGTCACCTTCGTCGCGACCGGCGCCGTCTTCGGCGCGGTCGACGTGGTGACGGTGGCCTTCGCCGAGGAGCGCGGAAACAAGGCGGCGGCCAGCCTCGTGCTGGCGGTCTACGCCCTGGGGTCCTGCCTCGCGGGTGCCGTCTTCGGCCTGCTGCACCTGAAGGGGAAGCCGTCCACCAGGTGGCTGGTGGGAGTCTGCGCGATGGCCGTGAGTATGATCCCCCTCCAAATGGCCGGGAGCCTGCCGTTCCTGGCCGTGGCGCTCTTTGTCGCGGGTCTCGCCATCGCACCGACGATGGTCACCACCATGGCCCTCGTCGAGCAGCACGTACCGCGCACCCGGCTGACCGAGGGCATGACCTGGACCAGTACCGGGCTCGCGGTCGGGGTGGCGCTCGGCTCCTCCGCCGCGGGCTGGGTGGTCGACGCCTCCGGAGCCGAGGCGGGGTACGCGGTGCCCGTCGCGGCCGGAGCGCTCGCGGCCGCGACGGCGTTCCTGGGGTATCGCCGGCTCACCGGGCCGGTTCCTACGGGAGGGCGCGGGGACAATGACCGAGACCTACGCACGGACGACCGACACGTGGCGTAACTGGGCGGGCAACGTCACCGCCCGGCCGGTACGGACCGCCTCCCCCGCCTCCGTCGACGAGCTCGCCGAGGTGCTCCGCAGGGCGTCCGGGGACGGCCTGAGGGTCAAGCCGGCCGGTACCGGTCACTCCTTCACCGCGACGGCGGCCACCGACGGTGTGCTCATACGCCCGGACCTGCTCACCGGGATCCGGGAGATCGACCGCACGGCGATGACGGTGACGGTCGAGGCGGGCACGCCCCTGAAGCGGCTGAACGCCGCACTGGCGCGTGACGGACTGTCGCTCACCAACATGGGCGACATCATGGAGCAGACGGTCGCCGGGGCCACCTCCACGGGCACCCACGGCACCGGCCGCGACTCGGCGTCGATCGCCGCGCAGATCCGCGCGCTGGAGCTGGTCACCGCCGACGGCACGGTCCTGCACTGCTCCCCCGACGAGAATGCCGACGTCTTCGCGGTCGCCCGGATCGGGCTCGGAGCACTCGGCGTCATCAGCGCGATCACGTTCGCCGTGGAACCCGTGTTCCTGCTGACGGCGCGTGAGGAACCGATGACCTTCGACCGGGTCACCTCCGACTTCGACCGGCTGGTCGCCGAGAACGAGCACTTCGAGTTCTACTGGTTCCCCCACACCGGCAACTGCAACACCAAGCGCAACAACCGCAGTGCGGGTCCCGCGGCCCCGCCCAGCAGGATCCGCGGCTGGATCGATGACGAGCTGCTCTCCAACGGGATCTTCCAGGTCGCCTGCTCGATCGGCCGGGCCGTCCCCGGGACCGTCCCGTCGATCGCCAGGATCTCCAGCCGCGCCCTGTCGGCCCGTACGTACACCGACATCCCCTACAAGGTCTTCACCAGCCCCCGGCGGGTGCGCTTCGTCGAGATGGAGTACGCCCTCCCCCGCGAGGCCGCGGTCGAGGCGCTGCGCGAGGTCAGGGCCATGGTCGACCGCTCGCCACTGCGGGTCGGCTTCCCGGTGGAGGTCCGCACGGCCCCCGCGGACGACATCGCGCTCTCCACGGCCTCGGGCCGGGAGAGCGCGTACATCGCGGTGCACATGTACCGGGGCACGCCGTACCAGGCGTACTTCACCGCCGTCGAGCGAATCATGACCGGGTACGACGGCCGTCCGCACTGGGGCAAGATCCACACCCGGAACGCCCGTGACCTGGCCGGGACGTACCCGCGGTTCGGCGAGTTCACCGCCCTGCGCGACCGGCTCGACCCGGACCGGCTGTTCGCCAACGACTACCTGCGCCGGGTCCTCGGAGACTGAGCGCCCGGCCGTCCGGTCGGCGGAGGGCGGCCGGACGGCGGTCCGGACAGCGGCCCCGCCCGGTCACGGGCCGGTGTCCGCTCCCGTCGTGGCTCCGTCCTGCTGCGCCGGCGCTTCGCCGGCCGGGTCCGGTGCGGCCGGGGCGCTCTCCTCGGGCGCCGTCGGCGTGGTGGTCGGAGCGGGCGAGGCGGCGCCCCCCGAAGGGGTGGTCGTGGGACCGGGCTCAGCCGTCGGCGCACCGCCGGTGCCGGGGCCCGGCGTCGCGCTCGTCCCGGCGCCCGGTTCGGTGGCGGGCGACGTCCCCGTGCCACTGCCGGAACCCGGCTCCTCCTGGTCGTCGGTCCGCTCCTGGTCCGTACTGTGCGTGGGTGCGGGATCCGTCGTGCCGGAGCCCCGTTCACCGCGGACGACGGAGCCGACGGTCGTTCCCCCGCCGCCGCCGAGGCCGTTGCCGGAGACCAGTTCGTACGCCGTGATGCCGGCCATCGACATGGCGAAGACCGCGACGGCCGCGAGGGCCGAGCGCCGCCAGCCACGGATGCGGGTGCCGTGCGTGCGGGCGTCCGAGTAGGCGTCGTCCGGGTGCGCGTCGTCGGACGACACGTGCTCGCCCGAGGGCGCGGGGCCGAGCGGTCGGGTGCGGTCCGGTCCCGGATCGAGCAGCCGGGTGTGCTCCGGGCCGAACCTCAGGAGCCGGGTGTGCTCCGGGCCGGCCCCGGTCGTGCGCAGGACCGTCGTGGCACCGTCGTCCGGTGCGGTCGGCCCCGCCCGGGGCGCCTCGTCCGCCGGGGTGGTCTCCCGTGTGCGCACGGTCACCTGACGGCCGCCCGGATGCTTCACCTGCACGGTGACTTCACGGATCTGCTCGCCGGTGCGACGGAAGAAGTGCTGGAAGACCGATCCCCCGCAGGTGGCCACCACGCTCATCACGCCCGCGCCGGCGATCGTGCCGTAGACGCCGAGCTGCGAGGCCATCACGGCGGCCGCGACCGCGGCGACGGCACTGCCCGCGACCTGCGGCAGACTCAGATCTATACGCCTTTCCTTGTGTTCCGCATCACCTTGCGGCTTCTGAACCATTACCAGCCCTTGCTCGACAACCACCCCACCTTGCACCAAGAAGGGACATATGAGCGAAGCGAATAGTTCCGTTCTTGGAGATTCTGTGAAGCAGCACACGCATTGAGGGCATACCGCGGACAACTGGGTAGTCCAACTCCCGTGCCCGGTGAGAACTTCGGCGGCGCGCCGGTCCACCCCGGTGGCCCGAATGGAGTACTGTGGCGAGCCCTGGGGCCGGACTCCCACACGGGTATCCGGGCCTTACGGGAGAGGGCCGAAGGCGGCACTCGAACCGGCGGCGCCGCGGCATCGCACGGGCGTCTGCGACACGGAGTGACCAGCCAGGTCACCTCTCGTCGCACACAGGTGACCGTGTCGGCGTGGTGATCCAGGGCCAACGCCCGACACGCCGGGTAACTTGGCAAGGTTGTGACAGGCTGAACCCGGGCAGGTCACACTCGACTAGCGGAAGCAGCGACGCACGTGACGTCGGCAGGCACCACCCGGGAGGTTCCCATGCCCGAACTGCGTGTCGTGGCCGTCTCAAACGACGGCACACGACTGGTGCTCAAGGCTGCGGACAGCACGGAGTACACGCTTCCGATCGACGAGCGGCTGCGCGCCGCTGTGCGCAACGACCGCGCCCGGCTCGGTCAGATCGAGATCGAGGTGGAGAGCCACCTCCGCCCCCGCGACATCCAGGCCCGGATACGAGCCGGTGCCTCCGCGGAGGAGGTCGCCCAGTTCGCCGGCATCCCGGTGGACCGCGTGCGCCGCTTCGAGGGCCCCGTGCTCGCGGAGCGTGCCTTCATGGCCGAGCGGGCCCGGAAGACCCCTGTGCGCCGGCCGGGCGAGAACGCCGGCCCCCAGCTCGGGGAGGCGGTACAGGAGCGCCTCCTGCTGCGCGGCGCCGACAGGGAGACCGTCCAGTGGGACTCCTGGCGCCGGGACGACGGCACCTGGGAGGTCCTCCTCGTCTACCGGGTCGCGGGCGAACCGCACTCGGCGAGCTGGACGTACGACCCGCCGCGCCGGCTGGTCCAGGCCGTGGACGAAGAGGCCCGCTCGCTCATCGGCGAGAGCGACGACATCGCCGCTCCGGAGCCGAGCTTCCCGTTCGTGCCCCGGATCGCCCGGCTGCCGCGCGACCGGCCGTTGGACCGTGCGCTCGACCGCCAGATCGAGCGCCCCGCTCCCCCGGCACCGGACCCGGAGGAGCGCATCGGCGGCGTGTCGGCCGGCGAGCGCGACTCGCTGACCAGCCTCCTGGAGGCCGTGCCGAGCTTCCGCGGCGACATGATCGTGCCCGAGCGGCCGACCCAGCCCGAGCCTCCGGCGATCGAGCCGGCCGCGCAGGAACCCGAGGTCGAGGAGCCCCCGGCTCCGGCGGCCTCGGCAGGTGCGGGTTCCGCCTACGCGGATGTCCTGATGCCCCGCGCGGTGGCCGGTCACCGCGACCGGCTGACCGGGACGACGGACCGGCAGGCCGAGGCGGACGGCGTGCGACCGGGCCGCCGGGCGGCCGTGCCCAGCTGGGACGAGATCGTCTTCGGCACACGCCGGAAGAAGCAGGACTGAGAGCCGGCCCGGATTCCGCTGGCATGACGAGGGCCCGTACGCCGTTGCGTACGGGCCCTCGCTCCGTTCCGGTGCGGGTCGCGTTACCGGGGGTCGGGACCCGTGGCGACGGGGCGGGACTCGTCCGAGGACCACTCCGACCAGGACCCCGCGTACAGGGCTGCCCGGTGTCCGGCGATCTCCAGTGCCAGCACCTCGTGCGCGCCCGAGACGCCGGAGCCGCAATAGACACCGACCTCCGTGTCGCCGTCGGCACCCAGGGCGGAGAAGCGGGAGGCCAGCACGTCGGCGGGGAGGAAGCACCCGTCCTCGGCGACGTTCAGGGCGGTGGGGGCGGAGACCGCTCCCGGGATGTGGCCGCCCACCCGGTCGATCGGCTCCACGTCGCCGCGGTAGCGCTCGGCGGCCCGGGCGTCGAGCAGCAGGCCCGAGCCGGCCAGTGCCGCCGCGCCGTCGCCGTCCAGCAGGGGAAGCGCTCCCGGCACCGGCCGGAAGTCGCCCTCTGCGGGCTCCGGCGTCTTCGTGTCGAGCTCACCGGCCCACGCGCCCAGGCCGCCGTCCAGCACCCGGACATCGGGATGCCCGGACCAGCGCAGCAGCCACCAGGCACGGGCCGCGGCCCAGCCCTGCCCGCCGTCGTAGACCACCACCGGCGTGTCCGGGGAGACGCCGGCCCGCCGCATCACGGCTCCGAAGGTCTCCGGTTCGGGCAGGGGGTGACGGCCTCCGCTGCCCGCCGGACCGGCGAGCTCCGCGTCGAGATCGACGAACACCGCGCCGGGCAGGTGTCCCGCGTCGTAGTCGGCACGGCCGTGCGGGCCGCCCAGCTGCCAGCGGACGTCCAGGAGTACCGGCGGACGCGCCCCGGCCGACTCGCTCGCGTATTCGGATGCAGTGATGATGGGCTTCATGGGTGCCATCTTCGCGCAGGCGGCGTCCCGGGGTGCGATTCCAAAAGGGATTTACCGCGCAAAACCTGCCTTCCTGGCGACCGGACGCCGAAACGCGGCGCGGCCGGGGTGCCTGGGGAGCCCGGTGGTGCGAGCATCTGCACGGGGCGCCCGCGCCCGCATCCGTACCGCTGGACGGCGTACCGGCTCCGCTCCCCCGTGCGGCCGTTTCCGTCCGCCCGTACGGCCACCCCGATGGCACCAGGAGAGAGAAGAAGATGACCGAGGCTGCCGCCCGACGCACGCCCGGAGCACCGTGCTGGGTGAGTCTGATCGTGCACGGCCTGACCACGACCCAGGACTTCTACGGGCGGCTGTTCGGCTGGGAGTTCCGGCCTGGGCCCGAAGAGCTGGGTCCCTACGTCCGTGCCCTGCTGCGCGGGAAGGAGGTCGCGGGCATCGGGCAGCTGCCACCCGACCGGCACCTCCCGATCGCCTGGACGACCTACCTCGCCACGACGGACGCCGACGCCACCGCGGAGGCCATCCGGTCCTGCGGCGGCACCGTGGCCGTGGGGCCGATCGACGCCGGCCGTGCGGGCCGGCTCGCCATCGCCTCGGACCCGTGCGGGGCGGTCTTCGGCATCTGGCAGGCCGCGGAGCACCTCGGCACGGCCGAGGCCGGCACGCCGGGCACCCCTGTGTGGAACGAGCTGGTGACCCGGGAGACGTCATCGGTCGCGAAGTTCTACCAGGCCGTCTTCGGGTTCGAGACCGAGGCGGTCGTATCAGCCGACTTCGACTACCAGACGCTGCACCTGAAGGGCCGGCCGGTGGCGGCCCTGCACGGCGTGGGGCACGCCCTGCCACGTGACCGGGGACCGCACTGGATGACCTACTTCGAGGTGGCCGACACCGACGAGGCCACCGCGCGCGTGGTGGAGCTCGGCGGGCATGTGCTGCAGCAGCCCCGGGACGCGTCGAGCGGAAGGCTGGCCACCGTCGCGGACCCGGAGGGCGCGGTGTTCACGATGGTGCGGTCGGCGAGCAGCTGAACCCGGGCCTCCCGGGCAACCGGGAGGGCGGGGAAGGGTGATGGTCAGGACGCCCGGCGCGACGGCCGGACCGGACGCGGCTTTCAGGCCTCCGCGACCCTGCCAGGGCCGGGGCCCGGACTTCGTGGCGGGGTCCGGTGCGTCGCGGGGCTCGTACCGCCCTGATGTCGGACGGGGCGGGACTCCTCCGCCCTGATGTCAGGCGGACGGCACCGGAAGGACGTCCGGGGACAGTGCGCCCACACGAGCGGACACAGCAGTCATGCGGCGCCGGTGGTGTCGGCGGCAGAGGACCTCGTAACCCACGGCCTCCGCAGGGTGGTTCACGTCGCCGATCACGACCTGCTCGCCCTCGACCACCATCTCGCCGCCCACGGTGCGCGCGTTGTGCGTCGCCCGCGCGCCGCACCAGCACATCGCCTCGACCTGCAAGGTCTCCAACCGGTCGGCCAGCTCGATCAGGCGCTGCGAGCCGGGGAACAGCCGGGTCCGGAAGTCCGTCGTGATCCCGAACGCGAAGACGTCCAGGTCCAGTTCGTCCACGATCCGCGCCAACTGATCGATCTGGTCCGGAGCGAGGAACTGCGCCTCGTCCACGATCACGTAGTCGACCCTGCCGCCCCGTGACAGCTGGTCCACCACGTACCCGTACAGGTCCCGCCCGGGACCCGCCTCCACGGCCTCGGTCACCAGGCCCAGACGCGACGACAGCTTCCCCTCGCCGGCCCGGTCGTCACGCGTGAAGATCACGCCTTGAAGCCCTCGCGCGGACCGGTTGTGCCCGATCTGGAGCGCCAGTGTGCTCTTTCCGCAGTCCATGGTTCCGGAGAAGAACACAAGCTCGGGCATGAGAGGTCGAGCGCCTTTCGGGGGTGCGGTGCGGGTGGGGGGAGGCGGAGTCACGAACGTACTTCGAGGAGCGGGACCAGCTGTTCCACCGGTGTCAGCGAGCCGTGCATGCCGACCATCGCCGACTCGTGGGGCTCATTGACCGAGGCGGTGATCACCACGTCGTCGTGGGCGGCCGCCACCACGTCGCCGATCCTGCCGTACACGCGCTCGTCGATCTCCGGGCCGAACCAGCCGGCCGCGATGGCCTCGTCCCGTCCGGCCACCCAGAACTGCTCGCCGAGGACCTCTCGCCAGACGGTCAGCACATCGGCCTCGGCCCCCGGGACCGCGTACACGTGACGGGCGCGGCCCTCGCCGCCGAGCAGGGCGACTCCGGCACGGAGCTCCCAGTCCTCGTCGAAGTCGATACGGGACTGTTCGTCGAACGGGATGTCGATCATCCCGTGGTCGGCGGTGATGTACAGCGCCGAGCGGGGCGGAAGCTGTTCGGCGAGACGCCGTGCGAGGCCGTCGACGTACATCAGCTGGCCGCGCCAGGCGTCGGAGTCGACGCCGAAGCGGTGCCCCTTGCCGTCGACCTCGCTGTAGTAGGTGTAGACGAGCGACCGGTCGCCGGCCGCGAGCCGCTCGGCGGCGAGGTCCATCCGGTCCTCGCCGGACAGTCGGCCGAGGAACGATCCTCCGCTCAGCGCGACCTTCGTGAGCGGGGTCTGCTCGAAGTCGGGGGCGGAGACCTGGGCGGTGCGCACGCCCGCGGCGTCGGCCAGCTGGAAGACGGTGGGGTACGGCTGCCAGACCTTCGGCTCGGTCCACGGCTTCCAGCGGAGCTGGTTCATCAGCGCGCCGGTTTCCGGATTGCGCGCGGTGTAGCCGGGAAGGCCGTGCCTGCCCGGGGGCAGTCCCGTACCGACCGAGGCGAGGGAGGTCGCCGTGGTGGACGGGAAGCCCGCGGTGACCGGACGGCCGGTGCCGCCGCGAGAGGTGGGGAGCAAGGAGTGCAGGAAGGGGGCCTCGTCCGGGTGGGCCTTGATCTGCTCCCAGCCGAGCCCGTCGATCAGGAAGACGCAGTTCCGGTCGGCGGGGGTCAGCTCCGGGATCGTCGCCTCGAATCCGGGTACGCCCTGGCCTGCGGCGAGCGTCGGCAGCAGGTCGGCGAGCGAGCCGCTGCCGTACTCGGGCACGGGGGCGGTCTCGGGAGCGAGCAGAACGGGGTCCTGCCAGGCCGGCTGGACCATCAGCGGCCGGTCGCCGCGGTCGCGGCCGTGGCCTCGGAGAGTGCCTGCGCGAAGGCGAGGGTCTGGCGCACGGTGTCCGGGCCGTCCCCGGCCTCGCTGACACGCAGGCTCAGGTCGTCGGCGGTGGAACTGCCCGTGTAGCCGTGGTCGGCCTCGCAGTTGGGGTCGCCGCAGGCAGCGGGCTCGAGGTCGAGCCGGGAGACCGCTCCCCAGCCGATCGTCAGGACGACCTCACGGGGCAGGGTGCCGGGCACGTACTTCTCGGGGTTGGCGACCACGCGGGAGACCACGACGGACGAGATCCGGTCGAGCTTGACGGACTCGGTGGACGTCGTGGCGTACGGAGTGGGGGAGCTGGTGTCGGCGGCCTGCTCGTCGGTGTGGCTGACGATGAAGCGGGTGTCCGTCAGGACGAGGACCGTGACATGGCGGCGCACCTCGTTGGAGTCGAAGGTGGTCTCCTGGTGCACCAGGTACGAAGCGACCGGCTCCCCGCCGACGGCGGCCTCCACCGCCTCGGCCACGAGGGCCGGGTAGTAGCCGCTGCGCTCGATCGCCGCGCGCAGCCCCTGGGTCGTCGTACCGGTCTTTGCCATACGGACCATCCTACGGGGGGCCGGTGACTGCCGGGCACGCCGTGCGCGCCTCCGTGACGGGTGAGCAGTCAGTAACTGGGGAGGCGACGGGGACCGAGGTCGGTGCGGGCCGGCGGCGGGGCGAGCCGGACACTCGCCCCGAGCACGGTCAGCCCCTGCGTGGCGACGACGACGGGCTCCAGGGCGACCGAGACCACCTCGGGGTGGTCGTCGACCAGCCGGGAGACCCTCAGCAGAAGCTCTTCGAGCGCCGCGGTGTCCGCCGGTGCGGAGCCGCGCCAGCCGAACAGCACCGGCGCCGCCCTGATCGAGCGGATCAGCTCGGCGGCGTCGCGGTCGGTGGCGGGCACGAGCCGGTGGGCGGTGTCGCCGAGCAGTTCGGAGGGCGCTCCGGCCAGGCCGAAGGAGAGGACGGCCCCGGCTGCGGCGTCGATCGAGGCGCGTACGACGGTGTCGACTCCTCGCGGCGCCATGGCCTGGACGACCGGCCGCAGCTCCACGGGGGTGCCGAGCAGGTCGGTCAGCTCCTCGTAGGCGCGGCGCAGGGCGCTCTCGTTCACGAGGTCGAGCCGGACGCCGCCCAGGTCGGCGCGGTGCCGGAGGTGGGGCGCGGTGGTCTTGAGGGCCACCGGGTAGCCGAGCCGCCCCGCGGCGTTGACGGCGGCCTCCGCGTCGGGGGCCGGGAGAGCGGGCCGTACGAAGACCCCGTAGAGGCCGAGCAGCTCGCCTGCCTCGTCGTGGGTGAGCGGGCGGCCCCGCGGGTCGGGCCCGGGTCCGAGCAGCCGCTCGATCAGGGCCGCGGTGCCCGGCTCGTCGATCGTGTCGTCCAGGAACTCGGGGACCTTGCCGGGGGCGGCTGCCTGACGCCGCCACTGTGCGTACTTCACGGCCTCGGCGAGCGCCCGGACGGCCCGTTCGGCAGCGGGATAGGCGGGGATGCGCCCGATGCGGGGCCCGGGGGCGCCTACGTCTCCACCCGGCTCGGGGGCACGTGCGGCGCCGCCGGTCCCCGGGGGGCGTGCGGCGCCGGCCGCCGGGCCGGATGCGGACTCCGCGGTGCGGCCCGCCCCGGAACCCGCCGGAGCGGCGGTCCCCCGCGCGGCCGGGGGGCCGGAGGGGCCCGCACCCGTCATGGCTCCTGGTGCCCCCTGGACGTACGGACCCGCGGCGCGCGACGCCCCCGGGTCCACGTCGCGCGGTCCAGTCGGACCGGTGGTGGTGCCGCCCGTGGTCCCACCGCCGGGCCCGGCCCCCTGGGCACTGCCGGACGCCGGGGCGCCTTCCCCGGGCGGAGCGGCCGTGCTCGACGCGGCGGCCAGCGCATGGGCCAGGCCGCCCATCTCCACGTGGACGACCGCCACCGGCTTGGCGGGACCCGAGGCCGCGGCCTCGCGCAGCGCGGCGGCGAGCACCTCGCCGTCGCCCGTCTCCGCCTCGCCGTTCTCCCCCACCCAGGGGATCGCCGTCACGATCACGGCGTCGCAGGTCTGGTCGGCGAGCGCCTCGGCCAGCGCGTCCCGGAAGTGCCCGGGTCCCGCCGCCGTGGTGAGGTCGCGGGGCGGTCGCGGACGCAACCCCTCGGTCAGGCAGGCGTCGTACGTGAGGAGGCCGAGGGACTCGGAGTTGCCGAGGATCGCCACGCGGGGGCCGGCCGGCAGCGGCTGGTCCGCGAGGAGCAGCCCCGCGTCGACCATCTCCGTCACCGTGTCGACACGGATCACGCCGGCCTGCCGCATCAGTGCGGAGACCGTCGCGTCGGGGATCCGGCTGACCGGCACGGCGTGCCCGGGCGGCATGGATCCGCTGTGCCTGGCCCCCTTGACCACGACCACGGGCTTGACCGCTGCCGTGCGGCGGGCGAGCCGGGTGAACTTGCGCGGGTTGCCGAGCGATTCGAGGTACAGCAGGGCCACATCGGTGTCCTGGTCCTCGAACCAGTACTGCAGGAAGTCGTTTCCGGAGATGTCGGCCCGGTTGCCCGCCGAGATGAAGGTCGACAGTCCCGCCCCGCGGCGGTGCAGGCCGGAGAGGACGGCGATCCCGATCGCGCCGGACTGGGTGAACAGGCCGATGCGGCCGGCCCGGGGGGACTCGGGGGCGAGGGAGGCGTTGAGCCGTACCGCGTCGGAGGTGTTGATGATGCCGAAGGCGTTCGGTCCGATGATCCGCATGCCGTACGAGCGGGCCTGCCGGACCAGTTCGCGCTGCCGCTCCCGGCCTTCGGTGCCGCGCTCGGCGTAGCCGGCGGAGAGGACGACGAGGCCCTGGACCCCGTGCTCCCCGCAGTCGGCGACCACCTCGGGCACCCGGTCGGCGGGGACGGCGACGATCGCGAGATCGACCTGTTCGCCGATCTCGCCGACGGAGCGGTGCGCGGGGACGCCGTCCACCGCGGCCGTGCCGGCGGCGAACGACCGGTTCACGGCGTACGCGCGTCCGGTGAAGCCGGAGCCGAGCAGATTGCGCAGCACGGTGCGGCCCACGCCGCCGGGTGCACGCCCGGTGCCGATGACGGCGACGGAGCCGGGAGCCAGCAGCCGCTGCACGGAGCGCGACTCGGCCCGCTGCTCACGGCCGCGCTGCACGGCGAGCGACTCGGCGGTCGGTTCCAGGTCGAGCGTCAGGTGGACGGACCCGTCCTCGAAGCTCCGGTGCTGGGTGTACCCGGCATCGCGGAACACCTTGATCATCTTGTTGTTCGCGGGCAGCACTTCGGCGGCGAAGCGGCGGATGCCCCGCTCGCGGGCGACTGCCGCGATGTGTTCGAGGAGGGCCGAGGCCACCCCGCGGCCCTGGTGGGCGTCCTGGACGAGGAAGGCGACCTCCGCCTCGTCGGCGGGGGCGGAGGCGGGCCTGCCCTGCTCGTTGATCCGGTCGTAGCGGACGGTGGCGATGAACTCCCCGCCGATGGTGACGGCCAGACCCACCCGGTCGACGTAGTCGTGATGGGTGAAGCGGTGCACGTCCTTCGCGGAGAGACGCGGATACGGGGCGAAGAAGCGGTAGTACTTCGACTCGTCGGACACCTGCTCGTAGAAGCTGACCAGCCGGTCGGCGTCGTCCGTGGTGATGGGCCTGATGCGCGCGGTGCCGCCGTCGCGGAGCACCACGTCCGCCTCCCAGTGATCGGGGTACGCATGATGCGGACTCTGCTCCGGCGTGGGCTCCATGGGCAAAGCCTACGGCCCGCCGCACCGGTAGCGGAGGGTTCGGTGCGCGGGCACGCTGAGGGAGCCGGCGCGGCGGTGGCCCGCAGGCCGGAGCCCGGGCACAGCAGTGCGCACTGCATGAGAGACTGGTCTAGACAACCTATTGATACGTGAAGGGCAGAACCATGGCTGAGCGCCGCGTCAACGTCGGTTGGGCCGAGGGCCTGCACGCCCGCCCCGCTTCCATCTTCGTCCGTGCCGCCACGGCCTCCGGCGTCCCGGTGACGATCTCCAGGGCCGACGGCACCCCGGTGAACGCCGCGTCGATGCTCGCGGTGCTCGGCCTGGGCGCGCAGGGTGGCGAGGAGATCGTGCTCGCGTCCGAGGCGGACGACTCCGAAGTCGCCCTGGACCGTCTGGCGAAGCTGGTCGCCGAGGGGCTCGACGAGCTCCCGGAGACCGTCTGATCCGACCGGCCCGCACCGGATCGATTTCTGCGGCGAAGCCGCGGCACCCCTCGGGGAGCCGCGGCTTTTCTGTTTCCGGAACGGGGCGGGAAGATCGCACGCCGACCGGAATTACGGCAGCATAAAGAAAGCCCTGCGTTAATTACCTTCTTTGTATACGGCGCAATTGTTAATGACGGACGCCCGCGATGTTTACGGCGTGTTGCGAAGTCCTCACCCGGGGCGGATCCGCCGCGTGCCCGGGGCGGTCCGTGCGGCGCAGCCGGTGTGCGGCCGTGGCACGCTCGGTGTGCAGGGTGGCGAGCGCCCTGGCCCGCTCCGCGTCACCACGCGCCACCGCGTCCACGAGAGCACCGTGCTCGGCCCAGGAGTCGGCGGGCCGGGCCGGCTGCTCGACCGCGTACATCCAGGCGATCTTGTGCCGGAGCTGGGTGAGCAGCGCGATGAGCGCGGGGCTTCCCGAAGCCTGGGCCAGCGTCTCGTGGAACCAGCCACCGAGAGAGCGCAGGTCCTCCCCCTCGCCGCGGCGCACCCTCTCCTGCCCCAGCCTGACCAGGCCTCGGAGCACCTTGAGGTGTGCCTCCGTGCGTCGCTGCGCGGCCCGGGCGGCACCGAGGGGCTCCAGGAGCATCCGTATCTCCAGCAGGTCGGCGGCCTCCTGTTCGGTGGGCTCGGCGACGCACGCCCCCGCGTGCCGACGGGTGACGACGAACCCCTCGGACTCCAGGGTGCGCAGCGCCTCGCGCACCGGGACGCGGGAGACGCCGTAGCGACGCGCGAGCACCTCCTCGGTGAGGCGGCTGCCACGCTCGAAGACACCGGAGACGATGTCGTCACGGATTGCCGTGCATACCGAATGCGCAGGAATGCGCATGTCCGAACCTCCGCCTTAATCCCCGCGCAACGCGGCCGATCGACGCCTGTTCTGTGACTCTATTGCAATCAGCCAGAATTTCCGAAGGCGGAGCGGAATCCATGCATATCTTCTGTCCTGAAAGCACTTCTGCTCAGCTTCGGCCCGTACCTTCTCCGGCAGCACGACGAAGGCCCCGGCGGTGCCGGGGCCTTCGT
Organism: Streptomyces clavifer; assembly: GCF_036345975.1. Classification (NCBI taxonomy): domain Bacteria; kingdom Bacillati; phylum Actinomycetota; class Actinomycetes; order Kitasatosporales; family Streptomycetaceae; genus Streptomyces; species Streptomyces clavifer. The sequence continues at coordinate 5,648,878 of NZ_CP107793.1, read as the reverse complement.
CGTCAGCGGAGTCGTGCGAGGCGGGTCAGACCTGGACTCCGTGGGCGCGGAGGTAGGCGACGGGGTCCATGTCGGAGCCGTACTCCGGCGTGGTCCTCGCCTCGAAGTGCAGGTGGGGTCCGGTGGAGTTGCCGGTCGAACCGGAGAGGCCGATCTGCTGGCCCGACGTGACGCTCTGGCCGACCGAGACCCCCATCGAGGACAGGTGGCCGTACTGGGTGTACGTGCCGTCCGCCATCCGGAGCACGATGTTGTTGCCGTACGCACCGCCCCAGCCCGCCTCGACGACCGTGCCGGCGCCGACCGCGACGACGGAACTGCCGGATGCGGCCCGGAAGTCCACGCCCGAGTGGCTGCCGGAGGACCAGAGGGCGCCGCCGGACTTGTAGCCGGTGGTCACCTGGGAGCCGGCGACCGGGAGGTGGAAGGCGTTCAGCCGGGCGCGCTCGGCGGCGCGGGCGGCGCGCGCCTCGGCCTCACGGGCCTCCTTGGCGCGGGCTTCGGCCTTGCGCTTCGCCTCGGCCTCGGCCTTCGCCCTGGCCTTGGCTTCCGCCTTAGCCTTCGCTTCGGCCTTGGCGGCGAGGTCGGCCTGGTGCTGCTGGGCCTTCGCCTGGGCGGCGATCTGGTCGGCGAGCGTGGAGTCGATCGCGACGGCCTGGGTCAGGCCGGTACTGCCCGCGGTGAGGGCCTCGGAGTCCGCGGCGAGGGCCGGGGAGGACACACCGCCGATGACACCGGTGGTGGCCAGGGCCGCGATGCCGGCGACCTGAGCGCTCCTGCGCGTCAGACGGCTCGGGGCACGGTGCTTCCCGGTGGCTCGGGTGAACGCCATGGAGGGGCTGATCCTTTCCTTCCTTCTCGCCTACCGGGTTAGCTGACGGGTTCGGAGCAGGAAGGTCTCCTACGGGCCCCTCCACCCCGTGCGAGGGCGCAGGCGTCCGATTCACCCCAGGGACTTCGTGGGTCCCCGGCTCCCCAGGCTCGCGCCTGACGGGGACTCGGCGATGGCTGTCCGGCGCCGCGGACGCGGCATATGTCTGGCGGACAGCCGGGCCGACGCTAGGCCGGGCGCCTTTCCGGCGCCAAACGGATCAGGTCTTTTGTCGCACATCCCACAGGGCATACCGCAACTCTCCCCCCAAAGGGGGCAAAAGGGAGGACCCCGGCGAGAACGCTCTCGCCGGGGTCCGTACCGCCCTGACACGTCAGCCGCTGACGACCGACACCTCTCCGATACCCAGCGCCCTGACGGGCTCCGCGATCTGGGCGGCGTCCCCGACGAGGACGGTGACCAGACGGTCGACCGGGAAGGCGTTGACCACCGCTGCGGTCGCCTCCACCGTGCCGGTCTCGGCCAGGCGGGCGTAGAGCTGGGCCTGGTAGTCGTCCGGGAGGTGCTGCTCCACCTGGTCGGCCAGGGTCCCTGCGACGGAGGCCGCCGTCTCGAACTTCAGCGGAGCCACACCCACGAGGTTCTGCACCGCCGTCTCGCGCTCGGCGTCCGTGAGCCCTTCGGCCGCCAGTGTGCGCAGGACCTTCCAGAGGTCTTCCAGCGCGGGCCCGGTGGACTCCGTGTCCACGGAACCGCTGATGGCGAGCATCGCGGCACCGGTCGCCCCGGAGGAGGATCCGGGTGCCGTGGAGCGCAGGACCTGCCCGAAGGCGCGGACCCCGTAGGTGTAGCCCTTCTCCTCCCGCAGCACGCGGTCCAGTCGGGAGGTGAGCGTGCCTCCCAGGCAGTACGTGCCGAGGACCTGGGCGGGCCAGACGCTGTCGTGCCGGTCGGCGCCGATGCGGCCGATCAGCAGTTGGGTCTGCACGGCCCCGGGGCGGTCGACGACGACCACGCGGCCGGTGTCGTCCGCGGTGATCGGCGGTACCGGGCGGGACACCCCGGCGTTGCCCGACCAGTCGCCGACCGTGTCGGCCAGCAGCGCGTCCAGGTCGACCCCGGTGAGGTCACCGACGATCACGGCCGTCGCGGTGGACGGGCGGATGTGGGCGTCGTAGAACGCGCGCACGGCCGCCGCGTCGATCCGGCGCACCGTCTCCTCGGTTCCCTGACGCGGGCGCGACATGCGCGCCGTCGTGGGGAAGAGCTCCTTGGAGAGCTGCTTGGCGGCGCGGCGGGCCGGGTTGGCCTGCTCGTGCGGGATCTCGTCGAGACGGTTGCCGACCAGGCGCTCCACCTCGCTCTCGGAGAAGGCGGGCGCCCGCAGCGCCTCGGCGACCAGGCCGAGCGCCTTGGCGAGCCGGGAGACCGGGACCTCCAGGGAGACACGGACCCCCGGGTGGTCGGCGGACGCGTCGAGGGTGGCGCCGCAGCGCTCCAGCTCGGCGGCGAACTCCTCCGCGGAGCGCTTGTCCGTACCCTCGGACAGCGCACGCGCCATGATCGTGGCCACGCCGTCCAGGCCCTCGGGCTCGGCGTCCAGGGGCGCGTCCAGGAAGATCTCCACGGCGACGACCTGCTGGCCGGGGCGGTGGCACCGCAGCACGGTCAGGCCGTTGGGCAGGGCTCCCCGCTCGGGTGCGGGAAAGGCCCAGGGCCTGGCCTCGCCTGCGGTCGGCTGCGGGTGGTACTGCATGGCTACTCCAGTCACGGCGGCGTCGGTCACTTGTCGGCCCCCTCGTGCGCGTCGGTGCCGTCCGTCTCGTCGGCCGGCTCGACCGGCTCGTAGACCAGGACGGCCCGGTTGTCGGGACGCAGGTGCGCCCGGGCGGCCTCCTGGACCTCCTGGGCGGTGACGTCGAGCACCCTCCGCACCGCGGTCAGGGCGAGCTGCGGGTCACCGAACAGGACCGCGTACCGGCACAGTTCGTCGGCGCGGCCCGAGACCGTACCGAGCCGGTCCAGCCACTCGCGCTCCAACTGGGCCTGCGCCCGTTCCATTTCCTCGGGCGTCGGGCCCTCCGCGGCGAACCGGGCGAGCTCCTCGTCGACGGCCGCCTCGATCTGCGGCACCTCGACGCCACCGGACGTCTTGACGTCCAGCCAGCCCAGGGAGGGGGCTCCGGAGAGCCTGAGCAGCCCGAATCCCGCGGCCACCGCCGTACGGTCGCGGCGGACCAGGCGGTTGTGCAGCCGGGACGACTCGCCCCCGCCGAGCACGGTCAGCGCCAGGTCAGCGGCGTCGCACTCACGCGTGCCGTCGTGCGGCAGCCGGTAGGCGGCCATCAGGGCGCGCGCCGGCACCTCCTCGTGGACCACCTCGCGCAGCTGCTCGCCGATGGTGCCGGGCAGCGTGCCGTCGCGCGGCGGCTGCTTGCCGTCGTGGGAGGGGATGGAGCCGAAGTACTTCTCGATCCAGGCGAGCGTCTGCTCCGGGTCGATGTCCCCGACCACCGAGAGCACCGCGTTGTTCGGCGCGTAGTACGTCCGGAAGAACGTCTGCGCGTCCTCCAGCGTGGCGGCGTCCAGGTCCGCCATCGAACCGATCGGCGTGTGGTGGTACGGGTGGCCCTCCGGGTACGCGAGGGCCGTGAGCTTCTCGAACGCCGTGCCGTACGGGACGTTGTCGTACCGCTGGCGGCGCTCGTTCTTCACGACGTCGCGCTGGTTCTCCATGGACTCCTCGTCGAGCGCGGCGAGCAGGGAGCCCATCCGGTCGGCCTCGAGCCACAGGGCCAGCTCCAGCTGGTGCGTGGGCATCGTCTCGAAGTAGTTGGTGCGCTCGAAGCTGGTGGTGCCGTTGAGGGAGCCCCCGGCCCCCTGCACCAGCTCGAAGTGCCCGTTCCCCTTGACCTGGCCGGAGCCCTGGAACATCAGGTGCTCGAAGAGGTGGGCGAGGCCGGTGCGTCCCTTGACCTCGTGGCGGGAACCGACGTCGTACCAGAGGCAGACCGCGGCGACCGGGGTCAGATGGTCCTCGGAGAGCACGACGCGCAGGCCGTTGGCCAAGCGGTGCTCGGTCGCCGTCAAGCCGCCGGAACCGGCCTGGGCTGTGGCCGTGTGACCCATGGGCATGTACGTCCCTTCGATCGATACAGGATTTCCTGCCGGACCTGCCACTGTAAGCAAGCGCACGGGCACCTGGCGAAGTTCCCGTTCCGTGGATGTTGTCGTAGATGCTGCCGTAAACAGGGGTTTCGAGGAGGCCCTCGGGACCGCTTCGGACGGGTCGAGGTCGGCGTTGTCGGTACGGCGGGCCACAATGGTCCGCGTCAGAACTTGAGGTTGCCCGACAGAATCTGTGAAGGAGTCGCAGCCGCGATGGCCCGCCGCAGCACGAAAACCCCGCCGCCGGACGACTTCGAGGAGAAGATCCTCGACATCGACGTCGTCGACGAAATGCAGGGCTCCTTCCTCGAGTACGCGTACTCGGTGATCTACTCCCGCGCTCTGCCCGACGCCCGCGACGGCATGAAGCCCGTGCACCGCCGCATCGTGTCCCAGATGAACGAGATGGGGCTGCGCCCCGACCGCGGCTATGTGAAGTGCGCCCGTGTCGTCGGTGAGGTCATGGGCAAGTTGCACCCGCACGGTGACGCCTCGATCTATGACGCACTGGTGCGCATGGCACAGCCGTTCTCCATGCGTCTGCCCCTCGTCGACGGTCATGGCAACTTCGGCTCGCTCGGCAACGACGACCCGCCGGCCGCCATGCGGTACACCGAGTGCCGGATGGCCGACGCCACGTCACTGATGACGGAGTCCATCGACGAGGACACCGTCGACTTCCAGTCGAACTACGACGGCCAGGAGCAGGAGCCGGTCGTCCTCCCCGCGGCGTACCCGAACCTCCTGGTCAACGGCGCCTCCGGGATCGCCGTCGGCATGGCGACCAACATGCCCCCGCACAACCTCGGGGAGGTGATCGCGGCCGCCCGCCACCTCATCAGGCATCCGGGTGCCGACCTGGAAACCCTGATGCGCTTCGTGCCCGGCCCCGACCTGCCGACCGGCGGCCGGATCGTCGGCCTCGGCGGCATCAAGGACGCGTACGCGGCCGGGCGGGGCACGTTCAAGATCCGCGCGACCGTCGCCATAGAGAACGTCACGGCCCGCCGCAAGGGCCTCGTCGTGACGGAACTCCCCTTCACCGTCGGCCCGGAGAAGGTGATCGCCAAGATCAAGGACCTGGTCGGGTCCAAGAAGCTCCAGGGCATCGCCGACGTCAAGGACCTCACGGACCGGTCCCACGGTCTGCGCCTGGTGATCGAGGTCAAGAACGGCTTCGTGCCCGAGGCCGTTCTGGAGCAGCTCTACAAGCTGACGCCGATGGAGGAGTCCTTCGGCATCAACAACGTGGCACTGGTGGACGGACAGCCGCTCACCCTGGGGCTCAAGGAGCTCCTGGAGGTCTATCTCGACCACCGCTTCGAGGTCGTGCGCCGGCGCAGCGAGTTCCGCAGGACCAAGCGCCGCGACCGGCTGCACCTGGTCGAGGGTCTCCTCGTCGCCCTGCTCGACATCGACGAGGTCATCCGCCTCATCCGGGACAGCGACAACTCGGCGCAGGCGAAGGAACGCCTGATGGAGCGCTTCTCGCTGAGTGAGATCCAGACGCAGTACATCCTGGACACCCCGCTGCGCAGGCTCACCCGGTTCGACCGGATCGAGCTGGAGGGCGAGCGCGACCGGCTCGCCGATGAGATCGCCGCGCTGACGGCGATCCTGGATTCGGACGCGGAGCTGCGCAAGCTCGTCTCGTCCGAACTCGCCGCGGTGGCGAAGAAGTTCGGCACCGACCGGCGCACCGTGCTGCTGGAGTCGGCCGGATCGCAGGTGGCCGCCGTACCGCTGGAGGTCGCCGACGACCCGTGCCGGGTGCTCCTCTCCTCGACGGGCCTGCTGGCCCGGACGGCCAACGCCGATCCGATCGTCGTCGCCGAGGACGCCAAGCGCACGAAGCACGACGTGATCGTCTCGGCCGTACCCGCGACGGCCCGCGGCGACGTGGGTGCGGTGACGTCCGCCGGGCGGCTGCTGCGGCTATCGGTGATCGATCTGCCGCAGCTGCCGGACACCCACGCGGCTCCCAATCTCTCCGGAGGGGCTCAGATCTCGGAGTTCCTCACCCTGGAGACGGGCGAGGAGCTGGTCTGCCTCACCACCCTGGACGAGGAGTCCCCCGGGCTGGCCATCGGCACCCTGCAGGGGGTGGTGAAGCGCGTGGTGCCCGACTACCCGGCGAACAAGGACGAGTTGGAGGTCATCTCGCTCAGGGACGGCGACCGCATCGTCGGTGCGACGGAGTTGCGTACGGGCGAGGAGGACCTGGTCTTCATCACGTCGGACGCTCAGCTGCTGCGTTATCCGGCGGCACAGGTACGTCCGCAGGGTCGTCCGGCGGGCGGCATGGCGGGCGTCAAGCTCACGGAGGGTGCCACGGTGCTCTCGTTCACCGCGGTCGATCCCGCGGCCGACGCCGTGGTCTTCACGGTGGCCGGGTCGCACGGCACGCTGGACGATTCGGAGCTGACCTCGAAGCTCACCCCGTTCGACCAGTACCCGCGCAAGGGCAGGGCCACCGGCGGGGTGCGCTGCCAGCGCTTCCTCAAGGGCGAGGACGTCCTGGTGTTCGCCTGGGCGGGCGGTCTTCCGGCCCGGGCCGCGCAGAAGAGCGGCGCGCCCGCGGTGCTGCCCGCCCCGGATCCGCGCCGCGACGGCTCGGGGACGCCACTGGTCGGCCCGGTCGCGGTGATCGCCGGACCGCTGTAACCATCGGCGGGCACGGCGGCGGGGCCGGTCGGGCCCCGTCCGCCGTCCGGCCCGGCTGTCGCCGGGTCCGGGTCCGCCTCGTCCGGGTCTGCCGCGTCCGGGTCCGCCTCGTCCGGGTCCGCCTCGTCCGCCGTCCGGCTGACGCGGCACTCGGGCCCGCGTCGGTCGTTACGGCGTTTCGTCGGCGGCCGGCTCGTGACCGGGCCCGGCGTCATCCGGCTGCCGCACGTACCGCAGGACGCCCCACATGCTGCGCTCCAGCTGCACGGTGGCGTCCTGCGGTGTTTCCCGGCAGTCCGCGAGCTCCTCGTGCAACGCCCGGGCATCGATGCCTGAGCCGATCAGCACCAGTTGCGTGAGGCGTGGCTCGTCCCGTGTCCACGGCTGCGGTACGAAGCGCAGGAATCCGCCGACGGCGTGCAGGGTGTAGCGGTTGCCCGGGTCCGCCGCACCGAAGTCGGCGAAGCCCTTGATCCGGTAGAGGCCTCCGGGCCTGGAGTCCAGGAACGCCATGAGCCGGCGCGGGTTCATCGGCACCTCGGCGGAGAAGGAGACGCTCTCGTACGCCGCGTGCAGGTGACTGCCGTGATCGTGCGCCGTCTCCTGGAGCAGGTCCTCGAAGGTCAGCTGGCGGGCGTCGTCGTCCTCGTCCGGCCGGATCACGGGGTCGAAGAGCAGCTCCGGGTCGATCCGCCCGTACGAGGCTTCGATGACCGCCGCCCCGCCGCAGGACGCGGCCACGGCCTCCCGCACGGCGTCCAGACCGGCTTCCGACGCCCGGTCCGTCTTGTTCAGTACGACCAGGTCGGCCACAGCGAGGTGGCGGTCGATCTCGGGGTGGCGCTCCCGCGTGTTCATGAATTCGGCGGCGTCGACGACTTCGACCAGTCCCCCGTAGCGGATGCGCGGATTGTCGCTCGCCAGCAGCATCCGGACGAGCTCCTGGGGTTCGGCGAGGCCGCTCGCCTCGATGACGATCACGTCGAGGCGGACGGCGGGCCTGGTCAGGGTCTCCAGGAAGGTGTCGAGCTCGCTCGCGTCGACGGCGCAGCACAGGCATCCGTTGCCCAGCGAGACCGTCGAGCCGACCTGCCCCGCGACGGTCATCGCGTCGATCTCGATGGACCCGAAGTCGTTGACGATCACTCCGATGCGGGTGCCGGCACGGTTGTGCAGCAGATGGTTGAGGAGTGTCGTCTTGCCGGATCCCAGGAACCCCGCCAGGACGACGACCGGGATCTGCGGGGCGCGGGGCGGGGTCAACAGGGGGGCCTTCCTCGGAGTCGGTCAGGGTGCGGGCACGGGCCGGGGCGGCGGGGCCCCGACATAGCGGGCCGCCGGGCGGATGATCTTCGAGTCCTCCGCCTGCTCCAGGATATTGGCGCTCCAGCCGACCATGCGCGCCGCACAGAAGGTGGGGGTGAACATCTCGCGCGGCAGCCCGCAGAGCTCCATGACGACGCCTGCGTAGAACTCCACGTTGGTGTGCAGCTCACGCCCTGGCTTGAGCTCGGCGAGGATGGCCTCCACCTGGCGTTCCACCTCGACGGCGAAGTCGACGAGCGGGCCGCCGAAGCCCTGTGCGATCGAGCGCAGCATGCGTGAGCGCGGGTCCTCGGTGCGGTACACGGGGTGGCCGAAGCCCATGATCCGGCCCCCCGCGAGGACCTGTTCGCGGATCCAGCCGTCGATGCGGTCCGGGGTGCCGATGGCGTCCAGGGTGTCCAGGGCCCGACTGGGCGCGCCGCCGTGCAGCGGCCCGGAGAGCGCGCCGACGGCGGCAACCAGGCAGGCGGCCGTGTCGGCGCCGGTGGAGGCGACCACTCTGGCGGTGAACGTCGAGGCGTTGAACCCGTGGTCGATGGTGGAGACGAGGTACTGCTCGACGGCCCTGGCCCGGGAGACGTCCGGTTCGGCGCCGGTGAGCATGTACAGGTAGTTCGCGGCGAACGGCAGGTCGTCACGCGGTGCGACCGGTTCGAGCCCCTGGCCCAGGCGGTGCAGGGCGGTCAGCAGGGTGGGGACGGCTGCACAGACGGCGAGCGCGTCGGTGCGGCGGCGGTCGGCGCCGATGTCGTACACGGGACGGAAGCCGGCGGAGGCCCCGAGCAGCGAGAGCGCGGTGCGCAGCCCGGCCAGCGGGCCGGAGTCGGCGCCCGCCCGGGCGATGGCGGGCAGTGCCTCCCGCACCTCGGCGGGCAGGTGGCGCAGGCCCGCGGTGCGTGCGGCGAAGTCGACGCCCGCGGCCCTGCCGGGGAGCTCGCCGTGGAACATCAGGTACCAGACGTCCTCGAAGCTGCGGCGCTGTGCCAGCTCGACCGCCGAGTAGTGCCGGTAGTGGTAGAAGCCCTCGCGCCCACGGACGTCGCCGAGAGCGGTGTCGGTGACGATCACGCCCGCCAAGCCGCGGGGGACGTCGAGCGGAGCGGGGTCGGTCCTCGGAGCAGGCATGTCCGGTCTCTCCCTCATCATGCGATGAACATTGATTCAACAGTCCATGATTGACTTTAGCTGTGTCAACATTGACTCAATCAACATGAGACCATGATGAGTACCGATGAAAGTGGATACGGTGGGCCCCATGACGTATGACGCGGGGCACGGGGCCGACAGGGAGCGCGCGGAGGCCGAGGGCGGCGAGGGCGCACGCAGGCTGACCACGCGGGAGACCGCAGAGCTGCTCGGTGTGAAGCCCGAGACCGTATACGCCTACGTGAGCAGGGGGCAGCTCAGCAGCCGCCGCGCTCCCGGCGGGCGCGGCAGCACGTTCGACGCCGCCGAGGTCGAGGGACTGGCACGGCGCGCCGGGCGCCGGGAGCCCGCTCCTGCCGTCGGTGACCTGGCGTTCCGTACCGGGATCACCCTCATCGAGCACGACCGGTACTACTTCCGCGGAGTCGACGCGACCGAACTCGCGCGCCACTACGGATACGAGGAGGTCGCCGAGTGGATCTGGACCGGCGAGCTCCGTCCGGGCACCCGCTTCGGCGCACCCCCGGAATCTCTCGCAGCCGCTCGGCGGACGGTCGCCGCCCTGCCGGCGCACAGCGGCTCGACGGACCGCCTGCGGGTGGCCGTCGCCGCCGCTGCCGCCGCCGATCCGCTGCGGTTCGACCTCTCCCCCCACGGCGTGCTGAACAGCGCACGGAGCATGATCCCCACCCTGGTGGGCGCCCTGCCGGTGAAGGGCGAGGAGGCCGGTGACGGCGACCGTCTGGCCCGCCGCCTGTGGCCGAGGCTCTCGGACCGACAGGCCGACGCGGCTTCGCTGGCCGTGCTCGACGCCGCTCTGGCGCTGCTGGCGGATCACGATCTGGCCGCCTCGACGCTGGCGGCGCGCGTGGCCGCGTCCGCTCACGCCCATCCGTACGCGGTCGTCTCCGCCGGCCTGGGCGTCCTGGAAGGGCCGTTGCACGGCGCGGCGAGCGGCCTGGCACACCGGATGCTGTCCGAGGTGGTGGAGCGGGGCGGTGCCGCACCGGTCGTCGCCGACCACCTCCGGACCGGCCGCCCGGTACCGGGGCTGGGGCATCGCCTCTACGCGGGCGAGGACCCGCGGGCCCAGGTGCTGTTCGCCCTGCTCGCGGAGGTGCCGGACGCGGCACCGGCACTGGAGGCGGCCCGCGACGTGGTCGCCACCACCGCTCGGCACACACCCCTGCACGCCAATGTCGACCTCGCGCTGGCCGTCCTCTCCGTCGCGTGCGGCATGCCCGCCGAGGCCGGTGAGACCGTGTTCGCGGTGTCCCGCACGGCCGGCTGGATCGCCCATGCCCTCGAGGAGTACGCGGAGCGCCCGCTGCGGATGCGGCCCAGCGGGCAGTACACGGGGCCGCCGCCGCCGCAGCCGCTTCCCCGTGCGGCACTGCGGGCAGAGACCGGGCCTGCAAATTAGCTACAATCAGCGGGAATTTTCGCGGGGCGGCTGGGCCGTCGAGCCGCGTACGACGAGTTCCGGTTCGAAGAGGAGCTCGTCGGACGGCACCGCGCGCCCCCCGATCTGCACGGACAGCAGCTCGACCGCGGCCCGGCCCATGGCCTCGATGGGCTGGCGCACCGTGGTCAGCGGCGGCTCGGTGCAGTTCATGAACGCCGAGTCGTCGTAGCCGACGACCGAGACGTCCGCGGGCACCGAGAGTCCGCGGCGGCGCGCCGCGCGCACGGCACCCAGGGCGAGCGGGTCGCTGGCGCAGATGATGCCGGTGACGCCCTGGTCGAGCAGCCGCATGGCCGCGGCCTGGCCGCCCTCCAGCGAGAACATCGCCCGGGCGACCCACTCGTCCGGCACGGTGGTCCCCGACTCCTCGGCGAGCGCCCGGGCCGCGGCGAGCTTGCGCTGCGAGGGGACGTGGTCGGACGGGCCGAGGACCAGCCCGATCCGTTCGTGGCCGAGCGAGACGAGGTGGCGCCAGGCCTGCTCGACTGCGACCGAGTCGTCGCACGAGACGCCGGGGAACCCGAGACGGGCTATGGCGGCGTTGATCAGGACGACAGGAATCTTGCGGTCGGCGAGCACCTTGTAGTGGTCGTGCGGGGCGTCGGCCTGGTGGTAGAGACCGCCCGCGAACACGACCCCGGAAACCTGCTGCTGCAGAAGCAGCTCGACGTAGTCGGCCTCCGAGACACCCCCCTTGGTCTGCGTGCACAGCACGGGGGTCAGTCCCTGCTGGGCGAGCGCGCCCCCGACCACCTCGGCGAAGGCCGGGAAGATCGGGTTCTGCAGCTCGGGGAGGACCAGTCCGACCAGCCGGGCCCGCTCGCCGCGCAACTGCGTGGGACGCTCGTAGCCGAGGACGTCGAGCGCGGAGAGGACGGACTGCCGGGTGGCGTCGGAGACGCCCGGCTTACCGTTCAGCACCCGGCTGACCGTGGCCTCGCTGACCCCTACCTTCTTGGCAACCTGAGCAAGTCGTCGCGTCATGAACGCAAGATTAGCGCAAGAAAAGCAAGATGATTGCGTTGGGATGGCACCTCTTGGAACGCTCACAGACGGAGCGCCAGGAGGCAAGGGTTCCGCCGGGTACGGCGTCCCGTACCGGTGAGCGGTCCCGGCGCGGGGCGGGCAACCGCAGGCGCGAGCCACCGGGCCGGCACCCGGGACGTCCGCCGGACAGGGAACCGGACATGGCTCGGCACCGGCCTGTCCAAGGTCCGTCGGGAGGATCCGGAGGATCGCCGGGAGGTCTCCGTGGGGTCCCGCCGGAAGGGGCGGCGTGAACCTCCCGGTGGGACCCCGCCGGAAGGTTCACCGGACGAATATCACGCAGCCGGAATTTCAGGAACGCCGGATCGGCCCCTTACCGTTCGTACGATGAGCGCCCCACCGACCGTCCCGCGGGCCCCGCACCGGTTCGGCTGGCCGAAGCGGGTCTTCTCCCAGGTCCTGCTGATGCAGCTGGCCATCATCACCGGCGTCACGGTGCTGGTCACGGGCCTCTTCCTGGCACCGCTCAGCGCGCAGCTCGACGATCAGGCGATGCGCCGGGCCCTCGCGATCGCGCAGAGCACGGCGGCGCAGCAGCAGATCGCCGTATCGCTGCTCACCACGGAGCCCGCCCCCGGCGGCCCCGTCCAGGCCGCGGCCGAGCGCATCAGGCGCTCCACCGGTGCGGAGTACGTCGTGATCATGGACAAGCGCGGAGTGCGGTGGTCGCACACGGATACCGACCGGATCGGCGAGGTCGTCTCGACCGACCCCAGTACGGCGCTGGCGGGCAGGGCCGTGATGGAGATCGACAACGGCACCCTCGGACGCTCGGCCCGCGGCAAGGTGCCCTTGCGTGACGACTCGGACCGGATCGTGGGCGCCGTCTCGGTCGGGATCGCGTACGACAGCGTCCGCGCCCGGCTGCTCGCGGCGATCCCAGGGCTCCTGGCCTACGCGGGCGGGGCGCTGGCCGTCGGGGCACTGGCGGCCTATCTCATCTCCCGCCGTCTCCAGCGACAGACCCATGACCTCGCCTTCTCCGACATCTCGGCCCTGCTGACGGAACGCGAGGCCATGCTGCACAGCATCCGCGAGGGAGTCGTCGCGCTCGACCGCACGGGCCGCATCCGGCTGCTGAACGACGAGGCGCAGCGCCTGCTCGGCCTGGGCCCCGACGCCGCCGGCCGACCGCTCGACGAGGCACTCGGCGCGGGCAGGACCGCCGAGGTACTGGCGGGGCGGGTGGTCGGCGACGACCTGGTGGCGGTCAGCGGCAACCGGGTGCTGCTCGTCAACCGGATGCCGACCGACGACGGCGGGGCCGTGGCCACCCTGCGCGACCGTACGGAGCTCGAGTACCTCGGCCGCGAGCTCGACTCCACCCGCGGGCTGATCGACGCACTCCGCGCCCAGGACCACGAACACGCCAACCGGCTGCACACCCTGCTGGGGCTCCTCGAACTGGAGATGCACGAGGACGCGATGGAGTTCGTCACCGAGGTCGTCGGCGTACACCGGGCGACCGCCGAGCAGGTCACCGAGAAGGTCCACGACCCGCTGCTGGCCGCACTCCTGGTCGGCAAGGCGACGGTGGCCGCGGAACGAGGCGTCTCCCTGCGCGTGGCCCCCGGGACACTGCTGCCGGACCGGCTGGTGGACCCCCGCGGACTCGTCACGGTCGTCGGGAACCTCGTGGACAACGCCCTGGACGCGGCCGCGGGGTCGGTGGACGCCCGGATCGAGGTCGGGCTGCGGGCCGAAGGCCGTACGGTGGTGCTACGGGTGCATGACAGCGGTCCGGGCGTGCCGTCCGGCAGCCGTGAATCGATCTTCATGGAGGGCTGGTCCACCAAGGACCTCCCGGCCCACGGCAAGCGCGGCCTGGGGCTGCCGCTCGTGCGGCGGCTCGCGGAACGTCAGGGCGGCAGCGCGTCCGTGTCGGACTCGCCCGACGGAGGAGCGGTGTTCACCGTCGTCCTCCCGGAGGCGCTGGGCGAACCGGACCCCGGTGGTGACCCGTCGGCACGCGTACGACCGGCGAAAACAGGAGACGCACCGTGATCCAGGTCCTGGTCGTCGACGACGACGTCCGAGTCGCGCAGATCAACGCGGCCTACGTCGCGAAGGTGCCCGGTTTCCGGGTGGCCGCCCTGGCCCACTCCGCCACCGAGGCCCTCAGCAGGATCGACGAGGTACCGATCGACCTGATCCTGCTCGACCACTACCTGCCGGACAGGAACGGCCTGGCCGTGGTGCGGGAGCTGCGCGCACTCGGACACCACACCGACGTGATCATGGTGACGGCGGCGCGCGACGTCGCGACGGTTCAGGCCGCGATGCGCCACGGCGCACTCCAGTACCTGGTCAAGCCGTTCGCCTACGCGGGGCTGCGCACCAAGCTGGAGGCGTACGCGGCGCTGCGGCGCACCTTCGAGGGCGGCGGCGAGGCCGAGCAGACGGAGGTGGACCGGCTGTTCGGCGGCCTGTGGGCGACGGGCGGGTCCGACCTGCCCAAGGGGCATTCGCCGACCACCGCGGAGCTGGTCCGCCAGGCCCTGCGCACCGCCGACGCGCCGCTCTCCGCACACGAGATCGCGGAGAGCGCCGGAATGAGCCGACAGACCGCCCAGCGCTATCTGAAGCTGCTGGAGCGCACCGGCCGGGTCCGGCTGTCGCTCCGGTACGGCGAGACGGGCCGCCCGGAGCACCGGTACACGTGGGCCACGGGCTCCTGACGCCGCCGCCCTGCCGGAGGCGGGCCTACGCCGCGCCCGCCCCGGTGAGCGACCGCACCTCCGTCTCGGCGTGCCTGGCCTCGTCGGGCGGCCCGGACGAGGTGACCGTGCCGATCCAGCCGGCGAGGAAGCCGGCCGGAATGGACACCAGACCGGGGTTCTCCAGTGGGAAGAGCTGGAAGTCCACGCCGGGGAAGAGCGAGGCCGGGCCGCCCGACACGACCGGCGAGAGCAGGACGAGCAGTACGGCGGGGACCAGCCCGCCGTACACGGCCCAGACCGCACCCCGCGTGGTGAAGCTCCGCCAGAACAGCGAATAGAGCAACGCCGGAAGGTTGGCCGAGGCCGCGACCGCGAAGGCCAGGCCCACCAGGAAGGCGACGTTGAGGTCCTGCGCGAGCAGCCCGAGGGCGATGGCCACCACGCCGACCCCCACCGCGGCCACCCTGGCCACGGCGACCTCGCTGCGCTGCTCGGCCCCCGGCCGCCGGAACGTGGCGTAGAGGTCGTGGGCGACGGACGCGGAGGAGGCCAGGGTGATCCCGGCGACGACCGCGAGGATCGTCGCGAAGGCGATGGCGGCGACGACCGCGAAGAGCACCGTGCCGCCCGTGGAGCCCTCACCACCACCGAGTACGAGTGCCAGGAGCGGCACCGCGGTGTTCCCCGAGGCGTTGGACGCCCGTACGTCCGCGGAACCCACCAGGGCGGCCGCCCCGAAGCCGAGCACGATCGTCATCAGGTAGAAACTGCCGATCAGCCCGATGGACCAGACGACGGACCGACGGGCCGCTCGGGCGGTGGGCACGGTGTAGAAGCGCGACAGGATGTGCGGCAGGCCCGCTGTCCCGAGCACGAGCGCCAGGCCCAGGCTGATGAAGTCGAACCGGGCGGTCCAGCTCTCCCCGTACCTGAGTCCGGGTGAGAGGAAGTCCCTGCCGTGCCCGCTGCGCTCGGCGGCGGTGTGCAGCAGGGCGTTGACGTCACCGTGGAAGTGGGCGAGGACCAGCACGGTGAGCACGACGGCCCCGGCCATCAGCAGGACGGCCTTGACGATCTGGATCCAGGTCGTGGCGCGCATGCCGCCGAACGACACGTAGATGACCATGAGCGCCCCCACACCGACCACGGTCCAGGACCGGGCGGTGTCACTCGTACCGCCCAGCAGCAGCGCGACCAGGCTGCCGGCACCGACCATCTGCGCCACGAGGTACAGCACCGAGACGGTGACGGACGACGTCCCCACCGCGGTGCGCACCGGGCGCTCCGCCATGCGGGCGGCGACCACGTCCGCGAGGGTGAAGCGGCCGCAGTTGCGCACGAGTTCGGCGACGAGAAGCAGGACGACGAGCCAGGCCACGAGGAAACCGACCGAATACAGCATGCCGTCGTAGCCGAAGAGGGCGATGAGCCCCGAGATGCCGAGGAACGACGCGGCGGACATGTAGTCGCCGGCGATGGCGAATCCGTTCTCCATGGGCGAGAACAGCCTCCCGCCCGCGTAGAACTCCTCCGCGGAGCCCTGCCTGTTCCGGCCGACCCATGTGGTGATGCCGAGCGTCACGGCGATGAACACGCTGAACAGCAGCAGCGCCAGTGTCTGGTGGTCCCCGCTCACCGCCCGATCCCTCTCGTCATCTCCTGGGTGTCCCAGCGCAGTTCGAGCGCGGCCCGGTCCCGGTGCAGCCGGGCATGACGCACGTACGCCCAGGTGAGCGCGAACGTGGTGAGGAACTGGCCGAGCCCCGCGAGCATCGCCACATTGAGTGCGCCGACGACGGGACGCGCCATCAGACCGGGCGCCGTGGTGGCGGCGACGACGTAGGCGAGGTACCAGAGCAGGAAGGCCGCCGAGGCCGGGACCACGAACCTCCGGTAGCGACGGCGCACCTCGCGGAAGGCCTCGCTGCGCTGCACCTCCACATAGACGTCGGATGCGCTGTGGGGGTGCCGCACCGTTTCCGGACCGGTCCGCGCGTCGGGCGCGAAGCCCGCCGCGCCGTCCGGCTCGCCCCATCCGGGGGGCGGCGCGTCGTACCACGGGTCGTCGAGCCGCGTCGCTGCGGCATCCGGCCCTGCTTCCTTCTCCACCGAACAACTCCCTTGTCCACGCGCCTTTTCGGCCGCGTAGCCAAGAATGGGCAGATCGGGAAGATCCCGGGCACTTCATTCACCAGGCTTCACCATTTCAGGTGAAGGAAGTCCGGGGCGGCTGTGTGAAAGCCGGTCGTACGCGTAGAGGTCTGCCCGCGATGTCCGGCCGTGTGTTCCGGTCTCGGCGGAGGGATCACCGACGCGATTCCTCCATCCGTGGGTGGGGGCACCGGTTCCGCCCGCGGGCGGAGACAGCGGTCCCCACCCGCGGGCGGATGCGATCAGACGTCGATACGCGAGCGGTCCAGCGTGGCCGCCGAGCTGGTGATGAACTCCTTGCGGGGCGCGACCTCGTTGCCCATCAGCAGGTCGAAGACCTGCTCGGAGGACTCCAGGTCGCCGATGTTGATCCGGCGCAGCGTGCGGTGGCGCGGGTCCATCGTGGTCTCCGCCAGCTGGTCGGCGTCCATCTCGCCGAGACCCTTGTAGCGCTGGATCGAGTCCTTGATCCGTACGTTCTTGCGCTGCATCTCCAGCAACGTCTGCCGCAGCTCGTTGTCGGAGTACGTGTAGACGTACTTGTCCTGGCCCTTCTTGGGCTGGACGAGCTCGATCCGGTGCAACGGGGGGACCGCGGCGAAGACCCGCCCCGCTTCGACCATCGGTCGCATGTAGCGCTGGAAGAGCGTGAGCAGCAAGCACCGGATGTGGGCGCCGTCGACGTCGGCGTCGACCAGCAGGACGATCTTGCCGTAGCGAGCGGCGTCGATGTCGAACGTACGCCCGGAGCCTGCTCCTATGACCTGGATGATCGCGCCGCACTCGGCGTTCTTGAGCATGTCCGACACGGACGACTTCTGGACGTTGAGGATCTTCCCGCGGATCGGCAGCAGCGCCTGGAATTCGCTGTTCCGGGCCAGCTTGGCGGTACCGAGCGCCGAGTCGCCCTCCACGATGAAGAGCTCGCTCCGCTCGACGTCGTCGCTGCGGCAGTCGGCGAGCTTCGCGGGCAGCGAGGAGGACTCCAGCGCGGTCTTGCGGCGCTGCGCGTCCTTGTGCTGGCGGGCCGCGATGCGCGTGCGGGCTGCGGCCACCGCCTTGTCCAGCACCGCCCTGGCCTGGGCCTTGGCGTCGCGCTTGGTGGAGGTCAGGAACGCCTTGAGCTCCTTGGACACCACGCCGGCCACGATCCGGTTGGCCGCCGAGGTGCCCAGCACCTCCTTGGTCTGCCCCTCGAACTGGGGCTCCGCCAGCCGCACGGTCACGACCGCGGTGAGTCCCTCGAGCGCGTCGTCCTTGACGACGTCGTCCTCGGCGACCCGCAGCAGCTTCGCGGAGCGCAGGGCCTCGTTGACGGTCTTGGTCAGGGAACGCTCGAAGCCGGACACATGGGTGCCCCCCTTGGGGGTGGCGATGATGTTGACGAAGGACTTGACGTTGGTGTCGTACCCGGTGCCCCACCGCAGTGCGATGTCGACGGCCAGCTCGCGGGTGACCTCGGTCGCCGTCATGTGCCCGCGCTCGTCGAGCACCGGCACGGTCTCCTTGAACGTCCCCGTCCCCGTCAGGCGCTGGACGTCGCAGACGGCCTTGTCCTGGGCCAGGTACTCGCAGAACTCGCTGATCCCGCCGTCGTAGCGGAATGTCTCCTCGGTCTTGCCCTCGCCGTCGATGCCCCGCTCGTCCCGCACGAGGATGGTGAGGCCGGGGACCAGGAACGCGGTCTGGCGGGCCCGCTGGTACAGCGTCTCCAGGTTGAGTTTGGCGTCCTTGAGGAAGATCTGCCGGTCCGCCCAGTACCTCACTCGGGTACCCGTGCGCGTCTTCGGGACGCGCTTCCCCTTGCGCAGGCCGGTGGCCGGGTCGAAGGGGCTGTCCGCCCCCTGTTCGGTGAACATGCCCGGAACACCGCGCCGGAAACTGATCGAGTGGGTCGAGCCGCTGCGGTCGACCTCGACGTCGAGCCGCGCGGAGAGCGCGTTCACGACCGAGGCGCCGACCCCGTGCAGGCCTCCGGAGGCGGCGTAGGAGCCCCCTCCGAACTTCCCGCCCGCGTGCAGCTTGGTCATCACGACCTCGATGCCGGACAGGCCCGTCTTGGGCTCGACGTCGACCGGGATGCCGCGGCCGTTGTCGCGGACCTCGACGGAGGTGTCGTCGTGGAGGATGACCTCGATGGTGTCGCAGTACCCGCCGAGAGCCTCGTCGACCGAGTTGTCGATGATCTCCCAGAGGCAGTGCATGAGTCCGCGGCTGTCCGTGGACCCGATGTACATCCCGGGGCGCTTGCGGACCGCTTCGAGCCCTTCGAGTACGAGAAGGTGCCGCGCGGTGTAGTTGGAGCTGTCCCTGTCTGAGCCGCCTGCTCCGGTCAGCAGCGCAGTGGACGGCACGGAATCGGCGGTCACGCGGTTCGCTCCTCGCTGAATTTCATTTGGGGCCCAGTGGGTAGCGGGCTCGGCCTCGGTAGCCGCTGAGAGCCTACCGAGGCCTGGTAGAGCGGTTGTAACGCCACCCACGGGGAATCCTTATGCTAGTCCAGCTTCGTATACGCGTTCGATCACTCGTCGGAGTGACATGCACATCACGTTCCCTTCGAGGCATGAACCATTTAGGCTCCGGGCACGTCCTCATCAACAACCGGCAAGCCAGCCGGTGGACGGGCCCACACAAGCAACGCGAAACCGTAGCGCTACGCAATACGGCACATTCGCCGCCAACCGGCAACGGACAGCCATCCCGAGAAGAAGTTTCGAAGAAAAGCCACGAGCGGGAACGTTTTCGGCCTGGTTGGATGTTGACCCTGGTACGACAGCTCGTCGAGCTAGAGAAGAGGCGACGTGACTACTGTTCTGACCCCCGCGAGCCCGCTGACCGCAGCAGACCGCTGTGACCGTTGCGGCGCCCAGGCATACCTGCGCGTCGTCCTGATCAGCGGCGGTGAACTGCTCTTCTGCGCCCACCACGGGCGCAAGTTCGAGCCGGAACTCAAGAAGATCGCCGCGGAAATACAGGATGAGACAGATCGGCTCACTGCCGTGCAGGCAAGTGCCGCCGACGAGGAACAACACTGACACCTCGCATCCACGACGAGCCAGGGCCCGGTCCAGGACCGGCCGACGGGCGGCTTCCCCCAGGGGGGAAGCCGCCCGTTCTCGTATCCGGACCGCGTTCGGTCGGCCTGACGTCAGGACTGGCCGGCCATCCACCGGATGGCTGCCGACACGCGGGTGTACACCCCCGGGCTTCCCGGGCTCCCGCAGCCGCTGCCCCAGGAGACCAGCCCTATGAGGCGCCCACGGGCCACCAGCGGGCCTCCACTGTCGCCCTGGCACGCATCCCGCCCCCCGGCCGTGCTACCGGCGCAGAGCATCGATGAGGCGTCGTACGAGCCGTGTACGCCGCCGGGGTACGCCCGCGTGCAGGCGTTGTCCGACAGCACCCGCACCTTCGCGGCGTGGAGGACGGACGCGTAGGCGCCGTACCCGGTGGTGTCCCCCCAGCCGTACACCGTCGCGGCCGTACCGGGCTCGTACGCCGCGTCCCCGGCCGCGGCGGTCGGCACGACGCTTGCCTCCGGCAGTGCCCGGTCCAGGGTGAGCACCGCCAGGTCGGCGATGTTCGTACGCGGCTCGTACCGAGGACTGATCCAGGCCGACCGCACCGGGATCTCCTGGCCGCCGGGTCCGCTCAGCTCGTCACGGCCGCTGATGATCCGCAGATCGGGGACCTCGGGCACAGTGGTGCCCAGGACGTCCTGCCGCAGGCAGTGCGCGGCCGTCAGCACCTTCGTGGGCGCGATTGCCACCCCGCCGCAGAACTGGCCCGCGCGGCTTCCCCCGAACCGGTCACGGCTCGACAGGGCCACGACCCAGGGACTGTCCGCGACGGGCACCGGTGTGCCGCCCACGACGATGCTGTCCGCGGCGGCGGAAGCCGGGGGACCGAGTGGTATGACGGCCGCGAGGGCCGCCAGGGCGAACGCCGGGGGGAGGGCACGGACGACGATGCGGGGCATGAAGTCTCCTGACGCCGGGGTGAGCAGTGCCCACTCAGCGTCATCCGCACGGGTGCGGCCCGCACCCGCAGAAGGACGAGGGCCCGGAACCTTCCCAGGTTCCGGGCCCTCGTCCTGTCTTCCGTCCTCGATCTAGTCGAGGTAGTCGCGCAGCACCTGCGAACGCGACGGGTGACGCAGCTTGGACATCGTCTTGGACTCGATCTGACGGATGCGCTCGCGCGTCACGCCGTAGACCTTGCCGATCTCGTCCAGCGTCTTCGGCTGGCCGTCGGTCAGGCCGAAGCGCATCGAGACCACGCCCGCCTCACGCTCGGAAAGCGTGTCGAGCACCGAGTGCAGCTGCTCCTGGAGCAGCGTGAAGCTGACCGCGTCGGCCGGGACGACCGCCTCGGAGTCCTCGATCAGGTCTCCGAACTCGCTGTCCCCGTCCTCACCCAGCGGCGTGTGGAGCGAGATCGGCTCACGGCCGTACTTCTGGACCTCGATGACCTTCTCAGGGGTCATGTCGAGCTCCTTGGCCAGCTCCTCCGGGGTGGGCTCACGGCCCAGGTCCTGGAGCATCTGACGCTGCACTCGCGCGAGCTTGTTGATGACCTCGACCATGTGCACCGGGATGCGGATGGTGCGGGCCTGGTCGGCCATGGCGCGGGTGATCGCCTGACGGATCCACCAGGTGGCATACGTGGAGAACTTGTAGCCCTTGGTGTAGTCGAACTTCTCGACCGCGCGGATCAGGCCGAGGTTGCCCTCCTGGATCAGGTCCAGGAAGAGCATGCCGCGACCGGTGTAGCGCTTGGCCAGCGAGACCACGAGCCGGAGGTTGGCCTCCAGCAGGTGGTTCTTGGCCCGGCGGCCGTCCTCGGCGATGATCTCCAGCTCACGCTTGAGCTTCGGCGCGAGCTTGTCGGCGTTGGCCAGCTTGTCCTCGGCGAAGAGGCCTGCCTCGATGCGCTTGGCGAGCTCGACCTCCTGCTCGGCGTTGAGGAGGGGAACCTTGCCGATCTGCTTCAGGTAGTCCTTGACCGGGTCGGCCGTGGCGCCGGCGACGGCGACCTGCTGCGCAGGCGCGTCGTCCTCGTCGTCGTCGGAGAGGACGAAGCCCTTGTTCTCGCCCTCGCCCTCCTCTTCCTCACCCTTACCGGCCTTGACTTCCTCGGCGGCCTCGTCACCGTCGAGGAGCTCTTCGTCCTGCTTGCCGGACTTCTTGGCCGCGGTCTTCTTCGCCGCGGTCTTCTTCACGGCTGTCTTCTTGGCAGCCGTCTTCTTGGCTGCGGTCTTCTTCGCCGGAGCGGCGACGGCAGCGTCGTCGGCCGCCGCGTCCGCGCTTCCGGCCGCCGCCGGGGCGGCGGTGGCGGCGACGGTCCGCGTCACGGTCGTCTTGGCTACGACGGTCTTGGTGGCGGTGCGCTTGACCGGGCTCTTCGCTGCGACGCTCTTGCGGGCGCGCTTCGGCGACTCCGCGGCACTGACCATCAGCGTCACACCCTCTTCCTCGAGGATCTGGTTGAGGCTGCGAAGAACGTTCTTCCACTGGGTTGGCGGAATCTGGTCAGCCTCGAAGGCCCGACGCACGTCATCGCCGGCGATCTGCCCATCAGCCTTTCCCCGCTCGATGAGCGCCATCACAGACTCGGACTCGGCGATCTCCGGCGGGAGCGTACGGGATGTGCTGGCCGACACGAACAACCTCTCGGAACGATGGAAACGGCTTCCGGCCCGGCCCTGGAGAGGGCTGGAACCGACGACCGGCGGCTGGGGATGTTGCCGACGGCGCGGGCTTGGCCTCAGAACTGCACAGCGCGCTGTGTGGCTGCTGTATTCCTTCCGCGGCGGTCACCTCTTAAGTCATCGCACTGTTTCGAGGAGTGTTACGCCCTAATCGCGTGGCCCCAGTCACACCCCATGTGCGACAAACGGAACCAGGGCTCATATATACATACAATTATGCCGCCGGACCACAGGGCCCGGCGGCACACGGTCCGCACTCCCCGGCCGTGGTGCGGTCAGTGCTCGCGGGGCGCGGGAACCACGGGCTCCCCGTCGAGGTGGCCGACGAGCAGCTGCCTCATCGCCGCTTCGGAGGCGGCGGAGTCACCCGAGGCCAGCGCCTCGACGATCCGCGCATGGTGCCCGAGCGACACCTCGGTGGGCCGGTCGCACCCCGCGACGGGCCCACCGGAGACGTGCAGGGCCGCCGACACGATGCCGGAGAGGTGCTCCAGCATGCGGTTGCCCGCCGCCTGGATGAGCAGGGAGTGGAACTCCGCGTCCGCCCGGGAGAACGTGATGCCGTCCCCGTGCCCCATCGCGTGCCCCATGATCTCGATCATTTCTCCGAGGCGCTGCTGAATGTCCTCGCGGCCGTGGCCGGCGGCCAGCCGGGCGGCCAGCGGCTCGATCGTCCAACGGAGCTGCGCCAGCTCGCGGCGCTGGTCGTCACGCTGGGGGCCGAAGGCGCGCCATTCGATGATGTCGGGGTCCAGGAGGTTCCAGTCGCTGACCGGCCGGACCCGGGTACCCACATTGGGCCGGGCACTGACCAGGCCCTTGGCCTCGAGTACGCGCAGGGACTCCCTCACGACGGTGCGGGAGACCTCGAATCGCTGGCCGATCTCCTCCGGAACGAGCGGCCGGTCGGCGCCGAGGTCACCGGAAACGATCATCTGGCCGAGCTGCTGGACCAGTTGGCCGTGGAGCCCACGGCCGCGACTGGCCGTGCCACGCCGGCTCGCCCGCCCCAGTTCGGAATCGGAACCACCCCAGGAGCGGAGGGGGCCACGCTCGCCGGCCGGCGCCTCCGCACAGGGGTAACGGTCGAGTTCGCCCGGGCCGGAGTCGGCGGAACGGGCGGCGGTCATCATGGTGTGCGCAAGGGTACTCACGCATCCTTTGTCGGCGTGGCTCAGCCAGCCCTTGAGGTCTTTGGTGAAAAGCACACGAAAGGGTGATCGGCACCCGCCCCGCAATTGACGCTTTATGGGGAGAAATCGCTCCTTCTCGGCGGAGTTGCCTGCACTCGGCCACCGGATCCGGGCCTCGCACTCACCAACGGGCCCTCCCCCGCAGACTGG
Source organism: Streptomyces clavifer (assembly GCF_036345975.1). Classification (NCBI taxonomy): domain Bacteria; kingdom Bacillati; phylum Actinomycetota; class Actinomycetes; order Kitasatosporales; family Streptomycetaceae; genus Streptomyces; species Streptomyces clavifer. Next base: position 5,625,366 of record NZ_CP107793.1, on the reverse strand, counting down.
TGAACACGTACGCACAGATCAGGGCGGACAACGACAAGGAGAGCGCCACACCCACCGGGTGCGCCACGACCCGCACCGCGGCCATCGCCCACCGGTCCGCCTCGTACGGCCATTGCAGCCAGGCGAGTTCGCGCATTCGACCCGGGAGCCCGGCGATCGAACGAACGGACGGACCTTCGAGCAGTTTCCGCACCAGCGGAACGACCAGGACGGGAACGGCCAGCACGGCGGCGACCCCCGCACCGGCCGCACGGAAGACGCCGGCGGCCAGCAGCCCGGCCCAGGCGCATCCGATCGCCAGTCCGGCCCAACTGGCGCCCAGTTGACGGGCGTTGGCCGGTACGCCGATCAAGTCACCGCCATACACGAGATGCAGGACCTCGGCATTCACCAGCACGGCCAGCACGGCCAGCAGCAGGGCGACGGCCGCGGACACCACCAGCTTGGCCAGCAGGAGTCCGAGGCGCCGCGGGACGGTGCCCCGCCCTGCGGCGAGCGCCGGGTAGCGGAACTCGTCGCCGAAGGAGAGGGCCCCGAGCAGGCCGGCACCGAAGGCCGCGGGTGGGAGGGGCATCAGGTCGGGCCAGGCGACCAGGAGACCGGGGAGGGGTGTGCGGCCCGACCGGGCCAGGAGGACGGAGAGGCCGGCCGATACCACCAGGACGGCCGCCATGATCAGAGCTGTCGTCCTGACGCCGAAGAGGCGGCGCAGTTCGTAGCGCACGGGGCGGAGCGGGCCACGGGCGGGACGGACGGGAATCGGTGGGGGCAGCTCCGAGACCGCCACCGTTGACGCGGGCCCCGGTACGGCCGCGCCTGCAGGCCGGGCGGGGGGAGCGGAGGCGGGGCCCGCATCTCCGATTTCGTCGGCGAGTTGATGCACGGGCAGGCCGTGCCGGTACGCGGCGTCCCCGACCTCGGCGCACGTGCTGCCGTACACCGACAGCCGGCTCCCGTCCTCGGCGACGACCTCGACGGAGCGCCGCGCCGCACGCGCCTCACGGCTGACCACGGCGGCCAGTCGGGCGGCATGCGGTGTCCGTACCGCGACTCTGGGGCGCAGCCGGGTGCGCGAGAAGTCGGCGACGTCCTGGTCGGCGACGAGACGTCCGTCGTCGATGGTGACCACACGGTCGGCCGAACGGGCGGCCTCCTTGGGGTCGCTGGTGGTGTGCAGGACGGTGCCGCCCTCTGCGGCGTGGGCGCGCAGCAGGCCGTGCAGCCAGCTCTTCTCCCGCGGGGAGAGGCCCCTGGCCGGGTCGTCGAGGACGAGCGTGTGCGGGTCTCCGAGCAGCGCCGAAGCGAGACCGAGGCGGCGGTCCATACCGGCGGAGAGGGTGCCGATGCGCTGGTCCCCGAGCCCGGCCAGCCCGACGACGTCGAGCAGTTCGTCGGCCCGCGACGCGGGAACTCCCGCCGCCGCACAGAGCATCCGGAGCTGGCCGCGCGCGGTGCGCGCGGGATGCCCCGGTACGTCGCCGAGAAGCACGCCCACCTCGCGGGCCGGGTGGCCGATGCGGTGCAGGGGCCGGCCGCGGAAGTAGGTGACGCCCCGCCCGGATTCGAGTTCGAGCATCAGACGCAGGGCAGTGGTCTTGCCGGCGCCGGTGGCGCCCAGAAGTACGGTGACGCGGCCGGAGGGCGCTTCGAAGGTCAGGTCGTCCACGACGGAGGGAAGGTCGCGGCGGGGGGCGCTGGTGAGTCCGATGGCCTGGAGCATCGCTTCTCTCGCTGAGGGTGAGACCGCTCGGCGGCAGGGTGGGGTACCCCAGCAACATAACGCGACATTTCAGACTTTTGGCGCAGCACTGTTCCAGTGGGCGTTCCGTGGGTCAGAAATACCGCGCCTGCGCGGCACCGGACTTCCGCCCAACGCCCGCCCGGCTACCGCCCGCCCGGATCGCGATCTCCGGCCCGGACAACCGCCCCCGACCCCCGCAGCCTCAGCCCCCGCAGTCTCAGACCTCCGGCCTCAGCATCGGGGGGTTGAGCACGGTGGCGGCTCCGGCCCGGAACAACTGCGCGGGGCGGCCACCCTGTCGCGTGGTCGTTCCACCGGACGGAACGAGGAAACCGGGCGTGCCCGTGACCTTGCGATGGAAGTTCCGGGGGTCAAGGACCACACCCCACACCGCTTCGTACACCCGGCGCAGCTCACCGACGGTGAACTCGGGCGGGCAGAACGCCGTGGCCAGCGAGGAGTACTCGATCTTGGAGCGCGCCCGCTCCACCCCGTCGTCGAGAATCCGGGCATGATCGAAGGCCAGCGGCTCGGACTGCTCGCCGTCCCGGCCGAAACCGCCGCCGGGGCCGAGGAGATCCACGACGGGGGCCCAGCGCGCGCTGTTGGCATCACCACCCGCACGGGGCGCGGGAAGATCTGGAGCCAGCGCGAGGTGCGCGACGCTGACGACCCGCATCCGCGGATCGCGCCCCGGATCTCCATAGGTGGCCAACTGCTCGAGGTGGGCGCCGTTCCCGACGGCGGGGGCGGCCGGATCGTGGGCGCAGAGCCCTGTCTCCTCGACGAGCTCACGCGCCGCCGCGGCACCGAGGTCCTCGTCCGTTCTGACGAATCCGCCCGGCAGCGCCCACCGGCCCTGGAACGGCGACTCACCGCGGCGCACCACCAGCGCGCAGAGCGCGTGACGGCGCACTGTGAGCACAACCAGGTCGACGGTGACTGCGAAGGGCGGAAAGGTCGACGGGTCGTAGGACGGCATGCCGAAATCATAGTCGTCTTCCTGACGATAAACAGTCACTTCGCGATGTTGGTGAGCCTGCCTCTGCCGTCACGGTGCCGATACCGCCCCCGCTCGCGATGCCGGTCCGGCAGTCTCGGCGATGCCTGGTGCGCGTGGCCTCGCGAAGCCCGTACGCCTGTCCTCGCGAAGCCGGGGCGCCTGTCCCTGCGATCCCCGGTACTGCGTTTCCTCGCGAAGCCAAGGCACCAGAATGAGGTCCGATGCCGCGCTCCGCCGCGACCGCCCCCGTGCGGCCCGGTGGAGCGCGGTCGGTCAACGGCCGCTCCTGGCCCCGCGCTGCCCTCCCCCCTGTCCCGGCGCCCGGCTCCGGCACTGCGGGCCACCGGCCCGGGGACGGGCCGCGGCCGAACCGGGGCCTGCGGAGCCGGCCGCCGTTCCTGTCGCCCTCTTCCGCTTCGCAGCCGGTGTGCGCGGGGGCCTCCGCCCCGGCCGCCGTTCCGCACGCCGCCCTTCGTGCCGTCCGGTCGTACCGCTGACACTCGCGCCCGCGCCGTCACCGTCGCGCCCGGCACGCAGGCCGCGTTCGTCGCGGAGGCAGCGCCGCAGCGTTTCCGGGTCCATGCCCTCGTTGCACGCCTGATGCAACAGCTGGGCGAACGTGTAGTCGGGATCGGCCCGCAGAGCGAGCCCGAGCGCGACCCTGGCACCGGGTTCGTCGCCGGCGGACCAGGAGACCCAGCCGGCCAGAGTGAGAGGTGCCGCGGAGTGCTCCACGTACGGGCCCACGCAGCGGCGGGCGAGCGCCCGCCACAGCCGTAGGGCCGCCTCCGCCTCGCGGCCCTCCATCCACTCCGCGGCCCGGTCCCGGGTCTCCCGGTCCTGAAGACCGAGAATGAGTGCCGCGGCTTCGTCGCAGCTGATTAGGCGATCGTCGTCGATGTCCGCAGTCGTGGCCGCGGGCGCCCGCACGAGACGTTCCATGAGCTCACGCGCCAGGGCCAGCGTCTCCCCCGCGACCGCACCCCGTCCATCGGCGTCGAGGATCCTGGACACCAGCACGGCTCCCGCGGAGTCCAGCGCCTTCTCCTGCTCCGCACCCGCCGGGGAGCCCCACGGCCTGAGCCGGGCTTCCATGTCCCGTAGGGAACCACGCACCCGGATACCGGCATAGGCGGCTGCCGCCGCCATCACCGTCGTCCCCGGAAGCGCCAGCGGATTGCCCTCGACGGGGCAGCAGCGCTCGTCGGGGCAGCAGTAGGACCAGTAGCGGCCGTCGGAGATGCAGAGGGCTTCGAGCACGGGAACGTCGAGCGCCCCGCAGGCCGTGCGCAGACGCTGGGCCAGGGGCCTCAGCCGCTCCATGGCCTGATGCCCGCTCTCCCCCTCGGCGGGATCCTGGCAGAGGAAGACGACGATCGCGTCCGGACGCGTGTCACGTCGTTCACTGCCTGAGATCAGGCACTCCGCCAGCTGGTTCGCGACCGGTGCCCATTCTGTCGGCGATGGCGGGATGCCCATCCTGAGCCGGCCGCCGAAGCGCCCCTGACCGCCATGGAGCGCCACCATGACCACGCTGTCGTTCGGGTGGAACCCCATCAGGTACGGAAGGGCGTCGGCCAGCTCGGCGGGACCGCGCAGAGTGATCTGCTGCTCGTCGGCCGGTTCGGTGGATTCGTGGTGCTTGTTCATGGCATGACCGTCCCACCGGTCCGCCGATTTCCGCGACCCCTGTGGATAAAGTTATCCACAGGCTCGGACGGTCGTTCGCGGTTTGTCACAGGCATCGGGTTGCATGGGGGCATGACCAACCCAGACCGCGCAGAGCTCAGGGCCTCGGCCGACTCCGTACTCACCCGCCTCGTCGGGGACACGACCGGCGCTGCCCGGCTGCGTGAGGACCAGTGGCGGGCCATCGAGGCGCTGGTCGCGGACAAGCGCCGGGCCCTGGTCGTGCAGCGGACGGGCTGGGGCAAGTCAGCGGTGTATTTCGTCGCGACCTCTCTGCTCCGGGCGCAGGGAAGCGGCCCGACAGTGATCGTCTCGCCCCTGCTCGCGTTGATGCGCAACCAGGTGGCCGCGGCCGCCAGGGCCGGCATCAGCGCACGCACCATCAACTCCTCCAACACCGAGGAATGGGACAGCGTCCGGGCGGAGGTGGCCGCGGGGGAAGTGGATGTGCTGCTCGTCAGCCCGGAGCGCCTCAACAACCCCGACTTCCGCGACCAGGTCCTGCCGGAGCTCGCCGCGGCGACCGGGCTGCTGGTGGTCGACGAGGCCCACTGCATCTCCGACTGGGGTCACGACTTCCGGCCGGACTACCGACGGCTGCGGACCATGCTCGCCGATCTCCCTTCGGGCGTCCCGGTCCTCGCCACGACGGCGACAGCCAATGCGCGCGTGACCGCGGACGTCGCGGAACAGCTCGGCACCGGCGCGGGCACGGACGCGCTGGTGCTGCGCGGCCCCCTGGACCGCGAGAGCCTCAGTCTCGGAGTCCTGCAACTGCCCAATGCCGCACACCGCCTGGCCTGGCTGGGCGACCACCTCGGCGAGCTTCCGGGGTCCGGGATCATCTACACGCTCACCGTCGCGGCCGCCGAGGAAGTCACTTCGTACCTGCGCCAGTGCGGGCACCCGGTGACGTCGTACACCGGCCGCACCGAGAACGCCGACCGGCAGCAGGCCGAGGACGATCTGCTGGCCAACAAGGTCAAGGCGCTGGTGGCCACATCGGCGCTGGGCATGGGTTTCGACAAGCCCGACCTAGGGTTCGTCGTCCATCTCGGATCACCGTCCTCCCCCATCGCCTACTACCAGCAGGTCGGACGTGCGGGACGTGGGGTCGAACACGCCGAAGTCCTGTTGCTGCCCGGCAAGGAGGACGAGGCCATCTGGCAGTACTTCGCCTCGGTCGCCTTCCCTCCCGAGGAGCAGGTGCGGCGCACCCTGGACGTCCTCGCCCAGGCGGGCCGGCCCCTCTCGCTGCCGGCGATGGAGCCCCTGGTCGACCTGCGGCGCACCCGTCTCGAGACGATGCTCAAGGTCCTGGACGTCGACGGCGCGGTGAAGCGGGTGAAGGGCGGCTGGATCTCGACGGGCGAGCCCTGGGTCTACGACGCCGAGCGCTACGCCTGGGTCGCCCGACAGCGCGCCGCCGAGCAGCAGGCCATGCGGGACTACGCCTCGGGGACCGGCTGCCGCATGGAGTTCCTCAGGCGTCAGCTGGACGACGAGGAGGCCGCGGCGTGCGGCCGCTGTGACAACTGCGCGGGTGCACGGTTCGACGACAAGGTCAGCACCGCGGCTCTCGACGGCGCGCGGGGGGAGCTCGGCCGCCCCGGGGTGGAGGTGGAACCCCGGAAGATGTGGCCCACCGGCCTGGCCGCGGTGGGAGTGGACCTCAAGGGCCGCATCCCTGCGGGCGAGCTGTCATTCCCAGGCCGTGCGCTCGGGCGGCTTTCCGACATCGGCTGGGGCAACCGGCTCCGGCCGATGCTGGCAGCCGAGGCCCCGGACGCCCCCGTTCCCGACGACGTGGCGAGCGCGGTGGTCACGGTCGTCACCGACTGGGCGAAGGGACCGGGCGGTTGGGCCTCCGGCGCTCCGGACGCGGCGCCCCGGCCCGTCGGTGTCGTGACGGTGGCCTCCCGCCGCAGGCCGCAGCTGGTCCACTCCCTGGGCAGCGGTATCGCCGAGGTCGGCCGGATGCCCCTGCTGGGGACCGTCTCCTACGCACCCGGGACCGAGGACCTCCGCTTCTCGCAGACCAACAGCGCCCAGCGGGTGAGGGCCCTGCACGAGGCTCTGGTCGTGGACCCCCCACTGGCCGAGGCGCTCGCATCGGCGGCCGGCCCCGTCCTCCTCGTCGACGATCTCTCCGACACCGGCTGGACACTCGCCGTCGCGGCGCGGCTCCTGCGCCGGGCGGGTGCCGAGGGTGTGTTTCCGCTGGTCCTCGCAGTCCAGGCATGACGATGGCTTCGTCCTGGCACCGAACGGGCAGGGATATCTGTGTCATTCCGTCCGATACCCGTCAGCCGCACCAATTGCTCGTTGCCGCCCGCCGGTACGACAGGAAGAATTGGACTCGCTCCCCGCACCGTCCCTTCGCGGGCCCGGAAGGGCTGTGCCGCGGCGCGCCCTCACTCGACCCTGCCCGCACCGTGGGCGCGTAGCGAAGGGAGGACCGTGACCTTCGGATTCGCTCCGTCCGCAGCCACTTCACTGTCGGCGTCCCCGGTATCCGCGGGCTCCGTCAACAACCTTGCCCGGATGCTCGAACCGGCCGAGTGGGCGGCGGCCGGCATACCTCTGCTGGGCAGTCCGCGTGAGGTCGTCAGCGGCCTGCACGCACGACACAGACCGACCCCGACCACTGCCGTCGTAGCCGTCCTCGACCACGAGGAACGGCTCACCGCCAGCGCCTCGTTCGCCCGGCGGACCAACGTGGCCGCCGACGGCTGGGAGTTCCGCAACTCCTTGCTGGCCCATCTGCGCCGCGTCGTTCCGCACGACCTGCGCCGCCGCACCCCCGTGCGCACGGCGGTCCTGCTCTACTGCCGTGAGGGAGACGAGCGATGGACGGAGGAGGACGGGGCGTGGATGTGGGGACTGCGGGATGCCTGCACGCTCCACGGCCTCCGCTGCGGGGCGTACATCACCCTGACCCGGGGGGGCTGGCAGGTCCTCGGCGAGGGCAGGGGCGGCCGCAGGCCCAGTTCCCTGTCCGAACCGGCCGCCCTGGCCGACGCCTTCGCCGATCACGACCCGGTTCCGCTGCGCACCGGCGGCGGGGCCGCGGAGGCGCTGCGCCGGACCGCGGCCCGGTGAAACGGCCCGTGGGTCCTGGCCGTCCTCACGGACGGCCAGGACCCACGGACGTACGGCTCAGGCGACGGCGCCGAACACAGGGTTGATCTTCTGCGGGTCTCCGCACACGATCAGCAGCGCACCGGCACGCTCGCGAGCGGCGGCCAGCGCACGTGCGGTGGCGTCGTCGACGTCGCCGTTCACCGCGACGACGACCACGGAACGGGACGTACAGCGGTCGAGCTTCGCGGCGTGCGCGAAGAAGACGTCGTCACCGACGTCGTGCTGGGCCCAGTACGCGGCTTCCCCGAAGGAGAGTTCGTGTGCCGCCCAGGGGTGCTGCTCGTGCGTCGTCAGCACCAGGATGTCACCGGGTGCGCGGCCCGAGTCGAGCAACAGGTCGACGGCTTCGTCCGCTGCGGCGAGCGAACCGCCCACCGGGGCGGGAACCAGTTGAAGCTGCACAGCGGAACGATCCTCCGGCTGCTCGCGCACGGCAGGGCGCGCCGCAGTGGGAGAGACCGGTGTGGGGCGCGGCGCCGGAGGCGCGGGCCGCGCGGGGCGGGGACCCGGATGTCCGGGACGCGGCGTGGCCGCTGAACGCGGACCGGGTACGGGGCGGGGGGTCGACGCGGTGCGGCCGGCGGCCGGTGTCACGCGGGGACCCTGGGCGCTCTCGGGAATCTGAGGCTCCTCGGGGATAAGAGGCACGAGTGGTTCGTCCATCGAAAGTCGTCGGCGCTGCGCGCCGGTGATACGTCTGTGTGGTCAGAAGTCGAAGCCGAGCTGGCCCCCGCTTTCCAGTGCGGCCGCCTCGGCGGAGAAGCGGACCTTCTTCAAGTGCTGCCATCGCGGCAGCGCGTCGAGATAGGCCCAGCTGAGGCGATGATGAGGTGTAGGTCCCCGCTCCTCCAACGCGGCCCGGTGTACCGGGGACGGATATCCCGCGTTCGCGCCGAAGGCGAAGTCTGCGTACTGCCCTGAGTCCGCGCCCAGTTCGGCCATCATCGTGTCCCGTCGCACCTTGGCGATCACTGAGGCCGCGGCGACGGAGATACAGGACTGGTCGCCCTTGATCACGGTACGGACGTTCCAGGGAGAGCCGAGGTAGTCGTGCTTGCCGTCGAGGATCACGGCGTCCGGCCGCACGGGTAGCGCCTCGAGGGCCCTGACCGCTGCGAGCCGGAGTGCGGCAGTCATGCCGAGGTCGTCGATCTCCCCTGGTGAGGCGTGCCCCAGCCCGTAGGCCGTGACCCAGCCCTCGAGCAGCGGTGCGAGTTCCGCACGCCGCTTGGGACTGATCAGTTTGGAGTCGGTGAGGCCCTCGGGTGGTCTGCGGAGGCCGGTGACGGCCGCGCACACGGTGACGGGGCCGGCCCACGCTCCGCGTCCGACCTCATCGACACCGGCGACGGTCCTGGCACCAGAGGTAGCGCGCAGTGAGCGCTCGACGGTGTGCGTGGGTGGTTCGTACGGCATGGCGCCTGCCAGGTTACGCCGATGCCCCCGCCAAGAACACCCCGGGGCACCGGTCGGGACGACTGCACGCGTCCGGCCGTGCGCGGAACACGGCGGAACCGGTGTCCGGGGCGGCCGCAGAAAGCCGCACGAGCGGCGGCGCCGGGGCTTCACGGGCGGAAACAGGAGCCGCGCAGCCACCCGTCACACGCGAGAAGCGGGGCGCGTCGAGGTGACGGTGACCACCCTGCCCGGTGGTGGTGACCACCGGGCGGGCGGCGGCGCCGGCGCTCACGGGCGCGGGAGCGAACGGGACGCGCCGAGCCGGAGATCCGCCGCGGCGGGCCCGGCGCGCTCCGGCCGCCGTCCCCGTCGCGGGCGGCGACCGGGCAGCACTGCGGTCCGCCGCTCCGGAGTCTCCGGGGCCCGCACCATGCCGTCCACATCGGAACAACGGATCCGGATCGGATCAGTACGGGTCGTAGGAGTCCTCCTCCTCGTACCCCTCCCGCTCACTGTCGTGCCCGCCGAGCTCGTAGCACTCGCTCCCACGGCCCTCGGCGGCATGATCCTTCAGGATGTCCCGTGCTCTGGCTTCGCCCCAGCTGGAGGCGTACCACGGGGTGTCCGAGGTCTCCAGGTCGCGCTGGATCCTCTCCAGCGCACAGGACCGCAGCGGCTCGGGCAGTGTGTCCAACGCCGGTACGGCGTCTGCCGAGAGATCGCGGAGGTACAGGACGTCGATCGTCTTGTCGGAGCGGTACCGCTGGACGCTCTGTTCCGCGATCAGTCCGTCGGGCGAGATCAGCCCGAACGCGAGAACACCGGCGGCCGCGCTCACCGCGACGGCGCGCGGCAGCAGCTTCGCGCCGAAGACACCCGCCGCGAGGATGAGGACGAGCACGACGCCGAGCCAGAGCTCCACCGCGGCCACGGAGATCCGCAGCCTGGTCAGGCCGAAGGCGTCCACGTACAGGTCCATGCGACGCAGCGCGGAGGCCACGACGACGAGCGTGAGCACGCACAGGACGCCGAGTACGCCCCGGACGAGCGTACGGTCGCGCGGTCCGCTGCGGGGGGCCCAGCGCAGGGCGAGTGCGATGACGAGCAGGGTCAGGACGGTCGCCCAGAGCAGTTGCCAGAAGCCCTGGCGTGCGTACGCGGCGGGGGTGAGCCCGGTCTCGTCCAGGACCTTGTCGTAACCGCCGAGCAGCACAGCGAGCTGGAGGGTGATGAATGCCGCGAAGAGCAGGTTGAGCACGATCAGGGGGAGTGCCCACTCCACCCGGCTCCGGGCCGGTCCGGGCCGGACGGTGATGCTGTCCCAGCGCACCGGCGCGGCAGCGCTGTACGCCGTGGCCAGTGCGCCTGCGAGACCGAGCACGAAGAGGAACACCCGCCATGGACTGTCGCCTACCGACACGTCGGGGGTGAGGCTGCCCAGGAGGTCGGCGAACGCGGCATCGGCGCTGGCGAAGAGCGCGCCGAACACGACGAGCAGTACGAGGGCCACCACGGTGCTGCGCACCGCGGTGCGCACACGGCCCCCGGAATCGTCCGCACGGTCGCGCACACCCCGCCAGCCCCAGCGCAATCCGGCCGCGACCGATGTGAACAGCCCCGCCGATCCGAGCAGCACCCCCGGCCAGGTCCGGCTGCCGTGCAGCGCGAGCGATCCGAGGGCCAGGGCGGACACCACGGCGAGGAACGTCGGCCATCCCGCGTCCCGGAGCGCCGGGACGGCCAGGAGTGCCAGGCCGCCGACCGCCCAGACAGCGGTCCAGGGCCGAAGCCTGCGGCCCGCAGCCTGCGCGGCGAAGAAGGCCGCCAGGGCCGCGGGCGCCGCGACCATCAGCAGGTTCGGGCCCAGGCCGTCACCGAGCAGCAGAGCGCTGAGCAGCGCGGTGGCGAGGACGGCCCAGAGTGTGGCGGCCCTGATCGGGGGCGGCACCGAGGGTCTCAGCCGGGACAGAGCACTGGGCTTCTGTTCCTGCGCCCGGCGCCGCCACGGGTCGGCCGGGGGCGGTGGCGCCTGAAGATACGCGGGCACCACCGGCACGTACGGGCCCGTGTTCTGGGGCGGGACCGCCGCTGGCGCCCTGACGGACTCCTGAGCTGCGGTCCCCTCCTGGCCGGGCACCTGAGCAGCAGCTGTCCCCTCCCCGCCCGGCGCATCGGAGGCGGTGTCGTGCCCGGCCCCTGACGCGGACCTCACGGCATCCTCCGGAGGAACGGCGGCCCCGGACTTCCCGGCGTCCCCCGCCTTCAGGGCACCGTCGGACCCTGCGGCGTCCTCGGACGGCGGTGGCGTCTCCGGCCGGCTGTTCGCCCCGGACGGTTGATCGGACATGGGACCCCTCCCCCACCGGGTCCGTTCGCGCGGCCACCTAGCGGCGCGCCGGCCCCGGAGTCTCTTAGGCGCACGCCCTTCATGATCGAAATGAGGGCTGTGTGGGCGAAAGAGTAGCCCTGCGCACGCATGTCGGCGGCGCCGGGGGCACGCTGTGGCAGGACCGTGACGGAGGGCATGGCATGACCGTCGGGACCACACCCGGCGGGAAGGGCACGACGGCACCGGGCCCGGATGTGCGGCGCCACCGATCCCTGCACCAGCAGGGCACCAAGCCCGGGGAAGTCGTCCAGCGTCGTATCAGCCGAGCGAGCGAGGGAGCCAGTCCGGCGGCTCTTCCGTCCGGGCCAGCCAGTCGGCCGGCGGAGCGCCTGCCGCGCCCGCGGCGACGACTCCGCCGACGATGGCGCAGGTGGTGTCCACGTCACCGCCCGCTTGAGCCGTCACCCAGAACGCCTGCTCGAAGTCGCCGAGGCTGCGCGCGGCCGACCAGAGGGCGAAGGGCACGGTGTCGTGCGCGCTCGTGCGGCGCCCGTTGCCGAGCACCGCGGCGACGGTCCCCGCGTCGCGGTAGTCCAGCATGTCGCGCGCCCTGCGCAGCCCGGCACCGACCGCGCTGCGCGGCACGAGCGCGACAACCCCGTCCAGCAGTGCTTCCGGCGTCGGCGGTCCGTCCGGCGCGGCCACCAGCGAGGCGGCCGCCGCCACGGCCATGGCCCCCACGACGGCCTCGCGGTGCTGGTGCGTGGTGTACGACGAGATCTCCGCCTGGTGCGTGGCCTGCTCCGGGTCGTCCGCGTACCAGGCACCCAGCGGCGCGATACGCATGGCCGAACCGTTCCCCCAGGAGCCCTGTCCCTGGAAGAGCGCGGACGACAGCTCGCGCCAGTCACCGCCCTCCCTGACCAGGCGCAGCATGCGGTTCACCGCGGGCCCGTAGCCCCGGTCGAAATCGTGGTGGCGTGCGAACGACTGGGCGAGTGCGTCCTGGTCGATCCGCCCGTGCGCAGCCAGGACGGCCACCACGGAAGAAGCCATCTCGGTGTCATCGGTCCACTGCCAGTGACCGGGCGGCAGTACCTGTTCCTTGAGCAGCGGGTAGTGGGCCGGCACGAAGAACTGGGAGCCGAGGGCGTCTCCCACGGACAGTCCACGCAGGCTGGCCAGAGCACGTTCGAAGCGTCGGTCGGAAGCGGAGTCAACGGTCATCGCCCTGCCACTCTATCCGGTGATTCCGTACGGCTCAGGAGTGCGCCACCGGTCGAAGGGCCGGTCGAGCGTGTAACGGCCGTTCTCACCGAGGAGCAGCGTTCTGGTCTCGCCGTTCCCAGGATTGGACAGGGACTCGAACTCCGCCACCGACCAGTGGAACCAGCGCATGCAGAACAGCCGCATGGTCAGTCCATGGGTGACCAGTAGGACGTTCTCCGGGTGATCGGGTGCCTCGAAGCTGCGGTGGAGGCTCTCCAGGAACGCCCCGACCCGGTCGTACACGTCGGCACCGGACTCCCCCTGCGCGAAGCGGTAGAAGAAGTGTCCGTACGCGTCCCGGTAGACCTTCTGCAACCGGACATCGTCACGGTCCTGCCAGTTGCCCCAGTCCTGCTCACGCAGCCGGGGCTCCTCCCTGACCCGTACGTGCTCCAGATCGAGGCCGAACGCCCTGAACGTCTCATGGGTGCGCCGGTAGGGCGAGACGTACACACTGACTCTCTCGGCCCCGAACCGCTCGCGCAGCCCGGCACCCGTCTCCCGCGCCTGGCGCAGCCCGGTCGCGGTGAGCCTCAGCGCGTGGTCCGGTTCCCGTTCGTAGACGGAGTCGTCGGCGTTGCCCTCGGACTCGCCGTGCCGGACGAGAACTATGCGGTGCGGTCGTGCCATGGTCCGACCCTAGATGCTGTCCCGCACCGCCGAGCGGTCGTGTGCGCTCCACCGGGCATATGTGACCAAGAAAACGACCAGGAGACGGCCGTGCGAAGGACCGGGCACCGAGGGGCCCAGGGTGTCCCAGACGGGAGCATCGGGGGCGCTCGAGGTGCCCGGGGAGCGACCGCGTTGTCGCCCGTCAGACCGTCCAGGACGGTTCGAGCTGCACCACGTCCCCCGTCAGCTCCTCGACGTCACTCTCGGTCTCCGCCCGTGCCGAAAGCCGGGCGATGCTCTGGGGCCGGTACTTGCCCCGTTCGGCGCTCGACTGCCACATCGACAACACCAGGAACTCGCGCCCCGGCGCCTCCCCGAACACCCCCCGCAACATGCCGGGAGACCCCGCCATGGCCGGGTTCCACACTCTCTTCTGCATGAGGGCGAAGTGGTCGGTACGGTCCTCGTACACCCGGCTGTGCGCCACCCTGACCACGTCCGCCTCGGTGAAGTGCGGCTCGAAACCGGTCTTGACGTCGAACCGGTACTCGAAGAGTTTGACCTGCATGTCCTTGTGCATGCCGGACTGCCCGGCGGCCAGCCGGTCGTGCTCACGGGCCATGAACGAGTCGTAGAAGACACGGTTCTCCCAGAACGCGAACACATGGGCGACATCGGGCTGCCTCCGGCTCCACCCGCCGCCCTGTCCCCTGAATCCGGGCTCGTCGAGCAGCCCCGCCCACTTTCGCTGCCCCCGCTCGAAACCGCGACGGTCCACCACGGTGCAGCGAATCCACTTGACCAGCACAGCGCCATCGTACGGCGCCCCGAGTGGCGCGGGTCGCGCTCCTGACGGACCGGCAGAAGAAGGGGGTCCGTACCGGACCACACCGGGCGGCGCAATGGCCCGATTACGCCCTCCGTTCCCAACGCGGTTGGATTCACCGACAGTTACGGACATGATCTGAGGTGCAGAGCTCCGTCGGCCCAGCAGCAGGAAGGGAAGTCCGATGAGCACACCCAAGAAGGACATCGAGAAGGTCGAAGTAAGGGTCAAATGGGACCCCAGCGCGTATGGCGAGCCGGCCAATGACCTCGACATCATCGCGGCCACCTACGAGACGGCCGCACCGTACGGCGCCCCCGCCTATCTCGTGCACTTCGACAGCAGGTCCCCCGACGGCACGATCACTCTGAACCGGGACAGCAGGACCGGCCAGGGGTTCGGTTTCGACGAGGTCATGACGATCGAGTTGGGCCGACTGTCGGACGCGTACTCCAGGGTGGTCGTCGGCGTCGCCATCCAGCAGCGCGACGGCCGGAAGACCTTCGGGCAGATAGAGCAGACGGCGGTGCAGATCCGTGAGGGCTACACCGACCTCTCGGAGGACGACTTCTCCGGCGTCCACGCGGCCACTGCCGCCGTCGTCGCCGAGTTCACCCGGGACACGACGGGGGCATGGGGCTTCCACGCGGCTGTCCGCGGATTCGACGGCGATCCTGATTCGTTCGCCACGGTGATGGGAAATCGCGTCGGCTGACGCCCGGCGGCCCCTGAGCCCCGGGCCCGGCGAGCCGCACCAGACGGATCGCCCCGACCCCTGCCGACGTCCGCCGGCAGCCGCTCCGATGGCCCCGGACGCCGACCCCACCGGCCATCCGGGCGACGACGGACCGCGAGCGCGCCCCGACCGGCCTGCTGGGAGCCGGACGACCTGCTGGGAGCCATGAGCGCCGTCCGCACGGGGTGGCCCACCTGAGGACGCCGGGCCGGATTCCGGCCCGGCGCGCCCGCCGCCCCGTCGCACGCCGCCCGATGGCCGGGATCGCCGGGACACACGCGGCATCGCCTTCCCGGCCCCAGGAAGCGGCGGAACATGCGAACCGCACCATCCGTGTGGGGTGCGGCGTCGTCCCCGCGGACGCCCTCGCGCCCGCGACCCGGCGCCCACCGACCTCGCACCGCGGTGGGCGTCCACGGTCCGGACCGGCGGAGACGTGCCGCTCGGCGGCACCGGCGCCCCCGCCTCCTTCGTGCGCCACTCACTGATCGACGCGTACCGCCCCTCCGCCCGGTCGCCCCGGACCAGGAGGGGACGGCGTCCCCCGGCATGCCCGAGGCCTGACATGCGAAGGGGAGGGGCGCCGGCCGTGGCCGGTGCCCCTCCCCTTCACCTCAGTCCGCTGTCAGCTGCAACCGCTGGTCGAGCCGCAGCCCTCGCAGATGTAGCAGGATCCGGCACGCTGCATCTTCGTACCGCAGGAGAAGCAGAGCGGGGCGTCCGCACTGATCCCGAGCTGCATCTCGACCAGCTCGGCCGAGGTGTGCGCCGTCCTGGGAGCGGGCTTCTCGGCAGCGCTCTCCGTGGGAGAGGCAACCGCCTTCAGCGGCTCCACCTGTACGGGGGCGGACTGCGCCAGGCCCTCGACGTCGAGCTCGTCGTCCCCGAAGGGGGGCTCGTACGAACCGGTGTCGAGGTGGCGCTGACGCTCCTCGGCGGAGTGGATGCCGAGCGCCGAACGGGTCTCGAACGGCAGGAAGTCGAGCGCCAGGCGGCGGAAGATGTAGTCGACGATCGACTGCGCCATCCGCACGTCCGGGTCGTCCGTCATTCCGGCCGGCTCGAACCGCATGTTGGTGAACTTGGAGACGTAGGTCTCCAGCGGCACGCCGTACTGCAGACCGACCGAGACCGCGATCGAGAAGGCGTCCATCATGCCCGCGAGGGTCGAACCCTGCTTGGACATCTTCAGGAAGACCTCACCGAGACCGTCGTCCGGGTAGGAATTGGCGGTCATGTAGCCCTCGGCGCCACCCACCGTGAAGGAGGTGGTGATCCCCGGGCGGCCCTTGGGCAGACGCTTCCGGACCGGACGGTACTCGACGACCTTCTCGACGGCCGTACGAATGGTGTCCTCGGCCTTGGCGGTGACCGCCACCTTCTCCTTCTCCTTGGTCTTGGCGGAGAGGGGCTGGCCGACCTTGCAGTTGTCGCGGTAGATCGCGAGCGCCTTGACGCCCAGCTTCCACGCCTCGAAGTAGACCTCCTCGACGTCCTCGACGGTCGCCGTCTCCGGCAGGTTGACCGTCTTGGAGAGGGCGCCCGAGATCCACGGCTGGATGGCCGCCATCATGCGGACGTGACCCATCGCGGAGATGGAACGCTCGCCCATCGCGCAGTCGAAGACCTCGTAGTGCTCGGGCTTCAGTCCGGGGGCGTCGATCACATTGCCGTTGTCGGCGATGTGGGCGACGACCGCCTCGATCTGCTCCGGCTGGTAGCCGAGCCGGCGCAGTGCCTGGGGCACCGTGCCGTTGACGATCTGCATCGAGCCGCCGCCGACCAGCTTCTTGAACTTGACCAGGGCGAGGTCGGGCTCCAGGCCGGTGGTGTCGCAGGACATCGCGAGACCGATGGTGCCGGTGGGGGCGATGACCGAGGCCTGCGCGTTGCGGAAGCCGTTCTTCGCGCCGAGGCGGATCACGTCCTGCCAGGCCTCCGTGGCGGCGGCCCAGATCGGCGAGTCCAGGTCGTCCACGTGGACGGCCTTGCCGTTGGCGTCGGAGTGCTGCTTCATGACGCGCTGGTGCGGCTCTGCGTTGCGGGCGTAACCGTCGTAGGCGCCGACGACCGCGGCGAGCTCGGCGGAGCGCCGGTAGGAGGTACCGGTCATCAGCGACGTGATGGCGCCGGCGAGCGCACGGCCGCCGTCGCTGTCGTACGCGTGGCCGGTCGCCATCAGGAGGGCGCCCAGGTTGGCGTAGCCGATGCCCAGCTGACGGTAGGCGCGGGTGTTGTCGCCGATCTTCTGCGTCGGGAAGTCCGCGAAGCAGATCGAGATGTCCATCGCGGTGATGACCAGCTCGACGACCTTGGCGAAGCGCTCGACCTCGAAGGACTGGTGTCCCTCGCCGTCGTCCTTGAGGAACTTCATGAGGTTCAGCGAGGCGAGGTTGCACGAGGTGTTGTCCAGGTGCATGTACTCGCTGCAGGGGTTCGAGCCGTTGATCCGGCCGGACTCCGGGCAGGTGTGCCACTGGTTGATCGTGTCGTCGTACTGGATGCCCGGGTCTGCGCAGGCCCAGGCCGCCTCGGCCATCTTGCGGAAGAGGGACTTGGCCTCGACCTCTTCGATGACGTCACCGGTCATCCGGGCACGCAGGCCGAACTTCCCGCCGGACTCGACGGCCTTCATGAACTCGTCGTTCACGCGGACCGAGTTGTTGGCGTTCTGGTACTGGACGGACGTGATGTCGTCGCCGCCCAGGTCCATGTCGAAGCCCGCGTCACGCAGGGCGCGGATCTTCTCCTCCTCCTTCACCTTGGTCTCGATGAAGTTCTCGATGTCGGGGTGGTCGACGTCGAGGATGACCATCTTGGCCGCGCGGCGGGTCGCACCACCGGACTTGATCGTGCCGGCGGACGCGTCGGCGCCCCGCATGAAGGAGACCGGGCCGGAGGCGTTACCACCGGAGGAGAGCAGTTCCTTGGAGGAACGGATGCGGGACAGGTTCAGGCCGGCACCGGAGCCGCCCTTGAAGATCATCCCCTCTTCCTTGTACCAGTCGAGGATCGACTCCATCGAGTCGTCGACGGCCAGGATGAAGCAGGCCGAGACCTGCTGCGGCTGAGGAGTGCCTACGTTGAACCAGACCGGCGAGTTGAAGCTGAAGATCTGGTGCAGGAGGGCGTACGCCAGCTCGTGCTCGAAGATCTCGGCGTCGGCGGGCGAGGCGAAGTAGTCGTAGTCCTCGCCGGCCTTCCGGTACGTCTTCACGATCCGGTCGATCAGCTGACGCAGACCCGTCTCGCGCTGCGGCGTACCGACAGCGCCGCGGAAGTACTTGCTGGTGACGATGTTGACCGCGTTCACCGACCAGAAGTCGGGGAACTCGACGCCACGCTGCTCGAAGTTGATCGAGCCGTCGCGCCAATTGGTCATGACGACGTCACGGCGCTCCCACACGACCTCGTCGTACGGATGCACGCCGGGAGAGGTGTGGATGCGCTCGATGCGCAGGCCCTGCTTGGTCGCAGTCGACTTGGCTCCCTTGGTACGGGAACCTCGTGCCGGGCCGCTCGCCGTCTCTGTCATGCCGCCTCCCATATGTGGGCAAAAACGCCCTGAAGTGCCCAGATCTTCCCAGGGCACAGTCTGTGTCTGATGCTCCCGACGCCGTTACGGCGCCACGGAACAGGTCTTGTTGCCGCCCGTTCCCGACCCTTGCCGCTCCCGCGGGCAGGCCGGTGAATCAGTCAGCGGCGACAGCGGCGGGGGCGGGGACCTCCAGGGTCTCGCCGCTCCCACCGCCGCCGGGAGGCCGTTGCTCGCGGAGTTCCGCGATGGCGGCCTCGAAGTCCTCGAGCGAGTTGAACGCCCGGTACACCGACGCGAAGCGCAGGTACGCGACGAGGTCGAGCTCCTGCAGGGGGCCGAGGATGGCGAGGCCGACGTCGTGCGTGGTCAGCTCCGCGCTGCCCGTGGCCCGCACCGCCTCCTCGACCCGCTGCCCCAGCTTCGCGAGTGCGTCCTCCGTCACGGGCCGCCCCTGGCACGCCTTGCGCACACCCGAGATGACCTTGGTCCTGCTGAAGGGCTCGGTCACGCCGCTGCGCTTGACCACCATCAGCGAGCAGGTCTCCACCGTCGTGAAGCGACGGGAGCAGTCGGGGCACTGGCGACGGCGCCGGATCGACGTCCCGTCGTCCGTGGTGCGACTGTCGACGACCCTGCTGTCGGGGTGCCTGCAGAAGGGGCAGTGCATGGTCTCCCAACCCTTCTTCACGGCGCGACTGAATAGCCTGCGCAGGTCCGGAACAGACCCTCCGAGGCAGTCCCCAGCATAGGCGATGAGCTCAGCCCCGGAGACCGGGGACCACTACTTCTGGGCGGCTGCGACAATCCAACCACTAGATCTAGGGTTTTAGTCCACTTCCGCCCTAGCGCGTGTCGCGCCTCCCGGACGGCTCGGAGACGGCGTGCGGCCCGGCACGAGGGTACGGGAAACACGCGGCGTCCAGATCCACGGACCCATGGGTGGCAGACTGCCGCGAGGGCTCCGAGGGCCCCCTCCCGGCAGCGCCGCGAGCGGCCCGGCACCCACGGCGCGGACGCACCCCCGCACGCCGGTGGACGACCGGTGGACGTTAGCGTGAGACCTGGATCCTTTACGGATCGCCGTTGAGACCTGGATCCGTCACGGATCGCGGGGCGGTCCCGCGAGGACGACCGCCGCCGGATCGGGTGTCGGCCCAACCGCCGCCGAATACCCCGCTCATACACCTCGTGGGCAACCTGCGACAGTCCTTTATTTGTTTTTCACTCGAACGTGTGTTTGGCGCAACCTTTCGAAAGCTACTACCGTTGCCTAACTAGGGAGACCATTCGAGAGGGGCCGACGTGACCACCACCGCAGACAGTGCCACCATCACCGCCCAGGACCACCGCTCCCAGAGCCGACTTGAGCCGGTGCATGCCATGAATGACTCAGTCTCGGACACGCAGGGCCAGGAGCCCGCGCGACCTGCGCGCTCCTTGCCCGGCCGACCTCCAGGAATCCGCGCGGACAGCTCGGGGCTCACGGACCGGCAGCGGCGCGTGATCGAGGTCATCCGGGACTCCGTGCAGCGCCGGGGCTATCCCCCGTCGATGCGGGAGATCGGTCAGGCCGTGGGGCTGTCCAGCACCTCGTCCGTCGCCCACCAGCTGATGGCGCTGGAGCGCAAGGGCTTCCTGCGCCGCGACCCGCACCGTCCCCGCGCGTACGAGGTGCGCGGTTCGGACCAGCCCAGCACCCAGACGACCGACACCACGGGGAAGCCGGCCGCGTCGTACGTACCGCTGGTCGGCAGGATCGCCGCGGGTGGCCCGATCCTCGCCGAGGAGTCGGTCGAGGACGTCTTCCCGCTCCCCCGCCAGCTGGTCGGTGACGGCGAGCTCTTCGTCCTGAAGGTCGTCGGTGACTCGATGATCGAGGCAGCGATCATGGACGGCGACTGGGTCACCGTCCGGCGCCAGCCCGTCGCGGAGAACGGCGACATCGTGGCTGCCATGCTGGACGGCGAAGCCACGGTGAAGCGGTTCAAGCGCGAGGACGGCCACGTCTGGCTGCTTCCGCACAACTCCGCGTACCAGCCGATTCCCGGCGACGAGGCGACCATCCTGGGCAAGGTCGTGGCAGTGCTGCGGCGGGTCTGACGTCCGCCGGTTCGAACCGGGCCCCGGGGTCACTGCGCCGATCCCGGGGCCCTGCCGCGCACATCGGCCGAGCAGCTCCGGCAGGCACGGGGCGCCGGCCGGGCGCAGGACTCCGGTCACCGCCCACCTGCGCGCGTGCCGGCGAGGCTGCCCCGCACCTCGCCGCCGGCTACTCGGCCGCCCTGGCTGCCGCGTCGATGGCCGCGAGCGAGCGGCGCGCCTGGTTCCGGTCCGTCGTGTACCAGAAGTCGGGCAGCGAAGCCCGCAGGTAGCTCCCGTACCGGGCGTTGGCCAGCCGGGGGTCGAGTACGGCGACCACACCCTTGTCACCGGTGGCACGCACGAGCCGGCCTGCGCCCTGCGCCATGAGCAGCGCGGCATGGGTCGCCGCGACCGCCATGAAGCCGTTGCCGCCCGCCTCCTCGACCGCCTTCTGCCGCGCGCTCATCAGCGGGTCGTCCGGCCTCGGGAAGGGGATCCGGTCCATGACCACGAGCTGGCAGCTCGGGCCGGGGACGTCCACGCCCTGCCAGAGGGACAGCGTCCCGAACAGGCAGGTCTCGGGGTCTGCGGCGAAATTCTTGATCAGCTCCCCGAGCGTCTCCTCGCCCTGCAGCAGGATGGTCCTGTCCTGCCGGCCGCGCAGCTCCTCCGCGGCGGCCTGGGCCGCCCGCATGGAGGAGAAGAGCCCCAAGGTGCGTCCCCCCGCCGCGTCGACCAGCTCGGCGAGCTCGTCCAGCATGTCGGTGCGCGATCCCTCCCGGCCGGGCGTGGCCAGGTGCCGGGCGACATAGAGGATGCCCTGCTTCGGGTAGTCGAACGGGGAGCCGACGTCCAGCCCCTTCCACTGCGGGATGTCGTCGCCCGCCGTGCCCTCGGGCGCGAGTCCCAGCGACGCCCCCACCCCGTTGAAGTCCCCGCCCAGTTTGAGGGTGGCCGAGGTCAGGACCACCGAACGGTCAGCGAAGAGCTTCTCGCGGAGCAGCCCCGACACGGAGAGCGGGGCGACGCGCACGGACGCGCCGAAACGGTCGTGGCGCTCGTACCAGACGACGTCGTACTCGGAGCCCAGCGTGATGCGCTCCGCCACACTGTGGATGGACTCGACCGACGCCATGGCCTGCTTCCGGACGGCGTCCTCGTCCTGGACGGACTTGTCCCGGGTGGAGCCCAGCGCGGAGATCACCGTACGAGCGGCGTCCCGCAGCGCCATCAGCGCGTAGCCGAGATCCTCCGGGACCTCTTCGAGGCGCCCCGGAAGGGCCAGCTCCATGACCCGCTCGAACCCCTCCGAGGCGGTCTGGAGGGCATCGGCCGCCTTCTCGTTCACCAGCTTCGCCGCGCGGCGCACCGCACGGTTCACCTGGCCCGGGGTGAGCTCGCCGGTGGCCACCCCCGTGACCCGCGAGACCAGCTCGTGGGCCTCGTCGACGATCAGCACCTCGTGCTGCGGGAGCACCGGGGCACCCTCGATCGCGTCGATGGCCAGCAGGGCGTGGTTCGTGACGACGACATCAGCGAGCTTGGCCCGCTCGCGGGCCGCCTCCGCGAAGCACTCGGCCCCGTACGCGCACTTGGTCGCGCCCAGGCACTCACGGGAGGAGACCGAGATCTGTGCCCAGGCCCGGTCCGAAACACCAGGGGTGAGGTCGTCCCGGTCGCCGTTCTCCGTGTCGTCCGACCAGTCCCGCATGCGCAGCAGGTCCTGGCCCAGCTTGCTCGACGGGGCCGCCGCCTCGAACTGGTCGAAGAGCCCTTCCTCCTCGTCCTGCGGGACCCCTTCGTGGAGCCGGTGCAGGCAGAGGTAGTTCGACCTGCCCTTGAGCATCGCGAACTGGGGGCGCCGGCGCAGCAGCGGTTGCAGGGCCTCGACCGTACGCGGAAGGTCCCGCTCCACCAGCTGGCGCTGCAGGGCGAGGGTCGCCGTGGCGACCACGACGCGCTCCCCGTGGGCCAGAGCGGGCACCAGGTAGCCGAGGGACTTGCCCGTGCCGGTACCGGCCTGGACGAGCAGGTGGGCGTTGTCGTCGACGGCCGCGGCCACGGCCTCGGCCATGGCCGCCTGGCCGGGCCGTTCCGAACCGCCGACGGCGGTCACGGCGGCGTGGAGGAGCTCGGGGAGAGATGGCTTCGTCATAGCCCGACCACCCTACGGCGCGTCACTGACAACAGCGGTCACTCCCGGACTCACGCGGAGGGGTGCAGCGGGTTGGGGACCCTGCCGTGGACGGCGGCGTGCGGGCGCTCCGGCCGGTCACGGTAGCCGTCCAGATGCAGACGGTTGCGGTTGAGGCAGAGCCGCTCGATCGTGGGCGTCAGCATGTCGAAGACCTCGAACCGTTCCTTGAGCTCTGGGAAGCGCGCGTGGTGGCGCAGGATCTCGTCACGCACGAGTGACCAGAATTCACCCTCCGGGACGTCGAGCTGGTCCTCGCAGATCGGGGACAGGTAGCGGAACACGCCCACGAGAAGTCCGGAGTGGATGAACTGGGTGAGGAACGACGGATCCTCCGTGAGCAGGATGCCGCGGACGTCCGCCGGCATCCCCTCGTGCTCGGGCAGCGGCCGGGCGCTCACGTTCACGTCGTCGACGAAGTCCTTGATCGCGAGCCGGACCGGCACGTCCCTCTCGTCGAAGACGACGATGGCGTTCTCGCCGTGCGGGGAGAAGACGGTGCCGTAGCGGTACAGGAAGTGCAGGAGCGGTGGCAGGAGCGCCGCGAAGAGCCGGGTCAGCCACACGCCCGGGGTCAGGCCCGAGCGGGCGACCAGCTCGGCGGTGAAGGCCCGGCCCTCGGGGTCCGTGTGCAGCAGCGACGCCAGCGTGCGGGCCCGCTCCCCGGGTGCGAGCCGCGGCTGCAGGGGTTCCCGCCAGATCGCCCCGAGGATTTCCTTGAACTGGTAAGGCGTCTCGGGGAGATGGTCGTAGAGCGGATGCTCGACCGCCACGGAGGCCACCTCTCCGAGCAGGATGACGCGGCAGGTGTCCCGCAGGAAGGGGTCGTTGTCCCGCAGTCCCTGGACCCAGGCGGTGACCGCGGGGGCGGCGAGTGTGCGGGCGGTCGGGAGACCGCGCCAGACGAGGGTGTTGAGGATCGACAGCGGCAGCTTGACCGTGTGCCGGTCCGGCCGGCCCATGTTGGTGAACGTGCGGATGGACTGCTGCGGCAGCCGGAGGTCGTCGTCGGTGCGCAGCGGCACGATGGCACCGTCGGCGATGGCCGGGGCGAACAGGGGGACGATCCATTCGTCCCACTGCCACGGATGCACCGGAAGGAACAGGTAGCCGTCGGGATCGAGACCGCGGGCGCGCAGGGCGCCGGCGAACGAGGCCCGGACCGGTGGGTCGAGCTCCTCGGCGTAGAGCTGCTCGGGGGTGGCGAGCCTGGCCACGCCCCGGTAGTTCGCTATGTCCTTGCGGACCGCGACCCAGGGGAGCCTGGTGGCCGAGCGCGCCTCCGGGGTGAAGCGGGCGGCATCGGCGGCGGAGAACCCGAGACGTCCCTTGTTCGCGACGAGCCAGGGGTGGCCCGTCTGGTGCCCTTCGAGCTCGGCGTACGGGAGATCGGCGAGCTGTGCCGCACGGAGCGCGGTGTGGTCGAGCCGGGCGTCGGCGGCGAGCGTGGTGGTGAGCTCGCGCACCAGGTGGCCGAGGGTGGCGCCGTCGAGCCCGAGGAGGCGGCGGGCGCGGGCGAGGAACCTCAGCGGATCGCGGAACGGTGTGCCGTGGCCACCGCCGCCCGGAGCCGGTTCCGGAGGCGTCCCCACGGCCGTCCCCGGCGGCCTCTCACCGGCCGTCCCGGCGCTTCCCGCCGCGGACGTCCCCGCGGGGAGTTCGCGGATCGAATCGGGGGCGACGCGCCAGCTTCCGTAGACGCCCCTCCGGGCACGGAAGTGCAGCGTGGCGCCGTCGTCGAGCGGCAGTGCGTAGCCGCCCGTCGCCCCCTCGTGACCGCCCGCCTGCGGGACGGGGGCGACGACTTCCTCGTAGGCGAACTCACCGAGCATCTTCGCGAGCATCCGCACCGCCGCCCGGTCCCAGACCGCCGGGTTCAGCTCGGTCAGGTCGAGCGGCAGGTGGGGCTCCGCCGGTTTCTGGCACGCAGGGTATGTCGGCACGGGGACTCCTCCGGGTGGGACCGATGGGGCTCGAGCGGTGGGCGTGGTGCGGCGAGTTGTTCACAGCTGGGCACGGTGGGCTCGGTCGCGGACCATCAGTGCGGCCCGCTTGTCGGGGAGGTCCACCTCTGCGGCGAAGCGGAAGCCGGCGCTCAGGAACGCCGAGACGGAGGGGGTGTTGCGCAGGTCCGGCTCCGCGACCACGCGTGCGCAGGACGGACGGTTGTCCAGTACGAGCTCGGAGACGGCTCTGAGCAGTAGGGTGCCGATGCCCCGGCCCCTGTTGCCCACACCTCCGATGAGGAGGTGGACGCCGGTGTCGTGGGGCCGGGCCGGGTAGTGGCGGGCCAGCGGATCGAGATCCGCGCGGTAGATCTCCCAGTAGCTCATGGGCCTGCCGCCGAGCACTCCGAGGCAGGGAACACTGCGGCCGTCGCCTTCGAGCTGCCGGCGAAGGTGCCCGGCGGCGACCGACTCCGGTCCGGCGAGCTCCCAGAAGGCGGCGACGGCCGGGTCGTTCATCCATCGGCTGATCACTCCGAGGTCGCGCTCGAGGTCCACGGCGACCAGCTGGAACTCTCCGGCGGCCGTGGTGACGGGGCACCAGCTGCCAGGGTCGCCCACCAGATCGGGTGCGTCGGGCCGGGGCGCGGCCGACCACGGGCCCTCGCCGAGCAGGGCGAGCAGTTCCTCGGTGAGCCGCAGCTCCAGGGTGTCCTCGGCACCCGTGGTGCCGTGCGGTGCGGCTGCGCCGGTCGCGGACTCGGTGTGCGCATCGGCCGGACGCACGTGACGCCCTCCTCTCGTGGTTCGGACGGTCGTGCCCCTCAGCTGTGCAGGGGGTTGGCGATGGTGACGTAGACGGACTGCGTGTCGACCGGTCCGACGAGCTCGTCCAGGCCGTGCATCCGGGTCAGCAGATTCGCCTTGCAGCGCAGTTGCGACGTTCCGAGCAGATACGCCGGCAGCGGGGACCCCAGTGCGACGGCCCCTTCGAGGAACCGGCGGAACGCGGCGAGGAGCAGCCGCTCGTCGGCCAGGCGCTGGGCGCCGAACGCTCCGATGAGCCCGAAGACGTTGTTGATGCCGAGGTAGTAGGCCAGCCGTTCGTCCGTGACCGCGTCGGACACGAAGGTGTCGCTGACGGCGCCGATGCCGGGGAGGCGGCGCTCGAGTGCGGCACGACGGGACTCGCGGAAGTAGTAGCCCTGGTTGTCGCGGTACCGGCCGCCGACGGGCCATCCGTCCCGGTCGAGGAGTACGAGCGTGTTCTGCTGGTGGGCCTCCAGGGCGACGCCCGCGTGGGCGTCGAGCCAGAGGACGGGCAGGACCACCTGGTCGAGATAGCGCAGGAACCACTCGGCGCTGACCGCTCCGGTCGTCCGGCCCGTGCGGGCGGCGAGGTCCGACACGGTCTCCGCGAGCCGGGAGTGCGTACCGGTTCGGCCGGGCCAGGGGCGCGGGGAGGTGAGTCCGGCGATGCACACGGCGTCGTCGGCCGGGCCGAACGGATTGTGCCGGAGCATGACGTCCAGGCCGTGCACGGGGCTGCCGTCCAGACCGTCGACGGCGAGCCAGGCGGGGTCCCGGACGATGTCGAAGCCCGGGTGCGCCTTCTGCCACTGGCCGCCCAGTCCGGTGCTCAGCAGGCGGTGGACCTCGGCTCCGCGGTGGAGTTCCTTGCGCAGGTTCTCCCGGCGCGAGTTGGTGATGCGTACGCCCAGGGAGAGCTTCAGCATGATCTCGGCGCCGGTCCGGTGCACGGTCCGGACGGAGGACGTGGGGTGCCAGTGCTCCCCGTGCGGGCCGAGATCGTGCAGGAGGCCCTTCTCGTGGAGCGCGACGACTTCCGGGCGGCGCATGAGCTCTGCGGCCTGCCAGGGGTGGAGCGGGAGCGGCGCCGTGCCCTCGGGAAGGCTCAGCCCGTCGGCGTGGGGCGCCAGCAGTTCCTCCGCGCAGACCGGGCGGCCCGCCTGCGTCCAGGACGACTCGGAGGCCAGCACGGACCGGTCGACGGCCATCCAGTGGAGCGAGAAGGAGCCGCGCAGTTCGGGCGAGTAGAGGAGCGTCTCGGATTCCGAGAGGCCTTCTCGGCTCTTGGGTGTGGGGTGCAGCGGGTGTCCGAGGACGAGTGACTGCTCGGCGGTGAGGAAGAGGTCGGCCTCGGGTGACGCGCCGGGGGTGCGCCTCCGCTCCGCGAGGAAGACGGCGGTGTGGCGTACCGAGTCGGCGACCCGCGCCACGAGGTCCGGGCCGGCGTTCCTGGCGCTCTCCCGTCCGAGGAGTGCGGCCACGGTGACGGCGTCCACGCCGGGTGCGCCGGCCGGCGCGTTCTCCAGTGCGGGGGTGCCGAAGCGGTGCCATCCCGTCGCGGACCAGTGACCGACCGGGACGAGGAGAGCCGTGGCGCTGGCGGGGAGCGGAATGCGCAGGGTGCCTCCCTGCGGCCGGGCCAGGTCGTTCTCCCGGACCCAGCAGCGCAGCAGGTTCTCGGTGCCCGCCGCGTCCGCGGCCCGGAGGGGGTCGGGGTGGTCCAGCGGATCCATGTGGCCGAGGGGGCCCGGGCCGTGGACCGGATCCCGGTCGTCGTGCCGGGGAGCCGGGGCGGTGCCGGTCGGAGAGGGGGCCGAGGTGCCCGCCGCGTCGCGGAGGGCACCGCACGGGCCCGCCTTCTGGCGCGGCACGGTCGTCGACTCGACGGCCAGGGGGCCGTCCGGCAGGTCCTGTCCTCGATGCTGGCTGGTGAGAGGGCCGTCGGCCTCGGGCGCAGGGGTGGGGTTCACGGCGGTCTTTCTTGTGAGGGGTCCGGGATCAGCGGGTCGGCCCGGCAGCGGCCCGACGGTGCGGGGAGCGCTCCGCGGCTCGCATCGCGTCGGCGAGGCGGTCGACGACCGCCGTCGCCTGTTCGTCGGTGAGGGTGAGAGGGGGGAGCAGTCGGACCACGGCACCGTGGCGTCCCCCGAGTTCGACGATCAGGCCGCGGCGCAGGCATTCCTGCTGGACCGCGGCCGCGAGTACGGGGTCGGGCGGCGGGACGGAGCGGCTCTCCCCGGTGTCGGTGGCCGTACCGGTCGGAGCCGCCTCGGGGTCGACGAGCTCGATGCCGATCATCAGACCGCGGCCCCGTACGTCGCCCACGCTCGGGTGGTCGGCGCCCAGTGCCCGCAGGCGGGCGAGCATCCGCGCGCCGAGCGTCGCGGCATGGTCGGCGAGCCGGTTCTCCCGTACGTACGCGAGGGTGGCCGCACCGGCCGCCATGGCGAGCTGGTTGCCCCGGAAGGTGCCGGCGTGGGCGCCCGGCTGCCAGGTGTCGAGTTCGGAGCGGTAGACGATCACGGCGAGCGGGAGGGACCCTCCGATGGCCTTGGAGAGGACCATCACGTCGGGTACGACACCGCTGTGCTCGACCGCCCAGAACGTCCCGGTCCGGCCGACGCCCGTCTGCACCTCGTCCGCGATCAGCGGGATGGAACGGTCCCTGGTGATCTCCCGCATCCGGCGCAGCCAGCCGTCCGGGGCGGGATTCACCCCGCCCTCTCCCTGGACGGGCTCCAGGATCATCCCGGCCGGAGCGGGCACCCCGCCCTTGGGGTCGTCCAGGAGGTATTCGGTCCAGCGCGCCGCGATGCGCTCTCCCCGCTCGCCGCCGGTCCCGAACGGGCAGCGGTAGTCCTGCGGGAAGGGCAGCCTGGTCACGCGCACGTCCGGGGCACCGCCCGACGCGGCCAGCGCCCCGGCGGTCATCCCGTGGTAGGCACCCGTGAACGCGAGGAGTTCACTGCGTCCGGTCGCGGCGCGCACCAGCTTGAACGCCGCCTCGACCGCGTCCGTCCCGGCCGGTCCGCAGAACTGGATCCGCCCGTTGTCCGCGAGCTCACTCGGCAGCGTGGCGAACAGCTCGGTCGTGAAGGCGTCCTTGACGGGTGTGGCGAGGTCGAGCACATGCAGCGGTGCGCCGGAGTCGATGACCCTCCTGATGGCTTCGAGCACCACGGGGTGGTTGTGGCCGAGGGCCAGGGTGCCCGCCCCGGAGAGACAGTCGAGGTAGCGCCGCCCGTCCGCCCCCTCGATCGTCATCCCCCTCGCCCGCACCGGCACGATCGGCAGGGACCGCGCGTAGGTACGGGCCGCCGACTCCCGCAGTGCCTGACGCCGCAGAATCCCCTCGTGCGCAGGGGGAAGTGCCACCGGAGCTGGTTCGGTCACGGCCACGGCTGTCGGTCCTCCTGCTGTAACAGTTGCGTCGCGCGTCGGTACGTCGCCCCGGGTGCGGACTGCGCGGGTGAACGCTGTGAGGGCGTCCCCGTACGTACCAACGACGCAGGACGCGGGGGATCACGGGTAGACCGGTAGATCCTTGCGGGGACGGAACCATGGCCCTGCCGCATGCCGTCCTCCTCGGCACCGGCATAGTGGGGGCCGCACCCGGGACGGGGCCGCGGCTCCGACGCCCCTGGTGTGCGCCGCAGTTCCGCAGGGCGGTGCCGCGCGCACCGGGCAGGTCCGCCGTGCAGTACCGAAGTCAGTGACGAAGTCCCAGGGGGATCACCAGATGCGACCCATGCGCCCGATAGACACCGCACACCGAGGCAGGAGCGCCCGCCGCACCTCCCCCGTGTTCGCCGCAGCCGCCCTCGCCGCTGTTCTGACGTTCACTGCCACCGCCTGCGGGCCTGAGGAGGACGCGGCGGGCAGCACGCCGAGCGATGCCACCAGCCAGGCCGCCGACGGCAAGGTCACGATCCCGGACGATCTGAAGGACCGGCTCAAGGAGCACGGGATCGACCTCGACAAGTGGAGGGACGGCGAGTGGAAGAACTGGGACAAGGACAAGTGGCTGCGTGAGGCCAAGGACTACGTCAACCCGGTCATCGAGGACCTCTGGGATCCGGACCGGATGCGGGATGCCGACAAGGCTCCGGAGAACCCCGTCGACAACGACATCTCGGGCGACGACGGGGTGACGGATCCGACCCCTGCCCCGGTCGAGGCAGCCGGTCTCAAGACGCCCTACCACGACAGCGCACCGGAGTCGGGCAAGCTGTTCTTCGACGGCCCCGAGGGATCGATGGTCTGTTCCGCGACCGTGGTGGAGGACCCGGCCAACCCCGGCAAGTCCAACATGGTGTGGACCGCCGGGCACTGCGTGCACGCGGGCAAGAAGGGCGGCTGGTACCGCAACATCGCCTTCGTCCCGTCGTACAACAACACGGGCCTGTCGGTGGCCGAGCTGCAGAACGCGCCCAAGGAGGAGGTCGCTCCGTACGGTGTGTGGTGGGGCCAGTGGGCGCAGACGTCCGAGCAGTGGATCGCCCAGGGCGCCGCTGCCGGCGGCCAGGGCGCCCCGTACGACTTCGCGGTCCTGCAGGTCACTCCGGAGAAGGGCTCGACGGGCAAGTCCCTGGAGGAGACCGTCGGTTCGGCGCTCCCCGTCGACTTCAACGCCCCGGCCGTCCCGGAGATGGACAGCATGACGGCGACCGGCTATCCGGCGGCTCCGCCGTTCGACGGCCAGAAGGCACTCCAGTGTTCGGACAGGCCCGGCCGTCTCTCGGTCTTCGAGAACGACCCGACGATGTACCGCATCGGGTGCACGATGACGGGTGGTTCCTCCGGCGGTGGCTGGGTGGCGAAGGGCCAGGACGGTAAGCCGGCCCTCGTCTCGAACACCTCGATCGGCCCGGTGACGGCCGGCTGGCTGGCGGGTCCCCGCCTCGGCGAGGAAGCCAAGGGCATCTACGAGGCGGTCAGCGAGAAGTACGCGGGACGGTAGCCACGCCCGGGGACCTCGGCCCGGCGGTTCCCGGCCGGGGTCCCGCGTCAGCGATCGCCGCCACGCGCACGACAGGCGGAAGGCCCGGCCCCCTCGGCAGCGAGGGGGCCGGGCCTTCCGCCTGTGCGCCGCCCGGGGCGGCGCGGTGGTGCGTCAGGGAGCCACGGGAACGAACATCTCGAGCTCCGCCGCGAGCTCCTCGTGCACCCGCGCCTTGAGCAGGGTGCCCTCCGCCGTGTGCTCCTCGGAGATCACCTCGCCCTCGGCGTGCACCCGGGAGACGAGTCCGCCCTGGATGTAGGGCACGAGTGCCTCGATCTCGACGGACGGCCGCGGCAGCTCCGCGTCGATGAGCGCGAGCAGCTCGTCGATGCCCGCACCGGTCCGCGCCGATACGGCGATCGCGTGCTTCTCCGTGCGCAGCAGCCGCTGGAGGACGAGCGGGTCCGCCGCGTCCGCCTTGTTGATCACGACGACCTCGGGGACGTTGACCGCCCCGACCTCCCGGATCACCTCACGCACGGCGGCGAGCTGTTCCTCGGGCACCGGGTGCGCACCGTCCACCACGTGCAGGATGAGATCGGACTCGCCGACCTCCTCCATGGTGGAGCGGAACGCCTCGACGAGGTGGTGCGGAAGGTGGCGCACGAACCCGACGGTGTCGGCCAGGGTGTAGATCCGGCCGCTCGGCGTCTCGGCCCGGCGCACCGTCGGGTCCAGGGTGGCGAACAGGGTGTTCTCCACCAGGACGCCGGCGCCGGTGAGCCGGTTGAGCAGCGAGGACTTGCCCGCGTTGGTGTATCCGGCGATGGCCACCGAGGGCACCTTGTTGCGCTTGCGCTCCTGGCGCTTGATCTCGCGGCCCGTCTTCATCTCCGCGATCTCCCGGCGCATCTTCGCCATCTTCTCGCGGATCCGGCGCCGGTCCGTCTCGATCTTGGTCTCACCCGGACCACGGGTGGCCATACCGCCGCCACCGCTGGATCCGCCACCGCCCATCTGCCGGGACAGCGACTGACCCCAGCCGCGCAGGCGCGGCAGCATGTACTGCATCTGTGCCAGCGACACCTGCGCCTTGCCCTCACGGGACTTGGCGTGCTGGGCGAAGATGTCGAGGATCAGCGCGGTCCTGTCGACCACCTTCACCTTGACGACGTCTTCGAGGTGGATCAGCTGGCCGGGGCTCAGCTCACCGTCGCAGACGACGGTGTCGGCGCCGGACTCGAGCACGATGTCGCGGAGCTCCAGCGCCTTGCCCGAGCCGAGGTAGGTGGCCGGGTCGGGCTTGTCGCGCCGCTGGAACACGGCGTCGAGCACCTGGGCACCCGCCGTCTCGGCCAGCGCCGCCAGCTCGGCGAGCGAGATCTCCGCGTCGTGCACCGTCCCCGAGGTCCAGACACCGACCAGCACCACGCGCTCCAGGCGCAGCTGTCGGTATTCGACCTCGGTGACGTCCTCGAGCTCCGTGGAGAGACCGGCGACGCGGCGCAGGGCCGCACGCTCGGAGCGGTCGAGCTGCTCGCCGTCCCGCTCTCCGTCGATCTCGTGGCTCCAGGCGACGTCCTCTTCCATCAGGGCGTCGGCCCGAAGGCTTTCGGTGAGGCTCTCGGAGGCGTGGTCCGTGGCGCTCTGCGCGTCCTGCGCGTCCTGGGGAAGGGAAGAAGAGGAGGTCATTGGGTCCTTACGTCGATGGAATTCGGATTCACCAGTCACAACGTGTGATCCCGTCCGATGATTCCCCGGGTCGGGATCCACCGGCCGGCCACCGTTCCGACGCGTTGATAGTGGCATGTCCTCGCCGGACCCGTCACTCGGGTTTACCCCGAGCCCGTCACCCGCCGGCCGGGCGTCACTCGTGTGCGGGGCCGGAGGTGGGGCCCTTCCCGGCGGTCCCGCTCCGGGGCGCGGCACTGCGCCAGTCCGGGTGCCCCGGCATGGGAGGGGTCTTCCTCCCGTACAGCCAGCCGTCGAAGAAGGCGGTCAGGTCACGCCCGGCGATGTGCGACGCCAGCCCCGTGAAGTCCGCGGTGGTCGCCGACCGGTCCCGGTGCCCGCGCACCCAGGTCCGCTCCAGGCGGTCGAAGGCGGCCGCTCCGATCTCCTGGCGCAGCGCGTACAGGACGAGGGCGCTGCCGTCGTACATCACGGGCCTGAACAGGCTGATCTTGTGATCCGGGGACGGCACGTCCGGATGCGCCGGCGGACCGCCGGCGGCGCGCCAGGCGTCGGACCGGGTGTACGCCTCACGCATCCGCCGCTCGACGGGCTTGTGCGCGTGCTCCTCGGCGTAGCGGGCCTCGTACCAGGTGGCGTGTCCCTCGTTGAGCCACAGGTCGGACCAGACCGCCGGCGAGACGCTGTTGCCGAACCACTGGTGGGCGAGCTCGTGCACCATGATCGAGTCGATGTACCACTCGGGATATCCCGGCTCGGTGAACAGGGAACGCTCGAACAGCGAGAGCGTCTGGGTCTCCAGCTCGAAGCCGGTCGTCGTGTCCGCGACCAGCAGCCCGTACGTCTCGAAGGGGTACGGGCCGACCTGCTCCTCCATCCAGGCCACCTGCGCGGGGGTCTTGCGCAGCCAGGGCTCCAGCTTCTTGCGGTCGGCCACGGGCACCACGTCGCGAAGCGGCAGCCCGCGCGGCCCGGTCCGGTGCAGGACGGCCGAGCGGCCGATGGACACCTGAGCCAGCTCGGTGGCCATCGGGTGCTCGGTGCGGTAGGTCCACGTCGTCCTGGCGCCCTGCCGGTGCTTCCCGGCGGGCAGACCGCCCGCCACGACCGTGAGGTTCTCCGGCGCGGTCACCCGGAAGGTGAAGTGGGCCTTGTCCGAGGGGTGGTCGTTGCCGGGGAAGACCCGGTGCGCGGCGTCGGCCTGGTTGGCCATGGCCAGTCCGTCGGCGGTGCGGACCCAGCCGCCGGCGGCCTGGTCCCCGGAGGGATCACTGGTGTGCCGGACGGTGATGCGCACCGGGACGCCGGCGGGGAGACGGGCGGGCGTCCGGACGACGAGGTCCTCGTCCTCGGTGGCGAAATCGGACCGCACTCCGTTGACGTCGACGGATCGGACGGTGCCCCGGGCGAAGTCGAGGTTGATTCGTTCCAGGGGCGCGGTGGTGCGCGCGTCGATCCTGGTGACGGCATCGAGCGGTTGGGTGTTGCTGCCCCCGTAGGCGAGGGAGATGTCGTACGAGAGGACGTCGTACCCGGGGTTGCCGAGCAGCGGGAAGAGACGGTCGCCGATACCCAGCGGCACGGGCGCGGGCAGGGTCGCGGCGACGAGGGTGGCCGAGGCGGTGGCCAGGAGAGCGGCGCGCAGTCGGCGGGAGGTGAGCGGCATGGACTACGGCTACCAGCGGGAACCCGCCCTGCCGGGGTGGCGCGCGCCGCACCACCCGAACGGGGTCGCCAGGGCCTGGCAGGAGGGGCCGGGCAGGGCAGTCCGTCAGACCGTGGTGGCGGGCTGCTGGGCCCGGCTCACGTCGTACACCCCGGGGACGTCGCGCATCGCCCGCATCAGTCCGGGCAGCCCTGCCGCGTCCGGGAGCTGCAGCGTGTACGTGTGCCGGACGCGCTGTTCGCTGGGCGGTTCGACGGTCGCGGCGACGATGGCGGCGTCCGCCGTGGCGATGGCCTCGGTCAGGTCGGCGAGCAGCCGGGGGCGGCCGAAGGACTCGGCGACGAGGGTGACCCGGTAGTCGGCCGTGTCGGTCCAGTCGCCGGTGTCGTTCCACCGGGCCCCGACGGCCGCCCGGCCGATCGCCTTCATCCGGGCCACGGCGGGACACTCCGTACGGTGCACGGTGACGGTCCCGCCGCGCACGGTGCATCCGATGATGTCGTCGGGCGGGACGGGCGTGCAGCAGCCGGCGAGGCGGACCGGTGCGCCCGGGGTGTCGACGGCCACGCTCGCGGGCCGGCTGTCCGTCCTGCCGCGTCCGGTCGCCGCGTCGTCCGCCGGCTGGGCCTGCGGCCTCGGTTCCGCGGCCCTTCCGTGCGGCCCCTGGGCGCCGGCGGGATGGGCGTCGAGCCACCCGGTGATCGCGATCCTCGCGGCGGGGGTGCGCACATGGTCCAGCCACTCCGGCGAGGGCCCCGAGGAGGCGTCCTGGGCGAGCAGCAGCTGCACGGTGTCGCCGTCGTTCAGTACGGTGCTGAGCGTGGCCAGACGGCCGTTGACCCGGGCCCCGATGCTTCCGTGCGCCTCGTGTCCGTACTGCGCGTACGCGGCGTCGACGCAGCTGGCACCCGCGGGCAGCCCGAGCGTCCCGCCGTCGGTGCGGAAGACCGTGATCTCGCGGTCCTGTGCGAGATCGGCGCGCAGCGTGGTCCAGAACGTGTCGGGGTCGGTGGCGGACTCCTGCCAGTCCAGCAGGCGCGAGAGCCAGCCGGGCCTGGTCGGGTCGGCCCGTTCGCCGTCGACGGGTTCGGTGGCGCCGTCCGCTGTGTAGGGGTTGCCGAGTGCGACGACGCCGGCCTCGGCGACCTTGTGCATCCGGTGCGTACGGATGAGCACTTCGGCGACCGCGCCCTCCGGGCCGACGACGGCGGTGTGCAGCGACTGGTAGAGGTTGAACTTGGGGGCTGCGATGAAGTCCTTGAACTCGGAGATCACCGGGGTGAAACAGGTGTGAAGTTCGCCCAGGACCGCGTAGCAGTCGGCGTCCTCGCCGACCAGCACCAGCAGCCGTCCGAAGTCGGTGCCGCGCAGTTCCCCGCGTTTCATCCTGACCCGGTGCACGGAGACGAAGTGCCGTGGCCTGATGAGGACTTCTGCCGCGACGCCGGCTTCCCGCAGGGTCGATCTCACGCTTTCGGCGATCTCCGTCAGCGGAGGCTGCGCGTCCTCCCAAGCGGCGATCAGGGACCTGGTGTGCGCGTACTCCGCGGGGTGGAGGATCGCGAAGACGAGGTCCTCCAGCTCGGTCTTGAGGGCCTGCACACCGAGGCGTTCGGCGAGCGGGATGAGCACGTCGCGGGTGACCTTGGCGATCCTGGCCTGTTTCTCGGGGCGCATGACACCGAGGGTCCGCATGTTGTGCAGCCGGTCGGCGAGCTTGATCGACATGACCCGCACGTCGTTCCCGGTGGCGACGAGCATCTTGCGGAAGGTCTCGGGTTCGGCGGCCGCACCGTAGTCGACCTTCTCCAGCTTGGTGACGCCATCGACCAGATAGCAGACCTCGTCACCGAACTCCTCACGCACCTGATCGAGCGTCACCTCGGTGTCCTCCACGGTGTCGTGGAGGAGCGAGGCCGTCAGGGTCGTGGTCTCCGCGCCGAGCTCGGCGAGGATGAGGGTCACCGCCAGCGGATGCGTGATGTACGGCTCGCCGCTCTTGCGCATCTGGCCGCGGTGCGAGGTCTCGGCGAGGAGGTAGGCCCTGCGCAGGATGGTGAGATCGGCGTCCGGACAGTGCGCGCGATGGGCCTCCGCGACATGCCCGATGGCATCGGGCAACCGGTCGCGGGAGACCGGCCCGAGCAGGGCCACACGGCCGAGCCTGCGCAGATCGATCCTGGGACGACTGCGCTTGCGAAGGGGAGCACCTGGATTGGTGGCCTCTGCGCTCATGGGGCACCTCCGGCAACGTCGACCGGCGGTGGGGAGATGCGGATGCGCCTCCGGGCCGGTGCTTGATGCTACCGACCCCACCACGTGGCGCAGTCCACCTCTCGCCCAGCGTGAAACGGATCACCCATTCGAGCGAAGCCCTAGAGCGCCGTCGCGAGCCAGTCGGAATCGATCGCGCCTTCGGCGACGAGCACGGCGGGCCCCGTCATGTCGACACCGCCGTCCGGGTACTCGGTGATCACCAGCGTGCCACCGGGGAGGTCCACCGTGTACGTGGCCGGCGAGCCGGTCTCGGCGGGGTCGACACCGTCCCTTCGGGCGGCGGCCACGGCCACGGCGCAGGCGCCGGTACCGCAGGAGCGGGTCTCGCCGGAGCCGCGCTCGTGGACGCGCATGGCCACGTGGCGCGGTCCGCGGTCCACGACGAACTCGATGTTGACGCCGTCCGGGTAGACGGACGCCGGGCCGAACGACGGTACGGAGCGCAGGTCCCCGGCGTGGGCCAGGTCCTCGACGAACGCGACGGCGTGCGGATTGCCCATGCTCACGTTGCGGGCGTCCCAGCTGCGGCCGTCCACCGTGACGGTGACTCCGCTGCCGGGGAGCACGGCCCGCCCCATGGAGACCGTGACGTCGCCGTCCTTGGCGAGGTGCACCCGCTTGACCCCGCCCCGGGTGGCGACGGCCAGATCGCCGTCATCGGCGAGACCGGCGCGCTGCAGGTAGCGTGCGAAGACGCGCACCCCGTTGCCGCACATCTCGGCGATCGAACCGTCGGCGTTGCGGTAGTCCATGAACCACTCGGCCTGCTCGGCCATGTCCGACGCCTCGGGGTGCGCGGCGGACCGGACGACGTGCAGCAGACCGTCGCCGCCGATGCCCGCCCGCCGGTCGCACAGCCGTGCGACGACGGAGGCCGGCAGGTCGAGGGCGTTGTCCGGGTCGGGAACGATCACGAAGTCGTTCTCGGTGCCGTGGCCCTTGAGGAAGGGGATCTGCGAAGTGCTCACGGACCAACTGTACGAGGCCGCGGCGACAGCCCGCGGAACCGGTCCGCCCACCGGGACCGGCGGTGTCCGCAGCTCAGGAGCGGAGGCGGGCCACTCGCCAGACGGCGAGTGCGACCACTCCCGCGCACAGGGCGACGTACAGCGCGATCACGCGCCAGTCGGGCCGCTCGCCCGGTTCCTTCGCGGCCAGGCCGGGCCAGGTGTGGCCCACGCGCCGCGCCGCCATCATCCCCCAGCCCGCGGCACAGGAGCTGATCAGCAGCCCCAGCATCGCCACGACGGCACCGCCGTCGCCGAACTCGAACGCGAGCGGGAAGGCGAACATCAGGGAGCCGAGAGCGCCCAGTACGACGATCGGTGCGAGCTGCCAGATCCGCATCCGACGGGCGGGG
The DNA here is from genome assembly GCF_036345975.1 of Streptomyces clavifer. Taxonomy (NCBI): domain Bacteria; kingdom Bacillati; phylum Actinomycetota; class Actinomycetes; order Kitasatosporales; family Streptomycetaceae; genus Streptomyces; species Streptomyces clavifer. The sequence continues at coordinate 5,588,112 of NZ_CP107793.1, read as the reverse complement.
CGCAGCTCGACCTCGACCTCCGGGGGCACGTGGTGCTCCTCGGGCCCGTCCGGGCTCAGGCGTCCTGTCTCGTCCTGTGCATCGGGTGCGTCCCGGTCTGTGTCGCGAGGGCCGGCCTCCATCGCCACGCGCCCTCCCCTACTCGGACTCCACTGGTCGATCGATGCTCGATGATGGCACGCCCGGGGGCACCGGAATGACGGGCGGAGCGTCCCGATGCCATCACGTGATCAGGATGTAACCGCTCGTTCGACCAACGCCAGCGCCCGGTGCGGGAGTTCCGCGCGCCGCTCCTCGGCGCCACTCAGCCACCGGACGCGCGGGTCGCGGCGGAACCACGAGTCCTGGCGGCGCGCGAAGCGTTTGGTGGCGCGTACGGTCTCGGCGCGCGCCTCGTCCTCGGTGCACTCCCCCGCGAGCGCGGCGAGGACCTGCTGGTAGCCGAGCGCCCGGGAGGCGGTGCGGCCGTCGCGCAGCCCCAGGGCCTCCAGGGCGCGCACCTCGTCCACCAGCCCGGCTTCCCACATCCGGTCCACCCGGGCCCGGATCCGCTCGTCCAGCTCCGGACGCTCGACGTCCACACCGATCTGGAGGGCTTCGTACACGGCTTCGTCGCCCGGGAGGTTGGCGGTGAAGGGCTTGCCCGTGATCTCGATGACTTCCAGGGCGCGGACGATGCGGCGCCCGTTGCTGGCCAGGATCGCGCGGGCGGCCTCGGGGTCCGCGGCGGCGAGACGGGTGTGCAGGACCCCGGAGCCGCTCTCCGTCAGCTCCTGTTCGAGCCTCGCGCGCACCCCGGGGTCCGTACCGGGGAACTCCAGGGCGTCGATCGCGCCCTTCACGTAGAGACCCGAGCCGCCGACCAGTACGGGAGTGCGCCCCTCGGCCAGCAGCCGGTCGATCTCCGCGCGGGCGAGGCGCTGGTACTCGGCCACGCTGGCGGCCTCGGTGACGTCCCAGATGTCCAGCAGATGGTGCGGGATCCCACCGCGCTCCGGAGGCGTCAGCTTCGCCGTGCCGATGTCCATCCCCCGGTAGAGCTGCATGGAGTCGGCGTTGACCACCTCACCCCCGAGCTGCTGGGCCAGATACACAGCCAGATCGGATTTTCCGGCAGCGGTGGGACCGACGACGGTGATGACGCGGGGGGTGGGAGCTGATGTTCTCACTGAGACAGTGTCTCAAACTTCGGGACGCTTCCCGAACGAGTGAGGCACCGTCCCGGGGGCTGCGATCGCCGCCCCGGAGGGTCGGCCGGACACGGTGAATGACGCGTGCTTTGCCCTCTCGCGGGTAAAATGTCAGCACAGTCCCCCAGCACGGAAGGTGACCCATGGGTTTCCTGGACAACCTGAAGGCCAAGCTGGCCCCGGCCAAGGAAAAGGTCGGCGACCTCGCGCAGCAGCACGGGGGCAAGATCGACCAGGGCCTCGACAAGGCGGCCCGCACGGTCGACCAAAGGACCAAGGGCAAGTACAGCGACAAGATCGTGTCCGGCACGCAGAAGGCCAAGGACGCGGTCGACCGCCTGGGCCACAAGGACGGGGGCGGCACCCCGCCCCCTCCTCCCGCGTCCTGACCCGGCCCGGAAGGTGGTGCGCCTGGGCCGCGGAGTGCTTCACTCCGCGGCCCCGCGCATGTCCCCGACCGCGCCTGCCGCATCCACCGGCCGCCGTACGCCCGCTCCGTGCACACCGGCACGGCCCGGCTCACGACCAGGCGGCGACGGCGTAGCCCACGCCGTACGGGGCGTCCTCGTACAGCAGCTGACCGCCGAGCCCTGCCCCCCGGGCCGCGCTTTCCAGCACCTGCCACGGTGCCCGGCCCGAGACCTTGAGCTCGTACGCGAGCGAGCCGTCCAGCGCGCTCAGCGCCGCGAGGTCGGCGCTGCCCAGGGCGCGCACCGCCGCCGCGTCGAAGTCCACCGCCCGCTCGTCCAGGTACCCGGGTGCCTTGACCGTGCGGCAGGCACTGCCGTCGCCCATCACCAGCAGGGCGACCCTGTCCGCCCGCGCCGCCAGGTCGCGTCCGGTCCGCTCGCAGTCGGCGGCGGCGGAGCGCTCCTCCACCCCGAGCCCTTCGGCCGGGGCGGCCGTCCACCGGGCGCGGGCCAGTAGCCAGGCACCGACCGCGAGGGACGCCGGGAGCCCGCGCTCCGGCACCGGGGACCCCTCGGGCACCTCACCCAGGCGCACGGTGAGGCCGACGCCGAACCCGGAGAAGGATCCCTCCGAGCCCTCCGGGAACGAACCGGAGCCGCCCGCGCCCGCGGGCCCGACCACGACGAGCAGATCGGGCCGTGCGGCGGCGAGTACACCCAGGGCATCGGCGCACGCGCTCCGCGCGGCGTCGAGTTCGGGTGCGGCTCCCGCGGCCACGTCGGGAACCAGCAGCGGCGGGCAGGGGCAGACGGCGGCGGCGACAAGCATGCCGGTCAGCGTACTGCGACGGCTCGCCGCAGCTGATTGCGCCGACCGCTCCGGGCCCGTACCCGCCGCCGGTACCGCCTCCGGCCGTCAGACGGAGCCGCACCCGGGAGCCGCCGCCGCGGGCAGCGGGGCGGGGGCTCCGATGCCGGGCAGCCCGAGCATGACTCCGGCGGGCTTCGGGGCGGCCTCCCGGTTGCGCTTCTCCCAGGCATCGCCCGAGCGGGTGAGCCGGACACCCAGGGGCGCCCCCTCGGCGAGCAGGTGGTGCGGGGCGGCGTAGGTGACCTCCACGGTCACGACGTCCCCGGGGCGCACGTCCTGGGCGGGCTTCGTGAAGTGCACCAGGCGGTTGTCCGGTGCACGCCCGGAGAGGCGGTGCGTGGCGCCGTCCTTGCGGCCCTCGCCCTCGGCGACCATGACCTCGATGACGCGGCCGACCTGCTTCTTGTTCTCCTCCCAGGAGATCTCCTCCTGAAGGGCGGACAGGCGCATGTAGCGCTCCTGGACGACCTCCTTGGGGATCTGCCCCTCCATGTCGGCGGCGGGCGTCCCGGGGCGCTTGGAGTACTGGAAGGTGAAGGCGTTCGCGAACCGGGCCTCGCGCACCGCGTGCAGCGTCTGGTCGAAGTCCTCCTCGGTCTCGCCGGGGAAGCCCACGATGATGTCGGTGGAGATGGCGGCGTCCGGCATCGCGGCACGCACCTTCTCGATGATCCCCAGGAAGCGCTCCTGCCGGTACGAGCGACGCATGGCCTTCAGGACGGTGTCCGAGCCCGACTGCATCGGCATGTGGAGCTGCGGCATGACGTTCGGCGTCTCGGCCATCGCGGCGATCACGTCGTCGGTGAAGTCACGGGGGTGGGGTGAGGTGAAGCGGACGCGTTCCAGCCCCTCGATGGTGCCGCAGGCGCGCAGCAGCTTGGAGAACGCCTCGCGGTCGCCGATGTCGGAGCCGTAGGCGTTCACGTTCTGGCCGAGCAGCGTGATCTCGCTGACTCCCTCGGCGACGAGCGCCTCGATCTCGGCCAGGATGTCGCCGGTGCGGCGGTCCTTCTCCTTGCCGCGCAGCGCGGGGACGATGCAGAACGTGCACGTGTTGTTGCAGCCCACGGAGATGGACACCCAGGCGGCGTACGCGGACTCGCGGCGGGTGGGCAGCGTGGAGGGGAACGCCTCGAGCGACTCGGCGATCTCGATCTGCGCCTCCTCCTGGACGCGGGCGCGCTCCAGCAGGACCGGCAGCTTGCCGATGTTGTGCGTACCGAAGACGACATCGACCCAGGGGGCCCGCTGGACGATCGTGTCGCGGTCCTTCTGCGCCAGGCAGCCACCGACGGCGATCTGCATCCCGGGGCGCTTGGTCTTCATCGGGGCGAGACGGCCGAGGTTGCCGTAGAGCTTGTTGTCGGCGTTCTCACGCACCGCACACGTGTTGAAGACCACGACGTCGGCGTCCCCGTCGGAGCCCGCGGGGGCGGGCACGTAGCCGGCGTCCTCGAGGAGCCCCGACAAGCGTTCGGAGTCGTGGACGTTCATCTGGCACCCGTAAGTGCGCACCTCGTAGCTCTTCTTGACGTCCACTGCTTCGCTCCGGTTGCCGCTGGTCATGGGACAAGGGTAGGCGGTGATGGCGCTCCCCCCACCGCCGGAGCCTCCTGGGCACCTGCCCGGACCGGCCTGGCCAGGACGGGGCGCAGACTGGCAGGATCGCGCCATGCTGCACGCACTGTCCCGATTCGGCCGGCGACGCACCCTTCAGGGAGGCGCCGCCGCCGCGGTCGTTCTCGGGCTGCTGCTGTGGTGGGTGTCCCCCCTGGGGGAACCGGAGCCCAGCGGTTCACTGACCTTCTCCACCGGTGTGCGCAGCGGGGTGTACCAGCGCTACGGGCAACGGCTCGAGGGTGCGCTGGCCAAGGACATGCCCAAGGTGTCGATACGGCTGAGGACGAGCGAGGGCTCCCAGCAGAACATCGAGCGGGTGGCGACGGGGAAGGCGGACTTCACGATCGCCACCGCGGATGCCGTCGCCACCTACCTGCAGAGCGGGAAGCCCGGTGGCGACCGGCTGCGCGGCTGTGTCCGCCTCTACGACGACTACGTCCAGCTCGTCGTGCCCAGGGACTCCGGGATCCGGCGGGTCGCCGACCTCCGGGGACACCGGGTCGGCGTGGGGCAGAAGGGCTCGGGGGTGCTGCTCGTCGCCGACCGGCTGATGAAGGCGGCGGGTGTCGATCCGACCGAGGACATCACCCCGGTCGAGGCGGGCATAGACACGATGCCCGCGCGGCTGGCCGACGGCCGGCTGGACGCCTTCTTCTGGTCCGGCGGACTGCCGACCGGTGCGGTGCAGGACCTCGCGGAGAAGTTCGCCATCCGGCTGGTCCCGCTGGAGGATCCGCTGATCAGCGAGCTCCAGGCGGCCGGTGGGTCCACCCGCCACTACCGCTCGGCCGCGATGCCGGCCGACGCGTACGACCACGCGCACCAGGGAATGGCCGTGCAGACGGTTGCGGTCGCCAACCTGCTGATCACCACGGACCGTACGGATCCGCTGACGACCGAGGCGTTCACGCGGACCGTCATCGACAGCCGGGACCGGATCGGACGGGAGGTCCACGCGGCGCAGCTGGTGGACCTGCGCACGGCGATCTACACCGATCCGCTGCCCCTGCACACCGGCGCCCAGCGCTACTACCGCTCGGCCAAGCCCTGACCGTCCGCGCTCACGCGTGCGGTGCGTTGCGCGGCACGGTGACCGTCACCCGCAGACCGTGCGGCTCGTTGGTGCCGTAGCCGATGGAGCCGCCGCCGGCGGTCAGCAGCGCGCGTGAGATGGACAGGCCGAGTCCGGACCCCTTGATGTTCTGGTGCCGGTTGCTGCGCCAGAAGCGGTCGCCCACGCGCTCCAGCTCCTGTTCGGTGAGTCCGGGCCCCTGGTCGGCCACGACGACCGTCGCGACGGCGCCGTCGGATCCGACGGTGACCCGGACCTCCTGGCCCTCCGGGGTGAACTTCAGCGCGTTGTCGATGACGGCGTCCAGCGCGCTGGAGAGGGCGATCGGGTCCGCCCAGCCGGTGATCGCCGCCGCGCCGTCGAGCGTCAGCCGTACGCCCTGTTCCTCGGCGTACGGGCTCCACGAGGCGACCCGCTCGGCGGCCAGCGCGCCGATGTCCGTGAGCCGGAGGTCCGGCTCCACGTGCTCGGCCAGGGCCAGGTCGAGCAGGTCGTCCAGGACCTGGGCGAGGCGCTTGCCCTCGGTGCGCACCGAGGCGATCTCCGCGTTGCCCTCGGGGAGCTCCAGGGCGAGGAGCTCGATCCGCAGGAGCAGCGCGGCCAGTGGGTTGCGCAGCTGGTGCGAGGCATCGGCCACGAAGGCGCGCTGCTGCTCCAGCACGTCCTCGACGTTGTCGGCCATCTCGTTGAACGACCGGGCCAGTCGTCTGAGTTCCGGCGGCCCTCCGGAGGCGGCGACCCGGGACCGCATCCGGCCGCTGGCGATGTCGTGCGTGGCCGCGTCCAGGGTCCGCACGGGCAGGAGGACCCATCCGGTGAGGCGGAAGGCGGCACCGACCGCCACCAGCATGGCCGCGGCCTCGCCGAGGCCGATGAGCAGCCAGCCGCGCAGCGTCCGGGAGCGCATGTCACCGGTGGGCGAGTCGGTCACCACGACGGCGACCACGTCACCGTCCCGCACGACGGGTGAGGCGACGACGACCCGGCCGTCCTGCCAGGGCCAGACCTGGGGCGGGTCGTGGGAACGGCGTCCGAGCAGGGCCTCCTTGAACGCCTGGCGCCCCTCCCCCTCCTCGGGCAGCAGCCAGGAGGCGGGGGCCTTGGCGAGGGCCCTGTCGTCGCGGTAGAACACGCCTGCCTTGATCCCGTACACCGAGTTGTAGGACTCGAGTTCGGTCTGGAGGATCCGCTGCCTTTCGTCGCTGCCCTCGACGGGCTCGCTGACGAACTGGGCGAGCGCGGCGAAGCGCGCCATGTCGTCGATCCGGTCGATGACGACGCGCTGCTGTTCGGCGGCGGCCACCTGGACGGCCAGGGGGACACCCAGGGCGAGCAGAACGGCGGCCATCAGGATGATGAGCAGGGGCAGCAGACGGGTGCGCACAGGGAACGTACGCCCTCAGCCGGACGGCGCGACGAGCCGGTAGCCGACGCCTCGCACGGTCTCGATCAGAGCGGGAAGCCGCAGCTTGGAGCGGAGCGACGCGACGTGCACCTCGAGGGTGCGGCCCGTTCCCTCCCAGCTGGTCCGCCACACCTCGCTGATGATCTGCTCCCGGCGGAAGACCACACCGGGGCGCTGCGCCAGCAGCGCGAGCAGGTCGAACTCCTTGCGGGTCAGCTGGACCTCCTGGCCCCCGACGCTGACCCGGCGGGTCGGCAGCTCGATGTGGACCGGACCGAACCGCAGGGCCGCGAGCGGGGTCGGTCCGGTGTCCTCGCCGGCGGTCCTGCGCCGGGCGACGGCGTGGATCCGGGCGAGGAGCTCGCCGGTGTCGTACGGCTTGGTGACGTAGTCGTCCGCGCCGAGGTTGAGACCGTGGATCCTCGAGCGGACGTCCGCCCGCGCGGTCACCATGATCACGGGGATCGCCGATCGCTTGCGGATCTTGCCGCAGACCTCGTAGCCGTCCTGGTCGGGCAGGCCGAGGTCGAGGAGCACGACCCCGAAGGGATCCTTGTCCGCGGGCAGCAGCGCCTGCAGGGCCTCCTCGCCGCTGCGGGCGTGCACCACCTGGAACCCGTGGCGCGCGAGCACGGCGGACAGGGCCGCCGCGACGTGGTTGTCGTCCTCGACGAGCAGCAGTCTCATGGCCCCCCTCTCCGTCTCATGCCTTCCGGCCCCCGTCTCATGTCTTCCGGGCCGGTTGAAGACTATGCGTGATGGCCGCGGCCGGTCCCGCCGGCGAAGCACGCGTACGCCGACGACGCGCGTCATACCGCACCAGGGCATCCACTCCGATGACGGGTACGCCAGTCAAGCCCCTGCCCGTTACCAGCGGGTTTCCGTTACCCACCCGGTACGCCGTCACAGGCGTCGAGGCGTCCCCTTCACACGGAGTGTCCGGTTGCGGCCGGATCGTTATGCTCAATTTCCGCTCAGATGTAATGACGCTGGTCGCACTGCGTCACTAGGGTCCTTCCCTAACCGAGGAGGACGGAGCAAAAAGCCGATGAGCGGAGTTTCAGTGACCAAGGCCGCCGAGGATGCCGCACCTGCGGGGGACGACCTTGTCGTACTGAGCAACGTCAACAAGCACTTCGGCGCGCTGCATGTGCTCCAGGACATCGATCTGACCATCGCCCGTGGCGAGGTCGTCGTCGTCATCGGACCCTCCGGGTCCGGGAAGTCCACGCTGTGCCGCACGATCAACCGCTTGGAGACGATCGACTCGGGCGCGATCACGATCGACGGCAAGCCGCTGCCCCAGGAGGGCAAGGAGCTGGCCAGGCTGCGTTCCGACGTCGGCATGGTCTTCCAGTCGTTCAATCTCTTCGCGCACAAGACGGTGCTCGAGAACGTGATGCTGGGGCAGCTCAAGGTCCGCAGGACGGACAAGGCTGCCGCGGAGCAGAAGGCTCGTTCACTGCTTGACCGGGTGGGCGTGGCCACGCAGGCCGACAAGTACCCTTCGCAGCTGTCCGGCGGTCAGCAGCAACGCGTCGCCATCGCACGCGCGTTGGCGATGGACCCCAAGGTCATGCTGTTCGACGAGCCGACGTCCGCGCTCGACCCGGAAATGATCAACGAGGTGCTGGAGGTCATGCAGCAGCTCGCCCGGGACGGGATGACCATGGTCGTCGTCACCCACGAGATGGGCTTCGCGAGGTCGGCGGCCAACAGGGTCGTCTTCATGGCCGACGGGAAGATCGTCGAAGAGGCAGTGCCCGACCAGTTCTTCAGCAACCCGCGCAGTGACCGGGCCAAGGACTTCCTTTCGAAGATCCTTCACCACTGATCCCGCACGGCTGTTCTCCGGACCAGCTGACCACTCACATCGCGTCAACCCCAGGGAATTCCATCATGCAGCTTCGTAAGGTCACCGCCGCCTCGGCCGCCGTGCTCGCGCTCGCCCTCACTGCCACCGCCTGCGGCTCCGAAGACAAGGACGACGCCGCGGGCTCCGGCGGCGGCGGGAAGATCACGATCGGCATCAAGATCGACCAGCCCGGTCTCGGCCTGAAGACGCCCGACGGCAAGTTCGCCGGCTTCGACGTCGACGTCGCCACGTACATCGCCAAGGAGCTCGGCTTCGACGCCAAGAACATCGAGTTCGTCGAGACGAAGAGCGCCGACCGCGAGACCGCGATCGAACGCGGCGACGTGAAGTTCATCGCTGCGACGTACTCCATCAACGACGAGCGTCTGCAGAAGGTCGACTTCGCCGGCCCGTACCTCCTGGCGCACCAGGACGTCCTCGTCCGGGCCGATGACAACACCATCAAGTCGCCCGAGGACCTCAACAACAAGAAGCTCTGTTCCGTCACCGGTTCGACCTCCGCGAAGAACGTCAAGGAGAAGCTGGCCCCCAAGGCTCAGCTGCAGAACTACGGCGGCTACTCCGAGTGCCTCACCGGCCTGGAGAACAAGGCCATCGACGCGCTGACCACGGACGACTCCATCCTCGCCGGATACGCGGCGCAGGAGGCCCACAAGGGCAAGTTCAAGCTGGCCGGCTTCAAGATGACCAACGAGAACTACGGCATCGGCCTGAAGAAGGGTGACGCCGACCTCAAGAAGAAGGTCGACGCCGCGCTGACCAAGATGGTCTCGGACGGTTCCTGGGACAAGGCGGTCGAGGCCAACTTCGGCCCCGCCAACTACAAGAACGAGAAGGCGCCGGAGATCGGCAACGTCGTCAAGTAGGGCTGCCGTCGCAGGGCGGTCCGAAACCGGGCCGACATGAGGTGCGCCGCCGGCGAGGCGGCGCACCGAGCCCTCCCCACACGTGGAAGCACGGGAGATCGTGTTCGACTTTCTTGAAGGTTATGACCTACTGGGGGCCTTCTGGGTAACGGTGAAACTCACCGTCTACTCCGCCCTCGGTGCCCTCATATGGGGAACGCTGCTGGCCGGCATGCGGGTCGGCCCGGTCCCCCTGATGCGCGGGTTCGGTACCGCTTATGTGAACATTGTCCGTAACATCCCACTGACCGTCATCATCGTCTTCGCGTCTCTGGGCCTCTTCCAGACCTTGCAGGTCACCCTTGGAGGCGGAGACAACTTCGAGACCGTCAACTTCCGGCTCGCGGTTCTCTCACTCGCCCTCTACACCGCGGCCTTCGTCTGCGAGGCGCTGCGTTCGGGCATCAACACGGTCCCCGCGGGCCAGGCGGAAGCGGCACGCGCGCTGGGGCTGAGCTTCACCCAGGTCCTGCGGCTGATCATCCTCCCGCAGGCGTTCCGCTCGGTCGTGAACCCCCTGGCCAACGTGCTGATCGCGCTGACCAAGAACACCACCGTCGCAGCGGCGATCGGCGTGGTCGAAGCGGCGTACCTGATGAAGGACATGATCGAGGCCGAGGCCCAACTCATCCTGATCTCGGCCATCTTCGCGTTCGGATTCATCTGTCTCACCCTTCCGACCGGGCTCGTCCTCGGCTGGGTGAGCAAGAAGGTGGCGGTGAAACGATGACGACGTCCGTCCTCTTCGACGCACAGGGGCCCCGCGCCAAACAGCGCAACATCCTGTACACCGTCGTCTTCGTAGTGGCCATCGCGGCCGTGGGCTGGTGGGTCTACACCAGCCTCGACGAGAAGCACCAGCTCGACTGGGTCAAGTGGGAGCCGTTCTTCACCAGCTCCCAGCCATGGGTGACCTATCTGTGGCCCGGGCTCCAGAACACGCTCAAGGCCGCGTTCTTCGCCCTGCTGATCGCCCTGCCGCTCGGAGCACTGTTCGGTATCGGCCGGCTCTCCGACCACCGCCGGGTGCGGGTGCCGTCCGGGGTCGTCGTGGAGTTCTTCCGCGCCATCCCCGTCCTGATCCTGATGATCACGGCGAACGCCGCGTACTCCGAGTTCACCGACATCGCGAGCGACGTGCGCCCGCTGTACGCCGTCGTCACCGGTCTGGTGCTGTACAACGCCTCGGTGCTCGCCGAGATCGTGCGGGCCGGGATCCAGTCGCTTCCGCAGGGTCAGACCGACGCCGCGAAGGCGATCGGCATGCGCAAGGGCCAGACGATGCGGTACGTGCTGCTGCCGCAGTCGGTGACCGCCATGCTGCCCGCGATCGTCAGCCAGATCGTGGTCATCGTGAAGGACACCGCGCTCGGCGGCGCCGTCCTCACCTTCCCCGAACTGCTCGCTTCGGTCCGGCCGATGAGCGCGAACTACGGTGCGAACACGATCGCGTGCTTCACCATCATCGCGCTGATCTTCGTCGTGGTGAACTTCGCCATCACCTCGTTCGCGAGCTGGCTCGAACGCAGGCTGCGCCGCGCGAAGAAGAGCACGGGCGCGACGCTCGGGACCGGACCCGGTGGGGGCCTCGACACCATCGGCACCGCGCCGCTCGTGATCGAGGACGGGCGCGCGACCTGACGGTCCGTCGACAGTTGACCCGCGGGGGGCGCCGGCGCAGTTGCCGCGCCCCCCGCCACGTTCCGGCGTCACTTGACGCAAGCACCACCAATAGGTTGCATACGTTCTGTGATCGCGCCCCGAACCCCCGCCGCCGCAACCCCCTCCTCCCTCCCCGCTCCGACTGCCAGGGCCGGAGGGTACGCACCGTGGACCCGGTGATCGTCGTCGGCGCCGGACCGGTCGGTCTGGCGCTGTCCCTCGCCCTCGCGGATCAGGGCGTCCCCACCGTCGTACTCGACGAAGGGCCCGGGAAGGACGAGCCGCGCCCGGCCCGCACGGTCGTACTGCGCGAGGACACCGCGGACCTGGTCGTACGCCTCGGCTGCTCGGCGCTCCACGACGAGGGGCTGCGCTGGACCGGCTGGCGGTCCGTGCGGCGCAAGCAGCTGGTGCGCGCCGTCCCGCTCGGCGAGGAGGAGGGTGCGGTTCCGCTTCCCGCTCCCGTCCATCTGCCCCAGCACTCCCTCACCCGCGGTCTGCGGCGCGCGGTCGCCGCCCAGAGCCTGGTGCGCATGGTGCCGTTCAGCCGGATCGACACGCTGGAGCAGGACGCGGACGGGGTCACGGTGCACACCAGGGAGCCCGGTTCGACCTGGTGGCGGGGGAGCTATCTGGTCGGCTGCGACGGCGCCAGGTCCACCGTGCGCAAGCTCCTCGACATCAGGTTTCCCGGCAGGACCGCGGTGGAGCGGCACGCCGTCGCCGCCCTCCGTGTCGATCTGCCCTGGCCCGGCGAGGCCGTGCTGCACCGGTCGCCGCCCTGGCGCACCGGGGGCGCCGAGGTCACCGCGCGTCCGCTGCCGGACGACGTGTGGCGGCTGGACTGGCTCCTCCCGCCGCGCGGCGAGCTCGTCACCCCCGACGCCCTGATCACCAGGATCCGCGACACTCTGGCGGGCTGGTGCGGCGAGACCCCGGCCTACGAGCTGCTGGACACCGGTGTGTACACGCTGCACCACCGACTGGCCCGGCGGTGGCGGTCGAAACGGGCCTTCCTGGCCGGCGACGCGGCCCACCTGCTGGGTGCGCTCGGCACCCAGGGCCTGGACGAAGGGCTGCGGGACGCCGAGAACCTGGCCTGGAAGCTGGCGCAGGCCTGGCATCAGGGCGCCTCCGACGTGCTGCTCGACAGCTACCAGGCGGAGCGCCGGGCCGCGGTCGCCTCCCGGCTGCGCGCCGCCGACCAGTCGCTGCCGATACTGCGGGGCGGCGCGGGCCTGCGGACGCTGGTACCGGGCAGCGCACGCGGGCACGACACCTTGCTGGCCGACGGTCACCTGGGGTGCGGCCCCCTCGGTGCGCCCCCCTCGTACACGTACTCCCCTCTTTCGCCTCCGCACACCGGCGCACACACTCCGGTGGGTACGCCCCCCGGTGCGCCGGTCACCGATGTGCGGGTGACCGCGCCTGACGGAAAGACGGTGCGACTGCGCGAGCGGCTGGGGCAGGGGCATCTGCTGGTGATCCTGGTCGCCCCGGGGACCGGGGTGTGGGACCGGCGGCACTGGCTGACCGCGGGGGTCATGCCCCGGCTGGTGGAGGCCGTGGACGCCCTGCCCGCGAAGGCCGAGCTCCTGGTCACCGAGAGCTATCCGGGCGCGACGGCCCACACAGTGCTGCTGGTCAGGCCGGACGGCCACCTCGTGGCGGCCTTCAGCGGGGTCCGCGCCGCGGAGCTGCACGCCGCGGCCGACGCGGCGCGCGGTGGTGCCGTAGGCACGGCGCCCGAGGACGAGGGGCGCGCCCCCACGGGCTCCGACCGGACCGCGGACGTCAATTGACCGCCGCAGGCGCACATGGTGTACTCCAGATCATGACCGACACCGATGTGCGCCTGTGGCGGAGGGTCCATATGGACCTCGTCCGCTATGCGGGCTGCGTGTGTCGCCCGTCCTGCTGACTCGCTCCCCCTGGCGCGACGTGCTGTCTCTGCGCACGACCGCGCTCCCATGCGAACTCTCAGGACGGTTTCTGTGTCTGCGCCCACCCCTTCCCTGCCCACGCCCGTGTCCGCTGCCGAAGCCGCGTCCGGTCCGACAGCGGCGGAGCTGCTCGACTTCGTCCGCCGCACGGCGGACGACGCCGCGCTCGTCGCCGCGCTCCCGCTCGATCCCGAGGGCCGTACCTGGCTCCGGCTCGAGGGGCCCGGGGGGAGTGAGGCCTGGCTGATCGGCTGGCCGCCCGGCACGGGCACCGGCTGGCACGACCACGCCGAATCGATCGGGGCGTTCACCATCGCCTCGGGGGCCCTCAGGGAGCACTCGCTGGCCGCCCGGCTGCCCGCCGACGGCTGGAAGACCCTCGAGCTGAACGAGGGCATCGACCGCACCCGGGAGCTGACGACGGGACGGGGCAGGGCGTTCGGACGGCACCATGTGCACGAGGTGCTGAACGCATCCGGCCAGGAGCACGCCGTCTCCGTACACGCCTACTACCCGCCCCTGCCGCTGATCCGCCGGTACAGCCGCGTGGGTGCGGTGCTCCGCCTGGAGCAGACCGAGCGCCCGGAGGACTGGCAGTGAGCGGCACCCAGGACGGTGTGGAGCGGGTCGGGATCGACGAACTGCTGGAACGGACCCGGGCCGGCTACGAACGGATCGCCCCGGCGGAGGCCGCTGCCGCTGCAGCAGAGGGAGCGCTGCTGGTGGACATCCGGTACGCGGCCCTTCGTGAGAAGGACGGCCTGATTCCCGGGGCGCTGGTCATCGAGCGCAACGAGCTGGAGTGGCGGCTCGACCCGCTGGGCAGCCACCGCGCCCCGGAGGCGGTGAGCCATGATCTACCGGTCGTGGTGATCTGCAACGAGGGGTACGCGTCGAGTCTCGCGGTCGCGTCCCTGCGTCAGCTGGGGCTTCGCAGGGCCACGGATCTGATCGGCGGCTTCCAGGCCTGGCGCGCGGCGGGACTACCGGTCGCCCTTCCGATCCCGGGCAGGGCCGAATGACCCACTGACACACCCGAACGCCGCTCCCCGGTGGAGCGATCCCGCCGCGCGACGGACATTCACCTCATCATTGAGGATCGGAATGTACGGAGATGTCGCGCCGATGGAAACCGTTCGCCCCAGCCCCGACCAGCTCGACGCCCAGGCCTCCCGGCTCCACGACTCGGAGGCGTGGCAGCAGATCGTCTCGGGCTGGGAGCACACCACACCCGAGCCGGTCCTCCCCGCCCCGGACCCGCAGCGGCCGGCGGCGACTCCATCGCAGCCTCCGGCCGACTGGCGGAATCTGCTGACCGTGCCCGTCGACCGGCTGATCGACGAGTCCCTGCGGGCGCTGCCCGCCCGGTCCGCCGGAGAACGCCGGCTCCCCGGGCGGCTCGGCGCGGTCCTGCCCGAGCACCTCCACGCATGGCGCCGCGTCGGGCAGCCGGATGTGCGTCCGTCCGTCCATCTCGGCTACGCGCGGCAGATCCTGACCGAGTGGGGCTGGCAGAACACCCCGTACCGGCTCCGCAACGCCCGCGGCGCACGGTGCCTGTGCGGAGCCATGCTGACCGCGCACAGGCTCGGCTACGGCTCGCTCGACACCGTGGACCGGGCCGGCGCATGGATGATCACCGAACTGCGCTCACGGGGCTGGACCGGAATGATCGGTCCGTGGAACCGGCATCCCGGCCGCACCGCCCCGGAGGCACTGTCGCTGCTCGACTCCACGATCCGCCGCGCGTCCCTGGCGGGACACTGAGGAACCGCGCGTCCCCTGCGGGACCGCGGGGGACGCGGCGCGCGGCGAACAGCCCGTTCCGCGGCCCGGTCCTGGGGCGCCGGTCCGCCGCGACCCCTCCCCGGCCGGACGGCGGGCGGACGAGCCACCGGCGGGCAGCGGTGACCCCCTCCGTCACCGCTGCACCCGCCCCGTCCTGCCCGTCCCACCGCCCAGCGCGTCTTCCCCGTACCGCCGCCCCGTCCGCCCTCCCCCGCGGCGGACCTTCGGCTCCCCCTGTGGCGCTGCTACTCCGTGGCCCCTCAGAACGGCTCGTCCAGCCCTTCCGTGTCCTCGCCCTCCGCCTCGAGTGCCTGCCGCACCACGCGCAGGGCCATCCCCTCCCCGTATCCCTTGCGGGCGAGCATGCCCGCCAGCCGGCGCAGACGCTTGTCACGGTCCAGACCGCGCGTGGAGCGGAGCTTGCGCGCGACCAGCTCCCTGGCGGTCTCCTCCTCCTGCTCCGGGGCGAGCTGCCCCACCGCCTCGTCGATCACCGCGGAGTCCACGCCCTTGGTGCGGAGCTCGCGCACGAGGGCGCGACGGGCCAGCCCTCTCCCGTGGTGCCGGGACTCGACCCAGGCGTCCGCGAACGCCGCGTCGTCGATCAGCCCGACGTCCACGAACCGCGACAGCACTTCCTCCGCCGCCTCATCGGGGATCTCCCGCTTGCGCAGGGCGTCGGCGAGCTGTTTACGGGTCCGCGGGGTCCCGGTGAGCAGCCTCAGACAGATGTTGCGCGCCTGCTCGACCGGGTCTTGCGGTTCCCCCTTCTCGGCCCTCGACGAAGAGGGGGAACCGCTGCTTCTGGATCGGGAGCGGGAACGACGGCCCGCCCCCTCGCCGAACCCGGCCCCCCGGCCGGGTCCCGTGGAGCCTTCGGTGGGCTCTGCGGTGGATCCCGGGCCGGGAACCGCCCCCAGGTCGGTGCCCGACCACTCCGTTCGACGCGTCACGGCCTAACTCTTGGCCGCCGCGGTCTTGGTGGGCTTGGCCTTGGCCGCGGGAGCGGGCACCGACTTCGCCGCACCGTCCGCACCTGCCGCCGGCGCATCGGCGGTGGCGGGTGCTGCCTCCGCCGGGTCCGCCGGACGGACGCCGATGCCGAGCTTCTCCAGGATCTTCTTCTCGATCTCATTCGCGAGATCGGGGTTGTCCTTGAGGAAGTTGCGGGCGTTCTCCTTGCCCTGGCCGAGCTGGTCGCCCTCGTACGTGTACCAGGCGCCGGCCTTGCGGACGAAGCCGTGGTCCACGCCCATGTCGATCAGGCCGCCCTCGCGGCTGATGCCCTGGCCGTAGAGGATGTCGAACTCGGCCTGCTTGAACGGCGGCGCGACCTTGTTCTTGACGACCTTGACGCGGGTGCGGTTGCCGACCGCGTCGGTTCCGTCCTTGAGCGTCTCGATCCGGCGGATGTCCAGACGCACCGAGGCGTAGAACTTCAGCGCCCGGCCACCGGTGGTGGTCTCCGGCGAGCCGAACATCACACCGATCTTCTCGCGGAGCTGGTTGATGAAGATCGCGGTGGTCTTGGACTGGTTGAGCGCGCTGGTGATCTTCCGGAGCGCCTGGCTCATCAGACGGGCCTGCAGACCCACGTGCGAGTCACCCATCTCGCCCTCGATCTCCGCACGGGGCACCAGGGCCGCCACGGAGTCGATGACGATCAGGTCCAGCGCACCGGAGCGGACCAGCATGTCCACGATCTCCAGCGCCTGTTCGCCGTTGTCCGGCTGCGACAGGATGAGGTTGTCGATGTCGACGCCGAGCTTCTTCGCGTACTCGGGGTCGAGAGCGTGCTCCGCGTCGATGAAGGCCACCGATCCGCCGAGCTTCTGCGCGTTCGCCACGGCGTGCAGCGTCAGCGTGGTCTTACCGGAGGACTCCGGCCCGTACACCTCCACCACACGGCCGCGCGGCAGACCGCCGACGCCGAGCGCCACGTCGAGCGCGGTCGATCCGGTGGGGATCACCTCGATCGGCTCGTTCGGCCGCTCGCCGAGGCGCATGACCGCGCCCTTGCCGAATTGCCGTTCAATCTGTGCGAGTGCGGCGTCCAACGCCTTCTCGCGGTCGGTTCCTGCCATGGGTTCCACCCGATTTGCTTGAGTCGATCGCTTCACGTCACAGACGCTAACCCCTGCCACTGACAATGGGCATCGACGTCCTCCCGGCCTGTGGACAACTCCGCGGCCGGGACCGGAAAAACCCGGCCGGAATTCCATAAGAATGGATGTTCGATTTTGGTGTCAAGCGCACCACACGGGGCCTCGGCGAGCGGGATACCCGGTCGACGCAGTCGAGAATATCGCCTTATAACGTGACACGAGCACGATCTCGCCGAGCAAAGGCGGGCACATCACCGCCCTCCCCGTGGCCATGGCGACGAGGAGGGCGACGACATCTCCGAGTGATCCGGGCGGTCCGCGCGACCAGCCGGAGGAGACCACGCCCGGCGCCGAGGACACGCACGCGGTGCCGACGGCATCGCCGTCCGCCCGAGGACGGGGCCGGTACCACCGCGTACGTCAACGGGACGCACGAGCGACTCCGTGTGATCGGAGACGGACCGGCGGGAGGCCGTCGGGGCGACCACCGCGCACCTCGGCGAACAGGCGGTGGCCAAGGAGGCGAAGCCTGCGGCGGCCACCGAGCAGACCGGCGTGATCCCGTCACTTTTCGGCTCGCTCCGCCGTCTCCGCGTACCCGCGTGCGCCGGGCGGGCGACGACCGCACGGGGGCAGGAGGCAGGAGGCGGCGCACCGGTACGCGCAGTCGCTGTCGAGCGCACAGCCGGTGCGGACCCGCGAATCGCCGATCCGGACGGCGGACGCCCCGGAGCCCTGAGACGCGTCACCGAGACCGAGGGTCCGGGCCGCCGGCCGATGTCATGCGAGATCGCCGAGCCGGTCCCGGCTCAGCGTTCCCGGTTGCCCCCGACCGCCCTGCGGATCCGTCTCAGTACCGGCTCGCCGCGGCGCCGCTGGTGGGCCCCCTGCACCCTCGGGTCGTCCGTCACGTCGTAGCGCTTCACGTACACGCCCAGGAACGCCTGCAGCGTCGCGACGGCCGGGATGGCGATCAGGGCCCCCACGGCCCCCATCAGCGCGGTGCCCGCGACCACCGATCCGAAGGCGACCGCGGGGTGGATGTCGACCGTCTTGGACGTGAGCTTCGGCTGCAGCACGTAGTTCTCGAACTGCTGGTAGACCACGACGAAACCGAGAACCCACAGTGCGTACCAGGGGTTGACGGTGAAGGCGATCAGCATCGGCAACGCACCGGCCAGGTACGTACCGATCGTGGGAATGAACTGCGAGACGAGGCCGACCCAGACCGCGAGCGCCGGCGCGTAGGGCACGCCGAGGACCACCAGCAGGATGTAGTGCGCCGCACCGGAGATCAGCGCCATCAGTCCGCGCGAGTATATGTAGCCGCCGGTCTTGTCCACCGCGATCTCCCAGGCGCGCAGCACCTCGGTCTGCCGGGAGGGCGGCAGCACGGAGCACAGGGCCCGCCGCAGCCGGGGGCCGTCGGCAGCGAAGTAGAACGAGAACAGGAAGATCATCAGCAGCCGGAACAGTCCGCCGAGCACGGTGGTGGAGACGTCGAGCACACCGGTCGCACTGTTCTGCACGTACTTCTGGAGCCAGTCGGAGTGCAGCAGGCTGTCCTGCACCTCGACCCGGGAGAGCTCGGTGCGGAAGGTCTGGTTGACCCAGTTGATCACCGAGTCGAGGTACTTGGGGAACTCCTCGACCATGTCGATGATCTGACCGGCGAGCATCGAGCCGAGCATGACGACGAAGCCGACCCCGGCGATCAGCACAGCGAGGAAGACGAGGAAGGTGGCGAGCCCCCGCCGCATCCCGCGTCCCGCCATGCGGCCCACCGCCGGCTCGATGGCCAGCGCCAGGAAGAAGGCGATGAGGACGTTGGTCAGCAGTCCGATGAGCTGGTAGAAGGCCCAGCTGCCCAGCTGGAAGACACCGTAGAGCGCCAGCGCCATGACCATGGCCCGCGGCAGCCAGCCGGGCATACGGACAGGACCGGTGCCGGGCGGCGGGTTGGGTGGAGCAGCCGGCGGGACGGGCGGTGAGGCGGGCGGCTGGGTCTGAGCGGTCTCGTCTGTCGGTGCCACGGGAGAAGTCTCGCTCACTGCTGGTACATCCTGTCCCCCGTCTGCCGGGATCGCGGTGCTCAGCGCCTGTCCGCCGGAATACCGACCGCCGAACAGACGCCGCGCCAGACGTCCTTGGCCTCCCAGCCCGCGGCCAGTGCCTCGTGCACCGTGCGGCCGCCGAGCTCGGCCATCACATGGTCGCGTGCGAAGGAATCCGCGTACCCCTCACCGAAGTGGTCCGCCATCCGCTCCCAGAAAATCGTCAACCGCATGCCTCCAGTATCCCGCCCCTGAGAGTGCAGCCGAGCCGGGTGGGCCCTGCGGGCGGTGCTTCGCCCTCTACGGTCGGTCCATGGCTGGAACCGGAGCAAACACCCTCGCCCGCGCCGAGCAGTTCATCTGGCTCACCGCCCGTGTCCTCGAGCAGCGGCGGTTCGCCCATCTCTTCCTCGAGGGGAGCGCGGACGCCGTCGAGACAGCCCTCGCCGCCCATCTGAACGATGACGGCGGTTACGGCCACGCACTGGAACCCGATCTCCGCGGGCCGGTGAGCCAGCCCCTGCACACCGCGCACGCCCTGAGCGTCCTCGACTCGATCGGTCGTTGCGGCGGCCTGCGCGTCGAACGGATCTGCCGCTATCTGACCGCCGTGTCGACGAAGGAAGGAGCGCTGCCCGCACTGCACCCCTCGCAGCGCGGCTACCCCGCAGCCCCCTTCATCCCGGTCGTCGACAACCCGCCCGCCGAGCTGCTGACGACGGGGCCCGTGGTCGGACTGCTGCACCGCAACCGGGTGTGGCACGCCTGGCTGTTCCGCGCCACCGACTTCTGCTGGGCCGCCGTCGACGCGCTGGAGCAGTCGCACCCGTACGAGATCGAGGCGGCGATCGCGTTCCTGGACGGCGTCCCGGACCGGGCCCGTGCCGAAGCGGCTGCCGACCGGCTGGGGCATCTGGTCCGTGAGCAGCACCTGGTGGTGCTGGATCCGCGGCGGCGGGACGAGTACCCGGTGGCACCGGGTTACGCGCCGGGGGAACACCACTTCCCTTACGACTACGCCCGCACCCCCGGGTCTTTCGCGCGCCGGTGGTTCAGCGACGCCGAGCTGCAGACCAGCCTGGACCACCTGGCGGACGAGCAGCAGGCCGACGGCGGCTGGCCGGTCGGCTGGCGGCAGTGGGCGCCCGGCACGGCCCTGGAGGGGCGCCCGATCGTGACGCTCAAGGCCCTGCAGACACTCCGGGCGTACGGACGCGGTCTCCGCTGAACCGCGACCGGCGTCCGGGCCGGGCCGGGCCGGGCCGGGGAGCGTTCCCGTGAGGCAGGTGTCCGGAGCATCCCGTACGGCTTCTCGAGGGCCCCAGCAGCGCGACGGGCGGGTGCCCGGCCCGGAGGAAGGCACCTCACCTCCGGGGTGGGGGCCGCGCGCAGTGCCCGCGCATCCCCCACTCATTCGGCGGTCCGTTGCCGCCATTCGGACATTCCCGCAGGTCCGGGCACCTGCCCGCAGTTCGGGCCGGTGAGCGCCGGGCACGTCACCGGCCGTTGTCAGTGCCGGGGTGCACGATGGGTGGCATGGCCGGTTCCGCACTCGACTCGTTCTCACCCGCTACCCGCAGCTGGTTCACGGGCGCCTTCGACGCGCCCACCGCGGCGCAGGAGGGCGCCTGGCAGGCCATCGGCGAGGGTTCCGACGTGCTGGTCGTCGCCCCGACCGGTTCCGGGAAGACGCTGGCCGCCTTCCTCGCCTCGCTGGACCGGCTGGCAGCGGTGCCGCCGCCCGCGGAGGCGAAGAAGCGCTGCCGCGTGCTGTACGTGTCACCCATGAAGGCGCTCGCGGTCGATGTGGAGCGCAATCTGCGCTCGCCGCTGACGGGCATCCGCCAGGAGTCGGTGCGGCTGGGCATGCCCGAGCCGGAGGTGCGGGTGGGAATCCGCTCCGGCGACACCCCTCCGGCCGAGCGGCGCTCGATGGCGACCAGGCCCCCGGACATCCTCATCACCACTCCGGAATCGCTGTTCCTGATGCTCACCTCCTCGGCCCGGGAGGCGCTGGCGGGGGTCGAGACGGTGATCCTGGACGAGGTGCACGCCGTCGCGGGCACGAAGCGCGGTGCCCACCTCGCCGTCTCCCTGGAGCGT
The DNA here is from genome assembly GCF_036345975.1 of Streptomyces clavifer. Taxonomy (NCBI): domain Bacteria; kingdom Bacillati; phylum Actinomycetota; class Actinomycetes; order Kitasatosporales; family Streptomycetaceae; genus Streptomyces; species Streptomyces clavifer. The sequence continues at coordinate 5,567,108 of NZ_CP107793.1, read as the reverse complement.
CTGGACGAGCTGCTGCCGCGCCCCGCCCGGCGTATCGGGCTGTCGGCGACGGTCCGCCCGGTCGACGAGGTGGCACGGTTCCTGTCGCCGCAGCGCAGGGTGGAGATCGTCCAGCCCCCGTCGGCCAAGGAGTTCGACCTGTCCGTCGTCGTCCCGGTGGAGGATCTCGGCGAGCTGGGCGGCTCCCCGGCCACCGACGGCGGGACGGGCGAGGCGGAGAAGCCGTCCATCTGGCCGCACGTCGAGGAGCGCATCGCCGATCTCGTCCAGGCGCACCGCTCCACGATCGTGTTCGCGAATTCACGGCGGCTGGCGGAGCGCCTGTGCAACCGGCTCAACGAGATCGCGTACGAGCGGGCGACGGGCAAGGCCTTCGAGGAGGAGACGTCCGTCGGACCGCTGCCCGAGGCCCACTCCCCCGCCGAGATCATGGCTCAGTCCGGAGCGGCCAAGGGAGCGCCCGCGCTGCTCGCCCGCGCGCACCACGGCTCGGTCTCCAAGGAGCAGCGCTCCCAGGTCGAGGAGGACCTCAAGGCGGGCCGGCTGCCCGCCGTGGTCGCCACGTCGAGTCTGGAGCTGGGCATCGACATGGGCGCGGTCGACCTGGTGATCCAGGTCGAGTCGCCACCGTCCGTCGCCTCGGGGCTGCAGCGGGTGGGCCGGGCCGGCCACCAAGTGGGTGCGGTGTCCACCGGTGTGGTCTTCCCCAAGTACCGGGGCGACCTGATCCAGGCCGCCGTCGTCACCGAACGGATGCGCGTGGGTGCCATCGAGGCACTGCGGATCCCGTCCAACCCGCTGGACGTCCTCGCCCAGCAGATCGTCGCCGTGGTCGCGCTCGACAGTCGGCAGGCGGACGACCTGCTGGCCCTCGTCCGCCGGGCCGCGCCGTTCGCCTCACTCCCCGAATCCGCGTTCACCGCCGTGCTCGACATGCTCGCCGGACGCTATCCGTCCGACGCCTTCGCGGAGTTGCGCCCCCGCGTGGTGTGGGACCGCGTCTCCGGTACGGTCACGGGCCGCCCTGGCGCCCAGCGGCTCGCCGTCACCTCGGGCGGCACCATTCCCGACCGCGGCCTCTTCGGCGTCTTCCTGGCGGGGTCCGACCCGAAGAAGGGCGGCGGGCGGGTCGGTGAGCTGGACGAGGAGATGGTCTACGAGTCGCGGGTCGGCGACGTCTTCACGCTGGGTACGACGTCCTGGCGGATCGAGGACATCACCAGGGACCGGGTCCTGGTCACGCCGGCCCCCGGTGTCCCGGGACGGCTGCCGTTCTGGAAGGGCGACCAGCTGGGCCGCCCGCTGGAGCTGGGCCGTGCCCTGGGCGCGTTCCTGCGGGAGATCGGCGGGCTCTCCCCCGAGGACGCCCGGCTCCGGTTGCTCGCCGCGGGCCTCGACGCGTGGGCTGCGGAGAACATCCTGTCGTACCTGGACGAGCAGCGACGTGCCTGCGGCCACGTCCCCGACGACCGGACGATCCTCGTCGAGCGCTTCCGCGACGAGCTGGGTGACTGGCGGGTCGTGGTGCATTCGCCGTTCGGCGCCCAGGTGCACGCCCCGTGGGCACTCGCCCTGTCCGCCCGGCTCAGCGAGCGGTACGGCATGGACGCGCAGGTCATGCACGCGGACGACGGCATCGTGCTGCGGCTGCCCGACGCCGATCTGATGGGTCTGGATCTCCTCGACTTCGATCCCGCACCGGCGGATACGGGCGGGGAGGAGGAGCCTGCTCCCGGGCGCTCCGAACCGGGACAGGTCTTCCCCGGCGGCGGCTACGACAGCGACCAGCCGCCCGTCAGCGCCGCCGACGTGGTCTTCGACAAGGGGGAGATCAGCCAGGTCGTCACCGAACAGGTCGGCGGTTCGGCCCTGTTCGCCTCCCGGTTCCGCGAATGCGCCGCGCGCGCCCTGCTGCTGCCCCGGCGCAGTCCCGGAAAGCGCACCCCGCTCTGGCAGCAGCGGCAGCGCGCGTCCCAGCTGCTGCAGGTGGCCTCCGAGTTCGGTTCCTTCCCGATCGTCCTGGAGGCGGTCCGGGAGTGTCTCCAGGACGTCTTCGACGTCCCCGGTCTCACGGAACTGATGGGCGACCTGGAGGCGCGCCGCATCCGCCTGGTCGAGGTGACCACCCCCGAGCCCTCGCCTTTCGCCCGCTCGCTCCTCTTCGGCTACGTCGCACAGTTCCTGTACGAGGGCGACTCCCCGCTCGCCGAACGGCGGGCCGCCGCGCTCTCGCTCGACTCCCATCTGCTGGCCGAGCTGCTCGGCCAGGCGGAGCTCCGCGAGCTGCTCGACGCCGATGTCCTCGGCGAGCTGGAGCGGGAACTGCAGTGGCTGACCGAGGACAGGCGGATCAAGGACGTCGAGGGAGTGGCCGATCTCCTGCGTGTGCTCGGCCCGCTGACCGACGCCGAGCTGGCCGAGCGCGGTGCCGAGCCGCAGTGGGCGCAGGAGCTGGAGACGGCCCGGCGGGCCATCCGGGTGCGCATCGGCGGATCCCCCCACTGGGCGGCCATCGAGGACGCGGGCCGGCTGCGGGACGCGCTCGGTACCGCGCTGCCCGTGGGCGTTCCCGAGGCCTTCACCGAGCCGGTGAAGGATCCGCTCGGCGACCTCCTCGCCCGTCATGCCCGCACGCACGGCCCGTTCACCACCACCCGCGCCGCGAGCCGCTTCGGCCTCGGTGCCGCCGTCACGGAGGGTGCGCTGCAGCGGCTCGCCGCATCGGGCCGCGTCGTCCAGGGAGAGTTCCATCCCGCGGGCATCGGCCAGGAGTGGTGCGACGCCACAGTGCTGCGGCGCCTGCGCCGCCGGTCGCTCGCCGCGCTCCGCCAGGAGCTGGAGCCGGTGCCACCCGCCGCACTGGCGGGCTTCCTGCCCCAGTGGCAGCACCTCGGCGACAACAGCCTGCGCGGGATCGACGGGCTGGCCCGGGCCATCGAGCAGTTGCAGGGCGCCCCGGTCCCCGCGTCGGCCCTGGAGAAGCTGATCCTGCCGAGCCGGGTCGCCGGGTACTCCCCCGCGCTGCTCGACGAGCTCACGACCACGGGCGAGGTCGTCTGGGCCGGTTCGGGCTCGCTCCCCGGGAAGGACGGCTGGCTGTCCCTCTACCTCGCCGACAGCGCACCGCTGCTCCTGCCGCCGCCCCATCCGCTGGAGGAGACCGCGCTGCACGAATCGGTCCTCGCGGTCCTCTCCGGGGGGTACGGCCTCTTCTTCCGGCAGATCGCCGACCAGGTGCGCGCCACCACCCACCCGGACAGTACGGACCCCCAACTGGCCGACGTCCTCTGGGACCTGGTCTGGTCCGGCCGCCTCACCAACGACACCCTCGCCCCGCTGCGTTCGCTCCTCGGCTCGGGCCGCACGGCGGGCGCGACCGCACACCGCGCGAAGCGCAATGTGCCGCGCGGCCGTTACGGGTCGCTGACCGCGGCCGCCCGTACCGCCTCCCGCACCGGCCCGCCGACCGTGTCGGGCCGGTGGTCCCTGCTGCCCCCGGCGGAGCCCGAACCGACCCACCGCGCGCACGCGCTGGCCAGGACACTCCTCGACCGCCACGGGGTGGTGACACGCGGCGCGGTGCAGGCGGAGGGTGTCGAGGGCGGGTTCTCCGCGACGTACCGCATCCTCGCCGCGTTCGAGGACAGCGGTCAGGCGCGCCGCGGGTACGTCGTCGAGGGCCTGGGAGCCGCACAGTTCGCGATGGACGGCGCCGTGGACCGGCTGAGGGCCGCATCCACCGCCCGCGACCGCACCGACCCCGGCACGGCCCCCCGGGCACTGGTCCTCGCGGCCGCCGATCCGGCCAACGCGTACGGCGCCGCGCTGTCCTGGCCCGAGCCCCCCGACGGCGCGGGGCACAAGCCGGGCCGCAAGGCGGGAGCACTGGTCGTCCTGGTCGACGGCGAGCTGACGCTGTACATGGAGCGCGGCGGCAAGACGCTGCTGGCCTGGCCGGCCGACCCCGCTGATCCGGCACTCGTCGCGGCGGCCGAGGCACTCGCGTCGGCGGCCCGCGCGGGAATGCTCGGCACGGTCACCGTGGAGCGCACCAACGGCGTCTCGTCCCTCACCTCCCCCCTGGGGCGCACCCTGGAGGCTGCCGGCTTCCTCGCCACTCCGAGAGGGCTGCGTCTGCGCGCCTGAGCCCGTGCGGGGTGCCTGCCCGGGGCCGGCCGGGCTGTCGCCCGCCCCGTACGGCCCCGGGCCGCGCATCATGGAGGCATGCCCGAAGGTGACACCGTCCTGCAGACCGCCAAGCGTCTCGACACGGCGCTCGCGGGTCATGTGCTGACCCGCTCCGATCTGCGGGTGCCCCGGTTCGCCCTGGCCGACCTGACCGGCCGGACCGTCCTCGATGTCACCGCACGCGGCAAGCACCTCCTCACCCGCATCGAGGACGGTCTCACCCTCCACAGCCATCTGCGCATGGACGGTGCCTGGCGCGTCTACGGCCCGGGCGAACGCTGGCGGGGCGGACCCGACCACCAGATCCGGGCCGTGCTGGGCACCGCGGAGCGCACCGCCGTCGGCTATCGCCTCCCCGTTCTCGAGCTCCTCCGCACCAAGGACGAGGAACAGGTCGTCGGCCACCTCGGTCCCGATCTGCTGGGGCCCGGCTGGGATCCGGACACCGCCCTGCGCAATCTCCTCGCGGAGCCCGGGCGCCCCCTGGGCGAGGCGCTGCTGGACCAGCGCAATCTGGCCGGTATCGGCAATGTCTACAAGTGTGAGCTCTGCTTCATGGCCCGTGTCACGCCCTGGCTGCCGGTGGGCGAGCTCGCCCTGCCGCTGGCCACACGTCTGGTCGGCACCGCCAAACAGCTCCTGGAAGCCAACCGTGACCGCCCCGACCGGACCACGACGGGCCCCACCGCCGCCTACGGCCGGGGCCGCACGCACGAGCGGCTGTTCGTCTACGGCCGCGGCCGCCGGCCCTGCCTGCGCTGTCGCACGCCGATCCGCAAGGCGGACCAGGACTACCGCCCCACCTACTGGTGTCCGCGGTGCCAGTCGGGGCCCACCGCTTGAGAGTCCCTGGGAGCCGCGCTCCGTCAGGAGTCCGGCCGCTCCGGCCCGGGCCCGCCGTGAGCACCGGGCGCGGAGGCGCCGCCACCGCCCTGCGCCGGCCCGCCATCGGCCCGCGCGGGCGGGCGCGCGGGCCGTCCGGTCGCCGCGACGTGTACGGGCAGCAGGCTCAGACCCCACCCGCCCGCGGCCACCGCGCCCTCGACGAGGCCCGCGTGCTGCGGCTCCAGCAGCAGCCGCAGCACCGCCCACCACCACACGCCGCCCAGGACGAGCAGCGGCACCCATCGGCGCACCATGACTGCCTCCTCCGGCCGATGCCCGTACGGCACGATCTCTTCGTGGGAGGGGCGCATCGGTGCACTGTCCGGCGTACGGGCGCGAACAGGACGACGTCGCACGCTCTTTCCCGGGGCCGTCCTGGAGCGGGTGAACCGCGGCCCTTCACGCAGTTTCCCCCGGGACCCCTCCGCCTGCATCCTGCGTCGTCCGCATCCCATGGCTGTGCCCCCGCCTCGGGAAAAGGCGGGGGCACGGCAACCGTGCGACCGGGCGAGACCCTTGAAGGCCCTGACGCCCGTCGTCCGGCGGCCCTAACGCCCGTCGTCGTCGGTCAGCGAGTCCTTCATGCCCTTGGCGCGTTCACCGGCCTCGTCCATCGCGCCTCCGGCCTTGGCCTTGGCCTGATCGGTCTTGCCCTCGGACTCCTTGCGCCGGTCCCCGGTGAGCTTGCCGGTCGCTTCCTTCGCCTTGCCCTTGAGCTTGTCCACGGTGTTGTCGTCGGTCATCTTCTGCTCCTCGCTCGCTGGTCGGGTGGTCGGTGGGGCGGACGGTCAGGCGCTCTCCGCCTGGAACATCCACGCGTGCTTCTCCAGGTCCGCCGTCAGCGTGATCAGGATGTCCTGGCTGACGGGGTCGGGCTCGGCGGTCACCTCGATGCGCTCCCTCATGCGGTCGATCACCACACGGAGGGCGTCCACGAGGGCCCGTACCGCGTCCACGTCCTTGATCCAGCCGTCAGGCACGGAATCGATGGCCGTGGTCTTCGCGAGGGTGCGGGACCGCCCGTCCGGATTGACGCCGATCGCGGAGGCCCTCTCCGCGACGGTGTCCGAGTGCTGCCGCGCCGTGTCCACGACCTCGTCGAGCTGAAGGTGCACGGACCGGAAGCGCGGGCCGACCACATTCCAATGGACCTGCTTGGCCGCCAGGGAGAGGTCGATCAGGTCGACCAGAGCTCCTTGGAGGGCGTCTCCCACAACCTTGCGGTCGCCTTCGGACAGTGGGCTCTTCACGACAGACATGCACTTCTCCGATCAGATAGCTGTTCGGCCTACCACCCGTCCACGATGGCATATACAACGCAAAACGGTCATTCGAGTGGCGTGCCGGAGGGGCCGACCCGGCCACGCCACCAGGCCTCACACCCACGCCTGCCCGGCGTCCGCCCGCGCACACACCCGGAATGCCGAGAGCCCCGGCCGACCCCATGAGGGGCCGGCCGGGGCTCTCGGTTCACCATGAACCGCGCAGGTCAGGCGGCGACGACATCCACCGCTTCCGCGGGCGCCTTGATGGTCACCCGTCCCGTCGGCACACCTGCCACCGACGCCACGGAGACCGAATTGAGCATGGGGCGCACCGGCACGGGCACCGGGTCGCTGGCTGCTGCCGACTCGGCCAGCTCGGCCAGGGACAGTTCATCGCTCACTTCACGCATGAGCTCGGACATCCGTACGTCAAGCGCGTCGCAAATGGCGGAGAGCAGCTCGGAGGATGCCTCCTTCTGCCCCCGCTCCACCTCGGAGAGATAGCCGAGCGAGACTCGGGCGGACGAGGAGACTTCGCGCAGAGTACGGCCTTGGCGCTGGCGCTGCCGACGCAGCACGTCACCAAGCAGGCGACGGAGCAGAATCATCGGTGGCTCCCTCCTCGGACCGCGTAGCCGCATCCTTCACGCCCCACCGTACCGCCTTGCGCTGCGGCCGTGCGGGGAGCGATGTCGTGTTCACTCAGGGCTGCAAACATCAATTCCCCCCGTTCTGTTCCGTATCCTGTGCCCCCGCATTTTCGCCGAGTTCGCCGGAGAGCAGTTCGAGCAGGCTCCGCACACTCTCTCTACGGATGTCCGTCCGCCCACCGTTCAACCTCAGCTCGGCGACTTTCCGCACGCCTCCCGGCCCGGAAACGGCCACGTGGACCGTGCCGACGGCCTTGCCGTCCTGCGGATCGGGGCCGGCGACACCGGTGGTCGACACACCCCAGTCCGCTCCCAGGGCCCGCCGTACGCCGGCCGCCATCGCGAGCGCGACATCCGGGTCGACCGCACCCCGTTCGGCGAGCAGGGCCCCGTCGACGCCCAGCAGGTCCCGCTTGAGGGGCGTTGCGTAGGCCGTGACGGACCCGCGGAACGACCGCGAGGCTCCGGGCACCGACGTCAGCTCCGCGGCCACCAGACCGCCCGTGAGGGATTCGGCGACGGCGAGCGTCTCACCGCGCTCCTGCAGCCGCCGCAGCACCCGGGCCGCTCCGGACGTCACCGGTCGGCCTCCGCCGCACCCCGGGCCCCAGCGACGGGCTCCACGACGCCTTCGCCGACGGCGTGGCTCGCGGACGTGCCCACGACCGGGCCCGCGTCACCCGCAGCGCCGCCCGCGCCCATACCCGCGATCGGGCCCGCGTCGCCGGCGTCCGCCGCCGCCGCGATCCCTTCCCTGGCCGCGGCGCGCTCCGCGGCGAGACCCTTGCGGCGCAGCACGACGGCCTGGCGCACGTAGTCGAGACCCGTGACCACCGTCAGCGCGACGGCGGCCAGCATCACCCAGAAGCGGAGGGTGGCCAACGGCCCGGTCAGTACCAGGACGTACATGCCGACGGCCGTGCCCTGCGCCAGCGTCTTCACCTTGCCGCCGCGACTGGCCGGGATCACCGCGTGCCGGATGACCCAGAACCGCATGAGCGTGATGCCGAGCTCACGGAAGAGGATCACTCCGGTGATCCACCACGGAAGATCCCCGAGCGAGGACAGGGCGATCAGGGCCGCGCCCATGATCGCTTTGTCGGCGATCGGGTCGGCGATCTTCCCGAAGTCCGTGACGAGGTTGTACGCGCGTGCGAGATGACCGTCGAAGAGGTCCGTGATCATCGCGACGGCGAAGGCCGCCCAGGCGAACGAACGCCAGACCGGGTCGTAACCGCCGTCGTGCAGGAGCAGCATGACGAAGCCCGGGACCAGCAGCAGCCGCACCATGGTGAGGATGTTGGCGATGTTCCACAGGCCGGCCTGATTGACGGCTCCCGCGCCCAGCATGCCGCCGCGGGGTACCGGCGTCGCGCCGGAGCCGCCTGCCGCGGATGCCGGGGCTCCCGTCATCTGGCTGCCTCCGCAAGCTCGTGGTGTTCGGCCACGAGGTCCACTCCCTCGGTGCCCACTGCCTTTGCCTCGACCATAAGGCCCGGCACGAGTCCCTCGCGTGTGGTGAAGACGACATGGCCGTCCGTTTCCGGTGCCTGGTGGGCGGCGCGGCCCACCGCGACCTCTCCGTCCTCGTCGGACTCCACGGATTCGACGAGGACCTGGAGCGTCTCGCCGACCCGCTCCTCGGCACGCTGCGAGGTGAGCTCCTCGGCCAGCTGCGAGATGTGGGCGAGGCGTTCGGCGATGACGTCGGCGTCGAGCTTGTTCTCGTATCCGACGGCCTCGGTGCCCTCCTCGTCGGAGTAACCGAAGACACCGATGGCGTCCAGCCGCGCTCCGGTCAGGAAGCGCTCCAGCTCGGCGAGGTCCGCCTCGGTCTCCCCCGGGAAGCCCACGATGAAGTTCGACCGGGCCCCGGCCTGCGGCGCCTTGCCGCGGATGGTGTCCAGGAGCTCCAGGAAGCGGTCCGTGTCGCCGAACCTGCGCATCGCCCGGAGCACGCCGGGGGCGGAGTGCTGGAAGGAGAGGTCGAAGTAGGGCGCGACCTTCGGGGTCGAGGTCAGTACGTCGATCAGCCCCGGGCGCATCTCCGCGGGCTGCAGGTAGCTGACCCGGATCCGCTCGATGCCGTCGACGTCGGCGAGCTCGGGCAGCAGGGTCTCCAGGAGCCTGATGTCACCGAGGTCCTTGCCGTACGACGTGTTGTTCTCGGAGACCAGCATGACCTCCTTGACGCCCTGCTCAGCGAGCCAGCGCGTCTCGCCCAGCACGTCCGAGGGGCGCCGGGAGATGAAGGAACCGCGGAAGGAGGGAATGGCGCAGAACGAACAGCGGCGGTCGCAGCCGGACGCGAGCTTCACCGAGGCGACCGGGCTGGTGCCCAGCCTGCGGCGCAGCGGTGCCCGGGGCCCGGAGACCGGCGCGACGCCGTCCGGCAGGTCCGCGGGGGCCGGCGTGATCTCCTGGGCGTGCCCGGGCAGCGCGACGGCGGCGTCCTGGCGCTCGGCCGGGCTGATCGGGAGCAGCTTGCGCCGGTCGCGCGGGGTGTGGGAGGCGTGGATGCCACCGTTGAGGATGGTCTGCAGGCGGTCGGAGATGTCGGCGTAGTCGTCGAATCCGAGGACTCCGTCCGCTTCCGGCAGCGCCTCGGCGAGGTCCTTGCCGTAGCGCTCGGCCATGCAGCCGACGGCCACGACGGCCTGGGTTCTGCCGTGATCCTTCAGATCATTGGCTTCGAGCAGGGCGTCGACGGAGTCCTTCTTGGCGGCCTCGACGAATCCACAGGTGTTGACGACGGCGACATCCGCGTCGGAGGCGTTCTCGACGAGATCCCAGCCGTCCGCTGCCAAGCGGCCTGCGAGCTCCTCCGAGTCCACCTCGTTACGGGCGCAGCCAAGAGTGACAAGGGCGACGGTACGGCGTTCGGGCATGGGCTCAAGACTACTTTGTCCCGGACCGCGTCCTGCCGTGCAGGGTTCACCGCTACAGCGAGTGACCGGCGGAGCGGTGCCGCGCACGAGAAAACAGGAACGGTGAGCTCCCGGCAGGGCCGCCGGATGCTCACCGATCGAGTACGCGGGGCGCAAGGTCAGCCGACCTCGGGGTCACCCTTCGTGTACGAGAGCCGTTCGACCTGTCCCGGCTCGAACCGGTCGTCGACCTTCTTGCCGTTGACGAAGAGCTCGATGGCTCCGGCGTCACCGAGGACGAGGTCGACCCGCTCCTTGTCCTGGAAGGTCTTGGAGTCGCCCTGGAGCAGCAGCCCGTCGAAGAGCAGCCGTCCGTTGTGGTCCTTGGCGGAGATCCAGCTCTTGCCCTCGGTGGCGCTCAGCTTCACCGTCACCTTGTCGCGCGGGGCGGCGGCGATGGCGCTTTCGGAGGGCACGGGCTTGGGATCGGCGGGCTTGGTGGCAGTGGGTTCGGGAGTGGTCCTGTCGGGTGTCGAACCTTCGGCGACCTGGGCCGTGCCGGAGTCGTCGTCGCCGTTGAACAGCGTGAAGCCGACGAACCCGACCACGGCCACGATCGCCGCGACCATGGCCGCGGTCCAGTTCGGCCGACGGGGTTCGGAGCGGATCCGTTCCGCCTCGAACAGCGGCGCCGCCGGAGTGGGCGCAGGACGGCCGCCGTGTTCGGCGTCGAACTGCGCGATCAGCGGATCCGGGTCGAGCCGGACGGCTTGGGCGAGCATGCGGATGTGACCGCGTGCGTACACGTCGCCGCCGCAGCGGGAGAAGTCGTCCGCCTCGATCGCGTGCACGATGGGGATGCGCACCCGGGTGGCGCTGCTGACTTCCTCGACCGTAAGACCTGCGGCGATTCGAGCCTGCTGGAGCGCGTGACCGAGCGAAGGCCGGTCGTCTTCGGGGGAGTTGCCGATGGACACGTGGGCGCCTTTCGAGCGTGAGCCACCTGCTGGATGTTCAGTCTAGGGGTGGTACGAAAGGGTGGGGCAACCGGGAGGGACGACTTTGTACGCCATCGGGTTCGCCGGGCAGCCCCTCGGGCAGGGCGGGGGACGGAGTCCGGAACTGATCATCCCGTACTCCTTCCTCCACCTTGACGTACGACCGGGCGAAACGGTTGCGCGCGAAACTCCTACGGAGCGGTTTCCCCACGGATCACTGCCAACACCCCGTCGAGTTCGTCCGGTTTCACCATGACATCGCGCGCCTTGGAACCCTCGCTGGGGCCGACGATGTTGCGCGACTCCATCAGGTCCATGAGCCGGCCGGCCTTCGCGAAGCCGACCCGGAGCTTGCGCTGGAGCATGGACGTCGAGCCGAACTGCGTGGAGACGACGAGCTCGGCCGCCTGGCAGAGCAGATCGAGGTCGTCACCGATGTCCTCGTCGATCTCCTTCTTCTGCTTGGTACCGACCACCACGTCCTCGCGGAAGACCGGCGCCATCTGATCCTTGCAGTGCTGCACGATCGCCGCGACCTCGTCCTCGGTGACGAAGGCCCCCTGCATGCGGGTCGGCTTGTTCGCCCCCATCGGCAGGAACAGCCCGTCCCCCTTACCGATGAGCTTCTCGGCACCGGGCTGATCGAGGATGACGCGGCTGTCGGCGAGCGAGGACGTGGCGAACGCCAGCCGGGACGGGACATTCGCCTTGATCAGACCGGTCACCACGTCGACCGAGGGACGCTGCGTGGCCAGCACCAGATGGATGCCCGCAGCACGCGCCAGCTGGGTGATGCGGACGATCGAGTCCTCGACGTCACGCGGTGCGACCATCATCAGGTCCGCGAGCTCGTCGACGATGACCAGCAGGTACGGGTAGGGGCTGAGCTCCCGCTCGCTGCCTTCGGGGGCCTTGGCCTTGCCGCTGCGCACGGCGTGGTTGAAGTCGTCGATGTGCCGGTACCCGTACGCCGCGAGGTCGTCGTAGCGCAGGTCCATCTCGCGTACGACCCACTGGAGGGCCTCGGCGGCCTTCTTCGGGTTGGTGATGATCGGCGTGATCAGGTGCGGGATGCCTTCGTACGCGGTGAGCTCGACGCGCTTGGGGTCGACGAGCACCATCCGGACGTCCTCCGGGGTGGCCCGCACCATGACCGAGGTGATCAGGCAGTTGATGCAGGAGGACTTGCCGGAGCCGGTCGCCCCCGCCACCAGGACGTGCGGCATCTTCGCGAGGTTGGCCATCTCGTAGCCGCCCTCGACGTTCTTGCCGAGCGCCACCAGCATGGGGTGGTCGTCCTCGGCCGCGTCCGCGAGGCGCAGGACGTCGCCGAGGTTGACCATCTCCCGGTCGGAGTTGGGGATTTCGATTCCGACCGCGGACTTGCCCGGGATCGGGGAGATGATCCGGACGTCCGGGCTGGCGACGGCGTACGCGATGTTCTTGGTGAGGGCGGTGATCCGCTCGACCTTGACGGCCGGGCCGAGCTCCACCTCGTACCGCGTGACCGTCGGTCCGCGGGTGAAGCCGGTGACGGACGCGTCGACCTTGAACTCCGTGAAGACGGTCGTCAGTGACGCGACGACCGCGTCGTTGGCCGCGCTGCGCGTCTTGCCGGGGCCCCCGCGCTCCAGCAGGTCGAGCGACGGCAGGGAGTAGGTGATGTCGCCGGAGAGCTGGAGCTGCTCGGCTCGGGCTGGCAGCGGCTGGGAACGCTCGGGGACCGGCTTGGTCAGGTCGGGTACGCCGCCGGACCGCGAGCCCGCGGTCTCTCCGGCGTCCCGGCCTCCCGGGGGGACCTTCTCGGCCGCTCGGGCTCCGGGCACCGGTGTGCCGCTCCGCTCACGGTCGGCGGAGACCCCCTGCGTCAGGTCGGCGACGACCGGCGACGGCGGCATGCCGTTCATCACCGCTCCGTCGAGCGCGGCCGCGGCGGCTGCCGCCACGTCCACGGCGTCCAGGGTGCGGTTCATCGCGGGCTGGGCCGAGGTCCTGCGCGGCCGGCGCCGTCTTGCCGGCGCCTCCCCCTCGACCGGGTCCGCGTCGTACACGTCGTCCGTCCCCGGCCCACGGGCCGGAGACCGTCGGGAGCCCTCGGGCAGCGCGTCGCGCCACTGCTCGTCGTAACGCTCGTCGTCGCCGTCCTCCTCGGGCTCCTGCGCCGGGGCCACGATGCCGAGCCGCACGCCGAGCTGCCGCAGCCGCTGCGGGATGGCGTTGACCGGCGTGGCCGTGACGACCAGGAGCCCGAAGACGGTCAGCAGCAGGAGCAGCGGAACGGCGAGCACCTCGCCCATCGTGAAGACGAGGGGCTTGGAGGCGGCCCAGCCGATCAGCCCGCCCGCGTCCTGCATGGCGGCGGTACCGTCCTCGCGGCCCGGCGATCCGCAGGCGATGTGGATCTGGCCCAGCACTCCGACGACGAGCGCGGACAGGCCGATGACGATGCGGCCGTTGGCCTCCGGCTTCTCCGGATAGAGGATCAGCCGGACGCCGACGGCGACGAGCAGTATCGGCACGAGCAGGTCGAGCCGGCCGAAGGCCCCGGTGACGAGCATCTCGACGAGGTCGCCGACGGGGCCCTGAAGACGCGACCACGTGCCCGCCGCGACGATCAGCCCGAGGCCGAGGAGCAGCAGCGCGAGGCCGTCCTTGCGGTGCGCGGGGTCCAGGCCCTTCGCGCCGCGCCCTATGGAGCGGAACACCGCACCGACGCCGTGGGCCGTCCCCAGCCAGAGGGCACGGACGAGGCGGTAGACCCCCCCGGTGGGGGACGGTGCCGGTTTGGGTGCGACCTTCCTGGGCGCCGCCTTCCTGGCGGGTGCCTTCTTCGCGGGCACGGTCTTCTTCGCCGCGGTCTTCTTGGCGGGCGCGGCTTTCTTCACCGGTCCCCGGGTACTGCCGACGCGCTTCGCGGTGCCCGCCGTGCCCTGGGAACCCTTGCCGGACGTACGTGAGGCCATGTGACTGAGGTTACCGGTGCCGACGGCGGTGGACACGTGTGCCTACGCCTTCACCCGTCCGTGTCGCCCTGTGAGGGCGCCGAACTGACGCGCCCTCAACCGCCGGAGGTCAGTTCCGCGAAGGCAGGGCCGTCGCCGAACCGCCGGTACCGGGCTCCAGCGCGTCGAGCGCACGGCGCAGTCCGGTGAGCTTGCGCTCGAGGTGCGCGGCGGTCGCCACGGCCGCGGCGTCCGCCGACTCGTCGTCCAACTGCTTGGAGAGCGCCTCCGCCTGCTCCTCGACGGCGGCGAGCCGCGCCGAGAGCTCCGCGAGCAGACCCGCCGGCTCCCTCTCGTCCGCACCGGGGTGCACGCCGCCTTCGAGCTGCAGCCGCAGCAGGGCCGCCTGTTCGCGCAGCTGGCAGTTCTTCATGTACAGCTCGACGAACACCGAGACCTTTGCGCGCAGCACCCAGGGGTCGAAGGGCTTCGAGATGTAGTCCACCGCGCCCGCCGCGTAACCGCGGAAGGTGTGGTGCGGACCGTGGTTGATCGCGGTGAGGAAGATGATCGGGATGTCCCGGGTCCGCTCCCGCCGCTTGATGTGCGCAGCCGTCTCGAACCCATCCATACCGGGCATCTGCACATCCAGCAGGATGACCGCGAAGTCGTCCGTGAGCAGCGCTTTGAGCGCTTCCTCCCCTGACGATGCCCGCACCAGTGTCTGATCGAGCGCCGAGAGGATCGCCTCCAGCGCCAGCAGATTCTCCGGCCGGTCATCGACCAGGAGGATCTTGGCCTTCTGCACCATGGCCCGCCCTCCTCGCCCCGGAATCGCACCGGGTGCCGCCCCAGGGGACGACTCCCTTACGCCGTCCGCCCTTGTGCCGGTCATGGTAGCCGCACCCCGCCCGTCGCCACACCCTGTCACCGCGATGTCACTGTGCACGTAGCAAAAACGCGGCGCGAGACCAGAAGGTTCCCCGGATTCCGGTCACTCACACCCTTTCGGGCACGGTCGGTCGACGGTTCCCGGCGGGCCGGGCCCCGCCCGGTCACTCTCCGCGCATCCACTTCTCCATCACCGACAGCAGGTGATCGGAGTCGACCGGCTTGGTGACGTAGTCGGAGGCACCGCAGTCGATCGCCTTCTCACGGTCGCCCTTCATCGCCTTCGCGGTCAGTGCGACGATCGGAAGTCCCGCGAACTGGGGCATCCTCCGGATCGCCGTCGTCGTGGCGTAACCGTCCATCTCGGGCATCATGATGTCCATCAGCACGATCGTCACATCGTCGTGCTGCTCCAGGACTTCGATGCCCTCGCGTCCGTTCTCCGCGTACAGCACCGACAGGCCGTGCTGTTCCAGCACACTGGTCAGGGCGAAGACGTTGCGGATGTCGTCGTCGACGATCAGCACCTTCTCCCCGCGGAAGCGGAACGCCCTCCGCGGCTCCTGATCCTGCTGCGGACCCTGCACCCACTCCTGGGACGCCGCGCTCCCCTCGCCCGCCCTGCCGTTGGCCAGGGCGGGCCGCTGGGACGCCCCGCCCAGGGCCTTGCGGCGCCGTCGGAAGACACCGGCGGAGTTGGCCGGGTCACCCAGGGGCGGCTCGGCCCCGGTCCGCTGCGAGGCCTCCAGTTGCAGGGCTTCGCCGGAACCGGCGTGGATCTCGATCGGACCGGGTCCCATCTGCGGGTAACCCTGCGGCGGCAGCTCGCTCGGGTGCAGCGGCAGGTACAGCGTGAACGTTGAACCACGTCCCGGTTCACTCGCCGCGTGGATCTCACCGCCCAGCAGCCGTGCGATCTCCCGGCTGATGGACAGGCCGAGCCCCGTACCCCCGTACTTGCGGCTGGTCGTGCCGTCCGCCTGCTTGAACGCTTCGAAGATCACCAGCATCTTGCTGGAAGCGATACCGATCCCGGTGTCGGTGACCGAGAAGGCGATCAGGTCGCCGTCCGCGTCACGCAGCGAACCGGCCTCCAGCAGATGCTCCCTGATGGCGTTCGGGACATCGGCGCCGGCCGGCCGGATCACCAGCTCCACCGCCCCGCTGTCGGTGAACTTGACCGCGTTGGACAGCAGGTTGCGCAGCACCTGGAGCAGCCGCTGCTCGTCCGTGTGCAGTGTCGCGGGCAGCTCCGGGGACACCCGTACGGAGAAGTCGAGACCCTTCTCCGCGGTGAGCGGCCGGAACGTCGCCTCCACGTAGTCGACCAGCTGGACCAGGGCGATCCGGGTCGGGCTGACGTCCATCTTGCCCGCCTCGACCTTGGACAGGTCCAGGATGTCGTTGATCAGCTGGAGCAGGTCGGAACCCGCCCCGTGGATCGTCTCGGCGAACTCCACCTGCTTCGGCGAGAGGTTGCCCTCGGCGTTGTCCGCGAGCAGCTTGGCCAGGATGAGCAGCGAGTTGAGCGGGGTACGCAGCTCGTGCGACATGTTCGCCAGGAACTCGGACTTGTAGCGCATCGACACCGCCAGCTGCTCGGCGCGCTCCTCCAGGACCTGCCGGGCCTCCTCGATCTCGGTGTTCTTCACCTCGATGTCGCGGTTCTGCTGCGCCAGCAGCTCGGCCTTCTCCTCCAGTTCGGCGTTGGAGGCCTGCAGCGCCTTCTGCCGGTTCTCGAGCTCCTGGGACCGGTCACGCAGCTGCTCGGTGAGCTCCTGGGACTGCTCCAGGAGTTTCTCCGTCTTCGTGTTGACGCTGATCGTGTTGACGCTCGTCGCGATCATTTCGGCGAGCTGGTTGAGGAAGTCCCGCTGGATGTGTGTGAACGGCTGGAACGAGGCCAGTTCGATCACCCCGAGGACCTTGCCCTCGAAGAGGACCGGCAGCACGATCACATGGGCGGGCGGAGCCTCGCCGAGGCCGGAGGAGATCTTCAGGTAACCCGGCGGCACGTTGTCCACCTGGATGGTCCGCTTCTCCTCGGCCGCCGTGCCGATGAGCGTCTCGCCCGGCCGGAAGGAGGTGGGCATCGAGCCGGCCGAGTAACCGTAACTCCCGCGCATGCGCAGCTCGTACGAGCTGTCCTTGCCGCCGTCGGCCCCCACCTCGTCGGTGTCGCCCGTGGTCATGGCCAGGAAGAACGCACCGTGCTGGGCCGAGACGACCGGAGTCAGCTCGCTCATGATGAGCGAGGCGACGTCGTCCAGGTCGCGGCGGCCCTGCATCAGGCCCGAGATCCGGGCGAGATTGCCCTTGAGCCAGTCCTGTTCCTTGTTGGCCAGGGTGGTGTCGCGCAGATTCGCGATCATCGTGTTGATGTTGTCCTGCAGCACCTGGATCTCGCCGGCCGCGTCGACGTCGATCTTGAGGTTGAGATCGCCCCGGGTCACCGCGGTGGCGACCGCGGCGATGGCCCGCACCTGACGGGTCAGGTTCCCGGCCATCTCGTTCACCGACTCGGTCAGGTCGCGCCAGGTCCCGTCGACGTCCCGCACCCGGGCCTGTCCGCCCAGCTGCCCCTCGGTACCCACTTCACGGGCCACCCGGGTCACCTGGTCGGCGAAGTTCGACAGCTGCGCCACCATCGTGTTGATGGTGTTCTTCAGTTCCAGGATCTCGCCGCGCGCGTCGATGTCGATCTTCTTGGTGAGATCGCCCTTGGCGATGGCGGTGGTGACCGTGGCGATCTGACGCACCTGACCGGTCAGGTTGTCCGCCATCGAGTTCACCGACTCGGTGAGGTCCTTCCAGGTGCCCGAGACCCCGGGGACCCGTGCCTGGCCGCCCAGTTCGCCCTCGGTGCCCACCTCGCGCGCCACCCGGGTGACCTCGTCGGCGAACGAGGACAGGGTCGTCACCATCGTGTTGACGGTGTCGGCGAGCTCGGCGACCTCGCCGCGCGCCTCCACCGTGACCTTCTTCGTCAGGTCACCGTTGGCGACCGCGGACGAGACCCGGGAGATGTTGCGCACCTGGCTGGTCAGGTTGTTGGCCATCAGGTTGACGTTGTCGCTGAGGTCCTTCCAGATGCCCGTCGCACCGCGCACCCGGGCCTGGCCGCCGAGGATGCCCTCGGTACCCACCTCGCGCGCCACCCTCGTCACCTCGTCGGCGAAGTTGAGCAGCTGGTCGACCATCGTGTTGACCGTCGTCACCAGTTCGAGGATCTCGCCCTTGGCGTCGACGGTGATCTTCTTGGAGAGGTCGCCCTTGGCGACCGCGGTGGTCACCTCGGCGATGTTGCGCACCTGGAGCGTCAGGTTGTTGGCCATGCCGTTGACGGACTGGGTGAGGTCCTTCCACGTACCGGAGACACCCTGCACCTCCGCCTGGCCGCCCAGCATGCCCTCCGTGCCCACCTCGCGGGCGACCCTGGTCACCTGCTCCGCGAAGTTCGACAGCTGGTCGACCATCGTGTTGAGGGTGTTCTTCAGCTCCAGGATCTCGCCCCGGGCGTCCACGTCGATCTTCTGCGAGAGGTCGCCCCGCGCCACCGCCGTGGCGACCTGCGCGATGTTGCGGACCTGGGCGGTGAGGTTCCCCGCCATGCCGTTCACCGAGTCCGTCAGGTCACGCCACACGCCGGCCACGCCGGGGACCTGGGCCTGGCCGCCGAGCCGCCCGTCCGTGCCCACCTCGCGGGCGACCCGGGTCACCTGGTCGGCGAACGCCGAGAGCTGGTCGACCATCGTGTTGATGGTGTTCTTCAGCTCCAGGATCTCGCCCCGGGCGTCCACGTCGATCTTCTGCGACAGGTCGCCCCGCGCCACCGCCGTCGTCACCTGGGCGATCTGACGCACCTGGGAGGTCAGGTTCCCCGCCATGAAGTTGACGGAGTCGGTGAGCTCCTTCCACGTACCCGAGACACCGTCGACACGCGCCTGGCCGCCGAGGCGGCCCTCCGTGCCCACGTCGCGGGCCATCCGCGTCACCTGGTCGGCGAAGTTCGACAGCTGCGCCACCATCGTGTTGACGGTGTTCTTCAGCTCCAGCATCTCGCCGGCCACGTCGACCGTGACCTTCTGCGAGAGGTCGCCGTTGGCGACGGCCGTGGTCACCTGGGCGATGTCACGGACCTGGCCCGTCAGGTTCCGGAAGGCGGTGTTCACCGAGTCGGTGAGGTCCTTCCACGTCCCGGCCGCCCCCGGCACCTCGGCCTGCCCGCCCAGCCGGCCCTCGACACCGACCTCGCGCGCGACGCGGGTGACCTCCGAACCGAATGCCTGGAGCTGGTCCACCATCGTGTTGACGGTGTTCTTCAGCTCCAGCATCTCGCCGGCCACGTCGACCGTGACCTTCTGCGTCATGTCACCGCTGGCCACCGCCGTCGTCACCTGGGCGATGTCCCGCACCTGCGTCGTCAGGTTCCGGAAGACGGTGTTCACCGAGTCGGTGAGGTCCTTCCACGTCCCGGCCGCCCCGGGCACCTGGGCCTGGCCGCCGAGCAGACCCTCGCCACCGACCTCGCTGGCCACCCGCGTCACTTCGTCCGCGAAGGTGCGCAGCGTCTCGGTCATCTGGTTGATCGTCTCGGCGAGTTGCGCGACCTCTCCGCGCGCGCTCACCGTGACCTTCTGGGACAGGTCGCCGTTGGCGACCGCCGTCGTCACCTCGGCGATGCCACGCACCTGGGAGGTCAGGTTCCCGGCCATCGTGTTGACGGAGTCCGTGAGGTCCTTCCAGACCCCCGCCACCCCCGGGACCGTCGCCTGTCCGCCGAGCTCGCCCTCGGTGCCCACCTCACGGGCGACCCGGGTCACTTCGGAGGAGAACGAGGACAGCTGGTCGACCATCGTGTTGACGGTGTTCTTCAGCTGGAGCATCTCGCCGGCCACATGGACGGTGACTTTCCGCGACAGGTCCCCCTTGGCGACCGCCGTCGTCACCAGGGCGATGTCGCGGACCTGCGCGGTGAGCCGGTACGCCATGGTGTTCACGGAGTCCGTGAGGTCCTTCCACGACCCGGACATGCCGCGCACCTGGGCCTGCCCGCCCAGCTTGCCCTCGGTGCCCACCTCGACCGCGACCCGGGTCACCTGCTCGGTGAACGCGGAGAGCTGGTCGACCAGGTTGTTGACCGTACGGGCGACTCTCAGGAACTCGCCCCGCAACGGCCGTACCGTCTCGTCCGCGGTGTGCGACCGCAGCTCCATGCGCTGCTCGAGATCACCGTCGGCGACGGCGGCGAGCACCCGGCCGACCTCGGACACGGGGCGTGCCAGGTCGTCGACGAGCTCGTTCGAGGCATCGATCGCGGCTGCCCAGGATCCCTCGCAGGCGCCGGTCTCCAGGCGTTCCGTGAGCTTGCCCTCGCGTCCGACCACGCGGCGTACCCGGGCGAGCTCGCCCGTCAGGTGCAGATTGCGGTCGGCCACCTCGTTGAAGACCGCAGCGATCTCCGTGAGCACGCCGTCGCCCGAGACGGTCAGCCGCCTGCGGAAATTGCCGTCGCGCATCGCCACGAGGGCCGCCAGCAGTCTGTTCAGAGCTGCCGCGTCCACGTCGATGGTCCCATTGCGCTGTTTCTTCACGGGCTGTCCGCCTTTTGTGCGCGTTCCTGAACCCCGCGCCGCCACGCCAGACTCCACCGTGTCCCTCCCGCAGGGGTTGACCGTATCGCTCGGGCCGTTATCGGAAGCTTGCCCACTTCCACTTTGACTCACCGCCACAGCACACCGTCGACGGGTGACTATGCGGACGTCAAATCGTTGAAACGTACCAGGCGGGAACCGGACGGGGTGCGAGGTCCCCTGGTTGCCTCATTTCCCTCACCGGGGACCCCATAGTTGTGCGCCCGCGCACAACCTCCGTGGGGCCCGCGTGCACGAGTCCGCCCTCGTGTACCCGGGACACCCGGTGAGCGTCTAGCCTGGCAGGCGAATCGAAGCGGCGAGAAACGGGCACAGGACTCGGGGAAGCGACGAGACACCATATGGGGAGTGCTGTGATCACCGCGCGCGCGGCTGCCACCTTCGATCCGGTCGGACGCTCGGTGGCGACAGCCCGCGCCTTCGTCCGCGACACCCTCCAGGGGTGGGGGTACAGCGATGTCGTCGACGACGCCGTCGTCCTGACCAGCGAGCTCGTGACCAATGCGGTCGTGCACGCGGGTACGGCCGCGGACGTCCTCTGTCTGCGTACCGAGGACGGCGTACGGGTCGAGGTCGCCGACCACTATCCGGACCGGGAGATCCCGCTCCAGAGTTCCGGTCCGGACTTCGGCAGCCCCGACCGGGAGGGCGGCCGCGGCCTGCTGCTCTGCGCCGCCCTCGCCTCGCGCTGGGGGGTGGAGTACTCCCCCGCGCACAAGCACGTCTGGTTCCAGCTCGATCTCCCGGACCGGCCCGTGGGCATCCGTTCGGCGGGACCGCTGCTGCCCACGGCTCTGCTTCCGGTCACCGACGAGCGCGTGCGGGTGGCCGTCGTCCAGATCGACCGCTCCGGCTCCATCACCGCGTGGAACGACGACGCGGACTTCCTCTTCGGGTACGCGGCGGAGCAGGTCACCGGCAAGCAGCTCACCGACATCGCCGCCTGGCCGCACACCCCCGGTACCAGCACCGGCGTCGCCGACGCCCTGCTGCTCTCCCGCTGGGAGGGCAGCTACGGCATCCGCGGCGCGGACGGCCGGGTCATCCCGGTGTACGCCTCGCACCTCAGGGTCCGCGACACCGAGGGCGAGCCGTCCACGGTCTGCCTCCTCGTACGGGACGACGAGCGCGCGGTGCTGCAGACCCCCGCACGCGCCCCCGTCTCCGACTTCTCGGCCGAGCACCGCACCACGGACCCGTTCGAGGTGTTCATCGGCTCCCCCGCTCCGGACGACCTCGACGGGCTGCTGCAGCGCACGGTCGAACGGGCGCGCGACATGCTCGACGCCGACTCCGCCTTCCTGCTGCTCGCCACGGACGACGAGACGGAGCTGGAGGTCCGGGCGACGACCGGTCTGCCTTCGGCCCGTCAGCGTTTCGCCCGGGTGCCCGTCGAGGCCGGAACGGGCCGCTACGGCTCCGCCCGCATGCCGGCGGTCCACGAGGACCTGACAGCGGTCCCGGGCGCCGTGCCGCTGCTCAGCGACACGGGAATGCGCTCCGTCGTCACGGTCCCGCTCAAGGTCGAGGGCCGGCTGACCGGTTCGCTGGGTGTCGCGGCCGAAGCGGCCGGGCGGTACACCAACGAGGAGGCCCTGCGTCTCCAGTTCGCCGCCGACCGCATCGCGCTGGCCGTCGAGTCGGCCAGGCTCGGCGAGCTGGAGCGCCTGCGCCGCGGTTCGCTGTCGTTCCTCGTCGAGGCGTCCGACCTGCTGGCCGGCACTCTGGACAGGGACCAGACACTGGCGCTGATGGCCCAGATGACCGTGCCGACGCTGGCGACCTGGTGCGCCGTCTACACGATCGCCGACCAGTCGTCGGACCCGTACCTCTCCTACGTCCTGCACGAGGACGAGGAGCGCATCGACGGCCTGAAGGCGCTGCTGTCCTCCATCGACCCGCCGGACCCGGTCCCGGCGCCGGGAGCCCGTATCTGGCCCGCCCCGGCCGCGGCCGGCCACCGGGCCGCTCTGCAGGTGTCCACGCGCACGCTCGGCAGGGACGCGCCCCTGAGCATGGGAGTGGCGGCCCGCACGACGCTGGCCACCGCTGCCGCGGTGGGTGGCGAGACGGTGGTGCTGCCGCTGGTGGCGAGGAACCGGGTGATCGGCATGCTGACGCTCGGGAAGCCGTCCGACGACCACTTCCGCCAGGAGATCCTGGAACTGGCCGAGGACCTGTCCCGACGGGCCGCCCTGGCCCTGGACAACGCACGCCTGTACTCGGAGCGCATGGCCATCAGCCAGTCCCTCCAGCGCAGCCTGCTGCCGCCTGGCCTGCCCGATGTGCCGAACGTCGAGATCGAGGTCATCTACCGCGCGGCGGGCGAAGGCAACGAGGTCGGCGGCGATTTCTACGACGTGTTCCCCATCCGCGACGGAGCCTACGGATTCGCCATCGGCGACGTCTGCGGTACGGGGCCGGAAGCAGCGGCCGTCACGGGTCTCGCCCGGCATGCCCTGCGCCTGCTCGCCCGGGAGGGCTTCGGAGGCCCTGCGGTGCTGGAGCGCCTCAACGCCGCCATCCTCGACGAGGGCGCACGGAGCCGCTTCCTCACGCTCCTCTACGGGGAACTGTGGCCCCAGGAGGACGGCAGCGCCCTCCTCAAGGTCGTCTGTGCGGGACATCCCCTCCCGCTGCGCCTGCGGCAGGACGGCTCGGTGGAGGCGGCGGCGGAGCCGCAGCCGCTGCTCGGTGTCATCGAGGACCTGGAGCTGTACGAGCAGGAGGTCACCCTCGACCCGGGTGACGTGCTCCTCTGCGTCACGGACGGAGTCACCGAACGGCGTGAGGGTGCCCGCATGCTGGGTGACGACGGCCTGGCCGACGTCCTCTCCATGTGTACGGGCCTGACGGCCGGCGCGGTGGCGGGACGCATCCTGCGGGCGGTCGAGCGCTTCGCCGCGGAGCCCGCATCGGACGACATGGCCATCCTGGCGATGCGCGTCCCGGAGCCGCAGCACTTCTAGAGACCGGCCCCGGACACGGGAAAGGCCCCCCGCCAGTGGCGGGGGGCCTTTCCTTTTGCGGAGCCCCAATGCGGAATCGAACCGCAGACCTTCTCCTTACCATGGAGACGCTCTACCGACTGAGCTATTGGGGCCTGCTGCCCTGCGGCAACGAGCTAAAGCATACCCTGCATCAGGGGGTGCTCAAAACCAGGCGTGCGGCGATTCCGCCGCGGCCGCGCCGGCACGTCCCCCACTCCGCAGAGGCGCCCGACCTGAATCGGGCCCGCGAGCGCGGCAGAACCGGCCCGGAACGCAGAAAAGCCCCGTGCCACAAGGGCACGGGGCTTTCCCGGAATAATTGTTCGGCGGCGTCCTACTCTCCCACAGGGTCCCCCCTGCAGTACCATCGGCGCTGAAAGGCTTAGCTTCCGGGTTCGGAATGTAACCGGGCGTTTCCCTAACGCAATGACCACCGAAACACTATGAAATTAACCAACACCGGATGAAAACACGGCCGTTCGTTATTTCAGAACTAACACAGTGGACGCGAGCAACTGAGGACAAGCCCTCGGCCTATTAGTACCAGTCAGCTCCACCCGTTACCGGGCTTCCACATCTGGCCTATCAACCCAGTCGTCTACTGGGAGCCTTAACCACTCAAGGTGGTGGGAATACTCATCTCGAAGCAGGCTTCCCGCTTAGATGCTTTCAGCGGTTATCCTTTCCGAACGTAGCCAACCAGCCATGCCCTTGGCAGGACAACTGGCACACCAGAGGTTCGTCCGTCCCGGTCCTCTCGTACTAGGGACAGCCCTTCTCAATATTCCTACGCGCACAGCGGATAGGGACCGAACTGTCTCACGACGTTCTAAACCCAGCTCGCGTACCGCTTTAATGGGCGAACAGCCCAACCCTTGGGACCGACTCCAGCCCCAGGATGCGACGAGCCGACATCGAGGTGCCAAACCATCCCGTCGATATGGACTCTTGGGGAAGATCAGCCTGTTATCCCCGGGGTACCTTTTATCCGTTGAGCGACAGCGCTTCCACAAGCCACTGCCGGATCACTAGTCCCGACTTTCGTCCCTGCTCGACCCGTCGGTCTCACAGTCAAGCTCCCTTGTGCACTTACACTCAACACCTGATTGCCAACCAGGCTGAGGGAACCTTTGGGCGCCTCCGTTACTCTTTAGGAGGCAACCGCCCCAGTTAAACTACCCATCAGACACTGTCCCTGATCCGGATCACGGACCCAGGTTAGACATCCAGCACGACCAGAGTGGTATTTCAACGACGACTCCACAACCACTGGCGTGGCCGCTTCAAAGTCTCCCACCTATCCTACACAAGCCGAACCGAACACCAATATCAAACTATAGTAAAGGTCCCGGGGTCTTTCCGTCCTGCTGCGCGAAACGAGCATCTTTACTCGTAGTGCAATTTCACCGGGCCTATGGTTGAGACAGTCGAGAAGTCGTTACGCCATTCGTGCAGGTCGGAACTTACCCGACAAGGAATTTCGCTACCTTAGGATGGTTATAGTTACCACCGCCGTTTACTGGCGCTTAAGTTCTCAGCTTCGCACACCCGAAAGTGCACTAACCGGTCCCCTTAACGTTCCAGCACCGGGCAGGCGTCAGTCCGTATACATCGCCTTACGGCTTCGCACGGACCTGTGTTTTTAGTAAACAGTCGCTTCTCGCTGGTCTCTGCGGCCACCCCCAGCTCACCGAGTAAATCGGATCACCAGTGATGGCCCCCCTTCTCCCGAAGTTACGGGGGCATTTTGCCGAGTTCCTTAACCATAGTTCACCCGAACGCCTCGGTATTCTCTACCTGACTACCTGAGTCGGTTTAGGGTACGGGCCGCCATGAAACTCGCTAGAGGCTTTTCTCGACAGCATAGGATCATCCACTTCACCACAATCGGCTCGGCATCAGGTCTCAGCCTTAATGTGTGACGGATTTACCTACCACACGGCCTACACCCTTACCCCGGGACTACCACCGCCCGGGCTGGACTACCTTCCTGCGTCACCCCATCGCTTACCTAGTACAAGTCTGGTTCATCGGCTCCACCACTACCCTCAACTCCGAAGAGATCGGGCCGGCTTCACGGACTTAGCATCGCCTGATTCAGTATTGGGCGTTTCAAAGCGGGTACCGGAATATCAACCGGTTGTCCATCGACTACGCCTGTCGGCCTCGCCTTAGGTCCCGACTTACCCTGGGCAGATCAGCTTGACCCAGGAACCCTTAGTCAATCGGCGCACACGTTTCTCACGTGTGTATCGCTACTCATGCCTGCATTCTCACTCGTGAACCGTCCACAACTCGCTTCCGCGGCTGCTTCACCCGGCACACGACGCTCCCCTACCCATCCATACGGGCGTTGGCCCTATGTGTATGAATGACACGACTTCGGCGGTACGCTTGAGCCCCGCTACATTGTCGGCGCGGAATCACTTGACCAGTGAGCTATTACGCACTCTTTCAAGGGTGGCTGCTTCTAAGCCAACCTCCTGGTTGTCTCTGCGACTCCACATCCTTTCCCACTTAGCGTACGCTTAGGGGCCTTAGTCGATGCTCTGGGCTGTTTCCCTCTCGACCATGGAGCTTATCCCCCACAGTCTCACTGCCGTGCTCTCACTTACCGGCATTCGGAGTTTGGCTAAGGTCAGTAACCCGGTAGGGCCCATCGCCTATCCAGTGCTCTACCTCCGGCAAGAAACACACGACGCTGCACCTAAATGCATTTCGGGGAGAACCAGCTATCACGGAGTTTGATTGGCCTTTCACCCCTAACCACAGGTCATCCCCCAGGTTTTCAACCCTGGTGGGTTCGGTCCTCCACGAAGTCTTACCTCCGCTTCAACCTGCCCATGGCTAGATCACTCCGCTTCGGGTCTAGAGCGTGCAACTCAATCGCCCTATTCGGACTCGCTTTCGCTACGGCTTCCCCACACGGGTTAACCTCGCTACACACCGCTAACTCGCAGGCTCATTCTTCAAAAGGCACGCAGTCACGACTGCTGTTCCGAAGAACAACAGCGACGCTCCCACGGCTTGTAGGCACACGGTTTCAGG
Source organism: Streptomyces clavifer (assembly GCF_036345975.1). Taxonomy (NCBI): domain Bacteria; kingdom Bacillati; phylum Actinomycetota; class Actinomycetes; order Kitasatosporales; family Streptomycetaceae; genus Streptomyces; species Streptomyces clavifer. The sequence goes on along the minus strand of NZ_CP107793.1, from coordinate 5,540,730 downwards.
TACTATTTCACTCCGCTCCCGCGGTACTTTTCACCATTCCCTCACGGTACTATCCGCTATCGGTCACCAGGGAATATTTAGGCTTAGCGGGTGGTCCCGCCAGATTCACACGGGATTTCTCGGGCCCCGTGCTACTTGGGTGTCTCTTAAACGAGCCGTTGATGTTTCAGCTACGGGGGTCTTACCCTCTACGCCGGACCTTTCGCATGTCCTTCGCCTACACCAACGGTTTCTGACTCGTCTCACAGTCGGCAGACTATGAAAAAGAGATCCCACAACCCCGTATGCGCAACCCCTGCCGGGTATCACACACATACGGTTTGGCCTCATCCGGTTTCGCTCGCCACTACTCCCGGAATCACGGTTGTTTTCTCTTCCTGCGGGTACTGAGATGTTTCACTTCCCCGCGTTCCCTCCACACTGCCTATGTGTTCAGCAGCGGGTGACAGCCCATGACGACTGCCGGGTTTCCCCATTCGGAAACCCCCGGATCAAAGCTTGGTTGACAGCTCCCCGGGGACTATCGTGGCCTCCCACGTCCTTCATCGGTTCCTGGTGCCAAGGCATCCACCGTGCGCCCTTAAAAACTTGGCCACAGATGCTCGCGTCCACTGTGCAGTTCTCAAACAACGACCAGCCACCCATCACCCCACCCTTACAGGTGAGTTCACTGGGGCCGGCAACCGAAGACCGTGACTCAACGAGCCCGTACCTTCAGATACCCAACAGCGTGCCCGACCCAACCGATCCTCTTCACTTTCCACGCCGAAGCAGTACTCACGAAAACAACCTGTTGTGCCGAATAGTCAACGTTCCACCCATGAGCAACCACCGTCGAACATTTGCCGACGTAATGGTCTCTGGATTCCCCGAAGGAAACCTAGATGCTCCTTAGAAAGGAGGTGATCCAGCCGCACCTTCCGGTACGGCTACCTTGTTACGACTTCGTCCCAATCGCCAGTCCCACCTTCGACAGCTCCCTCCCACAAGGGGTTGGGCCACCGGCTTCGGGTGTTACCGACTTTCGTGACGTGACGGGCGGTGTGTACAAGGCCCGGGAACGTATTCACCGCAGCAATGCTGATCTGCGATTACTAGCAACTCCGACTTCATGGGGTCGAGTTGCAGACCCCAATCCGAACTGAGACCGGCTTTTTGAGATTCGCTCCGCCTCGCGGCATCGCAGCTCATTGTACCGGCCATTGTAGCACGTGTGCAGCCCAAGACATAAGGGGCATGATGACTTGACGTCGTCCCCACCTTCCTCCGAGTTGACCCCGGCAGTCTCCTGTGAGTCCCCATCACCCCGAAGGGCATGCTGGCAACACAGAACAAGGGTTGCGCTCGTTGCGGGACTTAACCCAACATCTCACGACACGAGCTGACGACAGCCATGCACCACCTGTATACCGACCACAAGGGGGGCACCATCTCTGATGCTTTCCGGTATATGTCAAGCCTTGGTAAGGTTCTTCGCGTTGCGTCGAATTAAGCCACATGCTCCGCTGCTTGTGCGGGCCCCCGTCAATTCCTTTGAGTTTTAGCCTTGCGGCCGTACTCCCCAGGCGGGGAACTTAATGCGTTAGCTGCGGCACCGACGACGTGGAATGTCGCCAACACCTAGTTCCCAACGTTTACGGCGTGGACTACCAGGGTATCTAATCCTGTTCGCTCCCCACGCTTTCGCTCCTCAGCGTCAGTAATGGCCCAGAGATCCGCCTTCGCCACCGGTGTTCCTCCTGATATCTGCGCATTTCACCGCTACACCAGGAATTCCGATCTCCCCTACCACACTCTAGCTAGCCCGTATCGAATGCAGACTCGGGGTTAAGCCCCGAGCTTTCACATCCGACGTGACAAGCCGCCTACGAGCTCTTTACGCCCAATAATTCCGGACAACGCTCGCACCCTACGTATTACCGCGGCTGCTGGCACGTAGTTAGCCGGTGCTTCTTCTGCAGGTACCGTCACTTGCGCTTCTTCCCTGCTGAAAGAGGTTTACAACCCGAAGGCCGTCATCCCTCACGCGGCGTCGCTGCATCAGGCTTTCGCCCATTGTGCAATATTCCCCACTGCTGCCTCCCGTAGGAGTCTGGGCCGTGTCTCAGTCCCAGTGTGGCCGGTCGCCCTCTCAGGCCGGCTACCCGTCGTCGCCTTGGTAGGCCATTACCCCACCAACAAGCTGATAGGCCGCGGGCTCATCCTTCACCGCCGGAGCTTTTAACCCCGCCCCATGAGGGACAGAGTGTTATCCGGTATTAGACCCCGTTTCCAGGGCTTGTCCCAGAGTGAAGGGCAGATTGCCCACGTGTTACTCACCCGTTCGCCACTAATCCACCCCGAAGGGCTTCATCGTTCGACTTGCATGTGTTAAGCACGCCGCCAGCGTTCGTCCTGAGCCAGGATCAAACTCTCCATGAATGTTTTCCCGTAATCGGGAGAGCACCATAGAAGAGCGGGACAACCAACCGGAATAGGGCTGGTCATCCACAGCGTCCTCGCTGATGTTGCCTACCCGCCACATGGGCCAGTAGGACTTCAAAGGAACCACCAACCCACCGAAGTGGGCCGGGGTATCAACAAATTTGGCGTTGACTTTTGGCACGCTGTTGAGTTCTCAAGGAACGGACGCTTCCTTCGGTCCCGTTTCACCGGGGCCCTCCGGGCGCTTCCCTTCGTTCTTGCGTTTCCGACTCTATCAGACTCTTTCGTGTCCGATTCCCGGTCGAAGCGGGTGCCGATTTCCAGTTCTTCGCTTTCGCGTTTCCCTTTCCGGCGAGTCCGACTTTACCAGACTCTTTTCCGTTCCGTTTCCGGTCCGAATTTGATTCCGGCGGCCAGTTGGAGCGGCCTTTGCCTTTCGGCGGATCCGACTTTATCAGAGATTCTGAGTCGGAATTCCCGCCCCCACTCGGTGCGCCCCGGCGCATGGCTGCGCGCGGTGGTTCCCGGTCGGGCGGAGCCGTAAACCTACTGGAGCGGGGCGCCTCGATGCAAATCGAGGCGCCCCGCTCCAGGTCGGTGAGGTCCGGTCAGACCTCGACGACGACCGGAAGGATCATCGGGCGCCGGCGGTAGGTGTCGGAAACCCACTTGCCCACCGTGCGACGGACCAGCTGCTGGAGCTGGTGCGGCTCCATGACGCCGTCCTGCGCCGACTTGTTCAGGGCTTCCTCGACCTTGGGCACCACGGCCGTGAAGGCACCGTCGTCGATGCCGGAGCCGCGGGCCTGGATGTGGGGGCCGCCCACGATCTTGCCCGAGGAGCTGTCCACCACGATGAAGACCGAGATGATCCCCTCGTCGCCGAGGATGCGGCGGTCCTTGAGGGAGGTCTCCGTGACATCGCCGACCGAGAGGCCGTCGACATAGACGTAGCCGGCCTGGACCTTGCCGACGATCTTGGCCTTGCCGTCGATGAGGTCGACGACGACGCCGTCCTCCGCGATGACGATGTGGTCCTTCGGCACACCGGTCAGCGCACCGAGTTCGGCGTTGGCCCTGAGGTGGCGCCATTCGCCGTGCACCGGCATGAGGTTCTTCGGCTTGCAGATGTTGTAGAAGTACAGCAGTTCGCCGGCCGAGGCGTGGCCGGAGACGTGGACCTTGGCGTTGCCCTTGTGGACGACGTTGGCGCCCCAGCGGGTGAGGCCGTTGATCACGCGGTAGACCGCGTTCTCGTTACCGGGGATCAGGGACGACGCCAGGATCACGGTGTCGCCCGGAACGATCCGGATCTGGTGGTCGCGGTTGGCCATGCGGGAGAGCGCGGCCATCGGCTCGCCCTGGGAACCCGTGCAGACCAGCACGACCTCGTCGTCCGGCAGGTCGTCCAGCGTCTTGACGTCGACGACCAGGCCGGCGGGCACCTTCAGATAGCCCAGATCACGGGCGATGCCCATGTTCCGGACCATGGAGCGTCCGACGAACGCGACCCTGCGGCCGTACTCGTGGGCGGCGTCCAGGATCTGCTGGATGCGGTGCACGTGGCTGGCGAAGCTGGCCACGATGATGCGCTTCTGGGCGTTCGCGAACACCGTGCGCAGCACGTTGGAGATGTCCCGCTCCGGCGGTACGAAGCCGGGAACCTCGGCGTTCGTCGAGTCGGAGAGGAGCAGGTCGATGCCCTCCTCGCTCAGCCGGGCGAACGCGTGCAGGTCGGTGAGGCGGCCGTCCAGCGGCAGCTGGTCCATCTTGAAGTCGCCGGTCGCGACGGCCATGCCAGCAGGCGTGCGGATGGCGACCGCGAGGGCGTCCGGGATGGAGTGGTTGACCGCGATGAACTCGCAGTCGAAGACACCGATGCGCTCGCGCTGCCCCTCGGTCACCTCCAGGGTGTAGGGGCGGATGCGGTGCTCCTGCAGCTTGGCCTCGATGAGCGCGAGGGTCAGCTTGGAGCCGATGAGCGGGATGTCCGGCTTCAGCCGGAGCAGGTACGGGACGCCACCGATGTGGTCCTCGTGGCCGTGCGTGAGGACGATGCCCTCGACGTCGTCCAGGCGGTCCCTGATGGTGGTGAAGTCCGGCAGGATCAGGTCGATGCCCGGCTGCTCCTCCTCGGGGAAGAGCACACCGCAGTCGACGATGAGCAGACGGCCGCCGTACTCGAAGACCGTCATGTTGCGGCCGATCTCGCCCAGGCCGCCGAGCGGGGTTACCCGCAGGGCGCCCTTCGGCAGCTTCGGCGGCGTACCGAGTTCAGGATGCGGATGACTCAAAAGACTCTCCTTACCACGCGCGCCACGTACCGCTGAGGGCACGTGGCGCGTATGTCATTCGTGCACTTGCTGTTGTCAGGTCGTGTTTCTCGTGCGAGTGACCTCGCGTATTCAGTTGTGAAGTCCGTGGTTACAGCTGTACCCCGCCGGCTGCCAGATCGATCTTGAGCTGGGCCGTCTCCTGCGCGGTGAGTTCCACCAGTGGCAGGCGCAGCGGACCGGCCGGCAGGCCCTGCAGGGTGAGTGCGGCCTTACTGGTGATCACACCCTGGGTGCGGAACATCCCGGTGAAGACCGGGAGCAGCTTCTGGTGTATCTCGGTGGCCTTCTGCACGTCGCCGCCCAGGTGGGCCTCGATGAGCGCACGCAGGTCGGGGGTGACGACGTGGCCCACGACCGAGACCACGCCGACCGCTCCGACCGAGAGCAGCGGGAGGTTCAGCATGTCGTCGCCGGAGTACCAGGCGAGGCCGGACTCGGCGATGGCCCAGCTGGCGCGGCCCAGGTCTCCCTTGGCGTCCTTGTTGGCGACGATGCGGGGGTGCTCGGCGAGGCGTACGAGCGTCTCTGTGTCGATCGGCACACCGCTGCGGCCCGGAATGTCGTACAGCATGACGGGCAGACCGGTGGAGTCCGCGATGGCGCCGAAGTGCCGGAGCAGGCCCTCCTGCGGCGGCTTGTTGTAGTACGGCGTGACCGCGAGGAGGCCGTGGGCTCCGGCGCGCTCGGCGGTGCGGGCGAGCTCGACGCTGTGCCGGGTGTCGTTGGTGCCGATGCCGGCGACGACGTGGGCCCTGTCCCCCACTGCTTCGAGTACAGCCCTTACGAGCTGGTCTTTCTCCGCGTCGCTGGTGGTCGGGGACTCGCCGGTGGTGCCGTTGATGACCAGGCCGTCGTTGCCTGCGTCCACCAGATGGGCGGCGAGACGCTGGGCACCGTCGAGGTCGAGTGCGCCGTCCGCCGTGAAGGGCGTGACCATAGCGGTGAGGACCCGCCCGAAGGGGGTCTGCGGAGTGGAGATCGGAGCCATGGGTAACACGCTACTCGTTGCTCGGAGCGCCGTGTCCCCTCGGGGGGACGGCGAAGAGGAGCCCGGCACTGCCTGCTCGGGGGTTCAGGCAGTACCGGGTCCGTTTCATCAGCCTAGATGAATTTCATGAAACGCCGCAATACGGACACCGCCTACGGGGCTACCCGTCCGTTTTTGTTGAAGGCCGCATGAGTGAGCGGCATGAGCTGCTGCCAGTGCTGTTCCATCTGTTCCCCGACCATTTCGATCTCGCGCTGCGGGAAGGACGGAACCTTCGCCAGCTCGTGCTGGGTGCGCAGACCGAGGAAGTGCATCAGTGAGCGTGCGTTGCAGGTGGCGTACATCGTGGAGAACAGTCCGACGGGGAGCACCGCGCGGGCGACCTCGCGGGCGACTCCGGCTGCGAGCATCTCCTGGTAGGCGTCGTAGGCCTGGCGGTAGGAGTCCTCCATGGCACGGCTGGTGAGCGCGTGCTGCTCCGGGGTTCCCTCGACGAACTCGTACTTGCCGGGGCGGCCCTGCTGGATGAGCTTGCGGGACTCCCCCGGGACGTAGAAGACCGGCTCCAGCTCCCTGTAGCGGCCCGATTCCTCGTTGTACGACCAGCCCACCCGGTGCCGCATGAACTCGCGGAACACGAAGATCGGGGCGCTGATGAAGAAGGTCATCGAGTTGTGCTCGAACGGGCTTCCGTGCCGGTCCCGCATCAGGTAGTTGATGAGTCCCTTGGAGCGCTCGGGGTCCTTGGTGACCTCTTCCAGGGACTGCTCACCGGCCGTGGAGACACGGGCTGCGAACAGCACATCGGAGTCACCGGCGGCGGATTTCACCAGGTCAACGGTGACATCGCTGCGGAAGTGGGCCTTTGTGGGCTCGGGGGTGTCGGTCACCGGCGGGGGTCCTTCCAATGGCGTCGCTCGGGCGGCGCCCACTTTACGGCCGCGGAGCGGCGCACCTTTCACCGGCTTGCGGCCGGCGGCCGGAACGTAGTGAGAGGCCCGCCACCGCCGTAGGGGGCACGCATCCGTCCGTAGGAAATCTTCGGCGGGTTCGGCGATTCGGGGCACCGATCGGGTCTCCCGTACGTCTGACTCATTAGCAGCACCCGTTACAGAGTTCAAGGAGAGTTTCCTCATGTTCCGCCGGCGTGAATCCGTCCCGTTCTCGTTCGTGGCCGAGGCCGACCGGTTCCGCAGTAATGTCACTCCACCGCCCCGCGCGCGTGCCAGCGTCTCCCAGCTGGTCGGTCATTCTCTCGTGGGGCTGACCCTGATCGCCGGTTTCGCCGGGTCGCTGCTCTTCGGGCTGCCGGCTCTCGACACCGATCCGGCGCCCTCGCACGGTCAGACGTCCGAGGCCTCCCAGCACCGCTGAACCCCTCCCGCCGCTCCCGACGGGCCCCCTGGGGTGGTCGGCCGGAGGGCTGCTCGGTAGCCTCACCGGGCACAGCAATCGAGCGTGCTTGTGAGTAAGGATCAGTCGTGCCCCTGCCCTTTCTGACGGCCGACCGCGCATTCGACGCGGGCGCAGAGGACATCGCGCTGCCGTTCGACGACCACGACGTCTGGCGGCGGCCCTACCGTCCCGGACCGTGGCGGGTCGCAGCAGCGGCCACCCAGCTGCTGCTCGCGTCGTTCGTGCTGCTCGCGGCGATGATCATCTCGTTGGCCGGATCACTGTCCGCGGCCACCGCGTGCTTCGTGCTCGCCGGCCTGGTGATCGCCTGCGCGCTGCGTCTGCTGCGGGTCGGCGCCTGGGTCAGCCGACACGGCGTACGCCGGGTGGGCTTCTTCCGGACCACCACCGTGCCGTGGGGCGGTGCGGCGTCGGTCCGTACGGTCCAGCAGCCGGTGAAGTGGCTCGGATTCCCGCGCACCGTCCAGGGACAGGCCCTGGTCGTGGTGCGGCGGAGCGGCGAGACGCTGCCTCCGCTGGTCACCGATCACAACGCGGACTTCCTGGCCCGTGCGGAGGCGTTCGAGCGTGCCACCGACACGATAGAGGCCTGGAGCGACGAGTACAGCGTCGCCGGATGACGCGGTCGGGGCCGCCCGTGAGGACGGCCCCGACAGCACGGCAGCACCGTAGGACGAGCCGGTACGGCGCCTCTCAGGCGCGTACCGGCTTGTTCGCGTGCAGGGCGATGGCGCGCTGCATCGCCTTGCGGGCCCGTGGCGTGTCCCTGGCGTCCTGGTAGGCGACGGCCAGCCGGAACCAGCAGCGCCAGTCGTCCGGGCTGTCCTCGGTCTCCTCACGGCGCTGTGCGAACACGGCGTCGGCGGAGTCCCGGTCGATGCGCCCGGACGGGGTGCGCAGCAGCTCGTCGACGGGCAGGCCGCCCTCGGCGTCCAGTTCCGCCGCGAGGGCGTTGGCCCGGCGGACGAACTGGGTGTTCTTCCAGAGGAACCAGACGCCGATCACCGGCAGGATCAGCACGGCCACCCCGAAGGTGACCGTGAGGAGGGTGCCGTGCCGGATGAGCAGGACGCCGCGGCTGCCGGCCAGGACGAAGTAGAAGACCAGGACGGCTGCGGTGACGGCGTACGTGAGCTTTGCGCGCATGGGTTCGGGCCCAGTCAGTTCAGGTCGAGGAAGTGTTCCAGGCCGAAGGTGAGGCCGGGAGTGGTCACCACGCGGCGGGTGCCGAGCAGGATGCCCGGCATGAAACTGCTGTGGTGCAGCGAGTCGTGGCGCAGGGTGAGCGTCTCGCCCTCCCCGCCCAGCAGGACCTCCTGGTGGGCGAGGAGGCCGCGGAGCCGGACCGAGTGGACCGGGACCCCGTCGACGTCCGCGCCGCGGGCGCCGTCCAGTGCCGTGTCCGTGGCGTCCGGCTGCGGGGCGCAGCCGGCCTTGTCGCGGGCCGCGGCGATGAGCTGGGCGGTGCGGGTGGCGGTCCCGGAGGGGGCGTCCGCCTTGTTGGGGTGGTGGAGCTCGATGACCTCGACGGACTCGAAGTAGCGGGCGGCCCGCTCCGCGAACTTCATGGTGAGGACCGCGCCGATCGAGAAGTTCGGCGCGATGAGCACGCCTGTCTCCGGGGAGCCGGAGAGCCAGGTGTTCAGCTGCGTGAGCCGCTCGTCGGTCCATCCGGTGGTGCCGACGACCGCGTGGATGCCGTGCCGGACGCAGAATTCGAGGTTGTCCATCACCGATGCGGGTGTGGTGAGCTCGACGACGGCCTGGGCGCCGGCGTCCGTGAGGGTCTCCAGCGTGTCGCCGCGGCCGAGGGCGGCCACCAGCTCCATGTCGTCGGCGGCCCCGACGGCTCGTACCGCCTCGGACCCGATGCGTCCGTGGGCGCCGAGAACGGCCACGCGCAGCTTGCTCATGTGCTCTGCTTCCTGACTGAGAGGTGAGAGGGGGCCGTGAGCGGTCAGGAGACCGCTTCGTGGAGGCGGTCCGCCTGCTTGTCCTTGAGTGGCCCGATGACCGACAGCGAGGGGCGGTGGCCGAGGACGTCGGCCGCCACGGCTCGCACCTCGTCGGGGGTGACCGCCGCGATCTTCGCCAGCATGTCGTCGACCGACATCTGCTCGCCCCAGCAGAGCTCGCTCTTGCCGATGCGGTTCATCAGTGCCCCGGTGTCCTCCAGGCCGAGGACCGTGGAGCCGGAGAGCTGTCCGATGGCGCGGCCGATCTCCTCGTCGCCGAGGCCGTCCGTCGCCGCGCGGTCGAGCTCGTCGCGGCAGATCCTCAGGACGTCGTGCACCTGGTTGGGCCGGCAGCCCGCGTACACCCCGAAGAGCCCGCAGTCGGCGAAGCCGGAGGTGTACGAGTAGACGCTGTAGGCCAGGCCGCGCTTCTCCCGTACTTCCTGGAAGAGGCGTGAGCTCATGCCGCCGCCGAGGGCGGTGTTCAGGACGCCGAGCGCCCAGCGGCGCTCGTCGGTCCTGGCCAGACCCGGCATGCCGAGGACCACGTGGGCCTGCTCGGTCTTGCGGTTCAGCAGCTCGACCCTGCCGGCGGTGCGCAGGGTGCGTGAGCCCTCGCGCGGCGCCGTGGGGACGGCGTCGGTGCGGCTCAGGGCGCCGGCGCGCTCGAAGGCCCTGCGGACCTGGCGCACCACGGTGGCGTGGTCGACGTTGCCCGCCGCTGCGACGACCAGGTGCGTGGGGTCGTAGTGCTTCTTGTAGAAGCGGGCGATCTGGCCGCGGTTCAGCGCGTTGATCGTGTCGACGGTGCCGAGGACCGGGCGGCCCAGCGGGGTGTCGCCGAGCATGGTGTGCGCGAACAGGTCGTGCACGCAGTCGCCCGGGTCGTCCTCCGTCATCGCGATCTCCTCGAGGATGACGCCGCGCTCGGCGTCGACGTCCTCGGGGGCGATCAGCGAGCCGGTCAGCATGTCGCAGACGACGTCGATGGCCAGCGGCAGGTCGGTGTCCAGGACCCGCGCGTAGTAACAGGTGTACTCCTTCGCCGTGAAGGCGTTCATCTCGCCGCCGACCGCGTCGATCGCGGAGGAGATGTCGAGGGCGCTGCGCCGGGCGGTGCCCTTGAAGAGGAGGTGTTCGAGGTAGTGCGTCGCGCCGTTCAGGGTGGGCGTCTCGTCGCGTGATCCGACGTTGGCCCAGATCCCGAAGGTGGCGGAGCGGACGGAGGGCAGGGTCTCGGTGACCACACGGAGGCCGCCGGGGAGAACGGTGCGGCGGACGGTGCCGATGCCGTTGGTGCCCTTGAGAAGCGTTTGGGTACGGGCGACGGCCCGCCCCTCCGAGGAGGGGCGGGCCGTCGTCACGGAACTACGGGACGTCACTTGTCGGTGTCGTCCTTCTTCTCGTCCTCTTCGCCCTCGATGACGGGGATGAGGGAGAGCTTGCCGCGGGAGTCGATCTCCGCGATCTCGACCTGGACCTTGGCGCCGACGCCGAGCACGTCCTCGACGTTCTCCACGCGCTTGCCACCGGCGAGCTTGCGGATCTGCGAGATGTGCAGCAGACCGTCCTTGCCGGGCATCAGGGAGACGAAGGCACCGAAGGTGGTGGTCTTGACGACCGTACCCAGGTAGCGCTCGCCGACCTCCGGCATGGTCGGGTTGGCGATCGCGTTGATCGTGGCGCGGGCGGCCTCGGCCTGCGAGCCCTGCTGGGCACCGATGTAGATGGTGCCGTCGTCCTCGATCGTGATGTCGGCGCCGGTGTCCTCCTGGATCTGGTTGATCATCTTGCCCTTGGGGCCGATGACCTCACCGATCTTGTCCACCGGGATCTTGACGGTGATGATCCGCGGGGCGTTCGGGGACATCTCGTCCGGGACGTCGATGGCCTCGTTCATGACGTCCAGGATGTGCAGACGCGCGTCACGGGCCTGCTTCAGCGCGGCGGCCAGGACCGAGGCGGGGATGCCGTCGAGCTTGGTGTCGAGCTGGAGCGCGGTCACGAACTGCTTCGTACCGGCGACCTTGAAGTCCATGTCGCCGAAGGCGTCCTCCGCACCGAGGATGTCGGTGAGGGCGACGTAGTGGGTCTTGCCGTCGATCTCCTCGGAGATCAGGCCCATGGCGATACCGGCGACGGCGGCCTTGAGGGGCACACCGGCGTTCAGCAGGGACATGGTGGAGGCGCAGACCGAGCCCATGGACGTCGAGCCGTTGGAGCCCAGCGCCTCGGAGACCTGGCGGATCGCGTAGGGGAACTCCTCGCGCGACGGCAGCACCGGCACGATGGCGCGCTCGGCGAGCGCGCCGTGGCCGATCTCGCGGCGCTTGGGCGAGCCCACGCGGCCGGTCTCGCCGACGGAGTACGGCGGGAAGTTGTAGTTGTGCATGTAGCGCTTGCGGGTCACCGGGGAAAGGGTGTCCAGCTGCTGCTCCATACGGAGCATGTTGAGGGTGGTGACGCCCAGGATCTGGGTCTCGCCACGCTCGAACAGCGCCGAGCCGTGCACGCGCGGGATGGCCTCGACCTCGGCGGCGAGCGTACGGATGTCCGTGACGCCGCGGCCGTCGATGCGGACCTTGTCCTTGATGACGCGCTGGCGGACCAGCTTCTTCGTCAGCGCGCGGTAGGCACCGGAGATCTCCTTCTCGCGGCCTTCGAAGGCCGGGAGGAGCTTCTCGCCCGCGATCTCCTTGATGCGGTCCAGCTCCGCCTCGCGCTCCTGCTTGCCGGCGATGGTGAGCGCCTTGGAGAGCTCGGTGCTGACGGCCTTGCTGAGCGCCTCCAGGACGTCGTCCTGGTAGTCGAGGAAGACCGGGAACTCGCCGGTGGGCTTGGCGGCCTTGGCGGCGAGGTCGGACTGGGCCTTGCAGAGCGCCTTGATGAAGGGCTTCGCGGCCTCGAGACCGGCGGCGACGACCTCTTCGGTCGGGGCCTCGGCACCGTCCTTGACGAGCTGGATGGTCTTCTCGGTGGCCTCGGCCTCGACCATCATGATCGCGACGTCGCCGTCCTCCAGGACGCGCCCGGCGACGACCATGTCGAAGACGGCGTCCTCGAGCTCGGTGTGCGTCGGGAAGGCGACCCACTGGCCCTTGATCAGGGCGACGCGGGTGGCGCCGATGGGGCCGGAGAAGGGCAGGCCCGCCAGGATCGTGGAGGCGGAGGCGGCGTTGATGGCGACCACGTCGTACAGGTGGTCGGGGTTGAGCGCCATGATCGTCTCGACGATCTGGATCTCGTTGCGCAGGCCCTTCCTGAAGGAGGGGCGCAGCGGGCGGTCGATCAGGCGGCAGGTGAGGATCGCGTCCTCGGAGGGCCGGCCCTCGCGGCGGAAGAAGGAGCCGGGGATCTTGCCGGCCGCGTACTGCCGCTCCTCGACGTCCACCGTGAGGGGGAAGAAGTCGAGCTGGTCCTTGGGCCGCTTGGAAGCGGTGGTGGCCGACAGCACCATGGTGTCGTCGTCCAGGTACGCGACGGCGGAGCCGGCGGCCTGCTTGGCCAGGCGGCCCGTCTCGAAGCGGATGGTGCGGGTGCCGAAGGTGCCGTTGTCGATCACGGCTTCGGCGTAGTGGGTCTCGTTCTCCACTAGTGATTTCTCCATACTCGTCGTCTTTCGTCCTTCCGCCCGTGTGGCGGAGGACGGTGTGGAGAAGCGCGCCCGTGTGTGCGGGCCGGTCTTCGATCGAAGCCACCGGGCGTTGTCCCGGAGGCCACTACCGAGGACCGGCGGCGGCCGTGGCGCGCCTCTCCTCGTTCTGTTGTCGTGCGTCCAGGTTACTGAGCCTGACCCCGGTCGCGCACGTACAGCAAAGGGAGCGGCCCCCTGGAATGGGGGAACCGCTCCCTCTCACAGCGTCCTTACTTGGCGCCGCCGGCCGCACCGCGGCGGATGCCGAGGCGGTCGACGAGCGCACGGAAGCGCTGGATGTCCTTCTTGGCCAGGTACTGAAGGAGGCGGCGACGCTGGCCGACCAGGATCAGCAGACCACGACGGGAGTGGTGGTCGTGCTTGTGCGTCTTGAGGTGCTCCGTCAGGTCCGAGATCCGGCGGGAGAGCATGGCGACCTGGACCTCGGGGGATCCGGTGTCACCCTCCTTCTGGGCGAACTCGGACATGATCTGCTTCTTCGTAGCGGCGTCGAGCGGCACGCGTACTCCTCTTGGTGTTCGATGCGCCCACGAGTGCCCCTGGTCTTGATCTCAGGGGAGCTTCCGTGACTCGGAGGCGAAGGTCCGATGAGCGCAGTCCCCAGGATGATCCGGAGACGCGTACACAAACGGCCACTGGTCAGAGTACCAGCCGTTCGGGGTACCTCCGACGGGCGTCAGCCGGTCATGGCCCTGGCGCGCGTGAAGACGTCCAGCACGGCCAGGCAGAGCGGGACCAGGGAGAGCAGCAGTGCGCTCTCCGTGAGGTCGAGGAGCCGGCCCCAGAAGGGGGAGAGGCCCTTGCGCGGGATGACGAGGCCGATGGCGGTCAGGAGAGCCGCTCCCGCGGCGACCGCTGCCGAGAGCCAGATCGTACGGATGTCCAGGGAGCCCCGGTCCCCGTAGCGCACCAGGTCGTACAGCAGGTCGGCCGGCGGGTTGAGTGCGAGGCCGAGGACGAGCAGGCCCGTGGCGCCGATGCCGGCCACCAGGACGCAGGCGACCTGGGAGGTGTAGCGGAAGAGGCGGGCGCGCAGCAGCATCGCGAGTCCGGCGGTGAGGGCCAGCACCTGGCCCCAGATGTTGTGCGAGAAGCCGAGTACGGCGGCGGAGCCGACGACGACCGCGGCGCAGCCGCCGACCAGGCCGAGGAGCATCTCGTGGCCGCGGCGGGCCTGGGCGGCGATGCGGTCGGCGTCGACGGGCTCGGGACCGGCCTCGGGTGCGGTGCCCGGTTCGGTGAAGGTGTCGTCGTAGCCGGCGGCGGTGCTCGGGGACGCGTAGCCGATGGGCAGCCGGGCGAAGCGGGCGGAGAGGCCGGGCAGGAACGCGACCAGGCCGAGGGCGACGACGAGGGTGACGGACGCGGTCTCGGTGGCCGAGACCTCGGTGAGGATCGCGACGAAGGTGGCGAGGGTGCCGACGGTGGCGAGGAAGGTCGCCGCGACGAACGGTGCGTCGCCGCTCGGGGTGAGGGCGACCAGGACGACCGAGGCGAGCAGGACGGCGACACAGCCGAGCAGGAACTGCAGCCGTCCGGGGCCCTGGCCGGCGTCGGCGCCGATGATGCCGGAGCCCGCGATGAGGACGAGGGGGAGCGCGCCGAGCCCGAGCGCGACGGCCGTGGACCGGTCCGCGTAGACCCGGGCGCGCACCCCCGCGAAGGCGGTCAGCAGGAGTCCCGCGGAGCCCGCGATGATGCCGGGCAGGCTGTGCATGTCGTGGCGTACGGGGTCCGCGAACCAGAGGACGAAGCCCATCAGTACGAGCAGCAGGACGCCGCCCACCAGTCCCGCGCCGCGCAGGAGTTCGTCGCTCCACAGGTGGCGGTCGCGGGTGACGGCCGAGGCGACGGCGTCCGAGACGTCGTCGAAGACTGCGGGCGGCAGCGACTGCGCGAAGGGCCGCAGGCTGAGGAGTTCGCCGTCGAGCACCTGTTGGGCGGAGAGCGTGCGGGCGCCGTCGAGGACGGTGCCGTCGCGGCGTACGAGGTGATAGCCGGTGGGTGTGCCGGCAGCCTGGGTCTGGCCCGTGAGACGCAGTATCTCGGGGTAGACGTCGGCGACTGCGATGTCCTCCGGGAGGGCGACGTCGATGCGGCTGTCGGGTGCCACGACAGTGACGCGGCAGAAACCCGTCGCTGCGTTCGTACTCACGTGTCTGGTCCCCCTGATTCGCGGTTGCGCACAGTGCGCGCGCCACCCTACCGGGAGGGCTGAAGGCGGCCTGCACGTAGGATCACCGTCGCGCGGAGGCACGTCCGCAGCACACGCAGCCACGGGGGCGTCGGCGCGGACCAGACCGGCCCTCCGCCCGTCCGTATGGAGGGATTGGTGTTCCGGTGAGCCAGATCGTCGTGAAACGACCCCCGCGGTCCCTGCCGCCGGAAGTACCCGCGGACGCGTTGACGTTGGAGGCTCCTCCCGAACTGCCGCGCGGGCAGCAGGAGGGCATGCTGATGCAGATCCTGCCGGTCCTCGGCATGGGCTCGTCGGTGGTCTTCTTCTTCTCTCCGCAGGCACCTCCGTTCATGCGGATCATGGGTGTGCTGATGCTCGTCTCGACCGTCGCGATGGTGGTCGCCCAGATCGTCCGGCACCGTCGCGGTACGCAGGGGCAAATGGGCGATGTCCGGCGTGACTACCTCAAGTACCTTGCCCAGACGCGTCGGACGGTGCGCCGGACGGCGCGTTCCCAGCGCGACGTGCAGCTGTACCTGCACCCCGCGCCGGAGCAGCTCTGGTCGGTGGTGGCCGAGGGCAGCCGGGTGTGGGAGCGGCGCGTCGGCGACAAGGACTTCGCGCAGGTACGGGTGGGGCTCGGGGCGCAGCAGCTGTCGACTCCCCTGGTCGCTCCGGACACCGCCCCGGTGGATGAGCTGGAACCCATGTCCGCGGGGGCGATGCAGCAGTTCCTCGCGGTGCACGGGACGCTGGACGGCCTGCCGATGGCGGTCTCGATGCGCGCCTTCTACCACGTGACCGTGTCCGGCCGGCCCGACGCGGCCCAGTCGACGGCGCGGTCGCTGGTGGCGCAGCTGGTGACGATGCACTCCCCCGATGACCTGATGGTCGCCGTCGTGGCGGCGCCGGGTGCGGTGGGGCGCTGGGACTGGACGAAGTGGCTGCCGCACACGCAGGTACCGGGGCAGGTCGACGGGGCCGGTACGAAGCGGCTGTTCGGGGACGACCTGGGTGAGCTGGAGCCGCTGCTGGCAGGCCGGCTCGACGGGCGTCCGCGGTTCGGGCGGGAGAACCGGCCGGTGCTGGACCAGCCGCACATCGTGGTGGTCCTGGACGGCGGGATGGTTCCGCCGGACTCGCTGTTCGCGGCGGCCGAGGGCCTGCAGGGCGTGACGATCGTCGAGGTGGTGCCGGGTGAGCTCGACGAGCCGCGCGGCGGGCTGTCGATCGTGGTGCGGCCGGGGCTGCTGCGGCTGGAGTCCGGCGCGGGTCTGGCGTACGAGGGGGTACCGGACGGCATCTCCCTGGAGGCCGCGGAGGCACTGGCCCGTCAGCTGGCGCCGCTGCGTATGGGCGGGGGCGACGACGACGAACCGCTGCTGGCCAACCTGGACTTCACGGATCTGCTGAATCTGGGGGACGCGGCCTCGGTCGACGTGGCGCGCACCTGGCGGCCCCGGTCGGTCTCGGAGCGGCTGCGGGTGCCGATCGGTGTCGGCGAGGACGGCCAGCCGGTGATGCTGGACCTCAAGGAGGCCGCGCAGGAGGGAATGGGGCCGCACGGGCTGTGCGTCGGGGCGACGGGTTCCGGCAAGTCGGAGCTGCTGCGGACCCTGGTGCTCGGGCTCGCGGTGACGCACTCCTCGGAGACGCTGAACTTCGTGCTCGCCGACTTCAAGGGTGGTGCGACGTTCGCCGGGATGTCGCAGATGCCGCACGTGGCGGCGGTCATCACCAACCTCGCGGACGACCTGACCCTGGTCGACCGCATGGGCGACGCGATCCGCGGTGAGCTGCAGCGCAGGCAGGAGCTGCTGCGCTCGGCGGGCAACTACGCCAACATCCACGACTACGAGAAGGCCCGGGGCGCGGGCGCGGCCCTGGAGCCGCTGGCCTCGCTGGTGCTCGTCATCGACGAGTTCTCCGAACTCCTGACCGCGAAGCCGGACTTCATCGACATGTTCATCCAGATCGGCCGGATCGGCCGTTCACTGGGCGTGCATCTGCTGCTCGCCTCGCAGCGTCTGGAGGAGGGCAAGCTGCGCGGCCTGGACACGTACCTCTCGTACCGGATCGGTCTGCGGACCTTCTCGGCGGCCGAGTCGCGCACGGCGCTGGGCGTGCCGGACGCGTACCACCTGCCGTCGGTGCCGGGGTCGGGCTACCTGAAGTTCGGCACGGACGAGATGACCCGCTTCAAGGCGGCGTACGTGTCGGGGACCTACCGCACGGGCGGCCCGGACCTGTCGGTCGGACAGCTGCCGATCGAGCGGCGGCCCGCGGTGTTCAGCGCCGCGCCCGTGCCCGTCGTGTACGCGGCACCCGATCCGGCGCACCTGCCGGCGCGCACGGCGGACGACGACGCGCTCGCCGACACGGTGCTCGACGTGATCGTGCGGCGGCTGGAGGGACAGGGCGTGCCCGCCCACCAGGTGTGGCTGCCTCCGCTGGACCGGGCGCCGACGCTGGACCAGCTGCTGCCGGGGCTGGCGGCCACCGCGGACCGCGGGTTCACGTCGACCGAGTACACCCGGCCCGGTGGTCTGACCGTACCGCTCGGCCTGATCGACAAGCCGTTCGAGCAGCGGCGTGAGGTGCTGTACCGCGACTTCTCCGGCGCGGCGGGTCACATGCTGGTCGTGGGTGGTCCGCAGTCCGGGAAGTCGACCATGATGCGGACCCTGGTCTCCTCGTTCGCCCTCACCCACACTCCTCACGAGGTGCAGTTCTACGGTCTGGACTTCGGCGGTGGCGGTCTCGTCTCGCTGGCGGGCCTCCCGCATGTCGGCGGGATGGCGTCACGGCTGGATCCGGAGCGGGTGCGCCGGACGGTCGCGGAGGTCGGGGGCGTCCTCACACGGCGCGAGGAGTTCTTCCGGGCCCACTCCATCGACTCCATCGCCACCTACCGGCGCAAGCGTGCCCGGGGCGAACTGCCCGGTGAGGCCTGGGGCGACGTGTTCCTGGTCATCGACGGCTGGGGCGGTTTCCGGGCAGAGTACGAGGGGCTCGAGCAGGTCATCACGGACATCGCCTCGCGCGGTCTCGGCTACGGCATCCATGTGGTGATCACCGCGGCCCGCTACATGGAGGTGCGGGCGGCGCTGAAGGACCAGATCCTCGGGCGGCTCGAACTGCGGCTCGGTGACGTCATGGACTCGGAGTTCGACCGCAAGGTCGCGGCGAACGTCCCGACGGGTGTGCCCGGCCGTGGCCAGGTTCCGGAGAAGCTGCACTTCATGAGCGCCCTGCCGCGTATCGACTCCGTCAGCAGTGGTGACGACCTCTCGGAGGGCACCGCCGCGTTCGTGGAGGCCGTGAAGGCGAACTGGGCGGGGCCGGCGGCGCCGTCCGTGCGGCTGCTGCCGCGCAAACTGCCCGCGGACCAGCTGCCGAAGGGCTTCGAGTTCCCCGAGCGGGGGATCGCGATCGGTATCGACGAGACCTCGCTGGAGCCGGTGTTCGTCGACTTCGAGACGGACCCGTTCTTCCTGGTCTTCGGTGAGAGCGAGTCCGGCAAGACCAACCTGCTGCGGCTGATCGCCAAGCAGATCGCGGAGCGCTACTCCCCCGACGAGGCGAAGATCGTCGTCGGTGACTACCGGCGGGCCCTGCTGGGGGCGCTGCCCGAGTCCCATCTGCTGGAGTACGCGCCGATGGCGAGCGCGATGCAGATGCACATGGAGGCGCTCGCGGGGGTGTTCTCGCGCCGCCAGCCTCCGACCGATGTGACGCCGCAGCAGCTGCGGGACCGCAGCTGGTGGTCGGGGCCGCAGATCTTCATCATCGTCGACGACTACGACCTGGTGGCCACGAACGCGGGCAATCCGCTGGCGCCGCTCGCGGAGTACCTGCCGTTCGCCCGGGACACCGGGGTCCGCTTCATCATCGCGCGCAACTCGGCGGGTGCGTCGAGGGCGATGTACGAGGGCTTCATGCAGCGCATCAAGGAACTGGGCGCGCAGGGTGTGGTGCTGGCCGGCGACCCGTCCGAGGGCGAGCTGATCGGGTCCGTGCGAGGCCACGCGATGCCGCCGGGGCGCGGCTACTTCGCCTCACGCCGGCGCGGGACCCCGCTGGTCCAGACGGGGCGGCTGCCGCAACAGCACTGAGGGCCGGGGCGGGTACCGGGCGCGGGCCTCCCGCACCCGGTACCCGCCGTTCCGGTTCCCGGGCCGGAGCCGGGGCCGGGTGAGCCATGCGTTAGCTTTGGCTTCCTGTGCGGCCTACACACAAAGGCCCGGAACGGGGTCGCGCGACGGCAGGTCCGGGCACACACCGGCATACGGGGGACGCGTGGGATTCGACGAGGACTGGGGCCTGCTGCGTGCGCAGCCCCCGGCACCGCAGGGCACGTCCATGCGGCTGAACGGCGTGGACGAGGGTCCGTTGCCCGGTCTCGGGGGCCGGGCCGACCTGGCGTCCACCCCGGCGGAGAAGAAGGCCGCGGCGAACACCATAGAGACCGAGCTGGAGCCGGACACCAGGAAGGCCGCCGACTGGGCGGACGAGTCCTCCGCCACTGCGGTCAAGGAGTTCGCCGGCTGGGACACCGGGGCGGGTCTGAAGAAGGTGACGGAGACCTGGGACAAGCAGGTCAAGGTGCTGATGGGCCGGCTCTCCGCGGAGAAGAACTCGCTGCGCGGGGCTTCCACCCTGTTCGGCGGCAACGAACTCGAGGTCAACTCCCAGTTCTCTCCCGTCCTCAGGCCCCCGACCGGGCCGTACGCCTCCGGTCTCGACGGGTTGTAGGGGTATGCGTCCGACAGCGGAACGACGAGAGACGGGTGCGCCCATGCGCGGATCGCGCTACGCGGTGTGCTGTGCGGCGGTGCTGATGACGGCGCTGCTCACCGGCTGCCAGACGGACACCGGCAGCGGCACCGGTCCGTCCGTGAGCGTCGAGGGCCTCGCGGAGACGGCGGACGAGGTGGGCCCCGAGGGCGCGGACACCTGCCCGCTCCCGTACGACTTCGCGAAGGCCGCGTCCGCCGCGGAGATCCCGGGCGAGGCCGGCCCCGGCCTCGCACCCGGCGGCGGCGACGAGTCCACGGCCACGGCCGAGAACGGCTTCGAGGCCGAGCAGGACGAGCCGTTCGCCGGTAACCCCGGGGCGCTGGTCAGCTGCTGGTTCCACGTCGGCGAGCAGTCGGTGCAGGTCCACCTCATCGCGGCGGAGAAGCCGCAGCCGGAGTACCTGCTGGCCCCCTTGCTGGTGAGCGTGAGCGGGCAGGAAGTCGACGCGGTCAACTCCTATCTGCGCAGCACGGAGAAGGGCGCGCCGGGCCGTCCGGTGCTCGGTTCGACCGGCGACTACGCCACGGTGCGGGTCGAGCCCGACGGTGAGGGCCACGCCGCTCTGCTGCTCACGCCGGGCGACGCGGACACGGACCGCCTCGACGGGAAGCAGCTGACGGACCTGAGCCGGGCCCTGTACGCACAGATCACGTAGCCGGACGGACAGCGCCGCCCACCGCGGCCGACGAACGACGAACCGACGGGGGACCACATGCTCACGTATCACGAGGTCATGACGACCGACCTCTCCCAGCTGACCACCGCGGCGGGCAAGTGGGACGGCATGGCCGCGGAGCTGAAGAAGGTGGAGGGCCGGTACGGGGAGAGCGTCCAGAGCATCACCCTCGGGCCGACCTGGATGGGCCGGAGCGCCTTCACCGCCCAGACCAACTTCGCCGCGACGCGCTACGAGTACTCCGCCGCGCAGGTTCAGGCCAAGGCCATAGCTTCGTTGTTGCGTGATGCCCACGCCGACTTCGTCCGGCTGAAGAGAAACCTCGAGAACAAGGTCGCCGAGGCCGTCAAGGCGGGGATGCGGGTGTCCGAGGCCGGGGTCGTCACGTACGACACCAGTGATCTCACCGAGGGCGAACGCAACGCCATGCGTCACGACCCGGACTACGCGGCGAGTGTGCGCACGGCGGTGAGCTCGTGGTCCGGCGCGATAGACGACTGCGTCAAGGCCGTGGACGACGCCGACCAGGGGGTGAAGATCGCTCTGGACGCCGTCACGGTGGACGGCATCGGCGGCAGGAACGACGCGACGGCGGGTGTCGGCTTCAACGGGCAGGCACAGGGCGACGTCGAGAAGTACGAAGCGGAGAACACCCAGGAGATAGCGACCCGGATCAACAACGGCGACAAGGTCTCCGCCGCCGACATGGCGGAGTTCCAGCGCTCGGTCCGGGACAACTCCCATGACAAGGCGTTCTCGCAGACACTGCTGAACGGGCTCGGCCCGGACGGCCTCATGAAGGTCAACACCAAGCTCAACGACCGTGCCTTCGACTCGGACACGAAGCACAGGGGCCAGTACCAGGACATCCAGCGCGGGCTGGCCAACACCATCGCCACCGCAACGAAGGTCCCCGGCAGTGTGAAGGACGCCCCGCCCGGATCGCCGGCCTTCAAGAAGTGGGTCGAGAGCGGCGACGGGACGTTCTACCGGGAGTGGACGGACAAGCTCGACAAGGCCGGTACCGAGAATTTCGGCAGCGGGACCCAACCGCTCTACGGATACCAGTCGCTCGTCAGTCTCATGCAGCACGCGGACCAGCCCTACGACGACCAGTTCCTGTACGACATGGGTGACGACCTCATCGCCCTGGACAAGGAGTCGCCGAACTACTTCACCCAGTGGGGAGCCTTTCGGGACGGCGTCGAGACGGACCCGCTGGACGGCCTGCTCGGTGTCATGAGCAAGAACCCCGACGCCGCGACCGCCTTCTTCGACCCGGACGGCAACGGTTCGGGGGGCGACCACGTGGACAACAACCACCTGGCGTATCTGGCGGGCCAGGGCGAGGACGCCAGGAAGTGGCCGGAGCTGCACGTGACCGGTTACGGCGTCACGACCATGGACGACCCGACGTCCAGGATCGGCCTCGGTCTTGCCCTCGAGGCGGCGACCACGGGCCGCGAACCCGGCTCGGAGGGCGCGTCGTTCGGCCACCACTCGGAGGCCCAGGCCCGGGTCATGCAGGAAACCATCAGCGTCCTGGACCAGGGCTCGAAGGGCGACACGGTCCCGCAGAACCTGAAGGTGCCCCTCGGCCGTGCCCTGTCGGACTACACGGTCGACACCCACGCCATTCTCAGCGGCACGGCCCCGGGCAGCCCCACCGGCCTCGACGAGATCAGCGGCCGCGGCGACGAGTCCGGGATCACCAGTTCCAAGCACAGCCTTCTGCGTGTGATGCGCGGGGTTTCGGATGCCCCGTACGGGGAGACGGCCGATGGCGAGCCCGTACTCGTCTACGACCTCCTGTACGAGAACGAGAAGCGGTACGCGGCCGAATACCTCCTCACCGCGAAGGACGCTCCGCCGGAGCAGGTGGGCAATGTCGTCGGCGACTGGGACAACAAGGCACGCCACGTCGGCGAGGTGTACGGAGCGATGAACGCCATCGGCTCCGACATGACCCTCGACGACCGCGACACCAAAATCGGGAACCTCAACGACCAGATGCGGTACACGTACCACGGCGTCGGTGGCCTCTTCACCCAGATCCCCGTCGTGGGCGATCCGGTCCAGCGCATGGTCGACGCGGCCACCTACGAGTACTCGAAGGACGTCGCCGCCGAGGCGGAGGACGCGGCCCGCGCCGAGGAGAGCACCAACACCTCGGCGGGGATCGCGGGCACGAACAACCTCCTCGACGCGTGGGGGAACGAACGGAGTTTCGCCGGCTCGGAGGCACACGACCATGCCAAGGGAGAAGCCAAGCAGAGTTACATCACGGGGCGCGAGGACGCGTACTCGGCGCTACGCACGAGGAAGTAGGACATGACACAGGGCAAGGGTCACCGGGCACTCCGGTGGAAGTGGATCGCTCCGGTACTGGCACTCGGTGTCGTGCTCGCGGCCGTCCACGTGTGGCTGAACACCAACCTCGCCGCCGCGGACGAGGTGTGCGGGGGCCTCGTGTCCACCGCGCGGGCCGACTCCGTGCTGTCCGGGGGCGGCCGTATCTCCGACGGGAACGGCCTGGATGCCCGGCCGGGCGACGAGCTGGAGTTCTCCTGCACCGTCGAGGCCCCGTCCTTCCCGTCCGGGGCCGGAGCGGGGCATATCAGGATCTCGGGGACCCACGAGCGGGGTGACTTCGCTTTCACCGACGGCCGCTGGCCCAGTCCTGCCACGGCGTCCTTCTTCTCCGGACCGGCGACCGGCGGAGTGGGCAAGGACCACGGCTGGGTACTCCTGCCGGCCGACTGCGCGGATACGGCCCCGCGCATCATCGAGGGCTACGCGCCCCAGGGCTCCGACCCCACCGCACTGGCCCGGCTGCTGACCGACGTGGCGAACAGGGCCGCACAACGGGCGGGGTGCGCGACCGACCGGCCGCTCACCGTGCCCGGCGCACTCCAGGCCGCCCCGGCCCCCCGGACGGTCCCGGACGACGCGGTGTGCGGCATCAAGGGCCTGGCCTTCCCCGGATCGGCCGCAGAAAGGGAAACGGCACACCAGACGGTCCAGGAGCGGAACGGCCCCGTCTGGGCCTGCGAAGTGAGCGGGCACGCCACCTTCGTCGTGACGCAGGAACCGCGACTCCTGGAAGCCATCGCCTCCTCCCCCGGTTTCGGGGAACAGCCGGGCCTCGCGGGCCTGCGCGTCTCGGGCTTCGACCAACGGCATGTGGTGGCCGACTGCTCGGGCACACCGACGTACTTCTCGATGGAGCTCGGCCCCGCCTACACAGCCTCCCTGGAATCCCCCGGCACCCCTCCGGCCAAGGCGGTTTTCGCCGACTTCGTCACCTCCGTCGGCAAGAACCACGGCTGCTCCACCACGACGCCGTGATCCGGTGGTGATCCCTGAGGCCCACTCCTGGCGCACACTCGGTACGGCTGCGCCGCCCCCCGGCGGGGCGACGCGGGGTACGCCCATGACCTCTGCGCGATCGGAGATGAAGAGGCACAACGCTGCCGGAGCAGTGCTCGGACCGCCTGCCGGCGAGCGCTCGAGGACCTCTGCGGCTGATGCGACGGCCGCCGCGCGGGCGGAGTCGGCGATCGTCCGGTTCCGGTGACCCCGCGCGCAGGAGCAGGGATAATCAGCAGTCAGGCCGTAAGCACGAATACCCGGTGGTGGGCGCTTCGCCGCCGGAGAGAAAGGCGTCTGATGGGCACTCAGCAGGAGAAGGACGAGCTGTACGCACTCGACATCTCGGGGGTGGAGTGGCTGAGCGCCCCCGGTACCGAGGAGGCCGAGGAGCGGGTCGAGATCGCCCACCTGCCGGGCGGTGCCGTCGCGATGCGGTCCTCCCTGGATCCGGAGACCGTGCTGCGCTACACGGAGGCCGAGTGGCGGGCCTTCGTCCTGGGCGCGCGGGACGGCGAGTTCGACCTGAAGTAGGCGGCCTTCGCCTGCGTGGACGCACGGAAGAGGGGCACGGCCCGGTGGGCGTGCCCCTCTTCCGTGCGTGCGTCGGTCAGTACGCCTCGTCGAACAGGCGCGAGGCCTTGATGTCCGTGGAGCGGTAGCTGTCCTTGCCGTTCTCGATGATCTTCGCCGTCTGCTCGAGACGGTTCTTCATGTGGTCGGCCTTGCCCTTGTACTTCCCCTGGAGGACGACGTACCCGGCGTGGGCGTCACCGTCCCAGGTGTCGGTGACGACCTTCAGGGCGGCGTCCATCTCCTCGAGGTCCTTGATGATGTTGCGCGAGACCACACGGATGCGGTTCGCCATCTCCTGGACGCTCTCGTACTTGACCCGGGTGTTCGGATCTCCGGCCATCTGTCTGCTCCTCCGTGATCAGGCGTGCGGCGTGTGCGTGGGTGGGGCGGTCCGCTCAGTAGTTGTTGAGCCCGGACGTGTTGCCCGAGGACGCCGATTCCTTCACGGCGGCGAAGGCCGCACGGACCTCGTCGTCGTTGGCGTTGCTGAGGTTCTTCGTCTGGCTCACACCGTTGAGGAGCACCTGCAGCAGGCGGCGGATCTCGTCGTGGTCCTCGTTGATCGCGATCTGTGCGGATGTGAACCCGCCGGCGCCGACACCCGTCCAGCCCGCGCTGACGGTGGCGAGGATGTCGGCGAGTTCGCGGGACTGCTTGGAGACCGCCTCGGCGGTCTCGATGACCTTGTTCTTCGCCTGGACGATCGGATCGTCGGCAAGTCCGAAACCGGAACCGGTGTTGCTCATCCGGAAGTCCTATCTCTCAGTTCCCGGGCCTGTCCGCAGGTCGCGGACAGGGGTTCAGTACGGGTTCCAAGAAGCGTCCGGCGGTGTGCGCACACCCCGTGATCGAGCTCGTCCACTTCTCGTTCCCCCGTCACACACGTGAAGTCTGCTACCACCCTAGCCACTTCGTCATCGCCGCCCAACCGGGCTCCGCGGCGAGTAACGCACCTCACCGTCGGACACCGTCAGCGCACTTCGCGCCGTCGCCGGACGTCACGGACGACCGTCGCGGTGCCCGCCACGACGCAGACCAGGACGGCCGCCAGGGCGAGGGCGTAGGTGGCGTACCGCTCGCTGCGTTCCTGCGAGGTCTCGTACATCGCCAGGTGCGCGGGCTCCGGAGCCGGCGCCCTGGGCGGTGCCGGGTCGGGGCGCGCGGCCGCCAGGGGGACGTCGTCCTCGTCCCCGGCGAGTGCGCGTACCGGGTCGACGACGCCCCAGCCGACGAAGGCGTCGTGGCCGTTGACGGAGCGCTCGGCGGTCTGCTCGATACGGGCGACGATCTCCGAGGCCTTCCAGTCGGGGTACTTGGCGACGAGGAGGGCAGCGACACCTGCGACGTACGGAGCGGAGAAGCTGGTCCCGTTGTCGGTGCACTGTCCGTCGCCCGGGACGGTCGAGACGATGTCGACGCCCGGGGCGGCCACGCCCACGAACTCTCCGGCCTGGGAGAAGGCCGCCCGTTCGTTGTTGCGGTCCGAGGAGGCGACGGCGAGGACTCCGGGGAAGGCCGCCGGGTATGTCTTCTTGAACGTGCCGTCCATGCCGTCGTTGCCGGCGGAGGCGACGACGACGATGTCCTTGGCGAGCGCCCTGGCCACGGCCCTGCCCAGCGCGGAGTCCTCGCCGAGCGGTTTGGTGGTGTCCTGGGAGATGTTGATGACCCCGGCCCCCTCGGCGATCGCGTGGTCGATCGCGGTGGCCATGGTGGTGTCCTTGCCGCTGTTCTTCTCGTCGTTCTGCCGGATCGGGATGATCGTGGCCTCGGGGGCGAGCCCGACGAATCCCGTTCCCTTGCGGGGACGGGCCGCGATGATGCCGGCGACCTTGGTGCCGTGGCCGACCTCGTCGGTGGTGACGTCGCTCCTGCCGCCCTTGAGGAGGTTGCGGCCGGCGGAGGTGTCGACGGCCCCGGTGAGCTGCGGATTGGCGATGTCGACGCCGGTGTCGATGACCGCGACCTTCACGCCCTTGCCCTTGGTGTCCTGCCAGAGTTCGTCGAGCAGGACGCGCTGCAGCGGCCAGGGCCGGCCCGCGAACTGCTCCTTCATCGGGAAGGTGCACTCGCCGCTGCCGTCGAGGGCCGGCCGGGCGGTGTCCCGCGGCCCGTCGGCTGCGTACGCGGTGTGCGGTGCAGCCAGTGCCGCCAGTGCGGCGGTGGCCGCCGTCACCGCGGCCGTCTTCCGGTACAACATCTGTTCCTCTCCCCCGGGTCCCGCGTTCGTCCGGATGCCCGCGCCGTCACGAGCCCTGGGGCTGGCGCGCGCTGTTGGTGTCGAGCCGGGGGCCCTTGGCCAGGAAGTCCGACCAGGCGATGGGTACGAGCGCGGGGGTCACCTTCTCGTAGCCGAGCCGGATCTGCGCCTGGCTGGCCTCGGGCCTGCCGTCCTGGGTCTGCTGGTCCCCGGCGCCGATGTCGGAGCGCTCCGCGTCGCTGTCGCCGTTCGCCTGGACCGCGTACCGCAGCCCGGTGTCGGTCACCAGGAAGAGCGAACCGTCGGGGCTCGTCTGCCGGCCCTGCACCTGGGTGTAGAGCAGTCCGCTGCCGGGCGTGACGTAGGTGCTGGTGCCCCCGGCGTTGATCACCGCCGGATAGGCGGTGCCCGCCCAGGTGGACAGCGTCGTCCGGCCCTTGTCGTCGGTCTTGCGCAGCACGCTGCACACGGTGTCCCGACTGCCCGAGGCACCGGCCGAGTTGACCTGTTCCGCCTTGCGGGCGGGCCAGCGGCTCGGCTGGCCGGCGAAGGTCTGCGCGTCCGGCACGAAGTCCTGCAGTCCGACGGCGCGTGCCCCGCCGACGAGGTTCAGCTGCGCGGTCTGCGGGGAGCTGATCAGGAGCCAGGCGGTGAACTCGGAGACCGGCTGGACCTTGCCGTCCAGGACGACGTAGTGGGCGGTGCCCTCGCCGGTCCTGGTCCGCAGGACCATGCCGATCTTGTTCTCCTCGGCGGAGAGCTGTCCATCGATGTGCGCGGGAGCACCGATGGTGCCGGGGATCCGCGGGAAGACGAGCGGACTGCCGTCGTGCAGGGTGGCCAGCCAGTCGTCGGTGACCGCCTGCGGCTGCCTGCTGCCGACGAGGGCGTTGGTCAGGTGGCCGTCGTCGGTCGCGCTCTCGTCGATGCGGTACTTGGTGCCGCTCGCGTCGACGAGGTAGCGGGCCTGGTCCTGTCCCTGGACGTAGAGCACCTGGCCGCCGCTGAGCTGCTGCTCGCCCTCGGTCAGCCCGTTGTCCCGTTCGGCGAAGACGAAGGCCGCCTTCTGCACGGTGTTGCCCTTGCCGCCGGGCTGCTCGCAGACCGCCCAGCGCTTGGCCGTGCCCGCGTCCTTCGCCTCGGGCAGCCGGTCGGGGGCGTACGGGATGCCGAGGATCGGCCCGCGCGGGGGCTTGCCCGCGTCCAGGACGTCGTCGGCTACCTGGACGACGTCGAACTGCTGGGGGTTCAGCAGCAGTCGGGCCGATGCCAGGTTGAGCACGGGGTGGAGCAGCGTCTTCCTGTCCTTGCCCTTGCCCGTGGCGAGTACGACGTAACGGGTGGTGGACTTCTTGCCGACGATCACTTTCGTGCCGGGCTTGTCCCAGTCCTTGGGCGCCGTGGGCTTGAACATCCCCCAGGCGCCGAAGCCCGCCATGATCAGTGCGCCGACGATCAGGCTCGGGACGACGGCACGCAGCGGGCGCGGGGCCCCCTCCTCGGTACCCGTGGGCGAGGGTTGGAGGAATGCGGCCACCGTGCGCTTCTTCGCGAAGGTGTACGCGTTGAGCTCGTCCCGCCGTGATGCCATGAGTGTGTCTGTCTCCCGTGTCTCCCCGCGCGGCCCAGGGGTGTACGCGTCCCCGTCCCCTGTGCCGGACCCCGGATGCCGGACCCTGGTGCCGGACCGGCCCCCTACTATGCCTGCTGATCGTGCGTGCCGAGGGGGCGGGTAGGGTGATCCAGCCGCCGAAGCCCCGGCGGGACAGGGGCGATCGGGTCGAGTTGGGGCCTTATGAACGGGGGAATGCCGGAATGATGGCTTCCGCGACACGGACGCGTCCGGCCGGGAACACGGAGCCGTCCGGGGGGCCCGGGACCGGCCGCCGGGGGGCCTCCCGCAGAGGTTCGCGCACGGCCCCCGACGGCCCTGGCGGCGGCGCCGCTCCGCGGCTGAACGGACGGGCCGGACAGATCGGTTCGTTCCGATTGCAACAACTCGTACTGGTCGAGATCGCGGCCGCGCTGCTGCTGACCGCGTGGGTGATCGAGCCGCTGCTCCTGGTGCCCGCCGGTGCGGTCGCCGTGGTGCTGGTGCTGCTCGCCGTCGTCCGCAGGCACCGCCGGTCGCTGCCGGAGTGGCTGAGCACCGTCCTCGCGCTGCGCGCCCGCAGCCGCAGGGCCGCCTCCCTGGTCCTGCCGGCGGGCACGGAGCCGGGTCTGGCCCCGGCCGTGGAGTGCGAACCGGCCCTGCGCACCTACTCGTTCAGCGACCGCGACCGGCGCCCGGTCGGGATGATCGGTGACGGCACCTACCTGTCGGCCGTCGTCCAGGTCGAGTCGCACGGCACCGCGCTCCGCCCGGACCGCTCGGCACGGCCACTGCCCCTGACACTCGTACGGGACGTACTGGAGGTCGACGGGATCCGGCTGGAGTCGGCGCAGATCGTGCAGCACACCCAGCCCGCTCCCGCTCCGCACCTGCCGCCGCAGTCGGTGGCGGCGCGGAACTACGCACCGCTGCAGGCACAGACGGGTTCGCCCGCGCTCCGGGTCACCTGGATCGCGCTGAAGCTGGACCCGGAGCTCTGCCCGGAGGCGGTGGCGGCGCGCGGCGGCGGGATCGACGGGGCGCAGAAGTGCGCCGTACGCGCGGCGGACCAGCTGGCCAGCCGGCTGACGGGAGCCGGGTTCCGCGCGACCGTGCTCACCGAGGAGGAGCTGATCTCGGCGGTCGCGACCTCGGCGTGCGTCAGCCCGTCGGCCATGGCGCAGGCGGGCCGGGCGGAGACGCCGGGCCGCCGCACCGAGGAGTCCTCGCGCACCTGGCGCTGTGACGACCGATGGCACACCAGCTACTGGGTGAGCCGCTGGCCGAACCTGGGCGGCGGCGGAGCGTCGATGCCGCAGCTCGTCGCCCTGCTGACGTCGATCCCGGCTCTCGCCACGACGTTCAGCCTGACGCTGGGGCACGGCGACCGCTCGGCCGTCTCGGTCACGGGGCACGTCCGTATCACCGGGCGGAGCGACGAGGAACTCCTCGCCGCCCGCCATGAACTGGAGCGCACCGCACGCGGCGTCAAGGCGTCGCTGGTGCGGCTGGACCGCGAGCAGCTGCCCGGTGTGCTCGCCACGCTGCCGCTCGGGGGTACCCGCTGATGTCCGCCACCACGAGCGCCCGGTCCCGGCTGGGTTTCGGACTGATCGGTCCGCGCCGCGGCCGGCACACGGTCTCCCTCGACGAACTGGCCTCACTGGCACTGCCCGTCGGCGACGACGGCACGGTCATCGGCGTGGACGCGGAGGGGCGCCCCGCGGTGCTGGGCATCAACCGGCCCACTCCGTACGAGGTCACGCTGATCGGCGGGCTGTGGACCGCGCAGGTCCTGGCGCTGCGGGCGGCGGCGACCGGAGCCCGGATCGCTGTGGAGACGGGGCGTTCGCAGGCCTGGACCGCTCTCGCGCAGGCGGCGGGCGGTGGTCAGCCGTGCATCTCGCTGCACGACGTGGGGCGGGTACCGCCGCAGGGCGCTTCCGCCGGGTCCCCGGTGGTCGTCGTGCGTGACTGCGGCATGCGGCCGCCGCGGGGCCGCGTGGTGGCAGGGCCCTGGCAGTCCGTCGTCACCCTGCTGCCGTACCTGAGCCCGGTGGCGCCGCGCCTGATGGACAAGTCGTCACTCGTCGGCGTCCAGCGGGTCTCACCCGACGAGGCTGCGCAGATCGGCCGGATCATGAATCTGCCGCCCGCCGAGACGCAGGCGCTGTCCACCCTGGCCGACGGCGTCACGCTGTGGTGCACGGACCGGGACCGGCAGTTCGTGATGACCCGGGCCACCGATGCCGAGTCCGGGCTGCTGGGCAGCGCGCGCCGGATGGACTGAGCGTCCCTGCGGGGCGGTTCGTGACCAACGGGCCGCATTCCGTCGGCAGATGTACGGATTCGACCGCTTCGACCTGCCCGCTCCTTCACAGTTGGTTCACTTGTGGGCGGTGCGTGACCTACTGGACAGTTCTCCCGTGCGATACGGCCTGCCGTAGCTCGCCCCATGGCGATTAGGGTGGGTGCGGGCGCGGCAGAGGAACCTGCGGACAGGCACTGCGCGTCGCAAGGGGGAGAGCCGGGCGGACCGGACAACGGGAACGGTCGCCCCCACCCACCACGGCACAAGGGTGCTCGACCACACCAGGAGGCAAAGTGAACGGCGATCGGGACGAGATCCGCGGGGGATGGAACACGCCCGTCGACGAGTCGTCCGACGCGGAGCCCGCAGAGATGACGGGTGAGTTCACCATCGACTACACCCCGCCCGCCTGGTACACGCAGAACGCGTCGGGGGACTCGTCGGGCGGGGCGGGGTCGCATCTGGCGCCGCCCCCGCCGCCGCACGGAGCTCCTCTGCCGGGGCTGCCCTCCGGGGGTGGATTCGAGTCGAACTGGTCGCCGGCTCCGCCCGTGCCGTCCGATTCCACGCCGCCCGCGCCGCCTGCGCCGACCGCGCCCTACGAGCCGCCGGCACCGTCCGTACCGTCGTCCGAAGGTGGGGCGGTGGCTCCGGCGTCCGCTTCGACTCCGGCTTCGGCGCCCGCGTCGGGTTCGGCTTCGGCTACGGCGGGTTCCGAGGGAACGGCTGCCGGGAGCGGCGCGCCGGATCCGTTCGGCGGCGGTGACCTGGAGAGCGGCGCCACGATGCGGTTCTCCCCTGCCGCGCTGAAGCGGGAGATCGCGGAGCGCGAGGCTCCGGCCGGGACCGAGGCCGGAGTGCCCGCCGCGTCCGGTGGCGGCACCCCCGCGCCCGAGGCGGACGCCGATTCCGCGGACGAGTCCGAGCACGCCGGCACGGGCCCCTCCGTTCCGGTGAACGAGGAGTCCGGCGGATCCGAGGAGAGTACGGAAGCGGATGCCTCCGTGCCGGCTCCCGAGCCGGACACGGACTCCGTGCGGGCGGCCGACGAGGCACCGGGGACGGCAGCCGCCGAGGCCGCCGGGCCCGCGGACCTCGTCACGGACGCGGTCCCCTCGGCCACGCCTCCGGCCGACACCCCCCAGGACGCCGCGCCGCCGAACGCACCTGCGGCGTGGTCGCCCGCGCCGCCCGCGCAGGGAGCCCTCCCGCCGCTGCCGCCCGCCTTCCAGCCGGCCGCACCGCAGGCCGGGACGCCCCAGCCGGCACCGCAGTGGCCCGCGCAGCAGACGCCCCCGACCGCTCCCGCACCTCCGGCGGTGCCTCAGCAGCCGGTTCAGCCGCACGTGCCCGCGCCGCAGGGCGGTTACGGGTTCCCGCAGGCGCCGCAGCAGCAGTTCCCGGGGCAGGGCGCGCCGCAGCTGCCCCCGGTTCCGGCCCCGGTCTCGGCGCAGCCTCCGGCCCTGCCCGGTTACGGGTTCCCGCCCCACGCACCGGTGCAAGGTGCGCCTCAGCCGCCCCCCGCTCAGCCGCAGGCTCAGCCCCAGCCCGGCTACGGGTTCCCGCCGCAGCCCGGTTACGGATTTCCGCCGCAGGCCCCGCAGGCGGCCCCGCCCCTCCCCGCCCAGGGCGCTCCCCTGCCCGCGCAGATCCCGCAGCAGCCGGCCCCGGCCACGCCCAACCTGCCCGCTCCGGCCTCCCCCCAGCAGCAACCGCACCAGCCCCCGGCGCACCAGACGCAGCAGCCCGGCCCTCAGGCCCCTCCCGTCGATCCGCGAGCGGGAGCCGCCTGGCCCACTCCGGTCACCCACGACCAGCGCGAGCGCTCCGTACCGGGCGCTCCGCTCGGTTACACGGCCGCGGTCGAGCTCTCCTCCGACCGGCTGGTCCGGGGCAAGCAGAAGGCGAAGAGCAGCCGCAACCCGTCCGGTGCCTCCCGCTTCAAGCTGGGTGGCAAGAAGGAGGAGATCGAGCGGCAGCGCAAGCTGGACCTGATCCGCACTCCGGTGCTGTCCTGCTACCGGATCGCCGTCATCAGCCTCAAGGGCGGCGTCGGCAAGACCACGACGACCACCGCGCTCGGCTCGACCCTGGCCACCGAGCGGCAGGACAAGATCCTCGCCATCGACGCCAACCCGGACGCCGGCACGCTCGGCCGCCGGGTGCGCCGCGAGACCGGGGCCACCATCCGCGACCTGGTACAGGCGATCCCGTACCTCAACTCGTACATGGACATCCGCCGCTTCACCTCGCAGGCACCCTCCGGTCTGGAGATCATCGCCAACGACGTGGACCCGGCGGTGTCCACCGCCTTCAACGACGAGGACTACCGCCGGGCGATCGACGTGCTGGGCAAGCAGTACCCGATCATCCTCACCGACTCGGGCACCGGCCTGCTCTACAGTGCGATGCGCGGCGTACTGGACCTCGCCGATCAGCTGATCATCATCTCGACGCCCTCCGTCGACGGCGCGTCCAGCGCGTCCACCACGCTGGACTGGCTGTCGGCGCACGGGTACGCGGACCTGGTGCAGCGCTCGCTCACCGTCATCTCCGGAGTCCGCGAGACCGGCAAGATGATCAAGGTGGACGACATCGTCCAGCACTTCGAGACGCGTTGCCGCGGTGTGGTGGTCGTGCCGTTCGACGAGCACCTGTCGGCGGGTGCCGAGGTCGACCTCGACATGATGCGCCCGAAGACGCGGGAGGCGTACTTCAACCTCTCCGCGCTCGTCGCCGAGGACTTCCAGCGGGCCCAGCAGCAGCAGGGACTGTGGACGGCGGAGGGCAGCAACCCGCCGCCGCAGTTCGCCCCGCCGATGCCCGGACAGCAGCAGTACGCACCCCCGCAGCAGCCCGGCCAGCCGTACCCCGGGCAGCCGTATCCCGGACAGCAGCAGCCCGGGCAGCCCTACCCCGGACAGCCGCAGCCCGGACAGCCCTACCCCGGACAGCCGCAGCACCCGTATCCGCCCCAGCAGCACCCCCAACAGCCGTATCCGCAGCAGCCGTACGGAGGACAATCTCCGTACGGGGGACAGCAGCCCTACGGCGGGCAGCAGCAGGCCGCCGCACCGCAGCAGCCGTATCCGCCGCACCCCGGGCCGGGGGTGCAGCAGAACGGCCCGCAGCACTCACCGCCTTCCCAGGCGCCTTCGGGCGTGAACCCGGCCGGACCGCCTCCGGGGTCCGCGCAGACCGATGGCCAGGCACATCAGCCGGGACAGCCCGGGCTGCAGGGCCCTGTTCCGCCGGCGGGCCGGCAGCAGTACCCCCCGCAGCCACCGCCGGCGCCTCACCAGTAGGGCAGTAGAGGTCTCGACCAATGAGGGCCCGCACCGTATCCACGGTGCGGGCCCTCATCGCATTCCCGCAGCCCACACGCGGTTTGACCGACCGTTGACTTGCCTCGACCGGCGCTGGTAGAACCTCGCTTCACCAGCTGGCGAACCAGAGATCTGCCCCGCCTCCACCGTGCGAGTCAAGACGCGAGGTCTACGTCCTATGGTCACAAGCTTCCCCCCACGCTCCCCCCGTCCGCCGGGACGCGCGCGCCTCGTCCTGGCTTCCGGAGCGGCCGCCCTGGCGCTGGCCGCCGGATCGGTGGTCCCCGGCAACCCGTTCGGCCCCGCCCCGCGGGAGGCGCAGGCCGCCGACGGCGGGTCGACCCTCACGGTCGCCGTCGCGCAGAGCGTCGACTCCCTGAGCCCGTTCCTCGCGCAGCGGCTGCTGTCCACGAGCATCCACCGGCTGATGTACGACTACCTCACCAACTACGACGCGAAGGACAGCCGCACGATCCCCGGGCTCGCCACCGAGTGGGAGACCTCCGCCGACAAGCTGACGTGGACGTACACCATCCGGGGCGACTCGAGGTGGTCGGACGGCGAGAAGGCGACCGCTGAGGACGCGGCCTGGACCTTCAACAAGATGATGACCGACGAGGGCGCCGCCACCTCGAACGGAAGCTTCGTCGGCAACTTCAAGAAGGTGACCGCGGCCGGTCCGGACAAGCTGGTCATAGAGCTGAAGCAGCCCCAGGCCACGATGACGGCGCTGGACGTGCCCATCGTCCCCAAGCACGTCTGGGAGAAGGTCGGCGACTTCTCGAAGTTCAACAACGACACGAAGTTCCCGGTCGTCGGCAACGGACCGTTCATCCTGACGGACTACAAGGTCGACAGCTATGTGAAGCTGAAGGCCAACAAGGACTTCTGGCGCGGCGCGCCCCAGTTCGACGAGCTCGTCTTCCGGTACTACAAAGACCAGGACGCGGCCGTGGCCGCCCTCCGGAAGGGTGAGGTCTCCTTCGTCGCCGGCAGCCCGAGCCTGACCCCCGCGCAGGCCGCCTCGCTGAAGACCGCCGACCACGTCAAGGTGAACGACGCCCCCGGCCGGCGCTTCTACGCGCTGGCCGCCAACCCCGGCGCGCGGACCAGGGACGGCGAGAAGTTCGGCAACGGGCACCCCGCGCTGCTGGACCAGAAGGTCCGTCGAGCACTCTTCATGGCCGTCGACCGTACGACCATCATCGACAAGGTCTTCCGGGGCCACGCCGTGGAGGGCGAGGGCTACATCCCGCCCCGCTACGACTCGTACTTCTGGAAGCCGGCGGCCGGACAGAAGCTCGGCCACGACCCGGCGAAGGCAGGCGCCCTCCTCGACCGGGCGGGGTACAGGAAGAACAGCGCGGGCAAGCGGGTGGGCAAGGACGGCAGGCCGCTCGACCTGCGCATCCTGTGCCACGCCACGGACCCGAACGACAAGGCGGTCGGCAAGTACCTCCAGGAGTGGTGGGGCGACCTCGGCGTCGGTCTGGAGGTCGACTGCCGCGACAACGTCTCGGACCCCTGGTACGCGGGTGAGTACGACCTGGCCTTCGACGGCTGGTCCGTCAACCCGGACCCCGACTTCGTCATGTCGATCCACACCTGCGCGGCGCTCCCCGCCAGGGCGAAGGAGTCGGCGGCGACCGACAACTTCATCTGCGACGAGCAGTACGACGACCTCTACGCGAAGCAGTTGGCGGAGTACGACCCCGCCAAACGGGCTGACCTCGTCAAGCAGATGGAGTCGAGGCTGTACGACACGGGATACATGAACGTCATGGCGTACCCGAATGCCGTCGAGGCCTACCGCACCGACCAGATCGAGTCGATCACGACCATGCCCTCGGACGCGGGCAACATCTTCGGCCAGGACGGCTACTGGAGCTGGTGGTCGGCGGTCCCGGCCGCCGGCGCGTCGGACGGCTCGTCCGACGGCGGCGGCTCCACCGGAGTCCTCGTCGGCGCCGGAATCGCCGTAGTCGTCCTCGCCGGTGGCGGGCTGCTGTTCGCCATGCGTCGCCGTTCCACCGCGGAAGACCGTGAATAGTCCATGAGTACAGACAGCACTCCCGCGCTCCTGAAGGGCGCGGCGGGCGCGGACGCGGTGGGGGCCGACGGCCCGGCTCCGGCCGGGCCGTCGGCCCGCGGTCCACGCACCCGCAGCACGACCGCGTACCTCCGCCATGTGGCGGGCAAGCTGGCCGGTGCCGCCGTCTCACTGTTCGCCGTGCTCGTCACCAGCTTCTTCCTCTTCCGCCTGATTCCCGGCGACCCGGTCAAGCAGATGACCGGCGGCCGGCAGGTCTCCACCGAGCAGATCGTCGCGATGCGCCGGGAGTTCGGCCTGGACCTGCCGCTCTGGCAGCAGTTCACCGAGTACTGCGGCAAGGCCCTGACCGGGGACTTCGGTACGTCGTACCAGTTCCGCGCCCCGGTCATGGACAAGATCTCCGAGGCGCTGCCCGCGACACTGCTGCTCACCGGTACCGCCTTCGTGATCTACACGGTGATCGGCATCTGGCTGGGTGCCCGGTCGGCCTGGCGCAACGGCAGGGCCGGTGACCGCTTCCACACGGCCTTCGCCCTGACGCTGTACTCGGTGCCGTCGTTCTGGCTCGGCCTCCTGCTGATCGTCACCCTGTCGGTGGGTGTCGGCCCGATCCCCGGTCTCTTCCCGACGGGCGGTATGGAATCGGGCAACTCGAGCGGCTTCGGCCACGTCCTCGACGTGGCCCACCACCTGGTGCTGCCGGTCGTCACCCTCGTCGCCGTGGAATACGCGCGGACGCTTCTGGTGATGCGCTCCTCGCTGCTCGACGAGATGGGCAGCGACTATCTGACGACGGCACGGGCGAAGGGACTGCGTGACGACCTCGTACGCCGTCGTCACGCCGTGCCGAACGCGATGCTGCCGACGGTGACCCTGCTCTTCGTCAACCTGGGCAACACGGTGGCGGGGGCGATCCTGGTGGAGACGGTGTTCTCCTGGCCCGGCCTCGGCGGGCTGTTCTACCAAGCGCTGAGCGTGCCCGATCTGCCGTTGGTGCAGGCCCTGTTCTTCGTCTTCGCCGCAGCGGTGATCCTGATGAACACGCTCGCCGATGTGATCTATCCGCTCCTCGATCCCCGGGTGGGCCGATGACGACCACGACCGACGCGGCACCGGCAGCCGGCCCGCGCGCCCTCGCCCGGGCCCGCAGGCGACAGGCCGCCGCCCGCTTCCGACGCCAGTACCGCAGCCACCGGGCCGGTCTCGCCGGCCTCGCCGTGCTCGCCCTGATCGCGCTGACCGCACTGTTCGCCCCCCTGCTCGTGGGCGAGGGCTCGCGGAGCGTCACCGACGCCCCCGGCGGCCCGCTGGAAGCGCCGAGCGCGCAGTTCCCCCTCGGCACCGACCAGTTCGGCCGCAGTCTGCTGGCCCTGATGGTGTGGGGGACGCGGGTCTCGCTGACCGTCGGCCTGCTCGCGGCTTTCCTCTCGGTGGCCATCGGCACGCTGGTGGGCATCACGGCCGGCCACTTCAAGGGCTGGTACGGCAACATCGTCATGCGGATCACCGACTGGTTCCTGGTCATGCCGACCCTGGTCCTGGCCATCGCGCTGGCCACCGTGCTCTCGCGGTCGGTCTGGACGACGATCCTCGCCATCGGCGTGACGACGTGGCCGACGACCGCGCGACTGGTCCGCGCGCAGACACTGTCCGTCGAGTCACGTCCGTACATCGAGCGCTCCAGGGCACTCGGCGGGGGCCACGGCCACATCATGTCCCGTCATGTGCTGCCCAACGTGATGCCGCTGGTGCTCGCGCAGACCACGCTGGTGATCTCGACCGCCATCCTCACCGAGGCGACCCTCGCCTTCCTCGGACTGGGCGATCCCACGATCATCTCCTGGGGCGGGCTGCTCCAGGACGCCCGTGAGGCCGGCGCCGTCAGCTCCGGCAACTGGTGGTACCTCGCTCCGCCCGGACTCGCCATCGCGGCCGTCGCCCTCGCGTTCACGCTGTGCGGCCGCACCGTCGAGTCCGTGCTCAACCCCAAGCTGGGGGTGTCCCGTTGACCGCGGTGAAGACAGAGACCATGACGGAACCGGAGGTCCGGCAGCCGCTGCTCGTCGTCCGCGACCTCCATGTCACGTACGGCACGGGGGCCTCCGCCGTCCCTGCCGTGCGGGGCGTCGACCTGCGGGTCGAGGCCGGCCGGAAGCTCGGCATCGCCGGGGAGTCCGGCTGCGGGAAGTCGACGCTGGCGCTCGCCCTGCTGCGGCTGCTGCCCCCGACCGCGACCCTCAGCGGCGAGATCCTGCTGGACGGCGAGGACGTCCTCACCATGAAGTGGGGCCGGCTGCGCGCCGTGCGCTGGGCGGGGGCGTCGATCGTCTTCCAGGGCGCGATGCACTCGCTGAACGCCGTGCACCGGATCGGGGACCAGATCGCCGAGCCGATCCTGCTGCACGGGAAGGCCGCCCCGGCCGCCGCGCACAGGCGGGCCGGCGAGCTGCTGGAGCAGGTGGGACTGCCCGCCGCGCGTGCGGACGCCTATCCCCACGAGCTGTCCGGCGGGCAGCGCCAGCGCGTGATGATCGCCATGGCGCTGGCCTGCGATCCGAGGCTGATCATCGCCGACGAGCCGACCACCGCACTCGATGTGATGATCCAGGCGCAGATCCTGCGGCTGATCGAACAGCTCGTGGCGGACCAGGACCTCGGTCTGATCATGATCAGCCACGACCTGGCGGTGCTCTCCGACACCTGCGACCGGCTGTCGGTGATGTACGCGGGGCGGGTCGTCGAGGAGGGGCCCGCCAAGCAGGTGTACGAGGACGCCCGGCACCCCTACGGCAACGCGCTGTCGGCCGCCTTCCCCCGGATCGGCGACCTCTCGTCCCGGCACGCGCCGCGCGGTCTGCCGGGCGACCCTCCGGACCCGTCCGCCCTGCCGTCCGGCTGTACGTTCCATCCGCGCTGCCCGGTGGCACTGGACTCCTGCGCCACCGAGGACCAGGAACTGCGGGCCGCCGGCCAGGACCGGCGGGCGGCCTGCGTGCTGGTGGACCCGGACGCCGTCACGGCGTCCCGGCCGCATGACGGCGACACGGTGAGGAGCACCTCATGACCGCCATTCCCCCCGCTCCCCTGCTCAGCGCGGAGGCCCTGCGGGTCGCCTTCCCCGGCCGGCGCGGGGCGGCGACGGCGCATGCCGTCGACGGCGTCGACCTCGACATCGGGCCGGGCGAGATCGTCGCCCTGGTCGGCGAGTCGGGCTGCGGGAAGACGACACTGGCCCGCTCCCTGCTGGGCCTGGTGCCGCCCACGTCCGGCCGGGTCACGTTCGGCGGCAAGCCGCTCGACTACGCGGGCCGGGCGCTCAGGGCGTACCGCAAGCGGGTGCAGCTGGTGCTCCAGGACCCCAGCGGCTCCCTCAACCCCCGGCACACGGTCTACGACGCGGTGGCGGAGGGCCTGCGCATCCACGGGTACGCGGGCGACGAGCGGGCCGCGGTGGCGGGCGCGCTGGCACGGGCGGGGCTGCGTCCGCCGGAACGCTTCCTCCTGCGGTATCCGCACGAGCTGTCCGGCGGCCAGCGTCAGCGCGTCGTGATCGCGGGCGCACTGGTCCTGGAGCCGGAGCTCATCGTCGCGGACGAGCCGGTGGCGTCCCTGGACGCGTCGGTGCGCGGCGAGATCCTGGCCCTGCTGCTGCGGCTGCGCGACGAGCTGGGCCTGTCGGCGCTGGTCGTCACGCACGACCTGGGTCTGGCCTGGAACATCGCGGACCGGGTGGCGGTGATGTATCTGGGCCGGATCGTCGAGACGGGCGATGTGGAGCAGATCCTCACGGCGCCCCGGCACCCGTACACACAGGCCCTGCTGTCCGTGCTGCCGGAGGCGTCCGGCGAACCGGTGATCCTGACCGGGGAACCGCCGGACCCTTCGAAGGTGCCGTCGGGCTGCCGCTTCCACGTCCGGTGCCAGGTCCTCGCCTCGGGCGAGGCGGAGCGCGCGGGGGTCGCGGACGCGTGCCGCACGAAGGAGCTGCCGGTGCTGGAGGGCGGGAGCCGGACCCAGGTGGCCTGCCACTGGGCAGCGGCGGAGGCGATGGCCGAACCGGACCCGGCCGTCGGCTGAGGCCGGCACCCGCCCGAGCCTGCCCGTCGCGGCCGGGCCACGCCGGCCGCCCGACCGGCAGCCCGCCTGCCCGTAGTGGCCGGGCCACGCCCGCCCGCCGAGCCCGGCCGGTCGCTCGGCCCGGCCACCGGCCCACCCGGCCCGGCTGCTCGGCCGGCATCCGGCGGCCGGCGGCCGGTCGGCGCCTCGCTCAGGGCCGGTGGTGGATCGTCCCGGTCAGCTCGCCCAGCGGGCGCCCCGTGCCGCCCCAGCGGTGTTGGATGATCTCGGCGGCGATGGAGACGGCCGTCTCCTCCGGGGTGCGGGCTCCGAGGTCGAGGCCCACGGGTGAGGCGATCCGGGTCAGCCCCGCCTCGTCCACCCCGGCCTCCCGTAGCCGGTCGATCCGGTCCTGGTGGGTGCGCCTGCTCCCCATCGCGCCGATGTAGGCGGCCGGCGTGCGCAGCGCCGCGGCCAGCAGGGGCACGTCGAACTTCGGGTCGTGCGTCAGCACGCAGATGACCGTGCGCGCGTCCACCGCGGTCGATTCCAGATAGGTGTGCGGCCAGGCGCAGACCACGTCGTCGGCCGTGGGGAAGCGCTCCCTGGTGGCGAAGGCCGGCCGTGCGTCGCAGACCGTCACGCGGTAGCCGAGGAAGGAACCGATCCGCGCCGTGGCCGCCGCATGGTCGATGGCTCCGAAGACGAGCATGCGGGGCGCCGGGGCGTACGTCTGGACGAAGACGGTCACGTCCTGCATGCGGCGCTCGCCGTGCGCACCGTACCGCTGGGTTCCGGTCGCTCCCTGGGCGAGCAGCCCGCGTGCGTCGTCGGTGACGGCGGCGTCGAGTCCCTCGTTGCCGAGCGATCCGGCGGCCCGGCCGGCCAGGACGGTCCGCCGGGCGCCCGCGGGTGCCGTTCCGGAGACAACCGTCGCGACCGCCACGGGCTCCCCGCCCGCGATGGTGTCGAGGAGCTCGCGCAGCCGGTCCCGGCCGGCCGCCGTGGCGTAGGGCTCGACCAGGACCTCGATCGTGCCGCCGCAGGTCAGTCCGACCCCGAAGGCCTCGTCGTCGGAGATGCCGTACGTCCGCAGCAGCGGGCTGCCCGTGGCGAGCGCCTCGCCGGCCGCCTCGTACACATCGCTCTCGACGCATCCCCCCGAGACACTGCCGGCCACCGCTCCGTCGGCGGTCACCGCCATCACGGCGCCGGGGGCGCGCGGTGCGCTGCCCCGGACCGCCACGACGGTTGCCAGGGCGAAGGGCATACCGGCGTCGTGCCAGGCGCGCAGTTCCGCCAGCAGTTCACGCACGGTGCGGTCGACCTCCCGGCTCGACGGGTCCTCCCTCGACGATGCCCCGGTGCGACGCCGCGCGCACGGCGGGGTGCGTCAGGCGCGGTCGTACGCGGCGATCAGCTCGCTGCACCGCTTCACGTCGGCGGCCATGGCCACGAGGAGGTCGTCGATCGAGTCGAACTTCAGCATGCCCCGCACGTAGGCGAGGAAGTCGACCGCGACGTGCAGCCCGTACAGGTCGAGGCCGACACGGTCGATCGCGTACGCCTCCACCGTCCGTTCCGTGCCGTCGAA
Organism: Streptomyces clavifer; assembly: GCF_036345975.1. NCBI lineage: Bacteria > Bacillati > Actinomycetota > Actinomycetes > Kitasatosporales > Streptomycetaceae > Streptomyces > Streptomyces clavifer. The sequence goes on along the minus strand of NZ_CP107793.1, from coordinate 5,499,225 downwards.
CTGCGGGTTCGTCCCGACGGAGATCGCGGCGGGCATGGCCTCGCCGTCCACCGTCAGCCAGCCCGCGTAGACCCCGTCCGCGGGGATGGCGGTGTGCGGGAGGGTCTCCACGTTCGCCGTCGGGAAGCCGAGCTCGCGGCCCCGCTGGGCACCTCGCACCACGACGCCCTCCACCCGGTGGGGGCGGCCGAGGATCTCGGCTGCTCCCGACACATCGCCCTCGGCGACCAGCCGGCGGGTGAGGGTGGAGGAGAACGGCTCGCCGCCGCCCGCCTCTCCGCTGACGAAGAGGTCGATGACCTCGACACGGTAGTCGTACGTCGCGCCGAGCTCGGCGAGGAGCTCGACGTTGCCGGCCGCGCGGTGGCCGAAGCGGAAGTTCGGGCCCTCGATGACCAGCTGTGCGTGCAGCTTGTCGACGAGGACCTTCGCGATGAAGTCGGCGGGGGCGAGCTTCGAGAACTCGGCGGTGAACGGCAGGATCAGCACCGCGTCCACGCCCAGGTCCGCCATCAGTTCGGCACGCCGGTGGTGCGGGGCGAGCAGCGGCGGATGGGTGCCGGGGCGCACGACCTCGCTGGGGTGCGGGTCGAAGGTGACGGCCACGGAGGGAACTCCGAGCTCACGCGCCCGCTCGACGGCCCGGCCGATGATCAGCTGGTGCCCGCGGTGTACCCCGTCGTAGGAGCCGATGGTGACGACGCTGCGTCCCCAGTCCTCGGGGATGTCCTCCAAGCCGCGCCAGCACTGCACTGTGACCGCTCCTCGCCCGAACCTGTGTACGTGTGTGTGTCCCTTACGCAGGTCTAAGACTGCCATGCTCACGCCCCGCTGCCTGCATCGGCATCGACAACGCGGACTGTGATCTGTCCGTCGTTTCCCTCGTCCGACGGGCACTCGGGCCCACGACGGCCGCCCACTCCTGGGGGGCGTCGTCCAGCCAGCGGGTGACGAGTGCCGCGAATCCGGGTACGTCCCGGGAGATCTCCACCAGCGTGCGGTCGAAGCGTGCGGCACCTTCGGGCGTCCGCACGAGCAGCGTCCCGGCGCGGTGCACCAGTGCCCTCGTGCGGGCCTCGGGGCGCCGGCCGGATCCTGTCGCAGCCGCCCGCAGCAGGGCGCAGAGCACTTCCGGGTCCCGGCCGGTGTCCAGCTCGAAGTCCAGCAGGACCTCCAGCAGCTGGGCGCGCAGCGGCCGTGACGCCGTACTTCCCGGGGCGGCGAGCACGCGGGCCAGTGCGGAGCGCACCGGTGGCGGCGCGGGGCGCTCCCGCAGCAGCCCGGTCACCAGGGGCAGCAGCAGGGCACGGGCGGCCGGGCTGTGCTCCAGCCGCCGCTCCACGTACGCGGCGGCCTGCGCGCCGCTCGCGGGGTGGCTGTCGATGTACTGCCGCACGAGGCCGGGGGCGTGCAGGGCGAGGGCGGGGGTGTCCAGCCCGGCCAGTGTCCGCAGGACGCCGTCGGCGGGCTCTCCCGGCAGCGAGAGCCTGACCTCCAGGGCGGCGAGCACCGGCTCCGGGAACTCGGGGAAGACCTCGGTCAGCAGGGCCACGGGCAGCCTGCGGTCCCCGGCGGCGAAGAGCCGCAGGGCCTGCGGCAGGTAGCGGCCCCGGGTGCGCGGGTCGCGTACGAGGAGAGTGAGTGCCTGCGCGTGCAGGGCGGTGTCGTCGGGCCGGGCCAGCAGGAGGAGTGCGGCATCGCGCAGCAGGGCGCGGTCGGAGTCCGTGGTGGCGAGATCCGCGGTGAGCGTGGCGTGGACCGCGGCGGCGGCCCGCCTCTCCGGGCGCTCCTCGTCGCGTGCCCACCGGTCGACGGCACGGCAGAGCGCGGACGGCTCGTCCACGGCGAGGGCGGTGAGCAGTTCGGCGGCCCTCGGGTGGGCGGAGTCGACGAGTGCCTCGGTCAGATCGTCGACGGCAAGGGCGCGGCGGGCGTACAGCAGCGCCTGGGCGGCGGCGGCCACCGTGCGCCGCAACCGCGCGCCCCCCTCCGCGGACGGCCCGGTCCCGTGGGCGGGAAGCGGTGTCTCGTCGGTGAACCATCGGCAGAGCAGGGGCTGCACGGTCCGGGGGGCGGCTGCGAGGCGCCGGTCCACCGCGTCCAGGTACCGCTCGTCCCCCTCGGTCCGCGGAGCGCTGTCGGCAGACGGGGAACCGCCCGTGCGCGAGGGGTCATCGGTACGTGGCGCGCCGCCCACGGTGCGCGGGGAGCCGGCCGCACCCGGCGAGCCGTCAGCCCGTGGAGCCCCGGTCGAGCGCGGGGAGGCGGCCGCGCGCGGGGCGCCGTCTGCGGGCACGAGCCGACGGAGCAGATCGATCCGGTCGTCCTCGGGCAGCCGGATCCGCCGCCAGAACCACGGCTCGAACACGGCGTACGGCCCGAGCCCCGTCGGTCCGCCACCGGTCACGGAGCGCCGGGTGATCCGCCCTGTGAGCACCCGCAGCACCCCGAGGTACGGCCGCGCGTCGGGGGCCCTGAGCAGGCTCTCCCGCAGCAGGTGGGAGGCCCACCACGAGGCGTCGACGGGCCGGACCGCCGTCCCGGCGGCCCCCGCGTCCGGCAGACGGTCCATCGCCTCGATGAGGTCGGCCATCCGGTGGGCCAGGGCGGCGGTTCCCTGACGGCGTCCCAGCAGGAGCATCGCCTGGATCACCGGGCCGATGCGATGGCGCGGTACCGGGAGGTTGCGGGGCCCTGCTTCCGGAGCGCCCTCCGGGTCCTTCGGCCGGGCGACGGACCGCAGCGCCTCCTCGCCCCGAGGGGGCGCGGAAGCGTGCGCCCCCTCGGCGTGCCACCGGTGCACCAGTGAACGCAGCGCGGCGTCGAGGTCCAGGTGCGCGCCCTGGACCCAGTCGCCCAGCTCCTCGTGGGCGAAGCGGTATCCGGCGCCCGCCGGGGCCAGCAGCCCTTCGGTGAGGACCGCCGGGGCCCATCCGGTGCGCCAGGGGAAGATCTCCTCGAAGGTGGCCCCGTCCAGCTCCCCCTGCCCCGGACCGAGGCAGCGCCGGGCCGCTTCGTGGACCTGGCCCGCCACCTTCGCCGCGAGCCGGCGGACGGCCGAGCCCCGGAGCCGGGGCTCGGCCTCGGCCCCGATACGCACGGCGATCCGGACGCACACGAGGTCCAGGTGGGCGGCGAAGACCTCCTCCGTGCCGGGCCTGCCCGGTACGTCGGGCGGCAGCGCCGCCCGCACCTCGGCGAGCAGCCGCAGGGTGAGCGGATGCCGGTCGTGGCCCGGGGCCATCGCCTCGGGCGGGATGCCGTACCGCTCCCTGGCCGTCTCGGCCTGCTCCGCCGTCAGGTCGCCCAGCCGGAAGGCGGGCGGCAGGCCGCGGGCGGTCCGATCGGGGCGGTGCAGGGCGCCGGAGGGGTACAGGGCGCCGGCGGTCTCCCAGTGCTCGGGGCGGCACGCGACGACCATCCGCACCCCGTGCGCCCCCAGCCACGCGGCTGTCGCCACGGTCCACCCGGCGAGGCGGTGGGCCAGCAGCGGCGGCATCTCCTCCGGGCCGTCCACGACGACGAGCAGCGGGTTCCCGGACTCGGCGGCCAGCGTGGCCACCCGCTCGGGGGTGGCCGTCGTCATGTCGCCCCGGGCCCCGGCGGCGGCGACGATCCGCCCGGAGGCCCGGAGCGCCCGTGCCATCGCGTCGGCGACCGAGGTGTCGTCGGCGTGCAGATCGGCGCCGCGCAGCCAGAGCGTGAGCGCCGGCACGGGCCCGCGGGCCCGGCGGCCTGCCAGCGCGGCCAGTTCGGTGGTCCGGCCCGTACCGGGTCCGCCGACGAGGCCGAGCACGGAGCCCGTACCGGCCTCGAACGCGGTGAACTCCGCTGCGACGCCCGGGCGTTCGACCGCGTCGGCGCCTCCCGGGCGGCCCGCGTGCCCCGCGTGCCCGAGCGAGGTCCCGGTCAGCTGCAGGGCTCCCGCGAGGTTGAGGTCGCAGCCGTATCCCGGGACTCCGCCTGCGTTGCGCCGCAGCAGCTCGGCCAGCGGACCCTCCGCACCCCGGAGGTGGTCCGGGCCGGTGAGCGGCACGGCGAGCCCCGCCGCCTCGTGCCCGGCGCGCAGCGCGGTGGAGAGCACGCCCAGGACGGCTCCGGTGCACGGGTCGGTCACCGGCCCGCCGACGGCTGCCCCGCCCGACCTGAGCGCGTCGCGCCCGTCCGTACCGAGGGCGAGCTCCAACGCCTCCTCCACCAGGTGGCTGTGCCCGCCCTCGGCGTACGTCGCGGGGGTCGTGCCGAGCACCCGGGCCTCCCGCCAGCCGTGGGCGGCGATCCGCACATAGGTGCCCGTCTCGATCCGCTCGCGTACGGCGATGGGGAGCGGGTCCACGCCGAGGGCCTCGGGACCCGCGGTGCGCAGCAGGGCGATCCCGAGGCCGGGCAGAGCGGTGATGTCGTCGGGCCCCACGGGGCAGGTGCGGCCGTCCGCGCCGTGCACCACCAGGGGCGCGCGGGAAGCGACGGCCTGATGGCCGGTGACGACCGTCCCCCGGTCGTCCGCCACGAATCCGGTTCCTCGCGGCCGGCCGGCCTGATCGCAGATTCTTACCAGTTTCGACCGGTCCCCGCTGCCCATGGTCCGACGGTAGGTCCCGGGTGATCGGTGCGAGAAATGGAGGTGGCGAAAGCGCCCCCCTCACACCCCTCGGTCACTCCGAGCGCCCGTCCATTGGGGTGAATCGGCGCGTCCGCCTGGACAGGAATGGTCGCGGGAGGGGGATCGTGGAGCGGGCACGGGGGCGCTGCCCGCTCCACGGTGGATCCGTCCCTCAGGCGAAGACGGCGAGGCTCCTGGCCTTGCCCTTCTGCTCCTCGACGAGCACCAGGAAGGTCCCGTCGGGTCCGAAGACCCCGACCGGCCCCGGCGGGTACGCCGGCATGTCGAGCCGGACACCGTTGAGCAGCAGCTTGGCGCGCTTCTCGTCGACGTCCCAGCGGGGGAACGCCGAGGCGGCGGCCTCGGCCACCGGCATCACGGTGAGCTCCTGCTGGTGCTGCTCCAGCGTCCGGGCCGCGTCGATCCCGTACGGCCCCACCCGGGTGCGGCGCAGTGCGGTGAGGTGCCCGCCGACGCCGAGCCCGGCGCCGATGTCGCGGGCCAGGGCGCGGATGTACGTACCCGAGGAGCAGACGACCGAGACGACCAGGTCGACCACGGGGGTGCCGTCCTCGGCGACCGCCTCGCGGACGTCGTAGACGCGGAAGGACGAGATGGTCACCGGTCGGGCCGGGATCTCGAACTCCTCGCCGCCGCGCACCCGGGCGTACGAGCGCTTGCCGTCGATCTTGATGGCGCTGACCTTCGACGGCACCTGCATGATCGGGCCGGTCAGCGCGGCGACCTCCGCGTCGATGCCCTCACGGGTGACACCGGAGGCGTCGGTGGACGAGGTGATCTCGCCCTCCGCGTCGTCGGTCACGGTGTCCTGGCCGAGCCGGATCGTACCGAGGTACTCCTTCTCGGTCAGGGCGAGGTGGCCGAGCAGCTTCGTCGCCCTCTCGACGCCGAGCACGAGGACGCCGGTCGCCATCGGGTCCAGCGTGCCGGCGTGGCCGACCCGCCGGGTCCGGGCGATCCCGCGCATCTTGGCCACGACGTCGTGCGAAGTGAAGCCGGACGGCTTGTCGACGATGACAAGGCCGTCCGGCGTTTTGTTCTGCGTCATGCGGAAGGTGAACCCTCGCCGTTCTCGTCCTCGTCCTCCGGCTTGCGGTACGGGTCCGCTCCACCGGCGTACGTGGCGCCCGAGGAGGCTTCCCGGACCTTGGCGTCCGAGGCCCGGGCCCGGTCGAGGAGGTCCTCGATCGCCTTGGCGTTGTCCGGCAGGGCGTCCGCCACGAAGGCCAGGGTCGGGGTGAACTTCGTCCCCGCCGCCGCACCGACCGCCGAGCGCAGGATGCCCTTGGCGCTCTCCAGGCCCGCCGCCGCCGACGCCCGCTCCTCGTCGTCGCCGTAGACCGTGTAGAAGACCGTGGCCTCCCGCAGATCACCGGTGACCCGGGTGTCCGTGATGGTCACATGCGTGCCCAGACGCGGGTCCTTGATACCGCGCTGCAGTTTCTCGGCGACCACCACCTGGATGAGGTCCGCCAGCTTCTTCGCCCGCGCGTTGTCGGCCACTGGTCCGTCTCCTTCTGATACGTGCTCAATCTTCTTCGTCGTTGTGCAGCCGCCGCCGTACGGACAGCAGCTCCACCTCCGGCCGGCCCGCGATCATGCGTTCGCACCGGTCGAGTACGTCTGTGAGGTGTCCGGTGTCCCCGGAGACCACGGCAAGACCGATCTGGGCCCTGCGGTAGAGGTCCTGGCCGCCCGTCTCCGCGACGCTCACCGCGAACTTGCGGTGGATCTCGGCGACGATCGGGCGGACGATGGAGCGTTTCTCCTTCAACGACCGTACGTCGCCGAGGAGCAGATCGAAGGACAGTGTCCCCACATACATGTGTGTCCGGATGTCCCGCCGGTTCGGGTTCGGGGGTCCGGAGGTCGCCCTCCGGACTGGCACAGCCACGCCCCGCCGTCACTGGGCGGGGACACCCGAACCGTACACGGAACGGCCGGGGCCGATCGACGGAAATACGACCCGTCGACCGGCCCCGACCGTGCAGGAGAGTCCGGGGGTCACCCCCCGGGGTTCCCCGTGGATCAGCCTCGCGGCTTCTCGCGCATCTCGTACGTCGCGATGACGTCGTCGATCTTGATGTCGTTGAAGTTTCCGAGGTTGATACCGCCCTCGAAGCCTTCGCGGATCTCGGTGACGTCGTCCTTGAAGCGGCGCAGACCGGAGATGTTGAGGCTCTCCGCGATGACCTTGCCATCGCGCAGCAGGCGCGCCTTGGTGTTGCGCTTGACCTCGCCGGAGCGGACCAGCACACCGGCGATGTTGCCCAGCTTGGACGAGCGGAAGACCTCGCGGATCTCCGCCGTGCCGAGCTCGACCTCTTCGTACTCCGGCTTGAGCATGCCCTTGAGGGCCGCTTCGATCTCTTCGATCGCCTGGTAGATGACCGAGTAGTACCGGACGTCCACGCCTTCGCGCTCGGCCATCTGCTCGGCACGCCCTGCGGCGCGCACGTTGAAGCCGATCACGATGGCGTCGGAGCCGGTCGCCAGGTTGATGTCCGACTCGGTGACCGCACCCACACCGCGGTGCAGGATCCGGATGTCGACCTCTTCACCGACGTCGAGCTGGAGCAGTGAGGACTCGAGAGCCTCCACCGAACCGGACGCGTCGCCCTTGATGATGAGGTTGAGTTCCTGGACCAGACCGGCCTTGAGCGCCTCGTCCAGGTTCTCCAGGGAGAACCGGACACCCTTGCGGGCGAAGTTGGCGTTGCGCTCACGAGCGGCACGCTTCTCAGCGATCTGACGGGCCGTACGGTCGTCGTCGACCACCAGGAGGTTGTCGCCGGCACCCGGGACGTTGGTGAGACCCAGGACCAGGACGGGGGTCGACGGACCCGCTTCCTGGACGTTCTGACCGTTGTCGTCGAGCATCGCCCGGACACGGCCGTACGCGTCGCCGACGACCACCGTGTCACCGATGCGCAGCGTTCCGCGCTGGACCAGGACGGTCGAGACGGCACCGCGACCGCGGTCGAGGTGGGACTCGATCGCAATACCCTGCGCGTCCTGCTCCGGGTTGGCCCGCAGGTCGAGCGAGGCGTCGGCGGTGAGGACGACGGCCTCCAGAAGAGCCTCGATGTTGAGGCCCTGCTTGGCGGAGATGTCGACGAACATCGTGTCGCCGCCGTACTCCTCGGCCACCAGACCGAACTCGGTGAGCTGACCGCGCACCTTGACCGGGTCGGCACCCTCGACGTCGATCTTGTTGACCGCGACCACGATCGGCACGTCGGCCGCCTTGGCGTGGTTCAGCGCCTCGATCGTCTGGGGCATCACACCGTCGTTCGCCGCCACCACGAGGATCGCGATGTCGGTGGACTTCGCACCACGTGCACGCATGGCGGTGAACGCCTCGTGACCCGGGGTGTCGATGAAGGTGATCTTGCGGTCCTCGCCATTGACCTCGGCGCCGACCTGGTACGCACCGATGTGCTGCGTGATACCGCCGGCCTCGCCCGCAACGACGTTCGTCTTGCGGATCGCGTCCAGCAGTCGGGTCTTACCGTGGTCGACGTGACCCATGACGGTCACGACCGGCGGACGGGAGACCAGGGCCTCTTCGCCGCCCTCGTCCTCGCCGAACTCGATGTCGAAGGACTCGAGCAGCTCGCGGTCCTCCTCCTCGGGGCTGACGATCTCCAGGACGAAGTTCATCTCGTCCGCGAGCATCTTCAGCGTCTCGTCGGGGACGGACTGCGTGGCAGTGACCATCTCGCCGAGGTTCATCATCACGCCGACGAGCGACGCCGGGTTCGCGTTGATCTTCTCCGCGAAGTCCGTGAGCGAAGCACCGCGAGACAGCCGGACAGCCTGCCCGTTGCCGCGGGGCAGCATGACGCCGCCCACCGACGGGGCCTGCATCGACTCGTACTCCTGGCGCCTCTGCCGCTTCGACTTGCGGCCACGACGCGCGGGACCGCCGGGACGGCCGAACGCACCCTGTGTGCCACCACGGGCACCCGGGCCGCCGGGACGTCCACCGAAGCCGGGACGACCGCCGAAGCCGCCGCCACCACCCGGACGACCGGGAGCGCCACCGCCGCCACCGGGACGGCCGGCGAAGCCGCCGCCGCCACCACCGGGACCGGCCGGACGGCCTGCGAAGCCGCCGCCACCGGGACGACCTGCGCCGGCACCGCCGGGACGACCGCCACCGGCACCGGGACCGCGGCCACCGCCGCCGGGGCCACCACCGGGACGCGGGCCCGCAGCGGGACGCTGCGGCATCATGCCCGGGTTCGGACGGTTACCCGAGGGGGCACCGCCCGGACGGGGAGCCTGCGGACGGGGCATGCCGCCCGGAGACGGACGTGCGCCACCCTGGCCCTGCGGGCGCGGGGCGCCGCCGGGACCACCCTGCGGGCGCGGGGCGCCGGGGCGCTCCTGACCGCCGCCGGGACGCGGGGCACCGCCGGGACGGGGCGCCTGGGGGCGCGCCATACCGGTGGAACCGCCGGAGGTGAAGGGGTTGTTGCCCGGACGGGGACCCGCCGGACGTGCGCCGCCGGGGCGGGGTGCGCCCTGGCCCGCGGGACGCGCCGGACGGTCGCCGCCGCGCTCGCCGCCGCGGCCGCCGTCACGCTCGCCACCGCGGCCACCGTCACGCTGACCGCCGGCCGGAGCCGGACGGGCGGGGCGGGGGCCCGGGGTGGCACCCGCGGGACGCGGGGCCTGGGGCTGCTGGGGTGCGGCCGGCTGGGCCGGTTCCGGAGCCGAGAACTCGGCGGCGGGCACCGGGGTGACCGGAGCGGGCTTGGGCGCCGGCTTCGGACCCGGACGCGGGCCTGCGGACGGTGCCGCGGGGGCGCTGCTCGCCGGAGCCTCGGCGGCGGCCGGCTTGGGGGCCGGGACGCCGGGCTTCGGAGCGGCGGGACGTGCCGCAGCGGCCGGGGAGGGCGCTGCGGGCTTCGAGGGGGCGGCCTTGCGGGGCGCGCCAGGCTTTGCAGCGGACTTGCCGGCGTTGCCACCGGGACCCTGCAGTGCGTCAGTCAACTTGCGTACGACCGGCGCCTCGATGGTCGAGGACGCCGAACGGACGAATTCACCGAGTTCTTGGAGCTTGGCCATGACGACCTTGCTCTCAACCCCGAACTCCTTGGCGAGTTCGTATACCCGGACCTTAGCCACTTCGCTCCTTTTAGGTCCGGGTTACCGCCGGACCGTCGCTACTTCATGGGCGTACTCATCGCGTACTCATCGAGTGCTCATCGCAATCTCGACCTACTTCCAACTCGCGAGGTACCTGACCGCACGGGGACCCGTGCCGTTCACTTTTCTTGCGGTGTCACCCGCTCGACGAACCGCTGCAGTGCCGCGGGATCGAACGGCCCCTTGGCCTTGAAGGCCCGGGGGAATGCCCGGCGGCGGACCGCCAGGTCGAGACAGGCGGAGACCGGGTGCACGTACGCACCCCGGCCGGGCAGCGTACCGCGTGGATCAGGGACGACTTCACCCTCGTCCACCACGATGCGCAGCAGCTCGCTCTTGGCCGCCCGCTCCCGGCATCCCACACAGGTTCGTTCGGGGCAAGCGCGGGCGTGCGTCCGGCCAGACACGTCTAAGTCTACCTCCCCGTACCGACCTCACCCGTTGGGGGCAAGAATCGAACGGATGTTGTCGTGATCTCAGCGGTGTGGCGCCTCGATCTATTCCTTCGGAGACCCGGGGGAGCCGCCGGAGCGGGCTCCCCCGGACGTACGGATTCAGCCGCGCTGGGACCGCTCCCGGGCGCGCTCGGCCCGCTCACGGTCGGCGATGTCACGCTCGGCACCGGTCTCGGTGTCCGGCCTGATGTCGATGCGCCAGCCGGTCAGCCGGGCGGCGAGGCGGGCGTTCTGGCCCTCCTTGCCGATCGCCAGCGACAGCTGGTAGTCGGGCACGGTCACCCGTGCGGACCGGGTGCCGAGGTCCACGACCTCGACCTCGCTCACCCGCGCGGGCGACAGGGCGTTGGCGACCATCTCGGCCGGGTCGTCCGACCAGTCGACGATGTCGATCTTCTCGCCGTGCAGCTCGGCCATGACGTTGCGCACACGGCTGCCCATCGGGCCGATGCAGGCGCCCTTGGGGTTCAGACCGGCCCGGGTGGAACGTACGGCGATCTTGGTGCGGTGGCCGGCCTCGCGGGCGATGGCCTCGATGACGACCGAGCCGTCCGCGATCTCCGGGACCTCCAGGGCGAAGAGCTTCTTCACGAGGTTCGGGTGGGTCCGCGAGAGCGTCACGGACGGGCCGCGCACGCCCTTGGCCACCCGGACGACGTACGTGCGGAGCCGCAGGCCGTGGGTGTACTCCTCGCCCGGCACCTGCTCCTGCACGGGCAGGATCGCTTCCAGCTTGCCGATGTCGACGAGGACGTTCTTCGGGTCCTTGCCCTGCTGGACCAGGCCCGTGACGACGTCACCCTCGTGGCCGGCGTACTCGCCGAACGTCCTGTCGTCCTCGGCGTCGCGCAGCCGCTGCAGGATGACCTGCTTGGCGGTGGTCGCGGCGATACGGCCGAAGCCGGACGGGGTGTCGTCGAACTCCTTGGGCTCCTGGCCCTCCTCGAGGTCGGCCGGGTCCTCCTTCGCCCACACCGTGACGTGGCCGTTGGCGTCCAGCTCCACGCGCGCCCGGCGGTGGCTGCCGTCGGTGCGGTGGTACGCGATGAGGAGGGCCGACTCGATCGCCCCGACGAGCACGTCGAAGGGGATCTCCTTGTCCTGCGCCAAGCCCTTCAAAAGCTTCACATCGATGTCCACGGCTACGCCTCCTCTTCCTTCTTGTCCTTGCGGTTGAATTCGATCTCCACGCGCGCCCTGGCGATGTCGGCGAAAGCGGCGCGCCGCGCCGTGGGCTTGCGGCCCTTGACGCCCGGCACTTCGAGGTCGAGCCCCTCGTCGTCGACGGCGATGATGCGGGCGACCAGCTCGTCGCCGTCGGTCAGGGTCAGCTTCGCCAGCCGGCCGAGGGCGCGTACGTAGTGGCGGTGCTCGGTCAACGGGCGGTCCGCGCCCGGAGAGCTCACTTCGAGGACGTACTCGCCGTCGCCCATCGCGTCGGTCTCGTCGAGCGCCGCGGAGATCGTGCGGCTCAGCTCGGCGCAGGTGTCGAGCTCCACGCCGTCCTCGGAGTCCACGATGACCCGCAGCACCCCCCGGCGGCCCGCCCGGGACACCTCGATCTCCTCGAGATCCAGGTCTCTGGCGCTGACGAGCGGTTCGAGCAGCCCGCGCAGCCTCTCGCTCTGGGTGGTGCTCATCCGGGTGACTCCTCGGCCGCGTGTGCTGTTGTGGGGATCGTCGCGTGTCAGGTCAAAGGGTATCCGGTCCGCAGGGGTGTTGCCGTCCGCCTCCCGCCGGGCCGCGGGTACGCTCAGCGGTGATCACTTCGGGACAGAATCTGTCAGAAACCAGGTCGAAGGAGACAAGTGCGGCGCACGGGGACGACGCGCAGGAACGCGCTCGCCGGTACGGGAGCGGTCGCCCTGGCCGCGGTGCTGACAGGGTGCGGCGGCGGGGACGGCGCGGGCCGTGCGTCCGCCAGCGCTGACGCGCGGGCCGCCTCACTGCGTGCGGAGACAGCCCTGCGGACGGCCGCGGCACGCGCCAGCACCACGCTGCTCACCCGGTACGAACAGGTGGCGGCCGCCCACCCTGCGACGGTGGCCGGCCTCGCACCGCTGCGGGCCGCCGTGCGGGAGCACGCCACGGTGTTCTCCGGAGGAGCGGCGGAGAAGCCGGCCGCCGAGGACCCGAAGGCGGCCGCACTCCCGGCACCCCCCACGGACCCGGGGGCGGCCCTGCGGGAACTGGCGGCGGAGGAGCGCCGGGTCGCCGACGAACGCGCCGGCACCCTGCTGAGGACCGGACCCGAGCTGGCCCGGCTGCTCGCCTCGGTGGCGGCCGCCGGTGCGGCCCATGCCTACCTGCTCACCGAGCTGGCCAAGGAGACCTCGTCATGACGGACGGCACCGGGCAGGACGAGGAGTCGGGCCCCCTGCCCGCGGCGCAGGCGGCGCTGGCCGCCGAGCACGCCGCGGTCTACGGCTACGGGGTGCTGGGCGGACGGCTGGAGGGCGGACGGCGCACCGACGCGAAGGCGGCCCACGACGCGCACCGGGCCCGGCGTGACGCGCTGGTGCGGAGCGTGCGCGACCTCGGCGGTACGCCGGTCGCGGCGGACGCCGCGTACGCTCTGCCGTTCGCGGTGCCGGACCCCTCGGCCGCGCTGCGGCTCGCCGCCGTGCTGGAGGACCGGGTCGCGGGCGTCTACTCCGATCTCGTACGGGCCGCCGGGGGCGCGCTGCGGCAGGAGGCCGCGGGCGCGCTCCGGGAGGCCGCCGTGCGTGCGGTGCGCTGGCGCGGCACCGGCGTAGCCTTTCCGGGGCTCGCCGAGAAGGCCGCGGCCGATCCGTCGGACGGAACGGCGGAGGCAGGCGCCGAGGGCGTCACGCGCTGAAGCACATGCTGAAAGGGAACAAGGCACGTATGGGTTTCGAACCGCCGCAGCGTCTGGTGCGAGCGCTCGGCGAGACGTGCGGGGACGCCGACGCCGCCGACTGGCTCGAGCGGCTCCCCGCGCTCACCGCCGAGGCGCTGTCCGCCGAGGGCAACGAGGTCACCCTCGACCGGGTGGTCGCCCCCGGCGGGCGCAGCAGCCTCGTCCTGCTGGTGACGCGGGCGGACGGCTCGGCGGCCGTCCTGAAGATCGCCCCGCCCGGTGCCGCGCCCGCCCAGGAGCGGGCGGCGCTCGCCCACTGGAACGGCTGGGGTGCGGTGGAGCTGCTGGCCCCCGCGGCCCCCGACGCCACCGACGCCGGCCTGCTGCTGGAGCGGCTGCACCACGAGGTGTCCCTGCGCTCCCTCCCCGAGGCCAAGGCCCTGCTGGAGGCCGCGGGCACGGTGCGGCGGCTGTGGGTCGAGCCGCCGGCCGGTCATCCCTTCGAGACGGTCGCCGAGCGCACCGCCCGGCGGACGGGGCCGATGCGGGCCTCCGCGGAGTCGGACCCGGCGCTCGGACCACTGGTCGCCTCGGCGCTCGAGGCCCGTGACGAACTGGTCGCGCACTCCCCCGAACTCCTGCTGCTGCACGGCAACTTCCGGCAGAGCAAGGTGCTGTCCGGCGACCGGGCACCGTGGCTGGCGGTCGGCCCCGAGCCGCTCGTCGGCGAGCGTGCCTACGATCTGGCCCGTCTGGTGCGTGACCGGGTGGAGGACCTGATCGCCTCGCCGGGCGGCGCGGCGACGGCACGGCGCCGGGTCAGGAAGCTGGCGGACTCGCTGGAGGTGGACCAGGCCCGGCTGCGCGGCTGGACGCTCTTCCGGGCCGTGGAGTCCGGCTCCCGCGCTCTGTCGGTGGGGCGCCGGCAGGACGGGGAGATGGCGCTGGAGTTCGCCGGCTGGCTGTAGCACGGAACGCGGAGGGCCCCCCACGAGCTCGTGGGGGGCCCTGCGCGTTCCGCTGTGTGCGGATCAGCTCCGTGCGGTCAGGCGGGCGATCGCCTCGTCGACGGTGAGCTCCTCGCGCTCGCCCGTACGGCGGTCCTTGAGCTCCAGGACGCCCTCGGCCGAACGCCGGCCCGCGACGAGGATCTGCGGGACGCCGATGAGCTCGGAGTCGGTGAACTTCACGCCGGGCGAGATGCCCGGGCGGTCGTCGACCAGGACGCGGACGCCCGCGGCGCCGAGCTTCTCGGAGACGTCGAGGGCGAGCTCGGTCTGGAGCGCCTTGCCCGCGGCGACGACGTGCACGTCGGCCGGCGCGATCTCACGGGGCCAGCACAGGCCCTTGTCGTCGGCCGTCTGCTCGGCGAGGGCGGCCACCGCGCGGGAGACGCCGATGCCGTACGAGCCCATCGTGACGCGGACGGGCTTGCCCTGCTGACCGAGGACGTCGAGGGAGAAGATGTCGGCGTACTTGCGGCCGAGCTGGAAGATGTGGCCGATCTCGATGGCCCGGTCCACCCGCAGGCCGGCGCCGCAGTTGGGGCAGGGGTCGCCCGGCTGGACGACGACGACGTCGAGGTGGTCGTCGACCTCGAAGTCGCGCCCCGCGACGACGTTCTTCGCGTGCTTGCCCTCCTTGTTGGCACCCGTGATCCAGGCGGTGCCGGGGGCGACGCGCGGGTCGGCGATGTAGCGGACCTTCTCCAGGCCCTGCGGGCCGACGTAACCGCGCACCAGGTCGGGGCGGCCCACGAAGTCCTCGGCGGTGACGAGCTCGACGACGGCGGGGGCGAGGTGTTCGCCGAGCTTGCCGAGGTCGACCTCGCGGTCGCCGGGCACGCCCACGGCCACGATCTCGCCGTCGACCTTGACCAGGAGGTTCTTCAGGGTGGCGGAGGCCGGGACGCCGAGGTGGGCGGCGAGGGTCTCGATGGTCGGGGTGTCGGGGGTGTCCAGTTCCTCGACGGGTGCGGTCGCGGAACCGTCGGCGGGGGCGGCCTTGTAGGTCACGGCCTCCGTGTTGGCGGCGTAGTCGCAGTCCGGGCAGTCGACGAAGGTGTCCTCGCCGGCCGGGGCGGGCGCCAGGAACTCCTCGGATGCCGAGCCGCCCATGGCGCCGGAGACGGCCGAGACGATGCGGTGGTCGAGCCCGAGGCGGTCGAAGATCCGGATGTAGGCGGCGCGGTGCGCCTGGTACGCCTCGACGAGGCCCTCGTCGGTGGTGTCGAAGGAGTACGAGTCCTTCATCTGGAACTCGCGGCCGCGCAGCACACCGGCGCGGGGGCGGGCCTCGTCGCGGTACTTGGTCTGGATCTGGTAGAGGATCACGGGCAGGTCCTTGTAGGACGAGCACATGTCCTTGACGACCTGGGTGAAGATCTCCTCGTGGGTCGGGCCGAGGAGGTATTCGGAACCCTTGCGGTCCTTGAGCCGGAACAGCAGGTCGCCGTACTCGTCGTACCGGCCGCTCGCCTCGTACGGCTCCTTGGGGAGCAGCGCGGGCAGCAGGACCTCCTGGCCGCCGATGGCGTCCATCTCCTCGCGGACGACGCGGGTGATGTTCTCCAGGACCTTCTTGCCGAGCGGGAGCCACGTCCAGATGCCGGCTGCGGTGCGACGTACGTATCCGGCCCGGACGAGGAGCTTGTGGTTGAGCGTCTCGGCGTCCGCCGGGTCGTCGCGCAGTGTCTTGATCAGCAATCGGGACATGCGCTGGACCTGGGCCATGATGAACTCCTGCTCGGAAGGGTGGTGGGCCCGAGGTTAGCCGGGCGCCCCGCGCGGGCGGAAATCGATTCGTTCAGCGGCGGCGCAGCGGGAGGGGCGCGCCCATCACCGCGTAGGGCATGGGGGCGCTGGGGAAGAGCACCTGCCGGGCCAGGTCCTGGTAGCCGAGGGCGCGGTAGAGGCCGCGGGCCGGGCTCTCCGTGTCGATCGCGGAGAGGATCGAACGGGGCTGTACGACGGCGTCCGTGATGGTGGTGATCAGGCTGCGCCCGATGCCCCGCTGCTGGAAGTCCGGGTGCACGTGGAGCTCGGTGATCACGAACGAGTCGTCGAGCCAGCGCTCGGAGCCGGTCGCGCGCAGATAGGGCTCGACGACCGTGGACCACCAGTGCGCACGGTTGTTCGGCAGGCCGTAGACGAATCCGACGAGCCGGCCGGCGGGCGTGGTGGCGCCGAGGGCGCGGGCCTGCGGGTGGTCGAGGTGCCTGAGCACGATATGGCGGCGCACGTCGATCTCGTCCTGGGAGAGGCCGAAGGCGACGGCCTGGACGGCGAGTGCCTCGTCGACGTGCGCGACGAGGTCGAGCGGTCCGACCACGAAGTCGGGGGCCCCGGAGCCCCGGGGGGAAGCGGGGGTTGCTGCTGCCATGCCGGAACCCTACTGGCCGGGCCGCCCGGTCAGAACAGCACGCTCATGAACGTACCGGTCTCGCGGAAGCCGACGCGGCTGTAGGCCCTGCGTGCCGCGGTGTTGTAGTCGTTGACGTACAGGCTGACGATCGGTGCCACATCGGCCAGCGCGTAGCGCAGGACGGCCGCCATGCCCGTCTCGGAATGGCCGCGGCCGCGGAATTCGGGGGCGACCCAGACGCCCTGGATCTGGCAGGCCCGGCTGGTGGCCGCGCCGATCTCCGCCTTGAAGACGACCTTGCCGTCCTCGATCCGGGCGAAGGAGCGGCCGGTGCCGATCAGCTCGGCGACCCGGGCCTGGTAGAGGAGCCCTCCGTCACCGGCGAGCGGGGAGATGCCGACCTCCTCGGTGAACATGGCCACGCACGCCGGCATGAGCACCGCCACCTCGTCCTTGCGGATACGGCGGACGAGCGGGTCGGGCACGACCTCGGCGGAAGGGCTCTCGGTGACCATGAGGGGCTGGTTGGGCCTGACCTCGCGGGCGGGTCCCCAGCTCGGTTCGAGCAGCCGCCACAGCTGGGCGGTGGGGCCCGCGGGGCCGACGATCGACGAGCAGCGGCGCCCGGCCCGCCGGGCGCGGTCGGCGAAGCCCCTGATGGCCTCGGGGGTGGCGCAGATGGGTACGAGATTGGCGCCGGAGTAGCAGAGCGAGCGCAGCCTGCCGTCGGCGTACCAGCCCCACATCTCGCCGCCGAGACGCCAGGGGTCGAGGCCCGCGACCTGGACGCGGGACATCACGAACGCATTGTCCACGGGCTGGCTCTCGAGGATCGCGAGCGCGGCAGGGAGCTCGCTCGGGTCGAGGACCCGGGTGGTGGTCTGCGTCAACACTGGGGGGCCTCACCATATGGTCTGCTGATTTCCGCACTGTACCCAACAAGCCCGGGAGACGCCGCCCGCACGGGATGCCGGTCCGTACGGGTAGGGGTGCGGAACCCGCCGCGGACACGGCTGTGCCCCGCAGGGGGCCCTGCGGGGCACAGTGGGGGCGGGGTCAGCCCGCGATGGAGACCTGGGGCTCGCCCGAGGCGATGCCGTCCTTCTCCATCTGCTCGGCGATCTTCATGGCTTCCTCGATGAGGGTCTCCACGATCTTCGACTCCGGGACGGTCTTGATGACCTCGCCCTTCACGAAGATCTGGCCCTTGCCGTTGCCCGACGCCACACCCAGATCAGCCTCACGGGCCTCACCCGGACCGTTCACGACACAGCCCATCACCGCGACCCGCAGCGGGACCTCCAGACCGTCCAGCCCCGCACTGACCTGATCCGCCAGCTTGTACACATCCACCTGCGCCCGCCCGCACGACGGACACGACACGATCTCCAGACGCCGCTGCTTCAGATTCAGCGCCTCCAGGATCTGCAGACCCACCTTGACCTCCTCCACCGGAGGAGCCGACAACGACACCCGGATCGTGTCCCCGATCCCCTCCGACAGCAGCGCACCGAACGCCACCGCGGACTTGATCGTCCCCTGGAACGCGGGGCCGGCCTCGGTCACACCCAGATGCAGCGGGTAGTCGGACTGCGCGGCCAGCTGGCGGTAGGCGTTCACCATCACGACCGGGTCGTTGTGCTTCACCGAGATCTTGATGTCCCGGAACCCGTGCTCCTCGAACAGCGACGCCTCCCACAGCGCCGACTCCACCAGAGCCTCCGGCGTCGCCTTCCCGTACTTCCGCAACAGCCGCGCGTCCAGGGAACCCGCGTTCACACCGATCCGGATCGGCGTCCCCGCATCCCCGGCAGCCTTCGCGATCTCCTTGACCTTGTCGTCGAACTGCTTGATGTTGCCCGGATTCACCCGCACCGCCGCACACCCCGCGTCAATCGCGGCGAACACGTACTTCGGCTGGAAATGAATGTCCGCGATCACCGGGATCTGCGACTTCCGCGCGATCGTCGACAACGCGTCCGCGTCGTCCTGCGTCGGACACGCCACCCGCACGATCTGACAGCCCGACGCCGTCAGCTCCGCGATCTGCTGCAACGTCGCACCGATGTCCGACGTACGCGTCGTCGTCATCGACTGCACCGACACGGGAGCATCCCCACCGACCGCCACCGACCCGACCTGGATCTGACGGGTGACGCGTCGGTCGGCGAGCTTGGTCGGAACGGCCGGCATTCCGAGAGAAATCGCAGTCATGCGCTGTGCATCCCCAAGGTGTGGATCAGTGTGGATCGAGGTCCCGAGAACGGCGGGCTCCAGGCTTCGAGGTTACGGCACCGGAGGAATACCGGGCGCACCCCGTCGGCAAGTCCGCCGGACGGTGAGTGGCCGGACACCACCTGTGTGCCCGGCCGTCACCTGTGGGACGGGAGAGGTGTCAGGTGATCTTGACGGGGTTCACGATGTCGGCGACCAGCACCAGCAGCGTGAAGCAGATGAAGATCCCGGCGACGACATAGGCGACCGGCATCAGTTTGGCCACGTCGAACGGGCCGGGGTCGGGGCGTTTGAAGACCCGGGCCAGACTGCGGCGCAGGGATTCCCAGAGCGCGCCCGCGATGTGTCCACCGTCCAGCGGCAGCAGGGGCAGCATGTTGAAGAGGAAGAGCGAGAGGTTGAAGCCGGCCAGCAGGAACAGCATCATCGCGACCTGGTTCTGCGCCGGGATGTCGAGGTTCATCACCTCGCCGCCGATCCTGGCCGCGCCCACCACGCCGACCGGTGAGTCGTCGGCACGCTCGCCGTCGCTGAAGGCCGCGTTCCACAGGTCGGGGATCTTGGAGGGCAGCGCGATGATCGAATCGACGCCGTTCTCGATCATGTCGCCCATGCGGACGACCGAGTCGCCGAAGGAGAGCGGCAGGATCTCCGTGTTGGCGGCGAAGCCGAGGTAGCCGGCGGTGATGTACTCGCCGGGGACCACCTCGCCGTCGGCGTCCTTCTTCGCGACGGTGTTCTCCTGCAGCACCGCGTTCAGCGTCTGTTCCCGGCCGTCGCGCTCCACGGTGAGGGTGGCCGGGCCGACGGTCTGCCGGATCCGGTCCGAGAGCGTCGCCCAGTCGTCGATCGGCTTCCCGTCGAAGGCGACGATCCGGTCGCCCTCCTGCAGTCCGGCGGCCTTGGCGGGCGAGACCGGGTCGGAGGTCTTGCAGGCGTCGCGGTTCTCGCTCTGCTCGATCACGCACTGCTGGACGCCCGCGACCTCGGTGGTCTGGGTCTGGAAGCCGAAGGTCATGGCCACGCCCATGAAGATCGCGACGGCCAGGACCAGGTTCATGAACGGTCCGGCGAACATCACGATCACGCGCTTCCACGGCTTGCGCGTGTAGAAGAGCCGGCTCTCGTCGCCCGGCCGGAGCTCCTCGAAGGCGGCGGACCTGGCGTCCTCGATCATGCCGCGCCAGGGGGAGGTGGAGCGCGCCTCGAGCCGCCCGTCGGCTCCCGGCGGGAACATGCCGATCATCCGGATGTAGCCGCCCGCGGGGATGGCCTTGATGCCGTATTCGGTGTCACCCTTCCTACGCGACCAGACCGTCGGGCCGAAGCCGACCATGTACTGCGGCACCCGGATGCCGAAGAGCTTGGCGGTCGACAGGTGGCCCAGCTCGTGCCAGGCGATCGAGAACAGCAGGCCCACGGCGAAGATGGCGATCCCCAGGATCGTCATCAGGATCGACGTCATACTCATGCGCGCGCCTCCGCTGTCGCTTCCGCCGAGAGTTTCCGGGCCCGGGACCGGGCCCAGGTCTCCGCTTCCAGGACGTCCGCGACCCTCAGTGAAGTTCCCGTGGCGGGGGTGCCGTGTTCGGCCACCACTGCGGTGACCGTATCCATGATTCCGTTGAACGGCAGCCGTCCGGCCAGAAAGGCGTCGACGCACTCCTCGTTGGCCGCGTTGAACACCGCGGGCGCCGTGCCGCCGAGGGTGCCCACGTGCCTGGCGAGGCCCACGGACGGGAACGCCTCGGTGTCCAGCGGGAAGAACTCCCAGCTGGAGGCCTTCGTCCAGTCGAACGCGGGGGCCGCGTCGGGGACGCGCTCGGGCCAGCCGAGCCCGATGGCGATCGGGCCCCTCATGTCGGGCGGGGTCGCCTGGGCAAGGGTGGAACCGTCGGTGAACTCCACCATCGAGTGAACATACGACTGGGGGTGGACCACGACCTCGATCCGGTCGAACGGAATGTCGTAGAGAAGATGCGCCTCGATGACTTCCAGGCCCTTGTTGACCAGGGTCGCCGAGTTGACGGTGATGACCGGGCCCATGGCCCAGGTCGGGTGCGCCAGGGCCTGCTCACGGGTGACGTCGGCCAGCTCGCTCCGCGTCCGGCCGCGGAACGGGCCGCCGGAGGCGGTCACGACGAGCTTGCGCACATCGGCGCGCTTGCCGGCGGCGAGGGCCTGGAAGAGAGCGGCGTGCTCGGAGTCGACCGGGATGATCTGCCCGGGGGCCGCGAGGGCCTTCACGAGCGGACCGCCGACGATCAGCGACTCCTTGTTGGCGAGGGCCAGCGTGCGGCCCGCCCGGAGCGCGGCGAGCGTGGGGGCCAGGCCGATGGAGCCGGTGATCCCGTTCAGCACGGTGTGGCAGTCGCTCGCGGCGAGGTCCGTGGCGGCGTCGGGGCCGGCCAGGACCTCGGGGAGCGGCTCCCCCGCCCCGTACGCCGCGCGCAGGGCCTCGCGCAGCGCGGGCACCTTGTCCTCGGCAGCGACCGCGACCGTACGCACCCGCAGCTGCCGCGCCTGCTCGGCGAGGAGCTCGACCCGGCCGCCCGCGGCGGACAGCGCCGTGACGCGGAAGCGGTCGGGGTTGCGCAGCACCAGGTCGATGGCCTGGGTGCCGATGGACCCGGTGGAGCCGAGGATCACAAGGTCCCGGCGTCCGTCCGCGGCGTCGAATACGAGATGCGGATCGGCGAGGGGTACGGGGCTGTCGCTCATGCCCCCCATTGTTGCCGCATCCGCTGTGTGCTCCGACAGTGCGTCCCCGTCGGCACGTGCCTCGGGCCCGGCCGGCACGGAATCCCTTCCACCGGTCGGCCACGGCGTCCTCCGGGGCCCCGCCGATGTCCTCGGCGCCGGGGGGCCCTCCGCGGAAGGCGGGCGTGGTCGAGCCGGAGCC
The DNA here is from genome assembly GCF_036345975.1 of Streptomyces clavifer. Taxonomy (NCBI): domain Bacteria; kingdom Bacillati; phylum Actinomycetota; class Actinomycetes; order Kitasatosporales; family Streptomycetaceae; genus Streptomyces; species Streptomyces clavifer. The sequence continues at coordinate 5,477,668 of NZ_CP107793.1, read as the reverse complement.
CAGGACCGTGAGGGGCGTCGATGCCCCGGCCACCGGCGATCACCGCATCGTGGACATCGCGGGCGCAGGGGCAGGGGCAGGCGCCGCCGCCGTCCGGGTGCACGCAGTCTTCCGGTCAGCCGGCGCTTCCGGCGGTGAACTCCGCGAACGCCGCGTGGAATCCGGGGAACGTCTTGCGTACGCAGCCGGGGTCGTCGTAGGTCGTTCCCGGCGCGCGCAGCCCGCCGACCGCGAACGACATCACGATGCGGTGGTCGCCGTGGGTCACGATCTCGGTGGGACGGGGCGTACCGGGGTGGATCTCGATCCAGTCGGGCCCGGTGTGCACGGTGATCCCCATGGCGCGGAGGTTCTGCGCACAGGCTTCCAGCCGGTCGCACTCCTTCACCCGGGTGTTGGCGACGTCCTCGATCCGCACCGGCGAGGTGGCGAACGGCGCGATCGCGGCGAGGGTCGGCATCGTGTCGGAGATGTCGCGCATGTTGACCGTCAGGCCGGAGAGCCGTCCGGAGGACCGTACGGTCGTGGCGTCCGCGGTGGTGCGGACGTCGGCGCCCATGCGGCGCAGCACCTCGGTGAAGCGCAGGTCGCCCTGGAGCGCGTTCGCGCCGAGGCCCGGGACGGTGACCTCGCGGCCGGTGAGGGCCGCCGCGGCGAAGAAGTAGCTCGCGGTGGAGGCGTCGGGCTCCACGGCGTACGTGGTGGCGCGGTAGCCGCCGGAAGGGACGGTGAACGTGTTCCCCTCCCTGGTGACCTCGACACCGAAGCTGCGCATCATCGAAAGGGTGATCTCGATGTAGGGGGCCGAGACGAGCTCCGTGACGTCGATCCGGAGGCCCTCGGCGGTGAGCGGCCCGAGCATGAGCAGGGCGGTGAGGTACTGGGACGACTCCCCCGCGTCGAGGGTCAGTTCGCCGCCCTTGACGCCCGATGCCTCGATGGTGAGCGGATGGTGGCCCTCGACCCCCTCGTGCCGAAGGTCGACGCCGAGGGTCCGCAGGGCCTCGGTGAGCGGGGCGAGGGGGCGGCGCCGCATCTGCGCGGAGGCGTCGAAGCGGTAGGTGCCCCGGGACGCGGCGGCGGCGAGCGTCGGCAGGAAGCGCGCGGTGGTGGCCCCGTCACGGCAGTGGACCTCGGCATCGGTGACGGCGGGGCCGGCGGGGCGGCCCTCGATGTGCCAGCGGTCCGGCTCGCGCGTCACCCCGTATCCGAGGCGCGTCAGCCCTTCGGTGAACCCCTCGGTGTCGTCCGAGTGCAGGGGCCGCAGGAGGGTGGTGGTGCCGTCCGCCGCCGCGGCCAGGAAGAGGGCGCGGGCGGTGACGGACTTGGAGCCGGGGATGTCGATGACGGTCACGGGCGTCCATTTTGCCGTCCGGCGGGCATGCCCGCGGGGCGCGTCCAGGCTGTGGACGCGCCCCGCGGGTGCCGGGTTCAGCGGATGGGGCGGTGGACGTTCTCCCCGGTGGCCGGGCCGGGGGTGGCGTCCGCGATCCAGGGGCCGTCGCCGCTGGGGTCGATGACGCCCTCCTCCAGCCAGGTGTAGGTCCCGGAGAGGACTCCGTCGACGACGCGCCTGTCGATGTCGTCGGTGTTGGACCAGAGCCGGTTGAAGAGCTCCTCCACCCGGATGCGGGACTGCCGGCAGAAGGCGTCGGCCAACTGGTACGCCTCGCGGCCGTGGTCGTCGTTGACCCGCAGGTGTTCGGCGCGGACGCAGGCGGCGCTCATCGCGAAGAGTTCGGCGCCGATGTCGACGATCCGGCCGAGGAAGCCCTGCTTGGTCTCCATGCGGCCCTGCCAGCGGGACATCGCGTAGAAGGTCGAGCGGGCCAGCTTGCGGGCGGAGCGCTCGACGTACCGCAGGTGGGCGGAGAGGTCGGGGTGGCCCGGAACACGGAATTCGGCGTAGGCGCCGGGGAGCTGTCCGGGGCCGCTGACCAGCTTCGGGAGCCAGCGTGCGTAGAACCCGGCGGCGTTGGCGCCCGCCTTCGCCTTGTCGGCGAGTGGCTTGTCGGGGTCGATGATGTCCCCGGCGACCTTGAGGTGGGCGTCGACGGCCTCACGGGCGATCAGCAGGTGCATGATCTCCGTGGAGCCCTCGAAGATCCGGTTGATCCGCATGTCGCGGAGCATCTGCTCGGCGGGGACGGCGCGTTCGCCGCGGGCGGCGAGCGAGTCGGCGGTCTCGAAGCCGCGTCCGCCACGGATCTGGACCAGCTCGTCGGAGATCAGCCAGCCCATCTCGGAGCCGTACAGCTTGGCCAGGGCGGCCTCGATGCGGATGTCGTTGCGGCTCTCGTCGGCCATCTGCGAGGAGAGGTCCACGACCGCTTCGAGGGCGAAGGTGGTGGCGGCGATGAAGGAGATCTTCGCGCCGACCGCCTCGTGCCGGGCGACCGCCCTGCCCCACTGCTCGCGGACCTCGGACCATTCGCGGGCGATCTTCAGGGACCACTTCCCGACGCCGACGCACATGGCGGGCAGCGAGAGGCGTCCGGTGTTGAGCGTGGTGAGGGCGATCTTGAGACCGGCGCCCTCGGGTCCGATCCGGTTGCCCGCCGGCACCCGGACCCCGTGGAAGCGCGTCACCCCGTTCTCGATCCCGCGCAGCCCCATGAAGGCGTTGCGGTGCTCCACCGTGATGCCCGGGGAGTCCGCCTCGACCACGAAGGCCGTGATGCCGCCCCTGTGGCCGTCGGACCGCGGGACCCGGGCCATGACCACGAGCAGGTCCGCGACGACGCCGTTGGTCGTCCAGAGCTTGACCCCGTCCAGGACGTAGTCGTCGTCGTCGGGCACGGCCGTGGTCGCGAGCCGGGCCGGGTCGGAGCCGACGTCGGGTTCGGTGAGGAGGAAGGCCGAGATGTCCGTGCGGGCCAGGCGGGGCAGGAAGGCGTCCTTCTGCTCCTGGGTGCCGAACATCTTCAGCGGCTGCGGTACGCCGATGGACTGGTGGGCGGAGAGCAGCGCGCCGAGCGAGGGGCTGGCCGAACCGACCAGGGCCAGCGCCTTGTTGTAGTAGACCTGGGTAAGCCCCAGGCCTCCGTACCTGGTCTCGATCTTCATGCCGAGGGCGCCGAGTTCCCTGAGGCCGTTGACGACCTCGTCGGGAATCCTGGCCTCGCGCTCGATCAGCGCCCCGTCGATGCGGGTCTCGCAGAATTCGCGCAGCCGGGCGAGGAAGGCCTCGCCGCGCCGTACGTCGTCGGCGGGTGGCACGGGGTGCGGGTGGATCAGGTCGAGCCGGAAGCGTCCGAGGAAGAGTTCCTTGGCGAAACTCGGCTTGCGCCAGTCCTGTTCGCGGGCGGCCTCGGCCACCTGCCGTGCTTCACGCTCGGTGACTTTGGGGGCCTGGGGGATGTCGGATGGGGCGGACATGAGGAGCTCACCTCGCCGCGAGTCGGGTCAGGGTCGGGCCGTACGCGTACCGATCGGTACCACTCGTCCGTATCTACCCGATCCGCGTCACCCCCACCACCCCTGCGGCACCCCCGGGGCGGGGTGGGGGACCGGCCGGGGCCCGCGCACCGCGGGCTCCGGCCGGTCCCTATCGCGGGTGCGGCTACAGGGCCAGGCCGGTGAGGACCATGACCCGCTCGTAGGTGTAGTCGTCCATCGCGTAACGGACGCCCTCGCGGCCCACACCGGACTGCTTGGCGCCGCCGTACGGCATCTGGTCGGCGCGGTACGAGGGGACGTCGCCGATGACGACACCGCCGACCTCCAGGGCGCGGTGGGCGCGGAACGCCGTCTGCAGGTCGTGGGTGAAGACGCCGGCCTGCAGCCCGTACGGGGAGGCGTTGACGGCGGCGAAGGCCTCGGCCTCGCCCTCGGTCCGCTGGACGGACAGGACCGGGCCGAAGACCTCCTCGCAGGCGATCCTCGTGTCGGCGGGGAGGTCGGTGAGGACCGTCGGGGCGTAGGTGGCCCCGTCGCGCCGGCCGCCGGTGAGCAGCCGGGCGCCGGCCGCGACGGCCTCGTCGACCCAGGACTCGACGCGGCGGGCGGCGTTCTCGTCGACCAGCGGGCCGACGTCGGTGGCCGCGTCGGAGGGGTCGCCGGTCACCAGGGCCTCGACGGCCGCGACGATCTTCGGGACGAGCCGGTCGTACACCGAGGCGTCGGCGATGACCCGCTGGACCGAGATGCAGGACTGGCCGCCCTGGTAGTTGGAGAAGGTCGCGATGCGGGTCGCGGCCAGGTCCAGGTCCTCTTCCGAGGCCCAGTCGGCGAGGACGACGGCCGCGCCGTTGCCGCCGAGCTCCAGGGTGCAGTGCTTGCGCGGTACCGACTCCATGATCGAGTAGCCGACCGGCCCGGATCCGGTGAAGGAGATCACGGGCAGCCGCTCGTCCTTGACCAGGGCGGGCATCCGGTCGTTGGGCACGGTCAGGACGGACCAGGAACCGGCCGGGAGGTCGGTCTCGGCGAGCAGCTCGCCCAGGACCAGGGCCGAGAGGGGCGTGGCCGGGGCGGGCTTGAGGATGATCGGGGCGCCGACGGCGATGGCCGGGGCGACCTTGTGGGCGCTCAGGTTGAGCGGGAAGTTGAAGGGCGCGATGCCGAGGACCGGGCCGCGCGGGAAGCGCCGGGTCAGCGCGAGGCGGCCGGTGCCGCCGGCGTCGGTGTCCAGCCGCTGGGCGTCGCCGCCGTTGAAGCGGCGGGCCTCCTCGGAGGCGAACCGGAAGACGGAGACGGCACGGCCGACCTCGCCGCGGGCCCACTTGATGGGCTTGCCGTTCTCGGCGGAGATCAGCTGGGCGATCTCCTCGGTGCGCTCCGTGAGACGCCGTACGACGTGGTCGAGCGCGGCGGCCCGTACATGGGCGGGGGTCGCGGCGAACTCCTCGCGGACGGCGTACGCGGCGGCGACGGCCTCCTCGACCTGGGCGTCGGTCGGCACGCCGACCGTGCCGACGAGACGGCCGTCCCACGGGTTGGAGACGTCGAAGCTGTCCTCGCCGGTGGCCCGTCGGCCGGCCAGCCAGAAGGCGTGGGTGGAAGTCATGGCGGTTCCGGCCCTTCGGGGGTGGTGAGACAAAGATCGCGGGCACCGCGGGGGCACCCTTCCGGCCCCCACCGTAGGGCGACCGGACGCCGATGGCGTTTGTCCGGCGTGGAGCGGAGGGGAACGGCGATGCGCCGGTTTGTCGGGGGTCGCGGTGCGGCCGGACCGGGGGCACCCGGGGTGGACGGGAGCGCGTCGGCAAGGACGCGGACGGTTCACGGCGTCCCGGAGGCCGCCGTGGTCTTCAGGGCGAGCCAGAGTTCCATCCGTACGTCCGGGTCGTCCAGGGAGCGGCCCAGGATCTCCTCCACCCGGCGCATGCGGTAGCGCAGCGTGTGGCGGTGGACCCCCAGGTCCGCGGCGGCCGCGTCCCACTGGCCGTGCCGGGAGAGCCAGGCGCGCAGCGACGCGACCAGGTCGCCGCGGCCCTTCGCGTCGTGTTCGTGCAGGGGGCGCAGTATCCCGTCGGCGAAGGCCCGTACGGCGTCGTCGGCGAGGAGCGGCAGGACCGAGCCGGCCGCGAGCTCCTCGTGCTCGACCAGCGCCCTGCCCCGTCGGCGGGCGACCGAGAGCGCCTGCTCGGCCTGCTTGTACGCGGCGGCGACGGCGATCGGCCCCGAGGGGGCGGACAGGCCGACGACCACGTCGCCGTCCTCGTTGCCCGGCTCACGCGCCGGGCGGTCGTCCTGCGCCTGCGCGTAGGCCGTGCAGGCCGCGACCGCGGCGCCGCCGTCGGCGGCCAGCACCACGATCCGTCCGCCCTCGGGCACCATCAGCAGCGTCTCGCCGGACCGGGCCGCCGCTGCCTCCATCGTCTCGGCGAGCAGCTCGGGGGCTGCGGGCTCGGGCGCCTCCGCGATGAGCAGCCGGAAGGGGGCGTCGAGCAGTTCCCCGTACAGGTCGCCGGCGACGGCCCGGGCGTGGTCGGACTGCCCGGCCAGCAGCATCCGCAGGACCGCGGCGCCCAGCCGCTGCTCGGCACCCAGGAGTGCGCGGGAGCGCGCCGTGGTCAGGGTCAGCAGGGCGACCGCCGAGTGGACCGCGTACCGCTCCGCCGTGCCCAGCGCCGCGCCCGTGCCGACGGCCAGCGCACCGCGGGCGCGGCGGCCGGTGCCCAGGGACTGGAGCTCGACCCGGTCGTCGGTGTCTCCGACGACGACGCTGGCCGGGGCGGGCCGGTCGCGCAGGCGTTCCACGTCGGGGGTGAGCCGGGCGGCGCGACGGGCCGCCCAGTCGGGTGCGGCGGCCACGACGGCGCCCGCGGTGTCGTACAGCGCGGCCCAGCCGTCGACGTGTGCGGCAAGGCGGGTGAGGAGTTCGGCGGGCCCGTCCCCGGCGAGCGCGGCGCGGGTCAGCTCGCGCTGGGCCTCGAATCCGGCGGTGACGGCACGGTACTGGTCGGCGGCGATCGCCGCGGACACCGCCTTGCTGATCGCGAGGAACGGCGTGCGCCGGGGCACTTCGAGGAGCGGCAGCCCGGCCTCCTCCGCCGCGTCGACGAGGGCCGGCGGGATGTCCTCGTAGGTGACGCCGACGGCGAAGCCGAGCCCGGCGACTCCGGCGCCCGCCAGGCGCCGCACGTACCTGCGCATCGTGGCGGGGTCCTCGGCGTCGAGGTTGGTCGCGGTGACGAGGAGCAGCTCGCCGCCCTCCATGTACGGGACGGGGTCGGCGAGCTCGCTGGCGTGCGCCCAGCGGACCGGCGTGCCGAGCCGGTCCGCACCCGCACGGACCGTGAGCTTGAGCACCGAGTGCTGGACGAGCGAGGCGAGAGTGGGGGGCATGGGACCGCCGGACCTCTGGGAGTCGATTGCGCCGTCCCGTACAGACGGCCGCATTCGATTCTGCCAGGGCGGCAGGGTCGGCGTCACCGGCCCCGCGCTCAGCCGCCCAGGTCGACCAGGAGCGGGGGTGCGTGCTCACCGTCCACGGTCGTCAGCGACAGCACCGCGTGTCCGGTGGGCAGCGAGTAGGCCAGCTCGGAGGCCGACCAGCGCTCGCGTTCGACCTGCCGCACGGTCACGGCGTCCCTCGTCACGGCCTTGCCGGTGACGAGCTTGCGCAGGCCGTGCAGGGCGCGGGTGAACGGCTGGTCCGCGAAGACCGCGTGCTGGGCGACCTCCCGGGTCTCCACCCACTCCTTGCCCCAGACCTCCGCGAAGCGCTTGCCGTCCCAGGTGGTGACGCCGGAGAAGGCCATGCAGCAGCCGACCGCGCCGAGCAGCGCGGTGTGCAGCCCCTCCGGCACGTCGTCGACGGTGCGCAGGGTGAGGACGGCTCCCGCGTTGACGGAACGCAGCCGCCTGACACCCCGGACCGTCTCCGCGGTGACGGTGTGCGTGGCGTCGTCCAGGACGAGGCAGACGAAGAGCGACCGGTCGGTGCGGGCGGCGGCGATCGCGGTGAACTGGGCGAGGACGAGCCGCGCCAGCAGCCGGGACGCCTCGGCGTGCGCACGTTCGGGGAGGTCGATCCTGACCCGCAGCGGCAGGTGCTCCAGGGACCGCAGCGAGAAGGGCCGGGCCAGCGGCCCGGTGGCGAAGAACGACGCGAACGCGGGGCGGTCGAGCAGGGCGATCCGGTCGGCGAGCACCGGACCGGGGTCCCCGGATCCGCCCTTCTGCCGGGTACGGGCCTCCAGCTCGCGCAGCATGGCCTGGTGGCCGCCCGCTCCGAGTGCCTCCCGCAGCGCGCCGATCGCGTCCAGGTCGCCGTCGAGGAGCTCCCGGAGCGCGGGCACCCCGGGGAAGTGCCCGTGCACCGCGCGGTACGGGCCGAGCAGCTGGGCGAGGACCGTGGCGGCCCGCCTGCTGTCCAGGTTGGTCACGTCGCCGACCAGCCCCTCCGCGAGTACGCCCGCGGCCTCGTCCGGGTCGGTCGTGCCGCCGTACAGGTCGAAGTCGTGCACGGACGCCGGGTCGCCGATCCGCACGACGACGTCGTACGCCTCGTCGGGGCCGAGCTGCTCCCCTGCGCCGCCGACGGCGAGCACCGCGGCCCGTCCGGCGAGGGCCTGGAGGGCGAGGGACTCGACGACCGGCCGGACCAGACGGTCGGACTTCCCGGCCCCGGGCGGTCCGACCGCCAGCAGAGAGGTGCCGAGCAGTGCGGGTTCCAGGGCGACGCCCGAGCCGCGGCGGACGTACGGATTGTGCGGGTCCTCCGCGCAGTTGCCGATGCGGACCTGGCCGGTGAGCAGGTCGTGGCGGGCGGTGCGCCGGGGGAGGTCGCGGGCACCGGACGGGTGCAGCGCGGCGGCGCCGCCGGTGCGCAGCACGGCCTCGGTGAGCGTCGCCAGACGGTCCGGGTGCGACCGGCCCACGGCCCACGCGTGGCGCAGGCGCGCCACGTCGACGTCGTTCATCCGGCCGGTGCGCACCTCGGCGGTCAGTGCCTCGGCGGCATCGGTCCGTCCCGCCGCGCGCATCTCCGGCCATCGCTCGGGGGTTTCGGCGTGCGGGGGTACGGAGGGGGCCTCGGGGGCCGCGGCGCCCTTCCGGCGCCCGGCGATCAGCTCGCGCCAGCGGCCGAGGCGGGCGAAGGGCCAGAGCACCCCGAGGGTGATCAGGGTGTAGATCACGTTCACCACGGTCTGGCTCTGGAAGACCTCCCCGCCCGCGACCGAGGCCACGAGGATCAGCACCGGCCGGACGACCGGCACGGCGTCCTTCCAGACGAGGAGCTGGGCCAGGGCCCCGGCAGCGGCCGTCGTGAGGGCGAGGAAGAGCAGGCCCCGTGCGACGACGTGGCGCCGGAAGATCTCGGACCAGTTGCCCAGGCGTCCGCACCCGTAGACGAGCAGTCCGAAGAGGACGGCCTCGTAGACGGTGAGGGCGTCCCCGCCCTCGATCGTCCTGGGGCCGCCGAAGGTGCCCGCGTACCACCATTCGCCCGGTGTGAAGAGCTTCAGCGGGACGAGGCGGTAGGGGATGTAGCCGTTGCGCCACAGGGACCACAGGAGCAGCCCGCAGAGCGCGGAGATCAGCACGCCCACCAGCAGTGAGCGGTCGGACACCCCTTCGGGCTTCTCGGGCGGGCGCGGGGTGTGCCCGTACCGCCAGACGCCGGGTTCCCGCTCGGGGCGCGGGGTGCGCAGCCATTCCGCCAGGCCCGGGCCGGCGGCCGGGGCGTGCCCGGGGGGCGGTGCCGCCGGGCGTGGCGGTGCGGACGGCGGTGGTCCCGCCGGGCGGGGTGGCGCCGCACCCGTGCCGCGTGCCTCGTACGTGCCTTCGGTGTCCATGAACCGCTGCCCCCTGACCAGCCAGGTCCCGCCTCTGCACCGGCCAATCTAGTGCCAGGACACGGGGAGTTCAGCAACCCGGCCGGATGGCGCCGGTGCCGGGCGCACGGTGCCGCCGCCCGGTCATCTGTCCGCAGCGGACAAGGACACGCCCCCACCACTCCCGATCGGAGCATGACCGCGGCCCGTACCCGCCCCTAGCCTGCGGAGGAGAAGCGTCCGATACACCCCCAGGAGCCCCGCATGTCCGACATTCCGCAGGAGCGCCGCGTCGTCACCGCCATTCCCGGCCCGAAGTCGGTGGAGCTGCAGGCCCGCCGTGTCGCGGCGGTCGCCGCGGGCGTGGGTTCCACGCTGCCGGTGTTCACCGCCCGGGCGGGCGGCGGAATCATCGAGGACGTGGACGGCAACCGGCTGATCGACTTCGGCTCCGGCATCGCCGTGACGTCGGTGGGCGCCTCGGCCGAGGCGGTCGTACGCCGCGCGTCGGCACAGCTCGCCGACTTCACCCACACCTGTTTCATGGTCACGCCGTACGAGGGGTACGTCGAGGTCTGCGAGCAGCTCGCCGAGCTGACGCCGGGCGACCACGCGAAGAAGTCGGCGCTGTTCAACTCGGGCGCCGAGGCCGTCGAGAACGCCGTGAAGATCGCCCGTGCCTGGACCAGGCGCACCGCGGTCGTCGTCTTCGACCACGGCTACCACGGCCGGACGAACCTCACGATGGCGCTGACCGCGAAGAACATGCCGTACAAGCAGGGGTTCGGCCCGTTCGCGCCCGAGGTCTACCGCGTCCCGGTGGCGTACGGCTACCGCTGGCCGACGGGTGCCGAGAACGCCGGTGCCGAGGCGTCCGCGCAGGCCATCGACGAGATCACCAAGCAGATCGGCGCGGACAACGTCGCCGCGATCATCATCGAGCCGGTCCTCGGCGAGGGCGGGTTCATCGAGCCCGCCAAGGGCTTCCTCCCCGCGATCGCGCAGTTCGCGAAGGACAACGGCATCGTCTTCGTCGCGGACGAGATCCAGTCCGGTTTCTGCCGGACCGGTCAGTGGTTCGCCTGTGAGGACGAGGGCATCGTCCCCGACCTGATCACCACGGCCAAGGGCATCGCGGGAGGTCTTCCGCTGTCCGCGGTGACCGGCCGCGCCGAGATCATGGACGCCGCGCACTCCGGCGGCCTGGGCGGCACGTACGGCGGTAACCCGGTGGCGTGCGCGGGCGCGCTCGGTGCCATCGAGACGATGCGTGAGCTGGACCTGAACGGGAAGGCCCGGCGCATCGAGGAGGTCATGAAGGGCCGCCTGGCCGAGATGCGGGCGAAGCTCCCCAACGGGGAGATCATCGGCGACATCCGCGGCCGCGGTGCCATGATCGCGATCGAGCTGGTGAAGGCCGGCACGAAGGACCCCGACCCGGCCACCACGGCGGCACTGGCCAAGGCCTGCCACGCGGAGGGCCTGCTGGTGCTGACCTGCGGCACGTACGGCAACGTCCTGCGCTTCCTGCCGCCGCTCGTCATCGGCGAGGACCTGCTGAACGAGGGGCTGGACATCATCGAGCGGGCCTTCGCCGGGGTCTGATCCGTGCGGGCCGCCCGGGACGGGCGCCACACTCCGGGGCTGACGTGCGGGACCGGCGCCATGTGCCGTTTTCGGCGGTAATGACCGGCCCCCGGGTCAGGCCCTGTGAAGAAGGTGTGCGAGGGCAATGGCGGGATACCGTGGACGCTGTCCGTCCCCCTTCCCCTGACGTACGGTTTCCACAGATGAGAGAAACACCCCGCTCGCAGGAGACTGCGGGCGATGCCGGGACGGGGCTCCCCCCGCACCGACCCGGCCGTGCCCTTGCGCACACCGCTGGAGCTTCGGGCTCCGGAACTCCTCACCGATCGGATGGCCGCTCGCCCCACACCCCCCGGGGCGCGCGGCAAACCGATCCGACCGGCCACCCCGGAACAATCCCCCCTGTTCCCCGGTGGCCGGTCTCTCTCGTTGTCCAGGTGTCGGCGCTGCTGGCGGTCTTCGCGGTGGTCACCTGGCAGGTCCTGGCCGACGGCCCGCTGCTCGGGCCCGACGAGCGGCTCGGTCTGGAGCTGGCCGGGCGGGGTCCGGCCGGGCTCGCCGACCTCTTCGCGGATCTCGGCAACACGCAGGTCGCCGTTCCGGTCCTGGCGTGCGCGGTCCTCCTCGCGTGGTTCCGCGGTGCCCGCCGTGCGGCGCTGTACGGCGTGGCGGTCATGGCGGCCGTACCGGCGCTGGTCGTGCCCCTCAAGCTGTGGACGGACCGGCAGGGTCCGCTGACGGACGCGACCGGCTACTACCCCTCGGGCCACACGGCCACGGCAGCCGTGGCGTACGGGGCCGCGGCGCTGTTGCTGGCGCCCTACGTGCGTCGGTCATGGGTGGCGCTCGTCGCCGCCGTCCTGCTCACGGCGACGACGAGCACCGGTCTGGTGCTGCGCGGGTACCACTGGCCGCTGGACGTGCTGGCCAGCTGGTGCCTGGGCGCGGTACTGCTGCTCGCCCTGCGGGCGGCGCTGCGGAGGGCGGGCACCCGCCCTCCGGGCGGTCCCCGGGCCAGTCAGCTACCGAAGTAGGCGTCGAAGTTCTTCGAGAACTCCCAGGCGTTGAACCGGTCCCAGTTGATGGACCAGGTCATCAGCCCGCGGAGCCCGGACCAGGTGCCGTGGGTCTGGTAGGAGCCGCAGTCGGTCTTCTTCGTGAGGCAGTTCAGCGCCTTGGTGACCTCGGCGGGCGAGGTGTGGCCGTTGCCCGCCTGGGTGGAGGCGGGGAGGCCGATGGCGACCTGCTCGGGGCGCAGCGCCGGGAAGACCCTGGTCCGGTCGCCGGCCACGGGGAAGCCGGTGAGCAGCATGTCGGTCATGGCGATGTGGAAGTCGGCGCCGCCCATGGAGTGGTACTGGTCGTCGAGACCCATGACGGAGCCCGAGTTGTAGTCCTGGACGTGGAGCAGGGTGAGGTCGTCGCGCAGAGCGTGGATGACCGGCAGATACGCGCCGGCGCGCGGGTCCTGGCCACCCCAGGGGCCCGAGCCGTAGTACTGGTAGCCGAGCTGGACGAAGAAGGTCTCGGGGGCCATCGTGAGGACGAAGTCGGCGCCGTACCGGGCCTTGAGGGACTTCACCGCGGAGATCAGGTTGACGATGACGGGGCTCGTCGGGCTGCGGAAGTCGGTGTCCCCGGTGTTCAGCGACAGCGAGTGGCCCTCGAAGTCGATGTCGAGGCCGTCGAGGCCGTAGGTGTCGATGATCCTGCTGACGGAGGAGACGAAGGTGTCGCGCGCGGCGGTGGAGGCGAGCTGCACCTGCCCGTTCTGGCCGCCGATGGAGATCAGCACCTTCTTGCCCGCGGCCTGCTTGGCCTTGATGGCCGCCTTGAACTCCGCCTCGGACTCCACACCCGGGCACTCGGCGGCCGGGCAGAGCGAGAAGCGGATGTCGCCGGAGGTGACGGACGTGGGTTCGCCGAAGGCGAGGTTGATGACGTCCCACGAGTCGGGCACGTCCGCCATCCGCGTGTAGCCGGAGCCGTTGGCGAAGCTGGAGTGCAGGTATCCGACGAGGGCGCGGGCCGGGAGGCCGCTGTTCCCGCCGCCGCCCGCGGTCGTGGTGGCAGCGGCCGCGGCGGACCTGCCGGACTCTCCGGCGGCGTTGGAGGCGGTGACCTGGAAGCTGTACGCGGTGGACGCGGCCAGTCCCGTCACGGTCGCCGAGGTGCCGGTGGTGTCGAGGACCTTCGTGCCGTTGCGGTAGACGTGGTAGCCGGTCGCTCCGGAGGACGCCGTCCAGGACAGCGGGACCGAGGACGAGGTGGCCGCACCGGCCCGCAGCCCGGAGGGCGCGGCGGGCACGGTGACGGGCCCGCCTCCCGGGCCGGTCAGGGTGAGGTCGTCGGCGTAGTAGGCCGGGGTGCCGTACCAGCCGTGGAGATGGACGGTCACGGAGGTCGTCGCCGCACCGGTCCTGAACGTGGTGGTGAGCTGCTTGTACGCGCCGGCGGACTGGGTCCAGGTCGAGACGTCGGTGGTCCCGGTGCCGGACGCGCCGAGGTAGACGTAACCGCCCTGCACCCACGCGCTCAGTGTGTACGCGGAGTCCGGCTTCACCGTCACGGTCTGGGAGCACCTGGCGTTGTCGCTGCCGGCGGGGGTCGCCCTCAGCGCCGACGAACCGCTGTGCACCGGCGTGGTGACGGCGGCTCCGCTCGCCCCCGTGCAGTTCCAGCCGTCGAGGCCGGCCTCGAAGCCGCCGTTGCGCGCGAGATCGGCGTCGGCCGCCCCCGCGGCCGGCGCCGACGCGACCAGACCGCCGACGGCGAGCAGGGCGGCCGAGAACGCGGCCAGGAGTCCGGTGAATCGGACGGGTGGTCCAGTGCGTGCCACAACAGCCTCCGTGCAAGGGGGAATCGAGTGGGGCCGCGCACAACATGGTCCAGACCAATCCTGTTGTCAAGGCTTCCGGCAGTACGTCACCTTCCGCCGCGCCCCGCGCCGCGGGCCCCGCGTACGGCCGCGGCCTCGTGCATCGCGAGTTCCAGGAGCGCCGGATCGGTGAGCGTCCCCGACCCGTCCGGCCTGATCAGCCACCGCACCCGGCCGACGGTGCGACCCGGGTAGGGGACGACGATCCAGGTGCCGGGGCCCGCCCCGCGGACACCTGTGCCGAGCCAGCGCGCGGCCGTTCCCGGTGGCACGAGGAAGCCCATCCGGGCGTCCCCGAAATCGGCGAGCACGGGTCCCGGCCGGTCGATGAGACGGGTGAGCACGTCGAGCGTCGGACGGCCCAGCTCCCCCGGGAGGATCAGCACGTCCCAGCGCTTCCCGGCGGGAAGGAGCGCGATCCCCCGGGGGTCCCGCTCCCACTCCCGCCGGCACGCGTCCGGATCCGGTGCGACCGATACGAGCCATTCGACTGCGGCTTTCGCCTCCGTGGCGGCCATGGACTGCCCCTCTTTCCCCGTGGGCACCGGCGGGGTCCCGCCGGTGCGTTCACAGGGGGAGAGAGGGGTGGGCCCGGATCATGACGCGGGTTTCGGCTGTTCCTCGGCAGTGAGCCGGGTCACGCCGCCGCTGCTCAGCTGTCGAACCCGAGCCCCATCCGGTCCATGGTGCGCAGCCACAGGTTCCGGTGGCCGCCGTGGGCGTCCGCGCGGGCGAGCGACCGTTTGGTGAGCTCGATCCCCGTCCAGGCGAACGGCTCGGGCGGAAAGGGCATCGGCTTCGAGCGGACCATGCGAAGGGCCGTGCGTTCCGTCCTCCCGCCGGACAGCAGATCGAGCATGACGTCCGCCCCGAAGCGTGTGGCTCCGACGCCCAGTCCGGTGTATCCGGCCGCGTAGGCGACCTGTCCGCGGAAGGCCGTTCCGAAGAATGCGGAGAAGCGCGAACAGGTGTCGATGGCACCTCCCCAAGAATGGCTGAACCGCACTCCGGAAAGCTGCGGAAAACACTCGAAGAACTGCCCGGCGAGTTTCAGGAAGGTCTCCGGCCGGTGGTCGAGCGAGGAATCCAGACGGCCGCCGTAGGGATAGATCGCGTCGTACCCGCCCCAGAGGATCCGGTTGTCCGCGGAGAGCCGGAAATAGTGGAACTGGTTGGCGCTGTCGCCCAGGCCCTGGCGGTTCCCCCAGCCGATCGAGGCGAGCCGGCCGTCGGTGAGGGGTTCCGTCATCAGCGCGTAGTCGTACACCGGGACGGTGTACGGACGCACCCGCTTGACCAGCGACGGGAAGACGTTCGTACCGAGGGCCACGTCACGGGCGAAGACCCTCCCGTAGGGGGTGCGCACCGCCATGCCCGCGCCCGACCTGGCGAGTTCGAGGGCCGGGGTGTGCTCGTAGATCCGCACGCCCAGCCCCCGACAGGCTCGCTTCAGTCCCCAGGCGAGCTTCGCCGGGTGCAGCATCGCGACCCCGCGCCGGTCCCACAGACCGCCCAGGAAGGTCGGTGAGTCGACCTGGGCGCGCACCTGGTCGCGGTCCAGGAACTCCTCCCCGGAGAAGCCGAGCTGCCGGGTCCGGCGGTGCCGTTCCCGCAGCTCGTCGAGCTGGTGCGGCTCGGTGGCCACATCGATCTCACCGGTGCGCTCGAAGTCGCAGTCGAGGGAGTAGCGGGCGACGGCCGACTCGATGGCGTCGAGGTTCCGCGCGCCCAGCTCCTCCAGTTCCCCGATCTCGTCCGGCCAGCGTTCCAGCCCGTTGGCCAGGCCGTGGGTCAGGGAGGCCGCACAGAATCCGCCGTTGCGGCCCGAAGCGGCCCAGCCCACCTCATGTCCCTCGACGAGAACGACATCGCGCCCGGGATCCCGTTCCTTGGCGAGCAGCGCGGTCCACAGCCCGCTGTAGCCACCACCGACGACGAGGAGGTCGCACCTCTCGTCGCCCGTGAGCGCGGGGAGCGCTCCGGGCTTTCCCGGATCGTCGAGCCAGTAGGAGAGGGGTTGTGCGTCGGCGAGTGAATGCGCGGCAGTACGCATGGCGTCCGGGGCCATGGTTTCCAACTCCTTAGAGGTGTCTACTTACCTGCTCTGCTCTTCCGCCGGTTCGCTATGAGCTGGCCGAGGAGCACCACCGCGACGGCGATGACGAACATGGCCGTACCGATGACGTTGATCTGCACGGGCGTTCCGCGCTGTGCCGATCCCCAGACGAACATGGGGAACGTGACGGTCGAACCCGCGTTGAAATTGGTGATGATGAAATCGTCGAAGGAGAGAGCGAAGGCGAGCAGGGCTCCCGCGGCGATTCCGGGGGCGGCGATGGGCAGGGTCACCCGGAGGAAGGTCTGCAGGGGCCCCGCGTAGAGATCGCGGGCTGCCTCCTCCAGCCGCGGGTCCATCGACATCACGCGCGCCTTGACCGCCGTCACCACGAAGCTGAGGCAGAACATGATGTGGGCGATCAGCACGGTCCAGAAGCCGAGCTCGGCGCCCATGTTGAGGAAGAGCGTGAGCAGCGAGGCGGCCATGACGACCTCGGGCATCGCCATCGGAAGGAAGATCAGTGCGTTGATCGCGCCGCGCGCCCGGAACCGGTAGCGGACCAGTGCGAAGGCGATCATCGTGCCGAGCACCGTCGCGCCGAGCGTCGCCCAGAAGGCGATCCGCAGCGAGAGCGAGAGCGACCCGCAGAGGTCGGCGACACCGCAGGGGTCCTTCCAGGCGTCCAGCGAGAAGCGCTGCCAGGCGTAGTTGAAGCGCCCGTTCGGCTTGTTGAAGGAGAACACCATGACGACGACGTTGGGCAGGATCATGTACGCGAGGGTCAGCAGACCCGCGATCACGACCAGGTTCCGGCGCAGCAGGCGGAGTACGGGCATCAGACCAGGTCCTCCGTGCCGGAGCGGCGGATGTAGACGGTGACCACGAGCAGGACGACCGCCATGAGGATGAACGAGAGCGCGGCGGCCGTCGGATAGTCCAGTACCCGCAGGAACTGGCTCTGGATGACGCTGCCGACCATCTTGGTGTCGGTG
The DNA here is from genome assembly GCF_036345975.1 of Streptomyces clavifer. Lineage (NCBI taxonomy): Bacteria > Bacillati > Actinomycetota > Actinomycetes > Kitasatosporales > Streptomycetaceae > Streptomyces > Streptomyces clavifer. The sequence continues at coordinate 5,460,925 of NZ_CP107793.1, read as the reverse complement.
GAACCCAGCAGTTCCGCGTTGACGTAGTCACCGCTGGCCGGGATGAAGGTCAGCAGGGTGCCGGAGACCACCCCGGGCATGGACAGCGGGAACGTCACCTTGCGGAAGGTGGTGGCGGGAGTCGCGTACAGATCGCCCGCCGCCTCGTGCAGCCGGCCGTCGATCCGCTCCAGGGAGGTGTAGAGCGGCAGGATCATGAAGGGCAGGAAGTTGTACGTCAGACCGCAGACGACGGCCAGCGGGGTGGCCAGGACCCGGTTGTTCTCGGTCCAGCCGAGCCGGCTGGTGACGTCCAGGACGTGCAGGGCGTCCAGCACGTCGACGACCGCACCGCCGTCCGCGAGGATCGTCTTCCAGGCGAGCGTCCGGATCAGGAAGCTCGTGAAGAACGGCGCGATGACCAGCACGAGCACCAGACCGCGCCAGCGGCCCGCCCTGAAGGCGATCAGGTACGCGAGCGGGTAGCCGAGCAGCAGGCACAGGAGCGTGGCGGATCCGGCGTACAGCAGGGACCGGATGAACTGCGGGTAGTAGTCGGCGAGGGCGTCCCAGTACGTCCGGAAGTGCCAGGTGACCTCGAAGCCCTTCTCCAGGGATCCGGTCTGCACGGAGGTCGACGCCTGGTAGACCATCGGCAGCGCGAAGAAGACGAGCAGCCAGAGGATGCCGGGGAGCAGCAGCCAGTACGGGACGAGCCGCCTGCGGGTGGAGGGCCTGCGGACCTCCGGTCCGGTGTCCGGCGCCGGTGGCGCGTCGGTGACGCTCACGCGGCGTCCTCCACGCTCTCCACACCGGCGTCCATCGGCTGGCCCGCGTCCAGGCCGAAGGTGTGGGCGGGATTCCAGTGCAGGACGACCTCGGCGCCGGGGACGAGCCGGGTGTCCCGCTCGATGTTCTGCTCGTACACCTGCAGCGCCTTGCCCGCCGGGCTCTCCACGACGTACTGGGTGGAGACGCCGATGAAGCTGGAGTCGACGATCCTTCCGGTGACGCGGTTGCGGCCGTCGGTTATGGACTCCGCCTCGTCGGCGTGGGCGAGGGAGATCTTCTCGGGGCGGACGCCGACCAGCAGCCTGCCGCCGCTCGTCACCGGGGCGGGACATCGGCCGGCGGACAGCCGTATCCTCCCGCCCCCCGCGGCGACGACGATGTCGGTGCCGGCGCCCTTCGTGCCCGCGGAGACGACCTCGCCCTCGATGAGGTTGGACGTCCCCAGGAAGTTCGCCACGAAGGTGGTCCGCGGGTTCTCGTACAGATCGGCGGGGGCGCCGAGCTGTTCGACCCGGCCGCCGTTCATCACCGCGACGGTGTCGGCCATGGTCATGGCCTCCTCCTGGTCGTGGGTGACGTGGATGAACGTGATGCCGACCTCGGTCTGGATCCGCTTGAGTTCGAGCTGCATCTGGCGGCGCAGCTTGAGGTCGAGGGCTCCGAGCGGCTCGTCGAGGAGGAGGACCTGGGGGTGGTTGATGAGCGCGCGGGCCACGGCGACGCGCTGCTGCTGGCCGCCGGACAGCTGATGCGGCTTGCGGTGGGCGAAGTCGCCGAGCTGGACGAGCTCCAGCATCTCGCCGACCTGCTTCTTCACCGACCTGATGCCGCGGCGGCGCAGCCCGAAGGCGATGTTCTCGGTGACGTCGAGGTGCGGGAAGAGCGCGTAGCTCTGGAAGACGGTGTTGACGGGCCGTTTGTACGGGGGCAGGCCCGTGATGTCCGTACCACCGAGCGAGACCGTGCCGGTGGTGGCATCCTCCAGGCCCGCGATCATCCGCAGGGTCGTGGTCTTGCCGCAGCCGGACGCGCCGAGCAGGGCGAAGAAGGAGCCCTGCGGGACGGTGAGGTCGAGTGGCCGTACTGCGGTGAAGGAGCCGTAGGTCTTGCTGATCCCGGTGAGTCGGACGTCGCCGCCCGCTGTCTGCCGCTGTGTCATGGGTCGCAGTCCCAGTGGTGTCGGGGGAGTTCGGGAGGAAGGGGGACGGGCCGTACGGATACCGAGGGGCACCGGCCCGGTCGGGTGCCGGTGACAGGACGGGCCCGTCAGGGGCCGGCCCGGTCAGGCACCGATGAGCTCGGCGAACTTCTCCTCGTACGCCGTCTCTTCCTCGGCGCTGAGCGAGCGGAAGGAGCGCGACTTCGCGGCCATCTCCTTGTCGGGGAGGATCAGCGTGTTCGAGGCCATCGACTCGTCGATCTTCGCGAGCTCCGCGGCGACCCCGTCCACCGGACAGACGTAGTTGATGTACGCGGCGAGCTGGGCGGCGACCGGGGGCTCGTAGTAGTAGTCCATGAGCTTCTCGGCATTGGTCTTGTGCCGGGCCCTGGCCGGGACCAGCATGTTGTCGCTCGACGTGATGTAGCCGGCGGCCGGGATCGTGAACTTGATGTCCGGGTTGTCGGCCTGCAGCTGGATGATGTCGCCGGCCCAGGCGACGCAGGCCGCGATGTCGCCCTTGCTGAGGTCCGCGGTGTAGTCGTTGCCGGTGAAGCGCCGTATCTGCTTCCTGTCGACGCCCTTCTGGAGCCGGCCGATCGCCGCGTCGTAGTCGGCGTCGGTGAACGAGCCGGGGTCCTTGCCCATGTCGAGGAGCGTCATGCCGACCGAGTCGCGCATCTCGGAGAGGAAGGAGACCCTGCCCTTGAGTTTCGGGTCGTCGAGCAGCTGGGTCACGGAGTCGACCTTCCGGCCGCCGGTCGCCTTCTCGTTGTAGGCGATGACGGTGGGTATGCCGGTCCAGGGGTAGGAGTAGGCGCGTCCCGGGTCCCAGTCCGGGCTGCGGAACTGTGCCGAGAGGTTGGCGAACGCGTGCGGCAGGTTCGCCGGGTCCAGCTTCTGCGCCCAGCCCAGCCGGATGATGCGCGCGGCGAGCCAGTCGGTGACGATGATCAGGTCACGGCCGGTGTCCTGACCCGCGGCGAGCTGCGGTTTGACCTTCCCGAAGAACTCGACGTTGTCGTTGATGTCCTCGGTGTACTTGACCGTGATCCCGGTGCGTTTCGTGAACGCCTCCAGGGTCGGACGGCTCTTCTCGTCCTCACCGACGTCCATGTACTCGGTCCAGTTGGAGAACGTGATCCGTTTCTCCCGGGCCGAGTGGTCGTCCGAGGCCGCCGCGGCGTCCCCTTCCCGCTTCGCGGGCGGGATGCCGCACGCGCTCAGTGTGCCGAGGCCGCCGAGCGCCAGCGCGCCCGTGCCCGAAGCACGGAGAAGTGAACGGCGGGTGAGGGCACCCCTGCCGCCCGCCAGGCTCCGCCGCATGGCGGCCAGCTGTGGCGCGGAGAGGCTCTCGGCCTCGTACTCCTGCATACGCGTTGCCCTTTCGGGTGGGTGGGGCCGCCGGGCGGCGGCCTGCTATCGGTCCCCGAAGACGGTGCGGTGCCAGTCCTTCGCGGCTACCGCGGTGTTGTCGTACATGACGTGCTTGACCTGCGTGTACTCGTCGAACGAGTACGACGACATGTCCTTGCCGAAGCCGCTGGCCTTGTATCCGCCGTGCGGCATCTCGCTGATGATCGGGATGTGGTCGTTGATCCACACGCATCCCGCCCTGAGCTCGCGGGTGGCGCGGTTGGCCCGGTACAGGTCGCGGCTCCACGCTGAGGCGGCGAGTCCGTAGGGGGTGTCGTTGGCGAGGCGGATTCCCTCGTCGTCGGTGTCGAAGGGCAGGACGACGAGGACGGGGCCGAAGATCTCCGAGGTGACGATCTCGCTGTCCTGGGCGGCCCCCGTGATCAGGGTCGGCCGGTAGTACGCCCCCTCCGCGAGGGCTCCGCCGGGCGCTTCGCCGCCGGTGACGACGGTGGCGTACGCCCGCGCGCGCTCGACGAATCCGGCCACCCGGTCGCGCTGCTGGTGGCTGATCAGCGGGCCGAGGTCGGTGGACGGGTCGAAGGGGTCGCCGAGCCGTACGGTCTCCATGAGTCCTGCGACGCCCGCGACGAAGGCGTCGTACAGCGGGCGCTGCACGTACGCGCGGGTGGCGGCGGTGCAGTCCTGGCCGGTGTTGATGAGGGCTCCGGCGACCGCCCCGTTGACCGCGGCCCCGAGGTCGGCGTCGTCGAACACGAGGAACGGCGCCTTGCCTCCGAGCTCCAGGTGGAGGCGCTTGACGGTGGAGGCGGCGAGTTCGGCGACCCGCCTGCCGACCGCGGTCGAGCCCGTGAAGGAGGTCATCACCACGTCGGGGTGTCCCACGAGGTGCTCGCCCGCGTCCCTGCCCGCTCCGGAGACGATGTTGATCACGCCGTCGGGGAGGCCGGCCTCCGTGGCCGCCTGCGCGAACATCAGCGAGGTCAGCGGGGTGATCTCGGCAGGCTTCAGCACCACGGTGTTGCCCGCGGCGACGGCCGGGAGGATCTTCCAGGCCGCCATCTGGAGCGGGTAGTTCCAGGGTGCGATGGACCCGACGACCCCGAGGGGCTCCCGGCGTACGTAGGAGGTGTGGTCCCCGCTGTACTCGGCGGCCGACTTCCCTTCCAGGTGACGGGCCGCGCCGGCGAAGAACGCGGTGTTGTCGACGGTGCCGGGCACGTCGAACTCGGTGGAGAGCTTGACGGGCTTGCCGCACTGCAGGGACTCGGCGTGGGCGAAGTCCTCGGCCTGTCCGGCGAGTACGGCGGCGAAACGGTGCAGCAGGTCGGACCGTTCGGCGGGGGTGGCCCCGGACCATCCGGGGAACGCCTCGCGGGCGGCGGCGACGGCGGCGTCCACCTCGTCGGTTCCGGCCAGTTCGTAGCGGTACACCGTCTCGCCCGTGGCGGGGTTCACCACCTCCTGGTGGCGTCCCGACGTGCCGGGCCGCAGCCGTCCGCCGATGTACTGCGCACCGTCGGCGAAGCGGTCCTGCATCTGGAAGCCGTTGCCCATGACGCTCTCCTCCGCCGTCCCCGGGGACCGGGGCGGCGTAGTCCTTTGTCGAATTGAGTGCCGATCCTGACAGAGGAGACCTTCACCAACAAGGGATTCCGTTGTTTCCTTTTGGTTACGCGACGGAATCTGTCGACGATGTGTCGTGTGGTTGCGGAAATCCCCCTACGGACTGTCCGTGGTGGATGCCAGACTCGGCTGTCATGGAGCAGAGTTGCATGGCCGATCTCATCGCTCGGGCGGCACGCGGTGAGCGTGTGAAGTACCTGCCGTTCTGGGGGCACCGGCCCCGCCCCGACGGCCGGCTCGGGGAGAGCTGCCTCAGTCAGTGGTGGCCCGCGCCGTTCACGGTGGACTCGGTGACCTACGCCTCGGCCGAGCACTGGATGATGGCCGCGAAGGCCCGCCTCTTCGGTGACGCGGAGGCCGAGGCGAAGGCCGTGGCCGCGAGCAGCCCGGCCGCGGCGAAGAAGGTGGGCAGGCTGGTCCGGCACTTCGACGACGCCGTGTGGGCACGTGAACGGTTCGGCCTGGTGGTGGCGGGCAGCGTCCACAAGTTCGGGCAGGACCCGGCGCTTCGGGCGTACCTGCTGGGCACGGGGGAACGGGTGCTCGTCGAGGCGAGCCCGATGGACCGGATCTGGGGCATCGGGCTGGCGAAGGACGACGCGCGGACCGGGGACCCGGCTGCCTGGCGCGGGCTGAATCTGCTGGGCTTCGCGCTCATGGAGGCGCGTACACGGCTGCGCGCCCTGTGAAACGGCCCGTGGCGGGGGGCCGGGGCACAGATCCCGGTCCCCCGCCACGGACGGCGGTTCTCCCGCGGTCAGCGCGTGGAGCCGACGACCAGCGAGGTGGGGTACGGGTCGTAGGAGTCGCCGAAATCCTCGTCGCTCTCGGCGTTCGTGGCCGCCCAGATGATGATGCCGAGGATCACCGAGCCGAGGACCACGCCGACGGAGCCGAGGATGATCCCGGCGATCGCCATGCCCCGGTTGGTGGCCTCACCGCGCTTGGCACGGCCGAGGCCGATGATGCCGAAGATCAGCGCGAGGATCCCCAGGATGATGTTGACCCCGTAGAGGCAGAAGCCGACCACCGCGATGATGCCGAGCACCATCGCCGCGGTCCCGAGACCGTTCGCGGGAGCCTGGCCGCCCCAGGCGGGCTGACCGCCGTAGCCGGGGTATCCCGGGTAGCCGCCGTAAGGGACCGCGGGCGGGGCGGGCGCCGGGTAGCCGTACTGCCCGGCGGGCGGCGTGGCCGGCCCTCCGGGTCCGTTCGGCGCGACGGGCGGCGGGGGCACGTCCGCCTGCGGCGGACCGAACGCTCCGACCGCCCCCGGTATCGGTCCGGTGCCCGGCTCGGCACTCGGCATGGACGTGACCGTCGGCTGGTCGTGCACGGCCGGCGGGCGCGCCTCGGCCTGCTTGCCGAGCTCCACCCTGCTGTCCGGCGGCGCCCACGGATCGCGTGGCGCGGCCCCGCCCCCGGGCTGCTGCGTGTTGTCTGACATGGGCCTCCCCCATCGTGGTCCCGCCATGCTACGGCCCGCCTCCGAGCCTCCGGGCCCCGCCTACGATGATCGGTGCAGCCGGTGTGCCCGGCCGATATCCGAGATCCGGGAGAATCCGATGAACGATCTGCACCCCTTCATCGCGGGGCTGCCCAAGGCCGAACTCCACGTCCACCACGTCGGTTCCGCCTCGCCCCGCATCGTGGCCGAGCTGGCGGGCCGCCACCCCGACTCGAAGGTCCCCACGGCCCCGGAGGCGCTGGCGGACTTCTTCACCTTCACCGACTTCGGCCACTTCATCGACGTCTACCTCTCGGTGGTGGACCTGATCCGCACGCCCGAGGACGTCCGGCTGCTGACGTACGAGGTCGCCCGGGACATGGCGCGGCAGAACATCCGGTACGCCGAGCTGACCGTGACCCCGTTCAGTTCGACCCGCCGGGGCATCCCCGAGCAGGGCTTCATGGAGGCCATCGAGGACGCCCGCAAGGCCGCCGAGGCCGAGCTGGGCGTCGTCCTGCGCTGGTGCTTCGACATTCCGGGCGAGGCCGGTCTCGAGGCCGCCGAGGAGACGACCCGCCTCGCGGTGGACCTGCGGCCCGAGGGGCTCGTCTCCTTCGGTCTCGGCGGACCCGAGATCGGGGTGGACCGCCCGCAGTTCAAGCCCTACTTCGACCGGGCGATCGCCGAAGGGCTGCACTCGGTCCCGCACGCCGGGGAGACCACGGGCCCGCAGACCGTCTGGGACGCGCTGACGGCCCTGCGCGCCGAGCGCATCGGGCACGGCACGAGCTCCGTCCGGGACCCGAAGCTGCTGGAGCACCTCGCCGAGCACCGCATCGCGCTGGAGGTGTGCCCGACGTCGAACATCGCCACCCGCGCCGTCGCCGACATCGAGCGGCACCCGTTGAGGGAGATGGCGGAGGCGGGCGTCCTCGTCACCGTCAACAGCGACGACCCGCCCATGTTCGGTACCGATCTCAACAACGAGTACGCGGTGGCGGCGCGGCTGCTCGGCCTGGACGAGCGCGGTGTCGCCGGCCTGGCGAAGAACGCCGTCGAGGCGTCCTTCCTGGACGCGGCCGGAAAGCGGACGCTGGCCGCCGAGATCGACACGTACACGACGAGTTGGCTGGAGGCCTCCCCCGCTCGGTGACCCGCGTGGTCACAATGGACCCATGGCCCTCACCGTCACCGCCGTGGCCCACCGCGGCGATCCGTACCGCGCCCGCGAGAACACGCTCCCCTCGATCCGGTCCGCCGTGGAGCGGGGGGCGGACGCGGTCGAGATCGATGTCCGCGTCACCCGTGACAAGGTGCCCGTCCTGCTCCACGACTCCACTCTGGAGCGCCTGTGGGGCCATGACGTCCGCCTGGACCGGATCGACCACCGGGAGCTGCTGGAGCTGACCGACGGCGGCGTCCCCACCCTGCGTGAGGCCCTGTCCGCCGTCGGTGCCCGACGGCTCATGATCGACCTGCCGGGCTCGACGGACGCGTCCGTACGAGCGGTCACGGGCGTGGTCCGCGAGTGCGGGGCGGGCGAGCGCGTGTACTACTGCGCGGACACGGACGCGATGCTGCGGGTGCGCGCGGCGGAACCGTCCGCCGAGATCGCGCTGACCTGGACCACCCTGGCCCCACCCCGGCCCGTCCTGCTCGACGCGGTGCGCCCGCACTGGCTCAACTACCGCTTCGGCCTGGTGAGCCGCGAACTGACGGACCGTGTCCACCGGGACGGCCTGCTCGTCTCCGCCTGGACGGCCGACACCGGTCGCACGATGCGCCGGCTGATCGCGTACGGCGTCGACTCGATCACCACCAACCGGATCGACACCCTTCGTACCCGGTTGGCCAAGTCCCTTTCCCACGCCTCCTCTTGATCGGTCCGGCATCATGGGTGCCGCATCACGCGTGATGCCCGGCCCGGCACCAGAGGAGCAGATGTGAACGACCCCCGCACCACACCCGCCCGCATACGTTCCGACATCGCCCACAACGCCCGGGTGTGGAACTACTGGCTGGGCGGCCGGGACAACTACCCGGTGGACCGGGTGGTCGGCGACCGGGTCACCGGCATGTATCCCAGCATCGGCGAAGTGGCGCGCGCCGACCGCGCGTTCCTCGGCCGGGTGGTGCGGCACCTGGCCGGGGACGTCGGCATCGGCCAGTTCCTCGACATAGGCACCGGCCTGCCGACCGCGGACAATACCCACGAGGTCGCCCAGCACACGGCACCCGACGCCCGGGTCGTCTACGTCGACAACGACCCGACCGTGCTGGCACACGCCCGCTCCCTGCTCACCAGCTCCCCCGAAGGGGCGACCGAGTACCTCGACGCGGACGCCCGCGATCCGGAGCGCATCCTGCGGGCCGCGGAAGGGACCCTGGACCTGCGGCGCCCGGTGGCGGTGATGATGCTCGGCATCCTCAACTTCGTCCTGGACACGGACGAGGCACGGTCCGTCGTCGACGGACTGATGGGCCCGCTGCCGTCCGGCAGCCACCTGGTGCTCACCCACCCCACGCTGGAGCTGGGCGGTGAGGGCAACGAGGCCGCGATGAGCTTCTGGAACAAGAACGCCACGCCGCCGATCACGGCCCGCAGCCGCCCCGTGTTCGCCTCGTTCTTCGACGGCCTCGACGTCCTGGACCCGGGCATCGTGTCGTGCGCGCACTGGCGCCCCGACGGCCGCCTCCTGCCCGCGCCGGTCGCCCAGTTCGGTGCGGTGGGCCGGAAGCCCTGATGCACGGGCCCCCGGCGCGAGGACGTCCGACGCGGGGCCCAATGGTGCGGAGACCGGGGGCGCGATGGCTTCCGCGGGAGCCGTGGGCCACCGACATCGGCGTCGCACTGCTGGTCCAGGCCGCGGTGACCATGCCGTTTCGTGGTGCCCCGCCCGGCCGGGCTGCCACCGGCCACCTGGGCCGCGTACGGGCTGACGACGCCGACCGGATACCGGTGCCGGAGATGCCGGGTGACACCCTGGAGGAGGCGTACGACCACCGCTTCGACCCGCACAGCGAAGAGATGTCCACCCTGAGGGACATCGTGGTGGCGGCCTTCGGACCCCCGCCGGTGCAATGACCTCACACCGTCGCGGAGCCCTCCCGCATCCCTTCCAGTCGCTTGATCATGCGGCGGACGAGGAGCAGGGGAATGACGCCGAAGACTCCGAAGGACATGTCGATGACGGTCCACCAGAAGGGGATGTCCCGGATCGGGCCGCAGATCAGCGCCAGCGGGATGATGCCGGCGCAGGCGATCATGCCGAATTCGATGACCCAGATGTTGCGGACCGGATCGCGGTAGGGCCCGTAGAAGGCGACCGCGATGACCAGGTGGGCGAAGGCCAGCCAGTCGGTGCCGTAGAGCAGGAAGGGGTGCTTCGCATCGGCCTCGTCGAGTCCGGTGCGGACCCTGGTGATCCATTCCGTCAGGGCCGGGAAGTGCTCGGGGGCGGGGGAGGCGGAGGACATCAACAGGTCCTCCGTCCACCGGAGTTCATGCACCAGCGGAAAGGCGGTCAGGCCGCTCAGCACCAGGCAGACGATGAAGACGACCAACCACACGCGTATGCGCCGCAAGAGGGCTCGCTCGCTCATGCCCGCAGCGTACGCCCATCATGAACACGTTCAAAAGCCGGGGTTCTCACGCACCGGCAGCTCCTGTACGGGTTCACCGCGAGGCTCCGGCGACCCGGTCCCGGACCCTTCCCGGTCTTTCGCCGGCGCCTCCTCCGCCCACCTGCCCGGGCCGGCACTCCGCCCCCGACGCGGGGCGCCCGGGAGCGCGCCCCCGGGCACAGGGACGGCCCCGGACCGGAGTCCGGGGCCGTGGCGGGCGCCGCGCGGGTCAGTCGTCGAGCGACGTCATGACGTGCTTGATCCGGGTGTAGTCCTCGAAGCCGTACGCGGAGAGGTCCTTGCCGTAGCCGGACTTCTTGAAGCCGCCGTGCGGCATCTCGGCGACGAGCGGGATGTGGGTGTTGATCCACACGCAGCCGAAGTCGAGGTTCTTGGACATCCGCATCGCGCGGGCGTGGTCCTTGGTCCACACCGAGGAGGCGAGGGCGTACTCGACGCCGTTGGCGTACGCGAGCGCCTGGGCCTCGTCCGTGAAGGACTGGACGGTGATGACGGGCCCGAAGACCTCGTGCTGGACGATCTCGTCGTCCTGCTGGAGGCCGGAGACGACGGTCGGGGCGTAGAAGTACCCCTTGTCGCCGACCCGGTGGCCGCCCGCCTCGACCTTGGCGTGCGCGGGGAGCCGCTCGATGAACCCGCTGACCTGGGCCAGCTGGTTGGCGTTGTTGAGCGGGCCGTACAGCACGTCCTCGTCGTCCGGCAGGCCGGTCTTCGTGTCGGCCGCGGCCTTGGCGAGCGCCGTGACGAACTCGTCGTGGATGGACTCGTGGACCAGGACGCGGGTCGCGGCCGTACAGTCCTGGCCGGCGTTGAAGTAGCCGGCGACGGAGATGCCCTCGACGGCCTTGGCGATGTCGGTGTCCCCGAAGACGACGACGGGCGCCTTGCCGCCGAGCTCCAGGTGTACGCGCTTGACGTCCTTGGCGGCGGACTCGGCCACCTGCATGCCGGCCCGCACCGAACCGGTGATGGAGGCCATCGCCGGGGTCGGGTGCTCGACCATCGCGCGGCCGGTCTCCCGGTCGCCGCAGATGACGTTGAAGACGCCCTTGGGGAGGATCTGTCCGATGATCTCGGCGATCAGCACCGTCGACGCCGGGGTGGTGTCGGACGGCTTGATGACGACCGTGTTGCCCGCGGCGAGCGCCGGGGCGAACTTCCAGACGGCCATCATCATCGGGTAGTTCCACGGTGCGACCTGCGCGCAGACGCCCACCGGCTCGCGGCGCACGATCGAGGTCAGACCCTCCATGTACTCGCCGGCCGAGCGGCCTTCGAGCAGCCGTGCGGCGCCCGCGAAGAAGCGGATCTGGTCCACCATCGGCGGGATCTCTTCGGTGCGGGTGAGCTCCAGCGGCTTGCCGGTGTTCTCCGACTCGGCCGCGATCAGGTCCTCCGCCCGCTCCTCGAAGGCGTCCGCGATCTTCAGCAGTGCCTTCTGGCGCTCGGCGGGCGTCACGTCCCGCCAGGCGGGGAACGCGGCGGCGGCCGCGTCCATGGCGGCATCGACGTCGGCCTGTCCCGAGAGCGGCGAGGTCGCGTAGACCTCCTCCGTCACCGGGTTGACCACGTCGATGGTCCGCCCGTCCGCGGCGTCCCGGAACTGTCCGTTGATGTAGTTGCGCAGACGGCGCACCTCGGTGGTCACAACCACCCCTCCTGTCGGCTGTCCGATGGGTGAGACATCCACCCTAATCGCTCCGGTGACGCTTTCGACATACCCACCCGCCGCACACTTCGGATTCAGTGACATTAGGGCGCTCAGACAACGAATTTCATCGATTCAGGCTTGCCAGACAGACGAGTAGCGGTGCAGAGTGGATGCGTGGCCAGTCGTAGCGCAGACTCCAGGACCGGGAACGGATCGTCACCAGCGGTCGACGCCGTCTCCCTCGCGATCATCGAACAGCTCCAGGAGGACGGCCGCAGGCCGTACGCCGCGATAGGCAAGGCCGTGGGCCTGTCCGAGGCGGCCGTGCGCCAGCGCGTGCAGAAGCTGCTCGACCAGGGCGTGATGCAGATCGTCGCCGTCACGGATCCGCTGACCGTGGGGTTCCGTCGCCAGGCCATGGTCGGCGTCAACGTCGAGGGCGACGTCGATCCCGTCGCCGAGGCCCTGTCGGCGATGACCGAGTGCGAGTACGTGGTGATGACCGCGGGCTCCTTCGACCTGATGGTGGAGATCGTCTGCGAGGACGACGACCACCTGCTGGAGACGATCAACAAACGCATCCGGGCCATTCCCGGTGTGCGCTCCACCGAGAGCTTCGTCTACCTCAAGCTCAAGAAGCAGACCTACATGTGGGGAACCCGATAGCCGTGAGCAAGGACCTCAGCCGGACCGCGTACGACCACCTGTGGATGCACTTCACCCGCATGTCGGACTACGAGAACGCGCCCGTTCCCACCATCGTGCGCGGCGAGGGCACCTACATCTTCGACGACAAGGGCAAGCGCTACCTCGACGGGCTCTCCGGCCTGTTCGTCGTGAACGCGGGGCACGGCCGCCACGAGCTCGCCGAGACGGCGTACAAGCAGGCGCAGGAGCTGGCCTTCTTCCCGATCTGGTCCTATGCCCACCCCAAGGCCGTCGAGCTCGCCGAACGACTCGCGGACTACGCCCCGGGCGACCTCAACAAGGTCTTCTTCACCACGGGCGGCGGCGAGGCCGTGGAGACGGCCTGGAAGCTGGCCAAGCAGTACTTCAAGCTCAAGGGCAAGCCGACCAAGTACAAGGTCATCTCGCGTGCGGTCGCCTACCACGGCACCCCCCAGGGAGCCCTGTCGATCACCGGACTGCCCGCGCTCAAGGCGCCGTTCGAGCCGCTCGTACCCGGTGCGCACAAGGTGCCGAACACCAACATCTACCGCGCTCCGCTCTTCGGCGACGACCCGGAGGCCTTCGGCCGCTGGGCCGCCGACCAGATCGAGCAGGAGATCCTCTTCGAGGGCGCGGACACCGTCGCGGCCGTCTTCCTGGAGCCCGTGCAGAACGCCGGCGGCTGCTTCCCGCCGCCGCCCGGATACTTCCAGCGGGTGCGCGAGATCTGCGACCGGCACGATGTACTGCTCGTCTCCGACGAGGTCATCTGCGCCTTCGGCCGGCTGGGCACGATGTTCGCCTGCGACAAGTTCGGCTACGTGCCGGACATGATCACCTGCGCCAAGGGCATGACGTCGGGCTACTCCCCCATCGGCGCCTGCATCATCTCGGACCGGCTGGCCGAACCGTTCTACCGGGATGGCAACACCTTCCTGCACGGTTACACCTTCGGCGGCCACCCGGTGTCCGCCGCGGTCGGTCTCGCCAACCTCGACATCTTCGAGCGCGAAGGCCTCAACCAGCACGTCCTGGACAACGAGAACGCCTTCCTCACGACGCTGCGGAAGCTGCACGACCTGCCGATCGTCGGCGACGTCCGCGGCAACGGCTTCTTCTACGGCATCGAGCTGGTGAAGGACAAGGCCACCAAGGAGACGTTCACCGACGAGGAGACCGAGCGCGTCCTGTACGGCTTCCTGTCCAAGGCGCTGTACGAGAACGGCCTCTACTGCCGGGCCGACGACCGCGGCGATCCGGTCGTCCAGCTCGCGCCGCCGCTGATCTCCGACCAGTCGACGTTCGACGAGATCGAAGGCATTCTCCGGGCCGTCCTGACGGAGGCCTGGACGAAGCTCTGACCGGCGCTCCGACGACCGGCAGCACCGCTTCCAGCAGTCATTTCATACGGTCCACACGGCCCGGATGCACCCGTTCGAGTGAGAAGGGGTGCATCCGGGCCGCGTGCTGTGCCGACACCCCGGTCCGACTCCCTAGCGTGCCGAGTGACCGATCGGCCCTGTCTTGGTTCCCCCGTTCGGGGGAACGGGAAATCTGATCTGAACCGAGGTGTACGCCATGGTGGCCCCGCCGGACAACGACGTGATCTGGGCTCGTTCCCTGCAGCACTCCCACAACGGATCCCCGGGGCTCGACGGTGTCTCCCTCGGTGTCCGCGACGCGGAGATCCTGGCCGTGACAGGTCCGCGCGGGAGCGGCAAGACGACGCTGCTGCACTGCCTGTCCGGCCAACTGGTGCCCCAGCAGGGCGAGGTCTGGTTCAACAACGTCCCGGTGCACACCATGGGCCCGCGGCTGCGCGAACACCTGCGCCGCGACCGCTTCGCCTGGATCGCCGCCGAACCCCAGCTCGTACCGGAGCTGACCGCCTGGGAGAACGCCGCCCTGCCGCTGCTGCTGCGTGGTGTCCCGCACCGGGCCGCGAAGAAGGCGGCGACGGAGTGGCTGGAGCGCCTGGACATCGGCGCACTCGCGAAGAAGCGGCCGCACACCCTGCTGCAGGAGCAGCGCCAGCGCGTCTCCGTGGCCAGGGCGCTGACCGCCGCGCCGACCGTGCTCTTCGCGGACGAACCGACGGCGACGCTTCACCGGGCCGAGCGCTCGCAGCTGCTGCGCACCCTCACCACGGCGGCGCGGTCCCACGACATCACGGTCGTGCTCGCCACCCACGACGCGGAGGTCGCCGCCCTCGCCGACCGTACGGTCTCGCTGCTCGACGGCCGCCGCGTCGCCACCGCCGCCCTGCCCGCCGTGTCCGATCCGGAAGGCCGCTCGGCGTGCTCGCTCTCCGTCTGACCCGCGGATCCCATCCCCTGGTGCTCATGCGGCGGCTGCTCCTCGCCGCGGCGTCGGCGGGCGTCGGTTTCCTGCTCCTGTGCACCCTGGGATACGCCTCCGGACACCCCGCGCACGCCTCCGGCTCCCTCCTGCGGCTGCTGTGGTGCGCCGTGCCGCTGGCCGCGACCGTCCATTTCGCGGTCGCGGTGGCCCGTACGGACCCGAGCACCCGCCCTCGCCCCGGGCTCTTCGCCGCCGGACTCGGGCCGGTCCGGCTGACCGTGCTCGCCGCGGTCTCCACGGCGGTGTCCACCACGCTGGGCTCGATGGTGGCGCTCCTCTTCTTCCTCCACCTGCGGGGCGATCTGACCGGACTGCCCTTCGACGGCGGTGCGGCGGAGTTCCTGGGCGGCGGCACACCGTTGCCCCTCGCCGCCGCGCTCACGCTGCTGGCGCTCGTCCCGCTGGTCTCCTCCGCGGCCGGCGGACTCGCGCTGCGCTCCCGGCCGGCCGCGCCGTCCGAGGCCCAGGAGGCCGAGGACCTGCTCACCCCCGCACCCGCGCCGACGGGACTGCCCTGGGGTGTCGCGCTCACCGCCGCCGGACTGGCGGTCGAGGCGTACGCGAGCCGCGGCTCGGCGGGCAGTCCCCTCCCGCTGCCCGGACGGCTGGACTCGACCCCGGCGAGCGTGCTGGCCGGCTGGACCCTCACCGCGATCGGTCTGGCCATGGCGGGCCCCGGGCTCACCCACCTCTGCGGGCGGCTCCTCCAGGCCGTGCGCCCCGGAGCCGCACGGCTGCTGGCGGGCCGGGTCCTGATGGACGAGGCGTCCCGGATCGGGCGCCCGCTCGGAGTGGTCTGCGCGGTGGTGTCCGGAGTCGTCGCGGCCTCGGTGCTGTACACCGACGGGCCGCGCCCCTTCGGCCCGCTCACCGCGCTCGGAGCCGTACTCGTCGTGGGCTGCACGACGGCGACGCTGCTGACCTCCGCCCTGGAGGCCAAGCAGGCCCGGGCGCGCACGGCGGAGGCGCTGGTGCGGGTGGGCGCACCGATGTCCGCCCTGCGCATCGCCACGGTCCTTCGTGCGACGGTGCTGCTGGCCGTGTTCGCCCCGCTGACCTGGGTGATCGCGGAGCTGGCGGCGCTGCCTCTGACGGGGTGACGCCCCCGCCGGCCGGTACGTAGCATGGCCGGGTGGAGAACCCGGACGAGAACACGTACGCACCCGGCGTCGAGATAGAGACGCTCGCCGCATTCGACCTGGCGGTCACCGCAGGGACCCTGACCGATCATCGGATCCAGTCCGTCGACCTGACGGAGCGCGGTGCGGCGCTGTTCGCGACCGACACCCGAGGTGCTGTCTTCCTCGGCTGCCGGATGGATTCCGGCGCGGAGGCGAAGGTGCGGGCGGACGGAGCCTTCGTCTTCCCGCCCGTGCCCGGGCTTCCCTTCGACCCGTACCGGGGCCTGCTCTACACCCCCGACGCCCTGTACGAGGGTCTGGCGGGCGGCGGTTACGAGGTGACGCCCGACGCGCGGGCGTACCGCTGGTTCCAGCGGACGAAGGCCGACGGTGACGTCTTCTCCTCGATGCTGCGGGCCCTCCACGACGACGCGGTCTCCGACGCGCTGGACGAACACCTCGCCGGGACCCGGGTGGTGGGCGTCATGGGCGGCCACGCGATGGCGCGCGGCACCGGTGCGTACCGGGAGGCCGCCGTGCTGGGCAGGGAGCTGGCCCGCAGCGGTCTGACGGTGGCGACGGGCGGCGGCCCCGGGGCCATGGAGGCGGCCAACCTCGGCGCCTACGCCGCGCCGCACTCCGACGCGATGCTGGTCAAGGCCTGTGAGCTGCTGTCCGCCGCACCGTCGTTCAGCCCTTCGGTCACCGACTGGGCGACCGCCGCCTTCACCGTACGGGAGCGCTGGCCGGAGGGCGGTTCGTCGGTCGCGATCCCCACGTGGTTCTACGGCCACGAGCCGCCGAACGCCTTCGCCGACCACATCGCCAAGTACTTCGCGAACGCCCTGCGCGAGGACGGGCTGCTGGCCCGCTCGACCTCGGGTGTGATCTTCCTGCCCGGCGCGGCCGGGACCGTGCAGGAGATCTTCGACAACACGACGCCGAACTACTACGAGTCGCGTTCGGCCCCCACCCCGATGGTGCTGGTGGGCCGTGCGCACTGGACGGAGAAGCTGCCGGCCTGGCCGCTGCTGAGCGCCCTCGCCTCGGGCCGGACGATGGAGTCGCGCATCGCCCTCGTCGACACGGTCGACGAGGCTCCGGAGGCGCTCGCCCGGCTGACCGGCTGACCGTACCGGTTCAGCGCGGGCCGGCCGGGGGCAGCACCACGGTCTCCGCCACGTCGAACGTCACACCCACCGTGGCACCCTCGTCCGGGGCGTCCCGCAGGGCGCACTCCGCCTCCAGGTCCGGCCCCTCGTCGGGGCGCAGGGTCACGGCGACGTGGTGGCCGCGGAAGGTGCGCGCTCCGACGGTGCAGCGCAGCCCGTCCTCGGGTCCGCCGATCCGTACCCCCGCGGGCCTGACCAGCAGTTCGCACCGCCCCCCGGGTGAACCGTCCGGCACGGCCACCTTGCCCCAGACGGTGTCGGCGGCCGTCCCGGTCACGGTCGCCCCGACGACGTTGTCGAAGCCGAGGAACCGGGCGACGAAGGCGGACGCCGGCCGCTGCCAGACCTCCAGCGGGGTGCCCGTCTGGGCGATGCGGCCGTCCCGCATCACCACCACCCGGTCGGCGAGGGCGAAGGCCTCTCCCTGGTCGTGGGTGACGGCGAGCACCGTCGTGCCCAGCCGGCCGAACAGGGTGCGGAGTTCGACGACGAGCCGTTCGCGCAGGCTCCGGTCCAGCTGTCCGAGCGGCTCGTCCAGCATCAGCAGTTTCGGGCGGGGTGCCAGGGCCCGGGCGAGAGCCACGCGCTGCTGCTCGCCACCGGACAGCGCGGCGACGGCCCGGCGGCCGGCACCGGGCAGGCCCACCAGGTCGAGGAGCTCGTCGGCCCTGCGGTCCCGCTCCGCGCGGGAGACCCCGTGCATGCGCAGTCCGAACGCCACATTGGCGCCGGCGTCCCGGTGCGGGAACAGCTGGTGGTCCTGGAACATCAGGCCGAGCCCGCGCCGGTGCACGGGCACCGCGGCCTGGTCGGCACCGTCCAGGAGCACCCGTCCCCCGTCCAGCCGCTGCAGTCCGGCGACCACCCGCAGCAGTGTCGACTTGCCGCTGCCGCTCGGTCCCAGGACACAGACGATCTCGTGGTCGGCGACCTCCAGGTCCACCGCGTCCAGCGCGGTCCGCTCCCCGAAGCGGACCGTGGCCGCGTCCAGTGCCAGCATCTCTAGAACTCCCCGGATCGGTCGGTGCGGATACGTTCGAGCAGGAGCAGCGACACCGCGCAGACGAGCATCAGGATCGTGCTGAGGGCCATCGCCTGCCCGTAGTTGAGCTCGCCGGACCGTCCCAGCAGCCTCGCCACCGCGACCGGCAGGGTGGGGTTGTCGGGGCGTGCGATGAACACGGTGGCGCCGAACTCGCCGAGCGACACGGCGAACGCGAAGCCGGCGGCCACCAGCAGCGCCCTGCGCACCAGCGGCAGGTCGACCTCGCGCCAGGCCCGCAGCGGCGAGGCACCGAGCACCGCAGCGGCTTCCCGCAGCCTGCCGTCGACCGCCCGCAGGACGGGCAGCATGGTCCGTACGACGAAGGGGACGCCCACGAGCGCCTGGGCCAGTGGGACAAGGATCCAGGACGTCCGCAGGTCGAGCGGCGGTTCGTCGAGGGTGATCAGGAAGCCGAAGCCGACGGTGACGGCGGACACTCCGAGCGGCAGCATCAGCAGCGCGTCGAAGCCCCGGACCAGTGGGCCCGCGCGCCTGGTCAGGGCCGCCGCGGCGAGACCGCCGACCACGAGCGCGATCAGGGTGGCGACCGCCGCGTATTGCAGCGAGTTCCCGATGGCTTCGAGCGGCGGCACCAGGAAGGTGGAACCGCTCGCATCGGCGGACTGCAGAGCACGGTAGAAGCCGAAGCCGTAGCCGCCCGAGGTGTCCAGGGAGCGTTCCACCAGAACACCGAGCGGCACCACGATCAGCAGCAGGACGGTCAGCAGTACCCCGCCGAGCAGTGCCCGCTGCCCGGCGCCACGCGGCGGGCGGGCCGTCTGCGCGGGGTCGACCAGTCTCAGTGCCGTCTCCCTGCGCCGCACGGTCCGGGCGTGCACGGCGAGGATCCCGCCGACCGCGGCGAACTGCACCAGCGTCAGCACCGCGGCTGTGGGCAGGTCGAGGAGCTGCGCGGTCTGCCGGTAGATCTCCACCTCCAGTGTGGAGTACGCCGGACCGCCGAGGATCTGGACGACTCCGAACGAGGTGAACGTGAAGAGGAAGACCATCAGCGCGGCTGCCGCCACGGCCGGGGCCAGCGCGGGCAGGGTCACCCTCCGCCAGGCGGCGAGGCGTCCGGCGCCGAGCACTCGGGCGGCCTCCTCCTGGCGGGGGTCGAGCTGCGACCACAGGCCGCCGACGGTCCGCACGACGACCGCGTAGTTGAAGAACACGTGGGCGAGCAGGATCGCCCACACCGACGTGTCGAGCCGGACCCCCCACAGCTCGTCGAGGAACCCGCCGCGCCCCAGCACCGCCAGGAACGCCGTCCCCACGACGACGGTCGGCAGAACGAACGGCACGGTCACGACCGCACGCAGCAGCTGCTTACCGGGAAAGTCGAACCGGGCGAAGACGTAGGCGCCCGGCAGCGCGATCAGCAGGGTGAGCGCGGTCGACGCGAGGGCCTGCCAGGTGGTGAACCGGAGGACGTCGAGAATGTCCGGCCGGCTCAGCACCTGGCCGATCCGGCCGAACTGCCAGACGCCGTCCGTCCTGAGACCCCGGCCGACGATCGCGACGACGGGGTAGGCGAAGAACAGCCCGAAGAACGCGACGGGCACGGCCATCAGGCCGAACCGCACCGCGTTCCCCCGTACGCTGCCGTGGCCGGTCTTCCTGCCCCTGCCCCTGCCTGCGGGCGGGGTGGCTACTTCACGACGAGCGAGGACCATGACTGGACCCACTGCTCACGGTTCTCGGCGATCTTCTCCGGGGCCACCGTCGCCGGCGCGTCGACGGTCGCACCGAACTTCGTGAAGAGTTCCGGCAGCTCCGCGTCCTTCGCGACCGGGTTCACGAACATGTTCAGCGGCATGTCCTCCTGGAACTGCTTGCTGATCAGGAAGTCCAGCAGCGCCTTGCCGCCGGCCTCGTTCTTCGCGCCGTTCAGCAGGCCGGCGAATTCGATCTGGCGGAAGCAGGTGCCGGTGGCGACCCCGGTGGGCGCCTCGGCCGGCTGCGGCTCGGCGTACAGCACCTCGACGGGCGGGCTGGACGCGTAGGAGACCACCAGCGGCCTGTCCGCCTTGCTCTTCCTGCCGCCCGCGGAGCCCGAGAACTCCTCGTTGTAGGCCTGCTCCCAGCCGTCCACGACCTTGACCCCGTTGTCCTTCAGCTTCTTCCAGTAGTCCTCGAATCCGGTCTCGCCGTAGGCGGCGACCGTGCCGAGGAGAAAGCCGAGGCCGGGCGAGGAGGTCGCCGCGTTCTCCGTGACGAGGAGGTTCTTGTACGCGGGCTTCAGAAGGTCGTCGAAGGACTGCGGCGGGTCGAGCTTCTTGTCCGCGAAGTACTTCTTGTCATAGTTGACGCAGACGTCGCCGGTGTCGACGGGCGTGACCCGGTGCTCGGCGGAATCGAGCTGGGCACCGGACGCGACACGGTCGAGGCCCTCAGCCTCGTACGGTGTGAACAGACCGTTGTCCAGGGCGCGGGAGAGCAGCGTGTTGTCGACGCCGAAGAACACGTCGCCGCGCGGGGAGCCCTTGGTCAGGATCTCCTGGTTGAGCGCGGCGCCCGCGTCACCGCTCTTCAGCACCTTGACCTTGTACCCGGTCTCCTTCGTGAACGCCTTCAGGACGGCGTCCGAGGCGTTGAAGGAGTCGTGGCTGACCAGGGTGACCGTCTTCTCGGAGCCCTCGGAACCGGAGGCGTCGCCGCCCGAGCCCCCGCAGCCGGCGAGCACGGTGACGCCGAGCGCGGCGGCGAGCGCCGTCGCGGCGTACTTCGTCGTGGTGTTCATGTGATTCCTCCTGGAGATGACCAGGAAGAGACGCGGCCCCGCCCGCTCGTGAGCGGGCAGGGCGCAACAGCTTGAGTAAGGTCCGAACTTCCTACCCGGAATGACCCGGGCGAGGTTCAGAGGGTCTGCGGCCGACCTGTTCCGGTGCCGCACTCTCAGCGCTGTGGCGCTCCCCTGTCGGAATATGAAGTTGATTTTCGGACCAGGCTACACCGGCCGAATCGGGGCGGCGCACCGGCCGTATCGGCCCGGGGCACCGGCCGTATCGTCCCGGGGCCGGCACTCCGCCCGGCCGGCGGGCCGGTGCCCGCCGGCCGGGCGAAGTGAGCCTGCCGGGCCTGTGCGGGCCGGGCCTGTGCGGCCCGGACGCACCGGGCCGACCCGGATCTCAGCGCTCGAGGGCGGCGAGCTGTCCGCAGGCTCCGTCGATCTCCTGACCGCGGGTGTCCCGGACCGTGACGGGCACGCCGTGGGCGGCGATCGCCTCGACGAACGCCTTCTCGTCCTCGGGCCGCGAAGCGGTCCACTTGGAGCCTGGCGTCGGGTTCAGCGGGATCAGGTTGACATGGACCCGCTTGCCCTTGAGGAGCCGGCCCAACCGGTCGCCGCGCCACGCCTGGTCGTTGATGTCGCGGATCAGCGCGTACTCGATGGAGATGCGCCGGCCGGACTTGTCCGCGTACTCCCACGCCGCGTCCAGCACCTCCCGGACGTTCCAGCGCGTGTTCACGGGTACGAGGGTGTCGCGCAGCTCGTCGTCCGGGGCGTGCAGCGAGACGGCGAGGCGGCACTTGAAGCCCTCGTCGGCGAACCGCAGCATGGCGGGCACCAGACCCACCGTGGAGACGGTGATCCCGCGCTGCGAGAGCCCGAGGCCGTCCGGCTCCGGATCCGTCAGCCGCCGGATCGCCCCGACCACTCGCTTGTAGTTGGCGAGGGGCTCGCCCATGCCCATGAAGACGATGTTGGACAGCCGCGCGGGCCCGCCCGGCACCTCGCCGTCACGGAGCGCCCGCATACCGTCCACGATCTGGTGCACGATCTCGGCGGTCGACAGATTGCGGTCGAGTCCGGCCTGCCCGGTCGCGCAGAACGGGCAGTTCATCCCGCACCCCGCCTGTGACGAGATGCACATCGTCACCCGGTCCGGATACCGCATGAGGACGGACTCGACGAGCGTCCCGTCATGCAGCTTCCAGAGCGTCTTACGGGTGGTGTCGTCGTCACAGCTGATGTGGCGCACCACGGACATCAGGTCGGGGAACAGCGCCTCCGCGAGCTTCTCCCGCGAACCGGCCGGGATGTTGCTCCACTCCGCCGGCTCGTGCGCATACCGCGCGAAGTAGTGCTGCGACAGCTGCTTGGCGCGGAAGGGCTTCTCGCCGGTCGCGGCGACTGCTTCCTTGCGCTCGTCGGGGGTGAGGTCGGCGAGGTGCCGCGGCGGCTGCTTGGCTCCGCGGGGCGCGACAAACTGGAGTTCTCCGGGCTTAGGCATGGTTCTTCCAGTGTCGCAGACATACGAGTGAGGGCCCGCCGCCCTGTGGACAACGGACCCTCATTCGAAAAACCGCAGGTCAGGCGGTGTGCGCAGGAAGGCCGATCAGCCGGATCCGACGAACAGCACCAGCAGCAGCCACACGACCGGCGCGGTCGGCAGCAGCGAGTCGAGCCGGTCCATGATGCCGCCGTGGCCCGGGAGCAGCGTGCCCATGTCCTTGATGCCGAGATCCCGCTTGATCATGGACTCGCCCAGGTCGCCGAGCGTGGCGCTGGCGGCGACGGCGAGACCCAGCAGCAGACCCTGCCACCAGCGGCCGTCGTCGATCAGGAACTCCATGCAGAGCGCACCGGCGACCATCGCGAAGCCGATCGCGCCGAGAAGGCCCTCACGGGTCTTCCCGGGACTGATGCGCGGTGCCAGCTTGTGCGTGCCGAAGCGCCAGCCGACGGCGTACGCACCGGTGTCGGCGACCACCGTGAGGAGCAGGAAGGTCAGGACCCGCCACGAACCGTCGTCCGCGGTGAGCATCATGCTGACGAACGTCGCCAGGAACGGCACGTAGAACACGGCGAACACACCGGCCGTGACGTCCTTGAGGTAGCCGTCCGGCGGCTCCGTCATCCGCCAGACGAGCACCGCGAGCGCGGTGAGCGCCATGGCGACCCAGGCGCCCTCCGCGTCCCGCACGTAGCCGGCGACCACCATGGCGGCGCCGCCGACGGCGAGCGGCACGAGGGGGGCGTTGATCCCCTTGCGCTCCTTGAGGCGGGAGGTGAGCTCCCAGAGCCCCACCACCACCGCGACCACGACGACGCCGACGAAGACGGCCTTCACGACGAAGAGCGACCCGGCGACGACCGCGCCGAGCCCGAGACCGACCCCTATGGCGGCACGCAGATCACGCCCCGCGCGCTTCTTCGGCGGCGGGGGCGACGGCAACGGGGTGGACATGGGCTCCTGCGGCTTCTCGTCACGGAACAGGGGGCCGCCGACACGCGCGGCGGCGTCCCTGTTCCGGTCGTCAGCGTCTCTACCTGCGTCGGGAACGTCCGGCACGATGGGCATGGGCCGAGTCTGCTGGGCGCCGTGCACATCGTATGCAGGACCCGCCGGGGCGGCCCCCATCTCGGGCGCGCCCCAGTAACCGGCTCCCTGCGGGGCGCCCCAGGAAGAGTCGTTCATCAGACCTCGAGCAGCTCGGCTTCCTTGTGCTTGAGCAGCTCGTCCACCTGCGCGACGTACTTCGCGGTGGTGTCGTCGAGCTCCTTCTCCGCGCGGCGGACCTCGTCCTCGCCGGACTCCTTGTCCTTGACGAGCTTGTCGAGCGTCTCCTTGGCCTTGCGGCGGATGGCCCGGATCGAGATCTTGGAGTCCTCGGCCTTGGTCCTGGCGACCTTGATGTACTCCTTGCGACGGTCCTGCGTGAGCTCCGGGAACGTCACTCGGATGATGTTGCCGTCGTTGCTCGGGTTGACACCGAGGTCGGAGTCACGGATCGCCTGCTCGATGTTGCGCAGTGCGGTCTTGTCGAACGGAGTCACCACGGCCATCCGCGGCTCGGGAACCGAGAACGAGGCCAGCTGGTTGATCGGGGTCAGCGCGCCGTAGTAGTCGGCGACGATCTTGTTGAACATCGCCGGGTGCGCACGGCCGGTACGGATCGCGGCAAAGTCCTCTTTGGCGACCACGACCGTCTTCTCCATCTTCTCCTCGGCCTCGAGGAGGATTTCTTCGATCACCACGTGCTCCTGCGTGTCTTGTGTGGACCCGGCATCATCGGGCCCTGCGGATCCTGCGTCGCGTCCTCACCTGCACGGTGTCCGACCGGCAGGCCGTTGTCCATCCTTTGGGCCGTCAGGCCCGGGTGCTCACGTCACTCACGAGCGTGCCGATCTTCTCACCCTTGACCGCGCGGGCGATATTGCCCTCGGTGGTCAGCTCGAAGACGAGGATCGGGAGCTGGTTGTCGCGGCAGAGCGTGATCGCGGTGGCGTCGGCGACCTTGAGATCGCGGGCGATCACCTCGCCGTACTCCAGCGCGTCGAACTTCACCGCTGCGGGGTTCGCCCTCGGGTCGGAGTCGTAGACCCCGTCCACCCCGTTCTTGCCCATCAGGAGCGCCTCGGCGTCGATCTCCAGGGCTCGCTGGGCGGCCGTCGTGTCGGTGGAGAAGTACGGCATCCCCATACCGGCACCGAAGATCACGACTCGCCCCTTCTCCAGGTGCCGTACGGCACGGAGCGGGATGTAGGGCTCCGCGACCTGGCCCATGGTGATGGCGGTCTGGACGCGCGAGTCGATGCCTTCCTTCTCCAGGAAGTCCTGCAGCGCCAGGCAGTTCATGACCGTGCCGAGCATGCCCATGTAGTCGGACCGCGCCCGGTCCATGCCGCGCTGCTGGAGCTCGGCTCCACGGAAGAAGTTGCCGCCGCCGATGACGATCGCGATCTCCGCGCCGTCGCGTACGACCGCCGCGATCTCGCGGGCGATGGCGTGCACGACGTCGGGGTCGACGCCGAGTCCCCCGCCGCCGGCGAACGCCTCGCCGGACAGCTTCAGCATGAAGCGCCCGGAGATCGAGCCGTCGTCGCGCTTGTGGTCGGCCTGGGTGGCGTCCGCGCCCTTGTTCATGGAGATTCTCCTCGTGCACATACGAAGAAGGCCATTGCCGTGGGTCTGTTGTCCCTCAGCGGCAATGGCCTCCTCGTCAGTTCTGCGGTCGTCCGGCATGGGTGCGGCCGACGACTGCACCAGACCCTATCGGGGTCCACCGTTGTTCGCGGACGGACTCAGATGCCGACCTTGATGCGCGCGAAGCGCGTCAGGCTGACACCGGCTCCGTCCAGGACCTTCTGGACCGACTTCTTGTTGTCCTTGGCGAAGGCCTGCTCGAGGACGACGACGTCCTTGAAGAAGCCGTTGACGCGACCCTCGACGATCTTCGGGAGGGCGGCCTCGGGCTTGCCCTCCTCACGCGAGGTGGCCTCGGCGACACGACGCTCGTTCTCGACCGTCTCGGCCGGGACCTCGTCGCGGGTGAGGTACTTCGGGGCGAAGGCGGCGATGTGCTGCGCGACGTCCTTGGCAACCTCGGCGTCTTCCTTGTCCAGCTGGACGAGGACGCCGACCTGCGGCGGGAGGTCGGGCATCGTGCGGTGCATGTACGCAGCCACGTAACCGCCGGTGAACTGCGCGAAGCGGTCCAGGACGATCTTCTCGCCGAGGTTGGCGTTCGCCTCGTCCACGTACGCCTGGACGGTCTTACCGGCCTCGATCTCCGAGGCGAGGAGCGCCTCGATGTCGGCCGGGGAGGTCGCGGCGACGTGCGCGGCGAGCGTGTTGGCGACGGTCTGGAACTTCTCGCCCTTGGCGACGAAGTCCGTCTCGCACTTCAGCTCGAGCAGGACGCCGGACGTCTTGTCCTCGGAGATGAGGGAGACGACGGCACCGTTCTCGGCAGAACGGCCTTCGCGCTTGGCGACGCCCTTCTGGCCCTTGATACGGAGGGCCTCGACGGCACCGTCGACGTTGCCGTCGGCCTCGTCGAGCGCCTTCTTGCAGTCCATCATGCCGGCGCCGGTGAGCTCGCGGAGCTTCTTGACGTCAGCGGCGGTGTAGTTCGCCATGAGTCTGTTTTCTCTCTCGAAGTCTGAAAGATCTACGGGTGAACGGCGGGGGCGGTGCCTGCGCACCTGCCCCCGCCGTCTTCAGCCGTGACTGACGGGTGTCAGGCCTGCTCGCCGTCCGCGGCCGGAGCCTCGGCCTCGGCGGCGGGAGCCTCGGCTGCGGGGGCCTCGGCAGCTGCGGCCTCGTCCTGCTCGGCAGCGGCGGCGGCCGGCTCGGCGTCGGCGGCCTTCTCGGTCTCGGCGGAGGACTGAACCTCGGCGTCGTCCTTCTTCTCGCCCTCGAGCAGGTCGCGCTCCCACTCGGCGAGCGGCTCGCCGGCGGCCTTCTCGCCCGGCTTCGAGTCACCGGTGGCGGCACCGGAACGGGCGATGAGGCCCTCGGCGACGGCGTCGGCGATCACGCGGGTGAGCAGGGTGACGGAGCGGATCGCGTCGTCGTTGCCCGGAATCTTGTAGTCGACCTCGTCGGGGTCGCAGTTGGTGTCGAGGATCGCGACGACCGGGATGTGGAGCTTGCGCGCCTCACCGACGGCGATGTGCTCCTTCTTGGTGTCGACGATCCAGACGGCGCTCGGCACCTTCTGCATCTCGCGGATACCACCGAGGGTCTTCTCCAGCTTGGTCTTCTCGCGGGAGAGGACCAGGAGCTCCTTCTTGGTGAGGCCGGAGGCGGCCACGTCCTCGAAGTCGATGAGCTCGAGCTCCTTCAGACGCTGAAGGCGCTTGTAGACGGTGGAGAAGTTGGTGAGCATGCCACCGAGCCAACGCTGGTTGACGTACGGCATGCCGACGCGCGTCGCCTGCTCGGCGATGGCCTCCTGCGCCTGCTTCTTCGTACCCACGAACATGATGGAGCCGCCGTGGGCGACGGTCTCCTTGACGAACTCGTAGGCGCGGTCGATGTACGACAGCGACTGGAGCAGGTCGATGATGTAGATGCCGTTGCGCTCGGTGAAGATGAAGCGCTTCATCTTCGGGTTCCAGCGACGGGTCTGGTGACCGAAGTGGACGCCGCTTTCCAGCAGCTCCCGCATCGTGACGACGGCCATGGCCGTACTCCTTGAGGTGCTCGGTTATCGCGACCGCGGGTTCGCTGTCGCGCCTGACGCCCCGACGCGCCGTGCCACGAGGGACCGAGGGGCGCGGCCACCCCCGTAGAGAAGGAGGTGGCGGGGCGTGCGAAGTCGACCCGGTGACCCGGATCGCCAGAAGAAGTGTACGGGACCCGTCGGGTGCCGGGTGACGGCGATGTCCACAACCGCTCCGTCGTCCACAGATCCGGACCATGGTCCCCCGCGGCACGGGTTGCCGGGAGATCGTTACGTCATGGACCGCACACCTGGAGCGACCACCCGCCTGCCCGGATCCGGACGGTGGGCACGACCCGCCGCACTGGCAGCACTGCTCGCGGTGCTGCTGGGAGGTTCCTGCGCCCGGGCGGCGGCCGTGCCGCGGATGACGGAACCGTCCGGCGACCGGTCCTGGCCGCTCGCCGGACGGCCCCTCGTCGTACGGGGGTGGGAACCGCCGCCCGGTCCGTACGGGCCTGGCCACCGCGGCGTCGATCTCGCCGCCCCGGCGGGAGCTCCCGTGCTGGCGGCGGCCTCCGGCACGGTCGTGTTCGCCGGGCAGGTGGCCGGGCGCGGGGTCCTCTCCGTCGAGGTGGCCGGGAGTGGTGATCCCCCGCTGCGCTTCACGTACGAGCCCGTGCGCGCGCAGGTCGGGACGGGCGACGAGGTGACCGCGGGGCAGCCGGTCGCAGTGGCCGGCCCAGGGCCGTCGCACTGCGCCGCCGGCTGTCTGCACTGGGGGCTGCGGCGCGGTGACGTCTACCTCGATCCGCTGTCCCTGCTCCCCCCGTCGCTGCTGCGCAGAGGGCCGTCCAGGCTGCTGCCGGTGTTCGGCGTACCGCTGCCGCGCCCACCCGCCGCCCGGCGGACGGCCGGTCACGACATGTCCGGTCACGACATGTCCGGTCACGGCTCGACGAGGTACGGGGCGGACGGGTACCGCGCGGTGGACCACGGCACCGCGGGGCCCTGGACGCCGAGGCACGGCACCGTGGCGTACGGCACCGCGGGGTACGGGCCGCTCGCGGTGCTGCTCACAGCGAGGTCCGCGCGGGGGCAGGCCGGGCTCAGCCCCGTACGCCGCGCAGAACCATGGCCACGGCGGCGTCGGCGACCACGGCGGGCTCCTCCGCGCCCAGCTCGATGCGGCGCACCGCCGCGTCGACGGAGCCCTGCAGCAGCATCGCGGCGAGCCTCGGCTCGGCGTGGCCCAGATCGCCCAGGGCCTCGACGATCACGACGATCAGCCCGCCGTGCGCGGCCCGGATCTTCTCCCGTGCGCCCGCGTCCAGCTCGCTCGCGGAGATCGCGACGACGGCCCTGTGCCTCCGGTCCCCGACCAGATCGAGCTGCCGGCGCACATACGCCTCGATCTTCTCCTCGGGCGCACCGGCCCGGGCCATCGCGTTCTCGACCTCGGCGGCCCAGACGGGGAAGTCGACGGCGCAGAGCTCCTCCACCACGGCGGCGCGGGAGCGGAAGTACTCGTAGACGGAGGACCTGGCGAGGCCCGTGCGCTCGGCGAGGGCGGGGAAGGTCAGCGCCTCCGTACCGCCCTCGGACAGCAGGGAGCGCGCGGCATCCAGGAGGGCGCCGCGCTGCATGGTCCGGTGCTCGGCCACGGAGGCCGCTCGAATCCTGGGCACGCCTCCACTCTACGGCGGCAGCTGTGCGGTGGGATGTGCGTGTCTGCGATCGGGTGGCCGAAGCCGCCCCGGCTCAGCGTCCGGCGTCGGCCAGTTTCGCGCGGAGCTGCAGCACCGACTTCGTGTGGATCTGGCTGACGCGGCTCTCGGTGACCCCGAGGACGTTGCCGATCTCGGCGAGGGTGAGGCCCTCGTAGTAGTAGAGGGTGACGACGGTCTTCTCGCGTTCCGGGAGCGTGTTGATGGCACGGGCGAGCAGCCGTCTCAGCTCCCGGTCCTCGGCGACCTCGACCGGGTCGTCGGCTGCCGTGTCCTCCAGGGTGTCCATCAGGCTCAGGCGGTCGCCGCCCTCACCGCCGACGTGCAGCAGTTCCTCCAGGGCCACCACATTGGCGAGGGACAACTGGCTGAAAACAGCGTGCAGTTCCTCCAGGGCGACGCCCATCTCGGCGGCGACCTCGGCCTCCGAGGGCGTACGCCGCAGCTGCGCCTCCAGCGTGGCGTAGGCACGCTCGACGTTGCGCGCCTTCTGGCGCACGGACCTCGGGATCCAGT
Source organism: Streptomyces clavifer (assembly GCF_036345975.1). Taxonomy (NCBI): domain Bacteria; kingdom Bacillati; phylum Actinomycetota; class Actinomycetes; order Kitasatosporales; family Streptomycetaceae; genus Streptomyces; species Streptomyces clavifer. The sequence continues at coordinate 5,431,737 of NZ_CP107793.1, read as the reverse complement.
CGAGTGCCCGGAGTTCGTCGATCATCGCGCCGCGGATCCTGGTGATGGCGTACGTCTCGAACTTGATGGCGCGCTCGATGTCGAACTTCTCGATGGCGTCGATCAGCCCGAAGACCCCCGACGAGACGAAGTCCGCCTGCTCCACATTGGACGGCAGACCCACGCTCACCCGGCCGGCCACGTATTTGACCAGGGGCGAGTAGTGGAGGATCAACTGCTCCCTCAGCCGCCCGTCCCCCGTGGTCTTGTAGGAACGCCACAACTCGTCGAGCGAGGAAGGGCCGGGCGGGCGCACAGTGCCACGCGCAGCCGGTGGTACTGCCGCGCGGTCAGACCCGGAGGTGTGCTGGGGCATGTGGTGCCTTGAGCCGTTCTGCCGTGAAGTGCTGGGGACGTGTCTCTGGGGCGGATTCCTTGTGAGCGTAGCGTGACTGAAGTGTTGCGGTGCGCGCTGGAGCGTGGATCCGCGCTGTGTGATTCCGTTTCATTTCCGACGCCACCGGGCAGGGCCGGCCCTCCGGTCCGTCGCCGAAATCCGGCTCCGGAGGCCCGACCAGGCACCGCCGAGGTCGTCGGCATCACCTTTTCACCCGAATGCCCCGGGTCAACTACCGCCTCGCCGCGCGTCCCCGTTGCGTGTGGGTCCCGGCGTCAACCTCCATCCGTCGCCCTCGCGTTCGACGAACCCCAGTGAGTGCAGTTCGTACAACCGTCCGAGCGCTTCGTCCGTCGACGTACCCGCTGCCCGCGCCACGTCCCGCCCGCCCATCGTGTCCTTCCGGGGCAGCGCGTCCAGGACCCGTGCGGATACGTCGTCGAGCAGGTCCCGGGGCAGAACGGGGCCTCGTCCTTCGGGGGCGAGGTCGCCCATCTCTCCCACCAGCTCGGAGATTTCGGCGGCGCCGGTGACCAGGACGCCCTCACCCCGGAGGAGCTCGTGGACACCCGCCGAGAGTCCGCTGGTGGCGGGACCCGGGACACCCATCGTGAAGCGGCCCAGACGTTGCGCGTTCCGGGCGGTGACCAGCGAACCGCTGCGGTATTCGGCCTCCACGACGACGGTCCCCCTCGTGAGTGCGGCGATCACCCTGTTCCGAAGGATGAACCTGCTGCGCGTCGGGTGTTCCGAAGGCGGCAACTCGCCGATGACGAGTCCCTGTTCCACCATCCGTCCGATCAGCTCGGTGTGCCCCCGGGGGTAGCAGACGTCCACCCCGCAGGCCAGCACGGCAAGGGTCGCCCCGCCGGCGGCCAGCGCTCCGCGATGCGCCGCACCGTCGACCCCGAACGCCGCGCCGGACACCACCACCCAGCCCCGCTCGGCCAGTCCCGCACCGAGGGTCGCCGCCATGTGCGCGCCGTACGGTGTGCAGGCCCGGGCGCCGACCACGGCGACCGAACGCAGCGCCCAGAGCCGCAGGTCGGGCCACCCGCGCACCCAGAGCCCGATGGGCCGGGCGTCCCCGAGGTCGTTGAGCTGGGTGGGCCACTCCCTGTCACCCGGACAGAGGAACCGCCCGCCCACCGCGGCCATGTCCGCCAGGTCCCGGCCGGGGTCGGCGGTCGCGGCCCGCAGCCGGTAACCGCCCAGCCGCGCGGCGGTCATCCCTCTGAGCGTCTGGGCGGAGCCGTCCACGCAGTTCAGACGCCGTATCAGCTCGACGGCCCCGATCTCGCGGAGCCAGCCGCCCCCTCGCTCGTCGCCCGGCTCGAACACACGGGTCAGGGCGGCGCGCGCCAGCCGCTCACGGTCGCTGACGGCCCGCGCGCCGTCGACGTCCGGCGCGCCGTCGACGTCCGGCGCGCCGTCGACATCCGGCGGTCCGGCGGTTGCCGGCAGGCCGGTGGTGACCGGTGGACCGGCGGGGGCCGGTGGGCCGTTGACGCCGCGCGTAGAGTCAGCCGGGGGGCCGCCGCCGACCGGTGGGCCGTTCACCGCGTGCCCGCTTCCATGGGAACCCCTCGGTGAATGCCTGTCCGCAGCTCCAGGGCCACCGCGATGTCCGAGGCGTCCGGGCGGTCGGCGGCTCTCAGGTCGGCCAGCGTCCACGCCACGCGCAGGACCCGGTCCAGGCCCCGGGCGGTGAGCAGGCCCCGCTCCATGTCCCGCTCGGCGGCCATCAGCGCTCCGGGGGCCGCCAGTAGCCGGGTGCGCAGCTCATGGCCAGGCACTTCGCTGTTGGTGGTCCAGGGGGTGCCCGCCAGCCGCTCCGCGGCCCGCACCCTGGCCTGGCGTACCCGGGCGGCGACCTCGGCCGAGGATTCGCCCCGGCCTCCGCGCCCCATCAGGTCCGCCCGGCCGACCGGTTCGACCTCGACCCGCAGATCCACCCGGTCCAGCAGCGGCCCGGAGAGCCGGGCCTGATACCTGCGGACCACGGAGGGCGGGCATTCGCAGCCCGCACCGGCCAGCGTGTGCCGGCCGCACGGGCAGGGGTTCGCGGCAAGGATCATCAGGAAGCGGGCGGGCAGCCGCACCACCCCCGCAGCCCGTGCGACCACCACCTGTCCGGATTCCAGGGGCTGACGCAACGCGTCCAGCGCCCGCACGGAGAACTCCGGGGCCTCGTCCAGGAAGAGCACGCCCCGGTGTGCCAGGGACACCGCTCCGGGCCTCGGCAGGCCGTTGCCGCCCCCGACGAGCGACTGCATCGTCGCCGAGTGGTGCGGTGCGCAGTACGGCGCCCTGGTGACCAGGGGCTCGCCCGGCGGGAGGATGCCCGCCACCGAGTGCACCGCCGTCACCTCGAGGGATTCCTGCCGGGTCAGCGGCGGGAGGATATCCGTGAGCCGCTCGGCCAGCATGGTCTTGCCCGCACCGGGCGGGCCCGACAGCAGCAGATGGTGCCCGCCGGCCGCGGCGACCTCCAGCGCCTTGCGCGCTCTGGCCTGACCCGCGACGTCGGCCAGGTCGGGCCGGTGCCCCGTGGCTCCGGAGCCGAGCAGGGCGAGTCCCGCACCGACGCCCGCACCCGGAACCATCAGCCCGGAGGGCACGGCGTCGGGACGGCCCCGGTCGGCGACCGGTTCGTCCGGAACGGGTTCGTCACCGAGCACGGCGATCAGCTGGCGCAGGCTCCGTACACCCAGGACGGAGACGCCCGGCACGAGCGCGGCCTCCCCCGCGGTGTGCTCGGGAACGACGACCTGGCGGTATCCCGCCTCCGCGGCCGCGAGCACCGCCGGCAGCACCCCGCGCACCGGGTGCACCCGGCCGTCCAGGCCCAGCTCCCCGATCATCACCACATCGGCGATCGCCGCCGGGTCGATCCGCTCCGCCGCCCCGAGCACGGCGCACGCGACAGCGAGATCGAAACCCGATCCGCTCTTCGGTACGGAGGCCGGGGAGAGCCCCACCGTGAGCTTCTTCTGCGGCCACTCGGCCCCGGAATTCACGACGGCGGCCCTGACCCGGTCCCGGCTCTCCACGAGGCTCTTGTCCGGCAGCCCGACCAGGGTGAACGCCGCCACGCCGGGTTCGAGATCGGCCTGGACCTCCACCACCACACCTTCGACGCCCACCAGCGCCACCGAACACGCCCGCGCGAACCCCATCAGGCCACGCCCCGCACGTGCTCGGCGACCGGCGCCCCTCGCCGGGGCAGGATCACGCCGACCAGATCGATCCGGACACCGCCGGGCGGCGGCCCGCCGTGCCGGTCGAGCCAGATCTCGGCGAGCCGGCGCAGTCGGTCCGCCTTCGCGGGCGTCACAGCCTCCATCGGATGCTCGAAGGAGCCCGCCCTGCGGGTCTTCACCTCACAGACGACCACCGCGTCGCCGTCCCTGGCCACGATGTCGATCTCTCCCGTGCGACAGCGCCAGTTGCGCTGCACCACGGACATGCCTGCGTCGGCCAGCAGCCGCGCCGCCACATCCTCGCCGTACCGCCCGAGTGCCCCCCGTGCGTTCATATCGGCACCACCTCCGGTGCCGACTCTGACGTGCCCCGCCCGATCTGTTGGATCTTGGTGGATAACCCGGTCGTTGTGTATATCCCGGCCACACGGACGAGTGAGACGGCCCCCGGACGGCGCCCGGAGCGACGCCCCCGGTCACACGACAGCGGGCCGGCGAGCGACACCGGACCGACGCGGCACGAAGCATGTACGACGCCGGACCGACGCGGATCGCAGGCGGTGCGCCGAAGGACTCGAGGGACGTCGACCGGCGCGGGGGTGCCGACCCGGGAGGTGTCGACCGGCGCGAGCGCCGGTCAGCTGCCCGGAAGTTCGAGATCGCTCTTGTTGAGCTCCTCGATGTTCACGTCCTTGAAGGTGAGCACGCGCACCTGTTTGACGAACCTGGCGGGCCTGTACATGTCCCACACCCACGCGTCCGCCATGGACACCTCGAAAAAGACCTCGCCCTGGACCGAGTGCACCTGCATCTCGTAGTCGTTGGTGAGGTAGAAGCGCCGCTCGGTCTCGATCACGAATTTGAACAGACCGACGACATCGCGGTACTCCCGGTAGAGCTTCAGCTCCATCTCGGTCTCGTACTTCTCGAGGTCCTCGGCGCTCATGGCATGTTCCCCTTCAGCCGTGCGTCCCCCCATTGTGCGTCAGCCGTCCGCACCCCTCGCCGATTAGGCGATTTCGGGGGCGAGAACCAGCGGAACGCGTGGGGGACCCTCGTCGAGCAGCGTGCGCAGCAGCCCGGCGAGCCTGGTCGGGTACACCGTCTCACGCGTCGTGAGAAGTTCGGCGGAAGTCCACCACCTCAGACCGGCAACACTGCGCCGCTCCAGTTCCGTGAGGCCCCTCTGATGCGTGGTGGTCCGTGCCGTTCGAGCCAGGAAGTACCACTCGTCCTGGTCCCAGCGCCGCCCGTCGAACGGGAAGGAGCAGGTCCGCGTCCACACCACGGGGCCGAGCTCGACGTCCGTGAGGCCCGTCTCCTCGGCAAGCTCACGCAGGGCCGCGGCCTCCCGGCTCTCGTCGCCCTCCAGGCCGCCGCCCGGTGTGAACCACCAGTTCGTCGCCGGGTCCGCCGGCTCGAATCCGTGGAGCAGGAGGATCCGGTCGTCGGGGTCCAGGAGCAGGACGCGTGCGACCTTGCGCGCCTCAGCGGCCACCGGGGGACACTCCCGGCCGGCTCCGGCGGGCGGAGCGGGCCGCGAGCGGCCCGTAGGCGGCTCCTCCGAGGATGAGGAGCACACCGGCCGCCAGGGCCCCGACCTGAAGCGGCAGCGGCCCGCTGGACGACACTCCACCGGGCAGTGCGGCGAAGGCCGCCGGCCGGTCGAGCATGCCCCTCATGGGCCATGCCACGGCGTCCACCCGTGCCTCCACGGCGCTGCGCGACACGGAGCCGTGCCCCGGGTCCTCCAGGTGGACCCGGGAGTCCAGGGAGGTCGCGCGCTCGTCCCCCAGGAGGAAGAGCTGCCCCTCGGGCACGACAGCCGTGAAGTTCTGGACGGAGGCCGGGGCCCCGCCGTCGTCCGGGCCGGGCGCGGCCCCGCCCTTCGCCTGCAGATACGGTTCCTCGACGGGCTCGCCGTTGATGGTCATCCGGCCCTCGTCCTCGCAGCAGGCGACCTTGTCGCCGCCCACTCCGACGACCCGCTTCACCATCGGCACGTCGCCCCAGACGGGATCCGTGAAGACGACGACGTCACCACGCCGTACGTCGGCGCCGTCGATCCGCTGCGCGAGCACCCGCTCCCCGGGGTTCACCGTGGGGGACATCGAGTCCGTGGGCACGGTGTACGGCTTGTACACCACCGCTCCCCAGGCGAAACCGCCGAGGAAGAGCACACAGCCGACGGCCACGGCCAGGTTCGACACCATGGTGCCGAGCCGGCCGCGGCCGCCCTCCGTACGTCCTGTTCCACTCATCCCAGCGCTCCCCCGTCGGAGATCGACAATCGCTGATCCGAGTCGGCACCCTACCCGGCGGTACGCCCGCTGGTCAGCCTCCGACGGCGCCAGAACACGAGGGGCAGCGCCCCCGCTACACCCAGTGCTGCCGGCGCTACGGCGGCCGCGGCGTTCAGCCCGGGCTGGTCGAACGTGCTCGGGACCGGCAGGGTCGCCCAGCGGTTGACCGGCCAGGCGATGACGATGGCCCGTCCGACCACCTCGTCGGTGGACACCGTGCCCTGTCCGGGCAGCTCCTGGTGGTAGCGGGAGTCCAGCGAGTTCTGGCGGTGGTCACCCATCACCCAGATCCGGCCCTCGGGCACGTTGATCGGCCCGAACGGCTCGTCGTCGCACGCGCTGTTGCCCTCGAAGATGAACGACTTGTCGTCCAGCGCCTTGCCGTTGACCGTCACCGGCCCGTTCTTCTTGCACTGGACCGTGTCACCGCCGACCGCGATCACACGCTTGATCAGGTCCTTCTCCTCCGCGGACGGCATCAGCCCGATGAAGCTCAGGAACTTCTGCACCGCGTTCGGCTCGGGAGTCACGGTGTCCTCGAGCCAGCCGCCGGGGTCGTGGAAGACGACGACCTCACCGCGCTCCGGCTCCGAGCCGAACCACGGCGTCAGCTTGTCGACCAGCACCCGGTCGCCCCGCTGCAGCGTGTTCTGCATGGAGTCCGAGGGGATCGAGAACGCCTGCACCAGGAACGTCTTGATCAGCAGCGCGAGAATGAGCGCGATGCCTACGAGGAGCGGCAGCTCCTTCCAGAAGGAGCGCGGCTTCTTCTGCGCCGTGCTGCCGCTCCGGGAGTCGTCGTCACCCTCCGCCTCCGCCGGGATCCCGCCGTTCGCAGGCCGGTCCTCGGGTTCGTCGTGTCCGGATCGTGCGCCGACCGCCAAATCCCCCACATCCACTCCTCACTCCGTGCCACCGCCCGCGCACGATTCGGCGCAGGCCCACCACTCCCATAACGAGCGGGAGTTCCGCAGGGGTCGGGAGCAGGACCATTCCGTTGCGATCCTGGGAGGACACACTATTCGACGGGACCGCTTCCGCCGCCGTCCCGGCGCTCACGTCGGGGACCGAGGCGAACGCCCCGGGTTCCTCCAGCCTCCGCCAGTGGCCGAGCGGCCAGGCGATCACGACGGCCCGTCCCACGACCTCGTCCTCCGAGACTGTGCCCTTGCCCGGTTCGTCGAGGTGGAAGCGGGAGTCCGCGGAATTGGACCGGTGGTCGCCCATCACGAAGATGCGGCCCTGCGGAACCTTTACCTCGAATTGGAGCGCGGACGGCTCGTTGCCGGGATGCAGGTAGGGCTCCTCGAGCGGTACCCCGTTGACGGTGACCTTGCCGTCCGAGCCGCAGCACTTCACGGTGTCGCCCCCGACCGCCACCACACGCTTGATCAGATCCTGCTCGTCGTCGGAGGGCAGGAGCCCGATGAACGTCAGGAGCTCCTTGGCCTGCTTGATGCCGACGGGCGGGTCCTCGGTGTCGACGTTCTCCTGTTGTAGCCAGCCGCCGGGGTCCTTGAACACGACGACGTCCCCGCGCTGCGGTTCGGAGCCGAACCACGGTGTCAGCTTGTCCACCAGCACCCGGTCGCCGATCCGGATGGTCTGCTCCATCGACCCGGACGGGATCACGAAGGCCTGGACGAGGAAGGTCTTGAGCACCAGCGCGATCAGCAGCGCCACCACGACGAGGAGAGGGATCTCCTTGATCGCGGACCTGCGCCGGCGGCGCTTCACCCTGCGTGCCAGCTTCCGGCGTTCGGCCCGGGTCGGCAGCGAGCGGGCCGTGGTCGGCCGGCTCCCCGTGGGCAGCGGAACATCCGTGTCCGGCACTCCCCGCCTGCGCCCCCGGTTACCCATGCGAGGCGCCCGGCGGCCGTATGCCGGTGAAGGCGCCGGTCCCCTCCAGGGAGCCGAGCCTGCCGAGTGGCCAGCCGAGCCAGTCGACGCGCCCGATCACCCGGTCGACGGGCACCATGCCGCCCCCCGGCTGCCCCAGGTGGTCGCGGGAGTCGCGCGACTTGCCCCGGTGGTCGCCCATCATCCACAGCGTGCCGTCGGGCACCACGATGTCGAAGGCGACCTCCGACGGCTTGTCGCCCGGGTGCAGGTACTCCTCGTCCACCGAGCGGCCGTTCACCCCGAGTCTCCCCCGCTCGTCGCAGCAGACCACGCGATCGCCCCCCACCCCCACCACCCGCTTCACGAAGTCGGTCTCGGCGGGTTCGGCGAGCCCCAGGGACGCGGCCGCCCCGCGCAGCAGCGCGGTGACGGCGTCCCCCTCGGGCGTCTCCTGCACGAAGGAGCCGGTGCCGTCGAAGACCACCACGTCGCCGCGCTGTGGTTCGGAGCCGAAACGGTACGCCAGCTTGTTGACGAGCACGCGGTCCCCCACCTTCAGCGTGGGTTCCATCGAGCCGCTCGGAATGAGGAAGGGCTGCAGCACGAATGCGCTGAACAGCAGCAGGGCGACGGTGCAGAGCATGCCGAGGAAGACGGCCCGCCCCCAGGACATCGAGTCGGCGGAACGATCGGGGACATGCGTGAAGCGCGACCCCTCCTCCGCCCCGTCTGCGGGGGCGGAGGAGGGGTCGCGCTCCATGTGCTGTGCTTCCGTGTCCATCGGAGCCGGATTCTATCCGGCCGCGCTGTGGACGCCGGAGGTGAATCAGCGGTCGCGCTTCTCCTTGATCTTCGCGGCCTTGCCGCGCAGCTCACGGAGGAAGTACAGCTTGGCGCGACGGACGTCACCGCGGGTGACGAGCTCGATCTTCTCGAAGATCGGGCTGTGCACCGGGAAGGTGCGCTCGACGCCGACGCTGAAGGAGACCTTGCGGACCGTGAAGGTCTCGCTGACGCCCGAGCCCTGGCGGCGGATGACGACGCCCTTGAACTGCTGGATACGGGAGCGGTTGCCCTCGATCACGCGCACGTGGACGTTGACCGTGTCACCGGGGCGGAACGCCGGGAGGTCGGTACGGAGCGAGGCGGCGTTGACGCCATCGAGCAGGGAAGCCATGTTGTCTGCTTTCTTCGCCGATGCCACAGGTCATCGACGGGAGAGGGTGAAGTTCGGATGCTGATCACATCGGGCGGGCGTCTTTCCCCCTGTGGCAGGGGCGCACACCGGACGTACAGCGGACCTATTCTTCCACGGCCTCGGGCCTGCGCCAAAATCGTCCACCGGGCTCGGGAGACCAGCCGAGGATGGAGAGGATCTCGCGGTCCTTCTTGTCGAAGCCCGCGGCGTCGCAACGCTCAATGAGGTCGGGCCTGTTGAGGGCGGTTCTGCGGAACGCCTCGTCCCTGCGCCAGCGGGCGATCCTGCCGTGGTGGCCGCTGAGCAGGACGTCCGGGATACCGCGCCCGCGCCACTCGGGCGGCTTCGTGTACACGGGGCCTTCGAGCAGGTCGGCCATGGCTCCGGGCGCGAAGGAGTCGTCCCGGTGCGATTCGGCGTTGCCGAGCACTCCGGGCAGCAGCCGGGCCACCGCCTCCGTGATCACCAGGACGGCGGCTTCCCCGCCGGCCAGGACGTAGTCCCCGATGGACACCTCCACGACCGGCATGCGGGTGGCGTACTCCTCCGTCACCCGGCGGTCGATGCCCTCGTACCGGGCGGGGGCGAAGATCAGCCACGGCCTCTCCGAGAGCCCGACGGCCAGCTGCTGCGTGAACGGCCTCCCGCTGGGGGTCGGCACCACGAGTACCGGGGAGTGCGCCCCGGCCTCGTAGCCTTCGGCCAGCGCGTCGTCCAGGGCCTCGCCCCAGGGCTCGGTCTTCATGACCATGCCGGGGCCGCCGCCGTACGGGGTGTCGTCCACCGTGTTGTGCCGGTCGTGCGTCCAGTCGCGCAGGTCGTGGACGTGTACGTCCAGGCGGCCTCGGGAGCGTGCCTTGCCGACGAGCGAGACGTTCAGCGGTTCCAGGTACTCGGGGAAGATCGTGACGACGTCGAGCCGCATCACGCGCCGCCCTTCGCAGTCCCGCCGGCAGCTTCGTCGCCCCCGGCTCCCGGGGCCTCCTCTGCCGCTCCGTCGCTGTCGCCGTCCTCCGCGTCCCGGGTGGACGCGACGACGGCCTCGCTCTCGTCGATCAGGCCGGGGGGCGGCGTGATGACGACCCGCTGCTCCTCGAGGTCGATCTCGCCGACGATCTCCTCGACGAACGGGATCATCACCTCGCTGCCGTCCGGACGCTCCACGATGAAGAGGTCCTGGGACGGCAGGTGCGTGATCTCGGTGATCCGGCCGATCTCGGTGCCGTCGGCGAGGACCACGTCGAGGTCCATCAGCTGGTGGTCGTAGAACTCCTCGGGGTCCTCGGGGAGTTCCGCCGGGTCCACGTCGGCGATCAGCAGGGTGTTGCGGAGTGCCTCGGCCGCCGTGCGGTCCCGTACGCCCTCGAACCGCAGCAGCAGCCTGCCGCTGTGCACCCGGCCCGTCTCGATCGTCAGGGGCCCCGTCTCCGCCGGCTCCGTGGCCAGGACGGCCCCGGGCCCGAGCCGGAGCTCGGGCTCGTCGGTGCGCACCTCGACGGTGACCTCGCCCTTGATGCCATGGGCGCGACCGATCCGCGCAACTACCAACTGCACGCTACTTCTCCCGGTGGTGGTGTAGGGACGACAAAGGCCGGGGAAGGCTCGAAAGCCCTCCCCGGCCCCGGCCGGTGTTCAACTCTTCAGCGAACCTGGTCCACATCGACGAGGTCGACACGAATACCACGGCCGCCGATGGCACCCACGACGGTACGCAGGGCGCGCGCGGTGCGGCCGTTACGGCCGATCACCTTACCGAGGTCGTCCGGGTGAACCCGGACCTCGAGCACGCGTCCACGGCGCAGGTCACGCGAGGCGACCTGCACATCGTCGGGGTTGTCGACGATGCCCTTCACGAGGTGCTCAAGAGCCTCCTCGAGCATGCTCAGGCCTCGGTCGACTCGGTGGACGCAGCAGCGTCGGCCGCCTCGTCCGCCTTCTTGTCCGACTTCTTGGCCTTCTGGGTGATGGCCTCACCCTTGGCCTCGTCGCCGTCCGTGGTGAGAGCCTCGAACAGGGCGCGCTTGTCAGCCTTGGGCTCCGGCTGCAGCAGCGGCGCGGGGGCCGGGAGACCCTTGTGGGCCTGCCAGTCACCGGTGAGCTTCAGGATCGCGAGGACGGCCTCGGTCGGCTGGGCGCCGACGGAGAGCCAGTACTGCGCGCGCTCTGCGTTGACCTCGATGCGCGAGGGGTTCCGCACCGGGTGGTACAGGCCGATCTCCTCGATGGCCCTGCCGTCACGGCGGGTGCGGGAGTCGGCGACGACGATGCGGTAGTGAGGCGAACGGATCTTGCCCAGACGCTTCAGCTTGATCTTGACTGCCACGGAAGTGGTGTCTCCTGGTCTCTGACGTGGTTGGGCACAACTAGATGCCACGTGGGGTTGCGGTACTCGGAGTGCCCGATGGACGCGTCAGCCGGAGGAGAGAGGGGTCCTATGCGACTGTCGAGTACAGCTAGCCATTGTGCCACACCACATCGGGTCACCCCACCGCGACCGCTGCTTCGGGGATACGGAAGGGCTTGCCGCAGCCGCCGCAGACGATCGGCGCCTGGGCGAGGACCGAGGGCACGACCCGGACGTTGCGCCCGCAGTCGCAGACGGCCTTGACCCGCACACCTCCCCCGGAGGAGCCGTGCCGGGCGGCGGGGCCGCGGAAGGAGCGCTTGGTGTCGGCGGCGGTGGCCACGGTGTGCGCCTTGAGCGCACGCTGGAGCCGTTCCGTCGTCGGGCGGTATCTGCGTTTGGCCTCCGCGTTCAGCGTCACCAGCGAGAATCCGCTGCTGGGGTGGGGCTCCTCGGCATGGTCGAGGCCCAGCTCCTCCGCGATCGCGAGGAAACGCCGGTTGTGGTAGCGGCCCGCCCGCGAGGTGTCCCGGACACCTCGTGCGGCGGCGATGCCGTGGACTGCCTCGTGAAGCAGTCGTTCGAAGGAGAGCTCGGCGCCACAGGCGGACGAGGACTCTCCGATCAGGGACTCTGGCGCGGCAAGATCGGGCAGCTCGGAGTGGTACCGCTGAATGTCGGCCCACGCCTGTGCCAGCTCTGCGGCAAGTACAGGTGGTGTCGTGCTCACGTCGTGATAACGAGCCTGAGGGCTCCGGTGTTCCTATTCCGGGGCATCCCAAATAATTTGCACGTACCAGTCAGTTGCCGCTGATGCGCTCGGACGAGGGCGGGTGCGCAGATCTGCGGAGAAGTCACACAGCTCGCATCAAGACGGTACGTAGCGTGTCGTACGCGCCGGACCGTAGAAGGGCCTTCGTGGGCGACATTACCCGGCATGGAGCAGCCGGCACGAACCCGAGCCCGGCGGGGCCGGAGCCCTCGACGTGCCGCCCCCCGCATGTCGGGTAAGACTGTGAGGAGCGAGCCTCGGGCGCACCGGTCCCGGCGCCCGCCGTCACGACCCGGAGCCGGGGGCGCACGACCGGAGCACGCAAGCAATGCCACCCGACCCCTGGACGGGACCGCGGATGCGGAGTTCTCTGGCATACGGGGGGATGCGGGCGCCCAGGACGCGGCACACGCATCACGGAACGCGGCATGCGCACCACCTGCCGCACAGAGCACGGCGCACGTACACATGGGGGACCTCACTCGGGCACGACCGACCTCTCGGCGGATTGGGGCGCATCCCATGACACCCACGCTCGTCCGGCACCACAGGTATGCGGACTCGACCGCCACGGTGGACGCCGGTACCCGTGCCCGCGACTGGGCCGAGATCCAGGAGCGCATGCTGGCGCCGCTCTACGAAGCCGTGTTCGAGCGGCTCGAAGTCGGGGCCGGCACCCGGATGCTCTCCCTCGGCTGCGGTTCCGGGCTCGCGCTGCTGATCGCGGCGTCCCGGGGGGCACACGTCACCGGCTGCGACACCGACCGTGAACGTCTCGCCCTGGCGCGCGAGCGCTTCGCGTCCGGCGCGGGACAGGAACCGGCCGGGACGGCGCCGCGGGCGCGGGCCAGGCTCGTGGACGACGTCCCGTCGGCGGCCGCGCCCGCCGGAGAGGCGCCCTACGACCTGCTCACCGCGTTCGATCCGATCGGTTGCGCCGCCGGCGACTGTGACGGTCTCGCACCCGCCCTGACCTCCGCCGTGCCGCTGGCCGCGCGAGGGGCCACCGTGGTGCTGACCGGATGGGGGCCGCCGGAGCGCTGCGCGACGGCCCCGGTGCTCCGGGTGGCGGCCCGGCTCGCCGAGTCGTCGCGCACCGCGCGCTCCGGGAGCGGCTGGCGCCCGCCGCTGCGGGACGACCTCGAAGAGGTGGCCGCGCGGGCCGGGCTGAAGCCGGACGGTTCCGGCCGGGTCTCCTGCCCGTTCGGCTACGCCGACCTGGACAGCGCCGTGCGCGGCCTGTTGTCGACCGGGCTGTTCGACGCGGCGATCCGGGCGACGGACCGCTCCCAGGCGGAGAAGGAGGTCGCGGAAGCGCTGCATCCGCACCTGCGGCCCGACGGCACGGTCTGGATGCCGAACGTCTTCCGCTACCTGGTGTGCGTCACCTGACGAGAACGGTGCGGAACGGCGAAGGGGCGCCCGCGAGCGGGCGCCCCTTCGTCATGCCGGCAGGCCGGTCAGCCCATGAACTTCTTGAACTCGTCCGGCAGCTCGAAGTTCTTGTCCTCCTGGGCCGGCAGCCCGAAGGCACCGCCCTGCGCCGCCGCCTGCTCGCGGCGGGCCGCGGCCGCCTGCTCCTCGGCCTTGCGCTTCATCGGGTTGCCGCTCTTGCGCTTGCCCTTGGCCTGCTTGATCTGCTTCTTCTGACGGCCGGGACCGCCGCCCATGCCCGGCATCCCGGGCATCCCCGGCATGCCGCCGCCCTGGGCCATCTTCGACATCATCTTGCGGGCCTCGAAGAACCGCTCGACGAGGTTCTTCACCGCGGAGACCTCGACGCCCGAACCCTTGGCGATACGGGCCCGGCGCGAGCCGTTGATCACCGTGGGCTCGGCACGCTCGTGCGGTGTCATCGACTTGATGATCGCGGCCGTGCGGTCCACGTCCCGCTCGTCGATGTTGCTGATCTGGTCCTTGATCTGCCCCATGCCGGGCAGCATCCCGAGCAGCTTGGAGATGGAGCCCATCTTCCTGACCTGCTCCATCTGCGCCAGGAAGTCGTCGAGCGTGAAGTCCTTGCCCTTGCTCGACGCCAGCTTGGAGGCCATTTTGGCGGCCTCTTCCTGGCTGAAGGTCTTCTCCGCCTGCTCGATCAGGGTGAGCAGGTCACCCATGTCGAGAATGCGGGACGCCATGCGGTCGGGGTGGAACGCGTCGAAGTCCTCGAGCTTCTCACCGTTCGAGGCGAACATGATCTGCTTGCCCGTGACATGGGCGATCGACAGGGCGGCACCGCCGCGGGCGTCGCCGTCGAGCTTGGAGAGCACCACGCCGTCGAAGCCGACGCCGTCGCGGAAGGCCTCGGCGGTGTTGACCGCGTCCTGGCCGATCATCGCGTCGACGACGAAGAGGATCTCGTCGGGGCTGACGGCGTCGCGGATGTCCGCGGCCTGCCGCATCAGCTCCTCATCGATGCCGAGACGGCCGGCGGTGTCGACGATGACGATGTCGTGGACCTTGGCCTTGGCGAACTCGATGGAGTCCTTGGCGACCTTGACCGGGTCGCCCACGCCGTTGCCGGGCTCCGGCGCGTACACCGCGACACCCGCGCGGTCGGCGACGACGCTCAGCTGGTTGACGGCGTTGGGGCGCTGGAGGTCGCAGGCGACGAGCAGCGGGGAGTGGCCCTGGCCCTTGAGCCAGAGACCGAGCTTGCCGGCGAGGGTCGTCTTACCGGCACCCTGGAGACCCGCGAGCATGATCACGGTCGGCGCGGTCTTGGCGAACCGGAGCCGCCGGGTCTCGCCACCGAGGATGCCTACGAGCTCCTCGTTGACGATCTTGATCATCTGCTGCGCCGGATTCAGCGCCTGGGAGACCTCGACCCCCCGCGCCCGCTCCTTGACGTTGGCGATGAAGGACCGGACGACGGGCAGCGCGACGTCGGCCTCGAGCAGGGCGATTCGGATCTCGCGAGCCGTGGCGTCGATGTCCGCCTCGGACAAGCGGCCCTTGCCCCTGAGGTTCTTGAAAGTCGCGGCAAGGCGGTCGGAGAGAGTATCGAACACGGCGCTCGTCGGTCCTCAGGGTCGGGGGTGGTGGCAGGTCAATCGCCCTCCAGGGTATCCGGACCCCGCCGAACGCAAAGACCTCGCCCGATTCTCGTGGTGAACGGCCCGGTACCGAAGGCCACCTCTCGTGACGAACGGCCGGTGCCGGGGGCCGCCCCCGGGCGTGGACGGCCCGGCGCCCAGGGTCACGCCAGCGCCTTCTCCACCTCCCTGGCCAGCGCCGCCGCACGCTCCCCGGCCAGCGGCGCACCGTCCGCGTCGGTGACGTAGAAGGCGTCCACCGCGTTCGCGCCCAGCGTCGAGATGTGTGCGCTGCGGACCCGTACGGCGGTCTGTTCCAGCGCCCGGCCGATCCGGTGCAGCAGTCCGGGGGCGTCCTGGGCGCGCACCTCGATCACCGTGGCGAGCCGCGAGCCCGCCGCCGCGACGGTGACTCTGGGCGGCGGCGCCTTGACCCCGCGCCGCCGCGGGTAGGCGGCCTCGCGTTCGGCGAGGCGGGCCCGGATGTCGAGGGAGCCGTCCAGGGCGCGTACGAGGTCGGCGCGGAGCCGGGAGGCCTGCGGGAGGGAACCGTACTCGGCGGCCACCCGCCAGCTGAGCACCAGCAGACCGGCCGACTCGCCCAGCTCGGTGGGGAGCTCGACGGCCCGCAGGTCCGCCGCGCGGACGGTGAGGCGGTGCAGGGCGAGGACGCCGGCCGCCGCGGGGAGCACTCCGGGCCGGTCGGGCAGCGCGATGAGGAGTTCCACGCCGACGGGTTCCGGTTCGCCGTCCCCGGAGGCGGGTTCGGGCTGGGTGTGCAGGGACAGGACCGGTTCGCCGGTGCGCAGTGCCTCGACGGCGAGGCGTTCCTGCTCGGCGCTGGGGGCGAGCGGTTCCGGTGCGGCGGGCTCCTCGCCCGCGAGGAGCGAGGCGGCCCGCCTGACCAGGTCCGTGACCAGGGAGGCGCGCCAGGAGCTCCACGCGGCGGGGCCGGTGGCCAGCGCGTCGGCCTCGGTGAGGGCGTGCAGGAGCTCCAGGGTGGAGGCGCTGCCCACGGCGTCGGCGACGGAGCGGACGGTCGCGGGGTCGTCCAGGTCACGCCGGGTGGCGGTCTCGATGAGCAGCAGGTGGTGTCGTACGAGGGTGGCGACGACCCCCACGTCCTGTTTGTCGAAGCCGATGCGGGCGGCCATGTCGCGGGCGATGACCTCACCGGCGACGGAGTGGTCCCCGGGCCAGCCCTTGCCGATGTCGTGGAGCAGGGCCGCGACCAGGAGGAGGTCGGGGCGGCCGACGCGGCGGGTGAGGGAGGCGGCGCGCACGGCCGTCTCGACGAGGTGGCGGTCGACGGTCCAGGTGTGGACCGGATTGCGCTGCGGACGGCAGTGGACCCGCTCCCAGTCGGGCAGCAGCCGGGTGATGATGCCTTCCGCTTCCAGGGCTTCCCAGACGCCGACGGTGGATTCACCGGCGCCGAGCAGGGTGACGAGCTCCTCGCGGGCCTCCGCGGGCCACGGCACGGGCAGCGGCTGGGCGGCTGTCCGGAGGTGGCGTACGAGGTGGCGGGAGAGCGGCAGCCCGGACTCGGCCGCCGCGGCGGCGGCCCTGAGGGTGAGGACGGGGTCCTTCTCGGGGCGGGCGGTGCGGGCGAGGACGACTTCGCCGTCGGCCTCGACCACGCCCTCGGCGAGCGGGGTGCGCTCCGGGGCGGCCTTGGCGCCGCCGCCGAGGATCGCCCGCAGCCGGGGCCGCACGGAGCGGGCGCGCAGCACGCGGTTGACCTCGCGCCAGGTGACGTCGGTGGCGTACGAGACGGTCCGGGCGGCCTCGTACACCTGGCGCAGCAGGGCGTCGGCGTCGAGGAGGCCGAGCGCTCCGGCGACCTGGTCCTGTTCCTGCAGGGCGAGGCGGTCGGTGGCCCGGCCGGTGCTGAGGTGGAGGGCGTCGCGCGCGTCGAGAAGGGTGCGGCGGGCTTCGGCGAGTCCTTCGCGGGGGGCGTCGGCGACCCAGGAGGCGGCGACGGCGCGCAGTGCGGTGGCGTCGCGGAGACCGCCGCGGGCCTCCTTGAGGTCGGGTTCCAGGAGGTACTGGAGCTCGCCCATGCGTTCGGCGCGTTCCCGGCAGAGCTCGTCGAGGGCGGGGAGGCGTTTGGGTGCCTGGTTGCGCCAGTCGGCGAGGATCGCGGTGCGCAGGCCGGCGACCAGTCCGAGGTCTCCGGCGACGGGGCGTGCGTCGAGGAGGCCGAGCTGGACCTTGAGGTCCTCCCCCGCGGTCCCGCGTGCCTCGCCGGGGGTGCGTACGGAGTGGTCGAGGGCCAGGCCGAGGTCCCAGACGGGGTACCAGATGCGGTCGGCGAGGGAGGCGATGGCTCCGGCGTCGGCGCTGCCGTCGTGCAGGAGCAGGAGGTCGAGGTCGCTGCGCGGGGAGAGTTCGCCGCGGCCGTACCCGCCGACCGCGACGAGGGCGGCGCCCCGGACGCCCGACTCCTCGGCGGCCGCCGTGAACAGCGCGGTCAGCCAGTCGTCGGTGAGGCGTGCGAGGGCCGCACGGCGCGGCGGCCCGGACTGCGTCTTCTCCTGGAGAAGACGCAGCCGGGCCGCCGCGTAGCCGCTGGGTCCCGAGTCCTCGGATTCGGTGGTCACTTCGGTGCTCGTCACCCAGCTGCCTTTCCGTTCACGGGAACCGTCGGTCAGAGTGCGTCCGGACCGCGTTCGCCGGTCCGTACGCGGATCGCGGTCTCGACCGGGACGCTCCAGACCTTGCCGTCACCGATCTTGCCGGTCCGGGCGGCCTTGACGACGACGTCGATGAGCTGTTCGGCGTCCTCGTCCTCGACGAGGACCTCGATGCGGATCTTCGGTACGAGGTCGACGGTGTACTCGGCGCCCCGGTAGACCTCGGTGTGTCCGCGCTGCCGCCCGTAACCGCTGGCCTCCGTGACCGTGAGGCCCTGGACGCCGAAGGCCTGGAGGGCCTCCTTGATCTCGTCCAGCCTGTGCGGCTTCACGACTGCGGTGATGAGCTTCATGCGTCCACCTTCTTGTTCGTCGGGGTTGCCGGGGCACCGGGGGCCGGAGTGTTGCGCGGGGCCGCTCCGCCGCCGGCGCCGCTGAAGTCGTAGGCCGTCTCGGCGTGCTCGACCTGGTCGATTCCGGAGATCTCGTCGTCCTCGGAGACGCGCATCCCGATCGTCCTGTCCAGGATGAGGGCGAGGACCGCGGAGACGACCAGAGAGTACGCGAGGACCGCGAACACTCCGACGGCCTGCTTGCCGAGCTGCTCGAGGCCGCCGCCGTAGAAGAGGCCCTTGGCGTCGGACTGCACTCCGCCGGTGGCGAAGAAGCCGACGAGGAGGGAGCCGATGATGCCGCCGACGAGGTGGACGCCGACGACGTCCAGGGAGTCGTCGTAGCCGAACTTGTACTTCAGGCTGACGGCCATGGCGCACAGGACACCGGCGATGACGCCGACCGCGATGGCGCCCAGCGGGCTGACCGCACCGCCCGCGGGGGTGATGGCGACGAGTCCGGCGACGGCGCCGGAGGCGGCGCCCAGGGTGGTGAAGGAGCCGTGGCGGATCTTCTCGTAGGCGAGCCAGCCCAGGACGGCCGCACCGGTGGCGACCTGCGTGTTCACGAACATGACGGCGCCGACGCCGTCGTCGTTGCCGAGCCACGAGCCGGCGTTGAAGCCGAACCAGCCGAACCACAGGAGGGCGGCACCGAGCATGACGAGCGGCAGGCTGTGCGGCCGCATCGGGTCCTTCTTGAAGCCGACCCGCTTGCCGATGACGAGGATCACACCGAGGGCCGCTGCACCCGCGTTGATGTGGACGGCGGTACCGCCGGCGAAGTCGATGACACCCAGCTCGAAGAGCCAGCCGCCCGCGCCCCACACCCAGTGGGCGACGGGGAAGTAGACGACCGTGACCCAGAGGGTGATGAACAGGGCCCACGAGGTGAACTTGACCCGGTCGGCGAGGGCGCCGCTGATGAGGGCCGGGGTGAGCACGGCGAACATCAGCTGGAAGACCGCGAAGACGTAGGTCGGGATGGTGTAGCCGTCCCAGAGCTCGGTGACGCCGATTCCGCTGAACCCGACGAAGTCCGAGCTCCAGCCGATGACGGAGCCGACGTCCGTGCCGAAGGCGAGGCTGAATCCGTAGAGCACCCACAGGATCGTGACGATCCCGAGGCTGATGAAGCTCATCATCAGCATGTTCAGGGTGCTCTTGACGCGGACCATGCCTCCGTAGAAGAAGGCCAGACCCGGGGTCATGAGCATCACCAGCGCGGAGCAGATGAGCATGAACCCTGTGTTGGCGGCAGACAGCTCGGGGGCGTCTGCGGCAAGCGTCGTGATGCCTGGGGGCATCGGCGTCTCCTCGTCGTCGGTGCGGCCACGTGCGGGGGTGCGGGACCACGGTGAAAAGGTGCGGGCCGGTTATGCGCCATGAGATTCGCGCAGCGCGGTTTCCACGAATGCCGCACGGTGTTTCACCGCAGTGACGAAGGGGCGTGAAGTGTTACGTCCGAATGAACCGCGGGCGTCGGACCCGGTGTGCTGCCTACCATGCCGGTTGCGCCGCATACGGTGCGGTTGGGATGCCGAGGACGTGAACCGGCCACGGCAGCCACCCGCTGACCTGGCGATGGGGGAGCCGAGTCGGGATGTACGGGATGGCTGCCGTGGCTGGTGGCGGGAGGGCCGGTCAGACCGCTTCGGCGGTCTCCGGGAGCTGCTCGGTGAGCAGGTCGGTGAGCCGGGCGACCTCGGGAATGTCGCCGAAGTCCCTGGCAGCGGTGTCGACGGTCTTGCGGAGCCGGGTGTTGACGCGCTCCGACCTGACCTTCTTGGCGATCTTCAGGGCCTTGGTGGCCAGCACGGTCGACTCCTCGGGTTCCCGCTGGAGGAGGTGCACGGTGGCCATGCCGATCAGATTGAGCGCGTAGGACCTCTGGTGCTCGTCGTCGTCGCCGAAGAGCTCCACGGCGCGGGCCATGACGGGCTCGGCGAGTGAGGCGTACGTGGGGCTCCGGCCCGCGACGTACGCCAGGTCACGGTAGGAGTGGGCGTTCTCGCCGTGCAGTTCGGCGTCGGAGAAGAAGCGGATCCAGTCGGGCTCGGGCTCGTCGTCGAAGACGGCGTCGGCGAAGGTGTCCTCGGCCATCCTGACCGCTCTTCTGCACTTGCTGGGCTGGCCCATGTTGGCGTATGCGCGCGCCTCCATCGCATACAGCATGGCCTGGGTGCGCGAGGTGGCGCACTCGCGGCTGCCGTACTGGGCGAGATGGATGAGTTCGAGGGCGTCGTCGGGCCGCCCGAGGTGGATCATCTGGCGGCTCATGCTGGACAGGATGTAGGAGCCCAGCGGCTTGTCCCCGGCCTCCTTGGACGCGTGCAGGGCGAGGACGAAGTACTTCTGGGCGGTGGGCTGGAGGCCCACGTCGTAGCTCATCCAGCCCGCCAGCTCGGCCAGTTCGGCCGCACACCGGAAGAGGCGGCGGGCGGTCTCCTCGGGCTGGGGTTCCTGCAACAGGTCGGTGACCTCGTGGAGTTGACCGACGACGGCCTTGCGGCGCAGTCCTCCCCCGCACTGGGCGTCCCACTGGCGGAACATCGCCGTGGTGGACTCCAGCAGGTCGAGCTCGGGCAGGGAGAGCCGCGAGGGCCGGCTCCCGGCCGCCGCCGGCACCGGCTCCGGCCGCCCCGAGGGGGGGGCGGGCACCAGCCAGCGCTGCATCGGCTCGATGAGGGTGGGGCCCGCTGCCAGGGCGAGGGAGCTGCCGAGGAAGCCGCGCCGGGCCAGCATGAGGTCGCTGCGGGAGAACTCGCTGAGCAGCGCGACGGTCTGCGGGCCCGCCCAGGGCAGGTCGACCCCGGCGACCGACGGCGACTGATGGGCGGTGCGCAGCCCGAGGTCCTCCACCGCGACGACGGCTCCGAAGCGTTCGGAGAAGAGCTCGGAGAGGATGCGCGGGATCGGCTCGCGGGGCTGTTCCCCATCGAGCCACCGCCGCACCCGGGAGGTGTCGGTGCTGATGTGGTGGGCGCCCATCTGGCGTGCCCGCCGGTTCACCTGGCGCGCGAGCTCGCCCTTGGACCAGCCGCTGCGCACGAACCACGATCCCAACTGCCCGTTGGGGCGCCTCCCGGCACTCGTCTCGCCTGCGCCGCTGCCACTCACTGGAACGCCCCCATCCCGCTGAAACCTGTCGCGCGAACCTCTATCAGAATGCCGTGCATCAGCGCTGCCCGTACGGACGTTGCGCGCCACCGAACAGAGGAGCGGGTTGCCCGGGGCATACCCGTGAGCGCGCATGCAATTGCAGGGTCCGGGTACCGACGGTAATCCTACGATCACCGCTCCGGCGAGGGCGATCGTGGAAACGCCACCATTCGCCACCCCTTCGGATGAACCCGCTCCGGGCCGTCCGCGATTCACTTGACATGCCGCGATCAGGAACAAGCGGAGTGAAGCATTCAGGGGCGCGCGGCGGGATCACGCACCCTCCTGGAGCCCGCTCAATGCGCCGTCCGGTCCGTGGCGACGGCACAGGATGCTCAGGGACTCCGGGTCGTAACCACCGGTGAGTCGGACCCGTTGGAGGGGGCATGGGCTTCACGATCGGCGGCATCCGCGAGATGCGTTCCGGCTCGCGGCGGCGCGACCGCGCGGCAGCCGGCGCGACCGCGGTGGCGGAGTACACAGGACTCTGGGGATGGGCAGTGGCTCCGGGCGCGCGGGCCGCGGCCGGCGTCTGCTCGTGCGGCGACGCCGGGTGCGCCGCCCCCGGTGCCCATCCGTTGGACTTCGCCCGCGAGGTCCCGGCGGGCGCCGCGCCCGGCGTCGCCGCGGAGGTCTGGGCAGAGGTGCCGGGCGCCTCGATGCTGCTTCCGGTGGGCCGCACCTTCGACGTGCTCGACGTCGCCGAGCCCGCGGGCCGGCACGCGCTGGTCCGGATGGAGCGGATGGGCCTGCCGCTGGGCCCGGTCGCCGTGACACCGACGGGCCGGACACAGTTCCTCGTCGCCCCGGGGGCCGCGAACGGCCTGCCCGGGCTGCTCTACCGGATGGGCTGGGACGACGCGGACCTGGATCTGCGGGCGTTCGGCCCGGGCTCGTACATCACCGCTCCCCCCTCCGACCTGGGCGGCCTCGGCCCGGTCCGCTGGCTGCGCCCGCCGGTGACGGGCACGGCCGTGACACCTCCGCAGGCGCGGCTACTGCTCGGCACCCTGGCCTACATATGCCACCGCTCCTGACGACGCAAGGGCGGTGGACCCCCTCGGGGTCCACCGCCCTTGTGCCGTACACGGTATGTGCGGTCAGTCGCCGATCAGCGCGTCGACGAAGGCCTCCGGCTCGAACGGAGCCAGGTCGTCCGGCCCTTCACCGAGGCCGATGAGCTTCACGGGTACGCCCAGCTCGCGCTGGACGGCGATGACGATGCCGCCCTTGGCGGTGCCGTCCAGCTTGGTGAGGACGATGCCGGTGATGTCGACGACCTCGGCGAACACCCTCGCCTGAACGAGTCCGTTCTGCCCGGTCGTGGCGTCCAGGACGAGCAGGATCTCGTCGAGCGGCCCGTGCTTCTCCACGACCCGCTTGACCTTGCCGAGCTCGTCCATCAGGCCCGTCTTGGTGTGCAGCCGGCCTGCGGTGTCGATGAGCACCACGTCGGCACCCTCGGCGATGCCCTCCTTCACGGCGTCGAAGGCGATCGACGCGGGGTCGCCGCCCTCGGGCCCGCGGACCGTACGGGCGCCGACCCGCTCGCCCCAGGTCTGGAGCTGGTCGGCAGCCGCGGCGCGGAAGGTGTCGGCGGCGCCGAGCACGACGCTGCGGCCGTCGGCGACGAGCACCCGGGCCAGCTTGCCCGTCGTGGTCGTCTTGCCCGTGCCGTTGACCCCGACGACCATCACGACACCGGGCGTCTCGGCGCCGCCCTCCGTCCGGACCGCACGGTCGAGGTCGGGGCCGAGCAGGGCGACGAGCTCCTCGCGCAGCAGCGCGCGCAGCCCGTCGGGTGTACGGGTGCCGAGGATCCGGACCCGCTCCCGGAGCCGCTCCACCAGCTCCTGGGTGGGGGCGACGCCGACGTCGGCCGTGAGGAGCGTGTCCTCGATCTCCTCCCAGGTGTCCTCGTCGAGGTTGTCGCGCGACAGGAGCGTGAGCAGCCCCTTGCCCAGCGAGTTCTGCGAGCGGGCCAGCCGGGTGCGGAGCCGCACGAGACGGCCCGCGGTGGGCTCGGGCACCTCGAGCGCGGGGACTTCCGGCTCGATGACCACCGGGGCTTCCCCGACGGGGGTCCCGGCCTCCTCGATGGTGCGCCGCGCTTCGTCGCGCGGCGCCTCGGCTTCCTCACCGACGTGGGGTTCGGCGGGAGGAGTGATGGTCGGCGTGCTCGACGGCGCCGAGGGCGGCAGCTGCTTCTTCTTGCGGCTGCTGACCACGAGCCCGCTGATCAGGCCGACCGCGACCAGGGCGATGATGACAGCAAGGATGACGATTTCCATAACCTGTCCAGTATCGGCCACGAAAGGTGGGGAATCGCAGAAGGTGCGAACCCGTGACTGTACGCGTACGGGCAATCACGACCCCCCTGAGTCCCTCCGGCAGAACACCTCTGATCTGCGTCTCTGGTGCAGTCGAGCGTGTGTGTGCACGTCGACGCAGGGCTGCGTCCGCCCCTTCGGTCTCCATCGACACAAGGTCATGACCGCGCGTGTCCTTGCCCTGACCAGCGGCGTTCGCGGAACCTGCGAGTTTTTCGCGATGTGTGCGAGGCGGCCCATGACGGATCGGCTCACCTGTGGTCCGGCGTCCGGTGTGCCCCTGCTGCACCCGGGCCATGAACGGCCGCGCACGTGGACGAGTTCGCCACCGAGGCGCTCACGGTGCGGCACCCTGCTCACGAACGCGGTGATGCCGGGGTGGCCCGCCCTCCCCGGACGGCTACGGCCGGGCGCCCGCCGCCGTCCGGGGAGGGCCTGAGGCTCCGCAGCGCCGCCCGCGCACGTCGACGAGGCCGGGACCGGCCACGACGTCCTGCACCTGTACGCCACCGGGGAGCCCTTACCGGTGAACGGGCGACCCGGGTGACAGCTGGCCAGTCGGCACTTCGCGGTGGGCCGACTGCGTCGGCGGCAGCGATGCCGGTAGCAGGGCGAGGGCTGCGAGTCCGGCGAGGACCCTCGGGGTGGGGTCCAGCCGGGATACGCGCCGAAGGGGCGATGAGTCGATCTTGATGTGACTTCGCACGAGGTCGGCACAGGGAAGCCGCAGTAGACGCGTACGCCTCGCCCCGACGGCCGGAACGGACCGCCGCATGCCGCGACGGTCACGACAGGGTTCCGTCGCAGGAGATCCGGTATTCACTGCGGCAGTGCGGACGTGCTTGTGCGATCGAGCATCCGCCCGCATGCGGTTCTGCTGTGCGGACGTGAGGGGAGGGGACCGTCAGTGCCCGGCGCCGGCATCCTCACCTGGGTCATGCCCCGGATCCTCCGTCACGGGCAGGCACTCGGCGAGCAGGTCGACGACATCGCGCCAGGCCCGCTGCGCGTGCCGTGGGTGGTAGCCGACGCCGGGGACCACAGGGTGGCCGACCGGCGGGTGGTGGAAGGCGTGCAAGGCGCCGCCGTAGACCGTGAGGCGCCAGTCGACGCCCGCGGCCTGCATCTCGGCGGTGAACGCGTTCCGTCGCGCGGGCGGCATGATCGGGTCCTCCGACCCGACCCCGGCCCACACCGGGCAGCGAATGCGCGCCGCCTCACCCGGTCGGCCCGTGGTGGTCGCGTTGACTGTCCCGATCGCGCGCAGGCCGACGCCATCGCGCCCGAGTTCCAGCCCGACGGCGCCCCCGGTGCCGTAGCCGATGGCGGCGATCCGGTCGGGGTCGGTCCGCGGTTCGGTGCGCAACACGTCGAGCGCCGCATGGCCGATGCCCCGCATCCGGTCGGGATCAGCGAGCAGCGGCAGGCAACGGGCAAGCATCTCCTCGGGGTCGCCCAGATAGCGCCCACCGTGAAGGTCGAAGGCCAGCGCCACATATCCCAGCTCGGCGAGAGCGTCGGCCCGGCGGCGCTCGACGTCGCTGAGCCCCATGCCCTCCGGTCCGAGCAGCACCGCAGGCCGGCGGTCGACACCGGCCGGGAGCGCAAGGTACCCGATCATCGTCAGACCGTCGGCCGGATACGCGACACCACGCGTCGTGATCGTCGTCATGGGACTGGACTGTAGTGATCGTCGAGCCCGGTTTTGCTGGTGTTCTGCTGCTGGCAGAGCAGCGTGCGTGTCCCTCCGGACCAGAGGGGCAAGCGCAGCGCTCAGAGCTTCAAGACCATCTCGGTGCCCCTTCGGCGCGCACCTCGGTCACACCCGGGGTGGGACCCGTTGCCGAGGCGGACGTTGCCCGGGTCGCGCCCGCGGTCCGGGCCGCGGCAGCCCATGTTCTCAGCAGCGTCATGCCGTCAGCGACGGCGATCCCGAGGGACGGGCCGACGTCATGGCGGTGGCGAATCCCGCGCCGAGGCAGCAGAGGCCACCTGGCAACCGCCCGCGTGCCGGCTGAGCCTCGATACCCGACGCCGTCAGTCGCCGTGCTCCGGGGCGCGGTCGCGGCGGACCGCGCGGGCCACCACGAGGGCTTATGTGCACTTTTGAGGGTAAAGGTACGCTGCTGTCCGTGGAGAACCGTGGCCTGGATCCCGTCCCCGATTCCGAGCGCTCCGGCCGGGTCCGCAGCCTCTTCCCCACCTGGGTGGCAGCCAACATGACGGTGCTGCTGCTGACCGTGGGCGCCGGGCTCACGGTCTTCAACGGGCTGAACCTGTGGCAGGTGCTCGCCGTCGCGGTCACGGCACCGGCGCTGTCCTTCGGCCTCGTCGGCCTCGTGTCGGTCGCCGGGAAGCGTGGCGGCGCCCCGGGCATGGCGCTCTCCCGTGCGGTGTTCGGACAGCGCGGCAACCTCCTGCCCGGCGCCCTGCTGTGGGTGGCCCGGTGGGGCTGGGAGACGCTCAACGCGGTCACCGGCTCCTACGCCCTTCTGGCCGTGCTCGACCTGCTGTTCGACGTCCGGACCACGAGCACACTGATGCTGGTGACCCTCACCGTCTTCGTCGCGTGCAGCTTCCTGGTCTCAGGGCTCGGAATCCGGGCGCTGGCCGTGTGCTGCCCCCTCTCCGCGTACCTGTTCGGGGGCGCCGGTGTCCTCGTCCTGGTCCATCTGATCGGCTCGACGCCGTGGAGGACCGTCCTGGACCGGCCGGCGGGCCCGGTGGCGATGCTGGTCGCGGGGATCGGGACAGTGGCCGCCGGGGGCCTGAGCTGGGTTCCCTCGGCTCCGGACTTCGCCCGCTACCTGCCGCGTTCCGCGTCCGCCCGGGCGATGGTCGCCGCAGCGATGGGCGGAGCCCTGGTGACGGTCGTGCCGATGGTCCTGATGGGCGCGGTGATGGCGGTGGGCGCACCGGAGCTGGCCGTCGCGAAGGATCCGGTGGCGTTCATCGGTGCGCTGCTGCCGGTGTGGATCTCGGTGCCGTACCTCCTCTTCGCCGTCGTCGGCATGGTGCTGATCAACGCGATGTCGATGTACTCCGCCGGATTCACCGCGCAGACGCTGGGCTTCGCGATCCCCCGCGCCTGGGCCGTGGGCGTGAACGCCACGATCAGCCTGCTCCTCGGCGGGCTGCTGATGATGGTGGCGACCAGCTTCATCGACACGTTCGTCTCCTTCCTGACCCTGCTCGGTGTGACGGTCTCCGCCTGGATCGGGGTCTTCGGCGTGGATCTGCTGCGCGGACGGACGTACGACGCCGCAGCGCTCCTGGACACCACACCCCGCAGCGCCTACTGGTACACGTCCGGCTACTGCTGGCAGGCCGTCACCGCCTGGGCCTCGGCCCTCGTCGTGGGGCTGCTCTTCACCGGGGCCGGGTGGTTCACCGGACCACTGGCCGACACCTGGATCGGGCGGGACGGGCTGGGCTGGGCCGCGACGATCGTGGTCGCGGCGGGTGTGTACGCGCTGCTGCCGCGCCCCTCCGAGGGCAGAACCACAGAACCCGCCGTCTTCTGAACGCCGCGCGCCGCGCCGCCACGGCCCGCCCGTACCCGTACCCCGGCGCAGCGCTGCCCCGGTCCGGCATGGGCCGGACCGGGGCAGCGCCCGGTACCGAGGAGAGGGGCAGCGGGGACTAGCCCATCTCCTCCAGCGCCTTGCCCTTGGTCTCCTTCACGAACTTGAGCACGAAGGGGATCGAGAGCACGGCGAAGCAGGTGTAGATGATGTAGGTGCCCGACAGGTTCCAGTCGGCCAGGCTCGGGAAGCTCGCGGTGATGGCCCAGTTGGCGATCCACTGCGCCGACGCGGCGACGCCGAGCGCGGCGGCGCGGATGCGGTTCGGGAACATCTCGCCGAGGAAGACCCAGACGACGACACCCCACGACAGTGCGAAGAAGAGCACGAAGACGTGGGCGGCGATCAGGGCTACGGTGCCCTCGGTGTTGGGAAGCTTGCCGTCCACCAGGTCCGCGGAGAAGGCCCATGCCTCGAAGGCCAGCGCCACGGCCATACCGACCGAACCGACGAGCGCGAGCGGCCGACGGCCCACCCGGTCCACGAGGATCATGGCGATCACGGTGCCGATGATGTTGATGATCGACGTGGTGAAGGAGTAGAAGAACGAGTCGGTCGGGTCGATGCCGACGGACTGCCACAGCGTCGCCGAGTAGTAGAACGCGACGTTGATGCCGACGAGCTGCTGGAACACGGACAGTCCGATACCGACCCAGACGATCGGCAGGAAGCCGAAACGGCTCCCGAGCAGGTCGCTGAACTTCGACTTGTGCTCGCGGTGCATGGCCGTTTCGATCTCGTTCACCCGTGCGTCGAGGTCGACGTTCTTGCCCTCGACCTCTTCCAGGATCTTCCGGGCCCGGTCCTTCTTGCCGACAGAGATCAGGAAGCGCGGCGACTCGGGGATCGCGAAGGACAGCAGCCCGTAGAGGATGGCGGGCACGACCATGACACCGAGCATCCACTGCCAGGCCTCGAGGCCGCCGATCTCACCGCGCTGGTCGCCGTCGGCGATCTGCAGGATGCCGTAATTGACCAGCTGCGAGATCGCGATGCCGATGACGATGGCGGCCTGCTGGAAGGATCCGAGGCGGCCGCGGTAGGCGGGCGGCGAGACCTCGGCGATGTAGGCCGGACCGATGACCGAGGCCATGCCGATCGCGAAGCCGCCGATGATCCGCCACATGGCGAGGTCCCACAGGGCGAACGGCAGGGCGGATCCCACGGCGCTGATGGTGAACAGCACCGAGGCGATCTGCATGCAGCGGATACGGCCGATCCGGTCGGCGATGCGTCCCGCCGTGGCCGCCCCGATGGCACAGCCGATCAGGGCGATGGCGATGACCTGGGCCAGCGTCCCGGAGCCGATGTCGTACCGGTCGCGGATGGCCTCGACAGCGCCGTTGATGACGGAACTGTCGTACCCGAAGAGGAAGCCGCCCATGGCCGCGGCTGCCGTGATGAAGATGACATGGCCGAGATGGTCCGGGTGGGCATCCCGGGATCCGGACTCCGGTCCGCGCGCTGTGCTGGTCACATGAGACTCCTGATACCTGGCCGCAACGTCAGGCGTGGGGGGTGAACCCTCCCAGTGGCGCACAACTGACGGCCGACCACCACTTGAAGGTAAAAACAACATTGCTGAGGTTATGCGTTCAAGTTTCGAAGTCAACACCCGGGTGGATGCCGAGCTGGACCCACACGTACCCGGTGTCGCCATGAAGGCACGTCCAAGTGTTGAAGATTCTGTGAAGAGTGCATGACCACGCCGTTCTCGGCGCGACCGACCCTCAGCGCAGTCGCTGGCTGATCACCTTGGAGACTCCGTCTCCCTGCATCGAGACGCCGTAGAGCACGTCGGCGACCTCCATCGTCCGCTTCTGATGCGTGATCACGATGAGCTGGGAGCTTTCCTGGAGCTCCTCCATGATCCGGATCAGACGCTGCAGATTGGTGTCGTCGAGGGCTGCCTCGACCTCGTCCATGACGTAGAAGGGGCTCGGCCTGGCCTTGAAGATGGACACCAGGAGGGCAACGGCCGTAAGGGATCTCTCGCCGCCCGACAGCAGTGAGAGCCGCTTGACCTTCTTGCCCGGCGGCCTCGCCTCGACGTCCAGTCCGGTCGTCAGCATGTCGTCCGGGTCGGTCAGGACGAGCCGGCCCTCGCCTCCGGGGAAGAGCCGGGAGAAGACCCCCTCGAACTCACGCGCGGTGTCCCGGAACGCCTCGGTGAAGACCTGCTCGACCCGTTCGTCCACCTCCTTGATCACCTGCATCAGGTCGGCCCTGGTCTTCTTCAGGTCTTCGAGCTGCTCGGAGAGGAACTTGTGCCGCTCCTCCAGCGCCGAGAACTCCTCGAGGGCGAGCGGATTCACCTTCCCGAGTTGCTGATACGCCCGTTCGGCCGACGTGAGCCGCTTCTCCTGCTCGGCCCTGACGAACGGCCGCGGCTGGTTGCGCGGGTGCTCCGGGTCCTCCGGCAGCTCCTCCCCGTCCGCCGCCGGGGACGGTGGGACCAGCTGGGCCGGCCCGTACTCCGCGGCGAGGCCGGCCGGCTCCACGCCGAACTCCTCCAGCGCCTTCGTCTCCAGCTGTTCCACGCGCAGCCGCTTCTCGGCACCGAGCACCTCGCCCCGGTGCACCGAGTCGGTCAGCCGGTCCAGATCGCTCTTGAGGCCGCGGCCCCGGCCGCGTTCGGCCGCCAGCTCTCGTTCGCGCTCGGCCTTCGCCGCCTCGGCCGTGGCCCGTTCCTCCCCGGCCCGTACGACGGAGACCTCGACGTGGGAGAGCAGCTGCCGGGCCCCGGACGCCACGGCGGAGGCCACGGCTGCCTCGTGCCGCAGCCGGGCCCGGCGCTGCTCGGCACGCGTGCGGGCCTCGCGCTCGGCGCGGGCCCCCCGGTCCAGCGCGTCGGCCCGCCCGGCGAGTCCCTTGACGCGTTCCTCGTGGGTACGGACCTGGAGGCGGGCCTCCATCTCGGTCTGGCGGGCGTTGGCGCCGTCCGCGGCGAGACGGTCCCGCACGGAGGTGTCCGGTTCCTCCTCGACCGGGGTCTCCTCCGCGACCAGCAGCCGTTCCGCGAGTTCCTCGGCCTCCTCGGTGGCGCGCTCCAGCGCCTCCTGGGCCCTGGTCGCGGACGCGGCCGTCCGCTCGGCCTCCCCGGCGGCGCCCCGTGCCTGCCCGGCCAGCCGGCCGAGCTGCTGGGCCACGGTGGACTTCTCCCGTTCGGCCGCCCTGCGCCGGTCCCCCAGCACCTCCACACGGGCGGCCCCCTCGCGGCGCCGCTCGGCGGCGAGCCCCTGGGCCCCGGCGAGGTCCTCGCACCGTACGGCGAGATCGGCCAGCTCGGCGGCGGCCTCGTCCACGGACGCCTGCACCTCCAGGAGGCTGGGCGCCCCGGCGGATCCGCCGTGCGCGAAGTGCGCGCCCAGCACATCGCCGTCGCCGGTCACCGCGGTCAGCCCGGGATGGGCGGCCACCAGGTCCTCGGCGTCCTCCAGGGTGCTGACGACGACCATGTCGCGCACCAGCGTCCTCACGGCCGCCATCAGTTCGGCGGGGCCCTGTACCAGCGAGGCGACGGCCGGAGCAGCAAGTCCTTCGGCGACGACGGCCGGAGCGGTGGCGGCCACCGCTCGCTGCTGCCGCGCCTCCCCGTCCGCTGCACCGTGCGGGGAGCCCTGCCCCGGCACCGGAGCCTGGCCCACTGCGGGCACGCGGTCCGGCTCGGCACCCTGAGCGGGCACCTGCCCACCTCCCGCGCCGGCCGCCAGCAGCGCCGCACGCCCCGCGTCCCGCTTCCGGAGCAGGCGGATCGCCTCGGCGGCCGTGGCCGGATCGCGCACCGCGATCGCGTCGGCCGCGGTCCCCAGCGCCGCCGCCACCGCCACCTCGTGCCCCGGAGCCACCGTGAGCAGCTCCGCGGCCGGCCCGAGCAGCCCCGGCAGCCGGTCCCCCGCACCGAGCAGCACCCCTGTACCGTCCTTGCGCCGCAGTCCCAGCGAGAGCGCCTCGTGACGGGCGGCGACCGCGGCACGCTTGCGTTCCGCGACGGTGGCCTCCTCCCGTGCCCTGCCGAACACCGCCTCCGCCTCCGCGAGCTCGCGCTTCGCCGTGTCGTGCTGTTCCGCCAGCTCCGCGTCGTCCGCGTCCAGCCCCGCGACCTCGGCCTTGAGCTGCTCGTACTCCTCCTGCGCAGCGGCCGCCCGCTCCCCCGCCTCGTCGCGGGACGCTGCCAGCCGGTCGATCTCCGCCTGCGCCGAACCGGCGCGGCTACGGGCGGCGTTGACCTGTCCGTTCAGCCGGGCGAGCCCTTCGCGCCGGTCGGCGATGGCACGGGCGGCGTCCCTGAGCCTGCGTTCCTCGGCCGCCAACTCCCCTTCCAGCCGAGCCCGGTGCGCCGTGGTGTCCTCCAGCGCGTGTTCCGCCGCCTCGAGCGCAGCCCCGAGCTCCGCCTCCTGCTCACGGATGCGGGCGGCCTCGCGCTCCATGTCCTCGGGGTCCCGGCCGCGCCGCTCCTCCTCCGGTGCGGCGGTGGCGCTCTTCACCCGGGCGTCGGCGAGCGAGACCGTGCCCCGCACGCGCTCGGCCAGCTGCGAGAGTTCGTACCAGGACTGCTGGGCCCGTTGCAGCCGCGGCGCCAGGCGCCGCACCTCGTCCTCCAGGTCAGCCTCGCGGGCGAGTGCCGCCTTGAGATCGGCCTCCGCGGCCTCCCTGCGCTGCTTGAGGGCCGCTTCGTCGGCGATCTCGCTGCGCAGCGCCTCCCTCAGCCGCACCAGGTCGTCGGCGAGCAGCCGCAGCCGGGCGTCCCGGAGATCGGCCTGGATGACGGCGGCCCGCCGGGCCACAGCCGCCTGCCGTCCCAGGGGTTTGAGCTGGCGCCGGAGTTCGTCGGTGAGGTCCTGGACGCGAGCGAGGTTGGCTCCCATCGCCTCGAGCTTCCGGAGCGCCTTCTCCTTGCGCTTGCGGTGCTTGAGCACGCCCGCCGCCTCCTCGATGAAGGCGCGGCGCCCCATCGGATCGGCGTGCAGTACGGCGTCCAGCCGGCCCTGGCCGACGATGACGTGCATCTCACGGCCGATACCGGAATCCGAGAGGAGTTCCTGGATGTCGAGCAGCCTGCAGGTGTCACCGTTGATCTGGTATTCGCTGCCGCCGTTGCGGAACATGATCCGGGTGATCGTCACCTCGGCGTACTCGATGGGCAGAGCGCCGTCGGAATTGTCGATGGTCAGCGACACTTCGGCCCGGCCGAGCGGCGGTCTGCCGGTGGTACCGGCGAAGATCACGTCTTCCATCTTGCCGCCGCGCAGGCTTTTGGCCCCCTGTTCGCCCATGACCCAGGAGAGCGCGTCCACCACATTGGATTTTCCGGACCCATTGGGACCGACGACGCAGGTGATCCCCGGTTCGAACCGCAGCGTCGTGGCGGAAGCGAATGACTTGAAACCACGCAGGGTCAGGGCCTTGAGGTGCACGCCGCCGGACTCTACCTTTCACTCTCGGTTTCGCTGATGAAGGTGCAGGGCACATCAGACGGTAAGCCAAGAGCAATACGTCGGGGGCAGGCCGGGGGGAAAGAAAAAAGGGACGCCGTGGCGTCCCTTGTGATCTCGCGCAGTTGAATCTCGCACAGTCCTGCGTGACGGATCGCGAACAGGTGGATCACGAGCAGTCCCCGGTTTTCGAGGACGACGGTTGTGTTCCGTGACAGCGATCCGTGACGAGGACATTCCGGTGGTGATCCCGAGCAGCCCGACATGCCCCGGCGGGGCAGTGGGTCAGGTCAGCGCGGGCTCCGCCTGAGGTACGTCGATGTCGATGCTGTCGAGCAGCGAGTCCTGGTGCTGAGCGGCGGCGTTGAGCGCGTCGTTCTCGTCCTGGATCCGTACGAGCTCGGATTCCAGGTCCTGGACGCGCTGCTGGAGCCGTCGCATCTCGGCGAGGAGTCGCGGGTCGGAACCGCCGACGTAACCGAGAAGCGCCTTTGCCATGATGGATGGTCCTCCACACTGAGTGACCGACCGATGCGGTGTGGGTCGTGAGGGAATCGCACCCGCGGTGCTCGGCAGTGCTCTGTCGCCACTGCGGTTATGCTGCCAACCAGCTCTGCCAAACAGCTAAGGTGCGCGGGGTTTTCAGCGTCTCACCAAAAAGTTTGACGGTCAACACGATCACACGCCGTGGTGGCGGGTGTCCCGGGGGTGCGCGGCCGGTCGATCATGCGGCGCGACTCTCCTGCAGGGTCCCGTAGGGCGTGGAGATCTTCGTCAATGCCGCAGCCTGGCACGACATACACGTCTTCGCAACCACGCCCCGCCACCGGGTTGTTTCGCAGGTCATTTCGGGTGCGCGGTCTTCCCGGCCTTCCCCGTCACCCCCCGCCGCACGCCGGATACGGAGCGGATCCACGCACCCTTTACCGGGCCGCCTCAGCGGATCGCGAATCCGTCATAAACCCCGCGCGGCGTGTCCCAGATCTCAGTCACGCCGTCCACGCGGCCGGGTGTGTCGTCGGACGCGAGCCACTCGAGCAGACGGTGGCAATTGTCACGCGGCCCCTCGGCCACCACCTGCACCCTGCCGTCGTCGAGATTGAGGGCAAAGCCGGTGAGGCCTCCGATCTTCAGAGCATTTGCCCTGGTGAACCAGCGGAATCCTACTTGCTGTACTCGGCCGCGTACCCAGACGACGAGCCGTGCGTCTTCGTTCATGCTCGAACGCTAACCAACCAATTGCTCGAGGAGCACATGGGCCCAATACGTCATGGCGTACAGTCCCGTCGCAATAGCCTCACCCGAACGGGTGAGACCGACGGTGAACACGGTGACGTCGCAGCGGCGCCGCCGAGCACGAGGAAGGCACAGCGCATGGGACGCCATCGACGCGCAGGCGCAGCCCCCGCCGCTGAGCAGCAGCCGGACGGCGCGGCAGGCGGGCACCGCGGTGCCCGGCGGAAGAAGCGGGCCGGAGTGCCCCTGCGCACCGGGCTTCTCGGCGTTTCCGCCGCAGTGGCCGTGGGTGCGGTGGCCGTCGCATCCGGTCTGCTGCCCGGTGGCGACACCTACAGCGTCAGCGGCGGCCCCGCCGCCGACCAGGTCCGCGCGGGCGGCGCCCCCGACCTGCTGACCCAGGGCGGCTCCTCGGCGGAGCCGACCGACCGGGCGTCGGCTTCCGCTTCCGCCGAGGCCACGCGGGGTGGCGATCGTTCCGCGGCGCCCTCGAAGTCCGCCTCTGCCGACCCGGGCAAGAAGCCCTCGGCCTCCGCTTCGAAACAGGTGGAGAAGAAGGAGAAGCCGGACCGGACCACGGCGCCGGCCACGGAGTCGCAGAAGAGTTCGACCCCGGCCACCAAGGCTCCGACCGCTCCGAAGACCTCGTCCGCCTCGCCCAGCCGTACGGCGGAGGCCCCGGCCGGCACCTCCGCGCAGGCAGCCGTGATCGCCCTGGTCAACCAGGAGCGCGCGAAGGCCGGCTGCAGCCCGGTCACCGCCCGGGCCTCCCTGACCGCGCTCGCCCAGGCCTTCAGCGAGGACATGGCGGCCCGCGGCTTCTTCGACCACACCGACCCCGACGGGGCGACCCCCTGGGACCGTGCCGCGAAGGCCGGCGTCGAAGGTCTCGGTGGCGAGAACATAGCCCGCGGCCAGGCCGACGCACAGGCGGTCATGGACGCCTGGATGAACAGCGACGGCCACCGCGCGAACATTCTCAACTGCGACTACACGACGCTCGGCGTAGGTGTGCACATGGGTTCCGGCGGCCCCTGGTGGACGCAGGACTTCGGCTTCTAGCCCTCAGCGGGCCCGTGAGGCCCCCGCAGGGTCGACGATCTCTCAGCTTTTCCGGCCGCCCCGGAGCCGTCATCGGCGACCGGGGCGGCCGGAGCCATGTCCGGGGCCCGCCCCGCGTCGGGGTCCGGTTCGGATCAGGTGACGGGTGGCGTCCGCCGTCAGTGGCAGTCGAGGCCCCGGTCCCACAGGAGGCCGGGGCACCGGCGGCAGGGGAAGAAGGGCACGCCGCCGCAGTCTCCCGGCCGCATGTCGCCGGTGGTGGCCAGAAGGTGTTCCCTCCGGTGTCCGGCCAGTCGGAGGGCTGGGTCCGGGCGGGCCGGCCGCCTTCGTCCCGAAGGAGTCGGGGGGCCACGTGCTGCCGCCCGTCGCCGTCCGGAGCATCGGTACGGGGCACCGGCGCGATACTTACGCCTGTGCAGCGCTCACTACGAGTGAGCGCTGCACAGGCGTAAGCTGACGAGCATGAGCGAGACAGAGGCAGAGGCGGCTACGGAGCACGACGGCAGCGCCCCGCCCTTCGACGTCTTCGCACGGCAGTGCCCCTCGCGGGGAACGCTGGAGCACGTCACCGGCCGCTGGGGCAGCCTGACCCTCGGCGCGCTGTCCGGGAACCGGCTCAGGTTCAACGAGCTGCGCCGCCGCGTCGACGGCGTCAGCGAGAAGATGCTCTCCCAGACGCTGCACGCGCTGGAGCGCGACGGGCTGGTGCACCGCGAGGCCCAGCCCACCAATCCCCCGCGCGTCGACTACGAGCTGACCCCCCTGGGTCACGAGGTCGCCGGCCGGCTGCTGGGGCTCATCCAACTGGTGGAGGGCCGGATGCCCGAGGTGCTCGATGCCCGCGGGCGGTACGACGGAGCCCGCGGGGCCTGAGCCGGTGCGTCCCGCCGGACACGTCAGCCCGCGCGCGGCGGCCGCTGGCAGCGTGGGCAGAAGTAGCTGGACCGGTTCATCCACGGCCTGCGGCGCATCGGCGTCCCGCAGCGGTGGCAGGGTTCGTCCTCCCGGCCGTAGGCGTCGAGCGACCGGTCGAAGTAGCCGGACTCACCGTTCACGTTGACGTACAGGCTGTCGAAGCTGGTGCCGCCCTGGTCGAGTGCCTCGCGCATCACGTCCCGGACATGGCCGAGCAGCTCCGCCGTCCTCGGCCGCGTCAGCGTGGCGGTCGGCCGCTCGTAGTGCAGCCTGCTGCGCCAGAGGGCCTCGTCCGCGTAGATGTTGCCGACCCCGCTGATCAGGGACTGGTCGAGCAGGGCACGCTTGACCGTCGTCCGGCGCAGGCGCAGCGCCGTGTGGAACGCGGCGTCGTCGAAGTACGGATCGAGCGGGTCGCGGGCGATGTGCGCGATGACGTCGGGGAGTCCGTCGGGGGTGTTCTCGTGGAGCGACAGCCCGCCGAAGGTCCGCTGGTCGACGAAGCGCAGTTCGGTGCCGAGGCTGTCGTCGAAGCGGATCCTGATCCGCAGGTGCTTCTCGTCAGGGGTCTTGGCGGGCTGCACGAGCAGTTGGCCGCTCATGCCGAGGTGCCCGAGCAGTGAGGCCTCCGCCTCGTCCAACGGCACCCAGAGATACTTGCCGCGGCGCATCGCCGTGCCGAAGCGCATGCCGCGCAACCGGGCCGCGAAGTCCGGACCGCCCGCGAGGTGCCGCCGGACCGCACGCGGGTGCAGGACCTCGACCTCGTCGACGGTCCGCCCGGCGACCCAGCGCTCCAGGCCCCTCCGTACGACTTCGACCTCGGGCAGTTCGGGCACGGCGGGACTCTCCTTCGGCACGGGGGAAGACAGCGAGAGCCCCCCGGCGCACAGGGCACCGGGGGGCTCTCGGGTGGTTCAGGCAGGAGCTGCGTCCGTGTGCGGCGACGGGTCGGCAGGGGTGTCGGCGGCCCCTCCGTCGGCAGCGGTCTTCGCCGCGGCCTCCCGTGCTTCCGCGGCGGCGCTGATCTCGCGCCAGGCGGATTCCGCCGCCTGCTGCTCCGCTTCCTTCTTGCTACGGCCGGTGCCGGTGCCGTACGAGACACCACCGACGCGAGCAGCAGCAGTGAAGGTCTTCTCGTGATCCGGGCCGGTCTCCGTGACGAGGTACTCGGGGACTCCGAGGCTCTCGCTCGCGGTGAGCTCCTGGAGACTGGTCTTCCAGTCCAGGCCGGCACCGAGGTTCGAGGACCTGTCGATCAGCGGGTCGAAGAGCCGGTGTACCAGCTCCGAGGCCACGCCGAGGCCCTGGTCGAGATAGACGGCGCCGATCACCGCTTCAAGGGTGTCGGCGAGGATGGAAGCCTTGTCCCGGCCACCCGTGCCCTCTTCACCGCGGCCGAGCCGGATGAAGGAGCCGAGTTCGAGGCCGCGGCCCACTTCCGCAAGTGCACGTGAGTTGACCACCGCGGCCCGCAACTTGGCCAGCTGGCCTTCGGGCAGGTCGGGGTGGGTGCGGTACAGCGTGTCCGTGACCACCAGGCCGAGCACCGAATCCCCGAGGAATTCGAGCCGCTCGTTGGTGGGGAGACCGCCGTTCTCGTATGCGTACGAACGATGGGTCAGCGCACGCACCAGAAGGGCGGACTCGAGGTGATACCCGAGCCGCCCTTCCAGAAGCGTGTGGGACGAGGCTGTGTTGACGTTGTCTGCCTGCTTCTTGGCGCTGGACAACTCAGACATCGTGCCTCTCACCAGCCGCTCAGACCTCGAGGACCTGGCGCTTGTTGTAGGTGCCGCAGCTCGGGCACGCAATGTGCTGGAGCTTCGGCTCCTGGCAACGCTCGCACGAAACCAGGGTGGGGACCGCAGCCTTCCACTGCGACCGGCGGTGGCGCGTGTTGCTGCGCGACATCTTCCGCTTCGGAACAGCCACGGCTACTTCTCCTGCTTCTCGTCGACGCCAGGTTCGGCGCCGCCCATGTTGTCCTTCTCGCCGTCCTGAACGGTCTCGGCGAGTCCTTGCAGTGCCGCCCAACGAGCATCGACGGCATCGTGGTGGTGGCCCGGATTCTCGTCCAGCCTGATTCCGCACTCGGAACACAGACCGGCACAGGTCTCCTTGCACACCGGCTGCAGCGGCAGTGCGAGCACCACCGCGTCACGCAGCACAGACTCGAGGTCGAACAAGCCGTCCTCGAGGAAGAACCTGTCCTCGTCGTCCTCGGCGTCGTCGACCGGATCCGCGGTCCTGCTGCGGTTCCGGTCATCGGCGTCAGGGTACGAGAACATTTCCTGGAAGTCCGCTTCGACCCGAAGGCGCAGCGGCTCCAGACACCTTACGCACTCCCCCTCGACCGTCGCACGGGCGGTGCCTGTGACAAGCACCCCTTCCATGACGGATTCGAGTCGGAGGTCCAGCTCCAGGGGCGCGTTCTCCGGCACGCCGATGACCCCGTCGATACCGAGGTCCTTCGGCGCTTCCACCGAGCGGGTGAGCCGCTTCAGGGCACCGGGACGCCGACCCAACTCGCGCGTATCGAACACGAGGGGGTTGCGGTGGTCGAGGTGACCGTTCAGGGCTTTTCCTGCTTTCGAACTCATGTGCAATGTGCAGCTTCCGGACGGACCGCCCCCGATCCGAAGGGAAAGCGGGCAGCCGGGATCGCGGACATACGCGCGACCGAGGATCCAGGATACTGGACGTACCGCCCAGCTCCCAATCCGGTCCTTCCGCCCTGCGGCAGCCCGGCTCCGCTCCGGCTCAGCGACCCTGTTCGTACCGGCGCAGCTGTTCCAGGTCGATCATGCTGGTGTCGAACAGGCTGGTCTCGTCGAGCGTGCTCCCGCCCTGCTGCGCGGGCGCCTGGGCCTGCTGCTGCTGCTGCTGCCAGTCGTACTCCTGCTGGGGCTGCCCGTGCACCTGGTTCGGGTCGTAGCCCTGCTGCTGGTAACCGGCGTACGGGTCGGGCTGCTGCTGGTAGCCGGCGTAGGGGTCGGCCTGGAGCGGCTGGTCCTGGTAGGCGTACGTCTGCGCGTACTGCGGCTCGGGCTGGGCCTGCGCCGGGAAACCGGTCTGCGCGGCGTCCTGGTAGTCCGCCACCGGCGCGTAGTCCGCCACCGGCGCATAGTCCGGCTGTGCGGGCTCGGCGTACCCGGGCTGCTGGGGAACGTGCTGCGGTTCCGGGGTGGACAGCTCGGCCAGACCCGCCCAGTGGTCCTCGTCACTGGTGCGCAGGTGGTTTCCCGCGGCGTCCTGGGCCGCCATGTGCGCGCCCAGGTCGTCGGAGGCGACCCTGCCGTGGAGCTTCTGCCGGCCGCGGCCGACCGCTTCCAGGGTCTTGGCCAGTACGGCCTCGAAGGCACCGAACTTGGCGTCGACGTAGTCGTCCGCGCGGCGCTTGAGCGTCTCGGGGTCCGCGCTGCGCTCCGGCGCCTCGGCGAAGTCCGGGTCCTCGTAGCCCTGCGCGTCGACCCCGTCGCTGCGGCCCAGGAGCTTCTCCCTGCCCCGGTCGACGGAGCCGATGGTCTTGGTGAGGACCACTTCGAAGTTGGCGAGCTTGCTGTCGACGTACTCGTCGGCCTCGCCGCGGACCTCGTCGGCCTCCCTGCGGGCCTCCGACAGGATGCGGTCGGCCTCGGCCCGGGACTGCCGGGCGATCTCGGTGTCGGAGATCAGCGAGCCCCGCTGGGCCCGGGCCGACTCGACGATCCGCTCGGCCTCCTGCCGGGCCTGCTCGACGAGCTGCTCACGGCCGCCGATGAGCTCCTGGGCGTGGGCGAGCGAGCCGGGCAGGGCCTCCCGGACCTCCTCGAGCATCGCGAGCAGCTCGGCGCGGTTGACCACGCAGGATGCCGACATGGGCATGGAGCGGGCGTTCCCGACCGTTTCGACGATCTCGTCGAGCTTCTTCTGCACGTCCACCGTGTGCTCGCCACTCTCTGCTGCTGTTGGAGACGGACGGGACGACTGTAAGGCCAGGCGCCTCCCGTCCGACACCTGGTGACGGTCGGTCAGCACTTCACTTCTGGCCGAGCCGCTCCACGAGGGCCGTGTGGACCGGGGGCGGCAGCAGGTGCGACACGTCGCCGCCCCAGGTGGCGACCTCCTTGACCAGCGAGGACGACAGGAAGCTGTAGGTCGGATTCGTCGGCACGAAGAGCGTCTCGACCCCCGAGAGCCCGTTGTTCATCTGGGCCATCTGCAGCTCGTAGTCGAAGTCGCTCACGGCGCGCAGGCCCTTCACGATCGCCGGGATGTCGCGCTGCTTGCAGAAGTCGACCAGCAGGCCGTGGAAGGACTCGACCTCGACGTTGCCGCAGTCGGCGGTGACCTCGCGGATCAGCTCCATCCGCTCGTCGACCGTGAACAGCCCCTTCTTGGACTGGTTGATCATCACGGCGACGTGCACGACGTCGTACAGCTTCGAGGCTCGGCCAATGATGTCGAGATGCCCGTTGGTGATGGGGTCGAACGACCCCGGACAGACGGCGCGGCGCAACGTGGTTCCCTCCCTCTCCGATGCGGTCATCGTGCGTCTTCGCACGTAGAGGCGGCGCGACCGTACCAAAGCGTTCCCTCGCCGTAGCGACGGGCCCGCAGCGGCTCGAATCCCTCGGGCCAGTCGAATTCTCCGCCTCTGGTGCTCCGTTCCACCGTGACGAGGGCATCGGCCGTGAGCCACCCCTGAGCACGGAGTGTGAGCAGTATCTCGCCAAGATCGCCATCGGTGACGGCGTACGGCGGGTCCAGGAACACCACGTCGTACGGGTCCGCCGGCGCCGGTCCTGTCACGATCTGCTCCGCTTTGCCCGCCCGGACCTCGGCACCCGGAAGACCCAGCGTGCGGACGTTGTCACGGATGGTGCGCACGGCCCCGGCGTCGGCCTCGACGAGCAGCGCGTGGACCGCCCCGCGGGAGAGCGCCTCCAGGCCGACGGCGCCGGATCCCGCGTACAGGTCGGCGATACGGATGCCGTCGAGGGTGCCCAGGAGCGCTCCCCACGTGGAGAAGAGTCCCTCGCGCGCTCGGTCGGAGGTGGGGCGGGTGCCGGTGCCGGGCGGTACGGCCAGGCGGCGTCCACCGGCCGAGCCGGCGATCACGCGGGTCATGGGTGTGTGGTCCTCGGGTCGCGGGCGGCACGCAGGACGGGACGCGTGCCGTGCCCCCACGATATGGCGTCGGTGCGGATCCGCCCCCGGTCACCCCTTGTCGAGGTACTCCTCCCTGTCCTTGTCCAGGAGCGCGTCCAGCGCGGTGCGCAGCTCGGGGAGCCGCTCCAGCGCGGGGTCGTCCGCGACGACGCGGACGGCCTCCTCGCGGGCCGCCGCGATGACCTCCTCGTCGTCGATGACGCTCAGCACCCGCAGCGAGGAGCGGACGCCGGACTGCGCCTGGCCGAGGACATCGCCCTCGCGTCGCTGTTCGAGGTCGATCCGGGACAGTTCGAAGCCGTCGAGCGTGGCAGCGACGGCGGAGAGCCGGGCCCGGGCGGGACTCGCCTCGTGGGCCTCGCTGACCAGCAGGCAGAGCCCGGGGGCCGAGCCGCGCCCCACACGGCCGCGCAGCTGGTGCAGCTGGGAGACGCCGAAACGGTCGGCGTCCATGATCACCATCGCGGTGGCGTTCGGGACGTTCACCCCGACCTCGATGACGGTGGTGGCGACCAGGACGTCGGCCCGGCCGGCGGCGAACCGGCGCATCACGTCGTCCTTGTCGTCGGGGTGCATCCTGCCGTGCAGCACTTCGACGCGGAGGCCGGCCAGCGGGCCCTTGCGGAGCTGTTCGGCGATCTCCAGCACGGCGAGGGGCGGGCGCTTCTCCGCGCCGTCCTCCGGGGCGGCCTCCTTCTTCCCCTTCTTCTTCTCCGCGGCCTCGTCGGCGTCGTCCCCGATGCGGGGGCAGACCACGTACGCCTGGTG
Source organism: Streptomyces clavifer (assembly GCF_036345975.1). Classification (NCBI taxonomy): domain Bacteria; kingdom Bacillati; phylum Actinomycetota; class Actinomycetes; order Kitasatosporales; family Streptomycetaceae; genus Streptomyces; species Streptomyces clavifer. The sequence goes on along the minus strand of NZ_CP107793.1, from coordinate 5,389,990 downwards.
GCCGTTCTCCACCTCCTCCCGGACGCGCTCCCAGGCACGGTCGAGGAAGTGCGGCTTGTCCTTGGCGGGCACGACGTGGCTGGCGATGGGAGACCGGCCTGCCGGGAGCTGGTCGAGGACGGAGGTCTCCAGGTCCCCGAAGACGGTCATCGCGACCGTACGGGGAATGGGTGTGGCCGTCATGACGAGCAGGTGCGGCGGCTGCTTGCCCTTCGAGCGCAGGGCGTCCCGCTGTTCCACGCCGAAGCGGTGCTGCTCGTCGACGACGACCAGGCCGAGGTCGTGGAACTGCACCTTGTCCTCGATCAGCGCGTGCGTGCCGATGACGATCCCGGCCTCGCCGGTCACCAGATCGAGCAGCGCCCGGCGGCGGGCGGGGACTCCCATCGACCCGGTGAGCAGCACCACTTTGGTGCCCCGGTCGGAGCCACCGAGCATCCCGCCCTCCGCGAGTTCGCCCATCATCTCGGTGACGGAGCGGTGGTGCTGCTGGGCGAGCACCTCGGTGGGGGCGAGCATCGCCGCCTGGCCGCCCGCGTCGACGACGGTGAGCATCGCGCGCAGGGCCACCATCGTCTTCCCCGAACCCACCTCGCCCTGCAGCAGCCGGTGCATCGGGTGCTCGGTCGCCAGGTCACCGAAGATCTCCGCGGTGACCTTGTGCTGGCCCTCGGTGAGCGTGAAGGGCAGCTTGGCGTCGAAGGCGTCGAGCAGCCCGCCGGGGACGGATCTGCGGGCCACCGCGGGCAGCTGCGTGTCCGCGTAGCGGCGGCGGGCGAGCGCGACCTGGAGGACGAAGGCCTCGTCCCACCGGAGGCGCTCCTTCGCGGCCTCGACGTCCGCCCTGGTGCGCGGGCGGTGGATCTTGAGCAGTGCCTCGGGGAGCGGGACGAATCCGCGTCCGTCCCGGAGCGTCGCGGGCAGGGGGTCGACGGCGTCCTGCGCGCTGGGCAGGACGGTGTCGACGGCCTTGGCGATCCGCCAGGAGTCGAGCTGCTTGCAGGCGGGGTAGATCGGCAGGAGCTGCCCGGCGAAGGCGTCGACGGCCTCGGTCGCCTCGTCCTCGTCCTGGGCGTCGAGGAGCTGGTACGTGGGGTGGGCGAGCTGCATCTTCCGGTTGAACACGGAGGCCTTGCCCGCGAACATCGCGCGCCGGCCGGGGAGCAGCTCCTTGTGCGGTTTGTGGACGCCGTGTCCGAAGAAGACCAGCTGGAGCCTGCCGCTGCCGTCGGTGAGGGTGACCTCGAGGCGTTTGCCGCGGCCGTTGTTGAACATCATGATCCGCGCGTCGGCGACCTGCGCGACGACCGTCACGTGCTCGTCCAGCGGGAGTTCGGTCAGTGCGGTGAGGCGGCCCCGCTCCTCGTAGCGCCGGGGGTAGTGGTGCAGCAGGTCGCCGACCGTGTGCAGGTCGAGGTGCTCGGCCATCACCTTCGCGGTGGCTCCGCCGAGCAGCTTCTTGAGGGGTTCATCGAACGCGGACACGTGGTCCATTGCACACCACTGCACTGACACCGCCGAAGGGCGCCGCACCGGGCACCGGCTACTCCACGCCGATCAGCAGGGGCGCCGCCTGGTGGCCGCCCCGGTAGACGACGGTGTCGACGGCCGGGTGTCCCTCCCTGACGTGTTCCCGCAGTGCGTCGGCCAGGGCGTCGGGGACGTCCTCGCCCAGGACCAGGGTGACGAGCTCGCCGCCCGCCGACAGCATCCGGTCCAGGACCGTACGGGCGGTGCCGGGGACCTCCTCGCCGATGACGGCGACGTCCCCGTCGATCAGACCCAGGATGTCGCCGGCCTGGCAGATGCCGGCCATGGTCCAGGACTGGCGTTCGGCGACGGCCAGTTCGGCGTACCGGGTGGCGCCGGCCGCCGCGGTCATCGCGACCACGTCCTCGTCGAAGCTGCGGTCCGGTTCGTGGACGGCCAGCGCGGCGATGCCCTGGACCGCGGCGCGGGTGGGCACGAGGGCGACGCGGACGCCTTCCGCCCTGGCCTGCTCGGCGGCCGCGGCGGCGGTGTGGCGCAGGTCCGCGTCGTTGGGCAGCAGGACCACCTCGCGGGCGTGGGCCCGGCGGATCGCGTCGACCAGTTCGCCGCTGGCGGGCGGCTCCCCGGGGCGGGCCAGCACGGTGGTCGCGCCGGCCTCCGTGCAGAGGACGGAGAGCCCGTCGCCGGGGACCACCACGACGACGGCGCGCTGGGCGGGCTCCCGGCGCGCCCGGACACGGTCGGCGGCGAAGTGGGTGATCCGGATCCGGTAGGGCCGGCCTGCCTCGACCCCGGCCTCCACGGCCGCCCCGGCGTCGTCGACGTGGACGTGGACGTTCCACAGGCCGTCGCCGCCGACCACGACGAGGGAGTCGCCCAGCGCGTCCAGCCGGCTCCGCAGCCGGCCGACGGCCTCGTCGCGGGCCTCCAGCAGGTAGATCACCTCGAAGGCGGGACCGTCGTCCGGGCCCTCCGGGGCGCAGTCGCCGGTCCTGGGCAGGGTGTCGGGGGCCGGCTGCGGGGTGCGCGGCGGGGCCTGTCCGCCGACCGCTTCCAGCAGCGCCCCGAGCACGGTCACGAGCCCTTGTCCGCCCGCGTCCACGACGCCCGCGCGGCCGAGGACGGCGAGCTGGCCGGGCGTCGCGGCCAGGGCCGCGCGCGCCCCCTCACAGGCGGCGTCGAGCACGGCGGTGAGGCCGGCGCCGGCCTCGGTGCCCCCGGCGGCCTCGGCGGCCGCGGTGGCGACGGTCAGCACCGTGCCCTCGACGGGGTGGGCCACGGCCAGCCGGGCGGCGGCGGCGGCCTCGGCGAGGGCGGTGCGCAGGTGATCCGCGTCACCGGCCTCGGCCAGTACGCCCGCCATGCCGCGCAGCAGTTGGGCCAGGATGGTGCCGGAGTTCCCGCGGGCGCCGATCAGGGCGCCGTGCGCCATGGCGCGTACGGCGTCGGCGGGGGCCGGCACGGTGGAACCGGTCGCGTGGGCCTCGAAGACGGCTTCGACGGCCGCCGCCGCCGATTCCACGGTCAGGTAGAGGTTGGTGCCGGTGTCCCCGTCCGCGACGGGATAGACGTTGATCGCGTCGATCGCCTCGCGCTCGCGTCCCAGGGCCTCCAGCGCCAGTGAGCACCAGGTGCGCACCGCGACGGCGTCCAGGGCGTCGGGGGACTGCGGCACCGTGGGTCCTCCTTGGGGCGGCCGGGGGCTGGCTGCACCGCAGAGTAGTCCTCGCGCGGTGCCCCGGGCGGGGACAGGGGTGGGGCCGGCGGCCCGGCCAACCGTGGTAGTTTCGTATCCCCGACGCAGGCGTTGTATGCTGCTTCGGTTGCCCGGCGAGAGTCGGGCCATTCCTCCGGTACCGCCACTTCAGTAAAATGATTCCGGCGCGCCGGAATTCACTGTAAGTGCATCTGAAGTCTTTGGAGTGACCCGTGGCTGCCAACTGCGACGTTTGCGGCAAGGGGCCGAGCTTCGGCAACAGCATTTCGCACTCGCACCGCCGTACGTCCCGTCGCTGGAATCCCAACATCCAGCGCGTGCGTGCCGTGGTCGGTCGGACGCCGAAGCGGCTCAACGTCTGCACCTCGTGCATCAAGGCCGGCAAGGTCGCGCGCTGACGTCTCGTCGTAGCGCAGCCTTCCGGTTGCCCAAAAAGCCGGTCCACCTCGGTGGACCGGCTTTTTGCTGTGCCCTGTGCGGTCAGCGGGTGCGGGACGCCCAGCCGTGGTCGACGGGGCCAATGCCGCCGCCCAGTGCGAATCCCGCCGCGATGGCACCGGTGACGTAGTCCTTCGCCGCCCGCACCGCCGTCGGCACGTCCTGGCCGCGGGCGAGTCCGCAGGCGATCGCTGAAGCCAGGGTGCAGCCCGTGCCGTGGGTGTGCCGATTGTCGTGCCTCGGGGCGCGCAGCCAGTGTTCCTCGCTGCCGTCCGTCAGCAGGTCCACGGCCTCGCCCGGCAGATGACCGCCCTTGACGACCACCCACCGCGGCCCGTAGGAGAGCATCGCGGCGGCGGCCCGCCGCATGCCCGGCTCGTCGGTGACCGTGAGACCGGTGAGCTGGGTCACCTCGTCGAGGTTCGGGGTGGCCACCGTCGCGACGGGCAGCAGTCGTTCGCGTACGGAGTCGAGGGCCTCGGCGGCCAGCAGGGCGTCCCCGTGCTTGGAGATCCCGACGGGATCGACGACGACGGGTGCGTCCGTCTCCGCGAGGAGTCCGGCGACGGTGTCCACGAGTACGGCCGATGCCAGCATTCCGGTCTTCACGGCCTGGACGCCTATGTCGTCGACGACGCTGCGGTACTGGGCGCGTACGGCTTCGGCGGGGAGCTCCCACGCGCCCTGCACGCCCAGTGAGTTCTGCGCGGTCACCGCGGTCAGCACGCTCATTCCGTGGGTGCCGAGCGCCAGCATCGTCTTGAGGTCGGCCTGGATGCCGGCACCGCCGCCGGAATCGGATCCGGCGACGGTGAGCACACGGGGCGGTACGGCGAGGGGTGCGGTCATGCCCCGGAATCTACTGGGCGTCCTCGATGGACCCGAAATGGTCCCAGCCGCCCTTGCTCGTCCAGGGCGCCCCGTCGACGGTGACCTGGGGCAGCGCGGAGGGGTTGAGGACTTCGCCGATCACCTTCCAGCGGGCCGGGAGCTTCACGTCCGGCGGGAACGTGGCCACGATCGCGTGGTCCTCTCCCCCGGTGAGCACCCACTGCAGCGGGTCGACGCCGACGGCCTGCCCGATGTCGGACATCTGCGAGGGGATGTCGATGAGTCCGGAGCGCAGATCGATCCGGACCTGGCTGGCGTCGGCGATGTGCCCGAGGTCGGCGACGAGCCCGTCACTGACGTCGGTCATGGCCGTGGCACCGAGTCCGGCCGCCGCGGGGCCCGCGTGGTACGGCGGTTCGGGGCGCCGGTGTGCCTCCACGAAGGCACGGGGCGAGCGGAATCCGCGGGATAGCACGGCGAACCCGGCGGCGGACCAGCCGAGCCAGCCCGTGACGGCCACGACGTCACCGGGCCGTGCGCCGCCCCGGGTGACGGGTTCGTGGTTGCGCAGGTCGCCGAGCGCGGTGATCGCCACGGTGATGGTGTCGCCGCCGACCACGTCACCGCCGACGACCGCCGCACCGGCGACCTGGCACTCGTCACGCAGCCCGTCCATCAGCTCGGCGGCCCAGGTGACCGGGAGGTCGGCGGGTACGACGAGTCCGAGGAGCAGCGCGGTGGGCACGGCGCCCATGGCCGCGATGTCGGCCAGGTTCTGTGCCGCCGCCTTGCGGCCGACGTCGTACGCCGTCGACCAGTCGCGGCGGAAGTGCCGCCCTTCCAGCAGGATGTCCGTACTGGCCACGACCCTGCGGTCGGGAGCGGCCACGACCGCGGCGTCGTCGCCGGGTCCCAGCCGTACCGCCGGAGTGGTGGTGAGCCGGGAAGTGAGCTCTCTGATGAGCCCGAACTCCCCCAACTCGCCCACGGTTCCCTTCACCGAGTCTCACCTCTCATTTATCGCACCGGACACCTGTCCGGGCTGCTTCAGCGGCCGGAGGTCCGGACCGCCGACAGGCCGACGACGGGAGCCGGCAGCCCCGGGACGTACGGGCATCGCTGTCCCTCTTCCGCTCCGGCGGGCTTGCGGTCGCGAGCCCTCACTGCTGTCGGTACCGTCAAGAGATACGTCAACTTCTGTGGTGCGAGCGCCACGCTGGGGCGTCAACCGGCCCGCAGGTCTCCCCGCGGCCCTCGGCGACGCGATAACGTGGCGTCCCTTTCCCCCACATGATCCTCGTGGCCGCCCTGGAGGTTCCGTGGTACAGGCGTACATCCTTATCCAGACCGAGGTGGGCAAGGCGTCGATCGTCGCCGAGACCATCGCCAAGCTTCCGGGAGTCATCCAGGCAGAGGACGTCACAGGCCCCTACGACGTGATCGTGCGCGCGCAGGCCGACACGGTCGACGCGCTCGGCCGCATGGTGGTCGCCAAGGTCCAGCAGGTGGACGGCATCACACGGACCCTGACCTGCCCGGTCGTTCACCTCTGACCCCCGTCTACGCTGGTCCGGTGACGCACACCCGCCCCCGGTCCCGCCGCTCCGCACTTCTCGGTCCGTCCGCCGCCCTGGTCGCCCTGACCGCGGCGGGCTGCTCCCTCGCCGGTGCGCAGCCCTCGGTCACGGTTCCCACACCGTCGTCGGAGGCCGCCGCGTACTGCGGGGAGCTGCACATGGAGCTGCCGAAGACCATCACTGGTCTGGAACGGAGTGATCCCGGACCGGATTCGGTGCTGACAGCCGGCTGGGGGGACGGGGCGATCGTACTGCGCTGCGGCGTCCCCCGGCCCGCGAAGATGGACGATGCCCAGTCCAAGGGGATCGACGCGGACGGCGTCAACTGGCTGCTGGAGCAGCGGGATGGCGCCGGTCCGCGGTTCACGACCACGTACCGCAAGGCGTATGTCGAGGTGACGCTCGGGGTGGAGTACGCCCATGACATCACTCCGCTGTCCGCGTTCGCCGTACCCGTCGGAAAGACGATTCCCGAGAGTCTCTAGTGCCTCTCCCCGCCGGTGTGCGGGGAGAGGGGCACGGGAGTCCGGGTCAGCGGAGCCCGGTGGAGCGGCCGAGAGCCGCCTGGATGAGCCGGTCCACCAGCTCCTGGTAGCTCACGCCGCTCTCCTGCCACATGCGCGGGTACATCGAGATGGGCGTGAAGCCGGGCATGGTGTTGATCTCGTTGATGACGAACGTGCCGTCCTCGGTGAGGAAGAAGTCGGCGCGCACCAGGCCCTCGCAGGAGGTGGCCTCGAAGGCCTCGACGGCGAGGCGCTGGACCTCGGCGGTCTGCTCCTCGGTGAGCGGCGCGGGCACCAGGCCGGCCGCCGAGTCGATGTACTTGGCCTCGAAGTCGTAGAAGTCGTGCGCGGTGACCGGCGGGATCTCGGCGGGCACGCTGGCGCGCGGACCGTGCTCGAACTCCAGGACACCGCACTCGATCTCGCGGCCGCGCAGCAGGGACTCCACGAGGAACTTCGGGTCGTGCCTGCGGGCCTCCTCGATCGCCTCGTCGAGTCCGGCGGCGTCGTCGACCTTGGTGATGCCGACGGAGGAGCCACCCCGGGCGGGCTTCACGAAGAGCGGCCAGCCGTGTTCGGCCGCGAACTCCATGATGCGCTTACGGGCGGCGGGGCGGTCCGACTCCCATTCACGGGGACGGACGACCTCGTACGGGCCGACCGGCAGCCCGAAGGAGATGAACACCCGCTTCATGTACTCCTTGTCCTGGCCGACCGCCGAGGCGAGGACGCCGGCGCCGACGTACGGCACACCGGACAGCTCCAGGAATCCCTGGAGCGTGCCGTCCTCGCCGTACGGGCCGTGCAGCACGGGGAAGACGACGTCGACCTCGCCGAGCACCGTGGGAACCGCGCCCGGTTCGCTGTACACGACCTCGCGGTTGCCGGGGTCCACGGAGAGCGCCACGGCTCCTGCGGAGTCGGCCAGCTGGTCCACGTTCGGTACCCGGCGGTCCGCGATGGCCATGCGGGCCGGATCGTCGGCCGTGAGGGCCCAACGGCCGTCCGTGGTGATGCCGATCGGCAGGACGTCGTACTTCGTCCGGTCGATGGCGCTCATCACGGCACCGGCGGTGACGACCGAGATTCCGTGTTCGGAGCTCCGGCCGCCGAACACGACCGCCACGCGCGGCTTGCGGCGCTGCTCGGGGCTCACGGCGCTCTCAGGGCTCTGGGGGAGGTTCTGGCTGCTCATATCGCGACGAGCGTACCTGCTGGTAAGGGCGGAGTCAGCGCCGCTCGGGCTTGGCGCTGCGCGCCATCAGTTCCTTGAGCGCGACCATCGGCGGCTTGCCCTCGTGGACGATGCCGACGACGGTCTCGGTGAGGGGCATGTCGACGCCGTGCCTGCGCGCCAGATCCAGCACGGATTCGCAGGACTTGACGCCCTCGGCGGTCTGCTTGGTGACGGCGACGGTCTCCTGGAGCGTCATCCCGCGGCCGAGGTTGGTGCCGAAGGTGTGGTTGCGCGACAGCGGGGACGAGCAGGTCGCCACCAGGTCGCCTAGACCGGCGAGTCCGGAGAAGGTCAGCGGGTCGGCGCCCATGGCGACGCCCAGGCGGGTGGTCTCGGCGAGGCCGCGGGTGATGAGCGAGCCCTTGGTGTTGTCGCCGAGGCCCATGCCGTCGGCGATGCCCACGGCGAGGCCGATGACGTTCTTGACGGCGCCGCCGAGTTCGCAGCCGACCACGTCGGTGTTGGTGTAGGGCCGGAAGTACGGGGTGTGGCAGGCGGCCTGGAGGCGCTGCGCCACGGACTCGTCCGAGCAGGCCACGACGGCCGCGGCGGGGCGCCGCTCGGCGATCTCCTTGGCCAGGTTGGGACCGGTGACGACGGCGATGCGGTCCGGGGCGACCCCGGTGACGTCCTGGATGACCTCGCTCATCCGCTTGGCCGTGCCGAGTTCGACGCCCTTCATCAGGGAGACGAGCACGGTGCGGGACTCCAGGTGCGGTGCCCAGTCCGCGAGGTTGGCGCGCAACGTCTGCGAGGGCACGGCCAGGACCGCGAAGTCGGCACCGCGCAGCGCCTCGGCGGCGTCGGTGGTGGCCCGGACGGAGTCCGGAAGCTCAATTCCCGGCAGGTAGTCCGGGTTGGTACGGGTCGTGTTGATGGCGTCGGCGACCTCGGCGCGGCGGCCCCAGAGGGTGACCTCGCATCCGGCGTCACCGAGGATCATGGCGAATGCCGTACCCCATGAGCCGGTTCCGAAGACGGCCGCTTTTGCGGGGTGCGTCACGTGGGTCCCTTTCCCTCTGCCTTGCGCCGCTGTTCAGCACGGGCCTTGCGGTGATCGTAGAGCGCCACGGGTGCCTTCTCGCCGCGCACCTCTTCCAGCTGGGCGGTGATCGCGGCCATGATGACCTCGGTCGCCTCGCGCAGCACCTCGGGCGTCGGCTCGATCCCGTGGAAACGGGAGAGGTCGACCGGGGGTCCCGCCTGCACCTGGAGGGTCTTGCGGGGGAACAGCCGGAGCTTCTCCTCCCTGGCGTACGGCGGCATCGCGAGGTTGGCGCCCCACTGCGCGACGGGAATGACGGGCGCCTTGGTCAACAGCGCGACACGGGCGGCGCCGGTCTTGCCGGCCATCGGCCACATGTCGGGGTCGCGGGTCAGGGTGCCCTCCGGGTAGAAGGCGACGCATTCACCCCGCTCGATGGCGGCGACGGCGGCGCGGAAAGCGTCCAGCGCATTGGTCGTCTCGCGGTAGACGGGGATCTGTCCCGTGCCGCGGAGGATCATTCCGACGAAGGGCGTCCTGAACAGTCCGGCCTTCGCGAGGAGCCGCGGGACACGGCCGGTGTTGTACTGGAAGTGCCCATACGAAAGCGGGTCCAGATACGAGTTGTGATTGACCGCGGTGATGAATCCGCCGTCGGCGGGAATGTGCTCCATTCCGCGCCAGTCGCGCTTGAACAGAACCACCAGGGGGGGTTTTGCGATGACGGCCGCCAGCCGGTACCAGAAGCCGATTCTACGGCGGGACACTCGGATGCCTTTCTCTAGGAACTGACCTCTGCCCGGCTTACCGCGGCGATCTCGCGCCCCCAGGCCCTGCTGTGTGGAGAACACCGTACGCCTCACGTGCGGGGGCGGACCTCCGGGTTGTCGCACCGGCAGGCGAGAATAAGTCCTGACGCGTACGGAGGGGGAGATCGCCACGAACACCGACCCGACCGGTTCCTGGTCCCTGGTCGTCCCGCTGAAACCGCTCGCACGGGCCAAGAGCAGGTTGGGGCGGGCGGCGGGCGAGGATCTGCGTCCGCGACTCGCCCTGGCGTTCGCCCAGGACACGGTGTCCGCCGCCCTGTACTGCCGGGCGGTGCGGGATGTGGTGGTCGTCACGGATGACCCGGCGGCCGGTGCGGCGCTGGCCGCGCTCGGTGCGCGCACGGTGGCGGACGCGCCGGCCGCCGGGCTCAACGCGGCTCTGGAGCACGGCGTCCGCTCGGTGCGCGCCCGTCGTCCCGGCGCCGCGGTGGCCGCTCTCAACGCGGATCTCCCGGCGCTGCGCCCGGAGGAATTGGCGCGCGTGCTCGATTTCTCCTCCGCATTCCCTCGCGCATTCGTCTCCGATGCACAGGGAATCGGCACCACTTTCCTTTCGGCGGCGCCGGGTACGGAATTGCGGCCGGTTTTCGGCGGGCCGTCCCGTGCCGGGCATCTCGCGTCGGGCGCGGTGGAGATCACGGCTCCCGGTCTCGACTCGGTCCGCAGGGACGTGGACACGGGTGACGATCTGCGGGAGGCGCTGACGCTGGGTGTGGGGCCGTACACCGCGGGGCTGAGCGCCTCGATGGCGCCCGCCGCGGACCGATAGGGTTCCGCCCATGCAGGCGACCTCGTTCACGTACGACTCCGAGAACCGCACCGGCAGTGTCCTGCTCGACGACGGCACCCCGGTGGACTTCGACGCCCCCGCCTTCGACGCGGGCGGCCTGCGGCTGTTGCGCCCGGGACAGCGGGTGCGGATCGAGACCGAGGGCACGGGCGCGTCGATGCGCATCACCCTGGTGACGCTGCAGACGTTCTGAGCCGCTCCCCCGGTGCCCTGACAGCCCGCGGGCCGGGCTCCCCTCGGGGAGCCCGGCCCGGCGCGTGTGAGGAACGAGCGGTGCCCGGTCTCACTTCTTACGTGCGGTGACCTTCTTGGCGGTGGTCGTGCGTGCCGTGGTCTTCTTCGCGGGCGCCTTCTTCGCCGTGGTCTTCTTGGCGGGCGCCGTCTTGGTGGCGACCGCCTTCTTGGTGGTCGCCGCCTTCTTCGCCGGCGCCGCCTTCTTCGCCGTCGCCGTGGCCTTCTTCGCCGTGGCGGTGGTCTTCTTCGCCGTGGTCTTCTTCGCCGCGGCAGCAGCCGTGGTCTTCTTCGCCGCCGCCGCCGTGGTCCTGCGCGCCGTGGCCTTCTTGGCGGTGGCCTTCTTGGCGGCCGCCTTCGCCGTCGTGCGCGTGGAAGATCCGCCGGAGAGGCTGCCCTTGGGCGCCTTCTTCACCGCGACATCGTTCTTGGGGAGCTTCTTCGAGCCGCTCACCAGGTCCTTGAAGCCCTGTCCCGCACGGAAACGGGGCACGGACGTCTTCTTGACCCGGACGCGCTCACCCGTCTGCGGGTTGCGGGCGTACCGGGCGGGGCGGTCGACCTTCTCGAACGAGCCGAAGCCGGTGACCGATACACGATCCCCCGCGACAACCGCACGGACGATCGCGTCGAGCACCACATCGACAGCGTCCGCGGCCTGCTGACGGCCGCCGACCTTGTCTGCAATCGCTTCTACGAGCTGCGCCTTGTTCACGTCTTCCCCTTCGGAGACATTGCCGGAACGATACTGTTCAGGCTTTTCGCACGTTAGGCAGATATATACCGCAAATCAAACACGAAACGGGCTAATCACCCTAGTGCCGCAACGAAGTCGACCGCTGCGCTGTTCCGCAGAGTCAGTCACCTTCGGGGAATCGGCCCTCGTCGAGGTCCTTCATCAACCGGTCCAGACGCCTTGCCGCGTCAGGGAGATCGTGCTTAGCCGCGGCCGTGACGACCAGCAGCTTCCGGGACAGCGCCATCCTTACGCCCTCCGGGACTTGCAGTGTGCGCACCCTTGCGTGCGCTTCCTTCAATCGGTCGGCGACGAGGCCATAGAGCTCGAGTTGGCTGTCGCGTTCCATGCACCGATTGTGCCATCTGGGGCGAGTTGTCGCCCGAGGGGGTCTCAACAAGCGACTGCGCCCCCTGCCGGAAGGCAGGGGGCGCAGTTCGGGAAAAGCGCTGCTCAGGCGTTAATGGTGCGCGGCTTGTGGGACGGCCGGGCCGCCTCGTAAGTCGCAATGTCCGCTTCGTTCTGAAGGGTGAGGCTGATGTCGTCGAGACCGTTCAGCAGTCGCCAGCGGGCGTTCTCGTCGAGCTCGAAGTCGGCGGTGATTCCCTCGGCGAGGACCTGCCGCTTCTCCAGGTCGACGGTGATCTCGGCCGTCGGATCGGCCTCGGCGAGGTCCCACAGCGCGTCGACGACCTGCTGGTCGAGGACGACGGTCAACAGACCGTTCTTCAGCGAGTTACCGCGGAAGATGTCGGCGAACCGGGAGGAGATGACCGTCTTGAAGCCGAAGTTCTGCAGGGCCCAGACCGCGTGCTCACGGGACGAGCCCGTGCCGAAGTCGGGACCGGCCACCAGGACCGAGGCGCCCTTGCGCTCCGGGCGGTTGAGGACGAAGTTCTCGTCCTTGCGCCAGGCCTCGAAGAGCCCGTCCTCGAAGCCGTCGCGGGTGACCTTCTTCAGCCAGTGCGCGGGGATGATCTGGTCGGTGTCGACGTTGCTGCGGCGCAGCGGGACGGCCCGGCCGGTGTGTGCGGTGAATGCTTCCATGGCTCTTAGACTCCGGCGGGCGTACGGACGTCGGACAGGTCGGCCGGCGAGGCCAGATGGCCCAGCACGGCGGTGGCGGCGGCGACCTGCGGGGAGACCAGGTGGGTGCGTCCGCCCTTGCCCTGCCGGCCCTCGAAGTTACGGTTCGAGGTGGAGGCGGAGCGCTCACCGGGGGCGAGCTGGTCGGGGTTCATGCCGAGACACATCGAGCAGCCCGCGTGCCGCCATTCGGCGCCCGCGGCGGTGAAGACCTTGTCCAGGCCCTCCTCGACGGCCTGCAGGGCGACCCGGACCGAGCCCGGGACGACCAGCATCCGTACGCCGTCGGCGACTTTGCGGCCGTCCAGGATCGAGGCCGCGTTGCGCAGGTCCTCGATGCGGCCGTTGGTGCAGGAACCTACGAAGACGGTGTCGACGTTGATCTCACGCAGCGGCTGGCCTGCGGTCAACCCCATGTACTCCAGGGCCTTTTCGGCGGCGTTGCGCTCCGAGGCGTCTTCGTACGAAGCGGGGTCGGGGACGTTGGCCGACAGGGGCGCGCCCTGGCCGGGGTTGGTGCCCCACGTGACGAACGGCGCCAGCTCGGTCGCGTCGATGACGACCTCGGCGTCGAAGACGGCGTCGTCGTCGGTGCGCAGCGTCTCCCAGTACGCCACGGCGGCGTCCCAGTCCTCGCCCTGCGGCGCGTGGTCGCGGCCCTGCAGGTAGTCGAAGGTGGTCCGGTCGGGGGCGATCATGCCCGCGCGGGCGCCGGCCTCGATCGACATGTTGCAGATGGTCATCCGGGCCTCCATCGAGAGCTTCTCGATGGCGGAGCCGCGGTATTCGAGGATGTAGCCCTGACCGCCGCCGGTACCGATCCGGGCGATGACCGCCAGGATCAGGTCCTTGGCGGTGACGCTGTCGGGGAGTTCGCCCTCGACGGTGATCGCCATGGTCCTGGGGCGGGCCAGGGGCAGCGTCTGGGTCGCCAGGACGTGCTCGACCTGGCTGGTGCCGATACCGAAGGCCAGCGCACCGAACGCGCCGTGGGTGGAGGTGTGCGAGTCGCCGCAGACGACCGTGGTGCCGGGCTGGGTCAGGCCCAGCTGCGGGCCGACCACGTGCACGACGCCCTGCTCGACGTCGCCCAGGGAGTGCAGCCGCACGCCGAAGTCCGCGCAGTTCTTGCGCAGGGTCTCCAGCTGGACGCGGGACACCGGGTCCGCGATCGGCTTGTCGATGTCGAGGGTCGGGGTGTTGTGGTCCTCGGTGGCGATGGTGAGGTCGACGCGCCGGACCGGGCGCCCCGCCTGCCGCAGGCCGTCGAACGCCTGGGGGCTGGTCACCTCGTGCAGCAGGTGCAGATCGATGAAGAGAAGGTCGGGCTCGCCCTCCGCGCGCCGGACGACGTGGTCGTCCCAGACCTTTTCCGCGAGTGTCCTACCCATCGCTTTCCCTCCGGCCGGCGTCTTCGCCGGCCCAACTAGAGATTCGGTGCGCCGCCGTCCGGACCCCCGAGCGGGGCGGTGGCTACGGGCCGTCGTGTGGCCGCACGTACAGGTTCGCAACTTCCGGAGAAAATTGAACTTGCGTTTCACAGAGTGAGACGCGAGTATCGTCGTATGGACAACTCTAGTGGCGTCGGCGTTCTCGACAAGGCAGCTCTGGTATTGAGCGCCCTGGAGTCCGGTCCGGCCACCCTCGCCGGGCTGGTCGCGGCGACAGGGCTCGCACGGCCCACGGCACATCGGCTGGCCGTGGCACTCGAACACCACCGCATGGTGGCGAGGGACATGCAGGGCCGTTTCATTCTCGGCCCCCGGCTGGCGGAGCTCGCTGCCGCGGCCGGCGAGGACCGTCTCCTCGCGACGGCCGGGCCCGTACTCACCCATCTCCGCGACATCACCGGCGAGAGCGCGCAGCTCTACCGCCGGCAGGGCGACATGCGGATCTGCGTGGCGGCGGCGGAGCGGCTGTCCGGGCTGCGGGACACCGTGCCGGTCGGCTCCACGCTCACCATGAAGGCGGGATCCTCCGCGCAGATCCTGATGGCGTGGGAGGAGCCGGAGCGCCTGCACCGCGGTCTGCAGGGGGCCCGCTTTACGGCGACGGCCCTGTCGGGCGTACGGCGGCGTGGCTGGGCCCAGTCGATCGGTGAGCGCGAGCCGGGCGTGGCCTCGGTGTCGGCACCCGTGCGCGGGCCGTCGAACCGGGTGGTCGCCGCCGTCTCCGTCTCCGGACCGATCGAGCGACTGACCCGCCACCCGGGCCGGATGCACGCCCAGGCGGTCATCGACTCGGCGGCCCGCCTGAGCGAGGCCCTGCGCCGCACGGGCTGAGTAGCGCCCGCCCCTCCCTCTGCTCCCGAGGCTGCCCCAGTGTCGTGGCGGCCCCCTACTTCCGACACACGCCCCTCCGCCGTCCCCCGGCGTCCCGGTGCCCGCTCCCCGGACGTACGGCGCGCGAGACGGCCCGCCCGGCCGGAAGTCCCCGCCGCGGCAAGGCATCCGCTTCTCCTCCGTCTTCCGCTACCGGACGCTGACGTACGTCCGTGGCGAGCCGGACAGCCGCACGGAACCGGGCAGGCCCCGGTCCGGCTTCCTGCCCAACTCCCCGCAGCAAGCCCGGTATCGCCGACCGGACAGCCGGCACGTGATACGCCCCGGCATGGCCGCACAGGACGCGGACCGTGGCCGGCGCGGGCGCCGAAGTGACCCCGGGACGGGCCGGATTGGGCCGGTCGGCTGCGCGTGGGGCGCGCAGCGCATCGGGGCGACGTCACACACGAAGAAGGCCCTTCACCGAGGTGAAGGGCCTTCTCGAATCGATCTGTTGTACCCCCGACCGGATTCGAACCGGCGCTACTGCCGTGAGAGGGCAGCGTGCTAGGCCGCTACACAACGGGGGCTTGTTACTTCGGTCTTGCGCTGGGCTACCAGGACTCGAACCTAGAATGACGGTACCAGAAACCGTAGTGTTGCCAATTACACCATAGCCCATGGTGTTACAAGTACCCCCGACCGGATTCGAACCGGCGCTACTGCCGTGAGAGGGCAGCGTGCTAGGCCGCTACACAACGGGGGCCCTAGCGATCCTGCATCAAGAACGTGGGTGCGACCCAGGTGTTCTCGCGGGAAGGATCTGTACCCCCGACCGGATTCGAACCGGCGCTACTGCCGTGAGAGGGCAGCGTGCTAGGCCGCTACACAACGGGGGCTTGTTACTTCGGTCTTGCGCTGGGCTACCAGGACTCGAACCTAGAATGACGGTACCAGAAACCGTAGTGTTGCCAATTACACCATAGCCCACTGAAACGCAACCTCTGAGGGTTTTGTTTCTGTCTGCGCTTCCCGGCCGGATCTTTCGGCCCGCTCGGGCGGCGCAGGAAGAACATTACCTGAAGGTGTCCGGCGCTCCAAAACGGGTATTGGCGGCGAGCAGCCCGGGGAGTTCGCCGAGGCCCGTGATCCGCACGAGTTCGGGCCGTCCGCCCCGCCCCCGACGGTCCAGCCAGACCCCGGTGAGCCCGGCGGCCACGGCTCCGGCGGCGTCGATGTCGGGCTCGTCCCCGACGTAGACCACCTCGTGGGGATCGAGCTCCATCGCCTCGCAGGCCGCGCGGAAGGCCCTGGCGTCCGGCTTGTAGACGCCGAGTTCCTGCGCGCACAGCAGCACCTCGAAGCGGTCGCGCACCCCGAGCGCCCGCAGTTTGCGCTCCTGGTGGTCGAGGGAGGAGTTCGACAGGATCGCGTGCCGGTGTGTGCCGGCCAGGGCGTCGAGCACCGGCACCGTGTCCGGGAAGAGCTCCCAGGAGCTCTCGTAGTGCCCGACGTACCGGGTGAACCACGCCTCGGCGTCCCCGTCGCTGAGCTCCGCGTCCAGGAACTCCCGCACCCGGTCCCGGCAGTGCGCGTGCCAGTCGGACTCCCCGGCGGCGACCCGCGCCCAGTGGACGGAGGCGATGCGCATCCAGCGGTCGTGGTGGTCCTCGTCACTGTCGGGCAGCCCTTCCGCCCGCAGATGCCGCAGCAGACCGGTGCGGTCCGATCCCGCGTAGTCGAAGATCGTGTCGTCCACGTCCCAGAGGACCGCGCGAATCGCCATGCCCCAGAACCTACCCGCCGCGAGGCTTCCCGGTGCCGGTTCCGCCGCCCGCGCACCCGGAGGGGTTGGGCCGCGGAACCGCCGGGGGCCGTACCGGCCCGCAGGTGCCGTGAACGGCCGGAGGCCGGGCTCCCCCTGGGGAACCCGGCCTCCGGCGTGTGCGGAACAGCTACGCGGCGAGCTTCGCCAGCGCGGCGTCGACGCGGGCGATCGTCTTCTCGCGGCCAAGGATCTCCAGGGACTCGAAGAGCGGCAGGCCGACCGTCCGGCCGGTGACGGCCACGCGGACCGGGGCCTGCGCCTTGCCGAGCTTCAGGCCGTGCTCCTCACCGGCGGCGAGGACCGCGGCCTTGAGCGCCTCGGCGTTCCACTCGGCGGAGAGCAGCTTCGCGCGGGCCGTGACGAGCAGGGCGTCGGAGCCCGCCTTCATGGCCTTCGCCCAGGACGCCTCGTCCTCGACGGGCTCGTCCAGGAAGAGGAAGTCCACGTTGGCCGTGATGTCCGAGAGGACCGTCACACGCGTCTGGGCGTGCGGGGCGATCTCCGCGAACTGCGCCGCGTCGAAGGCCTCCGGCGCCCAGGGGGCGAACGGAGCCTTCAGCCACGGGCCGCAGGCCTCGGTGAAGGTCTTCACGTCGAGCATCCGCAGGTGCTCCGCGTTGACGTGCTCGGCCTTCTTCAGGTCGAAGCGTGCCGGGTTGGCGTTGACGTCCGCGATGTCGAACGCGGCCACCAGCTCGTCACGGGTGAAGATGTCGCGGTCCTCGGCGATCGACCAGCCGAGGAGCGACAGGTAGTTGACCAGCCCCTCGGCCAGGAAGCCGCGCTCGCGGTACAGGTTGAGCGAGGCCTGGGGGTCGCGCTTGGAGAGCTTCTTGTTGCCCTCCCCCATGACGTACGGGAGGTGGCCGAAGGCGGGGGTGTCCTTGGCGACGCCCAGCTCGATGAGCGCCCGGTACAGGGCGATCTGGCGCGGGGTGGAGGACAGCAGGTCCTCGCCGCGCAGGACGTGGGTGATCTCCATCAGGGCGTCGTCGACCGGGTTGACGAGCGTGTAGAGCGGGGCGCCGTTGGCGCGGACGATGCCGTAGTCCGGCGTGTTCTCCGGCTGGACGGTGATGTCGCCGCGGACCAGGTCGGTGAAGGTGATCGCCTCGTCGGGCATCCGGAAGCGGACGATCGAGGTGCGGCCCTCGGCCTCGTACGCCGCGGTCTGCTCGGCGGTCAGGTCCCGGCAGTGGCCGTCGTAGCCCGACGGCCTTCCGGCCGCGCGGGCGGCGTCGCGGCGGGCGTCGAGCTCCTCGGTCGTGCAGTAGCAGTGGTACGCGTGACCGGCGGCCAGCAGCTTCCCGGCGACGTCCTTGTAGAGGTCCATCCGCTGCGACTGGCGGTACGGGGCGTGCGGGCCGCCGATCTCGGGGCCCTCGTCCCAGTCGAGACCGAGCCAGCGCATCGAGTCGAGCAGCTGCTCGTAGGACTCCTCGGAGTCCCGGGCCGCGTCGGTGTCCTCGATGCGGAAGACCAGGGTGCCCTGGTGGTGCCGGGCGAAGGCCCAGTTGAAGAGAGCGGTCCGGACCAGGCCCACGTGGGGGTTACCGGTCGGGGAGGGACAGAAACGTACACGGACAGGACCGTTAACCACGCTTGATCACCTTGTTGGTGAGAGTGCCGATGCCTTCGATGGTGACGGCGACTTCGTCGCCGACGTGCAGGGGTCCGACCCCTGCGGGGGTTCCGGTGAGGATCACGTCGCCCGGGAGCAGCGTCATGGCTTCCGTGATGTGGACGACCAGGTCCTCGATGGAGCGGATCATGTCGCTCGTGCGGCCCAGCTGGCGCTGCTCGCCGTTGACGGTGGCCTGGATGGCCAGATTGCCGGGGTCGACGTCGGTCTCCACCCAGGGGCCGAGCGGGCAGGAGGTGTCGAAGCCCTTCGCCCGGGCCCACTGCTTCTCGCGCTGCTGGACGTCGCGGGCGGTGACGTCGTTGGCGCACGTGTAGCCGAAGATGACGTCCTTGACACGCTCACGCGGAACCTCGCGGCACATGCGGCCGATCACCACGGCCAGTTCGGCCTCGTGGTGGAGGTCGTCGGAGAAGGAGGGGTACTCGATGGCGTCGCCCGAGCCGATCACCGAGGTGGTGGGCTTGAAGAAAGTGATGGGGACATCCGGGACCTCGTTGCCGAGCTCGGCGGCGTGTTCCGCGTAGTTGCGGCCGATGGCCACGACCTTGTTGGGAAGCACGGGCGGCAGCAGCCGGACCTTCTTCAGCGGGACCTTGGTCCCGGAGAGCTCGAAGTCGGCGTACGGGATGCCCTTGATGATGTCGAGGACGAGGCTGTCGGGGCTGTCGCCCTCGACCGCGCCGAAGGCGACATTGCCGTCGATGGAGAACCTGGCGATGCGCACGGGATGCTGTCGCCCCTCACTTGCTGGCTGGCTGAAGACTGACGCTTCAGGCTAGCGCCTTGCCCGGGCGGGGTTTGCCCCGAAAGGGGCGCCGTCCGGCGCGTGCGGCCACCAGGGGGAAGCGCTCGGTCAGCGCCTTCCCCGCCCACGGGACTCGAACGGGGCAGGGACGCCGGGAAGGGCCGACGCGGGCTCGGGGCCGGCGCCGGGAGCGCGCGGCGGGACCTGTCCCCCCGGTCGTACCCGCGCGGGCGTCGCGACTCAGCCGCCGACCGCGGCGGGGGCTTCCATGAGGATGGTGCGGCGGGGGTTGGCCGTCTGGGTCGGCAGATCGACGGCGTGCTCCGGCTGCTCCGGCCTCTGCAGCGCTTCGGCGTCCTTGAGGTGCGCCAGGGTGGTGCGCCGGGGGTTGGCAATGTTGCGGAACGTCATCGTCGTCTTCATCTGCCGTGTGGACCCTTGTCGCTGGGGCGCCCGGAGGGCGCCGGTTGTCGGATTCGCTATCCCTGTAAAGCGCCAGGCTAAACATCCGATTCCCCGGGCAAGCCGGGAAGAGACGACGATCATCATGTGAGTTTGCTCACGAAGTTGCCGACAAACGGGCCATTACGGGCAGCGGGTCACTGGAATCAAAACGGACAATGCGTCACTGAATCTCTTATTCCGCTCCCGATCATGCCGTCTGGGACACCGGGCGCACCCCCGAGGACCGCCCCTCTTCGGACGTTTTGCCCCCGAACGCCTTCCACGGCTTGTTACTCATCCATCACACCGTGTCATCCAGGTCACAGCCCGGTACGTGGGCCTTGTTGGAGATCCTCCTCTGTGCTGGAATTCCACGCACCGCCGCGGGTTTCAGGCCCGGCGCGCAGGGGCGCAACGCAGCGCCGAGTGGCGGCGGGAGGGGGAAGTACGCCGGTCACTCACGACCACCATGGGGCGCGTCCAGCGCCCCACGACGCCGACACCGTCCCACCCGCTCAACGCGGAGGGGACGCCTGGTCCAGAGGTTGCGACGCTAGTGCAGGGACGTTTCAAGAGGGAAGGCACCGCTCCGGCGGAACAGGAGCCGCGCGGCGGGACGGACCGCGGTTCCTCGCCCCAGCGCGCCCAGAACCCCGGGCCGGCCGCAGCCGGCGACAGCGGCGACCGCACACAGCGATCGGGCACGACGAGCGGCAGTGACGCGGAGACGCCCACACCCTCCACGGCCGCAGGTCCCAACAGCACCGGCTCACGCCTGGCCCTGCGCAACTGGCGCATCAGCACGCGCCTCGTCTCCCTGCTCGCCCTTCCCGTGGTCGCGGCGACCACCCTGGGTGGAATGCGCATCAACCAGTCCATGAACGACATGGACCAGTTGGAGCACATGCAGATCCTCACCGAGATGACCAAGCAGGCGACGGCGCTCGCCAACGCGCTCCAGGAGGAGCGCGACAAGTCGGCCGGCCCCCTGTCGAACGGCGTGAAGGCGACCGACTTCAAGGTCACCGACCCCCGGAAGCGGACCGACCGGGCCAAGGACGCCTTCTTCGAGGCCACCGACAAGATCGGCAACACGCCGGGCGACGAAGCGCTGGACAGCATCCACACCAGCGTCAGCCAGATCGGCAACCAGCTCGGCCAGATCATCAGCATCCGCAAGGACGCGTACGCCGAGGGCGCCCCCAGCCTCAACACGGTCGACCGGTACAGCCAGCTGATCAACTCGCTGCTGAGCCTCTCGCAGGACATGGCGCAGGCGACCAGCAACCCGGACATGATCAAGCGCACCCGCGCCCTGGCGGCCTTCTCGGCCTCCAAGGAGTACGCGTCGGTCCAGCGCGCGATCATCGCCGCGGCCCTGCCGGGGGGCGACGGCTCCAAGGCGGACCTCGACGAGAACGACAAGACCTTCGGACGCAACGCGCTCAGCAAGGAAGACCTGACGCGCAAGACGTTCGAGGCCACCTACGCGAGCACCGGGGCCGACGCCACGGAGCTGCTGGCCTCGCTGGACAACGGCAACCCCGAGATCACCTCCGCGGACATGTACGCGAAGAAGGTGCTCGACAGCCCGCTGGGCATGCAGGGCAGCGCCGCCCGTACGTACATGGACTGGTACGACCAGAGCTCGAACAAGATCCAGGCCATGAAGACCATCGAGGCCTCGCTCCTCGGTGAGATGGAGACCAAGGCCCGCGAACTGCGTGAGGAGTCGCAGCGCGACGCCCTCATCAACGGTGCGGTCATCCTCATCGTCCTCGGTGTGTCGCTGGTCGGCGCCTTCGTCGTGGCACGGTCCATGATCCGGTCGCTGCGACGGCTGCAGGACACCGCGACGCGGGTCGCCCAGGACCGGCTCCCCGAGCTCGTCCGGCAGCTCTCCGAGACCGACCCGCAGGACGTCGACACCTCCGTCGAATCGGTCGGTGTGCACTCCCGGGACGAGATCGGCCAGGTGGCCGCGGCCTTCGACGACGTGCACCGCGAGGCTGTCCGACTGGCCGCCGAGCAGGCGCTGCTGCGAGGCAACGTCAACGCGATGTTCACCAACCTCTCGCGCCGCAGCCAGGGCCTCATCCAGCGTCAGCTCTCGCTCATCTCCGAACTGGAGGCGCGCGAGGCCGACCCGGACCAGCTGTCCTCCCTCTTCAAGCTCGACCACCTCGCGACCCGTATGCGCCGTAACGGCGAGAACCTCCTCGTCCTCGCGGGCGAGGAACCCGGCCGCCGCTGGACCCGTCCCGTCCCGCTGGTCGACGTGCTCCGTGCCGCCGCCTCCGAGGTGGAGCAGTACGAGCGCATCGAACTGGCCGCGGTGCCCGCCACCGAAGTGGCCGGCCGGATCGTCAACGACCTCGTGCACCTCCTCGCCGAGCTGCTGGAGAACGCCACCTCGTTCTCCTCCCCGCAGACGAAGGTCAGGGTCACCGGTCACGCACTGCCCGACGGACGTGTGCTCGTCGAGATCCACGACACCGGCATCGGCCTCTCCCCCGAGGACCTGGCCGCGATCAACGAGCGGCTCGCCTCGCCGCCCACCGTGGACGTCTCGGTCTCCCGTCGCATGGGTCTGTTCGTGGTCGGCCGGCTGTCCCTGCGTCACGGCATCCGGATCCAGCTGCGCCCCTCCGACTCCGGTGGTACGACCGCACTGGTCATGCTGCCCATGGAGGTCGCGCACGGCGGCAAGCAGCCGCCGTCCAAGCAGGGCCAGCAGCCCGGCGCTCCCGGCGGACTCCTCGCCGGTGGCGGCGCTCCCGGCGGCCAGCGTCCCGGTCCCGGCGGTTCACCGGCGGCTCCCGCCAAGGGCCTGGGTTCCGGTTCCGGGCCGCGCGGGCAGGTCGGCGCGGGCTCCGGTCCGCGGGCCGCGCTGCCCTCGCGCGACGGCGGACCCCGTCAGCCCCAGCAGCCGGGCGCCGGATTCCCCGGCCCGGGCGGCCAGCAGGCTCCCGGTCTGCCGAGCCAGGGCAGGCCCGAGGGCCCGCGTCAGGGCGGCGGACTCTCCGGTGCCTTCGGCGGTGCCCGGATGGGCGCACGCGGTCAGCAGGACTCCGCGGGTACGGACCCGAACCGGCCCAACCTGTTCGGCCACTCCGGTCCGGGTCAGCCGGGCCAGCAGAGCGGTCCGCCCGCACGGCAGGCTCCGCAGCCGCAGCAGGCCCAGCACGGACAGGGCGACCAGGGCGGCTTCCAGCAGCCCGGCCGCCAGCTGCCGCCCACCGGGGCGCCGCGGGCCGAGCTGCCCGGCGGCAACCCTCAGCAGCAGCGTCCCCAGAACACGAGCTGGGGCGTCGAGGAGCAGGCCGCGCCGGCGTATACGCCGTTGGACGCTCCGCGCGGGCACGAGGAGCCCGACTCCGGCAGGTTCGCCCGCCCGGGTACCTCCGCCCCGCACCAGCCCTTCGACGCGCCGCACCAGCGTCCGCCGATGAACGACCGTCAGGGCCCCGCCGCCACGTCGGAGTTCGCCCGGCCGGACTTCTCCGCGCCGCAGGCACCGCAGGCGCCGGACCCGGCGAGCACCGCCCAGTTCGCCCGCCCCGACTACGACGCCCCGCTGTCGCAGGACCAGGGCTACGGAGCCCAGCCTCCGCAGTACCAGCAGATGCCCGCACCCCGTCAGCGCGACAACGCCGACTTCGGCGCACCTCTCCCGCCGGCTCCGGCCGGCGGAGAGCTGCAGCAGCGCCCTGCGCTGCCGCAGCAGCACGAGGCCCTGCCGCCGGCCGGTCCGGGGGACGGGCGTACGCCGCTGTACGACACGCTGGAGACGAACTGGTTCCACGGCGTGCAGCAGGGCGGCCAGCCGCCCGCTGCCGAGCAGCCGCAGGCACCGGCCGCTCCGGAGGCGGCGGACACCCCCGCTCCGCCCATGCCACGGCGTGGTGCGGCCGACACCGCCCCCACCAGTTCCTGGCGCACTTCGCCGAACGACGAACTCGTCCGGCAGGCGGAGCGCGTCAAGAAGCCCGCAGCGGGCGGGATCACAACGTCCGGACTTCCCCGCCGTGTTCCACGTGCCAATTTGGTGCCGGGCACTGCTCAGCAGCAGAATCATCAGTCCGGACCCCAGGTCTCGCGTGCGCCCGATGACGTACGCGGCCGTCTGACCAATCTCCGCCGGGGCATCCAGCAGGGACGACAGGCCAACAACGGTCCGTCTACCGGCAGTATCCATCTCGGCCCCACTCACCAGCAGGAGCGTTAGTTGAGCCCCATGAGTCAGGCCGCGCAGAATCTGAACTGGCTGATCACCAATTTCGTGGACAACACCCCAGGGGTGTCGCACACGGTGGTGGTCTCCGCGGATGGCCTGCTGCTGGCGATGTCCGAAGGTTTCCCGCGCGACCGCGCCGATCAGCTGGCGGCCGTCGCCTCCGGTCTGACGTCGCTGACGGCGGGCGCCTCCCGGATCTTCGAAGGCGGCGCCGTGAGCCAGACCGTTGTGGAGATGGAGCGAGGATTCCTCTTCCTCATGTCCATCTCCGACGGATCGTCCCTCGCCGTCCTCGCCCATCCGGACGCCGACATCGGTCTGGTCGGATACGAGATGGCACTCCTCGTCGACCGCGCGGGGACCGTCCTCACCCCCGACCTCCGCGCTGAACTACAAGGCAGTCTGCTCCACTAGGCGGCCATGCAGCAGACAGCTGACACGATCCCCCCAGGTACTACTCAAAACCCTCACCCGTCCGGCCGCCCCAGCCCCCTCACCGGCCCCTTTCGACGGCAAGGCGACACCCTGCTGTCACGCCCGGAGGATTCATGACCCCGCCACCCGCCTCACCTGATCCGTACGGCGCACTGCACCACGCGTCGTACGACGGTGAAGGCGACCAGCCGCTGGTCCGTCCCTACGCAATGACCGGCGGCCGGACACGGCCCCGCTACCAGCTCGCGATAGAGGCGCTGGTCAGCACAACAGCGGACCCCGCTCACCTCGGGACCCTGCTCCCGGAGCATCAGCGGATCTGCCACCTCTGCCGCGAGGTCAAGTCGGTGGCCGAGGTCTCGGCCCTGCTGTCCATGCCCTTGGGCGTGGCCAGGATCCTCGTTGCGGACCTGGCGGAAGCCGGCATGGTGGCCATCCACCAGCCGGGCAATGGAGAGGCCGGCGGCGCGCCGGATGTGACACTGCTCGAAAGGGTGCTCAGTGGACTTCGCAAGCTCTAGTGGCGGCACGGGCCGCGCTACCACTTCGGCGAAGATCGTCGTGGCGGGCGGCTTCGGCGTGGGTAAGACCACGTTCGTCGGTGCCGTTTCGGAGATCAACCCGCTGCGCACCGAAGCCGTGATGACGTCCGCGTCCGCGGGCATCGACGACCTGACCCACACCGGGGACAAGACCACCACCACGGTGGCCATGGACTTCGGACGCATCACCCTGGACCAGGACCTGATCCTGTACCTGTTCGGAACCCCCGGACAGGACCGCTTCTGGTTCATGTGGGACGACCTGGTCCGCGGCGCCATCGGCGCCGTCGTCCTCGTCGACACCCGCCGCCTCGCCGACTGCTTCCCCGCGGTCGACTACTTCGAGAACAGCGGCCTCCCCTTCGTCATCGCCCTCAACGGCTTCGACGGACACCAGCCCTACACCCCCGAGGAGGTGCGCGAGGCCTTGCAGATCGGACCGGACGCACCGATCATCACGACGGACGCCCGTCACCGCGCCGACGCCAAGAGCGGTCTGATCACGCTCGTGGAGCACGCACTGATGGCCCGGCTCAAGTGACCGCAATTCGGGATTGATCTACGGAAGTTGTTGTAGTCGAGCGGGGGCGGACTGTGTCCTATGACACGATCCGCCCCCGTGTTCATAACATTTCGACAGAGAATCGGAACCACAACGCCACCCGACGCATCCGATCAGTACCACTGCGCTCACCTGAGCCCCGCCTTTTGACGGGGCTCGCTCTTTATGCCCGTTTTATGCGAGACATGGGCCACCCGGAATCAAATATTCCGACTGTTTGGAAGGCGGCCCGTCCGCATGCTGCAATGCCTCGAACTACTGAGCAGTACGGCCCTGAACGAATAATCCGGCACAACGTTGGTGCCGACGCCGAGAGGTTGTTGGTCGAGTGAGGCGAAGCAACGAGGGCTCCGCGGCGCAGTCGGAGCGGGGAAACTTCACCCCGCCGCCGCGCGCTGACGCGTCGCCTGCGGACACGTCCCTGCCGGAGCCGGCAGGTGGCAGCACCAGCCGGCTGGCCCCGCGCAACTGGCGGGTGCCCACCCGGCTGAACGCGATCCTCCTGATACCCGCCCTGGTCGGCCTGGTCATGGGCGGCTTCCAGGTGAAGGGGTCGATCGACACCTGGAACGAGGCCCAGGACGCGGAGAAGACGGCGCAGGTCGTGCGAGCCGCCTCCGCGTACGGACAGGCGCTGCTGAACGAGCGTGACCTCACCGCCCAGCCGCTGCTGTCCAACGAACGCACCGCCGCCGAGGTGGAGCAGGTGCGCGCGAAGACGGACGAGACCGCGGAGCAGTTCGACGCCGCCGTGCAGAACATGCCGGAGAAGCAGGGCCTAAAGCGCCGCCTCAAGCTGTTCAAGGTGGAGGAGCCGCTGCTCCCCGAACTGCGCAAGGCCGCCTACGCCGAGGCGATGGACCCGGTGAAGACGGAAGAGGGCTACACCAAGGTCCAGCACTCGCTGATGGAGTTCTCCAACGAGCTCGGCCTGGGTACGGGCAACATCACCAGTTACGGCCGGACCGTCTACGCGATCGAGCTGGCCAAGGCCGCAGAATCGCTCCAGCGCTCGATCGGCATGCACCTTCTGGTGCGCCCGAGCCAGGAGCAGGGCAAGTTCAACGACCAGGTCAAGGCGTTCGGCTCGTACAACTACCTGGAGCAGATCGCCCTCGGCGAGTTCGTCTCCGGTGGTACGGAGGCCGACGCGGCCCGGCTCAAGGAAGTCATGGCCGGCAAGGCCGCCGAGGGTGCCACGCAGCTCAAGGAGGCCAGGACCCGGGCCGAGGCGACCGGCGAGCCGTTCGTGATGCCGCCGAGCATCGACGGTTCGGTCTTCGACGGCATGGCCCAGCAGATCGGTCTGGGCAAGAGCCCCGAGCAGCTGAAGGCCAAGGGGATCACCCCCGAGACCTGGATGGCCGCTGCCACGGCGAAGTTCGACGGCTACACCACGGTCGAGGACGAGCTCGTCGACAAGGCGGTGACCGAGGCCGCTGAGATCTCCTCCAGCGCCAGGAACGACGCGATCATCAACGCCGCGATCGTGATCATCGCGCTGCTGGCCGCCTTCATCATCGCCGGTCTGATGGCCCGCCAGATGAGCCGCTCGATGCGGCAGCTGCGCACCGCCGCGTTCGGCATCGCCGAGCAGCGCCTGCCGATGCTCGTCGACCAGTTGTCGCGGACCGAGCCCGGCCGGGTGGACACCCGGGTGCAGCCGATCCCGATCAACACCCAGGACGAGATCGGCGAGGTCGCCCGCGCCTTCGACCAGGTACACCGCGAGGCGGTCCGGCTCGCTGCCGAGCAGGCCATGCTGCGGGGCAACGTCAACGCGATCTTCACCAACCTGTCGCGCCGCAACCAGTCGCTCATCGAGGGCCAGCTGACCCTCATCACCGACCTGGAGAACAACGAGGCCGACCCGGACCAGCTCGACAGCCTCTTCAAGCTGGACCACCTGGCCACCCGTATGCGCCGCAACGGCGAGAACCTCCTCGTCCTCGCGGGCGAGGAGCCCGGCCGCCGCTGGAACCAGCCGGTGCCGCTCGTCGACGTGCTGCGCGCCGCCTCCTCCGAGGTGGAGTCCTACGAGCGCATCGAGCTCACCGGTGTACCGGAGAGCGAGATCCACGGCCAGGCCGTGACCGACCTCGTGCACCTGCTGGCCGAGCTGCTGGAGAACGCCACCACGTTCTCCTCCCCCCAGACCAAGGTGCGGGTGACCGCGACCCGGCTGCCCGACGGCCGTGTCATGGTCGAGATCCACGACAAGGGAATCGGCCTCACCGCCGAGGACTTCGCGGACATCAACCACAAGCTGGCCAACCCGCCGACCGTGGACGCCGCGGTGTCCCAGCGCATGGGCCTGTTCGTGGTCGGCCGGCTGGCCGACCGGCACGGCATCCGCGTCCAGCTGCGCCCCTCGGGCGAGCAGGCGGGGACCACCTCGCTGGTCATGCTGCCGGACCCCATCACCCACGGTGGCGGTGGCGAGTCCACTCCGCAGAGCGACTTCACCGTCTCCTCGATCATGGCCGAGCAGCAGCAGCCGCAGCCGCAGGCGTTCGAACCGATGCCGCAGCAGCAGCTCCCCATGCGCACGGCGGCGGAGCTCGGCTTCGACGACTCGCGCTACGACACCCCTGCGGCGGACTCGCCTCGGCTGGACCCGGTCAACCGCTCGCTGATGCGTGAGGAGCGGCGGGCCGCACTGGAGGCGCAGACGGGCGGCGAGCGTCCGGCGTTCCAGGATCCGGCCGCGCAGCAGCAGTTCGCCCAGGAGACCTACGGCGGGCAGCCGTACGCCCCCGAGCAGCCGTACGCGCAGGAGCAGCCGTACGCGCAGGAGCAGCCGTACGCGCAGGAGCAGCCGTACGCGCAGGAGCAGCAGCAGGGCTACGCGCAGCCGGGCTACGACGGCGGCTACGACCAGTACGCCCCCGACGGCGGTTACCAGCAGCAGCCCCAGCAGCCCCAGCAGAACGGCTATACGGAATCCGCGTACGCCGCCCCGGAGGCCCAGCAGGAGCAGTACGCCGATCCGTTCACACCCGGCTCCGAGCAGCCCGACCAGGGCGAGTGGACGGATCAGGGCACGTATCAGGGCGGGTACGACCCCCTCGGGCAGCCGCAAGCGGAATCGGCGCCGAGCACTCCCGAAGAGGCGCCGGAGCCCGTAGGCTTCGACCCGTCGGGTCCGGCCCCGAAGGACGGCCACGAACTGACCGACGCGGGTCTCCCGCGCCGGGGTGCCGGGCAGCAGCACTGGCAGCCCACCGGCCGGGGCAACGATCAGCCCGCCCCGCCGGAGCAGCGGCAGCGCCCCCAGCAGGAACAGCGGCACGAAGAGCAGGCGAACGGGGACGGCACCGACGACTGGCGCTCGGCCAACGACGAGCGCTGGGAGCGTGCCGAGAAGCTCCGGGAGCCGAAGGCGGGCGGCATCACCCCGTCCGGGCTCCCCCGGCGCGTGCCCAAGGCCAATCTGGTCGAGGGCACTGCGGAGCAGACCCAGCAGGGCGGCCCACAGGTCTCCCGCGCACCCGAGGACATCCGGGGCAGGTTGAGCAACCTGCGCCGCGGCGTACTGCGGGGACGTACCGCGGGGTCGGACACAAGTACTACCTACAACCAGGAGCGTTAGTGTGAGCCCGATGAGCCAGGCGGCGCAGAATCTCAACTGGTTGATCACCAACTTCGTGGACAACACCCCAGGGGTGTCGCACACGGTGGTGGTCTCCGCCGACGGACTCCTGCTGGCGATGTCCGAAGGCTTCCCGCGCGACCGCGCCGATCAGCTGGCGGCCGTCGCCTCCGGTCTGACGTCGCTGACGGCGGGCGCCTCCCGGATCTTCGAGGGCGGCGCCGTGAATCAGACCGTTGTGGAGATGGAGCGAGGATTCCTCTTCCTCATGTCCATCTCCGACGGATCCTCACTCGCCGTGCTCGCCCACCCGGAGGCCGATATCGGCCTGGTTGGGTATGAAATGGCACTTCTCGTGGACCGTGCAGGAAGTGTCCTCACGCCGGACCTCCGCGCCGAACTCCAGGGAAGTCTTCTTAACTAATAGACAGACAGTGCGTTTCTCGTCACCGCGCCATAAGGTGCGGTGGCGCGGCACCACTGGAATGGCGACAGGCAGTCGGAGGAGGAAACGTGACAGCACCCACAGGTGGACACCCGTACGAGGGTGGTCAGCGGGTTCCGGGTGAGCAGGGTGGCCACCGTTTCGACACCCCCTCCGTGCCCGGCAGACAGGGTTCGAACGAGCCTTACCAGCCATACCGGCCGTACCAGCAGCAGGACTCCCAGGGCGGGTGGCAGCAGCAGCCGCAGCAGCAGCCGCAGCCGCAGCCGCAGCGGTCAGGGTGGCCGCAGCAGCAGCCCCAGCGGTACGACGACCCGTCGTCGCGCATCCAGCCGGTCCAGCGTCAGGCTCCCGAGCCGTCGGCGCCGGAGGCGCACAACCCGCTGGTCCGTCCGTACGCCATGACCGGTGGCCGGACCCGGCCCCGGTACCAGCTCGCCATCGAGGCACTGGTCAGCACCACGGCGGATCCGTCCCGGCTGCAAGGGCAGTTGCCCGAGCACCAGCGGATCTGCCGGCTCTGCATCGAGATCAAGTCGGTGGCCGAGATTTCGGCCCTTCTCTCGATCCCTCTCGGCGTTGCCCGGATCCTCGTCGCCGACCTGGCCGAGGCCGGACTCGTCGCTATCCATCAGCCCGGCGGCGACGAGACCGCCGGCGGCCAACCAGATGTGACACTGCTCGAAAGGGTGCTCAGTGGACTTCGCAAGCTCTAGCGGCGGAGCAGCCCGCTCCACTACCTCGGCGAAGATCGTGGTGGCAGGGGGCTTCGGCGTGGGTAAGACCACGTTTGTCGGTGCCGTTTCGGAGATCAACCCGCTGCGCACCGAAGCCGTGATGACGTCCGCGTCCGCGGGCATCGACGACCTGACCCACACCGGGGACAAGACCACCACCACGGTGGCCATGGACTTCGGACGCATCACCCTGGACCAGGACCTGATCCTGTACCTGTTCGGGACCCCCGGACAGGACCGCTTCTGGTTCATGTGGGACGACCTGGTCCGCGGCGCCATCGGCGCCGTCGTCCTCGTCGACACCCGCCGCCTCGCCGACTGCTTCCCCGCGGTCGACTACTTCGAGAACAGCGGCCTCCCCTTCGTCATCGCCCTCAACGGCTTCGACGGGTACCAGCCCTACACCCCGGACGAGGTGCGCGAGGCCCTGCAGATCGGACCGGACACGCCCATACTGGTGACGGACGCCCGTCACCGCACGGACGCCAAGAGCGCGCTCATCACGCTCGTCGAGCACGCCCTGATGGCCCGCCTGCGCTGACGGCGGCGGTATGACGAAGGCCCCGTACTCCTGAGGAGTACGGGGCCTTCGTCATACCGCGGGCGCCGGGCGGACCCGGAAACGGCCCGGGAAGGCCGCTCTCAGCCCTGCCAGCTGTGCGGGGCACGGAAGCCGGGGGTGCGCTCCAGTCGGCGCCACCCGGCGGTGTCACGGCCTCGGTGGGCAGGGGCGTCGGGCTGGGCGGCGGCGCGGGCGAGCAGGACCGCGGTGATGGCCGCGAGCTCCTCGGGGCCGGCCTGGCCCTTCTCGACGCGCAGGACGGACTCGGCGGAAGTGGCGGTCATGGTGTCTCCGTCTTCTGGGCAGTGGGGTCGTGGACGCGGGCGGGGTCGCCGCGGCGGCTGCGACTACTGCGGCGGGTTGCCGTGCTTGCGGGACGGCAGGTCGGCGTGCTTGTTGCGGAGCATCGCGAGGGAGGCGATCAGCACCTCGCGCGTCTCGGCGGGGTCGATGACGTCGTCGACCAGGCCGCGCTCCGCGGCGTAGTAGGGGTGCATCAGCTCGGCCTTGTACTCCTTGACCATGCGGGCCCGCATGGCTTCCGGGTCCTCGGCGTCCGCGATCTGACGGCGGAAGATGACGTTGGCGGCACCTTCGGCGCCCATCACCGCGATCTCGTTGGTGGGCCACGCGTAGGTGAGGTCGGCCCCGATGGACTGGCTGTCCATGACGATGTAAGCGCCTCCGTATGCCTTGCGCAGGATCAGCGAGATCCTCGGCACGGTGGCGTTGCAGTACGCGTACAGGAGCTTCGCACCGTGGCGGATGATTCCACCGTGCTCCTGATCGACGCCGGGAAGGAAGCCGGGTACGTCCAGGAGAGTGACGATCGGAATGTTGAAGGCATCACACATCTGGACGAATCGCGCGGCCTTCTCGGACGCCTCGATGTCCAGGACACCGGCCAGCGCCTGCGGCTGATTGGCCACGATGCCGACGACCTGGCCGTCGAGCCGGGCCAGGGCGCAGATGATGTTGCGGGCCCAGCGCTCGTGGATCTCCAGGAAGTCGCCGTCGTCGACGAGCTCCTCGATGACCTTGTGCATGTCGTAGGGGCGGTTGCCGTCGGCCGGGACCAGGTCGAGCAGCACGTCGCCGCGCCGGTCGGCCGGGTCGTCGCTGGGTACGACGGGCGGGTTCTCCCGGTTGTTGGACGGCAGCATCCCGATCAGGTAGCGGACCTCGGCGATGCAGGTCTCCTCGTCGTCGTACGCGAAGTGCGCGACGCCCGAGGTCTCGGCGTGCACGTCGGCGCCGCCGAGGCCGTTCTGCGTGATCTCCTCGCCGGTGACCGCCTTGACGACGTCCGGTCCGGTGATGAACATCTGCGAGGTCTCACGGACCATGAACACGAAGTCGGTGAGGGCGGGGCTGTAGGCCGCGCCGCCCGCACACGGGCCGAGCATCACCGAGATCTGCGGGATGACACCGGAGGCACGGGTGTTGCGCTGGAAGATCCCGCCGTATCCGGCGAGCGCGCTCACACCCTCCTGGATGCGGGCGCCGGCGCCGTCGTTCAGCGAGACCAGCGGGGCTCCGGCCGAGATGGCCATGTCCATGATCTTGTGGATCTTGGTGGCGTGGGCCTCGCCCAGCGCGCCGCCGAAGATCCGGAAGTCGTGCGCGTAGACGAAGACCGTGCGGCCCTCGACCGTGCCCCAGCCGGTGATGACACCGTCGGTGTACGGCTTCTTGGTCTCCAGGCCGAACCCGGTCGCCCGGTGCCGGCGCAGCTGCTCGACCTCCTTGAACGTGCCGGGGTCGAGGAGCAGCTCGATGCGCTCCCGGGCGGTCAGCTTGCCCTTGGCGTGCTGTGCCTCGGTCGCCCGGTCGCTCGGTCCGCGCCGTGCCTGCTCGCGAAGCGCCAGCAGTTCCGCCACGCGGCCACGCGTGTCGCTCGGCTCGCCCGGGATTTCGTCCACAACGGTCATGCATCGACCCTACGAACCCGACCGAGGAAACCCTGCCGTCGATTCCGAACAGTCTCCTGCCTCGTTTCCTGGTGGCACCTGACAGAAGGCTGGGGTCGTGCAACCCATCTGCCAGCTCATGGGGCACTTCCTTTGTAGGGCCCCGACAAAGGGGGTCTGTGCCGTGGAGCACACACAGCGGTCCGCGCGCCACGCCGTGGAAGCACCGGTAGGGGTGCCCTCGCACACCAGAATGGCAGAGGGCGGCAGCGGCCCGGCGCCCGGGCGCGGGGGCGGTGCCGGGCGGTCCACACGGACGGCACCGGGTCGACTGCGCAGACGCGGTGAAGGCACGAAAGGCACCCGGCGGCGAGCTCCCCCGCCGCGCCGGTGACCGCGGCGGATCGGCGGCTGCACCGGGGAGCCTCGACCCCCGCAGGACGAGGGGACCGCGACCGAGCCGGCGACCCCGGCCTCCGGGCGGCCGGGGCGCCGAGCGGCCCCGGATCCGGACACCGGGTCGAAGGGCCCACGGCCCCGGGCCCCGCCGGTGCGACGACCGCCGCGCGCCGCACCGGGTCGGGTCGACACGCGTCGCTGCCGTGTTCGGTTCCCGTGCACCGCGCGCGTACGGCGGGCGGCCCAGGGTCGCCATCGCCTCGGCGGCGACGTCGAGTTGTGAAGAAGTTCAGCCCGTGAGAGCGCTCTCAGCCCTAAGTCTTGACGCTTGCGGTGGGCATGACGAGAGTGGTGCGCACCGCAGACACCCCCCACCGCTCCACCTCCCCACGCCACCCCCCATGACTCCGTCTGCGGCCCCCCACACCTCAGGAGTCCCTTCGTGATCTCGCGCAGAATGTTTCTGACCGGCGCCGCCGCCTCCGCGACCGCGCTCAGCTATCCGCTCTGGGGCAGCGCCCTGAGCCCGCGCGCCTCAGCAGCGCCGGCCACCTGCGAACTGGCCCTGGAGAACCGGTCGTTGCCGGGCACGGTGCACGCGTACGTCACCGGCCACGAGCAGGGCACCGACCGCTGGGTGCTGTTGCGGCCCGACGGCGGCGTCTACCGCCCGGACTCGCCCGGCGCCCCGCAGACCCCGCTACCGGTGGACTGCGCCATCCCGCTGAAGGCGGCCGGGGCGGGCCCGGTCGTGCTGACACTGCCCCAGATGTACGGGGCGCGGGTCTACTTCGTACGCGACGACAAGCTGGACTTCTACCTCAACCCGGGGCCGTCGCTGGTCGAGCCGGCCTTCGCGACGCCCACCGACCCGAACTACGGGCGGACCTGGTCGTTCTGCGAGTTCACCTTCAACCCGCAGCAGATCTACGCGAACATCAGCTACGTCGACCTCGTGACCGCGCTGCCGATCGGGCTGACCCTGGAGGGCGACACCACGCACACCGTGGCGCCGCTGCCGGACGGCGCGGTGCAGCGCATCGCCGACGACCTCACAGCACAGGCCGCCGCCGACGGGCAGCCGTGGGACAAGCTGGTGACCCGCGGCTCGGACGGCGAGGTCCTGCGGGTGGTCTCACCGCAGAACCTGATGGCACCGTTCTTCGACCGGCCGGACGAGATGCCGTTCCGCGACCTGTTCACGGCGCAGATCGACGCGGTATGGGAGAAGTACCGCTCCACGGATCTGCGGATCGATCTCCAGGGCGGCCGGGGCACCCTGGCGGGACGGGTCAGCGGTGACACGCTGACCTTCGAGGGCGGGCACACGTTCACCAGGCCGACCTCGAAGGACGTCTTCACCTGCAACCACGGGCCGTTCACCAACAACCCGGGTGACTCGGACGACAAGAAGGCACTCCTGGCCAGGATCGCGGCGGGCTTCAACCGGTCGATCATGCTCAGCCACCCCCAGCAGCCCGACGGCACGACGGTGGCGGACTACTACACGGGCGCGGTGACCAACCACTGGTCGCGCGTCGTCCACGCCAACTCGCCGATCGGGTACGCCTTCCCGTACGACGACGTGCGTCCGGACGGGCAGCCGGACGTCTCCGGCGCCGCGCACGACGGCAACCCGCGGCGCTTCACGGTGAGCGTCGGCTCCTGACGCGGACCGTCCCCCGCACGCCTGGTGCCCCCGTCCCGCCGGACGGGGGCACCTCGTGCGTGCGGGAGTCAGCAGCCGCCGCAGTTGTAGTACGTGACGTCCCAGTGGTTGCCCTCGTCCGCGTAGACGTTGCCGGAGCCGGACCGGTACTGGGGGGCGCCGTCGCCGCGCACACCGATGTAGGTGAACACACCCTTCACGTAGTTGGTCAGACAGGTGCTCTTGCCGAAGTCGAGCTTGTAGCCGTTCCAGTGCGAGTACGTACCACCCGCGTGGCCGGTCTCGGTGCCGCCGGTGATGTTGAGCGCGCAGCCCGTGGCGCTCTTCAGCGTCTGGGCTCCCTGGGCGCTGGTCAGGTTGAGCTGGTCGAAGGACGTGCAGGTGGAGACGTTCCGGTCGGAGCAGCCGCCGGACGACGACCAGGTGACCCCGGACGAGGTGAAGCGGGACGTGGCCTGGGAGTGGGTGAGCTTGGTGACGGCGTGGGCCTCGGTCGCGCCGCCGCCGAGGGCGCCGACGCCGGGCACGAAGAGTGCGCCGAGGACGAGGACGAGTGCGGTCAGGGCCGAGCGGAGTCTCGGACGGGTCAGCATGGGGGGATTCCTCCTGCTCATGACAAATTGGGGGACGCGCTGCGCCGTGCGGGTCGAGCAGGGAGATCCTGCCGGGTTCTACGCGCGTCCGCCAGAGGGGCGCCCGTGACCGTTCGGCGAACGTCCTGGCACCCGGACCGCCCACCCGACCTAGATGTTGAACTTTGAACAAGATGCCGCTACAGTAAATCTCGTTGAAGGTTAAACAAGAACTTCGACGGCCACTCGTTTCACACGTCCCCCGAGGAGGAGCCATGGCTCTGTTCAACCGCAAGAACAACGTCGCCCCGTCCACCACCGCCACCCTCGTGGTGGACCCGGCGCTGGCGGCCCTGACCGGCGACTACTCGATCGACCCGGCCCACAGCAGCATCGGTTTCACCGTGCGCCACGCCATGGTCACCAACGTCCGCGGCTCCTTCGGCGAGCACGAGGGCACCCTGAAGCTGGACGGCGCCGACCCGGCCAACTCCTCCGCGTCCATCGACGTCAGGATCGCCAGCGTCGACACCGGGATCGCCGACCGTGACGGCCACCTGGTCAGCGGCGACTTCTTCGACGCCGAGAAGTTCCCCCTCATGACCTTCCGCTCCACCCGGGCCGAGCAGCTGGGCGGCGACACGTACCGCGTCACCGGCGACCTCACCATCAAGGACGTCACCCGTCCGCTCTCCATCGACCTGGAGTTCAACGGCTCCGCCACCGACGTGTACGGCGCCGAGCGTGTCGGCTTCGAGGGCAGCGCCGACATCCTGCGCTCCGACTGGGGCCTGACCTGGAACGCGGCGCTGGAGACCGGCGGCGTGATGGTCAGCGACAAGGTGAAGCTGACCTTCGACATCTCCGCGATCAAGGCCGCCCCGCAGGCCTGACCCCCGCAGCGCCCGGACCGAGCGCGCCCGCCGCCACTCCCGATCGGGGAGCGGGGCGGGCGCTCGTCGTCACGGGCCTGCCGTGCGGCGGATCTTCAGCGTGTTGTCGGTGCGGGTGGTGGGGCGGCCCTCGGGGTCGTTCTGGGTCCGCTGGTGCTCCTCGCTGAGCAGCACCTCCCACTCCGCCTCGGGGAGCTCGAGGGAGGCCAGGACCTCGTCCGGGGTCGGGAACACCACCTCGGGATGCGGATTCTCCTCCCACGCGGGGAAGCCGGAGTGTCCGACGACCAGGAGGACACCACCGGGCGCGACGGCCGCGGCGGCCCTGCGCAGGATCTCCTCGCGCGGCAGATCAACCATGGAGTGCAGGAACTGGGCGGAGACCAGGTCGTACTCCCCCTCGGGGAACGAGGCCCCCAGGTCGTGCCACTGCCAGTCGATCCGCCCCGCGACATCTGCCTCGGCTGCGTGGACCGCAGCCCGCTCCAGGGCGACGCGGGAGATGTCGGTGGCGGTGACCTGCCAGCCCCACCGGGCGAGCCAGACCGCGTCCGCACCCTCCCCGCACCCGAGGTCGAGGGCGCGTCCCGGCTTCAGGCCCTCCACTTCACGCACGAGGGCGACGTTGGGGTTCCCGCTCCAGATCCGGTCGCTCTCCCGGTAGCGGTCGTCCCAGACCTCCGCGTCGGTGCGGGTGCTGTCGGTGGTCATCGTGATGTCTCCTGAAGTCCGTGACGGCGGTCTCCGAGCACACGCTCGGCGACCTGTCGCTCGGCCTCGGCCGAGAAGGGTGTGCGGCGGGCGTAGACCGCGCGGCGGGTGTCCTCGTTGACGAGGTCCATGTTGATCATCGAAGCCGCCTTCAGCCCGGCGGCCGCCGCTCCGACGACCTGCTCCATGAGGTTGGCGACGTTACCGGCCACCCACAGGCCGGGCACCTCGGTCGCCCCGGCGGGGTCGGCCGCGATGTACGTGCCGACGACGTGGCCGCCGATCTCCATCTCGGTGGGCCGCAGGCCAAGGGCCTCCAGGACCGCCGAGCGGGCGGTGAAGCGTGGCTGGACCACGAGCGCCGCGCGCGGGATCACCGTGCCTCCGGTCAGCCGCACACCGATGACCCGGTCGTCGGTCACCTCCAGCGCGGCAACCTCGCCGTCCACGACGGAGATGCCGCGGGCGGCGAGCTGCTCGTACTCCTCGTCGCTGAAGTCGGGCTGGTCGTGCCGGAACAGGACCACGTCGTCGGACCACTGCCGCCAGAGCAGGGCGTGGTGCAGGGCCATGGGGCTGACCGCCAGAATGCCGATGGCCCGGTCCCGCACCTCCCACCCGTGGCAGTACGGGCAGTGCAGCACCTCCTTGCCCCAGCGCTCGGCCAGGCCCTCCACGGCCGGCAGCTCGTCGACGATCCCGGTGGTGACGAGCAGGCGGCGGGCGTGGACGGTGCTTCCGTCCTCCCGCACGACACGGAAGCCGTCGGGAAGTTTCTCGGCCGAGACCACGTTGCCCCGGACGATCTCGGCGCCGTAGTCCGCCGCCTCGGCCCGGCCGATGGCCAGCAGCTCCGCGGGCGGGGTGCCCTCGCGGCCCAGGTAGTTGTGCACATGGCCCGCGGGCGCGTTGCGCGGGCTGCCCGCGTCGATCACGAGCACGGAACGCCGCGCCCGGGACAGTGTCAGGGCCCCACTCAGACCGGCGGCACCGCCGCCCACCACCACCACGTCGTACCGCTGGTTCTTGTCGCTCATGCGAAACACCTCCATCTACCGGAGATGATGCGCGCGACGTCCCGCTTCGACAAACTTACTTGCCGAAGCGGCAAACCTGCCCGCCTCGGATCCCGCTCCCCACGCCCCGGGCGCCCGCTGTCGTGCAGGAGCGGGGTCCGTGAGCGCGCTCTACGCGACAGGCGCCCCGCTCCGCGCCGCCTTGTCGTGGCGCGCGGTCAGGCGGGAGCCGGACTCGCGGCGGGCGGCGCGGCGCAACAAGGGGACTGCCAGGAGGAAGCCGAGGACTGCCCAGGCGGTCAGCACCAGGGCGACCATGGGCAGTTCCCAGGAGCCGGCCGGCTCGGCGGCCCGTGCGGAGTCCGGCAGCAGGGACGAACGCAGGCCCTGCGCCATCCACTTCAGCGGGAAGACGGAGGCCACCTGCTGGACCGGCACGGGCAGCGAGGTGATGGGGAACACCGTTCCCGAGGTGATCAGCAGCCCCATCGTCGGCAGCATGATCAACGCCAGTGCCTCACGCGGGTTGGGCAGCACGGCACCGATGGCCGCGCCCAGCGGTACGACCGCGAGCAGCCCCAGCGTGGTGACCCACAGCAGCGTCAGCCAGCCTGCCGCCCCCTGCGGCAGTGGTCCGTCCGCGATCAGCGCCGCGGACAGCAGGAGCAGGAGCAGGGTGCCGACCGCGGTGACGACCACCAGCAGGCACTTGGCGACGAGGTAGGCCGGTATCCCGCCGGGTGTGGCGCGCAGCCGCAGGAGGGCTCCCTCCTCCCTTTCGGTCACGAGCATCTGCGGGAGGTTGACGAGCCCGACCTGGAACAGCAGATAGGCGGCGAAACCCGCGAGCACCAGGTGCGCCATCGGGGTGCTGGTGCCGGGGACGTCGTCGCTGACGTAGGCGGCGATCAGCAGGGCGACGACGACATTGAGCAGGTGGCCGGACATCTCCTTGGGATTGCGGAGCAGGTGCCGCAGCTCGATGCCGCCGCGGAGGAGGCCGGCCCGCCAGTAGCGGCGGGTGGGGCGGCGCGGCCCGTTCGTCCCGCCCGGTGCTTCGTCCACGTCGGCCGTGTCCGGCTCGTTCGTCACGCGTGTCCCCCTCATGCGGCCCGTACCTTCCCGTTCACGGCGCCGTCCGTGCCGTCGTTCTCCTGATGCACCATGTGCAGATAGGTGTCCTCCAGCGTCGGGCGGCGGACCTCGAGCCCGGCGATCGGTCCGTCCGCGTCGCGGTGGAGTTCCCAGACCAGCCGCGAGGGGTCCTCGGTGCGTTCACGGCGGGGCGTTCCGTCGTCGGCCGTCCAGCGGACCTCGGCCTGCGCGGCGGCCCGCAGGGCCAGTTCCGTCGGGGTGCCGCAGGCCCGGATCCGGCCGCCGACCAGCATGGCTATCCGGTCGGCGAGCCGCTCGGCCTCCACCAGGTCGTGCGTGGTGAGCAGCACGGTGACACCTTCCTCGCGGGCCAGCCGTTCGACCAGGACGTGGAACTCGTGGCGGGCCTCGGGGTCGAAGCCGGTGGTCGGCTCGTCCAGGAAGAGGAGTTCGGGGCGGCCGACGATGCCGAGTGCGACGTCGAGCCGTCGGCGTTGGCCGCCGGACAGCCGGTCCACCTGCTGCCCGGCCTGGCCGGTGAGGCCCACCAGCGCCAGTAGTGCGGCCGGGTCGCGCGGGTCGGGGTAGTACGTCGCGAAGTGCGTCAGCAGCTCGGCGACCCGCCAGCGGCGGTGGTCGCGCCAGGACTGCAGGACCAGTCCGATGCGGCCGCGCCATGCGTCGTCGCCCCGCTCCGGGTCCGCGCCGAGGACGCTGACCTCACCGGCGGAGCGCCGCCGGAAGCCCTCGAGGATCTCGACGGTGGTGGTCTTCCCGGCGCCGTTGGGCCCGAGCAGTGCGAAGACCTCACCGCGGTGGATGTCCAGGTCGACGCCGTGGAGGACGTCGATGCCGCCGTACGACATGGTCACGTCGCGTGCCCGGACGACAGGTCGGGCGGTCGTGGTGGGCGTCGTCATCGTCCTGCCTCCGCATGGTCCTGCCGTGGTGGTGTCGAGCCGCTCGCAGTCGGCACGGGGATGCCGTCCGCCGCTGCTGCGGCGCCGGCCGCCGCGGTGAGCCCGGCGCCCTCGACGATCGCCCGGAGCGCCGAGACATGGCCGTCGAAGGCGGTGCGGCCGTGGTCCGTCAGCCGTACCCTCGTGCGTCGCTTGCGGCCGCCTCCCTCCTTGTGGATCTCGAGGTAACCGGCCTCTTCCAGGGTGTGGAGCTGTTTGGAGAGCGCGGAGTCGCTGAGGGAGAGGCTGTCGCGGACGAACGCGAAGTCGGCCCACTCGGTGGTGGCGAGCAGGGCGACGAGCGACAGCCGGGTGGCCGGGTGGATCAGCTCGTCGAAACCGGCGGGGGCACTCATCGGTCCGCTCCCGCTCGGTAGGTCCGTGCGCCGGGGCGTCGCAGCGAGCCGACCGCCCAGCGGCTCGCGGGCCCGACGAACAGCAGGAACGCGGTGGCCGAGGCCGTGGCCTGGATCAGGCCGGCGGTCATCGGCGCCAGCGACTCCGTCAGGCGCCCGGACAGCAGGGCCGTCCCGCCGGTCACCACCGCCCCCGCGGCGAAGGTGGCGAACATCCGCCAGGTGCAGTGGGAGTGGTGCAGCAGCACCTGGCTCCTGCGGTGGTGGTGCACGGCCGGCACGCTCAGCAGCACGAGGTAGGCGGCCACCATCAGCCAGACGCCCCATCGGGGCAGGTCGAGGCCCAGGCCGGCCAGGAAGACCCACATGATCGCGGCCGTGGCGTATGCGGCGCGGCGGCCGCCGGAGGCGGACCGCTCCACTTCGTCGTACACCCGTTCCTGCGGCACCCGGATGCGCTGCAGGTCCCTCCACGCCTGTTCGGCACTCATCGGTGTGCTCACAGCCGTCGCCTTCCCTTGACGATCACGTCGGTTCACGGCACTTCAGGTGCGGTGCCGGGTGGTTCGAAAGAGCTGCGGGAGGGTCCGGGACGGCGGCGTACACCCGCGCGGAACGACCACCCCCCGACTTTCCCACCAGGAAAGCTACCTTCGGCTTTCCTCTCAGGCAAGTCGGGGGGGCAGGACCGCGAAGATCGCGCCGAGGGGCTGTCCGGGCGTGATCGGACAGCCCCTCGGGCCCTGCGCGGACCGGAGTGCGGTGCCGGGCGCGGCGGTGCGGGTCTTCGCCTTCCCCTGTGGTCAGGGGGAGAGGCGCAGGGGCTGCCCCGGCGCCTCCGCGCTTCGGCCGGCCGCGATCAGCGCACGGAAGGGGAACGCGATGAGCAGTGCGAGGGCGACCAGGGACCCGCTCGCCCACAACGGCCCGAGGTTCCCGGCTGCGGTGCCGAGCGTGGCCGCGGCGACGAGGGGGCCGACGGCGGCGCCGACGTTGAGTGCCGCCGTCGCGTACGAACCGGCCATGGTGGGGGCTCCTGCGGCGGCGTAGAGGACCCGTGTGATCAGCGTGCTGCCCAGCGCGAACGACAGAGCGCCCTGGACGAACACGAGGACGAGCAGGGCGGCCGGCCTGTCGGCCAGCACGGCCAGGGCCGGCCACCCGATGAGCAGCAGCGGGCCGGCGACCGCGACGACCGGACCGGGGTACTGGTCGGACAGCCGCCCGGCAACGGTGACGCCGACGAAGGAGCCGAGACCGAAGAGCACCAGGGCGACGGAGATCCACAACGCGCTCAGCCCGGCGGTGCCGGTCACGACGGGGGCGAGGAACGTGAAGCCGGCGAAGGTGGCGGCGTTCACCAGCGCGCCCAGCAGCATCATCAGGATCAGCTGCGGCCTTGCCGTCTGGGCGAGCTCGGCCCGCAGGTCCGGCCCGTCAGTGGCCTGTTCCCGCGCACGTACGTCCTGGATGCCCTTCAGGACGCCGAGAGCCGCGGGCAGGCAGAGGACCGCGACGGCCCAGAAGGTGGCCCGCCAGCCGAACAGCGTGCCGAGCACCGAACCGCCGGGGACACCGGCGATCGTGGCGAGCGTGGTGCCGGACAGCAGCACGGCCAGCGCGCGTCCCTTCCGGTCGGGCGGGACCAGGGTGGCGGCAGCCGTCAGAGCGACGGCGAGGAACCCCGCGTTCGCCAGCGCGGCGGTGATCCGGGTGGCCAGCAGCACGGGGAAGCTCGTGGTGCAGGCGCCCACGGCGTGAGCCGCCGCGAAAGCGAGGAGGAAACCGAGCAGGCTG
The DNA here is from genome assembly GCF_036345975.1 of Streptomyces clavifer. Taxonomy (NCBI): domain Bacteria; kingdom Bacillati; phylum Actinomycetota; class Actinomycetes; order Kitasatosporales; family Streptomycetaceae; genus Streptomyces; species Streptomyces clavifer. Next base: position 5,348,123 of record NZ_CP107793.1, on the reverse strand, counting down.
GAGCGCCGGGGCCAGTTGCGGGCCAGTGCGGCCACGAGGGGCGCGCCGACGACCATGCCGATCGCGAAGGCGGAGGTGAGTACGCCCGCGGTCCCGACGGTGACATCGAAGTCCGAGGCGATGTCCGGCAGGAGGCCGGCGAGCATGAACTCGGAGGTGCCCATGGCGAAGACCGCCACGGCAAGCAGATACAGCGGGAGTGGCATCGAGTGGCTCCGGGGTGAGGAGGAACGAGAGGGTCATCTCGTCACCGCGGTCAACCCCGGCAGCAGCGCCTCGTCCCGTCCGCGGACGCGGCGCGACGACAGGGCTTCGAGCTCAGTGGTTCAGGGGGCTGACGGCGTGACCGAAAGCCCCCACCTCGTCCGACTCAGGACTCGACATGTCCCGCACGCTACCCGACCGACGCCCGTCGCGGCACGTGGTTATACGGGGGCCGGCGGGTGCCGCGGCGCCATGTCCCGCGCCGGCTAGGCGTCTCCCGCCGCCCCCCGCTTGCCCGCTTCGGCCCGTCCGCGTCGCCGCCGTGCGGCGATCGCCTCCGGGTCGATGTCCGGCATGGACCACCGGGCGGCCAGGGCCAGGCTGGCCGGGCGTCCGTCCGCGACGTGTTCGTGCGCCAGGCGGGCCGCACGGTCACCGTCGCGAGCGGCGATGGCCTCGTACAGGCGCTCGTGTTCCGCGCACTGCTGGGCGGGATCGCGCTGGGCCGTCAGGTGGAAGAGCCAGTGCATGCGCGCCTCCAGGGGGCGCATCACCCCGCTGAGCAGCGCGTTGGCCGCGAGATCGACGATGTCGGTGTGGAAGGCCGCGTTGGCGGCGGCGATCGTGGGGCGGTCGTGCTCGCGGGTCGCCGTGCGGGCGGCGTCGAGGCGGGCCGCGAGGCGCCGCAACCCCTCCTCGTCCGCCCGTTCCGCCGCCAGACGGGCCGCGAGGGACTCCAGGGACTCGCGTACGTCGAAGAGGTCACGGACGTCGCTCGGGGTGAACGGCGCGACCAGGGCGCCCCGGTGCGGCACCAGCAGGACCAGGCCCTCGGCCGCCAGGAGGCGCAGTGCCTCGCGAAGCGGGATGCGCGAGACCCGCAGCTCCGTGGCCAGGTCGCGCTCCACGAGCCTTTCCCCCGGCCGGAGTTCGACCTCGATGATGCGTCGCCGCAGGGTCTCGTACGCGTGGTCGCGCAGTGAGCGGCGTCCCGGGCCGGACGGTTGCGCTGCTGACTCCAAGGCTTCCTCCGCGGTCGGAACGCTCCCACCGTAATCGGACCGGGCAGCAGGTCCACTACTGCTAACCGCTCGCTAACACAGCGGCAACATCCCACCCGGAAACTGGGGCCACATAGCGGTATACCACTAACCGGCTCGCGGGCCCCGTCTCCTGGAGGCACCCCAGTGGCACCTTCCCGAACTCTTCCCTCCCTCGTCGCCGTCGCCGCCGCGGTGGCGGGTCTCCTCCTGCTGACCGGTTGCGGCGGCTCCTCCGCGGCCGACGGCGCGGACGGCGGTGACACGCTCGAGGTCGGCGTCCTCTTCCCCGGTTCGCTCTCCGACGACGGCTTCATGGAGTCGGCGTACCTCGGCTACCAGCGGGCCGCGGAGAAGCACGCCGGCGCGGTGCGGTTCAGCAAGGTCGAGCAGGTGGCGACAGCCGACTACGAGAAGGCCCTGGTCCGCTTTGCCACCACCTCGGACCTGGTGATCTCCCTCGGCGGGCAGACGGACGCGGACGTCCGCAACGTCGCGGCACGCTTCCCGAAGGTGAAGTTCGCCGAGATCGGGGGCCCCGCCGACGGAAAGCCGGGGGCGAACCTCTCCGTGTACGACCCGCAGCAGGCCGAGGCGGCCTTCCTGTCCGGCGCGGCCTCCGCGCTGCTCTCGAAGACCGGCACGGTCGGGTTCATAGGCGGTGCGGAGCTCCCGGCGATCGTGAACGCCGCGAAGGAGTACCGGAAGGGGGCCGAGGCGGCCGACCCGGACGTGAAGGTCCTCACCCCGCAGTACGTGGGCGACTTCAACGACGTGGCCAAGGCCAAGCAGTCCGCTCTGGCCGGCTTCGGCGCGGGCGCGGATGTGCTGGGGCAGATCCTCAACCTCGGCCACAAGGGGGTCGCCCAGGCCGCCGGGCAGCGCGACGGGGCGCTGGTCGGCGGACCCATTGCCCGGGAGTGCGGGTCCGACCCGGCGTTCGCCGCGTACGTGGAGACGGACGTCGGCGCGGAGATCGAGTACGCGGTGGACCACCTCGTCGCCGGGGACTGGAAGGCGGAGGCCGTCCACTTCGGGCTGACGTTCGCGGAGCCGCACAACGACATCGTGCTCTGCGGCGACCCCGGCCCGGCCGTGGGCGAGAAGCTCGACGAGCTGAAGCGGAAGATCACGGCCGGGGAGATCACCACCCGATGAGCGCGACGGCACCCGCACTGGAGATCTCCGGGCTCACCAAGTCCTTCGGCACGATGCGGGCCCTGGACGATGTGCGCCTCGTCGTCGAGGCAGGCACCGTGCACTGCGTGCTCGGGGAGAACGGCGCCGGCAAATCGACCCTGTGCCACGTGGTGGGCGGCGCCCTCGTCCCGGACAAGGGCGTGCTGCGGCTGTACGGCACGCCCTACGCGCCCCGTCGCCCCGCCGACGCGCTCGCTGCCGGGATCGCCATGGTCCACCAGCACTTCAGCCTCGTGCCGACCCTGACGGTCGGCGAGAACCTGCGCCTCCTGCGGCTGCGGGACCTGCCGCGGCGGGTGGCGCGCGTGCGCGAGGAGTACGGCCTCGAACCGGACCTCGACGCGCGGGTGAGTGATCTGCCCGTCGGCGTGCGACAGCGCGTCGAGATCGTCAAGGCGCTCCTGCGGGAGCCCCGGCTCCTCGTGCTGGACGAGCCGACCGGTGTCCTCGGGCCGGCGGAGACGGACGCCCTGCTGGCGACCTGCCGCCGGATCGCGGCGGCGGGGCACGCGGTGGTCCTGGTGACGCACAAACTCGGCGAGGCGGCACGGGCGGGGGATGCGGCGACCGTCCTGCGCGTGGGACGGGTGGCAGGTGGCGGACCGCTGGCCGAACTGCCCCCGGAACGGCTGGTCCCGCTGATGATCGGACGGCCCGCCGCCTCGCTGGACGCGGGGCTCGCGGGCACGATCGGCCTGACGGAGGACAGGCCCTCCCCCGGGGCCGGGGCGTCGGCCGGGCCGGGGACCGGGACCTCCCCCGAGACCGGCACGTCCGGCGCGGAGCGCCGCCGCGGGCCGGGGGCGCTGCGCCTCAGCGACGTCGGTGTACGGCGCGCCGACGGGTCGTACGCACTGGACAGGACCTCCCTGGACGTCGGGTTCGGGGAGATCGTCGGGATCGCCGGGGTCGAGGGCAACGGGCAGAGCGAGCTCATGGCCCTGCTCGGCGGCGCGCTCGCCCCCGACACCGGGCGGGTGGAACTCGCCGGACGCGACATCACGCGCGCGGCCCCGCGGGAGCGGACCCGGGCGGGTCTGGGCGTGGTGCCGGAGGACCGCCACCGGGAGGGATGCGTCCCTCAACTCCCGGTGGCCGAGAACCTCTTCCTCGGCCGGCTCGACCGGTTCCGCAGGTACGGGGTGTTCCTGGACAGGCGGGCCATGGGCCGCGCAGCCGATGCCGTGATCACCGGGCACGGCATCCGGTCGGGCGGCCCGGGGGCCCTCATGTCGTCGCTGTCCGGCGGCAACCAGCAGAAGGTGGTGCTGGCCAGGGAACTGGCGCTCGACCCGCTGGTGTGCCTGGCCGCCGCCCAGCCCACCCGCGGCCTGGACATCGGGGCGGTGGGCGCCGTGCACTCCCGTATCCGCCAGGCGTCCGCGAAGGGAACGGCCGTGCTGGTGGTCTCCAGCGAGCTGTCCGAACTCCTCGTCCTGTGCGACCGGATCGTCGTGGCCTACCGCGGGAAGCTGCTGGGCCCGGTCGACCCGTCGCAGCCGGATGCCCGGGAGCGGATCGGCGCCCTGATGCTCGGCGCCGACCACCCTGCGGGATCCGGTACGAAAGGCGCCGGCCGCGCGGCCGCGACCGCCCCCCGGCCCGTGCCCGGCGACGCTCCCCGGCACTGAACCACCCACGCCTCAGCCACCCCACGGCGTCTTCCCGGGGGACGTCCCCCGGGAAGCCGAACCCCGAACCCCGCACCACGTACGCCGCACCCGCGCGCCGGCACTCCCGCGTCCGCTGCCCGGCCGCGCGCACCCCGCCCCGTCCGAAGGAGCCGCCATGCCTCCCCCACCGCTTCCCCCGTCCGCCCCCGCTCCCTCCTCCGCCCCGCGCGCGGCGCTGCCCCGTCTCGCCCCTCTCCTGGGGCACCCCGTCAGCGTCGGCCTGCTCGCCGTCGTGCTCGCGGGCGCGGCGGGCCTCGGGCTCGTGCTGGGAGCCGGGACCACGCCGGCGACCGCCTGGAACGCCCTGGCCGAGGGCATGTTCGGCTCGCCGTACGCCATCGGGAGCTCCCTCAACTCGGCGGCCGTGCTGGCCCTCATCGCCACCGGCTTCACCGTCGCGCACCGTGCCGGGCTGGTGAACGTCGGCGGCGAAGGACAGCTCTGCGCGGGCGGGCTGGCAGCCGCGGCCGTCGGCCTGGCACTGCCCGCGGGCGTGCCCGCCGTGCTCGGAGTGCCGTTGGTCCTCGTGGCCGGTTTCGCGGCGGGAGCGGCCTGGGCCGGGATCGCCGCCCGGCTGCGCACGAGGAGGGGCACCAGCGAGGTCATCACGACGCTGCTCCTCAACTTCATCGGCGTCGGCCTCGTCTCGGTGGCCGTCCACGAAGAGGCTCTGCTGCGCCAGCCCGTGACGTCGTCCGAGACGCTGCCGCAGTCCGCGCCCCTGCCCGAAGGGGCCCGGCTGCCGCTGATCGGCGGAATCGAGTCGCCCGCCACCGCGATCGTGGTCATCGCGGCGCTGGCCGCCGTCATCACCGGGGTGGTGCTGCGCCGCACGGCCGTCGGTCTGCGTCTGCGCTCCGTCGGGCACTCCCCCGCCGCGTCCGCCCGACTGGGTCTGCCCGTGGCACGGCTGGAGACGGGCGGTCTGGCCTTCGCCGGGGGCGCGGCGGGCGTGGCGGGCGCGGGCCTCGTCGCCATGGCCCCGTACGTGCTGGCCGAGCACTTCTCCTCCGGGTACGGCTTCTCCGGACTGGTGGTGGGCCTGCTGGCCCGCGGATCGCTCACCGCCGTGGCCGCCGTGTCACTCCTCTTCGGCTTCCTCACCAACGGCGGCATCAACCTCCAGCTGGCGGCCGGGGTCCCCGCCTCCTCCGTACAGATCGTGCAGAGCCTGCTCGTGCTGTTCGTCGCCGCGGCCATGTTCGCCACCACACGTAACCGGAGTACCTCATGAGTGCGGTCCTGGACGAACTCGCCGCGGGCGGGGTGCGCCTGGCCATCCCTCTCCTGCTCGCCTCGTCGGGCGAACTGCTCAGCGAACGGGCGGGCGTACTCAACCTCTCCGTCGAGGGCATGATGCTGACCGGTGCCTTCGCGGGTGCCGCCGGGGCCCTCGCCTCGGGGAGCGCGGGCGTGGGGGTGCTGACCGCCCTCGCCGCGGGGTTGCTCTTCGCCGCCCTCCAGGCGCTGCTCAGCGTCGTCCTGCGCGCCGACCAGATCGTCACGGGCATCACCGCGAACGCCCTCGCCCTCGGCGCGACGACGTACGGATCCCGTCTCGTGTTCGGCGATGCCTCCGCCGACTCGGTGCCCGGGTTCGATCCGATCCCCGTGCCCGGCCTGCACCGCATCCCCGTCCTGGGGCCGGCCCTCTTCGAGCAGACGGCCCTCGGCTACGCCGCCTTCGCCGTCGCCGCGGCCCTGGCCCTGGGATTCAGCCGCCGTACGGGGTGGGGCCTGGCGGTCGACGCGATCGGCGAGGACGCGACCACCGCGGACCGGTGCGGCCTCCCGGTACGGGCCGTCCGCTTCGCGGCCGTGCTGCTCACCGGCGCCGTCTCGGGCCTGGCGGGCGCCCAGCTGGCGCTGTCGGAGGTGCACGCCTTCAGCGACAACATCACCGGGGGCATCGGCTACCTGGCGGTCGTCGCGGTGATCGCGGGACGCTGGCTGGCCTGGCCCACGATCCTGGCCTGCCTGTTCTTCGGCGTGGCGCAGTCCCTCCAGTTCGCGGCACCGGCTCTCGGACTGCACGTGTCCGCGCCGCTCCTGACGACGCTGCCGTACGTCGTCGCGCTGCTCGCGGTCAGCGGACTGGTCGGCCGCAGCCGGGCGCCCTCGGGGCTGACCGTCCCCTTCCTGCGCGGCAGCTGACCGCGCCCACCGCACCCGGACGCGCACCCGCACGCGCGCAACTCTCCGTAAGGAACGAAGACATGACACTGATCCTGACCCGCTCCGACGTCGTCGCCCTGCTCGCGGACGCCCTGGAGGACGTCGAGGCGGCGGTGGAGCGGTGCCACCTGGATCTCGCCGGGGGCAGAGCCGTCCTGCCGCCCCCGCCGGCCATGCGGCTCCAGGGCTCGGACGGGACCTTCCTCGCGATGGCGTCGGCGTCCGGCCCGGCCGGGCTGGCAGCGGTGAAGCTGCTGGCCGACCTGCCCGGCAACCGCGAACGGGGGCTTCCCGTGCAGCGGTCGGCCGTCCTCGCGGTGTCGGCGCGGACCGGTGCGTGCGAGGCGCTCGTCGACGGGGCCGAGATCACCCGCGCGCGGACCGCCGCGGCCACCGCGGTCGCCACCCGCGTACTCGCCCGGCAGGACGCCCGCGTCCTCGGACTCGTCGGCACCGGTCCGCTGGCCCGCGCCCACGCCCGCGCGCTGCTGCCGGGGCGCGCCTACGAGCAGGTCGTGCTGTGGGGCCGTACGCCTGCCCGGAGCCGGGAGCTGGCCGGCTGGATCACCGCCGAACTCGGCGTCGAGGCGCGCGTGCTGGCCGGACCGCAGGCCGTGACGGAGTCCGCGGACGTCCTGTGCACGCTGACGCCGTCGCGCGAGCCGCTGATCCGGGGTGCGTGGCTGTCCCCGGGCCAGCACATCAACGCCGTCGGCGCCCCGCCGCGCCCCGATCACCGGGAGATCGACACGGAGGGCGTCGTCCGCTGCCGGATCGTCGTCGACGCCTACTCCACGGCCCGGGCGAAGTCCGGCGAGGTCCTGATCCCGCTCGCCGAGGGCGCACTCGGCGAGGACGACTTCCGCCGCGAACTGGGTGACGTACTCGCGGGCCGCGAGCCGGGCCGCACAGCCGACTCCGACCTCACCCTCTTCGACTCGGTGGGTGTCGGACTCCAGGACCTGGCCGTGGCCCGGCTGCTGATCGACCTCGCCCACGAGCGGGGTTCGGGAACCCGGATCGACCTCTCCGGCTGACGGCGGCCCCGGGCGCGCGGGGGACGAACCCGTAGAGTCGCGGGGGCGGCCGAAGCCAGTTGCGTTGGCTTCGGCCGCCCTCCGCGTTCCCCGTCAGTTCAGTCGGCGGCGCAGCCACCAGGCGCAGAAGCCGGTCACAAGTCCGGCCATGACGAGGAAACCGCCGTCTCGATCCACTGGAACGTCCAGTAGCGGTCGGCCGGCTGGTAGGCCACCTCGACGTGGAGGTCGGACCTGGCGAAGCAGTCCACGGGATCGGCCTCCCGCTGCGCGCAGCCCTCGGGCCCCCGGACGGACCGGCCTGCCGAAAGTGCCGCCCTCGGGAACCGCGCTCGCCGGTCAGGTCTACGGATGTGCTCCCGGACCCTCGGTGTGCCCCGCGAGCGGGGTGGGTGACAGCACCGTGTCCTCCTCGCCCGGCTCCAGCAGGGTGGCTGCCGGGCCCACGACCAGGGGGTCGGGCGCACCGACGGCGTCGGCGTCCTTGGGCGTGTAGTCGATCCGCGCGAGCAGGCTGCGCATGGCTTCGAGGCGGGCACGCCGCTTGTCGTTGCTCTTCACGACGGTCCAGGGAGCGTGTCCGGTGTCGGTGGCCCGGAACATGTGGATCTTCGCCGTGGTGTAGTCGTCCCAGCGGTCGAGCGAGTCGACGTCCGTCGGGGAGAGCTTCCACTGGCGGACGGGATCGACCTGGCGTATCGCGAAACGCGTGCGCTGTTCGGCCCGGGAGACGGAGAACCAGAACTTCACCAGGATGACGCCGTCGTCCACCAGCATCTCCTCGAACGCCGGGCACTGCCTGAGGAACAGCTCGTACTCGGGCGGGGTGCAGAAGCCCATGACGCGTTCCACGCCGGCCCGGTTGTACCAGGAGCGGTCGAAGAAGACGATCTCACCGCGGGCCGGCATGTGGGCCACGTACCGCTGGAAGTACCACTGCCCGCGCTCACGGTCCGTGGGCTTGTCCAGGGCGACGATGCGCGCGCCACGGGGGTTGAGGCGTTCGGTGAAGCGCTGGATGGTGCCGCCCTTGCCGGCCGCGTCACGGCCCTCGCACACCACGACGACCCGCGCCCCGGTCTCCTTGGTCCAGCGCTGCAGCTTCAGCATCTCGATCTGCAGGACGCGCTTGGCCCGCTCGTACTCCTTGCGGCGGACCTTGCGGTCGTAGGGGTAGTTCTCCCGCCAGGTCTTGATCGGCCGGCCCTGTTCGTCGAGCAGGATCGGCCGTTCCGGCCTGCTCGTGTCGACGGTCAGCCCGTCCAGCAGTTGCTTGCCCACTTGATCACGGTCCACCTGCCCAGCCTGACACCCGTTCGGCTCGATTGCCACAGGGCCCGGTATCCGTCCGGGCGGCCTCGCCGCCCTCGGGCCCCAGGGCCGCACGCCGGACAAGTGGTCGCGGAGGGCTGCCCGGACAGGCGGAAGGGGCCGGCCCCCTGGACGGAGATCCGGCCCCTTCCTCGACGGCGGGCGGTGCCGCGGGCCGCGCAGGGCCTGGACCGCGGCCCGCGGCCGCCCGCCGAAGTCGTAGCCCTCCCGGGCGGTTCAGCCGGCCAGCAGGTGCTCCCGGCCGAACATGGCCGCGGCAGCCCGTGCGCTCGGCGTCCCCGCGTCGAGGTCGGCACCGGCCGCGCGCAGCAGGGCGACGATCTCGTCCTCACCCTTGAACAGCGCGCCGGCGAGGGGAGCCTGGTCGCGCGCGTTGCGCAGGTCCGGATTCGCGCCGCGGTCGAGCAGCGCGCTCACCGTCCCGGCGTGCCCGTGGTAGGCCGCGAGCATGAGGAGCGTGTTGGCGTCCGGGTCGGCCGAGTCGACCGGGAGCCCGTGGTCGACGAACTCCGCCAGTTGCTCGGTGCGGCCCGACCGGGCCAGCTCCATGGCGATGTCCACGACCTGGCCGGTCTGTTCGGGGGTGAGTCCGGCGTCGTTCATCGGTACCTCCGCTCAGAGCGTTCCGGCGGCCAGCGCGTCGATCGCCTTGCGCACGCCTTCGCCGTAGGCCGGGTCGGCCTGGGTGCAGTTGCCTATGTGCCGCTCGACGGTCGCCTGCGAAGCGCCGTCGATCGCCCGCGCGGTGTTCGCGAACAGCACCTGCTGCTGCTCGGGGCTCATGTTGCGGAACAGGATGCCGGGCTGCTCGAAGTAGTTGTCGTCGTCCTCGCGGAAGTTGAACCGGTCGGCGATCGCTCCCACGGCCTGGGCCGGGTCGCGGTAGGCGGGCTGCTCCCGCCAGCGGCCGTACGAGTTCGGCTCGATGCCGGGGGTGGCGCCCTGGTTGCCGTCGACGCGCATGGCGCCGTCGCGGTGGTAGGAGTTCACCGGGTTCTTCGGCGCGTTGACCGGGATCTGGTGGTGGTTGACGCCCAGGCGGTAGCGCTGGGCGTCCCCGTAGGAGAACAGCCGGCCCTGCAGCATGCGGTCGGGCGAGTAGCTGATGCCCGGGACCACGTTGGCCGGGGTGAAGGCGACCTGCTCCACGTCGGCGAAGTAGTTGTCGGGGTTGCGGTTGAGCTCCCACTCGCCGACCTCGATCAGCGGGTAGTCCTTCTTCGACCAGACCTTGGTGAGGTCGAAGGGGTGGTACCGGTAGTTCTCGGCGTCGGCCTCCGGCATGACCTGGATGAACAGCTTCCACTTCGGGAAGTCGCCGTCCTCGATCGCGTCGAAGAGGTCGCGCTGGTGGGACTCGCGGTCCTTGCCGACCAGGGCCTCCGCCTCGGCGTCGGTGAGGTTCTTGATGCCCTGCTGGGTGCGGTGGTGGAACTTGACCCAGAACCGCTCGCCCTCGGCGTTGATCAGGCTGTAGGTGTGCGAGCCGAAGCCGTGCATGTGCCGGTAGGACGCGGGGATGCCGCGGTCGGACATCACGATGGTGACCTGGTGCAGCGCCTCGGGGAGGTTGGTCCAGAAGTCCCAGTTGTTCTCGGCGTCACGCAGGTTGGTGCGCGGGTCCCGCTTCACGGCGTGGTTGAGGTCGGGGAACTTCAGGGGGTCGCGGAAGAAGAACACCGGGGTGTTGTTCCCCACGAGGTCCCAGTTGCCCTCGTCGGTGTAGAACTTCAGCGCGAAACCGCGGATGTCGCGCTCGGCGTCCGCCGCGCCCCGCTCGCCCGCGACCGTGGAGAAGCGCGCGAACATCTCGGTCTTCTTGCCGACCTCGGAGAAGACCTTGGCACTGGTGTAGCGGGTGATGTCATGGGTCACCGTGAGGGTCCCGAACGCGCCCGACCCCTTCGCGTGCATCCTGCGCTCCGGGATGACCTCGCGGTCGAAGTGCGCGAGCTTCTCCAGGAACCACACGTCCTGCAGGAGCATCGGGCCCCGCGGACCGGCGGTCAGGGAGTTCTGGTTGTCGGGAACCGGTGCGCCGGCGACCGTGGTCAACGGCTTCTGGTTGTTCTCGGGCAAAGCTCGCTCCTCGGTGAGTTGTTCGTCGCGTGCGTCGAGACCTGCTGCCTCGCCGGTCGCGCAACCGGCCGGCCCGGACACTGCGCGTACGGCCGACCTGATGGTGTGGTCGTCCGCCCGGACGGTGCTCCGCCCCCTCGGCGTCTGCCGGGACCAACCCTACATTGGACTCGATCCAAGTCAAGCAGTCATCCAAAGCCATATCCGTTCGGGAATTATTACTGGTCACTGTTAGGCTGGCTCGTATGAGTGACCTCCTGGCACGACTCCGCGTACGGGGCTGGCGCATGACCGCACAGCGGCGTGTGGTGGCCGAGGTCCTCGACGGCGACCATGTGCATCTGACCGCCGACGAGGTGCACGCGCGCGCCGTGAAGAGGCTTCCGGAGATCTCGCGGGCGACCGTCTACAACGCGCTGGGCGAGCTGGTGAGCCTCGGCGAGGTGCTGGAGGTGTCGACCGACCGCCGTGCCAAGCGGTACGACCCGAACGCGCACCGCCCGCACCAGCACCTGGTCTGCGCCCGCTGCGGCGCGATCCGCGACGTGCATCCGGTGGGCGACCCCCTGGCGGCACTGCCGCAGGCGGAGCGTTTCGGCTTCACGGTCTCCGAAGCGGAAGTGACGTACCGGGGCGTGTGCCCCGGCTGCGTGACGGCGTAGCCGGACGCCCGGTCGCTTCACCGGCCCCTGTCCGTGCGGTGAGCCGGGCGGCCGGGGCCGCTCACAGGACCGGCCACGCGTCGAGCTCCTAGAACCCGCCGCCGTCGAAACCGCCACCGCCGAAACCGCCACCGTCGCCGAAACCGCCGCCACCGCCGAAACCGGACGAGTCGAAGTCGGAGCCGGAGAAGTCGCCGCCGCTCCACTCCCCGCCGCCACCGCCGAAGTCACCGCCGCCGTACTCCGCCGCGTACGCCGGGGTCGCGAGCATCGAGCCGAGCACCGTGCCGACCAGCAGGCCCGGCAGCAGGCCGCCGCCGAAGTAGCCACCCGCCCAGGGGCCGTACGCCGGGCCCGCCTCCCAGTACGGGCGGCGCCGCCCGTCGCCGACGTCGACCGTGCGGCCCATCGGCTCCTCGCCCTCGCGCAGCCGCACCGCGTCGGCGCCGCAGACCGGGACCTCGCGGGCCGCGCCGCCGGACGGGGTCCACCGGACGTCGGCGACGGAGGGGCCGTGGCGCGGGTCGAAGAAGCAGGGCGGGCGCCTGGCCGGGAGTTCACGCCCCCTGCGCCGCGCCTCCAGGACGGCGAGGGAGAAGCGGCCGTCCTCCAGAGCCCTGGTGACTCCGCGTACGTCGGAGGGGTGCCGGGCGTCGCCCATCCGGGATTTGGCGTCCTCGTAGGAGTCGAGCGCCCGTTCGTAGTCCGCGCGCATCTCGTCGTCGGCGCCCGCCTCGCCGGGGTGGAAGTCGAGCCGGTCCAGGGTCTCCCCGTACGCGGTGATGTCCTCGTCGACGACGACCCGGAGCTTCTCGAGGGAGGCCCGCTCCTCCTCCTCCTTGCGCCTCCGGTTGCGGCGGACGACCGCGTACGCGCCGGCACCGCCCGCCACGGCCACCGCGCCGAGCACGACGAGGCCGGTCGTGGCCGTTCCGCCCGCCGTGTCGCCGCCGCCGTCCGACCAGGAGGCGGGGGCGCTGCCCCGGGCCTGTTCGACGGCCCGGTCCACGAAGGCGTTGAGCTGGGTGACGGTGTCCGTGTCCACGGCGGGGGCCTTCACGGCCGTGGTGAGGTTGTCGACCGCCCGGACCGGCATCACCTGCGGGTCGGCGCCCGCGTCGAATCCGTCGCCCAGGCGTACCGCGTAGACGCCGGTGATACCGGTGTCGGTACGGATGTTCTGGAGGAGGTTCTGCTCGGGGAACTCGGAGGTCGCCGGGAGCACCGCCACGAACACGGGCTTGTCGGCGTTCAGGATCTTCCGCTCCAGGGCACCCTCCTGGGCCGCCGAGAGCCGGCCGGCCGCCGCCGGGTCCACGTACACCGGATCCTCGCGCAGGGCCTGGCCCACCTCGTCGACCGTGGCGGGGGCGGCGGCCGGAGCAGCCGGGGACATCGCCAGCACGGCCGCCGTGAGGATCAGCAGCAGGCAGGCCCACAGGGGAGCGAACAGCCTCTTCCGCATACTCCGAAAGTAACCCGGATGGGCGACGGATGCACCGCCCACCCGGGTCGCTCCCCCGCGGTTACACGGCGCGGTACGCCGTGCGCAGCTTCGCCACCGCTCCGGTGAGGTCACCGGTGAGCAGCAGGTGGTCGGCCTCGGCGAACGGCTTGGACACCGCCGCGGTCGGCTTCCCGCCGGTCTTCTGCTGGACCAGCAGCCTGGCCCGGTCCACGATCTCCTTGCCCGCCGCGGTCCTGCCGAGGCCCGCCTTCTGCGCGAGCTTCGCGGCGGCGGCGAGGGCGGTGAGGGTGAGCTCGCCGCCTCCCGGGGCCTTCTTCAGGGTGGTCAGTCCCCAGCCGTACGGGAACTGCGGGTCGTAGGCCGCGTCGCCGACGTTGATCGGCAGCTGCGCCTCGGACTTCGGCCAGGTCACCGGGAGCTGTCCGGTGAAGGCCTTCTTGCCGTAGAGCACGTCGGCCACGCCGTCGCCCTCGGTGCCCGGCAGCCAGGAGGCGACCAGGGCGTCGATGTCGCCGAGCCGGTCACCGATGAGCTGCGGGCGCCCGGACACGATCAGGACCGCGCACTTCATGGCTGCGCAGACCGTGTCGACCGCCGCCTTGTCGGCGTCGGACAGCTCCAGGTCGTGGCCGTTGCCGACGTCCCCGATGCCCTCGGCGTACGGCTTCTCCCCGACGACCACGACTCCGGTGTCGTACCCCTCGGTCGGGGTGGAGGCGTCCTTGGAGAAGGTGGCCGACGAGGTGTTCTTCTCGATGCCCTGCAGGATCGTCGTGCCCGTGGTGGTCGCGCCGGAGGCGCCCTGCCAGCTGACGGTCCAGCCGCCGGCCTGGTTGCCCAGGTCGTCGGCGTTGGATCCGGCGACGTACACCTTCTGGGACGGCTTGAGCGGGAGGACCGCGCCGTCGTTCTTCAGCAGGACCTGGGACTTGGCGGCAGCCTCACGGGCGACGGCACGGTGGGCGGCCGAGCCGACCCTGTCCAGGTTGGAGGTGTCGGCGTACGGCTTCTCGAAGAGGCCCAGGCGGAACTTCTGGGTCAGGATCCGGGACACCGCGTCGTCGATCCGGGCCTGGCCGATCCGCCCGGCGGTGACCTCCTCGCGGAGGGTCTTCGTGAAGTCCTGGTACGCGGTCGGCACCATGATCATGTCGAGTCCGGCGTTCACGGACGTCCGCACGTCACTGGCGTAGTCGCCGGGGATCTGGTCGATGGCCTGCCAGTCGCTGATGACGAAGCCCTCGAAACCCATCCGGTCCTTCAGCACGCCGTTGATCATCTCGTCGTGGGCGTGCATCTTCAGCGGGCCGGCGTCGTCGCCGATGATGTCGAGCGAGGAGTACGACGGCATGACCGTGCCGACGCCGCGCTTGACGGACTCGGCGAACGGTGCGAGGTGCACCGCTTCGAGCTCCTCGCGGGTGACCTTCGTGACGCCCTGGTCGATGGTGTACGAGCCGGTGGTGGACGAGCCGAACTCCGTGCCGCCGTCACCGACGAAGTGCTTGGCGCTGGCCAGCACCTTGTCGTTGCGGTCCAGGTCCTCGCCGGAGGGGCTGCCCTGCATGCCGGTGATGACCGTCTCCATGGCTTCCACCAGGGCCGGGTCCTCGCCGTAGGCCTCGTAGGAACGGCCCCAGCGCTCGTCGCGGGTCACGCACACGCAGGGGGCGAAGTCCCAGGGGATGCCGGTGGCGCGCACCTCGCTCGCGGTGACGGCCCCGGTCTTCCCGGCGAGCTTCGGGTCGCGGCCCGCGCCGATGCCGATGTTGTGCGGCATGATCGTCGAGCCGATCACGTTGTTGTGGCCGTGCACCGCGTCCACGCCGTAGATCAGCGGGATCTGGAAGCGGGTCGTCTGTGCGCGCAGCTGGTAGGCGTCGACCATCTTCGCCCAGGCGGCTGCCGTGTTGGGGGTGGGTACGGAACCGCCGCCGGAGAGCAGCGAGCCGAGGTCGTAGGTGGCGATGTCGCCCGGGGACCGCAGCGCGTTGCGCTCGGCCTGGGTCATCTGGCCGGCCTTCTCGGCGGGCGACATCCGGGACAGCAGGTCCGCGACGCGCTTCTTCACCGGAAGCCTGGCGTTCTGGTACGGAAGGCCGTGGGCGTCGATGACGACCTGCGGATTCTCCTTGGGCGGCTTCGCACCGGTGACGGTGAGGGCGAGCGGGACCGTCTCGGCCGACTCGGCGCCCCTGTCCTTGGCGGTGGCCACGGAGACCGTGTGCGTGGTGCCGGAGGCGGTGCCCGCCGGGAAGGTGTGGGTGCCGGTGACCGGGGTGTAGTCCTTGCCGGACTCGGCGCTGCCGCCCTCGGTCGTGTAGGCGACGGTGACGGGCTCCTCGATGGGGACGGAGCCGGTGGTGGCGACGGAGATCTTGATGTCCGCCGTGCCGCCCTCCTTCACCGGGTGCACGGCGGAGTCGACGACGACGCTCGACTTGAGGGCCGGGTCGGCCTTCCCGTACAGCTCGACGGCGTCCATGGCGAACGCGCCGGGGGCGCCGGTCGGCAGCGTGAGCGCGTAGCCCCACATCTCGTCGAGGCCGAGGACCTGGTCGATGCCTCCGACGGGCTGGTAGTCGGCGCGGTAGACGAAGTCCGCGAACGGGATCTCGATCTGGTGCCATCCCTCCCAGTCGTCGGTGAAGGAGGTGGTCCAGAGCTCGGACGCGCCGCCGTTGGCGCCGCCGTCCTTGATCTCGAAGTTGACGCGCTTGCCCGAACCGGGCGGCAGCGGCGCGGTGTTCTGCCCGTACCACCAGAAGCGGATGCCCTTGTGGGCCGTCCAGTTCTTGGGCGGCTGGTCGACGGCGAACTCGTGGCTGAGCCCGCCCCAGGCGCTGATGTCATAGGTGCCCTGGAGGACCTTGGCCCCCTCGGGGGCGTCGGCGCGCTCCTTGAGTTCCAGGGCGGGGTGGTCGTCGGCGTCGCCGCCCCAGGTGAAGAGGGCGTCGGCGGGCGGGTTGCCGAGCGGGACCTCGCCCTCGAAGCGGTCGACGAGGACCGGTGCGGGCTCGTCTCCCTCGGCCGCGGCGCTGGGGACCGCCCCGGCGAGCAGTCCCGCGAGGACGGTGACGGCGGCGAGCGCGGCCGTGGCCGGTCTCGCCCTGCGACGTGCGCTGTGGTGCGGTGTGCGTGGCATTGCGACTCGTCTCTTCCGGTGTCCGGTCTGTGGTGTGGCTTGCTTCCGCCCGCCCCGCACCCGGCGGTCTCCGTAGGTGGGGGCGTGGAGGGTGCTCCGGTGCGGTCAGTCGCGACGGGCGTTGCGGGTGAGGCGGATCGTGTCGCGGTACCACTTGGCGCTGTCCTTGAGCGTCCGCCGCTGGGTGTCGTAGTCGACCCGGACGATCCCGAACCGCTTGTCGTAGCCGTAGGCCCACTCGAAGTTGTCCATCAGCGACCAGGCGAAGTAGCCGCGGACGTCGGCGCCCCGGAGGCGGGCCTCCGACACGGCTGCGATGTGGTCGGCGAGATAGGCGGTGCGGTCGGCGTCGGGCACGGAGCCGTCGGGCGCGACGGTGTCGTCGAAGGCCGCCCCGTTCTCGGTGATGACGGTCGGCAGCGCGTAGTCGCGCTGCAGCCGCAGCAGCAGATCGGTGAGCTCGGTGGGGGTGATCTCCCAGTCCATGGCGGTGCGGGGCAGGTCGCGCTCCACACCGCGCGTGACGGGGAGGCCGTCGGCGTCGGTCGGCGATCCGTCCTCGGTGACCCCGGAGAACAGGGCGCCGCGGTAGAAGTTGACGCCGAGGACGTCGAGGGGGGTGGCGATGGCGGCCAGGTCGCCGTCCCGCACGGGCAGTTCGATGCCCTGGGCCGCGAGATCGCCGACGATGTCCTGCGGGTAGCAGCCGCGGACGATCGGGTCCAGGTAGAGGCGGGTTCCCATGCCGTCGGCACGGCGGCAGGCCTCGCGGTCGGCCTCGCTGCCGGTCTCCGGGGTGGCGGTGCCGAGGTTCAGGGTGATGCCGAGCTCCAGCGGGTTGCCACCGGCCGCCTCGCGCATCTGCCGGGCGGCGAGACCGTGGCCCAGGAGAAGGTGGTGGACGGCGGCCATGGCGTCGCCCAGGTCGGTGCGGCCGGGCGCGTGCGCCCCGTAGGCGTAGCCCAGCATCGCCGAGCACCACGGCTCGTTCAGCGTCGTCCAGTGCTCGACCCGGTCGCCGAGCGCCTCGTACGCGAGCATGGCGTACTCGGCGAACCGGAAGGCGGTGTCGCGGGCGGGCCAGCCGCCGGCGTCCTCCAGCTCCTGCGGCAGGTCCCAGTGGTAGAGGGTGATCCACGGGGTGACGCCGCGGCCCCGCAGCTCGTCGACCAGCCGCTTGTAGAAGTCCAGGCCCTTGGCGTTGGCGGGACCCCTGCCGCCCGGCTGGATGCGCGGCCAGGCCAGCGAGAAGCGGTACGTGTCGACGCCGAGGCCCGCGATCAGCTCCACGTCCTGGGGCATGCGGTGGTAGTGGTCGCAGGCCGTGTCGCCGTGCTCCGCGTTGTGCACGGCGCCCGGGACCCGGCAGTAGGTGTCCCAGATCGACGGGGTGCGGCCGTCCTCCCGGGCGGCCCCCTCGATCTGGTACGAGGAGGTGGCGACGCCCCAGCGGAAGTCGGCGGGGAGTCCCTGGACTGCGGTGGGCTGCAGGCCGCTGCGGGACGTGGCGGGATTCATGGCTCTCCGTAACTCCGTGGGTCCGGTGGGCGTGAAGGGTCAGGCGGGCCGGGTGTGCAGCCAGCAGGCGACTTCCCTGTCCTGGCCCGCCTCCGGCCGGGCGAGGACGGGGATCTGGTCGGCGCACGGGTCGTGGGCCTTGCCGCAGCGCGGGTGGAAGGCGCAGCCGGCCGGCATCGCGGACAGGTGCGGGGGTGTGCCGGGGATGCCGGTCAGCTCGCGCCGGGGACCGTGCAGCGCGGGGAAGGAGTGCAGCAGCCCCTCGCTGTAGGGGTGGCGGGGGGCGCGGTAGATCTCGGAGGCGCCCGCCTGTTCCACGATCCGGCCGCCGTACATGATCGCGATCCGGTCCGAGAACTCGATCAGCAGGGAGATGTCGTGGGTGATGAACACGACGGAGAAGGAGAGCTGCTCCCTCAGCCGGACCAGCTGCCGCAGGATCTGACGCTGCATCACGACGTCCAGGGCGGTGGTGGGTTCGTCCATGATGACGATCTCGGGTTCCAGGGCGAGCGCCATCGCGATCATCACGCGCTGGCGCATGCCGCCGGAGAGCTGGTGCGGGTAGGCCGTCAGCCGGTCCCTGGAGATGCCGACCAGGGTCAGCAGCTCCTCGGCCCGCGCGGTCCGTTCGGCGGAGCGCATGGCGGGGCGGTGCGCCTTGAGCACGTCCGTGAGTTGGCTGTGGACGGTGTGCACCGGGTTGAGCGAGTTCATCGCCCCCTGGAACACGATCGACAGCTCCTGCCAGCGGAACGCGCGCAACGCGTCCGGGGAGAGGGAGAGGATGTCGACGGGGCCGGCGCCCGGCCGGTGGTAGTGGACGTCCCCGCCGGTGATCACCCCGGGCGGGGAGAGCAGCCGGGTGACGGCGTAGGCCAGGGTGGACTTGCCGGAGCCCGACTCGCCCGCCAGGCCGAGGACTTCGCCGCGGTGCAGGGTGAGGTCGACGTCGCGCAGCGCGTGCACGCCGGTCGGCCCGGTGCCGTAGTCGACGTTCAGTCCGCTGATCGTGAGGATCGGCTCGGCGGTCATTCGCTCTGCTCCTTGCTGGGCTTTCCGGGTGTGCCGGTCCGGGCCACCGGGGTGAAGCCGACGCGCATCCGGACCTTCCGCGAGCCGCCGGCCGAGGAGCGCAGCCGCGGGTTGACGAACTCGTCGATGCCGAAGTTGATCAGGGTGAGGGCGGTCCCGAGGAGGGCGATGCACAGGCCGGCGGGGACGAACCACCACCAGGCGCCCTGGGCCAGGGCCTGGTTGGACTGGGCCCAGAAGAGCACGGTGCCCCAGTTCCAGTGGGAGATGTCGGCGACGCCGATGAAGGCGAGGGTGATCTCCGAGAGGATCGCGAAGATGACGGTGCCGACGAAGCCGGACGCGATGACCGCGGTCAGGTTCGGCATGATCTCGAAGAGGATGATCCGCCAGGTGGACTCGCCGGTTGCCCGGGCCGCCTCCACGTAGTCGCGGCGTCTGAGCGACAGGGTCTGGGCGCGCAGGATGCGTGATCCCCACGCCCAGGAGGTGAGGGCGATGACGGCGGCGATCAGCAGATCGGTCGTGTCCTCGACGAAGCTCGCGATGATGATGATCAGCGGCAGTCCGGGGATGACCAGGAAGATGTTGGACAGCATCGAGAGGGCCTCGTCGGCGGCACCGCCGAGGAAGCCGGACGTGACCCCGATCAGCACGGACAGGACCGTGGCGAGGAAGCCTGCCAGGAAGCCGACGACGAGCACGCCGCGGGTGCCGACGAGGATCTGGGAGAGGACGTCCTGGCCGGTGTGGGTGGTGCCGAACCAGTGGGCGGCGGACGGCGCCTGCAGCAGGTCGTCGCTCATCGCGTCGGGGTCGTACGGGGCGAGCCAGGGCCCTGCGACGGCGAGGACCGCGAAGAACGCGAGGATCAGCAGCCCGGTGCGGGTCTTCCCGCCGCGCAGGAAGCGGAGCCTGGCCCGGCCGGGCGCCGCCGGGGCGGGGACGTCGGCCGGCGCGGTGACGTCGGTCGTGATGACGGACACGGGATCAGGCCTCCTTCCGGGTACGGGGGTCGAGGAGGGCGTACGCCATGTCCGCCAGCAGGTTCGCGGCGAGCACGGACAGCGTGATGATGAGGAACACGCCCTGCATCAGGGGGTAGTCCTTGGCGCCGACGGCCTGCAGCAACTGGAAGCCGATGCCCGGATAGTTGAAGACCATTTCGACCAGGAGCGTGCCGCTGACGATGAAGCCCAGGGAGAGCGCGAAGCCGGAGATGTTGGGCAGGATCGCGTTGCGGGCGGCGTAGCCGAACATGACGCGCCGCTCGGAGAGCCCCTTGGCCTGCGCCACCATCACGTAGTCCTCGGAGGAGACCGTGACCATCATGTTGCGCATGCCGAGGATCCAGCCGGCGATGGCGCTGAGCACGATCGTCACTCCGGGCAGCACCCCGTGGTACAGCGCGCTGGAGATGAACGGCCAGTCGAAGGCCGGGACGAGGGAGTTGTCGTAACCCCCCTCGAAGGGGAAGATCGGCCACTTCACGGCGAACAGCGCGATGGCGATGAGACCGAGCCAGAAGTACGGGACGGCGGAGATGAACGTGGTGACGGGCAGCAGCGCGTCCAGCCAGGAGCCGCGCCGCCAGCCGCTGTAGACACCGATCCCGGTGCCGAGCAGGAAGCTGATCAGGGTCGTGATGCCGACGAGCGCGAGCGTCCACGGCAGTGCCTGGGCGATCACCTCGCCGACCGGGGTCGGGAAGAAGGTGAACGACAGCCCGAGGTCGCCGTCCAGGAGGTGGGACCAGTAGTCGGTGTACTGCTCCCAGACGGACTTGTTCTCGTCCAGGCCGAACAGCGCCTTCAGTGAGGCGATGGCGCTGGTGTCGAGCTGGCCCTGGTAGCGGCTCATGAGGGCCTCGACCGGGTCGCCCGGCATCAGGCGCGGGATCATGAAGTTGATGGTGATCGCGGCCCACGCGGTGACGGTGTAGAAGGCCAGTCGCTGCAGTACGTACGTCACTTCCCGGCCTCCTGTCCCTCGGCTCCGTCGTACAGCCAGCAGGCGGCCCACTGGCCGTCCGCCAGGTCGAAGCGCGGGGGCGGTTCGGTGCGGCAGCGCTCCATGGCCTTCGGGCAGCGGGGGTGGAAGCGGCAGCCGTCCGGCGGGGTGATCAGTGAGGGCGGCTCACCGCTCCCGGCCTCTTCCTGCGCCTCCTCGTCCGCGACCCGGTCGGGGTCGGGTGCGGAGGCGATCAGCAGCTGGGTGTAGGGGTGGGCGGGGTGCTGGGTGACGGTCTCGCTGTCCCCTCCCTCGACGATCCGGCCGGCGTACATCACCAGGGTCGTGTCCGCGAAGTAGCGGGCGGAGGCGATGTCGTGGGTGATGTACAGGATCGCGAGGTGCAGCCGCTCCTTGAGGTCGCGCAGCAGGTTGAGCACACCGAGCCGGATCGACACGTCGAGCATCGACACCGGCTCGTCGGCCAGCAGGACCTGGGGGTCGGCGCCGAGCGCGCGCGATCGCGACGCGCTGGCGCTGCCCTCCCGACAGCTCGTGCGGGAACTTGTCCAGGAACTGATGGGGAGGAGTCAGCTGGACGCGTTCCAGCAGGGCGGCCAGGTTCTTCCGCAGGTCCGCGTCCCCGTCCCCCGCCCGGCCGTGGATCTTCAGCGCCCGGGTGAGGTGGTAGCGCACGGTGTGCACCGGGTTGAGCGAGGCGAACGGGTCCTGGAAGATCAGCTGGACCTGGTTCACGTAGGTACGGAAGGACCGGCCACGTCCGGCCCCGACCGCCTCGCCGCCCAGCTGGATCTCGCCCGCGGTGAGCGGGTACAGCCGGGCGAGCAGCCGTGCGACGGTGGACTTCCCGGAGCCGGACTCCCCCACCAGGGCCGTGACGGTGCCGCGCCGGAGCTTCAGCGAGACGTCGTCGACGGCGTGGACGGTGCGGCGTCTGCGGGCGAGGACGTCGCCGCCCGTGCGCCGCACGGGGAAGTGCTTGGTGACTCCGCGTGCTTCGAGCACCACATCGGTCCCGGTGTGCGCGGCTGCGGACTGTTCGGTGGTCATGGCCGGTTCTTCCCCGTGCTTACTTGGCGGGCTTGAGGTTCAGCACGATCTCCAGCGCGGTCGGCTGGGTGTGCTGCGGCGGCGCGTAGGGGTCGGCCTCGGTCGGCCAGCCCACCCAGTTCTTCGTGGAGTACTCGGCGCCGATGGGGGCTGCCGCCGTCGGGATGACCGGCGCCTCCTCGACCATGATCTTCTGGAGGAGGTTCATGGCCTTCGTGCGCGTGGCGTCGTCCGTGGCGTTGGCGTAGTCCTTCAGCGCCGCGGTGGCCTCGGGGCTCTTGAAGCGGCCGAAGTTGCCGAGCTGGGAGCTCTTGCCGACGGGCTGGAGGATCGCGCCGTCCATGATGTTCTGGTACATGTCGTACGGCGTGGCACCGCTGTTGGTCCAGTGCAGGGTGGCGTCGAAGTTGCCGGTGGCGACGTCGTTGCCCCAGGCCTCGGCGGTCTGCGTCTTGACCTTGGCCTCGATGCCGAGCTCCTTGACGCTGTCCTTGATGATCGAGAGCCCGGTGATGTAGTCGTTCCAGCCGGCCGGGTCGGTGAAGGTCAGCTTCACCGGCTTGCCGCCCGGGTCCTTCAGCACTCCTCCGCCGAGCGTGAAGCCCGCCTCTTCGAGGAGCTTCTTGGCACCGGCCACATCGGGCTTCGTGGTGGCGCTCTTGTACTCCGGCGCAAGGAACGGGTCGCCCGCGGGCAGCGGGATGCCGGTCGGGTTGGTGATCTCCGGGTAGAGCGTCGCCTGGGCCTGGACGTGGATCGCCTTGCGGTCCACGACCATGGCCATCGCCTTGCGGAGCGCCGGGTTGTCGAACGGCTTGCGCGCAGTGTTGAACCACAGCCCGTGGATGCCGAGCCCGGAGGGGAACCACAGCTTGTGGTTCTCCGGGTCCTTCGCGATGTACAGCTGCTTGTAGTTCGGCATGAAGACGAACGACCACTCGACCTTGCCGTTGGCCAGCGCCGTGGTGGCCGCGCTGTTGTCGTTGTAGGCCGTGTAGCGGAGCTCCTTGACCTTCGTCTCGCCCTTCCAGTAGGTGGGCGTGGCGGTCAGGGTGGTGGTCTGCGGGGTGAACGTCTTCAGCTTGTACGGGCCGGAGCCGACCGGGGTGCGGTTGGGCCAGGTCTCCGGGTTCTCGACCTTCTCCCAGATGTGCTTGGGCACGATGTAGGTCTGGATGATCTTGTTCTGGTTGACGAACTGCGATTCCTTGAAGGTCAGCACGACCTTCTCGCCCTCCACCGCGACCCCGTCGAACGGGATGCCGTTGCCGTTGAGCGCCGGGTGCTTCTTGAGCAGCTCGAAGGTGTACCCGACGTCGGCGGCGGTGAGCGGCTTGCCGTCGGCCCACTTCGCCCGGTCGTCGAGGGTGAAGGTGACCTTCGTGAAGTTGGACTCCCACGCCCAGTCGGTCGCCAGCCAGGGGTCGGCCTTGTCGGTGGGGCGGATCTGGTTCGTCATCGCCAGCGGCTCGTAGATCATGTGCCGGTAGCCGAGCGTCGCGCTCGCGGAGGTCGACAGGAACGGGTTGCTGTTGTTCGTCTGCGGCCCGTCCGGCTTGCCGAGGGTCAGTACACCGGAGGCACCGGCGCCTCCCCCCTTGCTGGCGCCCGAGTTGGCGTTCGAGCAGCCGGTGGCGAGTGCTGCCACGGCGATGGCGGCCGAGAGCGCTCTCAGCGTGTGGCGACGGCTGTGTACGGACATGTCGACTCCAGGAGACTGCGGGTCAGGGAGATCCGGGACGTGGGCAGCACTCGGCGCGCCGGGTGCGGGCGGGGCGGTGTCCTGCGGGCGGGACGGGGCGGTGCGTGTCGGAGGACTCAGGGACGGGCGGGCCCATGGGCCCTTCCGTTACGGCGCCGAGTGGCGCACGACCAGTTCGGTGGGCAACACGACCGGCCCGTCCGGTACGGCGGTGCCGCTGAGGTGGGAGAGCAGGAGACGGGCCGCCGTCTCTCCCATCTGCCGCGTGGGCTGGTGCACGGTGGTCAGCGGGGGTTCGGTGTGTTCCGCCATCGGGATGTCGTCGAAGCCGACCACCGCGATGTCGTCCGGGACCCGGCGGCCGGCGCCGCGCAGGGCCCGCAGGACGCCCGCCGCACTGATGTCGTTGTGGGCGAAGACCGAGTCGAACTCCGTCCCGGCCGCCAGGAGCCGCTCCACGGCGAGCCGGCCGGAGCGCTCGGTGAAGTCCCCCTGCACGACCAGGCCGGTGGGCAGGACCGACCGGAATCCCGCGAGCCGGTCGCGTACGCAGCCGAAGTGCTCGGGTCCGGTGAGGACCAGGGGTCTGGTGCGTCCCGAAGCCCGCAGATGGCGGGCCGCCGACGCGCCTCCCTCGTGGTTGGTGGTCACGACGGAGGGGAATTCGGGGTGGTGGCCGCGGTCGTCGATGAGGACGATCGGCAGGCCGGACCGGTGCAGTGCGGTCAGGTGGTCGAGGGTGTTCTCCGGCTCGACGACGACGAGTCCGTCGAAGGCACGCGCCGACACCTGGCTGGTGAAGCGCTCCACGGACTCGGCGCCCCGGTTGCAGGTGAAGAGCAACAGCCCGTAGTCGGCGGCCTCGACCGTGTCCACGACGCCCTGCAGCACCTCGCCCATCCACGGCCAGGTCAGCGAGGGCACCAGCATCCCGACCGTACGACTGCTGCCGCGGGCCAGCCCCACGGCGCCCGAGCTGGGCACGTAGCCGAGATGAGCGATCACTTCACGAACGCGGGCGGCCGTGGAGCCGTCCACCTCACCCTTGAGGTTGACGACCCGTGACACGGTCGTCTTGCTGACGCCGGCCTGGCGGGCGACATCGGCGATGGTGACACGCAACGGGCCTCCAGGGACAAGGCAGGACAGGGCGGGGCAAGCGGATGGTCACGGCTTCGGTACCGGTTCCGCAACCGGTACCGGAACCGGTACCGGCGTTGCGGCTGGAGTTAACCCCGCTGGAACAGGAGCGTCAATACTTCACACCGACATTGGTCCGTACCGTTGATCTCGGCGGCATCGGGAAGCCGTGTGTTCACTTCCTGACGGCTGCGCGCAGCCTTCATCACCCGCGCTCGCGACCGCGGTTCCGACCGGGCTCTCCTCCGGTACCACGCAGGCCACGGGCGGGACCGCTGCCGTGGCGCTCACCACCACGTCCGACGGCGGCGGCCACGAGGTCACCCGCGGCCTCGATGCGCGGACGCCGGCCGCCCTCGGCGCCGACCACGGGACCAGCGCTCCGGCTTCCGGCGCCGGCATCACCGCCGACGCCCGCGACCGGACCTGCACGGGCGGCGGCGCCGCCTCGTACAGGGACACGGCCACGGACATGGCGTTCTGGCTGACGAAGGGCAGCCGTGCGCTCAGCCGGCCGACCCGTGACGACACGACGCGGGGCTCCGCTCCCCCACGCAGGGCATCGGCCGCCTCTCGCTCGGCTCGTACGCCATTCCGACAGGGCTCCTCCCCCGGGCTTCCCGATCGCACATGGTCGGCAGGACTCACCGCCGCTCACCAGGCAGGCCGAGCAGCTCGGCCCGGCCTGACGGCGGCTGCCCCACCGCGGACCGCGCCGTCCACATCGCCTCCACCGCGCCGCACGCGGCCTGGCTCAGTCCGGTCCGTTGCACACGGCGCACAGTGGCATTCCGGTTCACACGGTGCACAGTCCGGTTCCGGGACCGCACGGGTGCGGGCACCCGGCACCGGCCTGTCTCCGCGGGCGCCCCGGTCCAGGTATTCGGCGCCTGCCCGGTCGCCATCCCGGGGTCGGCAGACCGACGCGGCAAAGGCCCGGCTGCACACCTGCAACGGGTCGGAAGCGCACCACCGGACGTACCACGACACGACACGGCCGGGGACGTGGTCGACGCCTAGGCGCACAGGCGCCTCGACGTGACCGGCGGGTCCTCGACGTGACCGGCGGGTCCTCGGCGAACGGCATCCGCGCGCCCGGTCCCGGACCTGCACCGGAGCCGCCGGCCGGAGGTGGCGGCTCCGGTGACGACGTCCGTCAGTCGGTCGGCTCGACGCCGGCCCGCAGCAGCCCGTAGGTGTACGCGTCCTCAAGGGCCTGCCAGGAGGCGGCGATGACGTTCTCGGCCACGCCGACCGTCGCCCAGTCACCGGATCCGTCGCCCGTGGTGATCAGCACCCGGGTGGTGGATTCGGTGCCGGTGCGGCCCTCCAGGATGCGGACCTTGTAGTCGACCAGCTCCAGCTTGGCCAGCTGCGGGTAGATCCGTTCCAGGCCGACGCGCAGTGCCCGGTCGAGGGCGTTGACGGGGCCGTTGCCCTCGGCGGTGGCGACGATCCGCTCGCCCTTCGCCCAGAGCTTCACGGTCGCCTCGTTGGCGTGGGTGCCGTCGGGGCGGTCCTCGACGATGGCCCGCCAGGACTCGATGCGGAAGTAGCGGCGGGGCCTGCCCTCGACCTCCGCGCGCAGCAGCAGTTCGAAGGAGGCGTCGGCCGCCTCGTAGGTGTAGCCCTTGAGTTCGCGCTCCTTGACCCGCTCGACGACCCGTGCGACGAGCGCGCGGTCGTCGCCCAGGTCGATCCCGAGCTCCTTCCCCTTCAGCTCGATGGACGCGCGACCCGCCATGTCGGAGACGAGCATCCGCATGGTGTTGCCGACGAGTTCCGGGTCGATGTGCTGGTACAGGTCCGGGTCGACCTTGATCGCGGAGGCGTGCAGTCCGGCCTTGTGGGCGAAGGCGGAGACACCGACGTACGGCTGGTGGGTGGAGGGCGTGAGGTTGACGACCTCGGCGATGGCGTGCGAGACGCGGGTCATGTCGGCGAGCGCGCCCTCGGGCAGGACGGTCTTGCCGTACTTGAGCTCCAGCGCAGCGACGACGGGGAAGAGGTTGGCGTTGCCGACCCGCTCGCCGTAGCCGTTGGCGGTGCACTGCACATGGGTGGCGCCCGCGTCCACGGCGGCCAGGGTGTTGGCGACGGCGCAGCCGGTGTCGTCCTGGGCGTGGATGCCGAGCCGTGCACCGGTGTCGGCGAGGACGGTGGCCACGACGGCCTGGACCTGGGCGGGGAGCATGCCGCCGTTGGTGTCGCAGAGGATGACGACGTCGGCGCCGGCCTCGGAGGCGGTGCGTACGACCGACTTGGCGTACTCGGGGTTGGCGCGGTAGCCGTCGAAGAAGTGCTCGCAGTCGACGAAGACCCGACGGCCCTGCTCGCGAAGGTGGGAGACGGTGTCGCGCACCATCTCCAGGTTCTCCTCCAGGGTGGTGCGCAGGGCCAGCTCCACATGGCGGTCGTGGGACTTGGCCACCAGGGTGATCACCGGGGCGCCCGACGTCAGGAGGGCCTGGACCTGGGGGTCCTCGGCGGCCTTTCCGCCCGCTCTGCGGGTGGCGCCGAACGCGACGAGCTGGGCGTGCTCGAAGGTGATCTCCTGCTGCGCGCGGGCGAAGAACTCGGTGTCGCGGGGATTCGCCCCCGGCCAGCCGCCCTCGATGAATCCCACACCGAAGTCGTCCAGATGCCGGGCGATGGTCAGCTTGTCCGCGACCGTCAGGTTGATGCCTTCACGCTGCGCACCGTCGCGCAGGGTGGTGTCGAAGACATGGAAGCTGTCGTCGGGGGCCGTGGCCTTGGTGGTCATGCTGTCTGACTCCTGTCGGTGAGCGGATCCGGACGAATCGGCTCCACTTGCCCCCATCATCCCGTGTGCCTCGCCCCGGCCGTGGTGGGGGCCGGAAAACGAAAAAACCCCTCGCGGGTGCGAGAGGTCTGCGCGCGGGTCTGGGGCACGATGGCCGTGCCGTACGTGGTGGTACGGACGGTCACTGCGGACCGGCGCGCCTGCTGCCGATAATCATGGCGAACGAGGACACGCGGGAAGTCTCCCACAGCCCCCCGCCCCCGCTCCGCCCCGTCTCACCATGCGGGCGTGGGGGTTGGGCGCGGGGGTGGGCCGACGGCCGCTGTGAGCCAGCGGACAGGAAAGTGGGCGTTATGCCGGATTTTCCTGTCCCCTGCCTCACAACGGCACCTCAAAAGGGTCAGCCGAGGCGGTGCATCCAGCCGTGGGTGTCCTCGGCGGTGCCGCGCTGGATGTCCAGCAGCCGCTCGCGCAGCTTGAGCGTGACCTCGCCCGGGGTGCCGTCGCCCTGGGTCCACTCGCCGTCCGCGGACTTGACGGTGCCGACGGGGGTGATGACCGCGGCGGTCCCGCAGGCGAAGACCTCGGTGAGCGTGCCCTTCGCGGTGTCGTCACGCCACTGGTCGACGGAGACGCGCGACTCCTCGGCGGTGTAGCCGAGGTCGCGGGCGACAGTGAGCAGCGAGTCACGCGTGACGCCGGCGAGCAGCGAGCCCGTGAGCGAGGGGGTGACGATCCGCTTGCCGCCGTCCTCCTGCTCGTACACGAAGTAGAGGTTCATGCCGCCCAGCTCCTCGACCCAGGTGTGCTCGACGGCGTCGAGGTAGGCGACCTGGTCGCAGCCCTTCGCGGCGGCTTCGGCCTGGGCGAGGAGGGAAGCGGCGTAGTTGCCGCCGGTCTTGGCGTCGCCCATACCGCCGGGGACGGCGCGGACCCGGTCCTGGGAGAGCCAGATCGAGACGGGCTTCACACCGCCGGGGAAGTAGGCGCCGGCCGGGGAGGCGATGACGAGGAAGAGGTACGAGTTGGCGGGCTTCACGCCCAGGCCGACCTCGGAGGCGATCATGAACGGGCGCAGGTACAGGGACTCCTCGCCGCCGTGCGCCGGAACCCACGCCTTGTCCTGCTGGACGAGGGCGTCGCAGGCCTCGATGAACGTCTCGGCCGGGAGCTCGGGCATCGCGAGCCGGGCGGCGGACCGCTGGAACCGCGCGGCGTTGGACTCCGGACGGAACGTGGCGACCGTCCCGTCGCCCTGGCGGTAGGCCTTGAGACCCTCGAAGATCTCCTGCGCGTAGTGCAGGGTCATGTTGGCGGGGTCGATCGACAGCGGTCCGTACGGGACGAGCTGGGCGTCGTGCCAGCCGCGGCCTTCGGTCCAGCTGATCGTCACCATGTGATCGGTGAAGTGGCGGCCGAATCCGGGGTTGGCCAGGATCGCCTCGCGCTCCGCGTCGGACAGCGGGTTCGAGGAGGGCTTGAGCTCGATCGTGGGCGTCGTCATGAGTGCGTGTCCTTCACCGGTCTTGTGTGTGATGGACCGCGCTCACGCCCGCTCCCGTCCCGCACTTCGCAGGCAGGTCGTAGGACGTCCGAGCTCTACCGCAAGCCACGGCCCCGCGTTCGATTATCTCTCGCGGGCGGCCGTGCACGAAATGACGTGTTTGCGGTGACGTGAAATGCGGTCCGGGGTCGATGGTGGCACCCGGAGACCGCAAGGTGAAGCCGCCGGGTGCGGATGCGACCCGGCGGCTTCGAAGTAAAGGCGTCGGGTCAGCTCGCTACGCGTACTGCGAGCGCGTCACCGATCTCGTCGGTGGTGCGGGCGGCCTTGCCTTCGCGCTCCGCGAGGTCGACGGAGACGGCCTCCTCGATGCGCAGGGCCTCGGGCTCGTAGCCGAGGTGGCGCAGCAGAAGGGCGACGGAGAGGATCGTGGCGGTCGGGTCGGCCTTGCCCTGGCCCGCGATGTCGGGGGCGGTGCCGTGGACCGGCTCGAACATCGACGGGAAGGCACCCGTCGGATTGATGTTGCCGGACGCGGCCAGGCCGATGCCGCCGGTCACGGCCGCGGCGAGGTCGGTGAGGATGTCGCCGAAGAGGTTGTCGGTGACGATGACGTCGAAGCGCTCCGGCTGGGTGACGAAGAAGATCGTCGCGGCGTCGACGTGCAGGTAATCGGTGGTGACCTCGGGGTTCTCGGCCGCGACCTTGTCGAAGATGTTCTTCCACAGGTGGCCGGCGTGCACGAGGACGTTGTTCTTGTGGACCAGCGTCAGCTTCTTGCGCGGGCGGGCCGCGGCACGGGCGAAGGCGTCACGGACGACGCGCTCGACACCGAAGGCGGTGTTGACGCTGACCTCGGTGGCGACCTCGTGCTCCGTGCCGGTGCGCAGGGAGCCGCCATTGCCCGTGTACGGGCCCTCGGTGCCCTCGCGCACGACGACGAAGTCGATGTCGGGGCGGCCGGCCAGCGGCGTCGCGGTGTTCGGGAAGAGCTTCGACGGCCGCAGGTTGACGTAGTGGTCGAAGGCGAAGCGGAGCTTGAGCAGCAGCCCGCGCTCCAGTACGCCCGACGGCACGGACGGGTCACCGATGGCGCCGAGCAGGATGGCGTCGTGGCCCTTGAGGGCCTCCAGCTCCGCGTCCGGGAGGGTCTCACCGGTGCGGTGCCAGCGCTGGGCGCCGAGGTCGTACTCCTTGGTCTCCAGCTTCACATCCTGCGGGAGAACAGCGTTGAGGACCTTGAGGCCCTGGGTGACGACCTCCTGGCCGATACCGTCGCCGGGGATCACTGCGAGATCGATGCTGCGAGACATGGAGGCACCCTAGCCTTCCGTCCCACCCCATGACATCCGCTGTCCACGATCCGGACGGCCGGAGCGGTTCGCGCGAGTGGTGCGCGAGGCCCGCACAAGCGCTGGACCAGGGATCATCGGTGCCACGAGGTGGGAACCCGGGCATCAGTGGCCGGTCGACCCGCCGTTGTCCCGGCGGTCGAGGGCACGCTGCAGGGCGGCTGCGGCGTTCTTGCGCTCCGACTCGGTCGGGCGGGGGGTGTGACGGACACGGCGTGCAGTGGTCTGGGCCATGATCGACTCCTTGGGATCGCGTGGATATCGGGATCGGGACGCTTCACGTCGCGCGGTACGGGCCGCACGAAGGTGACGGTCGGGATCGGGATTTCGAGGCGCCGGAAGGGGCGGGGAGCGGTGCCGCAGGGGTTGCCTGCTTCGGGGCACGTGCTCGCGACCGCCAGTCGCTGGATCATGCGAGTCGTTCGGCTCCTACAAAGTTAGGACAGCTGGGGCCATCTGTCTCTACAGGTACTCGGACTTCCTACTATCTGAGACGGCGACGCGAGCACCACGTGCTACGGAGGCGTGCCCCGGGTGCGTCCGTGACCCGGTGTCGGCCCGGTGGCTGCCCCGGATGTCGGCCCCGGGTGTCGGCCCACTGCGAGGGCGTTCGGGTGCCCCGGGGCACGCTGGCTGAGGGGCGGACGCGGTTGCGCGGGTGCGGTGTGGGACGCCGGCCGGGTGCGCGGGAGGTGGGCGTCGGCCGATCGAGCAAGCCCGCGACCCGCACGTTCTAGGCTCCCGCTCCGCCGGCAGCGGCGTGCGGTCGTGCTGTGTGCGCAGGGGGACGAGCCCTCTGTACGTGCCGGGTCCGTTCCCGGAGAGGACGCCGGGCGGACCGGGCACGGTTCTCCGGAGTGTCCGCCTCGGCAGCGCTGTTGTCGGAGGGCCACGAGGCCGAGCCGTCCTCACCGGGCGTGTACGTGCCCGGTGAGGACGGCTCGGCCCGCTTGCGGGGTGGTCGCGGAGCGGATGGAGTCGAGCACCGCGCTGGCGCTGGAGGGGCCTTGGCGATCTGCGGGTCGGCGCGAACCGGCTGTCGACGCCCGCCCGGTACGGCAGGTGCAGGGGACGGACGCGGCAGCGGATCCCGGAGCGGCCCCATGGAGCCGGCGGCCTCCGAGGCGGACAGCACGGGGCCGCGTCCGTCGTGTGGAGCGGTACCGGCCCGATGAGACGAGGTGTCACCGGTCCGCCAGAACGTCGCCCCACCAGCCCCACCGGTGACCCGCGCTCGGCCGGTCTGCCGGCCCGCCGGTCCCGCTGCCCAGTGGCCGGCGGCAGCTCTCCGTCACACCAGGAGTGCCTCCAGCGCCACCGCCGTATCCGGGTGGCGGCCGACGAGGGCCGCACCCGACGGGTCGGGGGCCGCCGTCTCCCACGTCCCGTCGCAGCCCAGCAGGCCCGCGAGGGCGTCGCAGGATGCGGGATGGGCGGCGAGCAGGACGCAGCCGCCGCCCTCGGACGGCGCCGGGGGCCCCGCGTCCGGCACCGGCTGCGCCTTCCACGGCGGAACCCACTGGTCCAGGGTCGCGAGCCGGCCCGGGAAGATCCGTCCGGCCTCGCGGATCAGCAGCGGAGCCAGCTCGGCACCGTCCGCCCGCAGGGTGGTGATCAGCGTCGGCAGCCACGGCAGGAGCACCGGGTCCGGCAGCCGCCCGAAGGCGTTCGACACCGCCTCCACCACGAAGTCGGTGAGGCCGGGCACCGGCTCCAGGGCCTGCACGAAACCGCTGAGGTAGCGCGGATACGCGGGTACCACGAGGGGGTTGCCGAGCAGTTCGTCGCACTTCGCCCGGAGGTCCTCACGGGTCAGGTGCCCCAGGTGAACCTGGGCGGCCCACAGCAGCGCCGTCCTCGAAGGCTCCTGGGGATGCGACTGTGCCAGGGCCAGCTCCAGCTGGGTCCGGTCGCATCCCAGCGACAGCGCCAGGTTCTCCATGCTGAAGAGGAAGCCCAGCATCGCCGCCACCTGCCGGACCGTGGCGTCCTCGTCGGTGAACGCGGTCGGCAGCAGAGTGCAGTAGTGCGCGTACCCCGCCTTGGTGAAGGCCTCGATCCACGGAGGCAGGACCGGTTCGCTGGTGCGGTAGTACGCCAGCAGCCGCCGCACCCGGCGCAGCACCTCCGGTGCGCCGTCGACGGTGCGCTCGGCCGAGAGCACCTCCAGGGCGCGGTTGCCCAGCTCGTCGGCGAGCCGACGGCTGCGGAGGTACAGCGTCGCGTCCTCGACGGCTTCCAGGACGGTCGCCGCGGTCGCCTGCGGGCCGTACGCGGTACGGCGCAGGCGCTGCTCCAGGACCTGCTCGATGCTCACGCCCTCGTAGCCGAGCTCGATGAGCGCACGCTGGTGGGTGCCCAGCGCGAGGTCCCACGACTCCTGGATGGGCCGCTCCCCCAGCTTCCGCTCGCCCATGACCGTGCGGGCTGCGCCGCCCGGCATCAGGTGGCGCAGCATCCACAGCACGTCGGAGCACCGCTCCAGCTCCGGCCGGGAGGCGATGTCCAGCAGGGCCCGCTGCACCCCGCGCTGCTGGAGCTTGAGGTTCAGCGGAGCGAGCCGGTCGTGCACGTCGCGGGCGAGGGGCGGCAGTGCCTCGTAGCCGACCTGGCCGACCCGGTCGCCGCCCATCATGATCTCCACGAGGCGGCGTACGTCGCGGCGGCCGGGCACCGAGTCCTTCTCGATGCAGGTGACGGCCGCGTCCTGGAAGTCGTAGGGCGTGGGCCTGGCCCTGTCGCGCATCCCGGCCAGCAGGATCGACGTCTCGAACACCGCGATGGCGTCGGCGGTGGAGGCGAGGTAGCCGTTGCGGCGGGCGGCGCGCACGATCTCCACGGACCAGCCGAGCAGTTCGGCCTCGTCCAGCCGGTCCAGGACGGGAGGTTGCTGCAGGAAACCGGTCAGCTTGTCCGAGGCCGGGAGGTCCGGCACGGGAGCGGCCGTGGTCTTCGCGGGCCTCGGTTTCTTCGCCCCGGCCTGCCCTGCGAGGACGAAGGGCTTCACACGGGTGCGCCGGAGGTTCTTCGCCCAGAGGGTCGCGGCGATCGACACGGAACCGGAGGCGAGGCCGAACTGTGCCTCGATCGCCGCGTGGCTGGACGGGATCAGGCCGTGCAGCCACGTGGTCGCGCTGCGCGGGGTGATCTCGAAGGTGTCGCTGCCCGCGACGCCGAACTCCTCGACGCGGCTGGCCGCGTGGAAGGCGCCGCAGACGTAGAGGCAGTCCTCGGGATCGGTGCCGGTCGCGGCCAGGTGCTCACGCATCCTGGTCCACATGTAGCGCTCGCGGTCCTCGTCCACGCGCACCCGGTGGGGGTCGCCGGGGGCGAGGCGCCGGAAGAGGCTGCCGATCAGGAGCATGACCTGGCGGTAGGTGTCGTGGTCGCTGTCGCCGAGCGGCAGCTCGACGTACTGGTGCCACCACTCCGACCAGTGCCGGACCTTGCCGTGGCGCAGCAGGTGCTCCTCCAGCTCGGCGAAGCGCGGGCGCAGGTCGCCGATCTCCACGCCCACCGCGTCGCCGTGGAGCGCGGCCTCCTCCTCCGGGGGCGGGGCGTCCGGGTCGGCCGGGCCTGCGTCGTACCCCGCGCGCGCGTCCCACTGGAAGACGTGGTCCGAGGAGCGGTCGACGAGGACCAGATCGACGCCCGGGGTGTCCAGTGCGTAGGCGATCGCCTGGTATTCGGCGGAGGCCTCGGTGATCGGCGCGACCACCGACAGCGGGGACCACTCGGCGGGGAAGCCGTCGACCTCGGAGGCGAAGGACTGGACCGCCACCGGCAGCCGGCAGTTGCGCAGCTCGGTGAGCAGCGGTGCCATGTCCTCGCACAGCTCCAGGTACACGACCTTGGGCTGCTTCTCCCGCAGCCGGCGTGCCATCGCGATCGCCGACGCGGGCGAGTGGTGGCACACGGGGAAGATCTCCAACGGCTCGCGCACCGCGCGGTCGACGTCGTCGACGAGGCCGAGGAGGATCCCCTCCAGCGCGTCGGGTCCGTCGGCGAAGGCAGTGGCGGCCTCCTGTAGTTGCCCGCGCAGCTCTCCGAAGGTCTCTTCGGGCGCGCCGCTCATGACAGGGTGGCGATCGCGTCCCGGCCGCCCTCCAGGAACTCCGGCCACGAGCCGCCCTCCGCCTTGCTGCGCGGCTCGACGACACCGTGCAGGTACTTGTTGAGGATGGCCAGGTCCTCGGGCTCGCGCCGGGCCAGCGACCCGACGAGCGAGGAGGCCAGCGTGTGGGCGGTCAGAGCGCGTTCGCCGAAGAAGTTGCTGTGGAGGATCGCGTCCTCCAGTACGCCGATCTGCTCGGCGGTGGACAGGGCGGACTCCAGCTTCTCGTCGTCGCTGCCGGCCGCGGCCGCCGTGGCGCGCAGGTCCGCGAAGCTCTGCAGCAGCACGTCGAGGAGTGTCGGCGGCACGTCCAGCTCGATCTGGTGACGCCGCAGCAGCTCCTCGGTGCGGAAGCGGACGATCTCCGTCTCGCTCTTCTTGTTCGTCACCACCGGGATGCGGACGAAGTTGAAGCGGCGCTTGAGCGCCGAGGACAGGTCGTTGACACCCCGGTCGCGGCTGTTGGCGGTCGCGATGACCGAGAAGCCGGGCTTGGCGAAGACGATGCTGTCGCTGTCCAGTTCGGGCACCGAGATGTACTTCTCGGACAGGATCGAGATCAGCGCGTCCTGGACGTCGCTGGTGGAGCGGGTGAGCTCCTCGAACCGGCCGATCGCGCCCGTCTCCATCGCGGTCATGATCGGCGAGGGGATCATCGACTCCCGCGACTGTCCCTTGGCGATGACCATGGACACGTTCCACGAGTACTTGATGTGGTCCTCGGTGGTGCCGGCCGTGCCCTGCACCACCAGGGTGGAGTTGCGGCTGATCGCGGCGGACAGCAGCTCGGCCAGCCAGCTCTTGCCGGTTCCGGGATCGCCGATGAGCAGCAGACCGCGGTCGGAGGCCAGCGTGACGATCGAACGCTCGACGAAGCTGCGGTCGCCGTACCACTTCTGCGCTATGTCGCGGTCCAGGCCGTCCGAGCGCTCGGAGCCCAGGATGAACAGGCGGACCATCTTCGGGGAGAGGCGCCACGAGAAGGGCTTGGGGTTGTCGTCGATGGACTCCAGCCAGTCCAGCTCCTCGGCGTACTTGATCTCGGCGGGGGCGCGCAACAGGTCGGACATGTGAGGGCCTTTCTAGGCGAGGAACGTCTTGAGCTCGTGGACGAGCTTGCGGATGTGGCCGGAGAGCACCGGCGTGCCGAGATCCTTGAACCGTTCCCGGAACCACGGATTGACGACGCCGCGGCCGGAGCTGGTCACCGAGCCGACCGGGATGAATTTGGCACCCGAGCGGTGAATGGCCGCCATGCTTTCGAACAGCGGTTCCGTCTGCCACTCGTAGAAGTCGGATATCCATACGACGACGGTGTTGCGCGGCTCGGCGATCTTCGGCTGGGCCAGCGCCATGGCGACCGTTCCGTCGGTGCCGCCGCCGAGGTTGGTGCGCAGCA
Source organism: Streptomyces clavifer (assembly GCF_036345975.1). Classification (NCBI taxonomy): domain Bacteria; kingdom Bacillati; phylum Actinomycetota; class Actinomycetes; order Kitasatosporales; family Streptomycetaceae; genus Streptomyces; species Streptomyces clavifer. The sequence continues at coordinate 5,312,559 of NZ_CP107793.1, read as the reverse complement.
GGGTCTCGAAGGGGTCGTGCACCCAGGGTGTGAGGTCGAGCGCCTGGGTGTCGTACGCGATCAGGTGGACGTCCACCTTGGGGAGCCCGGCGAAGATCGAGGCCAGGATGGTGCAGTTCACCATCGAGTCGACCATCGAGCCCGACTGGTCCACGACGACGATCAGCCGCTGGGGTGTCGTGCGGCGGGCGGTGTGCCGGTAGTAGAGGCGGTCGACGTACAGCCGCTCCTCCTCCGGGCTCCAGTTGACGAGGTTCTTCCAGATCGTGCGGTCGATGTCGAGGTTGCGGAACACCCGCTTGGGCGGGACCGAGCGGTCCAGGGCTCCCACCGTGGACTTCTCCACCTGGGTGCGCAGCACTTCGGCGATGTCGTCCACGAAGCGGCGGATCAGGGCCTTGGCGTTGGCGAGGGCCACGCCGGAGAGGTTGTTCTTGTCGCGCAGCAGCTGCTCGATCAGCGACATGCTCGGGGTGAGCTGTGCGGCCAGTCGGGGGTCGGCCAGCACTTCGCGCAGGTGCATGCGCTTGACGAGGTCGGCCTCCAGCGCGCCCAGCGCGGGGCCGATCGCAGGGATCAGCCGGCCGAGGTCGGGGGTCGCGCCGCGGCCCCCGGTGCCCGTCGGGCCGACGCCCGGCCCGGTCCGCCCGCCCCGCAGTTGGCCGGGGGTGCAGCCGAGCGCGCGCTCCAGCCATCCCGCGTCGGACTGCCAGCGCGCCAGCTGTCCGGCGGTGACCGTGCCGGAGCCGGAGGCGAAGACGTTGAGCAGCACCTTCGACGCCAGAGCCGCGCGCCGTACTTCGGCGGCCCGGTCGCGGGAGGCGCCGGCGGGATCGGTCTCGGGACCGGGCGCCATCAGGCCGTCGAACTCGTCGGCCAGCTCCGGGTGGCGTTGCACGACGGAGTCGACCGAGGCCTGCGGGTCCAGCAGCGCGGACGGCAGGCCGATGTCGTCGACGACGGCCAGGCTCGCCGATTCGAGGGTGGCCTGCTCCTCCGGGTCGAAGAGGCGGGCGAGGAGGCGCCAGTAGAGGACCTGGCGGCGGTTGTCGTGGTGGTCGGGCCCGGCGTCCTGCGGGGCCTCGGCCGGGGGCACCGGCTGGGATCCGGTCGTGTGGTCCGTCATTTCCGCAGCAGCCTCCCTGCCCGCTCCCGCAGCACGGCCACGGCGTCGGTGGCGGCCTTCTCGGCCCGGACGCCCGCCTTGTCGGCCGTGCCTCCGGCCCATCCGCCGGCGTGCAGCGCGACGGCCTTCTTCCGTACGGTCCGCTCCACGGCGAGCGGCTGGACGCGATACGTCCCGGCGTCCCAGCGGAGCAGCGCGATGCAGGCACCGGAGGCAGCGACCGCCTCGGGGGTGAGGGGTCCGGCGGCCGGGATCCGGTCGGTGTCGACAGGAAGCGCGTGACCGGCGACGGTGAACGTCAGTGTGCCGTCGTCGTCGGTCCCTGCCTCGTAGCCCTCCAGGAACACGGGGACGGCGATGCGCGCCGGGTGCCGGTCGAGGGGCACGGTCGCGGCGTCGGTGGCGGCGGGCAGGGCGACGCGGGCGGTGGCGAACGCGTCGGCGGGGTCGCCCCGGCGGGCCTGCCCGTCGTCCCAGACCAGGTCCCCGTCGGCGGTGACCGGCATGTCGGTGAGGTCCATCGAGCACCCGTCGCCGACCGCGGCCAGCAGTGACATGTGGGGGCGGAGCAGCTGCCAGAGCCCGGCCCCGACGACCGTGTCGGGCTTCGGCACGGACACGCCCGCCCGCACGAGACGGGGCGCGGTCCCGTCCGCGGGCTCGAACACGGCGTGGACCTGGGCCTGTACGGCGGTCGCGTGCTCCTGCAGGTCGACACCGAGGGGCAGGAGCCTGCCGGTGGCCGTGCCGGACAGGGGCAGGGCGGCGGCCCCGGGCAGGGTGAGCAGCATCCCGCGCGACCACAGGTCCGCCCAACGGCGTGCCGGTACGCGTTCGAGTGAAGCGCCCGGGCAGGACGCTGCCAGCTCCACCGCGAAGCCGTCCAGGAGCGTCGCCAGGCGGCGCATGGCCGGGTCCGGAAGCATCGCGGAGACGACCGGCGCCGCGCCGGAGACCAGGTCGTGGTCGATGCCCTGCCACCCGGAGCGGGCCAGGTCGGCCAGCCAGGAGCGGGCGGCGAGGTGCAGGTTGGCCGCCTGCCCCCCACCGGGGTGCGGGACGGTCTCCTCGCCGCGGGGCCGTCCGGTCGCCTCCCCGACGCGCGTGGTCAGGGCGTCGTGGACGGATCCGAGCAGGGCGGTCCGGGCGGCGGCCAGGGCCACGAAGTGGTCCTCGCCCGCCGCTCCCGCCACGGCCTTCCCGGCCGCCTCGGCGACCCTGTCGGCCAGCGGGCTGCCCGCGACGGCGCGTGCGAGCCCGGCCGGGCCGGCGGACAGCTCGGGCCGGGGACGCGACAGGCCCTCGACGAGGGTCCGGTCGAAGGCGTCGACGGCGGCCAGGGCCTCGTCGAGCCCGGGGACGGGTCCGGCCAGCAGATCGGCGCGCATCACGCCACCGCCCTGCTCGGCGGGAACCACTGCATCTCGGGCAGCGGCGCGGTGGTCGGTGCCAGCTCCAGGTAGGCGAGGTGGCGCAGGAACCTGCTGAAGACGGGCGCGGCGGCCGTGGTGTCCCCCTGCGACGGCCGGGTGCTGCTCATGCCGCCGGTGATGGTCTGTGCGCTCGGCTCGCCGTCCGCGCTCTCGACCCTCAGGTAGCGGGCGACGCGCTCGGCGCCGTACTGCAGCACCGCTTCGGTGATCAGGGCCCGTATGTGGTTGCAGAACGAGCCCCTGGCGCCGCCGCAGGGACGGTTGTTGTTGGTGCTGCACGCGAAGGCGTAGGTACCGGCGACGACCGACGAGACGTAGACCCGCTCGATGTCGGAGCCGCTGGACACCACACCCTGCAGGCGTCCGTCGGCCAGCTCGACGAACGGGACCTTGGCGAGCTTGCGCGGTCGTGCGGGCGCCACCACCCGTACCGTGCTCGACCGCTCCCAATCTGAATCCGACAACGCGCCATCTCCAATGCACACCGGGGGGGCGTCCTCACCACGTCGGCGGGACACCACTGAACCTAATGGCGACCACTGACAACCACGGGCGCCGGGGCGGGGCGGGGGCGGTTGGCATACGGACCCGTGCGGCACCGTGACCCGCGCGAAGGCCCGCGCCCACGCCGTCCGGCGGCCTGGGGGCGCCCGCCCCGGCACCGCGCGCGGTGGTGCCGCGGGTGCCCGCCCGGCACCGCGCGACGGACCTGCGAATACCCGCCGGGCACGGCGTGCGCGGATGCCGCTTGTCACCGGACGCTGAACTGCGCGGGGGTGCGCGGGCGTTCAGCAGCGCACGTGGTGTGCGGTGGCGCACGGCGGCGTGCGGCAGGAGCAGGGAGGCGTGCAGCGGGGCGCGGCGGCGTGCTGCGGCGTGCGGCAGGAGCAGGGAGGCGTCCAGCGGTGCGCGGTGAAGTACCTCCGCTCACGCCGGAGTCGGAGGTCGCCTCACCGGTGGACCGGTCGCTCGCGCAGTCGCGTTCAGAGCCGCACGGTGAGCTGTGCCTGGATGTGGGCGCGCAGCACGCCCGCCATGTCCGTCGCACAGTCGGCGAGCAGCCACTGCACCTGGAGCCCGTCCATCAGGGCGATCAGCTGCTGCCCCGCCGCCTCGGGATCGATGCCGTCCCGCAGTGCGCCCTCGTCGCACGCCTGGAGGTAGGCGAGCCCGGCGCCGGAGACGGAATCGCGGTAGCGCCGCACGAAGTACGCGTGCGCCGGGTGGTCGGCAGCGGTGGCCTCGGCGGAGACCACGGTGAACAGCTCGACGATCCCCCGGCGCGTGGCGTTCAGCGCGGCCAGCTCGGCGAACCGGCGCAGCCGGTCGACGCCCGTGGTGCCGCCCACCGACAGCCATGCGCCGTCCGCCTCGTCACGGTGTTCGAGCACGGCGAGCAGCAAGGACTCCTTGGTGGGGAAGTGGTGCAGCAGGCCGGGGTGCGACATGCCGCACCGGGTCGCGATCACGCGCAACGAGGCACCCCGGTAGCCGGCCTCGCCGAACAGCGACATGGCCTGGTCGAGGATCTCGCGTCGCTTCGCCCGGCCCTTCGCGTAGCCACGCTGCGCTTCGGCGGTCACGCGCCACTCCCTCCCCCGGTCCTGTCGGCAGCCGGCTGCCGAGTCAGCCGTCGTCGGTGATCAGATTCGCACACGGGGTCCGGGGCCCGCGAGAGATACTTACCAGGTGGTCGGTATTGACCCTAAGGTGGACCCGAACCGTGTCGCGAAAGGACCCCCCGTGGCCCCCTCCCTGCCCTACCTCGACCCCGCGCTGCCCGTCGCCGACCGGGTCGACGACCTCCTCGGCCGCATGACCCTGGCCGAGAAGACCGGCCAGATGCTCCAGCTGAACGCCAAGGACGGGGTACGGCACCTCATCGAGGACCTGCACGTGGGTTCGATCCTGCACGCCTCGCCCGAACGCGTCCTCGAAGCGGCGGCCCTCACCGAGCGGACGCGCCTGCGCATCCCCCTGCTGGTCGCGGAGGACTGCATCCACGGGCACTCCTTCTGGGAGGGGGCGACCATCTACCCCACGCAGCTCGGCATGGCCGCCACCTGGGACCCGGAGCTCGTGGAGCGCATCGCCAGGGCGACGGCCGTCGAGGTCGCCGCGACCGGTGTCCACTGGACGTTCTCCCCCGTCCTCTGCATCACCCGCGACCTGCGCTGGGGCAGGGTCAGCGAGACGTTCGGCGAGGACCCCTTCCTGATCGGCGAGCTCGCCTCGGCGATGGTCCGCGGCTACCAGGGCGACGGTCTGGCCGACCCGACGGCGGTCCTGGCGTGCGCCAAGCACTTCGCGGGCTACTCCGAGACGCAGGGCGGCCGTGACGCGAGCGAGGCCGACATCTCCCGGCGCAAGCTGCGCTCCTGGTTCCTCCCCCCGTTCGAGCGGGTCGCCCGTGAGGGCTGCCGTACGTTCATGCTCGGCTACCAGTCCATGGACGGCGTCCCCGTCACCGTGAACAACTGGCTGCTGAACGAGGTGCTGCGCGGCGAGTGGGGCTACACCGGCACCCTGGTCACGGACTGGGACAACGTCGGCCGCATGGTGTGGGAGCAGCGGATCTACGCCGACCACACCCAGGCCGCCGCCGCGGCGGTCCGCGCGGGCAACGACATGGTGATGACCACGCCGAAGTTCTTCGAGGGCGCGCAGCGGGCGGTGGAGCAGGGCACCCTCGGCGAGGCGGAGATCGACGCGGCGGTCCGGCGCGTCCTGACGCTGAAGTTCGAGCTGGGCCTGTTCGAGGATCCGCGCCATCCCGACGCCGCGCGGCAGGCGGAGGTCATCGGCAGCGCGGGGCACGCCGTGCTCAATCTGGAGGCGGCCCGCCGCTCCCTGGTCCTGCTCACCAACGACGGCACCCTGCCGCTGGCCGGCGGCTTCGAGGCGGGCGCCGACGGACGCGCCCTCTCCGGCCCCGTCCCGGCGCCGCGCACGGTCGCCGTCGTCGGGCCCAACGCCGACGACGCGCAGACCCAGCTCGGCGACTGGGCCGGTTCCTCGGGCCAGGCCGACTGGCTGCCGGACGGCCACCCGCGCCCGATGATCCGTACGGTGCTCGACGGCTTCCGCGCCCACGCCCCGGCCGAGTGGACCGTCTCGTACGCGCGGGGCGCCCGGATCCTCACCGTGGGGCCCGACCCGGAGGGGGAGTTCTTCCCCGACGGGCAGCCGCGCCCCGAGGTCGTCGTGCCGGCGGAGCCCGACGAGGCCCTGATCCGTGAGGCGGTCGCCGCCGCCGAGGCCGCCGACCACGTGGTCGCCGTCGTGGGCGACCGCATCGAACTCGTCGGCGAGGGACGCTCCACCGCGACCCTGGAACTCGTCGGCGACCAGGTCGCGCTGCTCGACGCGCTGGCCGCCACGGGCAAGCCTCTCGTCGTCGTGGTCATCAGTTCGAAGCCGCTGGTCCTGCCGCCGTCCGTGCTGGGCGCCGCGGCGATCGTGCACGCCTTCAACCCGGGCATGCAGGGCGGACGTGCCGTGGCCGAGGTACTGCTCGGGCTCGTCGAGCCGTCGGGGCGGCTGCCGGTCTCCTTCGCCCGGCACGCGGGCCAGCAGCCGACGTACTACAACCAGATCCGCGGCCAGCACGGCACCCGGTACGCCGACCTCACCCAGCGTCCTGCGTTCGTGTTCGGCGAGGGGCTGAGCTACACGACGGTCGCGTACGCGGACCTGGAGGTGCTCACGACGAGCGTCGGGACGGCCGACACGCTGCGTGCACGCGTCACGGTCCGCAACACCGGGTCCAGGCCCGTGCGGGAGACCGTGCAGGTGTACATCAGCGACACGGTGACGTCCGTGACCTGGGCCGAGAAGGAGCTGAAGGCGTATCAGCAGGTGACGCTCGCTCCGGGGGAGGCGCGCGAGGTCCTGGTGGAGCTGCCCGTCGGGGCGTGCACGCTGGTGGACGCCGAGGGCCTCCGCGTCGTGGAGCCGGGCGACTTCGAGCTGCTCGTCGGCCCGTCCTCGCGCGACGACGCCCTGCTGCGGGCGGGCTTCACCGTGAAGGGCTGAGCCCCGCGGGGCTCAGCCCGCGACGCGCCGTGCCTCCCCGCCCTCGGCACGGTACCCGGAAGTGGAAACCGCCTCCCGGCCGGCGGGGGGAGCCGGTCGGGAGGCGGTGCGCGGGGCGGGGCGCCGGTGTACGGCGCCCCGGAGGGCGTCAGCCCTGGTGGGGGTAGGTGTAGTCGGTCGGCGGGACCAGCGTCTCCTTGATGGCGCGGGTCAGCGTCCAGCGCTGCAGGTTCTGCGGGGCGCCCGCCTTGTCGTTGGTGCCCGAGGCCCGGCCGCCACCGAAGGGCTGCTGGCCGACGACGGCACCGGTCGACTTGTCGTTGATGTAGAAGTTGCCCGCGGCGTAGCGGAGCTTGTCCATCGTGTACGCGGCCGCCGCACGGTCGTTGGCGATGACCGCACCGGTCAGCGCGTAGTCGGAGACCGACTCCATCTGCTCCAGCATGGCGTCGTACTTCTCGTCCTCGTAGACGTGGACGGCGAGGATCGGGCCGAAGTACTCGGTGGTGAAGACCTCGTTGGCCGGGTCGTCGCACACGATGACGGTCGGGCGGACGAAGTAGCCGACGGAGTCGTCGTACGTGCCACCCGCGACGATCGTGCAGGACGGGTCGGCCTGGGCGCGGTCGATCGCGGCCTTGTTCTTCGCGAAGGAACGCTCGTCGATGACGGCGCCGATGAAGTGCGACAGGTCGGTGACGTCGCCCTGGGTGATGGAGTCGACCTCGGCAGCGAACTCCTCCTTGAAGCCGGAGTTCCAGAGGGAGGCCGGGACGTACGCCCGGGACGAGGCGGAGCACTTCTGGCCCTGGTACTCGAAGGAACCACGGGTCAGGGCGGTCTTCAGCACGGCGCGGTCGGCGCTCGGGTGCGCGACGACGAAGTCCTTGCCACCGGTCTCGCCGACGAGCCGCGGGTAGGTGCGGTAGTTGGCGATGTTGTTGCCGACCGTCTTCCACAGGTGCTGGAAGGTGGGGGTCGAGCCGGTGAAGTGGATGCCGGCCAGGTCGCGGTGGTTCAGCGCCACCTCGGAGACCGCCTTGCCGTCGCCCGTCACCAGGTTGATGACGCCCTTGGGCAGACCGGCCTCCTCCAGGAGCTGCATCAGCAGCACGGCGGCGTGGGTCTGCGTCGGGGACGGCTTCCACACCACGACGTTGCCCATGAGGGCGGGCGCGGTGGGCAGGTTGCCCGCGATGGCCGTGAAGTTGAACGGCGTGATCGCGTAGACGAAGCCCTCCAGCGGACGGTGGTCCATACGGTTCCACACGCCGGGAGAGTTCGCCGGGGGCTGCTCGGCGAGGATCTGGCGCGCGTAGTGCACGTTGAAGCGCCAGAAGTCGACGAGCTCGCAGGGACAGTCGATCTCGGCCTGCTGGGCGGTCTTCGACTGGCCGAGCATCGTGGACGCGGCCAGCGTCTCGCGCCAGGGGCCGGCCAGCAGCTCGGCGGCGCGCAGGATGATCGCGGCGCGGTCGTCGAAGGACATCGCGCGCCAGGCCGGGGCGGCGGCGAGGGCGGCGTCGATCGCGTCCTGCGCGTCGGCCTCCGTGGCACCGGCGAACGTGCCGATGACGGCCTTGTGGTTGTGGGGCTGCACGACGTCGAAGCGCTCGCCGCCACCCATCCGCTTCTCGCCGCCGATGGTCATCGGCAGGTCGATCGGGTTCTCGGCGAGCTCCTTGAGCTTCGCCTCCAGGCGGGCCCGCTCGGGGGAACCCGGGGCGTAGGAGTGGACCGGCTCGTTGACCGGCGCGGGGACCTGGGTCACAGCGTCCATGAGTGCCTTGTCTCCTTGGTTGGGGTGGGTGGTCGGCCGGGCGGGTCAGCCCTTGGTTCAGCCCTTGGTGAGGATGGAGCGGGCGAAGAACAGCAGGTTGGCCGGCTTCTCCGCGAGGCGGCGCATGAAGTAGCCGTACCAGTCGGTGCCGTACGCCGTGTAGACGCGCATCCGGTGGCCCTCGGCCGCGAGGCGGATCTGCTCGTCGCTGCGGATGCCGTACAGCATCTGGAACTCGTACTCGTCCAGTTTGCGCCCGGCCTGGTGGGCGAGCTCCTGGCCGATGGCGATGAGCCGCGGGTCGTGGGAGCCGATCATCGGGTAGCCCTCGCCCAGCATCAGGATCTTCAGGATCCGGACGAAGGCCTTGTCGATCTCGGGCTTCTGCTGGTACGCGACGGAGGCGGGCTCCTTGTACGCGCCCTTCACCAGGCGGACCCGGCTGCCGGCCGCGGCGAGGCGGCGGGCGTCGTCCTCGGTGCGGAACAGGTAGGCCTGGATCACACAGCCGGTCTGCGGGAAGTCCTTCCGCAGCTCCTCGTGGATGGCGAACATCGAGTCGAGGGTGGTGTGGTCCTCGGCGTCCAGCGTGACGGTGGTGCCGATCGCGGCCGCCGCCTCGACCACCGGGCGGATGTTGGCGAGCGCCAGCTCGTGGCCGTCGTCGAGGGACTGGCCGAACATCGACAGCTTCACCGACATCTCGGCGCCGGTGCCCAGACCGAGGTCCGCGAGGTGGCCGATCAGCTCCAGGTAGGCGTCACGGGCCGCCGCGGCCTGCTCGGGGGTGGTGATGTCCTCACCCACGACGTCCAGGGTGACCTCGAGGCCCTGGTCGGCCGAGTCCTGCACGATCCGGATGACCTGGTCGACCGTCTCACCGGCGATGAACCGGTCGACGACCTGCTTGGTGCCCGGGGCGGCCGAGACGAAACGACGCATCTTGTCGCTGCGGGACGCGGCGAGAATCACGGGACCCAGCACGGGGCACCTCCACGGAATGTACGAACGGGGGCCGTATCGGTATGCACACGAACAGACCGGGACGGCACGGAGAACCACCGTGAAATCTAGGGATCCATCCGATCCTGTGCCATCGACACCTGTCACGCATCTGTGGCCGCCACCTCAGACATATGTCTGAAGGGGTGCGAGAATGGCCGGGTGAAGGGCGATTACCAGGAGCTGGTCGACGAGATCTCCGCGCTGCTCGGCGCCCCGGCCACCCTGGAGGACCGGGATTTCGGCCTGGTCGCCTTCGGGGCCCACGACAGCGACGACGACACGGCCATGGACCCCGTCCGTACGCGCTCGATCCTCACCCGGCGCTCCACCCCGGCCGTCCGCGCCTGGTTCGAGGGCTTCGGCATCACCCGCGCGACCGGCCCGGTCCACATCCCGGCCGCTCCGGAGGCCGGGGTGTTCCGCAGCCGGATCTGCCTGCCGGTACGCCATCGGGGTGTCGTCCTCGGGTACGTATGGCTGCTGGACGCGGATCCGGCACCCACCGACGCGCGACTGACGGCGGCGATGGAGGTCGCGGCGCGGATCGGTGCGCTCCTCTCCGACGAGGCGCGGGCGGGCGCGGACCTGTCCCGCGAGTTCGGCGCGGTGCTCGCCGCCGGCCGGGGCTGGCAGCACGACATGGCCGTCGCCGCCCTGAGCGAGGCTCTCGGCCCGGACGCGGAGGGACTGCACACGGTGGTGTGCGTGACGCCGTGGCCGGAGGAGACACCGTCGGCGCGTACGGTGCCCTCGGCAGCGGCCCTCGCCACGGTCATGGGGGCGGGGACGGGAGCCGGTGCGGGCCCGGGGACGGGAGCGCCCTCGCTGGCCGCGCTCGTCAGGCTGCGCTCCCCCGACGCCCTGGACCCGGCGACGACGGCCGCGGACCGGCTGCGCGCGGCAGCGGGTCCCGCCGCCACCGCCGGCGTCGCGGTCGCCCGCCGGGGCCTGACGGAGCTGGCCGACTCCTGGCACGAGGCCCGGTCCGCGGCCCGCGCCGCGGCGGCGGAGTCCCGCTTCGGTCCCGTCGCCGGCTGGCCGGCCATCGGCCCGTACCGGCTGCTGGCGTCGCTGCCCCGGCACCCGGGAACCGCGCCGGACCACACGGTGGCCACCCTGCTCAACCCGCCGCACGCCGAACTGGCCCGCACCGCCGAGGTGTTCCTCGACTGCGCGGGCCAGGCGAGCCGGGCGGCGGCCGCGTTGGGCATCCACCGCCAGACGCTCTACTACCGGCTGACCCGGGTCCAGCAGCTCACCGGACTCGACCTGAACGACGGTGAGGACCGGCTGCTGCTGCACATGGCGCTGAAGTCGGCCCGGCTGTGATCCGGTGCGCACTCTGCAGGGCGCGGGCCCCGAATGTGCGGGCCCTGCCGGGTCCGTCTGTCGCTGTGCGGGACCTGCCGGGGCCGGCCATGAGGACGTGCCCGCTGTGCCGGGGCCGGCCGGACGGGCCCTGTGGGGAGGTGGCGCGGGCTCGCGCGGAAGCGGGCCCGCTCCTCAGGCGCGCTCACGGGTGGCCGGAGCCGCGCTGCCGGTGACGCGCAGATCCCGCCGCATCGCCTCGCGCAGCTCGTGGAGCGGACCCCGGGCGTCGTCGATCCGGGCGCCTATGACGTCCAGCGCCTCGCCCTCCCCCGCCGTTCCGCTCTGCTTCGTCTTGAGCATCCCGTACGCGGAGCTCAGAGCCGCGTTGGTCCGCCGGGCCACCTCGAGCAGGGGGTCGGGGACGATCATCTGGGCCTCCGCGTACGACTCCAGATAGGCGGTGCGGCACTCCTCCACCTCGTCCCTGCCCGGCTCCGGCCAGGTGCCTCGCCGCAGCGCGTGGACCCGGTCGCGCAGGGCGGTGAAGTACTGGCGGGCCGTCGTGTTCAGCACCACGTAACCGGCCCTGCGGGCTTCGAGCGCCGCCTCCCGGGAACGCTCCTCGTGCTCTGCGCGACGCTGCCGCTCGGCGTGCTCCAACTCCCGCCGCTTGACGCGGTCGGCGCTGCGCTGGGTCAGCCAGGTGGCGGCCAGCGTTCCGCAGACGCCGATCAACGCGATGAGAATCGCACCGGTCTCCACCGTCCAGCCCCCCGTCGGCCGTCGCCCCCGTACCGGAGGCCGACCCTATCGCGGCCCCGGCCGCGCCGGGGTCCGTACCCGGACAGCGGCGCACCCGGCAGTGCGGACCAGTGACCGCGCTGCCGGGTGCGCCCGCCGCTCAGCGGTGGGTCAGTCGGTGAGGTTCACCGAACGGGCCGAGACGGCGCCGATCTCCTCGGCGATCTCGGTCAGCACCGACTGCGGGATGGTGTCGTCGACGGTGAGGACGACCAGCGCCTCGCCGCCCGCGTCCTGCCGCGAGACCTGCATGCCCGCGATGTTCAGGCCGGCCTCGCCCAGGATCTTGCCGACGGCGCCGACGACGCCCGGACGGTCCTCGTAGCGCAGGACGACCATGTGGTCGGCGAGCGCCAGGTCGACGTCGTACTCGCCGATGCCGACGATCTTCTGGAGGTTCTTGGGGCCGGCCAGGGTGCCGGAGACCGCGACCTCCTCGCCGCTGGACAGCGTGCCGCGGACGGTCACCACGTTGCGGTGGTCCGGCGACTCGGAGCTGGTGGTGAGGCGGACCTCGACACCGCGCTCCTGCGCGAAGAGCGGGGCGTTGACGTACGACACCGTCTCGTCGACGACGTCCTCGAAGACGCCCTTGAGCGCGGAGAGTTCGAGCACCTTCACGTCGTGCTGGGTGATCTCGCCGTAGACCTCGACGTCGAGCCGGGCCGCGACCTCGCCCGCGAGCGCGGTGAAGATCCGGCCGAGCTTCTCGGCGAGCGGCAGTCCGGGACGGACGTCCTCGGCGATGACACCGCCCTGGACGTTGACCGCGTCGGGCACGAGCTCACCGGCGAGGGCGAGACGTACGGACCTGGCGACCGCGATGCCCGCCTTCTCCTGCGCCTCGTCGGTGGAGGCACCGAGGTGCGGGGTGCAGACCACCTGGTCGAACTGGAACAGCGGGGAGTCCGTGCAGGGCTCCTTCGTGTACACGTCCAGACCCGCTCCGGCGACGCGGCCCTCCTTGAGGGCGGAGGCCAGCGCCTCCTCGTCGACGATGCCGCCGCGGGCGGCGTTGACGATCCGCACCGAGGGCTTCACCTTGTGCAGGGCCTCGTCGCCGATCAGGCCCAGCGTCTCGGGGGTCTTGGGGAGGTGCACCGTGATGAAGTCGGAGACCTCGAGCAGCTCGTCCAGCGTGAGGAGCTTGACACCCATCTGCGCGGCGCGCGCGGGCTGCACGTAGGGGTCGTACGCGACGATCTTCATGCCGAAGGCCGACATGCGCTGGGCGACCAGCACGCCGATGCGGCCGAGGCCGACGACGCCGAGCGTCTTCTCGCTGAGCTCCACACCCGTGTACTTGGAGCGCTTCCACTCGCCGTTCTTCAGGGCGGTGTTGGCCTGCGGGATGTTGCGCGCGGTGGCGACGAGCAGACCGCAGGCGAGCTCGGCCGCGGTGACGATGTTGGACGTCGGCGCGTTGACGACCATCACGCCGGCCTTGGTGGCCGAGGAGACGTCGACGTTGTCCAGGCCGACGCCGGCCCGGGCGACGACCCTGAGCTTCTTCGCGGCGGCGATGGCCTCGGCGTCGACCTTGGTGGCGGAGCGCACCAGGATGGCGTCGACATCGGCGATCGCGGGGAGGAGCGCGGCGCGGTCCGCGCCGTTGCAGTGCCGGATCTCGAAATCCGGACCCAGAGCGTCGACCGTGGCGGGCGACAGCTCTTCAGCGATGAGTACGACAGGTTTCGAGCTCACGTGTTGTCCTCACAAGTCCAGTGCGGACGGCCGTCCCGACGGCCGCAGGCGGTGGAGGGGCTAGCCGCGTGGAGACGCACGACACTGTGGGCCCTGACGCGTATATGTGTTGAGCAGTGTAGTCATGCGACCGGGCGCGTAGAGCGCTCCAGTGGAAGGATCACCCGCACGGGGTGGACGGTCTGTACGAACGTACGGTGCCGTTCCCGCCACCGGCTCTCCCCGCAGTGACACGGGGTGTGAGGCCGGCCCGGGGGCGGATCCGTGCGGACCCGCCCCCGGCAGGAATCAGGCGTCGTCGTTGTCGACCCAGCTCATGAGCTTGCGCAGCTCCTTGCCGGTGGTCTCCAGCAGGTGGTCGCTGTCGGCCTTCTTGTACTCGTTGTACTTGGGCAGACCGTTGTGGTATTCAGCCATCCAGTTCTTGGCGAAGGTGCCGTCCTGGATCTCGGCGAGAATCTTCTTCATCTCGGCCTTGGTGGCGTCCGTGATGATCCGGGGGCCGGTGACGTAGTCGCCCCACTCGGCGGTCTCCGAGATGGACCAGCGCATCTTCTCCAGGCCGCCCTCGTACATGAGGTCGACGATGAGCTTCAGCTCGTGGAGGCACTCGAAGTACGCGATCTCCGGCTGGTAACCGGCCTCGGTCAGCGTCTCGAAGCCGGCCTTGACCAGGGCGGCGGTGCCACCGCAGAGGACGGCCTGCTCACCGAACAGGTCGGTCTCGGTCTCCTCGGTGAAGGTCGTCTTGATGACGCCGGCGCGGGTGCCGCCGATGCCCTTCGCGTAACTGAGGGCGAGCTCCAGGCCCTTGCCGGTGGCGTCCTGCTCGACGGCCACGATGCACGGGACGCCGCGGCCCTCCTCGTACTGGCGGCGGACGAGGTGGCCCGGGCCCTTCGGGGCGACCATGCAGACGTCGACGTTGGCCGGCGGCTTGATGAAGTCGAAGCGGATGTTCAGGCCGTGGCCGAAGAACAGCGCGTCGCCGTCCTTGAGGTTGTCCTTGACGGACTCCTCGTAGACCTGGGCCTGGATCGGGTCCGGGACGAGGATCATGATGACGTCGGCCTCGGCGGACGCCTCGGCCGGGGTCACCACGCGCAGGCCCTGCTCCTCGGCCTTGGCCTTGGACTTCGAACCCTCGTGCAGACCGACACGGACGTCGACACCCGAGTCGCGCAGCGACAGCGCGTGGGCGTGGCCCTGGCTGCCGTATCCGAGGACCGCGACCTTGCGGCCCTGGATGATGGACAGGTCGGCATCGTCGTCGTAGAACAGCTCGGCCACTGGGTCTTCTCCTTGGTGTGCAGGTGTTGCGTCCCACCGTACGGCGGGGTGCGTCGATACGTTGTCGGGTCTCGCGATGCGAGCGGTCGGGTCCGGTCCGGCGGACCGGACCCGGTGCCGCCCGGAACGGTTTACGCGGTGCGGTCGAGCGCGCGCAGGGAACGGTCGGTGATCGAGCGCGCGCCGCGCCCTATGGCGATCGTGCCGGACTGGACGAGCTCCTTGATGCCGAACTGCTCCAGCATCTTGAGCATGGCTTCCAGCTTGTCGGCACCTCCGGTGGCCTCGATCGTGACGGCCTCCGGGGAGACGTCCACGGTCTTGGCACGGAACAGCTGGACGATCTCGACGATCTGGGAGCGGGTCTCGTTGTCCGCGCGGACCTTCACCAGGACGAGCTCCCGCTGGATCGCAGCGGACGGCTCGAGTTCGACGATCTTCAGAACGTTGACCAGCTTGTTGAGCTGCTTGGTCACCTGCTCCAGGGGCAGACCCTCGACATTCACGACGATGGTGATGCGGGAGATGTCGGGGTGCTCGGTCGTACCGACCGCGAGCGAGTCGATGTTGAAACCGCGCCGGGAGAACAGGGCCGTGATCCGGGCGAGGACACCCGGCTTGTTCTCGACCAGGACGGAGAGCGTGTGCTTGCTGGACATCAGTCTGTCTCTCTCTGTCTCTCAGTCGTCTTCGTTGTCGCCGAAGTCGGGGCGGACACCGCGGGCTGCCATGACCTCGTCGTTGGAGGTGCCGGCGGCGACCATCGGCCACACCATGGCGTCCTCGTGGACGATGAAGTCGATGACGACCGGGCGGTCGTTGACCGCGTTGGCCTCGGCGATGACCTTGTCCAGGTCGGCCGGGTCCTCGCAGCGGATCGCGTGGCAGCCCATGGCCTCGGACAGCTTGACGAAGTCCGGCACCCGGGTGCCCTTCGCCGGGGCGCCGTCCGTGTCCGCGCCGGAGTGCAGCACGGTGTTGGAGTACCGCTGGTTGTAGAAGAGGGTCTGCCACTGGCGGACCATCCCGAGCGCGCCGTTGTTGATGATCGCGACCTTGATCGGGATGTTGTTGAGCGCGCAGGTGGTGAGTTCCTGGTTGGTCATCTGGAAGCAGCCGTCGCCGTCGATCGCCCAGACCGCGCGGTCCGGCATGCCGGCCTTGGCGCCCATGGCGGCCGGCACCGCGTATCCCATCGTCCCGGCACCGCCGGAGTTCAGCCAGGTGGACGGCTGCTCGTACTTGATGAAGTGCGAGGCCCACATCTGGTGCTGGCCGACGCCGGCGGCGAAGATCGTGCCCTCCGGGGCGAGTTCACCGATGCGCTCGATGACCTGCTGCGGCGAGAGGCTGCCGTCCTCCGGCAGGTCGTAGCCGACCGGATAGGTCTCGCGCCAGCGGTTGAGGTCCTTCCACCAGGCGTCGTAGTCGCCGGTGTTGCCGTCGGTGTGCTCGGCCTGGACCGCCTGGACGAGGTCGGCGACGACCTCGCGCGCGTCACCGACGATCGGCACGTCCGCGGCACGGTTCTTGCCGATCTCGGCCGGGTCGATGTCGGCGTGCACGATCTTGGCGTACGGGGCGAAGCTGTCCAGCTTGCCGGTGACGCGGTCGTCGAACCTGGCTCCGAGCGCGACGATCAGGTCGGCCTTCTGCAGCGCGGTGACGGCGGTGACCGAACCGTGCATGCCGGGCATTCCCACGTGCAGCGGGTGGCTGTCGGGGAAGGAGCCGAGCGCCATCAGCGTGGTGGTGACGGGCGCTCCGGTGAGCTCTGCCAGGACCTTCAGCTCCGCGGTGGCGCCGGCCTTCATGACACCGCCGCCGACGTACAGCACCGGGCGCTTGGCCTGGGTGATGAGCTTGGCCGCCTCGCGGATCTGCTTGGCGTGCGGCTTGGTGACCGGGCGGTAGCCGGGCAGGTCCATCGACGGCGGCCAGCTGAAGGTCGTCTTCGCCTGCAGCGCGTCCTTGGCGATGTCGACCAGGACCGGACCCGGCCGGCCGGTGGAGGCGATGTGGAAGGCCTCGGCGATGGTGTGCGCGATGTCCTCGGCACGGGTGACCAGGAAGTTGTGCTTCGTGATCGGCATCGTGATGCCGCAGATGTCGGCTTCCTGGAAGGCGTCCGTACCGATGGCGGCGGAGGCCACCTGGCCGGTGATCGCGACCATCGGCACCGAGTCCATCGCCGCGTCGGCGATCGGGGTGACCAGGTTGGTGGCGCCGGGACCCGAGGTGACCATGCAGACCCCGACCTTGCCGGTGGCCTGGGCGTATCCGGTGGCGGCGTGACCGGCGCCCTGCTCGTGGCGGACCAGGATGTGGCGGACCCGGGTGGAGTCCATCAGCGGGTCGTACGCCGGCAGGATGCAACCACCGGGAAGGCCGAATACGGTGTCGGCGCCGACTTCCTCGAGAGAGCGGATGAGGGACTGCGCGCCCGTGAGGTGCTCAACGGAGGCGGAGGACGGTCCGCCGTTACGGGCCCGCGGCTGCGGGTGCTGGGCCCCGGTGGCCTGCTCGGTCATCGGCATTCTCTTCTCGAAGCTGAGGGTTTATGCGGGGTGTTTGTGGGGTTTTGGGTGTTGCTGGTGCAACAAAAAACCCCTCGTGCCGTGAGGCAAGCGAGGGGAGCGCGCCGGTGCGGTCTGCAAGGTGTCCATGAGTGACCCTGCTTCAGCCGACGCGCTTTCCAAGTACGAGAATTCGGGTGCGCATGGCATTGACCCTCTCTCCGGCACGCGTACGGTGTCAAGTGGGTGGGACGGGCGTCTCATCATGTGAGCGGCATTGCAGCGGGATCGAGCCGCCCGCGAGCACCGGCTGAGCGGCCGGACCGCCGCCCGGGACGGGGAACTTCCCGCGGATGAGGGTGCGTCGCAGCCGGTACTCGTCGAGCGGCCCGGAGAAGGCCATGCCCTGCCCGTGCGTGCACCCCATGGCACGCAGGGCACGCACCTGCTCGGGCAGGTCCACCCCGTCGGCCACGGACTGCATGCCGAGGTCGCCGGCGATCCGCAGGAGACCACTGGTGATCTTGTGCACCCGCGCGGACTCCGCGATGCCCTCGACGAGGCCCCGGTCCAGCTTCAGCACGTCGATGGGGAGCCTGCGCAGGGCGTTGATCGCGGCGTATCCGCTGCCGAAGCCGTCGAGCGCGATCCGGACGCCGAGCCGGCGCAGCGCGACCAGCCGCTGTTCCAGGTCCTCGAAGGAGACCCCGGGGTCGTTGTCCGACACCTCGATCATCAGGGCGCCGGAGGGCAGCCCGTGCCGGGTGAGGAGCGCCTCGACGGAGCTGAAGGGCAGCGCCCGGTCCAGGAGCCTGCCGGCCGATACGCGGACCGAGACGGAGACCGGGTGCCCGGCCAGGGCCCGGTCGGCGGCCTGCTCGACGGCCTCCTCCAGCAGCCAGCTGCCCAGCTCGGCGGCACGGTCGCTGTCATCGGCGACCCGGAGGAATTCGGCGGGGGTGAACAGGATGCCCTGGGCGGAGCGCCAGCGCGCCTGGGCGGCGACGGCCGCGACGGTGCCGCTGGCCAGATGGACGACGGGCTGGTGCAGCAGGGCGAACTCACCCTCGCGCAGGGCCGTGCGGAGCCGTGCGGCGAGCTCGGAGCGGTGCACCACCTCGGCCTGCATCTGGGGGGCGTACAGCTCGACCCGGTCCTTGCCGCCCGCCTTCGCGCGGTACATCGCGAGGTCGGCGTTGCGCATGAGGTCCTTGGGCGTGATGGAGGGCTCGGCGAACGCGACGCCGATGGAGGCGGCCACGCGGACCTCTCCGGTGCCGATCCGGTACGGCTGGGAGAGCGTGAGCCGCAGCCGTTCGGCGATCTCGTGGACCTGGTACTCCCTGGCGGCCTGGTCGCGGGTGCCGTCGCCGACGATGAGCGCCGCGAATTCGTCACCTCCGAGGCGTGCCGCGGTGTCCGAGGCGCGGACGGACTCCTGGAGGCGGCGGGCGGCCTGGATGAGGAGCTCGTCCCCCGCCTGGTGGCCGATGGAGTCGTTGACGGCCTTGAAGCCGTCGAGGTCGATGAAGAGGACGGCTGTGCCCGGGTCGCCGGCGCGCCTGCCGCCCAGCGCCTTGCTGACCCGGGCGGTGAACAGCGCGCGGTTGGGCAGGTCCGTGAGCGGGTCGTGCTCGGCGTTGTGCTGGAGCTGTGCCTGCAGCCTGACCCGCTCCGTCACGTCGCGGCTGTTGAGCAGCAGGCCGCCCTGGTGGCGGTTGACGGTGGACTCGACGTGCAGCCAGTCGCCGGTGCCCGATCTGAAGCGGCACTCGATCCGGGTGGTGGGTTCCTCGCAGGAC
The DNA here is from genome assembly GCF_036345975.1 of Streptomyces clavifer. NCBI lineage: Bacteria > Bacillati > Actinomycetota > Actinomycetes > Kitasatosporales > Streptomycetaceae > Streptomyces > Streptomyces clavifer. Next base: position 5,293,756 of record NZ_CP107793.1, on the reverse strand, counting down.
GGGGCCGCGAGGAACCGCCGCACCTCGTGGACCACTCCCCCGAGATCCTCGGGGTGGATGATCGACGCCAGCTCGGCGCCGACGAGGTCCTCGGCCTCGCGCCCGTAGACGCCGGCCGCCGCCGGGCTCACGTAGCGCAGGACCCCGGTGGGGGCGGCGATCATGATGACGTCGCTGGATCCCTGCACCAGGGAGCGGAAGTGGTTCTCCTTCTGCGCCAGCTCCTGGGTGAGGGCGATGTTGTCGAGGAGCATGATGGCCTGACGCACGACCAGGGCGAGCACGACCGCGCAGCCGGTGAGGACGACGACCCGGTCGGTGCTGCGGTCCTCGACCACGTTGTAGAGGATGCCGAGGGTGCAGACGGCCGCGGCCAGGTACGGCGTGAGCGCCGCCAGGGAACCGGCGATCGGCCGGCTGGCGGTCCGCGGCTCACGGCCGGGCTCGACAGCGTTGTCCTGGACGTGGCGGGCGCCCCAGGGTGCGTACGCCAGGAGCAGGGAGCCGGCGAACCAGCCGGCGTCCAGCAGTTGGCCGGAACTGTAGGCCGAGCGCAGCAGCGGTGAGGTGAAGAGGGCGTCGCACAGCACGGTCAGGGCGAGCCCTGCGATGGCGGTGTTCACCGCGGAGCGGTTGCCGTGGACCCGCCGGAAGTGCAGTGCGAGCACCATGGAGACCAGCACGATGTCGAGCAGCGGGTAGGCCAGCGTGAGCGCGGCCCGGGCCACGCTCTCGCCCTCGGCGTTGGCCACGTGGGCGGTGTGGGCGAGTGCGAGGCTCCAGGAGAGCGTCAGCAGGGAACCGCCGATCAGCCAGGCGTCCAGGACCAGGCAGACCCAGCCGGCCCGGGTGACGGGTCGTTTGGCGAGGACGAGCAGTCCGACAATGGCGGGCGGCGCGAAGCAGAGGAAGAAGAGGTCGGCGAGCGACGGGGAGGGCACGGGGCGCCCCAGGACCACCTCGTACCAGCCCCAGACCGCGTTGCCGCCGGCGGCCATGGCGGAGGAGAGCGAGAACAGCAGCCAGGCGGGCCTGTAGCGGATACCGCTCGTGCGGGCGTAGAGGAAGCACGACACGGCGGCGATCAGGGCGGCGACACTGAGCCCGAAGTCGCCCATGAACAGGGCGAGTCCCGGTGAGCCCCAGCCGGTGGCCGCCCCCACGGCGTACCCCGCGCAGATGGCGGCGAGAATCAGCTGGGAGCGCAGCCCCGCGTTCCGGCCGGTGGCCGGCCGCCGGGAGAGCAGGGCCCCGAGGGCGCTCACCGCAGAGCTCCCCGGGCCGGGCCCGGCGCCCTGGGCGTCGTCGACCGCACCCGTCCGCCCTGCCGCACCTGACCGTCCGTCCACTGGCCGCACACCACTCGTCGCCCCCTCGCGTTCTGCTTCCTCCCCGGCGCCGTCCCTGCCACGACGCAGCCCCCTCCGGACGATACACCAGAGTCGTCACTCAGGGACATAGCTTCTCTACGCTCCGTGACCATGAGGGGTGTTGCGGGAACGGTGTGCAGCCGAACCGATTCGCAGCGTGCTCAGTCGGTCGTGAGTACGAGGTTGTCGACCGGCTGCCCTGCGGCGAACCGGGTGAGCTGTCCGGCCAGCAGACGCTTGGCGCGCGGCAGGAACGCCGAGGTACTGCCGCCCACATGGGGCGTGATGAGGACGTGGGGAGCATGCCAGAGGGGGTGACCCGCGGGCAGGGGTTCGGGGTCGGTGACGTCGAGTGCGGCCCGCAGGCGCCCGGATTCGAGCTCGGAGAGCAGCGCCGCGGTGTCCACCACCGGCCCCCGCGCGACGTTCACGAGGAGCGCGCCGTCCCGCATCGCCGCGAGGAAGCCTGCGTCCACCAGCCCTTGTGTGGACGGGTTCAGCGGGGTGGACAGGATGACGACGTCCGCCGCGGGCAGCAGGGCGGGCAGGTCCTCGAGCGCGTGCACGGGGCCGCGCCCGGCTGCCCGTGCGGAGCGTGCGACGCGCACCACCCGCGCGCACTCGAAGGGTTCGAGCCGGTCCTCGATGGCCGCGCCGATCGACCCGTAGCCCACGATGAGCACGGACTTGTCGGCGAGCGCCGGATAGAAGCCGGACCGCCACTCCTCCCTGCCCTGGCCCTGTATGAAGCCGGAAAGGCCCCGCAGCGAGGCGAGGACCAGCGCGAGCGCGAGCTCGGCGGTCGATGCCTCGTGCACCCCCTTGGCGTTGCACAGCCGCACTCCGGCGGGCAGCAGCCCGAGCCCCGGCTCCACGTGGTCGATACCGGCGGAGAGCGTCTGCACCACCTGGACCGCGCTCATGGCCTTGAGCGGGCGGACGGCGACCTCCGCACCCTTCATGTACGGAACCACGTAGAACGCGCAGTCCGCGGGGTCCGACGGGTAGTCCCGGCCGCCGTCCCAGAAACGGTAGTTGAGACCCTCGGGGAGTCCGTCCATCTCGGCGGCCGCGATCGGCAGCCATACGTCGGTCGCGGGTGTCGAAGTCCGTGTCGAAGTCATGGTCAGGAGGCTATGCGAAGGGCGCGGGGCGGCAGAGGTTACTTTGGGGGCGGTGTGGTCCCGTGACGGCGGGACCGAGGGAGGGTTCGGGGAGTTGGAGCGCAGGACAATCGGCTCGGCGGCGCTCGCCGTGGGCGCGGTCGGGCTGGGCTGTATGCCGATGAGCTGGGCCTACAGCACGTCGCAACAGCGTGGTGACCGTTCGCTGCGGACGGTGCACGCGGCACTGGACGCGGGCGTCCAACTGCTCGACACGGCCGATATGTACGGTCCGTTCACCAATGAGCTGTTGGTCGGGCGCGCGGTCAAGGGGCGCCGGTCCGAGGCCTTCCTCTCCACCAAGTGCGGTCTGCTGGTGGGCGACCAGCACATCGTCGCCAACGGGCGGCCCGGATATGTGCGCCGGGCCTGCGACGCCTCGCTGCGGCGGCTGCAGACCGATGTGATCGATCTGTACCAGCTGCACAGGGCCGACCCCGAGGTACCGGTGGAGGAGACCTGGGGCGCGATGGCGGACCTGGTCACGGCGGGCAAGGTGCGGGCGCTGGGCCTGAGCGCGGTCGGGGCGCGCGCCGGGCGCCGGCCGGGGGCGCGGATGCATGACGGAACGATCCGGCAGCTGGAGCGGGTCCAGCAGGTCTTCCCCGTCAGCGCGGTCCAGGCGGAGCTCTCCGTGTGGTCGCCGGAGGCGCTGGAGGACCTGCTGCCGTGGTGTGCAGCGCGGGGTGTGGGCGTACTCGCCGCGATGCCGCTCGGCAACGGCTACCTGACGGGGACGCTGAAGCCCGGTCAAGGCTTCGAGCCGGACGATCCGCGGGCCAGGCACCCCCGCTTCACCGCGGAGATGATGGCGGCCAACCAGCCGGTGGTGGCGGGTCTGCGGCGGATCGCGGAGCGGCACGGCGCGACTCCGGCGCAGGTGGCGCTGGCGTGGGTGCTGCGGCAGGGGCGGCACGTGGTACCGGTGCCGGGCACGAAGCGCGAGCAGTGGGCCGTGGAGAACGCCGGTGCGGCGGCCGTGGCGCTCACGGACGGGGATCTGGCGGAGATCGACGGGCTGCCGCGGGCGCGCGGGTCGTGGTACTGATCACGTGGCGGGGAGAATGGGCGGAGACCGGAACCCACGGCGGAGCAGCCGTGTATGAACGGTAGTCACGCTCACCGTCGAAAGGATCGGTGCTGTGCAAACTCCTGCGGTGCGCAAGGGGATGGTGGCCGCGTTCGCGTCGGCCTCCCTGCTGCTGTCGTCCGCCTGCTCGTCGGACGCCGGCTCGGCGGCCGGAGGGAAGGACCCGTCCTCTCCCCCGGCGAACACCTCGTCCGCTCCCCCGGCCTCGTCGAGCCCGCCGGCCGACCTGCCGCCGGCCAAGGGGTCGGTGGACGTCGTGTCGACGCTCACGGAGGACCTCGCGTCCCCCTGGGGCCTCGCGGCGCTGCCCGGCGGTGATCTGCTGGTGGCCTCGCGCGACGGGGCGACGATCAGCCGGATCGACGGGGACAGCGGCAGGAAGACGCTGCTGGGCTCCGTGCCCGGAGTCGCACCGTCCGGAGAGGGCGGCCTGCTCGGCCTCGCGGTCGCGCCGACGTACGGCGCGGACCATTTGGTGTACGCGTACTTCACCACCGCCTCGGACAACCGCATCGCCCGCCTCCAGTACGACGAGGGCAAGCCGGCGGGTCGGCAGCTGGGCGCCCCCGACACGATCCTGCGGGGCATCCCGAAGGGCTTCGTCCACAACGGCGGCCGGATCGCGTTCGGCCCCGACCGCATGCTGTACGCGGGCACCGGCGAGACGGGTGACACCGGCCTCGCCCAGGACAAGGCGTCACTGGCCGGCAAGATCCTGCGGATGACCCCTGACGGCGAGCCGGTCCACGGCAACCCGGAGGCCGACTCGGTCGTGTACTCGTACGGACACCGCAATGTGCAGGGTCTCGCCTGGGACGGGGAGAAGCGGCTCTGGGCGGCCGAGTTCGGCCAGGACACCTGGGACGAGCTGAACAGGATCGAGCCGGGGAAGAACTACGGCTGGCCCGAGGTCGAGGGCAGGAAGGGCGAGGCCGGGTTCGTCGACCCGGTGGCCCAGTGGAAGACCTCGGAGGCGTCCCCGAGCGGCATCGCGTTCGCGGAGGGCTCGGTCTGGATGGCGGGGCTGCGCGGCGAACGGCTGTGGCGGATCCCGCTGTCGGGCACGGTGAAGGAACCTCTGGCACCGCCCCAGGCGTTCCTGGAGGGGACCTACGGCCGGCTGCGCACCGTGCTCGCGGCGGGCGGTGACAAGCTGTGGGTGGTCACGAGCAATACGGACGGACGCGCCACCCCGAAGCCGGGCGACGACCGGATCCTGCTGCTGAAGGTGCGGTAGCGGCCGGCCGGGGCAGCACGTCGGAGGGAGCACGACCGGTGTTCAACTTCTTCGAGGAACTGTTCGCTCCGGGCCGCAAGCACACGGCCGCGGAGCAGAAGCGGCTGGAGCTGAGCCGGGTGGACCTGGGCATCGGCGACCCTGCGAGGGGCCCGATAGACCTCACGGCGGGCAAGGTGACGCTCCGGCGCCCGCCTCCGGGGCCGGGCGCACCGGACGGGCCGGGCGACGTCCCGCCCGAGCCCCCGCCGGGCGGCACCCGCGCCGGCACCGTGCCGGGCCCGCCCGGCGCGGCCGAGGACGCCCCGCGCGGGCCGCACGGCTGACCGCCCGGCATCCTCTCGGCCCGTCCGGAGCCCGGGACGCCGAGCCCCGACCGGCTCACCCCACGGCGTACGGCCGGAACCGAAGCACACCGGCGTACAGCCGGAACCGAAACGCGCGTACGGCAGCCGCGGCGCGGCGTCCGCGGCACGACAGGGCACGGCGTCCGCCGCACGACACGGTTCGGCGGACGGTGCGCCGCCCGCCCACCGGGGCGGAACGGGTCGGGGAACAGGAACGGCAGGAGCGGCCGCGCTACCCCGCCGCGGTGGGCAGGCCGACGATGAGGTCGAAGTACATCCCCACGGAGATGAGGACTCCGAGCACGCCGAGCGCGATGCCCGCCAGGGCGACGGAGCGGATCCAGCCCGGCTGCGGGCCGGCGGCGGGGGGACCGAAGGCGGGGCGGACCAGGACGAGGACGCCGACCAGCAGCGCCAGGAGTGCGAACAGCCCGTTGACGAGGGCCGTGGTGTGCCAGGCGTCGGCGTAGATCTCGGAGATCTGCTGGGCGGCGCTGCCGCCGCCGGAGGTCTTGATCTGCCCGATCAGGGTCTCGCGCTCGGCGGCGACCCGGCCGGACCAGGCGCCCGAGAGGGAGATGACACCGAGCGCGGCGGCGACGACGGCTGCGGCGCCCGTGCCGGCCGAGGAGGAGGCGACGGCCTCCGCGTCCTCGTAGGGGTCGGACTCCAGGTCGTCGTCCTCAGCCGCCGCGTCGGTGGCGGCCTCGGTGGCGGGGGATGCGTCGGCGGGTCCGGACTTCGTCAGGTCCGGCGCGGCGGCCTCGTCCGTCGCCGTCCTCTCCTCGGTGTCGTCGGCAGCGGATGCGGGTGTGGAGGGGGTGGTCTTCATGCGCCGCACGCTAGGGGGCCCGGATGAGAACCTCCTTAACGCGCCGTTCCCCCATGCCCGTACGGCACGCCAGTCCGCGGCCGGCACGGACCAGATCTGCCCGCCGTGGCGCTCTCCCCGGTACCGGTACGCCTCGCGCGGCACGCCGCCGCGCTTCACGCCGAGCCGCTCGGCCACCGCGATGCTGCGGAGGCCGGCGGCGGAGGCGATCCACTCCGCACGGTGCGTGCCTCGGTCTCAGTGGATGCGCTGCGTGACGAGCCGGTCCTGGTCGTCGGCGCGCTCCCCCGGGATCCCCGCACGCGGCGCCGTCCGGTCCGGCGGCTCGATGCTGATGCGCGGGAGCAGGCGGTCCAGCGGGGCGGGCAGCCACCAGTTCGCACCGCCCAGCATGTGCATCAGGGCGGGCACCAGCAGGGTGCGCAGGACGAAGGCGTCGAGTGCGACGGCGGCGGCCAGCGCGATGCCGAACATCGCGATGACGCGGTCCCCGCTGAGCACGAAGGCGAGGAAGACCGAGATCATGATGACGGCGGCGGAGTTGATCACCCGGCCGGTCTCGGCGAGGCCGACCCGGACCGATCTGCGGTTGTCGCCGGTCTCCAGCCACTCCTCGTACATCCGGCCGACGAGGAAGACCTGGTAGTCCATCGAGAGCCCGAAGAGCACGGACACCATGATCACCGGCAGGAAGGGCTCGATCGGGCCCGCGCTGCCGAGTCCCAGCAGTTCGCTGCCCCAGCCCCACTGGAAGACCGCGACGACGACCCCGAACGAGGCGGCGACGGCGGCCACGTTCATCACGGCCGCCTTCAGCGGGATGGCGAGGGACCGGAAGGCCAGCAGCAGGAGCAGGCAGCCGAGGCCGATGACGACCCCGACGAAGAGCGGGAGCTTGCCGATGATGATCTCGGCGAAGTCGTCGTAGCTGGCGGTCACACCGCCCACGTGGACCTGGAGGGACGTGTGGTCCTGTACCGGCGGCAGGACGTCGTCGCGCAGCCGGTCGACGAGTTCGCTGGTCCGCTGGGACTGCGGGGCGGACTCCGGGACGACGGTGACGAACGCCGTGTCGCCGCTGCTGTTGTACGTGACCGGGCTCACGGAGGCGACACCGTCGGTGTCCCGCAGCACGCCGGGCAGGCCGTCCAGGGCGAGCCGGTCGTCGGCTCCGTCGAGGTGGGCGGCGATCGTCAGCGGCCCGTTGACACCGGGGCCGAACCCGTCGGCCAGCAGGTCGTACGCCTGCCGGGTGGTCGCCGTGGCGGGGTTGTTGCCCTGGTCGGAGGTGCCCAGGTGCAGCCCGAGGGTGGGCAGGGCGAGCACCGCCATGACGGCGGCGGCGACCGCTCCGAGCAGCTTGGGGTGCCGTTCGACGAACGCGGACCAGCGGGCCGCGAAGCCGGTGGTCCGTTCGGGCTGCGGTCCGTGCTCGGCGAGCTGCCTGCGCTCGCGCCGGCTCAGCGCCCGCATGCCGATGAAGGAGAGCAGGGCGGGCAGCAGGGTCACGGACGCGGCGACGGTCAGCACCACGGTGAGGGACGCGGCGATGGCGACGCCGTTGAGGAAGCCGAGCCGCAGGACCAGCATGCCGAGCAGGGCGACGCAGACGGTGGCTCCGGCGAAGACGACGGCGCGCCCGGTGGTGACTATGGCGTTCTGTGCGGCCTCGGGGACGGACAGGCCGCGGCGCAGTCCGGTGCGGTGCCGGGTGACGATGAACAGCGCGTAGTCGATGCCGACACCGAGACCGATGAGCATGCCCAGCATCGGTGCGAAGTCGGCGACGGTCATGACGTGCCCGAGCAGCACGATGCCCGCGTACGCCGTCCCGACGGAGACGAGGGCGGTGGCGATGGGCAGCAGGCTGGCGGCGAGCGAGCCGAAGGCGAGGAAGAGGACCAGGGCGGCGACGACGACCCCGATGGCCTCGCTGAGGTGGAGGGCCGGTGCCTCGGTCAGGGCGACGGCGGTGCCGCCGAGCTCGACCTGGAGCCCGTCGCTCGCGGCCTCCTTCGCGGTGTCGACGACGGCCTGCGCCTGTTCCTGCGGGATCTCGTCGGCCCGGTGGTCGAAGGTGATCGTGGCGTAGGCGGTACGGCTGTCCGCGCTGACCTGCCCGTTGCCGGCCGCACCGTAGGGGCCGGTGACGTCCCCGACGCCGGGCAGGGCCTCGATGGCCGCCAGTGTCCTGGTCATCGTCCGTTCGACGTCGGTGGCGCGGACGGTGGGGCCCTCGGTGTGCCAGACCACCGTGTCGGTGTCGCCGCCGAGATCGGTGAACCCCTCCTGGAGGAGCTCACCCGCGCGGCCCGACTCGGTGCCGGGCACCTCGTAGTCGTTGGAGTACGCGGACCCCGCGAAGCCGGCCGCGGTGGCGGCGCCGCCGAGGGCGATCAGCCAGATGAGGACGGCGGCGAGGCGGTGCCTGAGACACCAGCGTGCGATGGCGGCCAACGGAGGTGCTCCTGAGGGTTCGTGGACCCGCGCGGGGACATAAGGGGGAACATCCCGCAAAGGTCGCATGACCTGAGATGCCTCACTCTGTCAGCCAATCGTGATCATTTGCCCTTTTCGTGGCCATGGTCACAGGACTTGACGGTAGCCACAGCGGTCACACGGAGGGCGGTGCACCCCCGTGGTCCGGGGTGCACCGCCCTTTCGTTCACACAGGTCCGCCAGACGGCCTGGGCCCCGGCTCGGGACGCTCCGGGGGCGGTGTCCGCCCCCGCGCCCCACCCGTTCAGCCCTCGACGCCGAGCTTCTCCAGGATCAGCTCGCGCACCCGCGCCGCGTCCGCCTGGCCGCGGGTGGCCTTCATGACCGCCCCGACCAGCGCACCCGCCGCGGCGACCTTGCCACCGCGGATCTTGTCGGCGATCGCGGCGTTGCCCGCGATGGCCTCGTCGACCGCGGTGCCCAGCGCGCCCTCGTCCGAGACGACCTTCAGACCGCGCTTCTCGACGACGGTGTCCGGGTCGCCCTCGCCCGCGAGGACACCCTCCAGGACCTGGCGCGCCAGCTTGTCGTTGAGGTCGCCGGAGGTGACGAGCTCGGCCACCCGGGCGACCTGCGCCGGGGTGACGGGCAGCTCGTCCAGGCTGCGGCCGGTCTCGTTGGCGTTACGGGCGAGCTCGCCCATCCACCACTTGCGGGCCTGGTCGGAGGGGGCGCCCGCGTCCGTGGTGGCGACGATCAGGTCGACCGCCCCCGCGTTCAGGATGGACTGCATGTCGTGCTCGTTGACGCCCCACTCGTCCTTGAGCCGCTTGCGGCGCAGCCGCGGCAGCTCGGGGAGCCCCTGGCGGAGCTCCTCGACCCAGGCGCGGGCCGGCGCGACCGGCACCAGGTCGGGCTCGGGGAAGTAGCGGTAGTCCTCGGCGTTGTCCTTGATGCGGCCGGCCGTGGTGGAGCCGTCCTCCTCGTGGAAGTGCCGGGTCTCCTGCACGATCGTCCCGCCGGAGTTCAGCACCGCGGCGTGGCGCTGGATCTCGAAGCGGGCGGCGCGCTCGACGGAACGCAACGAGTTGACGTTCTTCGTCTCGGAGCGCGTACCGAACTTCTCGGTGCCGTGGGGACGCAGCGACAGGTTCACGTCGCAGCGCATCTGGCCCATCTCCATCCGGGCCTCCGAGACACCGAGTGCCTTGATGAGCTCGCGGAGCTCGGCGACGTACGCCTTGGCGACCTCGGGGGCGCGTGCGCCGGCCCCCTCGATCGGCTTGGTGACGATCTCGATGAGCGGGATGCCCGCACGGTTGTAGTCGAGCAGCGAGTGCGAGGCGCCGTGGATGCGGCCGGTGGCACCGCCGACGTGCGTCGACTTGCCGGTGTCCTCCTCCATGTGGGCGCGCTCGATCTGCACGCGGAAGATCTCACCGTCCTCCAGCTGGACGTCCAGATAGCCGTCGAAGGCGATCGGCTCGTCGTACTGCGAGGTCTGGAAGTTCTTCGGCATGTCCGGATAGAAGTAGTTCTTCCGGGCGAAGCGGCACCACTCGGCGATCTCGCAGTTCAGCGCGAGCCCGATCTTGACGGCGGACTCGATGCCGATCTCGTTGACGACCGGCAGCGCGCCGGGCAGCCCGAGGCAGACCGGGCAGGTCTGCGAGTTGGCGTCCTGCTTGAGCTCGGTGGAGCACCCGCAGAACATCTTGGTCTTGGTGCCGAGCTCGACATGGACCTCGAGGCCCATGACGGGGTCGTACGTCGCGAGGGCGTCCTCGTACGACTCCAGGTCGATGACAGTCACGGTGAAACTTTCCCTCTCAGCCCAGCAGGACGTCGTCGTCGCCGAGACGCTTGAGTTCGCGGTAGAGAATCGCGAGTCCGGTCACGATCGCGGCGGCGGAGACCGCGGCGTCGATCAGGCGCAGCGTGTCGCTGTCCTGGCGGGCCATCCTCGCCTGCTTGACGACGCTGAGTGCGCCGAAGGCGGTGGTGCCCAGGGACACGTACACGCCGGACTTGGACTTCTTGAAGTTCTTGGCCTTCTTAGCCATTGCGCTCATAGTGACGGAGCCTCCTCAAGCAGTGGGTGCCCCCACTTTTCCACGAAAGCGGCCTCGACGGCTGCTCCGACCTTGTACAGCCGGTCGTCCTTCATGGCGGGGGCGATGATCTGCAGTCCGACCGGCAGGCCGTCCTCCGGAGCCAGACCGCAGGGCAGCGACATGGCGGAGTTGCCGGCGAGGTTGGTCGGGATGGTGCACAGGTCCGCGAGGTACATCGCCATCGGGTCGTCGGCGCGCTCGCCGATCGGGAAGGCGGTGGTGGGCGTCGTCGGGGAGACGATGACGTCCACCTGCTCGAAGGCCTTCTCGAAGTCCTGGGTGATGAGGGTGCGGACCTTCTGGGCCGATCCGTAGTACGCGTCGTAGTAGCCGGAGCTGAGCGCGTACGTACCGAGGATGATGCGGCGCTTGACCTCGTCGCCGAAGCCGGCCTCACGGGTGAGGGCGGTGACGTCCTCGGCGGACCGGGTGCCGTCGTCGCCGACGCGCAGGCCGTAGCGCATGGCGTCGAACCGGGCCAGGTTCGAGGAGCACTCGGACGGCGCGATCAGGTAGTACGCCGAGAGGGCGAGGTCGAAGGACGGGCAGTCCAGCTCGACGACCGTGGCGCCGAGCGACTTCAGCAGCTCGACCGACTCGTTGAAGCGCTGGACGACACCGGCCTGGTAGCCCTCGCCCGCGAACTGCTTGACGACACCGACGCGCATGCCCTGGACGGAGCCGTTGCGCGCGGCCTCGACGACCGGCGGGACCGGGGCGTCGATGGACGTCGAGTCCATCGGGTCGTGTCCGGCGATCACCTCGTGCAGCAGCGCCGCGTCCAGGACCGTACGGGCACAGGGGCCGCCCTGGTCGAGGGAGGAGGAGAAGGCGACCATGCCGTAGCGGGAGACGCCGCCGTAGGTGGGCTTGACGCCGACGGTGCCGGTGACGGCGGCGGGCTGGCGGATGGAGCCGCCGGTGTCCGTGCCGATGGCCAGCGGCGCCTCGAAGGAGGCCAGCGCCGCGGCGGAGCCGCCGCCGGAGCCGCCCGGGATGCGGGTGAGGTCCCAGGGGTTGCCGGTCGGACCGTACGCGCTGTTCTCGGTGGAGGACCCCATGGCGAACTCGTCCATGTTGGTCTTGCCGAGGATGACGACGTCGGCCGCCTTCAGCTTCTTGGTGAGGGTCGCGTCGTACGGCGGGACCCAGCCCTCGAGGATCTTCGAACCGACGGTCGTCGGCATGTCCTGCGTGGTGAAGATGTCCTTGAGCGCGAGCGGGACGCCGGCCAGCGGGCCGAGCTTCTCGCCCGCCTCACGCTTGGCGTCGACGGCGCGGGCCTGCGCGAGCGCACCCTCGCGGTCGACGTGCAGGAAGGCGTGGACCTTCTCGTCGACGGCGTCGATCCGGGCCAGGTGGGCCTCGGTGACATCGACGGCCGTCAGCTCGCCGGAGGCGATCTTCGCGGCGGTCTCGGCCGCGGTGAGCTTGATGATGATGCTGATGTCCGTCATGGCTGTTAGTCCTCCCCCAGGATCTGCGGCACCTTGAAACGCTGCTGCTCCTGGGCCGGGGCGCCGGAGAGTGCCTGCGCGGGGGTGAGAGACGGACGGACCTCGTCCGCGCGCATGACGTTCGTCAGCGGCAGCGGGTGGGAGGTCGGCGGTACGTCTTGGTCGGCGACCTCGGAGACGCGGGCGACCGCGCCGATGATGTCGTCGAGCTGACCGGCGAAGTGCTCGAGCTCTTCGCCCTTCAGCTCCAGACGCGCCAGCCGGGCGAGGTGGGCGACCTCCTCGCGCGTGATGCCAGGCATGCAGCGATCCTCAGGGGTTGGTGTGCGGTTTTCGCCCAATCCTATGGGGTCGCGGCCCACTGCCCCGCCTGCTGTCCCGGCTGCGGCCCGGTGACCCCGCTCCGGCCGCGCCGAGCCCTCACCGCGATTGAGGACAAAACAGCCACCGGCCCACCCCGGCACCCGTGCTCACGCCCCCACCGGGGCCACCCCGGTGCGTGTCCTCAGGCCGTCGCCGGGCCGGTCACCGCTCTCCCGGCCGGGCGCTGCTGCTCCGCCTCGGGCTGCATCGCCGCCGCCGCGGCGGCCGCGGCCGCCAGCTCCGCGGGCCGCCGCCACCCGTGTTCGCCACGCGCCCGCAGCCAGGCCGTCGTCTCCTGCGGCGGCATCGCGGCGGCGACGAGCCACCCCTGCACCGCGTCGCAGCGCAGGTCCCGCAGCCGTTCCCAGGTCTCGTCGTCCTCGACGCCCTCGGCGACGACGAGCAGGCCGAGCGAGTGGGCCAGGTCGATGGTGCAGCGGACGATCTCCGCGTCCTCGTTGTCGACGGCCAGCCGGGCCACGAACGAGCGGTCGATCTTCAGTTCGCTGACCGGCAGCTTGCGGAGGTGGACCAGGGAGGAGTAGCCGGTGCCGAAGTCGTCGAGTGACATCTTCACCCCGTGCCCGGTCAGGCCGGCCAGGGTGTCGGCGGCCCGCTGCGGGTCCTCCAGCAGGACGTGCTCGGTTATCTCCAGCTGCAGCGCACCGGCCGGGACGCCGTGCCGGGCGAGCCGGGCGGCGACGCTGCCCGCGAAGCCAGGTGTGTGGACGTCGCGCGGCGACACGTTGACGGCGACGGGCACGAACAGTCCCTGCGCCCGCCACCGGGCCACCTGGGCGAGCGCCGTCTCCAGCACGTACTCGGTGAGGTGCGGCATCAGACCGGACGATTCCGCGATCGCGATGAACTCGTCCGGGGGGACTCTCCCCCGCTCCGGATGCACCCAGCGTACGAGCGCCTCGAGGCCGGCGACCTGGCCGTCGAAGCGGACCTTCGGCTGGTAGTGGAGCTCCACCTCCCGGGCGTCCAGGGCACGGCGGAGATCACCCAGCAGACCGAGGCGGTCGGGGGTGTTGCTGTCCCGCTTCGACTCGTACACCTCGACGCCCGTGCGGTCCCGCTTGGCCTGGTACATGGCCACGTCCGCCCGCCGCAGCAGCCCTTCGGCGTCCAGCGCGTGGTCGGGGTGCACCGCGACACCGGCGCTCGCCTCCAGCACCAGCGTGAGCCCGTCGAGGTCGAGGGGCGAGGAGAGCTCGGCGACCAGGTGGCGTGCCACGCGCTGGGCGCTGGTGATGGAGTCCGCGGTCGGCAGCAGTACGGCGAACTCGTCGCCGCCCAGCCGCGCGGCCTCCGCCCCGCGCGGCAGGGCGATCCGCAGCCGGTCGGCGATCTGGAGCAGGAGCCGGTCCCCGGCCAGGTGGCCGAGGGTGTCGTTGACGGCGCGGAACCGGTCGAGGTCGATGAGGACGAGGGCCGATCTGGTGCCGGTGTTCCCGGCCTCCTCCAGCGCCGTCCACGTCCTCTCCAGCAGCCACTGACGATTGGGCAGACCGGTCAGAGGATCCCTCAGCTGCTCCTCGGCCCGTGCGCGGGCGATCCAGAGCGTGGAGTCGAGGGCGATCAGCGGGATGGCGAAGAGCGGCAGCAGCACGGGCACGGCCGAGGCCACGACACAGATGAGCGGGGCGATGCCGAGCAGGGCGACCGCGACGAGTCCCTGACGCAGGAGCGCCGTGCGGGCGATCGTCGGCAGCCCGCCGCTCTGGGACGCCTGTGCGCACCAGAGCAGGGCCCGGGTGACGAGGAGGTACGTCGACGCGGCGAGCAGGACTTCCGGTACGGCGCCGATCCCCCAGTGGAGTGGCTGCCAGGGGTCCTCGACGGTCGGTACGTTCCCGAACGCGGACAGGACGAGCGCGGCGGCCCCTATGCCGAGTATGTCGACGGCGCCGTGCAGCAGGCCCTGCCGCCAGCGGTGCCGCCTGGCCGTGCCGACGAGCACCACGACGACGAGGCTGACCAGGCCGGCGGGCACCCAGCCGTAGAGCAGCAGCACCGCAAGGGTGAGGGCGGCACCGGAACCGGTGCCGCCCCACCAGCGGTCGCGCCCGAGGGCCACCAGATGCCCGACGATGATCCCGGTGAGCAGGGCGAGCGACCAGCCCGCTGTGCCGTCCGGGAAGAGTGCGTGTCCGTCGCGGACCGTCCGGTAGAAGCCGGTCGCCAGCTGGACGGCGGCGACCGCCACGACGACGGCCCCCACTTTCGAAGTGAGGCCCGCGAAACCTCGCAGCCGCGACACCACCGCGGCACTCTCGGTCGGTTTCATTCCGTCCCTCTCACAGCCGGCGGTGCCGATGTCCCACAGTGGGCCCCGCTCCCATGCCACCACGACCCGATTCCCACCACGCGGCCGGGCACGGCAGGGGCACGCTCAACAGTAGGCCGCCGAGGGCCCGCAGGGGCAGCGCTCTGCAGCTCTTGCCCGAATGCGGACCTGGCACCCCTCACCCTCTGATATGCGCCGAACGGGTGGTACCGGCCGGACCTCTCGCTCCCCTCACGTCCGCTTTCTTCCCCCGTCGCCCACGGCCACTCCCCGGCTGCGTCTCGATCGCGCCTCGATCACGCATCGGCGGGCACAGCGGCCTCACGCGCCGCGTCCGGCCCCTGGGCGAGGAGCACGGCGAAGCCGTCCTCGTCCAGGACGGGCACCTTCAGTTGCATCGCCTTGTCGTACTTCGAACCAGGGTTCTCCCCGACCACCACGAAGGACGTCTTCTTCGAGACAGATCCGGTCACCTTCGCTCCACGGCTCTGGAGCGCGTCTTTCGCGCCATCCCTGGTGTGCGTCGCGAGGGTGCCGGTGACCACGACGGTGAGGCCCTCGAGCGGCCGGGGTCCCTCGTCCTCGCCCGCGCCCTCGTCCTCCGTCCGGACCCCGGCCTCCCGCCACTTGCGCAGGATCTCGCGGTGCCACTCCTCGGCGAACCACTGCTTGACCGAGGCCGCGATGATCGGCCCGACCCCGTCCGCCGCGGCCAGTTCCTCCTCGGACGCCTCGTCGATGCGGTCGATGGACCGGAACTGCCGGGCCAGCTCCTCGGCGGCCACGGGGCCGACGTGGCGGATGGAGAGCCCCGTGAGGATCCGCGCCAGCGGAGCCTGCCGGGCCGCCGCGATGCCCTCCAGCATGCCCAGGGCGTTCTTCCTCGGTTCGCCCTGCTGGTTGGCGAAGACCGTCGCGATCTTCTCCTCACCGGTCTTCGGGTCGCGCTTGGGGAGTCCGCTGTCCGGATCCAGCACATAGGCCCGGATCGGCAGCAACTGCTCCACCGTCAGGCCGAAGAGGTCGCCCTCGTCCCGCAGGGGCGGCTCGGCGGGTTCCAGCGGCTTGGTCAGGGCGGCGGCCGCGACATAGCCGAAATGGTCGATGTCCAGGCACTTGCGGCCCGCGAGATAGGCCAGCCGCTCCCGCAACTGGGCAGGGCAGGAACGCGCGTTGGGGCAGCGGAGGTCGATGTCGCCCTCCTTCATGGGGCGCAGCTCCGTCCCGCACTCGGGGCACTCGGACGGCATGACGAAGGCGCGCTCGCTCCCGTCACGCAGATCGACGACCGGTCCGAGGATCTCCGGGATGACGTCGCCCGCCTTGCGGAGCACCACCGTGTCGCCGATCAGGACGCCCTTGGCCTTCACCACGTTCTGGTTGTGCAGGGTGGCGAACTCGACCTCGGAACCGGCCACCTCGACCGGCTCCACCTGCGCGTACGGGGTGACCCTGCCGGTGCGCCCGACACCGACCCGGATGTTGACCAGCTTGGTGTTGACCTCCTCCGGCGCGTACTTCCACGCGATCGCCCAGCGCGGGGCACGGGAGGTGGAGCCGAGCCGGCCCTGGAGCGGGATCTCGTCGAGTTTGACGACGACCCCGTCGATCTCGTGCTCCACGGAGTGGCGGTTCTCACCGAAGTACGCGATGAACTCCCTCACGCCGTCGAGGGAGTCGACCACCTTGTTGTGCCGGGCGGTCGGCAGGCCCCACTCGCGCAGCAGCTCGTAGGCCTGCGACAGGCGGTCGATGTCGAAGCCCTCGCGGGCGCCGATGCCGTGCACGACCATGTGGAGCGGGCGGGTGGCGGTGACCTTCGGGTCCTTCTGGCGCAGCGAACCCGCCGCCGCGTTGCGCGGGTTGGCGAAGGGTTTGTCGTCGGCCTCGACCAGCCGGGCGTTGAGCCCTTCGAAGGCCTCCATCGGGAAGAAGACCTCGCCGCGGATCTCGACGAGCGCGGGGATCCGGTCGCCCGTGAGCCGGTGCGGGATCTCCGCGATCGTGCGGACGTTGGGGGTGATGTCCTCGCCGGTGCGCCCGTCGCCGCGGGTCGCGGCGCGGGTCAGCCTGCCGTGCTCGTAGGTGAGGTTGACCGCGAGTCCGTCCACCTTGAGCTCGCACAGGAAGTGGTGGCCGGGTGTGCCCACGTCCCTGGCGACGCGCTCGGCCCAGGCGGCCAGCTCCTCGTCGTCGAAGGCGTTGTCCAGGGAGAGCATGCGCTCGCGGTGCTCGACGGAGGTGAATTCCGTGGTGTACGGCCCCGCAACCTTCTGGGTCGGCGAGTCCGGCGTGCGCAGCTGCGGGTACGCGTCCTCGACGGCCTCCAGCGCGCGCATCAGCCGGTCGAACTCGGCGTCGCTGACGACGGGCTGGTCCTTCACGTAGTACCGGAAGCGGTGCTCCTCGATCTGCTCGGCGAGGAGCGCGTGCTGCTCCTGCGCCTGTGCCGGCACACCGGTCAGCCGCTGTGCCTGCTGTTCGCCCGCCATCGTCCCGTTCCTCCCGTTGACCCGTTACTCAGGGTTGTCTGCGAGCGACCTCGCGGCCCGGGCGCAGTGGGCGAGCGCGGCGCGCGCGTACGCGGGCGACGCCCCCGCGAGCCCGCAGGACGGGGTGATCACGACGGACTCGGTGAGAGTCCCCGGATTGAATCCCAGCCTGCTCCACAACGTCCTGACACCCATGACGCTACCGCCAGGGTCCGACAATGCGGTCGAGGCCGCGTCGACTCCGGGAACCACGCCGAGGAAGAGCTGGGTGCCGCCTTCGACGGCCTCACCGATCGCCTCCTCCTCACGCTCGGTGAGGAGGGAGAAATCGAAGGAGACGGCGTCGGCCCCGGCGCGGCGCAGCAGGGCGAAGGGCACCTCGGGGGCGCACGAGTGGACCGCCGTCGGTCCCTCGCCGTTCACCGCGAGCAGATCGCGCAGGGTTCCTTCGACGACTTGTCGGTCCACGGCTCGGTAGGTGCGGTATCCGCTCGCCGACCTGACCCGGCCCAGCAGCACGGCGGTCAGGGAGGGCTCGTCCAGCTGGAGGACGACCTCGGCGCCGGGCACCCGGCGCCGGACCTCGGCGAGGTGGCCGCGGAGTCCCTCTGCCAGCGAACCGGCCAGGTCACGGCAGGCGCCCGGGTCCGCGAGCATCGCCTCGCCGCCCCGCA
Organism: Streptomyces clavifer; assembly: GCF_036345975.1. Lineage (NCBI taxonomy): Bacteria > Bacillati > Actinomycetota > Actinomycetes > Kitasatosporales > Streptomycetaceae > Streptomyces > Streptomyces clavifer. The sequence continues at coordinate 5,275,885 of NZ_CP107793.1, read as the reverse complement.
GCTCCAGGCCCGCGGCCAGGGTCCAGGGGCCGACGGCCTGGACCTTGAGCAGCCCTTCGTAGCCCTGGGTGTACTCCTCCAGGGCGTCGAGGTCCTCGCCGAGCCACGACCGCGCGCGCCGGGTGTCGCGGCCGGGACGGTCGCTGATCCGCCAGCCGCTGGGCTCGACGTGGCCGTACATCTCGACGAGCAGTCCTATGGTCCGCCCGGTCATGTCCGCACCGGGGCCGCGCGCGGGCAGCTCCGCCAGGTACGGCATGCCCTGTCCGTCGCCGAAGGACCCGGCGACGGTCCTGGCCGCTTCCCGTGCGTCTCCGCCCGGCATGGACCCGATACCGGTGGCGGCGCACCCGCTGAACTTGCTCTTCTCACTCACGCGGAGAGCCTACGGGCCGCGCGGTCCCCGGACTGTCAGCGGCCTGGGCGGACCGTCAGGTTGTTGATCTCGGCGTCGCGCGGCAGGTCGATGGCCAGCAGGATCGTGGTGGCCACGGACTCCGGGTCGATCCAGCGGGAGGCGTCGTACTCCTTGCCCTCCTGCTGGTGGACCTTGGCCTGCATGGGGCTGGCGGTGCGCCCGGGGAAGACGGACGTGACCCGCACGCCGTTGCCGTGCTCCTCGTGGCGCAGCGAGTCGGCGAGGGCCTTGAGGCCGTGCTTGCTCGCGGCGTACGCGCCCCACTCGGCGTGCGCCTCGAGCCCGGCGCCCGAGTTCACGAAGACGACCTGGCCGTGCGAGACGCGCAGTTGCGGCAGCAGCAGCCGGGTCAGCTCGGCGGGGGCGATCAGGTTGGCGTTGAGCTGGAAGTGCCAGGCCTTGGGGGTGAGGTCGCCGATCCGGCCGAGCTCGACGACGCCCGCGATGTGCAGCAGCGAGTCGAGGCGTTCGGGCATCGGCTGCTGCCCGAACGCCCAGGAGAGCCGGTCGGGGTTGCCGAGGTCGCCGACGAGCGTGCGCGCCCCCGGGTGGAGTGCGGCGAGCTCTTTGGCGCGTCCCGCGTCCCGGGCGAGCAGCACGAGGTCGTCGCCGCGTTCCCGCAGGCGCCGGGCGACGGCTGCGCCGATACCGGAGCCGGCGCCGGTGATGAGGTGAGTAGGCATGGCCTCATGCTGTCATCCCGGCCGGGCGTCACAGCCGGCCGGCCCAGTGCGTCGGAGCGGACCGGCCCGGTGCGTCACAGCAGGCCGGCCGACTCCTCCAGGTAGGCGAGCGCCCCGACGCCGTCCTTGGCGAAGAAGACGAGCTCGGTGAGGGGCAGCGGCAGGAAGCCCTCGTCCTCCATGCGCTGGAACTGCTGGCGCAGACCGTCGTAGAACCCGGCCGTGTTCAGCAGGACGACGGGCTTGGTGTGCTTGCCGTGCTTCTTCAGCTCCAGGATCTCCGTGGCCTCGTCGAGGGTCCCCGTGCCGCCGACCATGATGACGATCGCGTCGGACTTCTCCAGGAGCAGCGCCTTGCGCTCGGCCAGGTCCCCGGCGATCACCATCTCGTCGGCGTTCGTCCGCGCCTTCGCCGCCAGGAAGTCCACCGACACCCCGACCAGCCGCCCGCCGGACTCCTGCACCCCGTCGGCGACGACCTTCATGAGTCCGCTCTCCGATCCGCCCCAGACCAGGGTGTGCCCGCCCCGGCCCAGCAGCTCGGCGAATTCCCGGGCCGGCACGGTGTAGCGCTCGTCGAGGTCGGCGGCGGAGAGGAAGACGCAGATATTCATGGAGACACCGTACGACCGGCCCGCGCCCCGGGAAGAAACCGGCCTGCCGGGCGGCTGAAGCACATATGACCTCCACCGCAGGACACACCATCACCGTCGAACCCGCTGCCGTGCACGTGCGTGCGGTGCACGACGGGCAGGTGCTCGCCGAGAGCCGCCGCCCGCTGGTGCTGCGCGAGACGGGCTGTCCCGACCGCTACTACCTGCCGCCCGGGGACGTCCGTACCGAACTGCTGACGCCCTCCGGTACCCGTACGCACTGCCCCTTCAAGGGCGACGCCTCCTACTGGTCCCGGCCCGGCGCGGCGGACCTCGTCTGGGCCTATCCGGAGCCCAGGGAGCAAGTCGCCGCGATCAAGGACCACTTCTGCTTCTACGCCACGGATGTGGTGACCGGCTGACCGTCGGAAATATTTCTCCGCCGCACCGATGAGTTCCTTGCGCCGGTGCGGTCCACCCCCACATGGACATGACTCTCTCCCGCGACGGCACCTCGATCGCGTATCGCCGGCGGGGCGACGGGCCGCCGGTCGTCCTGGTCGGCGGGGCACTGAGCACCGCGGCGACCGAGGAACCGCTGGCCGCCCTGCTGGCACCGCGCTTCACGGTCGTCACCTACGACCGCCGGGGACGCGGCGCCAGCGGTGACGGCGGGCCGTACGCGGTGCGCCGGGAGGTCGAGGACCTGGCCGCGGTGATGAGCCGGGCGGGAGGGCGGGCGTCGCTGTTCGGCATGCTGTCGGGCGGGGCGCTGGCACTGGAGGCGCAGGCCTCGGGGCTGCCGGTGGATCTCCTCGCGGTCTACGAACCGCCCTACTCCCCGGGGCCGGCCGGTCTCCTGTACAAGTCACGCTGCACGGCGCGGCTGCACCGGATGCTGTCCATAGGGGACCGTGACGGCGCCGTCGCCCTGTACATGTCGCAGACCGGTGTCCCGGAGACGACGATCGCCCGGATGCGCCACGCCCCGGTATGGGCCGGTCTGAAAGCGCTGGCGCACACCCTGGCGTACGACGACGCGCTGCTGGGCAACGGCGCACTCCCGGCCGGCCGGTTCTCGTCCGTCACGGCGCGCACGCTGGTGGTGAGCGGCGGCTTCAGCCCCACCCCGATGCGCGAGATGACGCATGCCCTCGCGGCGGCGATCCCCCGCGCGCGGCACCGCACCCTGACGGGCCAGACCCGGGAGCTGGCGCCGCAGGCGATCGCCCCGGTCCTGGCGGACTTCTTCGCCCGGGACGTGATCGCGCACCGGGCGTCGTAGGCGTGGCACCGGGCCGGGTCGTCGCAGGGGAGCGACCCGTCCCGGGGCCCGTGGATCAGCCGGCCGCCGCCGCCTTCTCGCGCCTGACCGTCGTCGCGATCGTGGCGGACCCGACGACCCGGGTGCCGTCGTACAGCACGACGGCCTGGCCGGGAGCCACACCCCGTACGGGCTCGGTGAACGAGACGTGCAGGGTGCCGTCGACCAGCTCCGCCGTCACCTCGGTCTCGCCGCCGTGCGCGCGGAGCTGCGCGGTGTACGTGCCGGGGCCGGACGGGGCCGTGCCGCACCAGCGGGGCTTGATCGCCGTCAGGGCGGTGACGTCGAGGGCCTCGACCGGGCCGACCGTCACCGTGTTGTTCACCGGGGAGATGTCCAGGACGTAGCGGGGCTTGCCGTCGGGGGCCGGGTGGCCGATGCGCAGCCCCTTGCGCTGGCCGATGGTGAAGCCGAAGGCGCCCTCGTGGGTGCCGACCTTCGTACCGGTCTCGTCGACGATGTCCCCCTCGGCCGGGCCACCGAGCCGGCCGGCCAGGAAGCCCTGGGTGTCACCGTCGGCGATGAAGCAGATGTCGTGGCTGTCGGGCTTCTTGGCGACCGCCAGGCCCCGTCGCTCGGCCTCGGCCCGGATCTCGTCCTTGGTGGTGAGGGTGTCGCCGAGCGGGAACATGGCGTGTGCGAGCTGCTTCTCGTCCAGGACGCCGAGGACGTAGCTCTGGTCCTTGGCCATGTCCGAGGCGCGGTGCATCTCCCGGGTGCCGTCCTCCCTGAGCACGACCGTCGCGTAGTGGCCCGTGCACACCGCGTCGAAGCCGAGGGCCAGCGCCTTGTCGAGCAGCGCGGCGAACTTGATCTTCTCGTTGCAGCGCAAGCAGGGGTTGGGCGTGCGCCCTGCCTCGTACTCCGCGACGAAGTCGTCCACGACGTCCTCACGGAAGCGTTCCGCCAGGTCCCAGACGTAGAACGGGATGCCGATGACGTCCGCCGCGCGGCGGGCGTCCCGGGAGTCCTCGATGGTGCAACAGCCGCGCGCCCCGGTACGGAAGGACTGCGGGTTCGCGGAGAGGGCGAGGTGCACACCGGTCACGTCGTGGCCTGCCTCGGCGGCACGGGCCGCGGCGACGGCGGAGTCGACTCCGCCGGACATGGCGGCGAGCACGCGGAGGGGGCGCTGGGAGGTCTGAGTCATAGCTCATCCAGAGTACGGGGCCCCGGGAACCGAATGCGCGCGGATAAGCGTTGACGATCATATGGGGACACGAGGGAAGGCCGAAGGATCCGGAAGCGGATCGCGCGGCGTCAGCAGACGCACGCTGCTGATCGGCGGCGGCGCGGCTGCCCTGGGCACGGCCGCGCTGGCGGTGGACGACGTCCGGCGCGTCTGGTGGCGGGTGCCGGGCGTGGAGAAGCCCCGCAAACCGGGTGAGCTGGACTACGCGGGCGCCCGCTGGGTGGCGGCCTCCGAGGCGAACTGGCGGCGGGCCGACCGCCCCGACGACTACGGCGTGGACCGGGTCATCGTCCACGTCACCCAGGGCAGCTTCGCCAGCGCGGTCAAGGTCTTCCAGGACCCGGCGCACCAGGCGGCAACGCACTACATCGTCGGCCAGAACGGCCGCGTGACCCAGATGATCCGCGAGCTCGACGTGGCGTACCACGCGGGTAACCGCTCGTACAACGAACGCAGTATCGGCATCGAGCACGAGGGCTTCGTGGACCGCCCGCAGGACTTCACGCCGGAGATGTACGCGGCGTCGGCCCTGCTGACGGCCGAGATATGCGCGCGGTACGAGCTGCCCGTGGACCGCGAGCACATCATCGGGCACGTCGAGGTGCCGGGCACGGACCACACCGATCCCGGACCCCACTGGGACTGGGACCGCTACATGAAACTGGTCCGCGCCGCCCCGCAACCCCCACACCCCAGCTAACCCCCCGCCCCCCCCGGGTCACGCCGGTCAGCGGGAGCCAGGGGACCAAAAACCGGGCGTTATGTCCGATTCCCGCGTCCCATCGCTCCCAACGACCAGCGGGCGGACGGCGGGGCGGGGCGGGGTTAGCTGAGGCCGGCTGTTCTGGCGCGTTCTACCGCGGGGGCGATGGCCCGGGCGACCTCGGCCACGTCCTCCGCCGTCGAGGTGTGCCCGAGCGAGAAGCGCAGGGTGCCGCGCGCCAGGTCGGGGTCGGTGCCGGTGGCAAGGAGCACGTGGCTGGGCTGGGCGATGCCGGCCGTGCAGGCGGAGCCGGTGGAGCAGGCGATGCCCTGGGCGTCGAGCAGGAGCAGGAGGGAGTCGCCCTCGCAGCCCGGGAAGCTGAAGTGGGCGTTGGCGGGGAGTCGGCCGCCGGGGGCCGGGTCGCCGCCGAGGATCGCGTCGGGGACGGCCCGCAGCACGGCTGCGGCCAGCTCGTCGCGGAGCGCGCCGACCTCGCGGGCGAAGTCCTCACGCCCGTCGTCGGCGAGCCGTCCGGCGACGGCGAACGCGGCGACGGCGGGCACGTCCAGGGTCCCGGAGCGCACCTGCCGTTCCTGCCCGCCGCCGTGCAGCACGGGCACGGGCGTGAAGTCACGGCCGAGCAGCAGTGCGCCGATGCCGAACGGGCCGCCGATCTTGTGCGCGCTGACGGTCATCGCGGCCAGCCCCGACCGGGCGAAGTCGACCTCCAGCTGACCGAAGGCCTGCACCGCATCGGCGTGCATCGGGATGTCGAACTCACGCGCCACTTCGGCCAGTTCACGAATCGGCATGATCGTGCCGATCTCGTTGTTGGCCCACATCACCGTGATCATCGCGATGTCGTCGGGGTCACGGAGGATCGCCTCGCGCAGCGCGTCGGGGTGCACCCGGCCGTACCGGTCGACGGGAAGGTATTCGACGGTCGCGCCTTCGTGCGTGGCGAGCCAGTCGACGGCGTCGAGCACGGCGTGGTGCTCGACAGGGCTCGCCAGGAGCCGGGTGCGCCGGGGGTCGGCGTCGCGGCGGGCCCAGTAGAGGCCCTTCACAGCGAGGTTGTCGGCCTCGGTCCCGCCGGAGGTGAGGACCACCTCGCTGGGGCGTGCGCCGAGCGCGTCGGCGAGAGTCTCTCTGGACTCCTCGACGGTACGGCGGGCCCGGCGCCCGGCGGCGTGCAGTGAGGACGCGTTGCCGGTGACGGCGAGCTGCGCGGTCATCGCCGCGATCGCCTCCGGCAGCATCGGCGTGGTCGCGGCGTGGTCGAGGTAGGCCATGGTGGACCCGATTCTACGAGCCCCCGGCCGGGCGCATCGCGGGCGCATCACGCAGCGGCCCGTCGAGGGCCTCGGGAGCGCGCGCCGCCGCCGCTCATTCCCGGAGCCCGATCCGCCGCCGGACGAGCCGTCGGCCCACCCCTGTCAGCCCCCCAGGCTCCAGGAGACGGTGCCGTTGGCGGTGACCAGGACGCCGAGGACGACGAGGTCGGCGATGCCGAGGGCCAGACCGAGCAGGGCGCGGCCGCGGCGGGCGGTGGAGCGCGCGAGGGCGATGACCGCCATGACGATGGCGGTGGGCCCCAGGAGGATATTCATCACAAGGAGGCCGAGCAGGCCGAGGACGAACGAGGCGACGGCCAGCCCGTCGGCCTCGCGGGAGACCTTCCCGGCTTCACGCCGGGTGCTGCGGGTGAGTGCGGTGGCGAGGGTCATGATGCGGGCTCCTTCGGTTCCGAAGACGTACGGAGGCGGGCCCCGCGCTCAGTGGGGGCGGCGGGCAAGGTGTTCTCGGAGACCGAAGAGTGCGAGCCAGAGACCGATCACGGCCGCGGCGGCGAGGGTGAGAGGGAGCGGAAGGTGCGCGACCGCCCCGAGAACGACCCCCAGCAGGAGCAGGGCGGCGACGAGGACGAACATGTGCGGCCTTTCTGCGAGCAATTGAGAGTACGACTGTTCACTGACTATTGAGTCTAGTCCGCCTACCCCTTCCGGGCCCCGGAGAACGGTTGTTTACTGAATGGCATGAGTCACACCACCGGCATCCGGCAGGTCCAGAAGCAGAAGACGCGTCAGGCGCTGCTCGACGCGGCGCTGCGGCTCCTGGAGCACCAGAGCCTGAGCAGCCTGGGTCTGCGCGAGGTGACGCGGGCCGTGGGTGTGGCCCCGACCGCCTTCTACCGCCACTTCGACGGCACGGCGGCTCTCGGTGTGGCCCTCGTCGAGGAAACCCTGGGCAGTCTGCACGGCATGATCGGCGCGGTCCTGGCCGAGACGGGCGACAGCGAGGAGCGGCTGGACCGCAGCGTCGGACTGATCGCCCGCCATGTCGCGGCCCAGCCGGCCCACTTCCGCTTCATCGCCCGCGAGCAGCACGGCGGCGTCGGCCCGGTCCGCGAGGCCATCACCGCCCAGCTCCGCCTGTTCGCCGAAGAGGTCGCGGCGGCGCTCGCCGCCGAGCCGGACTCGGCCGGCTGGGACCCGGCGGATCTCCTGATGCTGGGCGGCCTGTACGTCGACCACATGGTGATCACGGCATCGGCCCTGCTGGACGCGGGCCCCGGCGGCGAGGAGGAGGTCGTCCGGGTGGCACGGCGCCGGCTACGACTGGTCACGCTGGGCCGGGCCCACTGGCTGGACGAGGCCCCGTAGGGCCGGGAGACCCGCCGGGGACGGCGCTCTCCGCCGGGTGACCGGTTCCCGCCGGGCCCGGGACCGGGAGGATCACCGGGACGCGGCCGGGGAGCCGGGCGAGCGCGGCCCGTGTGCGTACGGAGCCCTCGTCACCGGTCGGGCACCGCCACGTCGGAGCGCCGTCCAGCGCCGCGACGCCTCCCCCGCGCAGGTGGACGCCGGCACTCCGCCGCCGTAGGCGAGGGTGAGGCATCCGCTGACATCGGCGCTCCCGAGGCTGCCGCCCGATCCCGCGCACCACGGGCGCGGGGCCTACTGGCCACGCAGGCGCCTGTGAGGACCGCCTGGTTGGGCATGTTCGCGGCAGGCACTGCCTGGTCGCCTTCGGTGCCGGCCGCGGGCGCCTCTCTCGCCACCCCGGCAGCCTCGAAGGCCTCTTCGCCGCCCTTACCGGCTGCCGACTGAACCGACTCCTCGGCGAGCCGGCCACGGCGGCCTCCTGGCGGGCCGGCCACGGCGGCTTCCTGGCGGGCCGGCACGGCTTTGCCGAGTGCCCACCAGGCCCGTCCGGGCAGCCGGGTCGTCGTCCGGACCCATCTGGCCTTCGTCCAGGAGAACCGGGGGCCGCCCTGCTCCTCCACTCCGCCGCAGCCGGCCGGCGGGGGCAGGGTGCGGGGCAGGGAGCTCCGCGACGCCCAGGAGGCCGGGGTGTCGGCGCCGACCCTGTGGATCCAGGCCCGCATGCGTGTCCGGCGAACTCGATCCGCCCGCCCGCCCCTGATCGAGCCACAGGTCCTGGGCCCGACGTCGGTGTCGCCCTGCGCCGGGCTCCGGGATCGAGGACACCGACCTCGCCGAGGCCGGCCGCATCCTGCCGGACCGATTCCGGCGGTCCGCGCCCGGGTCCGCGTGCCGGCCACAGCGCGGCTCCGCCCGTCGCACGGGCGGCGGGCGCGGGGTGGGTTCGCGCCCGCTCAGCCGCGCGGTGCGCGTGCGAGCTGGCGGGACTGGGCCACCAGGCGGTCGGCGCTGTCCCAGACGTCCGCGTCCTCCTCCAGGAAGCCGCCCGCCAGGTTGCGGGTGGTGATGGAGACGCGCAGCGGTCCGGGGGCCGGACGGCAGCGGATGTGGGTGGTGAGCTCGATCGTGGGCGTCCAGCCCTTCAGCCCCAGCTCGAACGAGGTCGGCGGCAACGCGTCGACGGTGAGCAGCAGCGACAGCGGATCCGCGTCACGGCCGTCCGCGAGTCCGAACCAGCCACGCATCTCGCCCCTGCCCGACGGCGCGCCGATGGCCCAGCCGATCGTCGCCGGGTCGAGCCTGATGTCGAGCCGTTCGGTGATGGCGGAGCTGCCGGGGATGGGCGCCGGCCCGTCGGCCGGGCCGAGGCAGTGCTGCAGCGGCGGGATGGCGGGCGGCTCCGCGGAGGTGCGGACGTCGTCGGTCAGGCCGTCCAGGTCGCCGTAGGTGGCGAGTACCCGGATGCGCTCGACCTCGGTGCCGTCCTCCGCGTACTGGTAGAGCGAGGCCTCGCCGGTGGAGAGGGTGCGGCCCGTGCGGACGACCTGGGTACGGATCACCGCGGGCCCCGGAACGGATGCCGTCAGGTAGTGCGCCGAGACCGAGAAGGGGTCGGGGTGCGGCAGCGCCTCACCGAGCGCACGGCCGAGCACGGCCAGCAGGTAGCCGCCGTTGACGGCGTGGATGATGGTCCAGCCCGCGGAGAGCTCCGCGTCGTAGACACCCTCTTCGCGAAGGGTGACGGCGGTGTCCCGGTCGAACTCGCTGTCCCCGATGGTCGCCTGCGGGGTGCGCTGCGCCTGCGCTGCTGCCTGTGCCATGGGCTGCACCGTACACCGATTGCGTTACTAAGCGGTAGCTTTATATTGCGGTCAGATGACGGCCGGGGCTTCCTCGGCCGTGGCCGAGCGGCGGTTGTACGCGCGCGGGGCCCTCCAGTGGTAGCGCAGCGCCAGGAGCCGCAGTACGAACGCCGTGATCACCGCCGCGCCGCTCGTGTAGGCGTTGAGGACGTCGAAGCGGATGCAGAGCACCACCATGGTGGCGCCCACGATGGCGGGCACCGCGTACAGGTCGCGGTCCCAGCGCAGCAGCGAGGGCACCTCATTGGCCAGGACGTCGCGGAGCACACCGCCGCCGACCGCGGTGGCCAGCCCCAGCGCGGCGGACGCGGTGAGGCCGAGGCCGTAGTCGTACGCCTTGACCGTGCCGGCGACGCAGAAGAGTCCCAGGCCGGCCGCGTCGAAGACGTTGACGCCGACCTGGATCCGTTCGACGTGCGGATGCAGGAAGAACACCAGCCCGGCGGCGAGCAGCGGGGTCAGGAAGTAGCCGAGGTCCGTGAAGGCCGCCGGGGGAAGGGCCCCGATGATCACGTCACGGAAGATCCCTCCGCCCAGCGCTGTCACCTCGGCGAGCACCGCGATGCCGAAGACATCGAAGTTCTTGCGTACGGCGAGCAGAGCGCCCGAGATCGCGAAGACGAAGATCCCGATGATGTCGAGCGCATGCTGGACGGAGGGAGTGAAGAGTTCGTTGAGCACCGGACAGTTCTACAACGTCCGGTGCCCACGATGTCGCCGGGAACCGTCAGGCGGAACCGGTCTTGCCTCCGGCACCGGTCCCGGCGGCGTCCGCCACCTCGTCCGAGGCGGGCTTGTCCTCGGGGACGGCCTTGTCCTTGTCCACAGCCTTGTCCTCAGGGACGGCCTTGTCCTGAGGGGCAGCCTTGTCCTCGGGGACGGCCTTGTCCACGGCCTCCTCCTCGGGGGCGGCCGCTTCATCGGACTCGTTCTCCGCAGCAACGTCCGCGTCGGTGTCCACGTCGGCGGGCTTCTCCGCCACGGACTTCCCCGCGACCGGAGCCTCGACGGCGACCGGGGTCTCGACGACGACCTCGTCCTCGACGGCAACCGGCTTCGCGACGACGACCGCATCCTCGACGGACGCCTTCTGCGCGGGCACCTTCGCCGCAGGCACCTTGTCGGCGACCGGCTCCGCCGCGTCCACGTCCGCGCTCTTGTCCGTACCCACGACCGCCTCGATGCCCGTGGCGCGGGTCAGGCCGATCGTCCCGTTCTCGATCTCGGCCGCGAAGTGGCAGGCCACCTTGTGCCCGTCACCCAGGTCCGTCAGGACCGGGCGCTCCAGTGCGCACTTCTCCTGCACCCACGGGCAGCGGGTGTGGAACCGGCAGCCGGCCGGCGGGTTGGCCGGCGAGGGCAGGTCGCCCTGGAGCAGGATCCGCTCCCGCCGGTCCTCGACCTCCGGGTCGGGCACCGGCACCGCGGACATGAGCGCCCGGGTGTAGGGGTGCTTCGGCCCGGCGTACAGCGCGTCGCTGGGCGCCTCCTCCACCAGGGAACCCAGGTACATGACCCCGATGACGTCGGAGATGTGCCGGACGACGGCGAGGTCGTGGGCGATGACGAGATACGTGAGCCCGAGGGACTCCTGCAGCTCCTCCAGCAGGTTGATGACCTGCGCCTGGATGGACACGTCGAGCGCCGACACCGGCTCGTCGCAGATGATCACGTCCGGCTCGAGCACCAGGGCACGGGCGATACCGATGCGCTGGCGCTGTCCGCCGGAGAACTCGTGCGGGTAGCGGGACAGCGAGTTCGCCGGCAGTCCGACCCTGGCGAGGATCGCCTTGATCTTCTCGCGGCGGTCCGCCCGGTCGGTGCCGATCCCGTGGGCCGCCATGCCCTCGGAGAGGATCGACTCGATGTTCTGCCGCGGGTTGAGGCTGCCGAGCGGGTCCTGGAAGACCATCTGGAGCCGGCGGCGGAACTGGCGCATCTCCTCGTCCGGCAGCTTGGCCAGGTCGGTGCCGTCGAAGACGACCTCACCGGAGGTGATGTCCACGAGCCGCAGCACGGCCCGGCCCAGCGTCGTCTTGCCGCAGCCCGACTCGCCTACGAGCCCGTACGTCTGTCCGGCCTCGACGCTCAGCGAGATGCCGTCCACGGCGTACACGTGTCCGACCGTACGGTCGAAGAAGACACCCTTCTTGACGGGGAAGTGGACCTTCACATCGTCGAGTTCGAGCAGGCTCATGCCGAAACCTCCGCCTTGGGCAGGACCGGGTTGACACAGCGCACCTGGTGTCCGGCCGTGCGTGGTTCGGTCAGTTCGGGAGTGCCCGTGAGGCACTCCATCGTGTAGTAGTCGCAGCGGGGCGCGAAGGCGCAGCCGTCGGCCCAGGCGATCTTGTCGTTGATCGACCCGCGGATCGGGCGGAGCGGCTCCCCGCGCGGTGCGTCCAGACGCGGGATGGACCCGAGCAGTCCGTGCGCGTACGGGTGAGTGGGTGCCGCGAACAGCTCGCGCCGGCCCGCGGACTCCACCGCCCGTCCCGCGTAGAGCACGTTGACCTCGTCGCAGATGCCTGCGACGACCCCGAGGTCGTGGGTGATCATCAGGAGGGCGGTGCCCTCCTGGTCGACCAGTTCCTTGAGGAGTTCCAGGATCTGGGCCTGGATGGTCACGTCGAGCGCCGTGGTGGGCTCGTCGGCGATGAGCAGCCGGGGTGCGCAGGCCACCGCCATGGCGATGAGCGCACGCTGCCGCATACCGCCGGACAGCTGGTGCGGGTACTCCTTAAGCCGCCGGCGCGGGTCCGGGATACCGACCCGGTCCAGCAGGTCGGCGGCCTCCTTGCGGGCGGCCTCCCCCTTCAGGCCGCGGTGGCGCTGGAGGATCTCGGTCACCTGGATACCGATGGGGATCACCGGGTTCAGCGAGGACAGCGGGTCCTGGAAGATCATCGCGAGCTGGCTGCCGCGCATGTCGCGGAGCTTGCGCCGGCTGATGGTCAGCAGGTCCTGGCCGTCGAACTCCACGCGTCCGCCGACCTTGACGCCCTTCTCGGGCAGCAGGCCCATCAGGGCGAGCGAGGTCACGGACTTGCCGCAGCCCGACTCGCCCACCAGACCGACGACCTGGCCCTGGTCCACGGTGAAGGAGACACCGTCGACCGCGATGGAGTCCTTGCGGCCGCGTCCCCCGAAGGTGACGCTGAGTTGGTCAACATTGAGCAGTGCCATGGGAGATCAGCCTCGCAGCTTCGGGTCGAGGGCTTCGCGCATGGCCTCGCCGAGCAGGGTGAAGCCCAGTGCGGTGATGATGATCCCGACGGCCGGGTAGGCGGCCATCATCGGCTCGTTGTCGAAGAACCGCTGCGCCTGGGAGAGCATGACGCCCCACTCCGGGATCGCCGGGTCCGGGTTGCCGAGGCCGAGGTAGGACAGGGCCGCGGCTTCGATGATCGCGGTGGCGAGACTGAGTGTCGCCTGGACGATTACCGGGCTCAGCGAGTTGGGCAGGATCTGTGTGAGGACGATCCGCTTCTTCCGGATGCCGAGCGCCTTCGCCGCCAGCACGTAGTCCGCGCCGCCCTGGGCGAGCATCGAACCGCGCAGCAGACGGGCGAAGACGGGGATCTGGACGACACCGACGGCGATCATCACGGTGGTCAGGGACTGGCCCATGACCGCCGCGACGGAGACCGCCAGCAGCAGGGAGGGCAGCGACAGCATGAGGTCGGTGATGCGCATGATCACGGTGTCGATGCGCTGTCCGACCTTGCCGCCGAGGGTCGCGGCGGCTCCGGACAGGATGCCGACGACAGCGCCGATGACCAGGCCGATGAGCATGGAGACCACGCCCACGAGCAGGGTCTGGCGTGCCCCGACGAGCATGCGGGAGAAGAGGTCGCGGCCCAGGTGGTCGAGGCCGAACCAGTTCTCGCCGCGCATACCGACGAACTTGCCCTGGTTGGCGAAGACTTCTCCGCGCCAGGTCTGGGCGGTGGGGCTGTACGGGGCGACCCACGGTCCCACGATCGCCATCACGACGAACAGGCCGATGACGACGGCGCCGATGATGGCCATCTTGCTGTTGCGGAGCCGTCGCAGCGCCTCGCGCCACAGGCTCGCGCCCGAGGTCGACTCGGTCTGCTGGGTCAGCTCGGCGAGCCGGTCGATCTTGTCGGCCCTCTTGGTCAATGTCGTCACGTCAGTGCACCCGCACTCTCGGGTCGATGATGCTGTATGCGAGGTCGACCAGCAGGTTGATGAGGACGTACACCATCGCGATGAAGAGGATGAACCCGACCAGCACCGGGTAGTCGCGGGCATCGATCGACGTACGGATGAAGGAGCCGATGCCTCCGAACGAGAAGACCGACTCGGTCAGGACCGCACCCGAGAGCAGGCTTCCGGTCAGCAGACCGACCGCGGTGACCACGGGAAGCAGCGCGTTGCGCAGCACGTGACGGCCGCGCACGACCCGCTTGTCCAGGCCCTTGGACTCGGCGGTGCGGATGTAGTCCTCGCCGAGGACCTCCAGGACGCTTGCCCTGGTCATCCGCACGATCACGGCGAGCGGGATGGACGCGAGGGCGACGGCGGGCAGCACCAGGTGCATGATCGCGTCCCATGTCGCGTCGAGCTCGCCGGTCAGCAGGCCGTCCAGGGTGGCGAAGCCGGTGATGTCAGTGGCGTCGAGACCGGTGGAGAGCCTGCCGTAGCTCGGGAAAAGGCCCAGTTCGACCGCGAAGATGCCCTTGAGCATCAGCGCGAGGAAGAACACGGGGATACAGATGCCGATCAGCGATCCGGAGACCGAGGCCACGTCGAGCCAGCCGCCGCGGTGGCGGGCGGCGAGGTAGCCGAGGGGGATGCCGACCAGGACCGCGATGACGATCGCGGCGACGCTGAGCTCCACGGTGGCCGGGAAGCGCAGGACGAATTCGTCCCACACCGGCTGACCGGTCTGGGTGGAGGTGCCGAGATCCAGTTCGAAGATGCGCTTGAGGAAGCGCCAGTACTGGACGTAGACGGGCTCGTCCAGTCCCAGCGCCCGGTTGATACGCGTCACTTCGGCTTCGGTCGCCCGCTCGCCCAGGATCGCTGAGGCGGGTCCGCCGGGCAGCCGGTTCAGCCACAGGAAGAGCAGAACCGACAGGCCGAGCAGGGTGGGTATGAGCTGTAGCAGTCTTCGTACGACGAGTCGCAGCACCCCGCGTGCCCCTTTCTTACGTGTCGAAAAGTGGGCCCGCCCGGCCACCGGGAAGCTGTGGCCGGGCGAACCCACTGATGTGCGGTTACTTGAAGGAGACCTCGGCGAAGTTCTCCTGCGTCAGCGGGGAGACCTTCGGCGGGTTGACGTTCTTGGCGAACGCGATGGCGGGCGGCGACGACGAGATCGGGAGACCCGGCAGGTACTCCATGATGGTCTCGTTGGCCTTCTTGTAGGCCTCGACGCGGGCGGCCGGGTCGGTCTCCTTCGACGCGGCGTTCACCGAGTCGAAGACCTTGGCGTCCTTGAAGCCCCACTGCTTGTCGGCGCCGGCGAACCAGGTACCGATGAAGTTGAAGCCGTCGTTGAAGTCACCGGTCCAGCCCAGCATGTGCAGCGCGCAGGAGCCGGCCTCGGTGGCGTCCAGGTAGTCCGGGGCCCACTTCATGGCCTTCGGGACGACCGTGATGCCGGCCTTCTCGAGGTCGGCCTTCATCAGCTCGAACATGTCCTGCGGGGCAGGCATGTAGGGGCGGGTGACCTCGGTCGGGTAGCAGAACTCGAGCGAGAGCTTGCTCTCGCCGGCGTCCTTGAGGAGCTTCTTCGCCTTGTTGGTGTCGAAGGCGTACTGCTTCACCTGGTCCGAGTAACCGGCGACCGTGTCGGGCATGAACTGCGTGGCGACCTTGCCGCCCTCGGGCAGCTGGGTCTTGACGATGTTCTCGCGGTCGATGGCGTGCGCGATGGCCTGCCGGACCTCGGGCTTCTTCAGCGCCTTGTTCTTCGACTGGGTCATGCCCACGTAGAAGAGGTTGAAGACGTCACGGGTCGGGACCTCGTAGCCCTCACCCTCCAGCGTCTTGATGTCCGCGGGTGCGACCAGGTCGTATCCGTCGATGTCACCGGCCTGCAGCGCCTGGCGGCGGCCTTCTTCGGTGTCGATCGTGCGGAAGACCAGGTTCTTCACCTTGGCCTTGTCGCCCCAGTAGCCGTCGAAGCGCTCGAGGCTGACTTCCTTGTTGCTCTTGTTCCACTTGGTGATCTTGTACGGGCCGGTGCCGGCGACCGTGCCGGCCTCCTGGCTGTACTTGGGGTACGTGATCGCGTCGCCCTTGGCGGTCGCGTCCTGCTTCTCGTACTCCTTGATGGCCTTCGGCGAGTGGATCGCCAGGGCCTGCAGGGAGAAGCCGCCGGGCAGGTTCGCCGAGGGCTCGTTGACCTCGATGACCGCCGTGTTGGCGTCCTTCGCGGTGCAGGACTTGTAGTTCGCCTTCGGCGCCTCGGCGTCCTCGTTCTTCGCGAAGCCGCCCATGATGGACTGCCAGTAGTACGAGACCGCGCTGGACTGGTACGTGCCCGCCCAGTTGAACCAGTGGTCGTAGTTCGCGCAGACCGCGTCGGCGTCGAACGTCTCGCCGTCCTGGAACTTCACGTTCTTGCGCAGGTTGAACGTCCACACCGTGCCGGCGTCGTTGCTCTCCCACGTCTCGGCCAGTCCGCCGACGAGCTTGCTGCCGCCGGACTCGTGCTCGAGAAGGGCTTCGAACGCCTGACGCGTGACCCGGAAGGTCTCACCGTCGCTGGCGAGCGCCGGGTCGAGGGACCCGGGGTCGCCCGCACCGGCGAAGACGAAGGTGTCCTTCGCTCCGTCCTTGGCATCGTTGTCCCGCTCACTGGAGCAGCCCGTGGCGATCAGACCGACAGCAAGTGCCGCCGTGATCGCCCGAACGGTTCGGGACGTGTTTATTCGCATGGTGGGTCCACCCCAGGTCAGCAGTGTGTGGAGAGGTAATGATTCGCCCGAACCCTACATTCGCGAAGCAGTGCGGAGAACAGTCCGCATAGCGGTGATACCTACCTGAGACCCGGACACTCAACAAACCGGTCAGATACGGGACATCCTGCCGAGGATTGTTAACCCGTTCGAAACCAGGGGGGTTTCAGTGCAGCTGTGACGGTGGGTAGCCGTACCCGGGCGCGGCGGTGGGCGGCGGGCCGGCCTGGGCATGTGCCTCGCGGTCGTAGAACGGCCGGGAGTTGGCGCGCAGCCACATGGCGACGGGGTCGTACTCGTCGGACATCGAGACGGTGGAGACCGGCAGCCCGTCGGGGACGACGCCGATCGACTGCTGCATCATCGCGCGGACCGCGTCGACGGAGGGCCGGCCCGTGTCGTAGAGGTCGAGTCCGATCGCGAGGTACGGAGCGCCGAGCGCGGGCTGCACCCAGGCACGGCGCAGCGCGCGCACGGCGGGGGTGCGGTGGGCGTTGTGCGACAGCAGGGCGTAGAACTGCGGGATCTCGATGGCGGGTTCGGAGAGCCGCAGCGGGCCGGCCGGCATCCGGTCGAGACCCGTCGCGATGCGGCGCAGGTCCAGCCAGGGGATTCCGACGCCGCCGTCGGGGGCGTGCGGGTTGAGCCAGATGCCCCAGCGGTCGGGGAAGAGGGCGCGGGCGATGTCACGGCCGGTGATCAGCTCGTGGGCCCTGTTCCAGCCACTGGCCGAGAGCTCCTGGGCGGAGGTCACACAGGGGGCGTAACCCAGCCCGTCGACCTCCATGTTGCCGTACTGGGCATCGGGCGATCCCGCCGTGCCGTGCCAGAGCAGCATCCAGATCCGGCCGTCGGCCAGGGCCTGCAGCAGCTGCTCGTACGAGTCGAGGCGCCCCGGGGTCACCTGCCGCAGCATGTGCTCGACCTGTCCGGCCGCCGCGGTGCCTGACGCACTCACCCTGGGTCCCGCCCCTCTTCGATCCGCTGTCCCGCTGTCCCGCGGGTGCCGTTCCGCCGCTCCCGGGCACACGGGGCGACCTCGCCATCAAACCAGCTTATGCGCCGCCCCTGACACCGGCTCGACGCCACGGGTGACGTGTGCTCAGTGCCCCTCGCGCCGGTAGAACGGCCTCACCTTGTCCAGCATCCAGTCCCCCACGGGGTCCTGTGTCACGTCGAGCAGGACGAGATTGACCGGCCAGGGCGACCCCGCCCGGCCGAGGGCGCGGCCCAGAGCCTCCATCGGCGCGCTCTGCCCGGCGCCGTCCCAGGTGGCGAATTCGACGCCGACGAAGAGGACCGGGTCGCCGCCCTCGATGCTGGCCAGCGCCCGGCGGGCGGTGCTCACCACGCCGGTGTCCTGGAATTCGGCGGCGACCGCGGAGAGGAAGTCGACGGGGTCCTCCTTCCAGTCCGGCTCGTACAGCCGGACCCTCCCCCCGCCGCCGGGCCCGTCCAGCGGGGTGCGGCCGGCCCTGCAGAGCTCGGCGACGGCGGGCGGCGGCATCGGCACGCCGACCGCTCCGCCCGGGTTGACCGCGATGCCCAGCTGCGGAGGGAGTCCGCGGGCGAACTCCCGGGCGGGCGCGACGGCGAAGGACATGTGGGAGCCGACGCAGTGGAGGAACTGCGCCTCGGAGCTGAAGACGGGCACGTACGCGCCGCCGTCGATGTCGACCGTCGGCAGGTCCAGGTCGGGGCTGTCGGGTCCGCCGCCGTTCGGGAGGGGCACCCAGAGCAGGCTGCGGCCGAGCACTTCGACCAGCCGGCTGCCGGCCCCGGGCACGCCGAGCGAGGCGCTGAGCACTTCTTCGAGCTCGTTGGCCGGCCATCCGTGCTGCGGATGGACGTGGGCCTGGGCCGGAATGTCCACGGTGTCTGTGTCCCCTTCTCGCCATGCTGTGCGGCAGAAACCTTAGACGAGCCGCGCCCGGACGGCAGTGCCGCGGGCAGCGGCGCAGGCCGGGGCCTGCGAACCGTCCAGATTCCGGACACCCGGACAGCACTTCTCGGCCTATGCGTCCGCAAACGAGATGCGGGTGATCACTGCGGCCGCGTCGCGGTCCAGGAGCACCGCGGAGGCGCAGCCGGGTGGCAGCAGGCCGCTCTCCGTGTCACGCAACAGGCGTCCCACCGCGCGCCGGTGCCGGGCGAAGGCGTAGCCCGACACCCCTCGGCCGCGCTCCCGCTGGCCCGCCCTGGCCACCTGCGGGGTGACGTCGAGCAGGACGAGGTGCAGGGTGCGTGCGCGGCGCCGGACCTCCCGCGTCAGCCACCGGCGCACCCAGGCCTGCGTACCGCAGTCGTGCACGACGACGGAGCCGCCCGAGCGCAGCGCCCGCCACAGCCCGAGGTAGTGCGCGGCACGCACCAGGGGGCGGTACAGGGCGTACGGCAGTAACCCGGGCAGGGAGCCGGCCCAGCGGTCCCTGGTGTCCTGGGAGTCGATCGCGTTCTCCTGGACCGCGCGCCGGATCAGCGTCGACTTCCCGCTGCCGGGCAGGCCGGAAACCACCACCAGGTCACCCGCCGCGAAGTCCAGGCTGCGCGGGCCGCGCCCGCCCGTGCCCCGCAGGTCACGCACCACCGGGGCGTGCGTGCCGGTGAGCTCCCTGGCACGCACGCCCTGCTGAGCGGGCATCGCACCGCGCGCCGCCCCCGTGGCCGCCACGTCGCGCTGCAACGTCATCGCCGTCCCCCTGCCGATTCACCCACACCTGACCTGCCCAAGAAGTGTAAAGAAAAGGTAATGCGGCACAACCGGTTCCGGCCGTACGGGTCCGCACCGGGCGTGCCGCCGTGTCAGCACCTGCCCGGCCGCGGACCTGCCGTACGGATCCGGACACCCACTCTCCCGCAATGCGTGCGATGATGACCCCGCCAACTCCATACCGGCCGTTTGAATCCGCGCGGGAGAGTCCCGGTCACTGTGTGCACCGGGCGCCGAAGGAGCAAGATCCTCCCTTGAATCTCTCAGGCCCCGTACCGCGCGGATGAGGCAGATCTGAAAAGCGGGCCGTTCTGCGGCTCCACCCAAGGTGCAAGCCGACCCCGGAGGGGCTGACTCGTTCAGGCCCCCTCCAGGACCCTTTCAGCGGGTCCCGGCGAACCTCTCAGGTTCCGATGACAGATGGGGAGGGATCGTCCTCCGTCGTCATGCCCTGGAGCCGTATCCATGAGCACTGCCCCCGCTTCCCGTCTCACCGCCCTCGACGCGCTGCACCGGTCCCTGGGCGCGACCATGACCGATTTCGCGGGCTGGGACATGCCCCTGCGCTACGCCAGCGAGCGCGACGAGCACCACGCCGTACGTGACCGGGCCGGGCTCTTCGACCTGTCGCACATGGGCGAGATCACCGTCACCGGGCCGCAGGCCGTGGACTTCCTGAACCACGCCCTGGTCGGCAACATCGCCACCATCGGCCGGGGCCGGGCCCGCTACACGATGATCGTGGCCGAGGACGGCGGGATCCTGGACGACCTGATCGTGTACCGCCTGGGCGCGGCGGAGACCCCCGAGTACCTGGTCGTCGCCAACGCGGGCAACGCGCAGCTGGTCCTGGACACGCTCGTCGAGCGTGTCGGGGCCTTCGACGCCGAGGTGCGGGACGACCGCGACGCGTACGCGCTGCTCGCCGTCCAGGGCCCCGAGTCCTCCGCCGTACTGAAGTCGGTCACGGACGCCGATCTGGACGGACTGAAGTACTACGCGGGCCTGCCGGGCACGGTCGCCGGCGTCCCGGCGCTGATCGCCCGTACCGGGTACACCGGCGAGGACGGCTTCGAGCTCTTCGTCGCCCCCGAGCACGCCGAGCAGCTGTGGAAGGCCCTCACCGAGGCGGGCGCCCCGCACGGCCTGATCCCGTGCGGCCTCTCCTGCCGCGACACGCTGCGCCTGGAGGCGGGCATGCCGCTGTACGGGCACGAGCTGACCACCGCGCTGACCCCGTTCGACGCGGGGCTCGGCCGGGTCGTGAAGTTCGAGAAGGAGGGCGACTTCGTCGGCCGCGAGGCGCTGCTGGCCGCTGCCGGGCGCGCCGAGTCCGCTCCCCCGCGCAAGCTGGTCGGCCTGGTCGCCGGGGGCCGCAGGGTCCCGCGCGCCGGGTTCTCCGTCGTCGTCGCGGGACAGGTCGTGGGCGAGGTCACCTCCGGCGCCCCCTCGCCCACACTGGGCAGGCCGATCGCCATGGCGTACGTCGACGCGGCGTACGCCACGCCCGGCACCGAGGGCGTGGGCGTCGACATCAGGGGCACGCACGAGCCGTACGAGGTCGTCGCGCTGCCCTTCTACAAGCGCGAGAAGTAGTCCCGCCCGCCCGGACGTGACGTAGTCCCGTCTCACCACGCAAGACCACCGTTCATCAGCACTCCCCCGCGTACAGGAGAATTCAGACCATGAGCAACCCCCAGCAGCTGCGGTACAGCAAGGAGCACGAGTGGCTGTCGGCCGACGAGGACGGTGTGGCCACGATCGGTATCACCGAGTTCGCGGCCAACGCGCTCGGCGACGTCGTCTACGCCCAGCTCCCGGAGGTCGGTGACACGGTGACCGCGGGCGAGACCTGCGGTGAGCTGGAGTCGACCAAGTCGGTCAGCGACCTGTACTCGCCGGTGACCGGCGAGGTGACCGCGGCGAACCAGGACGTCGTGGACGACCCGTCGCTGGTGAACTCCGCTCCCTTCGAGGGCGGCTGGCTGTTCAAGGTGCGCGTCGCGGAGGAGCCGAAGGACCTTCTCTCCGCCGACGAGTACACCGAGTTCTCCGGTAACTGAGACCCCAAGGGACCACCTGATGTCGCTTCTGAACTCCTCCCTCCACGAGCTGGACCCGGACGTCGCCGCCGCCGTCGACGCCGAGCTCCACCGTCAGCAGTCCACCCTCGAGATGATCGCCTCGGAGAACTTCGCTCCGGTCGCGGTCATGGAGGCCCAGGGCTCCGTCCTCACCAACAAGTACGCCGAGGGCTACCCGGGCCGCCGCTACTACGGCGGCTGCGAGCACGTCGACGTGGTCGAGCAGATCGCCATCGACCGCGTCAAGGCGCTCTTCGGCGCCGAGGCCGCGAACGTCCAGCCGCACTCCGGTGCGCAGGCGAACGCCGCCGCGATGTTCGCGCTGCTGAAGCCGGGCGACACGATCATGGGCCTGAACCTCGCCCACGGCGGTCACCTGACCCACGGTATGAAGATCAACTTCTCCGGCAAGCTCTACAACGTGGTCCCGTACCACGTCGACGACACCGGCGTCGTGGACATGGCCGAGGTCGAGCGCCTCGCCAAGGAGTCCAAGCCGAAGCTGATCGTGGCCGGCTGGTCCGCGTACCCCCGTCAGCTCGACTTCGCCGCCTTCCGCCGCGTCGCGGACGAGGTCGGCGCGTACCTGATGGTCGACATGGCGCACTTCGCGGGCCTGGTCGCCGCGGGTCTGCACCCCAACCCGGTGCCGCACGCCCACGTCGTCACGACCACCACGCACAAGACCCTCGGCGGTCCGCGCGGTGGCGTCATCCTGTCGACGCAGGAGCTCGCGAAGAAGATCAACTCGGCGGTCTTCCCCGGTCAGCAGGGCGGCCCGCTGGAGCACGTGATCGCCGCCAAGGCGGTCTCCTTCAAGGTGGCGGCGACCGAGGAGTTCAAGGAGCGCCAGCAGCGCACCCTGGACGGCGCCCGCATCCTCGCCGAGCGGCTGGTCCAGCAGGACGTGACCGAGGTGGGCGTGTCCGTCCTCTCCGGCGGTACGGACGTCCACCTGGTCCTCGTCGACCTGCGCAACTCCGAGCTGGACGGCCAGCAGGCCGAGGACCGGCTCCACGAGCTGGGCATCACGGTCAACCGCAACGCCGTCCCGAACGACCCGCGGCCGCCGATGGTGACCTCGGGCCTGCGGATCGGTACGCCGGCCCTGGCGACCCGTGGTTTCGGGACCGAGGACTTCACCGAGGTCGCGGAGATCATCGCCTCCGCCCTGAAGCCGGCCTACGACGCCGACGACCTCAAGGCCCGCGTGATCGCGCTCGCGGAGAAGTTCCCGCTGTACTCCGGCCTCAAGTAGGCCACCCGCAGTTTGCACGTCGGGTGGGGGCACCGCGCACACTGAAGAGTGAGCACGGTGCCCCCACCCTTGTCCCCGCGCTCTTCGTGCCCACCGGCCCGTCCCGCACCACCCGGCAGACAACGGCGTCTACCAACCCCTTAGGAGTACTCCCGTGGCCATCTCGGTCTTCGACCTCTTCTCGGTCGGCATCGGCCCGTCCAGCTCCCACACCGTCGGCCCGATGCGCGCGGCCCGCATGTTCGCCCGCCGCCTCAAGAACGAGGGCCTGCTGGCCCACACCGCGTCGATACGGGCCGAGCTGTACGGCTCCCTCGGCGCGACCGGCCACGGACACGGAACACCGAAGGCCGTCCTGCTCGGCCTGGAGGGCGAGTCGCCCCGCACCGTGGACGTCGAGGGCGCCGACTCCCGCATCGAGGAGATCCGCTCCACCGGGCGCATCAACCTCCTCGGTATGCACGAGATCCCCTTCGACGCCGACGAGCAGCTCGTCCTGCACCGCCGCAAGGCACTGCCGTACCACGCCAACGGGATGACCGTCCTCGCGTACGACCACGAGGGCGCCCCGCTCCTGGAGAAGACGTACTACTCGGTCGGCGGCGGCTTCGTCGTCGACGACGACGCGGTGGCCGGCGAGGACCCGATCGTCCCGGACGACACCGTCCTCCGGCACCCCTTCCGCACCGGCGACGAGCTGCTGCGGCTCGCCCGGGAGACCGGCCTGTCCATCTCCTCGCTGATGCTGGAGAACGAGAAGGCCTGGCGCACCGAGGACGAGATCCGCACCGGCCTCCTGGAGATCTGGCGCGTCATGCAGGCCTGCGTCTCGCGCGGCATGTCCCGCGAGGGCATCCTGCCCGGCGGTCTGAAGGTCCGCCGCCGCGCCGCGAACACGGCCCGCCAGTTGCGCGCCGAGGGCGACCCGCAGGCACACGCGATGGAGTGGATCACCCTCTACGCGATGGCCGTCAACGAGGAGAACGCCGCGGGCGGCCGTGTCGTGACGGCCCCGACCAACGGCGCCGCGGGCATCATCCCCGCCGTCCTGCACTACTACATGAACTTCGCGGCCGGCGGCTGCACCGAGGCCGAGAAGGACGACAGCGTCGTCCGCTTCCTGCTGGCCGCCGGAGCCATCGGCATGCTCTTCAAGGAGAACGCCTCGATCTCCGGCGCCGAGGTCGGCTGCCAGGGCGAGGTCGGTTCCGCCTGCTCCATGGCCGCGGGCGCCCTCGCCGAGGTCCTGGGCGGCTCCGCCGAGCAGGTGGAGAACGCCGCCGAGATCGGCATGGAGCACAATCTCGGCCTGACCTGCGACCCGGTGGGCGGCCTCGTCCAGATCCCGTGCATCGAGCGCAACGGCATGGCCGCCGTGAAGGCCGTCACGGCGGCCAGGATGGCGCTGCGGGGCGACGGCAGCCACAAGGTCTCGCTCGACAAGGTCATCAAGACGATGAAGGAGACGGGCGCGGACATGAGCGTCAAGTACAAGGAGACAGCCCGCGGCGGGCTCGCGGTGAACATCATCGAGTGCTAGGAGAACGGCCCTGACCAGTGCGTTCGTATCTTTCAGCGCTGTCAGGACCTTCCCTGCTTGCACGGCGGAAAGTCCCTGGATCGGCCCTGGGACAGACGCGAAAGTCCCTGAAAAGTCCCTGGAAGACCCCATGGGATGGGCATCTGACCTGCAGGTTCGTGACGCATAGTCAACGATGGGAGCCCCGCCCCCGCCATCTGGATGTATCCAATCGATCCCCTAGTTCAACTAGAGGGGTATCATTCGATACATGAGTGCTACGGAAATCTCGCGCTTGAACCAGCGGCTGGCTGACCTCTCCCCGACGTTCACGACAGCGCAGGCACGTCAGGCCCTGCTCTCCGCTCGCGATCTGGCGCACCTAGTCACCGAAGGGGAGATAGACGAACTGTCCCGTGGTGTGTACCGGCGGGCAGACGCACCGGAGACCGCATACGCAGACCTACTGGCCGTATGTACGCGGGCGCCTCGCGCTGTCCTGTGCGGGGAGTCCGCCCTGGCTCTGCACGAGCTGATCGACGACATCCCCAGCGCCGTACACATCGCCGTACCACGCGGATCACGTCGTCCCACGATCTCTTATCCCCCGACCGTGGTGGCCCAGTACGCGGCGAAGACGTTCAGCCTCGGCGTCGAACGGTTCGAGGCTGCACCGGGAGAGACCGTTCCCACATACAACGCCGCCCGCAGCGTCGTCGACGCGATGCGCCATCGTGGCAGAATCGGCGAGACCATGGCCCTGTCCGCACTCGGCCGCTACCTACGTCGCCGCGGACGGAGCGGGGTCGGCGAACTCCAACTCATCGCCCGCGAGCTGGGCGCGCTCTCCGTCATCCGCCCCGCCGTAGAGGCGGTGCTTGCCTGATGGTCAACCCAACTCGGGACACCACCGCAGGCCGCGTCTACAACGACCTGCGCAATCTGGCTCGTCGCAACGGCCGTTCAACGGACGAGGTCATGGTCGAGTACGTACTCGAACGATTCCTCTACCGCCTGGCAACATCCCCCCTCGGCCGCGAGCACTTCATCCTCAAGGGCGGCCTTCTGCTCGCCCAGTTCGGCGCCCGCCGGATGACCCGTGACATCGACATCCTTGGCCGCGCCTTCTCCGGCGAGGAAGCCGAGATCATCCGCAGAATCGCCGCGATCGCCACCGCTGAGGTCGACGACGGCGTGGCATACGACTCCGCCACGCTCAGAACCGTACCCATCCGAGAGGAGGACGAGTATCACGGCGTACGGCTGTCCATGGCCGCATCGATCGCCCGTGCGCGTCTCAAGCTCCAACTGGACATCAGTTTCGGCGACCCCGTCACTCCCGGGCCTCAGATCATCAACTACCCGCAGCAGCTCACCACGGACAGCTTCCAACTCTTCGGTTACCCGCTCGCCACCGTCATCGCCGAGAAGCTCTCCACCGCCATCTCGCTCGGCGATCTCAACACCCGCGATCGGGATTACGCGGACCTCTACCGCCTGCTGACGCTCAACAATCTCAACGGCGAAGAACTGGCCGCAGCGCTGACTGCCACCGCCACACACCGTGGCATCGAGCTGAAGCCCCTCAGCGCCGCGATCACCGACCTCGCCGAGCGCCGCCAATCCTCCTACACCGCCTGGCGCCGCCGACAGGGATCTTCCTCGGCCGGCTATCCGAATCTCTTCACTGACGTGGTCGGGCTGGTCATCGCGTTCGCGGACCCACTGCTCGCAGACACCGCCGCGACACGGAGTTGGAACAGCTCAGCCAGTACGTGGACTTGATCTCACTCCCTCACAAACCGCCGGAGATGCCTCGCACCCCGAAGCGTCAATGAGCCTCTGTCATCCTGTGCTGGCAGGTGAACGGACTGGTCAGCAGGTGTGGCAACGAGACAGGGCCTCTCGTCCTCGGCGTGGTGATCTCACACATGAGCGTCAAGTACAAGGAGACGGGCGCGGACATGTCCGTCAAGTACAAGGAGACGGCGCGCGGCGGGCTCGCGGTGAACATCATCGAGTGCTGGGCACGTGTGCCCACCGGCGCTCTCGTACCCTTCAGCGTTGCCGGTCGGCGCGTGGTGTCCCCGCCCCCCGGCCCGGGGCCGAGGGGCGGAGGTAGGCGTACTGCCCCGAGCCGAGACAGCCCCGTGAGGCCTTGGCCGCGCCGCTGCCGGTGCCGTAGTGGATGACGGTGGCGCCGGCCCGGGCCGCGGCCTCGACCAGGTGGTAGAAGAGCAGGTCGAAGTAGAGCGGCAGCCCGCGCTGGACGGCGTAGTCGAAGCCGGCGCGGTGCGCGAACCAGCGGTCGCCGTGGACCACGATCAGCGCGAAGCCGATGATCTCGCCGTCGAGACGGGCGGTGGCCGCCAGCGCGTCCGGACCGCAGGCGCCGAGCGCGCGCTCCAGGACGGTCACGGAGCGCGCGGGGGTCCAGGCGTTCATCCCGTACTTGCCGAGGAGTGCGGCCTCCAGCTCCGCGAAGCGGGGGATGTCGGCGGGGTCGAGCGGGGCCGAGGTGATCCGGACTCCGGCGTCGCGCACCGCCCGGCGCTCGGCGCCGATCCGGCGGCGGCGGTGGGCGGAGAATCCGGCGAGGTACTCCGCGAAGCCGCCCTGCGGCACCGGCAGCCAGTGGTAGTTCTCGGAGTGGAAGGAGCGGTAGCCGCGGCGGGCCAGCAGGGTCCGCAGCACGGTGTCGTGCTCGTCGACATGGAGGAAGGCGACGCTGCGCAGGCCCTCCTGGTCCGCGAGCCGTTCGGCGGCGCCCAGCAGCCGTTCCGCGGTGCCGTCCTCCTCGTCACGCCGCAGGAGGGTGGTGCGGCCGAGGTGCCGCCCTCCGCAGACGAGGCCGGGCAGCAGGGCGCCGGCAAGGTCTCCGGGCAGGTCCGCGACCAGTTCCTGTGCTCCCTTCCGCCCCTCTTCCGCGGACTGCCGCAGCACGGTGTCGGGGCGGCCGGCTAGCCACGGGGCGGTCGCGTCGGCGACTGCGGTGGCCAGCGCACCGGCCAGGCCCTCGGCGTCGGTCAGGGTGAGGTAGCGCATGGGTGCGCCGGAGGTGTCCTCCGCCACGTCGAGCCAACGGGCCGCCAGGTAGGCGTGGTCGGGGCCGGCCAGGCGGTCCCAGGACGCGCGGGGAAGGTGCACGGCCCGCCGGACGACGTCGAGCCCGGGGAGAGGGGCGGGTAAGTCGACCGGGGCCGGCTGCCCCTTCGCCAGGAGCGTCGACCACGTGCTGGTGTCGGCGCGTTCGGTGGTCCCGACGTCCGCGTCCGGTGTCTGCATGGTGGTCTCCTCCTCGTCGTCACGGCGGCCGGTGACGGTGCCGCCGTGTGCGGGCCCGGCGGCCGGACGGGCCCGCGAGCCTTCGGCGGGTTCCCGCGGCCGGTCTCTTCCGGCTGAGCTGAGCCGTTCTGCTGGTCGGTGGCGCCGCACAGTCGGGCCCGCCCACGGCGACGTGCCGCGGGTCCGCGCACTCCCCGCCGGCCCTGACGGCCGGGACCCCCGCCGCACGGGGCGTACGGGGCGGGCGGAGCCGTCGTGGGGCAGGGCGGGGCACGGGACGGAAGGGCGCCGCGCCCTGCGGGGCGCGGGGAGGGGCACCGCACCCGCACACGGCGGGAGGGCCGGGATCAGGGGTGCGGGGCTGGACGAACCGTAGCGAAAGTGGTCCTGCCGTCACCCGTGGAGCGACGGCGAGGACAAGTTAGGGCAGTGCTCCTCTGGGACGCAAGCGCCCGTACACCGGCGGAGGGGCACCCGGCCACTGTCGTCGTTCGTCGGCGGATATCGGCGGAAAACCGATGGGGGAGATGACCTGGCGCTATACCGGAAGGTTCATGAGGTGTCCCCCAACTGCCGTGCACTTCACGCCATTTCATGCCTCTCTCCCCCCGCTCTCCGCCCCCTCGTCGCCGCTTGTGGCACCCCCGTGCCGCCTCTAGCATCGTCGCACTCCCCGGCGGGCCCGGGGTGGCCGCGTCCCGCACCCTGGAGACCGCCGCCCATGGCCCCGTCGTCGGTGTGCTCCGCACCACGGCCCCGTGACGGCACGGGACCGCGCCCCTCGGAAAGGCCTGGTGATGGTCGGACCACCCCGTTCCCCCGTCGGCGGAGGCGAGGTGGGCGCCCTGCGCCTGCTGCTGGCCGCCCAGGCGCTGAGCCAGCTCGGTTTCCGCCTGCTGGGATTGGCGATGCCGATCCTCGCCACCACCACCCTGCACGCCTCCGCATTCGAGGTCAGCGCCGTCGCGGCCTGCCAGACGGTGGCGTTCCTCGCCATCGGGCTGCCCGCGGGCGTGTGGGTGGACCGCATGCGCAAGCGGCCGGTGATGGTCGTCAGCGACCTCGGCCGCGCCGTGGCCCTCGGCAGCATTCCGGTGGCGTGGGGCCTGGGCACCCTCGACGTGCTCCACCTGTGCGTGGTCTCGCTCGTCACCGGCGTCCTCACGGTCTTCTTCGACGTCGCCGCGCAGAGCTATCTGCCGCATGTGGTCGGCGGCGACCGCCTCCTCACCGCCAACGCCCGGCTGACCGGCGTGGAGGAGGTGGCGGGCGTGGTCGGTCCCAGCGCCGGCGGTCTGCTCATCCAGCTGGTGACCGCGCCCCTCGCGATCGTCGCGACGGCGTTCGGGTACGCGTGGTCCGCCCTGTTCGTCGCCCTGATCCGACGGCCGGAGCCGCTTCCGCCACGCAAGGACCGCCCCCGGCTGGTCCGGGGTGTCGCCGAGGGCGTGCGGCTGGTAACGCGGCACGCACTGCTGCGGCCCATCGTGCTGTGCTCCACGACGATGACCTTCTTCTGGAGCATGTCCTACGCGATGCTCCTGGTCCTGCTCGCCCGCGATCTCGGGGTGCCCGCGACGACCGTGGGTCTGCTGCTGACGGCGGGGAGCCTCGGGGGCGTCCTCGCCACGCTGGTGGTGCGCCGGCTCATCGAGGCGCTGGGGGACGCGACGGCGGTGAAGTACAGCGTCGTGTGCGGCGCCCCGCTCACCCTGCTCGCCGCCCTCGCCCAGCCGGGATGGAGGCTCGCGCTGGTCAGCGTCTCGCTGTTCGGCCTGGGGGCGGCGCTCGTGGTCTACAACGTGGCCCAGGTCAGTTTCCGGCAGCGGGCCGTGCCACCCGACTTCCTGGGCCGCGTCAACGCCACGGTGCGGTTCTTCGCCTGGGGCGCGCGCCCCATCGGCAGCCTCTGCGGCGGTGTGCTGGCCGAGGTGTTCGGTGCGCGGGGAGCCGTGCTCACGGGGGCGGTCGGCACCTCGCTCGCCTTCCTCTGGCTGTTCCTCTCCCCGCTGCGCCGGATGCGGACCCTGCCCACCGGCACACCGCCCGTCGAACCCCTGGTGGCCTCCTGACCCGGGCCGCCGTGCCCGCCCGACCGCGCCACCGGGCCGAGCCACGCCGTTCGGCCCGCCCCCGTACGCCCGACGAACGGAAGCCCTACCGTGACCGACGCACTCCCCCCGACCGGCACGCCCGGCACGCCCGGCACGCCCGGCACGCCCGCGATCGTGTGGATCACCAACCCGGACAACTACGACCCGCGACGCCACCTCCTGCTGCAGAAGGAGGGCTCCAAGCGCGTGGACCTCTTCGAGCGCAACGGCCTGCCCGTGCGGGTGGTGCACTCCGGGGACCTCGTGCCGGCGTGGTCGGGCGGGGCGCCGCGCCTGTATCTGGACGAGGAGGACCTGCTCGGCGGCGGTCATGCCTTCCTGCTGTCGGACTGGACGTGGGACGCCGGCATCGGCCGCCACGTCCAGGCGATCACGCGGACCATCAGGGCGGCCGGCCGAGTGCTCCTGAACGACGGCATCCGCGACGCCGAGTCGCTGGGGTCGGACAAACTCGCGATGTGCCACGAGGTGGCGGCGCTCGGGATCCCGGTCCCGCCGACGATCGCGGTCCCCTTCGGCCGGTACGCCCGCCGGGTGCTGCCGGTGGTCGGCCGGGAGCTGGGCACCGGCCCCTACGTGGTCAAGCCCCGGGCCATGGCCATGGGCTTCGGGGTGCTGAAGGCCGAGGGCCCCGAGCAGCTGACCGCCGCGGTGGACCTCCTCACCCCCGCGGCGCTGGGCGCGGTGGTGCAACCGTTCCAGGAGAACGACGGCGACGTGCGGGTGTACGTCCACCGCGGGAAGACGGTCGCCGTGATGCTGCGCAGCCCGAAGGAGGGCTCCTACCTCGCCAACGTGAGTGAGGGCGGCTCCGGCATGTCCTTCGACGGGGACGGCGAGGTGCGCGCGCTCAGCGAACGGCTGGCCACGGGGGTGGACGCGGACTACCTGTGCGTGGACTGGCTCCTCACCCGCGAAGGGCCGGTCTTCAACGAGTGGATGACGGTCTCGGCGGCCTACGAGGACCTGCCGGAGCCGGACCGCTCCCGGGTGGCGGCGGCGCTCGTCAGCTATGTACGGGACCGGATCGCCGCGGGCTCCTGACGCGCTCGTCCGAGGAGACCGTCGGCCGGTCGCCCCGGACAGCCTGCGTCCGGGCACGGCAGCGGGTCCGCTGCCGTGCCCGGACGAGCGGAGCCGGAAGCCGTCCGCACAGGATCAGCGGCCGGTTGCCCCTGGTCACGCCCTGCCACACCCGCCCCCACCGGAGTGATGCGGAGGACGCCGGTGGGCAGCCGCCCCGAGCAGCGGCAGCCGGTCACGGAGGCCCTGCGCACCGACCCCGGCAGCCGGGCGTCGGACAAGCGTTTGACATCCACGCCCCGCGCTGACCATGATTCCATTAATTGACTAATGGAATCGAGGCGAAGCGCGTGGCGGACACGAGCATTCCGAGCGGACTCCCGGGCGCATGGGCCCTGGAGGCCCGCGGCCTGGGCAAGCGGTACCGGCGCGGCTGGGCGCTGCGCGACTGCTCCTTCCGGCTTCCCGCCGGCCGGATCTGCGGCCTGGTCGGGCCCAACGGGGCGGGGAAGAGCACCCTGCTGGGCATGACCACCCGGCAGGTCGAGCCGACCGAGGGCGAGTTGCGGATCTTCGGGGTGGCGGTGGGCGAAGCCTCGGTGATGCCGAGATTCGCCTTCCTCGGGCAGGACAAACCGCTGTTCAAGCGGTTCACGGTGGCGGAGACCCTGCGGATGGGCAGCGAGCTCAACCCCGGCTGGGACATGGCGGCGGCGGAACGGATCGTCCGCTCGGGCAATGTGCCGCCGCACGCCAGGGTCGGCACCCTGTCCGGCGGCCAGCGCACCCGGGTCGCGTTCGCGCTCGCCTTCGGCAAGCGGCCCGACCTGCTGCTGCTCGACGAGCCGATGTCCGACCTCGACCCGCTGGCCCGCGACGAGATGAGCACCCTGCTGATGGCCGAGGCCGTCGAGCGCGGGACCACCGTCGTGATGTCCTCCCACATGCTCACCGAGCTGGAGGACATGTGCGACTACCTGCTGGTCCTCGCCGGGGGCAGGATCCGGATGGCCGGCGACGCCGACGCGCTGGTCCCGGCCCACACCCTGGTGACCGGAGTGACCCGGGACGGGCGGCTGCCCGCCGGGCTCGACGGCCACACGGTGATCGAGAACCGCGTACAGGGCCGGCAGTTCCAGGCGATGGTCCGGCCGGACGGCCCTCTCTCCGGGGACTGGCAGACCTCCGAGCCCAGCCTCGAGGAAGTGCTGCTCGCCCATCTCCGCTCACCGGACGCACCCCCGCTGTACACACCCGGCGCCCGCGTCGGCGCCGAAGGGACCAGGACCGCATGAGCACCACCCCGACCGGGACGCCGGCCGCACGGACCACCCGGCCGAGGTTGCTGCGGGGGCTGAGCTGGCTCGTCCTGCGCCAGCACCGGACCACCCTGATCTGCCTCGCCGCGCTGGCGGTGCTCGGCTCCCTCTGGATCGTGTACCAGCGCGGCCGGCTGATCGGCCTGCTGGACACGGCGGGCTGGCCCGAGCAGGACGTGGCGCTGCCGGTCGTGGGCCAGCAGTACTCCTATCTCACCCTCCTGCTGGGCTCCCTGCCCGGCGTCCTCGCCGTGTTCCTCGGCGCCCCGCTCATCGCGGCCGACAGCGAACAGGGCACCGCCCAGCTCGTCACCACCCAGTCCGTGACGCGCCGCCGATGGCTGATCGCGAAGCTCGGCTGGTGCTTCCTGATCACGCTGGCGGTCTGCACGACGCTCTCCGCGTTCTTCACCTGGTGGTGGACGCCGTACCGTTCGGTGCTCTCCGACCAGTGGATGGACGGCACGGTGTTCGACAACACCGGTCCGGTCCTTCCCGCGCTCGCCCTGTTCCTCACCGCGGCCGGGGTCACCATCGGTGCCCTGCTGCGCCGGGTCCTCGCCTCCATGGTCGTCACCTTCGCCTTCTGCGTGGCCGCCCAGGTGGCGTGGGACGTGTCCAGGGAGTACCTGGCCCCGGCGCGCAGGCTCACGTACCCCCTGGACGAGGAGCTCCCGGCCCGCCTCTCCGACGCGTACGAGCTGGACAGCTGGATCGCCACCGCGGACGGGCAGCTGTACGGGTGGGGCACCTGCGTCGAAGCGACGGAGAAGGCCTCGGCCGCGTGCATCGCGGACAAGGGCATCGTCAGCAACGTCTACGAGTACCTCGACTACAGCCAGATGGCGGCCATGCAGTGGACCGCCGCGGGCATCCTGCTCGCCGGGACCGCGCTCCTCACGGCGTTCGTCCTGTGGCGGTCCTCCCGGCGCCCCCTGTAGAGCGGGCTCTTCCCACCTACGTAAAATATCGACATCCGAGCGGAAGGTGATGTACGTGGTCGTGTTCCGCATCGACCGGCGCAGCGGTGTGGCGACGTATCTCCAGATCGTGCGCCAGGTCGAACAGGCCCTGCGGATGGGCGCGCTGGAGGAGGGCGACCGGCTGCCCACGGCGGCACAGGTCGCCGCCACCACGAAGGTCAACCCGAACACGACGCTCAAGGCCTACCGCGAGCTCGAACGTGCGGGGCTCGCAGAAGTGCGCCAGGGAGCGGGCACCTTCATCACCCGCTCCCTCACCGAGCCCGGGTCGGGCCCCGACTGGCCGTTGCGCACCGCGCTGAACGAGTGGATGCACCAAGCGCGCGGCGAAGGGCTCGGCGGCGCGGAGGTCGAGGCCCTCTTCCGGACGGCCTTCGAGGCCGCTTATCCGCCGGGCACGGACGGCGTGGACGGCTGACCCCGTCGTCGCACACGGCCCCCGGGGACCGTTGATCGTGATCAGCTCGAGTCCGGATACCGAGGACGGAATGCGGACGATCGACGACGATCGTGTGAAGGTGTCGGTCGAACGCGACTGAATCTTTCGAGCTGCCGGAGTGGCAGCCGGCATCCTCGGGGGTCCCACGTGCGAGTGAAGCGAAGAACATGGGCCACGGCCGCCGTCGCGACGGCGGCCGTGGCAGGCGTCCTGGTGCTCGAAGGGGGGACCGTCACGTCCGGGGCACTCGCCGGCCCGGACGCCAAGTCCGCCCCGGCCCGGGCCGATGTGCGCCGGACCGCGCTGGAGGTGTCGGCGGACGGAGACACCGCGTCCCTGCGGCAGCGGGAGTCCGGGCCGTTCAGCATGCTCGGCGTCACCTGGACCGACCCGTCGGCCGAGGTGACGGGCACGGTGGAGGCGCGCACACGATCGGCCTCCTCCGGCGACTGGTCGGCGTGGCTGCCCCTCGACACGGAGGTCGACGGCCGTACGGAGGCCGGGCGTCCCGGCGTACGCGGCAGCACGGAACCCCGCTGGGTGGGACCGTCCGACGGTGTGGAGGTCCGGGTGTCCGCCGGGGACGGTACGTCCGCCGGACTCCCCGCGGGCCTGCGGCTGGACACCGTGGACCCGGGCAGGGCCTCCGGGGCCGCGCCCGCCGCGTACGCCCTCGACACCACCGACGACCCGACGGCGGCGGATCCCTCCGCCGGCTCGTCCGAGGAGCCCGTTCCCGGGCTCAGCACGGAGCCCGCCACCGGAACCACGGAGCCGGCGCCCGGGGAGACGGGCCCCACCGACCCGGTGGAGGAGCCTCCGAGCACGAGCACGGATCCCGGCACCGGTGGGTCGCCTTCGGCTCCCGCCGAGTCGCCGTCGCCCAGTACCGAGCCCACCGCGACGCTGCCGCCGCCGCTGCCCTCCACGGTGCCGCAGCCGCCCATCGTCTCCCGCGCGGGGTGGAACGCCGACGAGTCCGTCAACGACGAGGCGCCGGACTACATGGACAGGGTCAAGGCCGTCTTCGTCCACCACACCGCGCAGACGAACTCGTACTCCTGTGCCGACTCGGCGGCGATCGTGCGGGGCCTGCACGCCTACCACGTGGAGGCGAACGGCTGGAAGGACCTCGGCTACAACTTCGTGGTCGACAAGTGCGGCACGGTCTTCGAGGGCCGCAGGGGCGGTGCGGACCGTGCGGTCATGGGCGCGCACACCTACGGCTTCAACCGGGAGACGGCGGGCATCGCCGTCATCGGCATGTACACGGACTCCTCGGCCGCGAGTGCCGCGACGACGGCGGTGGCCCGGGTCGCCGCGTGGAAGCTGGGCCAGTACGACGGCGACCCGGCGGGCACGACGACGCTGACCGCGGGCGCGGACGGGGTCGACTTCACCGGCAGGAGGTTCACCGCCAAGCAGGACTACTCGTTCAGCCGGATCTCCGGGCACCGGGACGGCTTCAACACCCAGTGCCCCGGTGGCGCCCTCTACGCCCAACTGCCCGCCATCCGCGGCCACGCGGCGGGCCCCGTCGCCGGACTGGCCATCACGTCGGTGACCGGCGCCGCCCTTTCGGGCACCAGTCACCACACCAGGGCGGACATCACCGTCCGCTGGTCCGCGACCACGCCCGCCGCCTTCGTCACGAAGTACGAGCTGCTCGTGGACGGCAGGTCCGTCGCCTCCACCACCGGCGGCGCCACGTCCGCCGCGGCGACGCTGACCGCCGGCAGCCACAAGGTGCAGGTCCGGGCCACCCACCAGTCGGGCAGAACGTCCGTGTCGGCCACGGCGACGGTGGTCGCCGACCGGACCGCGCCGGTGTTCACCACCAAACCGGCCCTGTCGCTGCGCACCGGCACCGTGAACACGGCGGCCGTCCCGATCGCACTGAAGTGGAAGGCGTCCGACGCCGTCCTGCTCAGGGACGTGCGCCTGACCGCGCCGGTGGCCGGGACCTACGGCCCCATCGTCACCACCGCCCCGCACACGGCGAAGTCCGCGGTGGCGACGGCCTGGCGGATGACGGCGTACGACCGTGCGGGCAACGCCTCGGCCGCCTCGGTCACCGGCACGCCGGTCATCCTCCAGGAGTCCTCCGCGAAGAGGTCCGGCACCTGGACGACGAAGTCCTCGGCCGGTTACCTCGGCGGTGGGTCGTATGCGAGCGGTACCAAGAACGCCGCCCTGACCTGGACGTTCACCGGCCGCTCGGTCGCCTGGGTGGTGTCCCGGGCCGCGACGTCCGGACAGGCGTACGTCTACGTGGACGGCGCGAAGGTGGCGACGGTGGACCTGAAGTCCTCCACCACCCTGTACCGCCAGGCGATCTGGACGAAGTCCTGGACGTCGTCCGCCAAGCACACGGTCAAGATCGTGGTGGTCGGCACGAAGGGCAGGCCCACCCTCACCACCGACGGCCTCGTCTACCTGAGGTAGCGGGACCGCCCGCCGCACCGGCCCGGCGCATGCCGCGCCGGTGCGGTTCAGCCCTTGTTCTGCGAGGCCCAGAACTCGTCGAACGTGAGCTCGCCGTCGCCGTTGCCGTCGTGGGTGTTGATGATGGCCTGAGCGACCGTCTCCGTGACGAACGGGTCACCGAGCTGCGCCATGGCGCTCTTGTACTCGGACGCCGTGATCCGGCCGTCGCCGTTCTGGTCGAAGTGCTCGAATGCCTTGCGCGCCGACTCGATGTCCGCCACTGTTCCGCCCCTTCGTAAAGCATTGCTGACGGGGGTCAGATTATCGGGCACGTCCGGTGGCGGATCCGGCGGGCGCCCGGGTCAGCGGAAGACGCCGGTGTGGCCGAGCGAGTAGCGGCCGGGCTGCGGGTAGACGGCCAGTCCGTGAGGTCCGCTGCCGACGGGGATTCTGGCCAGCTGCTTCCCGTCGGTCGTGTCGATCGCGTACACCTCGGCGTCGTAGCGCCCGGACAGCCAGAGCACCTTGCCGTCCGCGGAGACGCCGCCCATGTCCGGGCTGCCGCCGTCGGGGAGGTGCCACTTCTTCGTCAGCTTGTTCTTCGCGAAGTCGAACACCGAGACGGATCCCTCGTTCCGGTTGGAGATGTACATCTCCTTGGAGTCCCGGCTGACGTAGAGCCCGTGGCAGCCCTTGCCGGTGGGCAGCAGCTTCGGGGTGGTGAACGCCTTGCCGTCGAGCACCCACATGCCGTGCGCCATCATGTCGGCGATGTAGAAGGT
The DNA here is from genome assembly GCF_036345975.1 of Streptomyces clavifer. Taxonomy (NCBI): domain Bacteria; kingdom Bacillati; phylum Actinomycetota; class Actinomycetes; order Kitasatosporales; family Streptomycetaceae; genus Streptomyces; species Streptomyces clavifer. Next base: position 5,239,566 of record NZ_CP107793.1, on the reverse strand, counting down.
GCTGCCGTCCGGGGAGAGCTTCACGTCCTGCGGCATGGCGCCCTGCATCGGCAGCTTCTGCTGTCCGACGACCTTCATCTTCTCCGTGTCGACCTTGAGGAGCTCACCGGAGAACTCGCAGGAGACGATGAAGTAGCGCCCGTCGGCCGAGAAGTCCGCGTGGTTGACGCCCGCGCAGTCCACGGGCACGGTCCTGACCCGGTCCATGGTCCTCGGGTCGCGGAAGGCGAGCTCGCGGTCCATCGAGGCCATGACGACGGCGTACTTGCCGTTCGGTGTGAAGTAGAGGTTGTACGGGTCGGAGACCTCGACGGTGCGGCCCGTCTTCCCGGTGGCCGGGTCGATGGCGGTCAGGCTGTCGCCGAGGTCGTTGTTGACCCAGAGCGTCTTCAGGTCCCACGAGGGCACGACGTGCTGGGGCTGGTGGCCGACGGGAATGGTCTCGACGACCTTGTACGTCGCGGGGTCGATCACCGACACCGTGTTGGAGTTGGTGTTGGGCACGTACACCCGGGACGGGAAGTCCTTGACCGCCGGTGACAGCTTTCCGGCGTGGTCGGCGGCGTAGACGTCACGGGGGTCGAGCACGGGCGGCATCCCGGGCAGTCCGGACGGGGCCGCGGCCCGTGCCTGTTCGGCGGGGACGGCCGAGCCGGTACGGGTGGGCGAGGGCCGGGCCTGGTCCGCGGCGGACCCGCAGGCGGCGAGCGCGGCGACGAGTACGCCCCCGAGGAGGGCCGTGACGGTGGTGGTGCGCGTGGAGGGAAGCATCAGGTCAGCAGCTCCGTCGTGGTCACCGCGCGCAGCTGGCGCCGGCCGATTTCGGTCAGGAGGAGGGGCAGTGCGGCGATGGAGTCCCGGTAGCCGAAGTGCAGGCTCACCACGGATCCGTTGCGGAGCTCGCCGGCGACCTTGCGGGTGACGGCCGCGACGCCGGGCGACGTGAAGTCCAGGGAGTCCACGTCGTAGGACAGGACGTGCGGGTAACCGGCCCGGCGGGCGAGGCCCTGGACGAGCGGGGTGGCGTACCGGGCGCGCGAGGGACGGAACCAGGTGCCGATGGAGCCGGTGAGCCGCCGCAGCCGCTGGGCACAGCCGGTGATCTCGGCGTACGCCCGCGCCTCGTCCATCGCGTTGATGTCGAGGTGGCTCTGGGTGTGGTTTCCGAGGTCGTGGCCGCCGTCGAGGATCCGGCGGGCCATGCCGGGGTGCTCGTCCAGCCAGCTGCCGACGGCCAGGACGGTGAGCCGGGCTCCGGCCCGTTCGGCTTCGGCGAGGACCGCGCGGGCGAGGGCCGGATCGCCCGCGCCGTGGAAGGTGAGGGCGACGCGGGCCCGGTCGCGGGGGCCGTGCTCGACCTGGACCGGCTGCCCCGGGAATCGCCGCGGCACGGGGGCGGGCCGCGGAACCGCGCGGGCCTCCGGCGTGTTCCGTGGTTTCTGCGGAGCGTGGGTGACCCCGCCGTTCGCCGCGCAGCCCGGGGTGACGGTGCCTGCCAGGAGCGCCCCTGCCGCGGCCCGCAGGGCACCGCGACGGGGCACGGGCGTCCTGCGACCGTTCATGGGCCGTCCACCTCGTGGGCCGGTTCGGGGTGCTGATGCCCCGAGACCCGAGACACAGTAGGGCGGGACGGGCGAGATGCGATGCGTGACACAGACAGGAGGCGGTCAATGAAATACGCGCCAGATCAGGCGGGAACGCAAAGAATGCCAGGCGAGTGACCCAAAACACCTGGGATACAGAAGTGAAATTCACGCTTTTAAGCAGTATTGACCGATTCGCAACTTTGGCGCCCGGGTCGCCCGTCTGCCATAGTCGGTGACACGACCTTCTCCGACCCGAGCCAGGTCCCACGAGCGGCCGTGGACACACCCCCCATTCCACGGCCCCCACAGAAGCCCCCGAAGCGCCGCACCCCGGCCGACCGGGGGCTTCTGCGTATACGGGTTCCCGGGCCCACGGGTGCCGGGAGGGGCGGCTCAGCGGTCCGAGGTGCGCATCTCGAACCAGGTGGTCTTCCCGCGCGGTAAGAGGTCCACACCCCACCGGTCGGACAGCTTGTCGACGAGGAAGAGCCCGCGCCCGCTGACATCCATCTCCCGGACCGGCATCAGGCACGGCAGCCCGCGCGAGGGGTCGCGCACCTCGATCCGGATCCAGCCGCGGCGACGGAGCATGCGCAGCCCGAAAACCCGCGCACCGGTATGCCGCACCGCGTTGCCGACGAGCTCGGAGACGAGGAGCACACCGTGCTCGGCGGTCTGCGGGGGCAGCGCCCACTGACGCAGCATCACGCACGAGGTGATCCGGCGGGCGGTGGCCGCGGACTCCGGACGCGAGGGCAGCCGGACTTCACCCTCCGTCGGATTTCCGAACAACTCCAGCGCTTTGAACGCCTGTTCGTCCTCGATCGCCGACGTCCAGCGCGCCGCGGGCGCACCAGCGCGCGGTCGCGGCTGTTCCACACCCTCCAGGCCCGCCATGCCCACCATCATGGCCGCACGGACCGCCCTCCGTGACCGTTCCCGCGGAATCCCTCCCCCGGAACCAGTCATTCCGTGCCGGTCGTCTGGCATATGCCAGAGGCAGAATGCCACCCTCCGCAGCCACGCCCATCTGCGTCGACACCCACCGGTCGGGCACGTGCGCGGTCAGGGAGAGCCCCGGACCTTAAGGCTCTCTTAAGGTCCGGATGATCCGCCCACACGGATGAACGATCGTCACCGTGTACCGACCGGCGTCCGGTCAGAGGAACTCGGCCTTGCCCGGGCCCTCCTCCACGAAGCTGCGCATGCCGCGCTCCCGGTCCTCCGTGGCGAACAGACCTGCGAACCAGTTCCGCTCGATCGTGAGCCCCGTGTCGATGTCCGTCTCCAGTCCGGCGTCCACGGACTCCTTCGCGGCCCGCAGCGCCAGGGCGGGCCCCCGGGCCAGCCGGACGGCCCAGGCGCGCGCCTGCTCGTACACCTCGGCGGCGGGCACCACGCGGTCCACCAGACCGATCGTCAGCGCCTCCTCGGCCCTCACGTGACGGCCGGTGAAGATCAGGTCCTTGGCCTTGGACGGCCCGATCAGCCGGGCCAGGCGCTGGGTGCCGCCGGCGCCAGGGATCAGCCCGAGCATGATCTCCGGCTGGCCGAGCTTCGCGTTGTCGGCAGCGATCCGGAAGTCGGCACAGAGAGCCAGTTCGCAGCCCCCGCCCAGGGCGTAGCCGGTGACGGCGGCGACGACGGGCTTCGGGATGCGCGCCACGGCGGTGAACGAGTCCTGTAGCGCCTTGGAGCGCACGACCATCGCCGCGTGGTCCATCGCCTGCATCTCCTTGATGTCCGCACCCGCCGCGAACACCTTCTCGCCGCCGTAGAGGATCACCGCCCGGACGTCGTCGCGCCGGGTCGCCTCTCCGGCGAGCTCGTGCAGCCGGTCCTGGGTGGCGATGTCCAGGGCGTTCATCGGCGGCCGGTCCAGCCGGATCGTGCCGACGTTGTCGCTTACTTCGAGGGAAACGGTCATGGGAGGCAGGTTAACCAGGACTAACGGCGGTGGGCCCGGTGCTGTTGGTCACAGCACCGGGCCCACCGGGAGAGGGACCTGCTCGGCCCGCTCTGCGGACCTGCGCGGCCCGCTCCGGGCCTACGCGGTCCCCTCCGTACCTACTTGGTCCACTCCGACCAGTCCATGTTCCAGCCGTTGAGGCCGTTGTCGGGCTGGATCACCTTGTCGTCGGAGTTCTTCACGACCACCACGTCACCGATGAGGGAGTTGTCGAAGAGCCAGGCGGCCGGGGTCTTGCCGTCCCAGGCCCCGCGCACGTCCCGCAGACCGACACAGCCGTGGCTGGTGTTGGTCGTGCCGAAGATGCCCGACGCACCCCAGTAGTTGCCGTGGATGAAGGTGCCCGACGTGGACAGGCGCATGGCGTGCGGCACGTCCTTGATGTCGTACTCACCGCCGAAGCCGACGGTGTCGCCGTTCATCCGGGTCACCTTGAGCTTCTCGCTGATGACCATCTGGCCGTTGTACGTGGTCGTCGACGGCGCGCCCGCGGAGATCGGGATGTCCTTGATCTGCTTGCCGTCACGGACCACCTTCATCCGGTGGGAGCTCGCGTCGACGGTGGAGACCTGGCTGCGGCCGATGGTGAACTTCACGGTCTTGGCCTGCTTGCCGTAGACCCCCGGCCGCCCCTCGACACCGTCGAGGTCCAGACGCAGGGTGACCTTCGTGCCCGCCGCCCAGTAGTTCTCGGGACGGAAGTCGAGCCGGTCGTTGCCGAACCAGTGGGGCTCGATCCGGACGGCGGGAACCGCCGTCACCTTGACGGCCTTCTCGACGGCCTCCGGGTCGGTGATGCCCCGGGTGAAGTGGATCGACACCGGCATGCCGACGCCGACGGTCGAACCGTCCTCCGGCGTGTACTGCCCGATGAAGGTGTTCTGCGGGACCAGCGTCGTGAAGGTGGTGTCCTTCGCCGACTGGCGCCCCTTCCCGTCCTTGGCGACCGCGTGCACCGTGTACTTGGTGGCCGCGGCCAGATGCCGGTCGGGCACCCAGCTCAGGCCGTCGGCCGCGATCTTGCCCTCGACCTCGGTGCCCCTGGGGTCGGCGACCTTGACCGTGCTCAGCTTGCCCTGGGCGGCCGAGACCTTCAGCGCTCCGCTCGTCGCCACGTCATCGGCACCGTCCTTGGGTGCGATGGTCACCACCGCCTGCGAGGCGCTGGTGTCGTCGACCTTCGCGCCCGCCCCCTTGCCGTCCTTCGCCTCCGCGGCGTTGCCGTTCCCGCCGCACGCCGTCACCAGCAACAGCAGCGCTCCCAGTACCAGTGCGAGGAGTCCGGGGGCTCCGCGCCCGCGCCGTCCCCTGCTCGCCCCGGCCGAGGCCCCCGATATCGGCTGCCCGTTCAATGTGGTCGTCTCCCCTCGCACGGCCTGGCCCCGCCATGGCCCGCACCCCCGCGCGCTGTACATGCACGCCCGGCGCAAGATAATCACACCGCGCGTGGGGAGAACTTCCCCGGAATGTCACTGTTCCGTCCCAAGTCGTCCCGTGCCTCCGCCGGAGGGGCCCCGGAGCATGCCTCCGGGGCCCTCGCAGGTCGGGCCCGGGGCCGGCCGTCCGATGCCGAACGCCTCCTGGCTCACGTCCTCTCAGCGCAGTGCGGAGCCCGCCTTCCACTGGCTCCACCCGAGGTTCCAGCCGCCGAGGCCGTTGTCCGGCGCGACGGTCTTGTCGGCGGAGTTGACCACCTCGACCACATCGCCCACGAGCGTCCGCTCGAAGAACCAGCCGGCCGGGGTGTCGGAACTGCCGCCCTTCACGTCACGCAGCCCGATGCAGCCGTGGCTGGTGTTGTCGGAGCCGAAGGTGTCGGGCGACTCCCAGTAGTTGCCGTGCAGGAAGGTGCCCGACTTGGTCAGCCGGACGGCGTGCGGGACGTCCTTGATGTCGTACTCGCCGCCGAAGCCGACCGTGCGGCCGTCCATCCGCGTCACCTCGTGCAGCTCCGAGACCACCATCTTCCCGTTGTACGTGGTCGTCTTCGCGGCGCCCGCGGTGATCGGCACCGTGCTGACGAGCTCACCGTCCCGGCGTACCTGCATGGTGTGGGCCCTGGCGTCCACCAGGGACGTCTGGGAACGGCCCACCCGGAAGGTGAACTTCTTCCGCTGGCTCCCGTACACGCCGGGCGCGCCCTCGACGTCGCGCAGCCCCACGTCGACGGTGACCTCGGTGCCCGGCTCCCAGTACCTGGCGGGGCGGAAGTCGAGGCGCTCGTCGCCGAACCAGTGGCCGGCCACCTCCACCGCGGGATCCGTGGTGATCCTGATCGCCTTCTCCACCGCCGCGCGGTTCCTGACGGGCCGGTTGAAGTCGAAGGAGACGATCATGCCGGTGCCCACCGTGGACCGGTTCTCCGGCTTGAAGTAGCCGATGAACCGGTCCGCGGGGACGAGGGTGGTGAAGCTCGTGTTCCGGGCCGAGCGACGGCCGCCCCCGTCGACGGCCACCACCTCGACGCTGTACTTCCCGGCGAGCCCCAGCCGCCGTGCGCCCTTGTCGGGGGCCCAGGAACGGCCGTCCTCGGCGATCCGGCCCGGCACCTGACCGTGCTCCGCGTCCTCCATCCGTGTCACCTTCACCCGTTCGAGCCGTCCGTTGGGGACGGTGACCTCGATCCGGCTGTCGGCGCCGACGTTCTCGGCCCCGTCCTCGGGGAAGATCCGGATGGCGTCCCCGGGCGAGCGGTTGTCCCCGAACAACGGCGTCGACCCGGTGCAGCCCGTCAGTACGGCCAGCACGGTGAGTAGTCCTGCCCATGTCAGCACGGCGGCCGAACCCGCCCGTGCTCTCTTCGCTACGTGGTTCACGCTCCCCCAACGACAGGGGCCGCCCGGGGGAAACGTGAGTGCGGGCCCCGCCGTGGGCAGAACAGAGGGAAGGACCACACCAGGAGGGCCGCGGCCGGGACGCCGCGCGCCCTCCTCCCGGGTGGCCGGTCCGACGAGCCGCGGGAGGCTGAGGGTGTCGAGCACAGCCGAGCAGGAGGAAGCACCGCGTACGACGGGCCGGGCGGCGGCGGGCGGACCGGCGCCGCGGGACGAACCGGACGCACCACCCGTATGGCCGGGTGCGCCGATGCCACTGGGGGCCCGCTTCCGGATCGGCCCGGACGGGGTGGCGGGCACCAACTTCGCCCTGTGGGCCGGTGGGGCGGAGGCCGTCGAGCTCTGTCTCTTCGACGAGCGCGGCAGCGAGACCCGGCTCCCGCTGACCGAGCTCACCCATGAGATCTGGCACGGCTTCGTCCCCGGCGTCCGCGCCGGACAGCGGTACGGCTACCGGGTGCACGGCCGCTGGGACCCCTGGACGGGCGCCCGCTGGAACCCGGCGAAGCTGCTCCTCGACCCGTACGCGCGCGCGGTGGACGGTTCGTTCACCCTGCCGCCCGAGGTGTACGGCCATGTGAGGGACTGGCCGCAGCAGCACGTCGCCGACACCGTGCGCGACGACCGCGACTCGGCGCCGTTCGTGCCCAAGGGCGTCGTCGTCCACGACGACGACGACTGGGTGGAGGACCGCAGGCCCAAGACCCCCTGGGCGGACTCGGTCATCTACGAGCTGCACGTACGCGGCTTCACCAAGCTCCACCCGGACATTCCGCCGGAGCTCCGGGGCACCTACGCGGGCCTCGCCCACCCGGCCGCGATCGGTCACCTCCAGCGGCTCGGCGTGACGGCCGTGGAGCTGCTCCCCGTCCACCAGTTCGCCCACGAGGACCATCTGCTGCGGCGCGGACTGCACAACTACTGGGGCTACAACTCGATCGGCTACTTCGCCCCGCACGCCGGCTACGCGGCGAGCGGCACGGCGGGCGGCCAGGTCGGCGAGTTCAAGAAGATGGTGCACGCCCTGCACGACGCCGGGATCGAGGTGATCCTCGACGTGGTCTACAACCACACCGCGGAGGCCGGCGAGCTGGGTCCGATGCTGTCCCTGCGCGGCATCGACAACCGCGGCTACTACCGCCTCCAGGGGGACGCCCGCCGTTACGCGGACTACACGGGCTGCGGCAACACCCTGCACGTGGTGCAGCCGCAGGTCCTGCGGCTGATCACGGACTCCCTGCGCTACTGGGTGACGGAGATGGGTGTCGACGGCTTCCGCTTCGACCTGGCGGCGGCGCTGGCCCGCTCGATGCACGACGTCGACATGCTCTCCCCGTTCCTCGCGGTGATCGCCCAGGACCCGGTGCTGCGCCGCGTCAAGCTGATCGCCGAGCCCTGGGACGTCGGCAACGGGGGCTACCAGGTGGGCGCCTTCCCCCCGCTGTGGACGGAGTGGAACGACCGCTACCGGGACGCCGTACGGGACTTCTGGCGCGGAGCGCTGCCCGACGTACGGGACATCGGCTACCGGCTCACCGGATCGAGCGACCTGTACGCCTGGGGCGGCAGACGCCCGTACGCCTCGGTCAACTTCGTCACCGCGCACGACGGTTTCACCCTGCGCGACCTCGTCAGCTACCAGAGCAAGCACAACGAGGCCAACGGCGAGGGCAACCGCGACGGCACGAACGACAACCGCGCCTGGAACTGCGGTGCCGAGGGGGAGAGCGACGACCCGGACGTCAACGCCCTGCGCCGCCGGCAGCTGCGCAACCTGCTCACCACCCTGCTCCTGTCCACCGGTGTGCCGATGCTCGTGGCGGGCGACGAGATGGGCCGCACCCAGGGCGGCAACAACAACGCCTACTGCCAGGACAACGAGGTGAGCTGGCTGGACTGGTCGCTGCTGGAGCAGCCCGAGTGGCGGGAGCTCACCGAGCTGACGTCCCGGGTCCTGGCCCTGCGCCACCAGCACCCGGTGCTGCGCCGCCGCGCGTTCTTCTCCGGGACGCCGCAGGCCCCTGACGGGCTGCGGGACCTCGCGTGGTTCACCGCGCAGGGCGCGGAGATGACGGAGGGCGACTGGTACGCGCCGGCCGCGACGCTCGGCCTCTACCTCTCCGGGCGCGACATCCCGGGCCGGGACGCCCGGGGCGGCCAGATCACCGACGACAGCTTCCTGGCGGTCCTGCACGCCGGGCACGCCCCGTGCGCGTTCCATCTGCCCGGCCCGCCCTGGGCCGCGTCGTACGAACTGGTCCTGGACACCTCCCGGGAGGACCAGTCCGCGGCCCCCGGCAGGATCCACCGGGGCGGCACGACGCTGACGGTGCCGGGGAGGTCGGTGCTGCTGCTGCGGGTGGCCGGGTGACGGGCGGGTCAGCCGAGGATGCCGCGTTCGTAGGCGACTGCGACGGCCGCGGCGCGGTCCTTGGCCCCCAGCTTCGCGAAGACGTGGGTGAGGTGGGTCTTCACGGTCGCCTCGCTGATGAACAGCTCCGCGGCGATCTCGCGGTTCGACGTCCCCCTGGCGACGAGGGCGAGCACCTCCCGCTCGCGCCCGGACAGCGACTCGCCGCCGGGCGCCGCGGAGGGGGTGCGCACGCGCGAGACGAGCCGGGAGGCGACGGCGGGCGAGAGCACCGTACGGCCGTCGGCGGCGGCGCGGACGGCCGTGAAGAGCTCGTCGCGGGGCGCGTCCTTGAGCAGGTAGCCGGTCGCGCCCGCCTCGATCGCGGGAAGGGTGTCGGAGTCGGTGTCGTACGTGGTGAGGACCAGCACCCTGGACCGGGCGCCGAGCCGGGCCAGCTCGGCGATGGCCGCCACTCCCCCGCCGCCCGGCATCCTGAGGTCCATCAGCACGACGTCGGGGTCCAGCCGGGTGGCGAGCTCGACCGCGGCCACCCCGTCGGCGGCCTCACCGAGCACGTCGAAGCCGGGGGCCGAGGCGAACATGCCGCGCAGGCCGTCGCGTACGACCGGGTGGTCGTCGACGACGAGGAGGGTGATGACGCGTGCGGTGCCCGTGGCCTCAGTCATGTCGTCCCACCGTACTGTCCGTCATCCCCGGTGGACCAGCGGGACCCTGGCGCAGACGGCGGTGCCCAGCCCCGGTTCGGACTCCACCGTGACCGTGCCCGCGATCCGTTCGGCGCGCGACCGCATCCCGCCGAGGCCGAATCCTCCCGAGCCGCCGTAGGGCGGGAGGGCCGCCGGGTCGAAGCCGCGGCCGTCGTCGCGCACGTCCAGGGTGATCTCGTCCCCCATGTAGGAGAGTGTGACGCCGACCCGTGAGGCCCCGGCGTGCCGGGCGGCGTTGGCCAGGGACTCCTCCGCGATGCGGAGCAGGGTGGCGCCGACCTCGTCGTGGAGCGGCTCGACGGTCCCCGTGACGGTGAGACCGGCCCGCACCCGGGTGCGTTCGGTCCATCCGGCGACCGTCTTCGTGAGTGCCCCGGGCAGGTCGTCGTGCTCCAGCGCCGCGGGCACCAGGTTGTGAACGGAGCGGCGGGCCTCGCCGAGGCTGTGCCTGGCGAGGCCCGCTGCACGGCCGAGGTGCTCACGGGCCAGGACGGGGTCTCCGGTGGAGGTGGCGGCCTGGAGCTGGGCGATGATGCCGGTCAGCCCCTGTGCGAGGGTGTCGTGGATCTCGGCGGCCAGCCGGCGCCGCTCGTCGGCCACCCCGGCCTCCCGTGCCTGGAGCAGGAGCTGGGCGTGCAGGACGGCGTTCTCGGCGAGAGCCTGTTCCAGCCGGGTGTTGGTCCGCTCCAGTTCGCCGATGGTCTCGGCCTGGCGAAGCGCCTTCTCGGCCTCCCGGGCGCCGAGGTTGCCGAAGAGGAGCACGAGGGAGGCGTGCAGGACGAACAGCGCGCCGAAGGCCGCCCAGTTGATGGGGGAGACCGGAGGCATGCCGCCGCCGGACTGCGAGCCGGCCATCGTGACGGCGGTGCAGAGCAGTCCGGCCCGGACGAGGCGTTTGGGCAGCAGGGCGTCCGCGTCGAAGTAGCCGACGACGGCGTAGACGGAGAAGAACGGGTTGCACCAGCAGAGGGCGAAGGCCAGCGCGGTCCGCAGGACGTAGTAGACCCGTCCGGCCCGGGTGTGCTCCGCCGAGTGCCGGGTGCGGTCCCACCACAGGTGCAGGGCGGCGGCCGCGGAGACCAGCACCCCGGCGGCGTACAGGTCCGCCTCCGTCATCCCGATGGGACGGGCGGACAGGGCCGTCATGAGGACGGCGAGGGCGAGGAGCGCGTACGGCCCGTGCCGGCGGAACTGCTCCCAGCGCTGCTCGATCGTCGTACCGCCGCTCGTCATGTCTCCCCCGTCGCGCATGGGCCCAGTGTCCCCGGCGGCCGTGCCCGGGTCACTCCCAGCGGAAGAGCCGGGTGGCGGCCGCCCCCAGTGCCGCGGTCCACACCGCCATCACCAACAGGTGTGCCCAGTCGGGCCAGTTGCCCGAGGCCGCCTGGTCCAGGGCCTGGGAGGCGGCGCCGAACGGGGTCGCCTCGACGATCCGGCGGAGCAGGCCGGGCATGGTCTGGACGGGGACCCAGACGCCCGCGGTGAACATCATCACGAGGTACGCCACCGACCCGACGGCCGCCGAGGCCTTCGTCGTCCGCGACAGTGCGCAGATCGTGGCGCCGAGGGCGAGGACGCAGGCGACCGCGAGGAGCAGGGCCAGCAGGTAGCCGACGGGCTGCCCCGGCAGCCGTACGCCGAAGGCCATCCGTCCGACGGTCATGGCGAGCAGGGCGGAGCCGACGGACGCGGCTCCGTGCAGCGCGATCTGCGCGGTCAGCAGGGCGGAGGGGCGTACCGGCGTGGCGGACATCCGGCGCAGGATGCCGCGTTCGCGGTAGCCGGTGAGGACCGGCGGCATGGCCTGCAGACCGGCCATGATCATGCCGAGCAGGACGGCCACCGGTACGTACAGGTCGATGACGCTCCGGCCGCCGAGGGCCGCGTCGTCCTCCCGGAAGGAGGGGATGAGGCCGAGGATCGTCAGCAGGACCGTCGGGAAGGCCAGGATCCAGAAGAGGCTCCCCGGCTCCCGCAGGAAGAGGCGCGTCTCCGTCCTGAGGACGGCGGCGAGCGGGCTGTTCGCTCCCGTGGTGCGCGCGGTGCTCGTGGCTGTGGTCATGTCCGGGCGTCCTGCTCCGTGAGGTCGAGGAAGGCGTCGTCCAGGCTGGTCTCCAGGACGCGCAGGTGGCGGGCGGTGACGCGGTGCCGGGCCAGCAGCGAGATGACGGCGTTGGCGGTGTCGTCGGTGCCGTGGACGAGGACCCGGCCGTCGGACTCCGCGACGGAGACGGACGCGGCACCGGGCAGTCCGGCGAGTTCGGCCGCGGGGAGGGGTTCCGACGGGGTGAAGGAGATGACGGTGGAGCCCGCGGTCCGGTCGATCAGGCCGGCGGGGGTGTCGAGCGCGACCAGCCGGCCCTTGTCGATCACCGCGACCCGGTCGCAGAGCCGCTGGGCCTCCTCCATGAAGTGGGTGACCAGCAGGACGGTCACCCCGCTGTCCCGGATCTCCTCGATGAGCTGCCAGGTGTCCCTGCGGGCCCGGGGGTCGAGGCCGGTGGTGAGTTCGTCGAGCACGACCACCCGCGGGTTCCCGATGAGGGCGAGGGCGATGAACAGCCGCTGCTTCTGGCCTCCGGACAGCTTGGCGAAGCGGCGGTCGAGGTGGCTGTCCAGCCCGAGCCGTTCGGCGAGCGAACGCCAGTCGGCGGGGTGCGGGTAGAAGGCGCTGTAGAGCCGGAGCGCCTCGCCCACGGTGAGTTTGGGCTGCAGTTCGCTCTCCTGGAGCTGCGCGCCGAGGAGGAGGGTCACCCGGTCCCGGTCGGTGGCGGGGTCGAGTCCGGCGACCCGGACGGTACCGGCGTCGGGGATCCTCAGCCCTTCGACGCATTCGACCGTGGTGGTCTTCCCCGCTCCGTTGGGCCCCAGGATCCCGAAGATCTCCCCCTCCTCCACGGAGAAGCCGACTCCGTCGACCGCGACCCGCCCCGCGTACGCCTTGCGTACCCCGTCCACTTCGATGATCGGCATGCCCCCAGCATTCCGGCGGGCGGAGCGGCGCGGCATCCGCCGTACCGCCAGGACCGGCATCGGCCGATCGGTTGATGCGGCGCTCCGATCGGGGGATGCGGCGGGGGGGGCGGGGCCGGAACGGCCGGAAAACCAGGTGAGCGATGTCAGTGGTGAACCATAGGCTCGCTCCTGATGCCCGAAAAACCTGCAGAGCACACGGACCGGTCCGCCGTGCGCTCACTCATGCGTCTGTGGCCCTATGTCCGTCCGGTGCGGATGCGCTGGTTCGGCGCCGCCTTCGTGGCGGTCCTGGCGTCCTGTCTCGGCCTGGTGATCCCCCTCGTCCTGAAGTGGATGGTGGACGGTCCCGTCGCGGACCGGGATCCGGGCGGGGTGTGGCTGGGCGCGCTGTACCTGCTGCTGCTCGGCATCGCGGAGGCAGGGCTCTTCGGGCTCCGGCGGTGGCTCGTGGCACGGCCGCTGGCGGGGGTGGAGGCGTCGATGCGCGCCGATCTCTACCGGCATCTGCAGCGGCTCCCGGTGGCCTTCCACGACCGCTGGCCCTCGGGGCAGCTGCTCTCGCGCGGGACCACCGACCTGATGCTGATGCGGATGTTCCTGGCTTTCCCGCTGACGTTCCTGCTGGTCAACGGCACGACGATCCTCGTCGGTTTCTTCATTCTGTTCGCGCAGGACTGGTCGCTCGGTCTGGTGCTCCTGGCTCCCGCGGTGCCCCTGGTGGTCCTGTGCTCGGTCTTCGAGACGAAGTACTCGGTGGTGGCGCGCACGGCGCAGGACCAGGTCGGGGATCTGACCACGGTCGTCGAGGAGAGCGTGCTGGGCATCCGCATCGTGAAGGGGTTCGGCCGGCACCGCAGCCAGGCCCGGGCCTTCCGCGCGCTCGCGCAGCGGCTGCGCGGCACGGAGCTGGGCAAGGCCCGGCTCCTCGCCGGGATCTGGGCGCTCATCACGGCCATCCCCGAGCTGGCCATCGGTGCCGCGCTGGTGCTGGGCACGGTCCAGGTGGCGGACGGCGAGCTGTCGGCGGGCACGCTCGTCGCGTTCCTGTCGACGGCGCTCGCGCTGCGCTGGCCGGTCGAGTCGATCGGCTTCCTCCTGGCCATGAGCCAGGAGTCGGCGACCGCGGCCGACCGGTACTTCGAGGTCATGGACGTGGCGGAGGAGCTGGACGCGCACACCTCCGCCGGCGAACCCGGTGAGGGGGGCGGGCCCGGGGACGCTCCGGGCATCGTCTTCGACGGGGTCGAGTTCCGCTATCCCGACGCCGATCCCGGCTCCGAACCCGTCCTGGCCCGGATCGATCTGCGGGTCCGTCCGGGCGAGACGATGGCCCTGGTGGGGGCCACCGGGTCCGGGAAGACGACGCTCACGGCGCTCGTCCCCCGGCTGCACGAGGTCACCGGGGGCCGGATCCTGCTGGACGGCGAGGACATCGCGGCCATGGAGCGGGCCCGGCTGCGCGAGCTGGTGTCGGTGGCCTTCGAGGAACCGACGCTCTTCTCGGCGACCGTCGGGGAGAACGTGCTGATGGGCGCGGAGGGGGCGGGCGAGCAGGAGTTGCGCCGGGCCCTGTCCGTCGCACAGGCCGGCTTCGTGGACGACCTGCCCCACGGCATCGGGACGGAGGTCGGCGAGCAGGGCCTGAGTCTCTCCGGCGGCCAGCGCCAGCGCCTCGCGCTGGCGCGTGCCGTGGTCGGCGAGCCCCGCTTCCTGGTGCTCGACGACCCGCTGTCCGCCCTGGACGTGCACACGGAGGCACTGGTGGAGGCGGCGTTGCGGCGGGTGCTGGAGAGGACGACGGCCGTGGTCGTGGCGCACCGGCCGTCCACGGTGATGCTGGCGGACCGGGTGGCGCTGCTGTCCGGGGGCCGGATCAGTGCGGTCGGCACCCATCAGGAACTGCTGCGCACCAATGCCGAGTACGCCTGGCTGATGTCCGGGGCCGAGGACGGTTCCCGGGTGCTCGCCGGCGAGGAGGGAAGCACCCGATGACGACGACCACCACCGACGGCCCCGCCCTCGCCGACGAGGACCCGAAGGGGACACAACCGCAGGGCGCACCCCACGGGGACCCCTTCGACCAGGACGACCTGCCCACACCGCGGGGTGCGACCCGGGCGCTGCTGGTCTCGCTGCTCGGCCCGCTGCGGGCCAGGGTGGTCGTGGCCTCCCTCGTGCTGCTCGTCCAGCAGGTCGCCGTGCAGGCGGGGCCGCTGCTGGTCGCGTACGCCATCGACAGCGGCGTGCCCGCGTTCCGGGACCACGACTACGGGCCGCTGATCGCCGTGGGCGTGGGGTACGCGGTGTGCTCGGTCGGCGCTGGGGTGCTGCAGTACGCGTTCATCCGGGCCGCCGCGCGGATCAACCAGGACGTGCTGCTCGATCTCCGCGGCCGGATCTTCCGTCATGCGCAGGCGCTCAGCGTGGACTTCCACGAGCGCTACACCTCGGGCCGCCTGATCTCACGCTCGACCACGGACGTGGAGTCGCTGCGGGAGCTGCTGAGCGAGGGGCTGCAGGAGCTCATCGGGGTGGTCCTGTCGTTCGTGTCGATCTCCCTCATGCTGCTGTGGCTGGACCTCGGCATCGGTGCGATCGCGGTGGCCTCCTTCCTCCCGCTGTACCTGCTGGTGCGGCTGTACCGGAGCCGGGCGTCCCAGACCTACTCGGCCCGTTCCTCGGCCATCGCCGGGGTCATCGTGAAGTTCGCGGAGACGATGAACGGGATCCGGCCCGTGCAGGCCTTCCGCAGGGAGCGGGCCAACGACGCCGACTTCGCGGTGCTCAACCGCCGTCACGAGCTGCGGAACGGGGACGCGCTGCTGGAGATGGCCCGCTATGTCGTCGGCTCCCGGCTGGTCGCCAACACGGCGGTGGCCGCGATGGTGCTGTGGGGCGCGTACCGGGTGGCGTCGGGGACGCTCGCGCTCGGTGTGCTCGCCGCCGCGGTGCTGTACCTGCGCCGGCTGTACGACCCGATCGACCGGCTCGCGATGTTCCTCAACTCCTACCAGTCGGCGGCCGCCTCGCTGGAGAAGATCGCGGGCCTGCTCGCGCAGACCCCCGCCGTTCCCGAGCCCGCGGCTCCGAAGGAGCTGCCCGCCCCGGCCTGCGACCGGCCGGGCCGCGAGGTGGCCTTCGACGGGGTGCGGTTCGCCTACCGGACGGGTGGCGAGGTCCTGCCGCGCTTCGACCTGACGATCCCGGTGGGACAGACCGTGGCCGTGGTCGGTTCCACGGGTGCGGGCAAGTCGACGCTCGCCAAGCTGCTGGCGCGCTTCTACGATCCCACGGAGGGCCGGGTGCTGCTGGACGGCACCGACCTGCGGGATCTGGCGACCGCGGAGCTCCGGCGCGGCGTGGTGATGGTGACCCAGGAGGCGTTCCTGTTCTCGGGGACGATCTCCGAGAACATCGCGATCGGCCGCCCGGACGCGACGCCCGAGGAGATCGAGCAGGCGGCCGCGGCCATCGGTGCGCACGACTTCATCAGCGCCCTGCCCGACGGGTACGCCACGGATGTCCGCAAGCGGGGCGGCAGGATCTCCGCCGGGCAGCGGCAACTGGTGGCGTTCGCACGCGCGTTGCTCGCGGATCCCGCGGTGCTGATCCTGGACGAGGCGACGAGCTCGCTGGACGTTCCCGGTGAGCGGGCGGTGCAGCGGGCCATGGACACCGTCCTGCACGGGCGCACGGCGGTGGTCATCGCCCACCGGCTGTCGACGGTGGAGATCGCGGACCGGGTGCTCGTGATGGAGCACGGCCGGATCGTGGAGGACGGCACTCCGGCCGGACTCATCGGTGGCGAGGGCCGCTTCGCGGGGCTGCACCGGGCGTGGCGGGAGAGCCTGGCCTGAGGCCCTCCGGCGGCACGGCCGCCGGCCGGCGAGGGCTCCCCGCACGCCGCGGGGAGCCCTTTCCGTGGGGCGGGCGGGGAGCCCGGCCGACAGGAGTGGTGGGCGGGCGCGGGCGGGCCCGAGGGCTCGGGGCCGCGCCCCGGGCGGGGCGGGACGGACGGCTCCTGACAGCGCCGGCCTCGAAGGACTGCGCGGAACTGGCCACAGTTCCATGCTGTCTCAGCACGTGGTCATCGTCCGTTTCCTGATTTGTTGTTCGAACGTGCCCAATTCGAACGAAATCTCAACCCACCCTGGGAATTCCGGCCTCCGGCCTCCCCGGGAGCACTCCGGGTCACAGAGATGACACGCGGCGAAACGTCCGCTTAACGAACATGACCATTCCGGCAACGGACGAATTCCAGCCATTGTGTTGACGCGGTCCTGACATGCCCACGGTTGGGCTGGCACTCTTCCCCCGTTCTGCGCACCGCTTGCTCTGCCCGGACGGCTCACCCAGGCCGGCCCGTCACCCCCCTCGCAGAAGGAGTCCGCGTGAGATCCACGCCCAGCCGTCGTGCCACCGCGACAGGCGCTCTGATAGCCACCGCAGCCCTCCTCGCCGTCGGCGTACAGACCGGCGGCGCGACCGCCGCTCCCGCCACCGGCTCCAGCGCGGCCCCGGCCGCCGCCGCCAAGGGCGCCGACCCCGGCTCCCTGCCCGCGCAGCTCTCCCCCTCCCAGCGCGCGGAGCTCATCCGCAAGGCCGACTCCACCAAGGCGGCCACCGCCCAGGAGCTCGGCCTCGGCGCCACGGAGAAGCTCGTCGTCCGCGATGTCGTCAAGGACGTCGACGGCACCACGCACACCCGCTACGAGCGCACGCTCGGCGGCCTCCCCGTCCTCGGCGGCGACCTGGTCGTGGCCGAGACCAAGGCCGGGAAGACCGAGAGCGTCACCAAGGCGTCCAAGGCGACCGGCGCGCAGCTGAAGGCCGTCGGCACCACCGCGGACATCACGGCCGCCGCCGCCGAGAAGCAGGCCCTGGGCGCGGCGAAGGCCGAGGGGTCGAAGAAGACCGAGGCGAGCAAGGCCCCGCGCAAGGTCGTCTGGACGGCGAGCGGCACCCCGCAGCTCGCGTACGAGACCGTGGTCGGCGGCCTGCAGCACGACGGCACCCCGAACGAGCTGCACGTCGTCACCGACGCCTCGTCGGGCGCCAAGCTCTACGAGTGGCAGGCCATCGAGACCGGTACCGGCAACACGATGTACAACGGCCAGGTCACGCTCGGCACGTCGGGCTCGTACAACCTGACCGACACGGCACGCGGCAGCCACAAGACGTACAACCTGAACCGCGGAACGTCGGGCACCGGGACGCTGTTCTCCGGCACGGACGACATCTGGGGCAACGGCTTGCCGTCGAACCTGGAGACCGCGGGCGCCGACGCCCACTACGGTGCGGCCGAGACCTGGGACTACTACAAGAACATCCACGGCCGCAGCGGCATCCGGGGTGACGGTGTCGGCGCGTACTCCCGCGTCCACTACGGCAACAACTACGTCAACGCCTTCTGGTCCGACAGCTGCTTCTGCATGACGTACGGGGACGGCACCGGCAACGCCAAGCCGCTGACCTCCCTCGACGTGGCGGCCCACGAGATGACGCACGGCGTCACCTCCAACACCGCCGGCCTGGTCTACAGCGGTGAGTCCGGCGGCCTCAACGAGGCGACCAGCGACATCTTCGCCGCGGCCGTCGAGTTCTACTCCAACACCGCCGAGGACCCGGGCGACTACCTCATCGGCGAGAAGATCGACATCAACGGCGACGGCACCCCGCTGCGCTACATGGACAAGCCGAGCAAGGACGGCGCGTCCAAGGACTCGTGGTACTCGGGCATCGGTTCGGTCGACGTCCACTACTCCTCGGGCCCGGCGAACCACTGGTTCTACCTGATCTCCGAGGGCAGCGGAGCCAAGACCGTCAACGGTGTCGCGTACAACTCCTCGACCTCCGACGGCCTCCCGGTGACGGGCATCGGCCGCGACAAGGCCGCGCAGATCTGGTTCAAGGCGCTCACCACCAAGTTCACCTCGACGACGAACTACGCCGCGGCCCGCACCGGCACCCTCGCCGTGGCCGGTGAGCTGTACGGCACCACGAGCGCCGAGTACACCGCGGTAGCCAACGCCTGGGCCGGCATCAACGTCGGCACGCGCCCCGGTGGCGGCGACCCCGACCCGGGCGGCTCGGTCTTCCAGAACACGACCGTCAAGGCACTCGCCGACCGCAGCACCACCAACATCCCGGTGGTCGTCACCGGCGTCACCGGCAACGCCCCCAGCGACCTCTCGGTCGCGGTCAACATCAGCCACACCTACCGCGGTGACCTCGTGCTCGACCTGGTCGCCCCGGACGGGACGGCGTACCGGCTGAAGAACTCCTCGTCGAGCGACTCCGCGGACAACGTGGTGGCGACCTACACGGTCAACGCCTCGTCCGAGGTGGCCAACGGCACGTGGAACCTGAGGATCCAGGACGCCTACACGGGCGACACCGGCACCTTCAACAGCGTCAAGCTCACCTTCTGAGCGCCCGCCGAGGGCACTGAGCAGGCAGTGCCGCAGAACAGGCACTGACGCGTCGTGGCGGAACGGCCCGGGATCTCCCTCCCGGGCCGTTCCCGTGCGTCGGGCCGGTTGTTCCCGATGGTCGGGCCGGGCCGTTCCCGTGTGTCAGGCCGGGTTGTTCGCGTGCGTCAGGGTCTCCCAGGCCACGAACAGGTTGTCCGAGCCGGCGGGCCGCTGCTGCTCGGTGAGGGCCTGGGTGTTCGTCATCGCGTAACCCATGCGGTGGTGCAGGGCGTTGAAGCCCACCTCGGTGACCGGGCCGAGGCGGTCCTTGAGCGAGCCGCCGCACAGCGAGGACGGAACCGCCGCACCCAGCTGGTACTTGGCGTGCAGACCCAGCGCGTGGCGGAGACGGTCGGCGACCTCCGGGTAGAGGTCCTGGCCCTGGATGCGGCTGGTCTCGGCGATGTGGGAGATGGCCGACAGCCCGTAACCGGTGTGGGTGAGGTCGCGGCAGGTCTCCTGGGACAGCCCGTCCATGAAGGTCGACTGGCCCTGCCAGTACGTGACGATCTTGTCGCGGGTGTCGAGACCGCTGCCGGGGGCGGCCTTCGGCAGGGCGCCGTCGGCGGTCACGTAGATGTACGCGGGAACGCGCCCGCGGAACTTCGCGACGGCCTTGTCGTACGCGGCCCGGTCCTCCAGGAAGACCGCGATGCCGAGGGCGGCCTCGGTCATGGACAGTTCCCAGTTGCCGTTGCTGTGCGAGCCGTTGGTGACCTCGGGGAGGTACACGGAGCGCAGCATCGTGCCGAAGCGGCCGGAGTTCGGCCAGCTGCTGTAGGTGTACTTGATGATCTCGGCGGCCCGCGGCCAGGAGGAGCCGGCCCAGCCTGTCTGCAGCGGCGCGTTGCTGTTGGTGTGGTCCGTGATCACGCCGGACCAGGCGTCCATGATCTGGATGGCCTTCTGGGCGTAGCGGCTGTCCTGGCTGATGTACCAGGCCAGCGAGAGCGTGTACGCCGCGATCGCGTCCTCGCGCTCGTCGGTGCAGCCGTTGTTGGGGTTGGAGTAGGAGCCGCACTCGACGACGGCGCGGGGCTTGGCGGTCCGGCCGAGCGAGGCGTACTTGCTCGCCAGCATCTGGTCGTACGCCCCCTTCCAGGGCTGGGCGCCCGCCTGCACCTTCGCCCGGACGAAGTCGAGCTGGGGGCGGCTGACCAGCACGCCGGGGTGGGTGAACGCCGCGGGCGCGGCGGCCCGCTCGGGCGCCGCCCGCCGGGCGTCGGGCCCGCCGGCCGCGGCCGGGGCCATGAGGGCCGTGGTGATCAGTGCGGACAGGGCGGCGGCGAGGCCGAGAACGCGCGCGATGGTGCCGGTACGCATGTGGGGGTGCCTTCCGGTGGGAGTGGTCCAGGCGTTCCGGACGACCCGTGATTCACGCATATGAACAACGAGCCGAAGTGTGAACCCTGTGATGAGTGAGGAACGTAAAGCCATCTCATGGACACGTCAAGAGAGCGCGTTCGGGGAAGCCCGGACAGCGGGAGCGGGCCGGGTCAGCCCGTGATGTTCTGCTCGGCCCAGACGACCTTGCCGGTCGCCGTACGGCACGAACCCCACCTGCGGCACAGCAGGTTGATCAGCTGCAGACCGCGGCCGCCCTCGTCGCTCACGTCCGCGTGCTGGATCTGCGGGAGGTCGGGCCCGGTGTCCGCGACCTCCACCCGCAGCCGGTCGTCGCACAGCAGCCGGAGCCGGCCCGGCCCGCCGCCGTACCGCAGGGCGTTGCCGACCAGTTCACTGACGACCAGCTCGGTCACGTCGGCGAGTTCGGAGAGGTTCCACCGCTCGAGCTGCGCGGTGACCAGCTTCCGGGCCGTGGAGGCGGGGTTCCCCTCCGTCGGCAGGTCCCACACCTGCAGCCTGACCTCCGGGGACAGCGCACGGCCCCCGGCGACCAGGAGCACCGCCTCGTCGAACCGGCCGTCGTCCGACTTCGGCGAGGTCAGCAGACCGCCGTCGTCGAGCTGCTCGGGCGTCATCGCGGACACCGTCCGGCGCAGCCCCTCCAGCTGGACGTCCACGTCCTCGACGCGCGTCTTGATCAGGCCGTCGGTGTAGAGGACCAGCCGGCTGCCCACCGGACCGCGCAGCCTCAGCGGGTCGTACGGGATGACCCCGGCGCCCAGCGGCGCCCCGACCGGCACGTCGACGAACCGGGCCGCACCGTCGCCGTCCACCAGCAGCGGCGGCGGGTGGCCCGCGCTCGCGATGGTGTAGCTGGAGTCCGCCGGGTCGTAGACCGCGCACAGGCAGGTGGCGACCTGGTCGTCCTCCAGGTCGCGGGTGGCCAGATCCAGCCGGGCGAGCACCCGGTCGGGCGCGATGTCCAGCGTCATGAGCGTGCGGGCCACGGTGCGCAGCCGGCCCATC
This sequence comes from Streptomyces clavifer, assembly GCF_036345975.1. Classification (NCBI taxonomy): domain Bacteria; kingdom Bacillati; phylum Actinomycetota; class Actinomycetes; order Kitasatosporales; family Streptomycetaceae; genus Streptomyces; species Streptomyces clavifer. The sequence continues at coordinate 5,218,274 of NZ_CP107793.1, read as the reverse complement.
GTGGCGGCGGCCGGCAGGCCGTGTCCGGTGACGTCGCCGACGACCAGGGCCGTACGCCCGCCCGGCAGCGCCACCACGTCGTACCAGTCGCCGCCCACCCCGTGGGCGTCGAAGGCCGGCACGTAATGGGCGTGCACCTGCAGGCCGGGGGTGTGCGGCGTGGCCCGCGGGAGCAGGCTGCGCTGCAGCGAGACGACGTGCTCGCGTTCGCGGCCGTAGAGCCGCGCGTTGTCCATGAAGACCGCGGCCATGGCGGCGAGCTGCCCGGCGAGCTCCACGTCGGAGCGGTTGAAGGGCGGGCTGTCGCCGGCCCGCACGAAGTCGGCGGAGCCCAGCAGGACACCGCGGGCGATCAGCGGCACGGCCATGTAGCTGTGGACGCCCTGGCGGCGCATCGCCGCGGCGGCGCTGTCCGTCGGCGCGACGCGCGTGTAGTCCTCGTCGGTCATCCGGCTGACCAGGACCGGCCGGCCCTTGCGCAGGCATTCGGTGATCAGCAGCGTCTCGCGGCGCTTGCGGCGGTCCACCACTTCGCCCACCGGGGAGGGTTCGAGCTCGGCCAGCGCGTCGATGGCGGTGACGGCCATGGCCCGGATCACGGGCACCGCCGCACCCGTGACGCGCTCGCCCTCCTCACCGAGCATGACGGACTCCAGCAGGTCGACGGCCGCGGCGTCCGCCAGACGCGGGACGCTGAAGTCGGCCAACTCCTGTGCTGTGCGCTCCAGATCGAGGCTCGTGCCGATCCGGGTGCTCGCCGCGTGGAGCCAGCGCAGCCGGGCGGCTGTCGTGAAACGGTCCGACCGCCGGGCGCCCACGGTCTCCGCGCGGCGGGGCTGCAGCAGCCGGGAGGTACCGCTCTGTGCGGCCAGCCGACGGGTCAGGCGTCTCGCAGGGCCTCCGCCGCCGTTCACCGTGCAGACCTCCACTCGCGCCCGGGGGACGCCTCGCTGTCACCTGGGTGGCTTCCGAACCACCCGGCACCGGCTGTCATGTTAGCCAGATCACGGTGAAATAACCCCTGCCGGTCCCCGGGGATCCCGGGGACCGGGCCGAGCCGGCAGCGGGCCCGGCGCCGCGTCGGACGCCGGGCCCGCCGGGAGGACCGGCTGGGTCAGCGCAGCAGCACGCCCCCGCCCTCACCGGTCGACGCGTTCGGCACCGCGACCAGGCCGAGCTCCGCTCCCGAGGCGAGCAGCGGATGCGACGGCAGGACCCGCACCGTGTACCCGTAGGGTCCCGTGCGGTCGAGGGCCAGCGGGCCCTCGTACAGCCAGCGGCCCTCCAGGTCGTGACCGCCGGCCGGCTTCAACGGGAACGTCTGGACCTCGGCGATCGCGTCCGCCGAGTCGACCCGCCCGGCGACCACCTGCACCTCCACGTCGTCCGGTTCGAGTCCGCCCAGCGCGATCCGGACCCGGAGGGCGAGGGTGGACCCCAGCTCCGCGGAGCCGCCCACGACCGTGTCGGCCGCGGCCTCCACATGGTCGACGGCCACATCCGGCCAGGCCGCGTGGATCCGGGCCTTCCACCCGGCGAGTTCGCGGGCGGTGGCAGGCTGCAGGGCCCGGCGGGCCAGCGCGGCGGGGGCGTAGAGCCGCTCCACGTACTCGCGCACCATGCGGCCCGCGAGGACCTTGGGCCCCAGCGTGACCAGGGTGCGGCGGACCATCTCGATCCACCGTTCCGGAAGGTCCCTGGCGTTGCGGTCGTAGAAGCGCGGGGCGACGCGGTCCTCGATCAGCGAGTAGAGGGCGTTGGCCTCCAGCTCGTCGCGCCGGTCCTCGTTCGTGGCGGACCCGTCGGCGGTGGGGATCGCCCAGCCGAAGTCGGGCTCGAACCACTCGTCCCACCAGCCGTCGCGCACGGACAGGTTGAGGCAGCCGTTGAGCGCCGCCTTCATCCCGCTGGTGCCGCAGGCCTCCAGCGGGCGCAGCGGGTTGTTCAGCCAGACGTCGCAGCCCGGGTAGAGCTTCTGCGCCATGGCCATGCCGTAGTCCGGCAGGAACACGATGCGGTGCCGGACCCGCGGGTCGTCGGCGAACCGCACCAGCTCCTGGACCAGCCGCTTGCCGCCGTCGTCGGCGGGATGGGCCTTGCCGGCGACCACGATCTGGATCGGGTGCGTGGGATGGAGCAGCAGCGCCCGCAGCCGGTCGCGGTCGTGCAGCATCAGCGTGAGGCGCTTGTAGGAGGGCACCCGGCGGGCGAAGCCGATGGTCAGCACGTCCGGATCGAGTACGCCGTCGATCCAGTCCAGCTCGGCGGTGCCCGCGCCGCGCCTGCGCCAGGAGGCGTAGAGGCGTTTGCGGACCTCGGTCACGAGTTGTTCGCGCAGCCCCCGGCGGAGGTCCCAGATCTCCTGGTCGGGTACGGCGGCCACGGCTGACCAGCGCCGGGGGGTACCGGTCCGGCCGCCGTCGTCGGTCTCCGCACCGGACGTCTCCCCGACCTCGGCGCCCGCCAGCGCGTTCCCCGCCCGCTCGGTGCCGAACTTCCTGGCACCGAGCCGGAGGACCTCGGGCGCCACCCAGGTCGGCGCGTGCACCCCGTTGGTCACGGAGGTGATCGGCACCTCCGAGGGGTCGAACCCCGGCCACAGCCCGGAGAACATCTCCCGGCTGACGGCACCGTGCAGGGTGGAGACGCCGTTGGCGCGCTGGGCGAGCCGCAGTCCCATCACCGCCATGTTGAAGAGTCCCGGCTCGCCGCCGGGGTAGGTCTCCATGCCGAGAGGGAGGATCCTCTCCACACCGACGCCGGGCAACTCGCCGTCGTCACCGAAATGACGTGCCACGAGTTGGCGTTCGAATCGGTCTATCCCGGCGGGGACCGGGGTGTGCGTGGTGAAGACCGTCCCGGCCCGCACCACTTCGAGGGCGGCGTCGAAGTCGAGGCCGGTCTCGGAGAGCTCCCGGATCCGTTCGAGGCCGAGGAACCCGGCGTGCCCCTCGTTGGTGTGGAACACCTCGGGGACCGGGTGCCCGGTGAGCCGGCAGTAGGTCCGCACGGCGCGCACCCCGCCGATGCCGAGCAGCATCTCCTGCAGCAGCCGGTGGTCGCTGCCGCCGCCGTAGAGCCGGTCGGTGACGTCGCGTTCGCCCGGGGCGTTCTCCTCGACGTCCGAGTCGAGCAGCAGCAGGGGGACGCGGCCGACCTGGGCCTGCCAGATCGAGGCGTGCAGCGAGCGTCCGCCGGGCAGCGCGAGCACCACCCGGCTCGGACTGCCGTCCGGCTCCCGGACGAGGGTGAGCGGCAGCTCGTCGGGGTCGAGGACGGGATAGTGCTCCTGCTGCCAGCCGTCCCGGGACAGGCTCTGGCGGAAGTAGCCGTGACGGTAGAGCAGGCCGACCCCGATGAGCGGTACGCCCAGGTCGCTGGCGGCCTTCAGATGGTCCCCGGCCAGGATGCCGAGCCCGCCGGAGTACTGCGGCAGGGCCGCGGTGACCCCGAATTCGGGGGAGAAGTAGGCCACGGCCGCGGGGAGTTCCGCGCCCTGGGAGAGCTGGTTCTGGTACCACCTCGGGCCGCTGACGTACTGCCGGAGGTCATCGGACACCTCGGCGAGCCGGCGCAGGAAGTGCTGGTCCCCGGCCAGCTCGGTGAGGCGCCCGGCGGACACGGCGCCGAGCAGCCGCACGGGGTCGGCGTCCGCGGGCCGCCAGCCCTCCGGGTCGGCCGCCTGGAAGAGCTGCTGGGTCTCGGTGTGCCAGGACCACCGCAGGTTGCGGGCGAGGTCGCTGAGCGGTTGGAGGGGTTCGGGGAGGACGGGACGCACGGTGAATCGACGAATGGCCTTCACGTATCCCACCTTTACAGGGGACGTACGGATCCGAGGGGACGCACCACGGTGTACGCCCTCTCCGTCACCCTCGACGGTAGCGGCGTGCACCCGTACGCGACCACGGCGCACGACCGGCTCAGTGGGCCCGGCCGCCCCCGGCCCGCCCGCCCCCGGCCCGGCCGTCGCACCGGGCGCGCCCGCCTCCGTATCACCTCGCGCACCCCCTGCCGCCCCGGTACCCCTCACCCCTCCGGCCCCAACGACCGCATGGGCCAGATGCGCACACATCCGTCACGGGCGATATGGCTGATTTCCCCTCTCACGCGGCCTTGTGGCACTTCGCACCACAGGCAAGGCTGCGTGGTGCGCCCGTACGACGGCCGGGGGACCGGTGCACGGCGCGCACAGCGCGTGCACGGGAGTGCACCCAGGAGTTAACACGCCGCCGGGTTGGCCGCCCGGAAACGGTGGGAAGGCTTCCCCGGTACTCAGCACGACCACGGCCCGCGCAGCACACCCCAGGTGCCCCGATCCGAGCACGGACCCCCCGCGCACCTGCCATTCGAGTGCCATTCGAGTGAACGCGGACAGGAGCGGCCATGCACACAGCCCGCCAGCCGACAACCGAGCAGCTACAAAGGACGCACCCCCTCCATCGCGGCGCGCGTGGCCAGCCCCTCACGCCCACGCCGCGCCCCGTGCATGCCGAGCTACTGCCCCCAGGTGATTCCGTGATCGGTCGTATTCCCGTCCTGGACGTCCACCCCCTCGTCGACTGCGGCCGACGGCCGGCCAAAGCCGTGGCGGGCGAGACCTTCCAGGTCAGCGCCACCGTCTTCCGCGAAGGTCATGACGCGGTGGCCGCCGACGTCGTGCTGTGCGACCCGAGCGGACGGCCCGGCCCCTGGACGCCGATGCGCGAGCTCTCCCCGGGCACGGACCGCTGGGGCGCCGACGTCACCCCGGATGCCGAGGGGCACTGGACGTACACCGTGGAGGCGTGGAGCGATCCGGTCACCACCTGGCGCGGCCACGCGCGGATCAAGATCCCCGCCGGCATCGACACCGCGCTGGTCCTCGACGAGGGGGCCGCCCTGTACGAACGCGCCGCCGCCGGCGTACCGAAGCGGGACGGGCGTGAGGCGGTGCTGGCCGCGGTCGACGCGCTGCGCGACACCGGCCGTCCCGCCGCCCTCAGGCTCGCCGCCGCGCTGACCCCCGAGGTGGACGAGGCACTCGGACGCCACCCCCTGAGAGAGCTGGTCAGCGCGTCCCGCCCGCTGCCGCTGGTCGTCGAGCGCCGGCGCGCCCTGTACGGCTCCTGGTACGAGATGTTCCCGCGCTCCGAGGGTGCGCGGACGGAGCCTGCCGCCCCGGTGAAGCCGGCCCGCGCGGCGAAGGCCGCCAAGACCGTGAAGACGGCGAAGGCCACGAAGACCGCCGCGGCGGCGAAGAGGAAGGCCGCCGCGGTGAGGGCGGAGCTGCCCCCAGCGCCGCCCGGGATCGTCAGCGGCACCTTCCGTACCGCCGCGGAGCGCCTTCCGGCCGTCGCCGCGATGGGGTTCGACGTCGTCTACCTCCCCCCGATCCACCCCATCGGCACCACCCACCGCAAGGGCCCCAACAACAGCCTCTCCCCCGGTGCCGGGGACCCGGGTGTGCCGTGGGCGATCGGTTCGGCGGAGGGCGGGCACGACGCCGTCCACCCGGATCTCGGCACGCTCGAGGACTTCGACCACCTCGTGGAGACCGCCCGCACACTGCGGATGGAGATCGCGCTGGACTTCGCGCTCCAGTGCTCCCCGGACCACCCCTGGGTGGAGGAGCACCCCGAGTGGTTCCACCACCGCGCCGACGGGTCCATCGCCTACGCCGAGAACCCGCCGAAGAAGTACCAGGACATCTATCCGATCGCCTTCGACCGGGACCTGCGGGGAATCGTCGCCGAGACGGTCCGCATCCTGCGGTTCTGGATGGACCACGGCGTACGGATCTTCCGGGTCGACAATCCGCACACCAAGCCGGTGGTCTTCTGGGAGAAGGTGATCGCCGACGTCAACCGCACCGACCCCGACGTGATCTTCCTGGCCGAGGCCTTCACCCGCCCCGCGATGATGCGCACGCTGGCCGCCGTCGGCTTCCAGCAGTCCTACACCTACTTCACCTGGCGTAACACGAAGCAGGAGCTCACCGAGTACGTGACCGAGCTTTCGGGCGACAGTGCCTCGTACATGCGGCCCAACTTCTTCGTGAACACGCCCGACATCCTTCCCGGTTACCTCCAGGACGGCGGACGTCCGGCCTTCGAGGCGAGGGCCGTGCTCGCCGCGACCCTGTCCCCCTCCTGGGGCGTGTACGCGGGATTCGAGCTGTGCGAGAACACCCCGGTGCATCCCGGGAGCGAGGAGTACCGGGACTCGGAGAAATACCAACTCAGGCCCAGGGACTGGGAGTCGGCGGAGCGTGAGGGCCGCTCGCTGGCACCCCTGATCACCGCCCTCAACCGGATCCGGCGACGCCATCCGGCGCTCCAGCAGCTGCGCGACGTCCACTTCCACTCCGTCGACAACGACGCACTGATCGCGTACAGCAAGCGCTCCGGTTCGAACACCGTTCTGGTGGTCGTCAACCTCGACCCTCACCACACCCGCGAGGCCACGGTCTCGTTGGACATGCCGCGCCTCGGCCTCGACCGGCACGAGAGCGTGCCGGTGCGCGACGAGCTCACCGGCGCCACCTATCACTGGGGCAGAACCTTCTATGTGCGCCTGGAACCGGGTGTGACACCCGCGCACATCGTGGTCCTGCGACCGTCCCCGCCGACCGGAGGGTCACCCACACCATGATCGTCAACGAGCCTGTCCACGACCTGTTCGAGGACACTCCCGCCAAGGACCGCGATCCCGACTGGTTCAAGCGCGCCGTCTTCTACGAGGTACTCGTCCGGTCCTTCCAGGACTCCAACGGCGACGGCGTCGGCGACCTCAAGGGTCTCACCGCCAAACTGGACTACCTGCAATGGCTGGGCGTCGACTGCCTCTGGCTGCCGCCGTTCTTCAAGTCCCCGCTGCGTGACGGTGGTTACGACGTCTCCGACTACACCGCCGTACTGCCCGAGTTCGGTGACCTCGCCGACTTCGTGGAGTTCGTCGACGCCGCGCACCAGCGCGGCATGCGCGTGATCATCGACTTCGTCATGAACCACACGAGTGACCAGCACGACTGGTTCCAGCAGTCCCGCACGGACCCGGACGGGCCGTACGGCGACTACTACGTCTGGGCCGACGACGACAAGCAGTTCCCGGACGCGCGCATCATCTTCGTCGACACGGAGACGTCCAACTGGACCTTCGACCCGGTGCGCAAGCAGTACTACTGGCACCGCTTCTTCTCGCACCAGCCCGACCTCAACTACGAGAACCCGGCGGTCCAGGAGGAGATCGTCTCGGCCCTCCGCTTCTGGCTGGACCTCGGCATCGACGGCTTCCGCGTCGACGCCGTGCCGTACCTCTACCAGCGCGAGGGCACCAACTGCGAGAACCTCCCGGAGACCCACCACTTCCTCAAGCGGGTCCGCAAGGAGATCGACGCCAACTACCCGGACACCGTGCTGCTGGCGGAGGCCAACCAGTGGCCGGAGGACGTCGTCGACTACTTCGGCGACTACCGGGCCGGCGGCGACGAGTGCCACATGGCGTTCCACTTCCCCGTGATGCCGCGGATCTTCATGGCCGTACGGCGGGAGAGCCGCTATCCGGTCTCGGAAGTCCTGGCGAAGACGCCCCAGATCCCGTCCGGCTGCCAGTGGGGCATCTTCCTGCGCAACCACGACGAGCTCACGCTCGAGATGGTCACGGACGAAGAACGCGACTACATGTACGCGGAGTACGCCAAGGATCCGCGGATGCGGGCCAACATCGGCATCCGCCGGCGACTGGCACCCCTGCTGGACAACGACCGCAACCAGATCGAGCTGTTCACGGCGCTGCTGCTGTCCCTGCCCGGCTCCCCGATCCTCTACTACGGGGACGAGATCGGGATGGGCGACAACATCTGGCTGGGCGACCGCGACGCCGTGCGCACCCCGATGCAGTGGACGCCGGACCGCAACGCCGGCTTCTCCTCCAGTGATCCGGGGCGACTCTACCTCCCCACGATCATGGACCCGGTCTACGGCTACCAGGTCACCAACGTGGAGGCGTCGATGGCCTCACCGTCGTCGCTGCTGCACTGGACGCGGCGGATGATCGAGATCCGCAAGCAGAATCCGGCCTTCGGCCTGGGCACGTACGACGAGCTGCCCTCGTCGAATCCCGCGGTGCTCGCGTTCACCCGCGAGTACAAGGACGACCTCGTGCTGTGCGTCCACAACTTCTCGCGGTTCGCACAGCCGACGGAGCTCGACCTGCGGGCGTTCGACGGACGCCATCCCGTGGAGCTGATCGGCGGGGTCCGCTTCCCGGCCGTCGGCCAGTGGCCCTACCTGCTGACGCTCGCGGGCCACGGTTTCTACTGGTTCCGGCTGCGGAAGACCGCCCCCGCCGCCGGCGAGGGGCTGTGACGGACAGCTGACGGAGCCTCGGTTCCGGCACCCGTGCGGGGCGGTTTCCGCCGCCCCGCACGGGGCACCCTCACCCCATATCGAGCGCTTCCGGGCCCTTCCTGGCTCTTCGGGCCCTTTGATCGAGTCCGTACGGACTTTCCTCACCCGACACGTCCCGCACAGCCGGACAGCCATTGCCGCAATCCGGGACACTCTTCGCATCCTGTGGTGTGCCCGGGGAAAGGACGCGATGCCATGTCGGAGGCTGCATCCACTCGAGTCGCCCTGGCGAAGAGCACGACACAACGAAAGACGACAAGAAGAGGTACGACGAGCACCGCGGGCACGACGGCCCTGCTGCCGTCCCTCGCCCCCCTGCTCCACGAATGGCTCCCCCGGCAGCGGTGGTTCGCCGGCAAGGGACAGCCGGTCACCGGCTTCTCCCTCGTCTCGGCGACCGAGATACTGCCACTGGACAACGCCGCCGCGGGCCCCGGACTGCTGCACCTCCTCGTCCGCGCCCACCAGCCCGGCGGTCCCGCGCAGACGCACGGCGACTGCTACCAGCTGCTGCTCGGCGTACGCACCGCACTGCCCCCGCACCTGGCCCCGGCCCGTATCGGCCAGGTGGCGGACGGACCGCTGGCCGGCCGCACCCTGTACGAAGGCCTGCACGACCCGCGCGTCGCCGGGCTCCTGCTGGAACGATTCCGTAACCCCGGATCCCTCGGCACCCTCCGCTTCGACCGCACGGCCCCGGTCCCTCCGGGGCTCGCGCCGCGCCTCCTGGACACCGAGCAGTCCAACTCCTCGCTCGTCTACGGGGACGCGTACATCCTGAAGATCTTCCGCCGGGTGTTCCCGGGCACCAACCCCGATCTCGAGCTGCCGCTCGCGCTGAGCCGCGAGGGCTGCGGCCGGGTGCCCTCCCCGGTGGCCTGGTTCGAGGCGACGGCTCCGGAGCCGCTCACGCTCGGTGTGCTGCAGCCGTTCCTGCGGGGTGCGCAGGACGGATGGCAGCTCGCCCTCGCCGCGCTCGGCGCGGGGCGCTGCTTCGTCCCGGAGGCGCGGGCGCTCGGCCGGGCCACGGCCGAGGTGCACACGGCACTCGCCGCCGCGCTGCCGACGCCCGCCCTCGCCCACGACCGGACCCGGAGCCTGGTGGCCGGGATGACCCACCGGCTGGAGGCAGCCGCGCAGGCCGTCCCCGCACTCGCCCCCTACGTACCGGGGCTGCGCGCCGTCTTCGACGCCGTCACCGCACCGGGGCACTCCGGCCGCGGCTGGGCCGCACAGCGGATCCACGGAGATCTGCACCTGGGCCAGACCCTGCGGGGCGACGACGGCTTCTGGTCGCTGATCGACTTCGAGGGGGAGCCCGCCAAGCCCCTGCCCGAACGCCGCAGTCCGCAGCCACCGGTGCGCGACGTCGCGGGGATGCTCCGCTCCTTCGACTACGCGGCCCGCTCGCACCGCCCGTGGAACCCGGAGTGGGCGGCACGCTGCCGCGACGCGTTCTGCGAGGGCTACGCCGGGGCGTCGGGCGCCGACCCGCGCGCCGAGCCGGAGCTGCTGCGCGCCCACGAGACCGACAAGGCGGTGTACGAGGTGCTGTACGAGGCCCGGCACCGCCCCGACTGGCTGCCCGTCCCGATGGCCGCCATCCACCGCCTGGCCACGACGACCGGGTGATCCCCCGCTCCCTCCCCCTCCCACCTCTCCCCCTCCGAGGAGGCCGTCCCTGTGACCGCCCGCAAGCCGTCCCGCAAGTCGCCCGAGCCCATCGAGGTCCCGCCCGGCCCGCAGCCGGTGACCACCGAGGTCGGCGCACCGGCCCCCGACCCCGTCGCCCCTCCTCCCGCCAAGCGCGCCCGGGCCAGGAAGACGGCCGCCGCGCCGCCCCGGCCCCGGCGCGGCGGCGGCGGCAAGGGGGTCCTCCCGGCCACGGCCCTGGACGACGGGGACCGGGGCAGGCTGCTCGCCGGCGAGCACCACGCCCCGCACGACGTCCTGGGCGCGCATCCGGCCGGCGGCGGGGTGGAGTTCCGGGTGCTGCGCCCGTTCGCGCACTCGGTGACCGTGCTGGCCGAGGAGCTGCGGGCCGAGCTCCAGAGCGACGGCGACGGCTTCTTCTCCGGGGTCCTGCCGCTGCCCGCCGTGCCCGCCGCGTACCGGCTCCAGGTCGCCTACGACGACAACACGATCGAGGTGGAGGACCCGTACCGCTTCCTTCCCGCGCTCGGTGAACTCGATCTGCACCTGATCGGCGAGGGCCGGCACGAGGAGCTCTGGAAGGCACTCGGCGCGCAGCCGATGGAGCACCAGGGCGTGCCGGGCACCCGCTTCACCCTCTGGGCGCCGAACGCGCGCGGGGTCCGCGTCGCGGGCGACTTCAACTACTGGGACGGCACGGCCTTCCCCATGCGGTCCCTCGGCTCCACCGGTGTGTGGGAGCTGTTCCTCCCCGGCGTGGGCGAGGGCGCGGTCTACAAGTTCGACATCTGCCGCCCCGACGGTTCGCACACCCAGCGCGCCGATCCGATGGCCCGCCACGCGGAGGTGCCGCCCGCGACCGCCTCGGTGGTGGCCGCCCCACATCACGCGTGGCAGGACGGCGACTGGATGGCGCACCGGGGCGACCGCCCGGTGCACGAGTCCCCGTTCTCGGTGTACGAGGTCCACCTCCCGTCCTGGCGCCCCGGCCTCACCTACCGTCAGCTGGCCTCCCAGCTCCCCTCCTACGTACGGGAGCTCGGCTTCACCCACGTGGAGCTGATGCCGGTCTCGGAGCACCCCTTCGGTGGCTCCTGGGGCTACCAGGTCACCGGCTTCTACGCGCCGACGTCCCGGATGGGCACCCCCGACGACTTCCGCTTCCTGGTCGACGCGCTGCACGCGGCGGGCATCGGGGTCCTCATGGACTGGGTGCCGGCGCACTTCCCGCGCGACGACTGGGCACTGGCCGAGTTCGACGGCCGCCCCCTGTACGAGCACTCGGACCCGAACCGGGCCGCACACCCGGACTGGGGCACCCTGGAATTCGACTACGGCCGTACGGAGGTCCGCAACTTCCTGGTCGCCAACGCCACGTACTGGTGCGAGGAGTTCCACATCGACGGCCTGCGGGTCGACGCGGTGGCCTCGATGCTCTACCTCGACTACTCCCGCGAGGACGGGCAGTGGTCGCCGAACGAGCACGGCGGCCGGGAGAACCTGGACGCGGTGGCCTTCCTCCAGGAGATGAACGCGACGGTCTACCGGCGCAACCCCGGTGTCGTCACCATCGCCGAGGAGTCGACCGCCTGGGAGGGCGTCACGCGCGCCACGGACCGGGGCGGCCTCGGTTTCGGCCTCAAGTGGAACATGGGCTGGATGCACGACTCGCTGGTGTACATCGGCAAGGAGCCGGTGCACCGCAAGTACCACCACGACGAGATGACGTTCTCGATGGTGTACGCCTACAGCGAGAACTACGTCCTGCCGATCTCGCACGACGAGGTGGTGCACGGCAAGCAGGCGCTGGTCAGCAAGATGCCCGGCGACTGGTGGCAGCAGCGCGCGAACCACCGGGCCTACCTCGGCTTCATGTGGGCGCACCCCGGCAAGCAACTGCTCTTCATGGGGCAGGAGTTCGCCCAGGGCGCCGAGTGGTCCGAGGGCCACGGCCCCGACTGGTGGCTGCTCGACCCGGCGTACGAGGCCTCCGGCGACCACCTGGGCGTACGCACCCTGGTCAAGGACCTGAACGCGGTGTACGGGGCGCTGCCCGCGCTCTGGCAGCGTGACACCTCCCCGGAGGGCTTCGCCTGGATCGACGGCGGCGCGGCGGAGGACAACGCGTTCGCGTTCGTCCGCTACGACGCGGACGGCTCGCCGCTGCTGGCGGTCTCCCACTTCTCCCCGGTGGTGCGGCAGGACTACCGCATCGGCGTACCGGACGGCCCGGAGGCGTGGGTGGAGGTCCTGAACACGGACGCGGCACGGTACGGCGGCGGCGACGTGCGCAACGACGAGCCGCTGAAGCCCGAGGCGGTCCCGGCCCACGGCCGGGAGACGAGTGTGACGCTGACACTGCCGCCCCTGGCGACGGTGTGGTTCCGGCCCGCCTGACGGGTGCGAACACCGGGGCGCCCGCCCCTCCAGGTACACGGCACCCCCGGGCGGCAGTTCCGCCCGGGGGTGCGACCGGAAAGCGGACTTCTCGCGATTCTCGACGCTCCGCCCGCGCGGATAGCCGGAGAGGTCGATCAGTTGTCCCGGTCGTCCGACATACCGCGCTGGACTTCGGAAATACCCGGCGCGCAGGGCGCCAGGAGCTGGTGCGGATCCTGCGCGCCTGTCACCGCACGGTCCTCGCACCGCACTGGGAGCACATACAGGCCCGCGTCGAGGCGGAGCGCGCCGCCCGTCTGCGGGCGCTGCTGGCGCGGGGGGTGGAGAGGCTGCCGGCCGATCCCGGACCCACGATGCGCCGGGAGAACCCCGTCCTGCCCGTCACATATCCCGCCGAGGAACGGGACCTGCATCTGAACGGCCGTGGGCTGCGTCTCGTACCGTCGTACTTCTGCTGGGGTGCCCCGGTCAGCCTCGCCGATCCGGAGCTGCAACCGGTCCTGTGCTATCCGGTCCTCCAGGAACCGGCCGCTCCCTGTCTCGACGCGGCGTGGGGCGGACAGGAGAAGGCACTCGCCGCCCTGATCGGCCAGGCCCGCGCGGCGGTCCTGCGGACCACGGCGAGCGGCGCCACGACGGGCGAGATCGCGCGGGCCATCGGCGTCTCCGCGTCCTCCGCGAGCAGGCACGCGACCGTGCTGCGGGATGCCGGTCTGGTCACCAGCAGCCGGCACGGTGCGAGTGTGCTCCATACGCTCACCCCGGTGGGCGCTTCGGTGCTGCGCGCGTCCACGCGCCGCACGCGGAAGCCGACGGCCGACCACACGGAGGTGTGACGGCGGCGGTTCCGCCGCCGGTGCCGAACATTCCGTCCGACAAGCCCCGAGCTGGGGCTTGTCGGCCACGTTCACGCCCGTGCCCGGCGGTGGCGGCGCGTTCGGCACGACCGGCCACCTACCCGTCGACCCCGTCCCGCACGATCTGCCGGGCCACCTGTCCGCGTGCGTCGGCGAGTTCGGCGGCGATCCGTTGTTCACGGTCGGCGTCAGACACGACGGCCGCGGGTACGGGCGCCCCGACGAGCAGGCATGCGCGACGCTGATGTGTCGGCGGATGGGTGTCGTCGACGCTGTGCCCCCTCCGCGCGCCGACGCGCCGCTGCCTCTCGTACTCGTGCTCCGGAATCGACTCGACGTGGGCCGCGAGGACCTCCCACAGTCCGTCCTGCCGCCCCTCGGACCGGCCGGCACTGCGTGGGAGGGCGCGGAGTCTGATGCTCTCGCGCCGCAGGGCGATGTGGACGGACTCCGCGACGAGCAGCCGGTCCAGGAGTTCCACGGCCGCCTCGGTGGAACCGGCCTGGGCGGCAACGGAGTCGGCGAGGTACTCGGCGCGCTGCTTGGACCGCAGGGTCAGCTGGTCGAGCAGCATCAGCAGGCCCGAGACCAGCGAACGGGGCACCAGGTAGACGAGGTTCGCCAGCATCTCCAGCGGCGCGGGGTCCTCGGTCGGCTCCAGGTAGTAGTGCCAGATGGTCAACGAGCGGTACGCGGTGCCGAAGACGGCTCCGCGTCGGGTGTCACCGTTGCTGTAGTGCCCCAGCTCGTGGCCCAGCAGGGCGATCCGCTGCCGGTGTTCGAGTGTCTCCCACAGGGGCAGCCCCAGCGTCAGGAGACGGTGGCCGCGCACACCGCAGGTCGTCACGCTCGCGTTGACATCGGCGTCGACCGCGATCACGTCCACACTCCTGGTACCGGCCACCCGGGCGATCTCGTCGATCAGTCCGTACAGGGCGGGCGCATCGGCGCGGTACAGCAGGAGCGCGTCCTTGGGCAGCCGCGGCAACCGCGGCCTGAGGCTCCATCCCAGCGCGACGAGGAAGAGCCCCGCCACCACCACGACGGGGTTGCCCCATCCGCCCACCACACACCAGACGCCCCCCGCCACCAGGGCGACGGTCACTCCGTGAACCGCGAGCGCGATCCCGTGGGCCAGCAGGGCGGAGGTGTCCTTGCCCGGACGGAGTGCCCCGCCGGCACTCACCTCGGCGAGCAGCCGCTCGCCGTGCCGGCGGGCCAGTGTGCGGCGCACCCTCGCGAGCCGGCCCGGTTCCTCCGCCGGTTCAGCGGGGTCCACGTTCCAGTCGCAGACGCCGCACCAGGCCGCGAACCGGCTGTCCACCGGCATCCCGGCCCCACACTCCGGACACAACCGAGCACCCTCACCCACAAAAACCCCCACCCATCCCGCCCCGAACCCGCCAACCTACCCAAGCGCCAGGTCGGCGGGAAGCTACGGACGGACACACTGGGGCATACGGCACGTAGGGGTGTCCGCGATCCCCCAACGACCTTCCTACGGTGCCGCGAAGACGTCCTCAAGGTCCTGGAGGAGGCGGCGCTTCGGGCGGGCGCCGACCGTCGGCGTCAAGGCAAGGGCCGGGCCGTGCGGGTGCCCGGCGGAGCCCCGCCCTGCGGAGCGCGAACCGCCCGCACCGTGACGGTGCGGGCGGTTCGGGGCGAGGCGGCCGAGGTCCGGGGGGAAGCCCTCGGCGGGGTGCCTCGCGGACTGTGGGGCCCAGGGCCCCGGGCCCCACAGGAGCCTCGGGCCGTCGTGGGGCCGGAGACCCTCTGGCCGGAGTTGCAGGCCTCTGGATTCCCGGGGCGCCGCTAGAACCTCCCGGGGCCCGAGAGCGTCCCGGGGCCGGGCCTTCCGTGCCTCAGACCTTCGCGAGCGACGGCTTGTCCTCGCCGCTGTCCCTGGCCTCCGGGACGTCCGCGTCGGCGTCCGCCTCGGCGGGGTGGTGGTCGTCCGTCATCGTCTTCTCGTCGAACGGGAGGGCGCCGGAGAGGACCTGGTCCACCCGGGCCCGGTCGATCTCCTTGGTCCAGGTGCCGACCAGCACCGTGGCGACCGCGTTGCCCGCGAAGTTCGTCAGGGCGCGGGCCTCGCTCATGAAGCGGTCGATGCCGACGATCAGGCCGACGCCGTCGACCAGGTCGGGGCGGTGGGACTGCAGGCCGCCCGCCAGGGTGGCCAGTCCGGCGCCGGTGACGCCGGCTGCGCCCTTCGAGGCGATCACCATGAAGATCAGCAGCGAGATCTGCTCGCTGATGCTCAGCGGGTCGCCCGTCGCGTTGGCGATGAAGAGCGAGGCCATCGTGAGGTAGATCGCGGTGCCGTCGAGGTTGAAGGAGTAGCCGGTCGGCACGGTGATGCCGACGACGGGCTTGCTGACGCCCATGTGCTCCATCTTCGCGATCAGCCGCGGCAGGGCCGACTCGGAGGAGGAGGTGGAGAGGATGAGCAGGAACTCACGGCCCAGGTACTTCAGCAGGGCGAGGATGTTGACCCCGGCCACCAGTCGCAGGATCGCGCCCAGGATCACGAACACGAAGAGCGCACAGGTGACGTAGAAGCCGATCATGATGACCGCGAGGGACTTCAGCGCGTCCAGGCCGGTCTCGCCGACCACCGCCGCGATCGCTCCGAAGGCGCCGACCGGGGCCGCCCACATGATCATGGCGAGGATGCGGAAGACGAGGCGCTGGATGTGTCCGATGCCGCGCAGGATCGGCTCACCGGCCGAGCCCATGGCCTGCAGGGCGAAGCCCGCGAGCAGGGCGATGAGCAGGGTCTGCAGGACCTCACCCTCGGTGAAGGCCGAGACCATGGTCGTCGGGATGATGCCGAGCAGGAAGTCCACGGTGGACTCGCTGGCTCCCGACGCCTGCTTCTCGCCGGCGGCACGGGCCGCCTCGGTGAGGTGGAGGCTGGAGCCGGGCTCCAGCAGGTTGCCGACGACGAGGCCGATGGCCAGGGCCACGGTCGACATCACCAGGAAGTAGCCGAGGGCGAGGCCGCCGACGGCGCCGACCTTGGCGGCCTTGCGCACGGAGCCGACGCCCAGCACGATCGTGCAGAAGATGATCGGCGAGATCATCATCTTGATGAGGTTGACGAAGCCGGCGCCGATGGGCTTGAGCTCCACGGCGACACCCGGGGCGACGAAGCCCACCGTGATGCCCAGCACCACGGCGGCGATCACGGCCAGGTAGAGATAGTGCGTACGGTCCCGTCGTGCGGCTTTCTCTGCCACGGGGGTCTCCTCGGGGTTGCGGTCGCTCCCCGTCCCTGGGGGCCCCGGTGACTATTCACTTCCCTGTGACGGCGGTCACCCTTGCGTTCATATCGTTCACGGACGCTTTCGAGCCACCTTGGGCCGGTGGGCCGCGGCAGGCAGACTGGGGCCATGCGCCTGTCCCGCACGCTCCCCCGCAGTCTGGCCGGCCAGCTCTTCGCGATGCAGGCCCTGCTCGTGGCCGCGGTCGTGGCCGGGTGCGCCTTCTTCGCGTACGCCTCCGGCAGGGCGCAGGCGGAGGAGACCGCGGACCGGCAGGTGCGGACCGCGGCCCTCGCCCTGGCCGGATCTCCGACCGTGCGGGAGGCGATCCGTACCCCGGATCCGTCCGCCGTACTCCAGCCGTACGCGGAGCGGGTCCGTGCGGACACCGGCATCGCGTTCGTCACGATCATGGATCCGGACCGCGTGCGCTGGACCCACCCGCACCCCTCGGAGATCGGCCGGACCTTCATCGGGAACACCGCCCCGGCCCTGCGCGGCGAGACCTTCACGGAGACGTACACCGGCACCCTGGGGCCGTCGATACGGGTCGTCACGCCGATCCGCGACGGGGACAGGATCGTCGGCCTGGTGAGCGCCGGCATCACCGTCGAGCGGGTCTCCACCCAGGTGCGCGAACAGCTCGGCGCCCTGGGGATGGCGGCGGGTGCGGCGCTGGCGCTCGGCGGGCTCGGGACGTACGTGATCAACGCCAGGCTGCGCCGGCACACGCACGGGATGAACGCCCGCGAGCTGGGCCGGATGCACGACTACCACGAGGCCACCCTGCACGCGGTGCGCGAAGGACTGCTGATGCTGGACGGGCAGCGCCGGATCGCGCTGATCAACGATGCGGGCCGGGAGCTCCTCGGCCTGACGCACGCGTCGGTGGGCCGCAAGGTCGACGAGCTCGCCCTCCCGGCGCCGCTCACCGGGGCCCTGCTGGCGGCCGAGCCCCGGGTCGACGAGGTGCACCTGACGTCGGACCGGGTGATCGTCGTCAACACCAGCCCCGTGGTCGGCGGCGAGCAGCGCGGCACCGTGGTGACCCTGCGGGACCACACGGAGCTGCAGGCCCTGTCGGGCGAGCTCGACTCGGAGCGGGGTTTCACCATGGCCCTGCGCTCGCAGGCCCACGAGGCGGCGAACAGGCTGCACACCGTGGTCTCGCTGATCGAGCTGGACCGGGTCGAGGAGGCGGTGGAGTTCGCGACGGCGGAGCTGGAGCTGGCGCAGGTCCTCACCGACCGGGTCGTGGGGGCGGTGGCCGAGCCGGTCCTGGCCGCGCTGCTGCTCGGCAAGGCGGCGCAGGCCAACGAGCGTGGTGTGGAGCTGGTGCTCGCGGAGGACAGCCTGATCGACGACGGGGCGCTGCCGCGGTCCATGGCACCGCGCGACCTGGTGACGATCCTCGGCAACCTGATCGACAACGCGGTGGACGCCGCTTCGGAGGCGGGGACGGGCGGCGAGGCGCCGCTGCCCGCGCAGCGCACCGCGACGCGGGCCCTGGTGACCGTGACCGCGCTCACCGAAGGCGGGGAGCTGTTGCTGCGGGTCGCGGACACCGGCGGGGGGATCGGTCCGGACGACGCGGACGAGGTGTTCCGGCGCGGCTGGACGACGCACGGCACGGGGCGCGGGCTGGGGCTGGCCCTGGTGCGCCAGGCGGTCCACCGCAACGGGGGGACGGTCACCCTGGACCGGGGTCCGGTCGGCGGCGCGGAGTTCACGGTGCGGCTACCGCTCGCGGGCCGTACGGCGGAGGTGGCCACGGCATGAGCGGGACAAAGGGCGTGAGCGACCCGGGCGGCCGGGGCGACGCACCCGGCAGAGACGGCATCACGGGTGCGGACGGCGTGATCCGGGTGCTGGTCGTGGAGGACGACCCGGTGGCGGCGGACGCCCATCAGCTGTACGTGGGCCGGGTGCCGGGTTTCGAGGTGGCCGCCGTCGCCCACACCAGGGCGGCGGCCGTGCGGGCCCTGGACCGCATGCCGGTGGACCTCCTGCTGCTCGACCTGTACCTGCCCGACGGACACGGCCTCCAGCTGCTGCGCTCGCTGCGGGCCGCCGGACACGGTGCCGACGTCATCGCGGTGACGTCGGCGCGCGATCTGGCGGTGGTGCGGGAAGGCGTGTCGCTCGGCGTCGTCCAGTACGTGCTGAAGCCCTTCACCTACCCCACCCTGCGGGACCGGCTCCTGCGCTATGCCGCGTTCCGGGCGGCGGCGGGCGAGGCGAGCGGCCAGGAAGAGGTGGACCGGGCGCTGGGCGCCCTGCGGGTGGCGGACCCGGCCAGCCTGCCCAAGGGGCTGAGCGGCCCGACGCTGGCGGCCGTGACACGGACCCTGCGGGAGTCCCCGGACGGGGTGACGGCGTCGGCCGCCGGGGAGGGGCTGGGGATCTCCCGGATCACCGCGCGCCGCTATCTGGAGCATCTGGTGACGGCGGGCCGCGCCGTGCGGCGGCCGAGCTACGGTCAGGTCGGCCGGCCCGAGCTGCACTACACATGGGTGGCCGAAACCCGCCCCTAGGCGACGACGTCGGGCGAAACTCCCCCTAGGAGGATCATACGAAGGGTGAACTGTTAGGAACAGCCTGTAGCCAGGCGCTTCTTGTGCTCATACGGTGAAGCCGTGCACACGACTCCGCCCTTCAATGCTCCCGCCGCACGCCGACTTCGCGAAGCGCTGGGAATGGCTCCCGGACATGTTGCGTACGGCCTGGGCGCCCAGTACGGACTGCAGATAACCGCCGAGACCGTCATGGCCTGGGAGCGTGGTGTGGCCCTGCCGGGCGAACGCGAACTGACGGCCCTCGCAGGTGTGCTGTGGTGCGCCCCCGGCGAACTGCTGGCTGCCGCGAGCACGTTGCGCGAGCACCGGCAGTCCCGCGACATCGGGGTGGAGGACCTGGCGCGGACGCTCGGGATGACGGCCGCCGCGTACCAGCGGATCGAGGATTCGGGCCGCTGGCGCGGCAACGAGCGCCAGGCCGTGGCCCTCTGCCAGACGCTGGACATGTCGGCCGCCCAGTTCCTCACCGCGACCGGCCGCAACGAGGAGCTGGCGGAGCTGCTGAGCAAGGCCGTGGCGACGCGCTGGCAGGCATACGTCAAGCCGGTGGCCAAGATCGTGCCGCTGGACCGGGTCCTGGTCCAGAACGTGCTGGAACAGCTGCACACCGACTACCAGGCGCTGATCGTGTCGACGCAGGCGTGGAACAGCGCCGGCCGCGAGCGGACCGAGGCGGAGATCGACGCGCGGGAGTTCCTGGTGCGGGTCGTCGAGCAGTTCTGGCGGACCGCGGGGATCTGATCCGGCCACCCGGGGGCGCCTGCTCCGGCCTCCCGGGGGCGGCTCCGATCCTCCCGCGGGGGCCGGCGAGTGGCCGTCCGCGGGAGGAACGCGCGCCCCCGATCGTCCGCGGGGGCAACGCGTGCCCCGACCGTCCGGGAAATCGGCACGTGAACCCGATCGTCCGAGGAGACGACGAGTGGCCCCGGCCGACCGCGAGGGACGGCCGGGGCCACTCGCGGGCCTTCCGGCCGGCGGGGAAGGGGCGCCGCGCGCCGCTCCGGTCAGAAGACCGACTCGGCCTCGTACATCCGGTCGCCGGGCACGGTCTTCAGCCGGGTCACGGCGTCCGCCAGCGGGACCATGGCGATCTCGGTGCCGCGCAGGGCCGTCATCCGGCCGAAGTCACCCCGGTGCACGGCCTCCACCGCGTTCCAGCCGAAGCGGGTCGCGAGGACGCGGTCGTACGCCGTCGGGGTGCCGCCTCGCTGGACATGGCCGAGGATGACGGGCCGGGCCTCCTTACCGAGCCGGCGTTCGAGCTCGCCGGCCAGCTGGTTGCCGATGCCCTGGAAGCGCTCGTGGCCGAACTGGTCGATCTCGCCCTTGGCGTAGGTCATGGAGCCCTCGGCCGGGTGCGCACCCTCGGCGACGCAGATGACGGCGAACTTCTTGCCGCGCGCGAAGCGCTCCTCGACCATCTTGACCAGGTCGTCGACCTGGAAGGGCCGCTCCGGAAGACAGATGCCGTGGGCACCGCCGGCCATGCCGGACTCCAGAGCGATCCAGCCCGCGTGGCGGCCCATGACCTCGACCACCATCACGCGCTGGTGCGATTCGGCGGTGGTCTTGAGACGGTCTATGGCCTCGGTGGCGACGCCCACCGCGGTGTCGAAGCCGAACGTCCGGTCGGTGGCGGAGATGTCGTTGTCGATCGTCTTCGGGACGCCGACGACGGGCATTCCCGCGTCCGAGAGCATCCGGGCCGCCGTGAGGGTGCCCTCGCCGCCGATCGGGATGAGGGCGTCGATGCCGTAACGGCGGGACAGCTCCTCGCAGTTCTCCGCGGCCTCGCGCAGGCGGTCGCGCTCCAGCCTGGCCGAGCCCAGGATCGTGCCGCCGCGGGCCAGGATGCCGCTGACCGCGTTGAGGTCGAGAGGCCGGAAGTGGCCGTCGAGCAGCCCCTTGAAGCCGTCCTCGAAGCCGATGACCTCATCGCCGTGCCCCACCACGGCACGGTGGACGACCGACCGGATCACGGCGTTCAGGCCGGGGCAGTCGCCGCCTGCGGTGAGAATTCCGATGCGCATCGTGCTCTGTCTCCTGCTCGCTAGGTCCGGTCCGCTCAGGGTGCCTCTCGGGAACCCCCGTACCGTGAGCCATCACGATTGTCCCACGCCGGGTCCCGCCACCGCGCTCCCGGCTGCTCCGGCACCCGCCGGAGCAGCGCGCGCGGCGGCCTCCTCCCGGCGGGCGGCGTACCTGCCCCCGTAGGTATCGTCAAGGGGGCATTACCAGCCGAACAGGACGGGAGAGCACGCGTGGCGCGCAGCGTGTACGTGACCGGTATCGACCGGGGAGACGGCCGACAGGTCGTCGATCTGGGAGTCATGGAGCTACTGACGCGTCAGGTGGACCGGGTCGGTGTCTTCCGGCCACTGGTCCACGACGGACCGGACCGGCTGTTCGAGCTGCTGCGGGCCCGTTACCGGCTCTCGCAGAGTCCGGAGACCGTCTTCGGCCTGGACTACCACGAGGCCTCGACGATCCAGGCGGAGCAGGGTACCGACGAGCTGGTCTCGCGGCTCGTGGAGCGATTCCACCGGGTGGCCCGCGACTACGAGGTCGTCCTGGTCCTCGGCAGCGACTTCGCCGCCACCCAGCTTCCGGACGAGCTGGCGCTGAACGCCCGGCTCGCCAACGAGTTCGGCGCCTCCGTGATCGCGGTGGTGGGCGGCAAGGGACAGGACGCGGAGTCCGTCCGGGCCGAGACGCGCAACGCCTACCGGGCGTACGCGGGCCTGGGCTGCGACGTGCTGGCGATGATCGTGAACCGGGTGGCGTCCGAGGACCGTGCGGAGATCGCCGAACGGCTGGCGGCCCGGCTGCCGGTCCCCTGCTCGGTGCTGCCGGACGATCCGGCGCTCTCCGCACCGACCGTCGCCCAGATCACCACGGCGCTGGGCGGAACGGTCCTCCTCGGCGACGACTCGGGCCTGGCCAGGGACGCGCTGGACTTCGTCTTCGGCGGCGCGATGCTGCCCAACCTCTTGAAGGCCCTGACCCCGGGCTGCATGGTCGTGACCCCCGGCGACCGCGCGGACCTGGTCATCGGTTCGCTCGCCGCGCACAGTGCGGGGACCCCGCCCATCGCCGGTCTCCTGCTGACCCTGGACGAGCGCCCCGGCGAGGAGATACTCAGGCTGGCCGCCCGCCTCGCCCCCGGCACCCCGGTCGTCGCGGTGTCCGGCGGCTCCTTCCCCACGGCGGCCGAACTCTTCGCCCTGGAAGGAAAGTTGAACGCGGCCACGCCCCGCAAGGCGGAGACCGCGCTGGGCCTCTTCAAACGGCACGTGGACACCGGCGCCCTGCTGGAGCGGATCTCCGTGGCGCGCAGTGGCCGTGTCACCCCCATGATGTTCGAACACGAGCTGCTGGAACAGGCCCGCTCGAACCGGCGCAGGGTCGTCCTGCCCGAGGGTACGGAGGAACGCGTCCTGCGCGCCGCCGACGTGCTGCTGCGCCGCGACGTGTGCGACCTGACCCTCCTCGGCGATGTGGACGTCATCCGCAAGAAGGCCGCCGACCTCGGCATCGATCTCGCCGACACGCAGCTGATCGACCCGCAGACCTCCGAGCTGCGTCAGAGCTTCGCCGAGCAGTACGCCCTGCTGCGCGCGCACCGCGGGGTGACGGTGGAGCTCGCGTACGACGTCGTGGCGGACGTGAACTACTTCGGCACGCTGATGGTCCAGGAGGGTCTGGCCGACGGCATGGTCTCCGGGTCGGTGCACTCCACCGCGGCGACCATCCGCCCCGCCTTCGAGATCATCAAGACGAAGCCGGACGCCTCGATCGTCTCCTCGGTCTTCTTCATGTGCCTCGCCGACAAGGTCCTGGTGTACGGCGACTGCGCGGTCAATCCCGATCCGGACGCGGAGCAGCTCGCGGACATCGCGGTGCAGTCGGCGGTCACGGCCGCACGCTTCGGTGTGGACCCCCGGATCGCGATGCTGTCGTACTCGACGGGCACCTCGGGCACGGGTGCGGACGTCGACAAGGTGCGGAAGGCCACGGAGGGGGTGCGCGCGTCCAGGCCGGACCTGAGGATCGAGGGGCCCATCCAGTACGACGCGGCGGTCGAGCCCTCCGTCGCCGCGACCAAGCTGCCGGCGTCGGAGGTGGCGGGCCGGGCGACCGTGCTGATCTTCCCGGACCTCAACACCGGCAACAACACCTACAAGGCCGTCCAGCGTTCGGCGGGCGCCGTCGCGGTCGGCCCGGTCCTGCAGGGGCTGCGCAAGCCGGTCAACGACCTCTCACGCGGCGCCCTCGTGCAGGACATCGTGAACACCGTGGCCATCACGGCGATCCAGGCGCAGGACGAGGAGCAGACCGGATGACCCCCACGCACACCACCGACGGCCGGGCGAGCCGGGTGCTGGTCCTCAACTCGGGGTCCTCCTCGGTGAAGTACCAGCTCCTGGACATGCGCGACCGCTCCCGGCTGGCGACCGGCCTGGTCGAACGGATCGGCGAGGAGACCTCCCGGCTGGTGCACACGCCGTCGGCCGGCGGCGGCGCGCCCCGCGAGCGCACCGGCCGGATCGCCGATCACGAGCAGGCGCTGAAGGCGGCGGCCGAGGAGCTGGCGGCCGACGGCCTCGGCCTGGACTCACCGGAGCTGGCGGCGATCGGCCACCGGGTGGTGCACGGAGGGCTGAGGTTCAGCGAGCCCACCGTGGTCACCGACGAGGTGCTCCAGGAGATCGAGCGGCTGGTCCCGGTGGCCCCCCTGCACAACCCGGCGAACATCACAGGGATCCGTACGGCACAGGCGCTGCGGCCCGACCTTCCGCAGGTGGCGGTCTTCGACACGGCGTTCCACACGACGATGCCGGAGCACGCGGCGCGGTACGCGATCGACGTGGAGACCGCCGACGCGCACCGGATCCGCCGCTACGGCTTCCACGGCACCTCGCACGCGTACGTGTCCCGCCGGACGGCCGAGCTGCTGGGCCGCCCGGTGGCGGACGTGAACGTCATCGTGCTGCACCTGGGCAACGGCGCGTCCGCCTCCGCGGTGGCCGGCGGCCGGTGCGTGGAGACGTCCATGGGACTGACCCCCTTGGAGGGGCTGGTCATGGGTACGCGTTCGGGGGACGTCGACCCGGCCGTCACCTTCCACCTCAAGCGCGTGGCGGGCATGTCGGTGGACGAGATCGACGACCTGCTGAACAAGCGGAGCGGCCTGGTCGGCCTCTGCGGTGACAACGACATGCGGGAGATCCGGCGCCGGGTGGAGGAGGGCGACGAGCGTGCCGCACTCGCCTTCGACGTCTACGTCCACCGGCTGAAGAAGTACATCGGCGCCTATTCGGCGGTCCTCGGCCGGGTGGACGCCGTGGTGTTCACGGCGGGGGTCGGGGAGAACTCGGCGCCGGTGCGGGAGGCTGCGATCGCGGGACTGGAGGGATTCGGCCTCGCGGTGGACCCGGACCGCAACGCCGTTCGGTCCGGCGAACCACGGCTGATCTCCCCCGATGACGCCCGGGTGGCCGTCGCCGTGGTGCCCACGGACGAGGAACTGGAGATCGCCGGCCAGACCTTCGCACTGGTCCACAACTGAGCGGACCCGCGCCCCTTTGTATCTTCCACCAGACGGAATATTCCGCAGCGAAACAAACCGATAGGATCCGCCTCATGCGCCGTTCCAAAATCGTCTGCACCCTCGGTCCCGCCGTCGACTCCCATGAGCAGCTCGTCGCTCTGATCGAGGCCGGCATGAGTGTGGCCCGCTTCAACTTCAGTCACGGCTCCCACGAGGAGCACCAAGGCCGTTACGACCGGGTCCGCCAGGCCGCCGCCGAGACCGGCCGCGCGGTCGGGGTGCTCGCCGACCTCCAGGGCCCGAAGATCCGCCTGGCGAAGTTCGCCGAGGGCCCCGTCGAGCTGGTCCGCGGGGACGAGTTCATCATCACCTCCGAGGACGTCCCGGGCGACAAGTCGATCTGCGGTACGACCTACAAGGGGCTGCCGGGAGACGTCACCAAGGGCGACCCGATCCTGATCAACGACGGCAACGTCGAGCTCAAGGTCGTCTCCGTCGACGGCCCCCGGGTGACGAGCATCGTCATCGAGGGCGGTGTCATCTCCG
This sequence comes from Streptomyces clavifer, assembly GCF_036345975.1. Classification (NCBI taxonomy): domain Bacteria; kingdom Bacillati; phylum Actinomycetota; class Actinomycetes; order Kitasatosporales; family Streptomycetaceae; genus Streptomyces; species Streptomyces clavifer. The sequence goes on along the minus strand of NZ_CP107793.1, from coordinate 5,193,038 downwards.
ACCACAAGGGCATCAACCTGCCCGGTGCCGCGGTGAACGTGCCCGCACTGTCCGAGAAGGACGTCGACGACCTGCGGTTCGCCCTGCGGATGGGCTGCGACATGGTCGCCCTGTCCTTCGTGCGGGACGCCGAGGACGTCAAGGACGTGCACAAGGTGATGGACGAGGAGGGCCGCCGGGTCCCCGTCATCGCCAAGGTCGAGAAGCCGCAGGCCGTCGAGCACATGGAGGGCGTCGTCGCCGCCTTCGACGGTGTGATGGTCGCCCGCGGTGACCTCGCCGTCGAGTATCCGCTCGAGAAGGTCCCGATGGTGCAGAAGCGCCTCATCGAGCTGTGCCGCCGCAACGCCAAGCCGGTGATCGTGGCGACCCAGATGATGGAGTCGATGATCACCAACTCGCGGCCCACCCGCGCCGAGGCGTCCGACGTCGCCAACGCGATCCTGGACGGCGCGGACGCGGTCATGCTGTCCGCGGAGTCCTCCGTGGGCGCGTATCCGATCGAGACGGTCAAGACGATGTCGAAGATCGTCGTCGCCGCCGAGGAGGAGCTCCTGTCCAAGGGCCTCCAGCCCCTCGTCCCGGGCAAGAAGCCCCGTACGCAGGGCGGTTCGGTGGCCCGCGCGGCCGCCGAGATCGCGGACTTCCTGGACGGCAAGGCGCTGGTCGCGTTCACCTCGTCCGGTGACACCGCCCGCCGTCTCTCCCGCTACCGCGCTGCCCAGCCGATCCTGGCCTTCACCACGGACGAGTCCACGCGCAACCAGCTCGCGCTGAGCTGGGGCGTCGAGTCCCACGTGGTGCCGCACGTGAACAACACGGACGCGATGGTCGCCCTGGTCGACGAGGAGCTCCTGAAGCTGAACCGCTACAGCACCGGCGACGTCATGGTGATGACCGCCGGCTCGCCCCCCGGTGTCGCCGGCACCACGAACATGGTCCGGGTCCACCACCTGGGCGGCGAGAAGCGCGACTGACGCTCCCCCCTCCTGCGGCTGTGGCCCGCACCCCCGATCGGCATGTGCCGGGGGTGCGGGCCACAGCCGTACCCGGCGCGAGCGTCCGCGCCGGGACCGGTCCGCCCGCCCCGCCATGTCTTCCGCGGTCCTGCGAGAGGGCCCGGCCTCCGGGAACAGGCCGGGGACGCCGGACGGTGCGCGCGGCGGTGGCCGAACGCTCCGGGCCGCACGTCCCGGCGATCCGGTCCAACAGCGAAGTCGGACGGCGCCCAGGGGATCGGTCCCGGACGCCGGGATGCGCGGGGTCAGACGGGCTGGATCCGGGCACGGAGGAGGCAGAACTCGTTGCCTTCCGGGTCGGCCAGGACGTGCCAGCCCTCGGTGCCGGTCTGGCCGACGTCGGCGGGCCTGGCGCCGAGGGCGAGCAGTCGCTCCAGCTCGGCGTCCTGATCGCGGTCGGTGGCGTTGACGTCGATGTGCAGGGGCAGCTTCCCGGGCCTCGGGTCGCTGCCGGGGCTGAGGACGAGGGTGGGCTGCGGGCCTCCGAAACCCAGGTCCGGCGGCCCGATCTCGATGCTCCCGTCGTCCTCCCGGCCGAGTTCGACGTAGCCGAGGACCTCGCTCCAGAAGGCGGCGAGCCGGTCGGGATCGGCTGCGTCCAGGACCAGTTCACTGATGCGGCATGCCATGCCCGTCAGTGTACGTAGCCGGCCCGGGAGCCGGCCGCGTCCGCGAGGGCGCCGCGTTCGCACGCGGTGACCGGCTCCCCGGCGCGACACGGCTGCGGGCCGCCCCCCTCGGTGAGGGGGGCGGCCCGCGGTGCTGTGCGGCTCCCGAACGGGTCGGTGGGGTCTAGCTGTTGCCGCCGGTGAAGTAGTTCTGCAGGCCGGGCACCGTGAGCGTGCCGCCGAACTGGCCGGCCTGGGTCACCTTCACGTCGGTGAAGAAGGCGAACGGTACGTTCAGCGGCGGCGGGGTCTCCGGGCTGAAGGTGATCGGGATGAGGCCGAAGAGGTTGCCCTTCAGCTCCTCCGTGTACATCGTCACCTCACCGTCGCGGATCGTCGACGTGGAGCCGCCGCGCGCCTTGACGTGACCGGTCGCACCGGCCGGGCCCGTCGTCAGCTGGTGCAGGTCCTTGATGTCGATGCTGCCGGCGGTGAACTTCAGCGCCTTCTTGACGGTGCCGTTGTACGTCTTCACCTCGACGATGCCCGCGTAGTCGAGCCCGTTGAGCGTGAGCCGCGACGACTCCAGGATCCACGGGTCGTCCGGGAGCAGCGGAAGGCCCTGCTCCAGATCGGCGGCGGCGAGCGCCTCGGGGTCAGCGGTCGGGCAGGGGAAGCGCTCCTTGGCGCCGTCCGGCACGTCCTCGTCCTTGACGGGGTCGAGACCCTTGACGTCCTCGTCGAGCTCCTCGACGTCCTTGCCGGCCTTGTCGGCCGCGTCCCGGATGGCGTCGGCGGTCTCGTCGGCCTCGTCCTTCGCGCCGTCGGTGGCCTCCTCGACCGGATCGGTGGTCGCGGTCTCCGTAGGCTTCGGATCCGGGGCCCCGGTGGTGGCGCTCGGGGACGGGCTCGCCGTCTCCTTGTCCGGTCCGTCGAGCAGGTCCTTGAGGGCGTCACCGACACCGAGCGGGTCGAGCGGGTTCACCGGCTTGGTGGGCGTCGGGGTCGCGCTGGGCGTCGCCGCTGCCTTGTCCTCGGACGTCGGGGCCTCCGCGGGCGCACTCGCACTCGCCGACGGCTTCGGGGCCTCGGTCCCGCCCGTGTCCGGCTCCTCGCCCGTGTCCGGCTTCTCGCCCGTGTCCTCGGCATCGCCGGTGGACGTGGCGCCGGGTGTCGGCGTCGCCTTCGGCTCCTCGGATTCGCTCGGTTCGTCGGAGCGCGTCACACAGGGACCGGGGGCGAAGGGGATGTCGTTGTCGTCGGCCAGCGCGAACCTGGGAGTGAGTCCCATGCCGACGAACACCGCCGTGGGCATCGCGGCGAGCGCGAACGCCTTCTTGCCCGCGGGCATGTGCAGCTTCGTCAGCAGCGACTTCCTGGGCGCCGCGTGGCGGGGCCCTTTCGGCTCGCGGACGTTCTCGGGCCCGAAGTCGCCCGTCCCTGTCTCGTCACCCCGCACGATGCCCCCCGCTGTCGACCTCGAGCGACTTGTCGTACGGCGACGGCTGCTGCGGGACCGCGGTCGGGTCGTAGTACTGCGGCGCGGTCCCCTCCGTCCCGGGTACGCCTTCGGCGGTCTGCGCCCTCGGGCGGGCGGCGTCGAGGTCTGCGGCGGCCTCGGGACCGCCCGGGGCCCAGGAGACGGACAGGGCTCCGCCCAGGAGGGCGAAGACGAAGCCGATCAGGAATCCGCCGATGTTGGCGACGGGGATGGAGATCAGCGCCAGCAGGATCGCCGCGACTCCGGCGAACACCCTGACGATGGGCTGGAACCACATGGTCAGGCCCAGCGTGATGAGCAGGACCCCGATGATCAGCGACCCCGCACCGGCCGTGGTGGACATCGCCAGCGTCATGTTGCCGAGGTGCATGTTGGCGTACGGGAAGTAGGCGATGGGTACACCACCGACCATGGTGAACAGGCCCGCCCAGAACGGCCGGTTACCCCGCCAGGTGCGGAATCCCCGCCGGAAGACGGTGAGGTAGTGCTCGTTCTGCCCTGTGGACTCGGGGCTCATGGAAAACAGCTCCCTGGAACCGGTACTGCGGTGAGAAGAAGGGGTGGGCGGCCGAAGGCCCTGGGAGAGCACTCCGGCCACCCGGTCACGTGCCTCAGAAGCACTGCTCGTCGGTACCGCTGTGCAGCCGCAGCTTCAGGTCGCTGAGCTTGAAGGTGCCGGCGGTGGTCGCCCACGCCGTCTGCTTGACGTCGGTCAGGACGGCCTCCTCCGCACGCTGCGCGAATCCGTTCGCATTCGCCTGCGTGCCCGGCTGGATGCCGATCGATCCGGGCCTGTTCGGGTTCTTGAGGGAACCCGCCGCGACACCGATGTCGATGTTCTTGAACGACGCGTCGGCGTCGAGCTGAGCGACGTCCAGGTACAGATTCGTCGCCTCGACCGGCTTCTTCGCGTTGGTACCGGCCTCCAGCCTCAGCGTGACGCTGCCAAGGTCGAACGGAAGGTTCGGCGTGACGACCGACTGGCACATGTTGGTGATCGTCGCGCTGCTGAAGCCCGACACCGCCACCGCGTGCGCCGCCTTCTCACCCTTCATGTCCGTGCCGACAGCGACGCTGCCGTACTGGACGAAGTCCTTGCCGACGAGACTGTCGGTGCGGACCTTGAAGCTCTGACCCGACACGCTGAACGACGCGGCCAGCGCACCCTGCGCCAGACCGACGCCGACTGCGGCGGTCGCGACGACGCTCGGCACCATGACCAGAGCGAAACGCTTCCATCTGGTGCCACCGCGAACCTGGGAACTCATAAATTTCCTCCTTCTCGGACGTACATCTCCGGTACGGGCATCGTGCCCGTCCTGGGATGGGAGAAGTGCTACGTCCTCGGGAAGGAGAGCGCCCGGACCGGAGGCGCGTACCGCATCCGAGTCACCGGCGATCACCCCCGAGCGACAACCACTGGCCGCGCGTCTGCGCAACCGGTTCGGACAGGCCCTGCCGAGGGCAGGAACCCCCCTGTCCGCGATCGGCGGCACTGCCGCCGACCACCCGGTGGGGACCCAACAGGCCACCGGAGCCGACTGGCTGTCGGGCTGGCGGGCGTCGGACCGGGCGTGGCCGATCGTGGTGCATTCCCGCCCGTGACACAAGGGGGGTCGTTACTCGCTAGTAACGACCCGATAACCGGGGTGCGACAGGCGGATACCGCCCGGCCACACAGGGTGGCGCCAAAGGTGCGCTCGAATGGGCAAATTGGGGTCCGAAAGCGGACAGATCCCAGGGTGCGCTTTACTGCCAGTAACAGCGCGTACTTTTGTCAAGTTTTGGTAAAGCACAGGCGTCCCTTGTCGTCCGCCCGCGAAAACGGCCGCGGCGCCCCGGGGGGCACCACGGCCGTGTTGTCACATCAGAACAAGACCCGCGCCAGGGCGGTCCTCGCGGCGGTGACCCTGGGGTCCTCGGGGCCGATCACCTCGAAGAGCTCCAGGAGGCGCACCCGCACCGCGTCCCGGTCGTCACCGAAATTGCGGCGGACCGTCTCGACCAGCCGTCCGAAGGCGTCCTCGACGTGACCGCCCACCAGATCCAGGTCCGCGGCGGTCATCTGCGCCGCCGGGTCGGCCGGATTCTCCGCGGCGTCCTTGCGGACCTGCTGCGGGTCCAGGCCCGCGACCCTGCCGAGCAGGTCCGCCTGGGCCAGGCCCAGCTTGGCCTCGGTGTTGCCCGGATCGTCGGCGAGGACACTCCGGTACGCCTGCACGGCACCGTCGAAGTCATTGGCGTCCAGTGCCGCCGCGGCGGTCTCCAGGAGCGCGTCGTAGGGCCCCGCGGGCACCTCGGCCGGGACGGCGTCCTCGGCTCCGGCGACGGCGGCGTCCGGGTCGACCACGATCCCGGTGAGGCCGAAGCGCTCCTCACCGACCTGGATCAGCTGGTCCAGCGTCTCGCGGATCTGACTCTCGGGGGCGGCCCCCTGGAAGAGCGGGAGGGCCTGCCCCGCCACCACGGCGAAGACCGCGGGGATGCCCTGGATCCCGAACTGCTGCATCAGCATCTGGTTGGCGTCGACATCGACCTTGGCCAGCACGAAGCGGCCGTTGTACTCGGCGGCGAGGCGCTCCAGGAGGGGGCCGAGCTGTTTGCACGGCTCGCACCACTCGGCCCAGAAGTCGATCACGACGGGGACTTCGGTGGAGCGCTGGAGGACGTCGGTCTCGAAGCCGGCCTCGTCGACGTCGATCACCAGGGAGGCAGGGGCGACGGCGCCGCCGCCACCCTGCCGGGCGGACTCCGCGCGGGCCTGCTCCGCCTTCACCTTGGCCTCGCCGGCCGCCTTGACAGCGGCGAGGTCGACGACGCCGCTCATGGACATGTTCCTAGGCTGCATACGTACATCCTCCCCCCTGGGCGCACCGTTCCGGAAAGCGATCCGCGAACCGTCCCCGTCCACAGCCACGCCGGTGTGCGGGGCGGACGGACGGACACGGTCACCGGGGCCCTGAAAAACCCCGTACTCGATGCCGGGTCCCCACCCGGCACGTGGTTGTCGATCAGTCGTGGCGAGGACGACCGGCGGACCGTCGTCCTTACGCTACGACCCGTAGCGTAACTGTCCGGACCCCCTCCCGGGCAAGAGCGCCCGGTGATCTGTCTCACGGGTCCCGGGGCCGGTCAGCGGTACTTACCGGCCGGTATGGTCGCCGCATGCCGAGCCGCCCCCCTGCCGAACCCACCCGATCCGGACGTCCCCGCAGCGCCGCGGCCGACGCCGCGATCCTGGAGGCGACCCGTGCGTCGCTGGTCGACCTCGGCTGGTCGAAGCTGACGATGGGGGACGTGGCGACGCGGGCGGGGGTCGCCAAGACGACTCTCTACCGCCGCTGGGCCGGCAAGAACGAGCTGGTCGTGGACGCGGTCGCGGTCCTGTTCGACGAGTTGGAACTGCCCGACCTCGGCAGCCTGGCGGCCGACGTGCAGGCCGTGGTGCTGCAGTTCGCGGCGCTGCTGGAACGGCCGGAGACCAAGACGTCGCTGATGGCGGTGGTCGCGGAGTCGACACGCGACGAGGCACTGCGGGGCCGGATCAGGGATTCGATCGTGGCCCGGCAGAAGCGGCTGGTCCTGCGGGGGCGCGAGCGCGCACAGGACCGAGGCGAACTGCCCGCCGAACCGGACCCGGCGATGGCCGCCCGTACGGCTGATCTGGTCTTCGACGTGATCGCCGGCGCGGTGGTGCACCGGGCGCTGGTGAGCGCCGAACCCGTCGACACCGACTGGGCCCGGCGCTTCACCCTGCTGCTGCTCTCGGGGCTGGGAGCCGCGGCCCAGCCGGCGCTGACGACAGGTCAGAAGCCGGGCGGCTCCGTGTAGGTGCCCCACTCGTCGCGCAGGACGCCGCAGATCTCCCCGAGGGTCGCCTCGGCCCGTACGGCCTCCAGCATCGGCGCGATCATGTTGGAGCCGTCGCGCGCGGAGGCCAGCATCGCGTCGAGCGCGGTGCGCACCCGTACGTCGTCGCGGCCCTCCTTGCGACCCGCGAGCTCGCGCACCTGATCGCGCTCGACCTCGTGGCTGACCCGCAGGATCTCCAGGTCGCCGGTGACGGACCCGTGGTGGACGTTGACGCCCACGACCCGCTTGTCGCCCTTCTCCAGCGACTGCTGGTACTGGAAGGCGGATTCGGCGATCTCACCGGTGAACCAGCCGTCCTCGATGCCGCGCAGGATGCCGGAGGTCATCGGGCCGATCGGGTGCTTGCCGTCGGGGTGGGCCCGGGTGCCGCGCTCCTTGATCTGATCGAAGATCTTCTCGGCCTCGGCCTCGATGCGGTCGGTGAGCTGCTCGACGTACCAGGAACCGCCCAGCGGGTCCGCGACGTTGGCGACGCCGGTCTCCTCCATGAGCACCTGCTGGGTGCGCAGGGCGATCTCCGCCGCCTGCTCGGACGGGAGGGCGAGCGTCTCGTCCAGGGCGTTGGTGTGCAGGGAGTTGGTTCCGCCGAGGACGGCGGACAGGGCCTCCACGGCCGTGCGCACGACGTTGTTGTACGGCTGCTGGGCGGTCAGCGAGACCCCGGCGGTCTGGGTGTGGAAGCGGAGCCACTGCGCCTTGTCGGTGCGCGCGCCGTACGTCTCCTTCATCCAGCGGGCCCAGATGCGCCGGGCCGCACGGAACTTGGCGATCTCCTCGAAGAAGTCGAGGTGCGCGTCGAAGAAGAAGGAGAGCCCCGGGGCGAAGGTGTCGACCTCCAGGCCGCGGGAGAGGCCGAGCTCCACGTAGCCGAAGCCGTCGGCCAGGGTGTAGGCGAGCTCCTGCGCGGCCGTCGCCCCGGCCTCACGGATGTGGTAGCCCGAGACCGAGAGCGGCTTGTAGGCGGGGATGTCCCGCGCGCAGTGCTCCATCAGGTCGCCGATGAGGCGCAGGTGCGGCTCGGGCTGGAAGAGCCACTCCTTCTGCGCGATGTACTCCTTGAAGATGTCGGTCTGCAGGGTGCCGTTGAGCACGCCCGGGTCGACGCCCTGGCGCTCGGCGGCGACCAGGTACATGCAGAAGACGGGAACGGCGGGTCCGCTGATCGTCATCGAGGTGGTGACGTCGCCGAGGGGGATGTCCTTGAAGAGGACCTCCATGTCGGCGGCGGAGTCGATGGCGACCCCGCAGTGGCCGACCTCGCCGAGTGCGCGGGGGTCGTCGGAGTCGCGGCCCATCAGGGTCGGCATGTCGAAGGCGACGCTGAGCCCGCCGCCGCCGTTGGCCAGGATGGTCTTGTACCGCTCGTTGGTCTGCTCCGCGTTGCCGAAGCCGGCGAACTGGCGGATGGTCCAGGTCCGGCCGCGGTAGCCGGTCGGGTGGAGCCCCCGGGTGAACGGGTACTCGCCGGGCCATCCGATCCGCTCGAAGCCCTCGTACGTGTCACCGGGGCGGGGCCCGTACGCGGGCTCCACCGGGTCCCCGGAGAGCGTGCTGAAGTCCGCGTCGCGCTTGCGGGCCTTGTCGTAACGGGCCTGCCAGCGGCGGCGGCCTTCCTCGATCGCGTGAGCGTCCATGGTTCAAATTTACTAGGACGTCCTAGTAAATGTCGATGGCAAACCGCCCGGCGCTTGTGCGCGGGGCGGTTCGGGGTGATGCGGTTGCGCCGTACGGCCGGACCGTGGCGGCGCGGTCACGCCTGGGCGTCAGACCTTGACGGGCCGCGCGGCGCCGTCCGTGATCAGCGGCTCGACCTCGCGGACGACCTTGCGCTCGACGAAGAACGCGGCCGTCGGGATGGTGCCGGAGATCAGCACCCACAGCAGCTTGCCGATCGGCCACTTCGCCTTGGAGCCCAGGTCGAAGGCGAAGACCAGGTAGATGATGAACAGGACGCCGTGGAGCTGCGAGACCGCGAAGGTCACGCTCTCACCGGTGTCGAATCCGTACTTGAAGACCATGCACACGCACAGGATCATCAACATGACGGCGGTGACGTAGGCCATCACCCGATAGCGGGTCAGCACGCTGCGTTTCATGCCGTCGAGCGTATCCGGCCGGTCCGGGCGATCTTGCAGCGCCCTGCCCCTGCGGCTACCGGTCCTCGAAGTCCTGGGCGGCCACCCGCAGGGGGCGCAGCATGGCGAAGATCTCGGCGCATTCCTCGGCGTCGTAGGCCCCGAGCCCGAAGTCCATCGCCATCAGGTCCTGGGTGGCGGACTCGACGACCTCGCGGCCCTTCTCCGTGATGGAGGCGAGGGTTCCGCGTCCGTCGTTGGGGTTGGGGCGTTTGTCGACCAGTCCCGACCGCACCAGCCGGTCGACGGTGTTGGTCACGGAGGTGGGGTGCACCATCAGCCGCTCGCCGATCTTGGACATCGGCAGCTCACCGGCCTGCGAGAAGGTGAGCAGGACGAGCGCCTCGTACCGGGCGAAGGTCAGCCCGTACGGTTTCACCACCGCGTCCACCTCGGCGAGCAGGATCTGCTGCGCCCGCATGATCGAGGTGATCGCGCCCATGGAGGGCACCGGGCCCCAGCGCCGGTTCCAGAGTTCCTCGGCGCGGGCGATGGGATCGAAGGGAAGACTGAGCGGCTTCGGCACGGGACGACCTTACCCACTGGTCACATACTGGTCCGCCCTGTCTCGCACTTCGGTACCGCCCCTCTGTTCCAGGGGCCTCGGCCACGGTGGCCGGCACACGCCGCCCACGGCGCCGGGGGCCGCGACCACCTGGCGCTCCGGGGGAAGGCGCGTCACGCCGGGGTCGCGGACCCGTGAACGGCCTCAGCCCACCCTGACCCACTTCGCCACGGACGGTGTCCCCTCCGTATCCGTGAGGAAGAGCATGTACCAGCCGGGCGGTACCAGCGCCGGATCCTCCGGGACCGCGACCGTCACCCTGCCCGGGGTCTTCCTCAGGCCGAGCTCGATCGAGCGCTGCTCGACGTCGGTGGTGTGCGTGACCGCGCTCGGCCGCATCAGCCGCGCCGTCGCGATCCGCCCGGAGCCCTCCGCGGCGTACGTCGCCGAGCCGCCGCGGGTGACCGTCTCCGGTCCCTTCCCGATCACGGGCCGCGTCCCCCCGCTCCGGTGCAGCGCGGGCGGTGTGTAGACCTCCATCCGCTGCTCGAACCTGCCGAGCCGGGTGTTGGCCCGGTCGCCGTACAGCGAGTCGGAGCCGAAGGTCGCCACCCGCCCGTCGGGCAGCAGGAGCGCCTCCGAGTGGTAGTTGCGGCCGACGGTCGGGGCGGCCGCCGCGGTGAACGCGCCGGTCGCCGGGTCGTAGGACTGCGCCTTGAGGACGTTGCTGGCGCCGCGCCCCCGGTAGTCCCTGGAGCCGCCGGTGGTGAAGACGGTGTCGTCCGGCATGAGCACGCTGTTCAGATAGCGCGTGCCCTGCGGGAGGTCGGGTCCCCGTTCGAAGACGGGACGGTCCTCCGTCAGGTCGACGACGGCGGTCCGGGCGGTCGACTTCCCGGACTCGCCCACCCCGCCGCCGCCGAGGACCATCACCTTCTGGTCCTGCGCGGGCGGCAGCATCAGGGCGGCCGCGGTCTCCAGTTCGTCGGCGTCGGCCAGCCCGCCGACCTCGGTGAAGGTGTTCTTCTCCGGATCCCACAGCCCGGGGACCCGGCCCTTGTCCGCGGGCCCGTAGCCGGCGTTCGCCCCCGGGTAGAAGAGCTTGCCGCCCTTGGTCAGGAAGAGCGCGGGGTAGGTCGGGAAGTAGCGGAAGGGCCCCTCGGACCACTTCTTCGCCTTCGGGTCGTAGATCTCGTTGCCGCCCGCGAGGATCTCGCCGACGTCGTCGAGGCCGGACACCGCGAGCACTCGGCCGTCGTCGAGGCCGACGAGCGTCGGGTACCAGCGGGCGTCCTTCATGGGGGCGACCGGGACGTACTTCTCGGCGACCGGGTCGAATTCGTAGGCCGCCCTGATCCCCTGGAAGTCCTGCTTGTCCAGGGTGATCCTCTCGGCGAGGCCGTAGGCGTTGTCCGCGGCCCTGCCCGTGAGTCCCTCGATCCGGTACTGGGCGGCCCTCCCGGTCACCGCCTGCGGCCCCTCCTCGACCGCCTCCACGAAGACGCGCTGCTCGGAGGCGGTCACCTTCGTCCTCCACGGCTTCATCGCCCCGTTCCTGAAGCGGTCCACCTCGAACGTGCGCTTCGCCTTCGGCACGGTCACGTCGAACCGGGACACGTACGCGGTACCGGCCGGAGACCTGAAGACGGTGCCCCTGCGGAGGGTGAGAGGTCTGTCCGGGTCCTCGTTCTTCACCCGCATCCCGCCGCCCGCGTGCCGCACCTCGCCGTCGAGGACCTCGTAGCGGGCGGTACCGCCCGCGATCAGGAGGCGGCCGTCGGGAAGGGCCGCGTGGCCGCCGCAGAAGAAGTCCTCGGGGGTGTCGATCCTCTTGAAGGTGCCGGCCTCCGGGTCCCACAGCACCGTGTCGAAGGTGCCCGCGCCGAAGTGCTCCTCGTCGTTGCCGGAGCCGGCGACGATCAGCACCTTCCCGGTGCGCAGGAGGGCCGCGTGAACGGCGTTCGTACGGAACTCCTCGGGGATGCGCACCGTGCCCCAGGAGCCGTACCGCGCCTTGTAGGCGGGCTGGTCGATCTTGTACGCGTGGTACGTGCTCTCCGCGAACGACAGGGCGGCCGGCGCGTTGAGTCCGGCCAGCACCACCATCGCCCCGCCTCCGAGCAGGGTCTTCCTCATGCGTTGCGTGGGCCGGTAGGACATGCGCACGGTCAGTTCCCTCCTGCGGGGGTGCTCATGGTGGTGGTGACGGCGGCCGGCGTGCCCTCCACACGGGCGGCGGGCACGGTGCGGACCGGGCGGACGCGCTGTCCGCGGAGCCGTGTGACGGACCAGACCGCGACCGGTGAGAGGGCGACGGCCAGGGCCAGCACCGCCCATGTGCGCATCGCCGCGTGGGTGTGGCCGAGCACCACCGACGCGGCCAGCGAGATCAGCAGCAGGGCGGCCCAGGCGAGGTGCACGCGGAAGGTGAGCAGCCGGTCGGGACTGGTCGCACCGCCCTTGGGGGTGACGACGAACCGCCCTTCGGTGCGCAGCACCGCGGCGCCCAGCGACTTCAGGTAGATCGGCGCGCAGAGCGCCGACATCCCCATGCCGGCCAGCCCGCCCGAGCCCTCGGGTTCGTGCGGGGAGACGTTGTGGCGGCGGTTCCACAGGTAGAGCCCGATCTGGAGGGCCGCGGCATCGCTGTAGAGCATGAGCCAGAGCGAGGCGGCGACCTGGGTCCCGGAGGCGCCGAGCCAGAGGAACAGCAGGCAGCTCAGCACGCCGAGCAGCCAGTTGACAGCGGTCATGGGGTAGTAGACGAGCATCAGCGTGTAGCTGAGGAGACGGCCGGGCGGCATCCGGAACAGGGCCCTGCCGTACTGCCGCAGCAGCGTCTCGTACGTCCCCCGCGACCAGCGGAGCTGTTGGGTGAAGAAGTCGGCCCAGGACGCGGGGCCCTCGCCGACGGCCAGCACGTCCGGGGTGTAGACGGATCGCCAGAACCGCCCGGTCAGCGGGTTGCGGCGGCGGTGGATCTCGAAGCCGGTGGCCATGTCCTCCGTGATCGAGTCGTAGAGCCCGCCGGCCTGGCGCAGCGCCGCGACGCGTATGACGTTGTTGGTCCCGACGAACATGGGCGCGCCGTAGCGGTTGCCGGCGCGCTGGATCAGGGCGTGGAAGAGGAACTGCTGGGACTCGGCCGCCTTGGTGACGGCTGCGTCGTAGTTCCCGTAGACCTGCGGCCCGACGACGAAGGCGGTGTCCGGGTCGCGGAAGTAGCCCATCGTCCGCTCCAGGAAGTTGGGCTGCGGTACGTGGTCGGTGTCGACGGAGGCGACGTAGCCGTAGGCGTCCCCGTGCCCGGCCATCCAGGCGTTGTAGTTGCCGTGCTTGGTCCGGGCCTTGTGCCGGCCCCCGGCCAGGTTCCACTCGGGCACCCCTCTGCGGGTGAAGTGGCGCACGCCCAGTTCGGCGCAGAGCCTCCTGGCCTCCGGATCGTCGCCCTCGTCGAGGAGCCAGACGTCCAGCGCTCCCGGGTGGCGCACCCGTACGGCGCCCTCCAGGGTGGCCCGCACCATGGCGAGGGGTTCCTTGCCCGGTACGTACGTGGTGAGGAAGGCGACCCGGGTTCCGGGCTCGGCCGTGACGGGGACGGGGTCCCTGGCCACCATCGCGGCGTGCGCGACGGAGACCACGTTGACCAGCATGAACAGCTCGACGAGGCCGATGGACAGCAGCATCGCCGTGTCCGCGGCGACCAGCCACGCCTCACCGTTCTCACGCGAGGTCCAGTGCGTGGGCCAGACCAGGTAGGCGAGCAGCAGGCCGGTGAGGGCGGGGGCGAGCGTCATCAGGAGGACGGCTCGTGTCCGGTGCTTCTCGGTGGAGAGGAGGCTGCGGTAGCCGACTCGGTACCCCGTCGCGGGCGGCTGCGTGAGCGGCCCCGCGAGCCTGCTGTAGCGGTCGTAGTCGTAGTCCTCCGAAGGCACCGCACCTCCAACGGTCGAACGGGTGGATATCACCACACAAGGTGATATCCGGTCACGTGTCGACCGACAGGCCCGGGCAGGGGCCTTTCCTCCCCCGAACGGAACGGACCCCCGGGCCGATTGGCTCCGGGGGTCCGTGTTGCGCACGAACGGGGGCTGATGGTGCGTCAGCCCGCCAGGTGGCGTTCCACCGTCTCGACCTTGGAGGTCAGCCCGTCGGTGACCCCGGGCCTGATGTCGGCCTTCAGCACCAGGGAGACGCGGCCCGCGCGGGCCTCGACCGCGGCCACGGCGCGCTTGACGACGTCCATGACCTCGTCCCACTCCCCTTCGACGGAGGTGAACATCGCGTCCGTGCGGTTGGGCAGCCCGGACTCCCGGACGACCCGGACGGCGTCGGCGACGTACTCACCGACGTCCTCGCCGACACCCAGCGGGCTGACGGAGAAGGCGACGATCATGCGCTGACCGTGCCTTCGGCGCGGGCACGGGCCGCGATGACGCCGTCCGCCTCGTACTTCTTGAGCAGCTTGTCGCCGTAGAAACCGCCGAAGGGCACGACCGCGAGGAGGAAGAACAGCGCGACGCGCTTGAGCGGCCACTTCGCCTTGACCCACACGTCCAGCAGGAACACCACGTAGATCGTGAAGAGCAGGCCGTGCAGGGCACCCAGGGGCGGCATCAGGAAGTCGATGTCCGAGACCCGCATCAGGAGGGAGCCGAAAATGAGCAGCGCCGGGAAGGAGAGCGCCTCGGGAACCGAGATGAGGCGCAGCCGGTGCAGGGCGGAAGCGGTCTTGATGTCCACGAGGGCACCTTCGGTGGGAGGGGGCGGTTCGGCTTGTGAACGCAGGCACAAGCACGGCCATTGTGGCATCGTCCGCGTCCGGCTCCGATAGCGGGGCCCGTTGGCCGCCACCCGGACCCCGTGGGCACGTATCGGCCCATATCAGGGTCCGGCCGGGGTCCGGATCCTCCCCCGGGCCCTGTCCGCCGGGCGCCGCTGCGACTACCGTCGGTCCGTGGCAATGTTCCGGCTCCAAGGCAGCAAGACGCTCGCCGTCGACCTGACGGGCGACGCCGTCAAGGCGAAGAACGGCTCGATGGTCGCGTACGACGGCCAGATGACCTTCAAGAAGATGTCCGGCGGCGGTGAGGGCATCCGCGGCATGGTGACCCGCCGGCTGACCGGCGAGCAGATGACGATGATGGAGGTGAAGGGGCAGGGCACCTGCTACTTCGCCGACCGGGCGAGCGAGATCAACCTGGTCTCGCTGCACGGCGACAAGCTGTACGTCGAGGCCAGCAATCTGCTGGCGACGGACGCCGGGCTGCGCACCGGCACCACCTTCACCGGGCTCCGCGGCGGGACGAGCGGCAACGGCCTGTTCACCACGACCGTCGAGGGCACCGGCCAGGCGGCGATCATGTCGGACGGTTCGGCCGTGGTGCTGCGGGTGACGCGCCAGTACCCGCTGGTCGTCGACCCGGGCGCCTACATCGCCCACCAGGGCAGCCTGCAGCAGCACTTCCAGTCAGGGGTGAACTTCCGGACCCTCATGGGGGAGGGCTCAGGCGAGTCCTTCCAGATCCGCTTCGAGGGCGACGGCCTCGTCTACGTGCAGCCGAGCGAGCGGAACACCGTCGGAGGGGATGTCTGATGCCGTTCCGTGAGATCAACTCGAAGATGGTCGAGGCCACGGTGGTTCCCGGCCAGAAGATGTACAGCCAGCGGGGCGCGATGCTCGCGTACCGCGGCGACGTGTCGTTCACGCCGAACATCCAGGGCGGCCAGGGCGGCCTGGCGTCGATGATCGGCCGGCGGGTGGCCAACGAGGCGACCCCCCTGATGACGGTCGAGGGCAGCGGCACGGTGATGTTCGGCCACGGCGGCCACCACATCCAGGTGATCGGCCTGTCCGGCGACACCCTCTACGTGGAGGCCGACCGGCTGCTCGCCTTCGACGGGACGCTCCAGCAGGGCACCATGTTCATGGGCTCGCAGGGCGGGGTGATGGGCATGGTGCGCGGCCAGGTGACCGGGCAGGGACTGTTCACCACGACGCTCAAGGGCCACGGCGCGGTCGCCGTGATGGCGCACGGCGGGGTCGTCGAGCTGCCGATCACGCCGGGCCGCCCGGTCCACGTTGACCCGCAGGCGTACGTCGCCCACCACGGTGACGTACGCAACAAGCTGTCCACCGCGCTCGGCTGGCGCGACATGGTGGGGCGGGGCTCCGGCGAGGCGTTCCAGCTGGAGCTCAGCGGCAATGGCGCGGTGTACGTCCAGGCGTCGGAGGAGAAGCTGTGAGCACGCCCGTGATCCACGATCCGACGACGCTGCCGTCGGACGACAACGTCAACGCGTACACCTTCTGCGTGGAGCTCAAGGGGAGCCAGTGGTTCCTGCAGAAGGGCAAGATGATCGCCTACTACGGGCAGATCGACTTCAACGGCATCGGGCACGGCCGTTTCGACCGGCTGATCCGCACGAGCTTCCACTCCCCGCTGCACGCGAGCGACTGGGTGGTGGCCGAGGGCAGCGGCAAGATGCTGCTGGCGGACCGCGCCTTCGACGTGAACTCCTTCGACCTGGAGAACGGGAATCTGACGATCCGCTCCGGGAACCTGCTGGCGTACCAGCCGACGCTGGCACTGAAGCAGTCGATCGTGCCGGGCTTCCTGACCCTGATCGGTACGGGGAAGTTCGTGGCGGCGTCCAACGGCCCCGTCGTCTTCATGGAACCGCCGCTGCGGGTCGACCCGCAGGCCCTGGTGGGCTGGGCGGACTGCCCCTCGCCCTGCCACCACTACGACCACGGCTACATGACGGGCGTGCTGGGCGGGCTTCGGTCACTGACCGGGATGGGCGGCACGTCGGGCGAGGAGCACCAGTTCGAGTTCGTCGGGGCGGGCACGGTGCTGCTCCAGTCGACCGAGGTGCTGATGCCCGAACAGGCGACGGGAGCGACCCCGCACGAGCCGGGCGTCCCGGGCGGCTCCGCCGGTGCGGGTCAACCCGGCTCCGCACCCCGCATGCCCGGTCAGCTGGGGGACCTCCAGCGTCGCTTCGGATTGTGAACGGTACCCTGCGGAGTGTGACGCCGGTCCGTGCGTGCGCGGCGTCACACGCCCCTTTTTCGTCCGTCTTTCAACTTCTTAGGTAGAATCCATACATGGAGACCGAGACGGCCACCAGCTGGCTGACCGATGCGGAGCAGTGCGCCTGGCGCACCCACCTGGACGTCAGCAGGCTGCTGACCCACCAGCTGGAGAAAGACCTGCAGCCGTTCGGGCTGACCATGAACGACTACGAGATCCTGGTCAATCTCTCGGAGTCGGACGACCAGCGCATGCGGATGAGCGACCTCGCCGCCGCCACCCTGCAGTCCAAGAGCAGGCTCTCGCACCAGATCACCCGCATGGAGAACGCGGGCCTCGTGCGGCGCGAGCACTGCGAGTCGGACCGCCGCGGGCTGTACGCGGTGCTCACCGGCCCCGGTGCGGACACCATGCGGAAGGTCGCGCCGCACCATGTCGATTCGGTGCGCAGGCACTTCATGGACCTGCTGTCGCCCGAGGCGCTCGCCGAGCTGCACGCGGCGCTGACCCCGATCGCCGACCACCTGCGCGGACGGCGCGGCAAGCCGTAGGTCCGCGGGCCGTGTCCGGCCTGCAGCCCCGCCGGCTCTCGGTCCCCGTTCGGCTCTCAGCCCCCGGCCCGTCCCTCCGCCGGTGCGGGCAGCCGCAGCGTGAAGCGCGCCCCGCCCTGCGGTGCCCTGCCCACGTCGAGCGTGCCGCCGTGACGGCCCGCCACGTCGCGGGCGATGGCGAGGCCCAGGCCCGCCCCGCCGTCGTCCCGGCTACGGGCGTCGTCGAGGCGCACGAAGCGCTCGAAGATCCGCTCCCGTTCGTCCGCCGGGACACCCGCACCGTCGTCGGTCACCTCCACCAGGACGTCCGCCCGGTCCCGCGTCACCGCGACGGCGACGGCGCTCTCCGCGTGGCGCTCGGCGTTGTCCAGCAGATTGCCGATCACCCGGGCCAGCTGGCCCCGGGATCCGGTGACTCCGAGGGCGCCGTCCGCCACGGACACCTCCACCGGAATCCGGCCGCCGGCCCGCTGCGACACCTCCTCGCGGACCAGGGCGCCCAGGTCGACCGCCGTCCGCCCCGGCCGCTCCCCCGCGTCCAGCCGGGCCAGCAGCAGCAGATCGGCGGCCAGCCCCTGCAGCCGTACGGTGTCGGCGACCGCCCCCGGCACGTCCAGCAGGTCCGGGTGGGCGGCCCCCACCTCCAGCTGCGTGCGCAGCGAGGCGATCGGGCTGCGCAGCTCGTGCGAGGCGTCCGCGACGAAGCGCCGCTGCCGCTCCACCGACGCCTCCAGCACGGTCAGGGTCTCGTTGGTCGTCCGCGCCAGCCGGGCGATCTCGTCGCGCGAGTCCGGTTCGGGCACCCGGCGGCGGAGGTCCTCGGACGCGGTGATCGCGGCCAGCTCCCGTCGGATGCCCTCCACGGGCCGCAGGGCCCTGCGGGTCACCAGCCAGGTCACCCCGGCCACGACGGCCAGCAGGACCGGCAGCCCGGTCAGCATGGCGCCGCGCACCGTGCCCACGGCCTCCTGCTCGGTCGCGAGCGGAGCACCCGCGTGGACCGTCAGGGTGACCCCGTCCGACGTGGTCCCCTCGACGCGGGCGAAGCGGTAGTCGGCCGTCTCTCCGTCGATCGTGGCCGTGCCGTTGGAGAAGTCCGGGTCGTCGGTGGAGACCTTGCCGCGCGCCGGGTCGACGCCCCCGTCGTCATCGTCACCGCCGTCGTCATCGTCGTCGTCACCGGGACTCGCGACCGGTGCCGGGGGCACGGGGGTGACCCGCGGCGTGGCGGTCCCCGTGACCGCCTCCAGGTCCTCCGAGACGGCCACCACCCGCCCCTCCCCGTCGGTCACCTGGACCGGGTGGAGGTCCTCGTCGCCGAGGTCCAGGGAGGCGTACGGCACGTCCAGGGCGAGCTGGCCGGCCACCTCGCGCGCCGCCACCTCGGCCTCCAGACCCGCCTGGTCGATGAGATTGGCCCGCAGGACCATGAGGACGGCGAGCCCCGCGCCGACGAGGGCGAGGGCGACGACCAGCGTCGCCCCGATCGCGGCCCTGGCCCGTACGGACCTCACAGCGCCTCCAGCCGGTAGCCGGCACCGCGCACCGTACGGATGGACGCGGCGCCGAGTTTGCGCCGCAGGGTGCTGATGTAGACCTCGACGATGTTGGGGTCGCCGTCGTACGCGAAGTCCCAGACGTGCTCCAGGATCTCCGCCTTGCTCACCACCTGGCCGGCGCGCAGGGCGAGCTGCTCCAGGACGGCGAACTCCTTCGCCGTCAGGAAGAACTCCTCCTCTCCCCGGTGCACGCGCCGGGCGGCGGTGTCCATCCGCAGGGTGCCGACGGCGAGTACGGGCGAGCCGGACCCGGTGGACCGGCGGCGTAGCAGGGCACGGACCCGGGCGACGAGCACGACGTAGCTGAACGGCTTGGTCAGGTAGTCGTCGGCACCGGTGTCGAGCCCTTCGGCCTCGTCGTACTCCCCGTCCTTCGCCGTCAGCATGAGGATGGGGACGTCATGGCCCGCGGCACGCAGCGCGGCGCACACGCGGTAGCCGTTCATCCCGGGCAGCATGATGTCCAGGACGACGAGGTCGTACCGCCCCTCCCCGGCCCGGTGCAGCCCTTCCAGGCCGTCGTGCACGACATCGACGGCGAAGCCCTCGGCGGTGAGTCCCTTCGCCAGGGACACCGCGAGGCGCTTCTCGTCCTCAACGATCAGCAGACGCATGTGCACAGCGTCGCAAACCGAACCTGAAGGCGCCTTCAGCCGCCTTCAGGCTGGGTTCAGCATCACCTCGGCATGGTGGTTCCCATCGCACCGCACAACCACTCGGTCGCACCGCACAACCACTCGGAGGAACCCCATGAAGCGCAACATCGCCATCGCGGCCTTCACCGCAGCCGTCCTCGTCGGCGGCGGCGCCGCGGCCACGGTCGCCTTCGCGGACGACGACAGCAGCCGCCGGACCTCCGGGACGGCGGCCGAGCCGGCCGGCGGCCGGGACGACGACGGGCGGGACGACGACGGGGGCAGGGAGGCCGCCCGGGGTGCCGGCACCACGGTCTCCCTCGACCGGGCCGTCGCGGCCGCACTGAAGGCGGTGCCGGGCACGGTCACCGAGGCCGAGCTGGACGACGCCGATGACGATGACGGTCGGACGGTCTGGGAGCTGAACGTGTACGGCTCCGACAAGAAGTGGCACGACGTGGAGGTGGACGCGCGCACGGCGAAGGTCGTGTCCGACCGCGAGGACGACGACAACGACGACCGCGACCGGCACGCGCCCCGCTCCGCCTCCGTCTCCCTGGACGCGGCGGCCCGGGCGGCACTGCAGAGCGTGCCGGGCAGCGTGACGTCCATCGACCTGGACGACGACGATGACGACGACCGCCGGGACGGCGTCCTGCGCTGGGACGTCGAGGTGGCCGGCAAGGACGGCACCCGGCACGAGCTGCACGTCGACGCGAAGAACGGCAAGGTGTCGGTGGACCGCGACGACCGGAACGACGACCGCGACGACGACCGGAGCGACGACGACCGGGACGACCGCGACGACGACAACTGATCCTCCGGTGGCCGGGCGCCCCGCCGCAGCGGTTCCCGGGCGGTCCGCACGCCGCCCGGGAGGTCCCCCGTCCGGATCACGCCGGGCTCGCGTACCCCCGGCCCGGTCCGGACGGGGGACCCTGGCTGTCACCCGGGAGCCCGGTGAGTCCCGCCACCAGCTCGTCCGCCGCGGCGTACGGGTCGAGACCGCCGGACACGATGCGCTCGGCGAGCGCGTCGAGCCGGCGGTCGCCGTGCAGGTCGGCGATCCGCTCGCGGAGCGCGGTGACGGCGATGGTCTCGACCTCGCGGGCCGCCCGGGCCGTGCGCCGCTGTGCCAGGACGCCGTGCTCCTCCATCCACGCCCGGTGCTTCTCCAGAGCCTCGACGACCTCGTCGACGCCCTCGCCCCGGGCCGCGACCGTCTTCACGATCGGCGGCCGCCAGTCGCCGGGCTCCCGGGACTCCCCGAGGCCCAGCATGTGGTTGAGCTCGCGGGCGGTGGCGTCCGCGC
Source organism: Streptomyces clavifer (assembly GCF_036345975.1). Lineage (NCBI taxonomy): Bacteria > Bacillati > Actinomycetota > Actinomycetes > Kitasatosporales > Streptomycetaceae > Streptomyces > Streptomyces clavifer. Next base: position 5,172,303 of record NZ_CP107793.1, on the reverse strand, counting down.
CGTCCCGGTCGGCCTTGTTGACGACGTACACGTCACCGATCTCCAGGATCCCGGCCTTCGCCGCCTGGATGCCGTCACCCATGCCCGGGGCCAGCAGTACGACGGAGGTGTCGGCCTGGGAGGCGATCTCCACCTCCGACTGCCCGACACCGACCGTCTCCACGAGGACCACGTCGAAGCCGGCCGCGTCCAGCACCCGGATCGCCTGCGGTGCCGACCATGCGAGACCGCCCAGGTGGCCGCGGGTGGCCATGGACCGGATGTAGACCCCGGGGTCGGAGGCGTGCTCCGACATCCGGATCCGGTCCCCGAGGAGCGCGCCCCCGGAGAACGGCGAGGACGGGTCGACGGCCAGGACCGCGACCCGCTTGCCGGCCTTCCGGTAGGCCGAGACCAGCGCCGAGGTCGAGGTCGACTTCCCGACACCCGGTGATCCGGTGAGCCCGACGACGTACGCGTGGCCCGCGAGCGGTGCCAGGGCCGCCATCACCTCGCGCAGCTGGGGCGAGGCCCCCTCCACCAGGGAGATGAGCCGGGCCACCGCACGTGGCCTGCCCAGGCGCGCCTGCTCGACCAGGGTGGGGACGTCCACCTTCACGCTCGGTCTCCTCGCTCGCTCGTACCTGCGGTGGACTACTTGCCCGGAACGCGGATGATCAACGCGTCGCCCTGACCGCCGCCGCCGCACAGCGCCGCCGCTCCGGTGCCACCGCCCCGGCGCTTCAGCTCCAGCGCCAGGTGCAGCACCACACGGGCGCCGGACATGCCGATCGGGTGGCCGAGCGCGATGGCGCCGCCGTTCACGTTGACCTTGTCCGAGGTGACGCCGAGGTCCTTCATCGACTGGACCGCGACGGCCGCGAAGGCCTCGTTGATCTCGATCAGGTCGAGGTCCTCGACGCCGATGCCCTCCTTCTTCAGGGCGTGGCGGATGGCGTTGGACGGCTGCGACTGGAGCGAGTTGTCCGGGCCGGCCACATTGCCGTGGGCACCGATCTCGGCGATCCAGTCCAGGCCCAGGGCCTCCGCCTTGGCCTTGCTCATGACGACGACCGCGGCGGCACCGTCGGAGATCTGCGAGGAGGTGCCCGCGGTGATCGTGCCGTCCTTGGCGAACGCGGGACGCAGCTTGCCGAGCGACTCCGTGGTCGTCTCGGGGCGGATCCCCTCGTCCTGGGAGAACAGGACCGGGTCGCCCTTGCGCTGCGGGATCTCGACCGGGGTGATCTCGGCCTCGAAGAGGCCGTTCTTCCGGGCGGCGGCGGCGCGCTGGTGGGACAGGGCGCCGATCTCGTCCTGGGCACCGCGGTCCAGGCCGAGGCGGCTGTTGTGCTTCTCGGTGGACTCACCCATCGGAATGTTCTCGTAGGCGTCCGTCAGGCCGTCGTACGCCATCGAGTCCAGCATCTCGATCGCGCCGTACTTGTAGCCCTCGCGGGACTTCGGCAGCAGGTGCGGGGCGTTGGTCATCGACTCCTGGCCGCCCGCCACCACGACGTCGAACTCACCCGCGCGGATCAGCTGGTCGGCGAGCGCGATCGCGTCCAGCCCGGACAGGCACACCTTGTTGACGGTGAGCGCCGGAACGTTCATCGGGATCCCGGCCTTGACCGCCGCCTGGCGCGCCGGGATCTGCCCCGCCCCGGCCTGGAGCACCTGGCCCATGATCACGTACTCGACCTGGTCGCCGCCGATCCCGGCCCGGTCCAGCGCGGCCTTGATCGCGAAGCCTCCGAGGTCGGCTCCGGAGAAGGTCTTCAGCGAGCCGAGGAGCCGGCCCATGGGCGTCCGCGCGCCCGCGACGATCACTGAGGTGGTACCGGTCGTTCCTGACATGAGGCGCAGCCCCTTGGATTGGTTGTGAACGAGGGTTTACCTGAATGTACTGAGCGGTACCGCGCCCGTCATCCGGCAGCGGGTGTGATCGCGCGCACGTTGCGTAACCATCCCCGGAGCGCTGCACTGGTTCCATGCTGACGCGAATCGACCACATCGGAATCGCCTGTTTCGACCTCGACACGACGGTGGAGTTCTACCGCGCGACCTACGGCTTCGAGGTGTACCACTCCGAGGTCAACGAGGAGCAGGGCGTGCGGGAGGCCATGCTGAAGATCAACGACACCTCGGACGGCGGGGCCTCGTACCTCCAGCTGCTCGAACCGACCCGCGAGGACTCGGCCGTGGGGAAGTGGCTGGCGAAGAACGGCGAGGGCGTCCACCACATCGCCTTCGGGACCGCGAACGTCGACGAGGACGCCGCGGACATCGGGGGGAAGGGCGTCCGGGTGCTGTACGACGAGCCCAGGACCGGGTCCATGGGGTCCCGGATCACGTTCCTGCACCCCAAGGACTGCCACGGCGTACTGACGGAACTGGTCACGTCCGCAACGGAGCACTGACCCGACGGATACCCGGCCCGGTAGAGTGGGCGGTTCCGGGCCGGGGCCGGGCCGGGGGCGTGCCGCGTCCCCGCCGTTGATCTGTCACCATTCCCCGGGAGACCGCTCGCCCGCGAGCGGTACTCGCATGGAGAATTGCGACCAGGGTTGGGGCCTCCCCTGCTCAGTGGGGCATCCCCTGCTCGAACGAAGTTGCGAGCTTGGGGAAGAAGTTCAGAGCTCGGGGAAGGATGGGACCGCGCAGTGCGGGGCTACGAAAGCCAGCAGAGCCACCGAGCTGACGACGACCATCTCTCGCGGTTCGAAGCCGAGATGGACCGGCTGAAGACCGACCGGGAGAAGGCCGTCCAGCACGCCGAGGACCTCGGCTACCAGGTCGAGGTCTTGCGCGCCAAGCTGCACGAGGCTCGGCGCAATCTCGCGACCCGTCCCGCACACGACAGCGCGGACATCGGCTACCAGGCCGAACAGATGCTCCGCAACGCCCAGGTCCAGGCCGACCAGATGCGTAACGACGCCGAGCGCGAGCTGCGCGAGGCCAGGGCCCAGACGCAGCGGATCCTGCAGGAGCACGCGGAGCACCAGGCCCGTCTGCAGGCGGAGTTGCACACCGAGGCCGTGCAGCGCAGGCAGCGGCTCGACCAGGAACTGGCGGAACGCCGCCAGACCGTCGAGTCCCACGTCAACGAGAACGTCGCCTGGGCCGAGCAGTTGCGGGCCCGGACCGAATCGCAGGCCCGCCGGCTCCTGGACGAGTCGCGTGCCGAGGCGGAGCAGTCGCTGGCCGCCGCCCGCGCCGAGGCGGCCAGGCTCGCCGACGAGACCGGTCGGCGCGTCAACGCCGAGGCGGAGGCGGCCCGTTCCGAGGCCGAGAACACGTTGCTGCGGGCCCGCAGGGACGCCGAGCGGCTGCTCGACGCCGCCTCCACCCAGGCCCAGGAGGCCGCCGGCCACGCCGAGCGGCTGCGCTCGACGGCCACGGCGGAGACCGACCAGGCCCGGCAGCAGACCGCGGAGCTCGGCCGCGCCGCCGAACAGCGCATGCAGGAGGCCGAGACCCGGCTGCGCGAGGCACGGCTGGAGGCCGAGAAGGTCGTCTCCGAGGCCAATGAGGCCGCCGCCAAGCGGCTGGCCGGTGCCGAGTCGCAGAACGAGCAGCGCACCCGGACCGCGAAGTCCGAGATCGCCCGGCTGGTCGGCGAGGCCACGAAGCAGGCCGAGACGCTCAAGGAAGAGGCCGAGCAGGCACTCGCGGACGCCCGGGCGAAGGCCGAGCGGCTGGTCGCCGAGGCCTCCGAGAACGCCCGCACCCTGGCCGCCGAGGACGCCGCGGCCCAGCTCGCCAAGGCGGCCCGCAGTGCCGAGGAGGTCCTGACCAAGGCGTCCGAGGACGCCAGGTCGACCACCAGGGCGGCCGGCGAGGAGGCCGACCGGATCCGCCGGGAGGCCGAGGCCGAGGCGGACCGGCTGCGCGGCGAGGCCGCCGAGCAGGCCGACCAGCTCAAGGGCGCGGCCAAGGACGACACCAAGGAGTACCGGGCCAAGACCGTCGAGCTGCAGGAGGAGGCGCGCAGGCTGCGCGGCGAGGCCGAGCAGCTGCGCTCCGAGGCCGTCGCCGAGGGTGAGCGCATCCGCGGCGAGGCCCGCCGCGAGGCCGTCCAGCAGCTGGAGGAGGGTGCCCGCACCGCCGAGGAGCTGCTGACCAAGGCGAAGGCGGATGCCGAGGAGCTGCGGACCTCCGCGAGCACGGAGGGTGAGCGTGTCCGGGCCGAGGCCGCCGAGCGCGCCGGCACGCTGCGCAAGCAGGCCGAGGAGGCGCTGGAGCGCAGCCGCGGCGAGGCGGAGAAGCTGCGCGCCGAGGCCGAGGAGCAGGCCTCCGCGCTGACGGCCGCGGCCGAGCAGGCCTCCGCGGTCCTCCGCGAGGAGACCGAGCGGGCCATAGAGGCCCGCAGGGCCGAGGCGGCCGACGAGCTGACCCGGCTGCACACCGAGGCCGAGTCCCGGGTCACTGCCGCCGAGACGGCGCTCGGAGAGGCACGCACCGAGGCGGAGCGGATCCGCCGTGAGACGAGCGAGGAGACCGAGCGGCTGCGCACCGAGGCCGCCGAGCGCCTGCGCACACTCCAGGAGCAGGCCGCGACGGAGGCCGAGAGGCTGCGCACCGAGGCCGCCGCCGACGCCGCCCGGTCCCGTGCCGAGGGCGAGTCCGTGGCCGTACGGCTGCGCACCGAGGCCGCCACCGAGGCGGAGCGGCTCAAGACCGAGGCCCAGGAGAGCGCCGACCGGGTGCGCTCCGAGGCCGCCGCGGCCGCCGAGCGGGTCGGCACGGAGGCCGCCGAGGCCCTCGCCGCCGCCCAGGAGGAGGCGAACCGCCGCCGCCGGGAGGCCGAGGAGACGCTCGGCGCCGCGCGCGCCGAGGCGGAGCAGGAGCGCGAGCGCGCCCGCGAGCAGAGCGAGGAGCTCCTCGCCTCCGCCCGCAAGCGGGTCGAGGACGCGCAGACGGAGGCACAGCGCCTGGTCGAGGAGGCGGACAGCCGGGCGACCGAGCTGGTCGCCGCGGCCGAGCAGACCGCGCAGCAGGTCAGGGACGCCGTCGCCGGCCTCCAGGAGCAGGCCGAGGAGGAGATCACCGGCCTGCGGTCGGCCGCCGAGCAGTCCGCGGAGCGGACGCGCACGGAGGCGCAGGAGGAGGCGGACCGGGTCCGCGCCGACGCCTACGCCGAGCGCGAGCGGGCCGCCCAGGACGCCAACCGCATCCATCAGGTCGCGCACGAGGAGTCGGAGGCCGCGAAGGCCCTCGCCGAGCGGACCGTGTCCGAGGCGATCACCGAGTCGGAGAAGCTGCGCTCGGACACCTCGGAGTACAGCCAGCGGGTCCGTACGGAGGCGTCCGACGCCCTCGCGTCGGCGGAGCGCGACGCGGCGCGTGCCCGGGGCGAGGCCCGCGAGGACGCCAACCGCATCCGTTCCGAGGCGGCGGCCCAGGCCGACCGGCTCGTCGGCGAGGCCACGAGCGAGAGCGAGCGGATCCGTTCCGAGGCCACCGAGCAGTCGGAGCGGTTCCTCGGCGAGGCGACCGGCGAGGCGGAGCGGCTGCGCGCCGAGGCCGCGCAGGCGGTCGGGTCGGCGCAGGAGCACGCGGCCCGCACCCGCGAGGAGTCGGAGCGGCTGCGCGCCGACGCGGAGTCCGCGGCCGAGCAGATGCGTGCGGAGGCCCGCCAGGAGGCGGACCGGATGCTGGACGAGGCGCGCGAGGCCGCGGCGAAGCGCCGCGCCGACGCCGCCGAGCAGGCCGACCAGCTCGTCGAGAAGGCTCAGGAGGAGGCGCTGCGCGCCGCCACCGAGGCCGAGGAGCAGGCCGACAGAATGGTCGGCGCCGCGCGCAACGAGGCCGTACGGATCACTTCGGACGCGACCGTGGAGGGCAACACCCTGGTCGAGCGGGCCCGTACGGACGCGGACGAGCTGCTCGTCGGCGCCCGGCGGGACGCCACGGCGACGCGGGAGCGGGCGGAGGAGCTCAGGACCCGGCTGGAGAGCGAGATCGAGGAGCTGCACCAGCGGGCCCGCCGGGAGACGTCCGAGCAGATGAAGACGGCGGGCGAGCGCGTCGACAAGCTGATGAAGGCGGCGACGGAGCAGCGCACCGAGGCCGAGGAGAAGGCCAAGGAGCTGCTGGCCGACGCCAATTCCGAGGCGAGCAAGGTGCGTATCGCCGCGGTGCGGCGCGCCGAGTCGCTCCTCAAGGAGGCCGAGACCAAGAAGGCCGAACTGACGCGCGTCGCCGAGAAACTGCGCGCCGACGCCGAGGCCGAGGCGAAGCAGATGGTCGACGAGGGCCGTCGCGAGCTGGATCTGCTGGTCCGCCGGCGTGAGGACATCAACTCGGAGATCTCCCGTGTCCAGGACGTGCTGGAGGCGTTGGAGTCGTTCGAGGCTCCGGGCGGCGGCAAGGCTGCCAACGGCGGCACGGGGGCCGTCAAGGCAGGCGCGGCAGCGGGCAACCGGTCCGGCGGAAAGGCGTCGGATGGGTAGCGGATCCGGCACCGCCGCCTGTTCCGGCGTGACCATTCGGCCCTTCGCGTGGCAAGCGCTGCGGGGGCCGGCCACTCAAAAGGGGGGTCATTCTCCATACCAAAGCGGCATCTTCACGTGGACACGCCGCTCAGGCCCCTAGGATTCCCTCTAACACCTCACCGGTCTCATTCGACAGGAACCCCATGAGCGACCCTTCCTCCCCCTTCGGCTTCGAGCTCGTGCGACGTGGATACGACCGCGGTCAGGTGGACGACCGCATTAACAAAATCGTCGCCGACCGTGACAGTGCCCTCGCCCGTATCACCTCTCTGGAGAAGCGGATCGAGGAGCTCCACCTCGAGACGCAGAACGCCCAGGCCCAGGTCAACGAGGCCGAGCCGTCGTACGCCGGGCTCGGTGCCCGCGTCGAGAAGATCCTCCGCCTCGCCGAGGAGGAGGCGAAGGACCTGCGTGAGGAGGCCCGTCGCGCGGCCGAGCAGCACCGCGAGCTGGCCGAGTCGGCCGCCCAGCAGGTGCGCAACGACGCGGAGTCGTTCGCTTCCGAGCGCAAGGCGAAGGCCGAGGACGAGGGCATTCGCATCGTCGAGAAGGCCAAGGGCGAAGCGGGCACGCTGCGCTCCGAGGCCCAGAAGGACGCTCAGCAGAAGCGCGAGGAGGCGGACGCCCTCTTCGAGGAGACCCGCGCCAAGGCCGCCCAGGCCGCCGCGGACTTCGAGACGAACCTCGCCAAGCGCCGCGAGCAGTCGGAGCGCGACCTCGCGTCCCGTCAGGCGAAGGCCGAGAAGCGTCTCGCGGAGATCGAGCACCGCGCCGAGCAGCTCCGCCTGGAGGCCGAGAAGCTCCGTACGGACGCGGAGCGCCGTGCCCGCCAGACGGTGGAGACCGCGCAGCGCCAGGCCGAGGACATCGTGGCCGACGCGAACGCCAAGGCCGACCGGATCCGCAGCGAGTCGGAGCGCGAGCTGGCGGCGCTCACCAACCGCCGCGACTCGATCAACGCCCAGCTGACCAACGTCCGCGAGATGCTGGCGACGCTGACGGGTGCCGCGGTGGCCGCCGCGAGCTCCCCGGTGGACGACGAGCCCGCCACCCGCGGGGTCCCGGCCCAGCAGGGCCGCTGACACGTCCGTACCTCAGCCGTACCCGTTGCGCGCCCGGTTCCGCCCCTGTGGTGGCGCCGGGCGCGCGGCCGTTCTAGCGTGAACGCATGATCGAGCTCGACGGTCTCACCAAACGCTTCGGCAACAAGGTTGCCGTCGACCATCTGTCATGCCGGATCAGACCGGGCATGGTGACGGGTTTCCTGGGCCCGAACGGGGCGGGCAAGTCCACCACCATGCGCATGATGCTCGACCTCGACAATCCGACCGGCGGATCGGTGCGCATCGACGGCAAGCACTACCGGGAGCTGCAGGAGCCGCTCAAGCACATCGGGGCCCTGCTGGACGCGAAGTCGATGCACGGCGGGCGCAGCGCGTACAACAACCTCCTCTGCCTCGCGCAGAGCAACCGCATTCCGGCGAGCCGGGTCTCGCACGTACTCGACACCGTCGGGCTGAGCGCGGTCGCCGGGAAGAAGTCCAAGGGGTTCTCCCTCGGTATGGGCCAGCGGCTGGGAATCGCGGCCGCGCTGCTCGGTGATCCCGAGATCCTGATGTTCGACGAACCCGTCAATGGTCTGGACCCCGAGGGAATCCACTGGATCCGCAATCTGATGAAGGCACTCGCCTCCGACGGGCGGACGATCTTCGTTTCCTCGCATCTGATGAGTGAAATGGCCCTGACCGCCGATCATTTGATTGTGATCGGGCAGGGAAGACTGCTCGCCGACACCTCGATGGCGGATTTCATCCAGGAGAACTCCCGCAGTTATGTGCGGATGCGCTCCCCGGAACAGGAGCGGCTGCGCGACGCGCTGCATTCCGCGGGCATCGTGGCGGTCGAGGCGGGCAACGGCACCCTGGAGATCGACGCGGCCGCCACGGAGCAGCTGGGCGAGTTCGCGGCGGGGCACGGGATCGTGCTGCACGAGCTCAGTTCCCAGCGGGCCTCCCTGGAGGAGGCCTTCATGCAGATGACGGCGGGCTCCGTGGAGTACCACGCGCACTCCGACAGCGACGGACGGCAGCCGCCGCCGGTGGGCCCCCACTGGGGCGACCAGTGGAACCAGCAGGCCGGCACGGCGCCCGGCGACGACCCGAAGGGGGTGTGACGGCGATGGCATCGGTGCCCGCGGTCCTGAACTCCGAATGGACCAAGATCCGTACGGTCTCCTCCACCACCTGGACCCTGGTCGCCGCCTTCGTCGTCACCGTCGCGATGGGTGCGGCGCTCAGCGCCCTGCTGAACGCCCAGTTCGACGACCTCTCGGACGCGGAGAGGGCCACCTTCGACCCCACGTACGTCGGATTCTCCGGGATGATCCTGGGTCAGCTGGCCATGGTGGTGTTCGGCGTCCTGGTGGTCGGTACCGAGTACAGCTCCGGCATGATCCGCACCTCGCTCGCGGCCGTGCCCCAACGCGGTTCGTTCCTCTTCAGCAAGATCGCGGTGGCGGGCGCCCTGGCCCTCCTGGTCGGCCTCGCCACCAGCTTCGTGACCTTCTTCCTCAGCCAGGCCCTGCTGGGCGACCACAGCACGGACATCGGTGCGGACAACGTGCTGCGCGCGGTCTTCGGCGGCGGCGTCTACATGGGCCTGATCGCGGTCTTCTCCATGGGCGTGGCCACGATGCTGCGCAGCTCCATGCTGTCGCTCGGCATCCTGATGCCGTTCTTCTTCCTGGTCTCGCAGATCCTCTCGGCGGTCCCGGGTGCCAAGAGCGTCGCCCGCTACTTCCCGGACCAGGCCGGATCCAAGATCATGCAGGTGGTCCCGGACGCCATGAACAGCGATCCGGCACCGTACGGGCCGTGGTCCGGGCTCGGCATCATGGCCCTGTGGGTGGTGGCGGCGCTGATCGGCGGCTACCTCGTCCTGAAGGAACGGGACGCCTGACCCCGGGGAGCGGTACCCGCGGCCGTGCGGCAGGTACGGGCGCTCACCGCGACGGCTTGGCCGGAACCGTCACGGGCTGGTTATCCTCCTAACTCTTACGGGGGCGTGCGGCCGGGTGGCCTGGGCCCCGACGGCAGACAAGTCGATGGGGCTCTGGAGAATGATCGAGGCAGTCGGCCTGACGAAGCGCTACGGCGCGAAAACGGCCGTGTACAACCTTTCCTTCCAGGTGCGGCCGGGGGCCGTCACGGGGTTCCTCGGCCCCAACGGGTCGGGCAAGTCCACCACCATGCGCATGATGCTCGGCCTCGACCGGCCGACCGCGGGGCATGTGACGATCGGCGGGCACGCCTTCCGCAGTCTTCCGAACGCGCCGCGCCAGGTGGGCGCGCTGCTGGACGCCAAGGCGGTGCACGGCGGGCGCAGCGCCCGCAACCACCTGCTGTGCCTGGCGCAGCTGGCGGGCATCCCGGCGGCCCGGGTGGACGAGGTGCTCGGGGTCGTCGGCCTCCAGGACGTCGCGAAGAAGCGCTCCAACGGCTTCTCGCTCGGCATGGGGCAGCGGCTCGGCATCGCCGCGGCACTGCTCGGCGACCCGCAGGTGCTGCTCTTCGACGAGCCGGTCAACGGGCTCGACCCCGAGGGCATCCTCTGGGTCCGCAATCTGATGAAGCAGCTGGCGTCCGAGGGCCGCACGGTCTTCGTCTCCAGCCACCTGATGAGCGAGATGGCGCTCACCGCCGACCACCTGATCGTGATCGGGCGCGGGCAGCTGCTGTCCGACATGAGCATCAAGGACTTCATCTCCGCCAACTCCGCGGACTTCGCCCGGGTGCGCATCCCCGCCGACCGGCCGGAGCAGCGGGAGAAGCTGACGGCCTCGCTGACGGAGGCGGGCGGCGGGGTCATGCCGGAGCCGGACGGCGCCCTGCGCGTCACCGGGCTGCCGCTCCCCCGGATCAGCGATCTGGCCCATGCGTCGGACGTCCGGCTGTGGGAGCTCTCGCCGCACCAGGCGTCGCTGGAGGAGGCGTACATGCGGATGACGCAGGGCGCCGTGGACTACCGCTCGACGGCGGACGCCAAGGCGGGGCTCCAGCCGCCTCCGCCCGGTTACGGACCCCATCCGGGCTACGGGGATCCTGCGCAGCAGCCCCGGCTTCCCGCCGAGGTGCCGCAGCAGGGCTGGTACGCCCCGCCGCCGCCCGGACAGAACCCGTACGCCGCCGCACCGGTGGCCCCCGCGCCCGCCGCACCGGCGCCGGTGCCCCCCGCAGCCCCTGCACCGGCGGCCCCCGCGGCCGTCCCCGCAGACCCGACCGCGCGCCAGACCAGCGAGGACCCCCGATGACGACGCCGGCCACTCCGCCGCCTCTCCCGCAGGCCCCCCGGGCGCCCCACCAGCACCCTCCGCAGAGCTGGGAGGGCGGGGGCCCCGGCCTGTACGCCTCCCCCATCCCGGTGCGCACCCCCGGCCTCGGTGACGCGATCGCCTCCGAATGGACGAAGATCCGCTCGGTGCGTTCCACGATGTGGACCCTGGGCGTGATGGTCGTGCTGCTGCTCGGCGTCGGCCTGCTCGCCGCGTTCGCCGTGAGCAAGTCGGACGCCGAGATGGACGGCACCCCGGTGCTCAGCCTCGGTTTCTTCGGTGTGCTGCTCGGCTCGATCTGTGTGATCACCCTGGGCGTGCTGACCATCGCGTCCGAGTACGGCACCGGCATGATCCGTACGACCCTGACCGCCTGCCCCAGCAGGGCGCGGATGCTGATCGCGAAGTCGGTCGTCTTCTTCCTGCTCTCCTTCACCATCACCACGGTGACCACCGGAGTCGTCGGCGTCCTGCAGACGGCCATGCTGGACGGCGGGACACCGTCCGCCGACGACTGGCTGCGCTCCACGGTGGGCGTGGGTCTCTACGTCGCCATGCTCGGGCTGCTCTCGCTCGCGCTCGGTGCACTCATCCGGCACTCGGCGGGAGCGATCACGATCATGATCGCGGTGGTGCTGCTGCCGCTCGTGCTGGCGATGTTCATGTTCTCGCAGTCGTTGGCCCGCGTGCAGCAGGCGCTCTTCGAGTACTCGATCCCCAACCAGCTCGGCGCGCTGTACGACGCGTCGATGACCACGTCGGGGCCGTCCGGCTGGGAGCCGCTGTGGGTCATTCTCGGCGTGACCGCCGTGGCGATGGCCGGTGCCTTCGTCTCGCTGGACCGACGCGACGTCTGACTCAGTAGCGCGGTGCGTTCCTGGACCGCTGCACCCGTGTGGTGCGGCGGTCCTTCGCGTTCCAGCAGGCCTTGTGCCAGTGCCTGCGGTCGTCGACCCCGCCGTATTCCGGCCAGGCGACCAGGTGCGGGACGCCGGACGCGATCTCCTGGTCGCAGCCGGGGCAGCGGTAGCGCTTGCCCGCCGCATGGGCGCCGCTCACGGGGCGCACCGACCACTCCTCGCCCTGCCAGCCCTCCGTGGCACCGCCCCCGCCGTAGCGCTCCGCAGCCTCTCGTGCGTTGCCGGCAGGGCTCTCGCCGGCTCGGGGGCGGTTGCGGCGCGGGGACACGTGACACCTCACGGGGGTACGGGCAGTTTCCGTCCAGCCTAGAGCCATCGGCAGCGGGCAGGCGTCGCACGGTGACGGGTGAGCGCCCGCGGGACGGGTGGGTTACCGGAAAATCGCAACAACTTCGCGGTGGACCGTGCCTTTGGCACGTGTCAGACGTTGTTGCCGGTAGGGGGAGAGCCGCGTCGGCCGCAAGGAGGTAGAAGGCGATGCGCGTAGGAACGTTCGTACTGGCAGCGCAGTTTCCCGGTCAGGGGCAGGGTGAGGCCCTCCACCGGGCCGTCCGGTCCGCCGAGGTCGCGGAGGAGTCCGGGCTCGATTCGGTCTGGCTGGCAGAACATCATTTCGTGCCGTACGGGGTGTGCCCCTCGGCCGTGACGCTGGCCGCGCTGCTGCTCGGCCGCACCCGCAGGATCCGCGTCGGCACGGCGGTCAGCGTGCTGCCCACCCAGCATCCCGTCGCGCTCGGCGAGCAGGCGGCCCTGCTGCACCTGACCAGCGGAGGCCGGTTCTCCCTGGGCGTGGGGCGCGGTGGTCCATGGGTGGATCTGGAGGTGTTCGGAGGAGGTCTCGCGGCATACGAGAACAGCTTCCCCGAGTCGCTGGGGCTGCTGCTCGACTGGCTGGGCAAGCCCCGGGTGACGGGCCGCGGGGAGCGCTACGGGTTCCGCGAGGTGGCGGTGGTGCCCCGGGCGGACGAGCTGCTCGGCGACGGCCCCCCGGGTCCCGAGGTGATCGTTGCGTGCACCTCCCCGAAAAGCGTGAAACTCGCCGCCGAGAAGGGTTTGCCGATGCTTCTCGGGATGCACTGCGGCGACGAGGAGAAGGCCGACATGGTCGCTCTGTGGCGAACGGCCGCCCGGGAGGCGGGCCGGCCGGCGGACGTCGTGGAACGAAACGAACATGTGTCCGCGGGGGTGGCCCAGATCTCGCACCGGCCGGCGGACGCGGTGGAGACGCTCGTGAAGGCGATGCCGGGGTGGCTTCGGCAGGGGCTCGGCGCCCATGTGACGGTCGACGGCAGGCACCGGGTGATGCGCGACCCCGTCGCGTACACGGAGTTCCTCTGCGGCCTGCATCCGGTGGGCCCGCCCCGCCTCGCGGCCGACCGGCTCGCCGCCACGGCGGAGCGCACGGGCATCACCCGCTTCGCCCTCCTGGTGGAGGGTTCGGGCGATCTCGCGGCTACGGAGGAGAACGTGCAGCGGCTGGGCACGGACGTGCTGCCGTTGCTGAAATGACCCGTGCATACAGGAAGTCCTGGTGGTGCGGTGGTACGGGAGCTGCCGCCCCGGAGCCAGTTGCACCTCCCGCGGCCCGAAGCGGCAGCAGAAGCGCTCAGCAGTCCCGGAGTTCGGGCGACTGGTTGAGCAACTGGCCTCTCACCGAGGTGAATCGGGCCAAGCGCTCGTCGACCGAGGCGTCCAGCGGGAACACCGCGACGCGGTGGCAGTTCTGGAATGCGAGACGCACTCCGAAGTGCCGCTGCAGCGCGCCGCGTATCGCATCACTCGCGAGCGCACGCAGCAGCTGACCACGTGCCTGCTCGTCCGGCGGCGGCGTCTGGTTGTCGGCGAACTCTCCGCCGTCGACCTTCAGCTGTGCCACCAGAGAGCTGATCATCTCCCATGCGAAGGGCAGGGAGGTCCGGACGCAGTCGACGAAGTCGGCTTCGTCGACCTCGCCTCGCTCGGCCTGTTCCAACAGGGCCGGTGAGACGTCGAGCGACATGGGTTCTCCTCTCGCGACCCCGGCAGGTGGCCGGGGCCTTACGGGCAGGGAAGGAGGACGGCGACGCTGTGTACACAGACGGCGACCTCCTGCTTCCACGGTAAGGGCGCAGTCCGGGCCGCACCAGGAGATTGGGAACACAACCGGCCAATAACGAACGGTCGCAAAGAGGGGCAAGCCAGCATGGTGTCCGTCAAGGGGCCCGGGGCACCCGGTCCGGGAATCGCGTGGGGGGCGGGTCGTCGAGTAGCGTTGCCGACCATGCGTCTCGTCATCGCCCGTTGCTCCGTCGACTACGCGGGCCGGCTCACCGCCCACCTGCCCTCAGCCCCCCGTCTGATCCTGGTGAAGGCGGACGGCAGCGTCTCGATCCACGCCGACGACCGGGCGTACAAACCCCTCAACTGGATGTCGCCGCCGTGCACCCTGAAGGAGGGCGCCGACGACAGCGAAGGCGTCTGGACCGTGGTGAACAAAGCGGGCGAGAAACTGATCATCACGATGGAGGAGGTCCTCCACGACTCGTCCCACGAGCTGGGCGTCGACCCGGGGCTGATCAAGGACGGTGTGGAGGCGCACCTCCAGGAACTGCTCGCCGACCGGATCGAGACGATCGGCGAGGGGTACACCCTGATCCGCCGCGAGTACCCCACCGCGATCGGCCCGGTGGACATCCTGTGCCGGGACGCGGACGGGAGGACGGTGGCCGTGGAGCTGAAGCGGCGCGGTGACATCGACGGTGTGGAGCAGCTGACCCGCTACCTGGAACTGCTCAACCGGGATCCGCATCTGGCGCCGGTCAGGGGTGTGTTCGCCGCTCAGGAGATCAAGCCGCAGGCCCGTGTGCTGGCGACGGACCGCGGGATCGGGTGTCTGGTCCTGGACTACAACGCGATGCGGGGCATCGAGGACGACAAGCTGCGGCTGTTCTGACCCGCGGCGGCGGACCGGCCGGCTCCCCCGGCCCGCCGCGGACATGCGAAACCCCTCGACGGCCCGGATCCGGGCCGTCGAGGGGTTTCCGCGTTCAGGCCACCGGTGGGCCGTCCGAGCTCTCCGGGCCGGATCCCGTGGTGGTCGCCGAGGCGGTCGCCGACTCGGCCGGGCCGCTCGCCGAGTTGGAGGTCTCCGGCTCCGTCGTGGTCTCCGACGGCGACGGCTCCGTCGTGGTCTCCGTGGGCGACGGCTCCGTCGTGGTCTCCGTGGGCGTCGGGCGCGTGGGAGTCGGCTTCGTCGGCTTGCCCGTCGACGACGGGTCCCCGGAGGTCGGCCGGCTGCTGGGGCTGCCGCTCGACGGGGCACCCGACGTCGGGCTCGCATCGGGGCCCGACGTACCCGGGGAGGGGGTCTCGCTGCCCGACGGGGTGGCCCGGCCCGAGGTGCCCGGGGCCGGGGGCCCGCCGGGCTCGCCGCCACCGGAGGCGTCGTCGGTCGGCTCGTCCGCGGAGAGGCCGCTCTCGCTGTCGTCCTCGTCCGCCGACTGCTCCGTCGTGACGTTGCGGCCCTCGGGGTCCTCGCTGCCGGAGGTCGCGCCGAGCGTGACCACCGTGCCGAGTACGGCGGCCAGCAGCGCGCCCGCGCCCACGGCGACCATGTTGCGCCTGGCCCCCCGGAACACGGCCGCGCGACCGCCGAGGACGTGGGCGGCCCTCGCGGCGGGCACTCCCTGGCGGGAGACCAGGGTGGGCTGCTCCTCGGTCTGCCGGGGGAACAGCGGCATGGCCGCCGGTACGCCTCCGGGCGGCGGGGCCGGTTCCTCGTGGCGGGCCATCGGGACGAGCTCGCCGGACGGGGCGCGGCCGCCCGGCACCGGTCCGCCCGAGCGGTCCGCGACCAGGGCGAGTGCCCGGCGTCCGGCCACCGCGCCGGCCTTGTCGGCGAGCGCGCCGCGCATGCCGATGGAGGTCTCCAGCTCGGCCCTGGCCCGGTCCAGATTTCCGGCGCACAGAGCGAGGACGCCCAACTCGTGGTGGAAGTAGGCCTCTTCCGCCACCTCGCCGGCGATCCTGGCAGCCTCCTGGCCGGTCCTGAGGACCTTCTCCCAGGCGCCCCACTGGAGCCCCGCCGCGAAGGCGGGAGCGGCGCTGCGTGCCAGCAGGACGGCGGCGCTGGTCCGGCCGGCCTGGTCGCCCGGCACGAGGAGCGTCATCGAGGCGAGGACGGCGTCCGCCTCGGCGACCGCCCGCTCGGGGGTGACCGACGGGTGCCCGGACCACCAGGCGTAGTGCTGGGCGGCGGTGAGGGCGTGCGCCGCCGCGTCCGCCCCGTATCCGCTCGCCTCGAGCTGGGCCAGGACACCTGCGGCGAGCCGGTAGCGGGGGCCCGCCGGGGAGAGCAGGCCGCACAGGAACAGCTCACCCAGTGCGGCATCGGCATGGGTGTCCCCCACGAGCGCCGGCAGGTGCGCCTGGTGCGGCAGCTCGCCGCCGAGCGCGACGGCGAAGCGCAGGGTGTCACGGGCGGCTTCGCTCACCCGGGAGGCGAGCAGCGCCGCGGGCGCCGCTCCCTCGCCGAGGCTGGGCAGGGGCACGTCGGCCGGCCCGGGCTTGCCGAAGGGCGCGTCGGCCGCCTCGTCGTCGTAGCCGTCGAAGGCCTCCGGGTCGGTGCGCAGCTGGTCGCGCTGGCGCAGCAGGGCGCCGGCCTGGACGAAGCGCAGCGGGAGCCCTTCGGACTCGAACCAGAGGTCGCCCGCCCAGTTCGCCTCCTCGTCGGTGAGCGTGCGCTCCACGACGCGTTCCAGCAGTTCGATCGAGGAGCTGCGGCCGAGACCGGCGAGGAAGACCTCCTCGATGCCGGAGTCGGCGGTGGGAGCGGCCACGTCGGGGGTGGTCCCGAACAGGAAGGCGCACTCGGGCGTCGCGTCGAGCAGCTCCTGGAGCGCGGTGCCGCCGATCTCCAGGTCGTCGAGGACGACGACCGCGCCGATGCCGTGGACGAGGGCCAGGAGCCCTTCGCGGTCCGGCCGGTACAGCGGAGCCCGGTAGACGGCTTCGAAGAGCCCGTACAGCAGGTCCGTGGTGGTCCGCTTGTATCCCGAGAGCCGTACGACGCCGTCGGGCGCGAGGTCCGCGCAGTCGTCGCCGACGGCGTTCAGCAGGGCCGTGCGGCCCGAGCCCGCGGGGCCCGTGACCCGGACCGAGCGGCCCCGCGCCAGCAGCCGTACGAGCCGCTCACGCTCCTCCTGGCGCTCCAGGAGGGGCAGCGGCGGGCCGGGGGGCCCCGGAGGCACCGGAGGCGCGGTGGCGCGCTCACGCTCGGTGCGTTCCGCGGCGGTGTGCCGTACCGGCGCGGCGGGCCGCGCCCCGGGCCGGCAGGGCTCGATCTCGCTGCCGTCGACCGGATTCACGGTGAGTACGAAGTCGCCCGATATCAGCTGCACGGTGCGGGCCTGGTGCCCGTACTCGGGCGTCAGCGGATCGCGGGACTGGCGTCGCCGCCCGGCGTCCTCATCGGAACGGTCGTACTCTTCCGGTTCCCGGTTGGTCGGGTCCATCGTCAAAGTCCCCCAGACGCGTAGCGCACGGTTGTCCCTCCCGGCCTCGCACGCCCCGCTGTCGTTTCCGGTCCGGTGTCCGCCCAGTGGGTCCGTGATCGGCAGACGGCCGAACCCTAAACCTTCGCACAGTATCTACGAACCAGCGGGGGGCCGCGCCGCCCCGGACGTCACGGTCTCGTGAGGATTGTGAGTGAACTGCCGGTCGGTCGCCCTTATACGCGCGGCAGCGAGTCTGCGGCGATTCCACCCTCGATGGCCAGAATGCGGTGCAGCCGCGTGGCCACCAGCAGGCGCTGCATCTGCGGCGGCACACCGCGCAGCACCAGCCGCCGGCCGGCCCGGCCGGCCCTGCGGTGCGCGCCCATGATGACGCCGAGTCCGGTGGCGTCCCACGAGTCCAGCTCGGTCAGGTTCAGCACGAGGTCGTCGGCGCCGTCGTCGATGGCCGCGTGCAGAACCGTACGGGCGTCCGCCGCGCTTCGGACATCGAGGCGGCCCCCGACGACCAGCTCGGCGTGGTCGCCCCTGATGTGCATATGCGCTCCCCGGAAGTGCTCCGTAGCAATTCGGACGGTCTGTCTGGATCTCTTCTGCCTCTGCAACCACTGACTGCCGCAGCGACGGAGAAGTTGCCGCCTATGGGCGAACCGATACCGAATTCACCCTGAGGAGTGATAGAGGTCCGCGGGAACCGCTGGTCCGGGGCGCCTGGCGGCGTCGGACCCACCGGCCCCCGCGTACCCGGCCGACGGCGGGCCGGGCGCACGGGGACACGGAAGCGATCAGTAGGTGTAGAAGCCCTGCCCGCTCTTGCGTCCGATGTCACCTGCGTCGACCATCCGGCGCATCAGCTCGGGAGCGGCGAACTTCTCGTCCTGCGACTCGGTGTAGATGTTGCCCGTGGCGTGCAGCAGGATGTCGACGCCGGTCAGGTCCGCCGTGGCGAGGGGGCCCATGGCGTGGCCGAAGCCCAGCTTGCAGGCGGTGTCGATGTCCTCGGCCGAGGCGACGCCCGACTCGTACAGCTTGGCGGCCTCGACGACGAGCGCCGAGATCAGCCGGGTGGTGACGAAGCCCGCGACGTCGCGGTTGACGACGATGCAGGTCTTGCCCACGGACTCGGCGAACTCCCGTGCGGTGGCGAGGGTTTCGTCGCTGGTCTTGTAGCCGCGCACCAGCTCGCAGAGCTGCATCATCGGCACCGGCGAGAAGAAGTGCACGCCGACGACGCGCTCCGGGCGCTCCGTCACCGCCGCGATCTTGGTGATCGGGATGGCGGAGGTGTTGGAGGCGAGGACGGCGTCCTCCCGTACGACCTTGTCGAGCGTCCGGAAGATCTCGTGCTTGACCTCGAGCTTCTCGAACACCGCCTCGACGACGACGTCGGCGTCGGCCACGGCGTCGAGGTCGGTGGTCGTGGTGATGCGGGCGAGCGCGGCCTCGGCCTCGGACGCCTCCAGCCTGCCCTTGGAGACGAACCTGTCGTAGCTGGCCCTGATGCCGTCGCGGCCGCGGGTCAGGGCCTCGTCGGTGACGTCACGCAGCACGACGTCCCAGCCCGCCTGGGCGGAGACCTGCGCGATACCGGACCCCATGAGTCCGGCGCCGATGACGGCGAGCTTCCTGGCCACGTTGGCACCCCTATGCATTCTCGTCGGTTCTTCCACATGCTCTCCGGCGGAGATTAGTCGCCGTGAGGGGCACTGGGGCCTCGAAGAGATGCGCGTCACGTCTCACATGACGGACATCACACCCGCGGGCGTCACCCGGCGGCGTGCCGCGCGCAGTTGGGGGCCGTCCCGCCGGGAAGGCCCTCGCCGCCGCCGGGCGACGCCGAGCGCCGGCCGGACCTCCGCGCCGCCCGAGGACCGGCCGGCGCGGAGCCGGAGGACCCGCGTGCGCCGCGACGGGCACGCGGGTCCTCCGCGGGGCCGGAGCTTAACTACGCTGGCCCCATGGTCAATCTGACGCGCATCTACACCCGTACCGGCGACAAGGGCACGACCGCCCTCGGCGACATGAGCCGGACCGCCAAGACCGATCTGCGGATCTCGGCCTACGCCGACGCCAACGAGGCCAACGCCGTCATCGGCACGGCCGTCGCGCTCGGGAACCTCTCCGAGGACGTCGTGAAGGTCCTCGTCCGTGTGCAGAACGACCTGTTCGACGTGGGTGCGGACCTCTCCACGCCGGTGGTGGAGGACCCGGAGTACCCGCCGCTGCGGGTGGAGCAGTCCTACATCGACAAGCTGGAGGCGGACTGCGACACCTTCCTGGAGGAGCTGGAGAAGCTCCGCAGCTTCATCCTTCCGGGCGGGACGCCGGGGGCGGCCCTGCTGCACCAGGCCTGCACGGTGGTGCGGCGGGCGGAGCGGTCCACCTGGGCGGCGCTGGAGGTGCACGGGGACGTGATGAACGCGCTGACGGCGACGTACCTCAACCGCCTCTCCGACCTCCTGTTCATCCTCGCCCGGACGGCGAACAAGGAGGTCGGCGACGTGCTGTGGGTACCGGGCGGCGAGCGCTGAGCCAGGCGGCGCGTGACGGCGGGCCGGCCGGTGCGGGGCGCCGGCTCACCGGCCCGCCCCGACCCGGTCCTTGGGCTCCTGCTTGGGGAACAGCGTGTAGCCGGCGGCGATGACCAGGTTGATGCCGATCAGCCAGAGCATCTTCTGCTGCCACATCCGCAGCGAGCCGGTGTCGCCGTCCCCGCCGACGTACCAGACCGCGGCCTGCAGCAGGGCCGCGGCGGTCAGCGCGGCCACGATCCACCGGGCCGCGGTGCGCCATTCGTGTGCGGCCCGCGCCATCCCGTACTTCGGGGGCTTCACCGGCGGCGGCCCGCCGGCGAAGCGGTGGGCGACCCTGGCGTCGACCCACTTGACGGTGGAGTGGCCGAGTCCGACGGTGAAACCGATGTAGACGGCTGCCAGACCGTGCCTCAGGCCCGGCTCGGCGCCGTTCTTCAGATCGATGGCCGTCACCACCAGCAGCACGACCTCCAGCAGTGGCTCGCACAGCAGTACGGCAGCGCCCAGCCGCGGCTTCTTCGCGACGTACCGCAGTGCGAGTCCGGCGGCCAGCAGGACCCAGAAGCCGACCTCGCAGAGCACGATCAGAGTGACGATCACGGCATTCTTCCTTCCGTCCCTTCCAGGCTCCCGTCCACGGGCCGCCGGATCGTCGTCGGCAGTGACGAAACGGGACTGCATCCTTCGATGTAGCCGTGCCTCACTCCCCGTACGGACGTCCCGCGGCCGTCCGCCGTGTTGGATGGAAGGGTGTTCTCCCTTGCGCGCCCGCATCGCGACGACGTACTGCTCTCGGCCGCCGGGCTGGCCGGCGGTGTGATCCTCTGGCTGGTCGGCATCCACATCCAGAACGGCCGGCTGTTCGACAGCCCCTGGGTGTCCCTGCTGCCCCTCGCGGTGATGTCCGCGCTGGAACTGCTGCGCCGCAGCGCCCCGCAGACCGCCCTGGCCGTCGGCACGCTCGCGCTGGTGGCCGACCAGTTCACCGTGGGCAGCCTGGCGACCCTGCTGATGTTCACCGACCTCGTGTACGCCGCCGTGCTGTACGGGCGGCCCGCCGCGGCGCGCCGCATCCCGGTGATCGCCCTGCTGCTCACGGCCGCCACCACGGTCGTCTTCGCCGCCTGGATCCCGTCGGCGGACGCCCTGCTGATCGGCATCGTCACCGGCATGGTCTTCTTCGGGCCCTCCCTCACCGGTGCCAGTGTGCGCAACCATCGCGACGCGGCCGAGGCGGCCCGGCTGCGCGCCGACCAGACCGCGCTGCTGGCCGAGATGGACCGGGCCCAGGCGGTGACGGCCGAGCGGTCGCGGATGGCCCGCGAGTTGCACGACATGGTGGCCAACCACCTCTCCGCCATCGCCATCCACTCCACCGCCGCGCTCTCCATCGACGACCCCGACACCTCCCGGGAGGCCCTCGGGGTGATCCGGCGGAACAGTGTCGACGGGCTGGCCGAGATGCGGCGGCTGATCGGGCTGCTGCGGGAGAACGGTGCGGGCGGGCCGCCGAGAGCGGCACCGACCCTCGCCTCCCTGGACGCCCTCGTCGGACAGGCGGGCGCGAATTCCGCGGCCAGCGGGCTGACCGTCTCCCTGGCCGACAGCCGCGAGGAGACGGCGGCACTGCCGGCGCCGGTGGAGCTGGCGGCGTACCGCATCGTCCAGGAGTCCCTGACGAACGCGCTGAAGCATGCCGCGCCCGGGCCGGTGGCGGTGCGGCTGGGGCGGTCGGGGAACCTGCTGACGGTCGAGGTGAGCAGCGTGCTCGGCGACCGGGCCGGCCCGCGCGCACCGGGCTCGGGGGCCGGACTGGTGGGGATGCGGGAGCGGGTGGCCCTGCTCGGCGGGACGATCGGCGCGGGGCCCGTCTCCGGGGGCGACGGCACGGAGAGCTGGCTGGTGCGGGCGGAACTGCCCGTGGAGGAGAGGATTTCGAGGAGATGACGATCCGGGTACTGGTCGCCGAGGACCAGGCGGCCGTACGGGCGGGACTGGTGCTGATCCTGCGCAGCGCACCGGACATCGAGGTCGTGGGCGAGGCGGAGGACGGCGAGGCCGCCGTCCGCCTCGCCCGCGCGCTGCGCCCGGACGTCGTGCTGATGGATGTGCAGATGCCCCGGCTCGACGGGGTGTCGGCGACACGGCAGGTCGTGGCGGAAGGGCTGGCGGACGTGCTGGTGCTGACGACGTTCGATCTGGACGAGTACGTCTTCGGGGCGCTTCGCGCGGGTGCGGCGGGCTTCCTGCTGAAGCACACCGAAGCGCGCGATCTGCTGGAGGCGGTGCGCACGGTGGCGCGCGGCGAGGGCATGATCGCCCCCGCCGTGACGCGCCGGCTGATCGCGGAGTTCGCCGGGACCACGCCGGCGCGGACCGCCGATCCGGCGGTGCTGGAGGCCCTGACCCGGCGGGAGCGGGAGGTGCTGAGCTGCCTGGCCGAGGGGCTGTCGAACGCCGGGATCGCGGTGAGGCTCTCGATGGCGGAGGCCACGGTGAAGACGCACGTCAGCAGGCTGCTGGGGAAGCTGGAACTGCGCAGCAGGGTCCAAGCGGCGGTGCTGGCTCAGGAGTTGGGTCTCTGAAACAGGTCATGGACTTTGGTCTGGACCTCTTGACGATTGGTCCAGACCTTCCTAATCTCACCGGACACGCACGCTGCGGTGAGTACGCCATGACAAAGCGCGCTCAGGGCGACGCAGGGTTTGCAGTCCACGGACCACCCCCCGTTTGTCGGACCTCACCCGAGGAGCACCGTTGAGCACTGAAACCCCCCAACGCCGATCCGGACTCAGATGGAGACTCGGAGCCGGTGGGGCCACCAGATCCAAGGCGGTCGCGGGCTTCACCGCGCTGCTTCTGCCGCTCGCCGCGATGGTCGGACTCGCCTCCCCAGCCGAGGCAGCCACGTCGGCGACCGCCACCTATGTGAAGAAGTCCGACTGGGGCACCGGCTTCGAGGGGCAGTGGACGGTCAAGAACACCGGCACCACCGCCCTGTCCTCCTGGGCCATCGAGTGGGACTTCCCCTCCGGCACCGCGGTCGGCTCCGCCTGGGACGCCACCGTCACCAGCTCCGGTACCCACTGGACCGCCAAGAACCTCGGCTGGAACGGTACGGTCGCCCCCGGCGCCAGCGTCAGCTTCGGCTTCAACGGCACCGGTACCGGCTCCCCCACCGGCTGCAAGCTGAACGGCGCCTCCTGTGACGGCGGCAGCGTCCCCGGCGACAACGCCCCGTCCAAGCCCGGCACCCCCACCGCGAGCAACGTCACCGACACGTCGGCGAAGCTCACCTGGAGCGCCGCCACCGACGACAAGGGCATCAAGAACTACGACGTCCTGCGGGACGGTGCCAAGGTCGCGACCGTCACCACGACGACGTACACCGACACGGGTCTCACCAAGGGCACCGACTACTCCTACACGGTGCAGGCCCGCGACACCGCCGACCAGACCGGTCCGGTCAGCTCCTCGGTCGCGGTACGCACCACCGGCACCACCGACCCGGGCCCCGGCCCCGGTGGCAAGGTCAACCTCGGCTACTTCACCGAGTGGGGCGTCTACGGGCGCAACTACCACGTCAAGAACCTGGTGACGTCCGGTTCCGCCGCCAAGATCACACACATCAACTACGCGTTCGGCAACGTCCAGGGCGGCAAGTGCACCATCGGTGACGCCTACGCCGACTACGACAAGGCCTACACCGCCGACCAGTCGGTCGACGGCGTCGCCGACACCTGGGACCAGCCGCTGCGCGGCAACTTCAACCAGCTGCGCAAGCTCAAGGCGAAGTACCCGAACATCAAGGTCATCTGGTCCTTCGGCGGCTGGACCTGGTCCGGCGGCTTCGGTGCCGCGGCGCAGAACCCGGCCGCCTTCGCCCAGTCCTGCTACGACCTGGTCGAGGACCCCCGCTGGGCCGACGTGTTCGACGGCATCGACATCGACTGGGAGTACCCGAACGCCTGCGGCCTCACCTGCGACACCAGCGGCCCCGCCGCGCTGAAGAACCTCTCCTCCGCGCTGCGCACCAAGTTCGGGACGAACAACCTGGTCACGGCCGCGATCACCGCGGACGGCACCGACGGCGGCAAGATCGACGCCGCGGACTACGCGGGCGCCGCGACGTACTTCGACTGGTACAATGTGATGACCTACGACTTCTTCGGCGCCTGGGAGGCCAAGGGTCCGACGGCCCCGCACTCCCCGCTGACCTCGTACAGCGGCGTACCGAAGGAGGGCTTCAACTCCGCCGCGGCCATCGCCAAGCTGAAGGCCAAGGGCGTCCCGGCGAAGAAGCTGCTGCTCGGCATCGGCTTCTACGGCCGCGGCTGGACCGGCGTCACCCAGGCGGCACCGGGCGGCACGGCGACCGGAGCGGCCCAGGGCACGTACGAGGCGGGCATCGAGGACTACAAGGTCCTGAAGAACAGCTGCCCGGCCACCGGCACGGTCGCCGGCACCGCGTACGCGCACTGCGGCACCAACTGGTGGAGCTACGACACCCCGGCCACCATCACGTCCAAGATGGCCTGGGCGAACAACCAGGGCCTGGGAGGCGCGTTCTTCTGGGAGTTCAGCGGTGACACCGCGAACGGTGAGCTCGTGAGCGCCATGAACAGCGGACTCAACTAGAGCCTTACGGCCCGGATCGGGCACCGGGTCACGCCGGGCCGGCGTGACCCGGACGAGAGGCCGCGGATCCCCACGCGGCAGGCACGTCCCCGCACAAAGCGCCGGGGAGACGGGTACGCCCCCCGTCTCCCCGGTTTCGCACGTCTGCGGGCCCTCAGGCCACGTTCACCCGCTGGCCGGGCGGAGCCGCCTCCAGCCAGGCGAGGAAGCCGGTCAGGGCGTCCTCGCTCATCGCCAGCTCCAGGCGGATCCCCTGGTGGAGGCATCCGAGCACGACGGAGTCGGACAGGAGTGCCAGCTCCTCCTCGCCCTCGGGCAGCCGGCGGGCGACCACCTCGATGGCGGAGCGCTCCAGACCGCGGCGCGGGCGGGGCGCGTAGGAGAAGACCCGGAACCAGTCGACGCGGTCACCGCTGTAGCGGGCGACCCCGTACACCCAGCCCTTGCCGGACGGGTCCGGCTCCTGCGACACGTCCCAGCGCAGGCTGCAGTCGAAGGTTCCACCGGAACGCTGGATCAGCCGCCTGCGCAGACCGAAGACGAACAGACCCACCGCGACCAGTACGACGACCAGACCGCCGACCCACAAAGCGAGGACCATCTCCACCGACCTCCTCGCAACGTCGAG
The DNA here is from genome assembly GCF_036345975.1 of Streptomyces clavifer. NCBI lineage: Bacteria > Bacillati > Actinomycetota > Actinomycetes > Kitasatosporales > Streptomycetaceae > Streptomyces > Streptomyces clavifer. The sequence continues at coordinate 5,147,285 of NZ_CP107793.1, read as the reverse complement.
TAACGGATACCGAACCGAGCCGAACCGAACTGCACCTGCATCGCCTCAGCCGCGACACGGTCTGGATGATTCCAGCTCGGGCCGCGGCTGAGTAAAAAACACTTCGTGGGGTGCGCTAGTGCACCGCCACCGCACGCAGTCGCACGTCCGCGCGCCGCTCGGCGGCACCGTCCGTGTCCGACTTGGCACGCTCCAGCGCACGCTCGGCGCGCTGGACGTCGATCTCGACCGCGAGTTCAGCAATCTCCGCCAGCAGCGAGAGCTTGTTGTCCGCGAACGAGATGAATCCGCCGTGCACAGCGGCCACGACAGTGCGGCCGTCACCCGTACGGATCGTCACGGGGCCCGATTCCAGCACACCCAGGAGCGGCTGGTGACCGGGCATGACGCCGATGTCGCCCGACGTGGTACGTGCGACAACGAGGGTGGCCTCGCCGGACCAGACACTGCGGTCCGCGGCGACCAGCTCGACATGCAGCTCAGCAGCCAAGGGTGGCTCCTCGGGTCACCACCCGGCGGTCGTGCCGGGTGTCGGTTCAATTCTACGGGGCGTGGTGAGGGGGGTGGGACGCACCCACCCCCCTCGGTGAGCCGGAGGCTCAGGAGACGCCGAGCTCCTTGGCGTTGGCCTTGAGGTCCTCGATGCCACCGCACATGAAGAACGCCTGCTCGGGGAAGTGGTCGTAGTCCCCGTCGCAGATCGCGTTGAACGCGGTGATCGACTCGTCGAGCGGCACGTCCGAACCGTCCAGGCCGGTGAACTGCTTGGCGGCGTGGGTGTTCTGCGACAGGAAGCGCTCGACGCGACGGGCACGGTGGACAACGAGCTTGTCCTCCTCGCCCAGCTCGTCGATACCGAGGATCGCGATGATGTCCTGGAGGTCCTTGTACTTCTGCAGGATCCCCTTGACGCGGCTGGCCGTGTCGTAGTGGTCCTGCGCGATGTAGCGCGGGTCCAGGATGCGGGACGTGGAGTCCAGCGGGTCCACGGCCGGGTAGATGCCCTTCTCGGAGATCGGACGGGAGAGAACCGTCGTCGCGTCGAGGTGGGCGAACGTGGTGGCCGGGGCCGGGTCGGTCAGGTCGTCCGCGGGGACGTAGATCGCCTGCATCGAGGTGATCGAGTGACCACGCGTCGAGGTGATGCGCTCCTGGAGCACACCCATCTCGTCGGCCAGGGTCGGCTGGTAACCCACTGCGGACGGCATACGGCCGAGCAGCGTGGAGACCTCGGAACCGGCCTGCGTGAAGCGGAAGATGTTGTCGATGAAGAGCAGCACGTCCTGCTTCTGCACATCGCGGAAGTACTCCGCCATGGTCAGGGCGGACAGCGCGACCCGCAGACGGGTGCCCGGCGGCTCGTCCATCTGGCCGAAGACCAGCGCGGTCTTCTCCAGGACGCCCGACTCGGTCATCTCGTCGATGAGGTCGTTGCCCTCACGGGTGCGCTCGCCGACACCGGCGAACACCGACACACCGTCGTGCAGCTTCGCCACACGCATGATCATTTCCTGGATGAGGACCGTCTTGCCGACGCCCGCACCACCGAACAGACCGATCTTGCCGCCCTTGACGTACGGGGTCAGCAGGTCGACGACCTTCAGGCCGGTCTCGAACATCTCGGTCTTGGACTCGAGCTGGTCGAAGGCCGGGGCCTTGCGGTGGATCGGCCAGCGCTCGGTGATCTGCGCCTCGGCCTCGGGCTCGTTCAGGATCTGACCGAGGGTGTTGAACACCTTGCCCTTGGTGATGTCACCGACCGGCACCATGATGCCCTTGCCGGTGTCGGTCACCGGGGCCTGGCGGACCAGACCGTCGGTGGGCTGCATCGAGATCGCGCGGACCACGCCGTCACCCAGGTGCTGGGCGACCTCGAGGGTCAGCGTCTTACGAGCGCCGGCCTCGGCCGGGTCGTCGACCTCGACGTGCAGGGCGTTGTAGATCTCCGGCATCGCGTCGACGGGGAACTCCACGTCGACGACCGGGCCGATGACCCGGGCGACGCGGCCCGTGGCAACGGCCGTCTCAACTGTCGTCGTCATTACTTGTCACTCCCCGCGGACGCGTCGGCCAGCGCACCTGCACCGCCGACGATCTCGCTGATTTCCTGGGTGATTTCGGCCTGGCGGGCCGCGTTGGCAAGCCGGGAGAGGCTCTTGATCAGATCCCCGGCGTTGTCGGTCGCCGACTTCATCGCGCGGCGGCGGGCAGCGTGCTCGGAAGCGGCTGCCTGCAGCAGTGCGTTGTAGATGCGGCTCTCGACGTAGCGCGGCAGAAGGGCGTCGAGGACGTCCTCGGCCGACGGCTCGAAGTCGAACAGCGGAAGGATCTCGTCCTTCGCGCCGCTCTCCTCCACGACCTGGTCGAGCGAGAGCGGCAGCATCCGGCCGTCGACCGCGTTCTGCGTCATCATCGACACGAACTCGGTGTAGACGATGTGCAGCTCGTCGACGCCACCCTCGGCCGTGTCCTTCGTGATGGACTCGATCAGGGGCGCGGCGATCTTCTTGGCGTCCCCGTACTCCGGGCTGTCGGTGAAGCCGGTCCACGACTCCGCGACCTTGCGCTCACGGAACCCGTAGTAGGCGACACCCTTGCGGCCGACGATGTACGTGTCGACCTCCTTGCCCTCGGCAGCCAGCCGCTCCCGCAGCCGCTCCGCAGCCTTGATGGCGTTGGAGGAGTAGCCGCCGGCCAGACCGCGGTCGCTCGTGAGGAGCAGGACCGCGGCCCGCGCCGGGGCGTCGGCCTCGGTGGTGAGCGGGTGCTTGGTGGTGGAGCCGGTCGCCACCGCGGTCACCGCGCGGGTGAGCTCGGTCGCGTACGGCATCGACGCCGTCACCTTGCGCTGCGCCTTGACGATGCGCGAGGCGGCGATCATCTCCATCGCCTTGGTGATCTTCTTGGTCGCGGTGACGGCTTGGATGCGGCGCTTGTAAACGCGAAGCTGAGCGCCCATCGATCAGCCCTCGCCCAGGAGCTTGCCGTCCGAGGTCTCGAACTGCTGCTTGAAGGCGGCGATCGCGTCGGCGACCGACTGCAGCGTGTCGTCGGACATCTTGCCGCCCTCGGCGATGCCGGTCAGGAGGTCCTTGCGCTCACGGCGCAGGTACTCCAGCAGCTCACCCTCGAAGCGGCGGATGTCCTCGACCGGGACGTCGTCCATCTTGCCCGTGGTGCCGGCCCAGACGGAGACGACCTGCTCCTCCATCGGGAACGGGGCGTACTGCGGCTGCTTCAGCAGCTCGACCATGCGCTTGCCGCGCTCCAGCGACGCCTTGGAGGCCGCGTCCAGGTCGGAACCGAAGGCGGCGAAGGCCTCCAGCTCGCGGTACTGGGCGAGGTCCACGCGCAGACGGCCGGAAACCTGCTTCATGGCCTTGTGCTGGGCGGAGCCACCGACTCGGGAGACCGAGATACCGACGTTGAGCGCCGGACGCTGACCCGCGTTGAACAGGTCGGACTCCAGGAAGCACTGGCCGTCGGTGATGGAGATGACGTTGGTCGGGATGAACGCCGACACGTCGTTCGCCTTGGTCTCGACGATCGGGAGGCCCGTCATCGAACCGGCGCCCATGTCGTCGGAGAGCTTGGCGCAGCGCTCCAGCAGACGCGAGTGCAGGTAGAAGACGTCGCCCGGGTAGGCCTCTCGGCCCGGCGGACGGCGCAGCAGAAGCGACACGGCGCGGTAGGCGTCGGCCTGCTTCGAGAGGTCGTCGAAGATGATCAGGACGTGCTTGCCGTCGTACATCCAGTGCTGGCCGATGGCCGAACCGGTGTACGGCGCCAGGTACTTGAAGCCGGCCGGGTCGGACGCCGGGGCGGCGACGATGGTCGTGTACTCGAGCGCGCCGGCCTCTTCCAGGGCACCTCGCACGGAGGCGATGGTGGAACCCTTCTGACCGATGGCGACGTAGATGCAGCGCACCTGCTTGTTCACGTCGCCCGAGCGCCAGTTGTCGCGCTGGTTGATGATCGTGTCGACGGCCAGAGCGGTCTTACCCGTCTGACGGTCGCCGATGATCAGCTGACGCTGGCCACGGCCGATCGGCACCATGGCGTCGACGGCCTTGTAGCCGGTCTGCATCGGCTCGTGGACCGACTTGCGGACCATGACGCCGGGGGCCTGCAGCTCGAGGGCGCGACGGCCTTCGGTCGCGATCTCGCCGAGACCGTCGATCGGGTTGCCGAGCGGGTCGACGACGCGGCCGAGGTAACCCTCGCCGACGCCGACGGAGAGCACCTCACCGGTGCGCTGCACCGGCTGGCCCTCCTCGATTCCGCTGAACTCGCCGAGGACGATCGCACCGATCTCGCGCTCTTCGAGGTTGAGTGCGAGACCGAGGGTCCCGTCCTCGAACTTCAGCAGTTCGTTCGCCATGGCGGAGGGAAGACCCTCCACCTTCGCGATGCCGTCGCCGGCAACGCTGACCGTACCGACCTCCTCGCGCGAGGCCGCGTCCGGCTGGTACGACTGGACGAAGTTCTCCAGTGCGTCCCGGATCTCCTCCGGCCGGATCGTGAGCTCCGCCATCTGGGTTCCCTGCTCTCCTTGTTGGGCCCGAAGTTTCTAAGGGGGTCTGGGGGCGACCCCCAGGAATCTTCTGCAATTTCTGCACGGCCCAACCGGGCCGCAGTACTTGCTCGTTCAGTTGGTGCGGGTGCTGCGTCGGACGCTGTCAGCCGGCCATGCGCCGGGTCGCCTCGTCGAGACGGTCCGCGATCGTGCCGTTGATGACCTCGTCACCGACGCGCACCGAGATCCCGCCGAGGACCGCGGGGTCCACGTCAAGGTTCAGGTGCATCTGCCGGCCGTAGATCTTCGCCAGAGCTGCGCCGAGGCGCTGCTTCTGCCGGTCGGACAGCGGCACCGCCGAGGTGACGACGGCGACCGTCCGGTCCCGGCGCTCCGCGGCGAGCTTGGACAGGGACTCGAGTCCCGACTCCAGGCTACGTCCTCGGGGCTGGGTGACCAGGCGCACGATGAGCCGCTCGGTGACGGGCTGTGCCTTGCCGCCGAGCAGACTGCGAAGCAGCTCGCCCTTGGCGGCGGGGGTGGCCGCCCGCTCGGTGAGCGCGGAGCGCAGTTCCTTGGCGGAACCCACGATCCGGCCGAACCGGAACAGCTCGTCCTCGACGTCGTCGAGCGCGCCGCCGCGCTGCGCCGCGGTGAGGTCGGCGGTGTCCGCCAGCTCCTCGACCGAGTCGACCAGGTCACGCGAGTACGACCAGCGGGAACGGACCATGCCGGAGACCAGGTCCACGGCTTCGCCGCCCACCTGTCCGCCCAGCAGTCGCCCGGCCAGCTCGGCCTTGGACTCGCCACTGCGCGCGGGGTCGGTGAGGACCCGTCGCAGTGAGACCTCGCGGTGGAGCAGCGACGTGACGGAGGCGAGCTCCTCGGCGAGCTTCGCCGCGTCGACCGACGTGTTGTCGGTCAGCGCGTCGAGACGCTCACGTGCGGCAGCCAGTGCCTCGCGGCTCGCGCTGTTCATCGGACGGCCTCGGCCTTCGCCTCGAGCTCGTCGAGGAAACGGTCGACGGTGCCGCTCTGGCGGGCGTGGTCCTCGAGGGACTCGCCGACCAGCTTGCCGGCCAGGACGGTGGCGAGTGAGCCCACGTCCTGACGCAGTGCGGACGCCGCGGCCTTGCGGTCGGCCTCGATCTGGGTGTGGCCTGCGGCGATGATCTCCTCGCGCTGCCGCTGACCTTCCGCCCTCATCTCCTGGATGATGACAGCACCCTGCTCCTGCGCCTCCTGGCGCAGACGTGCGGCCTCGTGCCGGGCCTCGGCGAGCTGAGCCTTGTACTGCTCAAGAACGCTCTGGGCCTCGGTCTGGGCCGCATCGGCCTTCTCGATACCGCCTTCGATGGCCTCGCGACGCTCTTCCAGAACCTGGTTGATGTTCGGGAGGAGCTTCTTCGCGAAGACGAAGAAGACGATGGAGAAGCAGATCAGGCCGATGACGATCTCGGGCCACACCGGGAGCAGAGGGTTCTGCGCTTCCTCGGCTGCCAGGTACATCATGGTGGACCTTTCCGTCGAATCGGGCTACAGCCGCAAACGATCAGAGGATGAACGGAACGACGAAGCCGATGAGGGCAAGCGCCTCGACGACGGCGAAGCCGAGCAGCATGTTCTGGCGGATGAGGCCGGCGGCCTCGGGCTGGCGGGCGATGGCCTGCACACCGTTACCGAAGATGATGCCGATACCGATACCGGGGCCGATCGCGGCGAGGCCGTAACCGATGGTGCCGACGTTGCCTTCGATGGCCGCAAGGGTCTCAAGAGCAGACATGTCCTTGGTTCCTTCTCTTCATGGGCCGGTGGAGGTGTGTCCACCGGGCGTCTTGGGGTGGGGCGGAAAGAGGGCTTCGGGCTCTCAGTGCGCTTCTTCGAGCGCCTGGGAGAGGTACGTGGCGGTCAGCACGGTGAAGACGTACGCCTGGAGCGCCTGGATGAACAGCTCGAAGACCGTCAGGACCAGCGTCAGGACGAACGATGCGGAGGCGTAGACCGTGCCGAGCACGGTGCCGAGCATGTACCAGGTCGCGATCGTGAAGATGAGGATCAGGATGTGACCGGCGAACATGTTGGCGAAGAGTCGGACGGCGAGCGTGAAGGGCCGTACGAAGATGTTCGAGATGAACTCGATCGGCGTCAGGATGGCGTAGATCGGCTTCGGCAGGCCACTGGGCACGCAGAGGTTCCGGATACCACCGACGAAACCGTTCGTCCTGAAGGTCACCGTCATGTAGGTGACCCAGACGATCAGGGCCAGGCCGACCGGGTAGGCGATGATCGAGCTCGCCGGGAACTGCGCCAGCGGGATCACGGCCCAGAGGTTGAGCATCCAGACGAAGAAGAAGAGGGAGACCAGCAGGGGGACGAACGGCTCCCCCTTCTTGCCCATGATCTCGCGGGCGACACCGCGGTGCACGAAGTCGTAGAGGGTCTCCGCGACCATCTGCAGCTTGCCCGGCACCACCTTCGGCTTGGCGAAGGCGGCCCAGAAGAAACCCATGATGACAATGCTGCCGATGACGGCGAGCAGCATCGGCTTGTTGATCTCGACCGGTCCGACTGTGGCGATGGGTTCGAAGATGAACGACCACACGCTGGGAGCCGGGAAGCCGCACCCCTTGAAAAGGTGGCAATCGGTCTCGAAGGCGAGCAACTGGTCAGCACTCACCGCGAGCTCCTTCGATATGACGCATAGGTACGGCTTCCTCGATGTGTCGGCGTGGCACGCGGCCACGTAGCGGCACTGGACTGGATATCGCGGGAGGACGGCACGGCCGGCGCAACGCCAGGGCCGTCCGAAGAAAGGTGGTGAATACGCGGTGCTGTCCCGCACAGCATCCGCTGCTTCACACGACGCGCTCTCGAAGTCGGACGATAGCAGCCCTCGGACCGGGCCCTTATCCGACCCCTACCGAGGACGGGCGGGCAGCCGGACATCACGAACGATGCTCCGTTCCGGTCGAGGACTTGTCGGAATCGGGCACGACATAGGGGGTCTTGACCCGCATGTTCGACCTGGCTTGACCGGCGACCCACACGAGCACGCAGCCGAGCATCGTGATGCCGAACACCCGGCCGTCCATGAACGTCACATCCCGGAAGACCCGCAGGAGAAGCAGCAGCACCAGGATCTGCGTGGTGTACACGAGGAGGCCCGCGCCGAGGAACAGCTCGGGCATCCGCCGTCCCACCGCGCTCATCCCGTACAGGCCCGCGGCGAAGAACGCCAGGACCAGGACGGTACCGATGACCGCGCCGATGGCGCCGGCGGATCCCACCGTGACCGCGCCCACCACAACACCGATCAGACCGGCGCATGCTGTGGGAATCGCGGCGCCTCGGAGGATTCGGGCGTCGTTCGACTGCATGAATGCTTCTCCAGCAAGGGGGCAAAAAGACTTGGGGTGATCACTGATGAGCGTATCCGGAGGCGCGATGCGCACCGGTGCACGTCCATGACGCTACGGAATACCGAGCTCTCAGCTGACTCTCGTGAACGCTATCACAAACTATTTGATGAGGTCTTTACTCAAAAAGTGTGGCAGCCGTCACACGTGCGGCCTAATCTCCGCGCGTCTACGAGCAGTGTGCACGCGACGTGCTGTATGACCCCCCTGCGCGGGGCCGCGCAGGCGTGCCACGAGAGCCCTCCGTCAGCGTGGAGAACCCGCCTTCCGGCGGTCCGGGTGGTGCACGCTCGCTCCGATCGCGGTGGCCCCGTTGGCGCCGGAGACTCCCACGGCCACCGGGGCGCGCACGCCGTCGTCCGCCTCATCCCTCATCTGCCCCTCACGAGGCTCCTGTTGGGCCTGTGAGGGCTCCTGGAGGGCCTCCCCGCCTGCAGGCTCCCCCATCCGGCGCCGGCGCCGGTAGCGCGGCGGCACGAACGCCTCGGCCCACCGCGGGGCGCGCGGGGTGAACCGCGGCATCAGCAGCAGGATCAGGCCGACGGCGCTGAGCCCCACGATCACCAGGACGATCCACAGCGACGCCGAGTGCACGGAGTAGCCCACGGCGCCGAACGCGATCAGCGCGGACCAGAAGTACATGATCAGCACGGACCTGCTGTGCGAGTGCCCGATCTCCAGCAGCCGGTGGTGCAGGTGCCCGCGGTCGGCCGCGAACGGCGACTGGCCGTTCCAGGTGCGCCGCACGATCGCGAGCACCAGGTCGGCCGCCGGGATCGCGATGATCGTGAGCGGCAGCAGCAGCGGGATGAAGACCGGCAGCATCGCGTGGGTGGCCTCGCGCTCGCCGCCCTCGAAGATCTTCATCAGGTCCGGGTCGACCTGCCCGGTGACGGAGATCGCGCCCGCGGCCAGCACCAGGCCGATCAGCATCGACCCGGAGTCGCCCATGAAGATCCGGGCGGGGTGCATGTTGTGCGGCAGGAAGCCGAGGCACATGCCCATCAGGATCGCCGCGAAGAGCGTCGCGGGGGCCGCGGCCTCGATGCCGTACCCGTACCAGAGCCGGTAGGCGTACAGGAAGAACGCCGCGGAGGCGATGCAGACCATGCCGGACGCGAGACCGTCCAGGCCGTCCACGAAGTTGACCGCGTTGATCGTGATCACGACCAGCGCCACCGTCAGCAGCGTGCCCTGCCACTGGGTGAGGGCGACGGTGCCGACGCCGGGGATGGGCAGCCACAGGATCGTCAGACCCTGGATGACCATGACGGCGGCGGCGATCATCTGGCCGCCGAGCTTGATCAGGGCGTCCAGCTCGAACTTGTCGTCCAGGACGCCGATCAGCCAGATCAGGGCCGCGCCGGAGAGCAGGGCCCGTGGTTCGTTGGAGAGCTCGAAGACCCCGTTCAGGTTGAACAGGTGGTCCGCGACGATCAGCCCCGCGCACAGTCCGCCGAACATGGCGATGCCACCGAGCCGCGGTGTCGGTTCTCGGTGTACGTCACGCGCACGGATCGCGGGCATCGCCCCGATCGCGATGGCGAACTTCCGCACCGGTCCGGTCAGCAGATAGGTAACCGCTGCCGTGACACAGAGCGTCAGCAGGTAATCACGCACGGGCTGCCCCACAGAATTCGCCGGCCATCTCAGCCCCACACCCTAGTCTCATGAGCAAGGACACAAAGGTACGGGTGATGGTTGCACACCCTTCGCCTACCCCGGGTACGGCGGATTCCGCTCGGCCAGTTCGCGGACCTCTGTCCGCAGCCGCCCGGGGTCGCCCTCGTTCCTGACCGCCGCTCCGAACAGCGCGGCGATCCGTGCCATGTCGGCCTCGTCCATGCCCTGGGTGGTGACGGCAGCCGTGCCGAGCCGGATCCCGCGGGCGTCCCCGTACGGCAGGGCGCAGGTGTCCAGCACCATGCCGGCGGCCATCAGCCGCTCCCTGGCGGTGCGGCCGTCCACGCCGAGCGGTCCGGGGTCCGCGACGACGATGTGGGTGTCCGTACCGTCCGTGGTGACGTCGAAGCCCTCGGCCTCCAGTCCGGCCGCCAGGACGCGCGCGTGGGCGACCACCTGGTGGGCGTACAGCGCGAAGGCCGGGGTCGCCGCCTCGCCGAACGCGACGGCCTTCGCCGCGACGGTGTGCATCTGGGCGCCGCCCTGGGTGAACGGGAACACCGCGCGGTCGATCCGCTCCGCCAGCTCGACGCCGCACAGGATCATGCCGCCGCGCGGCCCGCGCAGCACCTTGTGCGTCGTCGCGCACACCACGTCCGCGTACGGGACGGGGCTGGGCGCCGCTCCCCCGGCGATCAGGCCCATGGGGTGGGCGGCGTCGGCGATCAGATAGGCGCCCACCTCGTCGGCGATGGCGCGGAACGTCTCGTAGTCCGGGTGCCGGGGGTAGGAGATGGAGCCGCAGACGATCGCCTTGGGCCGGCGGGCGCGGGCCAGGGCGCGCACCTGGTCGGGGTCGATGAGCCCGCTGTCGGGGTCGACGCCGTAGCCGACGAACTCGAACCAGCGCCCGGAGAAGTTCCCCGGAGCGCCGTGGGTGAGGTGTCCGCCGTACGGGAGCCCCATGGCGAGCACCGTGTCGCCGGGGCGCAGCAGGGCGGCGTAGGCGGCGAGGACGGCGGAGGAGCCGGAGTGCGGCTGCACGTTGGCGTGTTCGGCGCCGAACAGCGCCATGGCCCGCCGGACCGCGATGCGTTCGGCCGCGTCGGCGTGCTCGCAGCCGCCGTGGTGGCGGGCGCCGGGGTAGCCCTCGGCGTACTTGTTCGCGAGGGGCGAGCCGAGGGCGGCGAGGACCGCGGGCGAGGTGAAGTTCTCGGCGGCGATGAGCTGCAGCGTGCTCGACTGGCGGCCGGCCTCGGCCGTCAGGACGCCGGCGATCTCCGGGTCCTGGCGCAGCAGGGCGCCGAAGTCCTGGGGCATGGCGGCGTCGGGGGAAGGGACGGCTGCGGGCGCGGCTGGAGTGGTGACCGGCATCTGACGGCTCCGGGCCTGGGGAGGGGTGCGTGCGCTGGTGTCAGCACCAATGTAGGCCCGCACCGCGCGCCCTGCCCGCTGCCGTGCGGCCCCGTACGCCGGTCGGCGCACGGGGCCGGCCGGTGCGGACGGTGTCAGTGCGGGTCGCGTACGCCCGTCAGCGCCGTGACGACCGGGTCGAGTGCCTGGTTGATCTCGTCGCCGATGGAGCGGAAGAAGGTGATCGGGGCGCCGTACGGGTCGTAGACCTCGTCCGCCTCGGCGGTGGGAGCCAGCAGCCAGCCCCGCAGGGCCGCCGCGGCGCGCACCAGTGTGCGGGCGCGTTCGACGACGCCCTCCTCACGGGCGTCGGGCAGCGTGGCGGGGTCGATCGCCCGGACGAGCCGGGTGAACTCCTTCAGCGTGAAGGTCCGCAGTCCCGCCGAGTGGCCCATCGAGATCACCTGGGCGCGGTGGTCCCGGGTGGCGGTGAGGACCAGGTCCGCACGGATGACGTGCTCGTCGAGCAGTTCCCGGCCGACGAAGCCGGTGGCGTCGGCGCCGAAGTCCGCGAGGACGACCTCCGCGTTGGCCTCCATGGGTGCGCCCTCGTGCCCCCAGGTGCCCGCGCTCTCCACGATCACGCCGCGGCTGAGCGGGTCGCCGAGGCGGTCCACCAGGGCATGGCGGGTCAGCCGCTCGGTGATGGGCGAGCGGCAGACGTTGCCGGTGCTGACGTGGAGGATGCGGAAAGTGTCGTGCTGCCCCGCTATGCCACGCCCCTCAGGGGCGGTCAATTGGCCACCTCGAGGTCGGGTACCACCTTGCGGAGGTCCTCGACCGAGAGGGCGCCGGCCCGCAGCAGCACCGGGACCGTGCCGGTGACGTCGACGATGGAGGACGGGACGATGCCCGGGGTCGGTCCGCCGTCGAGGTAGACGGAGACCGAGTCTCCGAGCATCTCCTGGGCGGCGTCGCAGTCCTCGGGTGAGGGGTGTCCCGAGAGGTTGGCACTGGAGACGGCCATCGGGCCGACCTCCGTGAGGAGCTCGATGGCGACCGGGTGCAGGGGCATGCGGATGGCGACGGTGCCCCGGGTGTCGCCGAGGTCCCACTGCAGCGAGGGCTGGTGCTTGGCGACGAGCGTGAGGGCGCCCGGCCAGAAGGCGTCGACGAGCTCCCAGGCCTGCTCCGAGAAGTCGGTGACCAGGCCGTGCAGGGTGTTCGGGGAGCCGATGAGGACGGGGGTCGGCATGTTCCGGCCGCGGCCCTTGGCGTCGAGCAGATCGGTGACGCCCTCGGTGCTGAAGGCGTCCGCACCGATCCCGTACACGGTGTCGGTGGGCAGCACGACCAGTTCGCCGCGGCGGACGGCGGACGCGGCTTCACGCAGGCCGGTCGTACGGTCGGTCGCGTCGTTGCAGTCGTATCGCCGTGCCATCAGCCGGCCTCCTGGGACATGTACGGGTATGACGGGCGGGGGTCGTGCGGTTCCGGTGTCCCGGTGGTCACGGCATGGCCTTGCGGGCCGTCGCGAACCGGGGCCGGTTGTTCAGGTCGGGGTGGTCGGCCGCGTCGGCCCAGCCCCGCTCCTCGGTGAAGATCCACGGCACCTGCCCGCCCTGGGTGTCGGCGTGCTCGATGACGACGAGCCCGCCGGGCCGCAACAGGCGGTGCGCGGTGCGTTCGATGCCCCGGATCGTGTCGAGGCCGTCCTCGCCCGAGAACAGCGCCATCTGCGGGTCGTGGTCGCGGGCCTCGGGTGCGACGTACTCCCACTCGGTGAGCGGGATGTACGGCGGGTTGGAGATCACCAGGTCGACCTGGCCGTCGAGCTCGGGAAGGGCGCTCAGCGCGTCTCCTCGGTGGACGGTGACCCTGGAGCCCTCGGCGTTCTTCCGGGTCCACCGCAGGGCGTCCTCGGACAGCTCCACGCCGTGCACGCGCGAGCGCGGCACCTCCTGGGCCATGGCGAGGGCGATGGCGCCGGACCCGGTGCAGAGGTCGACGATCAGTGGTTCGACGACGTCCATCGCGCGGACGGCGTCTATCGCCCAGCCGACGACCGACTCGGTCTCCGGGCGGGGCACGAAGACGCCGGGGCCGACCTGGAGCTCCAGGTAGCGGAAGAAGGCGCGTCCGGTGATGTGCTGGAGCGGCTCGCGGGCCTCACGCCGGGCGATCGTCTCCCAGTAGCGGGCGTCGAAGTCGGCGTCCGGCACATGGTGCAGTTCGCCCCGCTTGACGCCGTGCACGAACGCGGCGAGTTCCTCGGCGTCGAATCGCGGTGAGGGGACACCGGCGTCGGCCAGCCGCTGGGTGGCCTGGGCCACCTCGGCGAGCAGCAGGTTCATCGCGGTTCTCCGTACAGGTTACGAGCGGGGCGGGGCGGATCGTGGCGGCTTACGCGGCGGCAAGCTTGGCGGCGGAGTCGGCGTCCACGCAGGCCTGGATGACGGCGTCGAGGTCGCCGTCGAGCACCTGGTCCAAGTTGTACGCCTTGAAGCCGACGCGGTGGTCCGAGATCCGGTTTTCCGGGAAGTTGTACGTGCGGATCTTCTCGGAACGGTCGACGGTGCGGACCTGGCTGCGGCGGACGTCGGAGGCTTCCTGCTCGGCGGCCTCCTGGGCGGCTGCCAGCAGCCGGGACCGCAGGATGCGCATGGCCTGCTCCTTGTTCTGGAGCTGGCTCTTCTCGTTCTGGCAGGAGGCGACGACGCCGGTCGGCAGGTGCGTGATGCGCACGGCGGAGTCGGTGGTGTTGACGGACTGGCCGCCGGGTCCCGAGGAGCGGTACACGTCGATGCGCAGGTCGTTGGCGTGGATCTCGACTTCGACCTCCTCCGCCTCGGGCGTGACGAGCACGCCGGCGGCGGAGGTGTGGATGCGGCCCTGGGACTCGGTGGAGGGCACGCGCTGCACACGGTGCACGCCGCCCTCGTACTTCATCCGCGCCCAGACGCCCTGGCCAGGCTCGGTGGCGCCGTTGCCGCCCTTGGTCTTCACGGCGACCTGGACGTCCTTGTAGCCGCCGAGCTCGGACTCGGTGGAGTCGATGATCTCGGTCTTCCAGCCGACGCGCTCGGCGTAGCGCAGGTACATGCGCAGCAGGTCACCGGCGAACAGGGCGGACTCGTCGCCGCCCGCGCCCGCCTTGATCTCCAGGAGCACGTCCTTGTCGTCACTGGGGTCGCGCGGGACCAGCAGGAGCCGGAGCTTCTCGGTGATCTCCTCGCGCTGCTTCTCCAGGACCTTGACCTCGGCGGCGAAGTCCGGGTCGTCCGCGGCGAATTCGCGGGCGGTGCCGATGTCGTCACCGGTCCGCTTCCAGGACCGGTACGTGGAGACGATCGGGGTCAGCTCCGCGTAGCGCTTGTTGAGCTTGCGCGCGTTGGCCTGGTCGGCGTGGACCGACGGGTCGGCGAGCTTCTTCTCGAGATCGGCGTGTTCGCCGATCAGTTCCTCGACCGCCTCGAACATCGGGGGCTCCTGGTTCCGTGCGTGATACGTCTGCGGGCCTGCTGGACGACGTGCAGCCGGTACGTGCCCCGGTGGGCACCCGGCCGCACAGCCGGAAAAAACGCCGGCCCCGACGCCCCCGCAAGAGGGCGCCGGGAACCGGCGCAGTGGCTCGCTACTTGCTGGCGGAGCCTGCGGCCTTGCCGAAGCGGGCCTCGAAGCGGGCCACACGGCCACCGGTGTCGAGGATCTTCTGCTTGCCCGTGTAGAACGGGTGGCACTCGGAGCAGACGTCGGCGCGGATCGCGCCGCCCTCAAGGGTGCTCCGGGTGGTGAACGACGCACCGCAGGTGCAGCTGACCTGCGTCTCGACGTACTGGGGGTGAATCTCGCGCTTCAAGGTGTCTCCTAGTTTCGGGAGGGCTCCGGGTCGCACGCGCGGATTGCGCGTCCGTGAACCGGGGCCGACGTACCAGTCTGCCAGGACCGGCCGTATCTCCCAAAACGAGAGGTGGGCCGCGGGTATTCCCGCACGGTACGGGGAACGCTTCGCGTCCGTACGGTGACGGAAGGTGCGGCTACCGCGGCCGCGGGGTGCCGCTCACCACGGACGGAAGGTGCCGGTGCCGCGCGCCGGACGGGGCGGCCACCGCATGCCGGAAGGTGCCGTCACCGCACGACCTCGCCCGCCTCGCCCTTGTCGCCGGCCGACTTCGCGGTGGCGGACGCCGGAATCGGCTTGTCCTGCTTGAGCGCCGCCCAGACCTCCCGGCCGGCCTCCTCCTGGGGCAGCACCCGGTTGGGGTCGGCGGGGTCGTACTCCACGGGCAGCGTGACCATGTCCACGCCCGACGAACCGAGGCCCTTGAGACCGTTCGCGAAGGCGGTGAGCTTCTTGACGGACGCCAGTTCGGAGTCGGTGGTGACGGACTTGGTGGCGGTGTCGGCCAGCCCGAAGAGCGTCTTGGGGTTCGAGAACACCCCGACGCTCTTCGCCTGGTCCATCAGCGCCTTCACGAACGCCTGCTGGAGCTGGATCCTGCCCAGGTCACTGCCGTCGCCGACGCTCTTGCGGGTGCGGACGAGGCCGAGCGACTGCTCCCCGCCGAGGGTGTGGGTGCCCGGCTTCAGATGCAGGTGGCTCTTGGGGTCGTCGATCGCCTGCGCGGTGGTGATCTCCACACCGCCGAGCTCGTCGACGACCTTGGTGAACCCCGTGAAGTCGACCTCGACGTAGTGGTCCATGCGGATACCGGACATCGCCTCGACGGTCTTCACCGCGCAGGCGGGGCCGCCGACCTCGTACGCCGTGTTGAACATGGCCCGCCGTTCCGCGCCGACCTGTTCGCCGGTGGTGTCGCTCGTGCAGGCGGGGCGGTCGACGAGGGTGTCGCGGGGGACGGAGACCACGCTCGCGGACGTGTGGCCCTTGTCGACGTGCACGATCATCGCGGTGTCCGAGCGGGCCGCGCCCTCGTCGACGCCGTAGGCGGAATTGGCGCCGGAGCGGGAGTCCGAGCCGAGCACCAGGACGTCCTGCGAGCCGTTGTCGACGTCGTCGGGGCGTTCCGTGCCCAGGGCTGCGTTGATGTCGACGGCCTTGAGGTTTCCGTTGAGCGTGACGTAGGCGTAACCGAGCCCGGATCCTCCGGCGACGACCACCGCGGCGGCGGTCCACAGGGCCGCGGTCTTCATCCGGCGGCCTGTCGAGGGCTTCCTGCGGCGGCTGCCGGTGCCACGTATGCGGCCGGTGCTCCTGCTCTGTCCGCTCATGCGTCTCCCTCGTCCGTTCCTCGCTGGTACCCCCTGCCGTGGCGCCCGCACGGTCCGGCGTCGTGCGGGGGGACGCCGGAGCAGCGAGAAGCGTTGCACAACGTGCTGTGGCCCCCGTCCGGGGACGGGGGCCACAGCGAAGGTGGGCGGTGGTCCGGTTCACCCGGCGCTCACCTGGGGTTTCAGCCGATGGTGTAGTAGCTGTTCCAGCCGGTTCCGAGCTTCACCTGTGTGGCGAAGATCTCGGACGTGCCCTGGCCCGTGCCCTTGAGGAGGTACAGGTCGCCCGTGGTGGAACGCGCCACGAGGTCGGACTTGGCATCGCCGTTCACGTCACCCGGCGTGACCAGGAGGTTGTAGGAGGACCAGTTGCTCCTGACCTTGACCGGGGTCTCGAACGGGGCGGTGGACTTGCCGGTGCCCTTGGCGAGGTAGAGGTCGTCGGTGCCGCCGCGACGAAGAAGCAGGTCGTTCTTGCCGTCGTAGGTGAAGTCGCCGTGGCCGCGGACCTGGTTGTAGACCTGGTATCCGGTGGCCGCCTTGACCGCGGTGTTGAACTTCCCGTTGCCGTAGCTCGGGTACACCATCAGGTCGCCGGTCGAGGTGACAGCCAGGATGTCGCCCTTGCCGTCGTTGTTGACGTCACCCGGGGCGACGATGGCCCGCACGGTCTTCCAGCCGCTGAAGATCTTCGTCTTCGCGTACGTCGAGCTGCTCGCCGAGCGGTGCAGCCAGTAGACGTCGCCCGTGGAGCTCTGGCGGGCGACGAGGTCCTCGTAACCGTCACGGTTGAGGTCCGTCTGGATGATCAGGTTGTACGCGCTGTACGAGCCCGCGAAGGCCTTGCGCGCGGCGAGCGCCTCACCGGTGGAGTTCATGGTGTAGCCCGTCGCCCCGGTGGTGCGGGCGAAGAGGTCGGCGCGGTGGTCGCGGCTGAAACTGGTGTCGTCGATCCGCGGCTGGATCGAGCGGTAGTACGTCGCGACCTTGGTGTAGGCGTCGTACGTGCCCTGGATGTTGCAGGCCTCGAAGTCGCTGGCCGGCCCCCAGGAGGTGATGCCGATGACCCGGCCGCTGACGAACATCGGGCTGCCCGAGTCGCCGGGGCAGGTCGCCTTGCCCGTGGTGTCGTTGCCGGTGCCGCCGATGCCCGCGCAGATCATGTGACCGGGCTTGTAGGCGCCCGGGACGTTGACCGCGGTGTCGAGGTTCTCCGAGCACTCGGCGTCCGAGCGCAGCGGCTGCTCCAGGCGCAGGAGGGTGTCCGACAGCGGGGAGAAGTCCCAGTCGGAACCCGTCATGCCCCAGCCGTACGTGGTGGCCACGGTGCCCGGCTGGTAGCGGGCGGTGTCGCCGTACGAGGCGGGCTGGGCCGGCGTGTAGGACAGCGGCTTGGAAAGCGTCAGCAGGGCGATGTCGTTGTCGATCGCATCCGCGTTGTACGTGCCCGCGAAATAGGAGCGGGTGATTCCGACGGCGGTTCCCTCGTCATTGGGACCGCCCGCGAGCTTGGCGGTGCCGGCGAGCACCATTCCACGCCCGACCATGTCGAGTGCTTTGCCGTTCTCGTCGGTGACGCAGTGCGCCGCCGTCATCACCTTGTTGGGGGCTACGAGCGTGCCGCCGCAGGTGAAGTAGAAAAGGCCGTCGTTGTCGTACTCGAACAGGAGCTGCACCATCCAGGGAGCGCTACTGAACGAGGTGTTGGTGCCGCCGATTATCTTCGGCGACATGTTCTTCGGGCTGACCACCTTGGCGCCCTTGGGCGGCAGGAACTGCTCGCCACGGTCATCGGCCTGGGCGGTGGCCGTCAGGCCGCCCCCCAGAAGTGCCAGCGCGGCGACCCCGGCAGCGAGGTATCTGCTGAGTCTTCCTACCGGTATGCCACGACGCGACATGCGCACACAAGTCTCCCGTTGTCCAAAGCTTTTCGGAATGTGGTGCCGTATGTGGGGGGAGAGTGACGGCGAGTTGAATGGTACATGCAGAAATCCGCCCCGTCACCGAAGTAACGAGGCGGATTCCAGAGACGGTTGAACTGTCCCGGTTCAGGCGTTCAGTCAGTCATTCCCATTGCCGCTGCCGGGAGTCGTCTTCTGGATCTGAAGCAGGAACTCCGCATTCGACTGCGTCTTCTTCATGCGGTCCAGGAGCAGTTCGATGGCCTGCTGCTGGTCGAGTGCGTGAAGCACCCGGCGCAGCTTCCAGGTGACGGCCAATTCATCGGTGCCGAGGAGGATTTCTTCCTTACGGGTGCTGGACGCGTCGACGTCCACCGCCGGGAAGATCCGCTTGTCCGAGAGCTTCCGGTCGAGCTTGAGCTCCATGTTGCCGGTGCCCTTGAACTCCTCGAAGATCACCTCGTCCATGCGCGAACCGGTCTCGACGAGCGCGGTCGCCAGGATGGTCAGCGAGCCGCCGTCCTCGATGTTGCGCGCGGCACCGAAGAAGCGCTTCGGCGGGTACAGCGCGGTCGAGTCGACACCACCGGACAGGATGCGGCCGGAGGCCGGCGCCGCCAGGTTGTACGCACGGCCCAGACGGGTGATCGAGTCCAGCAGGACGACCACGTCGTGACCCAGCTCCACGAGGCGCTTCGCGCGCTCGATGGCGAGCTCGGCGACCGTGGTGTGGTCCTCGGCGGGACGGTCGAAGGTCGAGGAGATGACCTCGCCCTTCACCGACCGCTGCATGTCGGTGACCTCTTCCGGACGCTCGTCGACCAGGACGACCATCAGGTGGCACTCGGGGCTGTTGACCGTGATCGCGTTGGCGATGGCCTGCAGGATCATGGTCTTACCGGTCTTCGGCGGGGCCACGATCAGGCCTCGCTGGCCCTTGCCGATCGGGGCGACCAGGTCGATGATCCGGGTGGTCAGGACGTTGGAGTCGGTCTCCAGACGGAGCCTGTCCTGCGGGTACAGCGGGGTCAGCTTCTGGAACTCGGGGCGGCCGCGGCCGGACTCCGGCGCCATGCCGTTCACCGAGTCGAGGCGGACCAGCGCGTTGAACTTCTCGCGGCGCTCGCCGTCCTTGGGCTGGCGCACCGCACCGGTGACGTGGTCACCCTTGCGCAGGCCGTTCTTGCGGACCTGGGCGAGCGAGACGTACACGTCGTTCGGTCCCGGCAGGTAGCCGGAGGTCCGGATGAACGCGTAGTTGTCGAGGATGTCGAGAATGCCCGCGACGGGGATCAGGACATCGTCGTCGGCCACCTGGACGTCGGTCGCGAAGTCGTCGCGGCCACGACGGCCACGGCGGTCGCGGTAGCGGCCCCGACGGCCGCGACGGCCGCCCTCGTCGTCGTAACCGTCGTCGTGCTGGCCGCCCTGCGGGCCCTGGCTCTGGCCCTGGCCACCGCCCTGCTGGCCCTGACCCTGCCCCTGGCTCTGACCCTGCCCCTGGCCGCCGCCCTGCTGGCCC
This sequence comes from Streptomyces clavifer, assembly GCF_036345975.1. Taxonomy (NCBI): domain Bacteria; kingdom Bacillati; phylum Actinomycetota; class Actinomycetes; order Kitasatosporales; family Streptomycetaceae; genus Streptomyces; species Streptomyces clavifer. The sequence goes on along the minus strand of NZ_CP107793.1, from coordinate 5,127,722 downwards.
TGACGGCGTCCGCCGCCCTGCTGGCCCTGGTCGTCGCCCTTGCCGCGCCGGTCGCGCTGGCGGTCACGGCGGTCACCGCGGTCCTGGCGGTCACCGCGGTCGCCGCGCTGACGGTCCTGGCGGTCACCGCGACGGCCCTCGGCGGTGTCGGCGGCGGACTCCGCCTTCGCGTCGCCCTTGGCCTCGCTCTTCGTCTCGCCGCGCTCCTCGGCGCGGTCCTGACGGGCCTCGGCCTGCGGCTCGGACTTCGCCTCGGTCTTGGTGTCGGGGCTGCCCGCCTGCGCGGTCGCACGGCGGCGACGCCGCTCGACCTGAGGCTGGTCGTCGCTGGCCGGCTGGCCGGGAATGTCGATCTGCTGCTGGGCCGCGGCCTTCTCGGCGGGCTCGGCGGCGGACTCGTCCCCGGTGCGCGTCTTGGACGTGGCACGCCTCTTGGGCTTGCTCTCGGCGTCCGTACCGGCGGGGGCCGCGGCAGCCTTGGAGGAGGCCTTGGGCGCGGAGGATCCTCCGGCCTGCGCCTCCTTGATGACCTCGATCAGCTGGCTCTTGCGCATCCGCGCAGTCCCCCTGATGCCGAGGCCGGACGCGACCTGCTGCAGCTCGGCCAGGACCATGCCCTCGAGGCCGGTGCCGGAGCGGCGGCGCCGTGCGGTGGTGCCAGTGGCAGCACCTTCGGCGGACGCGGAGCTGTCGACGCTCTTGTCGGCAGTCACGCCCATCAGATCGGTGGTGTCGCTCACGAAGGGTCCTTCCCTGGAGCGGACGTCGGCCTTCTGGCTCGGCGACCGGTTGTGCTGTCCGACTGCGGTCTGTTGATCGTGTCGATCGCGGACCGTGCCGGGGCGGTGGTCCGCCGGGTACGGCGGAGAGACGAATGTGCGGGGTTCCGGCGCGAGATCCCCCTGCTCGGCCCACTCCTGGACGAGCAAGAGGGTGTCGTGCCGGTTCCGGAGCGTGCTCGAAAGCTCAGGCAGGCTGCTCAGGCAGTCGGGGAGGCTCCCGGAAGAGTGGTGGTCCCGAAGGGGGACACGAAGCAACGCGCCACAAAGACGTCGATTGCTGACTTGAGGTTAACACTACCGGCTCCAACAAACATTCCCCCTCTCGAGCACCGGCAATCACGTGCGACTACGCGGCGAGCGGCAGCACGCTCGCCCCCGCGGCGTCGAGGGCGAGCCGGTTCGCGGCCCATCCCTCGCCCGCCAGCCGGGCGACCTTGTCGGCCGAACCCTCATCGGTCAGTGCGAGCACCGTGGGCCCCGCGCCGGAGATGACGGCGGGGACGCCGTCGGCGCGCAGCCGGGCCACCAGCTCCACGCTCTGCGGCATCGCCGGCCCCCGGTACTCCTGGTGGATCCGGTCCTCGGTGGCGGCGAGCAGCAGCTCGGGACGCCTGGTCAGGGCCTCCACGAGGAGGGCCGCACGACCGGCGTTGGCCGCGGCGTCCACATGGGGGACGCTGCGCGGCAGCAGACCGCGGGCGGTCTCGGTGAGCACCGGCGTCGCCGGCACGAAGACCACCGGAACGACGGAATCGGCGGCGTCCATCCTGATCGCCCGCGCCGCTCCGCCGTCCATCCAGGCGAGCGTGAAACCGCCGAGGAGGCAGGCCGCGACGTTGTCGGGGTGGCCTTCGATCTCGGTGGCCAGCTCCAGCAGGGCGGCGTCATCGAGACGGGCCTCGCCCCCCGTCGTCACGGCGCGGGCCGCGACGATCCCGGCGCAGATGGCCGCGGAGGAGGAGCCGAGACCGCGACCGTGCGGAATCCGGTTGGCACAGACGATCTCCAGGCCGTGGGGCTGTCCGCCGAGCAGGTCGAAGGCCGTGCGCAGGGAGCGCACGAGCAGGTGGCTCTCGTCGCGGGGCAGCGTCTCGGCGCCCTCACCCGCGATGTCGATGTGCAGCCCGGAGTCGGCGACGCGGACGACGATGTCGTCGTAGAGCCCCAGGGACAGGCCGAGGGCGTCGAAACCCGGGCCCAGATTGGCACTGGTTGCGGGGACGCGCACCCGGACGGCGGCGGCTCGGAACGCGGGACCGGCCATCGGTTGGACGACTCTTCCTGTACGGCGGCGGGGATGTTGTGCGAGGTGGTGCGACATGCGTGGGGGTGCCGTTGTGCCGGGATCGGGGGACCCGGCAGTCACTACGGCGACTGCTCCGCGGCCTGTGCGGCGGGGCGGGTTGTGTACAGCTTATCGAAGGAAGGTTCCGTGGCGACATAGGGCGCACAGGAGGCGCACGATGCGTGTCGCATCCGGCCCATGCGCTCTCCGCCCCGGAAGGGGCGAACGGACCGCTCCGCCGCCCGGCGGTGCCGGGCGGCGGAGCGGCGCGGCCTCTACGCGAGGCCCAGCTTCTCCGCCGCGGTGGCGGCGTCGACGGGGACCGTGACGGGCTGCGGCGCACCCGCGACGGCCCAGTCGGGGTCCTTGAGGCCGTTGCCGGTGACGGTGCAGACGATCTTCTGGCCGCGGTCGAGCCTGCCGTCTTCGGCGGCCTTGAGGAGACCGGCCACGGAGGCGGCCGAGGCGGGCTCGACGAACACGCCCTCCTGGGAGGCCAACAGCCGATAGGCGGACAGGATCTGGCGGTCCGTCACCTCATCGATGAAGCCACCCGACTCGTCCCGGGCGTCCAGCGCGAACTGCCAGGACGCCGGGTTCCCGATGCGGATCGCGGTGGCGATGGTGGCCGGGTCCTTGACGATCTCGCCGCGCACGATGGGCGCGGAGCCGGAGGCCTGGAAGCCCCACATGCGCGGGCTGTGGGTGGACAGCCCGTCCACCGCGTACTCCTTGTAGCCCTTCCAGTAGGCCGTGATGTTGCCCGCGTTGCCGACCGGGAGGACGTGGATGTCGGGGGCGTCGCCGAGCGCGTCGACGATCTCGAACGCGGCGGTCTTCTGGCCCTCGATCCGGACCGGGTTGACCGAATTGACCAGCGCCACCGGGTAGTTGTCCGAGAGGCTGCGGGCCAGGGTCAGGCAGTCGTCGAAGTTGCCGTCGACCTGGAGGATCTTCGCTCCGTGGACGAGTGCCTGCCCCATCTTGCCGAGCGCGATCTTGCCCTGCGGGACGAGGACGGCGCAGACCATGCCGGCCCGCACCGCGTACGCGGCGGCGGAGGCGGAGGTGTTGCCCGTGGAGGCGCAGATGACGGCCTGCGCGCCCTCCTCCTTGGCCCGGGTGATCGCCATCGTCATGCCGCGGTCCTTGAACGAACCGGTGGGGTTGGCGCCCTCGACCTTGAGGTGCACCTCGCAGCCCGTGCGCTCGGAGAGGACCTGCGCCGGGACGAGCGGCGTGCCACCCTCACGGAGTGTGACGACGGGCGTGGTGCTCGTGACCGGAAGACGGTCCCGGTACTCCTCGATGATGCCGCGCCACTGGTGGGTGCCCTTGCTGGTCATGGGTCCTTACTCCCCTTCAACACGCATGATGCTGGCGACACCGCGCACGGTGTCCAGCTTGCGCAGCGCTTCGACGGTCCCGGAGAGGGCGGCGTCGGGCGCGCGGTGGGTGACGACGACGAGGGATGCCTCGCCGTCTCCGCCCACACGTCGCCCGCCGCCACCCTGCTCGATGGCAACTTCGTCGCCGCTGCTCGAATGTCGGCTCTGCTGGCGGACCGTATCGATGGATACGCCCTGTTCGGCGAAGACCGTCGCGACCTGGGCGAGCACGCCAGGCTTGTCGGCCACGTCGAGACTGATGTGGTAGCGCGTGACGACCTCGCCCATGGGGCTGACCGGCAGGCGCGTGTACGCGGACTCACCGGGTCCGGTGGTCCCGCCGATCTTGTTGCGGCAGACCGCGACCAGGTCGCCCAGGACCGCGGACGCGGTGGGGGCGCCACCGGCGCCGGGGCCGTAGAACATCAGTTGCCCGGCGGCCTCCGCCTCGACGAAGACCGCGTTGTACGCCTCGCGGACGGAGGCCAGCGGGTGGCTGAGCGGGATCATCGCGGGGTGCACGCGGGCGGTGACGGACTTGCCGTCGGCGGCACGCTCGCAGATGGCGAGCAGCTTGACCGTGCAGCCCATGCGGCGGGCGGAGGCGATGTCGGCCGCGGTGACCTCGGTGATGCCCTCGCGGTGCACCTCACCGATCTTCACCCGGGTGTGGAAGGCGATCCCCGCGAGGATGGCGGCCTTCGCGGCGGCGTCGAAGCCCTCGACGTCGGCGGTGGGGTCGGCCTCGGCGTACCCGAGCGCGGTGGCCTCGTCGAGCGCCTCCGAGTAACCGGCTCCACTCGAGTCCATCTTGTCGAGGATGAAGTTGGTCGTGCCGTTGACGATGCCGAGCACCCGGTTGACCTTGTCGCCCGCGAGGGACTCGCGCAGCGGGCGTACGAGCGGGATGGCACCGGCCACGGCCGCCTCGTAGTAGAGGTCGCGGCCGTGCTTCCCGGCGGCGGCGTGGAGGGCGGAGCCGTCCTCGGCGAGCAGTGCCTTGTTGGCCGAGACGACACTCGCGCCGTGCTCGAAGGCGGTCGTGATGAGCGTCCGGGCGGGCTCGATCCCCCCGATCACCTCGACGACGACGTCGATGTCACCCCGTTTGACCAGGGCGGTCGCGTCGGTGGTGATCAGCGCGGGGTCGATGCCCTCCCGCACCTTGGAGGGCCGGCGGACGGCGACGCCCGCGAGCTCGACCGGCGCACCGATGCGCGCGGCGAGGTCGTCGGCGTGCGTCGTCATGATGCGCGCCACCTCTGAGCCGACCACTCCACAGCCCAGCAGCGCCACCTTCAGCGGACGCGTACGCATCATCCGACCTCGTTTCTCATACTTCTGATGTGTGGACCAGTCTCACTCACCGGACGGGGGTTTCTGCCACCCGTCCGGATCCTGAGACCCTTATTTCATCAACCGACATCGAGACGCAGGAGATCTTCCTCCGTCTCGCGCCGGACGATCACCCGGGCCTGCCCGTCACGCACGGCGACGACGGGCGGGCGCAGGGCGTGGTTGTAGTTGCTCGCCATGGAGCGGCAGTAGGCGCCGGTGGCGGGCACGGCGATCAGGTCGCCGGGGGCCAGGTCGGACGGCAGGAACGCGTCCTTGACCACGATGTCCCCGCTCTCGCAGTGCTTGCCGACGACGCGTACGAGCATGGGCTCGGCGTCGGAGCTGCGCGAGACGAGGGCGACGCTGTACTCGGCGTCGTACAGCGCGGTGCGGATGTTGTCCGACATGCCGCCGTCGACGCTGACGTACGTGCGCAGGCCCTCCAGCGGCTTGATGGTGCCCACCTCGTACAGCGTGAACGCGGTGGGTCCGACGATCGCCCGGCCGGGCTCGACCGAGATGCGCGGGGTGCGCAGGCCGGCCGACTCGCACTCCCGGGTCACGATGTCGCCGAGCGCCTTGGCGATCTCGTGCGGTTCGCGGGGGTCGTCCGCGGAGGTGTACGCGATCCCGAGGCCACCGCCGAGGTCGATCTCGGGGAGCTCGACGCCATGCTCGTCGCGGACCTCGGCGAGCAGCTGCACCACGCGCCGGGCGGAGACCTCGAAGCCGGCCATGTCGAAGATCTGCGAACCGATGTGCGAGTGGATGCCGACCAGTTCGAGGCCGTCCAGGGTGAGCGCCCTGCGGACCGCCTCGGCGGCCTGTCCGTCGGCCAGCGCGATGCCGAACTTCTGGTCCTCGTGCGCGGTCGCGATGAACTCGTGGGTGTGCGCCTCGACGCCCACGGTGACGCGGATCTGCACGCGCTGGCGCTTTCCGCGTTGCTGGGCGATGTGCGCGACGCGGACGATCTCCTGGAAGGAGTCGAGCACGATCCGGCCGACGCCCACGTCGACGGCCCGCTCGATCTCGGCGACCGTCTTGTTGTTGCCGTGGAAGGCGATGCGCTCGGCGGGCATTCCCGCGTCCAGCGCGGTGGTGAGCTCACCGCCGGAGCAGACGTCGAGGTTCAGCCCTTCTTCCTGGAGCCAGCGCACGACGGCGCGCGACAGGAAGGCCTTGCCTGCGTAGAAGACGTCGGCGTCCCGCCCGAAGGCGTCGGCCCAGGCGCGGCAGCGGGCCCGGAAGTCGCTCTCGTCGAGGAAGTACGCCGGGGTGCCGAACTCCTCGGCCAGCCGGGCGACTTCGATCCCGCCGACGGTGAGCGCACCGTCCGCGTCCCGGGAGACGGTACGGGACCACACCTTCTCGTCCAGCACGTTCAGGTCGGGCGCCGGGGCGCTGTAGTGGCCCTCGGGGAGGACATCGGCGTAACGGGGCCCGGCGGGGTGTGCGGATCGGCTCATGGTTCTGTTCTCTCAGGTTCTCAGAGGTGTTCGGGCGCACTGATGCCGAGCAGGGACAGGCCGCCTGCCAGCACCGTCCCGGCGGCTTCGGCAAGGGCCAGCCGGGAGCGGTGGGCGGCCGAGGGTTTCTCGTCGCCGGCGGGCAGCGGCCCAGTGGCGTCGAGGAGGTCGAAGAAGGCGTCGGCCACCGTCTCGAGGTGCCTCGCGAGCCGGTCGGGTGCCTGGTGACGGGCCGCCGCGGCGAGGACGCCGGGGTGGTCGGCGAGCGCGGCGTGCAGTGCGGGCGCGTCGACGGGGTGCTCGTACGCGCCGGTGAGACCGAGCCGCGCTCCCTCCCGGGTGAGCGCGCGGGCGCGTGCGTGGGCGTAGCGGACGAGGAAGAGGGCGTTGCCCTCACCCTGGACGAGGAGTTCGTCACCGAGGGCGGCGCGGTCGTGCCCGGCGGGCCTCAGCAGACCCCACCGGGCGGCGTCGGCGCCCAGCCGCTCCAGCAGTTCGCCCGCCGTGGCTCCGGCAGGGACGGGCCGGGTCTCGGTCACCGGAACGGAGGGCGGCCCGGACGCGTCGACGGTGACACCCAGACGCACCCAGTCGGGGTCGGGCTCCTCCGCACAGCTGGTGCGCACCGGGGCGCCCTGGGACCGCAGCAGTCGCTCCACCGAGTCGGCCGTCACGGCGGCCCGGACCTCGCGACGGTGGTGGAGCTGGTGGGGCCGGCCGGGGGACGCGGGTGCCCAGCCGTACCGGAGCCCTTGCTCCAGCACCTCGCGCACGAGCGCGGTGTGGGCGGCCGCGTCGGCCGAGGCGTCGAGGTGGAAGTTCAGGAATCCGGGCCCGGTGATCTCGACCCGGCCGATCCCGGGCTCACTCATGACCCGCTCCCGGAGGATCGCGGCCACGCCTCGCGCCGGGATCCCGGCGGGGCCCGCCAACTGCAGGGCGACGGCGCAGGCGTAGTCGCCGCTGCCGCCGGGCCGTGTCCGCTCCACTCGCACGCGCGCGGGCACGGGCGCGCGCAGAGCGTCCTCGTCGACCGCGCGGCGCACAGCGTGCAGCACGGTTCGGGAGAGATCTGCGGGGGTCACGGGACCAGCGTATGGGAGAAAGGGGGGCACTTCGCGACCCTGTTTCGCCATGCGGTCATCCGTACGGGCCGTGCGGTGGGTGGCGTCGGTCACCCGGCCGTGCTTCCGGCCCTCCCGGCGCCGTGTCTGCCGTCGAGCGACGGCGGGTCCTCCCTGCGCATCAGCCGGTGGACGATCCGCACCAGTTCGCTCGGCTCGAACGGCTTGGCCAGGAACGCGTCGACCCCTGCGGCCACCCCGGAATCCACCTCGTACGGTGTGCAGGCACTGACGACGGCGACGGGCAGGTCGCAGGTCCTCGGGTCGGCGCGGAGCCGGATCGCGGTCTGGATCCCGTCGAGCCGGGGCATCACGACGTCGAGCGTGATGACGTCCGGGCAGACCTGGTGCACCAGGTCCAGGCACTCGGCACCGTCGGCCGCGGTCACGACCTCGAAGCCCTCCAGCTCGAGATTGACCCTGATCAGCTGCCGGATGACCTTGTTGTCATCGACAACAAGCACGCGGCCGTTCGCCCCTGACACCCTTCGAGGGTAGGTCGGCCGGAGGGGCCGCGTCCGGCTTTCGCACACTTCCGACCCCGGGGGCCGGCCGGCGGCCACCCGGAACGGACTCGGCGCCCGGTTCTCCGCGGGGCTGCCCGACCGCCCCGGACCGGGGGCCCTGCCGCGTGAAATACCCGTTCCCGGACACCCCGTCGGAGCTGGTAGGGTTTCACTCGTCGCCGCCAAGTGCGGCGACAACGCCCCCGTAGCTCAGGGGATAGAGCATCGGCCTCCGGAGCCGGGTGCGCAGGTTCGAATCCTGCCGGGGGCACTTCGCAGGAAGTGCCGAAAGGCCTTCTGACCAACATCACGTTGGACAGAAGGCCTTTTCCATGCCCCCGACCCGCTGACCAGCGTCACTGGGTGTTTACAGACAGCCAAACCTGACATTTCGAGCCGATTCCTGCCCGCAGCCTCCCAACGGCACCCCAGCAAACGTTTTGCACGGTGCGCAAAATTGCATAGTATGCATCTTCATGAGTTCCGACGACGCGCCCCTCGGGCTGCGTGAACGCAAGAAGCGCGCGACGCGCGACGCCCTCGCGGACGTCGCGCTGCGCTTCGCCGCGGAGCGCGGGATGGAGGGTGTGACCGTGGAAGCGGTCACCGATGAGGTCGGCGTCTCCGTGCGTACCTTCTTCAACTACTTCTCGTGCCTGGAGGACGCGATCACCCGTCCCGACCAGGGCAGCGCCGAGCGGATGCGGCAGGCGGTGCTCAACGCGCCGCAGGAGCTCTCGGCGCTCAACGCCCTGCGCGAGGCCATCGGTCAGGAGCTCGCCCACATCGACCAGGACCACGAACGCTGGGAACTACAGACGGCCGCGCTCCGGAAGAGCCCGTCGCTGATGAACGGATTCGTGACCGCCCGGTGCGCGGACGAACGCGCGCTGGTGGCCGTCCTGGCCGAGCGTCTCGGCAAGGACCCCGACTCCGACCTCTCCCCCCGGCTCCTCGCACACGTGTCGAACGCCGCCGTGCGTGCCTCCGTGGAGCTCTGGGTGGCCTCCGGGCGCACCCGCACGTTCCAGAGCATCTACCGGCAGGCCTTCGCCATGTTGGCTGCCGGCCTGAGCGACTGAAGCAGATCCGAGGCCCCCGACGGGGCCCCTTCACCTTTCACCAGAGAATGAGGAACGTCAGCCGATGTCCGCTGCCGTCACACCCGAGACCGGTCCCCCCGGTGCGTTCGAAGCGGCCCCACCGGCCATGACGCGCCGCCAGATACTCCAGGCGATGTCCGGCCTCATGGCCGGCATGTTCGTGGCCATCCTGGCCTCCACCGTCGTCGCCAACGCCCTTCCCAGGATCATCTCCGACCTGAACGGGAGCCAGTCGGCCTACACCTGGGTCGTCACGTCGGAGCTCCTGGCGATGACGGCCACCGTCCCGATCTGGGGCAAGCTGTCCGACCTGTACGACAAGAAGCTGCTCATCCAGCTCTCGCTCGCGATGTTCGTCGTGGGCTCGCTCGTCGCCGGATTCTCCGAGAACGTCACCGTGCTCATCATCAGCCGGGTGCTCCAGGGCATCGGTGCGGGCGGTCTCACCGCACTCGCCCAGGTCGTGATGGCCTCGATCATCCCGCCGCGTGAACTCGGGCGCTACAGCGGCATCTTCGGAGCCGTCTTCGCCGTCGGCACCGTCGCCGGGCCCCTCATCGGCGGTGTCCTCGTCGACACCTCCTGGCTGGGCTGGCGCTGGTGCTTCTTCATCGGCGTGCCGTTCGCCCTGCTGGCGATCGTGCTGCTCCAGCTGACGCTGAAGCTGCCCACGGTCCGCAGGGAAGTGAAGATCGACTACGTGGGTGCCGTCCTCATCATGAGCGGTGTCAGCGCACTGCTGCTGTGGGTGACCCTGGCGGGCAACCAGTTCGACTGGCTGTCGTGGCAGACCGCCGCCCTGGTCGGCGCCGGTGTGATCCTGCTGGTCGCCGCGGTCCTGGTCGAGGCCAGGGTCGAGGAGCCGATGATCCCGCTGGACATCTTCCGCAACCGCACCGTCGCGCTGACGACGGTGGCGAGCATGCTGGTCGGCGTGGCCATGTTCGGCGGCACGGTCTTCCTCTCGCAGTACTTCCAGACCTCGCTCGGCAAGTCGCCGACCGCCGCCGGTCTGATGAGCCTGCCGATGATCCTCGGTCTGATGCTCTCCACGACCATCGCCGGGCAGATCATCTCCTCCCGGGGCAAGTGGAAGGGCTTCCTGATCGCCGGTGGCATCACCATGACGGCGGGCATGTGCCTGCTGTCCACGATCAGCGCGGACTCCTCGTTCGGGGTGCTCAGCGTCTACATGCTGGTCCTCGGCGTCGGCGTCGGCATGCTGATGCAGAACCTGGTGCTGGCGGCCCAGAACGACGTACCGGCGTCGGAACTCGGCGCCGCGACGTCGGTCCTGTCGTTCTTCCGCAGCCTCGGCGGCGCGATCGGTACGAGCGCCCTGGGCGCCGTGCTCGCCCACCGGGTCTCCAGCGAGATGGAGAAGGGCCTGCCCGGCTCGACGGGCAGCGGGGGCGCCGGGCACAGCGTGCCCGACCTCACCACCCTTCCCGCACCGGTCCGGGAGGTCGTCGAGCAGGCGTACGGGGTCGCGACCGCCGACGTCTTCCTGATCGGAGCGCCTTTCGCGTTCCTGGCGCTGATCGCGGTGCTGTTCATCAAGGAGAAGCCGCTCAAGACGCAGAGCGGCCTGGAACGGCTCGCGGAGGAGAACGCCGCCGCGGCCAAGGCAGCGGCCACCGCTCCGACGCACTGATCCCCCGCCCGCAAGGGCCCGTCCGTCCACCGCGCGGTGGACGGACGGGCCCTTCCGCTGCGCAAGGCGGCCCGTCGGGTGCTCGCCCCCGGCGCCCGGACGGCCGCCGTCCGGGGTCAGGCCCGCATGACAGGCACGTCGTACTGAGGAATCCAGGCGTTCCGGGTGACCAGGACCAGGTGCTCGGCCTGCGCCTGCGCGACGAGCATCCGGTCGAAGGGATCGGTGTGCAGCATGGGCAGCCGCCCCGCCCGCACCCCGTGGGCGGCGGTGACCGGCACACTGGTGAAGGGCAGGTCACGCACCTGCTCGGCCAGGTCGCCCGGCCCCTCGAACGCGCCGAGGAACTGCTTGACGGTGATCTCCCACGGAGACACCGCGCTGACATGGACGGCGGGTTCGGTGTCGATCAGGCCCTTGACGCGGTCGGTCAGTTGCGGGTCGTCGGCCATCCACCACAGGACGACGCGGGTATCGAGCAGATACGTCATCACCGCACCCCGAACGCCTCGGCGATGCCGCCGCGCGGGTCGTCGAAGGTCGCGGGGAGACGAATCCGCCCGCGAAGCGCACCACGGCCCGGCCGGCACACCGGTCTCATCGGCGGCACCTCCGGTACGGGCACACCCGCCCTGCTGATCACGACCAGGGAGCCGCCGACCACCTGCGTCAACGTGCCGGAGAACCTGGGCCCGGCAACCTCCGCACGGCACCGGCGATGGCGGAGCCTTCCCCACAGCCACCTCATGACGAGCTCACCGGACCCGCCACGGAACGGACCCGCGCCTCCGTGGCGCGCGAGGCACTCGATCCGCCGGTCCGCACCGTCACCGCCTCTCCTGCTTGCAGCCGCAGGGCAGGGCCCTCCTCCAGGCCGATGACGACGAAGAGCCCTCCCGAGGCGTACCGCTCACTCCGCACACCGCAGACCGTTCGCCAGGCTCCGTCGACTCGTACGCTCTGGCCGGCCCGGACGGTCACCGCCGCCACGTCGGCTTCGCCCGGCCCGGGGACGACGCCCGGGGCCAGCAGCTCCGCCCACACCGTCTTACCGATACCGCCCCGCCGCTCGTCCACCCCCCAGCGGTGCGCCAGGGCTTCCACGAGCACCAGCCCACGCCCGGCCGTATCCAGCGCACCGACCCTTCGCACCACGGGTCGCCCCTCCCCCGCGTCACTCACCTCCAGCCGCAGCAGCCCGCCCCGCTCCCTGCACTCGATGCGTACGCCCACCATCCGATCGTCGGACGCGGGAGCGCGCAGCGCGTTGGTCACGAGCTCGGACAGCACCACCTCGCCCGCTTCGGCCAGCGCTTGGCCTGCCCGCCACTCGCCGAGCCTGGCCCGGAGAGCTGCCCGCGCTCTCGCAACACTGCTGCGACTGCGTACCAGCCGGAAGCCGAATTCGGGGTAGGCGGAGGGCTCTGCCATGACGCTCCTTGAAAATTCGCGAGTGCAGGGGCTCGGGCACCTCACGCCGGTGACGTTCAGTGCCCTGACCACTACAGACTGCATGCGCATCTCGTATTGGCGCAACGTTGAATGGGTTCCTGTCTCTCAATTCATCCCTTCGTGCGTTTCGGAGACGCGATGCCTTGGCCGCTGATAGGGAGGGCTTCATGCCATCCGTTAAGCCATCCACCGTCCTCGGGCGCCAACTCGGCGACGAACTACGCCGATTCCGCGAGCAAGCGGGGTTGTCCACAGCAGAGGCGGCCGATGTCCTCGACTGCACGAAGGGCAAGATCAGCCGCATTGAAAACGGCCACGTACCTGTTCGCACGCCCGACCTCATCGCCCTGATGCACGCTTACGGGGTTGCCGATCCGGACGCCCGCGAGCGGCTGGCGTCGCTTGCTCGCACGGCCAACAGGCGCCGACGCGAAGGCTGGTGGCATCAGTACGGCTCGGTGCTCGCAGACACCTATCGCGACTACATCGAGATGGAAACGATCTGCGACAGCATCAGGACATACCAGGTTCAGCTGGTTCCCGGGCTGCTCCAGACACCGGAGTACGGGAGAGCGGTGACCGTCGCTTCCCGGGCATGGCAAACACCGGAGGAGATCGAACAGTTCGTGCAAGTTCGACTGGCCAGGCAGGAACGTCTGACCGGTGCCGACCCGCTGGAACTCTGGGCAGTCCTCGCAGAAGGCGTCCTGCACCAGCAGGTCGGTGGCCGTTCCGTGATGCGTGCCCAGCTGGACCACCTGGCCAGTCTCGCCGAACGCCCCAATGTCACCGTCCAGGTGCTGCCGTTCTCCCGCGGCGCGCATCCGGGTATGTTCGGTCCGTACCTACTGTTGAGCTTTCCGCGGGTGTCAGCGCTCGATCTCGTACTGACTGAGACTCCAACTGGCAACATCTGGATGGAGCGGGAGTCCGAAGTCTCGCGATACCGCGATCTCTTCGACGACGCTCGCACCTCAGCGTTGCCGCCGACGGACTCACTCAGCCTGATCCGACGCATCGCCAAGGAGTACAGACCATGAGCCAGGAACGCTGCGTGCCTCCGGACCTCGCCAACGCCACCTGGCGGACGAGCAGTTACAGCGGGGGGCAGGGCGAGTGCGTCGAGGTCGCCCCCAACCTCCCCCGCCTCGTCCCCGTACGCGACAGCAAGCGTCCCGCCGGCCCCGTCCTCGCCTTCGGTCACGGCGCCTGGCGTGCGTTCGTCGGCGAGCTGGGCTGACCCCGGACGGTCACGCTCACCAGGCGGTCCCGGCCCGGACCGGAGTCACCCGCCCGCGCCGGACGGTCAGGGCGCGAAGGTGAACGGACCCGGGCCGTGAGCGGGCGGGAAGCGCACCGCGGACGTGGCGGAGCCCGGGAGTCGTATCCAGCTCCCGGGCCCCTGGGGATGCCACCCAATTGCGCGTGCCAGCGCCGTTTAAGAGTGCGGATCAGTCGTCAGACCGTCGCGTTCTTCCCTTGAACTACCGCACCACGGAGAGGTGCAGGCCGGATTCGAACCAGCATTCAACGGTGTTCGTCCGTACTCGGTCGATCTGGCAGTCGGTGGCGATACTGAAGCTTGAGCGAGAGTCTGAGTGTGATCGCGGTTGCCTCTGCCATGTTGGGCCACCCCGGCCAGTGGTGCCGGGGGAAGGACTCGAACCTTCACCTGTGCCGCGTCTTCAGGCTGAACGTCAGTTTCAGTCTGCGCTCGTCACCCGGACCGGTCCTCAACCGACCGAGCGATGTCACGCACCCCCACGACATCGCGTGGGGGCGACTTGGGATGCTACCCGCGTCGGGTACTAGCCGAACAGGTAGCCGAACACCGCGCCGCCGACCCGCTGGTCGGTGACCTCGGCACCGTTGGCCTCCTCGCGGGCGAACTTGACCGCGTGCTGCAGCTTCTCGACCCGCTCCAGCAGCTCGTTCACCCGCTTCGCCGGAAGCGCTCCGGAGAACTTCACGGTCGTCCAGTACCCGATCGGGACGTCCTCGTAGTACACGTCGACCTGCGCCGGGTGCTTCTCGGTCGCCTCGGCCTTGACGTGGTTGCGGGGGACCTTCTTCGTCCGGATCGTGCGGACCGGGTCCGTCTTCCACCAGTCCGTCGACGGGTCGAGCGACCAGGACTCGGAGGCGTCGAGCACGGGGAGCTTCTTCACGAAGGTGTGCAGGTCGGTGAGCTGCTTCTCCAGGAAGAGCAGGTAGCTCACCGGCACTTCGCCGACGATCGTCCGTCCGTCGACGGTGACGTCCGCGCGGGCGGAGCAGTTGGCCCAGTCCTTGGTGGCGGTCACGTCGAACAGCCGGGTCAGCGTCGCGGACATCTCACGCAGCACGTCCTCCGCCTGGACCTGTACGCGTGTGGACTCGGGGGGCAGCTGCTCCCCCTCCTCGTCCTTCGGCTGGTACGTACGCGAGATACCGGCCAGCGGTACGGGCTTCTGCACCTTGTGGTGCGCCGCGGTGATGTCCTGGAGCGACTTGCTCTTGACACCCTTTTCCACGGCGATGATCTGGTTGAGCTTCGCCACTTCGCCCCCCTTCGGACGAGAGGAACGTACCTCAGCGGAGGTCGAACCTTCGTATGGTTTTCCCCCGGGCCGGCGCCCGCCCGCACCTCGCCCGGGCCCTCGCCTCAGTCCGACGCGGGCCGCAGCGGGCCCCGGGCCAGGCGGAGGCCCAGGTCGTCGATGGCGAAGGTGGGGTGGCTGCGGCGGCGTACGGTGGCGCCGCAGCCTCGCTCCGACTCGGCCCAGCCGCCGCCGCGGAAGATGCGGTAGGCGCCGTAGACCTCCTCGTCGTAGACGTCCCAGCACCATTCCCAGACGTTGCCCAGCATGTCGTGCAGCCCCCAGGCGTTGGGCTCCTTGGCGCCGACGTCGTGGACGCGGCCTCCCGAGTTGCCGTCGTACCAGGCGATGGCGTCGATCTCCCCGTACCGGTATCCGGTGGTGCCCGCCTTGCAGGCGTACTGCCATTCGGCCTCGGTCGGCAGGCGGTACCCGTCGGACGCCCGGTCCCAGGTCACCTCGTCGGACCGCACGTCGTGGGAGTAGGCGGGGCCCAGACCGGCCCCGGCCGAGATCCGGTTGCACAGGTCGACGGCGTCGAGCCAGCTGATGTTCGTGAGGGGCACGGCGCCGCTCGCGGCGGGTGACGGGTCGGAGCCCGTGACCGTCCGGTGAAGTCCGGCCGTGACGGGGTGCCTGCCGAGCAGGAACGGGTCGATCCGCGTCTGCCAGCGGGTGCCGCGGCGGTCGTCCCGCAGATCCACCGTGCCGCCGGGGATCCGGACCATCGAGGCGACCAGCGGGTCATCGGTGAGCGGGTGCACGCGGGGCCTCTCCGTCCGGGGCGGCGGCCGGCAGGCCGCTCGCCCGCCCACGATACGGCCGCGGCCGTGGACCGACGACGAATTCCGGCCGGTGCGACGGGGCGCGAGGGACACCGTGCCGGTCCTCCCGCCCCCCTTTGACAAAGCGGAACCTTGCTCCGTATCGTAATCGGAACAACGATCCGCTTTGGTTCCTGGCGAAGCAGGACGCTGCCGACCGTCTCACCGTCGGCCGAACAGGCCGGACGACAGAGGCCATTGAAGGGACACACGCACCATGAGCGAACACTCCGACGTCACCGCAGGCGCCCCCGGCTCACCCGTTCCGGTCCTCTCCTTCGGGCCTCTCGTGCTCCCGGCTCCCGGCCGGGCCGTGGATCTGGAGATGCGGGTGTCCGCTCCCGCGACCGGGAGCGGCCTTCCGGTCATCCTCCTGTCGCACGGTCAGGGCTACTCGAACCACCTCTCCTCGCTGAACGGCTACGCCCCCCTCGCCCACTTCTGGGCGGCGCGCGGCTTCGTCGTGATCCAGCCCACGCACCTGAGCTCGCGGACACTGAGCCTGGATCCCGCAACCCCCGGCGCACCTCTGTTCTGGCGGTCGCGGGCCGAGGACATGACCCGCATCCTCGACGGACTGGACCTCGTCGAGGCCGCCGTCCCCCAGCTCCTGGGCCGCCTGGACCGGAGCAGGGTCGCCGTGGCCGGGCACTCGATGGGCGGGCACACCGCGAGCCTGCTGCTGGGCGCCCGGCTCACCGATCCCGAGGACGGCACGGTGGTGGACCTGGCCGATTCCCGGATAACGGCGGGTGTGCTGCTCGCCGCGCCCGGACGGGGCGGCGACGCCCTCAGCGCATCAGCGGCGACGAACCTCCCCTTCTTCCTGACCACGGACTTCTCCGGGATGACGACGCCCGCCCTGGTGGTCGCCGGCGACAAGGACTCCTCCACGCACCTGACGGTCGCGGGCCCGGCCTGGCACGCCGATCCGTACGTCCTCTCACCCGGCCGGAAGTCCCTGCTCACGCTGTTCGACGCCGAGCACGGGCTCGGCGGGATCTCCGGCTACGACGTCGCCGAGACCACGGACGAGAGCCCCGAGCGGGTGGCCGCGGTCCAGCGGCTCACCTGGGCGTACCTCCGCACGGAGCTCTACCCCGGGGACGGTGCCTGGCAGGAGGCGCAGGACGCCCTGGCGGCCGGCCCCGCACCGCTCGGACGGGTCGACTCCAAGTAGGCGGGACCGGAGGCGGCCCTGTCGCAGCCGTTCCGAGAGACCGCGGAACTACGCCTTTGGTACCGGTCCGACTCGGCCCGGAGTCCGATTCGCCGAATCCCGGGGGCGGTTAGCTTCGCACCATGCGTATAGGACTACTCGGAACAGGCAATGTCGCCCGGGCACTTGGTCGAGGCTGGGACGCCGCAGGACACGATGTGCTCCTCGGTTCGCGCCGACCGCGGGAGCGGACGGGGTCAGGTCTCCCGGTGGCGGGACTGAGTGAGACGGCGGCCCACGCGGACGTGCTGGTCAATGCCACACCGGGGGCCGTCTCCGTGGAACTGCTGCACTCCATCGGGGCACCGGCGCTGGCCGGCACCCTGCTGATCGATGTCGGGGTCGGCCTCTCCGACGACTTCACCGAGCTTTCGCACCCCAACAGCAGCCTGGGGGAACAGATCCAGGAAGCCTTCCCTCTGACCCCCGTCGTCAAGACGCTGTGCACCATGGACTCCACCGTGATGACCGCCCCGGACGGTCTCGTCGGTCCGAGCACCGTCTTCCTCTCCGGGGACGACGCCGAGGCCAAGCGAACCACCGGACGCCTGCTCACCGACCTCGGCTGGCCCTCGTCGTCCCAGCTGGACATCGGCGGCATCACCACCTCGCGCGGCCAGGAGCACTTCGCGCTGCTCTTCATGGGCATCGCGAACGGCCTGGGATCCCACACGTTCAACATCAGCGTGGTCACCCGCCCGTCCACGTAGTCCCGACCGGTGGACCGGGAGGGGGTGATCGGCCGTCACCCGTGCTGCGCGCGAGAGGGTCCGGGGCCCCCGGACCCGCCCGTGAGCTGCCGTTGGAGCGCCGCCTCCCCGGGTGTCAGGGGGACGTCGGGGCGGAGCCGCTCCGGATGGCCCTCGGGCGGCCCGGTCAGGGGCGGGTCCGCCGTCGGCGGGGGCGGGCCCGTGACGGAGAGGCCGAGCCAGGTCCAGCCCGCCACCGTCAGCGACATGCGTATCTCGTACAGGGCCCGGCTCACGAGTCTCATGCGAGCTGCGCCTGCGCCTGCGCGGGGACACGGGGTGCCGCCGGGGCCGTCTCCTCCTCGCTCCATGTCCAGAGCCTGGCCACCGCGTTCAGGTCCAGGTCGTGGCCCTCGGTCCAGAGGCGGGCCGCTGCCGTGAGGACCGACTGGCGGTCGGCCTCGGGTGTTCCCGCCCGTGCGGGGAGGATCGGGCTGACCGCGCCCGCGCCCAGCCGGACCGAGCGGTGCCGTCGGGCGAACGCGGTGAGCGTCTGGCGGGGTCCCACCTCGATCAGCAGGACGTCGTCGGCGGCGAGGAGCTCGTCCAGAGCCTTGCGGAAGTAGACCGTGTCGGTGATCTGGCGGGCCCAGAAGCGGGGGCTGCGGGCCTCCTCCGGACTCATCAGGGCGCCGGTGTAGCCGGAGTAGAGGGGCATCTTCGGCTCGCGCAGGGGGATCGCGCGGTAGGCGACCTCCACCGCGTCGGAGGCGGGGGCCATGGCCGGGGAGTGGAAGGGACTGGTGGCGGGGACCGTCACCACCGTGTGCCCGTCCGCCTTGAGGCGGGCGGCGATCTCGGTGAGCGGGCCCTTCGAACCGGCCAGCATCACCTGCTGGTTGGCGTTGACGGCCGCGACGGCGACGTCGTCGGTCAGATACGGGAGCACCCGCTCCTCGCTCGCGGCGACGGCGAGCATGCCGCCCGCCGGGATCTTCACGGCCTCGCGGACCCGGGCCATCACCATCGCGACCGCGTCGCGCAGCGACACGACTCCGGCGAAGGTGGCCGCGACGAGCTCGCCGGCGCTGTGGCCGAGCAGGGCGGTCGGGCGGACGCCCCAGCTCAGGACGAGCCGGCCGAGTGCGTAGTCGATGGCGAACAGGAGGGGCTGGGCGCGCCGTACGTCGTCGATGTCGATGGCGGCCCGTGCCGGGTCGAGCCAGTCGGCGCGGATGCGGGGGCCCTCCTCGCCCATGTGGGAGAGGGCCGCGTCGACGGCGGCGGTGAAGACGGGTTCGCGGCGGTAGAGGCCGGCCGCCATGCCCGCGTGCTGGGAGCCCTGGCCCGGGAAGAGCAGGGCCACCGGCCGGGGGTGCGAGGCGTCGGTGGTGCGGGCCTTGTGCACGGAGCGGGCGGCTAGCGCGGAGACGGTGACGGCGGCGCCGCGCACCGGACCGGGCGGGGTGCCGCAGGGGACGGTTGCCGGCAGGGCGGGGAAGACCTCCCGGTGGACGCCGCTGAGCATCGGCAGGAGTTCGTCGCGTACCCGCATCTCGTCGTCGGCGTTCCGTCCGGACCAGCAGACCAGCCGGTGCCGGTCGGGGTCGGTTCCGCGTGGGTTCCCGCGCAGGGGGCGCAGCGGCGGGACGGTGTCCTCGTCCGCGGGTGTGGTGACGTCGAGTACGCCCAGGACCGCGTCCCCGTCCGCCACGGCTTCGGCGGCCCGCTTCACGGCGTACACGGTGATGGTCCAGGGGTCGGGTTCGCCGAAGCCCGCGACCAGGGCGAGGTCGGCGGTGCCTTCGTGGAGTTCCCGGTGGGCCCGGCGCAGGGCGCGGCCGGGTGTGGCCTCGGTGCGGACGGTGAAGCCCTCGTGTGCGGGCCCGACGCCGTCGAAGGCGGTCGCGCCGAGGAGCACGACGGTCCGGGCGGGCAGGTCCTCGGGAGGGCGGCCGAAGGCGCGCAGTACGGCTGATACGGCGGCGGCCGAGGCCACGGCCGGGGCGGTGCTGTGCTGCGGCGCGGAGCCGGGGCTGACGATCAGCCGGCGGACCACCGCACTCCGTTGCGTGAGCGACATGGTTCCTCCTCGCGGGCCGCGGCTCGGGCCCCCGTCGGTCGGGTGTGGTGAAGGCCGGTCGGTGACGGCCGCCCCGCCCACGGGGGGACGCGGGGCGGGGCGGCCGTCCGGTCGCCGGTCAGGCCGCGGTGGCCCGGCCGGAGTTGATGAGGGC
Organism: Streptomyces clavifer; assembly: GCF_036345975.1. NCBI lineage: Bacteria > Bacillati > Actinomycetota > Actinomycetes > Kitasatosporales > Streptomycetaceae > Streptomyces > Streptomyces clavifer. The sequence goes on along the minus strand of NZ_CP107793.1, from coordinate 5,108,073 downwards.
GAGCAGGGCGCCCGGGGTCTCCGCGTCGACGACGGCGTCGTCCGGGATCTCGATGCCGTACTCGCGCTGGATCTGCCCGATGACCTGCAGCAGGGCGAGGGAGTCGTAGCCGAGCTCCATGAAAGGGGTGTCGATGACGTCACCGTCGAGGTCGATGCCCTCCTCCTCGCCCGCGCTCTCACGCAGCATGCGGGTCAGGTCGGCCAGGGTCACTGTGGCGGTCGTGGTGCTCATGGTCGGTGCCGTCCTCTCGGTTGGGCGTATGGGTGGTTCCGGTGTGGCGGTGGTGCGGTGGGGGGCTGTGGGGTGTGCGCGTGGCGGTTCAGCGGCGTACGACGAGTGCCGCGTTGAAGCCGCCGTGGCCCCGGGCGAGGACGAGTGCGTGGCGCAGGTTCGCCTCGCGTGCCTCGGTGACCAGGTCGATGGTGTGACCGGGGTCGGCCGCGCCGACGTTGGCGGTCGGCGGGACGACGCCGTCGCGCAGGGCGAGCAGCGCGGTGGCCACGTCGAGGGCGGCACCGCCGGCGAGCAGGCGTCCCGTCATCGTCTTGGGCGCGGTGACGGGGACCCCGTGGGCGCCGAACAGCGCGGTGAGGGTCTGTGCCTCCGCCCGGTCCAAATCGGGTACGCCGGCGGCGTCGGCGAAGACGACGTCGATGTCCCCGGCGGTGATCCCGGCGTCGGCGAGGGCGTTCTCGGCGGCTCGGCGCAGGCCGGGCGGGCGGCCGGTGCCGGGGGCCGGGTCGAGGGTGGCCGCGTATCCGGCGATCTCGCCGTAGACCGTGGCGGCGCCGCGGGTGCGGGCCGACTCGGCGTCCTCGACGAGGAGGATCGCGCCGCCCTCGCCGGGTACGTATCCGCCCGCCTCCTCCGAGAAGGGCAGGTAGGCGCGGGCCGGGTCGTTCACGGTGCTCATCAGGCCGGAGGCGATCTGCGGGACCCAGCCCCAGGGGCAGATCGCGGCGTCGATGCCGCCGGAGATGACGGCCGGGAAGCCCTTGCGGATGTGGCGTCGGGCGTGGCCGAGGGAGTCGATGCCGCCGGCCTGCTCGGTGAGCAGGACGCCGCTGGGGCCGCGCAGCTTGTGCCGGATGGAGATCTGGCCGGTGTTGACGGCGTAGAACCAGGCGAACGACTGGTAGGCGCTGACGTACTCCTTGCCCTTGCTCCAGAGGTTCTGCAGCTCCCGCTGGCCGAACTCGACGGCGCCGCCGGACGCCGCGGTGACCACGCCGATGCCGTACTCGGGCATGTCGGTGGTGTCGATGCCCGCGTCGGCCAGTGCCCAGTCGGCCGCGGTCAGCGCGAGGCGCGTCATGTGGTCGGTCTGCGGCATCAGCCGGCTGGGGATGTGGTCCTCGGCGACGTAGTCGGACACCTCCCCGGCGATCCGGGAGGGGTACTGGCCGGCGTCGAAGCGGGTGACGGGTCCGAGACCGGACTCGCCGGCCAGCGTGGCCTTCCAGTAGTCCTCGGTTCCCAGGCCGTTGGGGGCGGTGATGCCCAGGCCGGTCACCACTGCGGTGGTCATGAGGTGCTCCTCTCCGGGCGGGCCAGCACCATGGCGCTCTGGAATCCGCCGAATCCGCTGCCCACGCTGAGGACCGCGTCGGTCTTCTTCTCTCGGGCGACCAGCGGGATGTAGTCGAGGTCGAGCTCGGGATCGGGCTCGTGGAGGTTCGCGGTGGGCGGCAGGATGCCGTGCTCCATCGCGAGGGCGCAGGCGGCGATCTCCAGGGAGCCGATGGCGCCGAGGGAGTGCCCGATCATCGACTTGATGGAGCTGACCGGGGTGCGGTACGCGTGGTCCCCGAGGCTGCGCTTGAAGGCTCCGGTCTCGTGGCGGTCGTTCATCTTGGTGCCGGAGCCGTGGGCGTTGATGTAGTCGAGGGTGTCCGGTGCGAGGCGGGCCTCGGCCAGGGCGGCGTCGATGGCCTCCGCCATTTCGAGGCCCTCCGGCTTGAGACCGGTCATGTGGTACGCGTTGCAGCGGGAGGCGAAGCCGGCGATCTCGGCGTAGATGTGCGCGCCGCGCCGCCGGGCGCTCTCCAGCTCCTCCAGGACCAGGATGGCCGCGCCCTCGCCGAGGACGAGGCCGCTGCGGGTCCGGTCGAAGGGCCGGCAGGAGCTTTCGGGGGTGTCGTTGCGCGGGGTGGTGGCGTGGATGGCGTCGAAGCAGGCCGAGGTGATGGGCGAGATGGGCGCCTCGGTGGCACCGGCGATCATGATGTCGGTGGTGCCTTCGCGGATGAGCTCCACGGCGTGGCCCAGCGAGTCGAGACCGGAGGTGCATCCGGTGGAGACCACGGCCGCCGGTCCCTCCGCGCCGGCCGCCAGGCCGACTTCGGCGGCGATGGAGCTGGGTACGAAGTGGCGGTACAGCTCGGGTACGGCGTACTCGTGGTCCACGTTCCACTTGCGGCCGCCGTCGCTGACGACCGCGTACTCGCGCTCCAGGCTGGTGGTGCAGCCGACCGCGCTGCCCACGGCCGTGCCGACCCTGCCGGGGTCGAGGGCGGAGAGGTCGAGGCCGCTGTCGGCGATGGCCTCCCTGGTGGAGACGACCGCGAACTGGGCGGCCCGGTCGAGACGGCGTATCTCCTGGTGGGAGAGGCCGGCGGCGAGGGCGTCGAAGTCGCACTCGGCGGCGACCTGCGAACGGAACGGCGAGGGGTCGTAGAAGGAGATCCTGCGGGTGGCGGTGCGTCCCGCCGTGAGCAGGTTCCAGTACTCCTTGACACCGACCCCACCGGGGGCCACGACGCCCAGGCCGGTGATGGCGACTCTGCGCATGGTCTACCTGGCCTTCGACGGGGCCGGGTGCGGCTGGGCGCACCTGCCGGCCGGCTTTGTGGGGGTCACTGTCGATCCCTTCGTCCGTGTCACTGCTGGGTCGTGAGTCGGTATCGGCGGCCGGAGGGTGTCCGGGGTGTGAACCCCTCCGGCCGGCCGGACCGGGCGGCAGCACGCTCGTAACGAGCCGCCGCTTCCGGTGCAGCTATGGAACGTCCGCGCCCTAGACCCGGACTCGTGTGCGCGTGGACCTGCCTTTTCGCCCCGTTAGGTAGGGACATTTCCATGCTTGCGCGACGGCACTTCGGCCCGTTTGGCACGCAGCATGGCCAGGGAGCGGATGAGGATGCGGCGGGTCTCCGCGGGCTCGACGACGTCGTCGACGAGGCCCCGCTCGGCCGCGTAGTAGGGGTGCATCAGCTCGGTCCGGTACTCGTCGATGCGCCGGGCGCGCACCGCCTCCGGGTCGTCGGACGCGGCGATCTCGCGGCGGAAGATGACGTTGGCGGCGCCTTCGGCCCCCATCACGGCGATCTCGTTGGTGGGCCAGGCGAACGCCAGGTCGGCGCCGATGGAACGGGAGTCCATGACGATGTAGGCGCCGCCGTACGCCTTGCGCAGGACGAGGGAGATCCGGGGCACGGTCGCGTTGCAGTACGCGTAGAGGAGCTTGGCCCCGTGCCTGATGATCCCGTTGTGCTCCTGGTCGACGCCGGGCAGGAAGCCGGGCACGTCGACGAGGGTGACGAGCGGGATGTTGAAGGAGTCGCACGTGGAGACGAAGCGTGCGGCCTTCTCACTGGCGTGGATGTCGAGCACACCGGCGAGTGCGGCCGGCTGGTTGGCGACGATGCCCACCGTGTGGCCGTCGAGACGGGCCAGCGCGCACACGATGTTGGGCGCCCACGCCTCGTGGACCTCGAAGGTCTCCCCGTCGTCGACGATCTCCTCGATCACCGCGCGGATGTCGTAGCTGCGCCCCGGGTCGGCCGGCACCAGGTCGGCGAGGCCCTCGGTCAGCCGGTCGGCCGGGTCGTCGCAGGGCACCGCGGGAGGCATCTCCCGGTTGTTGGACGGCAGCAGCGCGATGAGGAAGCGCACGTCCTCCAGGCACTCGGCCTCGTCGTCGTAGGCGAAGTGGCAGACGCCGGAGGTGGTGGCGTGGACGTCGGCGCCGCCCAGGCCGTTGTGGGTGATCTTCTCGCCGGTCACGGCCTGCACCACGTCGGGCCCGGTGATGAACATCTGCGCCGTGTCCCGGACCATGAAGACGTAGTCCGTGAGGGCCGGGGAGTACGCCGCGCCGCCCGCGCACGGGCCCAGCATCACGCTGATCTGCGGGATGACGCCCGAGGCCGCGACGTTGCGGCGGAAGATCCCGCCGTAGCCCGCGAGCGCGGTGACGCCTTCCTGGATACGGGCGCCCGCCCCGTCGTTGAGGCTGACCAGCGGGGCGCCGGCGTCCGCCGCCAGGTCCATCACCTTGTGCACCTTCTCGGCGTGCGCCTCGCCGAGCGCTCCGGCGAAGACCCGGAAGTCGTGCGCGTAGGCGAACACCGTCCGGCCGTGGACCAGGCCCCAGCCGATCACGACACCGTCGCCGTGCGGCTTGCGGTCCTCCAGCCCGAAGCCGGACGCCCGGTGCCTGCGCAGCGGCTCGATCTCCGTGAACGTCCCCTCGTCGAAGAGGAGTTCCAGCCGCTCGTGTGCGGTGAGCTTGTTCTTGTCGTGCTGCCGCCGGGTGGCCTCCGGATCGGGTCCACGGCTCACCTCCTCCTTGAGCCGTCGCAGTTCGGCGGCGGCACGCCGGAGGTCGGGGGCGGCCTGGGTCACCGTGAGGTCGTCGAGGATCGTCATCGGCCGAACGTAGGAACGGCGGCTAGAGACGTGCTGGAGAGCCTGCCGCGGCACGCTCCCCGGCCGGTGCCGTGCGACGGCACCGACGGCGGGACGGCGTCAGCCGGAGGCCGGGACCTGCAGGTCCAGGGCCGGGTCGGCGGAGAGCACGGCCTGGTGGAGGCGCTGGAGCCGGGCCGAGGGTTCCAGGCCCAGCTCGTCGACGAGCGTCCCCCGCAGACGCTGGTACGCCTCCAGTGCGCGCCAGGCCCCGCCCGCGCGGTGCAGCGCGGTCATCAGCTGGGCACAGAAGTTCTCGTGCATCGGGTGCCGGGCGGCCAGGACCCGCAGTTCCGGCACGATCTCGGTGTGCCGGCCGAGGATGAGGTCGGCGTCGATGCGCCGCTCCAGGGCCGCCATGCGGTCCTCCTCCATGCGGAGCACCTCGAGCTCCAGCACGGTGCCGATGCGAACGTCGACGAGTGCGGCGCCCTGCCACATCCGCAGGGAGCGGCCCAGCAGGTCGGATGCCGCGAGGTAGTCGCCGGCCTCGTGTGCGGCCCGCCCCGACGCGGTGAGCTGCGTGAACTCGTGGGCGTCCACCTGGCCCGGCTGCACCTGGAGCAGGTAGCCGCCGTGCTGGGTGACCAGGACGTCCTTGGCCTGACGGGCCGGGTCGCCGTCGAGGGCCGCCGCGATCTTTCGGCGGAGCTGCAGGATGTAGGTCTGCAGCGTGGTGGCCGCGCTGCGCGGGATGTCCTCGCCCCAGATCTCCTCCATCAGGGTCGCGACGGTCACGACCCGGTCGGAGTGCAGGGCGAGCAGGGACAGGATCTGGCGCGGCTTGGCCGCGGTGGGCACGACGGACACCCCGTTCTCACGGGCCGTCAGTGGTCCCAGGACTTTGATCTCCATAGTGGTGCCCTCCCCTTCATGCGCTGTGAGGCCGGCCCGGTACCGGGCCGGCACAGGCTCTGGAGTCTTGGGCGAGCCTCGCACCGGTGGCGTTCGAGTCCCAGTGAGGTGGTCATGAGCGCGCACATGAAAATGTCATGCCCCAGTGGTGACCCCGGCACTGTGCCGGGGTCGGCGGCACGTCGCAGAATCCTGGCACTCGGTGCAACGAACTCGAACTCGTACCTACCGACCCGGGAGGGAATCCCCATGACCGTCTCCACGCACACCGCCACCGTCACACCGCTCGCCCCGCAGGCGGCCGGCCACGGCGCCGCCCCGATGTCCTGCGACCACCGCTTCGCCCTGCTGACCGCCCGTGCCGGTCTGGAGCCCGAGCTGGCCCAGCGCTACACCAGCGACCCCGTCTCCGTCCTCGCCGAGTTCGGCCTCGCGGCGACCGAACCGGTGTACGGGGACCTGTTCGTGGGCGCCCACGGTGGCAGGGGCACCGCTGGCGGCCTGCTGATCGACGAGCTGGACCGTCCCGGCACCACCACGCTCTACGGCTGCTACAGCGGCATGACGCCGCTGCCCGGGGAAGAGGCGCCGGCGGCCCGTGCGTGATCGCTTCCGGGGGGACGGGCAGCGAGCTGCCGGTGGGATTCAAGAGACATCTGCGGGTCGAGGCGATCGAGGGCGACGCCGTCTACCTGCTGTCCGAGCGGGGGACGACCGCACTGCAGGGCCGTGAGGTCCAGGAGCTGGCGGCCCTGCTGGACGGCACCCGGACCCTGTCCGGGGTGCTGGAGGAGGCGGCGGCCTCGCTGGCCCCGTCCACCACGGCCCGGATGATCGCCGAGCTGGCGAGGGCCGACCTGATCGGCTATCACGATCCGGCGGCGGACGCCCCGACGGCCGCCTACTGGGAATACTCCGGCCTCGACGGCCCGAGTGCCACCGCGTCGCTGCTGACGACGGAGGTGGAGCTGGTCGTGCTGGGGCGGGTGGACGCCGCCGCGGCCCGGACGGAGTGCGAGGCCGCCGGGCTGCGGCTGACGGCGGGCCCCGGGGACCCGGCGGCGCTCTCCCTCGTCCTGTGCGACGACTATCTCGACCCGCGCCTGGCGGAGACCGCGGCGCGCCACCGCGCGGCGGGCCGGCCCTGGCTGCTGGCCAAGCCGTGGGGGGCGGAGACCTGGGTGGGTCCGGTGTTCGGTGACGCCGACGGGGCCTGCTGGGAATGTCTGGCGCACCGGCTGCGCGGACACCGGGCCTCCCGGGCCCCGGTCATGCACGCCCTCGGCCTGGCGGGCACGGTTCCGGTCCCCGAGGCCGCACTCGCGTCCGTGCGGGCCATGGGGCTGCACACCGCGGTGCTGGAGACGTCGAAGTGGGTGGCGGGACTGCGGTACGAGGGGCAGCGGGCCGTGCGCACACTGGACTCCCGTAGCCTGCGCACCCGGCAGCATCCGGTGCGGCGGCGCCCGCAGTGCACGACGTGCGGGGACCCCGGGCTCGTCGCGGCGCGGGTGCGCAGCCCCTTCGTCCCGCGGTCCAGCCCCAAGACGCACACGGTCGGCGGCAACCACCGGTCCGGCAGCGCCTCGTCGGTCCTGGAGCGCTACCGGCACCTGGCCGACCCGGTCACCGGGATCGTGTCGGAGCTGCGTCCCGCGCCCGGCTCCCCCGAGGGCCTGAACCGGTACGTCGCCGGGCGCAACATGGCCCTGGGCGAGAGCCGTTCGCTCGCCGGACTGCGCGGCGGGCTGCGGGGGCAGAGCGGGGGCAAGGGAACCACTCCGCAGGAGGCCGAGGTGGGTGCGCTGTGCGAGGCGCTGGAACGTTACTGCGGAACCCGCCAGGGAGATGAGCCCACCGTCCGCGACACCCTCGCGGGGCTCGGCGCGGCGGCCCTGCACCCCAACGACTGCCAGCTGTTCGCCGACCGGCAGTTCCGCGAGCGGGACGGCTGGAACGCGCGGAACTCGCGCTTCCAGCAGGTGCCCCCGCCGTTCGACCCACTGGCGCCGGCCGACTGGACCCCCGTGTGGTCACTCACCGCGGGCGCGCACCGGCTGCTCCCCACCTCCATGCTGTACTTCGGCGCCGGGCCGGGCGGCGTGCCCGCGGCGCCCTGGGCCGACTCCAACGGCAACGCGGCGGGCAGCAGTCCGGAGGACGCCGTCGTGCAGGGCTTCCTGGAAGTGGTGGAACGGGACGCGGTCGCCCTCTGGTGGTACAACCGCACCCGTCAGCCCGCGGTCGACCTGGACGCGTTCGACGAGCCGTGGCTGACGCGGACCCGGGAGGCCTACACCCGGCTGCACCGCGAGATGTGGGTGCTCGACCTCACCGCGGACTTCGGCATCCCCGTGATGGCCGCGCTGTCCCGGCGCACGGACGGGGGCGCCCAGGGCATCTCCTTCGGATTCGGGGCGCACTTCGACCCGCGGCTGGCCCTGCGCCGGGCCGTGACGGAGATGGCTCAACTGCTCCCCCCCGAGGAGGACTCGCCGGAGCTCCGTTCGGCGGACCCCGGCCTGGCACACTGGTGGCGCTCGGGGACGGTGGATAACCAGCCATACCTACGCCCGGATCCAGCCGAAGGTCCGCGCACCCCGGGGCACTATTCGTATACGGCCCGAGGTGACCTGCGGGACGACGTCGAAGCGGCGGACTCGCTGGTACGTGCCCACGGAATGGAGTTGCTCGTCCTCGACCAGACCCGCCCCGACGTGGGACTTCCCGTAGTGAAAGTGATCGTTCCGGGAATGCGGCACTTCTGGGCCCGATTCGCCCCCGGCCGGCTCTTCGACGTACCGGTGCGGCTGGGACGTCACCGGCACCCTGTCCGGTACGAAGAAATCAACCCCGTACCACTCTTCGTCTGAATCCGGACGGCGTCGGCAACCAGTGGCTGACGGCTGACCGAACGACATAGCATGCGGTCCGCCACTACTGGTCCTGGCAAGGAGGCGGCAGTGCCGACGAGTCGTGATGGCGTGAAAGCACCCTTGGATCAAGGGGCGACGACCGGGGGGTCCGTCACGAAGATGTCGTCCACGCACCACGGCACGCCGGGGGCCACGCCCTCCGCCGCCCCGATCTCGCCGCGTTCGCAGCCGCCGGCCCCGCGGCTCGCGCGGGCGGTGATCCTGGTCGCGCTCGCCTGTTACTGCACCATGACCGTCCTGAACGTCGTCAGGACCAGGCCCGGCACCACGCAGCTCGTCGTGTGCGTCGCCCTGGTGGTCGCGCTGTTCGGCGTCCAGGTGGCGGTGTCGTCGGGCGGCGCCCGGCGCTGGCCGACCCGCTGGAAGGCCACCGCGGTGGGCGTCCAGGCGGTGCTCACCTTCGCACCGCTCGTGTGGTTCGGGACCAACTGGGGCAGTCTGCAGGGCCCGTTGGCCGCCACCCTGCTGCTCACGCTGCCGGCACGGTACGCCTGGCCGGCCTACGGGACGCTCATCGCGTTCATCCCGGTCTACAACCTGCTCGCCGGGGCGTCGGTCGACCTGGTCCTGTACTTCACCATCGCGGGCACCCTGACCGGTCTCGTCATCTACGGCCTGACCCGGCTGACGGACCTGGTGCACGAGGTGCACGCGACGAGGGAGGAACTGGCCAGAATGGCCGTGACACAGGAACGGCTGCGGTTCGCCCGTGATCTTCACGATCTGCTCGGATACAGCCTCTCCGCGATCGCGCTCAAGGGCGAACTGATCCAACGGCTCATCAGCAGTCGGCCGGAAAAGGCCCGTGAGGAGACGGCGTCGCTGCTCCAGGTGGCGCGCCAGGCGCTGTCCGACGTGCGCCTGGTCTCCAGCGGGTACCGCGACATGTCGTTGTCCGAGGAGGCCGAATCGGCGGGAACCGTACTCGCGGCCGCGGACGTCCGTGCGGATGTGGACGTGGCGTGCGGACGGCTGCACCCGGTCGTCGACACCGTTCTGGCCACCGCACTCCGGGAGGGAGTCACCAACATCCTCCGCCACAGCGGTGTCCGGGTCTGTTCCATCAAGGCCGAGACCGACGGAGAAACGGTCCGCCTCGGTCTGACCAACGACCACCCGTACGAACTGCCCGACGTCTTCTCCGCGCGGACCGGCGGGAGCGGACTGGACAACCTGCGCGCCCGTTTCGCCGCCATCGGCGGTGGACTCAGCGCGGGTCTGGGCGGGGACGGCAGGTTCCACCTGGAGGTCTGGGCGCCGGCCAGGCCCCGGAACGACAACGAGTCACCGGTGGCCGGGCCCGCGGGCCCGGAGAGAACGGCCGTGGCCTAGCCGCAGGCCCGTACGCACAGAGCCACACATCATCCGACCGGGGGTAACGATGCTGTCCGTGAGAATCCTCCTCGCCGAGGACGTCCACATGATCCGTGGCGCGCTGGTGGCACTGCTCCAACTGGAACCGGATCTGCACGTGGTGGCCGCGGTGGACCGCGGTGACACCATCGTGCCGACCGCGCTGACGTCCAGACCCGACGTGGCGGTGATAGACATCGATCTCCCGGGGATCGACGGTCTCACCGCCGCGGCCGAACTGCACGAGCAGCTGCCCAGTTGCCGCACCCTGATCCTCACCAGCCTCGGGCGTCCCGGCACCCTGCGGCGCGCCCTGTCCGCGCACGTCTCGGGCTTCCTGCTCAAGGACTCGCCACCGGACCAGCTCGCCCTCGCGGTACGGTCGGTGGCCACCGGACGCCGGGTCGTCGACCCCCAGCTGGCCCTGACGGCCTGGGACTCGCCGGAGAACCCGCTGTCACCGCGCGAGCTCGAAGTACTACGACTGGCGGCCCGCGGGGCCGACGCCGCCGAGATCGCCGGCTGCCTGTACCTGTCGAAGGGCACGGTGCGCAACTACCTCACGGCCATCGTCGGCAAGCTCGGCGCGCGCAACCGCATCGACGCGATCCGGATCGCCGAGGACGCGGGCTGGCTCCCCTGACCCGGCCCCGGGTGCGCCCAGCAGGGTGTCGAGCATCCCGGCGTCCAGGGTCGTCGCGACCGACAGGTCGGACAGCTCCCCGAATCCGGTGTCGCACACCGCGACGCTCACGACGTAGCCGTCCCCGGCCGGGAAGGTCGCGAACTGCCACTCACCTCCCTGCACGGGCGAGCCGTCCGGCCTGACCAGCCGGGTGACCCCGTCCTCCGTGGAGAAGCCGAACCCGGTGAACCGGAACCTCAGCCCCTGCCCCAGCGCCTTGCTGTAGGCCTCCTTAAGAGTCCACAGCCGGATCATCGCGTCGTTGCGCGCCCCTTCACCGCCCGCGTCCAGCAGCGCCTTCTCGTACGGGGTGCAGGCCTGGTTCTCCGAACCGGTGTGCGCGAGCCGCCGGTCGGCGCGCTCCACGTCCACCCCGATCCGGCCGAGACGGGTGATGCCGACGACCATCATCTCCTCGGTGTGACTGAGGCTGATGTCGATCTGGTCGCAGCCGCGCACATAGGGGCGGCCGCCCGGCTGGTAGGCCAGGTCGACCAGCTCCGGGGCGGTGTGCAGCACCGCGGCGGCGGCGTGCCGCAGCAGCAGCCGGGACGCGACGAACCGGTCGCGCATCAGGGGCCGGGTGAGGGTCTCGTAGCGCTGCCAGTCCCGGCCCAGCCGGCGTCGCAGCTCCTCGTCGGTGCCACCGGACGGCAGCCAGGCCGGCATCGTCCCGTGGATAAGGGCGGTCCCGGTGCGGAGCAGTTGGGCGTGGACGGCGTCCCAGGGTCCGCCGGGCCCGTCCGCGTGCAGCGGCTGCCCGATCCCCGTCCGCACGTCAGGCCCCGCCGTCGCGGGCGCCGCTGTCCCGGACTCCGCTGTCCCGGACCCCTGGGAAGGCCGCGGTCAGCGGTCCGGCGTCCAGCGCGGAGATGACTCCCGCCAGATCGACGGCATCGCTCCCCGGGCCCTGGCAGACCGGCAGGCAGACGGGGCCCCGCCGGCCCCCGCCCATCCGCCGCAGGTACGGGGTGAGCACGGCCCGCGGTCCGATCTCGACGACGTGGGTGGGGGCCTGCTGCGCCAGCATGCTGCGGGCGGCGTCCGCGAACCGGACGGGCGAGGTGATCTGCTCGGCCCAGTACGGGGCGTAGAGCGGCTCGGTGGCGAGCCTGCCGTACACGGTCGAGTAGAACGGCAGGCGGGCGGCCCCGCCGGGCAGGCGGCGCAGCACCGCTTCGAACCCGGGCACCATCGACCGCATCAGCGGCGAGTGGAAGGCGTGGGCCACGGCCAGGTACCGGCAGCGCACGTGCCGTTCCGCGAGGACCGCCTCGATGCGCTCCAGTGCGGCACGGTCGCCGGAGAGCACGACCGACTTGGCGGCGTTGACGGCGCCGATGCCCACGTCCGGTTCGCCGGCGACGAGCTCGGCCGCCTCCTGGGGGGTGATGCAGGTGGCCATCATCCCGCCGCCCGGTGGCAGGCGCTGCATGGAGGCGCCGCGCAGCGACACCAGCCCGGCGGCGTCGTCGAGCGTGAGCGCACCGGCGACGGTGGCGGCGGCGAACTCCCCGATGCCGTGACCGAGCACCGCGACGGGCTGCACGCCGGCCTCCTGGAGGGTCCGCGCCAGGGCGTACCCGACGGCGAAGAGGGCGGGCTGGGCGAGCGCGGTGCGGTGGATGCGCGGGTCGTCGCCGAGGATCAGCTCGGCCATGGACTGCCGGGTGTGGGGCAGCAGCGCCGCGTCGGCCTCCTCCAGGAAGGTGCGGTAGCCGGTGGAGTGCAGATGGAGGCCGGCGGTCATGCCGGGGTGCTGGGAGCCCTGTCCGGTGAAGACGAAGGCGGCCCGGACCCGGCCGGGCTCCCGCCGCGAGTCCCGCATGGCCAGGAAGCCGGCGAGCTCGCGCACGGTGGGGTACGTCCAGATGTCCTCGGGGTCGATGAGCGTGCCGAACTCGTCCTCGATGTCCCCGTAGAGGCTGAGCGCGGCCACCGAGTCGAAACCCTCCTCGTCCAGCGGTGCCGTGTCCGGTACCGGTCGGCCGAGGTAGTGGGCGACCCGCTCGCGCAGCCATTCCCGGTGGGCCACGGCGAAGTCGTCGTCGGCGGAGCTCGGGTGTTCCTGCATGGTCGGCTCCTCAGGCGAGCGGCGAGCTGTAGAGGTCATAGCTGCGGCGGTCGTGCAGTCGGGCGACGGCCTCGTCCAGCACCTGGCGCTCGCAGGCTGCCGGCCGGTCCGGCAGGGGCAGTCCGAGCCGTCTCGCGAGCCGGTAGAGGACCGCCGTGGCCCAGGCCGGGTCCGCGAGGAACGGGTCGGTGGCGCCCGCGGGCGCGGACTGCTGCTCGCGCCACACCCCGAGGCAGGCCGCCGCGGCGAGCACCAGGGTGTAGCGGTCGGCCAGGCCGAAGCTGTGGGGGCTCGACAGTGCCTCCCGGTCGCCCTGCCCAATCGCCTCGAACGCCTTCTTGAGTTGCGCGAGTTCACCGGTGAGGGAGCGGGCCAGGAAGCGCAGTGCGTGGCCGGCCGGTCCCGGCGGCCCGGCCGACTCGAGCCGGTCGGTGCAGGCGACCAGGGTCGCGGCCAGCGGGTCGCCGTCGCCGAGCAGGGCCGGGAGGGTCAGGTCCAGCGGGGGCAGCGGCTCATGGGGCCGGAACAGTCCGGGCGGCGGTTCGGGGTCGGCGAACCAGGCGTGCCGGGCGAAGAAGGGCAGCTGCGGCAGGATGCTCACCTGGCGGCCCGCGCTGCCGGCGTGGCCCAGCGAGGTGACCGGCAGGTCGCGGCGCTGCTTCTGGAACATGCCGTACGCCCCGTCCTGGGCGAAGGTCTCCTCGCCCAGGACCGCCGACATCTCGTCCATGCTCTCGGAGACGAGCCTGGGCGCCAGATAGGCGGCGGCCGCCGCGTAGGCGCTCATCTGCCGGGGCAGCAGGTGCAGTGCCCGTGTCGCGACGAGGGCGAGGCAGTCGATGAGCAGCAGGTCCAGGAAGCCGCCCGTCAGCACGTCCCGTACGTGCTGCACGTCCATCGAGGACCGGCCGTCGGCCCGGGTACGGCCGGCGAACCGGGTGACGGTGCGCAGGGCGGTGTCGGCTCCGGCGAGGACGATGGACGGGATGAGCCCGCGGATGAGCAGCGAGGAGCGCAGCGACAGTTCGTAGCCGTCCCCGGCGGCGCCGAGCACCGCACTGTCGGGAACATGGCAGTCGGTGATCCGCAGGCCGCCGAATTCGGCGCTGCGCATGCCGTGGGTGGTGCGCCGGGCCAGGTCCTCGACCCGGTCCGCGGGCAGTTCGTCGCGGTCGAGCAGCAGCACCGTGTGGCTGCGGCCGCGGGCGGCGGCCTCCGTGCGGGCGAAGACCACCAGGCCGGTGGCGCGGGAGGCGTTGGCGATCGCGGACTTGCTGCCGTCGAGCCGCAGTCCGCCGGGGACGGGGAGGGCGGTGAACTCGTCGCGGACGAAGTCGTTCCCGTGGGCGACCTCGTGCCGGGCGACGGCGATCCTGCGGCCGTTCAGGAGCAGCCGGGCGGCCTGCTGCTGCTGCGCTGTGTTCCCCGCGGTCCACACCGGGGTGGCGGCGAAGAAGCAGTTGAGCCCGTAGCCGAAGCCGAGGGAGGCGTCCCGGCGGAAGACGGGGCGCAGGATCCGCCCGAGCAGGTCCATCCGCTCCAGCCGGCCGCCGAGGCTCGCGGGGACGAACTCCGCGTTGAGGTCGTACGCGTCCAGGACCTTCTCGGCGCCGGGCAGTACCTCTCCGGCCGCGTCTGCGGCCAGCAGGGCCTCGGCACCGAGGGGGTTGGCGGGGTCGTCGAACGGACCGAACGCCCGCTCCAGGGCGTCGATGCGCTCCTCGGGCGGTGTCATCGCGCTCTCCCGGCCGCGAGCAGCCGCTCGACGTCGCTGTCGAGGCGCTGGTGCAGGGGCGTGAGCTCGCCGCGCAGGAAGAGCCGCCGCATCGCCGCCCGTTCCACCTTGCCGCTGGTCGTCCTGCGGACCGTGCCCGGGCGCACGAGCAGCACGGCCCCGGCCTTCACCTCGTACTCCTGGCTGAGGCGCTGCTGGACGGCGGCGGCGAGTGCGGCCAGGTCGATGTCGTAACGGCTGCGGGCTCGCAGCTCCTGCACGATGACGATGCGCTCGCGGGAGTCGGGCACGGCGAAGGCGGTGGCGGCCCCGAACAGCCCGCTGACCTGCTGGACGGTGCGTTCCAGGTCCTGTGGGTAGAGGTTGCGCCCGGCAAAGATGATCATGTCCTTGATCCGGCCGGTCACGTACAGCAGCCCGTCGTCCAGGGCGCCCAGGTCACCGGTGCGCAGGTATCCGGAGCCGCCGCCCTCGATGCGGCAGCCGAAGGACGCGGCGGTCTCCGCCGGGCGGCCCCGGTAGCCGGGGCCGATGCTCTCGCCGCGGACCCAGATCTCGCCGATCCGTCCGTCGGGCAGTTCCCGGCGGGTCTCGGGGTCCACGATGCGTACGTCGGCCGAGGCGGGCGGGCCGCAGTGGGTGAGGACCCGGCCGGTGCCCGCGGGTGCGGGCACCAGCCGGCCCGCCTCCAGGGCGGCGGCGTCCACGGTGCGCGACGCGGCGGCCGGCGCGGTGCGGGTGCCCGAGACGAGCAGGGTCGCCTCGGCCAGCCCGTAGCAGGGGGCCAGTGCTCCGGGGCGCAGACCGGCGGGCGCGAACCTCTCGGCGAAGGCCTTCAGGGTGGCTGCGTCCACGGGTTCGCCGCCGCTGACGGCGACCTCCCAGCGGGACAGGTCCAGAGCGGCGATCTGGGAGTCGTTGATCCGGCGTACGCACAGGTCGTACGCGAAGTCCGGGGCCCCGCTGACGGTCAGTCCGTACCGCGAGACCGTCTCCAGCCAGTTCGCCGGCCGCTTGACGAACGCGGCCGGGGAGAGCAGGACGGCGGTACCGCCCAGCCACAGGGCGTGGAGCAGCTGGCCGGCCAGGCCCATGTCGTGGTGGAGGGGCAGCCAGCCGCCCATCCGGATGCCGGGGCGGGTGCCGAGCGCCTCGCGGATGGCGCGCTGGTTGGCGAGCAGGCTGCGGTGGGTGACGACCACGCCGCGGGGTTCGCGGGTGGAGCCGGAGGTGTACTGGAGGTACACGGGCTCGTCGGGCTCGGCCGCGTGGGGCTCCACGTCCTCCCCGGGTGCGGCGCCCGCCGGGGCGGGCCCGTCGGCGAGCAGGCAGACGACGTCGCCGTGTCCGGTGCGGGCGAGCAGTTGCGAGGCCTCGGCGGCCTCTGCCACGGAGGTGATCAGGCACGCGGCGGCGGCGTCCTTGACGATCCCCGCGATGCGCTCGTCGTGGTGCCCGCGGCCACCGGGCGGCGCGACGGGTACGGCGACCGCACCGGTGTACAGGCAGGCGAGGAAGCCGGTGACGAACAGGGCCCGGGATCCCGGCGCGATCAGCACCCGGTCTCCCGGCCGCACGTGCCGGCGCAGCCGGCCGGCGAGGGTGCGCGCGGCCCGGTCGAGCTCCGCGTACGTGACCGTCTCCGGCCGGAGGCCGCCGTCCCGCTCGGTGAGGAGGATCAGCGCTTCCCGGTCCGGTGTCTCGGCGGCCCGGGCCCGGATGTGTGCGGTGAGCGTCCGGTGTCCTGTCATGCCTCCCCCTCGCATGTCGTGCGGCCGTCGTGCGAACGCCCGCTCATCGTCCGGACCAGGCCACCGGGGTCCGGTGGCCGCCGTTCTTCACGGTCCAGCCGGCGTAGGCCGTTGCGACGTCGCCGTCCGGTTCGCCGGTACGGCGGACGAGGGCCAGCAGGACGGCGGTGACGGCCGCCAGCTCGGCCTCGTCGGGCCTGCCGCGGACCACGGTGATGCGCATCGGATTCGCCATGGGACCAGCGTGCTCCACGCCGCTCGCAGCGGACTCGTGCCCGGGACGCACGGGAGCCGAGGACCCGTGGTCCTCGGCTCCTGTGCGGGTGGAGCGGCGGCACGCCCCGGCGTGTCAGCTCAGGACGCGCTCGTACGCCACGTGCCGGGTGCGTTCCACGGAGAGTTCGGCGTTCCGTGCCAGCATCCGCGCCGCGGCGCGGTGGCCGCTGTCGTCGAGGGCACGTTCGCACGCGTCGCTGTCACGCCACCACTGGATGGCCGTGTAGACGTCGGGGCGCAGCGTGGAGCGCAGGAGATCGCTCCCGCCGAATCCGCCCAGCCGTGCCAGGTGCTGGTTCGTCTCGGCGAACTGCCGCTCGAACACGTGCGGGTCCCCGTGCACCGTCGCCCGGGTCAGCACGACGTTCGCCGCCCCGACCACGGCGTCCTCCGTGACCGTCCGGACCACGCTCACCGCCTGGTCGGCCTCGGTGTCCACCATGGGGGCGAGCTTGCGGACCTGGGCCTGGAAGGTGTCGTCGTGGACGGTGTCGAGGAAACCCCGCATGGTCCGCCAGTGCCCGAGGTGCACGTACACCTGCGGGTGCTCGACGAGCTGCACGGTCACCAGGAAGTGGAAGTCCTCGCGGGTGCGCAGGTACTGCGAGTGGTCCCGGAACGCGCGCTCGAAGCGCTCGGTGTCCCCCTTGACGTCGAACCGGTTGACCACCGTGATCGGGGCGTCGTGACTACGCTTCGGCACGTACTTCCTCCGCGAACTTCTTGGCATGGCGCAGTGTGGTGGAGCTGTTGGTACCGAGTGCCTTGCGTACCAGGGCACGGGCGTCGGCGAGCGTGGCCCCGGGGCCGAGCGCGGTGCGGACACCGGCCGGGTCCAGGGTCACGGTGTGCCACGAGGTGGCCCGGACCGTCCCGTCCCCCAGTGACTCGATGACCCAGCGCCCGGTGTGACCGCTCATCGCGACCGGCACCCGGAGCTGCTTGTAGACGATGACCTTGCGGTCCTCGAAGCAGACGCGGACCGAGGTGGTGTTGTGGGTGGAGCCGTCCGGGCTGCGGGTGTCCATGTCCATCTGCTGGATGCCCTGTTCGTCCTCGCTGAGGTCCAGCCGGGCCACGTGCGGCAGCCGCTGCGGCCACAGGTCGGCCCGGTCCAGGAAGGCGAAGACGTCGCCGGCCGCGCCGAAGACGGTCTCCGAGTCGCTGAAGGTGAAGTGGAGCTCCTCGCGGGCCTCGCCCTGCTCGGCGGTGTTCTTCAGGGCGAGGAGCTCGGCACGGCTGTTGCGGTCGACGGCCTGCTCGATCAGCGCCTCGGCGTCCGGGGCGTCGTCGACGGCGCGGTAGTCGTGCAGCAGCGTGACCCGGGTAGTGCCGTCCTCCAGCTCCTGGACGCGCCACTCGCCGCCCATCGACTCGACGGGCGGCGCCGTGACGACCTGGCGGAAGGTGATGGTGCGGGCGGCCGGGTCCAGTACGCGGCGTGAGGTCCAGGTGCGGACCTTGTCGCCGGCGATCGCCCAGATGCGCAGGAGCTGCTCGCCGCCGCCTTCGGGGGCCTCCTCCAGCACCTCGACGTGCACGGTGGGGCCGAACACCTGCGGCCACTCGGCGACGTCGGCCACCAGCGCGTAGACGGCGGCGGGTGACGCGGCCACGGTGATGGAGTGCTCCGTGACATGCAGTGCTCGGGTCTCGGACGTAGCGGTGGGCGCCACGGCAAACCTTCCCTTCGGACAGTCCGCAGCAGGGCGGATCACAAGGCTGACATGAAGTGCTCAAGCGGAACTTGAGAACCGGTGGACCGTTACGGGGCCGCCCAGTCCGGGCGTCGCAGGATGTCCACGACGGCGCAGCCCCAGCTGTATCCGGCACCGACGCTGACGAGGACGCACCGGTCGCCGGGCGAGGCGCGGCCCGAGACCAGCAGGTGGTCGAGTCCGGCGAACTGGTCGCCGGCCCCGAGGTGACCGACCGTCCGGCTGTAGTCCCAGGTGGTGCGGTCGGGATCGATGCCGAACGGCTTGTAGTAGATGGCCTGCAGACGCCGGCGGCCGAAGTGCGGCAGCACGACCCAGTCCGCCTCGCCCAGCTCGGACCCGGCGTCGGCCAGCGCCTGCTTGATCACCGTCTGCTGGCCGTTGTGGGCCCGGGTGATCGCGTACGAGATGCCGGTGCGGCCGACGAAGGCGCGCTTGGCCTCGTCGAAGTCGACGGGCATCCGGTGGGCGAAGGGTGCGGGGGTGAACGGGTCGTCCCCGCGGTGCAGCGGCTCCAGCTCGGGGTCCGCGTACAGGGCGAGCGAGACCAGCCGGGCGAAGCCGCCGCGCCGGGACAGTACGAGGGAGGTGGCACCGTCGGCGTACGGGGTGCCCGGGTCGGTGTTCCAGCGGTCGATGCCGGGGGCGCAGAACCGGTCGGCGGTGGTGATCAGTGCGTCGCCGTGGCCGTGCCCCGCGGTGAGGTAGGCGGTGGCGAGGTCGAGTGCGGCGAGTCCGCCGTTGGACATCTGCCGGATCTCGACGGCCTGGCAGGTGTTGCCGAGCGCCTCGCGCTGGATGTACGAGGCGACCGGCCACAGGTCCTGGCCCTGGTGGTAGGTGTCGGCGTGCAGCAGCAGATCGACGTCGCCACCGTGGCTGTCCGCCCGGTGCAGGGCGGTCCTGGCCGCGGCCGCGGCCATCTCGGCGGCGGACTCGTCGGGTGAGTACGCCACCGACTCCATGCCGGTGGCCGCTGCCACCCGGGGCGGGCAGGCCCCCGAGGCGACGGCGTCGGCTACCGCCAGGCGGGAGGGAAGCCGTGTGGAGGTCCCCCGTATGTAGACGTCTTCCAGACGCACTGTCACTCCAGAGAGGTTCGGGGCTCAGCCCGGTACGGCGGCGGCCAGGGGCGGGGCGTCCTCGACCCGGCCGGGCGGCCCGTCGAGCAGGACGTAGTGGACGGCGTCGAGGAGCGCCTGCCAGCTGGCCGCCGTCGTGTTGCCGTCCACGCCGACGGTGCCCCAGCTGCGCTCCCCGTCCCGGTAGGAGATGAGCACCCGGGCGGCGGCACCGCTGCCGGTCTCGCCGCTGAGCACCCGCACCCGGTAGTCGGTCAGTTCGAGGCGGGACAGGGCGGGGAAGCAGGGGTCCAGCGCCGTGTGCAGCGCGGTGTCCATGGCGTTGACGGGACCGTTCCCGTGGCCGGTGGCGGTGACGGACCGCCCCTGGACGGTCAGTCGTACGGTGGCCTCGGTACGCACCTCGTCACCGGTCCCGGTCACTCCGACGGACCAGGACTCGACGTCGAACGGGCGGGGCCGGGGTCCGCCGTCGAGTTCCTCGCGCAGGAGCAGCTCGAAGGAGGCGTCGGCGGACTCGAAGCTGTAGCCGTCGCTCTCCATCTCCTTGACCCGGGTCGCGGCGCGGGCCACTTCGTCGGAGCCCGCTTCGACGGCGTATCCCAGTTCGCGTGCCTTGAGCTCGATCGACGAGCGCCCGCCCATGTCGGAGACGAGGGTGCGCATGGTGTTGCCGACGAACTCGGGGGTGGTGTGCTGGTAGAGGTCGGGGTCGACGCGCAGCGCGGAGGCGTGCAGGCCGGCCTTGTGGGTGAAGGCGGAGCCGCCGATGTACGGTGCGGCGGCACTGCCGGGCACCTGGGTCAGCTCGGTGACCGCCCGGCCGGTCCGGGCCAGTTCCCGCAGCTTCTCCAGCGGGATCACCTCGCGGCCTCGCTTGAGCACCAGATTGGCGATGACGGTGAACAGGTCGGCGTTGCCGCACCGTTCGCCGTAGCCGTGCGCGGTGCCCTGGGCCTGGACCGCGCCGGCGTCGACCGCCGCCATGGTGTTGGCCACGGCGCAGCCGCTGTCGTTGTGGGCGTGGATGCCGAGCGGTACGCCGGTGAGGTCGAGCGTCTCGGTGACGACGGTCCGCACCTCGTCGGGCAGCGACCCGCCGTTCGTGTCGCACAGGACGACGGTCTCCGCACCGGCCTCGGCCGCCGCGCGGACGACGGCCAGCGCGTACTCGCGGTTGAGCTGGTATCCGTCGAAGTAGTGCTCGGCGTCGACGAAGACCCGCCGGCCGGCGTGCACCAGGTGGCGTACCGTGCCGCTGATCATGGCCAGGTTCTCGGCGAGCGTGGTGCGCAGGGCGTTGCGCACATGGCCGGTGTGGCTCTTGGCGACCAGGGTCACCACCGGGGTCTCGGCCTCCAGCAGCGCGCGCACCTGCGGGTCCAGGGAGGCGGGCACCCCTGGGCGGCGGGTGGCGCCGAAGGCCGCGAGCACGGCGTTCCCCAGGTCGAGTTCGGTACGGGCCCGGCGGAAGAACTCGGTGTCCTTCGGTACGGCTCCGGGCCAGCCGCCCTCGATGAATCCCACCCCGAGGTCGTCGAGCCGGCGGGCGACGGCGAGTTTGTCCTCGACCGTCAGCACCATGCCTTCCTGCTGGGTGCCGTCGCGCAGGGTCGTGTCGTAGAGCTGGAACTGCTCAGCCATCGCCGCTCCCTTGGTCTGGTGCCGACCGGCCGGCGGATGTTCCGACGGCACCGGCCGACAGGTCCGGCTGTTCGCCCCAGGTTCGGGCGGGTGCACGGAGGACCGCTGGAGCCCAGGTGGACCTCCGGCGCAGTGCCGGAGTACGGCTGAAGCGGGGCGCGGGAGCGGCCGGCCCGCCGCCGCGGGCCCGCTGGTGCGGGTGCGCCGGGGCCTCGTCGATGCGCAGCACGGGGGTGACGCAGGCCTCCGTTCCGTCGAACAGCCGGGCCCAGGTGTCCCGGTCGTGGAGCAGGAACCGGCCGGCGAACTCCCGTCGCAGGGCGGGCCAGTTGGCGGGGTCGGCGCGGTCCGGGAGCCGGTCGGGGCCGATCCCGAGTCCGGCCAGCAGGGCGCCGTAGAACCGTTCCTCCAGGGCGCCCACCGCGACATGGCCTCCGTCGGCGCACACGTAGCAGGTGTAGTAGGGAGCGCCTCCGTCGAGCAGGTTCGCCCCGCGCTCGTGCCGCCAGTGGCCGGCGTCGGCCATGCCCGTGGCCATGGCCAGCAAGGTGTTGACCCCGTCGACGATCGCCGCGTCGACGACCTGTCCGAGGCCGGAGGAGCGGCGCTCGTGGAGCGCGGCGAGGACGCCGGTGACCAGGAACATCGCGCCGCCGCCGAAGTCACCGAGCAGGTTGACGGGCGGCACCGGAGGGCCGCCCGCCTCGCCGATCGCGTACAGCGCCCCGGTCAGGGCGAGGTAGTTGATGTCGTGGCCGGGGGTGTCGGCCAGCGGGCCGTCCTGCCCCCATCCGGTCATCCGGGCGTAGACGAGTCCGGGGTTGCGCTCCCGGCAGACGTCCGGGCCGATGCCCAGCCGCTCCGCGACCCCGGGCCGGAACCCCTCCACGAGTACGTCGGCGCCGTCCATCAGGCGCAGGAGGTCCGCGACGCCGGACGGGTCCTTCAGGTCGAGGGCCACCGTGCGGCGGCCCCGGTCCAGCTCCCGGTGCCAGTCGGTGAAGGAGCGCCTGCCGTCCGCCCGGTCCACCCGGACCACGTCGGCGCCCAGGTCGGCGAACATCATGCAGGCGAACGGGGCGGGGCCTATCGCGGCGAGTTCGAGGACCCTCAGGCCGTGCAGGGGGCCGTTCCCGGGCCGCCCGCCGGGCCCGTCCGCGCGCCTCGCGCCCGGCCCGTTCCCGGTTCCGTCCGGCTCCGGTCCTGCGGGGGGTGTGGTCATCGCTGGTCCTCCGGGTCCTCCTGGGTCGCGGCCCCGGCAAGCCTGCGCGCCCCGGCTCGCGCCCGGCATGAGGCGGGCCGGACCACGGCTCCCCCGGACCCGGTACCGCTCCGCGTCCGCTCGACCGGGGCCCCAGCCCCGTTGGGTGTACTGCTGCCCGGCCGCTCCCGCTGCCCCGACGTACCCCGGAGAGGATCGATCCGCTGTGACCATCAGTGATCTGGAGTCAGCTGCCCCTGCCGAGGCGGAGGCGGCGACGTTTCCGTACAAGCGCACGTGCCCGTTCACCCCGCCGGCCCAGTACGCCGACATGATCGAGAAGGATGTCTCGGAGGTCACGCTGGACGGCTCCGGCCTGCGCATCTGGACGGTCACGGGCTACGAGACCATACGGACGCTGCTCACCGACCCCCGGTTGAGCGCGTCGCGCAGGCACGACAACTTCCCGTTCTACTTCGTCGCGCCGCCGGAGTACCGGACCGAGACCTCGTTCATCGGCTACGACGGGGCCGCGCACAGCAGCACCCGGCGCAAGGCCGCGCTCACCTTCACCCACCGGCAGGTCCAGCGGCTGCGTCCGCGCATCGAGGAGATCGTCGACGAGCACCTGGACAAGCTGCTGGCGATGGAGGCCCCGGCCGACTTCCACCGGGTCTTCTCGCTGGCCGTGCCGATGACCGTGATCTGCGAGCTGCTGGGCATCCCGCAGGACCAGCACGAGTTCTTCATCAAGCACGGCACGGCCCTGCTGGGCGGCCACAGCTCCACGGAGGAGCGGCAGGCCGCGATCGTCGAGGTGAACGCGTACATCAGCGAGCTGATCAAGCAGAAGAAGGAGGAGCCGGGCGAGGACCTGCTCAGCCGGGCGATGGCCGACTACGAGGCCTCCGGCGAGGAGTACACCGACCGCGACCTCTTCAACATGGTCCGGCTGCTGATGAACGGCGGGCACGAGACGACCGCCAGCCAGATCTCGCTGGGCACGGCCTGCCTGCTGGAGAACCCCGACCAGCTGGAACTCCTGCTGAACGACCCCTCCCTGGTCAAGCCGGCCGTGGAGGAGCTGGTGCGGTTCGCGACCATCGGCGACACCGCCGTGCCGCGGGTCGCGCTGGAGGACATCGAGGTGGCCGGCCAGGTCATCCGCAAGGGCGACGGCATCCTCTGCCTCGGCCTGGCCGCCAACCGCGACCCGGAGGTCTTCCCCGAGCCGGAGAAGCTCGACATCCGCCGCGGCAGCCGCAAGCACCTGGGCTTCGGACACGGCGTGCACCACTGCATCGGCGCGGACCTGGCCCGCCTCGAACTGGAGATCGTGTGGAGCAAGCTCTTCCAGCGGATTCCGACGCTCCGGCTCGCCAAGCCCTTCCTGGAGATCCCGCGCAAGGAGGGCGCCGTCATCTACGGCCTGTGGGAGCTGCCGGTCACCTGGTGACCCCGGCCCGGTGATCCCCGCCCCCGGGCCGGCCCGCACGACGGCGGCCGGCGGGGCGGGGATCACCGGGATCCCGCGGAAACAGCACACCCCCACGGCCGACCGACATTCCACGAGGAGAGCACGCCATGGCCAAGATCACCTACAAGCATCCGAACGGTACCGTCACCGTCGTCGACGTCCGGGCGCCCGGCACGGTCATGCGCGGTGCGAAGCTCAACAACATCGACGGCATCGAGGCGCAGTGCGGCGGCTCCGCCCAGTGCGGCACCTGCCACGTGTACGTCGACGAGGCGAACACGCTGCCGCTGCCCGCGATGGACTCCGTCGAGGACGACGTGCTGTACGGCACCGCCTGCGAGCGCAACGAGTTCAGCCGGCTGAGCTGCCAGCTGCCCATCTCCGAGGAGCTCGACGGACTGCTGGTCCACCTGCCCGAGGCGCAGAGCTGATGGCCGCGCACCCGGTGGTCGTCGCCGGAGCGGGCCAGGCGGGCTTCGACACCGCGTGCGCCCTGCGCAGCCGCGGATTCCAGGGGCGGATCACACTCGTCGGCGACGAACCGCCGGGCCCCTGCCACCGTCCCCCGCTGTCGAAGGGCTACCTCACGGGCTCGGTGACGGCCGACGAGGTCCTGCTGCGGCCCGCGTCGTTCTTCGCCGAGCAGGACATCGAGCTGCTGACGGGCGACCGGGTCGCCTCCGTCGACCGGGACCGGCACACCGTGCTGCTGGAGTCGGGTCTCCGCCTCCCGTACGGTTCGCTGGTCCTGGCGACCGGATGCAGGCCGCGCACCCTGCCGGTGCCCGGGGCCTCGCTGACCGGGGTGCTCTCGCTGCGCGGGCTCGCGGACGCCGAGGACCTCCGGGTCCGCCTGACCGGGCCGCCGCGGCAGCTCGTCGTGGTCGGGGCGGGGTTCATCGGCCTCGAGGTCGCGGCCACCGCTCGCGGACTCGGCCACGAGGTGACGGTGGTGGAGGCGCAGCCACGGGCCCTGGCCCGCGCCCTGACACCCGTGATGTCGGACCGGCTCGTCGCGGAGCACCGCGCCCAGGGGGTCCGGCTGCTGCTCGGCCGCGAGGTGGCGGCACTGCACGGCGACGGCGGGGGCCGGGTGCACGTCGTGGAACTGGACGGCGGCGAGCGGATCGCCGCGGACCTGGTCGTGGTCGGCATCGGGGTGCTTCCCAACACCGCGCCCGCGCTCTCCGCGGGGCTGCTCGTCGGTGACGGCGTCGTCGTGGACGAACGGCTGCGGACCGAGGACCCGGACATCTACGCGCTCGGCGACTGCGCCCGCTTCCCCGGCCCGCAGGCCGGCCGGCACATCCGCCTGGAGTCCGTGCAGAACGCCTCCGACCAGGCGCGGTGCGTCGCCGCGGCCATCTGCGGCGAGCCCTACGCGTACACCTCCGTCCCGTGGTTCTGGTCGGAGCAGTACGCCCTGCGCCTGCAGATCGCCGGGCTGACGGCGGGCCACGACACGACGGTGACCGTCGGCGACCCCGAGGGCGGGCGGTTCTCCGTCTTCTGCTTCCGGGACGGCCGGCTGACGGGCGTCGAGTCGGTGAACCGCCCCGCGGACCACGGCATCGCCCGGCGGCTGCTGACGGCGGGCACGGACCTGACGCCCGCGACGGTGCGGCAGCCGGGGTTCGACCTCAAGAAGCTGCCCCGCACCGCCCCGCGGTCCGCGGCGGCCGCGGGCGGACGGCAGTCCGTACCCGCCTGAGGCGCGCGCAAAAGGGCGTCCGGGACCTCTCGTCCCGGACGCCCCTTCGCCGCTCCCGCGCCTCTTCGCCGTTCCCGCGCCTCTTCGCCGATCCCGCGCCCCGGTCCCCGCTCAGTCCTTCGGGCCGAGCAGTACGGCCGCGTAGTTCTCGCGCGCGGCCGTGTCGTACTGGAGTGCCACATGGCTGGTGGCCGAGGTGACGTCCCGCCAGAACCGCTGCAGGGAGTGCCCCTCACCGAGGCCGGAGGTACCGGCCGCGCCGACGAGCAGCGTGACCGCCTCCCGCAGGGTCTCGGCGGCGAAGGCGGCGTTGCGCTCGTTCCGTGCGAGCTCCCGCGGGGCGAACAGCCGCCGGTCCAGCGCGCGTGCGCTCTCCTCGACGAGGTGCCGTGCGGCGTCGATCCGCCCGGACGCGCGGACGACGTCCAGTTCGGCCGTCGGGCTGCGCCTGCGGCCGGTGAGCGTGGCGGCGCAGGCCGCCAGGGCCCCGGCGGCGGCGCCCACGACCGGGGCGACGAAGGTCAGACCGCCGACACCCCGGAACGGCACGTTGTGCGAGGCCACGCGGGAGGTGGGATTGCGTCCGGTGAGGGTGGCGGCGCGCTCGAAGGACAGGTGCCGCGGTACGAACACGTCGTCGACGACGACGGTGTGGCTGCCGGTGGCCCGCATCCCGACGCTGTCCCACGTCTCGCGCACGGTGTACGCGCCCCGGGGCACGGCGAAGAAGCGCAGCCCGGCCGGCTCGTCGCCGCCCGCCGCCGCGGCGCAGACGACGGCCCAGTCCGCGAAGGCGATGCCGCTGACGTACGCCCAGCAGCCGGTGACCCGCCATCCGCCGTCCGCCGGCCTCGCCCGTCCGGCGGGCATCAGACCGGTCGCCAGCAGCGTGTCGGGGCCGGCGCCCCACAGCTCCTGGTGCCCCTCCTCGGGCAGATGGGACGCCAGTCGGGCCGCGTACGCGGCGAGCGAGGCGCACCACGCCGTCGCCGCGCAGCTCTCGCCGACCGGGAGGACGGCACGGGTGAGGTCCTCGAAGGTCCCCTCCGCGCCGCCGAAGCGCGCGGCCACGAAGTGCCGGGCGAACCCGTCCTCGCGGATCGCGTCGGTGACCTCCCGGGCCAGGCCGCGCCGGGTGTCCGCTTCGGCGGCGTGCAGCGCGGCGAGGGCGCGCAGGCGGCCGGCCGCGGGGGCCTGCCCGGTGCCGGGGAGCGACGCGGCCCCCCGGGCCGCTGCCGCGCCCGCGGCCGGGACGGCAGCCGGCTCCGGGGCCGGCTCCGTCCCCGTGGCGGCCGGAGCGTCCAGGACGCCACGGCCGACGCTCACGCCCCCGACCCGTCGGCGACCGCCTGCGCGAAGCGCTCCAGCGTCTCGCCCGGGCTCGGTCCGTCCAGCGCCTTGAAGATCCGCTCGGCGCCGGGCCCGTGCCGGTCCAGGTCCACATGGGCCAGCGACACCCGGGTGCGCCCGCCGTCGACGGCCTCGAAGTCGACCTCGATCCGGCTGGCCCGGTCGTCCGTGGGGATCGACTGCCAGTTGGGGTCGACGCGCCAGGTCATGGCGACGCGACGGCCGGGCACCCACTCCAGCACGCGGCCCCAGGCGATCTGGGTGCCGTCCACGTCCCACTCGTAGTAACGCCCGCCCACACCCGGCTCGAAGGCCAGGCCGGCCCGCTCCTTGCGCACCAGGACGTGGCTCGGCGGCCACCAGTCCACGGGACGCTCGGTGAAGACCTTGAAGCACTCATCGGGCGTCGCCGCCACGGTGACCGACTTCCTGACATCGGGCAGGGTCTGCGTCTGCTCGGGCACGGGGTCTCCTCGCTCCAGCCGGGCGTCCGCCCGGTCGCCGCATCGAATGCGCCCACGCTGACCGGCCGCGCTAGGCCGCGTGTCGAGTCCCGCTCGACACCCCGTGCTCCGGCCCCGCTCCACCGCCGTACGAGATCCCCGCAAGGCGGCGGGCCCACCGTCGAGCCGATGGGTCCGGGATCCGCCGGCACGAACGATGGGGAGAGCACGATGACAGACGCAGGACGGCGAGTGGCCTTCGTCACCGGGGCGACCAGCGGGATCGGCCTGGCCGTGACCGAACTTCTCGCCCGGCAGGGTGTCGCGGTGTTCGGTGTGGCGCGCAGCGCGGAGAGCGTGCGCACGGTGGTCAAGGAACTCCGGGAGCAGGGGCTCGAAGTGGCGGGCACGGTGTGCGACGTGACGTCCGTGGAGCAGATCCGGGAGGCCGTGCGGGCCGCGGTCGCCGAGTACGGGCGCATCGACATCCTCGTCAACAACGCGGGCCGCGGCGGCGGCGGCGTGACCGCCGAGATGGAGGACTCCCTCTGGGACGACGTCATCGAGACCAACCTGAACGGCACGTTCCGGGTGACCCGGGAGGTCCTGAGCACCGGCCTCATGCGGGAGGGCGACTGGGGGCGGATCATCAACATCGCGTCCACCGGGGGCAAGCAGGGCGTCGAGCTGGCCGCGCCCTACTCGGCCTCCAAGCACGGGGTCATCGGCTTCACCAAGGCCGTCGGCAAGGAGCTCGCCCCGACCGGGATCACCGTGAACGCGGTCTGCCCGGGCTATGTCGAGACGCCGATGGCCCAGCGGGTGCGGCAGGGCTACGCGGGCCACTACGGGGTGACCGAGCAGGAGATCCAGGACAAGTTCAACGCGAAGATCCCACTGGGCCGCTACTCGACCCCCGAGGAGGTGGCGGGCCTCGTCGGCTACCTCGCCTCCGACACCGCCGGGTCGATCACGGCGCAGGCGCTGAACGTCTGCGGCGGGCTCGGGAACTACTGATGGCGACCGGTACGCACGAGGTGCGCACGGCGGCTCCGCAGGCCGCGCGGACCGCGGGACCGGGTTCCCTGGTGCCGGTCGCCGACGGGGTGTACGCCTTCGTCCAGCCGGAGGGCGGCTGGTGCCTGAACAACGCGGGCCTGGTCGCCGGCGGCGACCGGTCCGTCCTGGTGGACACGGCGGCGACCGAGTCACGCACGCGGCGGCTGCGGGAGGAGGTGGCCCGGATCGTGCCCGACGGTCCGGACTACGTCGTCAACACGCACTTCCACGGCGACCACACCTTCGGCAACGGCCAGTTCGCCCCGCGCGCGGTGGTCGTGGCCCACGCGGGGACCCGGGCGGACACGCGGGAGGCGGGCCTGGGGCTGCGCGGGCTGTGGCCGGACGTGGACTGGGGCGAGACACCGCTGACCCTGCCCACCCTGACCTTCCGGGACGAACTGACCCTGTACGGCGACCGGTTGCGCACCGAGCTGCTCCATGTCGGCCCCGCCCACACGGCGAACGACGTGGTGGCCTGGGTCCCGGAGCGCGCGGTCCTGTTCACCGGGGACGTGGTCTGGTCGGGGGTGACTCCGTACATCCTGATGGGGTCGGTCACCGGTTCGCTGCGCGCCCTGGAGCGGATGCGGGCGCTGCGGCCGGAGGTGGTGGTCCCCGGGCACGGCCCGGTCGGCGGGCCGGAGCTCATCGACGCGACGGAGTCGTACCTCCACCTGCTCCAGGCGCTGGCACAGGACGGCGTGCGCCGCGGCCTGAGCCCGCTGCGGGCCGCGAGGGAGGCGGACCTCGGCGCCTTCGCCTCCCTGCTGGACTCCGAGCGGCTCGTCGGCAATCTGCACCGTGCCTACGCGGAAATCGAGGGCCTGGCCCCCGGTGCCCGCATCGATGTGGCGGCCTCGTTCAAGGAGATGGTCGCCTTCCACGGCGGGCTGCCGGCCTGTCATGCCTGACTGCGCACCCCGCGCATCCCGAAGGAGGATTCGTCGATGGAGACGATGCTGCTGGACCGCGAGACGGTGGACCGGGAACCGCTGCCACCCCCGCCACTGACCGACGTTCCGCACTGGGTTCCCCTGCTGCTGGCCGGGGACCACGACGACGACGGGAGCGAACCGCACATCTGCCGGGGCATCGACTGACCGGCGGCCGGACGGCATCCGGTACGTGGACGAGGGGCCCTGCGCGCAGGGCCCCTCGTCCACGTACCGGATGCGACGCTCAGGAAGCGGGCGGGGCGACCGGGGTGTCGCGGTGGATGACCCGGGACCGGGTCATCAGCCGGCCGTCGCGGCGCACCAGCACGTCGTCCACGGTGAAGGTCGGTTGGAAGGCGACCTTCCCCTCGCGGTCGGTCTGCGTGACCAGCGAGTAGTACGAGACGCGCAGGGTGTCCTCGTCGGCCGCGTCCGGCTCGATGATCAGATGCCCGAACCAGTGCCGCACGGCGATGTCCCGGTAGCGGGGCAGGCTGGCCCGCATCCCGGCGATCATCTCCTCCCGGCCGCTCTGCCGGTGGCCGCCCGCGTGCACGACCTCACCGTCGTCCGTGAACGTATCGGCGAATCCCTCGATGTCGAGGGCGTCGACCCGTCGCATCTGCTGAGCGTAGAAGGTCTGCACCTCGGCATACAGGTCACCCGTGACCTGCTGACGGAGGGTCCCGACCGGCTGAGACATGGCAACTCCCTTCGCGACGGCCGCCCTCATGGCTGCGCCGTCACCACCAGCCTGCCGGGCGCGGCTGCAGCCCCACTGGAGACGCGCTCGCTTCGGGCCCCGTCCCCGGCCCGGGACGCCGGGCGTCAGCCGAGCAGGCGGACGGGCGCACCGTCGAGGAAGGCCCGGATGTCCTCGACGGCGTGCCGGTAGTACGTCGCGTAGTTGGACTGCGACACATAGCCCAGGTGCGGGGTGGCCAGCAGGCGCGGCGCGGTCCGCATCGGGTGGTCCGCCGGCAGGGGCTCGGTGTCGAACACGTCTAGCCCGGCGCCCGCGATGGCCCCTCTGCCGAGTACGTCGAGCAGGGCGTCCTGGTCGACGATCGCCGCCCTGGACGTGTTGATCAGATAGCTGCCGGCCCTCATCAGTCCGAGCTCCCCGGCCCCCAGCAGTCCCCGGGTGCGGTCGCTCAGCACCAGGTGGACGGAGACGAAGTCGCTGGTCGCCAGCAGTTCCTCCAGCGACGGGGCCAGGACCGCCCCGGCCTCCTCGGCGCGCTCCCGGGTCAGGTTCTCGCTCCAGGCCACCACGTCCATACCGAAGGCGAGCCCGACCCGGGCGACCCTGCTGCCGATCTTCCCCAGTCCGAGGAGTCCGAGCCTCCGCCCGGCCAGGTCGGCCCCGACGGTGGACTGCCAGGGGCCGCCGCTCCGCAGGGCGTTGGCCTCGGGCACGATCCCGCGCGCCAGCGCGAGCAGCAGCGCCCAGGTGAGCTCCACGGGCGGGGTGGACGTGCCGGCCGTACCGCAGACGGTGACGCCGTGCCGCTCGGCCGCGGCGTAGTCGATGACGGAATTGCGCATGCCGGAGGCGATGAGGAGCCGCAGCCGGGGCAGCCGTTCGATCAGCCGCGCGGGGAAGGCCACGCGTTCCCGGAGCGTGACGACGATGTCGAAGCCGGCGAGCGCCCCGGCCAGTTCGTCCTCGGTGGCGAAGTGCCCGGCGAAACTCACGACGTCGACGTCGTCGGCGACCGGCGACCAGTCGGCGGCGGTCGTCGCGACGGACTGGTAGTCGTCGAGCACGGCACAGCGAAGCCTCATCTGTCTTCTCCCTCGGTGGCGGCACCGGAAACCTACCGGTGCCGCGCCGGGCTCACGCGTCCAGCCAGGCCTCCCGGTTGCGTGCGATGTCGTAGACGCGTTCCACCTGGGTGGCGGTGAGCACGCCGGTCAGCGGGGCGAGGGCGGACACGTGGCGTTCCCGGCAGACGCGGACCCCTGGCGGGGTGGCGAGTACGTCCAGGGTGGTGACTCCGACGAACACCAGCACGGTCTGGACGGGCACGGCGAAGGTGCAGTGCGCCTCCAGCACCGCCTGGACGCGACGGGACTCGGGGCGGTCGTCCAGTACGTACGGCTCCGGGGCGCCGTCCCCGATCTGCAGGGTGCCGTCCCCGAGCCGTACGGCTGTCTGCGGGTGGTGCTCGGTCCGCACGGCGAACACACCACCGGGCCCGATGAGCAGGTGCCCGATCTCCGTGCCGTCCGGCAGCGGCACGGAGTGCAGCACCCGCCAGCCGTGCCGGGTCAGACGCTTCAGCTCGGCCCCGACCCGCCGCTCCCCGGTCAGCGCGGTCCGGCGAGGATCCGCGTCCCGGTGCCGCCGCAGCGCCCCGGTCGCGGCACGTACGAGCGCACCCGGCCCGGACGCGTCGAGCTGCTCCCTGAGGGCGGCACCGGGCCGCCGCGTGGAGAGATCGCTCGCGGGAGTGAGGGCGGGCAGCCCGTCCCGCCGGTCCCGCCGCGTCACCGGAGCCGGCTCCTGCTCGGGCGCCCGCGACCGCGGCGGTGGCGGCGCCTGCTCGGCCGTCCGCGTCCGCTGCGGCGCCCGTCCCTGCTTCGGCACCCCTGCCAGGTAGGGATCCGCGGCAGGGGCCTGCCCTCCACCCCCGCTCCGCTCACCGGCGTGCCCGGCCGCGTCCGCACGCGTGCGCGGGGCCCGCCCCGGCCGGGGCCCGGCTTCCGCTTCCGGTGACGCTCCTCGCTGCCTCGGCGCCTGCACCACGGCCCGGTCCGGTACCGAGGCCGCCCCCGGGAGCGCTCCGGGGGGCGCGTCCGGCACCGGGAGCGCTTCGGGGGGCGCCGCGTCCCGGTCCGCGCCCCGCTTCCGCATCCGTCGCAGCGGCGGGATCCGCGGGACCGGCGGGGGCGCCGACGGCGCGGGCGGTCCCGGAGGGGCGACCTCACCGAGCGCGGGGATGTCCGGCACCTGGCGCGCGAGCGCGTCGGTGACGGCGTCGCGGTAGCGCGGGTGCAGGACCGTTATCGTGCCGCTGCCCAGGTCCGCCCATCCGATCGCGGTGCCGTCCGGCAGGTTCACATAGAGCCGGTCGTACCCGAAGAGCTGCCATGACGTGACCTTCAGATCCTGCATCGTGCCCCCTCGTGTTCGCCCTTCGACGTCCTGCTCCCCCAGCCTGTGGGGCGGTGCGGCCACCGGACAGGGCGCAGAGCGGGCGCGCGGAGTCGAGGGCACGGCGTTCCGTATCCGGCCGGGGCCGGAGTGCCCCGGACCGCGACGGCGTCCCCGGTCGGACCGGGGGAGGCCGGGCGCCGGACGGACGTCCATCATCGTCCGCGCCTCCTCCCCCACCTGGGAAACGGTGTGCGCGTCACCTGTACGAGCGGCGTCGGCCACGAGAGCGAGGCCCCCGTGCCGGCCGGTCACCCCGAGGGCAGGGCGTGGGCGACGGCTGGACGGACGGACGCGCCGGCCGCCTTGACGGGTGCGGTCCGGCGTTCCGCGAAAGTCCGGAACACGCGCGTGGACGAGCGCGAAACGGGGCAACTTCCCGGGGACTGATGAAGTTCAACGGTGGGGGGACCGTATGGATGAGCGCGACCGGTGGAGTGTGCCCGAGCCCGGACCGGGGTCGGGGCCGCAGCCCGGACCCAGGTACGACGGGGTGCCGCCTCCCCCTCCCCCGGCCGGTCCGCCCACGATCGGTCCGCCCCCGCAGGGGGCCGCGCTGCGTGCCGTCGCCGCCGGTCTGCTCAGCCTCTCCGGGCTGGGGCTCGGCCACGTCCTGCTGCGCCGGTGGCGCAGGGCCGCGGTGAGCTGGGCCGCGACCGCGGTGCTGCTGGTCGTCGCGCTGCCCGCGGACCCGGACGGGGTGCCCGCCCTGCTCGTCGCCGC
The DNA here is from genome assembly GCF_036345975.1 of Streptomyces clavifer. Lineage (NCBI taxonomy): Bacteria > Bacillati > Actinomycetota > Actinomycetes > Kitasatosporales > Streptomycetaceae > Streptomyces > Streptomyces clavifer. The sequence continues at coordinate 5,075,213 of NZ_CP107793.1, read as the reverse complement.
CTATCTCCTCGTGCTCCTCCTCGCCGGCGCGGACGCGGCGCGGCTCGCGCTGCGTGCGGACTTCGCCCGCGGGGTCCGGCCGGTCCTGGCCGCGGCGCTCGGTCTGGTGCTGCTGGCCGTCCCGGTGACCGGCACCGTGGTCCACGCGTCGGCGCGGGACGAGGCCGTCGAACAGGAACTGCTCGGCAGACTGGAGGAGGGCGACGGCCTGGTCGAGAAGGCGTCGAAGCACCCGTTCGCCCTCTCGGCGCCGGACTACCGGTACGCGCTCACCCTGTACCGGGAGCTGGGCGAGGACCATCCCGGCTCGCGTGCCGCCGCGCTCGTTCCCGCCCGCCTCAAGGCCTATTACGACGCCGTCTCCACGCCGTACAGCGAGAAGGAGTACTGCTCGGCCGTCGACCCCCTGACCTATCTGCGGACCGTGCCCGGCACCGTGGACCGGAAACTGCTGGGTGACCTCGCCGGCCGTCCCGACACCCCGCTCGCGGAGTCGCTGTACACCTGCGGCGTCTCCCGGCTGAGCGGCACGGGCACGGAGTCCGGCAGCAAGGAGCTGGAGACACTGCTGCGCACGTTCCCCGAGTCCTCGCAGGCCGGGCAGGTGGGCCCGGCCGTCAGCGGGGAGATACGGCAGCGGGTCGCCGCCCTGAAGGGCGCGGACCCCTGCACGGTCACGGCAGGGCTGCGCCGGATGAGCACCCTGGTCACGGGCCTCCCTCCGACCTCCGTGCCCTCGCTGGGCGCGCAGGCCGACGCGGGGGTGCGTGACGGCGTGTACGCCTGCGGTGTGGACGAGTTCAAGGAGAAGCGTTTCCCGGAGGCGCGGCAGACGCTGACGGACTTCGCCGACACCTACAAGGACGACCGTCGGGGGCGGCAGGCCCGCGACATCGTCATAGCCGCCGAGATCGCCGAGGAGAGGCCCTCGGCCGGCAAGCGGCTGCCCGGGAGCGGCAGGCCGGGCGGCGCCCGCATGGAGCTCGTCATCAGCAACGACGCACCGAACGACGTCGAGGTGCTGTACACCGGTCCGGTCACCGGCACGGTGAAGCTGAAGGCCTGCGGCAGCTGCGAGCGGTACAGCGGCGAGTCCGCAGGCGCCGCACGGGCCTGCAGGGCGAGTGGCACGTCGTATCCGAAGGCACGCCTCCGGCTCCCGGCGGGTGAGTACCACTTCCTCTACAAGCACGGCACGGGAGCGACGTCGGACGTGGACAGCTATGCGTCCGGTTCCAGCGTCAAGCCCGGTTACTCGTACACGAGTTGCACCTATCTCATCGAACGGGACAAGTACGGCCTGGACCTCCCGTCCCTGTCGGACCTGCTGAAGCCCTCGTCCTTCGACCGGTGAGAGCGGCGGCGGACGTCGCGCGGTCGCGGAACAGCCGGTGAGGGGTAGCCGGGTGCTCCGCGGCGGACTGCCTCGCCCGCCTGCCGTTCCCGCCGCGGCGGACGGGACGGGACCGCTCATCGGTGGCGCGCCGCCCGGACGGGCATGCCGTCCGGGCGGGAAACGCGCCTCAGGCCGAGGTGCGCCTGCGCGACGCCGGAGCCTGCTTCGTGGCTGCGGCGTCCTTCGTCGCCGTCTTCCGCGCCGACGTCTTCTCGGCGGCGGACTTCCCCGCCGTCGTCCTCTTGGCCGTCGCCTTCTTCGCCGTCGTCTTCTTCGCAGCGGGCTTCTTCCCCGGGGCCCGTTTCGCCGTGGCCCTCTTCGCCGTGGCCTTCTTCGCGGGCGCCTCACCCGGAGAAGTGTGCTCGCCGGCGGCTTCCTTCTTCGGTGCCGCCCGCTTCGAAGCGGGCCGCTTCGAAGCCGTCCCGGTCTTCGTCGTGCCGCCACTCCTGCCGGACTCGATGGCGTGGACCTCCGCCATCCCTCCCCCGGCGCCCCCGCCCTCCCCGTGGGCCTCCTTCGCCGCCCGCACGCTGCTCTCCAGCGCCGCCATGAGGTCGATGACCTGGCCGCCCCCGTCACCCTCGTCCGCCTCCGCCTCCACGGGCTCCCCCGCGGCCTTCGCAGCGACGAGCTCCTCGACCGCCTCGCGGTAGTCGTCGTGGAGCGTGTCCAGGTCGGCCTCGCCGAGGGTGTTCATCAGGGCGTCGGCCAGGTCGAGTTCGGCATCGCGGATCGTGACGCCCGAGTCCGGGGCGATGTCCTCCGGGGCGCGGATCTCGTCCGGCCACAGCAGGCCGTGCATCGCGATGACGTCGTCGACCACCCGCAGCATGCCGAGCCGTTCCCGCCCGCGCAGCGCGTACTTGGCCACGGCGACCTTCCCGCTGCGCTTCAGCGCCTCGCGCAGCAGGGCGTACGGCTTGGCCGCCGGGACTCCGTTGGCCGAGAGGTAGTAGGCCGAGTCCAGCTGGAGCGGGTCGATCGCGGAGGCGGGTACGAAGCCCTCGATCTCGATCGTCCTGGCCGTGGGCAGCGGGAGCGAGGCGAGGTCCTCGTCGGTCACGGGGACCACCGTGCCGTCGGCGTCCTCGAAGGCCTTGCCGGTCTCGGCGCTCGTGACCTCCTGCTCGTCGAGTTCGCAGACCTTGCGGTACCTGATCCGGCCACCGTCGGCGGTGTGGATCTGGCGGAAGGAGATCGAGTGGTTCTCGGTGGCGTTCATCAGCTTCACCGGGATGCTGACCAGCCCGAACGAGATGGCTCCGTTCCAGATGGACCTCACCGTTCACCCCTTACTCACGCAAGGAACCCATACGTCCGATTTCATGTGATTCTTATCGTATGACGCCGATCACAGTGGTGGAGGGGCGGCGCCTGGCGCTCAGCAACCTCGACAAGGTGCTGTACCCGGCGACCGGCACCACCAAGGGCGAGGTGCTGCACTACTACGCGGCCACGGCGGCGGACGTGATGCTCGCGCACCTGCGCGACCGGCCGCTCTCCTTCCTCCGGTACCCGGACGGCCCGGAGGGGCTGCGCTTCTTCACCAAGAATCCGCCGCCCGGTACGCCCGACTGGGTGCGGACGGCGCCGGTGCCCCGCCGCGACGAGCCGGAGGCCCGCCAGGTGCTCGTGCAGGACCTGCCCTCGCTGATGTGGGCGGCGAATCTGGTGGTGGAGTTCCACACCCATCAGTGGCGGCAGGACACACCGGCGGTCGCCGACCGGCTGGTGTTCGACCTGGACCCCGGACCGCCCGCGAGCATCGTGGAGTGCTGCGCGGTGGCCCTCTGGCTGCGCGAGCGACTGGCGGCCGACGGGCTGTCCGCGTACGGGAAGACCTCCGGGTCCAAGGGCCTGCACCTGCTCGTCCCCCTGGAGCCCAGCCCGTCCGACGACGTGACGACGTACGCGAAGGCGCTGGCCGTGGAGGCCCACGGGGCACAGCCCGAACTGGCCGTGTACCGGATGACGAGGGCTCTGCGCCCCGGGAAGGTGTTCGTCGACTTCAGCCAGAACGCGGCGGCGAAGACGACCGCCGCCCCCTACACCCTGCGGGCGAAGGGCAGCCCCGCCGTCTCCGCACCGGTCACCTGGGACGAGATCGAGGCGTGCGGGGCGCCCTCGGAGCTGGTCTTCCTCGCCGGGGACATGGAAGGCCGGATCGCCGCCCACGGGGATCTGCTCGCTCCGCTGAACGACCCCCGGCGGGCACACCCCCTCCCCGCCGGCTGAGGCGGACGGCGGGAGCACAGCCGGGCCGCGACTGTGCCGACCCGACAACAGGAAAGGCCACAAGTGGACGGTGGATTGTCCTGGTGGTGGTGCACACTCTGCGCAGACACTGCTTCATGAACACGGTATCGGCCGGGTTCGGAGCAGAAGACGACACGGGGAGGGAATGGCGTGTTCGCGGGGATCGACGAGGTCGACTGGGCCTCGATGGAGCATGCCTACGGGCCGGCCGACGATGTGCCGGGGCTCCTGCAAGGACTCGCCTCCGCCGACCCGGCGGAACGCGAGAGCGCGCTCGACGGGATGTACGGCGCGGTGCACCACCAGGGCGACGTGTACGCGTGCACGCTCGCCTGCATCCCGTTCCTCTTCGAGCTGGTCGTGGATCCCGGCATCCAGGACCGGGGCTCCGTCGTCGAACTGCTCACCAGCATCGGCGGCATCGATCTGGACGAGGACGACGAGGACGACCTGGACGAGGACGAGATCGAGGGCGCCGCGAACTACGCGATGGCAGCAGCCGCCGTCACCGCGGGCGCGGGGGTCTTCTTCGAGCTGATCGCCGACGAGGACCCGGGTGTGCGGCTGGCGGCCCCCCTGGCCCTCGCCACGCTCCACAGCCACCCGGTCAGGGTGTTGGCACTCCTGCGGGAGCGCCTTCCGGTGGAGGCGGACGACGAGGTGCGGCTGGCGCTCGTCGAGGCGGCGGGGCGGGTGGCGCTGCGCCACCGTCCGCTGGCCGGGCAGGCCGCGGACTGGCTGGGCCGGCTCGCCGCGGAGGCGTACGCGCCGGGGCTGCGGCTCGCGGCCCTCGCGCAGCTGGCCCGGTGCACCCCGGACGCCCTGCCCGGCGACGTCGTCCGGGTGGTGGCAGGGCTGCTGCGGGAGCTGCGTTCCGGGCCCGCCCGGCCGGAGCCGCAGCCCGTCGAGGCGTCCGGCCCCGACGCGCAGGTGACGGAGCGGACCGCCGCGCCGACCCTGGTGGGGCAGTTGCGGGCCCTGTCCGCCGAGGAGACGGCCGGGCGCAGCACCCCCTGGGCGGCCGATCTGCTGCGGACGCTGCACGTCGGCCTGGACGACCGCGTGGACGACCGCACGGAGCTGCTCATGGACCAGCTGCGCAGTCCGGATCCCTGGCAGCGCATCGACGCCGTGCGGATGAGCGGCGGGCTGATACGGGCCTGGCGCGGTTCGTACGAGGGGCTGGTGCGGCTCGTCGGCGTCCAGCTGACGGATCCGGAGCCCAGGCTGGCGGAGGCCGCCTCGCACGTGCTGGAGGAGCTGTTCGGCCTGGCCGCGCCGGCCGCCGACGCCCTGGCCGAGCGGGTGGCCGCCGATCCCGGCGGCTGGGTGCGGGAGTGGGCGAGCGGGCCGCCCGGGCTGGGTTCCTCGGTGAAGGCGCTGGCCAGACTGGGCGACGCCCGGGTGCTGCCCGCGCTGGCGGCGGCGCTGGAGCGGCCGGAGGTGCCGCACGACGTGGGTTTCACGATCGGGTATCTGGGCGGCACGGCCGCCCCGCTCGCCGGGGCGCTGCGGCGCAGGCTCGGTGAGGTCGGCCTGGACGAGGGCGCCTACGACCGGGCGAGCCCGCTGCTCGCCGGGCTGACGGCGCTGCGCGCGGGCGAGGCCGCGCCGGAGGTACTGCGGGTGCTGCGGGGGGCACCCGAGTACCGGGGCGAGTGGCTGCGGTCGGCGGCGCTGCGCGCCCTGGGCTCGTTCGGGACGGCGGCCGGGTGCGCCGTGCCCGAGCTGCGGGCACTGATCCGGCGTCCGGGCACGGCGGCGGCCACGGAGGCCGCCGAGGCCCTGTGGGCGATAGACGGGGACGCGGAAGCGGTCCTGCCGGTGCTGATCGAAGGGCTGCGGGCGGAACAGGTGCACGACTCCCGGGCGGCGGCGAGCGCGCTGGGCGGGCTCGGGGAACGGGCCGCGGTGGCCGCGCCCCGGCTGCGCGCCCTGCTGGCGCACGACGAGCTGTGGCTGCGGGTGGACGCGGCGATCGCCCTGTGGGAGGTCACCGGGCAGACCGGCGGGACGGTGCCGGTGCTCCTCGCGGCCTGGGAGAAGAACCGTCACGTCAGGGTCAGGGTCGCGGAGTGCCTGGCGCGGATGGGTGCGGCCGGTGCGGGCGCGGAGGCCACGCAGGTGCTGCGCGCCGAGCTCCTCGCCGTACGCCGCCACAACGCGATGGACGGCGGCTACGGCAGTCACGACACTTATGAGGACGAGAACCTGCTGGCACTCTGCCGACGGGCACTACTGGGCACCACGGGCAAAGGAACCACATCATGATCATTTTCGGCACGCGGGGCTATCTGCATCAGCTGGCCATCCTCACGATGGTCTGCGGCTGGTGCGGCAATCCCGCCGCGCACACGCTGCGCAAGCGGGTCACGAAGTTCACGCTGTTCTTCATCCCCCTGTTCCCGTTCTCCACGAAGTACGCGACGCAGTGCACCTTCTGCGGCGGCGAACGGCAGATACCCAAGGAGCAGGCCGACCAGCTGCTCGCCCAGGCCCACGCGGGGCAGGACGGCAATCCGCACGGCACCGCGCAGCAGCAGCCCGGGTACGCGCCTCCCGGCCAGAACCCGTACCAGAACTGAGAGCGCAGGCCACGAAGCCGACATAAAGGAAATAACACCTGCCTCTTGCTACGTTGCGGGGCATGACCGCAACGACCGCGGAGGCGCGCCCGCCCGAGCTACGCCTGCCCAAGCGGCGCGGGGTCGAGCTCTCGCTCCTGATCGGAGCGGTGCTCATCTCCGTCTACGGCTACGCCTCCGTCGGCCTGGCGAGGAACAACGCCGTACCTCCCGACGCCGCCGGTTACGGCGCCGGTCTCGGCCTCCTCGCCCTGCTCGCCCACCTCGCGGTCCGGTTCCGCGCCCCGTACGCCGATCCGCTGCTGCTGCCCATCGCCGTCCTACTCAACGGACTGGGCCTGGTGCTGATCTACCGGCTCGATCTGGAGACCCCGAGGGACCAGGCGGCGACGACGCAGCTGATCTGGTCCACCCTCGGGGTCGCGCTCTTCATCGCCGTCGTGGTCCTGCTGCGGGACCACCGGGTGCTCCAGCGCTACGCGTACCTCTCGGTCGCCGTGGCGCTGGTCCTGATGATCGTGCCGATCTTCTTCCCCGCCGTGAACGGGGCCAAGATCTGGATCCGGTTCGGCGGACTCTCCTTCCAGCCGGGCGAGTTCGCCAAGATCCTGCTCGCCGTCTTCTTCGCCGCGTACCTGGCGGCGAACCGCAACGCCCTCGCGTACACCGGCCGCAGGGTCTGGAAGTTCCAGTTCCCCACCGGCCGGGTGCTGGGCCCCATCGTCGCGATCTGGCTGATCAGCGTCGGGGTACTCGTCCTGGAACGGGACCTCGGCACCTCACTGCTCTTCTTCGGCCTCTTCGTCATCCTGCTCTACGTGGCCACGGGCCGGACCGGCTGGATCGCGGTCGGGCTGCTCCTCGCCGCCGCGGGTGCCTTCGTCGTGGGGTCGTTCGAACCCCATGTCCACAGCCGGGTGGAGGACTGGCTGGACCCGTACGCCACCATCAACGCCGGTGAGGGCCCCAGTCAGCTCGCCCAGTCGCTCTTCGCGTTCGCGGCGGGCGGCATGCTCGGCACCGGCCTCGGGCTCGGCCACTCCATCCTCATCGGCTTCGCCGCCAAGTCCGACTTCATCCTGGCGACGGCGGGCGAGGAGCTCGGCCTGGCCGGGCTCACCGCGATCTTCCTGCTGTACGCCCTGCTGGTGGCCCGCGGCTACCGGGCGGGCCTGGCCCTGCGGGACCCCTTCGGGCGGCTGCTGTCGATCGGTCTCGCCTCGATCCTGGCCCTCCAGGTCTTCGTGATCGCGGGCGGAGTCATGGGGCTGATCCCGCTGACGGGCATGGCGATGCCGTTCCTGGCCCAGGGCGGTTCGTCCGTCGTCACCAACTGGATCATCGTGGCGCTGCTGATCCGGGTCAGCGACGTGGCCCGCACCCCGTCGCCCGACCGGTCGGCGGCCGGTGCCGTCGGCCCGGTCGCCGAGGACGAGCGGTGAAGGCCGGCAGCCCCGGGGGCGCCTCGTGATCCCGTACATCCGGCGGGCCGCCGCCTTCTGCCTGCTCCTCCTCGTGGCGCTGCTGGCGAACGCCGCCCGCGTCCAGCTCTTCGAGGCCGACGAGCTCAACAGCAGCTCGGCCAACCGCCGCACCACGATCGACCGTTACGACCAGCCGCGCGGCGACATCCTGGTCGACGGCAAGTCCGTGACGGGCTCGAAGGACACCGGCGAGCAGCTCGCCTACGAACGCACCTACCGCCACGGCCCGCTGTACGCACCGGTCACGGGATACGCCTCGCAGACGTACGGCACCACGCTGCTGGAGAACGCCGAGGACGCCATCCTGTCCGGCACGGCCCCGATCCTGGCGCCGCTTCCCCTGTGGGGCGACATCACCCGCAGCCGGCAGCCGGGCGGCGATGTCGTCACGACCGTCGAGGACTCGATGCAGCGGGCCGCGTACGACGGCCTGGCCGGCCGGCGCGGCGCGGTCGCGGCCCTCGACCCGGCCACCGGAAAGATCCTGGCGCTGGTCTCCTCGCCCTCGTACGACCCCGAGGTCCTCTCCGGCACCGGATCCTCCGTCACCGACGCCTGGGCGCGGCTCAACGGGGCCGCAGGCCTGCCGATGCTCAACCGTGCCATCCGGCAGACCTACCCGCCCGGCTCCGCCTTCAAGATCGTGACAGCCGCGGCAGCCCTGGACGCCCGCGTGGTGACCGATCCGGACGCGGCGACGGACACGCCCTCCCCGTACCTGCTGCCGGGCACCTCGACGACGCTCCCCAACGAGGCGCGCGGCTGCGGGAAGGCGTCGCTCGCCGAGGCGATCCGGGTCTCCTGCAACACGGTGATGGCACATCTGGGGGTGGAGGTGGGCCTGGAAGGCATGCTGAAGGCGGTGGGCAGGTTCGGCTTCAACGACGACGATCTGAGGATCCCCTCCGGGGTGGCGCGCAGCAACTTCGACTCGGACATGAGCGACGACCAGCTGGCCCTGTCCTCGATCGGGCAGTACGACACGACGGCGACCCCGCTCCAGATGGCGATGGTGGCCTCGGCCGTGGCCAACGGCGGCGACCTCAGCCGCCCCCACCTGGTGAACCGGGTGACCACGGCCGACGGGGACACGGTGCGCCAGCGGGGCGCCGAGACGTACCACCGGGCGATGAACCCGGCAACGGCCATGCAGCTGCGGCGGATGATGGTCGACGTCGTGGAGAACGGTACGGGCACGAACGCGGCGATCGACGGGGTCACGGTCGGCGGCAAGACGGGCACCGCGCAGCACGGCGTCGACAACTCCGGTACGCCGTACGCCTGGTTCATCTCCTGGGCGCAGGAGCCCGGTTCGGGACGGCCCGCGGTCGCCGTGGCCGTGGTGGTCGAGGACGCATCGGCGAACCGGGCCGACATCAGCGGGGGCGGCAGTGCGGCGCCGATCGCGCGGGCGGTGATGGAGGCGGCGCTGAAGAGCCGGGGCTGACCCGTGCCCCCGGCGACGACGGAGGGCCCACACTGCTCCCATGACGTCGGAGGTGGCCGCGGCCCTGGCCCGGATCGGTGAACTGGACCCGGCGCTGTGCGCCTTCACGGAGGTCTGGCACGAGAACGCGCTCGCCCGTGAGCGGGCCGCCCGGGACCTCCCGCTCGCCGGGCTGCCCTTCGCGGTGAAGGGCCGCACGGGACTGCGCTCGTATGCGGCCCGCCGTCTGAGCGACGCCGGCGCCGTCCCGGTCGGCGCCACATCCGTCCCCGGTCCCGGCACCCCCTGGCAGACCTGGGGGCAGGGCGCGCACGGCCGTACGGTCAACCCCTGGCGGCACGACCGGACCCCGGGCGGCTCGTCGGCGGGCTCGGCGGTGGCCGTCGCGGCGGGCATGGTGGAGCTGGCCACGGGGAACGACGGGGCGGGGTCGGTTCGTGTCCCGGCGGCCTGGTGCGGGGTGTTCGGCCTGAAGACGACGACGGGCCTGCTGCCCTCCCCGGACCGCACGGGCCTCGCCTCCCCCGGCGTGCTCGCGAGCTCGGCGGCGCGGGCGGAGACGTATCTGCGCCACGTCCTGGACGGGTACGCGCCCCGGCCGGCCACGCTCCCGGTCCCGGCCGCCTACAGCCCGGACCTGGGCTTCGCGTCCGTCGACCCGGTGGTGGCGGAGGTGACGCGCGGCGCGGTGGAGCGGCTGGCCGACGCCGGAGTGATCCGTCTCGTCCGGGATCCCGTCACGCTGCTCGACCCGGCGGACACCTGGATGGCGGTGCGCGGGGGATCGACGAGCCCCGCCGCCCGGGCGCTCCGCGCCGCGAACGACCGGGCCCTCGACGCCTTCTTCGCCCGTACGCCCCTGCTCCTCACCCCGGTCACGCCCAACACGCCGCACGGGCACGAGGGCCCGGGGGACGTCTACTCCACGGCCCTCACCTGGGCGTTCAACCTCAGCGGGCACCCGGCGGCGAGCGTGCCGGCCGGATTCACCCCGGACGGCTGCCCGGCCGGTCTCCAACTGGTGACCGACCGGGGGACGGACGCGGAGCTGCTGGGCACGGCCATGGCCGTCGAGCGCGTCCTGCCGCCGCCACGCCTCAGCTGATCGGCTTGCGGATCTCGGACCGGACCTTGGCGGTGTCCTCCGCCGTCCGCGCCAGGTCGAGGGACTTCGCGTCCTTGCTGAGATCGTCCGGCCGGAGCACGGCGACCATTCCGGCGGTGTTGCCGTCGCTCCACGCGCACATGGGCGAGTTGACGGTCAGGCCTATCTCCTTGGACTGCACGACCTGGCACTCCACAGTGATGTCGTAGCCGTCGGGCGTGAACTCCTTCGGGGGCACGGCGACCGTCGCACCCTCCGCCCCGGCCGCGCCCTCCAGCATCTTGCTCCGCATGAGGTCCGGGGCGGCGAGCCGCCCGTACATGCCGGAGAGCACGAGCATGCCGTTCTCCTCCGAACCGTACTGCGCGACGACTGCCTTGCCGTTCCGGATGCTCGCGTCGGGGGTGTCCTCGATCTTCTTGCCCTCGGTGCCGGACATGTCCTTGTTGAGGGTGAACTCCCCGTCCAGCACCGCCTTCTCCACCACCAGCCTGTGCGTGGCCTCGGGGAACACGGTGTCGGCACCCTTGTCGATCAGCTCGTGGACGCCGAAGCCGATGGCCATGACGGCGACGAGCGACCCGGCGACGATGCCGACGACGAGCCCGGTGCGCTTCTTCCGGGGCGCCTGCGGCGGCTGTTGCGGCCACCCGGCCTGCGTCCCCGGCTGCCCCCACCCGGCCTGCGGGCCCGGCTGCGCCGGGCCCGGCTGCCCCCACCCGCCGGTCGCACCCTGGGGCGGTTGCGCCGGGTAACCGTACGCCGGGGGCGGGGCCGGGTAGCCGTAGGCGGGCGGCTGCTGCGGGTAGGGGGTGCCGGAGGGCTGCTGCCCGTACGGGTTCTGCTCAGGCGGAGGGGGCCCGTACGGGCCCTGGGGCGGCTGCGGCGGCATGGTCATGTGCTCACGTTACGTCACCTCAGTGAACGTATATTCGATACCTCGGGCCGGTGACGCGAGGCCGGAGGTACGTCCCCGTCAGCCCAGCGGCTCGCGCCGCTGACGCCACTCGGCCGGCACCCCGTCCACCCCGGTCACCGCTCCGACCACTCCCCCCGTGATCGCACAGGTCGTGTCCACGTCGCCGAAGCCCTCCGCCGTCGCCCACAGCGCCTCTTCCAGGTCACCCGGGTGCCGGGCAGCGGTCCACAGCGCGAAGGGCACCGTGTCGTCGGCCCGGATGCGCTGCCCGTTGCCCAGGAGATCGGCCGCCTTCCACGGCTCCGTGGTGAACGGCACCTCCCCGGCACGCCGCAGCCCCTCCCGCACGAGCCCTCCGGGCGTGCGCCCTGCGACCGCGGCCAGCGTGAACTCCCCGCGCACCGACAGGGCCGCCGCGACGGCGACGGCCACCGCGCCGGCGATCCCCTCCGGGTGAGCGTGGGTGACCTCGGCAGACAGCACGGCCTGCTCGACCACGTGGTCGATGTCCTGGTGGAAGCGGGCCCCGAGCGGCGCGACCCGCATCGCGGCGCCGTTGCCGAGGCTGCCGCCCTCGAACAGCCCGGGGGCCAGGGTGCGCCAGTCGCCCGGCGACGTCAGCAGCTCCGGCAGCAGCATGTGCATGCCGTGCCCGTACCCCCGGGCACGGTCCGCCTCGAAGGCCAGGGCGAAGAAGAGGGCGAGCCGGTCCTGATCGACCTGCCCGCACTCGTCGAGCACCCGGTGCAGGGCGCGCGCCAGGGCCGTGTCGTCGGTCCAGTGCCAGACGGGCTCGTGCGGGGTCCGGCGGGCCCGCACCTCGCCGTACGCCTGCCGGGGCGGACGGAAGAGGGGGAACCACCGCTCCCCGAACGCGTCGCCGAGGGCGAGCGCCTCGAGACTGCGGCGGGCGGCTGCCGAATCACCTGTGCCTGAAGCGGAGTTCATGCCCTTCATCCTCCGCCCGCGCACGCGGTACGTACACCGGATATGAGTACGCGTGCTCAAGATCCGCACCCATGGCCACGGCAGGCTGAACCCCGTCAGCCACACACCAGAGGGAGCCCGACCATGAGCACGGCCACCAGACTCCGCCCCCCGTTCCGCACCACGATCGGGCTCGCCCTGGCGGCCGCCACGGTCGCCCTGCTCACCGGCGCCTGCTCCACACAGCAGGCGACCTGCGGGGGCGACGAGTACCCGGTCCTGTCCGTGGGAGCCCCCGGAAACGCCTGTGTGTCCCACGACGAGGAGCCTCCCAAGGGCTACGCCCGCTACCCGGAGGGCAAGGTTCCCCAGCACGAGGACGACACGTGGTCGACCTACTGGAGCACCCGGACGCTCGACGAGAACGGCAGGACGATCGAGCTCCCCGACGAGAACTAGCGGGCGGGCAGGGGTCAGCAGGGCGGGCGCGGGTCGGTCGGGCGGGCACGGGTCAGCCGCCGGCCCCTCCCGCCGCGATCGCATCCGCGACCTCCGCCACCCGTGCCTGCTCCTCCGCCGCGAAGCGGTCCCTGTCCAACTGCTCGGCCACCTCCTCGTCCTGGGCCATCAGCGCGTCGAGGCTGGAGTCGCCGAACTCGAGGACGCCCATGTCGACGTACGCCTTCTGCAGGCGCGGACCCCACAGGCCGATGTCCTTGACGCACGGGACGATGCGGCTGAACAGCAGCTTGCGGAACAGCTGCAGGTACTCCGAGTGCTCGGAGAGGTCCTTGGCCTCCTGCTTGCCGATGCCGAAGTTCTCCAGCACCTCGACCCCGCTGAGCCGGTCGCGCATCAGGTAGCAGCCCTCGATCACGAACTCCTCGCGTTCGCGTAGTTCCGCGTCGCTGAGCTGCTTGTAGTAGTCCCGCAGCGCCATCCGCCCGAAGGCCACGTGCCGGGCCTCGTCCTGCATGATGTAGGCGAGGATCTGCTTGGGCAGCGGCTTGGCCGTCATGTCGCGGATCAGGCCGAACGCGGCGAGCGCCAGGCCCTCGATGAGGACCTGCATGCCGAGGTAGGGCATGTCCCAGCGGGAGTCGCGCAGGGTGTCCCCGAGCAGCCCCTGGAGGTTGTCGTTGATCGGGTAGAGCATCCCGACCTTCTCGTGCAGGAAGCGCCCGTAGACCTCCGCGTGCCGGGCCTCGTCCATCGTCTGCGTCGCGGAGTAGAACTTCGCGTCCAGGTCGGGGACGGACTCCACGATGCGGGCCGCGCAGACCATCGCGCCCTGTTCACCGTGAAGGAACTGGCTGAACTGCCAGGAGGCGTAGTGCTTGCGCAGTTCACCCCGGTCCCGCTCGGTCATCTTGGCCCAGTGCGGGGTGCCGTAGAGCGTGAGGGCCTCGTCCGGGGTGCCCAGCGGGTCGGCGGGGTCGACCTCCAGGCTCCAGTCGATGCGCTTGTTGCCGTCCCACTGCTTGTCCTTGCCCTTCTGGTAGAGGGCGAGGAGGCGTTCGCGGCCGTCGTCGTAGTCCCAGCTGAAGCGGGCCGCGCCGGTGGCGGGAACCTGCCACGACGGTGCTTCGGGGGCGGTGATGTAGAGGTCGTGTGTCGACACGGACAGCTCCTTCGCGTGGCGAGGATCGTACGTTCCGTGGTGCTGGCGTCAGTTGGCAGGTTCACACGCTGGTAGACGCGCAGTCAACAAGTCGTGCGCAGGGGATTGACGGTCTTGCTGACAGGCCGTCTCATAAAGCATGACCGCCGGTAACCCATGTGCGAGGTGCCTTCAGCCATGACGACAGTGCCCGAAGAGGACGTCCAGGTGCTGCGCGATGCACTCGGCCCGCTCAGGGACCGCGAACAGATCGCCGCCCGCCTGCTCGAAGCCTCGGCCAAGCACTCCTTCGACCCCGACACCGAGCTCGACTGGGACGCGGCCGTCGAGGAGGGCAAGTGGTTCTGGCCGCCCGAGCTCGTCTCCCTCTACGACACCCCGCTCTGGCGGAAGATGTCCGAGGAGCAGCGGATGGACCTGGCCAGGCACGAGGCGGCGTCACTGGCCTCGCTGGGCATCTGGTTCGAGATCATCCTGATGCAGCTGCTGGTCCGGCACGTCTACGACAAGTCCGTGACCAGCAACCACGTCCGCTACGCCCTCACCGAGATAGCGGACGAATGCCGGCACTCGATGATGTTCAGCCGCATGATCCAGTGGGGCGGAGCACCCGCGTACCCGGTCCCGCGGGTCTACCACAACATGGCGAGGATCCTGAAGGCGGTCTCCACCACCCCGGGCTCCTTCGCCGCGACACTGCTCGGCGAGGAGATCCTGGACTGGATGCAGCGGCTCACCTTCCCCGACGAGCGCGTCCAGACGCTCGTACGCGGCGTAACCCGCATCCACGTCGTCGAGGAGGCCCGGCACGTCCGCTACGCCCGCGAGGAGCTGCGCCGTCAGATGGTGACCGCGCCCGCCTGGGAGCGTGAGCTGACCCGGCTGAGCTGCGGGGAGGCCGCACGCGTCTTCTCCGTCTGCTTCGTCAACCCGCGGGTGTACGAGAGCGTCGGCCTGGACAGCCGCGAGGCCGTCGCCCAGGTGAAGGCGAGCGGCCACCGGACCGAGGTGATGCAGACGGGAGCGAAGCGCCTGACGGACTTCTTCGACGACATCGGGGTGCTGAACGGTGTCGGGCGAAGGCTGTGGCGGCGCTCGGGCCTGCTGGCGTGAGCCGACGCCCACGGGGATGACGGGGCCCGGGCGGACGGACGGGGCGGTCGGGCGGGGCGGTCGGGCGGGGCGGGAGCGTCCCGGCCGGCCGGGACCGGACACGCGTACGGGCCGGCCCGGGGCGGAGGGCCGAGGCATGACGGAGTCCGCCGGCCCCGGGGCGGGTGCGCGGCGGACCGCTGGACGCTCCACGTCGTGCGACGCTCGGTCTTAGGCTTCGGAGTATGACCTCCGTCCCCGCAGCACCTCCTTCCCGCGCCTACCGACGGCTCGGTGTCGAGGAGCGCCGCGCGCAACTCCTCGGCGCGGCGCTCACCCTCTTCGCCCACCGGGCGCCGGACGACGTGTCGATCGACGAGGTCGCGGTCGCGGCCGGCGTCTCCAGACCCCTGGTCTACCGCTACTTCCCGGGCGGCCGGCAGCAGTTGTACGAGGCCGCCCTCGGGTCGGCCGCCGAGCAGCTGACGCTCTGCTTCGCCGAACCCACGACCGGTCCGCCCACCGAGCGGGTGGGCCGGGTCCTGGACCGCTACCTCGGCTTCGTCGACGAGCACGACGCAGGCTTCAGCGCACTGCTGCGCGGGGGCAGTGCCGCCGAGACCTCGCGCACGTCCACGATCGTGGACGGCGTGCGCCGGGACGCGGCCGAGCAGATCCTGCTGCACCTGGGCAGGGGCCCCGGGCCGGACCAGGTGCCCGCCGGCCCCCGGCTGCGGATGATGGTGCGCACCTGGATCGCGGCCGTCGAAGCGGCTTCCCTGATCTGGCTGGACGAGGGCAAGCAGCCCCCGGCCCCCGACCTGCGCGGCTGGCTGGTCGACCATCTGATCGCCCTGCTCGCGGCGACCGCCACCTCGGACGAGGAGACCGCGTCCGTGGTGGCTGAGCTGGTGGGCCAGGAGACCGCGGAGGGGCCCGTCGGGCGGCTGGCGGCACTGGTGACCCCGATGGCCGAGCTGTTGAACCCGTAGGACCCCTGCGGGCACGCGTTCCCCGCCCCCTCGCCCGGCCGGGCCGGTCCGGAGGAAGGGCCCCGGGTGCGTGAGGGTCCGTCCGGCCGCTCCCTTGTGCGCCTCGCACCCGGCGACGTAAGTTACCAACCAGTAGGCGCCGGGTCCCCACGGGCCCGCCCCTCGCCCGTCACCGCTCCGGTCCGTCCGCCCGAAGGAGTCACCGTGCCCACACTCGAACGCCGGGACAGCGTCTTCGTCCTCCACCTCGGGGACGGCGAGAACCGCTTCCACCCCGACTGGATCGCCGCCGTCGGCGCCGCACTGGACGAGGTGGAGAAGGCGGAGGGGCCCCGGGCCCTGGTGACCTCGGCGACGGGCAAGTTCTACTCCAACGGCCTCGACCTGGAATGGCTGTTCGCCCATGCCGACCAGCACCAGGACTACGTCGTCTCCGTCCACGGACTCCTGGCGCGGATGCTGTCCCTCCCGGTGATCACCGTGGCCGCGCTGCAGGGACACACCTTCGCAGCCGGTGCGATGCTGTCCCTGGCCCACGACTTCCGTGTGATGCGCGCCGACCGGGGCTACTGGTGTCTGCCCGAGGCCGACATCGACATCCCGTTCACCCCGGGCATGTCCGCGCTGATCCAGGCACGGCTGACCCCGCGGACCGCGCACGAGGCCATGCTCACCGCCCGCCGCTTCGGAGGCGGTGACGCCGCTGCTGCCGGGATCGTCGACCAGGCGGTCGACGAGGAGGCGGTCCTTTCCACCGCCATCGGGATCGCGCAGTCCCGGGCGGAGCGCGCCGGTGCCACCATCGCCACCATCAAGGCCCGCATGTACGCCCCCGCCCTCGCCGCACTGCGCGAGCGGGACAACCCGCTCGGCTGACCCGGCGCGGGGCCGGGAAGGCGCTCCGGCTCCCGCCTGGGTCAGACTGACCTGGTGAAAAGCGAGAACACCCCCTTCACCGGCGGGCCCCTGGACGGCCGGGTCCTGCCCGTGCTCCTCGGCCCGACCGGGCATCCGCCCAAGTGGTACGAGGTCCCCGTGCCGGACGCCGGCGGCGGCCCCGCCACGGTGCACGCCTACCGGCGCGCCCCGTCCGGCTACACCAAACGGCTCGGGCTGCAGCGTGGCTGGGTGTACGAGTACGTCCCCGGAGGACGGGAGCGCCGGACGCTCAAGTGGCCCTGGACGAAGCCCCGCAGCGGCACCTGAGCGGCACCCCGCCCCGACGCGCCGCACCCTCTAGGATCGTCGGTCAGGTGCCGAGGGCACGGTCATGAGGGGGGTGCGCCATGGAGGCGCTGCGTCAGGACGATCCACGCCACTTCGGCCCGTACACCGTGCTGACACGCTTCCGTGAGACCGCGAGTGCGGTGCAGTACCTGGTCAGGGACTCGGACGGTGGCGACCTCGCGGTGGTGACGGCCGCGCGGCCGGCCCTTGCCGTGGTGCCCGCGTTCCGGCGGCGCTTCCGGACCGAGTCCCTGACCGCCGAACGCCTGTCCGGGGGCTGGGTACAGCCACCGCTCGACACCCCGGGCGACGGTGACATGTGGACGGCGGCGGCGTACGTGCCCGCTCTGACGCTGGCCGAGGCGATCGCCCTCGCGGGCCCGCTGCCCGAGCGTGCCGTACGGATACTGGGCGCGGGCCTCGCCGAGACCCTCTCCCGGGTGCACGCCACCGGGGCCGTGCTCCAGGGGCTGGCGCCGGGGACGGTGCTGCTGGCCGAGGACGGCCCCCGGCTGACGGCGTTCGGACCGCTGGGCGCCGCCGCCTCCGCCGAGGCCAGGGCGGGCGGGCAGTTGTCCGTACGGCTGAACTACCTGACGCCCGAGCAGGTCGAGGGCAAGGACGTGGGGCCCGCTTCCGATCTCTTCGTCCTGGGGCTGCTGCTGGCGTACGCGGCGACCGGGACGACCCCGCTCGCGGACGGACCGGCGGACGAGGCTGCCGCCCGGATCGCCCACGCACCGGCTGAACTCGGCTCCGTACCGGCCGAGTTGCGCGCGCTGATCGCTGGCTGCCTGGTGAAGGATCCGGCCGAGCGGCCGAGTGCGGGATCGGTGGCGGCGGAGCTGGCGCTGGAGGGTGCCGCGGGTCTCGCCAAGGGCGGCTGGCTCCCGGACGTCCTGGCGGCGGCGGTCACGGACCAGGCGGCACGGGCACGGGCGCTGGAAACACCGGTGGACCGGAGCCCGGCCGTCGCGGCGGAAGCCGGACCGGCGGTGGAGGAAGAGCCGAGGCGTGCGGAGCCGGACGACGCCCGTCCGGACCGGGGACCGTCGGGTGCGGGACCGGAGGCCGGGTCGCCGGGGGCCCCCGGCGACCCGGCACACGCGGACCCCGGCACGCGGTCGCCGGGGGGCCAGGACGGTCCCGGCGACGGGTCCGGCGGCACGGACCCGGGCGGCGGCTGGGACACCGGCACCGCCCGTCTTCTGCGCACCCCGCCACGCACCCCGCCCGCCGACCGGGCGACGACCCAGCTGGCCGTCCCCCGCGAACCGGCCGGCGCCCTGCCTCCGCATCCCGCCGTACCCGGGTCGCCCACCGCGCCCGCCCAGCCGTACCCCGCGTACGCCTACCCGGCCGCGCCTGCCCTGCCCGCACCGGCGCCGGAGCCCGCTCCCCCCGCCCCTCCGGCTCCCGGCCGGCGGGCCCTGCTCACCGCTGTCGCCGCGGGGGCGGCCGGACTCGTCGTCGGAGGGGGCGCCGTGTTCGCCCTCGGATCCGAGGACACGGCCTCCGCCTCCGACGACAAGCCCACGCCGAAAGCGCGTACGACCGTCCCCGGCCGGGCACCGGAACCGCGGTGGATGTACACCCACCCGGTCACCGAGCCCGCCCCGCTCACCGCCGGCGTCTGGCAGGACGAACTGCTGGTGCTGACCACAGCGGCCGGGGCCACCGGAGTCGGCCTGCGCACCGGGCGGAAGGTCTGGCAGCAGCCGGACGCCGCCGGGGCCCAGGCCGTGCTGCCCGCGGGCGACGGGCTCTGCTTCCTGGCGAGCCCGACCGAATTCCTCTGGCTGGCGCCCGGGGACGGGACGGTCCGGCACCGGGTCCGGTATGCGGACCAGTTCCCCGGCGTGCCGAACCTCAGGGTGGCGACGCTCACCGGCCGGTCCGCGTCCGTCGTCTGGTTCGCCGGCTCCCACACGGTCACCGTGAAGGCGCCGAAGCCGAAGAAGGGCAAGAAGGCCGGCAAGGACACGCAGGTCGCCAGGGCGTACTTCTTCGCCTACGACATCGTGCGGCGCAAGGAGCTCTGGCGGATCGCCGTGCCCGCGGGGCGGGCCCCCGGCACTCCCGCGTACCGGCTCACGGCCGTCCGGGAGACCGACGTCGTCGTACGCCAGGACGCCGCGACCCTCACCCCCGCCGACGTCACGGCCGGAAAGGGCAAGGCGTTCTTCCGCTGCTTCGACCGCGCCACCGGCAAGCTGTTGTGGAACCGGCAGTTCGGAGCGGTCACTCCGGGCGGGGCGGCGCTCGGTGACGAGGAGGGCCGGCTGTACGGCGCGGTGGGCGACGATCTGCAGGCCTTCGAGACGGCCACCGGGAAGCCGGCGTGGACGCTGCACGGCACCGCCGCCTCCGTGTTCGGCACCCCGGTGCGGGCCGGGGAACTCCTCCACACGACGAACCGCAACCAGGAGGTCGGCGCGGTCGAGCGGGCCACCGGCAAGGTGCTGTGGCGGCGGTCCACCGAGGTCCCGCTCGGCGGCAACGCGCCGGCCCTCGCGCTCAGCGGCGGAGGAAAGACCCTGCTCGCCGCGGACCTCTCGCAGGTGACCGCGTTCGCGGCGGCGGACGGGCGGCGGCTGTGGAAGTTCCAGGACGTCGGGGTGCAGGAACCCGGGGGCGCGACCGTCCAGGTCCCGTACCGGGTGCTGGCCGCCGGGAGGACGGCGGTCGTGCAGCGGGACCGGGTCTTCTACGCGTTCCCCGTGGAGTGACGCGGAGCGGGCCCACCGCCGTCCCGCGCTCGCCGTGGAGCGACGCGGCGCGACGGAACCCGGCCTCCCGCATTCGCCGTGGGGCGGCCGTCCCCTCCCTCCGCCGTTCGGGGGTGCCCGGGGCGCCACGCGGGACGGTCCTTGCTTCGCCCGGCACCGAGTGACCGGATGGACAAGATCCGAGCACTTGTGGGGTAGTCCGATTTAAGGATGACACCCCGCCCCCGTCACCGGAGGTGATGTCGTGTCAGGCAGACTCGCGCGTACCCTCTGCACCGCGGCCCTGGCCGCGGTCGCCGCCGTCTCCCCGGCCACCGCGGAGCCGGCCGCCCCGGACCCCGTTCCCGCCGCCGGTGCCCCGCAGACCATCGCCGGGATGCTGACGCGGCTGCAGACCCTCTACCAGGAGGCCGAGGAGGCCGGCGAGCTCTTCACCGGCGCCGAGGAGGAGCTGAAGAGGCAGACCGCACGGGCTGCGAAGCTCGGCACCGAGCTCACCGCGGCCCGCTCGGCCCTGGACAGCAGCCGCCGGGACGCCGGCCGCCTGGCCCGTGCCCAGTACCAGGGGCACACCGACTTCTCCGTGTACCTGCGGCTCCTGCTCGCGCCCGACCCCCAGCGCGCCCTGGAACAGAGCCATGTGATCGAACGCGCGCAGGCGGGACGGGCTGCGACGGTCGACCGGCTCACCGGCGCCGAGCGGCACGCGGACGCCCTCGCGTCCAGGTCCCGCGCGGTGCTGGCCCGGCAGCGGAAGCTGGCGGCACAGCAGAAGGAGCAGCGGGACACCGCACGGTCCCGGCTCAGGGACGTCGAGGCACTGCTGGCCTCGCTCTCCCCGGAACAGCTGGCGGAACTGTCGGAGCTGGAGCAGCGGAACACCGCCGCGGCCCAGAAGAAACTGGTCGCCTCGGGGGCGCTGAGCTCGACGCGACTCCCGTCCGGGCCCGGCAGCGAAGCGGTCCGGTACGCGATCGGTCAGATCGGCAAGCCGTACGCCTGGGGGGCGGAGGGCCCGGACGCGTACGACTGCTCCGGACTCACCTCCCGGGCCTGGTCGACGGCGGGCCTGACCATTCCGCGCACCTCGCAGGAGCAGTGGGCGCGGTTGCCGAAGGTACCGGTCGCGTCGCTGCGCCCCGGTGACCTGGTGGTCTACTTCCCGAAGGCGACCCATGTGGCGCTGTACATCGGGGACGGCCTGGTGGTGCAGGCGCCCCGGCCCGGAGCCTCCGTGAAGGTCTCGCCCCTGGCGTCGAACCCGCTGCTGGGCGCGGTCCGTCCGGACCCGGACGGTGAGCCGCTGTCC
This sequence comes from Streptomyces clavifer, assembly GCF_036345975.1. NCBI lineage: Bacteria > Bacillati > Actinomycetota > Actinomycetes > Kitasatosporales > Streptomycetaceae > Streptomyces > Streptomyces clavifer. The sequence goes on along the minus strand of NZ_CP107793.1, from coordinate 5,054,124 downwards.
TCCTACACGCTCCCCGAGCTGCCGGAGGGAGCGTCCTTTGGATCGGACACGGGGTACGACGCCCCGCAGACATAGGGCACTCGGCCCCCGGGACCGGGGCGCCGCGCCTTCGTGACGGGCGCGGCGCCCCGGCTGCCGTGGGGTGCGGGTGTCAGGCCTGTGCGCCCGACACCTCGGCCAGGTACGCGTTCGTCTTCTCCGGCTCGAAGAAGAAGTGGTCCAGGTCCGCCGGGTCGTTGAACGCGTTGGCGAACCGGTCGGCGACCGGCGGGAGCTGACCGGCCGCGCCGATCAGGTTGAGCACGTGCTCCGGCGGCGGGGCGAGCATCGCGTTCGTCCACTTCACGGCGTGCCGGGTGTCCTCCCAGTGCCGGTCGAACGTGGCCTGCATCCACTTCTCGTCGAACTCCCGCTCGCCGTGCTCGACGATCGAGTCCAGGTAGGAGTGGGCGCACTTGGAGGCGGTGTTCGAGCCCTGCCCGGTGATCGGGTCGTTGGCGACGACCACGTCCCCGACGCCCAGGACCAGGCCGCCACCGGGCAGCCGGCCGACCGGACGGCGTACGGTCGGGGCGTACCGGCCGGCCAGCGTGGCGTTGGCGTCGGTCAGTTCGACCTTGGTGGCGCGTGCGTACTCCCACGGGGTGAACCGCTCCATGAGCTCCAGTGTCCTGGCCAGGTGCTCCGAGGGGTCCTTGACGCCCTGGAAGGCGTCGAGCGGGCCGCCGGGAACGCCTTCCCAGAACAGGATGTCCGCACGGCCCGACGTCGTCAGGGTCGGCATCACGAAGAGCTCGCCCACACCGGGGACCAGATTGCAGCGGACCGCGTCGAAGTCCGGGTGCTCGGGACGCGGGCCCAGGCCGTGGACGTACGCGACGGCCAGGGCGCGCTGCGGGGCGTCGTACGGCGAACGGGACGCGTCCCGGCCGAACATGGAGACGAGTTCGCCCTTGCCGGCCGACACCATCACCAGGTCGTAGGTGCGGGAGAAGTAGTCCAGGTCGGAGACGGCCGCACCGTGGATGACCAGCTGACCGCCCCGCTGCACGAAGGTCTCCATCCAGCCGGCCATCTTCACACGCTGGTCGACGGACTGCGCGTGACCGTCGAACCTGCCGACCCAGTCGACGGCCCGCGAGGAGTCGGGGGCGGCGACCGAGACGCCGAGGCCCTCGATGCGCGGAGCCTGCGACTCCCAGAAGTTGAGCTGGAGGTCGCGCTCGTGCTGGAGAGCCGTGTGGAACATGCACTGCGTCGACATGACCCGGCCGGACCGGATCTCGTCCGCCGTGCGGTTGGACATGAGGGTGACTTCGTAGCCCTTGGACTGCAGTCCGAGAGCCAGCTGGAGACCGGACTGGCCGGCTCCGACTATGAGCATCTTCCGCATGGCGCTACTCCGTTGTGTGTGCGTGGGCGGTTACGCGGGTGCCACCTCGAGCGCGTGCCCCACCAGGGCGAGCAGCGCCTCGACGACCGTGATCCTCTGACGCGCATCCATGATCACGACAGGTACGTGCGGTGGCACGGTCAGTGCCTCCCTGACGTCCTGCTCCTCGTAACCGGGCGTTCCCTCGAAGTGGTTGACGGCCACGATGTACGGGAGCCCGCAGCTCTCGAAGTAGTCGAGGGCCGGGAAGCAGTCGGCGAGGCGGCGGGTGTCGGCGAGCACGACCGCGCCGATCGCGCCGCGCACCAGGTCGTCCCACATGAACCAGAAGCGCTGCTGACCGGGGGTGCCGAAGACGTACAGGACGAGGTCGTCGTCGAGCGTGAGACGGCCGAAGTCCATCGCGACGGTCGTGGTGACCTTGTCGGGCGTGGCGCTGAGGTCGTCGGTCTCCTCGCTGGCCCGCGTCATCAGCGCTTCGGTCTGCAGCGGGGGTATCTCGGAGACGGCTGTGACGAAGGTCGTCTTGCCGACGCCGAAGCCGCCCGCGACCACGATCTTGGTCGCGGTCGGCGCACGGGTGTGGTCGAGCTGCCAGGGCTGCGCCGGACCCTCGGTCTGGTCCTGCGGCCCCGGCTGACGCGGGGCGAAGAGCGGCGCCTCAGAGACGGCGGAGTCCATTGAGCACCCTTTCGAGCAGTGCGCGGTCGGGCTGGCCGGTGCCGTGACCGCTTCCGTACACGCGGATCTTTCCCTGGTCGGCCAAGTCGCTGAGCAGCACCCTGACGACGCCGAGCGGCATCTTCAGGAGGGCCGAGATCTCGGCGACCGTCCGCATACGGCGGCAGAGTTCGACGATGGCGCGGAGCTCCGGCATGACGCGGGAGGCGAGGTTTCCGTTCGTGAGCTCGCGGCGCTCCTCGGGAGCCTCCAGCGCGGCGACGAACGTCTCGACGAGCAGCACGTGGCCGAAGCGGGTACGGCCGCCGGTGAGGGAGTACGGACGGACCCGTGCGGCCTTGCGGTCGGAACCCCGGACGGGGAGCTTGCGTACGGGTTCAGCAGCAGACGTCACTGGGCGCTCTCCATCGATTTGCGCAGCTCACTGCGGAGTTCGGGGGTGAGTACGTGTCCGGCACGGCCGACGAAGAGCGCCATGTGGTAGGCGATGACGCTCATGTCGCAGTCGGGGGTGGCGTGCACGCCGAGCAGCGAACCGTCGCTGATCGACATGACGAAGACGCTGCCCTCGTCCATCGCGACCATCGTCTGCTTGACGCCGCCGCCGTCCATCAGCTTCGCGGCACCGATCGTGAGGGAGCCGATGCCGGAGACGATGGTGGCGAGGTCGGCGCTGGAGCCCCTGGGGCCCTTCGGGCCGTCATGCTGCCGTCGGCCCTCCGGGGCGAGCGCGAGACCGGGGTCGGAGGAGAGCAGCATCAGGCCGTCGGACGAGACGACGGTCACGGAGTGGACCCCTGGCACCTCCTCCACCAGGTTGCTCAGCAGCCAGTGAAGATTCCGGGCCTCGGTACTCAGTCCCAATGTGCTGGGCGCAGTCAACTGCGTGCCTCCTCGACTGTATCCCCCGTCTCATCGATGCGACCTTCGGTCCGGTCGGTCAGCTCCGTGTTGTCGGTCTCTGGTGCGCCCTCGGCGATCTCGGCCTCGACATCGCGCCGGCCGTCCTCGGCCCCCTGGTGGAAGCCGCCGAGCCTGCGGCGCAGGTCGTCCTTGTCCAGGCCGCCCGTGCGCTCGGCCGCCGGGGCGGCGGCGGGGGAAGCGATGCCGGGGGTGCGCTTGGGCAGCCCCTTGTCGGTGAGGCGCTCCGGCACGGGGGCCGGATCGGGCACCTCCTCGCCCAGGCCCTGCGAAGGGGTGCCGGTCAAGGGCTGCCTGGGCCCGGGCAGCGCGTCGGCGACCGACGAGGGGCCCGGCGCGGCGGGACTCGTGTCGGCGGCACGCTCGTGGCGGTCGGGGCCGATGGCGTACGGGCCCGGCGCGTCCTGCGGCCTCGGCAGCCGCACCTGCATCGTGGTCTCGGCCTCGGACTCGGCGGGGACCGCCGTCGTCCCGGGGGCTGCCGTGTCCGGGGAAGGCGTCCGGGGGGTCGCCGTCACGGGGGCGGCCGCCGCGTGCGTGGCCTCCTCGGCAGCGGACTCCTGCACCGGTCCCTCGACGACGGGCTCGGCCGGCTCCTCCGCGGCAGGTCCCTCGGGGGCGGGCGGGGTGAGCTCTCCCGCGGCAGGCCCTTCGGGGGCCGGCACGGTGGGCTCCTCCGCGGCAGGCCCTTCGAGGGCGGGCGCGGTGGGCTCCTGTGCGGCAGGATCCTCGACGGCGGGCTCGGCGGGCACGGCCTCCGGGGAAGGCGCCGGGTCCGTACCCGATTCCCTGAGCGTCCGTTCGGCGGCCTCGATCAGCGGGTCCGTGCCGTCGGCCGAACGGGCGGGCAGCGCGTTGGAGTTCGCCTCGGCCACCGAACCCGGAAGATTCAGCGTGGGCGCGTCGCCGGGCAGCTGCACGGGCGGCGGGGACGCCGTCGGCGGAGCCTTCGGCAGCAGGGCTCCGGGAAGTACGACCACCGCGGCCACCCCGCTTCCCTTCTGCTCGCGCAACTCCACCCGGATGCCGTGGCGCGCGGCCAGCAGCGAGGTCACCTGAAGTCCCAGTCCTGCCCCGTCCGCGGCCTGTTCACCCGCCTCGAACGATGCCGGGTCCGCCAGCCTGGCATTGAGCTCACCCATCCGGACCGCCGACATGCCGATGCCCTCGTCCTGCACGGAGAGCATCACCTCACCGGTCTCCAGCACCCAGCCGGAGAGCTCGACATGGGAGTCGGGCGGGGAGAAGGACGTCGCGTTCTCCAGGAGTTCGGCGACCAGGTGGCTCAGGTCGTCGGCGGCGAAGCCCGCGATCCGGGCGTGCGGCGGCAGGGACTGGATGGTGACCCGCTCGTACCGTTCGATCTCGCTGACCGCTGCGCGCAGCACGTCGACCAGCGGGATCGGGTCCGGGTGTCCCTGACCGTGCTCGGTTCCCGCCAGGACCAGCATGTTCTCGCTGTGGCGCCGCATGACGGTGGCCATGTGGTCCAGCTTGAAGAGCGTCGCGAGGCGCTCCGGGTCCTGCTCGCGCTCCTCCATGCCCTCGATGACCCCGAGCTGGCGCTCGACGAGACCGAGATTGCGCAGGGAGAGGTTGACGAAGGTGTGGTTGACCGTGTTCCGCAGCTTCCTGAGCTGCTTGGTCAGCTCGACGACCTGGACCTGGAGTTCGTCGCGCTGGAGCGTGAGGGTCTCGCGGTCCGCGACCAGTCCGGACCGCTCGGTCCGCAGGCCCTCGGAGCGGCCGGTGACGTCCTGCTGCAGCGCGTGCAGCTTGCCGTGCACGGCGTTGATCGACCGTACGACCTGGGCGAACTCGTCGTTGCGCCCGGTGTAGCGGACCGGTTCGGCGGTCTCCGGTTCGGCGGCGATCCGGCCGGCACCGATCCGCAGGACGGCGAGCGGCTGGGTGAGCGTGCGGGCGACGGCGGTGGAGACGCCGACGGCGATCAGCAGACAGCCCCCGAGCAGCGCGAGCCGGAGCTCCAGCGCGGTGACGTCGTCGTCGCGCAACTGCTCCAAGCGCTTGACCTGGGCGGTGCCCAGAGCGGACTCGACGCTGCGCATCCGGTCGATACGGGCGGAGAGTGCCGCGCTCACCTTCCCGGCGTCCACGGCACGGTCCGTGTCGGAGAGCTCGGGGCGGTCGGTGAGCCGGGTGAGGTACTTCTCCGCGCTGTTGATCTCGGGGCCGGTGACCGTGGAGGCGAGCTTGTCGCGGGCGGCGGGCGCGGCGGCCTGGTCGAATTCGGCGAGGGACGCGAGCTCCTGCACGCGCGTCTGCTGGGCGGCGGCGCTCAGCTCGTCACGGTTGCGGTCGTCCTCGCTGCCGCCCTCGTCCTGGTTCTGGACGGGCAGACCGGTGAACGGGTCGATCTGCGGCTCGGCCTGCTGCGTGCCGGGCACGGCGAGCGCGGCCAGGAGCAGGCCCCTGGTGGCGGACGCCTGCTCGACGGCGCCACCGAGGGCGAGCGGTGCGCGGGTGGCCTCAGCGGCCCGCGGCGGTGTCTTCTCGGCCAGCTCGTCGGCGAGGTCGTGGAGCTTGGCGATGACCTCTGAGTACGCCTGGTGGGCCTCCATCGCCGTGCCCTCGCCGGTGAGGGCGGTGCGGCGCAGCGCAGGGATGGTGGAGAGGTCGCGGCGCAGCGCGGCGGGAGCGGCCTCCCGGATCTCGTCCACCTGCTGGTCCACACGGGCCGCGGGATCGCCTTCGCCGTCCTTGCCGCCCTTGTCGTCGTCGTCACGGCCGGCCGCGATGTGCGCCGTGACCCTGTCGCGCTCGTCCGCGAGGGAGTGCGCGAGCGTGATCGCCTGCTGGTTCAGCTCGGCGAGCGTGACCAGCCGCTGGGACTCGTTGAGGTCGGAGGACGCGCCGAGGGCCGCCGGGGCTCCCGCGGCGACGACGGTGATGCCGACGACGGCGACACCGGCGACGAGCCGGCTGCGCACCCGTACGGTCCGCTTTCCGGCACCCGCTGCCGGAGGCATGGCCCCGGACTCCTCACGCGTGCTGTCCTTGCTCCGAGGCCGCTTCTTCTGCACCGGTGCTCGCAATCTTGACTCGTCCACCCATGAAGCAGAGGTGACGCACGGTCATGTGAAAGGGCGCCCCCGACCCCCCTGGTATGGCTTCCGACCATTCCAGCGCTTTTGAGAGGGGGGCGCGCATCAACCGCTCCGCCACTCGAAGGAGTGAACATCACTCCGGAGTTGGCGAACAAGTCTCCCCACGGGCGCCCCCTGGCATGCCTGGACCGCCGGGTGGAAGTTCGGCCCAGGCTTTGGCAAGATGCCCGCCCGCATATGCACGGAGCCCCACCCTCCCTACCCGTGGACCCTGCTGACCTGCTGGTTCGAGCCAACGGCCGGATCATGGAGGGTCCGTGAAGCCATCGTGCAGACTGACCGGATGCGCATCGAACTCGCCACTGAGCCGGGCACCCCTCAACGCCCCAACGAGGACTGGGCATCGACTGCGGCCCCGGCCGCCGGCCAGGGCGGTGTCCTCGCCCTGCTCGACGGTGTCACGCCGCCGGCAGGCGATGACGGGTGTGTGCACTCGGTCCCCTGGTTCACCGCGCGACTGGGCGGATCACTGATCGAACTGTCCGCTTCGCGACGGGATCTGACTCTGACGGAGGTCCTCGCGGAGTCCATCGGGCGCACCGCCGCCGCCCACCGTTCGGTGTGTGACCTTTCTCACGTGCGAACGCCCCAGGCGACAGTGGTCCTGGCACGGTGGGACGAACGGGTGGTCGAGCACCTGGTGCTCTCCGACTCGGTCCTGCTGCTCGAGGCCCCCGACGGAGCGGTCCTGCCGGTGGTCGACGACCGTCTCGACCGGCTTCCGCCCGGCTCCCTCGCCTCCGAGGCCGTCGCGGACGCCCGCGCGCGGAACAAGGAGGGCGGTTTCTTCACGGCCGCCGCCGACCCCCTGGTCGTCTCACGCGCGGTGACGGGCGAAACTCCGCGTGCGGACGTCCGGGCGCTCGCGGCGCTGACCGACGGTGCGTCCCGCTGGACGGAGACGTTCGGGGAGGGCGACTGGACGGCCACCCTGGGGCTGCTGCGCAAGGCGGGGCCACAGGGGCTGATCGACCGCGTCCGGGAGCTGGAGCGGGCCGACACGGACCGCAGGTACCTGCGCCGCGGAAAGACGCACGACGACGCGACAGCGGTCCTCGTCGAGCTCTGACCCGGTCCGACCGGAGGCCGTCGGGCCCCGCTGCCACCGGCCTCCGGCCGCCCCGCGCAGCCGGCCGTCAGCCCTCGGCGCGTTCGTTCAGGTGGTGCAGCAGTCTCGCCAGCTCGGCGACCTCGGCCCGGTCCCAGTCCGCCAGTTTGCGGGCATAGCGTCCGCGGCGGGCGTCACGCACACTGCGGAAGCGCACGAGGCCTTCGCCGGTCAGGTGGACCAGTGAGGCGCGGCCGTCCGCCGGATCGTCCTCGCGCGCCACCAGGCCGAGGACCTCCAGGGCCCGCAGCTGACGGCTCATGGTCGCCTTGCCGACACCGAAGTAGGCGGCGAGATCCGTGGCACGCTGCCGCCCGGCCGACTCCAGCCGGACGAGAAGGCCGTAGGCCGCGGACTCCAGGTCCGGGTGGACCTCACGCGCCATCTCACCGGAGTTGGCACGCGCCCGGCGCAGGAAGACCGCCAATTCCCGCTCCAGCGCGAGGAACTCGTGGTCCACACCGCTCCCGGCCGCCGCACCGGGCCCACTCCCGATTCCGCTCCCGTGCACGTCAGCACTCCTCATACGCTTTCCTGCCGATGAAAGTCTCTTTCAACTCCGGCCATCACCGCAGCTCCGCCAGTATTTCGCAGGATCAGACCTCCGGCAGGTGCCGGGCCCCTTCCGGAGCAGGGGTTTACGCGCGTGGCGTCGCTGACACCACGGACGCCGTGGCACGGACGTCGAAAAACCCCTCCGGGTGGCGCGCTACAGCAGCACGGTCGGCGAACTCCCGGCCGGCTGGGACCGCCGTGCGATGTGCCAGTACACGTCGTCCGGCCCGACGGCCGGCGACCACAACCACATCAACGACGCCCTCGACCGCGCGCAGGCGCTCGCGAACGGCTTATCCCCCCTGTGACGACCGGCCCCCGGAGGCGAGCCCCGCGCCCGGCGGAGCTCCGCCCCGACCCCGCTATGCACTGAGCGTATACGCGCTATGTATAGTCACACCGTTCCGCACCGCCGGTGTGCGGCCCGGCCCTGGGGAGTGACCTGCTGTGCATGGAAAGACGACGTCGTCCGGTGCGGGGTTGGCCGCCGCTCTTGTGACCGTGCTCACTCTGACGCTGAGCGGCTGCTCCACGGAGACCACGGCCCCCGCGACGGCCCGCGGCGGCGCCGCCGCCGACGCCAAGGGATCGTTCGGCCCGGTCGACTGCCGGAAGGCGAAGTGCATCGCGCTGACCTTCGACGCCGGCCCGGCCGAGGACACCCCGCGCCTCCTGGACGTCCTCAAGGAGAAGAAGGTGCCGGCCACCTTCTTCCTGCTGGGCAAGAACCATGTCCTGAAGCACCCGGACACGGTGCGCCGGATCGCTGCCGAGGGGCACGAGGTCGCCAACCACACCTGGACACACGGCATCCTGACGGACAAGGAGCCCGACGAGATACGCGCCGAGCTGGAGCGGACCCAGCTCGCCATCGAGGAGATCACGGGGAAGAGGCCCCGGCTGATGCGCCCGCCGCAGGGCCGTACCGACGACACCGTCTCCACGATCAGCAAGGAGCTCGGGCTGGCGCAGATCCTGTGGAGCGCGACCGCCAAGGACTACTCGACCAACGATTCCGCGCTGATAAGAAAGCGGATCCTGGACCAGGCGGGCAAGGACGGGATCATCCTGCTGCACGACATCTACAAGGGCACGGTCCCCGCCGTACCGGGCATCATCGACACCCTCAAGGAGCGCGGCTACACCTTCGTGACCGTGCCTCAGCTGATGGCCCCCGCCGAGCCGGAGCCGGGGACCGTCTACCGCCCGTGACCCGCTCCGCACGGGTACGCGGAACGGCCCACCCCTCCCGCGAGGGAGGGACGGGCCGTCCGTACCGGCCGTGTCCGTGGTGCCGCGCCCGTCACTGCGTGGCGCCTACGCCGCGGCCGGGATCCTGTCCCCGGTCCTGGCCGTGGCCGTGGCCGGAGCGAGGGCGATCTCGAGGACCTGGCGGACATCGGTCACCGGGTGGACCTCCAGGGTGTCGAGAACCTCGGCCGGGACGTCGTCCAGGTCGGCCTCGTTCCTCTTGGGGATCACCACGGTGGTGATGCCGGCCCGGTGCGCGGCCAGCAGCTTCTGCTTGAGACCGCCGATCGGCAGCACACGTCCGGTCAGCGACACCTCACCCGTCATCGCCACGTCCGTGCGGACGAGCCGCCCGGAGAGCAGCGAGGCCAGTGCCGTCGTCATCGTGATGCCCGCACTCGGACCGTCCTTGGGGACGGCGCCCGCCGGGAAGTGGATGTGCGCGCCGCGGTCCTTCAGGTCCGCGACCGGCAGCTCCAGCTCCGCCCCGTGCGACCGCAGGAAGCTCAGCGCGATCTGCGCGGACTCCTTCATCACGTCGCCGAGCTGGCCGGTGAGGGTCAGTCCGGACGCCCCGGTCTCCGGGTCTGCCAGCGACGCCTCGACGAACAGCACGTCGCCGCCCGCCCCGGTCACCGCGAGGCCGGTGGCCACGCCGGGCACCGCGGTACGGCGCTCGGCCGGTTCCTGGGCGGACTCGGGAACGTGGTGGGGCCGCCCGATGAGGCCCCGCAGGTCCTCGTCGGTCACCGTGAACGGGAGCTCGCGGTCGCCCAGTTCGTGCTGGGCCGCGACCTTGCGGAGCAGCCGGGCGACGGCCCGCTCCAGGTTCCGTACGCCGGCCTCCCTCGTGTACTCACCGGCGAGCTTGCGCAGCGCGGACTCGTCGAGGCCGACCTCGTCGCCCTCCAGGCCGGCCCGCTCCAGCTGGCGCGGGAGCAGGTGGTCGCGGGCGATGACGACCTTCTCGTCCTCGGTGTAGCCGTCCAGCCGGACCAGCTCCATGCGGTCGAGCAGTGCCTCCGGGATGGCTTCGAGGACGTTGGCGGTGGCCAGGAACACCACGTCGCTGAGGTCGAGTTCCACCTCCAGGTAGTGGTCGCGGAAGGTGTGGTTCTGCGCCGGGTCGAGCACTTCGAGCAGAGCGGCGGCCGGGTCGCCCCGGAAGTCCGAGCCGACCTTGTCGATCTCGTCGAGCAGGACCACCGGGTTCATCGAACCGGCCTCCTTGATGGCGCGGACGATGCGTCCGGGGAGCGCGCCGACGTACGTACGCCGGTGGCCGCGGATCTCCGCCTCGTCGCGGACACCGCCGAGCGCCACGCGGACGAACTTGCGGCCCATGGCGTGCGCGACGGACTCGCCGAGCGAGGTCTTGCCCACGCCGGGCGGCCCGACCAGGGCCAGCACGGCACCGCCGCGCCGGCCTCCGACCACACCCAGTCCGCGGTCGGCACGCCGCTTGCGCACCGCGAGGTACTCGGTGATGCGCTCCTTCACGTCGTGCAGGCCGGCGTGCTCGGCGTCGAGGATCTCCCGGGCGCCCCTGATGTCGTACGCGTCCTCGGTCCGCTCGGTCCACGGCAGTTCCAGGACGGTGTCCAGCCAGGTGCGGATCCACGAGCCCTCGGGGCTCTGATCCGACGCGCGCTCGAGCTTCTCGACCTCCTTGAGGGCGGCCTCGCGGACGCTCTCCGGAAGATCGGCGGCCTCGACGCGTGCCCGGTAGTCGTCGGACTCGTCGCCGGAACCGGCTTCCCCGTTGAGTTCGGAGAGCTCCTTGCGTACGGCGTCGAGCTGGCGCCGCAGCAGGAATTCGCGCTGCTGCTTGTCGACGCCCTCCTGGACGTCCTTGGCGATGGACTCGGCGACGTCCTGCTCCGCGAGGTGTTCGCCGAGCCACTGGATGGCGAGCTTCAGACGGGCGACCGCGTCCACGGTCTCCAGCAGCTGCACCTTCTGCGCGGTGGTGAGGAAGGGCGAGTATCCGGAGTTGTCCGCCAGCGCGGAGATGTCATCGATCTGCTGCACCCGGTCCACGACCTGCCAGGCGCCCCGCTTCTTCAGCCAGCTGGTGGCGAGCGCCTTGTACTCCTTGGCGAGCTCGGCGGCGGAGCCCGGCAGGGGGTCCGGGACGGACACGTCGATCCTGGTGCCCTCGACCCACAGCGCGTTCCCGGGGCCACTGGTGCCGGCCCCGATGCGCACCCGGTCGCGGGCCCGGATGAGGGCGCCCGGGTCCCCGTCCGAGAGCCGGCCGACCTGTTCGACGGTCCCCAGGACACCCGTCCCCGTGTAGTTGCCGTCGATGCGCGGCACGAGCAGCACCTCGGGCTTGCCGCCGCCCTGTCGCGCGACGGCCTGTGCCGCCTCGACGGCGGCGCGCACCTCGGCATCCGACAGGTCGAGCGGCACCACCATTCCGGGCAGCACGACCTCGTCGTCGAGGGGCAGCACGGGCAGGTCGACCGGCGTGAAGGCCTCGGACGCATGGGACTCGGCAGTCATGATCTCCCCTTCGGCAGGTAAGTTGAGCTATACGGACTCAATGCCAGGGAGCCGCCGGATGTTCCCCCCGTCGCGTTCGCTCTGAGCGATCACCCACTTCGAGGGGCAGCGCCTGCGAGAATCCGCAGATGAACGAAGCGACTGCGTGCGAAGACACGGACAAGGGCCTCGCGCCGGACGGGACGATCCTCCGCGAAGGCGCCCTCGACCGCGTGCCCGGGCCGTTCGTCCCGGTGGTCGAGGCGGCCCGCGACCGCATCGTCGGTACGTTCGGCGCGACCCGGCTGCACAGCGCCTACCTCTACGGCAGCATTCCGCGGGGCACGGCCATTCCCGGTGTCTCCGACCTCGATCTCCTCGTCGCCCTGCACGACGCCCCCACCGGCGCGGAACGGACGGTGGGCGAGGAGGCGGGGGCCGCCCTGGACGCCGCCTTCCCGGTGATCGACGGGGTCGGCCTGCTCCTCGACTCCGCCGGCGCCCTGCTCGGCGAGGTGGAGCGCCACGACGGAGGATTCTTCGTCGCCTGCCTCTGCACCCCGCTGATCGGCCCGGACCTCGCCGCGCAGCTGCCGCGCTACCGGCCCACCTCACTGCTCGCCCGCGAGACGAACGGCGACCTGGCACTCGCGCTCCCCCGGTGGCGCACCATGGCCGCCGAGGCCGTCACGGACGAGGCACGCCTGCGGCTGAGCCGCGGCGTCGCCCGCCGTCTCGTCCGGACGGCGTTCACGCTGGTCATGCCCCGCTGGGGCGGCTGGACGAGCGATCTGCGCCGGTCCGCCGAGCTGTTCGCACGGTTCTGTCCGGACCACCCGGAACGCGCGGCGCAGGTCCGGGCCGCCGCCGGGACAGCACGCACCCCTTCGCCGGATCCGGCTGTACTGGCGATGCTCATCGAGAGCCTGGGGCCCTGGCTGGCGGCCGAGTACACCGCGGTCCACGGGGTGAAGGCACCCCGCCCCTGAGGGTGAGTCTGCGGGAATCCACTGGTCCCGGCGGGCCGGCTGCGGGAAGGATGGGCCGGATCAGGAGCGCCGCCGCCCGGAGACCGGAGACCTCGCCCATGCCCAGCGCAGAAGCCCGCCCCGTGGTACTCGACCGGCGCGAGGGGCCGTTCGGCGAGGTCGTCCTCCGTGAACGCGGCGACGACTTCGAGATCATCGCCAACGGCTGCTTCCTCATGGACACCTCGGACGGCCGCTCCGAGCGGCTGCTGATCGACGCGGCGCTCGCCGCACTGCCGGCCGGCCGACGGGATCCCGCCCTGCTCATCGGAGGTCTCGGCGTCGGATTCTCACTCGTCCGCGCCGCCGCGGACCCGCGCTGGGGACGGATCGCCGTCGTCGAGCGCGAGCCGGCCGTCGTGGACTGGCACCTGGAGGGGCCGCTCGGCAGGATCTCCGCCGCGGCCCTCGCCGATCCGCGGACCGCGATCCTGCGGGAGGACCTCGTCGAGCACCTCCGGACGACCACGGAGCGTTACGACGCCCTGTGCCTGGACATCGACAACGGGCCCGACTGGACCGTCACCGAGGACAACGAAGGGCTGTACTCACCCGCCGGTCTGGCGGCCTGCCGGGCCCGGCTGACGCCCGGCGGGGTCCTCGCCGTGTGGTCCGCGCAGCCGTCCGCGGCCTTCGGCGAGGCACTGCGGAATGCCGGATTCCGCGCGGTACGGGCCGAAGAAGTAGCGGTTGCCCGAGGTGTGCCGGACGTGGTCCATCTCGCACTGCGGGGCCGTTGAACCCCCACCCGGTATGCACGGCCCCGGCGGGCCACGGGCCAAGTGGCACAAGGCCGACGATCCGCCTCCTCCGCGGGGGTAACACCTTCACGTCGGACAACACCCTGCGTAGCCGGGAGCCGTCTTCTGCCTCTACGCTGCTGACCGGCACAAGGGATCACCGACGACATCCACAAGCGATAACCGTGCCTCCGGGGGAATGGCCCCCGCGAGAACGGGCAGGGGCGGGGCGATGGAACAGACACACACCACCCACAACGGCGTCGCGGCCACCCCAGGGGCTCAGCGCCGGGTTCTGGTGGTCGAGGACGACCCGACGATCGTCGACGCCATCTCCGCCCGGCTGCGGGCCGAGGGCTTCCTGGTGCAGACCGCACTGGACGGGCCGGCGGCCGTGGACGCGGCCGAGGCCTGGCAGCCCGACCTGATGGTGCTCGACATCATGCTTCCGGGCTTCGACGGCCTGGAGGTCTGCCGCCGCGTGCAGGCCCAGCGCCCCGTGCCGGTGCTGATGCTCACCGCGCGCGACGACGAGACCGACATGCTGGTCGGGCTCGGGGTCGGCGCCGACGACTACATGACCAAGCCGTTCTCCATGCGCGAGCTGGCGGCACGGGTGCACGTCCTGCTGCGCCGGGTGGAGCGGGCCGCGCTGGCCGCCGTGACCCCGCGGAGCGGCATCCTGCGTCTCGGCGAGCTGGAGATCGACCACGCGCAGCGCCGTGTCCGGGTGCGCGCCGACGACGTCCACCTGACGCCGACCGAGTTCGACCTGCTGGTCTGCCTGGCCAACACGCCCCGGGCGGTGCTCTCCCGGGAGCAGTTGCTGGCCGAGGTCTGGGACTGGGCGGACGCCTCCGGGACCCGCACGGTCGACAGCCACATCAAGGCCCTGCGCCGGAAGATCGGCGCGGAGCGGATCCGCACCGTCCACGGAGTCGGTTACGCCCTGGAGACCCCCGCGCCATGACGCGGCCCGGCTCCGGACTGCGGCCGTTCTCGATCAAGGCCAAGCTGGGCACGCTCGTCGTCGTCTCCGTGTTCATCACGACCGGACTGCTGATCGTGGCCCTGCGGACCAGGACCGAATTCCGGTTCATCACGGTCTTCTCCGTGATCGCCACGCTGCTGATCACGCAGTTCGTGGCGCACGGGCTGACCGCACCGCTGGACGAGATGCGGGCCGTGGCCCGGTCCATCTCGCACGGCGACTACACCGGACGGGTGAGCGGCGCCGGCCGGCGCGACGAGCTCGGCGACCTCGCGCAGACGATCAACCGCATGGCGGACGACCTGGAGGCGGAGGACCGGCACCGCAAGGAGCTGGTGGCCAACGTCTCCCACGAGTTGCGCACGCCCATCGCCGCACTCAGAGCCGTTCTGGAGAACGTGGTGGACGGGGTGTCCGCCGCCGATCCCGAGACCATGCGCACCGCGCTGAAGCAGACCGAACGCCTGGGCCGGCTGGTGGAGACCCTGCTGGACCTCTCCCGGCTGGACAACGGGGTGGTGACGCTGAAGGCGCGGCGCTTCGAGGTGTGGCCCTATCTCTCCGGCGTGCTCAAGGAGGCCAATCTCGCGGCCTCGCGCCGGCAGCTCTCGTCCGGCTCCGGGAACCACTCCCGTACGGACGTCCATCTGCACCTCGACGTGTCGCCGCCCGAACTGACGGCGCACGCGGACGCGGAACGACTGCACCAGGTGGTCGCCAACCTCATCGACAACGCGGTCAAACACAGTCCCCCGCACGGCCGCGTCACGGTGCTGGCGCGACGGGGCGCCCAGCCCGAATCGCTCGAGCTGGAGATCATCGACGAGGGTCCCGGAATCCCGGAGGCGGAGCGCCACCGGGTCTTCGAGCGCTTCAACCGCGGTCAGATCCCGTCTCCGCACGGCCCCGGGAGCGACGGGGGTACGGGACTGGGGCTGGCCATCGCCCGCTGGGCGGTGGACATGCACGGCGGCCACATCGGCGTGGCCGAATCGGTCCGTGGCTGCCGGATCCGGGTCACTCTTCCGGGCACTCCCGGCTTCCGGGGTTGACCCGAGGTCCACCCCGGAGCGTCACACTGCGCGTGCGGAAGGTCACATTCTACGTCGCGACCGGGAACGCGATACGGTCCAGGTGGGCCGCAACACCGGCCCTGCGTACCCGAAGTGCAGCGGAACCCCGCTTGTTTCCCGCCATTTCATGCGCCGAAACCCGGTTTCCGATGTGATGTGCACGACGAAGACCGGCCCGGCCTGCACGTTACGGCTGGGGAGGCGTAGCCTTGATTTCCGCTGTCCATCACCTTGTGAAGCGGAAGAGGGCGGTTCACGCCGTGTCGTCTCAGTCCCCCAGTAACTCGAGCATCTCGACCGATCAAGAAGCTGGTTCCGGGTCCAACCCCGCAGCCGCTTTCGGCCCCAACGAGTGGCTTGTCGACGAGATCTACCAGCAGTACCTCCAGGACCCCAATTCGGTCGATCGCGCCTGGTGGGACTTCTTCGCCGACTACAAGCCGGGTACGTCCGGCACGGCGGACAAGCCCGTCCCCACAGATGCGGGAGCGGTGACCCCGGCCCCGGCCGCCGCCGCTCCGAGCACGGTCAACAACTCCGCACCGGCCCAGGCCACCGCGCCGGCACCGGCGGCGGCGCCCGCGGCTGCCGCTCCGGCGAAGGCCGCGGCTCCCGCCCAGGCCGCACCCGCCGCTCCGGCGAAGGCGGCGGCGGCTCCGGCCGCACCCGCCAAGGCCGCCCCGGCAGCCGCCAAGGCCCCGGCTCCGGCAGCCGCCAAGGCCCCGGCTCCGGCCGAAGCCCCGGCGGGTCCGGAGTACGTGACGCTGCGCGGCCCTTCGGCCGCTGTCGCGAAGAACATGAACGCCTCGCTGGAGCTGCCGACGGCCACGTCCGTCCGTGCCGTCCCGGTGAAGCTGCTCTTCGACAACCGCATCGTCATCAACAACCACCTGAAGCGCGCCCGCGGCGGGAAGATCTCCTTCACGCACCTCATCGGGTACGCGATGGTGCAGGCCCTCAAGGCCATGCCGTCGATGAACTACTCCTTCACGGTCAAGGACGGCAAGCCGACCCTGGTCAAGCCGGAGCACATCAACCTCGGCCTGGCCATCGACCTGGTGAAGCCGAACGGCGACCGCCAGCTGGTCGTCGCGGCCATCAAGAAGGCCGAGACGCTCAACTTCTTCGAGTTCTGGCAGGCGTACGAGGACATCGTCCGACGTGCCCGCGTCGGCAAGCTCGGCATGGACGACTTCTCCGGAGTCACCGCCTCGCTGACCAACCCCGGCGGCATCGGCACCGTCCACTCGGTGCCCCGCCTGATGCCCGGACAGGGCCTCATCATGGGCGTCGGCGCGATGGACTACCCGGCCGAGTTCCAGGGGACCTCGCAGGACACCCTGAACAAGCTGGGCATCTCGAAGGTCATGACGCTGACCTCGACGTACGACCACCGGGTCATCCAGGGTGCCGCGTCCGGCGAGTTCCTGCGTGTCCTGGCCCAGCTCCTGCTCGGCGAGAACGAGTTCTACGACGAGATCTTCAAGGCGCTGCGCATCCCTTACGAGCCGGTCCGCTGGCTCAAGGACATCGACGCCTCGCACGACGACGACGTCACCAAGGCCGCACGGGTCTTCGAGCTGATCCACTCCTACCGGGTCCGCGGCCACGTCATGGCCGACACCGACCCGCTGGAGTACCGCCAGCGCAAGCACCCCGACCTGGACATCACCGAGCACGGCCTCACCCTGTGGGACCTGGAACGCGACTTCGCGGTCGGCGGTTTCGCCGGCAAGACGATGATGAAGCTCCGCGACATCCTCGGCGTCCTGCGTGAGTCGTACTGCCGCACCACCGGCATCGAGTTCATGCACATCCAGGAGCCGAAGGAGCGCAAGTGGCTCCAGGACCGGGTGGAGCGTCCGCGTCCGGCCCCGGAGCGCGAGGAGCAGCTGCGGATCCTGCGCCGCCTCAACGCCGCCGAAGCGTTCGAGACGTTCCTGCAGACCAAGTACGTCGGCCAGAAGCGGTTCTCGCTGGAGGGCGGCGAGTCCGTCATCCCGCTGCTCGACGCGGTCATCGACTCCGCCGCCGAGGCCCGCCTCGACGAGGTCGTCATCGGTATGGCCCACCGCGGCCGGCTGAACGTCCTGGCGAACATCGTCGGCAAGTCCTACGCGCAGATCTTCCGGGAGTTCGAGGGCAATCTCGACCCGCGGTCGATGCACGGTTCCGGCGACGTCAAGTACCACCTGGGCGCCGAGGGCACCTTCACCGGTCTGGACGGCGAGCAGATCAAGGTCTCGCTGGCCGCCAACCCCTCGCACCTGGAGGCGGTCGACCCGGTCCTCGAGGGCATCGCCCGCGCCAAGCAGGACATCATCAACAAGGGCGGCACGGACTTCACGGTCCTGCCCGTCGCGCTCCACGGCGACGCGGCCTTCGCCGGCCAGGGCGTCGTCGCCGAGACGCTCAACATGTCGCAGCTGCGCGGCTACCGCACCGGCGGCACCGTGCACGTGGTGATCAACAACCAGGTCGGCTTCACCGCCGCCCCGGAGTCCTCGCGCTCCTCGATGTACGCCACGGACGTGGCACGCATGATCGAGGCGCCGATCATCCACGTCAACGGTGACGACCCGGAGGCCGTGGTCCGCGTCGCGCGGCTCGCCTTCGAGTACCGGCAGACGTTCAACAAGGACGTCGTGATCGACCTCATCTGCTACCGCCGCCGCGGTCACAACGAGGGCGACAACCCGGAGTTCACCAACCCGCAGATGTACACGCTGATCGACAAGAAGCGCTCGGTGCGCAAGCTCTACACCGAGTCCCTCATCGGTCGCGGCGACATCACGCTGGAAGAGGCCGAGCAGGCGCTCCAGGACTTCCAGGGACAGCTGGAGAAGGTCTTCGCGGAGGTCCGCGAGGCCACCTCTGCGCCGGCCCAGCCGCATGTCCCGGACGTCCAGGCCGAGTTCCCGGTGGCGGTGGGCACAGCGGTCTCCTCGGAGGTCGTGAAGCTGATCGCCGAGTCCCAGGTGAACATCCCGGACGAGATCACCGTCCACCCGCGTCTGATGCCGCAGATGCAGCGTCGTGCCGCGTCGGTGGAGAACGGCACGATCGACTGGGGCATGGGCGAGACCCTGGCCATCGGTTCGCTGCTGATGGAGGGCACCCCGGTCCGGCTCGCCGGACAGGACACCCGCCGCGGCACGTTCGGCCAGCGCCACGCCGTTCTCGTCGACCAGAAGACCGGCGAGGACTACACCCCGCTGCTCTACCTCTCCGACGACCAGGCCCGTTACAACGTCTACGACTCGCTGCTCAGCGAGTACGCGGCGATGGGCTTCGAGTACGGCTACTCGCTGGCCCGTCCGGAGTCGCTGGTCATCTGGGAGGCCCAGTTCGGTGACTTCGTCAACGGCGCGCAGACCGTCGTCGACGAGTTCATCTCCTCCGCCGAGCAGAAGTGGGGTCAGACGTCCGGCGTCACCCTGCTGCTTCCGCACGGCTACGAGGGCCAGGGGCCGGACCACTCGTCCGCCCGTCCGGAGCGTTTCCTGCAGATGTGCGCGCAGGACAACATGACGGTCGCGATGCCCACCCTCCCGTCCAACTACTTCCACCTCCTGCGGTGGCAGGTGCACAACCCGCACCACAAGCCGCTGATCGTCTTCACGCCGAAGTCGATGCTGCGCCTCAAGGCGGCGGCCTCGAAGGTGGAGGAGTTCACCACCGGCGGCTTCCGTCCGGTCATCGGCGACGAGTCGGTCAGCGCCGAGGCGGTCCGCAAGGTCGTCTTCTGCGCGGGCAAGCTCTACTACGACCTGGACGCCGAGCGCGAGAAGCGCGGTGACACGGAGACGGCGATCATCCGTCTGGAGCGTCTGTACCCGCTGCCGGGCGCGGAGATCCAGGCCGAGATCGCCAAGTACCCGAACGCCGAGAAGTACCTCTGGGCCCAGGAGGAGCCGGCCAACCAGGGTGCGTGGCCGTTCATCGCGCTCAACCTGATCGACCACCTGGACCTCGCCGTCGGCGCCGACGTGCCGCACGGTGAGCGCCTGCGCCGCATCTCGCGACGCCACGGCTCGTCCCCGGCGGTCGGCTCGGCCAAGCGTCACCAGGCCGAGCAGGCGCAGCTGGTCACCGAGGTCTTCGAGGCCTGATCAGCCGTTGTACGCACCGGAGGGCCCGGTCCCGCGAGTCAAATCTCGCGGGACCGGGCCCTCCGGCGTCGCGGGGCGTCTCCCCCGTCATGCGCGGGCGGATCATCCGCCGCCCGAAGCCCCGGAACGGCCTGTCGCGCCTGTCGCGCCTGTGCGGAAGCGATGTACAGGCGACGGTGGAGGCTGATGAAGCCCGACACCGCATGCGCGCCCGGTTTCCGGTGGCCCGCTCCGGAGGCCACGGACGAACGCCCCGGCGCACGGCATACCCTGGCGGGAGCAACCGACGTCCCCACCCGGAGCGAGCACAGGCATGTATTTCACGGACCGTGGTATCGAGGAACTGGAGAAGCGGCGCGGCGAGGAGGAGGTCACCTTCGAGTGGCTCGCCGAGCAGCTGCGTACGTTCGTCGACCTCAACCCCGACTTCGAGGTACCGGTCGAGCGGCTGGCGACCTGGCTTGCCCGGCTGGACGACGAGGACGAGGACGAGTAGTCACCGCCCGCCCCCCGCGTCACCCGCTTCGTGCCTGAACCGGTTGTACGCGAACCCCAGGGCACCCTGCGCCAGCAGGACCAGCCCCGCCGCGATCCAGCCCCCGCTGCGCCTGCGGGCACCCCACAGGGCGAGCGGCAGCCCGGCGGCGACCTGTACGGCTGCGACCGCCCGGGCCCGCGGGCCGATGATCCAGGGGCCGAGGCTGCCGCTCTCCACGGCATCGAGCTCCACCCGTACGGCGTCGCGCCAGCCGGCCCACTCGATCACCTCCGCTTCCCGGTGCGCCCCGGCGGCCGCGCGGAGCCGGTCGGCCGGTTCGCCCGGGGTGAGGCCGGGCGGCATGGACACCCCGGCCCGTGTGAGGACGGCGAGCAGACCGCGCAGCCGCGCGTCGGCGTCCGCTTCCGGGTCCTGCTGGGTGAGGGCCTCCAGTGCCTGGAGGTCGAGGACCGGGTCGAGGCCCAGCCGGGCGGCGAACGTACGCATGGCCTCGTCCTCGCCCGCCGGGGTGCCGTCCGCCAGCCAGATGTAGCCGACCGGGCGGCGGAAGCCCGCGGCGAGGGTGAAGCCGGACCGCTCGCCGTCCCACCAGAGCGCGAGCACCGGCCAGGTGGACCCCACCGCGAGCGCGGTGGCCCAGCCGCCGAGGACCCGGTCGACGGGCTCGGCGCCCGTGTGGCCCGGCCCGCCGCTGCCGTGGCCCGCACCGCCGTTGCCGTCGTGGCCGTCATGACGCCAGGGCTTCCGATCGGGGACGAGGGCACTCCAGCCGTCCCCGGCCGGGGTCAGCAGCATGCGCTCCTGCAGTAGACGGGCCACGGGCCGTACGGTCTCGGGGTCGGCCCGGCACAGCAGCAGAGCACCCACGGATGCAGCGGTCATGCTGCACACGCTAGGGCAATTCATCACCGTATGACCGCCTCCCACCACTTACACCCCCTCCCAGATTCCCCTTGACTTCCCCAATCCGCGATATATCGTGTTCTTACGAGACGCGATATATTGCGTCGTGCCCATGCTGTCGCGGAGGTCAGATCGCATGTCCGAGTCCACATGGACCGTCGCCGAGCCCCGGAAGCTCACCTTCGATGCACCCGTGACATCGCTCAACGTGCGCATCGTCAACGGCACGGTCAACGTCGTCGGTACCGATGAGGCGAGCGCCCGGCTGGAGGTCTCCGACGTCACGGGCCCGCCGCTGATCGTGACCCAGCGGGACGGCACCCTCACCGTCGCCTACGAGGATCTCCCCTGGAACGGTTTCCTCACCTGGCTCGACCGCAAGAGTGCACGCCGGAGCGCGGTCGTCTCGCTCTCCGTGCCCGCCGGTTCCGCGGTGGAGGTCGGCGTGATCGGCGCCGGCGCCGTCGTCTCGGGGATCCAGGGGCGGACGGAACTGCGCGGCATCACGGGTGACACCACTCTGGTGGGGCTCTCGGGCGTGGTCCGCGCGGAGACCGTCGCAGGAAGCCTGGAGGCCCAGGCCGTCACCGGCGCCCTCCACTTCCAGTCGGTCTCGGGCGACCTGACGGTCGTCGAGGGTGCGGGCACGTCGGTGCGCGCGGAGTCCGTCAGCGGCCACATGGTGCTGGACCTCGACACCTCTCCCAAGCCGACCGACATCCGGCTGACGACGGTCTCCGGCGAGATCGCCATCCGGCTGCCGCACCCTGCCGACGCGAAGGTCGAGGCGAACACCGCGAGTGGCGCCGTCTCCAACGCCTTCGAGGATCTGCGTGTCGGCGGCCAGTGGGGCGCGAAGAAGATCACGGGCACGCTCGGCGCGGGCACGGGGAAGCTGAGGGCGACGACCGTCTCCGGCTCGATCGCGCTCCTGCGCCGGCCACCGGCCGAGGATGCCCCGCACGCCGCCGAGCCGACCGGAAAGGTGCTCTGACATGCCTCCCGTATTCGCCCATGGACGCCTCCGCCTGTACCTCCTCAAGCTGCTGGACGAGGCCCCGCGCCACGGCTACGAGGTGATCCGGCTCCTGGAGGAACGCTTCCAGGGCCTCTACGCGCCCTCGGCCGGCACCGTCTACCCCCGCCTGGCCAAGCTGGAGGCCGAAGGCCTGGTCACCCACGCCACCGAGGGCGGCCGCAAGGTCTACTCGATCACCGACGCCGGCCGGGCCGAGCTGGCGGGCAGGAGTGGTGAGCTCGCCGATCTGGAGCTGGAGATCCGCGAGTCGGTCTCGGAGCTGGCCGCCGAGATCCGCGACGACGTACGCGGCGCTGCGGGCAAGCTGCGCAGCGACATGCGGGCCGCGGCCTCCGAGTCCCGTCACGACGGGAGCAGCGGGAAGAGCGGCTGGGAGTCCCCCCTGGGGGACGGCGACGCGTGGCGTACGGCGAAGGAGGAGCTCCGCAAGGCCCAGCAGGAGTGGAAGGAACAGGCCCGCCGGGCGAAGGACGAGTCCCGCCGTGCCCGCGAGGACGCGGAGCAGGCCCGTCGTCAGGCCCGGGAAGCCCACGAGAAGGCGCGCGAGCAGATGCAGAACGCCGCCCGTCAGGTCCAGGAGCATTTCGCTCGGGGTGACTGGCCCACGGGCGTGCGGGAAGGGCTGGCCGAGATCACGGGCCAGCTCGGCGGCTTCGCCAGGACCGGTAGCTGGCCCACCTACACCAGGCCGGACCCAGCCGCTCCGGACGTCGAGTGGGCCGCCGACACAGCAGCCACGGGCGACCCGGCCCGCGATCTCGACCGCTTGCTGGACCGCTTCCGCGACGACGTGCGGGACGCGGCCCGGGACCGCGGTGTCACCGAGACCCAGCTGAAGGAGGCCCGGCAGCACCTGGCCGCGGCCGCGGTCCGGATGGACAGGCTGCTGCGGGGCGCCGACGACGCGGCGGAGGGCAGCACGCCACCGAAGAAGCCCTGATGCCGTGCGGCCCGTGCGGTCCCGGCCCACCGGACCGCGCGGGCTGCGGCAACGAAGGCCGCGCGGCCCGTCGGGCCGGGGGCCGGTTCCGCCCGGTCCGGGGCGGAACCGGCCCCCGGCCCGACGGGCCTGACGATCAGCTCGCCCTGGCCTGGCCTTCTTCACCGGCTCCGTACAGCGCCCGCTCCACGGTCGCGTACGTCGCGCCGTGGTCCGCGAGCACATCGGCGACCACACCCGGACAGGCGGTCAGGGCCAGCAGCACATGCTCCTCACCGATGAAACGGTCACCGCGCCCCAGTGCGACGCGCAGGGACTTCTCCAGGATGCCCTTCGCTCCGGCCGTGAACGGACGGTGCGCCGACCACCACCGGCGGCTCCTGCGGTCACCTGCCAGTGCTCCCTCACCGTGCGCGCCCTCGACCTTGGCGACGATCTCGGTGACGTCGATGCCGATGCCGGCCAGCGCCTCCGCGTCCGCCTTGGTAAGCCCTCCGCGGCGCCGGGCTTCGGCGAACGCCGACTCCATCGAGGCGCGGCGGTCGGTGAGACCCAGGGCGACGACCGCGAAGGAGGACCGACCGCCCTTCTGGTCCAGGAGAGAGAGCAGCAGATGCTCCTCGGTCACCGAGTCCGCCCCCGCCCGCTCGGCGTGGGTCACCGCGCCGGTCACGGCAGCCCGGGCGCCCTTCGTGAATCGCTCGAACATCAATGCCTCCCGTACTTCTTGTGCACGGCCTGCCGGCTGACACCCAGCTCGGCAGCGATCTCCTGCCAGGACCATCCCTGGGCGCGGGCGCTCCTGACCTGTACGGCTTCGAGTTGTTCCAGCAGCCGCCGCAGCGCGGCAACGGCCCGCAGCCCGACACGCGGGTCACGGTCACCGGCACGTGCGGCAAGATCCGTCGCTTCGGTCATGGTGTCAATCTACGTTGACACTCGACACGCGTCAACCGATGTTGACAGGATCGGTGGCCAGACGGGCATGGCGCTCGACGTCGTACCGCACCTCCCCGTAACGGAGCTTCGCCCGCTCGATGCCCTCCACGGCGAACCCGGCCCGTCGGGCGACCGCGCAGGACGCCGGATTGTTCGTCCGATGTCCCAGCTCCAGCCGGTACAGCCCCAGATCGTCGAAGGCCCAGCGGGACAGTGCCCGTACCGCCGCAGCCGCGACGCCCGTGCCGCGCGCCGCCTCGACGGTCCAGTACGAGATCCAGCCGGTGTCGTGGACGTGGTTCACCGCGGTGACGGCCACGCAGCCGAGCACCGCACCTTCCCGGACGACGGCCCGCGCGTGCCCGGTGCCGGCCGTTCGCGCGCTCTCCCGTTCGGCGATCCACTCCAGCGCCTCGGCCCGGTTCGTGACCGGGCGCCCCGCCTGGCGTGCCATCTCGGCCGACGCGAAGGCGCGGAGCACCGCGGGGGCGTCGGACGGCCGCCAGGGACGCAGCGTCAGTCCTTCCGGTGTCCGCAGGTCCGGCACCGTCGTCACGAGACGGTGAGCACGATCTTCCCGAAGAGGTCGCCGGCGGCGAGCCGTTCGAACCCTTCGCGGGCCCGGTCCAGCGGCAGCGTCTCGTCGATGACGGGCCGCACACCGGTGGCCGCACAGAACGACAGCAGATCCTCCAGCTCGTCCCTGGAGCCCATGGTGGAGCCGACGACCTTGAGCTCCAGGAAGAAGATCCGGGTCAGTTCGGCGTGCGCGGGGCGGTCACCGCTGGTGGCCCCCGAGATCACCAGCGTGCCTCCGGGCCGCAGCGACTTCACCGAATGGGACCAGGTGGCGGCCCCGACGGTCTCGATCACGGCATCGACGCGCTGCGGCAGCCTCGCCCCGGGCTCGTACGCCTCGACGGCACCCAGTTCGACCGCCCGCTTCCGCTTGGCCTCGTCCCGGCTCGTCGCGAACATCCTGAGCCCGGCGGCCTTGCCGAGCACGATCGCGGCGGTCGCGACACCACCGCCTGCCCCCTGTACGAGGACCGAGTCGCCGGGGCGCACTCCCGCGTTGGTGAACAGCATCCGGTACGCAGTGAGCCAGGCGGTCGGCAGGCAGGCGGCCTGCTCGAAGGTGAGCTCCTTCGGCTTGGGCAGCACATTCCAGCTGGGGACGGTGACCTGCTCGGCGAAGGTGCCCTGATAGCGCTCGGTGAGGATGGAACGCGGCTCGTCCGGGCCGACACCGTGCCCCGTCTGCCCGATGACGGAGTGCAGGACGACCTCGTTGCCGTCCTGGTCGATCCCCGAGGCGTCGCACCCGAGGATCATGGGCAGCTTGTCCTCACCGAGGCCCACACCGCGCAGGGACCAGAGGTCGTGGTGATTGAGCGACGCGGCCCTGACCCGGACGGTGGTCCAGCCGGGCCGCGCCCCGGGTGCGGGGCGCTCGCCCAGCTCGAGGCCGTCGAGGGGCTGGTCACGGTCGATGCGTGCGGCGTAGGCGGCGAACATGGCCATGACGATAGGCCGTGACGCCCCGTGACGTAACCGTCCGGTGGTGTGACACACACCCCAGCGTCCTCGAGGGAAGTGGGCCGACGGCGGCCGAGGCCCGAGCGGAGCCCGGGCAGAGGAAAGGGGCGGGCCGGGGGTTCGGCTCCGCACCGCGGACCTGCCGACCCCGTCCCGCCCCCACCTCACGGCATCAGCGCCGTGCCACGCCCTCGGCCCGCGCGGCGGCGGCCACCGCGGCGGTGACCGCCGGAGCGACCCGCTCGTCGAACGGCGACGGGATCACGTAGTCCGCGGCCAGTTCGTCCCCGACGACGTCGGCCAGCGCGTTCGCCGCGGCGATCTTCATGCCCTCGGTGATCCGGGAGGCCCGGACCTGCAGCGCACCGGCGAAGATGCCGGGGAACGCCAGCACGTTGTTGATCTGGTTCGGGTAGTCCGACCGCCCGGTCGCCACGACGGCCGCGTACTTGTGCGCGACATCGGGGTGGACCTCGGGGTTCGGGTTGGCCATGGCGAAGACGAACGCGCCGGGCGCCATCGAGGCGACCGCCGGCTCGGGGACCGTACCGCCGGAGACACCGATGAAGACGTCGGCGCCCGCGAGAGCCGTCTCCAGCGGGCCGGAGATGCCCGCCCTGTTCGTGAGTTCGGCCAGTTCGCGCTTGACGTCCGTGAGGTCGTCCCGGTCCCGGCTGACGATGCCCTTGCGGTCGGCGACGGCGACGTCTCCGATGCCCGCCTCCAGCAGGAACTTCGCGATGGCCACACCGGCCGCGCCGGCGCCGGAGATGACACCGCGCAGATCGCCGAGCGTGCGGCCGGACAGCTTCGCGGCGTTGCGCAGGGCCGCGAGCGTCACGACGGCCGTTCCGTGCTGGTCGTCGTGGAAGACCGGGATGTCGAGGCGCTCCTGGAGCCGTCGCTCGATCTCGAAGCACCGGGGGGCCGAGATGTCCTCCAGGTTCACGCCGCCGAAGGACGGCGCCAGCCGCACGACGGTCTCGATGATCTCGTCCACGTCGGTCGTGGCGAGCGCGATCGGCACCGCGTCGACTCCGCCGAACTGCTTGAAGAGGATCGCCTTGCCCTCCATCACCGGGAGGGACGCCTCGGGACCGATGTCCCCCAGGCCGAGCACGGCGGTGCCGTCCGTGACGACCGCGACGACCTGCGACTTCCAGGTGTAGTCGTGGACCAGCTCGGGATTCTCGGCGATGGCACTGCACACCTTGGCCACGCCGGGCGTGTACGCGAGGGACAGGTCGTCCTTGTCGCGGATCGGAACGGTGGCCTGCACGGCCATCTTCCCGCCGCGGTGGAGGGCGAAGGCCGGATCGAAGGGCTCTTCCGCACCGCTGATGCCGTCCGCACCGGCCGCACCGTGCGTCTTGCTGTCGCTGCGAGGATTGACGATCTCCGCTGCCATTGTGTTGACCCCTTAAGTCTTCATCGTTTGAGGGTGGCCACTCCTGGTTGAGGAGGGGTGGGCGGGCACCGCGTACGTTCCCGGCACTGGGCAGGTTGGCCCGCCCGGCAGGGGATGTACGTACGCGCGGGCGCGCCGCACACGCGCCCTGAGCCCCTGATGAGGGGTGTAAAGGTCTTTTTTACCCGACGGACTGTGCCCCGGACGAGTCCATATCGACGCGGTGACATGACTCATAGCTGAATATTCGGACAAGTCCACTAAGAGACATAAAGGTCGGCCGCGACTCGTGGCGCACCGGAGATTCTCCGGAGTAAAGCTCGAGTTCCAACAGATGGTCCGGCCTTGCAGTACCGGCCCGTTGGGGATCGGGGGTCGCCCGTTACCCGATTTTGACATGCCGTGGCCCCTGATTGGGCTAGTCCGAATGGCAAGATGCCCTAATCACACAGAGTGGCAGCACTCGAAGATGCGTGCGTAACCATCTGCCCAGCGTTCCCTCACTGCCGGAGGATTCCGATCATGACCGCAAGCACGATCTGTCGTAAGACCGCGAAGTCCCGGATTGCCGCGGTCTGCGCAGTCGCGGTCGCGGGCACCCTGCTGCTGACCGCGTGCGGCGACCAGACCGACAGCGGGGCGACGAAGACCGGTGACAGCACCGCGTCCAAGAGCGACGCCCCGCTCTTCGACAAGCTCCCGGCGAAGTACCAGAAGTCCGGCGTCATCAAGGTCGGGACGAACGCCGAGTACGCACCGATGGAGTCCGTCGAGAACGGCAAGATCGTCGGTGTCGACCCCGACATCGCCGCGGCCCTCGGCAAGCAGCTGGGTGTGAAGTTCGAGTTCACCTCCGGTTCGTTCGACGGCCTGATCACCGCCCTGAACACCGGCCGCCACGACATCGCCATGTCGTCCATCACGGACAACAAGCAGCGTCAGGAAGGCCTGGACGACAAGGGCAAGAAGCTCGGCAAGGGTGTCGACTTCGTCGACTACTTCCTGGCCGGCACCGCCGTGTACACCAAGAAGGGCAACCCCGAGGGCATCAAGTCCATCGAGGACCTGTGCGGCAAGGTGGCGGCGGTCCAGCGCGGCACCACGTACGAAGAGGCCCTGAAGAAGCAGTCCGCGGCCTGCACGGACGGCGGCGAGAAGGCCGTCAAGATCGAGTCCTTCGAGAACGACACAGAGGCCCAGACCCGCGTGAAGTCGGGCGGCGCCGTAGCCGGTGTCAACGACTACCCGGTCGCGGTCGACCTGGCCCGCAAGGCCGGCGGAGGCAACGACTTCGAGGTCGTCGGCGAGCAGGTCGACGCCGGACCGTTCGGTATCGCCGTGAACAAGGACAACACCGAGCTGCGTGACGTCCTCAAGGAGGCCGTCGACGCGATCATCGCCGACGGTTCCTACCAGAAGGTGCTCGACAAGTGGGGCGCCGGCACCGGAGCGATCGACAAGGCCGCCGTCAACGGCGGCAAGTGACCGGCGCACCACCGAAGGGCAGTCACCGTGACTGACAAGTTCGACAAGGTGCCCGGCGGCCCATCGGCCGCCGCCGCACCCGTCTCCACGGCCACCACCGTCGCACCGGAGACCATCAAGGCCATTCCCGTACGCCACTACGGCCGCTGGATCAGCGGCGTGGTCGTGGTGGGTCTGCTCGCCGCCCTCGTGTATGCCTTCTCGCAGGGCAACATCCAGTGGCAGGCGGTCCAGGACAAGGTGTTCGACGACACCGTCCTGGCGGGAGCCGGCCGCACCCTGCTGATCAGCGTGCTGGCGATGATCCTCGGTGTGGCGCTCGGCGTGATCCTCGCCGTCATGCGCCTCTCGAAGAACCCGGTGACCAGCTGGGTCGCGTGGCTCTACATCTGGTTCTTCCGCGGCACTCCGGTCTATGTGCAGCTGCTGCTCTGGTTCAACCTGGCGCTGATCTTCCCGGTCCTCAACATCCCGTTCATCTACAAGGACGAGATGACGGACGTGATGACCCCGTTCATGTGCGCCCTGCTGGGGCTCGCACTGAACGAGGCCGCGTACATGGCGGAGATCGTCCGCGCGGGCATCCAGTCGGTGGACGAGGGCCAGACCGAGGCCTCGCACGCACTGGGCATGACCCAGGCGAAGACCATGCGCCGTGTGGTGCTTCCGCAGGCGCTGCGGGTGATCATCCCGCCGACCGGCAACGAGTTCATCAACATGCTCAAGACCTCGTCGCTGGTGTACGCGGTCACCTACAACGAACTGCTGCGCTCCACCTCGCAGATCGGCTCCACCTCGTACGCGGTGATGGAGATGCTCTTCGTCGCCTCCATCTGGTACATCGTGATGACCAGTGTGTTCAGCGTGGGCCAGTACTACCTGGAGCGCCGTTACGCCCGGGGCAGTCTGCGCAGCCTTCCGCTCACCCCCTGGCAGCGGGTCAAGGTCAACCTCGCCGCCTTCAGCAACCGTCCCTCGGGGGGTGTCTCCGCATGACCGCCATGGTGAAGGCCGAGGGCGTACACAAGTCCTTCGGCGCCGCACACATCCTCAAGGGCATAGACCTGGAGGTCGCCCCGCGTGAGGTCTTCTGCCTGATCGGCCCGTCCGGTTCCGGCAAGTCGACGTTCCTGCGGTGCATCAACCACCTGGAGCAGATCAACGCCGGGCGGCTGTACGTCGACGGCGACCTGGTCGGCTACCGCCAGAAGGGCGACCGGCTCTACGAGCTCAAGGACAGCGAAGTCGCCCTGCAGCGCCGGGACATCGGCATGGTCTTCCAGCGCTTCAACCTGTTCCCGCACATGACGGCTCTCGAGAACGTCATGGAGGCCCCCATCCAGGTCAAGGGTGAGGCCAGGGCCGTCGCCCGGGCACGCGCCGAACAGCTCCTGGACCGGGTCGGCCTGTCCGACAAGGCGAGGAACTACCCCTCCCAGCTCTCCGGCGGACAGCAGCAGCGGGTGGCCATCGCCCGTGCCCTGGCCATGGAGCCGAAGCTGATGCTCTTCGACGAGCCCACCTCGGCGCTCGACCCTGAGCTGGTCGGCGACGTCCTGGACGTCATGCGGGGGCTGGCGGAGGACGGTATGACGATGATCGTCGTCACGCACGAGATGGGCTTCGCCCGCGAGGTCGGCGACGCCCTGGTCTTCATGGACGACGGTGTCGTGGTCGAGTCGGGTCATCCGCGCGACGTACTGACGAACCCGCAGCACGACCGGACGAAGTCGTTCCTGTCCAAGGTGCTGTGAGCGGATGCGAAACGCGCCCCGGGCCGAACCGGCCCGGGGCGCGTCCGCAGATCTCCGATCACCGGCCCGAGGCCGGCCGGAACGTGTGCGTCGCTGCATGGGCCGGCCCGCCGAGGAAGGATCGCAGCCGCTGAGGCCGCCACTGTCACCGACGCCGTGATTGCGTTTCGCACCGGCCTGGAGTCTCGGTGAGTACTGATCCCTGAGAGCCGCAGGCTCCTCAGTCGCGCCACATGATCTTCCGCCCTCGGGGGAATCCACCCTGCCTCCGGGGCCGGACGCGTTCCGCAGAGGGACATCGTGGCGCACGTTCTGTCCGGAGAACATCACTCCTCCCGCACTGTTTCCCACGGGTGGGAAACCGGCGGCCGAGGACGCGAAAGGGCAGGACACCACCGCCTGAGCAGCACCCTCCCGCCGACCCGCGGGCGCGGGACGCCTCCCTCCTCCGAGCGGCCGCCCTCCTCCGATCGCCGGACCCGGCGAGGTGCGTACGGCCGGCGACGGCGGAAGGGAGACAGCGGTACGGAGCGAGTCCGTACCACCGTCTCCCACCACAGCGCGCCGCCCGTCTACTTCACCGCGAGCACCAGGCTGTCCGACGGCGAGGACCAGACCGTGCGCGCCTCCCCGAAGCCCGCCTCGCGGAGGGTGCGGGCGTGCCACCGCGGGGAGGGCATGTCGCCGTCCGCGTGCTCGCCGTAGATCCTGAAGCGCTCGGCGGTCGGTGCCGCGAGGACCGGGTCCTTGGCGGCGAGGGCCCACCACTGCGCCCAGTCGAGCGCTCCGTCGGCCCTGGCACGGTCCATGGCGGCGTGCCGCTGGGCGCGTTCGGCGGCGTTGATGCGGGGGGTGTCGGTATCGATCATGTGATCGGCGTTCATGAACACACCGCCTTCCCGGACCAGCTGTCCGAGTTGACCGTAGAGCGCGGCGAGCGGTTCGCTGTGCAGCCAGTGCAGGGCCGTGGCGGTCAGGACGGCGTCGTACGAGGTGTGCGGGAGCTTCCCGGGCCAGGCGGGGTCCTTCAGGTCGGCGGTGACGAACGTGACCCGGTCGTCACCGTCGAAGGTGCCGCGGGCGATGGCGAGGAGGGCGGGGTCGAGGTCGACCCCGGTGCTGCTCGCCCTCGGGAACCGCGTGAGGAGCCTGTCCGTGATACTGCCCGTACCGCATGCCAGGTCGAGCACCCTCGGCTCGGGCCCCACGACGGCCTCGACCATGTCCAGCATCACCCGGAACCGCTCCTCGCGGTCCGGCATGTACCACTCCTGCTGACGGTCCCAGCTCTGCTGCCAGGACTGCCAGTCGGTGCCCGTCGCCGTCTCCGTCACCCGAACCTCCAAGTAATACCTGTTGATGGCGACCACCTATTACACTGGCCGCACGACGACCATAGACCGACGCCGTAAGGACTACAAGTGGAACTGGCCTATTACTCGGACTACGCCGTGCGTCTGGTCAACACCGAGGAGCCGGCCCGCAACAAGGACTCCCTCACCACGGTCGAGTCCGTGCGCGACCTCTTCGGCGCCAACGCCCAGGCCGCCCGCCGCGCGACCGACGCCGACGTGACCCGCTTCCGGTCCGTGCGGGCCCGGCTCCGGGCGGTCTTCCAGGCGGCCGACAGCGGTGACGAGACCCTGGCGGTGGACCTGCTCAACTCACTGCTGCTGGAGTTCCCGGTGAGTCCCCAGGTGTCCGGGCACGACACCCGCGACGCGGACGGCAAACCGGACTGGCACATGCACCTCGCCGACCATCCGTCGAACGCGACGGCGGGATTCGCCGCCATCGCGGCCATGGGCCTCGCCTTCCACCTCACCTCGCACGGCGTGGACCGGCTGGGCCTGTGCGAGGCGGCACCGTGCCGCAACGCCTACCTCGACACCTCCACCAACCGCTCGCGGCGCTACTGCTCGGACCGATGCGCGACCCGGGCCAACGTGGCGGCCTACCGGGCCCGCAAGCGCCAGGAGACGCTGCGGACCGAGGACACGGGGCGCAGCGCGGACACCACCCAGCCCAGCACGCCGAGCACCGACCGCTGATCCTTGTTCAGCGGCCGGTAGCGGACCCGCACCCGGGCCAGCACGAGCTCCTCGGGGACGGCCCCGTAGTCCGTGCTGTCCCCGCCCGCGAACGAGTTGTCGCCGAGCACCCACCAGCCACTGCCGCGCCGCTCGGCGGCCCGCTTCACGACCAGCAGGTCCTGCTGGAAGGGGTGGCGGAGGATCACCACGTCCCCCGGGCGCACCGGCGCCCCGTGCTGCACGAGCAACCAGTCCCCGTGGTAGAGCGTGGGCACCATCGACGGGCCCGTCACCTCCACCACCTGGAACGCTCCTCGCGCCCGCCCGCTCCCCGGGCCCTGCGTCGCCTCCGGCATCCGTGGCACCTCCCGGTCCATCCTCCAGTACACCGCCGTGTGCGCCGCTCCGCGCATTCGGCCGTCGGCCCATCCTCACCCCGGACTTTTGTCCTAAGCCCATGGGGCAGCCGCTGAAAGCGGCCCCCCACGGAGTAATGTCCCACCTGAGAAGACGATCACGAGGAAGGACAGCTCCATGCTTTCCCGCCTGTTTGCCCCCAAGGTGAAGGTCAGCGCCCACTGCGACCTGCCCTGCGGCGTGTACGACCCGGCCCAGGCCCGCATCGAGGCGGAGTCCGTCAAGGCCGTCCAGGAGAAGTACCAGGCCAACGAGGACGCGGACTTCCGCACGCGCGCCGTTCTGATCAAGGAACAGCGCGCCGAGCTCGCGAAGCACCACGTCTCGGTGCTCTGGAGCGACTACTTCAAGCCCCCGCACTTCGAGAAGTACCCGGAGCTGCACCAGCTGGTCAACGACACCCTGAAGGCGCTCTCCGCGGCCAAGGGCTCGAACGACCCGGCGACGGGCCAGAAGGCTCTCGACCTGATCGCCCAGATCGACAAGATCTTCTGGGAGACCAAGAAGGCCTGACGCCTGTCCGGGCTGTCCGACCCGAGCTTTCACGGGTCGGACAGCCCGACTGTCCGCACCCGGTCCGGAGGCCGCCGGCCACGGCGTCACCGACGGACCGGGTGCGGTCTGCTTTTCCGCTCTTCCACGCCGCGCCGGCCCTACAGCACGGCCACGCTCCCGCCCGGAAGCCACGACCTGTTTCAGGCCGTCGTGCCGAGATCCCGGCTCCGGACCGCGTCCACGGTGAGGATCTGCCCGGCTGGCAAAGCCTTCCGGGCGTCCAGGCCGGTCGGCGTCACCGGGTGGGCGCCGTCCCCGGCCGCACGCTGCTCGGTAACCACGTCGCCCCACGCCCGGGCCCCGAGCGACGCTCCTGCCGCCCCTGCGAAGTGCGCCACGGCCGCCACGTGGCCCAGGGTTCGGACAGCCGGCCCGTCGGCCGACCAGCGCCTGCCGGGTCGCGGGGCCCGCCTCGACGTCTGGTACCAGCGGGCCCCGCCCGGTAACGCAGGCCACGGGCCCGGCCCGATCAGGGTCCCGGGAGAAGGTGGCGGTAGCTGTCCGGGTTCTCCCGCAGGTAGGTGGCCAGGCTCTTGGCCGGATGACCCGTGAGAGCGGGTACGGCGTCCGAGACCACGGCCAGCTCACCCGCCGCGATGGCCTCGTACGACGTTACCCAGCCGGCCACTTCCCAGTCCTGGGCGCCGTAGTGGGCGCGGGAGGCGTAGGCCTCCTCCCTGGTCTCGGGGACGTAGCGGATGGTGCGGCCGGTGCGGCGGCTCAGCTCCTCGGCCGCCTCCGCGAGGGTGAACGCTTCGGGCCCGGTGAGGTCGTACGTCGCACCGTCGTGGCCGGTTCCTTCGTCCAGGAGGACGGCTGACGCCGCGTCGGCGATGTCCTCGTGCGCGACGGCCGAGATCCGGCCGTCGCCGCCCGGACCACGCAGGGCGCCGTCGGCACCCGTCATAGCCGGGAGCCCTGCCAGGTACCAGCCGTCACGCAGAAAGGTGTGGCGCACGTCCACCGTCCGTAGGTGTGCCTCGGTGTGCCAGTGGTCTCGGGCGAAGGTGAACGTGGCGTCCGGGGCGGCGCCGAGGAAGGACACGTACACGATCCGCTCGACACCCGCGGCGACGGCCGCGTCCACCGCCGTGATGTGCTCGCGCACCCGGTCGGGGCTCTCGTGCGCGGAGACGAGGAACAGGGTGTGCGCGCCGTCCAGGGCTCGCCGCATCGCCTCCCCGTCGCCGTACGGGGCAGGCGGTGCGGATACCGCGCCGGGCAGCGTGGGCAGCCGGGAGGGGTCTCGGCCGAGGAGCCGCACGGGGACGCCGACCCGGGCGAGCCTCGCGGCCACCCGGCCGCCGACCGCGCCGGCAGCTCCGGTCACCGCGATGAGTGGGCCGTTCACAGTGCCCCGTCGTCCTCTCGGGTCGTGGTCCCTGTCACGGTCGTGGAGGTGACGGGGGAGGTCCATGGGCGCACCTCCACCACGGCATCCACCGGCAGCGGTCCGTAGATGTGAGGGAACTCCTCGCCGCCGGGCGCCAGTGCCTCGTACCGTACGGGGACCCGGAGCCGATCGGAGTCGATGACCAGCACCACCAGACCGCCCTCGTCGTCCCCGTACACGGCTCGGGCCACGCCGGGCAGTTGGTGCGGCAGGGAGCAGTGGATGAACCCCTCCTCGTGCACGGTGCGGCCACGCGTGGACATCTCGTACGTCCCGGTCGCGCGGGCGGCCTCCCACAGGGGCGCTTCGGTGAGGTGCAGCAGTTCTCGGATCATCGGGCCACGCTAAGCGCTGGCGGCCGCCGCGAGGAGCTTCGCCTCGGTCAGCGTGTCCAGGCCGAGCGCGGGCCGGTCCGGTCTCCGAGGCGCCACGCCACCCCTCTCGCACAGCCAGGCCCACGTGTCGGCGACCGTCTCACCGACGGGTCTGCACCGCAGTCCCGCGGCATGCGCCTTCCGGGTGTCTCCCCGGTACAGGGTGTCGCGGAGCTCGCCCGCCGGCAGCCAGACCGGAAGATCGGTCCAGGGCTCGACACCGGCTGCGAGCAGGTCGTCAGGATCAGTCCAGCGGAGCTCCGCCCGGGAGCCGGTGACCTGGACGCAGGCGTCGAGCAGCTCCCCCATGCTGGCGTGCCCGGGAGGGCTGACCGTGTTGTACGCGCCGCCCAGCCCCTCCGCCGCGGCGTCCAGCAGCCAGTCCGCCAGGTCCCGGGCGTCGATGAACTGGAGCCCCGAGTCCCGCGGTCCCGGCGCGATCACCGGACCGCCGCGGGCCGTCCGGTTCAGCCACCACGGCAGGCGGCCCACGTTCTCGCCGGGACCGAGGATCAGGCCGGCCCGGGCCAGCAGCGCACGGTCGCCGAAGGCCTCCAGCGCCGCGAGCTCTCCGCCCCGCTTGGCCAAGGCGTACGAGACGCCTGCTCCCGCGTCCGGTGAGGCACCGGCCACGAGTGGTCCCTCCTCCGTCAGTCCCGGCGCAGCGGGGTGCGCGTACACGGAGCGGCTGGAGACGTAGGTGAAATGGCCGGCCCGGCCCGCCAGCAGCCCGGCGGCGTCCCGAACGGCCGAGGGAGCGCCGCTCCACGTGTCGACGACCAGGTCCCAGGTGCCCTCGGTCAGGGCGGCGAGGCCCGCCGCGCCCGTCGTGCGGTCACCGATCAGGGCGCGCGCCCCCGGCGGAGGTGCGTGACGACCCCGGTGGAACACGGTGACCTGCGATCCCCGGCTGAGCGCCGCTTCGGTGACGGCCCGTCCGACGAACTCGGTGCCACCCAGCATCAAGATCTTCATGGGCTGATCCTGCCCGTGCCGACCTGCGCCGGAAACGGTCCCTCGCTGTCGGCAGAACCGGGAACTATTCGAGGGCGGCGAGCCTTCGCGGAGGCCGGAAGGAGTTCGGCGCGGGGCTCCCCGGCCCCCGGCACCGGTGAGCCCCGGAGATGTGGGAGGGCCGGTAGGCGCAGGGCGGACGGATCGCGCGCCAGGTCCGGTCCTGTCACGTCAGCACGGTCACGTCCGCGCGGTCACGTCCGCGCGATCGGGCCAGCGCGGTCGGGCCAGCGCGGTCGGGCCAGCGCGTTCAGGCCAGTTGCGCGAGTGGGCTGTGGTGGCGCACCAGCCACTGGTGGTAGTCCGCCGCCCGCTGTGCCGCCTCGCGGTAGGCCGCCTCCAGTTCCCCGTACACCGCGTCCATGTCGGCGCCCGGCCGGGAGACCAGCAGCAGCCGCACGGCCAGCGGATCGCCGCGCAGGGGACGGATCGCCATGTCGTCGCGCGGGCCGGACGTGGGCTGGCAGGGGGCCACCGCCTCGCCCAGCACCACCAGGGAGGCCGCCGTGAGGTAGTCGCCGTGCAGGACGGGCGGGTCGAGACCGGCAGCGCCCAGGACCCGGCGGACCCCGTCCCACTCGCCGTCCACCGACGGGTCGACCATCCAGCGGTCGGTGGCCAGGTCGTCGAGGTCCACCACGGGGCGGCCCGCCGCGGGGTGGTCGCGGGACAGCGAGATGAACTGCGGCTCGCGGTCCAGCAGTACACGCTGCTGCAGGCCGTCCGGGACGGTCAGCGGACAGCCCTCCACCTCGTGCACGAAGGCCACGTCGAGCCGGCCGGCCGCCACGGTGTCCAGCAGCGTGCGGGCCGAGACATCGACCCGCAGCGAGATGTCGGTCCCGGGCAGCCGCAGCCGAAGCCGGCGCAGCCAGCCGCCTATGACCCGGCTGGCGGTGGACCCGATGCGAAGGCGGGGGCCACCGGATCCGGCCGCCTCGGCCTCCGCGACCGCCGCGCCGACGAGGGCGGACATGCCGTCCAGCAGAGGGCGGGCCCGGCTCAGGACGGCGCGTCCGAGCAGGGTCGGCCGGCAGCCGGTCCGTTCGCGGCGGAAGAGCTCCGCGCCCATCGACTTCTCGATGCGCTGGAGCTGGGTGGTCAGCGAGGGCTGGCTGACGCCGAGCCGCCGGGCGGCCTGGTGCAGGCTGCCCGTGTCGGCGATGGCGCAGAGCGCCCTGAGGTGTCTCACCTCCAGCTCCATGAGCCGAGCGTATGACTGTTCGCGCTACGGGCACCAGATGGCCCAACCCCATTAAACGGGCTCTATTCAGCGGGTGTTGGGGCGAGATGCACGTGCTGGTGCTGTGCGGTTCCTGTGGGGGCGATAGGGCGGCGCTATCACCGGTTGACATCATCCGCCGGGGCCCCGCCGGGCCCGACACTCTCTCCGTACCGCCCACCCGTTCCCCGTCCGGTCTCCCGGACGGGGTTCCTCGGACAGGTAGGAGAACCCCCCATGAGACACCCCAGGACAGCCATCATGTCGGCCGTGGCAGGTCTCGGTCTCGGCCTCGCCGCCGCGCTGGGCACCACCCCGGCAGTCGCCGCACCGGCACCTGTCGCACCCTCCGCCCCCGTCGCCACCGCACAGGCCGGCTATGCCGCGTACGCCGGTTCGAGCGAGAACGCCGCCTCGAACAAGGCCTTCTTCGAGGCCGTGATGAAGTCGGTCGCCGAGAAGCGTGCCGCCAAGCCGGGCGCCCTGGCCGTCACCGTGGTCTACAGCACCGCGAACGCCCCCAGCTTCCGCAGCCAGATAGCGAGCAGCACCAGCATCTGGAACAGCTCCGTCAGCAACGTCAAGCTGCAGGAGGGCTCGAACGCGGACTTCGCCTACTACGAGGGCAACGACTCCCGGGGATCGTACGCGAGCACGAACGGGCACGGCAGCGGCTACATCTTCCTCGACTACGCCCAGAACAGGCAGTACAACTCGACCCGGGTCACCGCTCACGAGACCGGGCACGTGCTCGGTCTGCCGGACCACTACACGGGCCCGTGCAGCGAGCTCATGTCGGGCGGCGGTCCCGGCACGTCCTGCACCAACGCCTATCCGAACGCCACCGAGCGCTCGCGGGTGAACACCCTCTGGCGCAACGGCTTCGCGGCCGCACTCGCCCGCGCCACTTCCTGATCCCCGTAACACCCCGTGGGGCCGCTCCGCGCGAGGAGCGGCCCCACGGGCATGACCGGAGCACACGGGCCCGTCCCTCACCGGCCCGGCTGGTGAAGGGCCCGGCCCCGCCCGCCCGGAAGAACGCGGACCGGTCCCCACCGGCCCGGCAGGCACGTGGTCAGGCGAGCTCCAGCGGGAAGGCGCCACGGTGGCCGGTGCCCGCTCCCTCCGCCGGACGCGGCTCGAACTCCCGGCAGCTCCAGATCTCCTGGACGAAGCCCGTGCGCCGCTCCCACAGGTCGGCGACGTCGCCACCGCCCGCCGCGCCGCGGTACGCGTCCTTCACGCCGCGGAAGCACGCGAGTCCGCCGGAGAGGCCGCGGAGCGGCGTGGGGAAGTAGTCGGAGAAGGCGCAGGCTATGCAGGTCTGCAGCTGTATGCCCGGCGGCAGGATGCGCTGGACCGTGGCCAGCGCTGCCGCGAAGTCGCCCTCGGCGCGGTTCGATTCGTACACCGCCCCGTCCAGGTGGAGGGCGAGGTACAGATCCGGGTCGGCACGGCGCAGGGACAACAGGCAGCTGAGCGTGGCCTGGCGGACCGTGCCGGAGACCAGGACCGGGATCGGAAGGTCCCATTCCAGTACGCAGTCGCTGAGCACGCCGTCCACCAGGTCGAACACGCCCTCCGCGGGCGGAGCGCCGGCCACGGGACCCAGACCGTCGAAGCTCACACCCTCGAAGTCGCTGCCTCTGACCCGGATGCTGAGCTGCTGTCCGTCCGTGGTGAGAATGACGGCCTCGGAGCCATGACGGTCCCGGTACCAGCCTGCCCACGACTCATCTGTCATGAGCAGGGACTGTAGCCCGTGGCCGGCGCCCGCCCCGTGGCGCCCTCCCCTTCCGCGCCCCCGCCCAGGGGGTCGATCAGCCGATCCGCGGTTCACGCCACATGGGCCACATGGCGGGCCCGTCCGGCAGGTCAACGGTCCGCCCCGTGAAGGTGAAGCCGAGCCGTTCGTAGAGGCCGCGACTGCGCATGCTGCTCGCCTCCAGGTAGGCGGGGATCCCCTCGCGGTCGCAGCGCTCCAGGACCCCGCTGATCAGCGCTTCCCCGATGCCTTCACCCTGACACTGCGGGGAGACACCGATCATCAGCAGGTATTCGTGCGCACGGTCGTGCGGGTGGACCGCTCCCGTCAGCCTCCCCACCAGCTCCGCCCGTTCGTTGTCGGGATCCGCGGTCTCCCGCATGAGTGCGGGTGTGTCGTCGGTCCCCTCGGGCGCTCCCGCGGGCACGGAGAACCAGAGAGCCGCGGCCGTACCGTCCTCCAGGAGGTCGATACGGCCTCCCGCCAGTGTGATGTCGGCGAAGACACCGAGGAACGCGCCGTGCACCGCGCGCCGGTGGTCCTCGTCCGGGAAGATCCAGGTGCTGACCGGATCATCGTGGAACGCCTCGTCCAGAATCCGTACGACCCGATCCCTGTCCCGCTCGTCCGCCTGCCGTATGCGTACGCCCACGCGTCCCACCCCTTCGTCCGCGGTGATCCCAACCGACTTACGGGATCCTAGAGTTGCGGCGGATCGCCGGTCATGGGCGGGTGGCACTCAGTGCGTTCTGCGGGTCACAAACTCCGCCAGGGCCAACAGGTCGCCGGCGGCGGCCGGATCGGGAACCGCCCGGGACAGGTGGTGGACCGCGCGGGCCATCCGGTCCGCCGCGCATACCTGCGCCCAGTCACGGCCGCCGGCCCTGTCGACCGCGGCAGCGGCCCGGTTCACCTCGTCCGGGGTGTTCATGGCACCCCGGTAGAGCGCGGCGAGCTCGGCCGCCGCGGCGGTGCCCGACGTGAGGGCTGCCACGACGGGCAAGGACTTCTTGTGGGCCGCCAGATCCGCCCCCACCGGCTTGCCCGTACGCGCGGTGTCCCCCCAGATACCGATCAGATCGTCGATGAGCTGGAAGGCGAGTCCCGCCTCCCTGCCGAAGCCGTCCATGGCACCGACCTCCCGCTCGTCCGCGCCCGCGTAGAGGGCACCGAGCGCGCAGGCGCAGCCCAGCAGAGCACCGGTCTTGGCCGTGGCCATCGTGAGGCACTCGTCGAGCGTCACGTCGTCGGGGCCGCGCTCCTCCATGGCGCAGTCGGCCTGTTGCCCCGCGCACAGCTCGATGACGCAGGTGGACAGACGCGCCGAAGCGCGCCCGGACGCGGGGTGCGTGTCGTCCGCCAGCAGTCGCTGTGCGAGGGCGAGCATGGCGTCACCCGTGATGACCGCGTCCGGCACACCGAACACCGCCCAGGCCGTGGGCCGGTGCCTGCGGGTGGCGTCCTCGTCGATGACGTCGTCGTGGAGCAGGGTGAAGTTGTGCGCCAGCTCCACGGCGACGGCCGCCCGCATCGCCGTTTCACGATCGCCGCCGAGCGCACGGGCCGCGGCCAGGACGAGCGCGGGTCTGATGGCCTTGCCGGCCTGTCCGGAGGCGGGGCTTCCGTCGGCGTTCTGCCAGCCGAAGTGGTACATGGCGACCCGGCGCATGCCCCCGGGCAGCGACTCCACGGCCGCCCGGAGATGAGGATCGACGAGGTCACGGGTGCGCTCGAGGAGCGCCGCGGCCTCGTGTCCTTCCGTCGCGGCGTCCGTACTCGTCATGGTCACGGTCACTCCTTCCGGGCGCCACGGAGGCACCTTGGTGGCGGCCTGCGCGTACGGGCCCGGGCGGCGTCCGCCGCCACCCGGGCCAGGGAGGGTCACCTCCAGCGGCTGACCTCGACGTTCTCCAGGACTCCGAGGGCGTCGGGCACCAGGACGGCCGCGGAGTAGTAGGCCGTCACGAGGTAGGAGATGATCGCCTGCTCGTCGATCCCCATGAAGCGGACCGACAGGCTCGGCTCGATCTCGTCGGGGATGCCGCTCTGCTGGAGCCCGATGACGCCCTGGTCCGCCTCACCGGTCCTCATGCAGATGATCGACGTGGTGCGGGATTCGGTGACCGGGATCTTGTTGCACGGGAAGATCGGGACCCCTCGCCAGGCGGGCACGTGGTGACCGGCGACCTCCACGCTCTCCGGCACCAGACCGCGCCTGTTGCACTCGCGGCCGAAAGCGGCGATGGCCCGCGGATGGGCGAGGAACAGCTTCGACCCGCGCCGGCGCGAGAGCAGTTCGTCCATGTCGTCGGGGCCGGGCACCCCGTCGTGGGGCTGGAGGCGCTGCCCGTAGTCGCAGTTGTTGAGGAGCCCGAACTCGCGGTTGTTGATCAGCTCGTGCTCCTGGCGCTCGCGCAGCGCCTCGACCGTGAGCCGCAACTGCTGCTCTGTCTGGTTCATCGGCTGGTTGTAGAGGTCGGAGACCCTGCTGTGGACCTTCAACACCGTCTGGGCGACGCTCAGCTCGTATTCACGCGGGGCCGACTCGTAGTCGACGAAGGTGTGCGGGACGACGGCCTCCCCCACATGTCCCGCCGACAGGTCGATCTCCGCCTCGCCGTAGCGGTTGGTGCGCTGGTGCGGGATGGCGAGCAGCCGGGCCAGGTGGTCCCGGAGCGAGTCGGCGCGTTCGGCGAGGTTGAGCACATCCGAACGCCGCAGTGTCAGCAGGGTGCAGGCGGTCACGGCACGGGCCGTGTACTCCCAGGCCGCGTCGCCGTCGACCAGTGCGTGGTCACCGAAGTAGGCGCCGTCGGCGAGGACTCCGAGCACCGTCTCGTCCCCGTACGGCCCGGTGCCGACCTTCTCCACCTTGCCGTGGGCCAGCAGGTAGACGCGGTCCGCCGCATCGCCCGAGGTGGCGAGGACCTCCCCGGGGGCCACCTCGCTCTGCTCGCACCTGCGTGCCAGCTCGGCCAGCACCTCCTCGTCCCCGAAGTCCCGCAGGGCGGGCAGTTCGCCGAGCTCCGCGGGAATGACCGTCACCTGGTCGCCCGTCTGGACGAACGTCACCCGGCCGTCCCCGACCGAGTGGCTCAGCCGGCGGTTCACCCGGTACGCACCGCCCTGCACCTGCACCCACGGCAGCATGCGCAGCAGCCACCGGGAGGTGATCTCCTGCATCTGCGGGGCCGACTTGGTCGTCGTCGCGAGGTTCCTCGCAGCTGCCGTACCGAGACTCTGCTGCGGCGGCTGCTGCGTGTCGCGAACCTCTTCACCAACGGACATCCGACATCCTCTCGATCACGGGCTGACCTGCGGAAGAAGCCTTTCAGCAGGAGGACTCGGCGCGCTATTACACAAAAGAGTGTGACTAATCGGGCTGCGTTCGGGGCATGCTGCCCAGCGTCGCCGCGCGCACCGTTTAATTTGCATCCCTCATGCAACTTATCTAGTCTGCGTGCATGCGGCTGACGAGATTCACCGACGTGGCACTCCGCGTGCTCATGCGCCTGGCCGTCGCGTCGGAGAGCGAGGACCCGCCGACCACCCGGGAGGTGGCGGCCACGATGCAGGTGCCGTACACCCACGCGGCCAAGGTCGTCGCCCGCCTCCAGCACCTCGGCCTGGTCGACGCGCGCCGGGGCCGCGGAGGCGGCCTCACCCTCACCGGCGCCGGCCGGTCCGCGTCGATCGGCGGACTCGTACGGCAGCTGGAGGGGCCGGGCGAGGTCGTCGACTGCGACGGCGACACCCCCTGCCCCCTGCGCTCCGCGTGCCGGCTGCGCTCGGCGCTCCGGCTGGCCGAGGAGGCGTTCTACGCCTCGCTCGACCCCATCACGGTCGCGGATCTCGTCTCCTCGCCCACCGGCCCGCTGCTGATCGGCATCAGCGCAGGCCGCCCCGCACCCGGCTGATCCCCGCACGCCCACGGCGCGCGGTCCCGGCCGCCCAAAAACATGCATGCGAAATGCAAGTTTCAGATGTCCTTCCGCCCCTCTCCACACCCGAGGAGTCATCGATGCTCTCCGAGACGTCGACCGCCACTGTCCGAGCCACCCTGCCCGCTGTCGGAGCGGCCATCGGCGACATAGCGGACCTCTTCTACCAGAAGCTCTTCGACGCCCACCCGGAGCTGCTCCGCGACCTCTTCAACCGGGGCAACCAGGCCTCCGGGACCCAGCGTCAGGCACTCGCCGGCTCGATCGCGGCCTTCGCCGCACATCTGGTCGCACACCCGGACACGCGCCCCGACGTGATGCTGAACCGCATAGCCAACAAGCACGCCTCCCTGGGCATCACCGCACCGCAGTACGAGATCGTGCACACGCACCTCTTCGCCGCCATCGCCGAGGTGCTCGGCGACGCGGTCACCCCCGAGGTCGCCGCCGCCTGGGACGAGGTCTACTGGCTGATGGCCAACGCCCTGGTCTCCATCGAGGACCGCCTGTACGCACAGCAGGGCGTCATGGCCGGCGACGTGTGGCGCGAGTGGACGGTGGCCTCGCGGACCGAGGAGGGCGAGGACGTCGCCACCTTCCGCATCGCCCCCTCCGACGGCGCCCCCGCTCCCGGCTTCAGCCCGGGCCAGTACGTCTCCGTACAGGTGGAACTCGCCGACGGAGCACGTCAGATACGCCAGTACAGCCTCACCGGCGCACCCGGATCCACCCTCCGCTCCTTCATCGTCAAGCGGGTACGGGGCGAGGGCACTCCCGACGGCGAGGTCTCCCGGCACCTGCACGCACACGTCCGGGAGGGCGACCGGCTGCGCGTCTCCGCCCCGTACGGCGACCTGGTGATCGAGGACGGGGACGCACCGCTGCTCCTGGCCTCCGCGGGCATCGGCTGCACGCCGATGCTGTCGATGCTGGAACACCTGGCGGACGAGGGCCACCGCTCCCCCGTCACCGTCGTGCACGGCGACCGGTCGCCCGCCGACCACGCCCTCCGCGCCGACCACGCGCTGCTCACCGGCAAGCTGCACGACGCCGTCGCGCACTTCTGGTACGAGACCCCCGGGCCCGGGCACCCCTCGGAGCGCACCGGCACGGTCGACCTGACGGAGCTCGTCGTCGCACCGGGGACCCGCGCCTACCTCTGCGGCCCGCTGCCGTTCATGCGTGCCGTCCGTTCCCAGCTGCTCACGAAGGGCGTGGCCGCGGCCGACATCCACTACGAGGTGTTCGGCCCCGACCTGTGGCTCGCGCAGGACTGAGACCGGCCACCGCTCCCGCACGCGGCGAGGTGTCCGGATCGGCTCGCACACGGTCCGAACAGATGGACCGGAACCCCGCGTTCCGGTACAAGCGCAGTACGGACACACTCCCCACGTACCAAAGGAGTCGGCCATGTCCTCACCCATGTCCGCGAGCAGTTTCCTCAAGGCCCTGAAGGACGAAGGACTCATCGTCGTCCAGGTGGGCGACTGGCGCACACACAACCGCAACCAGCAGGGCCCCTGGGGGCCGGTGCACGGGGTGATGATCCATCACACCGTCACCAGGGGAACCGGCCTCACCGTCGACCTCTGCCGTGACGGCCACGAGGACCTCCCCGGGCCGCTCTGCCACGGCGTGATCGCCAAGGACGGGCGGGTCCACCTGGTCGGCTACGGCCGGACCAACCACGCCGGACTCGGCGACGACGACGTGATGCGCGCCGTCATCGCCGAGAAGCGTCTCCCGGCGGACCACCAGGCCAACACCGACGGGAACCGGCACTTCTACGGGTTCGAGTGCGAGAACGTCGGGGACGGGGAGGACCCCTGGCCCGCCGTCCAGCTCGAAGCCGTCGAGAGGGCCGCGGCAGCGGTCTGCCGATTCCACGGCTGGAACGCCCCCTCGGTCATCGGCCACCGGGAATGGCAACCGGGCAAGGCCGACCCGCGCGGCTTCT
Organism: Streptomyces clavifer; assembly: GCF_036345975.1. Classification (NCBI taxonomy): domain Bacteria; kingdom Bacillati; phylum Actinomycetota; class Actinomycetes; order Kitasatosporales; family Streptomycetaceae; genus Streptomyces; species Streptomyces clavifer. The sequence continues at coordinate 5,009,479 of NZ_CP107793.1, read as the reverse complement.
CGATGGCCGGCATGCGCACGCGGATCCACAACCGGCTGAAGTAACCGCCGCGCGCGACGGCCGACCCGACGGCCCACAATGAACGCATGCACCACGAAGCGCTCGACCTCTCCCGGCTGCAGCCGGCCCTCCCCTCGCCCCTGCAGCCGGCCGAGGACGAGCGCTTCGCGCGCCACGGTGTGACCCTGCTGCTCAAGCGGGACGACCTCATCCACCCCCATCTGCCCGGCAACAAGTGGCGCAAGCTCGCCCCGAATCTGCGGGCGGCGGCCGGCCGTACCGTGCTGACCTTCGGCGGGGCCTACTCCAACCACCTGCGCGCCACGGCCTCCGCGGGACGACTGCTCGGGTTCCCGACGGTGGGGGTCGTGCGCGGCGACGAACTGGCCCGCCGCCCCCTCAACCCCTCCCTCGCGCAGTGCGCGGCCGACGGCATGCGCTTGCACTTCGTCGACCGCGCGACGTACCGCGCGAAGGCCTCCCCAGAGGTCCTGGACGGCCTGCTGAGCGTCTTCGGAGACTGCGCGGTCGTCCCCGAGGGCGGCAGCAACGCTCTTGCCGCACAGGGCTGCACGGCCCTCGGCGGCGAGCTGCCCGGGACGGTCGCGACGGTCGCGGTCGCGTGTGGCACCGGCGGCACCCTGGCGGGCCTGGCAGCCGGACTCGGCCCGGAACAGCGGGCCCTGGGCATACCGGTGCTGCTCGGCGGCTTCCTGGGAGAGGCGGTCCGCGACCTGCAGCGGGAGGCCTTCGGCGGACCGTCCGGACGCTGGTCCCTGGACGAGCGCTTCCATTTCGGCGGATACGCCCGCACACCCCCGGAACTGCATGCCTTCGCGGACGACTTCGAGGAGCGGCACGGCCTGCCCGTCGAGCGGATCTACGTCGCCAAACTGCTGTACGCGCTGACCGTGCTGGCCGGGGAGGGCGCCTTCCCCCGGGGGTCGGCGGTCGCCGCCGTCGTCACCGGGCGGCCCTGGCCGCCGGACGGCGACCGCGGCCCGTCCCCCTACGCCCCGTCCGACTCCCGGTAGGCCGCGGCCTCTTCCAGGTCCAGCCGGCGCAGCAGGGCCCGCAGCATCTCGTCGTCGATCCGCCGCTCGTCCCGCAGGCGGACGAAGACCTCGCGCTCGGCGTCGATCATCTCCCTGGCCAGCCGCCGGTAGGTGTCGTCCGCCGACTCCCCGGTGACCGGATTGGCCGCGCCGAGCCGCTCCCAGACCGCGTTGCGGCGCCGTTCCAGAACCGTGCGGAGCCGGTCGGCGAGGGGGCCGGGCAGTGCGTTGCGCCGATCGGACAGCAGCTCCTCCAGTCGCTGCTCCGCCGCCGTGGACGCCTCGCTCTGGGCCTGCGCCTCGGCCAGCGTCTCGGCCCGCACGTCACGCCCGGGGAGCTTCAGCACACGCACCAGGAGCGGCAGGCTGAGGCCCTGGACGACCAGGGTCCCGATGACGGTCGTGAAGGTCAGGAAGAGCACCAGGTTGCGGGCCGGGAAGTCCTCCCCGTCGTGCATGACCAGCGGGATGGAGAAGGCGATGGCGAGGGAGACGACGCCCCGCATCCCGGCCCAGCCGACGATCAGCGGCGAGGTCCAGGGCATCGCAGGTTCGCGTTCCCTGATGCGCCTGGAGAGCCACAACGGCAGATAGGTCGCCGGATACACCCAGACGAAGCGGACCACGACCACGGCGACGAAGACCGCGACCGCGTACCGGAGGGCCTCGCCGACGCCGTACGTGCCGAGGCCCTTGAGCACGAAGGGCAGCTGCAGTCCGATGAGCGCGAAGACCGCCGACTCCAGAACGAACGCCACCATCTTCCAGACCGCGGCCTCCTGGAGCCGCGTCGCGAAGTCGACCTGCCAGGAGCGGTGCCCCAGGTACAGCGCGACGACGACCACGGCGAGCACCCCGGAGGCGTGCACCCGCTCCGCCGCCGCGTAGGCCACGAAGGGGATCAGCAGCGACAGGGTGTTCTGCAGCAGCGCCTCCTTGAGGTGGGTGCGCAGCCAGTGCAGCGGCACCATCAGCACCAGGCCGACGCCGACGCCGCCGACGGCGGCCAGCAGGAACTCGCCGATGCCCGCGCTCCAGCTCATGCCCTCGCCGACGGCGGCGGCGAGGGCCACCTTGAAGGCCGTGATCGCGGTGGCGTCGTTCACCAGGGACTCGCCCTGGAGGATCGTGGTGACCCGGGCGGGCAGGCCCACCCGGCGGGCGATCGCGGCGGCCGTGACGGCGTCCGGCGGGGCGATCACCGCGCCGAGCACCAGTGCGGCGGTGAGCGGCAGGTCCGGCACGAGCAGGTAGGCCAGCCAGCCCACGGCGACGGTCGCGAAGAGCACGTACCCCACGGAGAGCAGCGCGACGGGCCGCAGATTGGCCCGCAGGTCGAGGTAGGAGCTGTCCACCGCGGCCGTGTACAGCAGCGGCGGCAGCAGAAGCGGCAGCACGATGTGCGCGTCCAGCGTGTAGTCGGGCACGCCCGGCAGGTAGGAGGCCAGCAGGCCCACGGCCACCAGCAGCAGGGGGGCGGGCACCGGGGTCCTGCGTGCGGCACCGGCGACCGCCGCGCTGACCGCGACGAGTGCCACCAGCTGCAATGCGTCCATCTCACTGTCCTCACATCCGACGTAACGTGGCCATCATGAGTGAGTGCCTGCATCTTCTCGAACTGCCGCGCCCCGAGCCCGGCCCGCTCAGCGAGACCTGCGTGGAATGCCTGGCGGCGGGCAGCCATCCCGTGCAACTGCGGCTCTGCCTGGTCTGCGGACACGTCGGCTGCTGCGATTCTTCGCCGCTGAAACACGCCACGGCACACTTCGAGGACACGGGTCATCCGGTCATGCGCAGTTTCGATTGCGACGAGAGCTGGCGCTGGTGCTTCGCGGACGGTTCGATCGTCTGACGTCTGGGTACGTCAAACCGGCGCCGGTTCTTCGCAATTGACCGCCGCAGACCACTAGCCACTGTGCGTGCTCATGGGCCTACCATGAGTGACGGTCGGGGATGGGGTCTCGGCGACACGGCATCATGGGGCGCGATAGCGTCGCCGAACCACAGAACCGACGACGGACCGCATGGCTCCGGGCACTCGTCCCGGAGCCTCGAACGAGTTTGTGCCACCTTGGAGGTGAGGGTGTCCCAGATCGCAGGCGAGCCCGGTAATCAGGACTTCGTAGAGGTCCGACTGCCCGCTGCGGGTGCCTACCTGTCGGTGCTGCGTACGGCCACGGCCGGCCTCGCAGCGCGTTTGGACTTCACTCTCGACGAGATCGAGGATCTTCGCATCGCGGTCGACGAGGCCTGCGCGATCCTGCTTCAGCAGGCCGTGCCGGGCTCCGTCCTCAGCTGCGTCTTCCGTCTCGTCGACGATTCCCTCGAGGTGACCGTGTCGGCGCCCACGACGGACGGCCGCGCTCCCGAGCGCGACACCTTCGCCTGGACGGTGCTCTCCGCACTGGCCGGGAAGGTCGACTCCACGGTCGCCGACGACCGTACGGTCAGCATCAGCCTCTACAAACAGCGCGGCGCGGGACCCGGTCCGGCGTGAGCGACGGGAACGGGGACGGTCCTGTGCGGGACGAAACGATCCGGTCCGGGGCGGTGCGCCCACCAGCGGTCCCGGAGCAGCAGGCCCGGCCGCATCCGGTGGACGGCGCGGACGGTACGGGCAGTGCGGACGGTACGGACGGGACGCAAGGTCGTACGGTCGCGGTGGAGCAGCCGCAGGCAGAGCGGGCGGGCCAGATGAGCGAGCACAGGCACCACGATCCACATGACCGCAGCGGGGCGCGGGCGCTCTTCATCGAGCTCCGGGAGCTCCCCGACGGGTCCACGGAGAAGGCGGAGCTGCGCAACCGGCTGGTCCGCATGCACCTGCCGCTGGTGGAGCACCTGGCCCGCAGATTCCGCAACCGCGGCGAGCCGCTGGACGACCTCACCCAGGTGGCCACCATCGGGCTGATCAAGTCGGTGGACCGGTTCGACCCCGACCGCGGTGTCGAGTTCTCGACGTACGCCACCCCCACGGTCGTCGGTGAGATCAAGCGCCACTTCCGCGACAAGGGCTGGGCGGTGCGGGTACCGCGCAGGCTTCAGGAGCTGCGGCTGTCACTGACCACGGCGACCGCGGAGCTCTCTCAGCAGCACGGCCGTTCGCCGACGGTGCACGAGCTGGCGGAGCGCCTGGGCATCTCCGAGGAAGAGGTCCTGGAGGGGCTGGAATCGGCCAATGCCTACAGCACGCTCTCCCTGGACGTGCCGGACACGGACGACGAGTCGCCGGCCGTCGCGGACACGCTGGGATCCGAGGACGAGGCGCTGGAAGGGGTCGAGTACCGGGAGTCGCTCAAGCCGCTGCTGGAGGACCTCCCGCCGCGCGAGAAGCGGATCCTGCTGCTGCGCTTCTTCGGCAACATGACCCAGTCGCAGATCGCGCAGGAGGTCGGCATCTCCCAGATGCACGTCTCCCGCCTCCTGGCCCGCACGCTCGCGCAGCTGCGCGAGCGGCTGCTCGTCGAGGAGTAGACGGCCCGGGAAGCCTCCGGGGCGCACGCGGAGCCCCGGGCCGCGGCGGTCAGGCCCCGGGGGTCGTCCGCGGCCCCCGGATGCCCAGCGCCTGCGTGGTCGCGGGGCTCAGCAGCAGCACCAGGGCCGTCACGGCGACCACGGCGAGAGCGATCCCCACGGGGATCAGCGCGCCCTGCGCCCGCAGCAGGGTCCAGGCCACCGGCAGCGCCATGATCTGTGTGATCAGGGCCGGGCCGCGACTCCAGCTGCGACGCAGCAGCAGCCCCCGGGCGGCGAACAGCGGAATCAGGCCGAGCACCAGCAGGGTGAGACCGCCCATCTCCGCCTGCTGGGGGCTGTCGGGGCTGCCGAGCAGCCCCATGACCAGCATGTAGATCCCGCCGATGACGAGCGCCGCGCCCTCGAGGGCGTTGAGCGCGGCCACGAGGGCGATCCGGCCCGGCTTCTCCGGACCGGCCGAGGGCGACGAAGACGGCGTGTTCTGCTGAGTACTCACGCCCTTCAGACTGGCATCCCGGCCCGCCCGACGCGAAGCCGGGGCCGACGCCGCCACCCCCTGGGGCGCCGATCACTCTCCGTCACTGTCGGGGCACCGGTGGATCACGGCGTCGGAGCGGTACCGCACGGTAGGTACCCTGGCGGACATGCGCGCACTTCTCGTGGTCAACCCAGCTGCCACCACTACCAGTGCGCGGACCCGTGACGTGCTGATCCACGCCCTGGCGAGCGAGATGAAGCTCGAGGCCGTGACCACGGAGTACCGCGGGCACGCCCGGGACCTGGGACGACGGGCTGCGGACTCCGACGACATCGACCTGGTCGTCGCCCTCGGCGGCGACGGCACGGTCAACGAGGTGGTCAACGGCCTGCTGCACCGCGGGCCCGACATAGACAGCCTGCCGAGCCTCGCCGTGGTTCCCGGCGGCTCCACCAACGTGTTCGCACGCGCCCTGGGCATCCCCAACGACGCCGTGGAAGCGACCGGCGCCATCCTGGACGCCCTCGCCGACCGCAGCGAGCGCACTGTGGGCCTGGGCCTCGCGGCCGGCACCCCGGGCACGGCGGACGAGGCCGTCCCCGAACGCTGGTTCACCTTCTGCGCCGGACTCGGATTCGACGCCGGCGTCCTCGGCCGGGTCGAACAGAAGCGCGAGCGCGGCAAGCGCTCGACCCACCCGCTGTACGTGCGCCAGGTGCTGCGACAGTTCCTGGAGGAGCCGCACCGGCGCAACGGCCTGATCACCCTGGACGTGCCGGGGCAGGACCCGGTCACGGACCTCGCGCTGTCCATCGTCTGCAACACCGCACCCTGGACCTACCTGGGGAATCGCCCGATGTACGCCGCTCCCAGGGCGTCCTTCGACACCGGCCTGGACATCCTCGGACTGAAGCGCCTCACCACCCCCGCGGTGGCCCGGTACGCCACCCAGCTGCTCACTTCGAGCCCCCGGAAGGGCCCGCACGGCAAGCACGCCGTCTCCCTCCACGACCTCAGCGACTTCACCTTGCATTCAAAGGCGCCACTGCCCTTTCAGATGGACGGCGACCACCTGGGACTGCGTACGAGCGTGACGTTCACAGGCGTACGCCGTGCACTGCGTGTGATTGTGTGAGTGGAAGGGCCCAAAGTCCTTTGACTCGAACGTTTGGGCTGGCCCGCACCCCTTAGAAGTACGGCTGTGACCTAGTCGACACCGAGGAATCAAAAAAAACTTTCCAGAAGGGGTTGTATCCGCCGCCGAGGTTTGCGAATCTCTACATGGCGATCGGGACAGCCCGCAACACCGGCATCCACTGAGAGCCAGAACCCCTCCTCACCACAACAGGACCACAACCAGTTCATCTGGGCGTCGGACCTTCGTCTGCGGGGGGATTCGTGAAAGCGTTCACATTCACAAGCATCAGCATGTAATACCAAGGAGAGGTAGCAGCCATGGACTGGCGTCACAACGCCGTTTGTCGTGAGGAAGACCCGGAGCTGTTCTTCCCCATCGGCAACACCGGTCCTGCGCTGCTGCAGATCGAGGAAGCCAAGGCCGTCTGCCGTCGCTGCCCCGTCATGGAGCAGTGCCTGCAGTGGGCGCTCGAGTCCGGCCAGGACTCCGGCGTCTGGGGTGGCCTCAGCGAGGACGAGCGCCGCGCAATGAAGCGCCGCGCCGCTCGCAACCGGGCGCGTAACGCCAGCGCCTGACCGACGCCCCCCGCATGACGAGCCTCAGCCAGGCGGCGCGTACAGAGCGTACGCACAGCCCCGCCTTCGAGTCGCAGCGCGCAGTACCCCCGAAGCGCATAGCAACGTGAGCACAGCACAGTGGGCCCGGACCGTCACCACGGTCCGGGCCCACTGTGCTGTGCGCTGAGGCCACTTGATGCCGCGAGGTGCCGGCATGCGGATCGGCTACTTGTCGTTCCGGACCGGGATGTCGAGCACGACCTGCGTGCCGCGCTCGGGTGCCGGGACCATGCCGAAGGTGCCGCCCAGCTCGCCCTCCACCAGCGTCCGCACGATCTGCAGACCCAGATTGCCGGCCCGCTGCGGATCGAAGCCTTCGGGAAGGCCGCATCCGTCGTCCGCAACGGTGATGAGCAGTCGCCCCTCGGTCGGGGATCCGCCACGCACCGCGGACACTTCGACCGTGCCGCGCTCGGCCGGAGTGAACGCGTGCTCCAGCGCGTTCTGCAGCACCTCCGTGAGCACCATCGAGAGCGGAGTGGCCACTTCCGCGTCCAGGACCCCGAAGCGGCCCGTGCGGCGGCAGGTGACCTTGCCGGGGGAGATCTCGGAGACCATGGCGATGACCCGGTCGGCGATCTCGTCGAACTCCACCCGCTCGTCCAGATTCTGGGACAGCGTCTCATGCACGATCGCGATCGAACCGACGCGCCGCACCGCCTCGTTGAGCGCCTCGCGGCCCTGCTCCGAATCCATCCGCCGGGCCTGGAGCCGCAACAGGGCAGCCACCGTCTGGAGGTTGTTCTTCACCCGGTGGTGGATCTCCCGGATGGTGGCATCCTTCGTGATCAACTCCCGCTCACGGCGGCGCAGTTCCGTGACGTCACGGAGCAGGACCAGCGATCCGATGCGGACGCCCTTGGGCTTGAGCGGAATCGCCCGCAGCTGGATCACCCCGCCGGCGCCCTCGACCTCGAACTCCCGGGGCGCGTAGCCACTGGCCACCTTGACCAGGGCCTCGTCCACCGGCCCGCGCGAGGGTGCGAGCTCGGCGGTGGTCGCGCCGAGGTGGTGGCCGACCAGATCGGAGGCGAGGCCGAGGCGGTGGTAGGCGGAGAGGCCGTTGGGGCTGGCGTACTGGACGACGCCGTCGGCATCGAGCCTGATCAGCCCGTCGCCCACGCGCGGGGACGCGTCCATGTCGACCTGCTGCCCCGGGAACGGGAAGGACCCGGCGGCGATCATCTGGGCCAGGTCGGAGGCGGACTGGAGGTAGGTGAGCTCCAGCCGGGACGGCGTGCGCACGGTGAGGAGGTTGGTGTTGCGGGCGATGACACCGAGGATGCGCCCCTCCCTGCGTACGGGAATCGACTCGACCCGCACGGGGACCTCCTCCCGCCACTCCGGGTCCCCCTCGCGCACGATCCGGCCCTCGTCCAGGGCGGCGTCCAGCAGCGGACGCCGGCCGCGCGGTACGAGATGGCCGACCATGTCGTCCTGGTAGGAGGTGGGGCCGGTGTTGGGCCGCATCTGCGCCACGGACACATAGCGGGTCCCGTCGCGGGTGGGCACCCACAGGACGAGGTCGGCGAAGGACAGGTCGGAGAGCAGCTGCCACTCCGAGACCAGCAGATGGAGCCACTCGAGGTCGGTGTCACTCAGGGCTGTGTGCTGGCGGACAAGGTCGTTCATGGAGGGCACGTGTGCGAGCGTACCTGTGGATACCGTGAGGTTCCGAACCGATCGGCCCGCGCATGCGTGACACTGGGAGGAGCGACCCCGCGGCGACGCCGCGTGGTGCGTCGCACGCCGGATGCGGGCGACCGAGGATGGACACGGACTATTGGTCTAGTCCACAATGCATCCTGTACGAACATCACTCTGTACGAGCATCATGTACAAGACAGACCTCCGCTCTCCCCGCACAGGAGAGCGGACCGAGGCAACCGGCGCTCTCTGCCCTGACTGCGCCGGTGCCTCCAGTGGCCGGGGGCACCGCACACCGCCGGCCAGGTAGCTCCGGGCTGCGGTGCCGGACGGGCCGAGGGTCCCGTCCCGGCGCCGCGGCCCGCGGGTGTTTCCGGGGGCCGCTCCCGTCACCGCGGCGACCTTTCCCGCCGGCCGGACCCCGCCGGGGCAGCTCCCCCCGCCGCCCCGGCTCCGCCCGTTCGCGTCCGCCGGGCCGGGCGCCCGCCGACGGGGCGACAGGGGCCGCACACGCACGAACGGTTCACCCCCGCGACGCCCCGGTCTGCTAGATTGAATCCCATATTGGTCTATACCACATGACGCCACTCTCCAGATCGGCAGGCACAGCGTGGAAGTTGTCATCGTCCCGGACGCCACGGCAGGCGGCGAGCTCATCGCGGAGGCCATCGGCGCCCTGCTGAGCCGCAGGCCCGACGCCCTGCTCGGCGTTGCCACCGGCTCGACCCCGCTGCCCGTCTACCAGGCCCTGGCGGCGAAGGTCCGCTCCGGCGCCGTGGACGCGTCGCGTGCCCGCATCTGCCAGCTCGACGAGTACGTCGGACTGCCCGCCGGGCACCCCGAGTCCTACCGGTCGGTGGTCCTGCGCGAGGTCATCGACCCCCTCGGTCTCTCCGAGGCGTCCTTCATGGGCCCGGACGGCACCGCCGAGGACGTCCAGGCGGCCTGCGAGGCGTACGACAAGGCGCTCGCCGAGGCCGGCGGGGTGGACCTGCAGCTGCTCGGCATCGGGACCGACGGACACATCGGCTTCAACGAGCCGTGCTCCTCGCTCGCCTCCCGTACCCGGATCAAGACGCTGACCGAGCAGACCCGGGTCGACAACGCCCGCTTCTTCGACGACGACATCGAACAGGTGCCGCGCCACGTCATCACCCAGGGGATCGGGACGATCCTGGAATCCCGCCACCCGATCCTGCTGGCCACGGGCGAGGGCAAGGCCGACGCCGTGGCCCAGACCGTCGAGGGCCCGATCGCCTCGATCGTGCCGGCGTCCGCACTGCAGCTGCACCCGCACGCCACGGTGGTGGTCGACGAGGCCGCCGCGTCGAAGCTGAAGCTCGCGGACTACTTCCGCGCCACCTATGCTGCGAAGCCGCGGTGGCAGGGCCTGTAGGACTTCCGCGACACGAAGGCCGGGCATCCCCCCGCGGGGTGCCCGGCCTTCGTGTCGCCGGCCTCGAGCCGGTCGTGTGAAGGGGAGGTGTGGCCGGGGCGGACGCCCCGGCCACACCTCCCCGCACACTCACGCGTCACGCGCTCCCATGATCGCCTCCGCCGCCGCGACCCCGCACACACGCGCCGCACCGTGTGTGGCGATGTGCGGCGCTCCCCGGGGCGGCGCCTCGGAGAGCCCCATCTCGACCACGATCGTGTCGGGGCGTGCCGCCACCAGCGCGTCCAGGGCCGCGCTCATCCACGCGTGCCGGTGCTCGTCACGGACGACCGCGACGATGCGCCGCTCCCCCGCCGCCCTCAGTACCTCGGCCGCGGGGTCCCCGCTCCCGTTGCCGTAGGTGTCCGTCCCGGTGCCGGGCAGCACCCGGGAAAGCTCGGCCGCGACGCCCCAGGGGGTCTCGTCGCCGACGGCGATGTTCGCCACCGGGGTGAAGGCGGCGACGTACGCGGGCTCGCCCAGCGGCGCGGCGTGGCCCGTGACGGTCACGGCGCGGCGGGCCGCCACGAGCCCGATGCCGGGCGCGGTCCCCTCCTGCGTGTCCGCGCCCGGCGCCGGAGCCGCCCCCCTGGCCCGCTGCGTCCAGGACGCGAGGGCCCGTACCCGTGCGGCCGCGTCGGCCAGCCGTTCCTCGGCCAGTTCACCGGTCCTGACCGCCTCCACGAGCGCGTCGCGCAGCCGCAGCACGGTGTCCTCGTCCGCCAGCCCGCCGCCGACGCAGATGGCGTCGGCACCCGCGGCGATGGCGAGGACCGATCCGCGCTCGATGCCGTACGTGCCGGCGATGGCGTCCATCTCCATGCCGTCGGTGACGATCAGCCCCTCGTAGCCCAGCTCCTGGCGCAGCAGACCGGTGAGGATCTGCGGGCTCAGCGTCGCGGGCCGCGCCGGGTCGAGCGCGGGAAGCAGGATATGTGCACTCATCACGCACTGGGAACCCGCGGCGATGGCCGCACGGAAGGGCACCAGCTCACGGGCGTGCAGGGTGTCCAGGTCCACATCGATGCGCGGCAGCGCGTGGTGCGAGTCGACCTCGGTGTCGCCGTGCCCGGGGAAGTGCTTGGTGCAGGCGGCGACGCCCGCGGACTGGAGGCCCTCGACGTAGGCCGCGGTGTGCCGGGCGACGAGCGCGGTGTCGGCACCGAAGGACCGTACGCCGATGACCGGATTGCCCGGGTTGGAGTTGACGTCCGCGGACGGCGCCCAGTTGAGGTTGACGCCGCACTCGGCCAGCCGGCGGCCGAGCTCCCGGGCGACCTCCCTGGTGAGGTCCACGTCGTCGACGGAGCCGAGGGCGAAGTTCCCGGGGAAGGAGGACCCGTGCCGGACCTCCAGCCGCGTGACGTCGCCGCCCTCCTCGTCGATCGCGACGAGCACGTCGTCCCGCACCGCCCGCAGCTGGGCGGTGAGCGCGGCCAGCTGGGCCGGCGATTCGATGTTGCGGCCGAACAGCCCGACGGAGGCCAGGCCCTCGCCGAGTCTGCGCAGCAGCCAGTCGGGGGCGGTCGTCCCGGTGAACCCGGGCTGGAGGACGGCGAGCGCGTCGCGCGTGACGGTGTCCGTGGTGGATACGAGGGTGGTCATGGCGCGGGTCATCCCTTCACTGCGCCGGAGGTAAGACCCGTGGCCATCTTCCCCTGGATGATCATGAAGAAGATGACGACAGGGATGGAGATGAGCGTGGAGGCGGCCATCAGGGCGCCGTAGTCCGTACCCCGCTCGGTGGTGAAGGTCATCAGCCAGACGTTGAGCGTGTACTTGGAGTTGTCGTTGATCAGGATGTACGCGAAGAGGTACTCGTTCCACGCGTTGACCAGGGCGAAGATGGAAGCGGCCGCGAGTCCCGGGGCGAGCAGCGGGAAGATGACCCGGCGGAACGCCCCCATGCGCGTGCAGCCGTCCACCATCGCGGACTCCTCGAGCTCCACCGGGATGTTGATCACGAACCCGCGGATCATGATGGTCGCGAAGGGCAGTGTGGACACCAGGTAGACGACGATGAGTCCCCAGTACTCGTCGATGCCGCCCAGGGCGTTGAGCTGGAGGTAGATGGGGATCAGCATCGCGGTCGGCGGCAGCATCTGGACCAGGATCATGATCATCATGAGTGCCTTGCGCCCGAAGAAGCGGAAGCGTCCGATGGCGAGCGCGGCGAGCGTCGCGATGATCATGCCGCCGACCACCGCGGTGACCGAGACGATGAGGCTCGACTGGATCGCCGTGGCGAAGTTGTCCTGCTTCACCGCACGCGCGAAGTTGTCGAAGGTGAGGGAGGACGGCCACAGGGTCTGGTCGTACGACCGGATCTCGTGGTTGGGGCGCAGTGAGCTGACGATCAGCCAGTAGACCGGGAAGGCCATGATCGCGGCTGTGACCAGCGCCAGGATGTTGTAGCCGAGGCGGTTCCTCTTGCGGTCGGGCCTCAGGACCTGGGCCGGCGCGTTCGTGGGCGTGGAGGCGCTCATTCGACCTCTCCCGTCTTGATCAGCTGGCGCAGGTAGTACACGGCGACACCGGAGAGCATCAGGACGGTGATCAGAGCGATCGCACTGCCCTGGCTGAAGGAAGTGGACTCGAAGGCCTTGGAGAAGGAGTAGAGGCCGAGGGTCTCGTAGTCGGGCTCGGGCTTGTTGCCGCGCAGCAGCCAGATCTGGCCGAAGACGTTGAAGTCCCAGATGACCGAGAGTGTGGCGACCATCGTGAAGACCGGCTTGATGACGGGCCAGGTCACGAAGCGGTAGACGCCGAAGGCGGAGGCACCGTCGAGGGACGCCGCCTCCTCCAGCTCCTTGGGGACCTGGGTGAGGGCGGCGTACATCGTGATCACGACGAACGGGATGGCCCCCCAGACGACCAGGAGCGTGATGATGCCGAAGCCCTGCCAGGGGTTGAGGAACCAGTTGTGGCCGAGCCACCTGTCCTCGTTGCCGGTGAGGTCGGCGAGCAGGGTGTTGATCAGACCGTAGTCGGAGTCGGAGAGCCATCGGAAGACCGACGCGGCGACCATGAGCGGCATGGACCAGGCGGCGATCAGCGCCACGGTGAGGACGAGCCGCACCCAGGTGGACAGCCTCAGCATCATGAGGGCGATCAGCAGGCCGATGCCCATGGTCAGCACGACGCAGACGGTCATGAAGACGACGGTCCGTCCGACGACCGACCAGAACTCCGGGTCGCCGAGGATGTTGGTGAACTGCTCGAAGCCGACCCAGGGGGTCTCGCCGTTGCCCCAGAGAGCCGCCCGCCCCAGGTCCTGGAAGGACATGATCACGGTCTTGATCAGCGGGTAGACGTAGACGGCGGCGATCGCCAGGATCGCCGGCAGGATCAGGAAGTAGGGGAGGAGCTCCCCCTTCTTCCGCCGCTTCTTCGGGCGTGGCCCGGCGGTTTCCTGCTTGGAGGGCGAGGTCCCGGTCTTCTCCGGGACACGCGGTACGGGGACCGGTGGACCGGCGGCCTGGGTGTCGGCAGCAGTCACGTGACTGACCTTCCATCGGGATTCCGGGGATCTGCACCCGGGAATCACGGCGTTCTCAACCTAAGAAAAGGGGGCGGGGGCCCGGATTTCGCCGGGCCCCCGCCTGGAGAGCCGAAGGCTCGGGACTACTTGTTGATGAGCTCGTTGATCTTCTCGTCGGCCGTCTTGGCGGCGTCGGCCACCGAGGTGCCCTTGAGGATCTCGAGGAGCATGTTCTCCAGGACCTCCTCCTTCTCGATGGAGGTCCAGCCCGGCGCGATCGGCGTGAACCAGGCGTCCGGCACCGCGTTGGCGACGGCGGCCGTCTCGGGCTTCGCCTTCAGCGGCTCGAGCTGCTTCTCGTTGTTCGGGAGGATGTTCTTGGAGGTGAGCACCTCCTGCGACTTCTCGCTGGTGAAGAGCGAGACCCACTCCTCGCCCAGGTCGGTAACCTTGGACTTCGCGGTCACCGCGAGGTCCGAGCCGCCGATGAAGGAGGGGAGGGCCTTGCCGTTCGGGCCGGGCATGCCGGCCGTGCCGATCTTGCCCTCGAGCTTCGGGTTGCCGTTGTTGGCACCGTCGACGACCGAGCCGGCCTCCCAGCCGTTGCCGTAGATCAGGGCCGCCTTCTCGTTGGCCATGACGTTGGCGTGGTCCTGCTCGTCCTTCGTCAGGTCGGCCTTGTTGTACTTCTTGACCAGGTTGACGAAGTGCTCGATGCCCTTCTGGGACTCGGCGGAGGAGAGGTTGCCCTTCCACTCCTTCGCGCCCTCGTCGTACTCGGCGATGGAGCCGCCGTAGCCCGCGACGTAGGACATGGCCGCGTACCAGTAACGGCCCGGCAGGTAGAGGGACGAGAAGCGCTTGTCCTTCTTGTTGTACTCGGCCGAGACCTTGTCGAGCGCCGTGAGCATCTCGGCCTCGGTCTCCGGAAGCGCGTCGCTGCCGGTGCCCTTCTTGAACATGTCCTTGTTGTAGAGGGCGACACGGGCGCCTGCGTAGTAAGGCACGCAGAACTGCTTGCCCTCGAACGTACAGGTGTCCTTGAGACCCTTGATCCAGGTGTCCGAGTTGTCGTACTTCGCGGGGTCGATCTCGGCGAGCGCGCCGTTGAGGATGTACTGCATCGTCTCGGTGTTGCCGAGCTCGACGACGTCCGGGAACTTGTCACCACCGAGCGCGGTGTCGAGCTTCTTGGCCTTGTCCGCCCACTGCTGGTACTGGACGTCGACCTTGACCTTCGGGTACTTCTTCTTGAACTGCGCGTTGACGTCCTTGACCAGCTCCGGCCAGGTGCTCTGCGCGTCGACCATGAGCCAGACCGTCAGGCTCTCGGTACGGTCCTTCGGGTCCTTCGAAGCGTTGTCACCACTGTCCCCACCACACGCCGCGATACCGGTCATCATCGCTGCGACGCCTACTGCCGCTATGAGCTTGCGCTTCATGCCACACCCTCCTCAGGGATACCAGCAACCCCCCGCCCACCGCGGAAATGTACGACCAGTACTGCCTGTGGGGCTGGGACCTGGTCTTTAATGGTTTAGACCAGTACCGGGAGCTTGGCCTAGACCTTTAGGGGTGTCAAGGGTGTATAAGAAGTGCACTCGCGTCCGTTATAGGACCGACATCTAAGGGAGGGCGACGACCCGTGACCGGACCGTGCCACCATGTGAGCCGCGACAGACGGAGGAGCCGGTGACGGCAGCAACGCAGCAGTCGGGAAGGCGGGCCATGGGTACCGACGGGGCCAGCAGTACGGGCGAGACGGGTGCGGGTGCGGGTGCGCGGACGGCGCGCGTCCCCAAGTACTACCGGCTCAAGCGCCACCTCCTGGACATGACCGACACCCTGCCGCCCGGCACCCCGGTGCCGCCCGAGCGGACCCTGGCAGCCGAGTTCGACACCTCGCGCACCACCGTGCGCCAGGCGCTCCAGGAACTGGTCGTGGAGGGCAGGCTGGAACGCATCCAGGGCAAGGGCACCTTCGTCGCCAAACCGAAGGTCTCCCAGGCGCTGCAGCTCACCTCCTACACCGAGGACATGCGCGCCCAGGGCCTGGAGCCGACATCTCAGCTGCTGGACATCGGTTACGTCACAGCGGACGACACGCTCGCCGGACTGCTGGACATCACGACGGGCGGGCGGGTGCTGCGGATCGAGCGGCTCCGGCTCGCCAGCGGTGAGCCCATGGCCATCGAGACCACCCACCTGTCGGCCAAGCGCTTTCCCGCACTGCGCCGCTCGCTGGTGAAGTACACCTCGCTCTACACCGCACTGGCCGAGGTGTACGACGTCCGCCTGGCGGAGGCCGAGGAGACCATCGAGACCTCACTCGCCACCCCGCGTGAGGCGGGACTGCTCGGTACGGACGTGGGCCTGCCGATGCTCATGCTGTCCAGGCACTCGATCGACGGACACGGCGAGCCGGTGGAGTGGGTGCGCTCGGTGTACCGGGGCGACCGGTACAAGTTCGTGGCCCGCCTGAAACGGCCGACCGACTGACCGTCACGTAGGACCGATCCCCTTGCGCCCGCAGGGGGATCAGTCATTTCGGGCGACGCCGGACCGTTGCAGGACCGCAATGCGGACGGGGGGTGACGCTGCCCGTTTCTCGCGCTTAGATTTCCTGCGCATTACTACAGGTGATCAGCGAGGGGACGGAGTCGCCACATGTCAGAAGATACCGAAGTGAAACCGCCGACAGTGACACCAGCGAGGGTGGTCATCGCACTCTGTCTGATCGCACCGTTCGTCGCGATGCTCTGGGTGAGTTCGTACGCGAGGGTTGAACCGACCTTTATCGGTATCCCGTTCTTCTATTGGTACCAAATGCTCTGGGTGCTCCTCTCGACCGCACTCACCATGGTCGCGTACGTGCTGTGGCAGCGTGACCAGCGCGCCCGCAAGGGGGGTGCGTCGGCATGAAGGACGGCGTGAACGGCGTGGCACTAGCCGTATTCATCTTCTTCTTCGTGGCCGTCACGGTCATCGGATTCATGGCGGCGCGCTGGCGCAAGGCCGAGAACGAGGCCAGCCTGGACGAATGGGGCCTGGGCGGCCGGTCGTTCGGTACCTGGGTCACCTGGTTCCTGCTCGGCGGCGACCTCTACACGGCGTACACCTTCGTCGCGGTCCCCGCGGCGATCTACGCGGCGGGCGCGGCCGGCTTCTTCGCCGTCCCCTACACGATTCTCGTCTACCCGCTGATCTTCACCTTCCTCCCCCGCCTGTGGTCCGTCTCGCACAAGCACGGGTACGTCACCACCTCGGACTTCGTCCGCGGCCGCTTCGGCTCGAAGGGGCTCTCGCTGGCGGTCGCCGTCACCGGCATCCTCGCCACGATGCCCTACATCGCGCTCCAGCTGGTCGGCATCCAGGCCGTGCTGGACGTGATGGGCGTCGGCGGCGGCGAGACCACGCACTGGTTCATCAAGGACCTGCCGCTGCTGATCGCGTTCGCCGTGCTCGCCGCGTACACCTACTCGTCGGGGCTCCGCGCGCCCGCGCTGATCGCGTTCGTCAAGGATGGCCTGATCTATCTGGTCATCGCGGTGGCGATCATCTACATCCCGATCAAGCTCGGCGGCTTCGACGACATCTTCGCCAAGGCCGGTGAGGCGTTCTCGGCCAAGAACGAGGCTGCGGGAAAGCCCGTATCGGGTCTCGTCCCGGGCGAGATGGGCCAGTGGGGATATGCCACCCTGGCGCTGGGTTCGGCGCTCGCGCTCTTCATGTACCCGCACTCCATCACGGCGACGCTCTCCAGCCGCAGCCGTGAGGTGATCCGGCGCAACACCACGATCCTGCCGCTCTATTCGCTGATGCTGGGCCTGCTGGCCCTGCTCGGATTCATGGCGATCGCGGCCGGGGTGAAGGTGGACAACGGCCAGTTGGCCATTCCGCAGCTGTTCGAGAACATGTTCCCCGCCTGGTTCGCCGGTGTGGCATTCGCCGCCATCGGAATCGGCGCACTGGTGCCTGCGGCGATCATGTCGATCGCGGCGGCAAACCTCTTCACCCGTAACATTTACAAGGACTTCATCAAACCCGACGCCACACCCGCCCAGGAGACCAAGGTCTCCAAGCTGGTCTCGCTCTTCGTCAAGGTCGGAGCGCTCGCCTTCGTCCTCACCATGGACAAGACGGTCGCGATCAACTTCCAGCTGCTCGGCGGGATCTGGATCCTCCAGACGATGCCGGCCCTGGTCGGCGGCCTGTTCACCCGCTGGTTCCACCGCTGGGCCCTGATCGCGGGCTGGGCGGTCGGCATGCTGTACGGCACCGTGGCCGCGTACGGCGTCGCGAGCCCCACCCAGAAGCACTTCGGCGGATCGTCGAAGGAGATCCCCGGTATCGGCGAGATCGGCTACATCGGTCTCACCGCGTTCGTGCTCAACGTCGTCGTGGTCGTCGTCCTGACGTTCGTCCTCAACGCGCTGAAGGCACCGGCAGGCATCGACGAGACGTCTCCGTCCGACTACACGGCGGACGTGGGCGACCCCGGCGTCCAGGAGAAGCTCCCGCCGGCCACGGTGGGCGCCCCGGGCGGCCACTGACCCCGCCCCGGCACAGGCTTCCGGTCCGGGCCGCCGCGTCCTCCCCAGGGGCGGCGGCCCGCTGCGTTCCCGGTCGTCCTGAGCACCCCCCGCCGCGCCCGTCGACGGCGGCCCCACCCCCGCGGACACCCGCCCGGGCACTTCCCGCGCGCCGGGCCTCCGGGCCGGTTCCGCGCGCGCCGCACCCCTTGCACGCCGGCCGCCGGCCCCTCTTTCCGTGCCTCGCACCGGCTCCGGAACGGGTACGGAAGCCCATTGCCGACATCCCGCTCCGGACGTTTCACCCGACCCCCGACGAAGCGCGACACAACATGTGGGGGCTGTCTCCCGGGACGGCCCCCACATGTATGCTCGTGCTCGCTGTCGCCGCAGGGGAATCCGGTGCGAATCCGGAACTGTCCCGCAACGGTGTGATCGGTGTGCTTCTGTGCACCCGGGAGTCCGAAGACCTGCCGACAGCGCTTCCGGCTCGACCGAGCCGGAAGCCACACGTCCGGGCCTCGCGGAGGGCCGGTGGACGCCGTACACAGGGCTGCCCCCACCCGGGCACCGTCCTGCCCGGCTCCCCCGCTCCCGCCGGCCCCGAGCCGAGCGAGGGATAGCCCCAGTGACCATCGCGCCAGCCGATCCGGTTTCAGCGATCGATTCAGCCGAGTCCACGCCCGACGGGCCCGGGACCGCACTGCTGCGGACCCTGACCGACCTCACCGTCGATCTGCCCGACACCGACCCCGGACGGGTCGCCGCCGCCGCGCTGCGCGGCCGCAGCGCCCGGTCGGACGAGGCGGAGCTGCGCACGCTGGCCACCGAGGCAGCCGCGGGGCTGATCTCCGAGGACCCCGCCTACTCCCGGCTCGCCGCCCGGCTCCTCACCCGCTCGATCGCGGACGAGGCGGCCGGCCAGGGCGCGGTCTCCTTCTCCGCCTCGGTCGCCACCGGTCACCGTGAGGGTCTGATTGCCGACCGCACGGCCGAGTTCGTCACGCTGCACGCGGCGGCCCTCGACGTGCTGGTCGAGCAGGCGCTCGCCGACCGTGCCGACGACCGCTTCGGATACTTCGGCCTGCGGACGCTGCACAGCCGCTATCTGCTGCGCCATCCGCTCACCCGCCAGGTCATCGAGACCCCGCAGCACTTCATGCTGCGGGTCGCCGCCGGCCTCGCCGAGAACACCTCCGCGCACGCCCTGGACGAAGTGGCCTCGCTGTACGGCCTGATGAGCCGGCTCGACTACCTCCCTTCCTCCCCCACGCTCTTCAACTCCGGCACCCGGCACCCGCAGATGTCCTCCTGCTACCTGCTGGACTCGCCCATGGACGAGCTCGACTCGATCTACGACCGCTACCACCAGGTGGCGCGCCTCTCCAAGCACGCGGGTGGCATCGGTCTCTCGTACTCCCGCATCCGCGCGCGCGGTTCACTGATCCGGGGCACCAACGGGCACTCGAACGGCATCGTGCCGTTCCTGAAGACGCTCGACGCCTCGGTCGCCGCGGTCAACCAGGGGGGCCGCCGCAAGGGCGCCGCCGCCGTCTACCTGGAGACCTGGCACGCGGACATCGAGGAGTTCCTGGAGCTGCGCGACAACACGGGCGAGGACCAGCGGCGCACGCACAACCTGAACCTCGCGCACTGGATTCCGGACGAGTTCATGCGGCGCGTCGACGCGGACACCGAGTGGTCGCTGTTCTCGCCTGCGGACGTGCCCGGGCTGGTCGACCTGTGGGGCGACGCGTTCGACACCGCCTACCGCGAGGCGGAGGCGGCCGGCCTGGCCCGCAAGACGATGCCCGCGCGTGAGCTGTACGGCCGGATGATGCGCACGCTGGCCCAGACGGGGCAGGGCTGGATGACGTTCAAGGACGCCTCCAACCGTACGGCGAACCAGACCGCGGAGCCGGGCCGGGTCGTGCACTCCTCCAATCTCTGCACCGAGATCCTCGAGGTCACCGACGACGGCGAGACGGCCGTCTGCAACCTGGGGTCCGTCAACCTCGGCGCGTTCGTCGCCGGCGGGGAGATGGACTGGGAGCGGCTGGACGCCACCGTGCGCACCGCCGTGACCTTCCTCGACCGGGTGGTGGACATCAACTTCTACCCGACCGAGCAGGCCGGCCGGTCCAACGCCCGCTGGCGCCCGGTGGGCCTGGGCGCGATGGGTCTGCAGGACGTCTTCTTCCAGCTGCGGCTGCCCTTCGACTCGCCGGAGGCCCGCGCACTCTCCACGAAGATCTCCGAGCGGATCATGCTCGCCGCGTACGAGGCGTCCTGCGACCTCGCCGAGCGGTCCGGCCCGCTCCCCGCCTGGTCCGAGACGCGCGCGGCCCGCGGTGTGCTGCACCCCGACCACTACGACACCGAGCTGAACTGGCCGGAGCGCTGGGACGCGCTGCGCGCCCGGGTCGCCAGGACCGGGATGCGCAACTCCCTGCTGCTCGCCATCGCGCCCACGGCGACGATCGCCTCGATCGCCGGCGTGTACGAGTGCATCGAGCCCCAGGTCTCCAACCTCTTCAAGCGCGAGACGCTCAGCGGTGAGTTCCTCCAGGTCAACGCCTACCTGGTGGACGAGCTGAAGAAGCTCGGCGTGTGGGACGCGCGGACCCGTGAGGCACTGCGCGAGGCCAGCGGCTCCGTACAGGGCTTCGCCTGGATCCCCGCGGACGTGCGGGCGCTGTACCGCACGGCGTGGGAGATCCCCCAGCGCGGGCTGATCGACATGGCGGCGGCCCGTACGCCGTTCCTCGACCAGAGCCAGTCCCTGAACCTGTTCCTGGAGACGCCGACGATCGGCAAGCTCTCCTCCATGTACGCGTACGCCTGGAAGCAGGGGCTGAAGACGACGTACTACCTGCGCTCGCGTCCCGCCACCCGGATCGCCCGTGCCGCGTCCGGGACGGCACCCGCGGCCGCACCCATTCCCGTACAGCAGGCCTCGGCACCCGACGCGGACGCCCTCGCCTGCTCGCTCGAAAACCCCGAGTCCTGCGAGGCCTGCCAGTAATGAGCTCCCACGAGAACAAGAACCTGCTCGACCCGGGTTTCGAACTGACCCTGCGCCCCATGCGCTACCCGGACTTCTACGAGCGCTACCGGGACGCGATCAAGAACACCTGGACGGTCGAGGAGGTCGACCTCCACTCCGACGTCGCCGATCTCGCCAAGCTCTCCCCCGGCGAGCAGCACATGATCGGACGGCTGGTGGCGTTCTTCGCCACGGGTGACTCGATCGTCTCCAACAACCTGGTGCTGACGCTCTACAAGCACATCAACTCCCCGGAGGCGCGGCTGTACCTGTCGCGTCAGCTGTTCGAGGAGGCCGTGCACGTCCAGTTCTACCTGACGCTGCTCGACACGTACCTCCCCGATCCGGCGGACCGCGCGGCGGCCTTCGACGCGGTCGAGGAGATCCCCTCGATCCGCGAGAAGGCGCAGTTCTGCTTCCGGTGGATGGACTCCGTCGAGAAGATCGACCAGCTGGAGACGCAGGCCGACCGCCGCAGGTTCCTGCTGAATCTGATCTGCTTCGCGGCCTGCATCGAGGGGCTGTTCTTCTACGGCGCCTTCGCGTACGTGTACTGGTTCCGCTCGCGCGGTCTGCTGCACGGTCTGGCCACCGGCACCAACTGGGTGTTCCGTGACGAGACGATGCACATGAACTTCGCGTTCGAGGTCGTGGACACCGTCCGCAAGGAGGAGCCCGAGCTCTTCGACGACGCCCTCCAGCAGCAGGTCACCGACATGCTGAAGGAGGCCGTCGCGGCGGAGCTGCAGTTCGGGCGTGACCTGTGCGGCGAGGGCCTGCCCGGTATGAACACCGAGTCGATGCGCCAGTACCTGGAGTGCGTCGCCGACCAGCGGCTCACCCGGCTCGGCTTCCCGCCGCTCTACGGATCCGAGAACCCCTTCTCGTTCATGGAGCTGCAGGGGGTCCAGGAGCTCACGAACTTCTTCGAGCGCCGGCCGTCCGCCTACCAGGTGGCGGTGGAGGGCTCGGTCGGCTTCGACGACGACTTCTAGACCCTCGCCCAACTCCCGGCGAACAGGTGCCGCGTGGCCACGACCGGCTGCGCGGCACCTGCCGTTCCCCGTGGCGCCGGGGTCCTGCCGCGCTCCGCCTCCCTCAGTTGGCGGTCGATCCGGCGCTCCTGTGCGTGCCCGACGAGGGCGGGAAGCAGGATAAGGGCGACAAGTGCGGCTATGACCAGGTAGCTCAGGAATGTGTTCATGACTCCACTGTCGTCCCTGCGCCGGGATTCCGGCAGTGGCAGGACTGTCACACAGCATCGAATTACTGCCACACTGGCGTCATGCTGAAGAATGTCGCCGCCCTGCTGCTGGACGAGATCCACCCCTTCGAACTCGGCGTCGTGTGCGAGGTGTTCGGGCTCGACCGCTCCGAGGACGGGCTGCCGGTCTACGACTTCGCCGTCGTGTCGGCGGAGGGACCGGTCCTGCGGACACACGCCGGGTTCTCCATCAGCACCCCCTACGGGCTGGACCGCCTGGAGGAGGCCGATCTCATCGCCGTACCCGCGGGGAGCCACTTCATCGACCGGGAGTACCCCCAGGAGGCCCTCGACGCCCTGCGCCGGGCCGTGGAGCGCGGCGCACGCGTGCTGAGCGTCTGCTCCGGTTCCTTCGTCCTCGGCGCGGCCGGACTACTGGACGGCCGTCGCTGCACCACCCACTGGCGGCACTCCGACGAGCTGGCCCGGCGCTTCCCGAAGGCCCGCGTCGAGCCGGACGTGCTCTACGTGGACGAGGGCTCCGTCATCACCTCGGCAGGCACGGCCGCGGGCATCGACGCCGCCCTGCACCTGGTCCGCCAGGCGCACGGACCGGCCGTGGCGAACGCCGTCGCGCGCCGCATGGTCGTCCCCCCGCACCGGGACGGCGGCCAGGCGCAGTACATCAAGCGACCGCTGCCGCGCACCCCGTGCGACACGGTCGGCGACACGCTCGCCTGGATGGAACGCCACCTCGACGAGGAGATGACCGTCGAGCAGCTGGCCGCCCAGACCCACATGTCACCCCGGACCTTCGCCCGCCGCTTCCAGCAGGAGACGGGCACCACCCCGTACCGCTGGCTGCTCCGGCAGCGCGTCCTGCTGGCGCAGCATCTGCTGGAGAGCTCGGACGAGACCATGGACATGATCGCGGGACAGACCGGTTTCGGGAACGCGGCGGCACTGCGCCACCAGTTCGTACGCGCGCTCGGCACGACTCCGCAGGCTTACCGCCGCACCTTCAGGGGGCCGGCCGGGCTGACCGAGGCCGCCTGACGGCACGGCCCGGCCGGGGTGGTCATGTGATCACCCCGGCCGGGCCGGATCCGCGGAGGGCCCGCGGTCAGATGCCGCACTGCGAGGCCGACCAG
Organism: Streptomyces clavifer; assembly: GCF_036345975.1. NCBI lineage: Bacteria > Bacillati > Actinomycetota > Actinomycetes > Kitasatosporales > Streptomycetaceae > Streptomyces > Streptomyces clavifer. Next base: position 4,986,218 of record NZ_CP107793.1, on the reverse strand, counting down.
AAGTGGCTCGGCCCCTGGTTCACGTGGATGTGGTCGCCGTGCCCGGCGTAGCCCGGGCCGAGGATCCCGTTGAACCCGTGGTTGCGGGCCTGCTTGGCGATGGTGCACAGGGAGTGCGGTCCGGAGCCCAGGTCCACGGCGTCACCGTACAGATGGCGGCTGTTCGCCGCCCCGCCCACCGCGGAGTTGCAGGAGGCGGACCGGAACCCGCTGGTGACGCGGAGGGACTGGTCGCCGAGCGCGTGCCTGAGCGCCTCCAGCTTCCACATGGAGGTCAGGGCGTTGGCCTTGGCCGTTCCCGCGGCGACGGCGCCCCCGGCCCAGGTGCTGTTGCACGTGTTCAGCTCGGGGTAGGTGAAGTGGATCGGCGTGCAGTCGTCGTCCTGGAGCGCGTAGAGCTTGGACTGCGTGGCCGGGCCCGCGACGCCGTCCGCGGCGAGGCCGTACGCGGCCTGGAAGCGCTTGACCGCGGCCGTGGTGGCGGGGCCGTAGGAGCCGTCCACGGCGAGCACGGAGTTGTATCCCGGGTAGCCGGCGACCCGGATCTGCAACTGGGTGACGTCATTGCCGGTGGCACCGGGCGACAGGGTACGGCTCCATGTGTAGCACCCGTCCGCCTGCGCGGTACCCGCGGTGACCAGGGCCCCACCCAGGGCGAATGCCATGGTCATGACAAGGCCGAGCAGGAGGTGTGCGGAACGTCTGAGCATGGGGGTCTCCCAACCACGGTGAGGTGTCGGAGTGAGCCTGTCGGACGAGTCGACGCGCGTCAACCACCCCACTGGAAACACCCGTTGCCCCACCGCCGAAACCTCCGAAGCGGCTTGCACACGGACGGGGCCCCGCTCCGGCAAGCCGGCAGGGCCCCGTCCGGAAGAAGATCAGGCGTGCGCGACGACCTCGTAGCGGGGCGTGCCCTCGGCCATCTGCTTCAGCGCGTCCTTGCGGTCCCGCTTCGACAGCCGGTCGATGTACAGGTAGCCGTACAGGTGGTCCGTCTCGTGCTGGAGGCAGCGCGCGAAGTACCCGTCGCCCCGCACCTTCACCGGCTTGCCCTCGGCGTCCTGGCCCCGCACCACCGCGTAGTCGGGCCGGGCGAGTGCGGCATAGGCCGTGGGGACCGAGAGGCAGCCCTCGTTGGAGTCGTCGAGGTGGCGCTGCTCGGGCGCCAGCTCCTCCAGCACCGGGTTGCAGATCACGCCGACGTGCCGCACCCCGTCGTCGTCCATGCAGTCGTAGACGAAGACCTTGAGGTCCACGCCGATCTGGTTGGCGGCGAGGCCGACGCCCTCCGCGGTCCGCTGGCTGGCGAACATGTCGTCGATCAGCTGCGCGAGGTCGGCGCCGAAGTCCGTGACGTCCTTGCACTCCTTGTGCAGAACCGGGTTGCCCACGACCGTGATCGGGCGGGAGGTGCCGCGCTCGCGGTACGCCGCCTCGCGCGCCTCACAGTCCTCGGTGTCCACGAGGAATCCCTCGTCGTCCACGCCGACCTGCTCGTCCGTCTCCTGCTGCGACATGTCCGCCGTACGCCTTCCTGCAAACCTGAAACCCGTGAGGACCGCACCGGAATCGGTGCCCGTACAGCCTACGGGCACCGGTCAGCAGACTTCTTCCAGATCCCGCCACTCGCGGCTGTCCGGGCTGTCGGCGACCCAGCCGTCCAACAGCCCCCGCACCAGCCCGGCCGGCGCCGCTATGCCGCACTCCCGCTCCGGAACCCACAGGTCACCGGCGGTGCGGTGCCCCAGCGGCCCGGGATGCCCCGGCTCGCTGTGGTCGTGCGGGTCCAGGTGCTCCCCATCGCCCTCGTCGCTCTCCATACGGCTCTCCGAACAGGCCCGGCAGAGCAGCCGCACGGAGGACGACCAGTCCTCGGCGGCGAAGCCCGCATCGGACGCGAGCTGCTCCAGCGCGTCCCGGTCCGCCTCGGTGGCCGCCTCCAGGAGCACCACCCAGGTGGGTACGGGAGAAGGCGCCCACAGCTCGATCTCGTCGAAGACCGGGTAGGACGGCCCGGCCGCCGTGACGCGCTCGCCGTTCGGAACCCCGTCGTGCAGGACGACCTCGCCCCAGCGCCGGCCGGACGACGGCAGCGGGATCGACAGCACTTCCATCCGCGCCGGATCCAGCCTGCGGCCCCAGACCACCTCGGCCTCGCCCTCGGGCGAGAGCCGCACGGCCGCGCTGCCGAGCTCCATGCCCGTCGGCTCGCTGTTGGACGCGGCATTGTGCTGGCCGCTGCCCGGCACCTTCAGCCCGTACGCCTGCCAGGCCCGGCGCGCCAGCGGCCAGTCCTGCAGCGCGGTGGCCGCGATTCCGACGTTCCACCAGTCCGGCGCTCCGGACTCCCGGTCGAGCAGGGCGACGGCCCGCAGTCCCGCGGCCCTCGCCTGCTCCCAGTCGTGCCGGAACTTGTGCAGCAGCGCCAGATTGAACCAGGACTCGGAGAGCCAGGGCTCCAGGTCCGCCGCGCGCGTCAGCAACGCCCCCGCGTCCTCGTACCGGCCGTCGCCGATCAGCGTGAACGCGCGGTCCGTGGCCTGCCGCCAAGAGGCGGACGGCCGATGCCGTACCTTCCCGAAGATCCTCACGATTCCCGCCTGTCCCGACTGGACACCCTCGTCTGCCGCTCTCTTCGCATCCAACCATGCCCGGCCGGACGCCCGCTCATTACCCATGGGTTACCCAGACCCGACCGAGGTCAGACCGCCACGCGCCAGGACTCTGGCCAGCGCTTCCACGACCAGCGGCTGGTAGTCGCGGCCGGTGCCGAGCCTGAGCTGCTCCAGCGCCCCCAGAGGCCCTCCTGCGCCTTCCCCGCGCAGGTCGTCGTACGCATTGACCGCACGGACGATCCTGGCGGCGGTCGGCTGTTCCCGGTACGGATCGGCCTGCTGCTCCACCACCACCGCCACCGCGGTGTCCACCCCGGTCTGCCGGACCACCGCGCCCCCGAGCAGCGCGATCCGGCGCTGCTCGGCCGCCGGGAGGCGGGCGGTCGCCCCGTCGGGCACCGGGTCCACGAGCGAGAGCTGGCCGATGTCGTGCATCAGCGCCGCGTACTCCAGGACGGACAGCTCGGGACCCGCGAGGCCGAGCTCCCTGCCGACGGCGGTGGAGAGTTCGGCCACCCTGCGGGCGTGCCCGTGCGGGGTGTAGCCGGCGATCTCCGTGGACCGGGCCAGCGAGGCGATGGTCTGCCGGTAGGTCGTGCGGACGGCCGCGTAGCGGCGGAAGGAGACCTGGGTGAGCAGCAGCGGCACACACAGCAGGGGCAGCGCCCACAGCCCCGCCACGGCAACCCCGAGCGCCATCACGGCACCGGTCGCGCAGACGGCCGAGCCGATGCCGATGAGCGCCCGGAGCTCGTCCCGGAGCAGGGGCCCGAACGGCCGGGGCGTCGTTGCCGTGAGGGCGGCGAGCACCGCCTCGCACAGGGCGGTGAGCGCCAGCAGCAGGACGAGGAAGAGGGCGAAGTACAGCCCCTCACCGAACCAGCGCTCCGACCTTCCCGAGTGGGAGAGCGGCTGGAAGCACACGGCGGCGAAGCCCACGGCCAGGACGCGGCGCGCGACCAGGTCGGGCCCCGGGCCGCTGCCGCGGGCCGTGTGGGGGACGGAGGCGAGCAGCTGCGCCGCCGCAACGACGGTGACCACCTGAAGGACACCGTGCGTGGTTGCCTCTCCCCCGCTGCGCCCGAGCAGCGCGTACGCCAGGGCGCCGGCCGCGCCGAGGGGCGCCGGCTCGCGCTCGCCGGGCAGGGAACCCCAGCGGGCCAGCTCGCCGACGGTGACGAGGACCCCGAAGGCGAGGGCGTGCCCGGGTTCGGCGACACCGTTCCACAGGGTGTGACCGAACGCGACGACCGCGAGGAGCATCGCGGCGCCGCGCACCGCGAGCACGGCCGGAGGCGGCGCGGGGGCGTACCTGAGGGTCACCGTCGCCGCCGGCCCGGCCGGTGCGTGGTCCCGGCCGCTGTGGACGGCCGCTTCCCCGGCCGCGGGCGCGGCAGCCCGGGCGGCTGCTCCTCCGAGGTGACCGTGTTGGCCGCGGCGGACCAGCCGTGCCGGTCCAGGGCCCGGGCGAGGGCCCTCACCATCTGCGGATCGAACTGGCTGCCCGCGCAGCGTTCGAGCTCCGCCACCGCCGCCGGAACGGGGCGCCCCCGCCGGTACGAACGCGTCGAGGTCATCGCGTCGAAGGCGTCCGCGACGGCCACGACGCGGGCGAACTCGGGGATCGTGTCACCGGCGAGCCCGTACGGATACCCGCTGCCGTCGAGCCGCTCGTGATGGTGCAGGATCGCGGCGCGCGCCTCGTCGAGGAAACCGATGCCCCGGACGATCTCGTGCCCGTACTCGGGGTGCAGCTCGATGACCCTGCGTTCCTCGGGGGTGAGCGGCCCGTCCTTGCGCAGGATCCGCGTCGGGACGCCGAGCTTGCCGACGTCGTGCAGAATGCCGGCGAACCGGAGCGCTTCCATCCGCTCCTCCTCCATGCCGAGTTCGCGGGCGATCAGCTCGGAGGCGCGGCCCACCCGCTCGCTGTGGCCCCGGGTGTATCCGTCCTTGATGTCGACGGCCTGCACCAGCGCCCTGATGGTGGCCCGGTGCGCCGCGTGCTGACGGTGGTACTGGGCGAACACCCAGCAGGAGATGTACATCGGGAGCACGACGACCAGCGCGGACACCGGCCCGTAGGAGCTGCGCCAGAGGATCGCCATCATCAGCCCCGCGAGTGCGTGCACCAGGTGCGGCCCCACGGAACGCGCCAGCAGCCCCCGCCAGGCGTGCCGGACGGCGACGCGTTCGGCCGTGGCGAGGATGCCGCCGTCCAGGACCGCCAGGACGAGGCTGAACACGAGCGCCGTGGCACCGGCGGGAAGAAGGGCGTACGGGAGGTCGGGGACGGCTCCTCCCCCGGCGCCGCCCAAAGTGGCCGGACCCCCCAGGAACGCGTAGGTCCACGAGGCCGCGCCCACGGTCAGGGCGAGCTGCGCGGTCCGCCAGACGCGGCGGGCCGCGACGGGCTGCTGCTCGACCCGGCCGGCCAGCGAGCCGGGGACCGACACCAGGACGGCGGCAGCCGGCGGCAGCAGGAAGGCCGCGGCCAGCAGCAGGGGGAAGAACGATCCCGCACCGACCGGCACGGAACGGGCGAAGAAGGAACAGCGGCCCGGAAGTTCACAGGCCAGGTAGAGCGCGGCAAGGAGCGCGAGCGTCCCCCAGGGCGTGGCGGCCCCGGGGGTCGGTGCGGGGAGGGCGCAGACAGTCGCGCAGAGCGCCACGCACAGGATGTAGGCGCGCGCAGCCCTCGGTGTGGTCCTCACCCGTACCGCCCGCCCCCAGCCTGGTCAATGAGGGCGCCAGGCTAGCGAGTGGGAGGGCGGCGGGGGTCCAGCTGCGCCGGATTAGCACATTCGGGTGACATGACCGGGGTTCCGGCTGCCGGGACGGAGGCGGCAGCCGTCACTCGGCGGCGGCGGCCGGCCGGTCGGCGCCGCCCAGGGCGACGTCCTGTTCCGGAACGGCCTGCCCCGAACGGATCAGATCGATCCGTCCCATCACCTTGGAGCGCAGATCGGTCGGGACGTCGTCCTGGCCGCAGCAGCGCTTCACCAGTTTCTTCACGGCCTGCTCCAGGCCGTACTTCTCCAGGCACGGGGAGCACTCCTCGAAATGCACCTCGAACTTGGTGCAGTCGCCCTCGGGCATCTCCCGGTCGAGAAACTCGTAGAGATGATCGAGAACCTCTGAGCAGTCCGTCTCGTGCGGCTCTCCGCAGCTCATGAGGTCGTGCCTTTCCTGTCGTCCGACTCACCGGCTCCGGCCGGGACGAGCCCGCGCTCGCGCGCGTAGTCCTCGAGCATGCCGCGCAGCTGGCGACGTCCCCGGTGCAGGCGGGACATCACCGTACCGATGGGTGTCCCCATGATGTCCGCGATCTCCTTGTAGGCAAAGCCCTCTACGTCGGCGAGATACACGGCGATGCGGAACTCTTCGGGGATCGACTGCAGCGCCGACTTCACGTCGGAGTCCGGCAGGTGGTCGAGCGCCTGGGACTCCGCCGAGCGCAGACCCGTGGACATGTGCGACTCGGCACGCGCCAGCTGCCAGTCCTCGATCTCCTCGGCGGCACTCCGCTGGGGTTCGCGCTGCTTCTTGCGGTACGAGTTGATGAAAGTGTTGGTGAGGATGCGGTACATCCACGCCTTGAGGTTCGTACCCTCACGGAACTGGTGGAAGGAGCCGTACGCCTTGGCATACGTCTCCTGCACCAGGTCCTCGGCATCGGCCGGGTTGCGCGTCATGCGCAGCGCCGCCGAGTACATCTGGTCCAGAAATCCGAGGGCGTCCCGCTCGAAGCGCGCGTTGCGCTCCGCGGTCGTCTCCTCGGCACGGCCGTCGTCGGTCCCTGTGTCGGTCCCAGTGACCGGACCCACCTCCTCCAACGATGCGGCGGAGCCGAAACCGGACCCGCTCGCCTTGGAGAATAGTCGACCCGGCTTCTTCGCGGGCTGTCGATCCGGTCCGCTCAGGGCACGCTCGGGAGTGGTCTTGCCCGCGTGCAGCACCGTCCACTCCAGGTCAGCGGTGTTCGAGCGCTGCGGGCAGATGGTCGAACCCATGCGACGGACTCCCTCTCCACGTACGACGTTGTTGTACCGACGTCCCGAACAACAGCCGCCCCGCACGCCGCATTCCCGCGCCCTTCACGGGGCTCCGGGACACGTGGGGCACGTCACGTACGCGGGAGCCGGTCCAGCCATCCGGCCACCGCGCCGGTGAGCAGTTCCAGCGCCTGATCCCGGGTCAGCGGGGCCTTCTTCGGCACCGCGAATCCGTGGTCTCCGTACGGCACCTCGACGAGGTCGTGCCCGCCCGCGGGGAACTCCTCCGGTCGCCCGAACGGGTCACGGCCGCCCTGCACGACGAGGGTGGGCACACCGGCGCCGAGCAGTTCGTCCTCGCGCGACTTCTCGGGCCTGCCCGGCGGGTGCAGGGGAAAGCTCAGCGCGAGCACCGCGCGGGCGCCCAGGGACTTCGCCGTGCGGCAGGCCACCCGGGCCCCCGCGCTGCGGCCCCCGGCCACCACCGGCAGGCCGGGAACGGTCAGTGCGGGCCACAGGCCCCGCCAGCCGGTGTCCAGGGTCCGGGGCGCCGGTGCGAGCCTCTTCCCGGCGACGCGCCACGGCTGCTCGACCAGGGCGACGGTCACCCGGTGCGCCGGCAGCACCGCGGCGAGCGCCTGGAGATCCCCGGCCTCGATGCCGCCGCCCGCCCCGTGGCCGACGGCGAGTACCAGCCGGGCGTCCCGCGCCGGATGCCAGGTGATTCTGGCCACCCCGGCTTCCGTCTCGACGGTCTCGGTCCTCTGCGCTGTCCCTGTACGGCTCACGGGGCCCATCCTGCCGGGTCAGAACAGCGTGCTCACCTCCGGCGCGGCCAGCTCCTCCAGCAGTTCCGGGCCGTTGTTGCGGACGTTGCTGACCGTGGTGGCCACCGGGTAGGCCCGCATCAGCCCGTTGGGCGGCGGTTCCAGCAGCGCCTTCAGCTCGCCGATGTCGGTGCGCGACGGGTCGAGCCAGTCGTCCCAGCGGTCGGGGGTCAGCATCAGGGGCATCCGGGGGTGGATGTCGGCGAGGGCCGCCGGGCCCTCGGCGGGGGCGACGGCGAGCGGGGACGTCTCCGCCTCCGTGGTGATCACGGAGCAGGTCACCCACCAGGCCTGCGGATGGTCGTCGGGCAGGGTCCGGTCGCGCCAGAACTCGTACAGCCCGGCCATCGCGAAGACCGAACCGTCGGCGGGTGTCACGAAGTACGGCTGCTTGCGGGGCCGCTTCCTCTTCCCCTTCTCCTCCAACTGCCGCTCGTCCGCGCCGGTGACCCACTCGTAGTAGCCGTCGGCGGGCAGGATGCAGCGCCGGGAGACGAAGGGGCGGCGGAAGGACGGCTTCTCGTGGACCGTCTCGGCACGGGCGTTGATCATGCGGGCGCCGCCCTCCGGCGACTTCGCCCAGGACGGCACGAGCCCCCACTTCAGGGCGCGCAGCTGGCGAACCGGTCGCTGGTCCTCCGCGTCCTTCACAGGACGCTCCATCACCGCGTAGACCTCTTTGGTCGGCGCCACGTTCCAGTCGGGCTCCAGTGTCTCGGTGGGTTCCCACTTCTCCACCGCGAAGAGCCCGGTCAGATCCTCCGGCCGCCGACTCGCTGCATACCGTCCGCACATAAGTGCCAGACTGCCACGACCCCCACGTCGAGTGGGCGCCGATCCCTCAAGTACCGCAAGGAGCAGCCCGCACCATGGACAGCACCGATCTGGGCGATCTGTGGGATCGCGTCTTCGGGACCCAGCCCGCACCCGAGCAGTGGCTGGTGGTCGTGACGGCCACCGTCGCGCTGATCGCCGTCGTGCCGAACTTCATATGGCGGCTCTCCCGCAACGCCATCACCATCGCGCACGAGGGCGGCCACGGCCTCGTCGCCCTGCTCACCGGACGGCAGCTCTCCGGCATCCGGCTGCACTCGGACACCAGCGGCCTGACCGTCAGCCGCGGCAAGCCGACCGGCGTCGGCATGATCCTCACGGCGGCGGCCGGCTACACGGCGCCTCCCCTGCTCGGCCTCGGCGGCGCCTGGCTGCTGACCAACGGCCGGATCACGCTCCTCCTGTGGCTGTCGACCGCTCTGCTCGCCGTGATGCTGGTGATGATCCGCAATCTCTACGGGGCACTGACGGTCATCCTCACGGGTACGGCCTTCCTGCTGGTCTCCTGGCTGACCTCGGCGGAGGTCCAGTCGGCGTTCGCCTACACGGTGGTGTGGTTCCTGCTGCTGGGCGGGGTCCGTCCGGCGTTCGAGCTCCAGTCCAAGCGGCGCCACGGCGGTGCGCCCGACTCCGACGCCGATCAGCTCGCCCGGCTGACGCAGGCTCCGGCCGCGCTCTGGCTGTTCCTCTTCCACTCGGTGTCGCTCTGCGCGCTGATCGGCGGCGGACGCTGGCTGCTCGGGCTGTGACGGCTCACGGCGCCCCTTACCACCCTTGTATTACGCCCCTATTTCGGGCTATTTGTTCAGGATCCAGGTTTGCGCTGAGCCACTAAAGTGAGGGGCATGACCGAAAGTTCCGTGCACCCCGCCCTCTGGCCCGCTCCCCGTGCGACCGGAGCCGTCGACGCGACCGTCACCGTGCCCGGATCGAAGTCGGTCACCAACCGCGCCCTCGTCCTGGCCTCCCTCTCCTCCGAGCCGGGCTGGCTGCGGCGCCCCCTGCGCTCGCGCGACACCCTGCTGATGGCCCAGGCGCTCCGCGCGATGGGCGTCGGGATCGAGGAGGGCGTCGGTCCCGACGGCTCGGGTGAAGCATGGCGGGTCATCCCGGCCGGGCTGCACGGCCCCGCCTCGGTCGACGTCGGCAACGCGGGAACGGTCATGCGCTTCCTGCCGCCCGTGGCCTGCCTCTCGGACGGATCCGTCCACTTCGACGGGGACCCCCGTTCCTACGAGCGCCCCCTGAACGGTGTGATCGACGCGCTCAGGGCCCTGGGCGCCCGGATCGACGACGACGGGCGCGGCGCGCTGCCGCTGACGGTGCACGGCGCGGGAGCCCTGGACGGGGGCCCGGTGGCGATCGACGCCTCCTCGTCCTCCCAGTTCGTCTCCGCCCTGCTGCTGTCCGCGCCCCGCTTCAACCAGGGTGTGGAGGTACGCCACACCGGCTCCGCGCTCCCCTCCATGCCGCACATCCGGATGACCGTCGACATGCTGCGCGCGGTCGGCGCACAGGTCGACGAACCGGAGACGGGCGGCGAGCCCGATGTCTGGCGGGTGTCTCCCTCCGCCCTGCTCGGCCGCGATCTGACCGTCGAGCCCGACCTCTCCAACGCCCAGCCCTTCCTGGCGGCCGCGCTGGTCACCGGGGGCCGGGTCACCGTCCCCGACTGGCCGTTGCGCACCACCCAGCCGGGTGACGCGCTGCGCGAGATCTTCACCGCAATGGGTGGCAGTTGCGAGCTGACCGAAGACGGGCTCACCTTCCGGGGCTCGGGCCGCATCCACGGCATCGACGTCCATCTGGGGGAGGTCGGTGAGCTGACGCCGGGCATCGCGGCTCTCGCCGCCCTCGCCGACTCCCCGTCGACGCTGAGCGGGGTCGCGCACCTGCGCCTGCACGAGACGGACCGGCTGGCCGCGCTCACCAAGGAGATCAACGCCCTCGGCGGGGATGTCACGGAAACGGCCGACGGTCTGCGGATCAACCCGCGCCCGCTGCACGGCGGCACCTTCCACACCTACGACGACCACCGGATGGCGACGGCGGGGGCCGTCATCGGCCTCGCCGTGGCCGGAGTCGAGGTCGAGAACGTCGGTACGACCGCCAAGACCCTCCCGGACTTCCCGGAGATGTGGACGGGCATGCTCGGTGCGTCCCCGGAGACCGCCGGGGCCGCCCCCGGAGCACCCGGGTCCTCCCCGGAGAGGCGCGGGGTCTGAGGGCATGCGCCGTTACGGGAAGAACCCCGACGAGGACGACATCCGCGTACGCCCCAACCGCAAGGGCAACCGGCCTCGCACGCACATCCGCCCCAAGCACGAGGACGCCCAGGACGGCATGGTGCTCACGGTCGACCGCGGCCGGCTCACCTGCCTCGTCGAGGGCCGCACCGTCATGGCGATGAAGGCCCGCGAGCTGGGCCGCAAGGCCGCGGTGGTGGGCGACAGGGTCTCCATCGTCGGCGACCTCTCCGGCGACAAGGACACGCTGGCCCGCATCGTGCGGATCGGCGAACGCCGCTCGGTCCTCCGCCGCACCGCCGACGACGACGATCCGTACGAGCGGGTGGTCGTCGCCAATGCCGACCAGCTGGCGATCGTCACCGCGCTCGCCGATCCCGAACCGCGGCCGCGCATGATCGACCGCTGTCTGGTGGCGGCGTACGACGGCGGGCTCAGCCCGCTCCTCGTCCTCACCAAGTCCGACCTGGCCTCCCCGGACCAGTTGCTGGAGGCGTACACCCCGCTGGGTGTCCCCTTCATCGTCACCAGCCGCGAGGAGCTGGAGAACGGCGACGCCGCGGACCGGGTGCGCGAGCTGCTCAACGACCGGGTGACCGCCTTCGTCGGGCACTCCGGAGTCGGGAAGACGACCCTGGTCAACGCGCTGGTCCCGAAGGACAGACGGCGGACCACCGGTGTGGTCAACGCGGTCACGGGGCGCGGCAGGCACACCACGACGTCGGCGCTCGCACTGCCGCTGCCGGACGGCCGCGGCTGGGTGGTCGACACTCCCGGTGTGCGGTCCTTCGGGCTCCACCACGTCGATCCGTCCCGGGTCATCAACGCGTTCCCCGACCTGCAGCCGGGTGCGGAGAACTGCCCGCGGGGCTGCACCCACGACAGCCAGCAGACCGAATGCGCCCTGGACGCCTGGGTCGCGGAGGGGCACGCCGATCCGGCGCGGCTCGACTCCCTCAGGCGGCTGCTCTCGACCCGGGAGCGGCGCGAGGGCGACTGACGGCGGGACCACCCGACTCGCGCACGTTTGCGAGCTCTCACGACTGGTAAGGGCATAATCACGCTGAGCGGGACGAAGCACTCACCTAGGCGGGAGGCACCTGACGATGGCGTGGTTGCTGGTCGTGGTCGCCGGACTGCTGGAGACCGGCTTCGCCGTGTGTCTCAAGCTGTCGCACGGATTCAGCCGACTGTGGCCGACGGTCGCGTTCTGCGTGTTCGCCCTCGGCAGTTTCGGTCTACTGACCCTGGCCCTCAAGAAGCTCGACGTCGGCCCCGCGTACGCGGTGTGGACCGGCATCGGCGCGGCCGGGACCGCGATCTACGGGATGGTCTTCCTCGACGACGTGGTCTCCACCCTCAAACTGGTGTCCATCTCGCTGGTGATCGTCGGCGTGATCGGTCTGCAGCTGTCCGGCTCCTCGCACTGAAGCCGTGCGCCGGCCGGTCCCCGCGTCCGCCGGGGGCGTGCGCCGCGCCAGGGCCTCGCGGAGGAGCGGGACGGCGTCCGCCCCGACCGGCGACGGCGCGGTGACCGGCGGCACCATCGCGTACGAGAGGGCGAGCCGGAGCGCGATCTCACAGGTCGCCTCCAGACGCACGGCCTCCCGCGGGTCCTCGCGCGCCAGCGTGGCGACCGCCCTGTCGCGGACGAGCGCGAGCAGTTCCGCGGGGGTCGGAAGTGCGACGTCGGAGTGGCACCGGGCGGCAGCGGCCGGCCGCGGTAGGCGGGCGTCCCAGGCCCCGGTGAGCAAGGCCTTGACCAGGACGTTCGCCCGGGCGGCCCGGACCGTCCAGAGGGCGAGCTCCACCGGGCCGTCACCCAGGGCACCGCAGGCGTCCAGTGCGTGTTCGACGCCGTCCACGTAGCTGTCAGCGGCCAGAGTGAGCAGGGCGCGGGCGAGACCGTCCTTGCTGCCGAACTCGTTGTAGAGGGTCTGTCGCGAGACGCCTGCGGACGCCGCCACGTCGACCATGCGCACCGCGGTCCACGGCAGGGCGGAGAGCGCCGAGAGTGCGGCGTCCAGGAGGGCTTCTCGCGCTGTGGGCATCGTCGCCTCCCGCGCCGGGGAACGTGCGATTCAGAGTTGACGCGCCGCCGGAGACTGTCAAGGGTCCGCGCACCTGCCCGCGCCCGGGTGGGCCCGCCCGGGGTCGTGTAGCCCGGACGGGTGCCGGTGGATACTGTGACGGCATGCCCGATTACCACGATGATCTGCGCCTTGCCCACGTGCTGGCGGACGCCGCCGACGCGGCGACGATGGACCGGTTCAAGGCTCTGGACCTCAAGGTCGAGACCAAGCCGGACATGACCCCGGTGAGCGAGGCGGACAAACACGCCGAGGAGCTGATCCGGGGGCACCTGCACCGGGCACGGCCGCGCGACGCGATCCTGGGCGAGGAGTACGGGATCGAGGGCACGGGTCCGCGGCGCTGGGTCATCGACCCGATCGACGGCACCAAGAACTACGTACGCGGCGTCCCGGTATGGGCGACGCTGATCTCGCTGATGGAGGCGGGCGAGGACGGCTTCCAGCCGGTGGTCGGCGTGGTGTCCGCCCCCGCGCTGAGCCGCCGCTGGTGGGCGGCGAAGGGCGCGGGCGCGTTCTCCGGCCGCAGCCTCACCTCCGCGACCCGGCTGCAGGTGTCGAAGGTCGAGCGGATCGCGGACTCCTCGCTGGCGTACTCCTCGCTGACCGGCTGGGAGGAGCAGGGCCGGCTCGACGGCTTCATGGATCTGACGCGGGCCTGCTGGCGCACCCGCGGATACGGGGACTTCTGGCCGTACATGATGGTCGCCGAGGGATCGGTGGACATCTGTGCGGAGCCGGAGCTCTCCCTGTGGGACATGGCGGCGAACGCGATCATCGTCCAGGAGGCGGGCGGGCTCTTCACCAGCCTGGACGGGGTCCCGGGCCCGGGCGGCGGCAACGCGGCGGCCTCCAACGGTCTCCTGCACCACGAGCTGCTCGGCTATCTCAACCAGAGGTACTAGGAAGCCTGCCCCCGCCGCCCCCTTGTCCGGTCCCCTCGCGGGTGCCACTCTGAGAGTCCCCCCACTTGTGAACTTGTGAATCGACTCACGAGGGTCGCGTCACGGGTCACGTACCGAAGGAGGCGGCTCCCTTCATGCTCGTCCGCGACGCCATGAGCACGCTGGTCCTCACCATCGGCCCGGCCCACACCCTCCGTCAGGCGGCCCGGCTGATGTCGGCCCGCCGCATCGGAGCAGCTGTCGTCCATGATCCGGACACCTGCGGCCTCGGGATCATCACCGAACGCGACATCCTCGACGCGGTCGGCTCCGGCCAGGACCCCGACACCGAGACCGCGTCCACCCACACCACCACGGACGTGGTCTTCGCCTCCCCCACCTGGACTCTCGAGGAGGCGGCGGAGGCCATGACGCACGGCGGTTTCCGGCACCTGATCGTGCTGGACGGCAACGGCCCCGTGGGCATCGTCTCGGTGCGCGACATCATCCGGTGCTGGGCGCCGGCCAAGCGGCGCCCGGCCGAGCTGACCCTCTGAGGCTGCGGCGACCGCTTCCGCGGACGCCGCACCCACCCCCCCACTGTGGACAACATCCAATTCCGGCATGCGTCCAAAGTCGCACCCATTCAGGGCTCGGTCCCGGCACTGTTAGGCTGACTCCCATGAGTGACCTCCTTGAGCGACTGCGCGGACGCGGCTGGCGCGTGACGGCGCAACGGCGTGTCGTGGCCGAGGTCCTTGACGGGGACCATGTGCACCTGACGGCGGACGAGGTCCACGCGAGGGCGGTGGACCGCCTGCCGGAGATCTCCCGCGCCACCGTCTACAACACGCTCGGCGAGATGGTGTCCCTCGGCGAGGTCATCGAGGTCTCCACCGACCGCCGCGCCAAGCGGTACGACCCCAACGCCCACCGTCCCCACCACCACCTGGTGTGCGCGCGGTGCGGTGCGATCCGGGACGTGCACCCGTCGGGGGATCCGCTGGCCGACCTGCCGGCCGACGAACGTTTCGGCTTCACCGTCTCGGGCGTCGAAGTGACCTACCGCGGCATCTGCCCGAACTGCGCCGCCACGGCCTGAGCAGCGCCCCCTTGAGCACACCGGCCCCGGCGGGCGACCGCCGGGGCCGAGGCTTCTGCTGTTCCCGAACGTACGACCGGGCGCGGACGTACCTGAGAGTCGGCGCCGGGGCGGGCACGCGACTCCTCCCGGAGCGTCGCCTCTTCGCGGGCACACGACAGAGGCCCGGATCCTTGGAAGGATCCGGGCCTCTGTCTTTCAGTAGCGGGGACAGGATTTGAACCTGCGACCTCTGGGTTATGAGCCCAGCGAGCTACCGAGCTGCTCCACCCCGCGTCGTTGTGTTTGCAACAGTACGGGACCCTGTCGACCAGCGCAAATTCATTCCTCGGACACCTGAGCCATCAGCGCCCCGCCCTCCGGACCCGTTCTCATGCGGTCAGTTCCTGGTGGAGGGCCTCCAGCAGCCGCCCTGCCCGCTCGGCCACCTCCGCCGGTCCCAGCTCGACCGCGCGGGCGCACCAGCGCTGCCCCTCCGCGAGTTCGCCCCGGCGAGCGGAGAGCAGCGCGAGGCGCAGGGCCGCCCGGCCGTGTCCGTCGTTGGCGGCGCGGCTCCACCACAGGGCCGCCTCGCGCTCACTGCCTTCACGGGCCAGCAAGAGGCCGAGGTTGAAGGCTCCGTTGCGGCTGCCCGATTCGGCGGCGTCGCGGTACCAGCGGGCGGCGCTCTCCATGTCGCCCCGCGCGGCGGCGAGCATGCCTGCCCTGACCTGGGCACGACGGTGCCCCTGCCCGGCCGCCCGCTCGTACCACTCCTCGCACTCCGTCTTCTCCGGCATCGGCTCGCCCAGCCCGGGCGAGCCGGGCGGCGGCTGCCGCAGGTCGAGCACTCCGGCCAGCCGGAAGGCGGCCTCCGCGCTGCCGCCACCCGCGGCGCAGCGCAGATGACGCTCCGCCTCCTGCTCCTCGCCGTCGCGCAGCAGCGCCATGCCCACCTGGAGCGCGGCGTCGGTGTGACCGGCCGCCGCCGCACGCCGGTACCAGCCCAGCGCCGTACGGTCCTCGTCGCGCCCGGCGTGCAGGATGCCGAGGTTGAAGGCGGCGTCCACGCTGCCCGCCTCGGCCGCCTTGGAGAACCAGGGCTCGGCGCCGGTCGCGTCCCCGGCCTGGAGCAGCAGCACGGCGAGCGCGTTGGCCGCCTCCCTGTGCCCGGCGTAGGCGGCGCGGCGGTACCACTGCTCGGCCTGCGCGATTCGGTCCTGGGCCGCGCAGAGCAGTCCCAGGTTGTACGCGCCGTTGACGTCCCCCGCGTCCATGGCGGCGCGGTACCAGCGCTCGGCGGTCTGCTGCTCCCCCCTGGCCGCGTGGAGCGCGCCCAGGGCGTTGGCGGCGTTGCCGTCGCCGTCCTGAGCGGCACGCAGCCACCACACGGCGGCACTCTCCTCGTCGCCCACGTCCCGCAGCAGGAAGCCGAGGGCGCAGGCGGCACGTGCCTCGCCGCCCTTGGCCGCCGTGAGGTACCAGCGGCCGGCCTCCTTCAGCTCGCCGCGCTGTTCGAGGATGGCGCCGAGGTGCAGTGCCGCGCGCCGGTGGCCGCGTGCGGCAGCCTGGCGGTACCACTGCTCGGCCTCGCCGAGCCGGCCGGCCGCGGGGCCCGCGACGGGGCTGTCACGCCTTCCCGCCACACTGTCCTGGAGGAGGTCCGGGGTGCCCGTGCCGATTCCGCGCTCCGGCCCGAGGCCGCGGCCCGGTCCGATGCCGCGTCCGGAGCCGAAGGCGTCGTACGCGTCGCCCAGGGCCTTGCGCTCCAGGGATCGGGCCAGCCGGTACGCGGCCTCCCGGTGGCCCTGCTCGGCGGCAGCGCGCAACCAGCGCTCCGCGCCGACGTCGCTGCGGTGCTCGAGCAGGTCGGCCAGGGCGTAGGCGCCCAGCGCGTGGCCCTGCTCGGCGGACTGGCGCAGCCAGTACTCCGCACCGGGCTCGTCGCCGCGCTCCCGGAAGTGGCGGCCGAGCGCGTGTGCGGCGGCGGCGGAGCCCGCGACCGCGGCGATGCGCCACCATCCGGCCGCCTCGTCCGGGTAACCCCGCTGGTGCAGGAGGACGCCCAGGTTATTGGCCGCGGCCCGGTCGCCCTCGGCGGTGGCCGCCCGCAGGTAGGCCTCGGCGCCGTCCAGGTCGCCGCGGCGCAGCAGGAGCGCACCCAGGACGCTCATCGACTCGGTGTCACCGCGGTCCGCGGCACGCCGGTGACGCGCCTCGGTCTCGTCGGCGTGATCCGCGGAATCCGTCGGGTCCGTGGCGAACGCGGTGTCGTCGGCGCAGGGGTCGCCGACGGTTCCAGCGGTCTCGGCGACGGCCGCGGTGAATACCGCATCTGCCACGTTATCCGTCGTCCGAACGCGTCGCTGCACAAACCGCCCTGTCTCCAACAGAGTTGCCCTGTCCCCCATAAATACCATCGTCGCACCACCTGTAACCCGCGTACACCTGGAATACCGCGGCCAGTGAGGTCACTTCAGCGTTTTGTCGACATGCCCACAGAGAGACAAGTCAAACACGTCGGAGCTCAACTCGTGCCCCGCGAAACGCACTTCACTCCGACAACTGGAAAAAGCCCGCCCGACGGCATGACAGAGGCCCGGATCCTTGGAAGGATCCGGGCCTCTGTCTTTCAGTAGCGGGGACAGGATTTGAACCTGCGACCTCTGGGTTATGAGCCCAGCGAGCTACCGAGCTGCTCCACCCCGCGTCGTTGTGTTCAAACCGTACCACGACGCGGGGTGGGACTTTCTCAGCTGCCCTGGTCGTCGCCCTTCTCGCCGGCCTTGTCGGCCGCATCAGCCCCGTCGGCCGCCTTGTCCGGCGCATCGGCCGCGCTGCCGGGCTTCGGCTGGGCCGCCGCCGCGCGCTTGAGAGCGTCCTGCAGCTCCTCCTGCGCCTTGCCGTAGCCGGCCCAGTCGTTCTCCTTCAGGGCCGCCTCACCCTCCGTATAGGCCTTCTGCGCATCGGCGATCGCCCGCTTCAGAGCGGCTTCCCCGGTGGCAGGCGGCTCGGTGGTGTCGCCCGGTGGCTCCGTCTCGGGCGGCGTCGTCGTATCGGAACCCTCGACTCCGAAGACGGCGTTGAGCGCCTCACCGAGGCTGTTCTCGAAGACGATCTTCGACCCGTACGAGGCGGCGACCTTGCGCAGCAGTGGGTAGTTCTGCGTACCACCGCGCGTGTACACCGGCTCGATGTACAGGAAGCCACCGTCGAGCGGCACGGTCAGCAGGTTTCCGTACTCGATGTCCGAGTCGGTGCCCTTGAGGTTCCTCACGAACTCGGCGACGTCGTCGTTGCCGTTGAGCTCACTCTGGACCTGGCCCGGACCCTTGACCGTGGTGGTGACTCTCAACAGCCTTATGGTGCCGTAGTCGTCACTCGCCGCGTCCGCGTCCACCGCCATGAAGGCGCCCAGGTCGGGCCGGCCCTTCGGCGTGAACGTCGTGGTGAGGGAGAACTTCTGCTCGTCCTGGCCCGGCATCCTCATGCTCAGGTAGTACGGCGGAACGGCCCCGGGCTCCTTGTTGGTGGGGTCGTCGGGCACCTGCCAGGCGTCACTGCCGCTGTAGAACTGCGCGGGATCCTCGACGTGGTACCGCGTGAGCAGCTCTCGCTGGACCTTGAACAGGTCCTGCGGGTATCGCAGGTGGTCCATCAGTTCCTGCGGGATGTCGCCCTTGGCCTTCACCGTCCCGGGGAAGGCCTTGCGCCACGTCTTGAGCACCGGGTCCTCGGTGTCCCACTCGTAGAGCTTGACCTTGCCGTCGTACGCGTCGACGGTGGCCTTCACCGAGTTGCGGATGTAGTTGACCTGGTTCTGCTGGGCGACGACCGCTCGCTGGTTGGTGGTCAGCGAGTCGGCCGTGGTGTCGCCGAGCGTCGTGCGCGAGGCGTACGGATAGCCGTTGGTCGTCGTGTAGGCGTCGACGACCCACTGGATCCGGCCGTTCACGACCGCCGGATAGGCGTCACCGTCGATGGTCAGCCAGGGGGCGACCGCCTCGACGCGCTCCTTGGGCGTGCGGTTGTACAGGACCCGCGAACCTTCGCCGATGGCTCCGGAATACAGTATCTGCGGCTCGCTGAACGACACGGCGTAGGCCGCGCGGTTGAAGGCGTTGGAGAGACTGACCCCGCTGTTGCCCTTGTAGCTGGTGGTCTTCTCGCCGTCCTCCTCGTAGTCGAGCTCCTTCTGGGGCCCTCCCACGATGGAGTACTGCTCGGTCTTCTCGCCGTAGTAGATCCGCTGCTCGTACTTCGGCAGCTCGCCGGTGGTCGGCAGGCCGGACTCGGTGAAGTCCGGGGAGCCCGTCGGGTTGGTGCCCGTCGTGGTGCCCCGGGCCGCGATGGCACCGTAGCCGTGGGTGTACGTGAAGTGGTCGTTGATCCAGTTCCGCTTGGGGAGACCTTCGAGGTTCAGCTCGCGCAGGCCGATGACGGTGTCCTGCTCCTTGCCGTCCTTGCCCTTGTAGCGGTCGACGTCCAGCGTCTTGGGGAACTGGTAGTAGTTCCTCTTCTGCTGGAGCTGCTGGAAGGCCGGGGAGACGACGTTGGGGTCCATCACCCGGTAGCTGGCGGCCGCGTCCGCGTCGGCCCGGAGCTTGGCGCCGTCCGTGGTCGTGCTCTTGCCGGAGTAGTCGTCCACCTGCGCGTCGTCGATGTCGTAGGCATCTCGTGTCGCGTCGATGTTCTTCCGGATGAACGGCGCTTCCTTGGCCTGCTCGTTCGGCTGGACCTGGAACTTCTGCACGATCGCCGGGTACAGCCCGCCGATCAGGATGGCGGAGAGCACCATCAGTCCGAAGCCGATCACCGGAAGCTGCCAGGTGCGCCGCCAGAGCGTCGCGAAGAACAGCACGGCGCAGATCGCGGCGATGCAGAACAGGATCGTCTTGGCCGGCAGGTAGGCGTTGGCGTCGACGTACCGCAGGCCCGTCCAGTTGTCCGTGGCCTTGAAGTCACTGGACTTCACGGCCAGGCCGTACCGGTCGAGCCAGTACGCCACGGCCTTCAGCGACACGAAGATGCCGAGCAGCACGGAGAGGTGGCCGGTGGCCGCCCCCGTGGCCCGCGCACCGGGGCTGGTGACGCGCAGCCCGCCGTACAGGTAGTGGGTCAGCGCCGCGGCGATCAGCGACAGCACGGCGGCGGCGAAGCCGAAGCCGAGCAGGAAGCGGTACCACGGCAGGTCGAAGGCGTAGAAGGCCACGTCCAGCTTGAACTGGGGGTCCTTCTGCCCGAACGGCACGCCGTTGATGTACATCAGCCACGTACGCCACTGGCCCGAGGCGGATGCCCCGGCGATCAGCCCGACGAGCGCGGTGATCGCGAGCAGCACCCACTTCTTGTACGGGGCGACGCTCATCCGGTAGCGGTCCAGGCTCTGCTGCTCCAGCGACATCGCGCTCAGCGGCGGCCGGAGCCGGTGCGCGAGCCAGATGTTCACACCGACGGCGACAGCCATCAGCAGTCCGAAGACGAGGAACAGCCCGATCTTGGTCCACAGGGTGGTGGTGAAGACGGATGAATACGCGACCGACCTGTACCAGAGCCAGTCCGTCCAGAACCCGGCGAACATGACGAAGGCCATGGCGAGAACCGCCAGAACACCCAATGTCATGAGCAGGGTACGGACCCGCCGGGACGGGCGGCCGACTCTGATCCGTGGCCCGGTCGGGCCTCCGCCGCGGTCCGGCATCTGGAAAGCCAACGTGCGCACCTCGAAGTTCGCGGTCGTGTGAAGCAGGCCCAGCGATCGTAGAGCCCACCTATGCAACTTACTGAGGCTTTACCTAGTTCCCGATCCCGGGGCGGAAGGAGGCAGGATGTTGGGCATGCCCAACGTTTCCCCTTCCGGCCCTCCGATGGCCGCGAGTCCACTCACCGTCGCCGTCCTCGAAATCGACGCCTACGCCGCAAGCCTCGGCTGGGACCAGCCCGCCCGGCTGTTCGCCCTCGTCGACACCGCCCGGCTGCGCGCCCAGGAGCCGGGCCTCGCCGCCCAGCTCGGCCTCGACGACACCGCGACGACGACCGCCACCCTCACCCCCATCGAGCAGGAGGAGCTGCCCGAAGGCACCGCGCTGGACGAATTCCTCGCCACGATCGCCTGGCCCGACGCCGTGGTCGGCTGTGCCATGACCGTGGAGCGGCTGATGCTGCCGCCGTCCGCCGAGGCCTCCGTACCGGAGGGCATGAGCGACGCCAGGCTGACCGCGTGGGTCGCGAAGCACCCCGACCGGCAGGAGGTGCGGATGACCGTGGCCGTACTGCGGGACGGGGCGCGGGACTCGGCCGTGCGGCTGCGCGAGAAGGACTCCCCCACCGAGGTCCTGACCGGCGCCGGTCTGGTCCCGGGTCTGGCCGAGGCGCTCGCGGCCACCTTCGAGTCCTGATCCGTCCGGTCCGCGGGGGCCGGCCTCAGCCCGCCGAACAGCTCGGCAGGCCGGCCGTGTCCCCCGCGCCGATCTTCTCCATGGACCTTGTCGCGTCGTCCAGGGTCTTCACCCTCACCAGCGTGAGGCCGCTCGGGGTGTCGGACGCCGCGGCGGCGCAGTTGTCGTCCGGAGTCAGGAAGTAGCGCGCGCCGGCGTCGCGCGCCCCGACCAGTTTCATGTTGATGCCGCCGATGGGCCCGACGGTGCCGCTGTCGTCGATGGTGCCGGTGCCGGCTACGAACCTGCCGCCCGTCAGGTTGCCGGGAGTCAGTTTGTCGATGATCCCCAGGGAGAACATCAGGCCGGCGCTCGGTCCGCCGACGTCGGCGAGCTTGATGTCGATGTCGAACGGGAACGTGTGGTCCGTCCCGGCCTGGATGCCGACGACCGCCCGGTCCTGTGCCGCGGGGTCCGCCGGGTCCGCGGGCGCCTTGCGGGTGGTGAGGGTGATCTTCCGGGAGCCCTTCGGCTCCTTGCCCGCCTTCTCCGCCGCGGCCGCCGTCTTGGCGGGAACGATCGTGAAGACCACGTCCTCGCCCGGCTTGTGCCGGGTGACGAGCTTCGCGACGTCCTCGGGCGCCTCGACCGTCGTCCCGTCGACGGCCCGGATCACGTCGCCCGCGTGCAGTTCGCCCTGGGCCGCGCTGTCCTTGAGGACCGTGGAGACGATGACACGGGAGGTGACGGGGATCTTCAGCTCTTCCAGGGCGGCGACCTTGGCACTCTCCTGGGACTGGCTGAACTCCTCGGCGTTCTCCTGCGTCGACTCCTCCTCGGTCTTGCCGTCCGGGTAGAGGGTGTCGTGCGGCACGATCACGCTGTCGTGGGCCAGCCAGCCGTAGACGGCCTCGACGATGTTCATGTCGTAGTCCGCGCCGGTGACGCGGACCGTCGTCATGTTGAGGTTCCCGGACGTCGGGTACGTCTTGTGGCCGGTGATGTGCAGAACCGGCTCGCCACGAGCGTCACCGAGGGTGTTCACGGTCGGGCCGGGAGACATCTCCGAATACGGCACGGGGATCAGCACGCCTGCGCAGAGCAGCGCGATCAGGATGAGCGTGGAGGCGAGCATCGTCGCGGTGCGGCGTGGCATGGAACGACAGTACGGGAAGGGCCTGTCAGTGCACCGTCGGGGCCGGTCCGTACGGGGCCGCCGATCCGGGCTGTGCCGGGTCCTGCCGGGAGACGTCCTCGGCCCGCTCGCTGCGTGGAGAACACGCGGAAGGGGAGCGGAGGTGCCGCATTGGCAACTGCGTACAGTTGCGTGCTGTTCAGACCGCCTCGGAACCGGAGTGCGATTTCTCCATCGCTTCACGGAACCTGGCGTAGCCGGCGAGTTCGGTGACATCGCCGGTGGTTCGATTACGGGCTGCCCACCCTCCCCATATCGCCGCGCCAAGAGCAGCTATAAGCGGAATCAAGAGCCAAGCGAGAGCTGCCATCACGACCTCCCTGCACCATGAGCGACCGCAACCGACGATCAGAAGATTAACCTCCTGCTGGACCAACGCTCGTGGCAGGGGTGCGGTTACGCAAATCGGGGCTGATGACCCCCGGGCCGGTTTGCGCTCAGCACGCGCCGACCCACTCCTCCGTGCCGTCCGAGAAACGCTGGTGCTTCCAGATCGGAACCTCGTGCTTGAGGTCGTCGATCAGCTTGCGGCAGGCCTCGAAGGCCTCACCCCGGTGGGCGCAGGAGACCGCGACGACCACGGCCAGATCGCCCACGCCCAGTTCACCCACCCGGTGGACGGCGGCCAGCGCCCGGACCGGGAACTGGGCGACGACCCGCTCCGCCACCCGGCGCAGCTCCTCCCCGGCCGTCGGATGACAGGAGTAGCCGAGCGCGCCGACGTCCTGGCCGTCGTCGTGGTTGCGCACCGTGCCGACGAAGAGCGCGATGCCGCCGGCCGCGTCGTCACCGACGGCACGGAAGATCTCGTCGACCGAGAGCGGGGTCTCCCGGATGTCCAGCAGCCTGATCGGGTCCAGGGCTGCCTGCTCGCCGGGGTGGTCGTGGATGCGTGCCATGGGACCCATCGTGCCGTACGGCGCCGACATCCCGGAACAGCACTTTCACCCGGCGGCGGGCCGTCCCCCTTGGAGCCTCCTACAGGGACACCCGCGGGCGGGTGCGGAGCGGGCTAGAAGCGACGGCGCGCCTTGCGGGCCCGCCGCACCAGTGCCGCCGTACCGAGCAGGGCGACGGTCGCGCCCGCCGCACCGGCCGCGGTGGCGTCCTTGCGGCCGAGCCGGCGGCCGGCGACCGTGTGGCGGCCCTCGACCTCCTCCAGAAGGGCTGCGAGGACTTCCTCGTTGGTCCACCGGGGCCGCCATCCCACGTCGTGCAGCCGGCTCACACTGACCACCCAGGGGTGCATCGTGTAGGCGAGGTCTCCCGCCGGCGAGGGGGTGAGGCCGATCCGGTGGAGCCGGGCGGCCGCGCCGAGGGCGACGGCCGACGGCAGCTCCATACGGCGCACGCCGGAGAGCTCCTCGACCTCCTCCTGCTCGAGCCAGCCGTCGCAGCCGACCGCGAACTCTCCGTCGATCTTCTCCAGCGCGGCGTACTCCAGCGCACTCACCAGGTCGTCGACGTGGCAGAACTGCCACGCCGGACGGGATCCGGCGACGACCAGGAGCCGCGGCGACTCGAAGTAGCGGGTCAGCGCGGTGTCCGTGCCGCCGACGAGGACCGTGGGCCGGACCACCGTGACGTTGAGGCCGGGGTGCGCGCGGGGGGCGCGACGCCCGAGCCGCTCGATCTCCAGCAGGTCGCCGACGCCGGTGGCCTCGGCCGTGGCACGCAGTTCGGCGTCCTCGGACAGCGGGAGGTCGTTGTCGGGCAGGGCCCCGTAGACCATCGCCGAGGTGCACAGCACGACCCGGTGGACTCCCACGGCGGCTGCCGCGGTGAGCACGGTCTGGGTACCGCGCACGTTGTACGCGGTACGGGCGGCGGGGTCGGTCTCGAGGTCGAGGTCGAGCGCCAGGTGCACGACGACGTCCGCGCCGCGCAGCTTCTCCGCGATGGCGGGGTCCCGTACGTCCAGGATGTGCCACGTCGCCCCGGCGACGTCACCCCGGCGCTCGTCGATGGCGATGACCTGCTTGATCTCGTCGGATGCGGCGAGGTGCGCGGTGAGCAGTTCACCTACGCCGGTCGCGGCACCGGTGACCGCGACGACGGGGCCCCGGCTTCTTGAGGAATTTTTCGTGGGCTTGCTTTCGGGCGAGGGGTCGGCCAGGTTTCGCGCTGCGCGAACCTGCGGATCTGGGGAACTCACCGGGCGTCTCCAGCGGTTGTCTTCAGTACGTACCCGAATGACGCGTACGTACCAGGTGGCGTCCATCCTGCCGCAGGCCGGGAGCCGGCGGAGCACTGAGGGCCCGAGCGGGCTTTGGTGTCTACGCTGGATGGTGATGTCGGGCAGTCGCCGTCGGTTCGAGCCGGCGGCCCTACGAGCCGAGGAAACCCGTGAGTGACACCCCATTCGGATTCGGCCTTCCGCCGGAGGAGCCGGAGAACGGCGACGAGGGCAAGAAGAAGGACCCCACCGGAGGTGGGCAGGGCTCGGGCGGGCCGGCGAACCCGTTCGGTATCGGGCCGGGCGCGGGCGGGGACAACCCGTTCGCGGCGATGTTCGGCACGATGAACCCGAACGACCTGGGCGCCGCGTTCCAGCAGCTCGGCCAGATGCTGAGCTACGAGGGCGGCCCGGTCAACTGGGACATGGCCAAGCAGATCGCCCGCCAGACCGTTTCGCAGGGCACGCAGGACGGCAGCAAGGACGCGAGCGTCGGCGCTTCCGAGCGCTCCTCCGTCGACGAGGCGCTGCGTCTCGCCGATCACTGGCTGGACGGTGTCACCTCGCTGCCCTCCGGTTCGGTGTCGACGGTGGCGTGGAGCCGCGCGGAGTGGGTCGAGGCGTCGCTGCCCGCCTGGCAGAAGCTGGTGGACCCGGTGGCCGAGCGGGTCGGGCTGGCCATGGGCGACGTGCTGCCCGAAGAGATGCAGGCCATGGCCGGGCCGCTGATCGGCATGATGCGGTCGATGGGCGGCGCCATGTTCGGCCAGCAGATCGGGCAGGCCGTGGGCGTGCTCGCCGGAGAGGTCGTCGGTTCGACCGACATCGGCCTCCCGCTGGGCCCGGCCGGCAAGGCCGCGCTGCTCCCGCTCAACGTCGAGCGGTTCGGAAAGGACCTGAGCGTGCCGCAGGACGAGGTGCGTCTGTACCTCGCGCTGCGTGAGTCCGCCCACCAACGGCTCTTCGCCCACGTGCCGTGGCTCCGCTCGCACCTGTTCGGCGCGGTCGAGGCCTACGCGCGCGGCATCAAGGTCGACACCAGCAAGCTCGAGGACGTCGTCGGCCAGTTCGACCCGTCGCAGCCCGAGCAGTTGCAGGACGCCCTCCAGCAGGGCATGTTCCAGCCCGAGGACACCCCCGAGCAGAAGGCCTCGCTGGCCCGTCTGGAAACGGCGCTCGCCCTCGTCGAGGGCTGGGTGGACGCCGTGGTGCACGAGGCCGCGAAGCCCCGTCTGACCTCGGCGGACGCGCTGCGCGAGACGATGCGCAGGCGCCGGGCGTCCGGCGGTCCAGCGGAGCAGACCTTCGCCACGCTCATCGGGCTCCAGCTGCGCCCGCGCCGGCTGCGGGACGCGTCGAGGCTCTGGGCGTCGCTCACGGACGCCAGGGGCGTCGACGGCCGCGACGGCCTGTGGCAGCACCCGGACATGCTGCCGACGGCCCATGACCTCGACGACCCCGACGGCTTCGTGCACCACGAGCAGCTGGACTTCTCCGAGCTGGACAAGATGCTCGGCGAGGCGGCGAAGGGCCCGCAGAAGCCGGCCGCCGAGGGCGAGGACGGGGCGACCGACGAGGCCTCGGACGGCACGAAGCGCGACGGCAAGGACGACACCGACCAGTGAGCCTGCACGACGACGCCGTTCTCGTACTCGAGCGGTACGGGGAGCGGGATCCGGACCAGGCGGAGCTGCGCCGGACGTATCTGGACCACTTGGCCGGGCATCCCGACGGCATGTGGAAGGCGTGCGGGGCCGGGCACCTGACGGCCAGCGCCCTGGTGATCGATCCGGCGCGCGGCCGCGTCCTGCTCACGCTGCACCGGAAGCTGCGGATGTGGCTGCAGATGGGCGGCCACTGCGAGCCGCAGGACGACACGCTGACCGCTGCGGCTCTGCGCGAGGCCGCGGAGGAGTCGGGGATCGCCGGCCTCACCCTGCTGCCCGGTGGCCCCGTGCGGCTGGACCGGCATCCGATCCCGGCGCCCTGCCACTGGCACCTCGACGTGCAGTACGCGGCGATCGCCGCGCCCGAGGCGACGGAGCGGATCAGCGACGAGTCCCTCGACCTTCGCTGGTTCCCGTACGACGAGGTGGCCGCGGTGGCGGACACCTCCGTGGTCCGGCTGTTGGACCGCACCCGCGCACGCCTGGCGCACAGCAGTTAGCCACCGGACACGGGTGAGGGGCGGTCTCCGCGGGGAGACCGCCCCTCTTCCTTCGATGGCTGCCCGACTCAGTTCCAGGAGTTGTTCTGGTTCTGGCCGTGCGCCCCGTGCTGTCCCGCACCGAACTGGGCTGCCGCGCCCTGGCCGATCTGGGCGTTCTGCGGAGGCAGCACCTCGCTGGGCTGTACGAGGGCGAAGCCCTGGCCCAGGAAGCTCAGTTCCCAGCCCTCCCCCGTATTGCCTCGGCGCCGGAACACGCCCGAGGAGTGGGTCTGGGCCTGCATCTGGACTCTCAGCCCGCTCGACCAGGCGACGATCGCATCGGCATCGGCGTTGACGTACTTGTCCGGCGTGACCGGCATCATCAGCGGCTGGCCGGAGGTCATCAGCGCGACCTTGCCGTTCCCTGTGATGTTGAGCTGGTATTTGCCGGTGCCGGAGATCCCGTACTGGCTGTCCACCGCGATGACCTCGGTGTGCAGCGAGGAGTCCAGCGCCAGGACGTAGGCGCTGTCGACCGTCATGCCCTCGTGGTCGACGTCGACCACGTGGATGTACTGGGCGAGATTGGCCAGGTAGACCGTCCCCTGGCCCGAGCAGCGCATCAGGTCCAGGCCCTCACCCGTGTTCCTGCGGGCGCGGCGCTGTCCCTGCGACTGGTACTCGCCGTCGAACTCCATGAGCCCCTGGTAGGCGACCATGGCGCCCTTGCGTGCGAGGACGTCGTCGTGGCCGGTCAGCAAGACCCGCAGGAGCTGCGGGTTCTGGACGGTGTACCGGTCCTGCGACTGCTGTTCGGTGTGGCTGAAAAGCGGACTCTGCATGATGTGTTCTCCCCCCGCTCAGTTCCGGACCCGCAGGCGGTCGGTACTGTCCTCGCTCGGCTGGACGACGACGATTCCCTGGCCCGAGAAGGCCATCTGGTACGCCTCTCCGCTGCCGCGCCCGATGAGCGAGCCGGCCTTGAAGCTGCGCTTGCCCTTGACCTTCAGGTTCGGGGACCAGGCGACGAGCGCGTCGGGGTCGACGTACGTCTCGTCCTCGCCCCGGCCGCAGTCGACGACGATCGGCGTGCCGCGTGAGGTGATGGCGACCCATCCCGTGCCCTGGATGGCGACGTTCCACAGGCCCTGGCCGGCGAATTTGGCCAGCCCCTTGACCCGCTCGACACCCCAGGTGAGGTGGCCGTCGAAGGCGAGCAGGTTGGTGCCGTTGACCGAGAGCGCATCGTTGTCGAGGTTGATGACGACCACGTCGGCACCGTAGTCGGCCAGGTAGAGCAGACCGTCACCGGCGCACTTCATCAGGGGCGCCCCCTCGCCGGTGATCCACTGGGACGCGATCTGCCGGACGGCGGGCGGGTTGGGCTCGTACTGGATGAACCCCTCGTACGCCACCATCGAACCGGTGCGCGCGTAGAGGTCCTGCCCGGAGGCCATGGCGACCTTGAGCATCGTGCGGCCGTGGTTCTCCATCCGGGCCGTGACGGGGGTCGGGGCGAAGCCCGCGAGTTGCTGATTCATGACGGGCTCCCTCAGACCTCGTAGGGCTGGACGACGATGAAGTTCCCGGGGGCTCCCCGGAACTGGAGGTTCACGGTCTCCCCGCTGTGCCCCGGATAGGCGTTGCGGCGCAGCCGGACCTGGCTGGAGATGATCACTTGGGACGCGGCCGACCAGGCCACCACGGCGTTGCAGTCGGCGAACGTGGTCGGGGTGACCGGCAGGACCACCGGGACGCCGTGGGTCTTGACGACCACGGTGCCGGTGCCCTGGAACTGCATGGTGAACAGGGCGCCGCCGGGAATCCCGTGGCCCTCGATCCTGCGCACCTCGTACTGCAGCGACTCGTCGAAGGCGAGGACGCTCTCCGCGGAGACGCAGATGGCGTCGCCCTGCAGCTCGATGGGGTGGAGGTGCGACCCTTCCTCGGCGAGGAAGACCTGGCCGCGGCCGGTACAGCGCATCAGCTGCATCTCCTGGCCCGTGGCGTTGCCGACCATGCGGCCCGCGAAGCCCGCTCCCTTGTAGCCGAAGTCGACCTTGCCCTGGTACATCACCATGCTGCCCTGGCGGGCCAGTACCGGGTTGCCGCCCATGGTCAGGTCCACCCGTATGAGCTGCTGGTTCTGCGAGGTCCAGCGCTGCCCGGTGGCCGCCTCCTTGTAGGGCTGGAGGGCGGCCTGCAGCCCCGCACCGGTCCGGGGGGCACCCTGGGGTACACCCTGCGGCGCGCCGGGGGGCTGCTGACCGAACGGCGCCGGAGACTGCTGACCGAACGGCGGAGCGGCCGGAGGCTGCTGTCCGTAGGGAGGTGCGGGAGGTTGCTGTCCGTACGGCGCCGGAGACTGCTGGCCGTACGGCGGTGCGGCCGGAGGCGCGCCCTGGCCCGGGACCTGCCCGAACTGCGGCGGCTGTCCGTACGGGGCGGGCGCCTGGGGCGCCGCTATCGTCGGTGCGGCGTGCACCGGCTGCTGGGGCGCGGGCGCAGCCGGCGCACCGAACGCCGGTACGGGCTGCGGCGCCGGGGGGGCCGCCGGGGCTCCGAACGCCGGGGGCGCGGTGGCCTGGGCCGGCGGGGCGAAGGACGGGACGGCGACCTGCGGCGATGCGGCGGGTTCCTCCTCGGCGACCTCTCCTCCGAAGTTCTTCAGCAGCGCGTCGAGGCCGCCGTCGAAGCCCTGGCCGACCGCGGCGAACCGCCAGACGTCCTTGAGGTAGAAGTCACCGAGCATGACCGCCCGCTCGGTGGTGAACTCGGTTCCGGTGAAGGCGTACTTCACCACTTCCTCGCCGCCCGCGACGATCCGGATGTAGCCCGGACCGACCTGCGACATCTGCCCCGCACCGTCGAGGGTCGCGGTGAAGGACAGCTTGTGGATGTTGGCCGGAATGCGGTCGAGGGTGACGCGGAACGACTCGGTGTCACCGGCCTGCGCGCCCAGGAGCTGAATGGACTCCTCCGGCGATTTCGGCTGGTTGAAGAAGATGAAATACCGGTCGTCCGAGAGCTGTTCATTGGCATCGAGGCCGAAGCAGCTGATGTCGAACGTCAGGCCGGGGCCTGCGATCTGCACACCTACGTACAGATCCGTCCCGGGCGTGAGATCACTGATCTTGGCCTTGTGGCCGCGTTGGAATTCCCTGGCCATGCGTAACGACCGTCCCCCATCCCGAAGGTGAATGCGTCGCGTCAGGCTAACCGCAAACCGCGCCATTGAGCCAAGTCGGTACAGACCCGGTACAGAATCACCGAACGTCACTCATCGCGTGCGGTGGGCAGCTTCGGCAGCCGGCCGGCCGCCACGACCCCTTCGAGATAGCCCCGGGCCCGCTCGGTACGCGGATAGGCGTCCAGCAGGCGCCAGAAGCGCGGGCCGTGGCCGGGGACGAGCAGGTGGGCCAGCTCGTGGAGGAGGACGTAGTCGACGACGTACTCCGGCATGCTCTGGATGCGGTGGGAGAGCCGGATGCTGCCCTCGGCCGGGGTGCAGGAACCCCACCGGGTGTTCTGATTGGTCACCCACCGCACCGAGGCGGGGCGCGCCCGGCCCTCGAAGTACTGGGCCGACAGCCGCTCGGCACGCTCGGCGAGCCCGCTGTCACCGATGACACGCTTGCTCTCCTGCGCGGCGAGCTTGTCGAGCATCACGCCGACCCAGCGCTGCTCCTCCGCCTCCGACATCCGGGCGGGGATCAGCACGATGGTGCGGTCGCCCTCCCGGTACGCGGAGACCGTTCTGCTGCGGCGTGCGCTCCTGCGGACCTCCACGGCGCTCGTCACCGACGCGCTGGGCTGATGGGCGGCCGCGCTGCGCGGAGGGCGTCCGGCACGGCGCGCGGGGGTCGCCCCGGCGGGGCCGGGCGAGGAGTCGGCGGGCACGCCACGACGTTACCCGCTGCCGGTGGCGGAAGTCCCGCCTCCCGGACGCTCACGCATTGATCCACTTCTCGGCACGCACCATTTGAACGACTAATACCCCGGGCTGTGGATAACTTTCCGCCCGTTTCGCCGCCGCGTTGCATTCTGGCAACAGATCGCGAAACCGGACGGAGAGAAGTCATGCATCCCATGTTGAAGCCTGCGCTGCGCAGGGCCTGGCGCGGACGGAACACTGTGCAATTCGGCGTGACCCCCGCACATGCAGTGACGCTGGGGCCGATGGATATCGCGACGGGGAGCTTTCTGGAACTCCTCGACGGAACACGCGGTCTGCCCCTGCTGCGTGAAGAGGCGAGGGCGCTGGATCTGTCGGACCGTCATGTGGACGTCCTGGTGTCGCGGTTGACGGAGGCGGGCCTGCTCGACGACCCGAAGGCCGGCGGCCCGGAAGCCGACGCCTTACGGCAGCGGGCCGAGACCCTGGAGCGCCAGCGCTCCGACGCGGCGTCACTCTCCGTGGTCCATCCGGCTCCCGGCAGCGGTCTGCGCAGGCTCGCGGCACGGCGGGCGATGCGGGTCCAGGTGCGGGGCGCGGGCAGGGTCGGCGCTTCGGTCGCGGCGGTGCTCTCCGGGTCGGGGGTGGGCCGGGTGGAGGTGCTCGACGGGGGCCGCACGGAGCCGTGGGACATCGCGCCGGGCGGCCTCCCGGCGGCGGCCGTCGGGGAGCGCAGGGACACCGCGGCACGGCAGCTGGTCCGGCGGTCCGCGGTCGGCGGCACGCCCCGGGCGGCGGGGGCGGCTGCCTCGGCGACGGGCGGCGAACCCGCTCTGTCCCTGATCGTGGTGGCCCCCAGGGACGGCCTCTCGGTCTACGCACCGGAGGCGGACACGGCGGCGCAGTGGGTCGCTTCCGGTACACCTCATCTCTACGCGGGTGTGATGGAAGCCACGGGAGTGGTCGGCCCCCTCGTCCTGCCGGGCGGCACGGGGTGCGCGGGCTGTCTGGCCCTGCACCGTACGGAGCGGGATGCACAGTGGCCCCGGATGATGGCGCAGTGGAGGTCGGGGAGACGCAACGCCGTACCGGCCTGCGATCTGGGGCTGGCGACGGCGGTGGCCGGGCTCGCGGCGGCCCACGCGTTGTCCTTTCTCGACGGGGAGCTGCCGGCCAGCACCGGCGCTCGTTGGGAGGCAGCCATGCCTCTGCTGGACTGGCGCTCGGAGCGGCTGGAGCCGCACCTCGACTGTTCCTGTGGCGCCGCCGGGCAGAGTGAGGGGGAGCTCACCCCCGCGGCCCGCCCCTCGCAGGACACAATGGCTGGGTGACCGCCGCCGACGGAGCAGGGCCGAACACTCACGCGGCACGGCAGTCCGGTAACTGGAGGGGCACATGTCTGATCTTCCCCGGAAGGCGGTCACCCGTACCGCGAAGCTGGCCGCGCTGCCGCTCGGCTTCGCCGGCCGTGCCACGTGGGGCCTGGGCAAGCGGATCGGCGGCAAGTCGGCGGAAATCGTGGCCCGCGAGGTCCAGCAGCGCACCGCGGACCAGCTCTTCAAGGTTCTCGGAGAGTTGAAGGGAGGTGCGATGAAGCTCGGACAGGCGCTGTCCGTCTTCGAGTCCGCACTTCCCGAAGATGTCGCCGGTCCCTACCGGGCTGCTCTGACCAAGCTGCAGGAGGCGGCACCGCCCATGCCGGCCCGCACCGTCCATGAGGTGCTGGCGGCGCGGGTCGGAGACGACTGGCGGGAGCTCTTCCTGGAGTTCGAGGACCGGCCCTCGGCCGCGGCGTCGATCGGACAGGTCCACCGGGCGGTGTGGCACGACGGACGCCCCGTCGCCGTGAAGGTGCAGTACCCCGGTGCCGGACAGGCCCTGCTCTCCGACCTCACCCAGCTCAGCCGCTTCGCGCGGCTGCTCGGTCCGCTGGTTCCGGGGATGGACATCAAGCCGCTCATCACGGAGATGCGGGACCGGGTCTCGGAGGAGCTGGACTACGCGCTGGAGGCGCAGTCCCAGCAGGAACACGCCGCGGAGTTCGTGGACGATCCCGATGTCGTCGTTCCCGGAGTGGTGCACCAGTCCGAGCAGGTGCTGGTCACGGAGTGGATCGACGGAATACCCCTGTCCGAGATCATCGCTGACGGTACGTCGGACCAGCGGGACCGGGCCGGCCAGCTGCTGGCGCGCTTCCTGTTCTCGGGGCCGGCGCGTACGGGACTCCTGCATGCCGACCCCCACCCGGGGAACTTCCGGCTGCTGCCCCCGGCGGGCTCGGACGTCGAGGACATGGGCGGGCCGGACGGCCACCCCGGCCGGTGGCGGCTGGGCGTACTGGACTTCGGCACGGTGGACCGGTTGCCGGGAGGGCTCCCCCGGACCATTGGAGACTCCCTGCGGATGACGCTGGACGGCGATGCCGAGGCCGTGTACGAGATGCTGCGCGGGGAGGGCTTCGTCAAGGACTCGATCGCCCTCGCACCGGACGCCGTACTCGAGTATCTGCTCCCGATCATCGAGCCGGCACAGGTCGACGAGTTCACCTTCAGCCGCTCCTGGCTGCGCAGCCAGGCTGCCCGGATCGCCGATCCGCGCTCCCCCGCTCATCAGTTGGGCAAGCAGCTGAACCTTCCTCCCTCGTATCTGCTGATCCACCGGGTCACGCTCAGCACGATCGGTGTGCTGTGCCAGCTGGGTGCGACGGTGCGGCTGCGGGACGAGCTGGAGTCCTGGCTCCCGGGTTTCGTCCCGGAGTACGAGCCGGACGAAGACGCGCTGGAGGAGGGGCTGATGGGCGCACTGGAGGACGTACGGGACGACGCGGCGCAGGAAGAAGACGTGGCGCAGGAGGTTCCGTGCGAGGGGCATGACAGCTCGGGGGGCGGGGCCACGACCGTCCCGTCCGGGGAGCGCTGACCGCCCGTCACCAGCAGGCGGAGTCGAGCCTGCTCTCGATCGCCCTGAGGTGGGTACGGGAGCAGGCGTCGCAGAAGTACTGACTTCTGCCGTCCTCCACCGAGCAGATCCAGGTCGGAGGTGCGATGTCGCCGTCGGCGGTGGCGCCGCAGCGGGCGCACGTCACCTGTTCGACAGCGGGTTTCGCCGGGTGATGAGTTTCCTCGTCCACCTCGCGACGACAACCCCGCCGACGGGACGGGTGACGTTGCAACGCACTGCGGGGCCGGCCTGTTCGGACCGGCCCCGCGGATGGGGTGGGTGGCTGCGCTACGGGCAGAGCGGTTGCCCCGGCAGCTGTGGTGCGCGTGCCGCTGGTGGGGCGATTACTGCATGACCGCCATGGCGAGCGCGCGGCGGGCGCGCATCGAGGCACGCTCCGCCCGGCGCTGCATCCGCCGGGCGGTCACCAGGCGCTGGGCCCGGCGGTCCACCTCGGCGTCCCTCAGGCGGTCGTGCATATGCGCACGTGCCAGGGCTTCTGGGATGAGTTGCATCTCGCGGGTCCTGTTCTGGCGCGAGTCGTTCGCGCCGATGATGGTGACGTCCGGGGTCGCGGAGCCGACGGGCTCCCTCGTGGGGGTGATCATTGGTGCCTGATTTCGGGGGTCATGGGTCTGGGGACGGTCGATGGTTCCGATGCGCTTCGTGCGTGTGGGGGACATGACCCCCAGGCCGGCGGTCACGCCGCGACCGGGTTCTTGCGCGGACGGCCACGCGGACGCTTCCGGGCGACGACGACGCCCTGGACGAAGAGCTCGCCGCCCCAGACGCCCCACGGCTCGCGCCGCTCCTTGGCACCGGCGAGGCAGGCCTCGACGAGCGGACAGGTCCGGCAGAGGGACTTGGCGTACTCGACATCCGCGGGCGACTCGGCGAAGAAGACCTCCGGGTCGTACGAACGGCAGGGGACGGGCACACCGAGGTTCTCGATGGCGTCGTCGAGCGCGGTGAGCGCGGTGAGGGGGATCAAGGTGGAGTCCTCCGTGAGGCCGGGCGGGGAGATCGTGTCGGAAAGCGGTACGGACGGGGCGTGCGTCTCGAGTTGCACGGTGGTGTTGTCCTCGTCTGGTCGTGCCGGCCTGTTGGCCGGTTGGCGGCTGGTACCAGGTCCTGCTTGTCCCGAGGCTCCTTCGTCTCGTCTCATCCGTTCGGACAAAACAAAAGGGCCGCGGATCCCGAGTGGGGTTCCGCGGCCCTGAAGGCGCCGGCCTGATTCCGGATCAGGCTGGATCGCTCCAGGGTTCAGGCCCACGGAAGGCCCACATCGTGTGGTGCTGGTGCTGCGTTGCGTGCTTCTTGGATCCGGCACCGGTTGCCGCAAAGGCATAGGCCTGGGCCTGTGTCTTCACTACTGCTGCTGCCGGTGCCTCGGTCGGTCGCTCATTGCGTTCCCGCACGGGCAGGCTCGCCAGGGGCAGGGGGCTGACGGCGGGAACGCCGGACATACCGATGCCACGCAGCGAAAGATCCGAAGAGCAGGCGAGGCCGAGCGAGTGG
Source organism: Streptomyces clavifer (assembly GCF_036345975.1). Lineage (NCBI taxonomy): Bacteria > Bacillati > Actinomycetota > Actinomycetes > Kitasatosporales > Streptomycetaceae > Streptomyces > Streptomyces clavifer. The sequence continues at coordinate 4,951,393 of NZ_CP107793.1, read as the reverse complement.
GCGGAGACGACCGAGAGATCGGTCATTTTGATGGTCTGAATGATGCTGATCACAGGAATCGCCTCCTCTCGGCGTCTCGGGGGACCGGCCGGGGCCGGTCCTGCGGTATTCGGATAAGTACAGCACGGACTCAGGGCTTCAGAGAAGAAGTCGCTGTTCCCGTGGTTAAGAACCTATGGTGATGACTGCTGCGGGCGCAAACTATTTTTTCGACGAGTTTTTCTCACACGTCGCCGTCGTCCTCCGGGGAACCCTCGCCCAGGGTCCGACCTGCGCAGATGGCCAGCACATCGGCCCCGAACCTCGTCAGCTTCCGGTTCCCGACACCGGCGATGACGACGAGCTCGCCCTCGGTGTCCGGCACGGTCTCGGCGATCGCCATCAGGGTCTTGTCGGTGAACACGCAGTAGGCGGGCTGGCTGATCTCCTTCGCCCGGCGCGCGCGCCACTCGCGCAGCCGCTCGTACAGCCCCTCGTCCATGTCCGATGGGCAGTCCTCGCAGCGCATCAGCTTCATCTCACCGGCTTCGGTGAGGGTCCTGCCGCAGACCCTGCAGCGCACCGGGCCACGTCGCCGGCTCGCCGCCGCCGGTCCCGTGTTCCCGCCGCGCGAGCCCGTCCCTGTGCCGGAGCCGCGGTCAATGCCGCCGCCTCCCCCGGCGCCGCCCCGGGCGCCGAGCACGGCCGAACCGGGCCGCAGCCCGTTCAGGAAGCGGGTCGGGCGGCGTCCCGCGCGGCCGCCGGGCGAGCGGGACAGGGCCCAGGACAGCGACAGGTGGAAGCGGGCCCGCGTGACACCGACGTACAGCAGCCGGCGTTCCTCCTCGACCTGTTCATCGGTCTTGGCATAGGCGATCGGCATCATGCCCTCGGTGAGCCCGACCAGGAACGCGGCGTCCCACTCCAGGCCCTTCGCCGAGTGCAGTGAGGCCAGCGTGACGCCCTGGACGGTGGGGGCGTGCTGGGCGGCGGCCCGCTCGTCGAGCTCGGCCACGAGGTCGGAGAGCGTGGCGCCCGGCCTGGCCTGTTCGAAGTCCTCGGCCAGCCGCACGAGCGCGGCCAGTGATTCCCATCGGTCCCGCACCGCGCCCGATCCGGTGGGTGGTTTGGACGTCCAGCCCTTGGTGGAGAGCACCGCCCGCACCTCGGACGGAAGGTCGTCGGCCCCGTCGAGCAGGGAGTCGTTGCCCCCCGCGCGGGCCGCGCCACGCAGGGCCACCCCCGCCTCCCGCACCTCGGCGCGGTCGAAGAAGCGCTCCGCGCCGCGCAGCTGGTAGGGCACGCCCGCGTCCGCGAGGGCCTGCTCGTAGACCTCGGACTGGGAATTGACCCGGTACAGCACGGCGATCTCGCCGGCCGGGACACCCGCGGCGATCAGTTCGCGGATGCGGCGGGCGGTGCCCTCGGCCTCCGCGGGCTCGTCCGCGTACTCCGCGTAGACGGGCTCGGGGCCCTTGTCCCGCTGCGAGACCAGCTCCAGCCGGTGTTCCGCGGCCCTTCCGCGGGCCTGGCTCAGCAGGCCGTTGGCCAGCTGGACGACCTGGGGTGTGGAGCGGTAGTCCCGCACCAGCTTGACCACGGTCGCGTCCGGATGGCGCGTGCGGAAGTTCAGCAGATGGTCGGGGGTGGCCCCGGTGAAGGAGTAGATCGTCTGGCTGGCGTCACCGACGACGCAGAGATTGTCCCGGTCGCCGAGCCAGAGGTCGAGAAGCCGCTGCTGGAGCGGGCTGACGTCCTGGTACTCGTCGACGACGAAGTGCTGGTACTGCCGGCGCACGTGGTCGGCGATGTCGTGGCGGTCCTGGAGTATGCCGACGGTGAGGAGCAGGACGTCCTCGAAGTCGATCACGGACCGGTCGCGCTTGAGCTGCTCGTACATCGCGTAGATCTGCGAGAGCTCGGCCGGATCGCGTGGTGCGTCCCGCTGGGTCTTTGCCACCGCGGCCGGGTAGTCGGCGGGCACGGTCTGGGTGACCTTGGCCCACTCGATCTCGCTCGTGGCGTCCCGCAGCTCGTTGCGGTCGAGCCGGACTCCGCAGCGGGCCGCCGCCTCGGCGACCAGCTGGACCTTGCGTTCGACCAGGCGCGGCAGCTCGCCACCGACGGCTTTCGGCCAGAAGTACTGGAGCTGGCGGAGGGCCGCGGAGTGGAAGGTCCGCGCCTGCACACCGCTCGCGCCGAGCTGGCGGAGCCGGCCCCGCATCTCGCCCGCGGCCCGGTTGGTGAAGGTGACGGCGAGCACGGTCGTCGGCTGGAGGATCCCGGCCCGCACCCCGTAGGCGATGCGGTGCGTGATGGCTCGCGTCTTCCCCGTACCGGCTCCGGCCAGCACGCACACAGGACCGCTCAGGGCCAGCGCGACCTCGCGCTGCTCCGGGTCGAGCCCGTCGAGCACGGCGTCCGCGGACTCGGGGACCCGGGGGAAGAGGGTGGAATGCGTTGCTGCTGTCACCCTGCCATGCTGCCAGGTCGCGGGGGACGGGTGCGGAGGTTGTCCACAGGGGGGTGCCGTTCGTCGTACCGGTACCTCGCGGCCGCTGTGCCGGTCGCCGTAACGGGCGGGGAGCCGCTGTGCCGGTCGCCGTAACCGCCGGAGGGTCTCCGGGAATGGTGGTCAGGTCCCGTACGTTCCTCCCTGCGGGAGCGTGCGCGTACGTGCGGTCCCGCATCCAGCGAGACGGACGAGACAAGGGAGTCCAGCGACATGCCGGGCACTGTGACGATGTACAGCACCACGTGGTGCGGCTACTGCCGCCGGCTCAAGGGCCAGATGGACCGCGAAGGCATCGCGTACACCGAGGTCAACATCGAGCTGGACCCGGATTCGGCGGCCTTCGTCGAGAAGGCCAATGGCGGAAACCAGACGGTTCCCACCGTCCTGGTCGTTCCCGCCGACGGTGGCGAGCACCACGTCATGACGAACCCGAGCCTCGCACAGGTGAAGCAGGCTCTCGCGGTCTGATGCTCCTCCGGCGCTGCGCCCCCTTCGGTCGAGGCCACCGGAGGGGGCGGCGCTGTGTATAGGGGCGGAACGCAGCCCGTGCTCCCCACCCCGCGTGATCGGGAGCATCAGGCAGGACATGACCGGAAAGCCTCGGGCGGCGTCGTGCGCCCTGCGCGGCAACGACCCCCGCCGGGGGCGAAATGGATACGAGAGCACGTGAACGTTTCCGCAGGTCGGACACTGTTCCGGTACCCACCAGACGTGCTCTGACTGCCGAACCCCTCGCCGGCCCAGGTCAAGCAGCAGGCCGGCGCCGGGCAGCCGGGCAAGCAGCCGTCAGCGCTTGCGGGGCTTCCTCCGCCACCAGCTCGGGCGGCGTTCCGTGCCCTGGTCCGGGCCCGGTTCCGCAGCCGACTCCGTGATCGGCTCCGCCGTCGGTACCGTTGCCGACGCGGCCGCTTCCCGCACAGCGGTCCTGATGAGGTCGAAGGTCGCTATCCGGTTCTGCTTCTCACCGGGCAGGACGAGCCCGACGCAGACCAGCTTGAAACTGTCGCCCCCGAGCTCGTCCCCCGTGAAGACCGGAGCACCCACGCACCCCTCGGGCACGGTGGAGTCCCAGCGGATGTGGCCGTCCTGCCCGCGTGCCACGTGGCCCACGACGACGGCCTGCTGCCTCTCTCCGCTCGTCTCCTCCACGTCATGGCCCAGGATGTAGGCGGGCAGGGGCCCGTCACCGATCCCGGCGATGTCCTCGTGGTGAGCGGCCAGACCGTCGGTGATCTCGTCGGTCGTCCAGCTCCAGCCCTTCCGCCTGCCGTGGGCGTGCAGGCCCGCCGTGGGCATCACGGCGACCCCCAGGTCACCGAGGACGGTCCATCCGTCGGCGAAGTCCGTCATGAGCAGCTTCTCCGCGCTCATGACCGGTTCGCACAACTCGGGACGCAGCGTCAGCTCGGCCGTGTCGTGGCGCGTCGCCTCCGCCGCCGTCACGAGGTACTGCCTGATGACCTCGGAGTCGGGCGTGGATTCGACGAGATCGTTGAACCAGAAGGCCGTCGCGTACTGGCGGTCCGTGTGCGCCGCCTTGAAGGCCAGTGTCGAACGGCCGGCGTGGGCCATGACGGCGTTGATGGTCGCGTCGCGGAGGACGCTCTGTCCGGGCATGACCGCGGACTTTACAGAGCCGTGCGGGGCACGGACCCGGCCGGGTGACCTCCGGGACCGCACCCGGCACCGTCCGCAGCGCGCGCACACGCACCGCTCGCCCGCACCACCCGCACCACCCGCACCGGCACCACCCCGAGTCGTCAGCCGAAGCTGCCCGGCCTGGGAAGCGGCTTGCCGTACCAGAGCTCGATGAGGCGTGCCGCGATCGACACGCCGAACGGGGGCAGCACCTCGCCCGACTCGAAGGCCGCCGACAGGTCCTCGCGGGAGAACCAGCGGGCCTCCTCGATCTCCTCGCCGTCGACGTTGATCTCCGAGGACGTGGCGCGCGCCATGAACCCGAGCATCAGGCTGGAGGGGAACGGCCAGGGCTGGCTGGCGATGTACTCGACCTCGCCGACAGTGACGCCGGCCTCCTCGAACACCTCGCGGGCCACCGACTGCTCGATCGACTCGCCGGGCTCGACGAAGCCGGCGAGCGTCGAGAAGCGGCCCTCCGGCCAGTGGACCTGGCGCCCCAGCAACGCGCGGTCCTGGTCGTCCGTGACCAGCATGATCACCGCGGGGTCGGTCCGCGGGTAGTGCTCGGCGCCGCAGGCCTGGCAGCGGCGGATGTGACCGGCCGCTGCGATGACGGTGCGTTCGCCGCAGCGGGAGCAGAAGCGGTGCAGCCGCTGCCAGTTCTCCAGGGCCACCGCGTGCACCATCAGTCCGGCGTCGCGAGGGCCGAGGAGAAGCCCGGCCTCACGCAGTCCGGCGGGTCGCGCGGACTGGTCCATGCGGCCGGGGAGGGTGTCCTTCTGAAGCGCGAAGTAGCACACGCCGTCCTCGTCGGTACCGAGGAAGTAGCGGTGGGTCTCGGTGAGCGGCGCCTCGAAGGACGGCGTCATGACGAGCTCGGTGCCCCCGTCGGGGGTGTCGTCGAGGAGCGCCTGGCCGCCCGAGACGACGAAGACTCTGGTGGTCGGGTGGCTCCAGGCCGCGGCGAGCCAGGCCTCGTCGAGCCGGTGGTGCGCGGCGCGGTCGATGCCGCTGGGCGCGGTGAGACCGATCGGACGGTCTGCGGTGGCGTTGTCGAAGGTGCTCACAAGTGCTTCCCACTCCCCCGGGGGACGGATCGGGTGTTCAGAGGATTCAGCGCGGTACTGCGGCCAGCTCGCCCCACAGATGGGCGGTCGTCTCCACGCCCTTGAGGAGGAGGTCGAGCTCGACCTTCTCGTTGGGGCCGTGCCAGCCGTCGGACGGTACGGAGATGCCCAGGAAGAGGACCGGTGCGCCGAGTACGTCCTGCAGGTCCGCGGCGGGGCCCGAGCCTCCTTCACGGGTGAAGAGGACCTTCTTCTCGAAGGCCTTGCCCATGGCCCGGGCCACTGCCTGGAGGGCGGGGTGGTCCAGCGGGGTCAGACAGGGGCGGGTGGCGGGGGCGAAGGTGATCCGGTGGCGGATGCCGGCCGGGACCTGTGCCTCGGCCCAGGTCCTGACCGCGTCCTGGACCCGGTCGGGGTCCTGGCCTGCCACCAGCCGGAAACTCAGCTTGACCAGGGCTGACGAGGGGATGACCGTCTTGCTGCCCGCGCCCTGGTAGCCGCCGCCGATGCCGTTGACCTCGGCGGTGGGACGGGCCCAGACGCGCTCCAGCGTGGAGTAGCCCGCCTCGCCCGCGGTGGCCCGCGAGGCGGCGGTGCGCAACCAGGCGTCCTCGTCGAAGGGCAGCTCGGCGAAGAGGGCCCGCTCGGATCCGGTGAGTTCGGCCACACCGTCGTAGAAGCCGGGGACCGTGACCCTTCCCTCCGCGTCGTGGAGTGCGGCGACGAGGCGGGCGAGGGCCGTCGCGGGATTCGGGACGGCGCCGCCGAACGATCCGGAGTGGATGTCCTGGCCGGGGCCGTGCAGCTCGATCTCGCATTCGGCGAGACCGCGCATGCCGGTGCAGACGGTCGGGGTGTCCTCGTCCCACATACCGGTGTCGGAGACGATCACCACGTCCGCGGCGAGGCGCGCGGCGCGCTGTTCGGCCAGTGCGCGGAAGTGCGGCGAGCCGGACTCCTCCTCGCCCTCGACGAGGAGCTTGAGGTGCACGGCCGGGGTGCTGCGGCCGGTGGCGGCGAGGTGTGCCCGGACGCCCAGCGTGTGGAAGAACACCTGGCCCTTGTCGTCGGCCGCACCGCGTCCGTACATCCGGCCGTCGCGGATCACCGGTTCGAAGGGGTCGGTGTCCCAGCCGTCCTCGCGGGCCGCGGGCTGCACGTCGTGGTGGCCGTAGACGAGGACGACCGGTGCGTCCGGATCGTCGGACGGCCACTCGGCGAAGACCGCCGGGGCACCGGGCGTGGACCAGATCTCGGTGACCGGGAACCCGGTCTCGGCGAGCTTGGCGGACAGCCACTCGGCACTGCGCCGTACGTCCCCGTCGTGCTCCGGCTGAGCGGATACGGACGGGATGCGCAGCCACTCGGCGAGGTCGTCGAGAAAAGCCGCGCGGTGCTGCTCGGTGTACGTACGGACGGCGCTGTCCGGGGTGTCGCTCATACTCCTGAGCCTATCGGCCCTGCGCAGGTGGCTCGTCCAGCAGAAGCTTTTCCAGCTCTGTCCGGCCCGGCAGAGCGGTGGGTCGGGCGGTCTCCCCCGTGCGGACGTAGAGGAAGGTCGCGGTGACGGCCTCCAGCGGCAGATCGTGCAGTTCCGCCCAGGCCAGACGGTAGACGGCGAGCTGGAGCGGGTCGGCGGTGCGGTGCCTGGAGGTCTTCCAGTCGACGATCTCGTAGGTGTCGCCCGTGCGGTACACCGCGTCGATCCGGCCACGGATCACCCGGCCGGCCAGCGTGATCTGGAACGGCGTCTCGACGCGGTACGGAGTGCGGCGGGCGTACGCGGTGCGCTCGAAGGCCTCCTTGAGTTCTGCGAGGTCGCGTTCGTCGGCGATCTCCGCGTCGTTCTCGTCGCCCCCGGGGAGTTCGTCCGGGCCGAGCAGGGGCAGCGGCAGCTCCTCGAACCGGGACTCCACCCAGGCGTGGAAGCGTGTCCCCCGGCGGGCCGCGGGCTGCGGGGGCCGGGGCATGGGGCGGGCCAGCTCCCGGGCGAAGCCCTCCGGATCGTCGGCGAGGTGCAGCAGCTGGGTGGCGGAGAGCGAAGCCGGTACGAGGACGTCGCGCACGGTCGCACGGGCCCGGCGCAGCTCACCGGCGAGGGCGTCGAGGTCCCGGTCCCAGGAGGCCAGGGCGCGTGACTCCTCCGGTGTCAGGCCGGCGTCCGCGGGTGCCCGGGCTGCGGGAACGTGCGGGGCGGGGACCCGCGGACGGGAGGGCCCACCGTCCGGGAAGGGGCCGGGGAGGTGCTCGTCGGCCTCTGCGTACGGCGACTCCTCGTACGGGGGCTCCTCGTCGTACGGGGGTTCCTCGCCGTACGCAGCGTCGTCGTACGGGGGTTCCTCGTACGCACCGTCGTCGTACGCAGGCTCCTCGTCGTGCGCCGGCGCGACGTCGTACAGGTCCGGCACAGGCGTGGCCGCCAGGGCCTCCAGGTGGGCGAGCACCGTGTCCCTCGCGGCGCGGCGGCGGGCCATGGCCGTGCTGTCGAGCGGGAGCGGCCAGGCCTGGTCCGCGTCGTCCTCCTGGAGTGCCGGGTTCTCCTCGTCCTCGCCGGGTTCGTCCGCCCAGACCTCGATCTCCCCGTGTCCGGCCGCGCAGTGCTCGTACAGCGCGTCCAGGAAGGCCGACGGGCCGCGGGTCTTCTTCTGGGAGGGGCCCCACCAGTGGCCGGAGCCGAGGAGCAGGCTGCGGGGGCGGGTGAAGGTCACGTAGCCGAGGCGGAGCTCCTCGGTGTGCTGGTGCGCCTTCATCTCGTCCTTGAAGGCCTTGATGCCCTTGGCGTCCCAGGAGTGGACGACCGGGAGGGTTGCCGTGTCACCGCGCAGGGCGTGCGGCAGCACCTTGGACTGCGAGGTCCAGGCGTCCCGGGACCGGCCGCTGGGGAACTGGCCGGTGACCAGCCCCGGCACGGCGACGACGTCCCATTCCAGACCCTTGGACTTGTGCGCGGTGAGGACCTTGACCGTGTTCTCGCCGCCGGGGAGGGCGTTGTCCAGTCCCTTCTCGTACTGCGCGGCGGTGCGCAGGAAGCCGAGGAAGGCGAGCAGGGACGCTTCGCCGTCCACCGCGGCGAAGCCCGCCGCGACGTCCAGGAAGTTGGCGAGGGTCTCGCGGCGGCGGGCTGCCAGGGCGTGCGGCGACGCGGAGAGTTCCACTTCGAGGCCGGTGGTGGCGAGGACGCGGTGCAGCACGTCCATGAGCGGGTCGGCCAGCGACCGGCGCAGGTCCCGGAGCTCGGTGGCGAGGCGGGCGAAGCGGACACGGGCCTCGGCGGAGAACGGCAGCCGGTCGTCTTCTGCGCCCCCGAACTCCAGGAAGGTGTCGAGGGCGTCGGCGAGCGAGATGACCTCGGCCGGGTCGATGCCTTCGACGGCTTCGGCGAGGCGGCGGTCGGGGTCGAAGTCGTCGTCGCCGTGCGAGGCCCGGTGGACGAGGAGGCGGGCGCGCCGCCCCAGGAGGGCGAGGTCCCGGGGGCCGATCCGCCAGCGCGGACCGGTCAGCAGCCGGACCAGGGAGGCGTTGGCCCCGGGGTCCTGCAGCACTTCGCAGACCGCGACGAGGTCGGCGACCTCCGGGAGGTGCAGCAGTCCGGACAGGCCGACGACCTCCACCGGGATGTCCCGGGCGACGAGGGCGGCCTGGATCCGGGGGAAGTCCCCGGCGGTCCGGCACAGGACGGCGATCTCCCCGGGTGCGGTGCCGGTCCGCACGAGGTGGGCGAGCGAGTCGCCGAGCCAGTCGATCTCCTCGGCGTGCGTCCGCAGCAGGGCGCACCGGACCATGCCGTCCCGCTCGGCGCCGGGCGCGGGGCGCAGGGCCTCGACTCCCTCGTGCATGGCGCGCAGGGGGTCGGCGAGACCGTTGGCGAGGTGGAGGAGGCGTCCGCCGCTGCGGCGGTTCTCGCTGAGGGAGTACCGGGTGGCCGGCGTGCCGTCGGCGTGCGGGAAGTGGTGGGGGAAGTCGTCGAGGTTGGCGACGGAGGCGCCGCGCCAGCCGTAGATGGCCTGGCACGGGTCGCCGACGGCGGTGACGGCGTGACCTGCCGTGCCCTCGCCCGAACCGCCGAAGAGCGCGGCGAGGAGGAGGCGCTGGGCCACGGACGTGTCCTGGTACTCGTCGAGCAGGACCACCCGGAATTCGTCGCGCAGGACGGCGCCGACCTCGGGCCGGGTGAGGGCCAGCTCCGCCGAGAGGGCGATCTGGTCGCCGAAGTCGAGGAGGTCGCGGCTGCGCTTGGCCGCGCGGTAGCGCCGGGTCAGCTCGAGGAGCTCGCGGCGGGCCCGGGCCGTCTCGGGAATCGTGCGCAGCTCGGCGTTGGTCAGTCGGGCCGTTTCGAGTGTGCGCAGGAGCTCGGTGTCGTACTCCGCCAGTTGTTCGGGCCGTACGAGGTGTTCGGCGAGCTCGGCGTCCAGGGCCAGGAGGTCGCTGACAAGGGTGGGGAAGGACCTGGTCAGCGCGGGGTAGGGGCCGGGGGCCTCGCGCAGCACCCGGGCGGCGAGCTGGTAGCGGGTGGCGTCGGCGAGCAGGCGGGTGGTGGGTTCGAGCCCGATCCGCAGACCGTGGTCGGTGAGCAGGCGGCCGGCGAAGGCGTGGTACGTGGAGATGCTGGGTTCGCCCGGGGGGTTGTCCGGGTCGATGACGTCGGGGTCGGTGACCCCGGCCGCGACGAGGGCCCTGCGGACCCGCTCGGAGAGCTCGCCCGCCGCCTTGTTCGTGAACGTCAGGCCGAGGACCTGCTCCGGGGCGACCTGCCCGGTACCGACCAGCCAGACCACCCGGGCGGCCATCACCGTGGTCTTCCCTGAGCCGGCTCCGGCCACGATCACCTGCGGGGCGGGCGGCGCGATGATGCAGGCCGTCTGCTCCGGGGTGAAGGGGATCCCCAGGAGCTCCTTGAGCTGCTCGGGGTCGGTGATACGCGGGGACACTCCACAGAGGCTAACCGGAGGGACCGACAGAGCCGTCCCGTCCGGACGTCACCGGGGCCTGTCCGGGCAGCTCACCGGGTGGGACGTGCGGGACGTCACTCGATGACCTGCCGACCCTCGGGCTGTGCGCTGCACGAGGCCCGGAAGGTGCAGTGGGCGCAGTGCTGGCCGGTCGTGGGGGTGAAGCGTTCGTCCAGGACACGGCCGGCCGCCGTCGCGAGCAGCCCGGAGACCCACTCCCCGGACAGCGGTTCCTGGGCCTGCACCTTGGGCAGGGCGTCGCCGCCCTCCTTCTTCGGGGCCGGCTGGCGCAGCTGTACGAGTTCGGCGCCGCCTGAATCGGGACGCCGGCCGTCGAAGACCTCGTCGACGGCCCCCTCCCTGACCGCCAGCTGGTACACGGCGAGCTGGGGGTGCGCGGCCACCTCGTCCTTGGTGGGCGCCCCCTTCCCGGTCTTGAAGTCGACGACGTACGCCCGGCCCTCGGTGTCCTGCTCGACCCGGTCCATGGACCCCCGGATGCGCACGGCGTACTCGCCCGCTTCGAGGGTCACGTCGAAGTCGTGCTCACTGGCGGCGGGGGTGCGTCCGGCCCGGTCCATGACGTGCCAGCGCAGGAAGCGTTCCAGGGCGGCGCGCGCCTGGTCCTTCTCCTGCCGGGACTTCCACGGGGCGTCGAAGACGAGGCCGTTCCACACGGAGTCCAGGCGCTCCATCAGGACGTCGAGATCGGCGGCGGTGCGTCCGGAGGCCACCTCGTCGGCCAGTACGTGGACCACGTTGCCGAAGCCCTGCGCGGCCGTGGCCGGGGCGTCGGCCTTCACCTCGCGGCCCAGGAACCACTGGAGGGCGCAGGTGTTGGCGAGCTGGTCGAGCGCGCTCCCGGAGAGCGCGACGGGGTGGTCCCGGTCGCGCAGCGGGATCTCGGAGCGGGTCGGTTCGTCGAGTCCCCACCAGCGGTACGGATGGGCCGCGGGAACGAGCGGATGGCCCTCGTCGTCGGTGAGCGCGGCGAGGCGCGCGAGCCGGTGGGCGGCCGCGTCGCGCAGGGCGGCCGAGGCGGCGGGGTCGACGGTCGTCGCCCTGAGTTCGGCGACGAGCGCGGCGACGGCCAGGGGGCGCCGTGGCCGGCCGGTGACGTCGCGGGGTTCGGCCCCGAGTTCACCGAGGAAGCGGGACGGCTGGTCGCCGTCGTCCGCGGGGGCCTTGACCGCGGTGACGACGAGACGTTCACGGGCGCGGGTCGCCGCGACGTAGAAGAGGCGGCGCTCCTCGGCCAGGAGCGCCCCCGGGGTGAGGGGTTCGGCAAGCCCGTCGCGCCCGATCCGGTCCGCCTCCAGCAGCGAGCCGCGGCGGCGCAGGTCGGGCCAGAGGCCCTCCTGCACCCCCGCGACGACGACCAGACGCCACTCCAGCCCCTTGGAACGGTGGGCCGTCATCAGGCGCACGGCGTCGGGGCGCACATGGCGCCGGGAGAGGGTGTCGGCGGCGATGTCCTGGGCGTCGACCTCTTCCAGAAAGTTGAGTGCGCCACGTCCCCCGGTGCGCTCCTCCGCCCGGGCCGCGGTCTCGAAGAGGGCGCAGACGGCGTCGAGGTCCCGGTCGGCGTTCCGGCCACCGGCGCCGCCGCGCAGCGCGGCACGTTCCAGCCGGCCCGGCCAGGGGGTGCCGTTCCACAGGGTCCACAGGGCCTCCTCGGCGGTGCCGCCGCCCTGGAGGAGCTCGCGGGCCTTCCGCAGGAGTGCGCCGAGGCGCTGGGCGCCCCGGGCGTACGCCGGATCGTGTGTGACGAGCCGCTCGGGCTCGGCCAGCGCCCGGGCCAGCAGCTGCCCCGAGGGGGGCGGTACGCGATTGCCGGCGGCCCGCTCCTCGTCGCGCAGCGCACGGCCGAGACGGCGCAGATCGGCGGCGTCCATGGAGCCGAGGGGGGAGGTGAGAAGGGTGAGGGCGGTCTCGTTGTCGAGCCATCCGCCGTCCGTGCCCGCGGCGGAGCCCGCCTCCACGGGCGCGTCGGAGGCCGGATCCGCAGGCGCGTCGGAGGCCGTATCCGCGGGCCTGTCGGAGGCCGTGTCCGCGTCATCGTCCGCGTCCGCGCCGCTCAGGAGGACGGACACCACATCATCGTCATGATCACTGGTGCCGTCGCCGCCCCTGTCGCCGTCGCCCCTGCCGCCGTCGGCGCCCCGATCGCCGTCGCCGTCGCCGTCCCTGCCGCCGTCGTCGCCCCCGTCAGTCGCGGCGGCACCCTCCAGAGCCGCCCTGGCGACCGTGCGCAGCGCGGTCAGCAGCGGGGCGACCGCCGGCTCATGACGCAGCGGGAGATCGTCCCCGTCCACCTCCAGCGGTACGCCCGCGGAGGTGAGCGCCCGGCGCACGGCGGGAATCGATCGGCCGCCGGCGCGTACGAGGACGGCCATGTCCCGCCACGGCACACCGTCCTCCAGATGTGCGCGCCGCAGCAGGTCGGCGATGTTCTCCAGCTCGGTGGAGGCCGTCGGATAGGTGTACGTCTCGACGTGTCCGCCGTCCCGCACGGCGGCCAGTTCCCGGTGGGCGCGGACCTTGTCCGAGGGCAGGCGCGTGAGCGGCATGCGGCGGGTGAGCAGCCGGGTGGCTGCGAGCAGCTGGGCGCCGGAGCGGCGCGAGGTGGTGAGGACACCGACCGGGGCGGGCCCGCCGTCGGCCCGGCGGAAGGTGTCGGGGAAGTCGAGGATGCCGTTCACGTCGGCGCCCCGGAACGCGTAGATCGACTGGTCGGGGTCGCCGAAGGCGATCAGCGTCCGGCCGCCCCCGGTGCCCGGGGCGCTCCCCCGGTTGCCCGCCAGCGCGTGCAGCAGCCGCACCTGGGCCGGGTCCGTGTCCTGGTACTCGTCGACGAACACGGCGTCGTAACTGCGGGCCAGCAGGGCCGAGACCTCGGGCCGCTCGGCGAGCAGGACCGCCCGGTGGACGAGCTCCGCGTAGTCCAGGACGCCCTGGGCGTCGAGGATGTCCAGGTACTCGGCGAGGAACTGCGCGGCGGCGCTCCAGTCCGGCCGGCCGGTGCGGCGGGCGAACGCGGCGAGGGCGTCCGGGCCGAGACCCAGTTCGCGGCTTCGGGCCAGCACCGCACGCACCTCGTCGGCGAAACCCCGGGTGGTCAGACAGGCCCGCAGTTCGTCGGGCCACCGGACATGGGCGAGCCCCGCCTTCTCCAGGCCGAGCTGCCCGGCGAGAAGTTCACGGACCGTGACGTCCTGTTCGGGTCCGGAGAGCAGGCGCAGCGGATCGGCGAACAGGTCGGCGTCCTGGTGGGCGCGGACCAGGGCGTAGCAGTACGAGTGGAAGGTGGTGGCCTGCGGCCCGCGGGTGCCGCCCATCCGGGACGCCATCCGGTCGCGCAGTTCGACCGCCGCCTTGCGGCTGAAGGTGAGGACCAGGATCCGGGCCGGATCGGTCCCCGCGGCCACCCGCGCCGCGACCGCCTCGACGAGTGTCGTGGTCTTGCCCGTGCCCGGTCCGGCGAGAACCAGCAGCGGACCGCCCGGGTGGTCAACCACCGCACGTTGCGGTGCGTCCAGAAGAGGGGGTTCCACGGAGCCCGGCGGGGTGCGCACCAGCCGGTACGCACCCGGGGCCCGCCGCCGTGTCTGGCGGTGCGGGCTGTTCCGGGTGGTGGAGGAGGAGCTCACGTGGATCGCCGGTCCTGGTGGGTGTTCCCGGTCTGCCCGCTCGCCGGGTGCGCCGGTACGACGGGTGGGCCGAGCACGACGGGTGGCTGGGACAACGGGTGTACGGAAAGACGGATGGGACGAGGGAGAGGGGCGCGGGGCGCGTGGACGACGCTACGCCAGCGGCGGGGCGGAACGCGGTGAGTGGGCTGCGTCCCTCGTCACGTGCGGGTGCCGTCGGCTCCGGGCGTCTCGCCCACCGGCCCGGCGCCTGTCCCGGCGGGGTCCGATGGCCGAAGCTGTCGGATGTGAGCTTCCTCGCCCCCGTCCGGACCGTGTCCGCCGGCCTCGCCGTCCCACCTGGCGCGTTTCATGTCGAGGCGCGGAAGGTGACCTTCCGCACTCCGTGGAGCGCCGCGCAGCGGTGTGCCCTCCTCGCGGTAGCGGTCCAGCGCCCGCAGCTCGTGCCCCGGCAGCAGGGCCCCGTCGGCCCGCACCACTCGCCACCACGGCACCGCGGAGCCGTACAGCGCCATGACCCGGCCGACCTGTCTCGGCCCGCCGTCCCCGAGCCACTCCGCGACGTCGCCGTACGTCATCACGCGGCCGGGCGGGATCAGATCGGCGACGTCCAGGACCCGCTCCGCGTACGGGGGCAGCTCGGCGGCCTCCCGGGCCGCGGGTGCGGCGCCGCCGCTCGTCCGGTCTCTGCTCATCCGCCCCATCCTGCCGTACGCCACCGACAGCCGTACCGGTTCGGTATCACACTGATCACACAGCGTGCGGGCAGGGGCGAAGGAGCGTATGTTGCCCCTCGCGCGCCCGTGCAATGCACCCTGATGCCCCCCTCTGTCTGCACGCCGTGCCACCATCATGCGGGCGGTGACCGGTGATACGAGAACACGAAGACCAATCAGAGGCGACGAAGGAGCAGGGCGTGCAGCCACCGAAGGCGGCCGACGCCTCTGATGCCGAGCCGCGCCCCGCGGGTGCCGGCGCCCCGGATGCCGAGGGCTCTCCCGAGCCGTCCGAGGAGCATCTCGCGGGATCGACCCTGGCGTCCGCCGGCACCGGGCCGACCGACCGCGTATCGGGCGACGAGCCGCTGCTGCCCGCCCGGGTGCACCGCCCCTCCGATCTGCTGCGGCTCCTGGTCGGTGTCCTCGCGATCGCCCTGCTCTTCTCCATCGCCGCCTTCGCCCAGGGCACCACCACCGGCCTCGAGGACGACATCTCCAAGGGCACGGACCAGGCGCCCGATCTACTGATCAAGCTCGCCGGGCTGGTGTCCAGCATCGCCGTCCTGCTCGTACCGGTCGCGTTCGCGATCGAGCGTCTCGTCAAACGCGACGGGCTGCGCATCGCGGACGGCGTGCTCGCCGCCGTACTGGCCCACGGGGTGACGCTGGCCACGGACCTCTGGGTCGCCAGGTCGGCCTCCGGGACGATCCGGGACGCGCTGACCCAGCCCCAGCCCGGTGACGCTCTCACCGACCCCGTGCACGGCTATCTCGCGCCCGTCATCGCGTACATGACGGCGGTCGGGATGGCGCGCAGACCGCGCTGGCGGGTCGTGCTGTGGGTGGTGCTGCTGCTGGACGCCTTCGCGATGCTGGTCGGCGGGTACACCACACCGTTCTCGATCGTCCTCACCGTACTCATCGGCTGGACCGTGGCGTACGGCACGCTCTACGCGGTCGGCTCACCCAACGTCCGTCCGACCGGCCAGCACCTGATGGCCGGTCTGCGCCACGTCGGCTTCCGTCCGGTCGCCGCCATGCGCGACGAGGACGCGCCGGAAAGCGTCGAGCAGAGCGACCGGGGCCGAAGTTATCTGGTCACCCTGGAGGACGGTCCACCGCTCGATGTGACGGTCGTCGACCGTGAACAGCAGGCTTCGGGCTTCTTCTACCGGGTGTGGCGCAGACTCACCCTGCGCAGCATCACCCAGCGCCGCTCCATCCAGTCGCTGCGCCAGGCCCTCGAGCAGGAGGCGCTGCTCGCGTACGCGGCGATCGCCGCCGGGGCCAACGCCCCCAAGCTGATCGCCACCTCCGAGCTGGGCCCCGACGCCGTGATGCTGGTGTACGAGCACATCGGCGGACGCTCGCTCGACGCCCTGGAGGACGAGGAGATCACCGACGACCTGCTGCAGGGCGCCTGGCGTCAGGTGCGGGCGCTGCAGTCACGGCGGATCGCGCACCGCAGGCTCACCGGGGACGCGATCATGGTTGATCGTTCCGGGACGGTGTTCGTCACGGACCTGCGCGGCGGGGAGATCGCCGCGGGCGACCTGATCCTGCGTATGGACGTCGCCCAGCTGCTCACCACCACCGGTCTGCGGGTGGGCGCCGAACGGGCCGTCGCGGGCGCGCTCGCGGTGCTCGGGCCCGACGCCGTCGCGGACTCGCTGCCCCTGCTCCAGCCGATCGCGCTGAGCCGCTCCACCCGGGCGACGCTGCGCAGGATCGCCCGGGAGCGCTCGCAGCGCGAGCGGGAGGCCGTGCTGGAGGCGTCGCAGGAGGCCAAGCAGGCGAAGGCGGCGGATCACGACGCGTCGGCCTCCGGCGACCGCAAGACGGTCCGCAAGACGGTCCGCAAGTCGCTGCGCACCGAGAAGCAGGCCGAGAAGCGGGCGATCGACGATGCCCTGGACGAGGCCCGCGAGGAGGACCTGCTCGCCCAGATCCGCCGGCAGGTGCTGCTCATCCGGCCCCAGGCCCCGGTGGAGCCCGTGCGTCTGGAGCGCATCAAGCCGCGCACCCTGTTCAGCTTCATCGCCGGTTCGATCGCCGCGTACTTCCTGATCTCCCAGGTCACCGAGGCCGACTTCGGCACGGTGGTGGAGCAGGCGGAGTGGGGCTGGGTGGCGGCGGCCCTGGGCTTCTCCGCCCTGAGCTACGTCGCCGCGGCCATGAGCCTGCTGGGCTTCGTGCCCGAGCGGGTGCCGTTCCGCAAGACGGTGCTGGCCCAGGTCGCCGGGTCCTTCGTGAAGATCGTCGCGCCGGCCGCGGTCGGCGGTGTGGCGCTGAACACGCGCTTCCTGCAACGCGCCGGGGTACGCCCCGGGCTCGCCGTCGCGAGTGTCGGCGCCTCCCAGCTGTTCGGTCTCGGCTGCCACATCCTGCTGCTCGCCCTGTTCGGTTATCTGACCGGCACGGAGAAGACGCCCGACTCCCTCACCCCGTCGAGGACGGTCATCGCGGGACTGCTCACCGTCGCCGTGCTCGTGCTGGTGGTGACGGCGATCCCCTTCCTGCGGAAGTTCGTCGTGACGCGGGTGCGCTCGCTGTTCGCCGGAGTCGTACCGCGCATGCTGGACGTCGTGCAGCGTCCGCAGAAGTTGGTCACCGGCATCGGCGGCATGCTGCTGCTGACCGGCCTGTTCGTGCTCTGCCTGGACGCGTCGATCCGCGCGTTCAGCGGTCCCGACGTCCCGCAGCTCAGCTACGCCAGCATCGCGGTGGTCTTCCTCGCGGGCAACGCCCTGGGCTCCGCCGCGCCGACCCCGGGCGGTATGGGCGCGGTCGAGGGCGCGCTGACCCTCGGGCTGATCGCGGTCGGCCTGCCCAAGGAGGTCGCGGCACCGGCGGTACTGCTGTACCGCGTGATGACGCTGTGGCTGCCGGTACTGCCGGGCTGGATCTGTTTCAACCAGCTGACCCGCAGGGGCGAGCTCTAGGGCCACTCGCATGGACCGCGCCCCGCGCGGTCCCTCGCGCCCCGCCGCACGATGGGGCCATGAGGACTTCCCCTGCCCTGCGCGCCGCTGCCCTCGCCGCCACCGTGCTCATGCCGCTGGCCGGCTGTTCGGACGGGGACGGCGGGGGCGCGGACCGGGGGACGCCGTCCACCGCGTCGACCGCGTCCCCCACGGCGACGCCGCGGAAGCTGGCCGACCAGAAGCTGGACTGGCAGCCCTGCCCCGCCCCGAGCCCGGCCCAGGGCAGCGGCACCACGCCCTCGCCCCTGCCGGGCGGAGCGACCTGGCAGTGCTCCTTCATGGACGCGCCCCTCGACTACGGGGATCCGGACGGCCGGACCATCGAGCTGGCACTCATCCGCGCCGCGGCGCGGAACCAGGACCGCAGGATCGGCTCGCTCGTCTTCAACTTCGGCGGCCCGGGCGCTTCCGGTGTCGCCACCCTGCCGTCCTTCGGCACGGCGTACGACACACTGCGGACCCGTTACGACCTGGTGAGCTTCGACCCGCGCGGAGTGGGCCGCAGCGAGGGCGTCGAATGCTCCGACGACGAGACGCTCGACGCGCGGTACGAGATGGACGGCACCCCGGACGACGCCGAGGAGGAGCAGGCCTTCGTCGACGACCTGAAGTCGTACATCGCGGACTGCGAGAAGAACTCCGGGGGCGAGCTGCCCTACGTCGGCACGACGAACGCCGCCCGTGACATGGACCTGCTGCGCCAGGTGCTCGGCGACGACAAGCTGTACTACTTCGGCATCTCGTACGGCACCGAGCTGGGCGGTGTCTACGCCCACCTGTTCCCCAAGAACGTGGGCCGGGCCGTCCTGGACGCCGTCGTCGACCCGACGGAGGACGCCGAGCAGTCGTCGATCGGCCAGGCCAGGGGATTCCAGCTCGCCCTGGACAACTTCACCGCCGACTGCGCGGAGCGCGACGACTGCAAGCTCCCCGGAACGACGGCCCAGGAGGTCCAGGACTGGATGGCGGATCTCCTGGCCGAGCTGGAGAAGAACCCCGTCCCGGGACTGGGCGAGCGGGAGCTGACGCAGACCCAGGCCACCACCGGCATCGCATCGGCCCTGTACTCGAAGGAGACCTGGCCCCTGCTCGAACAGGGTCTCGACGAGGCGGACGGTGGCAACGGCGGACTGCTGCTGGCGCTCGCCGACTCGTTGAACGGCCGCACCGAGGACGGCCACTACGACAACTCGAACGCCGCCAACGCGGCCATCAACTGTGCCGACTCCGCACAGCGGTTCACCCTGGAGCAGACCAGGGCGGCACTCCCCGCGTTCCGCAAGGCGTCCCCCGTCTTCGGCGACTACCTGGGCTGGGGGCTGATGTCCTGCACCGGCTGGCCCGTCGCCGGTGCCTGGAAGACGCCGGACGTCAGCGCCCCGGGCTCGGCCCCGATCCTGGTCATCGGCAACACCGGGGACCCGGCGACCCCGTACGCGGGCGCCAAGGCGATGGCCACGGAGCTGGGCAGGGGTGTCGGGATCGAGCTCACCTACAAGGGCGAGGGCCACGGCGCCTACAACGGGGGCAGCTCCTGCGTGCAGAAGGCGGTGGACGGCTACCTGCTGGAGGGGAAGGTACCGGCCTCGGGCACCGTCTGCGACTAGCCCCTCCCCCGGCCCCTGCGCCCGCCCGTCGATCGGCGGTGCGCAGCGGCGATTAGCATGGCGGCTCCATGCAACGCCCGGCGCGTGCCCCACCGCCCTCGCGGTACCGGCCTTCGGGCATCGGGGAGGGAACGCACATGCGCCTACACGGACGGGCCCGGCGGGCCGCGGTCCTGACCGGAGCGGCCCTGCTGGTGACGGGGGTCCTCGCCGGGTGCGACAGTCCGTCTTCGGCACGGCCCGACCAGGCCGGGCCGGGGCAGCCGGACTGGAAGCGCTGCGCGGCCCCGGAGGGCGGCACGGAGCCCGGCGACGCCTGGCGGTGCACCACCGTCGACGTGCCGTTGGACTACGCGAAGCCGGACGGGGACACGATCGGGATCGCACTGATCCGCAAAGAGGCCACACGGAAGAGCGAGCGGATCGGTTCCATGCTCTTCAACTTCGGCGGACCCGGTGGTTCGGGCGTCGACATCCTGCCGCGCGCCGCCGGTTCGTACCAGAAGCTCAACACGCGCTACGACCTGGTGGGCTTCGATCCTCGCGGGGTCGCGGGCAGCAGCGGGGTGCGCTGCCGCGACGACAAGGAGCAGGAGGAGGCCCTCCGGGGGATCGACATGACCCCGGACACGCCGGCGGAAGAGGCCGCGTTCGTCGAGGACGGCGCGGACTTCGGTGCCGGCTGCGCGCGCCTCTCCGGCACGGTGCTCCCCCACGTCGGCACGACGAACGCCGCCCGGGACATGGACGCGATCCGGCGTGCGCTCGGCGACCGGAAGCTGTCGTACTTCGGCATCTCCTACGGTACGGAGCTCGGCGGGACCTACGCCCACCTCTTCCCCGAGAACGTGGGGCGGGTGGTGCTGGACGCCGTCGTCGACCCGACCGCGGACACGGTGGGCCACGCGCGCAACCAGGCGACCGGCTTCCGGCGGGCGCTGGAGAACTACCTGAAGGACCGCGGCCAGGACCCGGAGGCGGGTACGCGGCGGATAGCCGAGATGCTGCGGCGGATCGACGGCGACCCGCTGCCGACCTCCTCCGGCCGCCGGCTCAACGAGACCCTCGCCCTCACAGGCATCGTCACGCCCCTGTATTCCAGGAGCAGTTGGCCGCAGCTGACACAGGCGCTCGACGAGGCCGAGAACAGCGGCACGGGCGACGGGCTGCTGCAACTGGCCGACTCGTACAACGGCCGTGACGAGAACGGGCACTACGACACCCAGAGCCACTCCCAGCGGGCGATCTCCTGTGCCGACACCAGGGCCAGGCCGACGGCGGCCGAGGCCCGGGCGCTGGTCCCCGGGTTCCGGGAGCTGTCTCCGGTCTTCGGACCGTTCCTGGCGTGGGACACCGCGGGCTGGTGTGCCCGGTGGCCGGTCGAGGGGGAGCACGACACCCCGGAGGCGAGCGCCCCGGGGGCCGCTCCGATCCTCGTCATCGGTACGACGGGGGACCCGGCGACACCGTACGAGGGGGCGCAGCGGATGGCGGACGAGCTGGGTGAGGGTGTCGGCGTCATGCTGACCAACGAGGGTGAGGGGCACGGTTCGTACGGCGGGAGCGGATGCGTGACGTCCCTCGTCGACGCCTACTTCCTGGACGGGAAGGTCCCGGCCGACGGACGGACGTGCTCCTGACGGTCCCCGCACGCGAAGGGGCCGGCTCCCGTGCGGAGCCGGCCCCCTCGTGTGTACCGCCGCGCTTCTAGTAGACCGGCTTCTCGGGCTCGATCTGGTGGACCCAGCCGATCACGCCGCCGCCGACGTGCACCGCGTCGGCGAAGCCCGCCGACTTGAGGACCGCGAGGACCTCGGCGCTGCGGACACCGGTCTTGCAGTGCAGGACGATGCGCCTGTCCTGCGGCAGGTCCTGCAGGGCACCGCCCATCAGGAACTCGTTCTTCGGGATCAGCTTGGCACCCGGGATCGAGACGATCTCGTACTCGTTCGGCTCGCGGACGTCGATGATCTCGATCTTCTCGTCCCCGTCGATCCACTCCTTGAGCTGCTTGGGAGTGATCGTGGAGCCGGCCGCCGCCTCCTGGGCCTCCTCGGACACGACGCCGCAGAAGGCCTCGTAGTCGATGAGCTCGGTGACGGTCGGGTTCTCGCCGCAGACCGCGCAGTCCGGGTCCTTGCGGACCTTGACCTGGCGGTACTGCATCTCCAGGGCGTCGTAGATCATCAGCCGGCCGACGAGCGGGTCACCGATACCGGCGAGCAGCTTGATGGCCTCGTTGACCTGGATGGATCCGATGGACGCGCAGAGCACGCCCAGGACACCGCCCTCGGCGCAGGACGGGACCATGCCGGGGGGCGGCGGCTCCGGGTAGAGGCAGCGGTAGCAGGGACCGTGCTCGGACCAGAAGACCGACGCCTGGCCGTCGAAGCGGTAGATCGAGCCCCACACGTAGGGCTTGTTCAGCAGGACCGCGGCGTCGTTGACGAGATAGCGGGTGGCGAAGTTGTCCGTGCCGTCCACGATCAGGTCGTACTGGGCGAAGATGTCCATCACGTTCTCGGCTTCGAGCCGCTCCTCGTGAAGGACCACGTTCACCAGCGGGTTGATGCCCACCACCGAGTCCTTGGCCGACTGGGCCTTGGACCGGCCGATGTCGGCCTGGCTGTGGATGATCTGGCGCTGCAGGTTCGACTCGTCGACCTCGTCGAACTCCACGATGCCGAGCGTGCCGACACCGGCCGCGGCCAGGTACATCAGAGCCGGCGAGCCGAGGCCGCCGGCTCCGACACAGAGCACCTTCGCGTTCTTCAGCCGCTTCTGTCCGTCCATCCCGACATCCGGGATGATCAGGTGGCGGGAGTACCTGCGGACCTCGTCGACGGTGAGCTCAGCAGCTGGCTCGACCAAGGGTGGCAGCGACACAGGAACCTCAACAATGCAGGTGGTCGGTTTCTACGTACTTCATCTACGTACGGTTGTTCTGCCGTAACACTGCCACGCCCCTCCTCATTCCGAGATACCCGGTCCGATCCGCGAGACGAATTCGTCCCAGTAGCTGGGCAGTGCCGCGAATGGATCGTTTTGTCCCCTCGTGCCGTCCCGGTCCGTGAAGAAGATCGTGCCCGCGCCCTGCCAGCGGGCGACGCGCATCGCCTCCTCCAGATGCGTCCGCGGGACCCCGTGGACGAAGTGCGCGAAGCGGGCCGGCTCGTACGCCGCCGTCCACTCGGCCACCTGGGACCAGCGGTAGTCCGTCCAGGGCCCCCGGAAGGTCACCAGCTGGTCGGCGGCCTCGGCGTAGCCCGGGTACGGGTGGGTGCCGGGGCCCAGGACCAGGCGCCCGCCCTCCTCGTCCGCGCTGTCGCTGTCGTCCAGGAGGGCCGCCAGGGTGCTGGTGAGCCGGCGGACGGCGGGGAGGTCCGCGCGATCGGCCGGGCAGCGGTCGAGGTAGAAGCCGCCGACCCGGTACCAGTCGAGGAAGGACCGGGCGTCGGCGACCAGCTCGCTGAAGGGGCGGCTGCCGAAGTCCAGGTCGAGGTGGCCCAGCAGCCTGCCTCCCGCCGCCCGGACGGTGTCGTCCGGGGCCTCGCCGTGCAGGGCCCGTTCGCGTGCGTTGCGGAGCCGGCCGGCCGCCTCCAGGCAGTGCGGGTCGGGGCGGGTGCCCGGTCCGTCGTCGATGTTCAGCACCGCCCAGTGCAGCGGTGTGCCGGGGCGGCCGAGCTCCGCCCATTCGGCGGGGGCGAGCAGCGGATGGGCGTAGCCGGGCACACCGACGCCGAGCCCTTCCGCACCGCTGGTCCGCACGGCGGCACCGGTGCTGGTCAGATACGGCACGCCGCCTCCATCCAGATGTCGGCGAGGGACTCCTCCAGGTTGATCCGGGGGCGCCAGCCGAGCCGGTCCCGGGCCGTGCGGACATCCGCCTGCTGCCAGGCTCCGCAGCCGTCGGGGTAGGGGGAGGGTGTCGCCGAGAGGTGCTCGACCACGGATTCCGCGGAGGCGCGGGGTGCGCCGATGGGGAGCCGGGCCGGGGGCGTGTCCAGCTCGTGGAGCGCACCCGCGTATCCGGCGACCCGGGCGAGGACCGCCGCGGCGTCGCGCAGCCGGACGGCCCGGCCGGTGCCGATGTTGACGACGCCCTGGGCCGCGGAGAGCGAGGCGGCGTGCACGGCCCGCGCCACGTCCCGTACGTCGACGAAGTCGCGCTGCACTCCGAGGCCGCTGAGCTTGAGCTCCGGATCGCCGGACTGCATGGCGCGGCGCATCGTCTCGGCGAGCCGGCCGAGCGGGGAGCCCGCCGGGGTGCCGGGCCCGACCGGCGAGAAGACCCGCAGGACGACCGCGTCGAGCCCCGAGCCGAGGACGAGTTCGGTGGCGGCGAGCTTGCTGACGCCGTACGGGCCTCCGGGGCGGGGGACGGCGTCCTCGGCGGTGGACGAGCCGGGCTGGGAGGGCCCGTACTCGGAGGCGCAGCCGACCTGGACGAGCCGCGCGCTGCAGCTGCTGCGGCGCATGGCCTCGCACACCGTGGCGACGGCGACGGTGTTGTGGCGGGTGAGGTCCCGGGCGCCCCCGCGGGTGGCCCCCGCGCAGTTGACGACGACTCCGGGGTGGACGGCGTCCAGGAAGCGGGTGAGCGCTCCGGGACTGCCGCCGGCGAGGTCGAACCGTACGTCGGCGTCGTCACCGCGGCCGAGTGCCGTGAGGTGCACGGCGGGGTCGGCGAGCAGGCGGTCGGCGACGAAGCGGCCGAGGAATCCGTTGGCTCCGAGCAGCAGAACCCTCATCGCGCGCCCCCTCGGTGCCGACGGCGGCCTGCCGGTGCGGGGGATTGGGGGGTCATGTCCGGTGTCTCCTTGAGGAAGGTGGGTGCGGTGACGGGACCCGCGGCGTCGGCTCCGCGGGGTGGGTGGGCGGTCCGGCTACGCCGCGGCGTGTGCGGAGGCCCGGGGCAGGGTGACGGATGCGTGGATCAGCAGCCCGAGGGCCGCGGTGCCACAGGCGAGCGCGGGTACGCCGCCGGTGCCCGCCGCTGCGACGACGGCGCCGACGGGCCGGGCCAGGAGGTCGAGGCCGGGCAGCCGCCCGGCCAGGACCAGGAAGGGGGCGGCCACTTCGACGGCGCAGGCGGCGGCGAGTCCGGTGGCGGCGGGTTCGGGGAAGCCGTGGACGGCGAGGAGCCGGGCCAGGAAGAGCAGGACACCGAGGGCGGCCGGTGCGACGAGGGTTCCGCCCCCTCCGTAGCCGAGGTCGGCGAGGAACAGGAGCGCGGCCAGCGCACAGAGGAAGAGCGCGAGGATGCCCAGAAGAAGAGGGCGCACGCCGGCGCCGAAATCGGCGAGTACGTGGCTTCCGGCCAGCCTGTGGTGCGCCCGCACGGCGAACAGGTGCGCACACCAGGCGGCGGGGGCCACGGCGAGGGCCAGCCCGAGCAGGGGGGCCGGGGCGGCGGTCCAGTGTCCGTCGGGGCCGCCGCTGATGACCTGGGCGAGCAGGTCGTCCCCGTACACGGCGTACGCGAGGAGCGAGCAGACGTACGGTGTGACGGCCCCGATGCCGTCCCTGGCCCTCAGTGGGCCGCCGCGGAGACAGAGCCGGAGCCCGAGGAACACGAGCAGCGCTCCGACGGCGGTCACCGCGAACCGTGCTTCTCCGCCGAGCAGCCCCTCGGTGCCCCGGAGCGCCCCCGCGGTCGCGAGGCAGGCGGCGCCGGGGAGCAGTGCGAGGAGCGTCCAGCCCGCCCGTGCCCCGGTGTCGGGCCCGGGGCCGGGCCGCGGTGGGCGGCACGCCGCGTGACGGCCGGCTCCGGGGGCGCGGGCATAGAGCTCCTCCGCCAGCGAGAAGACGTCACGGTGCCGGTAGCGGGCGGCCGTGCGGTCGGTGAGCCCGTGCGCCTCCAGACCCGCAGCGATCTCCAGCGGATCGACGGACCGTTCGCAGAGCTCCCGGTGCCGGTGCATGAGCACCTTCACGGGGTCGGCGGGTCCCCGGCGCGCGGCGGGCCGACGGTCGGGGTGGTACGCGATCTCGGGGGCGCGCACAGCGGCGCGTACCGCTACGGGGGACGCCTCCCCGCCCCCGGGAGCGGGGAGCGCGCCGTCGGCCGCACCGGGCAGCGGGTCCGTGGAGCGCGGGTCCGGCTCCACGTCGGCCGCACCCCCCTCCCGGCCGGCCGGGGCGAAGGCCCGGCTGTTCCCGTCCGCGGCACCGGACGGCGCCGTGGGGCCGGACGGTGCCATGGGGCCGGACGGTGCCATGGGGCCGGGCAGCGCCGTGGGGCCGAGGCCCTCGGCCTCCCCCGGCCGGGCGTCCGCCCCGTCGCCCGGTCCTCGCGGCGGTGCCGGGATTCCGGCCGCCGAGACCGCGGCCGGTGTCCCGGCTCGCTGGTCGAGGTCCTGGGGGGAGGTGCCGGCCGGTCCGCCCATGGAGGCCCCTCCGCGGTCGTGTCCTGTCACGTCGTCACGCATCGCCGTCTCCCGCTCCCCGCGCGCCCGCGCACGCGCCGTCGGCAGCCATGGCCCAGCTCGGCAGCCGGGCGGCGCCGGAGGCGACCGGGGTGGGCGGCAGGTGGCCCAGCACATGGGCCTCGGGAGGCGTGGCGAACGGGCGTGGCGGGTCCTCGGCGCTCGTCCCGGACGCCCACCTGGCCGGGGAGTGCGCCACCAAGTCCAGGTAGATACCGCGAAACGCCACCAAATTCTGTTCGACGGTGAAGAGTTCGAGCGCCCGGGCACGCGCCGCCGCGCCCAGGCGTGC
This sequence comes from Streptomyces clavifer, assembly GCF_036345975.1. Taxonomy (NCBI): domain Bacteria; kingdom Bacillati; phylum Actinomycetota; class Actinomycetes; order Kitasatosporales; family Streptomycetaceae; genus Streptomyces; species Streptomyces clavifer. The sequence goes on along the minus strand of NZ_CP107793.1, from coordinate 4,925,562 downwards.
ACGGCGCTCGGGGTCGCGCAGGAGTGTGACGCAGGCATCGGCGAGCGCCCGCGGATTGCGCGGGGGCACCACGAGCCCCGTGCCGCCGACGACCTCCACCACGGCGCCCACGTCGGTCGAGACGGTGGCCCGGCCGCAGAACATCGCCTCGACCAGGCTGATCGGGAAGCCCTCGACCACGCTGGACAGGACGACCACACCGCCCGCCGCGTACGCCTCCGCCAGCTCGGGCACCTCGGGTCCGCCGATCTCCTCGAAGGTGACCGGGTCGGCGCCGGCCGCGTGGGCGTCCGTCGCCTCGTCGGGGAAGAGCTGGGCGGCGAGCGCTCTGCAGTGGACGAGATACGCGTCGCCCTCACCGCCCTGCGCCGGGGCTCCGAAGATGCGCAGCCGGGCGTCGGGTTCGGCCCTGCGCACCTCCGCGAAGGCGTGCAGCAGGGCGATCAGGTCCTTGGCGGGCTCGATGCGCCCGATCCACACGAGCGTGTCCGGACCACCGCCGTCGCCGCGCTCGCCCACCGTCCCGAAGCGTTCGGCCTCCATACCCGGATAGACCGTGCGGAGCTTGTCCCGGTCGGCTCCGCAGCGCTCCTGCCACCGGCGTACATGCGTGTTGCCGGGGGTGATGACCGCGGCCTGCCGGTACACCTCGGAGGCCATCCGTCCGTGGAAGTTCGCGAGCAGGGCGCGCACCGGCGCACTGAACGGGGCTTCGGGCACGGCGAGATAGTGCGCCCGCAGCGGAACACCGTGCTCCGTCACGAGCAGCGGCACTCCGAAGAAGCGTTTGGCCAGCAGCCCCGGCAGGGCCGCGGCCCCTCCGGAGGCCGCGTGACAGAGGTCCACCGCACCGAGGCTCGACTCGTCGTACCAGTCGAGGGAAAGGGGGCGCAGGGCGCGTTCGAGCTCGGCGGTGAAGGCGAGGTAGTCGGGGACGGTGGCGCTGTGGACCGTCCGTCCGGTGCCGGGGGCGCGGCAGGCCGATTCGACCAGCCGCGCGGTCGTCTCGGAGCGCAGGGCGGCGTGCAGGCCGCCGCAGTCCGTGGCCAGTTCGGCGAGGCCGTAGAGACCCTCCGTGAAGAGGTCCGCCGCCCGCTCACCGCCCGCTGCGCCCGGCCCGCGGTCCGCGCCCGCGCAGACCGCGCCGACGAGCGCCGTCACATGCGCCGTGAAGCGCCGTCGGTCACGCCGCCCGTACGAGCGCCCCAGGCCGGTCGCGAGCCGGCCCGACACGCCTTTCGGGCGTGCTCCGCGAGGGTCCTCCCCGTGCGTCCACAGCGGTGCCGTCCTCACCCGGCCGACCCGGTCCGGAAGTCTGACCCAGCCCTGTTGTTCCTGGTGGGCGGAGCGGCTGAGCGCGAACAGGTCGAATTCGTGCTGGGGGAGGCCGCGCACCAGGCGGTCGCACCAGAGCCTGGACTCACCGGTCGCATACGGATAGCCACCGTCCGTGAGGAGTCCGATCCGCACGAGCACACCCCTCGATCTCCCTTGTGGACAGCCGCCGTTGATCGGCGACTCACAGCGGGACGACCGTAAGCGGACACACCGGCGACATGACGGACGGTTGTCCGTCGCACCACCGAAAGGGGTGAACCACCGTAACTTTCCCTCCCCCGTCGCGTTCTGTCGCGATAAGGGGCCACGACGGTCACGGAGGGTCAGGCTGTGGCCCAGTCCTTGCGGGTCGGGCGGCAGGGTGCGGCGTACGACGGACCGGACCCGGGAACGCCGGTTCGAGCACAGGACCGCCGACCGCAAGCCGTGTCGCTCAGGGACCGCGAAGATCCGCACGCCCCGTCGGCCACACCCCCGCTCGACGATCCGGCCCAGTCACCTCGACCCGGCCACCCGGGCATCGGGCGCCGGCGCGTCGCACACGATCCGCCGCGACCGGGCCGCGAGCACGCCCGGTCCCGCCCGGCGGACGCCCGTACCGCCACAGGGACGGGACACCCACCCACCGGGTCAACTACCCGGATACACCCAGGGGTTGGGGCGGCACTTGATGCCTTCGATCTCCAGCGTCTTGGTCTGCTGCTGCATCACGGGGGCGAGCGCACCCGGGGTGCGGCAGCTCACGTGATTGTGTCCCAGCCGGTGGCCGACCTCGTGATTGATCAGCATCTGGCGGTACGCCAGGAGTTTGTCGGGGCCGAAGGTCGAAGCGCCCTGTGCCCAGCGATAGGCATTGATCATGACGCGGTCGGTGGCCGCCGAATCGCAGGAGACGTTGTCCTCCGTGGTGTCCAGGCCCGACTTCTCGCACCAGACCCCGGTGGTGCCCGGACTCGCGAGCGTGATCACGAAGCGGGGCTCGCCGGAGGAGATCCGCTCGAAGGTCATGGCACCGTTGTGCGCCCAGCTGCGGTCGTCGTTCAGTGTCTTCTGCACGGCCTCGGCGAACAGCCCGGCATCGAGACCGAGACCCTTCTCGACGTCGATCCGGTACGTGTACTTCTCGCCCTTCCCCGGGGCCTTCGCGAGCCCGGGAACCGCCTCGAACACCCCGGTCGCCTTGAGCGTCGGAGCGAGCGGGTACGCCTTGGCCATCTTCTCGGCGTACGACATGGGCTTGACCTGCGGCTGCGGCGCCCGGGGGGTCGGGCGTTCGACCGAGCGGGAGGCGTCCTCCGCATCCTCGCGGTCGACGCCTGCCGCCTGCGACACGACCGGTGCGCCGGAGTCCTCCGCCACCTGGCCGGCCACCACGACGGCGAGCACCGTGGTCACCGCGGCGGCGGCGATGCCCGTGAAGGCGCGGCCCTTGCTGCCCCTGCCGTCCCGGCCGCCGTCGTCGTCGGGGGCACCGTCCGGACCGGCGGGCGCGCCGTCGCCGTCAGAACCCGCCCCGCCGAGCGGTGCGGGTCCTGAGGGAGCGGCGTCGAACGCGTCGACGAACTCCCTGCGCGGGCCCGGCACCAGCGGAAGGCCACCGGTCCGAGCACCGGTCCGGGGCGCCGTACGCCGCTCGGAGGCACGCTGCGCGGCCTGCTGGGCCGCCAGCTGCCGCGCCACGGCCTGTCGCGTGGAGGCGTCCCCGGGGCCCTGCCGGCTGTCGTGCCGGGGCTGCGGACCGGTCCCCCAGCCGCCGCCCGGCTCATGCTGTTCGGGATGACCGCCCCGTACCTGCGGAGCGTCGTGGAAAGAGGTGTGTCCGTCCCCCGCGGGCGGCGTCGCGGAATCCCGTCTGCGCCGGCCGCTGCCGGGCCCGGTACGCGTCGTACCGCGTTCGCCGCCCGTGGCGGCCCCGGTGTCGCGCCCCTTGGCCTCGGCACCCTTTCGGCTGTGTCGTCCCACGCCCCGGATCAGCTCCCGCCGCGTTCGTCGAGCAGGTCCCGGAACGCCTGGGCGATCGTTTCCGGGTACTCCATCATCGCCACGTGCCCGGCGTCGGGCAGTGTCAGCAGGCGCGAGTCGCGGAAGGCCGCGGACGCCCTGCGTGCCATCCGGTACGAGACGAGCTGGTCCCGTCCGCCGTACACGAGGAGGGTCGGTGCGAGCACCCTCTCGGCCTGGCGCCACAACCCGTGCTGTCCGCCCAGCGTGTAGGCATCGACGATGCCCCGTGCCGAGCGTGTCATGGCGTCCCAGAAGTACGGCAGCTCCAGCCGACGCTCCATCTCGGCCACCGCATGGCGGAAGGCCTCCTCGGAGATCCGTGCCGGATCGCCGTAACAGAGTGCCATGACGCCGCGCGTGCGCTGCTCCGCGGTCCACTCCCGGGTGAGCCTGGAGAACAGGGAAGCGACGCCAGGGAGTGCGAGAAGCCCCGTCGGTACGGCCGGCCGCTGCACCCGGATCTCGGGCAGGGCCGGTGAGATCAGCGTCAGGGTGCGCACCAGGTCGGGGCGGACCGCCGCGATCCGGGTGGCGACGGCGCCGCCCAGGGAGTTGCCGAAGAGGTGGACGGGTCCCCGCCGGTCGGCGTCGAGCAGCCGGATCACCGCCCGGGCGTGTCCGGTCACCGAGTAGTTGCCGTCGTCCGGCGGCGGGGAGTCCCCGAAGCCGGGCAGGTCGACCGCCTCGCCGTCGACCACGTCGGCCAGCATCGGCATCAGCGCCGACCAGTTCTGGGAGGAGCCGCCCAGCCCGTGCACGTAGAGGGCGGGGGCCCGACCGGCCGCCCGCGCGGGGCGGGTGCGCAGCGTGAGGGTGAGGCCCGGCAGCTCGACGGAGCGCAGCTTCTCACCCTCCGCCACCCGTACGGCACTGACCGTGGGCGCCAGCGCGGCGGCGGCGGCGCGGGTACCGGGCAGCTCGGTCGAAGACATGCGGCAATGTTACGAGACGATCACGCGGTGGTTCATGTGTTCGCGGTCACAGGTCGCATAGCGCCCCCGGAGGGATGCTCCTAGGCTTCGAGTGAGGGAAGGGAGCCACCATGACGGTCGACCCGAGCGACCCGGACACCTTCGAGGACACCGAGGACGTCCGGCCCGAGGAACGGGACCATGAGGCGCCCGAGGCCGACTCCGCCGAACAGCGCGCCGAGGTCCGGCAGAACCACGACGAGCCGCTCACGGACATCGACCGGGACAGGGCCGATGAGGCGGATGCGGCGGAACAGGCGCGTGTCGTCCCACAGGACGAGGACGATTACCGGTAGAGCGCCCCGCTTTGCGGCGCCACTCGTCCCGCCCGTGGCTACCGGAGTCGTCCGGTCCGTGAAATTCTGCGTCCGCGCCGCGCGCACCCGGGTTACTCAAAAGTACGATGGCCCCACGGCGCAGCGTGCACGGTACGACTGTGTTCGATCACAATTCTTGGGAGGCGGCGTGACAGCCATCGAGCAGACAGAGGCAGCACGCCCGCGGGGTACTCGCCTGCCCCGCCGTGCCCGACGCAATCAGCTGCTGGGCGCCGCGCAGGAGGTCTTCGTGGCGCAGGGCTACCACTCCGCCGCGATGGACGACATCGCCGAGCGGGCGGGCGTCAGCAAGCCGGTGCTCTACCAGCACTTCCCCGGCAAGCTGGAGCTCTACCTGGCGCTGCTCGACCAGCACTGCGAGGCACTGCTCCAGGCGGTCCGCACGGCACTCGCCTCGACGACGGACAACAAGCTGCGCGTGGCCGCGACGATGGACGCCTACTTCGCGTACGTGCAGGACGAGGGCGGCGCCTTCCGCCTGGTCTTCGAGTCCGACCTGACCAACGAGCCGGCTGTCCGCGAGCGGGTCGACCGGGTGTCGCTGCAGTGCGCGGAGGCCATCTCCGACGTGATCGCGGGCGACACGGGGCTGTCCAAGGAAGAGTCGATGCTGCTGGCGGTCGGTCTCGGCGGCGTCTCCCAGGTGGTGGCGCGCTACTGGCTGTCCAGCCGGTCCGCCATTCCGCGTGACACGGCCGTGCAGCTGCTGACCTCGCTCGCCTGGCGGGGCATCGCGGGGTTCCCGCTGCACGGCATCGATCAGCACTGACCGGTCGCCCCGGGCCGACGGCGCCCGGAGGGTGTTCGCTGCCGGCGTTGCCGGTCGACCCGTGGTCGCTCCCTTGACCGGGCTAATGTGTGCTGCGTACGGCGCGGTTCACCGCGCAGAGACGGACCGTCGGAGGGACATAGCCGTGGAGGTCAAGATCGGGGTGCAGCACACGCCCCGGGAGATCGTTCTGGAGAGCGGGCTTTCCGCCGAAGAGGTCGAGAGCGCGGTCGGCGAGGCGCTCAGCGGCAAGGCGCAGCTGCTCAGCCTCACGGACGACAAGGGCCGCAAGGTTCTGGTGCCGGCCGACCGGATCGCGTACGTGGAGATCGGCGAGCCCAGCACCCGACGGGTGGGGTTCGGCGCGCTGTAGGTCGCGCGACGCACAGGACAGAGGTGGAGGCCCGGCGGATGTCCGCCGGGCCTCCACCTTTCCTGTACCGGATCTTCGCTCGGGAGGGTTCCCGGAAGCGCGGGGAGGGTTGTATTCCGCAGGCCCCGGGTAGTACGGCCTAGGACCGATCTGCCCGCCGCGCAATCAAGCGAGGTGACCTTCTGTGTTCTGGGAATTCATCAGCTCCGTCGTGCTCGGACTGGCCCTGTCCTGGGCTGCTCTCCACACGTTGCCGGGCCGGCTCCCGTCCCACTCCACGGTGTTCGTCACCGGTTCGCTCGGAGCCCTCTTCGGCGCGTATCTGACGCACTCGGCGCTGGGCTCCGGGCACCTCCTGGCGACGCCGGCCGGTGCCCTGCTGGTCGGGGCGGTGACCCTCTCCCTGCTGATCCGCCCCCGCGGCAGCAGGCCGGTGCGGTCCGCACCGGCCCAGTAGGGCCGCCCGTCAGGCCGCGAGGCCCAGTGCGGCCATCCGCTTGGTGTGGGCCTCGGTGATCCTGGAGAACATCCGGCCGACCTCGGCCAGGTCGAAGCCGTCGGCCACACCGCCGACGAGCATCGTCGACAGGGCGTCGCGGTCGGCGACCACGCGCTGGGCCTGGGAGAGCGCCTCGCCCATCAGCCTGCGCGCCCACAGGGCCAGCCTGCCGCCGACCCGGGGCTCCGCCTCGATGGCGGCGCGCACCTTCTCGACCGCGAAGTTCCCGTGTCCCGTGTCGTCGAGGACGGCCAGGACGAGGGAGCGGGTGTCGCTGTCGAGGCGGGCGGCGATCTCCCGGTAGAAGTCGCTGGCGATCGAGTCGCCGACGTACGCCTTGACCAGGCCCTCCAGCCAGTCCGACGGTGCGGTCTGCCGGTGGAAGTCGTCCAGTGCCTTGGCGAAGGGCTCCATGGCCCTGGTCGGGTCCTCGCCGATCGCGGTGAGCCGGTCGGTCAGCGTCTCGAAATGCTGGAATTCGGCGGACGCCATCTTTGCCAGTGCCGCCTTGTCACCGAGCGTCGGTGCGAGTTTCGCATCCTCGGCGAGCCGCTCGAAGGCCGCCAGTTCCCCGTAGGCGAGTGCGCCGAGCAGATCCACGACCGCGGCGCGGTACTGCGGCTCGGCGGAAGCGGTCACCCAGTCCTGGGCTGCGATTCCGGTGGGTGCGGGCGCTTCGTCGGATGCTTCATTGGCGTTGTCAGGCGTCTCCATGAAGCGCAGAATAGCCCGCTTGTGGGAGGGTGGAAGGGCCCGGCCGGTCGGAGACATCACACCGTTCCGATGAATTCGCCCAACACACATGCACGAATCCGGGGTACAGTGGTATTGCGCTTACTGAGCATTTTCTTGTGCCAGCAGCGCGACCTTGAATGAGGATGCCCGGTCGGTGGCCCGATCGGCTCCGACCCGACAGCCCTCCACGCGGCGTGTGCGATAGGCACTACCCGCAGATGAGGGGCCCCCTCAGCGGCACGAGCGCTCGAGCGACGGCAGTGGTCCCGCGCCACCCGGCCCATCCACGGCCGGACGACCGACCCCGGCACGGTACGACCCCCAGCGTTCGCCTCGGGCCGCGTTTCACAGAAGAGGCAGCACCCTGACTACGTTCCGCGACCTCGGAATCCTTCCCGAGACGGCCGAAGCCCTCGAGGCGGTCGGCATCACGTCCCCGTTCCCCATCCAGGAGATGACGCTCCCCGTAGCGCTCTCCGGGTCCGACGTCATCGGCCAGGCCAAGACCGGCACCGGCAAGACGCTCGGTTTCGGTCTGCCGCTCCTGGAGCGCGTGACCGTCCCCGCCGACGTCGAGGCGGGCCGGGCCGGGCCCGACAAGCTGACGGACGCCCCGCAGGCCCTGATCGTCGTTCCCACGCGCGAGCTGTGCCAGCAGGTCACCAACGACCTGCTGACCGCCGGCAAGGCCCGTAACGTCCGCGTTCTCGCGATCTACGGCGGCCGTGCGTACGAGCCCCAGGTCGAGGCCCTCAAGAAGGGCGTCGACGTGATCGTCGGCACCCCGGGCCGTCTGCTCGACCTGGCGGGCCAGCGCAAGCTCGACCTGTCGCACATCCGCGTCCTCGTCCTCGACGAGGCCGACGAGATGCTGGACCTGGGCTTCCTGCCCGACGTCGAGCGCATCATCACCATGCTGCCGCCGAAGCGCCAGACCATGCTGTTCTCGGCCACCATGCCGGGCGCCGTCATCAGTCTCGCGCGCCGCTACATGTCGCAGCCGACCCACATCAACGCCACCTCGCCCGACGACGAGGGCACGACCGTCAAGAACACGGCGCAGTTCGTCTACCGCGCCCACTCGATGGACAAGCCCGAGATGGTCTCGCGCATCCTGCAGGCCGACGGCCGCGGGCTCGCGATGATCTTCTGTCGTACGAAGCGGACGGCCGCCGACATCGCCGAACAGCTGGAGAAGCGCGGCTTCGCCTCCGGCGCCGTCCACGGCGACCTGGGCCAGGGCGCCCGCGAGCAGGCGCTGCGCGCCTTCCGCAACGGCAAGGTGGACGTCCTCGTCTGCACCGATGTCGCCGCGCGCGGCATCGACGTCGAGGGTGTGACCCATGTCATCAACTACCAGTCGCCGGAGGACGAGAAGACGTACCTCCACCGCATCGGCCGCACCGGCCGCGCGGGGGCCAAGGGCATCGCGATCACGCTGGTCGACTGGGACGACATCCCGCGCTGGCAGCTGATCAACAAGGCCCTGGACCTGAAGTTCCCGGACCCGCCCGAGACGTACTCCACGTCCCCGCACCTGTACGAGGAGCTCAGCATCCCGGCCGGGACCAAGGGTGTCCTGCCGCGCACCGAGCGGACCCGTGCGGGTCTGCGCGCGGAGGAGATCGAGGATCTCGGTGAGACGGGTGGCCGCGGCCGCAAGGCCGCCGCGCCCGCCTCGGCCCCCCGTGAGGAGCGCCCGCCGCGCACCCCGCGTCAGCGTCGTCGCACGCGGGGCGGCAGCACCGCCGAGGAAGGTGCCGTCACGGTGCCGGCACCGTCCACCGAGCCGGCCGGCGAGGACCCGGCGGAGCCGCGCACCCCGCGTCGCCGTCGCCGTACCCGCGCCACCGCGGAGGGTGTCGTGGAGGCAGCCGTGGCCGTGGCCGAGGCTCCGGCCCCCGTCGCCGCCACAGCCCCGCCCGTGACCGAGGCCGCTCCCGTGACCGAGGCCGAGCCGGTGGTGGACGCGCAGCCGCGCCGGCGTCGCACCCGCGCCGCGGCTGCGACGCCGGTCGCCGAGACGGTGGCCCCGGCCCCGGTCGCCGAGCCCGTGGTCGACTTCCAGACCGTGGCCGTCGCCGCACCGGTGGCGGAGCCCGTGGTCACGCGGCCGCGCCGCCGCACCCGGGTGGTCAAGCCGGCCGACGAGGTCGACTTCCAGATCGCGCCGGCCTCCGAGCCCGCGGTCGAGACCAAGCAGCGCCGCAGGCCCCGCGCCGCCGCCAAGCCGAAGACCGAAGCGGTGGCGTCGGTGACCGTGTCCCCGGCCGCTGCCGAGGACGCCGTGGAGGCCAAGCCGCGCCGTCGCCGGCCGCGCGCCACCGCCGTCAAGGCGGAGGCGGCCGAGACGGTGACGGCCGAGGACGCGGCCCCCGCGAAGCCGCGCCGCCGCCGGGCTCGTGCCACGACGGCGGCCGCCGAGGCGACCGAGGCCTGATCCGGTAGCAGTACCCACGTACGGCCCCGGTTCCCGCACTGCGGGAACCGGGGCCGTACGTCTGCCCGGGCACGGTCGCGCTCCCGGCGATAACCTCACCCCATGAGCCGGCCGCCCACGTTCACCCCGCCCCCCTGCGCCCGAACCCGCGTGCTGCACACCGAGCGCGGCGACTTCGCCGTGCTGGACGCCGCACCGCCCACCGGGGCGCACTCGACCGCCCTCCTGCTGCCCGGATACACCGGCAGCAAGGAGGACTTCATCGCGATGCTCGAACCCCTGGCCGACGCCGGGTTCCGGGTGCTGTCCGTCGACGGCCGAGGGCAGTACGAGAGCGAGGGGACGGGCCGTCAGGAATCCTATTCTCAGGGCGAGTTGGCTCGTGATGTGCTGGCTCAGGCAGCCGCGGTAGACGACGTGGGGCCCGGAGGCGTCCATCTGCTCGGGCACTCGCTGGGCGGCCAGATCGCCCGCGCCGCGGTGCTGCTGGACGCCGGGCCGTTCCGTTCACTGACCCTGATGTCGTCCGGCCCCGCCGAGATCACGACCGACCAGCAGAAGAAGGCGCAGCTGCTCGGCGACGCCCTCGCCCGCTGGACCATGGCGGAGGTCTGGGAGGCCATGCGCGCCCTGGACCCGCCCGAGGACGCGGACACCGGCGGTGGCGAGGACCTGCGCCGTCGCTGGATGCGCCACGACCCGGCTCAGCTGATCGCCACCGGAGCCCAGCTGTCCGCCGAGCCGGACCGGGTGGCGGAGCTCGCCGCGCTGCCCCTCCCCGTCCATGTGGTGTCGGGCGAGAGCGACGACGTGTGGCCCGTGCCCCTGCTGGACGACATGGCCCGCCGGCTGGGGGCCCCTCACACCGTGATCGAGGGAGCGGAGCACTCCCCCAACACGGCCCGCCCGCTGGAGACGGCGGCCGCCCTCGCCTCCTTCTGGAGGGGTCTCTGATCCCGTCGGCTCAGAACTGGGCCTGCAGGTGCTGCCAGAAGCCGTCACGCAGTGCCCGGCGCAGCGGGGCGTGGCCGCGCAGTGAGTGCTGGAGCAGCCGCTCGGCCTCGACGAGGAGGTCCTGGTCGACCGAGCCCGGCAGGTAGGGGTGTCCGGGCAGCAGGTCGGCGAGGGACTCACGGCCGCGCGAGGAGAGCCAGGTGGCGGCGATCTGGGCGCCGACGAAGCGGACGTCCTCGCGTGCCGGGACGGGGCCGTCGTCCTCGTACATCGTGACCGGGCGCCGGGTCACGTAGGGGCGGCAGAAGTCCAGGTCGAAGGTGCGCTGGCTGTCGACCTCCCAGAGCAGCGGCTCGGCCTGGTTGCGCCCCTCGCCGGCCTCGATGCCCCAGAGGTGGACGCGGGCTCCGTAGCCCTGTGCGGCCTCGACGGCCGACACCAGGTCCTCGTCGCCGCCGACGAGTGCCGCGTCGCTGATGGCCCGGTGCCGGGCGAGCGACTCCAGGTCCGTCCGGATGAGTGAGTCGACGCCCTTCTGCTGGTTGTTGGCGTTGAGGTTGCCGAGCCTGACCTTGACGTCGGGAAGCTCGGCGATGGACTGCTGCTCGACGGTGTGGATCCGGCGCCTGGCCCCGTCGTACCAGTAGACGCGCAACAGCCTGCTGTCCGCGAAGATCGTGCGGGCCTTGTCGATGAACGCATCGATCAGCCCTTCCGCGTCGAGGTCGAAGGACCGGCGGTCCTCGGTGCCGGTGACGAGCAGTCCGGCCGCGGCGTACACGTAGCCCGCGTCCACGAAGATCGCGTGGGTGGAAGGGGTCTTCGACACCTCCGCGAGCACGCGCTGGAGCAGCTCGTTGGTGCGGTCCAGCTGCTCTCTGATGCCCGGCCCTTCGTCCGGCTGTGCGTCCGCGTGATTCATACGGACCTCATTGTCTGCGCATGCTCCATTACTGGCGGGTACTTAGACATCCAAAAAATTTCCTTAGCGTAGGGAATGTTTGCCGTGGGCAAGCCGTTGTACCCCCTGTGGAGCGCGAGGCGTGAACGCCTCGAGCTCCCCATCCTTGTCGGACGGCCAGCCCGTCCTCCAGTAGTTCTCCAGCAGGAGGATCAGACGAAGGGAAGCCTTATGCGCTTCGAGATCATGCGCCTCGACGATGTCGACGGTACCGCCGTGGACAGCACCGTCGTGGACGCCGCCTCCGTCAACCGGATCGTGCAGCAGGCCGCCTCCATGGGCCAGCGCATCTACATCCGGCCGGCCGACGCGTCGGCTTCGTAACGCCTCACACCGCTGTGCGCCGCTGAAGACGATGCGCCCCCGCCCGGAAGGTCCGTGCGGGGGCGTTGTGCTGTCCGGGCCTCAGGCGTTCTGGACGACCTGGGTGACGCCGTTGATGATCTGCTGGACGGCGATGGCCGAGAGCATCATCCCGGCGAGGCGGGTCACCAGCACCACACCGCCGTCCTTGATCACGCGGATGATCAGCAGCGAATACCGCATGGCCAGCCAGAGCACCAGGTGCATGGCGAGGATCGCGGACCAGACGGCGACCTGACCGCCGGCACCGTCGGCGTCCTGCACCGCCAGGATCACGGAGACGATCGCACCGGGCCCGGCGAGCAGCGGCATGCCCAGCGGTACGAGGGCAACGTTGACGTCCTTGGTCTGCGTCGGCTCGTCCGTCTTGCCGGTGAGCAGGTCCAGCGCGATCAGCAGCAGGAGGAGCCCTCCCGCGATCATCAGCGCGGGTACGGAGACGTGCAGGTAGTCCAGGATCTGCTGGCCGAGCAGACCGAAGACGGCGATGACGCCGAAGGCGACGGCGACGGCCTGCAGGGCCATCCTGCGCTGCACCTTGGCGGGGCGCCCCGCGGTGAGGGCCAGGAAGATCGGGGTGATTCCGGGCGGATCCATAATCACAAAAAGGGTGAGAAAGAGGGATCCGAAGACAGCGACGTCGAACACAGTGAGCCTTGCGAGAGAAGAGCGGGTCGAACAGGGAGGGGCGCGGGCCGCGGGACGGCGGCGTGCGGGGCCGCGCCGAGAGGGTGGCGCGGAAGAGGTGATAGCGCGGGGAGCGAGTTACGCGGGGAGCGCTCCGCCGGCGCCCGGCACGGGGAAGGCCCCCGTGGCGCGCCGGGTGATCTCGCCGTAGATCTCGGGGTCGGTGGTGTACTCCCCGAGCCGGACGGTCTTGCGGGTGCCGTGGTAGTCGCTGGACCCGGTGGGCAGCAGCTCCAGCTCGGCCGCGATCCCACGCAGCCGGGCCCTGGTGGGCTCGTCGTGGTCCATGTGGTCGATCTCGATGCCGTCGAGGCCCGCGGCCGCCAGGCGTGCGATCACGGCTTCGGGGACCACGTCGCCGCGCTTGACGGCGAGCGGGTGGGCGAAGACGGTGACACCGCCGGCGGCCTTGACCAGCCGGACCGCTTCGAACGGGTCGAGTTCGTGCTTCTCCGCGTACGCACGCCCGCCGTTCGCGAGCCAGGCCGGAGTGAAGGCGTCGGAGACCGAACCGACGACGCCGAGCTCCACGAGTGCGGTGGCGATGTGCGGGCGGCCGACCGAGCCCTCACCGGCGATCCGCGCCACCTGCTCCCAGGTGACCGGAACGCCGAGCTCCCGGAGCTTGCGCACCATGGTCTGCGCGCGCGGCACCCGGTCGTCCCTGACCAGCTCGCGCTCGCGGGCGAGCTCGGGTTCGGACGGATCGAAGAGGTAGGCCAGCATGTGCAGGCCGATGCCGTCGACGCGGCAGGAGAGCTCGGCACCCGTGACGAGGGTCAGGCCCTCGGGGAGGGCCGCGACCGCTTCGGCGTGGCCGCGCACGGTGTCGTGGTCGGTGAGGGCGACGACGTCCAGGCCCGCCGCGGCGGCCTGGGCCACCAGCTCGGCGGGGGTGTCCGTACCGTCCGAGGCGGTGGAGTGGGTGTGCAGGTCGATGCGCACGACGCGTACTCCGGGGCTCGTGGACGGACAGGGGGACGCCCAAGGATAACCGGCGGTCACCCTGCCTCCGGCCCTCGCCGCCCGGCCGCTGACCTCCTCGCCCGGTTCCCGGCCCTCGCCGCTCCGTTCCCGTCACCCCGCCCGCCGGTCACGCGCGGACCGCTTACCGCTTACCGCTGTCCGCACCGGCCGCCCGGCCACCGCCACCGGTCAGGGCTGGGTGAGCAGCCGGGGTGTGAGCGCCCCGCACGGCAGGAGGTCCACCTCTCCGCCGGCGTCGCGCAGGTCGGTCAGCACCAGTTCGTCGTACATCATGAGCCCCGACTGCTCGGGCCACACGATCGCCCAGAGCCACAGGCCGCGCGCCTCGCCGGCGAAGACGGCCCGGTCGTCCGGGGCGTCCTTGACGTGCCAGAGCGGGGTGGGCCGCCCCGCGGCGAGCACCTTGGCGTCCGGCACCCCCTGGGCGCACAGGCCGGAACCGGGATCCAGGCCGTCGATACCGGCGTAGCGGGCGCCGAGCCCGACGCCGAGCTCCTCGGCGACGAGCAGCAGTTCGCCCATTCCTCCGAGCGGTCCGGGACCGGAGCAGGCGACGGCGGTCGCCCGGCCGCCGCTGCGGTCGTCACCCGCGTACGCCGCACCGGTGAACAGCCAGCCCACCGGCAGCGGCCAGGGCATCCACACCGGCACTTCGGCCCGGTGCACCACCACGCCGAGCGCCTCGACGCTGGGCGGGATCACCGGCTGCATCGGGTGCACCGCTCCGTGCACGGAGCACTGCCAGGCATCGGCGAAAAGACCGGGCGCCCTGACCCGGCCACCGCACTTCGGGCAACTGGGTTCGCCCCTCATACCCCCCAACGGTCCTCTCCGGGCGTCGTGGCGTCAAGGACGATCACCCGTCCGCAGCGCGGCGGCGCCCGACGGGCGGGCTCAGTCGAGGGGGACGGAGGAGCGCAGCGGGTCCCGCAGATCCGTCCCGTGCGACAGCCAGCGCTCCTGGAGTTCCTGGGCTCCCCTGACCCGCTTCCAGGCGGCCTCGTTGTGCGTCATCGGCAGGAGCGGCAGGAAGCGCACCGGATCCATCGGGGCGTCCAGCTGCAGGTCCTCGACGAGACCGCCCGGCTCGGCGACCAGCACGGAGCTGAACGGCGCACCGGACCAGAGGGGGCTGCCGAGGTCCAGCGACGCCCCAGGAGTGACGATCAGCCCCTCGACCTGCGGGGAGGCCGCCAGGACGGCGAGTGGCCTGAGCACCTCGTCGGTGGCGGCGAGTCCCAGCCGTACGGACAGGACCAGTTCCGCCCGCGGACCCTTCACGGGGTCGGCGAGCGGGGAGGTGGGATCGGCCATCGGCTGGGCCGACATGCCCAGCGTGGCGTAGCGCACGACATCGCCGTCGACGAAGCGGAGCACCTCGATGCGGTCCGTGCCCAGGAACGTCACCTCGGCGCGCGCGTCCGGTTCTCCCAGGGCCGTACGGAGCCCGGCCTCGACCAGATCAAGAATTTCTCCCATGCCGCGAGCATAGAACGCGTCTCCAACGGGCAAAGAAAGAGATTGACCCCGAGTCGGCTGATAGCGTGGGCCGCCGGTCGGGACAGCACGCCAAGCGTCGCTCTCAGTCCCGACAACACGTGATCCCCCACGGGGGACCGGCCGGAGGAGGTGGGGCCGCGGTGGATCCAAGTCGACCGTGCAGTACCAGCCGCTCTTCCGCGCGGCGCCGTCCTTCCGTGATCTGACGCCCTCCCAGGACGTGTTCGCGGCAGTCCGCGCACCGGAAGAGCCCCTCGTTTTTGCCTGTCTGTAGCGAACGCCGTCATCGCGCCCGCGCGGTGCCGCCCGCTTTGCGGACGTGAGCGCACGTCCCCATTCCGGGCTGTTCCACGCCCCGCCGACGACGGCCCTCCGTGAAGGAGCCAGCCATGTCGATGATCCGCGACCTGCGCGCTGCCGTGCGCCCGTCCCTGCGCAAGAGCAACACCCCGTACAACAGCTACGACACCACCCGTGACCCGACCGTCTCCAGCGCGGTCGTCGACTGTGCGGTCTACCGGGACGGGCGCCGGCTCGCGGCCGACGCCTGCCAGACCCCGCACGAGGCGATGCTGCGCGTGCGCGAGGAGGGTGGCTTCGCCTGGATCGGCCTCCACGAGCCGACCGAGGAGGAGTTCGCCGGTATCGCGCGCGAGTTCGGCCTCCACCCGCTGGCCGTCGAGGACGCCGTCCACGCCCACCAGCGGCCCAAGCTGGAGCGGTACGACGACACGCTCTTCACCGTGTTCAAGACGATCCACTACGTCGAGCACGCCGAGCTGACCGCCACCAGCGAGGTGGTGGAGACGGGCGAGGTGATGTGCTTCACCGGACGGGACTTCGTCATCACCGTCCGTCACGGCGGACAGGGTTCGCTCCGCGCCCTGCGCCACCGCCTCCAGGACGACCCCGAGCTGCTCTCCAAGGGCCCCTCGGCCGTGCTGCACTCGATCGCCGACCATGTCGTCGACGGCTACATCGCGGTGGCGGCCTCCGTGCAGGACGACATCGACGAGGTGGAGATCGATGTGTTCTCCACACCGGCGAAGGGCAGTCCGCGCGGATCGGACGCCGGGCGGATCTACCAGCTGAAGCGCGAGGTGCTGGAGTTCAAGCGGGCCGTGTCGCCGCTGCTCCGGCCGATGCAGCTGCTGAGCGAGCGCCCCATGCGGCTCATCGACCCCGACATCCAGAAGTACTTCCGCGACGTGGCCGACCACCTGGCCCGGGTGCACGAAGAGGTCATCGGATTCGACGAGTTGCTGAACTCGATCCTCCAGGCGAACCTCGCGCAGGCGACCGTCACGCAGAACGAGGACATGCGCAAGATCACGTCCTGGGCGGCCATCATCGCCGTACCGACGATGATCTGCGGCGTCTACGGCATGAACTTCGACCACATGCCCGAACTGCGGTGGACGTACGGCTATCCGATGGTGCTGGGCGTCATCGGCGTCGTCTGTTTCTCCATCCACCGCACCCTGAAGCGCAACGGCTGGCTCTAATAGAGTGCGGGCATGACTGCTGCTGACGTGTCGCTGGGCCGGGCTCTCGTCGAGGAGGCCACGAAGAAGTCCGGTCTGATCTGGGTGCGGGGCTCCGGCCCCGCCCGGGCGCTGTGGCACGTGTGGCACGAGGGTGCGGCCCTGCTCGTCGGCGACGGCCCCGGGGAGCAGCCGCTGTCCGCCGGGCTGGACGCGGGCGGCACCGCCGAGGTGACGGTGCGCAGCAAGGACAAGGGCGGCCGGCTGGTCGCCTGGACCGCCGCCGTCGCCGTCCTGGAGCCCCACTCGCAGGAGTGGGAGGCCGCCGTCGCCGAGCTCAGGGGCAAGCGGCTGAACGCGCCGGACGCCGAGCGGATGACGGAGCGCTGGGCGCGCGAGTGCCGGGTCCTGCGGCTGACGCCGGGAGCGTCCCGTACGGAGCTGCCGGAGACCTCGCTGGCCGCGGCGCCGCTGCCCACCGGGGCGACCACGCACCACCCGGCACCGGCCGCGCTGCCCCGGCTGCTGCTGAAGCGCCGCGGGAAGAAGCGGTGACGGGTGCCTTCCGTCAGCCGGAGGACTTCGGCAGCTGGCCGCCGTAGTCGACGGTGTCGTCCTCGGGCGGCGGCTCCAGCGCGAACTCCACTCCCCAGTCGGCGAGGGTGACCGTGCCGCCTCCCCCGCCCCGGGCCACGCGCACGGGGTAGGGCGTGCCCTTGAGGGAGACGTCGAGTGCGCCTCCCTCACCCTTTCCGCCCATGATCTGCACCGTACGGATCCCGCCGATCGTGTCCCGGTCGCCCTTGTTGAGCTTTCCGTGCAGGGCGAGCATCCCGTCGAGAAGCGCCTTCTTCTCGGTGAAGCCGCGCAGCTGCTTGTAGGTGGGGTCGTCCTCGGGGACCTTCACGTACTTGCCCTTGAGCTTGTCGGCGGCCCGGACGCCCTCCTCGTCGGCTTCGGCCGCGTTGTCCGTGGCGTGGTTCCAGAAGCCGGCGTCGGCCTTCAGGAAGAGCTCGTCACCGATGCGCAGCAGCGCGAACGTACTCTGCTTCGAGGTGACCGATCCGGTGCCGCCCTCGGCGCTGAGCTGCATGTTCAGGCTGTACGTGCCGCCCTTGCTGACCAGCTTGCCCGTCAGCCGCACCGCGTCGGAGGCGTCCGCGGCGGCCCGTGCCTTCTTGTCGATCTGCGCCGCCGTCAGCTTGCCGACGCCGTTGGTCCCCTTGTCCGGGTCCTCCTCGGCGCAGGCGGTGAGCGCGGCGGTCAGCCCCGCGCAGAGCACGACGGCGAGAGCCGTCCGGCGGCGGGCGCGGACGGCCGGGTCGTAAGAGGTCACGGGCGCACTGCCTCTCGTCTGAGTGTCGGGGGGTGGCAGACGGCAGCGTACCCGTGCCGCGTACGCCGTTCGGCAGAGCGCCGTACGGACGGTCCGCCGGGGCGGCGCCGAGCGGTACGGGCTAGCCTGATCTCGGCAAAGGAGGACGTCGGGGACTCAGGAGGCGCACGGAATGGCAGCAGGCGCTCCCAGGATCTTCGTCTCACACCTGTCCGGCGTACCGGTGTTCGACCCCAATGGTGACCAGGTGGGCCGGGTACGCGACTTCGTCGCGATGCTCCGGGTCGGCGGCAAGCCGCCGAGGCTGCTCGGCATGGTCGTCGAGGTGGTCAGCCGGCGGCGGATCTTCCTGCCGATGATCCGGGTGACCGGGGTCGAGTCGGGTCAGGTCATCACGACCGGCGTCGTCAACATGCGGCGCTTCGAGCAACGGCCGACCGAGCGGCTCGTCCTGGGCGAGATCCTCGACCGGCGGGTGCGTCTCGTGGAGACCGACGAGGAGGTCACCGTCCTCGATGTGGCGATCCAGCAGCTCCCGGCCCGGCGCGACTGGGAGATCGACAAGTTCTTCGTACGCAAGGGGCGGGGCGGCGCACTGCGGCGCAAGGGCGAGACCCTGACGGTGGAGTGGTCGGCGGTCAGCGGCTTCTCGCTGGAGGAGGACGGGCAGGGAGCCGAGAGCCTGGTCGCCACGTTCGAGCGGTTGCGCCCCACCGACGTCGCCAACGCCCTGCACCACCTGTCGCCCAAGCGCCGGGCCGAGGTGGCCGCCGCCCTGGACGACGACCGGCTCGCGGACGTCCTGGAGGAGCTGCCCGAGGACGACCAGGTGGAGATCATCGGCAAGCTCAAGGAGGACCGCGCGGCGGACGTCCTGGAGGCGATGGACCCGGACGACGCGGCCGACCTGCTCTCGGAGCTGCCGGAAGCGGACAAGGAACGGCTGCTGGCGCTGATGCGGCCCGACGACGCCGCCGACGTACGGCGCCTGATGTCGTACGAGGAGCGGACCGCGGGCGGGCTGATGACGACCGAGCCGATCATCCTGCGGCCCGACGCGACGGTCGCGGACGCCCTGGCCCGGGTCCGCCAGCAGGACCTCTCGCCCGCGCTGGCCGCGCAGGTGTACGTCTGCCGGTCGCCCGACGAGACCCCGACCGGCAAGTACCTGGGCACCGTGCACTTCCAGCGGCTGCTGCGCGATCCTCCGTTCACCCTGGTCAGCTCGCTCGTCGACAGCGATCTGGTACCGCTGACGCCGGACACCCCGCTGCCCGCCGTGACCAGCTACCTGGCCGCGTACAACATGGTCTCGGTGCCCGTGGTGGACGAGAGCGGCTCGCTGCTCGGTGCGGTGACGGTGGACGACGTGCTGGACCACCTGCTCCCGGAGGACTGGCGCGAGACCGACTTCCAGGGCGAGGAGGGGATCGCCGATGGCCGGTGAGGACCGTGCGAAGGCGGCGTCGACCGGCTCCTCGGGCCTCGTGCGCCCCCCACGCCCGCGGCTCGACCAGCCGAAGGACCCGCGCCGCCGGCTGCTGCCGGAGTACGACCCCGAGGCGTTCGGCCGGTTCTCCGAGCGCATCGCCCGGTTCCTGGGCACGGGACGGTTCATCGTCTGGATGACGCTGATCATCATCCTCTGGGTGGTGTGGAACATCTTCGCGCCGGAGGAATTCCGGTTCGACCAGTACCCCTTCATCTTCCTGACGCTGATGCTGTCCCTCCAGGCCTCGTACGCGGCCCCGCTGATCCTGCTCGCGCAGAACCGCCAGGACGACCGCGACCGGGTCACCCACGAGCAGGACCGCAAGCAGAACGAGCGCTCGATCGCGGACACCGAGTACCTCACCCGGGAGATCGCCGCCCTGCGGATGGGCCTCGGCGAGGTCGCCACCCGGGACTGGATCCGCTCGGAGCTGGAGGCCATGGTCAAGGACATGGAGGAGCGCCGGGTACTCCTTCAGGTCGAGAGTGACGAAGGCGACCGCTGAGGGGCTACCCGCGCGTAGGCACCGGCGCCGTACCTCCCACCCGTCGCCCGCCACCACCCTTCCAAGGAGCGCTGCGCGCACCCGTACTATCGAGGTATGGCTACGGAAGACGCGGTGCGTGAAGCACTGGCGACAGTGAACGACCCGGAGATCCACCGACCGATCACCGAGCTGGGCATGGTGAAATCGGTGGCGATCGATCCTGACGGTGTGGTCGCTGTCACCGTGTACCTCACGGTTTCCGGCTGCCCGATGCGCGAGACGATCACCAAGAACGTGACCGACGCGGTGGCCCGCGTCGAGGGCGTGTCGCGCGTCGAGGTCACGCTCGACGTGATGAGCGACGAACAGCGCAAGGAGCTCGCCTCCTCGCTCCGCGGCGGCACGGCGGAGCGCGAGGTGCCGTTCGCCAAGCCCGGTTCGCTGACCCGGGTCTACGCGGTCGCGTCCGGCAAGGGCGGTGTCGGCAAGTCCTCGGTGACGGTGAACCTCGCGGCGGCGATGGCGGCCGACGGGCTCAAGGTGGGCGTCGTGGACGCGGACATCTACGGGCACAGCGTGCCCCGGATGCTCGGGGCCGACGGCAAGCCCACCCAGGTCGAGAACATGATCATGCCGCCGTCCGCGCACGGCGTGAAGGTGATCTCCATCGGCATGTTCACCCCGGGCAACGCCCCGGTGGTGTGGCGCGGACCGATGCTGCACCGCGCCCTGCAGCAGTTCCTCGCCGATGTGTACTGGGGCGACCTCGACGTCCTGCTGCTCGACCTGCCGCCGGGCACCGGTGACATCGCGATCTCCGTGGCGCAGCTCGTGCCGAACGCCGAGATCCTGGTCGTCACGACCCCCCAGCAGGCTGCGGCCGAGGTCGCCGAGCGGGCCGGTTCCATCGCCGTGCAGACCCACCAGAAGATCGTCGGTGTCGTCGAGAACATGTCGGGCATGCCGTGCCCGCACTGCGACGAGATGGTCGACGTGTTCGGCTCGGGCGGCGGCCTGCGGGTCGCCGAGGGCCTGACGAAGACGATCGGCGCCGAGGTGCCGGTCCTGGGGTCCATCCCGATCGACGTACGGCTGCGCGAGGGCGGCGACGAGGGCAAGCCCGTCGTCCTGTCCGACCCGGACTCCCCCGCCGGCGCCGCCCTGCGGTCCATCGCGGAGAAGCTGGGAGGCCGTCAGCGCGGCCTGTCCGGCATGTCGTTGGGTCTCACCCCGCGCAACAAGTTCTGAGCGCGCATACGGAAGGGGCGGCCTGCGCGCAGGCCGCCCCTTCCGTATGCGCGCTCAGGCCTCGTACGTCCTGATGTCGCCGATCACCGCGAAGCCCAGGCCGTAGGCGCTCATCCCGCGCCCGTACGCGCCGATGTGCACGCCGTCGGGCGCCGACCCCGCGAGGATCCAGCCGAACTCGGACTCGCGGTAGTGGAATTCCACCGGCACGCCGTCCACCGGGAGCGACAGCGTCGACCAGGGAGCCCGGTCCAGCTCGTCGGCCAGCTCGAACGCGGTCTCCGTCTGCTGGTCCAGCCAGTCGCTGCGCAGCGTGTGGTCCATCTGCGGGGGCCATGTGTACGCCAGCAGACCGGAACCCGCCAGCCAGGCCGCCGAGGAGACCGTGGTGGCGTCCAGGACGCCCGTACCGTCCCCGGTGTGCCGCACCGGGCTGCTGGCCACGGTCACGACCACCGCGAAGCGCGCCTTCTCCGCTTCGGCGTCACCGCGCAGGACCGGTTCCTCACCGTGCCCGGTAGAACCGTGCTGCACCGTGCCGTCGGCGGCGGCGGCGACCTGCATCAGCCAGCGCGGCCCCGTGAAGGCCTCGTCCAGCCCGTACCAGGGGAACGGCGCCTTGAGATAGCCGTCGACAGTACGCCGGGCCGTCGGCACCCCCTCTGCGGTGCCCTTCCTGGGCGCACCGTCCGCCCCTACCCGACTCGTCGTCTCCATCTGCCCGGCCGCCTCCTCGATCACTCAGATCCGGAGCGGCCCTCCCCCCTCGGGCATGGGCAACCTCGCAACCGGACAGATGGAGAATAGCCATACCGTCCGGACGAGTCGGGATTGACGTGTCTCAGGTGGCGTCTGCGTCGAAGGGCGGTCGCTCGTCCCTGGCGGGCTGAGCAGGCTTCTTGAGGAGGTCGGGCGCACCCGCCGCGGCCGGTGCGGCTGTCGTGCCCGCGGACGGCGCGGCTGCCGTCCCGGTGGACGGCGCGGCCTCGCGGCCGTTCACCGCGTCGGTGACGTCGGCCATCTCCTTGCGCAGATCGAAGCTCTCGCGGATCTCCTTGAGCCCCAGGTCGTCGTTGCCGTCCATCAGCTGCTTGCGGACGAACGTCTTGGGGTTGAGGTCCTCGAACTCGAAGTCCTTGAACTGCGGGCCGAGCTCCGAACGGATGTCGTCCTTGGCGCTGTCCGAGAACTCACGGATCTTCCGGATGGTGCGCGTGACGTCCTGAATGACCTTCGGCAGCTTCTCCGGGCCGAATACGAGCACGGCGAGAACCACGAGCGTCACCAGCTCGAGCGCACCTATGTCATTGAACACCTTGCTGCTCCTCGTGTCCTCTGCGTGTTCTCCGCGGTTCTCCCGCCACCAGGCCGGCCGGACCGGCTCCACGGTACCCGGCGTAGCTGTCCGGGCGGTACCTGCCGGTGGCTGTCAGGTGCCGCTCGCCGAACCCAGGGTCAACGTCACGGACAGGTCCTTGCCGTCGCGTGTCAGCCGGAGGTCGAGCCGGTCGCCCGGCCGGTGGGCGCGGATCTTGACGATCAGCTCCTCACCGCTGTGCACCCGTCGGCCGTCCACCGCGGTGATGATGTCGCCCGTCACGATGCCCGCCTTGTCCGCCGGACCGTCCGCCGTGACCGCCGAGCCTCCCCCGGCGCCCTTTCCGCCGACCTTGGCCCCGTCGCCGGTGAACTGCATGTCGAGGGTGACGCCGATCACCGGGTGGGTGGCCTTGCCCGTGTTGATCAGCTCCTCGGCGACCCGCTTGCCCTGGTTGATCGGTATCGCGAAGCCCAGGCCGATGGAGCCGGACTGCCCGCCCTCCGGGGCGGCGGATCCGCTGCCGGCGGCCCGGATGGCGCTGTTGATGCCGATGACCCGGGCCTCGGCGTCGACCAGCGGGCCACCGGAGTTGCCGGGGTTGATCGGTGCGTCGGTCTGCAGGGCGTCGACATAGCTGACGTCGGTGCCGTCCCCCTTCTCACCGCCCGCGGTGATGGGCCGCTCCTTGGCGCTGATGATGCCGGCGGTGACCGTGTTGGACAGGTCGAAGGGGGCGCCGATGGCCACCACCGGGTCGCCGACCTGCACGTTGTCGGAATTGCCGAGCTGCAGGGGCTTGAGGTTGGTCACGCCCGTGACCTTGACGACCGCCAGGTCGTAGCCGCTGTCCTTGCCGACGATCTCGGCGGGCGCGGTCTCGCCGCCGCTGAAGGTGACGGTGATGTCCCCTGCGGAGCCCGCGGGGGCCACGACGTGGTTGTTGGTGAGGATGTGGCCCTTGTTGTCGAGCACGAAGCCGGTGCCCGTGCCGGACTCGGCGGAGCCGCTGACGTGCAGGGTGACGACACCCGGCAGTGCGCTGGCGGCGATGCCCGCGACGCTGTCGGGAGCGCGGCCCCCGCTGTCCCGGCCCGCCTGGGGCAGCTCGACCGTGGTCAGGCCGCCGTTGCGCTCGACATAGGCCCCGATGCCTCCTCCGATACCTCCCGCGACGAGGGCGAGCAGCATGGCTCCGACGAGGACGGATCCCCGGCGGCCCTTGCGCGGCACCGCGTCGTTCCCGAGGGCGGGCCCGGGGTGGCTCAGGGGCTGCTGGGGCGCGCCCCACGGGTCGTAGCGCAGCCACTGCGAGGTCTGCTGCGGTACGGAGGGCAGGGACCCCGGCTGCGGGGGCGCACCGTGCTGCAGCGGCGCCGGAAGCGGCGGGGGCGGGTAGGCGTCGCCCTGCGCGGAGGGCTGGGCGGAGGGCTGGGCGGGAACCGAGGCGCCCGCGTGTACCGGGGGCGCCGGGGCGATCGTCCCGTGGCCGCTCGGCCCGGCGTGGGGCGGGGGCACGGGGGTGCCGTGGGCCGGCGTCGGCAGCGGGCGCTGGACGGGCGGTGCCGGCGCCCACGGCCCCGGCCCGCCGTAGGGCGGGGTGCTGTACTCGTCGGGCGCGTGCAGCGGCCGTGCCCGGGGGCCGGGCGTGAACGGCTCACCCGACGGAGCGGGTACGGCCTCACCGGCAGCGGTCCCGGGCTCCGCAGCCGGCGGCGGCACGGGTGCGGCCTCGCCCGCACCGGGGGCGGGCTCCGCAGCCGGCGCCCCGTTCAGGACCGCCGCGTCGTGGGAGCCGTCCGCGACCGGCATCGCGTCCTCCGGCCCGGCAGGACCGGTACGTTCCGTCGAGGGACGGCTCCACCACTTCGCCTTCGGCCCGCTGGGCTTCCCGTCGTCCATGCTCTCCCCGCCGCTGGCCTTTGCACGCCCCCACAGGGGCGTCCCTCCCGGAATTCAACCAGGTTTGCGAATCTGCGCGCAGGGACCCGGTCAGCGCAGTGGGGAAAGCGGCATCGCGCGGTCACGCAGCGTCGGTGAGGCGGACGCCGTCGCCGAGGGCGCCGCCTGCTTCGGCTTCTCGTCGCCCCCGAGCGCCGCCGAGAGCAGCGGACCCGCGTCGGTCGGACGTATCAGTGGGGGAACGGACACGTTCAGCACAGGGAAGGCGAAGGTGTGCCCGGTGAGTGCCGTGGTGCTGATCAGCGAGGGCGCCGTGGCGAGGACCTGCGGCGCGGTCGATGACGGCGTCGCGGTGGGTGCCACGGTGGGAGCGCCGGGGCGCGTGTCGACCGACAGCGCACCGCCGCCGCTGCGGCTGGCCGCGACGGACGTACCGCCGGTCCGTGTCTCGGTGTCGAGCGGTCTCCCGCTGCTGCCCGCGCCCCCGGCGCTGAGGGGCGCCTCGGGACCGTACTCCAGGGGCAGGGCGCCGCCGAGCGCGATGGCCGCCAGTGAGACGGCACTGGCCGCGGCGAACGCGAAGCGCCGGGCCCGCCAGGGCGAACGGTCGGCCTCACGGCTCACGGCATGGATACGGAAGGCGGACGAAGGCCCGCCGGGCAGTACGGCGCTCGAGCCGTGCGCGGTGGGCAGGTAGCCGAAGCCGTCCAGCGGCGAGGGCTTGGTGGCGGGTTCCGTGCCGGCGCCGGGCGGTGTCAGTGCGGGAAACAGTCCCTCCCCGAAGCGCCGGCCGCCGCCGAAGGGGCCGCCGGAGGAGCTGTCGTCGTTCCCCGGGCCCCCGGGAAGGCCCTGCAGGCGGGCCAGGAAGCCCTCGGAGGGCGACGGAGGAGCCGCGGTCGCGAAGGCGCTCTTCAGGCGCCGCTGCGCATCGGCCTCGGCCTTGCACCTGGAACAGGTCGCCAGATGGGCGAGCACGCGCTCCCTGGCGTCGTGTTTCAGCTCACCGTCGACGAGCGCGGCGAGACGGTCCCCCAGATGGTGTTCCGCGGGGGTCGGACCTGTGCCGCTCACGCCGCTCCGCCCTCCCCTGCCAGGACCGCGTCCGCCAGGGAGCGCTGCTCGGCGCGGGCCTCGGGCGAACGGTGCTGCAGGGCCTTGCGCAGGTGCGAGCGGCCGCGGTGGATGCGGCTGCGCACGGTGCCGAGCTTCACGCCCAGCGTGGCGGCGATCTCCTCGTACGAGAGGCCCTCGATGTCACAGAGCACGACGGCGGCACGGAACTCGGGCGCAAGGGTGTCCAGCGCCTGCTGCACGTCCGCGTCGAAGTGCGTGTCGTTGAAGGCCTGCTGCGGGGACGGCTCACGGCTGGGCAGCCGCTCGGCGGCGTCGTCACCGAGCGAGTCGAAGCGGATCCGCTGCTTGCGGCGGACCATGTCCAGGAAGAGATTCGTCGTGATCCTGTGCAGCCAGCCCTCGAAGGTGCCGGGCGTGTAGGTCGACAACGATCGGAAGACGCGCACGAAGACTTCCTGCGTGAGGTCCTCGGCGTCGTGCTGATTACCCGTCAGTCGGTAGGCAAGGCGGTACACACGACCGCTGTGCGTGCTGACGATCTCTTCCCATGAGGGCGGGGTCCACGCCTGTGAATCCGCATCTGAGGCGAAGGTCGCGGTCGGTGCGGAATCGTTGGAAGAACGGTCAGCAATGTTGGTCACAGAGTTCGGCTCACCCGCCGGCCTGAGGAAGCGCCGCAGCACTCCTCCCCGGTCCACAGGCGCAGCCGCACCTCCCCTATCGGCTCTGGTGGTGTCCAGTGGAGCCCCTACCATAGCCACCTCGCCCGTTAGCTCCGGATAAGACTTTTCCCTGCTGGTGCCCGGGTGTCCCCGGGAGCAAGGGGCGCATTCCGGGCCCGGTGACGGGCCCTGTTCCGCGCGTTTTCCCCTGTCCCCTCCTAACGCCCGGTCCCATCTGCGGGTTCCCGGGTTCAGCGGATACAGTCACCGTTGCGCCAACTACGGGGACAGGAGAGGGTCATTACCGCCAACCGGCAGACGAGCTGGGCGTTCGCCGACGCCTTTGTCGCCGAGGAAGAAGCTCTGCTCTGGGCCCGGGACCGGGCCCACGAGACGGGGCTCCGCTCGGTGTCACCAGGCACCGGCGCAGCGCTGCGCCTGCTCGCTGCCACCGCGGACGCCAAGGCGGTGGCCGAGATCGGCACCGGCACGGGCGTGTCCGGCATCTATCTGCTGCAGGGAATGCGTCCGGACGGCGTGCTGACCACCGTCGACCCGGAACCGGAGCGCCAGCAGTTCGCCCGCGAGGCCTTCCGTGCGGCGGGCTTCGCCACCAACCGGTCGCGGTTCATCCCCGGGCGGGCTCTCGACGTGCTGCCCCGGCTCGCGGACGGCGGGTACGACCTCGTCTTCTGCGACGGCGACCGGCTGGAGAGCATGGACTGCCTCGCTGAATCGTTGCGCCTGCTGCGGCCCGGCGGCCTCGTCTGCTTCGAGGGCGTCTTCGCCGACGGCCGCACGATCGACTCGGCGGCCCAGCCGGCCGAGGTGCTCCGCCTGCGCGAGCTGCTGCGGGCCGTACGGGAGAGCCAGGAACTCATGGCGACGCTGCTGCCGGTCGGCGACGGGCTGCTGTGCGCGGTGCGACGCGGCTGATCCTCCGGTCCCCCGGACACACGACTGCCCCGGCACGGAGTCCGTGCCGGGGCAGTCGCGAAGTGTGGGCGCCTCCGCCTCAGCCGACGACCTTCTTCAGCGCGTCGCCGAGTGCATCGGCCTCGTCCGGAGTCAGCTCGACGACAAGCCGACCGCCGCCTTCGAGCGGAACGCGCATGACGATGCCCCGCCCCTCCTTTGTCACCTCGAGCGGGCCGTCGCCCGTCCGCGGCTTCATGGCCGCCATGCTCGTTCCCCTTCCTGAAACCAGCTCATCGCAACCGGCGGCCCCATGACAGGCGCTGCCTCACCGGCGTCGAACACAATGCTTCCTCCGCATTATCCCGCATGGGAGACCCCGATGACCAACATCGGTCGGCATCGCTTGCGCAACGCGCTCTCTCATAACCACCCAATTCGGCGATCCAGCTGCGATACTGCGCCGCCATCGGCCCTCAGCCGAGAGCCAATCGTTAGACGCAGGTCACATATCCCGCCCGCCCGGAGTCGGCCATGCTTGCCTGGACAGGCACAATGCCGGATCCGTAAGGAGACCCTGCGATGGCCGACACGGCCGACACCATGGCTGACACCGTGCTCACGGACGTGAGCGACGGGCTCGCGACGATCACGATCAACCGCCCCGACGCGATGAACGCCATGAACACCGCGGCCAAGGTCGCGCTCCGTGACGCCCTTCGGGCCGTCGCGGACGACACCGCCGTACGAGCGGTTCTGCTCACCGCGACCGGGCGCGCCTTCTGCGTGGGCCAGGACCTCAAGGAGCACGTGGCCAAGCTCGCCGAGGCCCGCGACACGGACGGCGGCAACGCGCTGAGCACCGTCCGGGAGCACTACAACCCGATCGTGCGGACCCTCACCGAGATGGAGAAGCCCGTGGTCGCGGGGGTGAACGGGGTCGCCGCGGGAGCCGGCTTCGGTTTCGCGCTCGCCGCCGACTACCGGGTGGTCGCCGACACGGCAGCCTTCAACACGTCCTTCGCGGGCGTGGCGCTGACCGCCGACTCGGGCGTCTCGTGGACGCTGCCCCGGCTGATCGGTGCGAGCCGCGCCGCGGACCTGCTGTTCTTCCCGCGTTCGATCTCCGCCCAGGAGGCGTACGAGCTGGGCATCGCGAACAAGGTGGTGCCCGCAGCGGATCTGGCGAAGGAGGCCCTCGCGGTGGCCCGCGCCCTGGCGGACGGCCCGACGGTGGCCTACGCGGCGCTGAAGGCCTCCGTGGCGTACGGCGCCGGCCACACGCTCGCCGAGTCGCTGGAGAAGGAGGACGAACTCCAGACGAGGGCGGGCGCGTCGCAGGACCACACGATCGCGGTCGAGGCGTTCCTCGCCAAGCAGCGGCCGAAGTACCTCGGCCGCTGAGGGCGTCACTCCTCCCCCGGGGCGCCCCCGCGGGTCAGCGCACCCCGCGGCCGCGGGCCACGCAGTCGGCCAGGTGGTCGTCGACCAGACCGCAGGCCTGCATGAGGGCGTAGGCGGTCGTGGGGCCGACGAAGCGGATCGACCGCTTCTTGAGGTCCTTGGCCAGCGCCGTGGACTCCGGGGTGACGGCCGGTACGTCACCGAGGGTGCGCGGGGCGGGCCGGGTGGCCGGGTCGGGGGCGTAGGACCAGATGAGTGCGTCCAGCTCCCCGGCACCCCAGCCGGCCAGCACCTCGGCGTTCGCGAGCGTCGCGTCGATCTTCGCGCGGTTGCGGATGATGCCGGCGTCGGCGAGGAGGCGCTCCTTGTCGGCGTCGGTGAACTCGGCGACGGCGGGGATGCTGAACCCCGCGAAGGCGCTGCGGAACCCCTCACGGCGGCGCAGGATCGTCAGCCAGGACAGGCCGGACTGGAACGCCTCCAGGCAGAGCCGTTCGAAGAGGGCGTCGTCGCCGTGTACGGGCTTGCCCCACTCGGTGTCGTGATAGGCGAGGTAGTCCTCCGTGGAGAGGCCCCACGGGCAGCGCAGCCCGCCGTCGGCGGCGGGTTCGGCCCCGCTCATCGCGGGTCGTCCTCGCCCGGCGGCCGGCCGTTCTCCCCGGTCAGGGGCTCTCCCGGCCGCTTGAACAGGTCGGGGCCGGTCACCGTGGCCGCCTGGGCCCCGGCGAGCGCGGACTCCAGCTCGGCGATGCGGGCGTCGCGCTCGGCGAGCTCGGCGCCGAGCCGGCCCAGCGCCTCGTCCACGTCCGACATGCGGTAGCCCCGCACGGCCATGGGCAGCCGGAGGGCCTCGACATCGGCGCGGCCGACCGGGCGGTCGGCCGGCAGCGGGTCGGTGAGCCGCTCGGACTCCACGTCCTGCAGCACCGCACTCCCGCCTCCGCCTACCACCGCCATCGTGACGGCGGCCACCACCACGGCCATCGTGAGCAGCAAGAACCAGAACACGTGCATCTCCCCGGGAGCGGAAATCTGTCCGGGTCAGATCGTGCCATGCGCCACCGGCGGTTAGGGTCGCAGGCGACCCGACGAGGAGGAACACAGGGATGCGAAGCGATGCGCTCAGGCTGGGGCGGCGGGAGTTCGGACCGCACGAACCGGTGATCATGGCGATCGTGAACCGGACCCCCGACTCCTTCTACGACCAGGGTGCGACGTTCACCGACGAACCCGCGCTGGCCCGGGTGGAGCAGGCCGTGGCGGAGGGCGCCGCGATCATCGACATCGGCGGGGTGAAGGCCGGCCCCGGCGAGGAGGTGTCCGCGGCGGAGGAGGCACGCCGCACGGTCGGCTTCGTGGCGGAGGTGCGCCGCCGCCACCCGGACGTGGTGATCAGCGTGGACACCTGGCGGCACGACGTGGGCGAGGCCGTCTGCGAGGCCGGGGCGGACGTCCTGAACGACGCGTGGGGCGGCGTCGACCCGAAGCTCGCGGAGGTGGCCGCACGGTACGGCGCGGGGCTCGTGTGCACGCACGCGGGCGGCGCGGAGCCGCGGACCCGGCCGCACCGGATCGCGTACGACGACGTGATGGCGGACATCCTGCGGGTGACGGTCGGCCTTGCCGAGCGGGCCGTGGAGCTCGGGGTCCGACCGGACGGGATCATGATCGACCCGGGTCACGACTTCGGCAAGAACACCCGGCACTCGCTGGAGGCGACGCGCAGGCTCGGCGAGATGACGGACACGGGGTGGCCGGTGCTGGTGTCGCTGTCCAACAAGGACTTCGTCGGGGAGACGCTCGACAAGCCCGTCAAGGAACGGGTGCTGGGCACGCTCGCGACGACGGCGGTGTCCGCGTGGCTCGGGGCGCAGGTGTACCGGGTGCACGAGGTGGCGGAGACCCGGCAGGTCCTGGACATGGTGGCGTCCATCGCGGGCCACCGCGCGCCCGCGGTGGCCCGGCGGGGGCTGACCTAGGCCCGGATCCCCGGGCCGGGCTCCGCCCCGGCCCTCCCTCCTCGATCGCCGGAGAGGCCCGGAGCGTGCCGGAGACGGCCGGGCCCCGAGGGGCCCGGGCTCATGGCCGGGGCCCGGGCTGACCGGCCGGGCCCCTACCGCCCGACCTCCTTGGTCACCAGCCGGACCGCCTCGTCGACGTCGTCCGTGACGTGGAACAGCATCAGGTCGTGCTCGGACGCCTTGCCCTGGGCCACCACCGTGTCCCGCAGCCAGTCCACCAGGCCGCCCCAGTAGGCCGTGCCGAACAGGACGATCGGGAAGCGCGTCACCTTGCCCGTCTGCACCAGCGTCAACGCTTCGAAGAGCTCGTCCAGCGTGCCCAGGCCACCGGGCAGGACGACGAAGCCCTGGGCGTACTTCACGAACATCGTCTTCCGGACGAAGAAGTAGCGGAAGTTCACGCCGATGTCGACATGTGGATTCAGCCCGGACTCGAACGGCAGCTCGATGCCGAGCCCGACGGAGACCCCCTTCGCCTCCCGGGCGCCCTTGTTCGCCGCCTCCATCGCCCCCGGACCGCCGCCCGTGATGACGGCGAAGCCCGCCTCGACCAGCGCCCGGCCGATCTGCACGCCCGCCTCGTATTCCGGCCCTCCGGCCGGTGTGCGGGCCGAACCGAAGACGCTGATGGCGCTCGGCAGTTCCGCGAGCGCCCCGAATCCCTCCACGAACTCCGACTGGATCCGCATCACCCGCCAGGGGTCGGTGTGCACCCACTCGGAGTCGCCCTCGGAGTCCAGCAGCCGCTGGTCGGTCGTGCCCGGCTGCACCTGCTCCCTGCGACGCAGCACCGGGCCCATCCGCTGCTCCTCGGGCTTGACCGCGCCCTCAGGAACCTGCGCGCCCTCGGGGATCCGTGCGTCCTCCGGGTTGCCCATGACCTGCTCCCTCCGCCGACCTGCGATGTACGTGTCTCGCTTCAGCCTAGATCGGCGGAGGTTACGCGCAGGGGAATGCCGTGGGTCAGCTGGTGAGCCAGGAGCGGAGGCGCTCCTCGCAGTGCGTGATCCGGTCGACCGCCACGTGCTCGTCCCGCTTGTGGGCGAACAGTGCGTCCCCGGGGCCGTAATTCACCGCGGGAATGCCGAGGGAGCCGAAGCGGGACACGTCCGTCCAGCCGAACTTGGGCTGGGCCGTGCCGCCGACCGCCTCCATGAACGCCTTGGCGGCGGGGTGCGAGAGACCGGGCATCGCCGCTCCGGAGTGGTCGTCGATCGTGAAACCGGCCACACCGCAGTCCGCGAAGACCTCGCGGACGTGCGCCTCGGCCTCCTCGGCCGTGCGGTCGGGGGCGTACCGGTAGTTGACCACCACGGTGCAGGCGTCGGGGATGACGTTGGTGGCGACGCCGCCCTCGATGCCCACGGCGTTGAGACCCTCGTGGTACTCGAGCCCGTCGATGACCGGCCGGCGCGGCTCGTACGCGGCCAGCCGGGCCAGCACCGGGGCGGCCGCGTGGATCGCGTTGGACCCCATCCAGCTGCGCGCGGAGTGCGCGCGCTCCCCGGCCAGCCGGAGGTGGACCCGGAGCGTGCCCTGGCAGCCGCCCTCGACCTGTGCGTCGGAGGGCTCCAGGAGGACCGCGAAGTCCCCGTCCAGCCAGTCGGGGTGCGCCTCGGCCACCTGCCCGAGTCCGTTGAGGTGGGCGGCGACCTCCTCGTTGTCGTAGAAGAGGAACGTGAGGTCGCGGTTGGGCTCCGGTACCGTCGCCGCGATCCGCAGCTGGACGGCGACCCCCGACTTCATGTCGGAGGTGCCGCACCCCCAGAGCACCCCGTCCCCGTCGAGACGGGACGGGACGTTGTCAGCGATCGGCACGGTGTCGATGTGGCCGGCCAGCACGACACGCTCGGCGCGGCCCAGCCGGGTCCTGGCCACGATGTTGTTGCCGTACCGCTCGACGGTCAGGTGCGGAAGCGGGCGCAGGGCCGCCTCGATCGCGTCGGCGAGGTCCTTCTCCTGCCCGCTGACCGACGGGAAGTCGACGAGCCTAGCCGTGAGTTCCGGTCCGTCCAGGGCGAGGTCGAGCGTGTGTCCGTCCATGCCCCCGACCCTAAGGGACTACGGTCGCGGCCCGGCTCGTACCCTCCAGTACGGTGGGCCCCGTGCCCCGGACCGCCTCGCCCTCCCGTCGTAGCCGCCTCTTCCGTTGCGCGGCCGCCTTCGCCGTGCTCGTCGCCCTGGCCGGCTATGTGGCCGTGCAGTACGTCTCCGGCCACAAGGGCTCGCCCCGCTGCACCGTGGGCCCCGCGGACGGCGGGGAGGGGCGTACCTACGAGCTGAGCCCCGAGATGGCCGCGAACGCCGCGACCGTCTCCGCCGTGGGCACCACCCGCGGGATGCCGGAGCGGGCGGTGACCATCGCGCTGGCGACCGCGCTGCAGGAGTCCGCGCTGCGCAACATCGACTACGGCGACCGGGACTCGCTCGGACTCTTCCAGCAGCGCCCCTCCCAGGACTGGGGGACGCCGGAGCAGATCATGGACCCGGTCTACGCCTCCGGAGAGTTCTACAAGCATCTGGCGGAGGTGCCGGGCTACTCGCGGCTGCCGCTCACCGAGGCGGCGCAGCGGGTGCAGAAGAGCGGGTTCCCGCAGGCGTACGCCAAGCACGAGCCGGATGCCACGCTGCTCTCCGCCGCGCTGACCGGCCGTGCGCCCGCCTCGCTGACGTGCTCGCTGCCGACGGAGACCGCTTCCGGCCCCGGCGACGCGGCCGAGGTGCGGGCGGACCTGGTGCGCGCCTTCGGGAAGGACGTGCTGCCGGCCACCGGGACGGCGGGCTCCTCCGCCGGGGGCACGGTGTCGGTGCCCGTCGGGGCGGCCGCGAAGGCCGACGGCGACGCGTCCCGGCGTGGCTGGGAGCTCGCCCACTGGGCGGTCGCCCGGGCCGGCACGCTGCGGATCGACGAGGTGTCGTACGCCGGCCAGGTCTGGACCGCCGACACGGGCTGGCGGACGGAACGTAAGGAATCGGGCACGACAGCGGTCCGAATGCGGCTCGCTCAGTAGTACGGCCAGTCACCCCTGCGGGCCTTCCGGCACGCTCACGCCCCTCGCCCGCAGCACCGTTTCGCCGGCCTCGGCAGCATGCCCTCGATCCCTTGCGGGCGCAGGGAAGTGACGATTCGGCACTTCATCGCCGGAGACATCCTCCGACCGGGGATCCCCGCTGCGGATTATCTGACGCGTTGCCGACTCTTTACCTCGGTGCCCCGCAACCTTCCAGGCCCTCGGACCGGTTGTTCAGTGCGTCCGATCACCGGACAGGCAGTTTCCACCCCTGCCGAGACCCGTTGAAGTCCCGTCGAAGGAGCATCATGTCCCTCACCCTGACCCGTCGGATCGCTCGTGCCGCGCTGCTGATCGCCGCAGGTGCGGCACCCGTGGTCGGCGCCGCCGGTGTCGCGGGTGCCGCTGTGCTCCCGCAGACCCCGGCCCTCGGCGGCCTGACCTCGCTCGACAGCGCCGGCACCACCCTCGACTCCACCGCGAAGCAGGGTTCCGAGGTCGCGAACAAGACCGGCGGCAAGCTCGTCGGCACGACCCTCCCGGTCGCCGGAAAGGCGGCCGGCTCCGTCACGGACGGCTCGCTGGCCTCCGGTGGGCTGCCCACGGGCGGGCTGCCCACCAAGGGCCTCCCCACCGGCAGCCTGCCGATCGGCTGACCCAACCCGCGGGATCGCGCGTGAAGGGGCCCGGGGAGTGCGCACTCCCCGGGCCCCTTCACGCGCCGCCCGGACTAGGACAGCCGCTTGACCGCCGCGTCCACCCGCTCGTCCGTGGCCGTCAGCGCGACCCGCACGAAGTGGTCCCCCGCCGGTCCGTAGAAGTCGCCCGGCGCGACGAGGATGCCGAGCTCCGCCAGCCGCGCGACGGTCCGCCAGCACGGTTCGTCGCGTGTGGCCCACAGGTAGAGGCTCGCCTCGCTGTGCTCGATCCGGAAGCCGTGCGCCTCCAGCGCGGCCCGCAGGACCGTGCGCCGCCGGGCGTACCGCGCCCGCTGCTCGGCCACGTGCGTGTCGTCGCCCAGGGCCGCGACCGTCGCCGCCTGGACCGGTGCCGGGGTCATCATCCCGCCGTGCTTGCGGATCAGGAGCAGCTCGCCGAGCACGGCCGCGTCGCCCGCGACGAAGGCCGCCCGGTAGCCGGCGAGGTTGGAGCGCTTGGAGAGCGAGTGGACGGCGACGACGCCCTCGTAGGAGCCGCCGCAGACGTCCGGGTGGAGCACCGAGACCGGTTCGGCCTCCCAGCCCAGCTCCAGGTAGCACTCGTCGCTGAAGACCAGCACGCCGTGCTCGCGCGCCCAGGCCACGATCCGGGTCAGCTCGTCCTTGGGCAGGACGCGGCCGGTCGGGTTGGACGGCGAGTTGAGCCAGAGCAGCCTGAGCCCCGCCGGGTCCAGCTCGGTGGGGTCGTCGTAGACGACGGGCTCGGCACCGCAGAGCCGCGCGCCGACCTCGTACGTCGGGTAGGCCAGCCGCGGGTAGGCCACCTTGTCGCCCGCGCCGAGGCCCAGCTGGGTCGGCAGCCAGGCCACCAGCTCCTTGGAGCCGACGACCGGCAGGACGTTCTCGTGCACCACTCCGACCGCGCCGAGCCTGCGCTCCACCCAGCCGGTCAGGGCGTCGCGCAGGGCCCCGGTCCCCCACACCGTCGGATAGCCGGGGCTGTCGGCTGCGGCGATCAGCGCCTGCTGGATCAGCTCGGGCACCGGGTCGACGGGCGTGCCGACGGACAGGTCCACGATGCCGTCCGGGTGAGCGGCGGCCGTCGACTTGTACGGCGCGAGCTTGTCCCAGGGGAAGACCGGGAGACGGGAGGAGACGGGGACTGCTGCGGACACGGAACTCTGCTTTCTCGTACGGGCTTTCGCGCACGCCGTACGGGCTTGCGTACGGGGACGCGGCTGCCGGGAAACACCTCGGCCCCGCACGGTGGCGAGCCGT
Source organism: Streptomyces clavifer (assembly GCF_036345975.1). Lineage (NCBI taxonomy): Bacteria > Bacillati > Actinomycetota > Actinomycetes > Kitasatosporales > Streptomycetaceae > Streptomyces > Streptomyces clavifer. The sequence continues at coordinate 4,890,352 of NZ_CP107793.1, read as the reverse complement.
ACGGGACCGGGCGGCGCTCGTGGTGCCGCTTCTACTGGTTCTGCGGCGGCAGCGCGGCGATGAACGCGTGGTCGCGCTCGATGAGACCCAGCTTGGAGGCACCGCCCGGCGAACCGAGGTCGTCGAAGAACTCGACGTTGGCCTTGTAGTAGTCCTTCCACTCCTCCGGGGTGTCGTCCTCGTAGAAGATGGCCTCCACCGGACAGACCGGCTCACAGGCTCCGCAGTCGACGCACTCGTCCGGGTGGATGTACAAGGACCGGGAGCCCTCGTAGATGCAGTCGACGGGGCACTCTTCGATGCAGGCCTTGTCCTTCACGTCGACACAAGGCTGCGCGATGACGTAGGTCACGCTGTCGTTCCTCCTCGGTAGGGCGTTGGCTCTCGCGCGGGAGCGCGGCGTCGTCGATGCCCGCCCCTAGTATCTCCGTTCCGGGGCACGATCCGAACAGTAGGGGCGTACAGAGCTGTGGAATTCACCGTCGGCGGACGACTCGAGGTTCGCATGACACCTGCTGACGTGGGCAAACGCGTATCCGTGCGGCGCGTCGCCGATGCCCCTGACACGGGTGCGAAGTTCACCGACACGGTAGGCGTTCTCACATCGTGGGACGACGGCGTGCTCTCGATCACACCGAAGAGCGGGGACAGCGTCCGCATCGCGGAAGCGTCGCTGGTGGCGGGCAAGGTCGTCCCCGCCGCTCCGGCTCGCCGCCGCGGCCCCGCGGCCTCCTTCGAGGAGCTCACCCGGGTCGCCGCGCGGGCGTGGCAGCCCGTGGAGAGCGAACCGCTGGGCGACTGGCGGCTGCGCGCCGCAGGCGGTTTCACCCGCCGCGCCAACTCCGTGCTCCCACTCGGCGATCCGGGGCTCCCGCTCGGCGAGGCGCTGAGGCGCGTACGGCAGTGGTACGAGGAGCGGGGCCTGCCCGCGTACGTCCAGACCGGCACCGGCGCCGACGGCGCGCAGGAGCGGCTCTGCGCGGACCTGGAGCAGCACGGGTGGCTGCGCGAGGTGTCGGCGGAGCTGCGGATCGCGGCCCTCGCCCCGGTCGGCGACCTGGACGCGGACGTCTCAGCGGTGCGCCTGTCGCGCACGGCGGACGATGCCTGGCTCTCCCGCTACCAGCGCTTCGACACCCCGGGCCCCCATGTCCTGGAGGTGCTGGGCAGCGGCCCGTCGGTCTGGTTCGCCTCCGTGGCTGGTGACAGCGGTGACGCGGGCGGCGGGGTGCCCGCCGCGATCGGGCGCTGTGTGGTGGACGGCCGCTGGGCGGGGTTCATGGCCGTCGAGGTGGGCCCCGAGCACCGGCGGCGCGGCCTCGCCACGGCCGTGATGGCGGCGCTGGCCCGCAAGGCCCTGGACGAGGGTGCGTCGGCCGCCTGGCTCCAGGTGGAGACGGACAATGAAGGGGCACGTGCGCTGTACGACGGCATGGGCTTCGCCACCCACCACCGGTACCACCACTTCCGGTCCGCGTAGCGGAAACAGCAGCAGAGGGTATGTGTCGCAGATGAGCGCTCAGGATTCCGGAACGGCCGAACGCCGGCGGAGGTTCGCCGACGAGGCGCGCGCCGAACGGCCCGACCTCGCGCTCCTCTGCCTCCTGCTGGGCGCCGAGGCGGGGCCGGCCGCGCCCGCCCCCGCCGCCGACCCCTACGGCATCGACGCGGCGCAGATCGAGCTCGACCGGCTGGCCGGGCTTCTTCCGTACGGGGCCCGCGGGGCCCGCGAGTGGGCCTCCGCCCTCGCGGAACTGCTCGGCGGGCGCTGCGGTTTCGCGGGCTCCTCCACCGACTACCAACGACTGGACTCCTCCCTGCTCCAGCAGGTGCTGCGGCGCCGCCGCGGGCTGCCGATCCTGCTCTCCGTGGTCTGGATCGAGGTCGCACGGCGGGCCGGGGCCCCGGTGTACGGGGTGGCGCTGCCCGGCCACTTCGTGGTCGGTTTCGGCGATCCGGCGGAACGGGTGCTGGCCGACCCGTTCGCCGGAGGCGCACCCCTGAGCGGCGAGGACGCGGAGCTGATGGTCGTGTCAGCGACCGGGGCGCCGCTGGAACGGTCGATGACGGTGCCTGCCAGGCCCCTGGAGACGGTGCTGCGGATTCTGAACAACATCAGGGCCTGGGCGTCGGCCCGGCCCGAGCGCACGGATGTGGCGCTCTGGGCGCTCGAACTCTCGCTGCTCCTCCCCTCGCACCCGGCCAGGCTCCGCTACGAGCGGGCCCAGCTCCTCGTCCAGCGCGGGGAGTTCCTGCGCGGGGCGGCGGAGATGGAGGAGTACGCGGAGGTCGTCGACGGCATCGAGCCGACGGCGGCCGAGGCCATCCGCCACCGGGCCCGGGCCGCGCGTGCGCTGCTCAACTGAGAACGGGCCCGAGCGGCCACCCTCTGCCGTCATGAGCCGCCCGGACCGACACCCGGGCCGTCACCGCCGGGCTGCGGCTGCCGGTTGTCGCGCACACCGGTGAACGACCGAGGCCCCTGACGCACGGAGTCCCTCCCCTCCCGCCCAGGCGCGCCCCCGCGCCACGACGGCCGCGGAGTATCCGGGCCACAACGACGCCGCCCCCGTCCGGAGGATCCGGACAGGGGCGGTCGTGCGGTGGAGGGGCTGCCGGTCAGCCCGTGCCGCCGAGGTCGATCGCGACGGTGCGCTCGGCGGGGGTCTTGCCGAGCAGCGCGGTCTGCATCGCGTGCGCCACGTCGTCGGCGCTGACCGGGTGCTGCTTGCCGTCGCCCTTGGTGATCATGACGCCGTCGAAGACGCCGTCCAGCAGGGTCTCGATCGCCTTCTTGTCGTAGACCTCGACCAGCCTGCCGTCGACCGGCTTCATGGAAAGGATCTGCGGCAGCGACCTGGCCGGGCCGAAGTCGATCGCCTTGGGTCCGGCCTTGATCGTGACGAGTCCGGACATCGCCGGCTCGGCGAACTCCTTCATCGCCCGGTCCAGTTCGGCCTGGTCGATGGTGGGTTCGGTCTCGGCGACGGGCAGTTCGACCACGGCCGCCTTGCCCGTCTGGACCTGCGCGCGGTAGGCGTCGCGTACGGAGATGATCGAGCGGTTGACGTCCAGCGCCTTCCCCGTCTTGCCGGGCACGGGCACGGCCTTGTCGGGCTCGAACCGGATCGTGCCGTCGTTGGCCGATCCGGAGATGCCCGCCAGGTCGGTCAGTGCGACGCCGAGCTTCTCCTCGTCCACGGGGATCACCGGGTCGGCCGAGCGTGCCCCGCCGAACAGGGAACCGATCACCGAGACCGGGTTGTAGTCGCTGCCCGCGGCGCCGCGGACGGTCTCCTGGCTGTCCAGGGTGAGACCGGCCTTGTCCGGGACGAGCTGCTCCTCCTTGCCGTCCACGGACAGCTGGAGGGGTGCCTGGGCGCGCTTGCCGAGGGCGGACTCCAGCTTGCCGACCGCCTCCTCCTTCGTGCCGCCGCCGATGTCGACGCCGAGGACGGTGGTGCCCTTGGGGATCTCGGAGTGGTTCATCAGCAGTCCGGCGCCGTAGGCGATGCCGAGCACCACGAAGACACCGACGCCCAGCAGGACCAGCTTGGAGCGGCCCTTCTTGGCGGGCGGCGCGGGCTTCGGCTCCGGACGGGGAGCGGGAGCGGACGCCGGGGTGCCCGGGCCGCTGCCCATCGGGCCGCTGCCCATCGGACCGTCGGGCCGGCCGCCCAGGTCGGCGCGCGGGCCGCCGGGGGCACCGGGGCCACCGGGGAACGGCGAGCGGGACTCCGGCGGGATGACGGGGATGCCGCTGGTGAGCGTGTCACCGGAGACGTGGCCTCCGGCACCGGGCACGGCGGTCTGCGGCGTCAGGATCGCCGTGTCGTCGGACAACCGCGGCGGTACGCCACCGGCGCCCGCGGGGCCGCCGGGCCGGGGCCCGGACGACGGCCCGCCAGGACCTGAGGGGCCGCCAGGACCGGAGTGACTGCCGGGACCCGTGGGCCCGCCGGGACCACCGGGGCCGGCCGGCCTGCTCCTGCCGGTCAGCACGTCGAGGTTCGGCGTCAGGGGCGAACTCCCGGTGACCGGGCCCGTGGTGGGCCCGGAGGGGCCGGGTGTGCGCACACCGAGGTTCGGCGTGCTCCGCCGGTCGCCGGGACCGTCCGTCCCGAACTCGTCGAGGGCACTCCGGTCGCCCGGCTGCTGCGGGCCGTCGGAGTGGTACGGCGGATCGGCACGGCCCGGTACCGGCGCCGGGCCGCCACCCGCGGCGGGCGGGCCGGGAAGGGCTGCCGCACCCGCGGCACCGGCCGGCGGGGCCTTGCGCGGCGCGAACCAGTCGCTGCCGCTCTTCTCCCTGGCCGGCTTGTCCGCAGAGGCCTCGGCCGCGGGGGCGTCGTCCCTCGCTTCAGGACGGGCTCCGCCGCGCTCGCCGGCACCGGGTGCCGCACCGGAGGGCAGCGCGGGCGCGCCGGGCCTCGGGGTGCTGCCGGTGCGCTCGGCGTCCGGACGGCCCGCGTCGGTGTCACTCATCGGCGTACGCATGACGACGGGGGGGATCGGACGGGAACCCGGGATGTTGATCCGGATACGCGTCGTCAGCGTCGTCTCGGTTCTGGGCTCCTCGGGCTGAGGCGGATCCGCAGGCTCCGGAGTTCCCTCCGGTCCGTCCTGGGACGGATGCAGCGACGGATACTGGCGTGATCCGTACGGCGGCGTCCCCGACGGGTACGCGGCTCCGCCGCGCCCCTGGGGCCCGGAGGACGAACTGTCAGTTTCACGACTCAAAGCAGGTTCTCCCGATTGGCTCCGCCGCCCGTACTTCCCCCATGCCGCAGGCCAGGGGACGGCTCGGCGCGCGCACCACCATACTGGCCGCCGCCGCGCGACTCTGCGCGCCCGCAGGGAACAAGGATGCACCCACCCCTCCCCAGGACCGCAATCCGGGAGGGGTCATAGCACATCACGTGCCGGATCGACCGGTGCCGGTGGCCGGATAAGACAGTCGGGACAGGGTGGCACACATCACAGCGACGGCCATCCCCCCGAGCATGAAGAGGGTCAGACCGATCTCGTCGCCGAAGACGTAGTCCCCCTCGGGCCGCCCGCCGAGCAGGCCGACGAGCGCGATGAACCAGCCCACCGCCGGTGCCAGCGCGCCGAGCTGGGTCCCCGTGAGCACCCGGCCCCCGAGGAACAGTCCGGCCGACGCGGCGAGCGCGAGCAGCAACCCTCCCGGGAACAGGGCTCCTTGGACCAGCGTGCCCGCGATCCCCACGACCGCCCCCAGCACGGCGAGACCGATGTACAGGGCGATGCGCCGCGGGTTCGGGGGTGCGGCGAGGCCGGTGGACGCCGGGCCCCTGGGAGGGGCGTTGGTGCGTGGCGCCCGCGAGGAGGCGCGCTGTCCCTGCCTGCTGCTCATGTCCGTACCCCCGGTGCGCCCGCCGCGTCCGGCACGCCCGCGAAGAGGTCGTGCTCCCGGGCTCCATCGTCCCCGCCCGCGGACCCCCGCACCAGTTCGTAGTACTCGGTGGTGAGGACGGGCTGCCCGAGATCGTTCGAAAGGGCGAAGAACGGACCGTCCACGGCGATCTGGGTGGCGTGTGCCCGCATCGCGGCGGTCTTCGCCGCCGCATACGCCGCGCCGTCGATCTCCGCCGTGATCCGGGCGTCGTCCACCACACCGGGCACGTCGTCGATGGCGGCGATGCCCGGGAAGGCGTCCGGGGCCGTGTCCCGCAGGTGCGCGAAGGCCTGTTCGACCACGGAGCGGGGCACCCGGTTCCAGTAGATCTTCGCAATCGCGTACGGGTCCCCGGAGCCTTCGCCGTACGCGGGATCGGCGGCCAGCGAGGCCGCGCGCATCGCGACGCGGTGCGCCTGGATGTGGTCGGGGTGGCCGTAGCCGCCGTCGGGGTCGTACGTGATCAGGACCTGCGGGCGGACCGACCGGATCACCTGGACGAGGTGGCCGGCCGCTTCGTCCGGGTCCGCGGCCCAGAAGGCGCCGGGCCGGTGGTTCTGCTCGGTGCCCGTCATCCCGGAGTCGCGGTACCGGCCGGGGCCGCCGAGGAAGCGGTGGTCGGTGACGCCGAGCTCCCGCATGGCGGCGGCGAGTTCACCGACGCGGTGGGCGCCCAGGGTGTCGTCCCGGTCCGCGGCGAGGTGTGCGAGGCCCGGTGGGATGACCTCGCCCTCCTCGCCGAGCGTGCACGTCACCAGGGTGACGTGGGCGCCCTCGGCCGCGTACCTGGCCATGGTGGCGCCGTTGTTGATCGACTCGTCGTCGGGGTGCGCGTGCACCAGCAGCAGACGGCGGGCGGGAAGGTCCTTCATGGGACCAGCCTACGAGCCCCACACCGCACGGACCGACCGCCCCACGGAAGGGGCGGCGCCCGGGCACCCCGCGCGCGTCCGGCACACCCGGTCCGGGCACCCCGCGCGGGTCCGGGTGCCCGGCGTGCCGGTCAGAACTTGATGCCCCCGATCATGCCTGCCACGTTCGACGTCACCTCCGAGATGGTCGGGGCGATCGACGAGCTCGCCATGTAGAAGCCGAGCAACATGCAGACCACCGCGTGTCCGCCCTTGAGTCCGGATTTCCGGATCAGCAGGAAGACGACGATCGCCAGCAGCACCACCGCCGAAATCGAGAGTGCCACGGCGGTTCACCTCCATCAGTACGGTCGGGACGGGCAGCACACATGGAGCCAGCAGGTTCATACCCACCGAGCGCTACGGATCATAACTATCCGTGCCAACGCATTGATCGGGGCACAGCAGCACGAGGGGCGCACGGACCGGTACGACGCGGGCTAGGTTCGGTGCCATGACCTCGCAGAAGCTGTCTTTTCCCCGTCAGCACGCCCGGACCCAGCGGTTCACTCTCGGCGCACCCCGCGCGTTCACCGTCTCACCGGATGGGACGCGGGTGGTCTTCCTGCGTTCGGACTCCGGCACCGACCGGACGAACCGGCTCCGGGTGCTGGACACCCGGACCGGCGAGGAGCGGGTGGCCGCCGATCCCGAGGCGCTGCTGGGCGGTTCGGCGGAGAAGCTGTCGCCGCAGGAGCGGGCCCGGCGCGAGCGGGTCCGGGACGGTTCGGCGGGCATCGTGGGCTACGCGGTGGACGACGCGGTGGAGCTGGCGGCGTTCGCCCTCTCCGGCAAGGTGTACGTGGCCGAGCTGTCGGCCGGCACCGCACGGGCCCTGCCGGTGCCGGGCCCGGTGATCGATCCGCGCCCCTCCCCCGACGGGCGGCTCGTCGCCTACGTCACGCGGGGCGCCCTGCGGGTCGTGGGGGCCCAGGGCGACGGGGACCGCGCGGTCGCCGAGCCGGAGGACCCGAACACCTCCTACGGTCTCGCCGAGTTCGTGGCGGCCGAGGAGATGAGCCGCTACCGCGGTTTCTGGTGGTCGCCGGAGTCGGACCGCCTGCTGGTCGCCCGCGTCGACGACAGCGCCGTACAGCGGTGGTGGATCGCCGATCCGGCCCACCCCGGCAGCAGGCCCGCCGAGGTGGGCTACCCGGCCGCGGGAACGGCCAACGCGGAGGTGCGGCTGTTCGTGACGGACCTGGACGGCGGCCGCACCGAGGTCGTCTGGGACCGGGACCGCTTCCCGTACCTGGCCCGCGTGCACTGGTCCGCGCACGGCGCCCCGCTGCTCCTGGTGCAGGCCCGCGACCAGCGCAGCCAGCTGCACCTCGCCGTCGACACGGAGAGCGGGGCGACCCGCACCGTGCACGCCGACGAGGACGAGATCTGGCTCGATCTTTTCGCCGGGGTGCCCGCGTGGGCTCCGGACGGGCGTCTCGTGCGGATCGCCGACGAGGGCGGTGCACGGGTGCTCTCGGTCGGCGACCGGCTCCTGACCGGGCCCCGGTTGCACGTCGTGTCGGTGCTGGACATCGGGGATTCGGACATTCTGGTGTCGGCCACGGCAGGCGGGAAGGCGCCGGACCCGGAGACCGGCCAGACCCATGTGTACCGGGTCAACGAGCTGGGCGTGGAGCGCGTTTCCGAGGGCGTGGGAGTGCACTCCGCGGTGCGTGCGGGCGGCGTGACCGTGCTGGTCTCGGCCTCCCCGGAGCATCCCGGATCGGTCGTGCGCGTGGTGCGGGACGGCAGGCGGATCGCCACCGTCGCGAACCTCGCCCAGGAACCCGTCCTGACGGCACGGGTGCGGCTGACCGAGGGGGGCGCACGGCGAATTCCGTGCGCCGTACTGCTCCCCACGAACTATGTGGAATCCGACGGTCCGCTCCCCGTCCTGATGGATCCGTACGGCGGGCCGCACGGCCGCCGGGTCGTCGCCGCCCACAACCCGCATCTGACCTCGCAGTGGTTCGCCGACCAGGGCTTCGCGGTGGTCGTCGCGGACGGCCGGGGCACACCCGGACGCTCGCCCGGCTGGGAGAAGGCGATCAGGGACGACTTCGTCCTGACCCTCGACGACCAGGTGGACGCCCTGCACGCACTGGCGGAGCGCTTCCCGCTGGACCTCTCGAAGGTGGCGATGCGCGGCTGGTCGTACGGCGGCTACCTCTCCGCGCTCGCGGTGCTGCGTCGACCCGACGTCTTCCACGCGGCCGTCGTCGGCGCGCCGGTGGCCGACTGGCGCCTGTACGACACCCACTACACGGAGCGCTATCTCGGCGACCCGGCGGCACGGCCCGAGGTGTACGCGGACAACGCCCTGGTGACGGACGAGGGGCTGTCCCGGCCGGCCGGGACGGTGCGGCCGATGATGATCGTCCATGGCCTCGCCGACGACAACGTGGTCGTCGCCCACGCGCTGCGGCTGTCGTCGGCGCTGCTGTCCGCGGGGCGGCCGCACGAGGTGCTGCCGCTGAGCGGGGTGACGCACATGACCCCGCAGGAGCAGGTCGCCGAGAATCTGCTGCTGCTCCAGGTGGACTTCCTCAGGCGGTCGCTGGGACTGCCGCGGGCATAGGCGCCGTCACCAGCCCGGCGGCGGGGACGAGGGCGGCGGAGGGCCGAACTGCCCCGGGCCGCCGGGCGGGCCCTGCTGCGGGTGGCCGTGGCCGGGCGGAGCTGCGGGCGGGTAGCCGTAGCCGGGCGTCCCGGCCGGCGGGTAGCCGTATCCGGCGGACGGCGGGTAGCCGTATCCGGCGCTCGGCGGGTAGCCGTAGCCGCCGTACCCCTGACTCCCTCCGTCGGTGTCCTCCTGACCCTTCCGGGACAGCGCGAGGAGCCCGGTCACCCCGGCGAGGGCGAGGAAGAACGAGGTGAGGACGAGGAGCTGGTACTCGGTCCCCAGGCCGCCGAAGTCGTCGAGCATGCCGTGGTGGACGGCGCGGGCGATCCCGAGGCACCCCGAGACCAGTACGAATCCGGCGGCGATCATGCCGAACGGCCGGGCGTGGACGGCGCGGAAGAGCGCGGTGAACGCCACCACCAGGCAGAGCACCGCGAGTGCCACGCTGCTCCAGCCCGGTGGCGGGTCGGTCAGCCCCGACCGGACGGCTCCCCCGCCGGTGAACCAGTCGGGGTAGAAGGCGGAGGGGAGCGTGACGAACTGGCGGATCTCCCAGGCGATCAGGACCGCTCCCGCCGCACCGAGCACCAGGAACACGGCGACCGACGCCCCGCGCCCGGGCCGGGTGGGCCGCGGTTCGTCGAGGTCCACGGGCTGCCTGCGTCCCGCGGCGCCGGTGATGACCAGTGCGAGGGCGGCGGCGAGGGCGACGAAGGTGCCGATCAGCGCGCGGGTGCGCAGCTCGTCGGCGTACTGGCCGTCCCTCCAGGAGGCGCTGATCGTCCAGAGTCCGGGCAGCCGCAGGGCGAGCGTGACCACACCGGCGGCCACCAGTGCCGACGCGGCCACCGGGGAACGCAGAGCGGCGAAGGCGGTGAGGACGTAGACGGCGAGCAGCACCGGGTCGCCCTGCGAGGTCGCGGGCAGTGCTTCCGGGCGCGCGTCGGCGTATCCGGCCCAGAAGCGCAGCAGCTCCAGCGGTTCACCGACCGCCCGGACGTCACGCACGATCCAGCCCGCGACGACGGCTCCGAGCACGGCGCACAGCACCGCTCCGGTGATTCCGGCTCCCCGTGTGAGTATCACCCCAGCGATACTCCACCGCCCCGTGCCGATGGACAAGAGGCCCCGGGGGCACGGGGGAACGGGAAACCGGCCGGGGCGACGTGATGAATCGCCCCGGCCGGTTCACGGCACCCGCACGGCCGTACGCTCATCATGGTGGGGCGTCCGTATATCGGAGCGACGACGGACACGTTGCCCGCGCGTTAACGAAGGTGATGCCCCTTCACCGGTCCTCCTCCCCCGGTTCCCTCCTGTCCGGGGAGGGCGTGTCCGGGGACGGCGCGGCATCCGGCGACGGCGCGGCACGAGGGGGTTTCGGCGCGTCCTGCGGTTCCGGGGTCTCCAGCGTTCCCTCGGGCGGCACCACGCGCTTCTCCTCGGCGAAGTGGCAGGCCGAGTCGTGCCTGGCCGGAGTGTCCGTGTCCCGGAACACCGCGGGTACGGCGAGCAGGGGCACCTCCAGCTCGCACCGCTCCTGCGCCTTCCAGCAGCGGGTGCGGAAGCGGCAGCCGGAAGGGACCGCCGCCGGGGACGGCACGTCGCCGTGCAGGATGATCCGCTCGCGGTACTCACGGGCCGTCGGGTCCGGCACCGGGACGGCCGACAGCAGTGCCTGGGTGTACGGGTGCGTGGGGTGGTCGTAGATCTCCTCGTCCGTGCCGATCTCGACGATGCGGCCGAGGTACATGACGCCGACCCGGTCGGAGATGTGCCGGACGATCGACAGGTCGTGCGCGATGAACACGAAGCTCAGACTGAATTCGCCCTGCAGCCGGTCCAGCAGGTTGACCACCTGGGCCTGCACCGACACGTCGAGCGCGGAGACGGGCTCGTCGGCCACGATGATCTCGGGGTTGAGGGCGAGGCCGCGGGCGATGCCGATGCGCTGGCGCTGGCCGCCGGAGAACTGGTGCGGATACCGGTTGATGTACTCGGGGTTCAGGCCCACGACGTCGAGGAGGTCCTGCACCTTCTGCCGCCGGCTCCCCTTGGGCGCCACCTCGGGGTGGATCTCGTACGGCTCCCCGATGATGTCGCCGACCGTCATGCGCGGGTTCAGCGAGGTGTACGGGTCCTGGAACACCATCTGGATGTTGCGGCGCACGGCCTTCAGAGCCCGGCCGGACAGCTTGGTGACGTCCTCGCCCTTGTAGCGGATCACGCCTCCGGTCGGCGGCTCCAGGTGCACCAGCATCTTCGCGACGGTCGACTTGCCGCAGCCGGACTCCCCCACGATGCCGAGCGTCTCGCCCGCCGCCAGGTCGAAGTCCACCCCGTCGACGGCCTTGACCGCGCCGATCTGCTTCTTGAAGAGGATGCCCCGGGTCAGCGGGTAGTGCTTGACCAGGCCGCGCACCTCCAGGATCGGTTCGCCCTCCGCGTACGGCCGCGCGGCGATGCTCTCGCGCGCCTCGGAGACCAGGGTGGAGCCCCCGGCGGTGCCGTCCCGACGGCTCGGGTCCTCAGCGGGCATCGAGCGTCTCCTTCCAGAAGTGGCAGGCGCTCCGGCGGTTCTCGTCCACGGTGTACAGCGGCGGTACGTCCGTGCGGCACACGGCCTGGGCCATCGGACAGCGGGGGTGGAAGGCGCAGCCGGGCGGGATGTGCAGCAGGTTGGGCGGCAGCCCCTTGATCGCGTAGAGGTCCTGGCCCTTCTGGTCCAGGCGCGGGATCGACCGGAGGAGGCCCTTGGTGTACGGGTGGGCGGGGGCCCGGTAGATGTCGTGGACGGGTGAGGTCTCGACGATCCGGCCCGCGTACATCACGGCGATCTTGTCGGCGACGTCGGCCACCACGCCGAGGTCGTGCGTGATCAGGATCAGGCCCATGTCGAGCTCGCGCTGCAGTTCCGCGAGCAACTCCATGACCTGGGCCTGGACCGTCACGTCGAGGGCGGTGGTCGGTTCGTCGGCGATGATCAGCGAGGGCTCCAGCGCCATCGCCATGGCGATCATGATGCGCTGGCGCATGCCGCCGGAGAACTGGTGCGGGAAGTTCCCGACCCGCTCCTTGGCCGCGGGGATGCGCACCCGGTCCATCAGCTCGATGGAGCGGGTCTTCGCGTCCTTGCGGGACATCCCGCGATGGACGACGAACATCTCGCCCAGCTGCTGCCCCACGCTCAGCACCGGGTTCAGCGAGGAGAGCGCGTCCTGGAAGATCATGGCCATCTCCTGGCCGCGGATCTTTCGCCGCTCCTCGTTCTTGAGCGTCAGCAGGTCGCGGTCCTTGAAGAGGACCTGGCCCCCGCTGATCCTTCCGGGCGGCATGTCGAGGATGCCCATGATCGCCTGGGCGGTGACCGACTTGCCCGAACCCGACTCGCCGAGGACGGCGAGCGTCTCGCCCTCGGCCACCGAGTAGTTGACCCCGTTGACGGCCTTGGCCACCCCGTCCCGGGTGTGGAACTCCACGTGCAGATCGCGCACTTCGAGCAACATGGCAGCGGGCTCCTCAGCGCAGTTTGGGGTCGAGGGCGTCGCGCACCGCGTCGCCGAGCATGATGAAGGCGAGCACCGTGACAGCCAGCGCACCTGCGGGCCACAGCAGCATATGCGGGGCGTTGCGGACGTACTGGGAGGCGGCGGAGATGTCGATGCCCCAGGAGACGGTCGGCGGCTTCAGTCCCACGCCCAGGTACGACAGGGTCGCCTCCAGCGAGATGTACGTGCCGAGGGCGATGGTCGCGACGACGATGACGGGGGCGACGGCGTTGGGCGCGATGTGCCGGAGCATCATCCGGCCGTTGGAGGCGCCCAGCGCCCGGGCGGCCTGGACGTAGTCGTTCTGTTTGGCGGTGATGACGGATCCGCGGGCGATGCGGGCGATCTGGGGCCAGCCCAGCAGCACGATGAAACCGATCACCGGCCAGACGGTGGAGCTGGTGACCACCGACAGGAAGACCAGACCGCCGAGGACCACCGGGATGCCGAAGAAGACGTCCGTGACGCGGGAGAGGATCGCGTCCCACGTCCCCCCGAAGAAGCCGGCCAGGCCGCCGAGTACGCCGCCCAGCAGGGAGACGCCGAGGGTGGAGCAGACGCCGACCGTGACCGAGGTGCGCGCCCCGTAGACGGTACGGGTGTAGACGTCGCACCCCTGTCCGTCGAAGCCGAAGGGATGGCCGGGCTGGGAGCCCTCCTGGGCCTTGGCCAGGTCGCAGTCGAGCGGGTCGAGGTCGGTGATCAGCTGCGGCCAGATCGAGATGATCACCAGGAACAGGATGACCAGCCCCGAGATGATGAAGACCGGGTTGCGGCGCAGGTCGCGCCAGGCGTCGGACCACAGGCTGCGCGGCTTGCCGGCCGGCCCGGTCCCCTCGGGACCGCCGGGTGTCTTCTCCAGCGTGGTGCCCTCGTCCATCGCGAGGTCCATCGCCCCGCCCGCGCCGGCCCCCGAGATCGCCCCGCTCCCGCTCGCGTCGTCCCACGGCTGCTGCTCAGGCATAGCGGATCCTCGGGTCGAGTACGGCGTAGAGGAGGTCGACGATCAGGTTGGCCGCCAGGAAGACCAGCACCAGGACGGTGACGAACCCGACGACGGTCTGGGTGTTCTGGCGCAGGATGCCCTGGTAGAGCTGGTAGCCGACTCCGTGGATGTTGAAGATGCGCTCGGTGACGATGGCCCCGCCCATCAGGGCGCCCACGTCCGTACCGATGAAGGTGACGACCGGGATGAGGGAGTTGCGCAGCAGGTGCCGTACGACCACCCGGCGCCTGGGGAGCCCTTTGGCCACGGCGGTACGGACGTAGTCGGCGCGGGCGTTCTCCGCGATCGAGGTCCGGGTGAGCCGGGTGACGTAGGCCAGCGACACGGAGGCCAGCACGAGTCCGGGGACGATGAGCTCGTCGACCGGCGCCTGGGGGGAGACGGACGGCTTGATGATGCCCCACTCCACGCCGAGGAGGAGCTGGAGCAGCAGGCCGGTGACGAACGTCGGTACGGAGATCACGACGAGGGTCAGGATGAGCACGCCGGTGTCGACGGGCCGGCCGCGGCGCAGGCCGGTCACGACGCCGAGGGTGATGCCGATGACGACCTCGAACACGATCGCGATGAGGGTGAGCCGGATGGTGATGGGGAAGGCGGTGGCCATCAGCTCGGTGACCTTCTGCCCGTTGAACGCGGTGCCGAAGTCGCCGGTGAAGACGTTGCCCATGTAGGTCAGGTACTGCTGCCAGACGGGCTTGTCGAGGCCGAATTCGGTGCGCAGCTGGGCGGCGGTCGCGGGGTCGCACTGGCGGTCGCCGCAGAGGCCCGCGATGGGGTCGCCCATCACGTTCACCATGAGGAAGATCAGCAGCGTGGTGCCGAAGAAGACGGGGATCATCTGCAGCAGCCGCCGGATCACATAACGTCCCATGAGGGGCTCCGGGGGTTGGGGCGAACGGGCGGACGGCGCGGTCCCCGTCCGGGGACCGGAAAGCCAGGTGGCCGGTGCGGGCACGCCGCACCGGCCACCCGGCCTCAGCGGGTCACTTGACCTTGATCTGGTCGTACACCGGGACGCTGAACACGTTCAGCGCGACGTTCTCGACCCGGTCCGAGTAGCCGGCGCTGCCGTTCTGGTACCAGAGCGGGATGACGGGCATCTGCTCGGCGAGGACCTTCTCCGCGTCCTGGAAGGTGCTGACGGCCGTGGCCTTGTCGGTCTCGGCGTTGGCCTTGTTGACCAGCGCGTCGAACTCCTCGTTGCTCCACTTGCCGTCGTTGGACGGGGCGTTGGTGTAGTACAGCGGCTGCAGGAAGTTCTGGATGAGCGGGTAGTCCATCTGCCAGCCCGCACGCCAGGCACCGGTCAGCTTCTGGGTGGAGACCTGGTTGCGGAAGTCGGCGAAGGTTCCGACGGGGCTTCCGACGCACGCCTTGTTGTTGCCCATGACGCTGTTGATGCTGTTGCAGACGGCGTCGACCCACTCCTTGTGGGAGCCGGTGTCCGCGTTGTACGAGATCTTGAGCTGGCCGCCGGGGATGCCGCCGCCCTCGTCGATCAGCTTCTTCGCCTGCGCCTTGTCGTACTCGCACGGGGAGCCGCAGAGGCCCTTCTTGAAGCCGCCCTCCGCACCGAGGACCGGGGAGGTCCAGTCGGATGCCGGGGTGCGGGTCTTCTGGAAGATCTGGTCGGTGATCTGCTGACGGTTGATCGCCATCGACAGGCCCTGGCGGACCTTGACCGCGTCGGGGGTGTCCCACGCCTTCACGAAGAACGGGAAGGCGAGCGTCTGGATGATGCCGGCCGGGGTGTTGATGTACCGGTCGCCCAGGTCCCCCGCGACGTTCTTGAGCTGGGAGGCGGGCACGTCGTCGACGAGGTCGAGGTTGCCCGCCGTCAGGTCGGTGTAGGCCGTGTTGTTGTCGGTGTAGACCTTGAGGTCGATCCCGCCGTTCTGCGCCTTGTCCGGGCCGGGGTAGTCGTCCCACCTGCGCAGGTTCATCGAGGAGCCCTTGGCGTACTCGTCGATGGTGTACGGGCCGTTGCCGACGGGCTTGGCGAGCCACGCCTCGTGGTCGGAGTAGAAGGTCTTGGGCAGCGGCACGAAGGCCGCGTAGCCGAGGGTGTCGGGCCAGAGCGAGAACTTCTGCGACAGCTTGACCTTGAAGGTCGTGTCGTTGACCACCTCGAGGCCCGAGAGGGTGTCGGCGGTGGCCTTGCCGGTCTCGGGGTGGGTCTGGTCGTAACCGTCGATGTAGGCGAAGAAGTAGGCGTTCTTCTGGTTGTTCTTCAGCGCCGCGCCGTAGTTCCAGGCGTCCACGAACGACTTCGCGGTGACCTTCTCGCCGTTGCTGAAGGTCCAGTTGTCCTTGATGGTGATGGTGAAGTTCTGCGAGTCCTGCGACTCGATCTTCTCGGCGATCTCGTTCTTCGCCTCACCGGTCTTGGAGTCGTAGCGCACGAGCCCGCGGAAGACCATGTCGAGGACCTTGCCGCCCTGCACCTCGTTGGTGTTGGCGGGCTCCAGCGGGTTCTGCGGGTCACCCCAGGAAGAGCTCACGATCCCGTCGGCGCCACCGCTGCCACCGCCGCTGTCCCCGCCGCCGCAGGCCGTCGCCGCCAGGGCGACGGCGACCGCGCATGCGGCCCACCTGGCGTGTGTGGCTCCGCGCATGGAGTGCCTCCTAGGGGTCCGTTGAGTGACTCAATGCCTTATATCACCCCATTTGCACCTCACTCGCATGTTTACTTCCGCCGCACGTGGCAGGCGGCGGACGGTAGGCTCCCCTGCTGTCGACGAGCGGTCCGGAGGGCACCCATGACGGGGCAGCACATACCGGCTCCGCCGTTCCCCGGCCCGGGCTCGGCGAGCGCACCGGAGTCCGGAGAAGCCGCCGGCGGATTGATCGTCTTCTTGAACGGCACCTCGAGCTCGGGCAAGTCCAGCCTCGCCGGGGAGCTCCTGGCAGTCCTGGACGCACCGTGGTTCCACATGTCCGTGGACGCGTTCCACGCCATGCGGTCCCGGCCGGAGCTCACCCCGGACCAGCTCCACGTCACCCTCGGGAAGACCTGGAGGGGGTTCCACCGCGCCGTGGCCGGCATGGCCGCGGCGGGCAACAACGTCGTCGTGGATCACGTCCTGAGCGAGCCGTGGCGGCTTCACGACTGCCGGGACCTGTTCGCTCCACGGGACGTCGTGCTCGTCGGAGTGCACTGCCCCCTGCCGGAGCTGGAACGCCGCGAGCGGGCACGGGGCGACCGCCCGGAGGGACTGGCCGCCCGCCAGTTCGACCGTGTCCACGCCCACGGCGTCTACGACGTCGAGTGCGACACCAGCCGGGCGAGCCCGCTGGAGTGCGCACACCTGATCAGGGACTTCCTCCCCCACCGGCCGAGTCCGACCGCCTTTGAACGCATGCGGCGGGACTGACGGCCGCTCGGTGGGCCGGGCACGAAGAAGCGGCCTTCGCCCTGAGCGTGCGTCCCCATGAGGGAAAACACGTTCAGCGCGAAGGCCGCGGTCTCGCGGTCACGCGACGGCCGGGCTCCACCGGAGCCCGGCTGCTCTACTTCTCGACCGCCCTGTCCTCCAGCTGTGCCAGTGCCGGGTCGAGGATGATGTCCTCGCCACGCTTCTCGATCGTGGGGTCCTCCGGGAAGTGGCAGGCCGTCAGGTGGCCTTCCCTGCTGCCGGAGATCTGCACGAGCGGCGGCTCCTCCGTGGCGCACTTGTCCTGCGCCTTCCAGCAGCGGGTACGGAACCGGCAACCGGACGGGGGCGAGATCGGCGAGGGCACGTCCCCCTCGAGCCGGATGCGCTCCCTGTTCTCGCCGTCGGGGTTCGCCTCCGGAACGGCCGAGAGCAGGGCGTGGGTGTAGGGGTGCCGGGGCCGGTTGTAGAGGGAGTCGCGGTCCGCGACCTCCACGATCTTGCCCAGGTACATCACGGCCACGCGCTCGGAGAAGTGCCGCACGATCGCCAGGTCGTGCGCGATGAACACGAAGGCGATGCCCATCTCCTTCTGCACCTTCTGCAGCAGGTTCACCACCTGGGCCTGGATCGACACGTCGAGGGCCGAGACCGGCTCGTCGGCGATGATCAGCTTCGGCTGGAGCGCCAGGGCACGGGCCACGCCGATGCGCTGGCGCTGGCCGCCGGAGAACTCGTGCGGGAAGCGGTTGTAGTGCTCGGGGTTGAGACCCACGAGTTCCAGCAGCTCCCGCACCCGGTTCTCCCGGCCCCCGGCGGGCTTGATGCCGTTGACCTCCATCGGGCTCTTGATGATGGTGCCGACGGTCTGCCGCGGGTTCAGCGACGAGTACGGGTCCTGGAAGATCATCTGGATCTCGGACCTGATGGGCGCCAGCTGCTTGCGACCGGCGTGGGTGATGTCCTTGCCGTCGTAGACGATCTTTCCGCCGGTGGGCTCCAGCAGCCGGGTCATCATCCGGCCGGTGGTCGACTTTCCGCAGCCGGACTCCCCGACGAGACCCAGGCTCTCGCCCTCGTAGACCTTCAGGTCGATCCCGTCGACGGCCTTGACGGCGCCGACCTTGCGCTTGAAGGGGAAGCCTCCGTAGATCGGGAAGTGCATGGCCATGCCCTCGACGGACAGCAGCTCGCGTCGTTCACGAACCGCATCCGTGGAACCCTGCTGTTCAGGCAGAGTGACGTTCTCACTCATTGTCTCTGCGTCTCCCTAGCCCAGCCGGGGCTTGATGTGATCGATGAAGATGGTCTGCTTCTGCTCCGGCGTGAGGTGGCAGGCCGAGGCCCGCCCGTCGCCCAGCGACGGTCGCTCGCCACTGCACAGCGAGCCGCTCACCTTGTCGGTGAAGGCACAACGCGGGTGGAAGGCGCAGCCCGAGGGCGGGTTGAGGAGACTCGGCGGGGAGCCGGGGATCGGCAGGAGCGCCTCGTTGATGTCGCCCCCCAGGCGCGGCATCGAGCTGAGGAGTCCCCAGGTGTAGGGGTGCTCGGGAGCCCGGAGCACCTCGCGCACGCTGCCGCGCTCCACCGCCCGTCCGGCGTACATCACCAGGAGGTCGTCCGCCATGTTGGCGATGACTCCCAGGTCGTGGGTGATGAAGATGATCGCCGACCCGAACTCCTGCTGGAGGTCCTTGAGCAGGTCCAGGATCTGGGCCTGCACGGTCACGTCGAGCGCGGTGGTCGGCTCGTCGGCGATCAGCAGTTCGGGGTCGCACATCAGCGCCATGGCGATCATCACGCGCTGACGCATACCGCCGGAGAACTGGTGCGGGTAGTCGTCGAAGCGCATGTTGGCCTGCGGAATGCCGACCTTGGTCAGCATCTCGACGGCCCGTGCCTTCGCCTCCTTGCGGGAGGCGCCGGTGTGCTTGCGGAACGGCTCGCTGAGCTGGCGGCCCACCGTGTAGTACGGCGAGAGCGCGGTCAGGGCGTCCTGGAAGATCATCGCGGCCTTGTTCCCGCGGATCTTCTCCATCTGCTTCTCGGAGGTCGCGGTCAGGTTCTGGCCGTCGAGGATGATGTCGCCCTCGACCTTGGAGCTCTGGGGGTTGTGCAGACCCAGAACAGCCAGGTTGGTCACGGACTTCCCGGAGCCCGACTCACCCACGATGCCGAGCGTCTTGCCACGCTCGACGTCGAAGGAGAGTCCGTCGACCGCGTTGACGATGCCGTCCTCGGTGGAGAACCGCACCCGCAGGTCGCGTACCGAGAGGAAGGCCTCGGGCCCGGTCGGGGCCGGAGTGTCTTCGGTCTTGGTCAGTGTGGTCACGGTCGTTCTCCTAGGCGAGGCGCACGCGCGGGTCGATGTAGGCGTAAGCGAGGTCCACGACGATGTTCAGGAGCAGGATGAAGAAGGCTCCGAACAGCATCACGCCCATGGTCACCGGAAGGTCCTTGGACATCGAGGAATCGACGGCGAGACGCCCGATGCCCGCGAGGTCGAAGGTGAACTCGGTGACGACACCACCGGCGAGCAGCCCGCTGAGGTCCATGCCGAGGATGGTCACGATGGGGGCGAGCGAGCCACGCCAGGCGTAGCGGAAGAAGACGTACCTCTGGGGCATGCCCTTCGCGCGTGCGGTGCGGACGTGCTCTTCCTGGAGCTGCTCGATCATCGTGGAGCGCGACATTCGAGTGTACTGGGCGGTGAAGATCGTCGCCATGACGGCCCACGGGATGAGCAGGGCGACGGCCCAGTCGATCGGGCTTTCGAGGAAGGGGACGTACTTCGGATTGTCCATCCAGCCCGTGCTGTAGACGAAGATGCCGAGGACGATCGGGCCGAGGAAGTAGATCTGGAAAGAACTGAGAACCATCGACGCGCCGCTGACAGCCTTGTCCACGACGGTGCCGCGCTTCCAGGCGGCGAGCATGCCCGAGCCGAGGCCGATCACGAGGAAGATCACCAGGGAACCGACGGTCAGCGACAGCGTCAGCGGGAAGCGGTCCATGATCGAGTCCCACACGAAGTCGCCCGTGTCGAAGGACTGTCCGAGGCAAGGAGCCGAGCAGTGGCCGACGGCGAAGTCACGGCCGGCGACGATACCGCGCATGAACTCCCAGAACTGCGTGGTGATGGGCTTGTCGAGGCCGAGGTTCTCGCGGATGACCGCGATGTTCTCCGGCGAGCAGTTCTTGCCGCAGGAGAGCTGGGCGAAGTCCTGGGGGACTGTGTAGAACAGGAAGAACGTGAAGGCGCCGATCAGGAACATGATGACGACTGCGCCGATCAACCTGCGGACGAGGAACTGAAGCATCGCGGGAGGCTGCTCTCTTCGGAAGCGGCGGGTTGTAAGGGTGGGGGGTCCACGGGGGTGCGCTCCGCCTGGCGCGCACCCCCGTGGATCAGCCGTTGATCAGGGTTACGGCTGGATCAGGTACAGACGGTTGATGTCGATGTAGCTCGAGTTGGTGCTGTAGCGAGCGCCACCGATGTTCGAACCGAAGAGCTGGAGCTGCTTCGAGTAGTAGACCGGAGCAGCCGGGTTGATCTCCTCGACGATGCGCTTGTGCGCCTCTTCCCACTTCTTGGCCGCGGCCTCCGGCTCCAGGACCAGGGCCTCCTCGATCAGCTTGTTGACCTGGGGGTCGTTGATGTGGGAGTAGTTCGGCTGACCGTCGGCGACCAGGGTGCCGTCGTAGACCGGGGTGACGACCGTGGACTGGGAAGCCCAGTCCTGGCCCCAACCGGTCATGTACAGGTCGAAGCCGTTGTCGATCTTGCCGATCTGCTCGTAGAAGGTCGCGCGGTCGATCTCCTTGGCCTGGACATCGAAGCCGATCTTGGCCAGCGCGTCCTTGATGATGACCATCTGCTTCTGGCCACGCGGGGTGTTGGAGTAGGCGTAGGTGAGCTTCGTGCCCTCGGCGACACCCGCCTCCTTCAGCAGCGCCTTGGCCTTCGCCGGGTCACCGTTGGGCTTCTTCAGCTTGCCGAACGGGTCGTACGTCGCGTCGAAGCCCGGCAGGGTCGGCGCGAACAGACCGCCGGCCAGCTCGCCGCCGTACTTGCCACCGTCAGCCTGGATCATGGACTGGTTCGGGATCGCGTAGGTGATCGCGTCACGGACCTTCTTGTCCTTGAGGCGGTCCAGGTTGAAGCTCATCTGCCACACGTAGGGCTGGTAACCCTTGATCGTGCGCTTGTTGACCGCCGCGTCACCGATCACGGTCGACGTCTGGGCCGGGTCCACGGAGTCCGTGAACTGCATGGCGTTCTTCGCTTCGCCCTGGTCGGCGATCAGACGCTTGGTCTGGCTGGGCTGGTCGATCGTGGTGGTGAAGTCGTAACCGTCCACGTACTGGTGGCGGACGGCGTCCGTCTTCGCGTCCCAGTTGGTGTTCTTGACCAGCTTCAGGGACTTGCCGGGCTTGTGCTCGGCGATCTTGTACGGGCCGAGGGACTTGGGAGCCTTGTCGTACTTCTCCTTCGTGTCCGCCTTCTCGGGCACGATGGCGTAACCGGCCATGGACAGTGCCTGCGGCAGGTCCGGACGCGGCTTGTCGAAGTTGAAGACGACCGTCTTGGCGTCCGGCGTGGAGAGCACGCTGTCGGGCAGGTGCTTGCCCTTGTACGGGCCGTCCGGCAGCGCCTTACGGTAGTCGGAGCCCGAGAGCCAGGTCTGGACGAAGGACGGGCCGTCGAAGATGACCTTCGAGTACTGACGCTCGATGGTGTGACGGACGTCGGCCGAGGTGATGGCGTTGCCATCCTCGTCCTTGATGCCGTCCTTCAGCGTGTACGTCCAGGTCTTGCCGTCGTTGGAGGACTTGCCGGCGTCGGTGGCGATGTCACCGACGACCGTCAGGTTGCCCTTGTCGTCCTCCTGGTAGTTCGTCAGCTTGCGGTGGACCAGGTTGGCGAACTGACCCGCGTCGCTGACGTAGATCTGACCCGGGTCCATGTGGGACAGGTCGGACTGCGTGTAGATGTTGATGGTGCCGCCGGGCTTGGCGCCCGGGACCTCGGCCGCCGGGCCGGTCGAGGCACCGGCGTCGCCGTACACGACAGGCTTCGACTGGGACGCGGCGTCCTGCTTGGACTTGGACTGGTCCTTGGCGTCCTTGCCGCTGTCGTTGGACGAGCAGCCTGTGAGCGCCAGCGAGCCGGCAGCGGCCGCGATGACTATGGCGCGTGCGGAACGCGATCGAATGGGATTCATGATGCTCTGTGCACCTACCTGTCGGTTGTTATCCAGAGAAGTGCTGCCTGACCGTCCGGTTGCCCGGTGCGGGGGGCGGCAGCCACCCCCACCCATGGACGTCAGCGTCCGGTCTTGGGGTCGAACGCGTCCCGGACTGAGTCACCAAGGAGGTTGAAGCAGAGAACGAAAACCACCATGGCGATGCCCGGGAAGAACATGAAGGCCGGGTCCTGCTCGTAGATCTCGGCGCCGATGGCGAACATCCGGCCCCAGTCGGGCGTCGGCTCGACGAAGCCGACACCGACGAAGGAGAGGAACGCGATGCTCAGGATGGAGCTGGGCAGGGTGTACGTGCCCTGCACCAGGATCGGCGTCACGATGTTCGGCAGGATCTCCTTGCGGACGATCCGCCACCGCGAGGCGCCCGAGACCTTGGCGGCCTCCACGAACTCCCGCTCGCGCAGGGAGAGCACCGAGCTGCGCACCAGACGGGCCATGCCCATCCAGCCGAGGAACCACATCACCAGCAGGATCGCGACGGCCCGCAGATAGGTCGGCGTCTCATCCGTCGGGGAGACGAACAGCGCGGTCACGATGGGCATGAAGGCGATGAAGAAGAGCTGGCTCGGGAAGGAGAGGAAGAAGTCGGTGACCCGGCCGAGCCAGTAGTCGACCTTCCCGCCGAAGTAGCCGCCCACCATGCCGACGATCACGCCCGTGAGGACGCTGAAGAACGTCAGGACCAGGGCCATGAACAGCGAGGTCCGCATGCCGTAGAGCAGCATGGTGAACACGTCCCGGCCCAGGTTCGGCTCGACACCGAACCAGAACTCCGAGGAGACGCCGCCGAAGGAACCCGAAGGCATGGCGAAGTCGTCCAGCAGGAACGGATAGTCCGGCTCCTGCGCGTAGAGCGTGTACGGGTCCTTGCCGTAGAGGCTCGAGATCACCGGTGCGAGCGCGGCGACGGCGAAGAAGAAGAGCACCACGATGGCGGAGACCACGCCCGTGCGGTCACGCTTGAACCGCATCCACATCAGCTGCCCGGGAGAGCGGCCGACAGGTGTCTCGGCGCTGTCCGCAGCGGTGGTCTTCGTCGCGGTCTTCTCGTCCAAGGCGACAGAGGCCGTGGCGTCCTCGGCCTCGATTGGACTGGTCATGGTGTGTCCATTCACAAATGTCGGGTACCGGCGCCCCGGCAGGCTGCGGCGGTGAGTCGGCTGCACTCATTGCGTCATGCCTGCTGTGTGACGGTCCCCTGATGCCAGCCGTCACCCCGGGAGGGGACCGGTGACATGCCGACGCCTGACGGAGATCGCCTCAGGGCGGCAGGGAGCGCCAACAGAAGTGGGTTTCACTCCCGGGAACGCGAGTTGAGCGGTTTGACGGGTCTGGGAATCGTCAGCCGTTGCCGGCGACAGGACCAGGTGCATCGCTATGAACGAAACCGGCCTGATGCGCCGTCCAGGACGGCGCGCCCCCACTGGTGCTCAGAGCACCGCACATGGGTTCCTCCTCGTGAGTCCACGTAACGAATGTCGGTACCTCATCCGTCGACACCCCTGACGACGGAAAGCGCGGTACCCCGTGTGCTCGTGAGTCGGCACTCCACAGTGCATGACCCATTGACCCGAGCTCAATAGGGCAACTATTAAGTACGACCGGGCTGTAAACCACACTTAAAGGGTCTCGGTTTGACAACATCAGGAACCCCTGGTTGCCCGAAATCCGGACAAAGTGATCCCAGACAGACACCCGCGAAACGGACCGTTAACACATGTTCCGGAGAGCGAGGCTCGATATCCGGACAGGTCGGTCAGGAAAAACGCTTGACGGAGAGCCCGGATCTCCACACTTTCCGAGGGGTCGGGGCCGCCTGTCGATGGTACGCACGACCCTTCGGTCCGAGCCGGTGCCGGGGGGAAGCGCACGACCGTCCGCCGCGCACGCGCCGACGGCCCGGACCCCCTCCTCTCGAGGGGGTCCGGGCCGCGGTTCACTTCACCGTCCCGGCGGTTACGGGCACCACGCCTTGGCGGCGCGCTGGACCGAGCCGGCCTTGGTCGACTGGGAGCACTTGATGGCGCCCTCCGCGGTCTTGCTCCAGCTGCGTGCCTTGCCGTAGCCCACCTTGGTGAAGCCCGTCCCCTTGCTGTTGCAGGTCTTGGCCTTGTAGTAGCCCTGGGCCGTGTAGGCCCCGCTGAACGCCACGTACGTGCCCGACTTGTTCAGGTTCAGCGTGACGCTCTCCGTCTTCTCCTTCGTCTTCTCGCCCGCCTTGGCGAGGGTGCCACTGACGTTGACGTCGAGGCTGGAGACGACCCAGGCGGCCGAGTAGCCGACTCCCGCCGTGATCTCCCTGCTCGACGTGACGACGGCCCGCTTGGTCACGGACACGGTCCGCGACAGGGTGCCGCCCGTGGGCACGACGTACCCCTTGGCGTGCGTGATCTTCCAGCCCCGCTTGACGCTCGTCCACGCCCCGTGCTTGTAGCCGGGCTCGCAGACGATCGGTGCCGCCTGCGCGGCGGACGCCGTCAGCAGTGACGCGGCGACTCCCGAGACGGTCATCATCGCGACGAGTCTCATGCGCATATGAACTCCAGGTCCCCGTGAGGGCACCCCGGGTCAGTGAGGTGCCCGTCGGCCGTTTCGGCCGTACGCGGTCAACCTATCGGGCGGCGGCGGCCTGAGAAAGGAAGATTCGCAGCGGGCATGCGTCCGGGCGCGCCGACGGCCCGCCGACCGCCTCAACGAGCGGTCGACGGGCCGTGATCCGGCGCATCGAGGTCAACCCGGGCCTGGGGCCCGGGTCCCCCACGGCGTCAGTTGTTCTTCGCGCGCGAGGCCGAACGGCCGCGCTGCTTCTGGTCCAGGACGACCTTGCGGATACGGACCGTCTCCGGGGTCACCTCGATGCACTCGTCGTCGCGGCAGAACTCGAGGGACTGCTCCAGCGAGAGCTTGCGGGCCGGCACCACGTTCTCCGTGGTGTCGGCGGAAGCCGCACGCATGTTGGTGAGCTTCTTCTCCTTGGTGATGTTCACGTCCATGTCGTCGGCGCGCGAGTTCTCACCGATGATCATGCCCTCGTAGACCTCCGTGGTGGCCTCGGTGAAGATGACACCGCGCTCCTGGAGGTTGACCATGGCGAACGGCGTCACGACGCCCGCGCGGTCGGCCACGAGCGAGCCGTTGTGACGGGTGCGCAGCTCGCCGAACCAGGGCTCGTGGCCCTCGAACAGGGAGTGCGCGATGCCCGTGCCACGGGTCTGGGTCAGGAACTCCGTACGGAAGCCGATGAGGCCTCGCGACGGGACGATCCACTCCATGCGGACCCAGCCCGAACCGTGGTTCGTCATCGTCTCCATGCGGCCCTTACGGGTCGCCATGAGCTGCGTGATGGCGCCGAGGTGCTCCTCGGGCGAGTCGATGGTCATGCGCTCGATCGGCTCGTGCGTCTTGCCGTCGACCTGCTTGGTGACCACCTGCGGCTTGCCGACGGTGAGCTCGAAGCCCTCGCGGCGCATGGTCTCGATGAGGATCGCGAGCGCGAGCTCACCGCGGCCCTGGACCTCCCAGGCGTCGGGGCGCTCGGTCTCCAGGACGCGGAGCGAGACGTTACCGACCAGCTCGCGGTCCAGACGGTCCTTGATCTGGCGGGCCGTGACCTTGTGGCCCTTGCCGCCCTTGCCGACGAGCGGCGAGGTGTTCGCACCGATGGTCATCGAGATGGCCGGCTCGTCGACCGTGATCAGCGGAAGCGCGATCGGGTTCTCGGTGTCGGCCAGGGTCTCACCGATCATGATGTCCGGGATACCGGCGATGGCGCAGATGTCGCCCGGGCCCGCCTTCTCGGCGGGCTTGCGGGTGAGCGCCTCGGTCATCAGCAGCTCGGTGATGCGCACGTTGGACATCGTGCCGTCACGCTTGATCCAGGTGACCGTCTGGCCCTTGCGGAGCTCACCCTGCTCGACGCGGCACAGTGCGATACGGCCGAGGAAGTTGTCGGCGTCCAGGTTGGTGACGTGCGCCTGGAGGGGGGCGTCCTCGTCGTACTCCGGGGCCGGGACCGCGGAGAGGATCGTGCTGAAGAACGGCTCCAGGCTGTCGCTGTCCGGGGGGACGGTGCCGTCCTCGGGCTTGGTCAGCGAGGCGATGCCGTCACGGGCGCAGGCGTAGACGATCGGGAACTCGATCTGGTCCTCGTCGGCGTCCAGGTCCAGGAAGAGGTCGTACGTCTCGTCGATGACCTCGGCGATCCGGGAGTCCGGGCGGTCCGTCTTGTTGATGCAGAGGATGACCGGCAGCCGGGCCGTGAGCGCCTTGCGGAGCACGAAACGGGTCTGGGGGAGGGGCCCCTCGGAGGCATCCACGAGGAGGACGACCGCGTCCACCATCGACAGGCCGCGCTCGACCTCACCGCCGAAGTCGGCGTGGCCGGGGGTGTCGATGATGTTGATGGTGATGACGTCGCCGCCATCCTTCGGGTGGTACTTCACGGCCGTGTTCTTGGCCAGGATCGTGATGCCCTTCTCACGCTCCAGGTCGTTCGAGTCCATCATGCGTTCGTCGAGGTTCTCCGCGGCGTGGGCCGCGAAGGCGCCCGCCTGCTTGAGCATGGCGTCGACCAGCGTGGTCTTGCCGTGGTCGACGTGGGCGACAATGGCTACGTTACGGATGTCGTGGCGCGTGGGCATGGGTGGCTTGCGCTTCTCTCGGATCGTGGGATCAGGCGTCTCACTCGGTCTCAAGCACTCGTACGCCCCGCCGGGCGGACACGCCACGGCTAGTCCAATGGTACGGGCCCTGCGCGCCCGAGGCTTCCCGGCCCGATCCGCGAGACCGGTCTCCAGCCACTGTTCAGCCGAAATTCAGCAGGTATTACGCCATCGTCCGGCGGCCGGAAGACCCGGCGGTGGGGGTGTGGGGTGGGGGGAGCAGCCCGGGTCGGGGCAGGAACGAGCCTGCCCGCCGGGGGTACCGGCGGGCAAGGGAATTGAGCTGATCCTGAGCTTTGCCTGTACTCCTGACCTGCTACTTCTTGGGATCCGCGGGGGAACCCGCCGCCTGGCCTCCGGTGAATCCGATGTCCTCGTAGCGGGGTGCGGCGAAGCCGAAGGCACCGACGTTGGCGAGCTTCTTGTCGACGGCGACCAACTGTGGCCTCTGATACAGCGGAATCGATCCGGCGGCGGCCCAGATCCGGGCGTCGGCCTGCTTCAGCAGGTCCCTGGAGGCGTTCGCGTCGAGCTCGGAGACGGCACGGTCGAAGAGCTGGTCGATGTGGTCGGAACCGACCCGTGTGTAGTTCTGCTCGACGAGCAGCGACCCGTCGGTGGCGGGCTCCGGCTTGGCGAAGATCGGACGGCCGTCGGTCGCCGGATAGGCGGTGGCGGGCCAGGAGTACAGCGCCAGGTCGTAGTCGCCGGAGGCGACGTGGTCCTTGAAGTAGCTGTCGTCGGCGACCTTGGTGATCACCGTGCCCACCCCGATCGCATCCAGCATCTCGACGATCTTGTCACCGACGCTGCGCAGCGACTGCGACCCGGGCCCCGACGGCAGGACGAAGCGCAGGGTGAGCGGCTTGCCGTCCTTGCCGAGGCGGCCCTTGAGCGAGGCGGGCGCCGGGGCCGCGGTGCCCGCGGGGGCGTAGGCGCCGGCGGCACCACCGGGCTGCTTGTCCTGGGCGGCGACCCTGGCGTCGCCGTCGCCCGCGCGGGGGGCGAGGCGGTCGCCCGGCTTCTCGTCGCCGACGATGTACAGCCCCTCCTCGCGGGACGCCTTGTCGTCCTTGTCGGCCTTGTCGTCCTTATCGGACTTCTCCTCCTTGGATGCCTTCTCCTCCTTCTCCTTCGCCGTCTGCTCCTTCTGCTTGCCCTCGGGCGTCCCGTCCGCCTTCTCGGCCCCGGCCCCACCCTCCGCGTCCGCCTTCGTCTCCGTGTCGGACTTCTTCGTCTCCGCGTCGGTCTTCTTCTCGGCGTCGGTCTTCTTCTTGCCGGCGTCTGTGTGGTCGGCTTCGCTGCCCGCCTTGGTGTCCTTCGGCTTCTGGACGGCCCCGTCGAGGGTCCAGCCCGCGTCGGCCAGGAGTGCCTGCGCCTCCTCGGTGTCCTGCTCGCCCAGCGCACCGCTGCCGTCCTTGTACGCGGGCTGACCGGCCAGTGCCAGGTGGCTGCCCGGCGGTTTCGCGGGCAGACCCAGCGGCTTGAGCACGGCGTCGGCGAGCTCCTGGCGGTTCAGGGCGCGGGCGATCGCGCGGCGGACGCGGTCGTCGGAGAGGGGCCCGGACCCGCCGTTCATCGCGAGCTGCGTGTAGGCGGGTTCCAGGGACTTGCGTACGGCGAAGCCCTTCAGCGACTTCTGCTCGGCCGCGTACGCCGCGACGGCCTCCCTCGTCTTCGCGCGGGTGGCCTGTGCGGTCTCGGCCGCCTCCTCGTCCGACCCGTGGGCCAGCGCCCAGGAGCGCAGTGCGGCGGCGGGGGTGATATCGGCCCCGGGACCGTGGGCGGGTGGCTGTCCGTTGCCGCTCCGGTAGCGGGCCGCGCGTGCGATGCGGTTCGCCGTGGCCGGGTCGATGTCGGCGACGTGCACCGTGCCCCCGGTGAGCGCCTCGGCGCGGTCCTCGGGCTTCACGGCCCGGAAGACGAGCGATTCGAGTTTGGCCTCCTCACCCCACCAGCGCGGGTTCCGGTCGAGCGTGACCGTCCCCTTGTCCTTGCTCACACCGCGCAGCCGAAACGGTCCCGCGGTGTTCTTGAGCGTGGCCCTCGCCCCGTCGTTGAAGGTGCCGGGGGTGCCGGTGACCTCCTTCGGGTAGAGCGGTGAGAAGAGCGCGCGCCAGTCCGCGTACGGCTTGGAGAAGGTGACCCTGACCTGCAGGTCGTCCTTTCCGCGTTCGATCTTCTCGATCCGCTCGTAGCCCGCGTTGCGAGCGGTCCAGAACGCGGAGTCCTTGCCGCTGAGCGCGCGCCACTGGGCGACGAAGTCGGGGGCCCCGATCTCGCGGCCGTCGCTCCACACCGCCTGCTGGTTGAGCTTGTAGAGGACGATCTGCTTCGGCTCCTGCTCGATGACCTTCGCCGACTCCAGGTAGTCGGGATTGAGCCGCGGCTCCCCCTTCGCGTCCATCGGGAAGAGCGAGGGCAGCAGGGCGCCGGCGATGCGCGTGGTCGCGCTGTCGGCGTCCGCCTGGAACGTGTTGAGGGTGGCGGGCACCGCGTCGATCGCCCAGGTGAGTGTCGACCCCTCGGTGACTCCGTCCCGGGAGGTCGCGGCGATGTCCTGCGGGACGGCCACCGCGACGGGGCCCCCGCCGCCCGAACTGCACCCCGCCAGCACCGGGATCGTGAGCACACCCGTCGCCAGGAGCGTGACCGAGCGGCGCTTTCGGGCTGTCCCGCGCGGGACTCCGACGTGGGCCATGGCTGATACCTCCGGGGCCGGCCCGGACCACCCCGTACCGGAATGGACCGGAATATGCTTATTGGTGGCATTTGCAGTTGATCACACTGGTTCGCTGATCCACTGAACGCACCTCCCCGCGCGAGAGCGCGCAGGCGCGGCCGCCGGGGCCGCCGATGTCACCCGTGCGGCCCCTGTCCCTGCGCCCCCGGCGGCGCCCGGCAGGGGCCGCTCGACGAGCCCAGCGGCTCGACGGGTGCCGCGGTCGTGCCGGTCCCGCCGGGCCCTCGGGATGTCGTCCCGGGGCTGTCGCGGTGGGCGCGCGCTTCGGCGGCCGGGCCCCCGGACACGGCTCCCCGCCCGCGGCGCATACCACGAGGGCTTCGGCTTCCGTGACTCCGTCAACGTCGGCACCGGGCGGGTCAGTGACTGCATGCTCGCGCTCCACCAGGGCATGATCACCGCGGCTTTGGCGCAGACGATCCGGCCGGGGTTGCTGCAGCGGCCGTTCCGGGTGGCTTCAGGTCGCGGGTGCGTCCGCTGCTCGCGAAGGAACGCTTCGGCATCTGACCACCACAGCACGGCGTCCTTGGCCGCCCGCTCCCGCACTCCGGGTCGCGGGCGGCAAGGGGCGGACATAACCTCCCCCATGTGATGCCCCTTGCGCGCCGCACCCGGGATTCCCGGCCGTCGACAACCGGCAGGGCACTCCTCGCCGCACTGACCGTGCTGTGCTGGGTCGCCCTTCCGGCGGAGCCGGACGCACGGGCCGAGGACCCCGTCGCCCTGTCCCGGGACGGGCAGATCACCGACAAGGTGGGGGCGCTGGGAGACCGCGAACCGCAGGTCGACGCCGCGCTCGACCGCTTGTTCGAAGAGCGTCGGGTCCAGCTGTTCGTGGCGTACGTACGCGATTTCTCCGGCCGCGCCGCGCAGACCTGGACCGACGAGACCGCGAACCGCAACGGTCTCGGGCAGGAGGACGTGCTGCTGGCCGTCGCCACGCAGGACCGGCAGTACGCCTACTCGGCCGACCGGGGCTCGCGACTCACCGACGGACAGCTCCAGGACGTGGCGAACACGGCGATCGAGCCGGCCCTCAGGGAGAACGACTGGGCGGGCGCCGCGATCGGCGCCGCCGACGGCTACACGGCGGTGCTGGGCGGCGATCCCGTACCGGCACCCGCGATCACGCCGGGCCCCGCCGACCCGGGGACGGGCAGTGACTCCGGCAGTGGCGGCGCCGGCAACCTCATCGTGCCCCTGGCGGTCCTCGCCGCGGCGGGCGCCGTCGCGGCCTTCGCGTACACCCGCCGCAAGCGGCGTGCGGCGACCCGTACGACCCCTGCGGCGGGCGGCTGGGGCGGCAGCGGCGAGGGAGCGGAGCCGCCCGTTCCACTGCCCGAGCTCGATGCCAGGTCCGAGGCGGACCTGGTGGACACGGACGACGCCGTGCGCACCAGCGAGGAGGAGCTCGGCTTCGCCACCGCCCAGTTCGGCGAGGAGGCCGCGGCACCGTTCGCCGAGGCCGTCGAGTACGCCAGGGCGGAGCTGACGGCCGCGTTCCGGCTGCGGCAACAGCTCGACGACGCCTTCCCGGAGGACGACACGACGAAGCGCAGCATGCTCGACGAGATCGTCCGGCGCTGCGCGGACGCCAACGAGCGGCTGGACGGGGTGTCCGAGGACTTCGACCGGCTGCGCGCCCTCGAACGTACGGCCCCCGAGGCCGTGGCCACCGCCGAGACCACGTTCCGCGATCTCACCTCCCGCGTCTCCACGGCGCAGGCCACCCTCGCCGGTCTGCGGAGCAGGTACGCGGAGTCGGCCGCCGCGGCCGTGGCCGGCGACGTCGACCAGGCCGAGGACCGGCTGGTCTTCGCGGCCACCGGTCTCACCAAGGCACGGCAGGCCGTGGACAGCGGCGACAACGCCGAGGCCGCGGTGTACGTGCGCGCGGTCGAGGGGGCGGTCGGCCAGGCGTCCACCCTCGTCGACGCCGTGGACCGGCGGGCCATGGAACTGGCCGAGGCGGCCGGGAAGCTGCCGGGCGCTCTCACGGAGACGGAGACGGACCTGGCCGATGCCGGGGGGCTGCTCGAAGGTACGGCGGAGGGCGTGCCGACCGCCGACCTGCGGGGCCGGATCGCGCGGGCCGAGTCGGTGCTCCGCGATGTGAGCAGTGCTCTGCGGGCCGGTCCGTACGACCCCGTCGACGCGCTGCGCAGGGTGGAGGAAGCCGACGCGGCACTGGACGAGGCCCTTGCCGGGGCCCGCGAACAGGAGCACGGCAACCGGCGGGCGCAGTCGCTCCTCGGTCAGTCGATGCTCACCGCGCGCTCGGCGATCGGAGCTGCCTCGGACTTCATCACGACCCACCGCGGCGCGGTCGGCGGCGGGGCCCGTACCCGGCTGGCGGAGGCCCGGCGCCGCTGGGAGCAGGCCCGGGAGCTGGCAGACGCGAACGATCCCCAGGGCGCCCTGGCCGAGGCACAGCAGGCGGACGCGCTGGCCGCGCAGGCGCGGAGCCTGGCCGAACAGGACGTGCGGGAGTACCTCGACCGGCAGGGCCCCGGCGGGCCGCAGGGAGGGGGCGGCGGGATGGGAGGCGCCGTTCTGGGCGGCATCATCCTCGGCGGGCTCTTCGGCGGGGGCGGCCGGGTCGGCGGAATGGGGGGCGGCTTCGGCGGCGGGCCGGGCGGCGGCGGATTCGGCGGACCGGGCAGCTTCGGCGGCGGGGGCACCCGTGGCCGAAGGGGTGGCGGCGGCCGTTTCTGACTCACCCCACCACGGGAAGCACCTTCCGACCGCCGCCCGCCACCTTCCGCCCGCTGCCCACCGCGACCCTTCGTCCCGTACCCACGGCCCGTGCCCAGCGTCCGTCCCATCCCCCCGCAGAACGCCCCGCGTCGCATGTCGCATGTCGCACAAGGAGAGGTGCCATGACCAAGCAGACCGTCCTCGGCCGCGTCACTCAGCTGGCGCGTGCCAACATCAACGCCCTGCTCGACCAGGCCGAGGACCCGCAGAAGATGCTGGACCAGCTGATCCGCGAGTACACCGGCAACATCGCGGAGGCCGAGCAGGCGGTGGCCGCCACCATCGGCAACCTCAGGCTGATGGAGCAGGACCACCGCGAGGACGTCGACGCGGCCCGGGAATGGGGCCAGAAGGCCCTGGCGGCCAGCAGGAAGGCGGATGCGCTGCGCGCGGAGGGGTCGTCGACGGACGCCGACACGTTCGACAACCTCGCCAAGGTGGCGCTGGGCCGGCAGCTGCAGTCGGAGCAGGAGGCGAAGACGGCCGAACCGACCATCGCCTCGCAGACGGTGGTGGTCGACAAGCTGAAGGCCGGCCTGGAGCAGATGAAGGCCAAGCTGACGCAGCTCACGTCCAAGCGCGACGAGCTCGTCGCACGCGCGAAGTCGGCACAGGCGCAGAACCGGATGATGGACGCCGTCAAGAGCATCGACGTCATGGACCCGACCAGTGAGCTCGGCCGCTTCGAGGACAAGGTGCGGCGCGAGGAGGCGCGGGCGGTGGGCAAGCAGGAACTGGCCGCATCGTCCCTGGACGCACAGTTCGAACAGCTGGACAGCCTCGGGGACAGCGCGGAGATCGAGGCGCGGCTCTCCGCCCTGAAATCAGGCACCTGACACGGCCGCGCACCCGCCCGTCGGCGATACGGCCGCGCACCCACCGGCACCGGCACCTCCGCCCGGCAGGTGCGGCCGTCCCGGCCGCGGCGCCCATCGGGTTCGAGTACACCCGACCCGGGGCCCGACCCCGCCCCGGACCGACCCGGGGCCCGCCCGGACCGACCCCGACGGGTCCCGGCCCCGGAGCATCCACCGAGTCAGTACATGCTCAGCAGCTCTTCGACCGAGAGCTCGGGGGCAGGCTCGCCGTCGGGCAGTGCCAGCTCGAACCACACCGTCTTGCCGCGCGGCGTGCGCCGCGACCCCCAGGCGGCGCTCAGCAGCCCGACCAGTTGCAGGCCGCGCCCGCCCTCGTCGGTGTCACGCGCGCGTCGCCGCCGCGGCTGGACGAGTCCGGCGTCCCACACCTCGCACACGAGCGTGCGGTCGCGCAGCAGTCTGAGCCTGATCTCCCCCTCGCCGTAGCGCAGGGCGTTGGTGACGAGTTCACTGACGAGGAGTTCGGTGGTGTCCACCAGGTCGTCCAGACCCCAGGCGGTGAGCTGGACCCGGGCCAGCTCACGGGCACGGCCGACGGACCGTAGCTCGCGGGGCAGCCGCCAGTCGCCCACCGCGTCCACCGGGAGTCCCTGGATACGGGCCATGAGCAGGGCGATGTCGTCCTCGCCGTGACGCGTGTCGAGGGTGGCGAGCACGTGGTCGCAGACGTCCTCCAGCGGCTCGGCGAGGGTGGCGAGGGCCTGCCGGAAGGCTTCGAGGCCCTCGTCGAGCGGGTGGTCGCGGGATTCGACGAGCCCGTCGGTGTACAGGGCCAGGAGGGCGCCCTCCTTGAGCTCCACCTCGACCTCCTCGAAGGGCTCGCCGCCGACACCGAGCGGCATGCCCGGCGGTACGTCGAGCAGCAGCGCGGCTTCGCCCGGCTCGACCACCACGGGAGGGAGGTGACCGGCGTTGGCGAAGGTGCAGCGCCGGGTGACGGGGTCGTACACCGCGTAGACGCAGGTCGCCAGATAGACCTCCGAGAGGTCTGCCTCGCGTGACTTGTGGGCGGCCCGCGAGGGCCACTGCGCGCCACCGCCCCCGCCGAATCCGGCACTCCGCTCGCCGCCGCCGGGGGTGCCGAGCCCGCGGGCGACCTCGTCGAGGGCGGAGAGCACCTCGGCGGGTTCGAGGTCCAGGAGGGCCAGCGTGCGTACCGCGGTGCGCAGTTCGCCCATGGCGACGGCGGCCCGCAGTCCGCGGCCCATGACGTCGCCGACGACCAGGGCCGTGCGGTGCCCGGGGAGCTCGATCACGTCGAACCAGTCCCCGCCGACCTCGGTGGCCGTGTTGCCGGGAAGGTAGCGGCAGGCGATGTCGAGGCCCGCCGCCTCGGGGTCGCCCGGCGGCAGGAGGCTGCGCTGCAGTATCAGCGCGCGCTCGTGCTCCCGGCGGTAGAGGCGGGCGTTGTCGATACAGACGGCGGCGCGGGCGGCGAGTTCGGTGGCCAGGGCCCGGTCGCGCTCGCCGAAGGGCTCACTGCCCTTCGTGCGCGAGAACTGGACGAGGCCGACGACGATGTCGTGCGCGACCATCGGTACGGCGAGGGTGGAGTGGACGAGGCCTCGTTCGTCGCCGGGTACGTCCTCGACACGGCTGGTGCGCAGGGCGACGGCACCGGGCGAGTGGAACGGATAGCGGTGCACCGAGCCGAGCGCGGGCGGACCCGTGTCCCCCTCGGTACCCGTGCCGCCGCCCGGTCCCGCGCCGCGCCGGACGCTCGGCACGGCGTCGGACACGGCACTGGCCTGGGCGACCCGACGCAGCTCCGCGGAGCCGCTGCCGGACTCCTGGTGGTGCCGGCCCCAACTGCCGGGCGAGGCCTCCTCGCCGGTGAGGAGCCCCTGGTACAGGTCGACGGAGGCGAGGTCGCAGAAACCGGGCACGGCGACGTCGAGCAGTTCGCGGGCGGTGGTCTCCAGGTCCAGGGAGTTGCCGATGCGGGCACTGGCCTCGTTGAGCAGGGCGAGGTTGCGCCGGGCACTGGCCGCCTCCCGGGCGGCGATGTGCCGTTGGGTGACGTCGGTGGCCAGTCCGGCGATGCCGACGGGCCGCCCGGAGCCGCTGTGCACCCGGTAGAGGTTCATCGACCAGTGGCGCCGGTCGCTGGAGCCGGGCGTCGTACCGACGAGTTGGAGGTCGGTGACGGCTTCGCCCGTCTCCAGGACGCGCTTGAGCGTGAGGGTGAGCCGGTCGGCCTCCGGGCGGGCCAGATAGTCGCCCACCGTGCGGCCGCGGTGGTCCTCGGCCGCACCGCCGAAGACGGTGGCGAACCGCTGGTTGGCGCGCACGACGGCGAAGTCCGTACCGAAGAGCACGAAGCCGAAAGGAGATTGGCCGAATATCGCCTGCGAAGCCGCCAGGTCGGTTTCGATGCGCCGCAGGGCCCGGACGTCGACGACGATGCAGAGAGCGGCCCGTTCACCGCTCGCCGTCTCACTCGGCATGACGTAGATCTCGGCAAGGCCCCGAAGGCCGTTCTCGCCCGGTATGCGGAACGGGACGAGGCCCGTCCACTCCTTGCCGTCGAGGATCTCACCGACCCTCCGACGGGCACCGGAGCGCAGCTCGTCGGGCATGAAGGCCTCGACCGGATCCTTGCCCACCACCTCGTGGGAGGCCATGCCGAAGAGACCGGCGGCCCGCCGGCTCCACTGCTCGATCAGCCCGTCGGCCCCGATCGAGAAGGAGGCGACCCTGATGTGGTCATAGATCGAGCCAGGCGGGCTGCTCTGCCACACGACGTCGCCCGCTGTCCCAGGTATTTCGCTCACGCGACCGTCCCCTCCAGCTCACGCACCGGACCGGTCCTGCCCGCAGTATTCAGCACTACGGGCCATACAGGCACGGCGTTCACGATCACAGCACGGTCTCAGTCCCTTTCAGCCAGGTTCTGCCCGACTTCTGTGATCGCTTTGCTTCTCTCCCACTCCTAACCAGGGAGAGCGAGCTCGAACCACACCGTCTTGCCGCTTTTTCCGCGCCGAGTCCCCCAGCGGCGTGCGGAACAAGCCACGAGCTGCAGTCCCCGCCCGCCCTCGTCCTCGGGTCCGGCAGTGCGTTCGGTGGGCGGATCCGGAAGCGGATCGGAGACTTCTACGAGCAACCCCTGCCCGCCCTGCCCCTTGTCGGCCCCGGCACCCCCGGGGTCCTGCCACACCAGCCGGACGCCGATGGGACCGGACGCGTAGCAGAGCGAATTGGTCACGAGTTCACTGACGAGCAGTACGGCGACGTCGCCCGTGGCCCCATCGAGGCCCCAGCTGTGCAGTGCGTCACGGACCGCGTGCCGGGCGCTGCGCACGGAGCCCGGCACCGCCGGGAATCTCCACTCGGCACAGTCGCCTTCGGTATCGGTCACGCCGATCACTTCCCAGGGCCGACAGCGGGGTCTCAGCCCCCGTCCCGAGGGGCTAATCAGCACATACCCGATATTTGGGGCAGCTATCGCGTGACGTCCCGGGTGGGCGTACGGGTGGTGGAGACCCGGCTCAGCGCAGCTCGCCCGACGCCCGGAGATCGTCGAAGAGCAACTGGTCGACGGGAGGGACGAGAGGGCGGTCCGCGAAGGAGAACCAGGTCATCTCGTCGATCTCACCACTGACGGTCAGCGTGCCGCTGTAGTCGCCGTAGTAGCAGCTCATGCGCACCACCACACCGTCCGGATGGCCGTGCGCCTGCGCCTCGTAGGTGCCCGCATGGCTGACGCTCGACGGGACGATGGCCACGGTCAGCTCCTCCTCGACCTCGCGCAGCAGCGTCTGCAGATCGGACTCACCCGCCTCCCGCTTACCCCCGGGGATGTAGAAGACGCCCTTCCCTCTCGGTCGCGCGCAGAGAATCCTCCCGTTCTCCACCCGGACCCAGGCCACCGTGTCGATCAGCACCGTCATCGTTCCGTCCTCATCCGTCGGCGTTCGCCGCACGGGACCATGGTGGCGCACGGCTCGGCCGCCGGTTCCCCGGGTGCCGGAGCGTCTCCGGAGCGGATCAATCCCACCGGGAAGCCGACGGTGCGGCGCGGATCGGGACCGGGAGAGTCGCCTGACGGCCCGTCCACTCCTGCTCGGCCTCCCCGGGAGTGCACTCCGGGACCCAACCGGACGAGCCGGCCAGTGATGCGGGGCGCCTGCTCGAGGCGCCGACGCGGTCTCCCGTCCGGGCGGGGCAGCCCTTCGCCCGCGTACCTCTCGACCGGCGGGAGGGGTCAGCCGCCACCACTGCGCCATGCCACGGATCACTCCGCCGGGAGAGGGCCCGGACGGCATCGAAGGCGCACCCGATGGCACCGCGCGGCGACGGCGTGGCCGACGCGCCGTCGGACAGGGCGCGGAAAAGGACTGCCGGCGATCAGCACGTGCGCGGAGAGGGCAGGCGTGGCAGCCCGGACGACGGGCGGTAGCCGTGACCGTCCACGGTGACGGACAAGCCCCGCCCCCGCCCCGCCCCTCCGGAAAGCCCCGCCCCCGCCCCGCCCCTCCGGAAAGCCCCCCGGGAGCCCGCCGTGTCCCGCACAGAGGACCACGGACGGGCAGTCGGCGCCCCGGGGCCCGCAGACGTCAGGGGCGCGCGCTCTGGCCCGCGCGCTCCACCCAGTAGAGCTGCTCGTGGCCGTGGCGGTGCAGGCCGTCCGCGATCTTCTGCGCCTCGTCCTGCGTCGCATAGCGGCCGACGCGGTACCTGTTGCCGTTGTCGTCCTGCCTGATCACCAGCCAGGGGAGCACGGCACCGCTGTCGGTCATCGTGTTCCTCCCCGGCATGTCGCCCCTCCCCCTACTGCCGTGCACGTCTCTAAGGATCCCCAGGAAACCGCGGTGCGCATATGCCCGAGCGTACGCCTGACCTTTACTCAGCGGATGCGTGTTTGCACAAAGAGATACGCATCCGGCCAAACCAAAGGGGGCGCATCCTGCCGGATGCGCCCCCGAACACCGAGATCCGGGGCGGCTGCGGGCACCGCCCGCCTCAGCCGCCCTCGTCCACACACTCCTCGCCCTCGGCGCCCTCCGGCACCCCTACCCAGGCACGACGCGTCGCCCGACACACGACAGCCCTGCCGGACCGGTGCCCCGACGGCGCACCGGCTCCCTCACCGAAGGCCGCCGGGCCGCCCTCCGCAGCGGTGGCCGCGGCCACGGCGAACGCCCCTCATCTGACCGGCAGATGGTAGGCGATGCGGTAGCGGTCGGCGGGGACGACCACATCGGCCGTCTCCACGGCCCGCCCCGACGCGTAGTAGGTCCGCCCGATCACGATCACCACATGGCCGGGCACACCCCCGAGCGCCAGGAGCTCCTCCGCGAGCCCCGGGCGGGCGCCGACCTCCTCCGCCACGTTGTCCACGACGACGTCGATGGCGGCCATCCGGTCGACCACCCCGCAGCCGCCCAACGGGCCCTCCTCGGGCAGCATCACCGGCGTGCGCCCCGTGACGGCCAGGGGCTCCCACGACGTGGAGATCATCATCGGCTCGCCCCCCTCCCGGAAGAGGTACCTCGTACGCATCACGCGGTCGCCCGGCTCGATGCCGAGGCGCTCGGCGACCTCCGGGCCCGCATCCTCCTGCTCGCTGCGGGACTCCCAGGTTCCGCGCGCTCCGTCCGCCGTCTGCTCCTGGCGGAACGGACTCGCTCCCGCGCCCGGCCGGTAGCCGGAACGGGCGATCCGGCGCGGAACCGGCCGCTCCCTCACGTACGTGCCCGAGCCGGACCGCCCCTCGACGAGACCTTCGGCCATCAGCACCTTGCGCGCCTCCAGCGCGACGGTGTCCGAGACCCCGTACTCCTCGCGGATGCGTGCCTGCGACGGCAGACGGGTGTGGGGCGGCAGCGCGCCGTTGACGATCTTCTCCCTGAGATCGCTCGCCACGCGCAGATAGGCGGGCTGCTCACCGAAAGGCACAGGCCACTCCCAACAGGTTGACAGACAGCAACAGCGTGGCAACCGTGGGTTGATTCCCGCAAGCACGGGCCAAAGTTTCACCCGAAGTGATGATTCCGCGCCGACCAGCGCATACCTCGTGCGGGCGCCGTCAAACCCTTGACCGCTTTTGGTCCAGACCAATACCTTCCTGTGCACAGCACAGCACGGCTCCAGCTGTCCCTCCAGCCACGGAACACGCACAGGAACGAGCCCCATGCGCCGAAGAAGCCTGTCCAGACTGACCATTGCGGCCTGCGCCTTCACGCTGCTGGCCGGCATCGCCCCCGCCGCCACGGCGGACGGGGCCGGCCGCGGCGCCGCCCCGGGTGACCGCGGACACCACGACCGCGCGTACAAGACCGTCGGCTACTTCACCCAGTGGGGCGTCTACGGACGCGACTTCCAGGTCAAGGACCTGGAGACGAGCGGGACCGCGGCCCGGCTCACCCACATCAACTACGCCTTCGGCAACGTCAGCGCCGAAGGCAGGTGCTTCACCGGCAACGTGCCCGGCGAGGCCGACGCCTGGGCGGACTACGCCCGCCCACTGGACGCCGCCGGATCGGTGGACGGAGTCGCCGACACCGACACCCAGCCCCTCGCGGGCAACTTCAACCAGCTGCGCGAGCTCAAGGCCGCGCACCCCGGCCTCAAGGTGATGATCTCCCTCGGCGGCTGGAGCTGGTCCACCCACTTCTCGGACGCCGCCCGCACGGCCGCCTCCCGCAAGGCGCTCGTCTCGTCCTGCATCGACCTGTACATCAAGGGAAACCTGCCGCAGGACGGCGCGCGCGGGGGCGCCGGCGCCGCGGCCGGACTCTTCGACGGCATCGACCTCGACTGGGAGTGGCCCGGCTCCGCCGGCGACACGGACACCGTCCACCGTCCCGAGGACAGGCGGAACTTCACCGCCCTCGTGCACGAGTTCCGCACCCAGCTCGACGCCCACGCGAAGAAGCAGCAGACGAAGGCGCAGCAGGGGAAGGGGAAAGGGAAGGCGAAGCACTACGAGCTCTCCGCCTTCGTCCCCACCGCCCCCGAGAAGATCGACGCGGGCTTCGACGTCCCCCGCATCATGAAGGACTTCGACTTCGTCAACCTCCAGGGCTACGACTTCCACGTCTCCGGCGAGAAGACGACCGCCCAGCAGTCCGCGCTGTTCGCCAAGGGCGACTTCAGCGTCGACCAGACCGTCCGCGACTGGATCAGGCGCGGAGCACCGGCCCGCAAGCTGGTGGTGGGGATGCCGTTCTACGGCCAGGGCTGGACGGGGGTCACCGGTGGCGGTGACGGTCTCGGACAACCGGCCACGGCCCCGGCACCTGCCACCTACGCGGCCGGCTACGAGGACTACAAGGCTCTCAAGAAGCTGGCCGACTCCGGGCAGTACACGGTGCACCGGGACACCCGCAACGGCCACGCCTGGCTGTTCGACGGCACGACCCTGTGGACGTACGACGATCCCCAGGTGCTGCGCACCAAGACCTCGTACATCCGGGACCGCGGTCTCGGCGGGGCGATGTTCTGGTCGCTGGACGGCGACACGGACGACGGCGAGCTGATGGCCGCCGTCGACCGCGGGCTGGGCCGGCGCTAGGGGGACGCACGCCCCGGCCCGCCGTCTGCCGCGGGCCGGCCACGGCGCCGGGAGCACACCTCGGGGACGGGATCGCGGGGCGGCTGCCGTCGGCAGCCGCCCCGCTCGCGTTCACCGGCTCATGGAGCGGTGCGCGTCAGAACTGCAGGGCCCAGGAGTTGATCCTCCCGGTGTCGGCCGCGTAGTTGTCGCTGACCCGGAGCTTCCAGACGCCGTTGGCGACCTCCGACGAGGCGTTCACCGTGTAGGTGGTGATCACGTTGTCGGTGCTGCCGCCGGTCCCGTAGGCCTTGAGGTTGTAGACCGAACCGTCGGGTGCGACCAGGTCGATCTTCAGGTCACCGGAGTAGGTGTGGGTGATGTTGACGGGGACACTGAGCGCGGACGGCGCGTTGCCGCTGACACCGGAGACGGTGACCGGCGACTCGACCGTGGCGTTGTCGGCGATCGCGTAGGCGGTGGTGTTCTCGAACCTGGCCCCGGTGGGCGGCGGCGTGGTGCCGCCGGTGCCGACGTTCAGCAGCTTGTTGGGTGAGCCGGTGCCCGGGTTCGTCACCACACCGCTCGTGGCGGCGGCGACGAGCCCGGCGGAGACCTGTGCCGGCGTCTTGCCGGGGTTGTCGGCGAGGTACAGGGCGGCCGCGCCGGCGACGTGCGGGCTCGCCATCGACGTGCCGGAGATGGTGTTGGTGGCGCTGTCGCCGGTGTTCCAGGCCGAGGTGATCGAGGAACCCGGGGCGAAGATGTCCACGACACTGCCGTAGTTCGAGAAGCTCGAACGGGCGTCGGTGCTGGTCGTGGAGCCGACCGTGATCGCGTCGGCGACGCGTGCGGGCGACTTGGTCGAGGCGTTGGTCGACTCGTTGCCCGCCGCGACGGCGAAGGTGATCCCCGAGTTGACGGCGCTCTGCACGGCGGCGTCCAGGACGGAGTCCGCACCGCCGCCAAGGCTCATGTTGGCGACGGCCGGCTTGACGGCGTTGGCCGTCACCCAGTCGATGCCCGCGACGACCTGTGCGGTCGTGCCGGAGCCGCTGTTGTTGAGGACCCGGACGCCTACGATCTTCGCCTTCTTGGCCACGCCGTACGCGGTTCCGGCGACGGTGCCCGCCACGTGGGTGCCGTGGCCGTTGCCGTCCTGCGCGACGTTGTCGTTGTCGATCGCGTCGTAGCCGTTCGATGCCCGCCCGCCGAAGTCGCTGTGGCTGATGCGCACACCGGTGTCGATGACGTATGCGGTGACGCCCTCGCCCGCCTTGTCGGGGTAGGTGTAGCTCTGGTTCAGCGGGAGCGCCGTCTGGTCGATCCGGTCCAGGCCCCAGGAGGGCGGTGACGGCTGGGTGCCGGAGATGGTGAACGTCCGGTTCTGCACGACGGACTCGACGGCCGGGTCCGCGGCGAACTTCTTCGCCTGGGCGGCGGAGAGCTCGACGGCGTATCCGTTGACGGCCGCGCGGTACGTCTTCCTGATCTTCGCGCCGTACTCCGCGGCGAGCGCCCTGCCTTCGGCCGAGTCCGCTTCGGCGGCGGACTCGTCGAGCGTGACGATGTAGCTGCCGCTGATGACGCCCGGGGCGCCGGCGTTCTCGATCACGCCTTCCGGTGCGCTGCCCGACGCCAGGGCCGGAAAGGCCGCTGCGGTCGAGAGGGCCAGGGCGGCGCCCGTCATGACGCTCGTCGCGGTCAGTCTTCGCGCGTAGCGGTTCCTCTTCTGTACTGCCATGTGAGGGGTCCTCCTCGGTTGCGGTGCGCTGGTGGGGAATGCATGGGGGTGCATGTCCTGCATCGCTGTGCATGGGGGCGCAAGGGGTGGAAAGGCATGCTCATGACAATCCGGACGTGGGGGTTCCGCGCTCCACGAGGGTTCATGTGAGCGGCATGCCCTGCTGCCAGCGAAAGATTGGCGGATCCATAGGAATCGCACAAGAGTGTCTTCTCCGCCGCAATGCACGGGTCACATGCCTGACATGCTGGCGGGCGTGGCCACCTACCTCTGCCCGCAGGACGGGACCCGCGCCCGGACGGACACGCCGACCTGGTGCTGTCCGGTCTGCGGTGGACCGTGGGACCTGGACGCCGGCGTTCTGTCGTCGGCGCCCCTCAACTCGCTCACCGGTCGCGTCAATTCACTCTGGCGTTACGAAGAGGCACTCCCGCTCGCCGATCCGGCCGTCTCCCTCGGTGAAGGACGGACCCCTCTGGTCCCCCTCAC
Source organism: Streptomyces clavifer (assembly GCF_036345975.1). Classification (NCBI taxonomy): domain Bacteria; kingdom Bacillati; phylum Actinomycetota; class Actinomycetes; order Kitasatosporales; family Streptomycetaceae; genus Streptomyces; species Streptomyces clavifer. The sequence goes on along the minus strand of NZ_CP107793.1, from coordinate 4,847,428 downwards.
CGCGAGCGTCTCGGCCAAGCTCGACTTCCTGATGCCCACGCTCTCCTTCAAGGACCGGGGCGCGGTGATGCTGGCCGAACTGGCCCGCCGCCTCGCCCCGGAGCGGGTGGTCGCGGACAGCAGCGGCAACGCGGGGACGGCCCTCGCAGCGTACTGCGCCCGCGCGGGACTGCCGTGCACGGTCTACGTGCCCGAGGGAACGTCACCGAAGAAGACCGAGCAGATCCGGGCCCACGGCGCCCGGCTGGAGATCGTCCCGGGCGACCGCGAGGCGACGGCCCGGGCCGCCCGGGCGGCGGCCGGCTCCCCGGGCACGTTCTACGCCTCGCACGTCCACAACCCGTACTTCCTGCACGGCACCAAGACCTACGTGTACGAGATGTGGGAGGACCTGGGCGGCACGCTGCCGGACGCGATCGCCGTACCCGTGGGCAACGGCACCCTGCTGCTCGGCGCCGCCCTCGCCACTTCGGAGCTCCTCGCCCAGGGCCTGATCGACCGCCGCCCGGCCCTGATCGCCGTGCAGGCCGAGGCCGTGTCACCGCTCGCGACGGCCTTCCGGGCCGGCTCGGACGGGCTGCTCGACGCCCCGGACACCGCGTCGTCCACCCTCGCCGAGGGCATCGCCATCCCCCGCCCGCCGCGCGCCCGGCAGATCCTGGCGGCCGTCAGGGAGTCGGGCGGCACCTTCCTCACCGTGTCCGAGGACCGGATCCGTGCGGCGCAACTGGACCTGGCGGCCCGCGGCTTCTTCGTGGAGACGACCGGAGTCGTCTGCTGGGCGGCCGTGGGCGACTGGACCGACCGCAGCGTCGTCGTGCCCCTGTGCGGGGCGGGTCTCAAGACGGGTCTCGCCCCACCGTGACCGGCCGCTCTCAGTCCGTCCAGTACGTGTCGTGCCTGAGGAAGAACTCCGCCCGCTCCTCCTCCGGCCAGTCGGCGACCTGCGCCACCTTCTCGAAGTACTCCTCGCGCGGCGCGCCGGGGGTGAACAGCAGCAGCATGGAGGCGGGTGCGTCGGCGTCGTTGCGGAAGGCGTGCAGCCCGCCCTGCGGCACCTGGAGGAAGTCGCCCTCGGTCGCGTCCACCCAGAGCTCCCCGTTGAAGATCCGCACCGTCCCGCCGAGGATGAAGAAGGACTCCGAGATCGTCCGGTGGAAGTGCGTCGCGGGGCCGCCGGCCCTGGGCGCCATGTCGATCCGGTACAGGCCGAACTCGCCGTGCGTCTGCTCCGTCGTCGCCAGGTAGTGCGTGGAGCCGCCGCCGCGCGTCAGCAGATTCGGCGCGGTCTCCGCGGGCCGGTACCGCGCACTGATCTCGCCCCGGCCGTCCCTGTACGTCGCTTCCGGATACGACATCCCACTCTCCCAGTCCTGGTCCCTGCACCGGTCCGCGCGCCGTAACCGCACCGGCGCCGTCGTCTTCCCTACCTTCGTACGGTGAGCCCCAAGCGCTTCCCCCTCCTCGCGTCCCTGGCCGCCTGCGCAATGATCGCGCCCCTGCCGCCGCTCTCGTACGCCGCCGCGCCGCCGCCGTCCGCCCCTGTCTGCGGACAGCCGAGGACACCCGGCGCCCCCTCCCCCGACGCCTCCTGGGCGCCGACGTCCACCGTCTTCGGTGAGGCCGAGGGATACGACCCCTATGTCGGGAACGGCTACCTGGGGCACCGGGTGCCCGCCACGGGTGCCGGATACGCGGCGACGGGCGGGAAGACCGGCTGGCCCCTCTACACCCCGCGCTACGACGGCGCCTTCGTCGCGGGGCTCTACGCCCGCGACAAGGACCTCGCCGCGGGCCGGGAGGTGATCGCCGCGCTGCCGAGCTGGACCACCCTCGACGTACGCGTCGGCTCGGAGACGTACGGCACCTCCACCCCGGCGGGACGCGTCTCGCGCTACCGCCAGACCCTGTTCCTGCGCTGCGGCGTCGTGGTCACCTCCCTGCGCTGGACCACCGCCGACGGCCGTGCGACCGACCTCACCTACGAGGTGCTGGCCGACCGCTCCGACGTGCACGCCGGGGCCGTGCGCCTGCGGATGACCCCGCACTGGAGCGGCACGGCGACCGTGACGGGCCGACTGGACGAGCGCGGGGCGCGCCGGGTCACGGTCGCCGGGGACGGGACGTTCCGCACGCTCGGTACGGGCACCGAGGGGGCGATCGTCCAGACGGGCTCCGGCAAGGGCATCCACCCCACCCGCGTCGAGGCGGGCCGCTCGTACACCTTCGAGAAGTACGTGGGCGTCGACACCGCGCTCACCTCCCACACCCCGCTCGCCTCGGCGCGCGACGCCTCGCGGCGCGCCGCCCGGCGCGGCTGGACCGGGGTCCTCGCCGACAACGCGGCGGCCTGGCGGACGGCCTGGGCGTCCGACATCGCCGTGCCGGGCAGTCCGGACCTGCAGGCCTGGCTGCGGGCCGCGCAGTACGGGCTGCTCGCGAACACCCGGCCCGGATCCTCGGACAGCATCGCCCCGGCCGGGCTGACCAGCGACAACTACGCGGGCATGGTGTTCTGGGACGCCGAGACCTGGATGTTCCCCGGGCTGCTCGCCACCCGCCCCGAGCTGGCCCGCTCGGTCGTCGAATACCGCTACCGCACCCGGGGCGCCGCCCGCGCGAACGCCGAGCAGCTCGGCCACGAGGGCCTGTTCTACCCGTGGACGAGCGCGAGCAGAGGCCGGCTCGACTCCGAGTGCCAGAGCTGGGACCCGCCGCACTGCCTCACCCAGAACCACCTCCAGGGCGATGTCGCGCTCGCCGTCTGGCAGTACTACCTCGCCACCGGTGACCGCGCCTGGCTCGCCGGCCGGGGCTGGCCGCTCCTGAAGGGCATCGCGGACTTCTGGCAGTCCCGGGCCACCGCCAACAGCGACGGCAGCTACTCGGTGGAGAACGTCGCGGGCCCCGACGAGTACAGCAACGGCGTCACCGACGGCGTCTTCACCAACGCGGTCGCCGCCACCGCGCTGCGCAACGCCACCCGCGCAGCCGAGCTCCTCGGACATCCCGCACCCGCCGGGTGGACCCGCGTGGCCGACGGGCTCCGGATCCCGTACGACGCCGAGCGGAAGCTGTTCCTCCAGTACGCCGGGTACAACGGCTCGACGATCAAACAGGCCGACACCGTCCTGCTCGTCCACCCGCTGGAATGGCCCATGGAGAACGGCGCCGCCGCCGCGACGCTCGACTACTACGCGGCGCGCACCGATCCGGACGGTCCCGCGATGACGGATTCGGTGCACGCGATCGACGCTGCGGCGATCGGGGAACCCGGCTGCGCCACGTACACCTACCTCCAGCGCGCCGTACGCCCGTTCGTCCGCGGGCCGTACAGCCTGTTCTCCGAGGCACGCGGCGAGAAGTCCGGGGCGTCGGACCCGCTCTCCGGCTTTCCGGCCGAGGACTTCGTCACCGGCAAGGGCGGCTTCCTCCAGGTGTTCACCCACGGTCTGACCGGGCTCCGGCTGCGCGAGGACGGGGTGCGGCTGGACCCGCTCCTGCCGCCGCAGCTCCGCGAGGGCGTGGAGCTCACCGGACTCCGCTTCCGCGGTCGCACGTACGACATCTCCATCGGCGCCCGGAGCACCACGGTCCGGCTCACGGACGGCGCCCCCTTCACGGTCCACACCCCCGCCGGCCCCCGTCTGCTCTCCACCACCCTCACGCTCCCCACCCGGCGGCCCGACCTCACGCCGACGTCCGACGCCGCGCGCTGCCGCGCGGCGACGGCCACCTCGGAGTCCCCCGGCCTGTACGCCGAGGCGGCGGTGGACGGCAGTCCGTCGACGGCCTGGTCCCCGGACGGTGCGACGGGCACGCTGACGGTGGACCTGCGCGGGGTGCGCCGGATCTCCTCCCTCACCCCGCGCTGGACCGACGTCGCTCCGGCCTCCCACGCCCTGGAGACCTCGCTGAACGGTCGGACCTGGCAGCCCTTCCGGACCGGCCACGCGGCCAGGAAGGTACGGGTGACGGTGACCTCCCCGGACCCCGAGAAGCCGACGGGCGTGACCGAGCTGACCGTCGGAACACAGGAATAGGAGCCGGTCCGGGAACTCCCGGGCCCTCGCGGACGACTACTGGTTCGCCACGGCTGCGGCCGATGCCCCCCACGCGACCCAGGAGTCCCCCATGCCAGTCGAACCAGCAGTCCTGGCCCCCGACGACGGGGACCAGGAGGCCGGGCCGCAGCGACCCGGCCCCGTCCGCGGCGAACGGTCCGCCTGGTCCACCCTGCGCCCGCTGGTCCTCCGACTGCACTTCTACGCAGGCCTGCTGATCGCCCCGTTCCTGCTGGTCGCCGCCACGACGGGGCTGCTGTACGCGGGGTCGTTCCAGGCCGAGAGGTTCCTGTACGCCGATGAGCTGCGGGTCCCCGCGGGCGACCGCGAACTGCCCGTGTCACAGCAGGTGGAGGCGGCCCGCAAGGCCCATCCCCGGGGCGAGATCAGCGCGGTGCGCCCCTCACCGGAGAAGGGGGTGACGACACGGGTGCTGCTGAGCGGGGTACCGGGCGTCGGCGCCGGGCACACCCTGGCGGTGTTCGTGGACCCGTACACGGCCGAGGTGCGAGGCGACCTCGAGCAGTACGGATCGACCGGTGCCCTCCCCCTGCGGACCTGGATCGACGAGCTGCACCGCGATCTGCATCTGGGCCAGCCGGGCCGCCTCTACAGCGAACTCGCCGCCAGCTGGCTCTGGGTGATAGCGGCCGGCGGTCTGGTGCTGTGGTTCGGCCGCCGCAGGGCACAGCGCGCGCTGCGCGGGTCGAAGGGCCGGCGGCGCACGCTGTCGCTGCACGGCACGGTCGGGGTGTGGGCCGCGATCGGACTGTTCATGCTGTCGGCGACGGGGCTCACCTGGTCGACGTACGCCGGTGCGAGCATCGGCGACCTGCGTACGGCGCTCGACCAGACGACACCGACGGTCACCGCCACGGTCGGCGAGCACGCCGAGCACACGGGTGCGGGTGGCGCGGCCACGGGCGGGCCCGAGGGCGTGGGACTGGACGCCGTCCTGGCGGCCGCCCGCGCCGAGGGGCTCTCGAACCCGGTGGAGATCGTGCCGCCGGCCGACGCCTCGTCCGCGTACGTCGTGCGGCAGATCCAGCGCAGCTGGCCGGAGAAGCAGGACGCCGTGGCGATCGAGCCCACGTCCGGCCAGGTCACCGACGTACAGCGGTGGGCCGACTACCCGGTGCTCGCCAAGCTCTCCCGGTGGGGTGTCGACCTGCACACGGGGAGCCTGTTCGGCCTGGCCAACCAGATCGTGCTCGCCGCGCTGGCCCTGTCCCTGATCGTGCTGATCGTGCTCGGCTACCGCATGTGGTGGCAGCGCGGCCGCGGTTCCTCCTTCGGCCGCCCGCTGCCGCGCGGGGCGTGGCAGCACGTGCCGCCGTACGTCCTGGTGCCGCTGATGGCCGCGATCGCGGTGCTCGGCTACTTCGTACCACTGCTCGGCATCCCGCTGGCGGCCTTCCTGCTCGTCGACGTCGTGTGGGGAGAGATCGAGTACCGGAGGGGACGCCGGCCGGTGGCTCCCCCGGTCTGAGGGGAGGCCTCGCGCGAGGGCGCCCGGAGGTGAAAGACCGGACGGAGACTGCCGATCACTACCGTCCACGTCACAGGAGCACGCCTTCGGCGTGCCGCGGGTTCTTCGCGGCACAGGGCCGGGGTCCGTGCCGTGTCACGCCGAGAAGGGATCGATGTTGGACGAGAAGGTCCTCGACGCTCAGAAGTGGGTCAACGCGACCTATGGCGGCGTCTCCGGTTACGCACGAAGTCCCGAGGACGGCCGCACCGGCTGGTCCACCATGAACGCCCTCGTGATGGGCCTCCAGCACGAACTGGGCATCAGCCCGGTGGTCGCCAGCTTCGGCCCGACCACGATGTCCAAGCTCCAGGCCCTCGGCGACATCGGCTTCGGCTGGGACAAGAACACCAACATCGTCCGCATCATCCAGCACGGCCTGTTCTGCAAGGGCTACTGGGGAGCCAACGGCTACGGCGGCTACGGCGCCGTGACCACCGAGGCGGTCAAGAGCCTCCTCCTCGACATGGGCCTGCCCGACGGAGGCACCGGCACGGCGGGCGGCGTCACCACCCCGAAGATCTTCAAGTGCATCCTGAACATGGACGCCTACACCAAGGTCAACGGCGGTTCGGACGAGGTCCGCACGATCCAGCGCTGGCTCAACAGCCGCTACTGGACGAGGGACGCCTACACCATCGGCCCCTGCGACGGGATCTACTCCCGCGACGTGCAGAAGGCCATGATGATCGCCATCCAGTACGAACTCGGCATCGCCGCACCCAACGGCAGCTTCGGTCCCGCCACCCAGGCCGGGCTGAAGACCAAGGAGTTCGGCGAAGGCGCCTCCGGCCTCTGGGTCGAGCTGTTCTCCGCGGCGTGCGTGTTCAACTCCCCGGTCCCGACGGGCACCAGTGACGCCGGCACCCCCACCACCTGGCGCAGCACCTACGACGGCAAGCTCCGCGAATGGGTCCAGGTCTTCCAGAGGTTCTGCAAGCTAGAGGACACCGGTCGCTCCGACTACCGGACGTGGGCGCAGCTCCTGGTCTCGATGGGCGACCCGGACCGGCCCGCGACGGGCTCGGACACCCGTTTCGAGATCACCGCCTCCCGGGCCCAGTGGCTGCGCAACAACAAGTACGAGGTGGTCGGCCGGTACATCTACGACCCGCCGGGCTCCACCCTGGACAAGGAGATCAAGCCGGGCGAGCTCGACACGATCTTCAGCAACGGGCTGAACGTGTTCCCGATCTACCAGGACAACGCCCGCGAGTTCGGCGACTTCACCTACAGCCAGGGCTACCAGCACGCGCTCAACGCCCACAAACTGGCCTCGGACTACGGCTTCAACCGTGGCACCGTCATCTACTTCGCGGTGGACTACGACGCCACCCGCGAGGAGATCGACGCGGCGATCGTGCCGTACTTCCACGGGATAGCCGCCGGGCTCTCCTACAACGGCAAGCGCTACGTGCACGGTGTCTACGGGTCGCGGAACGTGTGCACCGTGGTCAGCCGGCAGACCGGTGCCCGCTTCTCGTTCGTCTCGGGCATGTCCTGGGGCTTCTCCGGCAACCTCGGTTTCCCGATCCCCGCGAACTGGTCCTTCAACCAGATCAAGGAGTTCAAGGTCACGAACGGGTCGGACACCTTCGACCTCGACCGCGACGTGATCTCCGGGGTCGACCTCGGTCAGAGCAGCGTGAAGAAGCCGTCCGGTCCGGCGGACGACTTCATCAACTACGTCCAGCGCCTGTACGACCACGCGGTCGCCTACACCGGCGACCGGAACCCGAACCAGCTGGTGATGGAGTACATCCGGCACAAGGCGTACGGCGGCGGCGACTGGGACTTCCTGATCGGCTCCTACGACAAGGCCTTCGTCGCGTACGCCGACGGCAAGGGCATGTCGGTCATGGCGGACTTCACCGACCCCTACACCGCGTACGAGCTGAACGCCGAGCACCTCATGGCGTCCGCCAACGGGCACTTCGTCGCCTGGATGCCGTCCAACCCGCGTTCGGTGAACGAGGGTGACGTCGCGGGCTGGGGCGGCGACCTGCTCACCCTCTACGTCGACTGGCGCCGTGCGACGGGCGAGTACCCCAACGGCCGCAACTTCGTGCAGCTGAAGATGGCGAAGGTCGGAGTGGCCTCCAGCTTCGGCTACAACGACCTGATCGAGGACGCCGACGCGTGGCTGCTGGCCAAGGCGGTGCGCGACGGCAAGACGATCGTCCAGGCCGTCCGCGACCTCTACAACGGGGGCGGTGGTCTGACGCGGTTCAGCCGCTACTGGACCGGCCGTTTCAGCGGTAAGGCGGAGGACGCCAAGTTCCTCGCACACAATATTCTTACCGCCGCGGACGACAAGGAGGTCGTGGCCGCCCAGGTCGGCCTGGTGACCGTCCGGGGCGGGATCAAGACGCTTCCGGCCATGCTCGGGTACGACGAACTGGAGCCGTTCGAGCAGGGGTTCGTCGATGTGCTGCTGGCTCGCACCGGGACCGAGCAGCGCCTCCGCGCCACGTACGAGGCGAACCACGAGAAGTACATGAAGGCCGCCAGGAACCGTGCGGCCCGTAAGTGAACGAAGGGACCACCCGTAAGTGAACGCAGTCTCGGCACTGGCCGCCATCGCACTCCCCCCGCTCGTCCTGGCCGTGTTCGTGCTGAGCGTCTGGAAAACCGCACGTGGACTGCCCACCCGCCGGTGGCGAAGCCCCGGGTGGTGGGCGTACCCCGCGGTCGTACTGATCGGCCTGGGCTGCGTCGCCTGGTTCATCGGGACCTTCTCCGGCGGCCTCGACGTCAGGGAGGCCTGCGCTGCGGTCGGTGCTCCCTACGACGACGCCTACCGGACGGAGCACTGGCGCGAGCCCTCCCAGTGGTTCCCGCTGCGCAACAAGTGCGACGCCGGTCACGACCTGGTGCCGGCCTGGGTCAACCCCTCTCTCGTCGTCTTCGCAGTGATGCTCGTCGGCTGTGCCGCGGGTGCCGTGGCGACGGCGGTCATCGGAAGGAAGCAGAGTGAGAAACAAGATTGACCGACGCGGCGTCCTCATGGCGGGCGCCGCACTCGGGGCCACCACGGCCCTGGCCGCGCTCCCCGGCACCGCGTACGCCGCCCCGGGCGCGCCGTCGGCAGAAGGGACACCCGGGAGCCGGCGCTGGTCGGGCGCGAAGTCGGCGAACGGCTGGCCCGTACTGGAGGAGGCGGAACTCTTCCGGATCGAGGGATCCGGCCGGTCCGTGCGTCTCGCCGGCGGCGACGCGGCGGTGATCCTGCTGCACGTGGCCCGCCGCTTCCACTACGAGATCGACCAGCTGCGGGACGGCGACGTCACCGGACACTCCACGACGCGCGGGGCGATCCAGGACTACGAGTCCAACTACCTGTCGGGTACGGCCCTGGCGATCCGGCCACTCGCCTATCCGGTCGGCGCCAAGGGCGGCCTGTACCCGCACGAGCTCGTCGTCGTGCGGGACATCCTCGCCGAGCTGGACGGCGTGGTCGGGTGGGGCGGCGACCTCCCCACCCCGAAGGAATCCCACTTCGAGCTCGCGTACGGCCCCGGCCACCCGAAGGTGAAGGGCGTGGCACGCACGATCCGCGCGTGGCAGGCGGGACCCGGCAGTGCGGGGGCGGGCGCCGTCGACGCCTTCGACCCGGAACGCCGCAGCAGGTCCCGGGCGTTCGCCCGCCGGACGGCCTAGCCGTCCACGCTCGACACCGGCGGCGAGGACCCACCGGCCGGTGAGTTCCACCAACGGTGAGGTCCTTCCGCTCGTCCGCCGACACACCCGGCCGATGAGCGGGAGGGCCTCACCGTCGGCGCACCCGCGGGCCCGGGTGCCGGGCGTCGTCTCGGCGCACAGGCTCCGCCCACACCCCGGCATCGGCATCGGCGGCCGGCCGCGTACAGGACTCTCCTCCCGCCCCGACGAACCGCCGTGTGCGTAGCCCGGATGCGTCGTCCCTGTGGTGCACCGGCCCGACGGCGGCGAGCGTGAGGGTGGCCGTGGGCACCTGCGGCCCTTCCCGCGGTGAGGAGCAGCGATGTCGGAACGCAATACCGTCCTGCGCAGTGTCCACGATCTGGGTTTGGCGGCCTGGTTCGGTGGGTCCTTGATGGGCGCAGTCGGTCTGAACGGCGCAGCCCGGAGTGAGGGGCGCACGGCGGATGAGACCTCCAGGATCGCCAGTGCGGGCTGGGCGAAGTGGACGCCGGTGAACGCCGTGGCGATCGGTGCACACCTGATCGGCGGCACCGGCCTGCTCGCCGCGAACGCCGCCCGTGTCCAGACCCAGCAGGGCGTCGCCGCCTCCACGCTGGTCAAGACCGCGCTGACCGGGGCGGCGCTGGCCGCGACCGCGTACAGCCGGGTACTGGGCAAGAAACTCGAGCTCGCCACCTCCGAGGACCCGAGCGACCTCCAGAAGGCGGTCGACCACCCCGTCGACCTGGACAGGGCCCGCAGTCACCTGACGCTGATGCAGTGGACCATCCCGGCGCTGACCGGTGCCGTCGTCGTACTGAACGCCCTGCACGGAGAGCAGCAGCGCCCCCTCCAGCAGAAGATCGGCATGCTGCAGAGGGCCGCGTCGTACGCCCCCGTGCCCGTGCCACACCTCGGCCACCACTGCTGAGCGGGCTCACACGCTGACCGTGCGTGGCGGGGCCGGTCGCGAGGCTCGGCCACCGCGGGGAGCGCCGGCCGGCTCAGCCCTGCCCCGTGGAGCGGGGCCGCGCCGGGGCGTGGGCACGGTGGTCCGGGCCCGGGGCGTACGTCAGTCGCCGACGGCCCGGTTCCGTGTCCCGGCGCCGGGTTCGAGCCGGAACACCTGGTCGAGCCCGGTGACGCGCAGGATGCGGAGTACGGGGCCGGGCACGGAGACCAGCGCGATGTCTGCTCGGGCGGCGGTCGCGTGGTTGCGGGCGACGATCAAGGCGGTGATGCCACTCGAGTCGCAGAAGTCGAGCCCTCCCAGGTCGAGTACGAGCAGGCGGCCCGGACCGAGGTCGATTCCTGTCACCACCCGTCGCAGTTCTGCGGCGGTGCTGTAGTCGAGCTCTCCCGCGACCAGCAGCACAGGGCCGGTCCCGGTGTCTCGGACGGTCGTCGTCAGTGGGCTCATGTCGGGGTGCCGTTCGCAGGGTGAGGCCGGTTGGTGGGTACGCCGAGGGCCAGGAGGGCGGTGTCGTCGTCCAGGCCGTCACCGAAGCTGTTGAGCAGGCCCGTCAGCGCCGTGACGACCTGCTGGGCACCGGTGTGGGGCAGGCCTTTCGCGAAGTCGCGCAGCGCCTCGTCCCCGAACAGTTCGCGTTTCTCGCCGATCCGGGCCTCGGTGAGGCCGTCCGTGTAGAGCAGGAGGGTGTCCCCCGCCGCCAGCACGGTCCTGGCGGAGGTGAAGGGAGCTGTGGGCAGGATGCCCACGAGGAGGCCGCCTGGGGTGGGCAGGTAGTCGGCCCGCCCGTCCTGGCGCAGCACGAGCGCCGGGGGGTGACCGCCGGAGGCGAGTTCGACCTCGACCGTGTCGCCGACGGGTTCGAGGACGCCGAAGACGGTGGTGCAGTAGCGCGGGTCGCCCATGGCGTAGCGCTCGTGGAGCACGGTGTTGAGGGTGGTGAGCGCGGCCACGGGGTCCGGGTCGTGAAGTGCCGCGGCCCGCAGGGTGTAGCGGGTCAGGGAGGTCACGGCGGCGGCCTGGGGGCCCTTGCCGCAGACATCACCGAGGAAGAAGGCCCAGCGTGTGCCGTCCAGCGGGAAGAGGTCGTAGAAGTCTCCGCCGAGACGGTCCGGTGAGGCGGTGTGGTAGTGGGAGGCGGCTTCCATGCCCGGCACCGGGGGGAGGGCCGCCGGAAGCAGGCTGCTCTGCAGTACCGCGAGCGCTTCCTGGAGCCGCGCGCGGTCTTCCTCCGCCTGCCTGCGGGCCTCTTCGGCGACTCGGCGCTCGCGGAGCAGTTCCTGTTCGTAGGAGCGCCGGGCGCCGGCGTCGAAGACCGTCGTACGGATCAGCAGGGGCCGGCCGCCGCTGTCGGTCTTCGTCACGGAGCTGACGAGCGCGGGGAGCCGGCCGCCGTCGGCCGTTCTGAGGTCCAGGGCGATGCCGCTGATGCTGCCCTGCATATTGAGGAGGGGGGCGAAGTGCGTGTCGTGGTAGATCCTGCCGCCGGCGGTCAGCAGGTCCATGAAGCGCATGCGGCCCACCACTTCGTCCCGGGAGCGGCCGAGCCAGGTGAGCAACGTGGTGTTGATCTTGGCGATGGTTCCGTCCATGAGAGTGGACAGGTAGCCGCAGGGAGCGGACTCGTAGAGCTCCTCCGCGCTGTCCTCCAGCAATGCGGTGAACGCCGCGTCGGTGGAGGTGGCCTCCTCACCTTCCGGACGGTCGGGGCCCGGACCGATGGGGCACATCACGAGCGGTTTCCGGCGAAGTCGACGATGGCGGCCGCGGTCGCCTCGGGGGCGCTCAGCTGCGGGCAGTGGCCGGTCGCCTCCAGGGTGACCAGGCGGCTGCCGGGGATGGCCGCGTGGACGTACGCGCCCACTTCCCGAGGAGCGATGGCGTCCTGCGAGCACTCCAGGACCAACGTGGGGACGCTCACCGTCCCGAGGTCCCCGCGGGTGTCGGACAGGAACGTGGTCCGGGCGAAGACGCGGGCGACGGCCGGGTCGGTGGCGCAGAAGCTGTTGGTCAGTTCCTCACCCAGTTCGGGACGGTCGGGGTTACCCATGATCACCGGGGCCATGGCCGCCGACCAGCCGAGGTAGTTGGCTTCCAGGGATTCGAGGAGCTCGTCGATGTCCTCGGCACTGAATCCGCCCCGGTATCCGGGGCCGTCGATGTAGCACGGGGAGGGGCCGATCATGATCAGCGAGGCGAACCGGTCCGGTGCCGCGGCCGCCGCCAGTACGCCGACCATGGCGCTGACCGAATGTCCCACGAACCGGACCTCGCGCAGGTCGAGCGCTTCGACTATCTCCACCACGTCGCGGGCGTATCCCTCCAGCGCGCCGTAGCGTTCCTCGCTCCACGCCGTGAGGTCCGAGCGCCCCGATCCCACGTAGTCGAACTGCACCACGCGGAAGCTCTCGGCCAGGACCGGTGCCACCAGCCGCCACATGTTCTGGTCACAGCCGAAACCGTGGGCCAGGAGGAGAACCGGCCCGCCCTCAGGACCGGACACGGTGACGTTGTTCCTGCTGCTGATGTCCATACGGTCATCCTCGCACTCCGGCCCGGCCCGGCCCTGATCCCTCGGCGCCGCCCGACCGGACGCGCCCGCCCCGCGCGGAAGGCGGGTTGGCGAAGGACCTGGACCGCCTCCCGGAAGCACCGCGCCACACCGAGCTGCCGCCGCGGCTGAACGAGCACCCCGCGTTTGGGTGACGAGGGCGGTTCTCGTCTCGGTCGTCGTCGACCTCGTGCCCGGACCTCGCTGAGTCGCTACGGTTGAGCCATGACCGCGCTGCCTGACTGGATGCGCCCGCCCCGCGCGGAAGGCTGGTTCGCGGAGGACCTGGACCGCCTCCCGGAAGCACCGCGCCACACCGAGCTGATCGACGGAGCCCTCGTATTCATGGCGTCCCCGCAGCGGTGGTGGCACGGCCATCTCGTCACGATGCTCACCGTGGCTCTCATGGAGCAGGCGCCGGCCGGCGTAAGGGTCGGACGGGAGATGACCATCAAACTCGATCAACGCAATCGGCCCGAGCCGGATCTGCTGGTGACGACGGCCGACTTCGACGGTGACCGCACCTGGTTCGCACCGGATGAAGTACGACTCGCCGTCGAGGTGGTCTCCCCCGAGTCCGCACACCGGGACCGCACGGTGAAGCTCCACAAATACGCAGAGGCCGGCATCCCGCACTACTGGCGCATCGAGGACGAGGACGGAGCACCCATCGTCCACGTCTACGAACTTGACGAGCCAACCGCCACCTATGTACCCGTTGGCATCTTCAGGCGCTCGCTCAACCGTCCGGTGCCCTTCGAGATCAACCTCGACCTGGAGAAGCTCGCTCCACCCCGCCGCACCTGAGTGAGCACCAAGTCAGCACGGAAATGCGGTGGGGCCGGACTTGCCCAAGTCCGGCCCCTCTGACCGGCATTTCTTGAGAAATGCCAGCTTGCAGTAACCAACTCACTACACGTTGAAGCGGAATGCCTGACGCAGGGCTCCCACCCGCGAGGGAGCCCCATCCAGGGCCCTGACCAGCCATTTCTTCGTTGGCTCGCGTTGGCCTGCGACGGGCGCTTACGGGTGTCCTGCGGACTCTGTGCGGACCGGACGGATACCCGTCCGCACAGTCCGCGCGGCCACGACCATTTACACCCAGAGACTTACGACCACCGGTAGCATGGGCTCCATGAGCGGTAGCAAGAAGTACTCGATCAGCCTGCCCGAGGACCTCGCCGAAGCCGCACGCGCCCACGTCGGGCCCGGCGGTTTCTCCTCCTACGTCGCCGAAGCCCTCGAACAACGGGTCGCCATGGACAAGCTCCGGGAGATCGTCGCCGACTTCGCGACCGACAATGACGAGCTCACCCGCGAGGAGGTCGAAGCCGCCCGCACGCTGCTGCGCCATGACCACCGGCAGGTCGGCGGGGCCGCAGCCTGATGCCCGGCACCCTACTGCTCGACAGCGAAGGCCTCTCCAAGCTCTACCGCAAGGACCGCACCGTCATGGCCCTGATCCAAGCGGCATCGGAGGAAGGCATCCGCGTGGCCACAAGCGCCATGACCACCCTCGAGGCCGACTACGAGCGCATTCACCCCGCCCGGATCAAGTGGGTCCTCTCCCGCGTCGACGTTCACGACGTCACCAAGGAGATCACCGATCAGGCCGCAGCCCTCCTGCGCAGCCACCGCCTCCACGGCCACAAGTACGCCATCGACGCCGCCTTCGCCGTCATCGCCCGCACCGCACCCCAGCCAGTCACCGCCCTGACCTCCGATCCCGAGGACCTGACACTCCTGTGCGGCTCCACCGTAGAGGTCATCAAAGTCTGAACGCCGATCGCAGTCGTAAAACACCCGTGTCCGGCCCACCAACAAATGGGCCGGACACATTCCTTGATGGGGCGTCATACGTTGAAGCGGAACTCCACCACGTCGCCGTCCTGCATCACGTAGTCCTTGCCCTCCATGCGGGCCTTGCCCTTCGCACGGGCCTCGGCGACCGAGCCCGTCTCGACCAGGTCCTCGAAGGAGACGATCTCCGCCTTGATGAAGCCCTTCTGGAAGTCGGTGTGGATCACACCGGCCGCCTCCGGGGCCGTGGCGCCCTTCTTGATCGTCCAGGCGCGGGCTTCCTTCGGACCTGCCGTGAGGTAGGTCTGCAGGCCGAGGGTGTCGAAGCCGACGCGGCCGAGGGTGGCCAGACCGGGCTCTTCCTGGCCCATGGACTGGAGGAGTTCGAGGGCCTCGTCGTCGTCGAGCTCGATCAGCTCGGACTCGATCTTGGCGTTGAGGAAGATGGCCTCGGCCGGGGCGACCAGGGCGCGCTGCTCGTTCTTGAAGTCCTCGTCGACCAGCTCGTCCTCGTCGACGTTGAACACGTACAGGAAGGGCTTCGTGGTGAGCAGATGCAGCTCGTGGAGCAGGCGGCCCTTCTCGGTGCCGGCGGTGATGCCCCGGGAGAAGAGGGTGTCGCCCGCTTCGAGGATCTTCTGGGCCTCCTCGACGGCGGCGAGGACCGCGACCTTCTCCTTCTGGAGGCGGGACTCCTTCGTCAGGCGCGGGACGGCCTTCTCGACGGACTGGAGGTCGGCCAGGATCAGCTCGGTGTTGATCGTCTCGATGTCGTCCTTCGGCGAGACCTTGCCGTCGACGTGGACGACGTTCTCGTCCTTGAAGGCCCGGATGACCTGGCAGATCGCGTCGGACTCACGGATGTTCGCGAGGAACTTGTTGCCCAGGCCCTCACCCTCGCTCGCGCCGCGCACGATGCCCGCGATGTCGACGAAGTCGACGGTGGCGGGGAGCAGCTTCTGCGAGCTGAAGATCTCGGCGAGCTTGTTCAGACGGGGGTCCGGGACGCCCACCACGCCGACGTTCGGCTCGATGGTGGCGAACGGGTAGTTGGCCGCCAGCACGTCGTTCTTGGTCAGGGCGTTGAACAGGGTCGACTTGCCGACATTCGGCAGACCGACGATTCCGATCGTGAGCGACACTTTGGCGACTTCCTGAAGTGAGGAGGAGGGGCTGTGCGGGCGGGCCTGGAGTGGACCCGATTCTCCAGTTTACGGGCGGGCCGGGGCGGCCGGTCACAGGTTCGGGGCGGGGTGGCCCCACGGGGGCGGAGGACGAGTTTCGGCCCCGTGATATCGAACGCAGTGCCAAGGTCGGCCAAAGCGCGTGTCCAACGCCCGAAAGCACGTATCCCGCGACCTAGGTTGTCCGGGTGGAGCAGCACAGGACACGTACCCCGCAGCGCAGGCAGCCCGCGCCGCCCAAGCAGGCCCCGGTGTCGGCCCAGAGCGGCATCGGCGACGGCTCGGGCGCCTATCCGGTGTCGGTGGCGGTCTCGCCCGTCGCGCTGGGGACGGCCCCGGGCGCACGGCCGGGCCCGCGCGGGGGGTCGGCCGCGCCCGTGGTGGTCGCGCTCCGCAGATTCCCCAACCCCCGTCTGACCGGCATCGGCGCGGGTCTGTTCGCGTCCCTGGCCATGTTCCTGCTGGCCTGCCTGGACTGGCTGCTCCTCGACGGTTCGGAGCTCGCGTACGGGCTCCTGTTCCTGCCCGTCAGCGCACTCACCGCTCTCTGGGTGCGGCCCGCCGACCTGGTCACAGCGCCGATCAGTGTGCCGATCGCGTTCGCCGTCGGTGTCATCCCGATCGCCGGGGGCACGGGCGGCTTCGGGGGGCAGACGATGGCGGTCGTCACCGCGCTCGCCGTCCACGCGGGCTGGCTGTACGGCGGCACCCTCGTCGCCGGGCTGATCGCCACCGTGCGCAAGGTGCGGCAGATGCGGGAGCGGCGGCGGCACGTGCTGAGGTCCCCCCAGGGCGCTCGCCGCCCCCGCCCCTGACCGCCCCCGCGCCGTCGGTACCGCCCCCGCCCCGCCCCCGGCCGCTCCGGGCCTGCGGGCTACTTGCCCGCCGCCGCCATGGCCGCGCCGACGATGCCCGCGTTGTTCTGCAGCTCTGCCGGGACGACCTCGGCCCGTACGTGTTCGATCAGCGGCAGGAACTTCTCCGCCTTGCGGCTGACGCCGCCGCCGATGATGAAGAGCTCGGGCGAGAACAGCATCTCCACGTGGACCAGGTACTTCTGCACCCGGTGTGCCCAGTGCGGCCAGCTCAGGTCCTCGTCCTCCTTGGCCTTCGTGGAGGCGCGCTTCTCCGCGTCGTGGCCGTGCAGCTCCAGGTGGCCGAGCTCGGTGTTGGGGACGAGCCGGCCGTCGGTGAAGACCGCGCTGCCGATTCCCGTACCCAGGGTCAGCATGATGACGGTGCCCTTGCGGCCCCGTCCCGCACCGAAGGTCATCTCCGCGATCCCGGCCGCGTCGGCGTCGTTGAGGATCGTGACGGGCTGCCCGATCCGGTCGCTGAGCAGCGCACGGGCGTCCGTGTCGATCCATGCCTTCTCGACGTTGGCCGCGGTCCGGGTGATGCCGTCGGTGACGACACCGGGGAAGGTGATGCCGACCGGACCGTGCCAGCCGAAGTGGCCGACCACCTCGGCCACACCGCCGGCCACGCCCTCGGGCGTGGCCGGATGCGGTGTCAGTACTTTGTGGCGCTCCTGCGCCAGCTCTCCGCGGTCCAGGTCCACGGGAGCGCCCTTGATCCCTGAGCCGCCGATATCCACACCGAAGATCTCCATGGATCCACGGTACGGGCAGGTGGCAAGGATCACTTCCCGGGGCTGCCCTGTCCCGCGGACAGTGCCGCCGCCTCGGCCCGCAGATCGCGGCGGAGTTCCTTGGGCAGCGAGAAGGTGATCGACTCGTCGGCGGTCTTCACCGTCTCCACGTCCGCGTAACCCCGCTCCGAGAGCCACTCCAGCACGCCGTCGACCAGGACGTCGGGCACGGAGGCACCCGAGGTGAGGCCGACCGTGGTGACGCCCTCCAGCCAGGCCTCGTCGATCTCGTCGGCGAAGTCCACCAGGTGCGCGGCGGGTGCGCCCGCGTCCAGGGCGACCTCGACCATGCGGATCGAGTTGGACGAGTTCTTGGAGCCGACGACGATGACCAGTTCCGCGTCCTCGGCCAGCTTCTTCACCGCGATCTGGCGGTTCTGCGTGGCGTAGCAGATGTCGTCGCTGGGCGGGGAGATCAGCTGGGGGAACTTCTCCTTGAGGGCGTCCACCGTCTCCATCGTCTCGTCGACGGACAGCGTGGTCTGGGAGAGCCAGACGACCTTCGACTCGTCGCGCACGGAGACGCCGGCGACGTCCTCGGGGCCGTCGACCAGGGTGATGTGGTCGGGTGCCTCACCGCTCGTGCCGATGACCTCCTCGTGCCCCTCGTGGCCGATCAGGAGGATGTCGTAGTCCTCCTTGGCGAACCGGACGGCCTCCTTGTGGACCTTGGTCACCAGCGGGCAGGTCGCGTCGATCGTGGCGAGCTTGCGCTCCGCGGCCTCCGCGTGGACGGTCGGGGCGACTCCGTGGGCGGAGAACATCACGATGGAGCCCTCGGGCACCTCCGCCGTGACGTCGACGAAGATCGCGCCCTTCTTCTCGAGCGTCTGGACGACGTACTTGTTGTGCACGATCTCGTGACGGACGTAGATCGGGGCCCCGTACTGCTCCAGGGCCTTCTCGACGGCGATCACGGCACGGTCCACGCCCGCGCAGTAGCCACGGGGTGCGGCGAGCAGGACACGGCGGGCAGGAGTTGCAGTCATGGGCCCATCGTAAGGCCGTACCGAACAGGCGCGGGATCGGCGGGGTCGGGAGACTGATGCGTACGCCCCACAGCGACGGAGGGTTCATGACCGGAAGCAGCACCGACCGGGGAGGACTGCGCCGCACGCTGGGATTCCGGGACCTGGTCGTCTACGGGCTCCTGTTCATCGCGCCCATGGCCCCGGTCGGCGTGTTCGGAACACTGGACGCGAAGTCCGACGGCGCCGTCGCACTCGTGTACGTCGTGGCGACCGCCGTGATGGCCTTCACCGCGTTCAGCTACGCCCAGATGGTGCGGGTCGCCCCACAGGCCGGGTCGGTCTTCGCGTACGCGCGCAAGGGCCTCGGGGAAGGGCCCGGATTCATCGCCGGGTGGATGGCGATGCTCGACTACCTGCTCATCCCCGCGGTCGCCTACCTCTTCTCCGGGATCGCGATGAACGCACTGGTCCCCGAGGTGTCGCGATGGGTGTGGACGGCGATCGCGGTCGTCGTGACCACCCTGCTCAACCTCTGGGGCGTACGGGCGGCGGCCCGGGTGGGCTTCGCGGTGCTCGCCATGGAGATCGTGGTGCTGCTGGTGTTCGTGGTGTCGGCGGTGGTGGTTCTGGCCCGGGACGGGGCGCAGCGGGGCTGGCTGACGCCGCTCACCGGGGACACCGGCTTCTCGATGACGGCGGTGCTGGGTGCGGTGTCGGTCGCGGTGCTCTCGTACCTGGGCTTCGACGCGATCGCCTCCTTCGCGGAGGAGGTGACGGGCGGCTCCGCGAAGGTGGCGCGGGCGGTGCTGTTCTGCCTGGCGCTCGCCGGGACGCTGTTCGTGGTCCAGTCGTATCTGGCGGCGCTGCTGGAACCGGTGAGCTCCGCGGAGCTGGCGGCGGATCCGGTCTTGCAGGGGTCGGCGTTCTACGACGCGGTGGACGCGTCGATCGGGACCTGGCTGCACGACCTGGTGGCGGTGAGCAAGGCGATCGGGGCCGCCTTCGCCGCGCTGGCCGGGCAGGCGGCGGCGGGCCGGCTGCTGTTCGCGATGGCGCGGGAGCAGCGGCTGCCGTCGTTCCTCTCCCGGGTCGAGGGCAGGTCCGGGGTCCCGCGCGTCGCGATCGCGTGCGCCGCGGTGGTGACGCTGGTGGCGGCGGTGTGGGCCGCCCGTCGCGACGACGGGCTCGACCATCTGGTGTCGGTGGTGAACGTCGGCGCGCTCACGGCGTTCGTGCTGCTGCACGCGTCGGTGGTCGGCTGGTTCGCGGTGCGCAGGATGGAGGGACCGCCGAGCTGGTGGCGCCATGTCGTGATGCCGGTGGTGGGCGCCGGTGTACTGGTCGCGGTGATCCTGGAGGCGACGACGAGCGCCCAGCTGGTGGGCGTGTGCTGGCTGGGGATCGGCCTGGTGGTGCTCGCGCTCCAGTGGGGACGGCGAGCGGCCTGAGGTCCGGCGCGGCGGGCGGGCGCGGGGCCCGGCACGGCGGATGTACGCGGGTCCGGCGCGGCGGACACCCGCCCGGGAGGGTCACGCGGCGGTCCGGTGGCGGATACGCGCGTCGACCCGGTGGCGGATACGCGCGTCGACGCGGGCGCCTCGGACTTCCTGGCCGGGGACGGCGGATCGGCGGATGGTTGTCGGTGACGGCCGATACGCTCGCCCGTATGGCTCTCACTACGTCCCCGGAAGCTCCGCTGCCCGTCGGCGACGTGTCGCGGCTGATCGGCGGGTGGATCGACAGGCTGGGCGCGGTCTGGGTCGAGGGGCAGATCACGCAGCTGTCACGGCGGCCGGGCGCGGGCGTGGTCTTCCTGACGCTGCGGGACCCGTCGCACGACATCTCGGTGAGCGTGACCTGCTTCCGGCAGGTCTTCGACCGGATCGCCGATGTGGTGACGGAGGGCGCGCGGGTCGTCGTCCTCGCCAAGCCCGAGTGGTACGCACCCCGCGGGCAGCTGTCGCTGCGGGCGACGGAGATACGGCCGGTGGGAATCGGCGAGCTGCTGGTCCGGCTGGAGCAGCTGAAGAAGTCGCTGGCCGCCGAGGGGCTCTTCGCCCTGGAGCGCAAGCGGCCGCTGCCGTTCCTGCCCCAGCTGATCGGCCTGGTCTGCGGGCGGGCGTCGGCGGCGGAGCGCGACGTCCTGGAGAACGCGCGGCGCCGGTGGCCGGCGGTGCGCTTCGAGGTGCGCAACACCGCCGTGCAGGGGGTGCACGCGGTGAACCAGGTGGTCCAGGCGGTGCAGGAGCTCGACGGACTGCCCGAGGTCGACGTGATCGTCGTGGCACGCGGCGGCGGCAGCGTGGAGGACCTCCTGCCGTTCTCCGACGAGCAGCTGATCCGGGCGGTGGCCGCGTGCCGTACGCCGGTGGTCTCCGCCATCGGCCACGAACCGGACTCGCCGCTGCTCGATCTGGTGGCCGACCTGCGGGCGTCGACGCCGACGGACGCGGCGAAGAAGGTCGTGCCGGACGTGGGCGAGGAGCTCGACCGCGTCCAGCAGCTCCGGGACCGGGCGCTGCGGACCGTACGGGGGCTCCTGGACCGGGAGGAGCGGGGGCTGGCGCACACACTGGGCCGGTCCTCCATGGAGCGCCCCCAGCGGATGGTGGACGAGCGGGCGGCGGAGCTCGACGCGCTGACCGGGCGGAGCCGCCGGGTGCTGGGGCATCTGCTGGACCGCGCCGACTCGGAGCTCGCGCACACCCGGGCCCGGGTGGTCGCGCTGTCGCCCGCCGCGACGCTGGAGCGCGGGTACGCGGTGCTGCAGCGGCAGGACGGGCACGTGGTGCGCTCACCCGCGGAGGCCGGGGCGCCGGGCGAGGAGCTGCGGGCGCGGGTGTCCGAGGGCGAGTTCACGGTCCGGGTCGCCGAATGACGGGCTCACGGCCTCACTCCGTTGTCGGACCTCACGCTTAGGGTGGATCACATGACGGACGACGGGACGACGACGGCTGCCGCGACCGGCACGCTCGGGTACGAGCAGGCGCGGGACGAGCTGATCGAGGTCGTGCGCCGCCTCGAGGCGGGCGGCACGACGCTGGAGGAGTCGCTGGCCCTGTGGGAGCGCGGCGAGGAGCTGGCGAAGGTCTGCCGGCGCTGGCTGGAGGGGGCGCGGGCCCGCCTGGACGCGGCGCTGGCACGTCCCGAGGAGCCCGGGGAGGGCACGGACACGGACTGAGCGCGGACGGCGACGGGGGCGGGACACGAAAGGGACCTGCCGGGCGCTGTGCGGTCGGTCACGTCGACCTCGATTTAGTTGAATGTTAATCAACATTCGGGCTACGGTGACGACTCGCTCGACACCCGTCCGTCCGGAAGGCACCCCCACAGATGTCCCTCGTCCTTGACCCCGCCGCCCAGGACCTCCTCTTCCGTGAGGCCCGCACCGCCAACACGTTCACCGACGAGCCGGTGACCGACGAGCAGGTCCAGGCGATCTACGACCTGGTCAAGTACGGCCCCACCGCCTTCAACCAGTCGCCGCTGCGCGTCGTCCTGGTCCGCTCGGCCGAGGGCCGCGAGCGCCTCGTGAAGCACATGGCCGAGGGCAACCGGCCCAAGACCTCCACGGCCCCGCTGGTCGCGCTCCTCGTCGCGGACAACGAGTTCCACGACGAGCTCCCGGCGCTCCTGCCGCACTTCCCGCAGGCCAAGGACGCGTTCTTCTCCGAGCGCCCGGTCCGCGAGCAGTCCGCCACGCTGAACGCCGCGCTGCAGGCCGCCTACTTCATCATCGGCGTCCGCGCCGCCGGCCTGGCGGCCGGCCCGATGACCGGCTTCGACGCCGCGGGCATCGAGAAGGAGTTCCTGGACGGCGACCACAAGCTGCTCATGGCCGTCAACATCGGCAAGCCGGGCGAGGCCGCCTGGCTCCCCCGCCTGCCGCGCCTGTCCTACGACGAGGTCGTCACCACCGTCTGATCCGGACCACCCGCATGGAGAAGCCCCGCGAACGCCGAGCGTTCGCGGGGCTTCTCCATGTCCACGGACGTCCAGGAGGACTCCCGGGTCAGGAAGACGTCTCCAGCGCGGCGGCCATCTCCGCGAGGCTCTCCGTCGGGGCCGATCCGGTGACCACCGTGGTCACGCCCTCGGCCTGCAGCACGAGGGCGTCGTACTTCGGGCCCTCCCAGTGCTGCCACGCCTCACCGGCCACGTCGTACGTGCGCCCGGTGTCCTTGGCCTGCCGGCTCACCTCCGGCACGTACTTCCCGGCCGGGACCGTGGACTGCTCCACCGCTACGTACCTGCCGTCCGGATCGAGGAAGCCCAGGTGCCAGCCCGCACCGTTCCGGCCCTCGTACGAGACCGAGGTCGGCTTCCACTTCTCCGACAGCCCCGCCGGGGCGGCAACCGGGTACGGCGCGGCGCGGCGCGCCGTCGCGAGCTCGACCCGGTAGTCCACGGCCTTGATCGGATCAGCCGTGTCGTCGTGCGGGATGAAGAGGTAGATGACCCCCGCCAATGCGGTGATCACCGTCATCGACAGGAACATGTCCCGGACGGTCTGCTTGCCTCGCTTGCTTGCCACGGGGTCAATGGTGGCATGGGGCCTCCCACGCCCGACCGGGGGGCATCCGCTCATCCGTGACCCGCCCTGCTCATTTTATCGACCTACCGATAGAGTCACAGCACCCTCATTTCCGGTCGTCGCCGTACAGAAAGGTGCGCTCCGATGTCCGAGCATCATCTGCCGTCCCCCCTGGAGGTCTCCCCGGAGGCCCCCGACCGCAACCTGGCCCTGGAGCTGGTCCGGGTCACCGAAGCCGCCGCCATGGCCGCCGGGCGCTGGGTCGGCCGCGGCGACAAGATCGGCGCCGACGGCGCCGCCGTCAACGCCATGCGGACCCTCGTCTCCACCGTGTCGATGAACGGCATCGTCGTCATCGGTGAAGGCGAGAAGGACGAAGCCCCCATGCTGTACAACGGCGAGCGGGTCGGTGACGGCACCGGTGCCGAGGTCGACATCGCCGTCGACCCGATCGACGGCACCACGCTCAACGCCAAGGGCATGCCCAACGCGATCGCCGTGCTCGCCGCCGCGGACCGGGGCGCCATGTTCGACCCGTCCGCCGTCTTCTACATGGACAAGCTGGTCACCGGCCCCGAGGCCGCCGACTTCGTGGACATCAACGCACCGGTCTCCGTGAACATCCGGCGCGTCGCCAAGGCCAAGAGCTCGACGCCCGAGGACGTCACCGTCGTCATCCTCGACCGCCCCCGGCACGACGGCATCGTCCGGGAGATCCGGGAGACGGGCGCCCGGATCAAGTTCATCTCCGACGGGGACGTGGCCGGCTCGATCATGGCCGCCCGCGAAGGGACCGGCGTCGACCTGCTCATGGGCATCGGCGGCACCCCGGAGGGCATCATCTCGGCGTGCGCCATAAAGTGCCTCGGCGGTGTCATCCAGGGCAAGCTCTGGCCCAAGGACGAGGCCGAGCGGCGGCGCGCACTGGACGCCGGGCACGACCTGGACCGGGTGCTCTCGACGGACGACCTCGTCAGCGGCGACAACGTGTTCTTCGTCGCCACCGGAATCACCGACGGTGAGCTGCTGCGCGGTGTGCGGTACCGCGCGGAGACGGCGACCACGGAGTCCCTGGTGATGCGCTCGAAGTCGGGAACGATCCGGCGGATCGACTCCACGCACCGGCTCTCGAAGCTGCGCGCCTACAGCGCCATCGACTTCGACCGGGCCAAGTAGGACCGGCGCTCCCGAGGGGCCGCCCGGGCGGCCCCTCGCCCGCACGCGCAGGGCTCAGCCGGCCGCGGCTATGTGCTCCGCCGGGGCCGCCGCAAGCTCGATGTCGCGTCTGCGCCGCCGGGCGAGCACGACGCGGCGCTCGGCGGCGGTGAGGCCGCCCCACACCCCGTAGGGCTCGGGCTGCACGAGTGCGTGTTCGCGGCACTCGACCATGACCGGGCACCCGGCGCAGACCTGCTTCGCGGCCACCTCGCGGGACAGCCGGGCAGCAGTCGGCTCCTTCGACGGGGCGAAGAACAGCCCGGCTTCGTCCCGGCGGCACACCGCCTCCGAATGCCAGGGTCCCGCCTGGTCCTCCCGCGCGGGGGCGCGCTGGGACGGCACGGGGGCGACCTGCAGGGGCTGATGCGGCAGTTGCAGCACGGTCTACTCCTGACGACGGCTTCGGCTTCGCGAGCGAGAGACGATGCAGCAGTCCCTACCCGCTGTACGCACGCCTATGCACTGCGTGGCCTTGCCGTACGACTCCTGGAACAGCCGGAGTGCGTTATCTGGCCGGAATTCACAGGACGCCGACCGACCGGCCTCAGCGGCCGAGATGCTTGCGCAACTGGTCGTGGAGGTTGGCAATGAGCTTGCCACGCTTGGGCTTTGCCTCGACGTGCCCGAAGACGGAATAGCCGTTCACCACGACCACCGGGGCTTCCGGGTCGGTGGATTCCAGTGTGTCGACTTCGAAATTGCCGAAAATGCCCGTACCGCTGCCGCGCAGCGAAATGTTCTCGGGCACCCGGATCTCGACGCTGCCGAAGAGGGACGTCGCGTTGATGACGGTCAGACGCTGACCGAAAAGAGCCTCGGTCAGGTCGATCTCGACGCTACCGAAGAGGGAGAAGGCGTTCGTGCGGCCCCCGACGCGCCAACGCCCCCTGCGGGTGGAGCTGCTGAAGACCGCCACGAGGTTCTCGGCGGGCCCGGCCGGGCCCTCGGGGCCGTACCCGTAGGGCGTCTCGGCCCGCCGCTCGGCAGGGCCGTGCGCCGGGAGGTCCTGCACCAGCGGCTGCAACTCGCCCACGGTCTTGGCCCGGTAGACCAGGTCGATCCGCTCGGCGTGCTCCTCGGCGGTCAGCCGGCCCTCGACCATCGCCTCCCGCAGGATGTCCGCGATCCGGTCGCGGTCCGCGTCGGAGGCACGGATCCCGGCGGGCGCGGGACCGGCCGGAGCGACGGGCTGCTGGGGCTGCTTCTCGAGGTCCACCGCACCAGCCTACCCAAACGCGATAGATCGCGACCAGTACCCCGGCGGCCCGGCGTCGCGATCCGGCCCCCTGCCGGGCCGCCCGGGTGAGCCTTACCTCACAGGCCCGGCGCGTCGGCGGCGCTCTACCCTGGTGGATGCGCTGCCCAAGGGAGGTCAGCCGCTGTCGCCGAGTGAGGAATGGCCGTAATGCCAGAGTTTGCGTACTCCGATCTGCTCCCGCTGGGAGAGGACACCACGCCGTACCGGCTGGTGACCGCCGAGGGCGTCTCGACCTTCGAGGCCGACGGCCGTACGTTCCTCAAGGTGGCTCCGGAGGCCCTGCGCACGCTCGCCGCGGAGGCCATGCACGACATCTCGCACTACCTGCGGCCCGCCCACCTGGCGCAGCTGCGGCGCATCGTGGACGACCCCGAGGCCTCGTCGAACGACAAGTTCGTCGCGCTCGACCTCCTGAAGAACGCGAACATCGCCGCGGCGGGTGTCCTGCCCATGTGCCAGGACACCGGCACGGCGATCGTCATGGGCAAGCGCGGGCAGAACGTCCTCACCGAGGGCGGTGACGAGGAGGCCCTGTCGCACGGCATCTTCGACGCGTACACCAAGCTCAACCTGCGCTACTCGCAGATGGCCCCGCTGACGATGTGGGACGAGAAGAACACGGGCTCGAACCTCCCGGCCCAGATCGAGCTGTACGCCACCGACGGCGGCGCGTACAAGTTCCTCTTCATGGCCAAGGGCGGCGGCTCGGCCAACAAGTCGTTCCTCTACCAGGAGACCAAGGCGGTCCTCAACGAGGCCTCCATGATGAAGTTCCTGGAGGAGAAGATCCGCTCGCTGGGGACGGCCGCCTGCCCGCCGTACCACCTGGCGATCGTCGTCGGCGGTACGTCGGCCGAATTCGCCCTGAAGACCGCGAAGTACGCCTCCGCGCACTACCTGGACGAGCTCCCGGCCGAGGGCTCCCCGACCGGCCACGGCTTCCGGGACGAGGAGCTGGAGCAGAAGGTCTTCGAGCTGACGCAGCGGATCGGCATCGGCGCGCAGTTCGGCGGCAAGTACTTCTGCCACGACGTGCGCGTCGTCCGCCTCCCCCGCCACGGCGCCTCGCTGCCCGTCGCCATCGCCGTCTCCTGCTCGGCGGACCGCCAGGCCACCGCGAAGATCACCGCGGAGGGCGTCTTCCTGGAGCAGCTGGAGAAGGACCCCGCGCGCTTCCTGCCGGACACCACCGACGCGCACCTCGAAAGCGACGGCGACGTCGTCCGCATCGACCTGAACCGGCCGATGGACGACATCCTCGCGGAGCTCACCAAGTACCCGGTCAAGACACGGCTCTCGCTGACCGGTCCGCTGGTCGTGGCGCGCGACATCGCGCACGCCAAGATCAAGGAGCGGCTCGACGCGGGCGAGGAGATGCCGCAGTACCTCAAGGACCACCCGGTGTACTACGCGGGACCGGCGAAGACCCCCGAGGGCTACGCGTCCGGCTCCTTCGGCCCCACGACGGCCGGCCGCATGGACAGCTACGTCGCGCAGTTCCAGGCGGCGGGCGGCTCCAAGGTGATGCTCGCCAAGGGCAACCGGTCACGGCAGGTCACCGACGCGTGCGACGCCCACGGCGGCTTCTACCTCGGCTCGATCGGCGGGCCGGCGGCGCGCCTCGCGCAGGACTGCATCAAGAAGGTCGAGGTCGTCGAGTACGAGGAGCTCGGCATGGAGGCGGTCTGGCGGATCGAGGTGGAGGACTTCCCCGCGTTCGTCGTCGTCGACGACAAGGGCAACGACTTCTTCACGGAGCCCGCCCCGGCACCGACCTTCACCAGCATTCCGGTCCGCGGCCCCGGCCTCGGCTGATCCGCACGCGGTTCCAGGGGCGTTCCGGCCGCGGCCGGGGCGCCCCTGCCGCGTTCCCCCGCAGGCCCGCCCCCGCGGATCCGGCCCGCTCCCGGACCGGGGAGCCGCACGGACGAGCCCGCACCCCGTACGCCCGTCGCGGTCCGGGCGCGCCGCGCCGCCCGGTCGCCGCCGTCGGACCGCGCCGGGTATTTACTGGCCGCCGGTGGCGTCGGGGGAATACGGGGAACACGCCACGCGCTCGTCTTCACCAGGAGGTTGGAACACATGAACGGATCGGCCGAGGAAGCGCGGTACCGCGTCGAGCACGACTCGATGGGCGAGGTGAAAGTGCCCGCGCACGCCAAGTGGCGGGCTCAGACGCAGCGCGCCGTGGAGAACTTCCCCATCTCCGGACAGCGCCTGGAACGGGCCCACATCGAGGCCCTGGCCCGGATCAAGGCCGCGGCCGCGAAGGTCAACGCCGAGCTGGAGGTGCTGGATCCCAACGTCGCCGAGGCGATCAGCTCGGCCGCCGCCGAGGTGGCCGACGGCCGCTGGGACGAGCACTTCCCCATCGACGTGTTCCAGACGGGCTCCGGCACGTCGTCCAACATGAACACCAACGAGGTCGTGGCCACGCTCGCCACCGAGCGGCTCGGGCGCGAGGTCCACCCCAACGACCACGTCAACGCGTCCCAGTCCTCCAACGACGTGTTCCCGTCCTCCATCCACATCGCCGCGACCGCCGCCGTCACCGCCGACCTCATCCCGGCCCTGGACCACCTGGCATCCGCCCTGGAGCGGAAATCGGCCGAATTCGCGGATGTCGTGAAGTCGGGCCGTACCCATCTGATGGACGCCACGCCCGTCACCCTGGGCCAGGAGTTCGGCGGCTACGCCGCGCAGATCCGCTACGGCGTCGAACGGCTGCGCTCCGCGCTCCCCCGCCTCGCCGAACTCCCACTGGGGGGTACGGCGGTGGGCACCGGGATCAACACCCCGCCGGGCTTCTCCGCCGCCGTGATCGCCGAGGTGGCGCGCACCACCGGGCTGCCGCTCACCGAGGCCCGTGACCACTTCGAGGCCCAGGGCGCCCGGGACGGACTCGTCGAGGCGTCCGGGCACCTCCGTACCGTCGCCGTCTCGCTCACCAAGATCTCCAACGACCTGCGCTGGATGGCCTCCGGTCCGCGCACCGGGCTGGCCGAGATCAGTCTGCCCGACCTGCAGCCGGGTTCGTCGATCATGCCGGGCAAGGTCAATCCGGTCATCCCGGAGGCCGTGCTGATGGTCGCGGCGCAGGTGACGGGGAACGACGCCACCGTCGCCACCGCCGGTGCGGCCGGCAACTTCGAGCTCAACGTGATGCTGCCCGTGATGGCGAAGAACCTGCTGGAGTCGGTGCGACTGCTCGCCAACGCCTCCCGGCTGCTCGCCGACCGCACGGTCGACGGCATCACGGCCAACGTGGAACGGGCCCGGCTGTACGCGGAGTCGTCGCCGTCGGTGGTGACCCCCCTGAACAAGTACATCGGGTACGAGGAGGCGGCGAAGGTCGCCAAGAAGTCGCTGGCCGAGGGCACCACGATCCGGGAGACGGTGCTGGCCGGGGGCTACGTCGAGCGCGGCGACCTGACCGCGGAGCAGCTCGACGAGGCCCTGGACGTGCTGCGCATGACCCGGCCGTGAAGCATTTCGCAGCGGGCGGGCGGCGCCGTACCTAAGATCTCTTCATGACAGCCACGGAAGCGGGTACGGGAGCAGACACCGGGGCGGGTGCGGGGGACGGCGGGCGCTGGGCGCCGGGCGACCGGATCCTCTGGCGCTACCGGGACAACGGCGGTGACCGGCCCGTGCACATCTGCCGTCCGGTCACCGTGGTCCAGGACACCGACGAGCTGCTCGCCGTGTGGCTGGCCCCCGGTACCGAATGCGTGAAACCGGTCCTCGCCGACGGCACCCAGGTGCATGCCGAGCCGCTCGCCACCCGCTACACGCGTCCGCGCACGACGGTGCGTTCCCGGTGGTTCGGCACGGGCGTGCTGAAGATCGCCCGGCCGGGCGATCCCTGGTCGGTATGGCTGTTCTGGGACCACGGCTGGCTCTTCCGCAACTGGTACGTCAACCTCGAGGAGCCCCGTGCGCGCTGGGCCGGAGGGGTCGATTCCCAGGACCACTTCCTCGACATCGCCGTGCATCCCGACCGCAGCTGGGAGTGGCTCGACGAGGACGAGTTCGCCCAGGCCCAGCGGGTCGGGCTGATGGACGGCGTCACCGCGCAGCGGGTGCGGGAGGCGGGTCTGGCGGCGGCCGACGTGGTCCGGAGCTGGGGCGCGCCGTTCCGGGACGGGTGGGAGCACTGGCGGCCCGATCCGCGGTGGCAGGTCCCTCCGTTGCCCGATGACTGGGACCGCACCCCCGCTCCCGGATCGCCGTGAGACCCTTGATGCACCCCAGGGGGGCAAACGTAGGATCGCCTTCCACGGACTGCACGGCCGGTATGTTTCGTCACAACCGGTGCGCGCAGCACGGGGTCTGACCACAAGTCACCGTACGAACCGCATGAGTCACCGGGGCCACGGAACCGGGTGGGCCGTGCGGTCGCAGGAACCACTACGAGGGGGTGGAGACGTGTTCGCTGCCCGCTGCCCCGTCGCCGGAGTGACCGATATCGGCCCACCGACGGGCGGTTCGGTTTCGGCCCCGCTTACCGGGGCATCCGGTGACAGCCGTTGTTCTCACCGCTCTTGCCGGGGCACAGTGGCGCCCCACAAGGCGATTGCCTCATACAACCGGCCCGGACGGACGGAATCCCACGCGTGACGGAGCATCCCACCTCCCACGAAGGCCGGCAGCCCCTCGCCGCCCGGTCGCAGGAACGCGCCCGGCCCCGGCAGCCGGAGGCCGTAGCGGGAATCGCCGCCACGGCCGCGGTCCCCGGCCCCTCCGCGGCGCCGGGTGCGGCCCCCGGGTCCGCCGCGGCGGACCCCGCCGACACGCAGGCCGTCGCCCGCCGCGAGGGTGACCGGCTGCGCTTCGTCGGCGCCGCCACCCGCCGGATCGCCCGGGGCATAGACCTGGACGAGATCGTGCTCGGCCTGTGCCGGGCCAGTGTGCCGACGTTCTCCGACGCCATACTCGTCTATCTCCGCGACCCGCTCCCGGTGGGTGACGAGCGCCCGGTCAGCCCTTTCGTGCTACGGCTGCGCCGTACCGACAGGCTGCGTTTAACCGATGAGGAGAGTGAGATCGGGCCGGAGGGCGAGCGGCTGCTGAGGCTGCCCGTCTCCGACCCGCAGGCCGGGCTGCTGCCCGCCGCCGACCTGTGCGAGGTCCTGGCGGGCGGTGCGCTCGCCGAGGTGCTGCGCGGGGTGCGGCCCGTCTTCGGGGACTCCGCCGCGGCGCGCGCCGCCCTGCCCGAGCTGCTGGGGGCCGGCCGGACGGTGCCCACCGGACACCGCGCGATCCTGGCACCGCTGCGCGGGCGGCGCCGGGTGATCGGTGCTGCCGTCTTCCTGCGCGGCACGGAACGCCCGCCGTTCGAGGCCAACGACCTGCTGGTCGCGGCTCAGCTGGCCACGCACACCGCGCTCGGCATCGACAAGGCCGTGCTCTACGGCCGCGAGGCGTACATCGCGGACGAGCTGCAGCGCACCATGCTGCCCGACTCGCTGCCGCAGCCGACCGGCGTGCGCCTGGCCTCCCGCTACCTCCCGGCGGCGGAGACCGCCAGGGTGGGCGGGGACTGGTACGACGCGATCCCGCTGCCCGGCAGCAGGGTCGCCCTGGTCGTCGGCGACGTGATGGGCCACTCCATGACCTCCGCGGCGATCATGGGGCAGCTGCGCACCACCGCGCAGACCCTGGCCGGTCTCGACCTGCCGCCGCAGGAGGTCCTGCACCACCTGGACGAGCAGGCGCAGCGGCTCGGCAGTGACCGCATGGCGACCTGCCTGTACGCGGTGTACGACCCCGTCGCCCACCGCATCACCATCGCCAACGCCGGCCACCCGCCGCCCGTGCTCCTGCATCTGGGCGGCCGGGCGGAGGTGCTCCGGGTTCCGCCGGGCGCTCCGATCGGCGTCGGCGGGGTGGACTTCGAGGCGGTCGAGCTGGACGCCCCGGCCGGAGCCACGCTGCTGCTCTACACGGACGGGCTCGTCGAGTCACGGCTGCGGGACGTGTGGACCGGGATCGAGCAGCTGCGGGAGCGGCTGGCCGCCACCGCCCAGCTGACCGGGCCGGACCACTCGCCGCCGCTGGAAGCGCTCTGCGACGACGTGCTCGACATGCTCGGCCCGGGTGACCGGGACGACGACATCGCCCTGCTGGCAGCCCGTTTCGACGGGATCGCGCCGAGCGACGTCGCGTACTGGTTCCTGGAACCGGAGGACGCGGCCCCGGGCCGGGCCCGAAGGCTGGCCCGCAGGGCGCTGAGCCGGTGGGGGCTGGACGATCTCGCGGACGAGGTGGAGCTGCTCGTCAGCGAGGTGGTCACGAACGCGGTGCGGTACGCGGAGCGCCCGGTGACGCTGCGGCTGCTGCGCACGGACATCCTGCGCTGCGAGGTCGGCGACGACTCACCGCAGCTGCCCAGGCAGCGCCGTGCGCGGGACACGGACGAGGGCGGACGCGGACTGTTCCTGGTCAACAGGCTGGCCAGGAGGTGGGGAGCCACCCGGCTGTCCACGGGCAAAGTGGTGTGGTTCGAGATGGCCACTCCCGCTCCGTAGACCTTTGCCGCACGTCCGACCGTTTCACGATGTGCCACCTGCTGGACGGCGTGAGCGTGCCCGCCCCGGAGCGTGCGTGGGGGGCGGTGCCGTTCCTCGGCACCGCCCCCCACGTCTGCTCACTGGTCCAGGATGCCGGATCCCGGCCGCTCGCCCGGTGGCTGCTCCCCGTCCTCGGGGTCCTTCGTCCCGGTGGGGTCCTCGCTCGGGGTGACCGAGGGCGACTCGCTCGGCGGCCGGCTCGTCGTCGTCTCCTCGCTCGGGGTCTCGCTCGGCGTCTCGGACGGCGTCGCGGTCTCCTCGGACGGCGTCGGGCTCGGGGACTCCGTCTCGGACGGCGTGGCCGAGGGGGTCTCGGTCACCGCCGTCTCCCCGCGTTCCACGCCCTCCAGGTCGAACCTGGCGTTCGAGCCGCCACCGAGGGCACCGAGGGTGTAGTCCGCCCAGATCTTCGCCGGGAAGCCGCCGCCGTTGGCCCGGCCCGAGTTGGCCGTACCGGTCAGCGTGACCTGTCCGCCGCCCTCCTTGGTGGACTCGCCATACAGGGCCACGACCGTCGAGAGCTCAGGGGTGTAGGCCGCGAACCAGGCCGCCTTGTTGTTCTCCGACGTACCCGTCTTGCCCGCCGCGTCGTAGGCCGAGGTGTTGGCCTCACGGCCGGAGCCGATGTCGACGACCTCGGTGAGCGCGCGCGTCACGGTGTCCGCCGAGCTCCGGCTGATCACCTGGCCGCCGATCCCGTCGACCGGCTCCATGGCGCGGTCGCGGTGCTCCGCGGACTTGACGATGGTCGGGGTGACCTTCTTGCCGTGGTTGTCGAGGGTGGCGTACACCCCTGCCATGTCCCACGTCGAGGCGTTCATGGTGCCCAGGGTGATGGCGGGGCGCTCGGGGAAGTTCTTGTCGGGTACGCCCATGGCGAGCGCGGTCTTCTTCACGGCGCTCGGGGTGACGTCGACGACCATCTGCGCGAAGACGGCGTTGATCGACTTGTCCATCGCCCGCTGGACGGTCGGGTTGTCGTAGCTGATGTCGTCCTCGTTCTGCGGCGCGAACGGGGTGTCGCTGCCCACGACGGGGCGCTTGCTCGTTCCGTCGTAGACCGTGCCGAGGCCGATCAGGTCGCCGTTCCGGGTCACCGACTCGTTCTCCAGGGCGGAGGCGAGCACCAGCGGCTTGAAGGTGGAGGCGGGCTGGTAGTCCTGCCGGGTGGCGTTGGATATCCAGTGCTCGGTGGCACCGACGCCGCCGTAGAGCGCGACGACCTTGCCCGTCTTCGGGTCGACGGAGGTGGCGCCGGCCTGGACGGTCGCGTCGATCTTGTTGCCCTTGCGGTCGAGCTGGTTCTCCAGCTGGTCGTCGACCGACTTCTCCAGCTGCTTCTGCCGCTTCTTGTCGATGTTGAGGGTGACCGTCCAGCCGCCGGCCTCGCGCATCTCCTCGGTCACGCCCTGCCGCGCCATCTCCTGGTTGGCGGCCTCGACGAGATAGCCCGTCTGGCCCTCCATGCCGGGGGCGGCCTTGGGGGACTTCGGGACGGGGAACGTCAGCTTGCCGCGTTCCGCCCCGTCGAGCCAGCCCTCGTCGACCATGTTGTCCAGGGTGTAGCCCCAGCGCTCCTTGACGAGCTTCTTGCCGGTCGGCGAGGCGACCGCCCAGTCGTACTGGCTGGGGGCCTGGAGCAGGGCCGCGAGGTAGGCGCCCTGGGAGACGTCGAGGTCCTTGGCGTCGACCCCGTAGTAGGCCTGTGCCGCCGCCTGGATGCCGCTCGCACCGCGTCCGTAGTACACGGTGTTCAGGTATCCGGCGAGGATGTCGTCCTTCTTCGTGCTCTGGTCGACCTTGAGCGAGATCACCAGTTCCTTGAGCTTGCGGCTGACCGTCTGGTCCTGCGTGAGGTAGTAGTTCTTGACGTACTGCTGGGTGATCGTGGAGCCGCCCTGCTTGCCCTTGCCCGAGAGCGTGTTGAGCAGGCCGCGCGCGGTGCCCTTGAGGTCGACGCCCTGGTCCCGGTAGAAGGACTTGTTCTCGGCGGCGACGAAGGCGTGCTGGACGCCCTTGGGAACGACGGCGAGGTCCACGATCTCGCGGTTGACGCCGGAGCCGGTCCGGGCCAGGAGTGTGCCGTCGCTGTACTTGTAGACGTTGCTCTGCTTCTCGGCCTGGGCGTTGGCCGCGGGCACGTCGACGTACATGTAGAGCGCCACGAAGGCGCCCATCACCAGCAGGCAGAGCCCGAAGAACGTGCCCAGGATCTTCCGCCAGGTGAAGAGTCCGCGTATGCCGCCCCTCCCGGCCCGGCGCGCTTCCTGCCCCTGAGCCCGTCGCGCATCCGCTCGCCCCATGACTGTGGTGCTCCTGTTCCTCTGCTCGTTCCGCTCCGGTCAGATCAATCAGCTAACACCGAAGCTGCGGACAAATGGCGAGCGATCCGGTCTTTTCCGGACGTGACAATCAGCACCCGCTCTCCAAGGAACCGACTCACGAAGGGTGCACAAGGTTGCGAAGTCGGTTAATGTGAAATCACATTGATAGCGCGGCTCCGTGCCGCACGAGACGGGGGACCCCATGACCGCACCGCACGACCGTCCCGGCACCACCGACCCCGGCGCCGACCTGACTCCGGACGCACCCGAGATGCCCGCCCCCCAGGTCAGGGAGACGACGGCGCACTCCATCCCCGGCGGCTTCGGACTGCTGCTGACCGTCCTCGGGGTGTTCCTCGGCATCGGCCTGGCCATCGGCGGCGGCGTCCTCGGCGGCAACGGGCACAACGGCGTCGGCGTCCCGCTCCTGATCCTCGGACTGCTGCTCACCGTCGCCTCGTTCTTCTGCATGAGCGGTGTGAAAATGGTCGCTCCGGGCGAGGCTCGGGTCATCCAGCTCTTCGGCCGGTACGTCGGCACGATCCGCGCGGACGGCCTGCGCTGGATCAACCCGCTGACCTCCAGCCGCAAGATCTCCACCCGGGTCCGCAACCACGAGACGGCGGTCCTGAAGGTCAACGACGCGTACGGCAACCCGATCGAGCTCGCCGCGATCGTCGTCTGGAAGGTCGAGGACACCGCACAGGCGCTCTTCGAGGTCGACGACTTCCTGGAGTTCGTCGCCACCCAGACCGAGGCGGCCGTCCGGCACATCGCGATCGAGTACCCGTACGACGCCCACGAGGAGGGCGGGCTCTCGCTGCGCGGCAACGCCGAGGAGATCACCGAGAAGCTCGCCGTCGAGCTCACCGCACGGGTCCAGGCGGCGGGCGTGCTGATCATCGAGTCGCGCTTCAGTCACCTGGCGTACGCCCCCGAGATCGCCTCGGCGATGCTCCAGCGGCAGCAGGCGGGCGCCGTCGTCGCGGCCCGCCAGCAGATCGTCGAGGGCGCGGTGGGCATGGTCGAGATGGCGCTGACCCGCATCGCCGAGCAGGACATCGTCGAGCTCGACGCCGAGCGCAAGGCGGCGATGGTCAGCAACCTGATGGTGGTGCTGTGCGGTGACCGGGCGGCGCAGCCGGTCCTGAACACGGGCACGCTCTACCAGTGACGGACGACGCCTCCACCCCTGCCGGGCGGCCGCGGCGCAAGCAGATGCTGCTGCGGCTGGATCCCTCGGTGCACGACGCGCTGGCCCGCTGGGCCTCGGACGAACTGCGCAGCGCGAACGCGCAGATCGAGTTCCTGCTGCGGCGGGCGCTGGCGGAGGCGGGGCGGCTGCCGGGGGGTGCGGGGCCGATCCCTCGGCGGGGGCGGCCGCCGAAGCCGGCGTCCGGGCCGGAGCCCACACCCTTTGACGAGTCGGACGCGGAGCCCGGTACCGAGGGGTGAGGCCGGGGGCCCGGCGGCTCCGCCCCCGAGCCCCCGGCCCCCGGTCGCCGGACGGGCTCGAGGGGCGGGCCGCACCACCCGACCGGCCTGGAGTGGCCCGTATACACGCGAGGTATACACGACATGTAGAGTGCGCCGCATGTCAATCGGTCACACCCTCCTCGGGCTCCTCGAGTCCGGCCCCCGCCACGGCTACGACCTCAAGCGCACCTTCGACGAGAAGTTCGGTCACGACCGGCCCCTGCACTACGGGCAGGTCTACGCGACCATGTCCCGGCTGCTGAAGAACGGCCTCGTCGAGGTCGACGGGGTGGAGTCGGACGGCGGCCCCGAGCGCAAGCGCTACGCCATCACCGATGCCGGGATCACCGATGTCGGCGCCTGGCTGAGCCGGCCGGAGAAGCCCGAGCCGTACCTCCAGTCGACGCTCTACGCCAAGGTCGTCCTGGCCCTGCTCACCGGGCGCAGCGCCTCCGGTCTGCTGGACGCGCAGCGCTCCGAGCACCTGCGGCTCATGCGCGTCCTCACCGACCGCAAACGCAAGGGCGACCTCGCCGACCAGCTCATCTGCGACTACGCGCTGTTCCACCTCGAAGCCGACCTGCGCTGGCTGGAACTGACCGGCGCGCGCCTCGACCAGCTCGCCGAGGTGATCGCCCCGTGACCCCTGCCGGCTCCCTGCTCGCCGCCCACGACCTGCGCAAGGCCTACGGCTCGACGCCCGCGCTCGACGGCGCCTCGTTCTCCGTCCATCCGGGCGAGGTCGTCGCCGTGCTGGGCCCCTCCGGCTCGGGCAAGTCGACGCTGCTGCACTGCCTCGCGGGGATCGTCGTCCCCGACTCGGGCACCCTCACGTACGCGGGCCGCGACCTGTCCGGGATGTCCGACGCCGAGCGCAGCTCCCTGCGACGCGGCGATTTCGGCTTCGTGTTCCAGTTCGGCCAGCTCGTTCCCGAACTGACCTGCCTGGAGAACGTCGCACTGCCTCTCCGGCTGAACGGCGTCAAGCGCAAGCAGGCCGCGCGCACCGCCCTGGAGTGGCTGGAGCGGCTGGAGGTCGACGACACCGCCGCCAAGCGCCCCGGCGAGGTCTCCGGCGGGCAGGGCCAGCGGGTCGCCGTGGCACGCGCCCTGGTCGCGTCGCCCAAGGTGGTCTTCGCGGACGAGCCCACGGGTGCGCTGGACTCCCTCAACGGCGAGCGGGTCATGGAGCTGCTCACCGAGTCCGCCCGGTCGGCCGGCACGGCCGTCGTGCTCGTGACGCACGAGGCGCGGGTGGCCGCGTACTCCGACCGCGACATCGTCGTACGCGACGGACGCGTCCGGGATCCGGAGTTCGCCGTATGACCTGGCTCCGCGACCTCGGTATCGGCATGCGCTTCGCCGCCGCGGGCGGGCGTGAGGGCTGGGCTCGGACCGCGCTCACCGCTGTCGGCGTCGGGCTGGGTGTGGCGATGCTGCTGGTCGCCTCCTCCGTGCCGCATCTGCTGGACCAGCGTTCGGAGCGCGACCGGGCCCGCAAGGAGGCCTCGGTGTCGCGCAACAAGGAGGACGTCCCGAAGTCGGACAGCACGGTTCTGCGGGTCGACGCGGCGACCGAGTACCGCGGCCTCGCCGTCGAAGGCTTCCTGATGCGCGCCGAGGGTGCCCGCCCGGTCCTCCCTCCCGGGGTCGCGGCCTTCCCCGAATCCGGGGAGATGGCGGCCTCCCCCGCCCTCCGGGACCTGCTGGCCTCGTCCGAGGGCGCGCTCCTCAGGGAGCGGCTGCCCTACCGGGTCACCTCGACGATCGCCGACGCGGGACTCCGTTCCCCGGGTGAGCTGTACTTCTACGCGGGCAGCGACTCGCTGACTCCCGCCACCGGCGGTCACCGGCTGGCCGGGTACGGGGACGAACGCGGGGGTGAGCCGCTGCAGCCCGTCCTGGTCGTCCTCGTCATCCTGATCTGCGTCGTGCTGCTGGCACCCGTCGCGATCTTCATCGCCACCGCCGTACGGTTCGGCGGCGACCGGCGCGACCGCCGGCTCGCCGCGCTTCGCCTGGTCGGTGCGGACATCCGGACGACCCGCAGGATCGCGGCCGGTGAGGCGCTGTTCGGTTCCGTGCTCGGGCTGCTGACCGGAGCGGTCCTCTTCCTCGTGGGCCGCAGGTTCGTCGGCCGCGTCGAGGTGTGGGGCCACAGCGCCTTCCCCTCCGACCTGACCCCCTCGGTCTGGCCGGCGACGCTGATCGGCGTCGGAGTTCCCTCGGCCGCGGTGCTCGTCACCCTGGTCGCCATGCGGGCCGTGGTCGTCGAGCCGCTGGGCGTCGTACGCGGCGGCGGAAGCCACCGGCGCCGGCTGTGGTGGCGGCTGCCGATGCCGGTCGTGGGACTGGCGGTACTGGTCCTGACGGGCAGGGTCGACGAATTCACACCGGTCGACCCCTATCCCATCGCGGTCGGCGCCGTACTGGTCCTGGTCGGGCTGGCACTGCTGCTGCCCTGGCTGGTCGGGGCGTGCGTGGACAGGCTGCACGGGGGCCCGCTGCCCTGGCAGCTCGCCGTCCGCCGCCTCCAGCTGAACAGCGGGGCGGCGTCCCGCGCGGTGAGCGGCATCACCGTCG
Source organism: Streptomyces clavifer (assembly GCF_036345975.1). NCBI lineage: Bacteria > Bacillati > Actinomycetota > Actinomycetes > Kitasatosporales > Streptomycetaceae > Streptomyces > Streptomyces clavifer. The sequence continues at coordinate 4,809,081 of NZ_CP107793.1, read as the reverse complement.
CGGTGGCCGGCGCCGTGGCCCTGCAGATGCTGTTCGCGGCGGTGGGCGACGAATTCGAGCAGATGACGGGGCAGGACCCGTCGCGCGCCCAGTTCCACACCTTCTCCGAGACGGTGAGTGGGGACGCGGCCACCCGGACCATCGAGGCGTTTCGGTCCACCAGGGGCGTGGAGGCCGTCATCGGCACGGTCGAGACGTACGTGACCAGGCCGGGGAAGTACGGGAAGGACGAGGTCGCCCCCACCACCACCCTCAGCGTCGGCGATTGCGCCACCCTGAAGGAACTCGCCGAGATCGGTTCCTGTGAGGAGGGAGACTCCTTCGTCGTCCATCCCAGGGGCGACAAGGAGGCGAGCGACTGGATCGACGAGACGGCGCGCAAGGGCGAGGAGATCGAGCTCAACCCCACCCGCGACTGGCTGCCGGGAGCGAAGTCGGTGCGCTGGATCCTGCCCGCGGACACCCGGACGGTGACAGCCGCTCCCGACCCGCTCGGCGAGGAGCGCCGGGGCATCATGACCACCGTCGGGGCCATCGACCCCCGCACCCTGCCGAGCGCCCGGACGACCGCGCAGATCAAGGTCGACGAGGGCGTGGAGGACGTCTCCGAGTACGTACGCAACACGGCCGCCCGGATTGACCCGGGGATGCGGGTCGCCACCCTGGCCTCGACGGAACGCGAGCGCCAGTACGCCAGCGTGCAGACGGGCCTGCGGCTGGGCGCGGTGGCGATGCTGATCCTGATCGCGGCCTCGATGCTGATCTCCCAGCTGGAACAGCTCCGGGAGCGCAAGCGGCTGCTGTCGGTCCTGGTCGCCTTCGGCACCAGGCGCGTCACCCTCGGCTGGTCGGTGCTCTGGCAGACCGCCGTGCCGGTGGCCGTCGGCCTTCTGGCCGCGACCGCGGGCGGTCTCGGGCTCGGTGCCGTGCTGACGTGGATGATGGGCAAGACCGTGACGCAGTGGTGGCTGTTCCTGCCGATGGCGGGCGCGGGCGCGGTCCTCGTCGTGGCCGTGACCCTTCTCTCGCTCCCCCTGCTGTGGCGCGCGATGCGCCCGGACGGGCTGCGCACGGAGTGAGGCGGCGGGAGGGGTGAGCGCGTCGGGGGGCGCGCTCACCCCTCTCCGGGCACCCGCACCGGAAGGGCCGCCATGGCTTCGCGCAGCGCCGCCGCGAACTCCTCGAACTCCGCGTGCCGCGCCGTTCCCGTCCGCACCGCGAGCGCCACCCGCCGCGAGGGCGCCGGTTCGGCGAAGTACCCGGTGGTCAGCGCATCGTTCCGCGCGGTCTCCACCGTCACCGCCGTACGCGGCAGCAACGTCACCCCGAGCCCGCCCGCGACGAGCTGCACCAGGGTGGAGAGACCGGCCGCGGTCGTCGTCACCGGCGCCCCCTCCGTGCGTCCCGCCTCGCGGCAGATGTCCAGCGCCTGGTCACGCAGGCAGTGCCCCTCGTCGAGCAGGAGCAGGGGCAGGCCCCGCAGTGCCTCACGCGGGATGTCCGTACGTCCGCCCAGCTCGTGCTCCTGCTCCATGACCAGGACGAAGTCCTCGTCGAAGAGGGGCAGTTCGGTGACTCCCGGCACGCCTAGCGGCACGGCGAGCAGCAGCAGGTCCAGCCGGCCCGCCGCCAGGCCGTCCAGCAGCGAGGAGGTCTGCTCCTCGTGCACCTGGAGGTCCAGCTCCGGGTAGCGCTCGTGGACCAGCCTGAGCACGGTCGGCAGCAGGTACGGCGCGACCGTGGGAATCACCCCGAGCCGGAGCACCCCGGTGAACGGCGCCCGCACCGCCTCGGCCTCCTCCATCAGCTCGCCGACCGCCTCCAGCACCGCCCTGGTCCGCACCGCGAGCCGCTCCCCCGCGGGCGAGAGCAGCACCTTGCGCGTCGTACGCTCGATGAGTTGGACACCGAGTGCCGTCTCCAGTGCCGACACGGCGCCGGAGAGTGCGGGCTGACTCATCCCGATAGATGCCGCCGCGTCCCGGAAGTGCAGATGTTCCGCGACGGCCGCGAAAGCGCGCAGCTGCGAGAGGCTGGGCTGCTTGGACCTATTGGCATGATTTACATACGCCACTGATAGGCACCTCCGATCATCACGACCGAGTGTAGCTATTTCCGCGATCAATGCACTCTGTGCCAAGGTGGTGATCGTCCAACCCCCAGGAACGCCCCCAAAAAGGGATTTCCTACGCTGCAAGGAGAGCGCGTGCTCACTGTCGGTGACAAGTTCCCCGAGTTCGACCTGACCGCTTGCGTGTCGCTGGAGAGCGGCAAGGAGTTCGAGCAGATCAACCACAAGACCTATGAGGGTCAGTGGAAGATCGTCTTCGCGTGGCCGAAGGACTTCACCTTCGTGTGCCCCACCGAGATTGCCGCCTTCGGCAAGCTGAACGACGAGTTCGCCGACCGTGACGCGCAGGTCCTCGGCTTCTCCGGCGACTCCGAGTTCGTGCACCACGCCTGGCGCAAGGACCACCCGGACCTGACCGACCTGCCCTTCCCGATGCTGGCCGACTCGAAGCACGAGCTCATGCGTGACCTCGGCATCGAGGGCGAGGACGGCTTCGCCCAGCGCGCCGTCTTCATCGTCGACCAGAACAACGAGATCCAGTTCACGATGGTGACCGCCGGTTCCGTGGGCCGTAACCCCAAGGAGGTCCTGCGGGTCCTCGACGCCCTGCAGACCGACGAGCTCTGCCCCTGCAACTGGACCAAGGGCGAGACCACCCTCGACCCGGTCGCCCTCCTCTCCGGCGAGTGAGCTGATACCGACATGGCACTCGACGAACTCAAGTCCGCCATACCGGACTTCGCCAAGGACCTGAAGCTGAACCTCGGTTCCGTCATCGGGAACAGCGAGCTCCCCCAGCAGCAGCTGTGGGGCACCGTCCTGGCCTGCGCGATCGCCTCGCGCTCGCCGAAGGTGCTGCGCGAGCTGGAGCCGGAGGCCAGGGCCGCCCTCTCCGCCGAGGCGTACACCGCCGCGAAGTCGGCCGCCGCCATCATGGCGATGAACAACGTCTTCTACCGCACCCGGCACCTGCTGTCGGACCCCGAGTACGGGAACCTCCGTGCGGGCCTGCGGATGAACGTCATCGGCAAGCCCGGCGTGGAGAAGGTCGATTTCGAGCTGTGGTCGCTCGCCGTCTCCGCGATCAACGGCTGCGGCCAGTGCCTGGACTCCCACGAGCAGGTGCTGCGCAAGGCCGGCGTGGACCGTGAGACCATTCAGGAAGCCGTCAAGATCGCATCGGTGATCCAGGCGGTGGGCGTGACCCTCGAGGCTGAGGCCGTTCTCGCCGAGTAGGACCGCAGTACCCCTTGAACGAGGAGGGCCCCGTGGACGACCGACCGTCCCCGGGGCCCTTCTCATGTTCCGTGCCGCTCCTGTGGGCCGTGGTCCTGCGGCCTCACTTCGGCGACTCGTCCTGCGTGCCCGGCTCGGCGCCCGCGGGCTCCGGTGTGTCGTCGGCCCCGCGGGGGGCGGGGGCCGGCGTCGGCGCCACCGAGATGGCCGTCGCGCCGTGCGGCGGGGGCGAGTGGCGCAGGGCGGTCTCCCGCCCGTACGCCCGCAGGTAGCCGACCACCGTGTTCGTCACGGCGACGAGCGGGACGGCGACGACCGCACCTCCGATACCGGCGATCATGCCGCCGGCGGCGACCGACAGGACGACGGCCAGCGGGTGGACGCGCACCGCGCGGCCCAGGATGAAGGGCTGCAGGATGTGGCCCTCGATCTGCTGCACCGCGAGCACCACGAGGAGCGCCATCAGGGCGGTGAACACGCCCTGGGTGACGAGCGCGACGACCACGGCGAGCGCCCCGGAGATCACGGCGCCGACCAGGGGGATGAAGGCGAAGAGGAAGATGAAGACGGCGAGCGGCACCGCCATCGGCACATCGAGGATGTAGATCCCCAGACCGATGAAGATCGCGTCGATCAGGGCGACGATCACCGTGCCCCGCACGTAGGCGGTCAGCGTCCGCCAGGCGCGCGGTCCCGCGCCGGCCACTCCGGGGCGGGCCTGGGAGGGGACCAGCTTGAGCACCCACTGCCAGATGCGCTTCCCGTCGTAGAGCAGGAAGAGCGTCGAGAACATCGCCAGCAGTATCCCGGTGAGGACCTCCACCATCACGGTGACGCCCTGCAGCCCTGCGGAGGTGATCTCCTCGGTGTTGGTCCCGATGGTGTCGCTGAGGTTCTTCGCGATGTCGTTGATCTGCGACTCGGTGACGTGGAACGGGCTGTCGAGCAGCCAGCGCTTCAGCTCGTCGATGCCGTCGCGCACCTTGTCGGAGAGCGTGTCCAGATTGTCCATCACCTGCCACACGACGAACCAGCCGACCAGGCCCATGACGACGAAGCCGAGCACGGCGGTGACGGCGGTGGCGAGACCGCGCGGCAGCCCGAGCCGCCTCAGCCGTACGACGGTGGGCTGGAGCATCGCGGTCACCAGCAGTGCGGCGACGAAGGCGAGGACGACCAGCTGGACGGCGCTGACGACGCGCATCAGCACCCAGAGCGTGCCCGCCAGGACCAGCAGCCGCCAGCCCGCCTCGGCGGCGACGCGCATCCCCCACGGGATGGCGGCGACCGGGTCGGGCCTGGCGGCGACGGAGGGGGCGTAGGAGGGTGGAGCGGGCACCTGTTCGGCGGCAACGGTCGAGAGCGTCGACGAGGACGTCTCCGCGGCGTCGGCGTCCGCGTCGTCGCGGCGGGCACCCTCGGCGCGCCGTTCTTCCAGGCGCGCCCCGACCGCGGTCAGTTCAGCACCCAGCCGACCGAGCCATCCCGGAAGTTTGGACATGATTTTTCCCTTTCCCCCGTCAGCTCTCCTCACTCCCCCCGGAGCTGCTCGGATCGACCGTACAGCGTGATGCCCCGCACCGTAGGACGGTGCGGGGCATCACGGAGGTCGAGCGCGGGGACCCGGGGGTTCCCTAGTACCAGTTGTTGGCCTGCCAGAACGACCAGGCGCCGCACGGGCTGCCGTAGCGGCCGTCCATGTAGCTGAGGCCCCACTTGATCTGGGTGGCCGGGTTGGTCTGCCAGTCGGCGCCGGCGGAGACCATCTTCGAGGCGGGGAGCGCCTGCATCAGGCCGTACGCCCCGGACGACGGGTTGCTCGCCCGGTAGTTCCACGTCGACTCGTGGTTCACGATGTTGCTGAAGCACTGGAACTGGTCGGCAGGAACCATCTGCCGGGCCATCGCCTGGACTTCGGCCACCGTGTAGGAGCCCTTGGCGGAGAACGAGGAGGCGTCACGGACGGAGGACCGGCTCGCACGCTCGGCGTCGTCCTTGGCCTTCGCCTTGGCCTCGCGCTCGGCCTCCAGCTTGTCCTCGGCCGCCTGCTTCTTCGACTTGGCGTCCTTGGCAGCCTGGACGCGGGCAGTCTCCTCGGCGGACTTCTTGGCTGCCGCGTCCGCCGCGGAGGCCTGCGCGTCGGCCTGCTGTGTCAGCGAAGCGGTCTGCACCTGGGCCTGCTGACCCGCGGGGATGTCTGCGAGCAGCGTGGTGTCGGCTGCGGCCGCCTCGAAGTTGTTGTCGTCGACAGCGGGAGTGCTGCCCGACGCAACGCCTACAACGGCGCCTACGGTGGTTACGGCGGTGGCAGATGCCACGGCGAACCCCCGGACCGAGATCCGGCTCACACGGTGTCCTTCCAGCATCGCCCGCTTAGGTGACCTCGCGGGCGCAATCGTGCCCTTGACACTGGCCTCCCTACTGCTTGGGTCACGGGAGGCACGGGCCCGGTGGGCAACTCCCTTTCGGAAGTGCCGCGTGGTGCTCGCGGGCGGCATACGGACGGCAGGTGTTGAGTTGTGTGGTGCGTGGCGCCTCTGGAGGTGCCCAAGTGCCGTATGCGGGGCCTGACGGAAGCAAGACTCTGCCGGAAGGACACGGCGCGTTGCAATTCTGTGTTGCGTGTTAAAGCTCACACCTCGTTTGGGGCACGTCTTTTCTGGAAATGACGGCGCAGCACGATGCCGCCCGGCTAGGATCCTTGGCTCGCCGGACGGCATCGGGTGGGAACTTCCGTGTCAGATGCGGCCTTCCTCCAGCATTTCGGTCACCAGCGCGGCGATCTGCGAGCGCTCGGAGCGGGTGAGCGTGACATGCGCGAAGAGCGGATGCCCCTTCAGCTTCTCGACCACGGCGACGACTCCGTCGTACCGGCCGACCCTGAGGTTGTCCCGCTGGGCCACGTCGTGGGTGAGCACCACCCGCGAATTCGTCCCGATCCGGGACAACACGGTCAGCAGGACATTCCGCTCGAGCGACTGCGCCTCGTCGACGATCACGAACGCGTCGTGGAGCGAGCGGCCCCGGATGTGGGTGAGCGGCAGGATCTCCAGCATCCCGCGCCCCAGCACCTCTTCGATGACCTCGCGCCCGGCGACCGCCGACAGCGTGTCGAAGACCGCCTGCGCCCAGGGGCTCATCTTCTCGGACTCGCTGCCGGGGAGATAGCCGAGCTCCTGGCCGCCGACCGCGTACAGCGGACGGAAGACCATCACCTTCTTGTGCTGCCGGCGCTCCAGCACCGCCTCCAGACCCGCGCAGAGCGCCAGGGCCGACTTGCCGGTGCCCGCCCGGCCCCCCATGGACACGATGCCGACGTCCGGGTCGAGGAGCAGGTCGAGCGCGATGCGCTGCTCGGCGCTGCGGCCGTGGATCCCGAAGGCCTCCCGGTCGCCGCGCACGAGACGCACACTGCCTTCGGCCGTGACCCTCCCGAGTGCCTTGCCGCGCTCGGACTGGAGGACCAGCCCGGTGTGCACGGGGTATTCGGCCGCCTCGGGGATGAAGAGCGTCTCCTCACTGAACAGCAGGTCGACCTGCTCGGCGGCGAGGCTCAGCTCCGACATCCCGGTCCAGCCGGAGTCGGTGATGGCGAGTTCGGCGCGGTACTCCTCGGCGAGGAGGCCGACCGACGACGCCTTGATCCTGAGCGGCAGGTCCTTGGAGACGACCGTGACGTCGTACCCCTCGGCCTGCAGATTGCGCGCCACCGCGAGAATCCGTGAGTCGTTGTCCCCCAACCGGTAGCCGGCCGGCAGGACGCCGGGGTCGGAGTGGTTGAGTTCGACACGGAGCGTCCCGCCCAGATCCCCGAGCGGGATCGGGGCGTCCAGCCGGCCGTACCGGACCCGGAAGTCGTCCAGCAGGCGCAGGGCCTGCCGGGCGAAGTACCCGAGCTCGGGATGGTGCCGTTTGGCTTCCAGCTCCGTGACGACGACGATCGGGAGCACCACCTCGTGCTCGTCGAAGCGGGCCATGGCGTTGGGGTCGGCCAGCAGGACGCTGGTGTCGAGAACATAGGTGCGCCTGTCGGGCATGCGGCGCTTAGTGCTGGTCACCACGGAAGGACGTACCCCCTCGGACGAGGTCGGGGAGTGCGACGGAGGTCGCGGAACTTCCCGAAGGGAGAGGACGGACCGGGTTCGGACCCCGTGCGCGGGCCGAACGCCGGCCCTCCGCGTCGGCCGCACGGTGTGCGGTCCTTCGTGTGCAAAGGGCCTCCCGGGCGAGCGGGCTGGGTGCCGCTCACTTGGCTGCGACGTCCGCCTGGTTGGTGACCGGACATCGACCTGACAGGGGTATTCCCTCGAACACGCGAAGCCATGCGCGCGGCGTGGACCAGCGGCGCACCCGGGTGGCGCGGGCCTTTACCGTCCGCCGCGCCCTCCGTGGATGAGGACGGGGCCTCAGGTGCCGTAGCGGCGGTGGCGGGCCGCGTAGTCGCGCAGGGCGCGGAGGAAGTCGACCTTGCGGAAGGCCGGCCAGAACACCTCGCAGAAGTAGTACTCCGAATGGGCGCTCTGCCAGAGCATGAAGCCCGACAGCCGCTGCTCGCCGCTGGTGCGGATCACCAGGTCCGGATCGGGCTGCCCACGGGTGTAGAGGTGCTCGGAGATGAGGTCGGTGGAGACGACCTCGGCGAGCTCCTCGAAGGTCGTGCCCCTGGAGGAGTGCTCCAGCAGCAGGGACCGCACCGCGTCCGCGATCTCCTGGCGGCCTCCGTAGCCGACGGCGACGTTGACGATTATCCCCTCGGTACCCGCCGTGGCCTCCTCCGCCTCCTTGAGGACGGTCTGGGTCCGCGCGGGGAGCAGGTCGAGCGTGCCGACGTGGTGGACGCGCCACCGCCCGTCGGCCGCCAGCCGGCGCACGGTGTTCTCGATGATGCCGAGCAGCGGGACGAGCTCCGCCTCGGGCCGGTCGAAGTTGTCCGTGGACAGCAGCCAGAGGGTGACGACCTCGACCTCGGTCTCGCTGCACCAGCCGAGCAGCTCGGAGATCTTGTCCGCCCCGGCCTGGTGCCCCTGCACCGCCGAGCCGCCGGAGGCCTTCGCCCACCGCCGGTTCCCGTCGAGGATGACTCCGATGTGCTTGGGCACCTGGGAGTGGTCCAGGCGTCCCTCCACCCGGCGCGCGTAGAGCCCGTACACCAGGTCGCGCAGATTCACTGAGTTCACCCTCTCGGTTCCGTACGGGCCGACGCGGGCCCGCCCTCCCCGTCGCCGGGGGTCCGGGGCCGTCCCCGGGGGATCGCCGCGCAGTCCGCACACCACGCTCACGCGCCGCAGATCGGCAAGTCCCGAAGGCGCCACATTACTGCCGCCGGGTCACGGGGGCCCACCCCGGCCTGTCACAAGTCCGTGATAAGGAGTGAAACGTGACTGATTACCTCCCCCATCGCGCCGCCGACTCGCGCTACGACTCCATGGAGTACCGCCGCACCGGCCGCAGCGGTCTCAAGCTCCCCGCCATCTCGCTCGGCCTGTGGCACAACTTCGGCGACGACCGCAGCCTGGGCTCCCAGCGGGCCATCCTCCGTCGCGCCTTCGACCTCGGTGTGACCCACTTCGATCTGGCCAACAACTACGGCCCGCCGCCCGGCTCGGCCGAGCTGAACTTCGGCAAGCTCTTCCAGCAGGACTTCGCCCCGTACCGGGACGAACTGATCATCTCCACCAAGGCCGGATACCAGATGCACCCCGGCCCGTACGGGGAGTGGGGCTCCCGCAAGTACCTGCTGTCCTCGCTCGACGCCTCACTGAAGCGGATGGGGC